>NZ_CP068241.1:0-2445000 GCF_016743055.1 Staphylococcus sp. 11-B-312
ATGTCAGAACAAGAAATTTGGGAAAACGTTTTAACTTTAGCTCAAGAAAAAGTCAGCTATCCTAGCTATCAAACTTTTTTGAAAGATACAAAACTTTATTCGTTGCAAAATGATGAAGCTATTGTAGTCATTGACGATCCCTTTGTAGCTAATTGGTTAAAGACACATTATGTTGAAATCGTACAATCTGCATTATATGAAGCTATTGGTCATAAAATTACGCCAGTATTTTACTCTGAAGATGAATTAGAAAGTTTAAAATCTGAAAAAAAGCAAGATGCTAATCAGAGTACTGATGAAAAAGAGATAGATCTTGATACAGTGGATGTAGCAAAAATGGGGGATGAACAATTCAATATCAATAATACATTTGAAACATTCGTCATCGGCCCCGGAAACAGATTCCCACATGCTGCAAGTTTAGCTGTAGCTGAAGCACCAGCCCAAGCATATAACCCATTATTTATATATGGTGGTGTGGGATTAGGTAAAACCCATCTAATGCATGCTATTGGCCATTATGTATTAGATAATAATCCAGATGCCAAAGTAATCTATACATCTAGTGAAAAATTTACTAATGAATTCATTAAATCTATCCGAGACAATAAAACTGAACGTTTTAGAGAAAAATATCGTAATATCGATGTGCTCTTAATAGATGATATACAATTTATTCAAAACAAAGAGCAAACTCAAGAAGAATTTTTCCACACATTTAATGATTTACATCAAGCGAATAAGCAAATTGTTATTTCTAGTGATAGACCACCTAAAGAAATTGCTAA
Organism: Staphylococcus sp. 11-B-312; assembly: GCF_016743055.1. Lineage (NCBI taxonomy): Bacteria > Bacillati > Bacillota > Bacilli > Caryophanales > Staphylococcaceae > Staphylococcus > Staphylococcus sp. 11-B-312. Next base: position 789 of record NZ_CP068241.1, read on the forward strand.
ATTAGAAGACAGATTACGTTCTCGCTTTGAATGGGGATTAATAGTAGACATTACTCCACCGGATTACGAAACAAGAATGGCAATTTTACAGAAAAAAATTGGTGAAGAAAATATAAATATTCCTACTGAAGCCCTGACGTATATCGCTAATCAAATACAATCTAATATACGTGAACTTGAAGGTGCACTTAATCGCGTATTAGCCTTTTCAAAATTACAAGGACAACCGATCACAACTGAATTAACAGCAGCTGCGCTAAAAGATATCATCCAAGCACCTAAATCTAAAAAAATTACTATACAAGATATCCAAAAAGTTGTTGGAGAATACTATAGTGTGAGAATAGAAGACTTTAGTGCCAAAAAGCGTACAAAATCAATTGCATATCCACGTCAGATTGCAATGTATTTATCACGTGAATTAACCGACTTCTCACTACCTAAAATCGGGGAAGAGTTTGGTGGACGTGATCATACTACTGTTATTCATGCACATGAAAAAATTGTGAAGGATATCAATAATGATCCGACATTTAAACAAGAAGTCGAAAATCTTGAAAAAGAAATTAGAAACCAATAAAACAATCTGTACTATAACAGATTAATGAATCAATTTAGAGGTATAACAAAATAACTTATTTTTTTAACTTTGTGGACAATGTGCAAAAGTAGTACACACTGTGCACAAGTTATCCACAGTCGTCAAACAATGACATGATTGTATTAATTTGAGTTATCCCCTAATCCACAAGCCCTACTACTATTACTACGGGTTTAAAACCTATATAATTATTATATAAACGACTGGAAGGAGTTTAAAAATGGAATTTACAATTAGAAGAGATTATTTTATAAATCAATTAAATGACACATTAAAAGCAATCTCCCCAAGAACTACATTACCGATACTAACGGGTATAAAAATTGAAGTTAAAAACAATGAAGTCATACTTACTGGTTCAGATTCAGAAATCTCAATAGAAATTACAATTCCTAAACAAGTAGATGGAGAAGATATTATTGAAGTTGCAGAAACTGGTTCAGTTGTACTCCCTGGTCGTTTCTTTGTAGATATTATTAAAAAACTACCAGGAAAAGAAGTTAAATTATCAACAAATGAACAATTCCAAACTTTAATAACTTCTGGACATTCAGAATTTAATTTAAGTGGTTTAGATCCAGATCAATATCCTTTATTACCACAAGTTTCACGTGATGATGCGATTCAATTATCTGTAAAAGTCCTTAAAAACGTGATAGCACAAACAAATTTCGCAGTGTCCACCTCAGAAACACGTCCAGTACTCACTGGTGTTAACTGGCTTATACAGGATAATGAATTAATATGCACAGCGACTGACTCACACCGCTTAGCTGTGCGAAAAGTAGCTTTAGAAGATGAATCTGAAAATAAAAATGTCATTATTCCAGGTAAAGCTTTAGCAGAATTAAATAAAATTATGTCAGATAGTGAAGAAGATATCGATATTTTCTTTGCTTCAAACCAAGTGCTATTTAAAGTCGGAAATATAAACTTTATATCACGTCTCTTAGAAGGTCACTATCCAGATACTTCACGTTTATTCCCAGAAAACTATGAAATTAAAATAGGCATCGATAACGGAGATTTCTATCATGCTATTGATCGTGCCTCTCTATTAGCACGTGAAGGTGGAAACAATGTTATTAAATTAAGTACAGGTAATGAATTAGTTGAATTATCCTCTACATCACCAGAAATCGGTACTGTAAAAGAAGAAGTAAAAGCGGATAACGTTGATGGTGGCAATTTAAAAATTTCATTCAACTCTAAGTATATGATGGATGCACTAAAAGCAATCGATAACGATGAAGTGGAAGTTGAGTTCTTTGGTACGATGAAACCATTTATTTTAAAACCAAAAGATGATGATTCAGTTACACAATTAATTTTACCAATCAGAACATATTAAACTTTTGTTTAAAGAGATAGAACCTGAGACAAATTGATGTCTCGGGTTTTTATAATATGGATATTTAAAGCATAGTGAGACAACTTAAGTAGAAAAGGTCAGAATTTTATCTTGTCTTAAACTCTGTCACATTTAAATCATTGTCTCACTCTTTTTTTTAGAAGTAATTTCATAAAATGAAACGTGTATATTGATAAAGATATATTAATAATAAATATTCAAAGATACGTACAAGCTACTTAGAGCTTAAATATAAGCAACTTAAACTTTTTAGACTTATGATACCTAAAATTAATAATTAAGCTGAGAAAGTCTTTAAAATTCAAAATCACAATATTAGCCATTCGCTTTATATAAAAATACTTTTATGAAGTATTGCGTAGTTAAAAACATTAATAAATAATTATTTAGTTAGAATATTTTTAAAAGAAATAGAATAATACGAATAAAAGTTTGTTATAATATATGAGTATTACATTGTTAAAAGTACCTTTATAAATAATTTTCAAAAATAGTAAAAATCATACATAAGAAAACGCTTTCCATCTGCATTTTGCATGAAATTTTTCTCGAAAAAAGGTATAATATATAGATGAGTTTAAAAGGAATGGAGTGATTGATTTGGTTGAAGAAGTAATTGTTGATGGAGACATTACTTTAGGGCAATTTCTAAAGACAGAAGGTATTATTGAATCTGGTGGTCAAGCGAAATGGTTCCTGCAAGATTTTGAAGTAATGATCAATGGTGAGCGCGAAATACGTCGTGGTAAAAAATTAAACCATCAAGATAACATCGTTATACCAGAAGTCGGTTCATTTTTGATTATACATCAAGGTGAAGAATGAAACTAAAGACACTCCAGCTAGACAATTATCGTAACTATGAGTCAATTACCCTAAATTGTCACCCTGAAGTCAATATATTGATTGGTGAAAATGCGCAAGGGAAGACTAATTTATTAGAATCTATTTATACATTAGCATTAGCTAAAAGTCACAGAACATCAAATGATAAAGAACTCATACGTTTTGATCGAGACTATGCTAAAATAGAGGGTGAACTCAGTTATAGATATGGAGAAATGCCTTTAACGATGTTTATAACTAAAAAGGGTAAACAGGTTAAAATCAATCACTTAGAACAAAGTAGGCTAACACAGTATATAGGCCACTTAAACGTTGTCTTGTTTGCACCTGAAGATTTAAACATTGTCAAAGGGGCACCTCAAATAAGACGTAGATTTATAGATATGGAACTTGGACAAATTTCAGCTGTTTACTTAAACGATTTGTCTCAATATCAAAGAATTTTAAAACAAAAGAATAATTATTTGAAGCAATTGCAATATGGTCAAAAGACTGATAGCACTATGCTTGACGTCTTAAACCAACAATTTGCAGCATATGCACTCAAAGTTACATTAAGACGTGAACATTTTATTAAAGAACTAGAATCATTAGCCAAACCTATTCATTCTGGTATTACGGATGAGAATGAAACACTGTCATTAAAGTACCTTCCTAGTATCAAATTAGATGCTGAAGAAAAAAGTGAGACGGAACGCTTAGAGGAAGTCTTAACTTTACTAGATGATAACAAAGAGCGTGAAAAAGATAGAGGTGTCTGTTTGTTTGGCCCTCACAGAGATGATTTAGGTTTCAACGTAAATGGTATGGATGCTCAAACTTACGGTTCGCAAGGACAGCAAAGAACGACGGCGTTATCAATCAAACTTGCAGAAATTGAACTGATGAATATTGAAGTAGGCGAGTACCCCATTTTATTGCTAGATGATGTGTTAAGTGAATTAGATGATTCACGTCAGTCTCATTTATTGAGCACAATTCAACATAAAGTACAAACATTTGTGACGACAACATCAGTTGATGGCATTGATCATGAAATTATGAAAAACGCTAAACTTTATCGCATTAATAATGGCGAAATTATAAAGTAACGGAAAGTGAAGGTGGAAGCATTGTCAGATGTGAACAACACGGAAGATTATGGTGCTGGTCAGATTCAGGTATTAGAAGGTCTAGAAGCGGTTCGTAAAAGACCAGGTATGTATATAGGCTCAACTTCAGAAAGAGGGCTGCATCACTTAGTTTGGGAAATTGTTGATAACAGTATTGACGAAGCACTTGCTGGTTATGCTGACCAAATCGAAGTTATTATTGAAGAAGATAATTGGATAAAAGTAACAGATAACGGCCGTGGTATCCCTGTTGGTATACAAGAGAAAATGGGACGTCCTGCCGTTGAGGTTATTCTAACTGTACTACATGCCGGTGGTAAATTCGGTGGAGGCGGTTATAAAGTCTCTGGTGGTCTCCATGGTGTGGGGTCTTCTGTTGTAAATGCTTTATCGGAAGATTTGGAAGTATATGTATATAAAGATGAAAATATATATCACCAAGCATACAAAAAAGGTATCCCTCAGTTTGATTTGAAAATCATTGGTAAAACCAATGAGAGTACTGGTTCTACTGGTACTGCGATTCGTTTTAAAGCTGATCCTGAGATATTCACTGAAACAACAACATACAATTATGAAGTATTGCAACAACGTATCAGAGAACTAGCATTTTTAAATAAAGGTATTTCAATTACTTTAAGAGATGAAAGAGAAGAAGAGGTTCGTGAAGATACGTATCACTATGAAGGTGGTATAAAATCTTACGTTGAAATGTTAAATGAAAATAAAGAACCTATTCATGAAGAACCGATTTATGTGCATCAATCCAAAGATGATATTGAAGTTGAAATAGCGCTTCAATACAATAAAGGTTATGCTACGAATCTTTTAACATACGCAAATAATATACACACTTATGAAGGTGGGACTCATGAAGAAGGCTTTAAACGAGCGCTCTCACGTGTGTTAAATAGCTATGGTCTTAACAGTAAAATTATGAAGGAAGATAAAGAAAGACTTTCAGGTGAAGATACACGTGAAGGTTTAACAGCTATTGTTTCAATCAAACATGGTGATCCACAATTCGAAGGACAAACTAAAACGAAATTAGGTAATTCCGAAGTACGTCAAGTTGTTGATCGTATATTCTCTGAGTTATTTGAACGCTTTTTATATGAAAATCCACAAGTAGGTCGAACAATCGTAGAAAAAGGAATTATGGCTTCACAAGCACGTCTTGCAGCTAAAAAAGCGCGTGAAGTGACACGTCGTAAATCCGCATTAGAAGTTTCTAGTTTACCAGGAAAACTGGCTGATTGTTCTAGTAAAGACCCTTCTCGTAGTGAAATTTTCATCGTCGAAGGTGACTCTGCCGGGGGGTCTACAAAATCTGGACGTGACTCAGAAACGCAAGCCATCTTACCTTTACGTGGTAAGATATTGAACGTTGAAAAAGCACGTTTAGATAGAATTTTAAATAATAATGAAATACGTTCTATGATTACTGCTTTTGGTACTGGTATTGGTGGAGAATTTGATTTAAGTAAGGCACGCTATCACAAGATTATCCTTATGACAGATGCCGATGTTGATGGTGCACATATTAGAACATTATTATTAACATTCTTCTATCGTTTTATGAGACCGTTAATTGAAGCGGGCTATGTTTATATTGCACAGCCACCATTATTCAAGTTGACACAAGGTAAACAGAAATACTATGTGTTTAACGAACGTGAACTAGAAAAACTTAAAGCTCAATTAGATCCAAGTCCAAAATGGTCTATTGCACGTTACAAAGGTCTTGGTGAAATGAATGCTGACCAATTATGGGAAACTACTATGAATCCTGAAAACAGAGCTATGTTACAAGTATCATTGGAGGATGCGATTGAAGCTGACCAAGTTTTTGAAATGTTAATGGGCGATGTTGTTGAGAACCGTAGACAGTTTATTGAAGATAATGCAGTCTATGCAAACTTAGATTTCTAAGACAATGAACTGAATTTTTGAAGGAGGATATCTTGATGGCTGAATTACCTGAATCAAGAATAAATGAACGAAATATAACGAATGAGATGCGTGAATCGTTCCTAGATTATGCGATGAGCGTTATCGTTTCACGTGCGCTACCAGATGTTAGAGATGGTTTAAAACCAGTACATCGACGTATATTATACGGCTTACACGAACAAGGCATGACACCTGATAAATCATATAAGAAATCTGCGCGTATTGTTGGGGACGTTATGGGTAAATATCACCCTCACGGTGACTCCTCGATTTACGAAGCTATGGTTAGAATGGCGCAGGACTTCAGCTATCGATATCCTTTAATTGATGGCCAAGGTAACTTTGGTTCTATGGATGGTGATGGAGCAGCGGCGATGCGTTATACAGAAGCGCGTATGTCTAAAATCACACTCGAAATGTTGAGAGATATTAACAAAGATACGATTGATTTTGTTGATAACTATGACGGCAATGAAAGAGAGCCGGCAGTCTTACCATCAAGATTTCCAAATTTACTCGTAAATGGTGCATCAGGTATCGCAGTAGGTATGGCTACTAATATACCGCCACATAACTTGACTGAAGTGATTAATGGTGTATTAAGTTTAAGTCATAATCCAGACATTACGATTTCAGAATTAATGGAAGATGTCCAAGGGCCAGACTTCCCTACAGCAGGGATTATTCTTGGTAGAAGTGGCATACGCCGTGCATTTGAAACTGGACGCGGTTCAGTTCAAATGAGAGCAAGAGCTGAAATTGAAGAACGTGGCGGCGGTCGTCAACGTATTGTTGTTACTGAGGTTCCGTACCAAGTAAATAAAGCACGCATGATTGAAAAAATTGCCGAATTGGCACGTGATAAAAAAATTGACGGCATTACAGATTTACGTGACGAAACAAGTTTACGTACTGGTGTACGTGTTGTGATTGATATACGTAAAGATGCCAACGCTAGTGTTGTATTAAATAACTTATATAAACAAACACCATTACAAACATCATTTGGTGTTAATATGATTGCTTTAGTTGATGGTAGACCGAGATTGATTAACCTCAAAGAAGCATTAGTTGAATATCTTGAACATCAAAAGATAGTCGTAAGAAGAAGAACGGAATACAACTTGAAAAAGGCACAAGACCGTGCACATATTTTAGAAGGATTAAGAATCGCATTAGACCACATTGATGAAATTATTCGTGTGATTCGTGAATCTGAAACAGATAAAGTTGCAATGGCAAGCTTGCAAGAACAATTTAAACTTACTGAACGACAAGCGCAAGCCATCCTTGATATGCGATTAAGACGTTTAACAGGATTAGAAAGAGATAAAATTGAATCTGAATATAATGAATTAATTGCATATATAGAAGAATTAAAAGCGATTCTTGCAGACGAAGAAAAACTATTACAACTTGTTCGTGATGAGTTAATTGATGTTCGTGAACGCTATGGAGACGAACGTAAAACAGAAATTCAAATGGGCGGTCTCGACCACATTGAAGACGAAGACCTAATACCAGAAGAACAAATCGTCATTACATTAAGTCACAATAACTATATTAAACGCCTACCCGTTTCAACATATAGAGCGCAACATCGTGGTGGTCGTGGTGTACAAGGTATGCAGACCTTAGAAGAAGATTTTGTAAGTCAACTTGTTACGTTGAGTACGCATGATCATGTCTTATTCTTCACGAATAAAGGTAGAGTGTATAAACTTAAAGGATATGAAGTGCCGGAACTCTCCCGTCAGTCTAAAGGTATACCAGTAGTCAATGCGATTGAACTAGATAATGATGAAACAATTAGTACAATGATCGCCGTCAAAGATTTAGAAAGCGAAGAAGATTACTTAGTATTTGCAACGTTAAATGGTATCGTTAAACGTTCAGCATTACGTAACTTCTCACATATTAACAAAAATGGTAAGATTGCGATTGGTTTCAAAGAAGATGACGAATTGATAGCTGTGCGTTTAACAGATGGTGAAGATGATATATTAATCGGTACAGCTCACGGTTCTTTAATCCGCTTTAATGAGTCGGCATTACGTCCTTTAGGTCGTACAGCTGCCGGTGTTAAAGGTATTACATTAAGAGAAGGCGACAAAGTCGTCGGATTAGATGTTACTAAAGCAGAAACAGATGATGAAATTCTAGTTGTGACTGAAAATGGTTACGGTAAGCGTACGCCAGTTAGCGAATATCGTTTATCTAACCGTGGTGGTAAAGGTATTAAGACTGCTACGATTACAGAACGTAACGGTCAAGTGGTATGTATCACATCCGTTGAAGGTAAAGAAGACTTGATGATTGTTACAAATGCCGGTGTAATTATCCGCATAGGCGTTGAAGATATTTCACAAAATGGACGTGCAGCTCAAGGTGTGAGATTGATTAAATTAAACGATGATCAATTTGTTTCTACTGTTGCTAAAGTAGATGAAGAAGAAAAAGAAGCTGAAGAAATTGAACTACAAGAAGCAGATAATGAACAAATTGAAGGCGCTACAAGTGACAATCAACAATCAGAATCTGTAGTATCAGATGAACTATCAGAAGGCATTGTGCATACCGAAGTTGAAGAAGATTCAGATGAAGATGGTCGTCAAGAAGTGAGAAAAGACTTTATGGACCGTATCAATGAAGATATTGATAATAGTGATAATGAAGAAACTGAAAACGAAGACGACGAATAATCTCAATTTTTAGCAGTAAACCAATAGCTGTATTCAAAATTAAAACATTTAAATACACAAGTGAGTTTGGGACATAAATCCCCATTCTCAAAATATAAGAGGGTCAATCCTTAATATGGATTGACCCTCTTTATATTTAAAGTCTGACGATTGACTGTACATGCTTGCCTAGGGCATGGTGCGAGCCTATAGTCTCTCACTCACAAGATTCCCTCGGGTGTCAGCACATTACAAAATCGGTACAATTTATATTTTGTTATTCCAAAAAGCCTTTACGTATAATTTAATCAGCACTATTAAATTAACGAGAGGCATATATAAAGATGATAACTTGACTCAACATATACTACCAATAGAAACTTAAGATCAGTATCCCACAAATGATATGTCACGATATGTGAATGAAATCGTTGAAACAATCCCTGAAAATGTATTCGATGCATTTAAACATCACGTAGTGCAACAACATATCACCCCAATAGAAATTGCCTTTTCATTTGTCTAAGCATTTTATGTCTCAGATACATTTTATTTTGGTTTTAAAAATTTTTATCACCGATGTTGATTTAACTTTCCAATGCTTTCATAGCATATGGAATTTCACTAATTAAATGGGAAGGTGGGACTACATACATTTTGTTTGATAGTTCTTCACCGATATAACTATGTGTATAAGTGGCACTCGTAACCGCTTCTTTCGTGTCGTCGAATTGACCTACAAAACTTGTAATCATACCAGCAAGTGTATCCCCCATGCCACCTGTTGCCATCGCAGGCGTGCCGATTGGCAGTTTGTAATCCTCATCTTTGAAATAGATTTCAGTGCCATGCATTTTTAATACAATTGTTGCCCCAATTCTATCAGCAGCTTCGCGATTACGTTCATATGTTTGTTCTTCTATTGCGATCCCACTTAAGCGTTCCCACTCTTTTTGATGTGGTGTGAAAATAACATTGCAAGTTGGAATATCTGGTTTTAATTTACTAAATATAGTAATAGCATCTCCATCCACTATAAGCGTTTGATGTGGTTGAATGTTTTGTAATAAGAACGTGATAGCATTATTTCCTTTGAAATCACATCCTAATCCAGGACCAATTAAGATACAATCTGTATTTTCAATCATTTTAGTGAGCATTTTAGTATCATTGATATCAATCACCATTGCTTCAGGACAACGTGAGTGTAGCGCTGCATGATTTGTTGGGTGTGTAGCTACTGTAATTAAGCCACTACCACTATAGACACAAGCGCGTGCAGCAAGCATGATTGCCCCACCTAGATTCGCATTTCCTCCAATTAAAAGAATTTTGCCATAATCACCTTTATGCGTTTCATCTTTACGTTTTGGAATGCTTACTGATGAAATTGTTTCCAACATTGAAACCCCCTTTAATTCTATTAGTTATTTCAACTTTTAATTTGTATATTTAATCATTATATTGTTGATTTGTAATTTTGTGCTTTCTGAGAAAAATTGTGTGTTTATAAGTATTATGAAAGCTTTTCTCTGTTGCTATTTTTAATTTATTTTTAAATACAATAGAAAATATTATACCTGGTTTGCATTTTAGTCAATAGGTAAAAGCATTAAGAATTTGTTTATTTTTAGAAATAATAAATTTGCCATCTTTATCTTAGTAAAATACTAATTTAATACCATGTTACGGATATGGATGAACCTATTGTTCTTAAAAATATGGAAGCGTATACTCTAATTAATTGAAAATCATTAGAAGTCAGGAGATGGGGAAATGACATTACAGCTTAATGGTGAAAATTTAACAATAAATGCAATTAAAGATTTTTTATATCAAAGTGATGATGTAAAAGTAACAGAGGATGCTTATGAACGTGTAAAACAGAGCCGTGTAACAGTAGAAAAGATTATAGATGATAAAGAAACAATTTATGGTATAACGACTGGATTTGGCTTATTCAGTGATGTACGTATTGATGAGGGAGAATACAATCAATTACAAGCCAATTTAATTCGTTCACATGCATGTGGTATCGGAAAACCTTTTTCACAAGATGTCGCGTTAGTGATGATGGTTTTACGTCTAAACACATTGTTAAAAGGTCATTCTGGTGTGACAATCGATTTAGTAGATCAAATCATATATTTTATTAACAACAGAATTATTCCAGTTATTCCACAACAAGGATCTCTTGGTGCATCGGGTGACTTAGCACCACTTTCACATTTAGCTTTGGCGTTGATTGGAGAAGGTAATGTCTATTATAAAGGTGAAGAAGAAGACAGTCGGTATGTCTTAAATTTATTAAATCGTGAACCTTTGAGCTTACAGGCTAAAGAAGGTCTAGCTTTAATTAATGGTACGCAAGCTATGACTGCACAAGGTGTAATTAATTATATAGAAGCGGAAGATATTGGTTACCAAGCAGAGTGGATTGCTGCATTAACACATCAAGCTTTAAATGGCATTACGGATGCATATCATGAAAAAGTGCATCACGCTCGAAATTTTCCAGAACAGATAGATGTTGCTTCACGCATGTTAGACTGGCTCGAAGGTTCTAAATTAACAACGACACAAGGAGAAATTCGCGTTCAAGATGCTTATACATTACGCTGTATTCCACAAATACACGGCGCAAGCTTCCAAGTGTTTAATTATGTAAAAGAAAAACTTGAATTTGAAATGAATGCGGCGAACGACAATCCATTAATATTTGATGAAGATGATGAAACATTGGTTATTTCTGGAGGGAATTTCCATGGCCAACCGATTGCATTTGCATTAGATTTCTTAAAGTTAGGGGTAAGTGAATTAGCTAATGTTTCGGAAAGACGTCTAGAGAGATTAGTAAATCCACAATTAAACAATGGTTTGCCAGCATTTTTAAGCCCTCAACCGGGTTTACAGAGTGGCGCGATGATTATGCAATATGCAGCTGCAAGTCTTGTTTCGGAAAATAAAACACTCGCACACCCTGCTAGTGTGGATTCTATTCCATCATCAGCTAATCAAGAAGACCATGTTTCTATGGGGACAATTGCTTCACGCCATGGCTACCAAATGATTGAAAATGCACGTCGTGTGTTAGCAATAGAAGCAATTATCGCACTTCAAGCGGTAGAATATAAAGATGTCGAAAAATTATCACCTAAAACTTATGAAAAATATCAAACTTTACGAAAAGTTGTACCATCTATCACTGAAGATCGCCAATTTCATAAAGATATAGAAGCTGTTTCACAGTATTTATTAGATCAAGCTTATACTAATTAAGTTGAGTGAATTTTTAATGAACATTCAGCGATTGCATATTCTTGGCCTTGAAAAGTAATAGGTTATTTGCTATATTGAAATCAAGTAAATAAAGCTATTGTTCGTAGGATAAGTAGTGTTGCACTTCTGGTTTCAGAGAGCTTGTGGTTAGTGAGAACAAGTAATCAGGGTCAATGTGAATCTACCTACTATATGAGAACAATCGGGTTTAACCGTTATTTTGGTGAAAGTGCAGTCTCTTTTGACTGTTAAATAGGGTGGCAACGCGTAAAGACCACGTCCCTTGTACAGGGATGTGGTCTTTTTTGTGTTCTATTCTTAAAAAATAGAAATTGAAAGGATGGAAAGTGACATGTTAGACATTAAACTATTTCGTAATGACCCAGAGTTTTTAAAAGACAAAGTTGCAAAACGTGGTATGGATACAAAAGTAGTAGATGATGTATTATCACTTGATGACAAACGCCGTGAATTAATTCGTAAAGCTGAGGAAATGAAAGCTGAACGTAACAAAGTAAGCGGTGAAATTGCTGAAAAAAAACGCAATAAAGAAAATGCAGATGATGTAATCGCAGAAATGAGAAAATTAGGTGATGACATCAAATTGTTAGACAATGATTTAAATGATGTGGATAAAGAATTAGAAGACTTATTATCTCGCATTCCAAATACAATTCATGATGATGTACCTGAAGGCGATTCTGATGAAGATAATGTCGAATTAAAGCGTTGGGGCACACCAAGGAAATTTGATTTTGATGAAAAAGCACATTGGGATCTAGTAGAGTCATTGCAAATGGCTAATTTTGAACGAGGCGCAAAAGTCGCAGGAGCAAGATTCGTGTTCTTAACTGGCGAAGGTGCACAGTTGGAAAGAGCATTAATGAATTATATGGTTACAAAACATACGACGCAACATGGTTACACAGAAATGATGGTACCACAATTAGTAAATGCTGATTCAATGTATGGTACTGGCCAATTACCAAAATTTGAAGAAGATTTATTCAAAATTGAAAAAGAAGGATTATATACAATTCCAACAGCAGAAGTACCATTAACAAATTATTATCGCAATGAAATTATTGGTCCGGATGTCTTACCTGCTAAATTTACTGCGCAATCAGCGTGTTATCGTAGTGAAGCGGGCTCAGCTGGTAGAGATACAAGAGGATTAATCCGATTACATCAATTCGATAAAGTAGAGATGGTACGTTTTGAAAAACCAGAAAATTCTTGGCAAGCGTTAGAGGAAATGACAGAACATGCAGAAGCAATTTTAGAAGAGTTAGGCTTACCGTATCGTAGAGTTATTTTATGTACAGGTGACATAGGCTTTGGCTCAAGCAAAACGTATGACTTAGAAGTATGGTTACCAAGCTATAATGAGTACAAAGAAATTAGCTCTTGTTCAAATATTACTGATTTCCAAGCACGTCGTTCTAATATTCGTTTTAAACGTGAGAAAGCAGCAAAACCAGAATTAGTGCACACATTGAATGGAAGTGGTTTAGCAGTAGGTCGTACATTTGCTGCAATCGTAGAAAACTATCAAAATGAAGATGGTTCAGTCACTATTCCAGATGCATTAGTACCATATATGGGTGGTAAAACAGTGATACACCCAGTTAAAGAAAAATAGAATTCGTTTAAATGAATTCATCAGCGATATTTGAGATAGTTTAAATATTAAACTTTCAAAATAGTGGTTACAAGTTAATACTGAAGTGCAAGTAGAGGTTGAGATAAATGAATGTCTCAACCTCTCATTTTATACGAATAATGAATTATAAGGCTTTTAATCTATTAAATGGCTTAATATTTTTAAAGTAAAGAAAGGGGAGGGAAGGTGTTAAATATCTCAGTTTTCAGTTTTTTAAATTTGTAAAATGACTTATTTTATTCAAATGATAAGGGGTGAGTCTAAAATAATAACACAATATTCTGAAATATAAAATGCCAATTTAATAATGTTTTTAGACGCCGGTAAGTCTTAGGCCATACATACCTCAGTCTAAAGATATTGAATATGTCTTTTGCTTTGTATTAAACTAGTTCTATTATTTTTATAAAATATTTGGGAGGTGGCATGATGACAACACATCTAACTTTTAAGCAAGGTGTAAAAGAATGTGTACCGACTTTGTTAGGTTATGCTGGTGTTGGTCTTTCCTTTGGTATTGTTGCAGTGGCTTCAGGTTTCAATTTAATTGAAATTATTTTATTATGTTTACTTATTTATGCAGGCGCAGCACAATTCATTATTTGTGCATTAGTCATTGCTGGAACTCCAATTTCTGCAATTGTCTTAACGACATTTATTGTGAATTCTAGGATGTTTTTATTAAGTATGACCTTAGCACCAAGTTATAAAGGATATGGGTTTTGGAATCGTATAGCCATGTCTTCTCTGATTACAGATGAAACATTTGGTGTCGCTATTACACCACATCTAAAAGGTGAAAAAATCAATGATCGTTGGCTACATGGATTAAATATCACTGCATATTTATTTTGGACATTTGCAAGTGTTGTTGGTGCTATTTTTGGTAAGTACATAACGAATCCCGATGCATTTGGGTTAGATTTTGCTATTACTGCAATGTTTATATTCCTAGCTGTTTCGCAATTCGATGCTATTAAGCAGTCACAAGTTAAAACATATTTAGTATTAATTGTTTGTGTAATTTTGTTAATGCTTATTTTAAGTTTCTTTATGCCTTCATACGTAGCAATCATCATAGCGTCGACAATTACTGCGGGATTAGGGGTGGTGATCGATAAATGACAACGACTTTACATATGTTATTAATTATTGTTTTATGCGGTGTGGTAACGTGGTTGACACGTATTATACCTTTTATATTAATTACAAAAATCAAACTATCTGAGACAGTCGTAAAGTGGCTTTCTTTCATTCCCATCACATTATTTACTGCATTGATTGTAGACGGCGTCCTAGAACAACATGAAGGCTCAATGGTTTATAGTGTTAATTTGCCGTTTTTAGTGACGATGCTTCCAACAATAATCATTGCCATTATTACACGGAGTTTAACGATTACGATTGTCAGTGGTATTTTAATAATGGCAATTTTAAGATGGATATTTTAAAGATATTATTGAAGTGACTCCCATTATCCGTTAAAATAGCAATAATTAGAAAATTTTGATAATTTTAATGAAATACTTGTTAAAATGGATATTTGATTTATGCACAGCTTTTTACAATTAAAATTAAATCTTATTTCGAGAAGCAGAGGGATTTGGCCCAATGAAGCTTCAGCAACCGACTTTAATAAGCACGGTGCTAATACCAACGATTCGCTCGAATAATAAGTATTGTAACTTCTTACTTATTATAAATAGGTGAGAAGTTTTTTTACTAAGTAGGAGGTAAATGATGACAAATTATACGGTTGATACATTAGAATTGGGACCATTTACAACTGAATCAGGTGAAACGATTTTAAATTTAAAATTACGTTATGAACATGTTGGATATGAAGGACAGCCACTTGTGCTTGTATGCCATGCACTGACTGGTAATCATTTGACCTATGGTACGGATGACAATCCTGGTTGGTGGAGAGAGATTATAGATGGGGGATACATGCCTATACATGATTATCAATTTTTAACATTTAACGTGATCGGTAGTCCGTATGGTTCCAGTTCGCCATTTACAGATGCTGATTTTCCTAAGCATTTAACATTGCGTGATATTGTCAATGCAATCGAATTAGGTATTCAAACATTAGGGTTTGATCGAATTAGTATTTTAATCGGTGGGTCTTTAGGAGGTATGCAAGCGCTGGAATTATTGTATAATCATAAATTTGAAGTAGATAAAGCAGTAATTTTAGCTGCGACTGATAAGACTTCCTCATATAGTCGTGCATTTAATGAAATTGCGAGACAGGCGATTCGATTAGATCATGGTGAAGGTATGAGCATAGCAAGGCAACTTGGTTTCTTAACGTATCGCTCCTCCAAAAGTTATGATAGACGATTTACACCTGATCAAGTTGTAAACTACCAGAAACATCAGGGGAACAAGTTTAAAAAGCATTTTGATCCATTGAGTTATTTAAGCCTGCTAGACGTCTTAGATAGCCACGATATAGATAGAGATCGTACTGATGTAGATGAAGTGTTTGGACGTCTGGATACTAAGGTTATGACTATGGGCTTTACGGATGATTTGTTATATCCAGACGATTTAGTATATGCCACAGGTGCGCGATTTAAATATCACAAGCATTGCTTTGTGCCAGATAATGTAGGACATGATGGTTTCTTATTGAACTTTAATGATTGGGCACCTAATTTATATCATTTTTTAAAAGTTTCTAAGTTCAAAAGAAAATAACGATATGATTTATTTTAGTTTATTTTGTATGATAAGACGTCTGGGATAGTTATTTTATCCTTTATGAAAGTTAAAATAACTGTTTTCCTATGATGTCTTCTTTTTTTATAGCGAGCAAAATATGAAATTTGAAGTTGGAATCAACGACGGAAATGCAATTTAAAAAGGCGTTCGTTTTCAGATATTGGCCCCGATATTGAACTTCTGACAAAAAGGATTGTCAATAATTGTATAAAAGTTTTAAAGAGGTTAAAATAATAAACATAGACAAAAATTGTATAGGAGTGGCGAATTTGTTTTCTAAAATACATACTAAAGCCACTATACTTAGTGTAATTACGTTAATTATAGTTGCTTTAGCTTTACATATATTACCGATACTTGGACTCGTGTTGAGTTTATTTGCAACAATTCCAGGTATTATTTTATGGCATAAATCTGTAGAATCTTTTGGCTTAACGGCAGTCATTACAGTTGTGCTAACTACGTTATTAGGTAATATATTCGTGTTAAGTATCATGATCCTCTTGTTCGTAGTAAGTTTTGTAGTGGGTCAATTATTAAAAGAACGAACATCAAAAGAACGTATACTATATATAACAACGACTTTTATTAGTATTATTGCATTAATTGCATTTATGGTGTTACAAGCATCAAAAAAAATATCGAGTGCTGCTTCATTAATCAAACCGATTAAAGAACAGATGTATCAAATAATTTCCAGCGCTTCAGTCAACGCAGATTATAAACAAATGTTTGAAGAGGCTTTCCGCCAATCAGCAGTACAACTACCAAGTTATATAATCATTGGCGTATTTCTACTTATATTAATCAATTTAATTATCACTTTTCCAATCTTGCGTAAATTCAAAATCGCTACACCCATATTCAAACCATTATATGCTTGGCAAATGAAGCGTTCTGTCTTATGGATGTATATTATTGTATTAATTTGTGTTATGTTTTCAACGCAACCAAGTGCGTTTCAAACGATCGTCTTAAACTTTGAAATTGTGTTATCATTATGTATGTACATTCAGGGGTTAAGTGTGATTCACTTTTTCGGAAAAGCGAAATCAATGCCGCCAGCACTTACAGTGATATTAATGGTAATAGGGACAATTTTAATGCCATTAACACATATTGTGAGTCTCCTGGGATTTGTAGATTTATGTATCAATTTAAAACGTATCATTAAAAAATGATTTGAGGTGGAAAAATGAACCGTCAATCCACTAAAAAAGCGTTGATTTTACCATTTATTATTATGGTGCTCACAGCAATAGCGCTTGTCGTCGTTTGGTTTATTTTTAATCAATTGATTGCAGGTATAGCTACTGTTGTATTACTCATCATAATCGTAGGGACAGTACTAATGGTAAGACAAGCTTTACAAAAATTGGATAACTATGTAGATAATCTGAGTGGAAAAATCTCAGCAAGCAGTAATACTGCTATTAAAAGATTACCTATTGGGATGATTATCTTAGATGAAAACGAAAACATAGAGTGGATGAACCAATTTATGTCGGATCGTCTAGATCGAAATGTAATTTCTGATCCAGTCAATGAGGTATATCCTAATATATTAAAACAGTTAGAAAAAACACAAGAAGTGGAAATTCAAGAAAATGAATATCACTATCGCGTGAGATATTCAGAAAAAGAACATGTATTGTATTTCTTCGATATAACAGAAGAAATACATACACAAGAATTATATGAAGCATCTAAACCAATTATTGCAACACTATTTTTAGATAACTATGATGAGATCACGCAAAATATGAATGATACGCAACGTTCAGAGATTAACTCTATGGTCACGCGTGTAATCAGTAGATGGGCAACTGAATATAACATTTATTTCAAGCGTTATAGTTCAGACCAATTTGTTGCCTATTTAAACCAACGTATTTTAAATGAAATTGAAGCATCTAATTTTAGTATACTGAGTCAATTACGTGAAAAAAGTGTGGGTTACCGTGCGCAATTGACATTAAGTATTGGTGTGGGTGAAGGCTCAGAGAATTTAATCGATTTAGGTGAATTATCTCAATCTGGACTTGATTTAGCATTAGGTCGTGGTGGCGACCAAGTTGCGATTAAGCATATGAACGGAAATGTGCGTTTTTATGGTGGTAAGACTGACCCTATGGAGAAACGTACACGTGTTAGAGCACGTGTGATTTCTCACGCACTAAAAGATATATTAATGGAAGGCGACAAAGTCATCATTATGGGACATACGCGTCCTGACTTAGATGCTATTGGTGCAGCGATTGGTGTCTCACGATTCGCTATGATGAACAATTTGGATGCTTACATTGTGTTGAATGATTCAGATATAGATCCGACGTTACGTCGTGTGATGAATGCAGTCGATGAAAAGCCTGAACTAAAAGAGCGTTTTATTACATCTGACGAAGCATGGGACGTCATGACGTCTAAGACAACTTTAGTAGTTGTAGATACACATAAACCAGAAATGGTTATTGACGAAAACATATTAAACAAAGCTAATCGTAAAGTTGTGATTGATCATCATAGACGTGGTGAAAGCTTTATCTCTAGTCCACTATTGGTTTATATGGAACCATATGCAAGTTCAACTGCAGAACTAGTGACTGAATTGCTAGAATATCAACCAACAGAACAACGATTAACACGTTTAGAGTCGACAATTATGTTTGCAGGTATTATTGTAGATACACGTAATTTCACATTGCGTACAGGTTCAAGAACATTTGATGCGGCAAGTTATTTACGTGCACATGGTGCAGATACAATATTAACGCAGCACTTCTTGAAAGATGACTTAGATACGTACATTAATCGTACTGAATTAATCCAAACAGTGAAACTACAAGACAACGGTGTCGCAATTGCACATGGTTCGAACGAAAAAATCTATCATCCTGTAACAGTTGCACAAGCAGCGGATGAACTGTTAAGTTTAGATGGTGTAGAAGCTTCGTATGTAGTTGCTAGAAGAGAAGATAATTTAGTCGGTATGTCTGCCCGCTCACTCGGTGCAGTTAATGTTCAGCTGACAATGGAAGCACTTGGTGGCGGTGGCCATTTAACAAATGCAGCTACACAATTAAAAGATGTCACTGTTGATGAAGCAATCGAACAATTACAACAAGCTATAACAGAACAAATGAGTAGGAGTGAAAATTCATGAAAGTAATATTCACACAAGACGTTAAAGGTAAAGGTAAAAAAGGCGAAGTTAAGGATGTACCAGTAGGCTATGCCAACAACTTCTTATTGAAGAAAAATTATGCAGTAGAAGCTACACCAGGTAATTTAAAACAACTTGAAAAGAAAAATGAAGCTGCAGAAGCGGAACGCCAACAAGAAATTGAAGATGCTAAAAAATTAAAAGAAACATTGAGTCAAATTGAAGTTGAAGTATCTGCTAAAACAGGCGATGCGGGAAAATTATTTGGTTCAGTAAGTACTAAACAAATCGCTCAAGCACTACAACAACAACACGATATTAAAATTGACAAGCGTAAAATGGATTTACCAAACGGTATACATGCCTTGGGTTACACAAATGTACCAGTTAAATTAGATAAAGAAGTAGAAGGTACAATTCGTGTACACACAGTTGAACAATAAAAACGGATTGAGATATGAGGTGTAATCATAATGGATGGAATGTATGAACAAAATCAAATGCCCCACAGTAATGAGGCTGAACAATCTGTCTTAGGTGCCATTATCATAGATCCGGAATTGATAAACAGAACTCAGGAAGTCTTACTTCCTGAGTCCTTTTATAGAGGCGCGCATCAACACATCTTTAGAGCCATGATGAACCTCAACGAAGATAATAAAGATATTGACGTGGTTACAATTATGGATCAACTGTCACATGAAGGACGACTAAATGAAGCGGGTGGCCCACAATATCTAGCAGAATTATCTAGTAATGTACCGACAACTCGAAATATTCAATATTATACAGATATCGTATTTAAGCATGCAACAAAACGTAAGTTGATACAAACTGCTGATAGCATTGCTAACGATGGTTATAATGATGAATTAGAATTAGATACAATATTGAACGATGCAGAACGTCGAATATTAGAATTGTCATCTACACGTGAAAGTGATGGATTCAAAGATATTAGAGATGTGCTTGGAGAAGTGTATGAGAATGCAGAATTACTTGATCAAAATAGTG
Organism: Staphylococcus sp. 11-B-312; assembly: GCF_016743055.1. NCBI lineage: Bacteria > Bacillati > Bacillota > Bacilli > Caryophanales > Staphylococcaceae > Staphylococcus > Staphylococcus sp. 11-B-312. The sequence continues at coordinate 21,206 of NZ_CP068241.1, forward strand.
GTCAAACGCCTGGTATTCCAACTGGTTATCGAGATTTAGACCAGATGACTGCGGGCTTTAACCGTAACGATTTAATTATTCTGGCTGCCAGACCGTCAGTAGGTAAGACTGCCTTCGCACTTAATATTGCGCAAAAAGTTGCTACACATGAAGACCATTTCTCAGTAGGTATATTTTCACTGGAAATGGGTGCTGACCAATTGGCAACACGTATGATTTGTAGCTCTGGCAACGTAGATTCTAACCGTTTGAGAACGGGTATGATGACGGAAGAAGACTGGAATCGCTTTACCATAGCAGTAGGTAAATTATCTAGAACAAAGATATTTATTGATGATACACCAGGTATTAGAATTACAGATATTCGTTCAAAATGCCGTCGTTTAAAACAAGAACACGGTTTAGACATGGTAGTCATTGACTATCTGCAATTAATCTCAGGTAGTGGTTCGAGATTCTCAGATAACCGACAACAAGAAGTATCCGAGATTTCTCGTACATTAAAGGCGATTGCCAGAGAAATGGAATGTCCGGTTATAGCATTAAGTCAGTTATCACGTGGCGTAGAGCAACGTCAAGATAAACGGCCAATGATGAGTGATATTCGTGAATCAGGATCAATCGAACAAGATGCTGACATCGTCGCATTCTTATATCGTGATGATTACTATAATCGTGGCGAAGATGAAGACGATGATGATGGAGATACGAGCTTTGAACCACAAACAAATGATGATAATGGTGAGATTGAAATTATAATAGCGAAGCAACGTAATGGCCCAACAGGGACTGTTAAATTACATTTTATGAAGCAGTATAACAAATTTACAGATATTGATTATGCACATGCAGACATGGGTTAAGAAAAAAGAATAAAATTTATTTTTCCGTACGATTTTTAAATACTTTTATTAATTGTACGGTTTTTGTTTGTTTTTAGTTCTTTCGTTTTTGATGAAGTATGTGTTGCGAAAAAGTGGATATCGGTTTGAAAACCTTGATGACACTATGTTTAAGGTGTGCAATAGCTTTTTTGGACACTCAACAAAATTTGAAAAAATGTAAAAAATCAATGTTCGATTTTTGTTTGCATTATTAGTGTGGTATTGGTAGAATACTTAATGGTTAATTGAGAAAAACTTGGAGGTGCTCATATGTCATCAATCGTAGTTGTTGGGACACAATGGGGAGACGAAGGTAAAGGTAAAATCACAGACTTTTTAGCAGAACAAGCAGATGTTATTGCACGTTTTTCAGGTGGTAACAATGCAGGTCATACAATTAAATTTGGTGGCGAAACATATAAATTGCACTTAGTACCATCTGGTATTTTCTATAAAGAAAAACTAGCAGTTATTGGAAATGGTGTAGTTATAGATCCAGTCGCATTATTGAAAGAGTTAGACGGTTTAAATGAAAGAGGTATTTCTACAGATAATTTACGTATTTCAAATCGTGCTCAAGTTATTTTACCTTATCACATAAAACAAGATGAATATGAAGAAGAACGCCGTGGAGATAATAAAATTGGTACTACGAAAAAAGGTATCGGTCCTGCTTATGTAGATAAAGCACAACGTATCGGTATCCGTGTAGCAGATTTATTAGACAAAGAAACGTTTGAAAAATTATTAAAAGAAAATATTGAATACAAATCAGCATATTTTAAAGGTATGTTTGATAAAGCATGTCCTTCATTTGAAGAAATCTTTGAAACTTATTACGCAGCAGGCCAACGTTTAGCAGAGTTCGTTACGGACACTGCAAAAGTATTGGATGATGCATTTGTAGCTGAAGAAAAAGTATTATTTGAAGGTGCACAAGGCGTTATGTTAGATATCGACCACGGAACATATCCATTTGTTACGTCAAGTAACCCAGTTGCAGGTAACGTAACTGTTGGTGGTGGCGTTGGTCCAACTTACGTATCTAAAGTTATTGGCGTATGTAAAGCTTATACATCACGTGTCGGTGATGGCCCGTTCCCAACAGAACTATTTGATGATGATGGACACCACATCCGTGAAGTTGGCCGTGAATACGGTACAACTACAGGCCGTCCACGTCGTGTAGGTTGGTTCGATTCAGTTGTATTACGTCACTCTCGTCGTGCGAGTGGTATTACCGATTTATCAATCAACTCTATCGATGTCTTAACAGGTCTAAAAGAAGTGAAGATTTGTACAGCTTATGAATTAGACGGTAAAGAAATTACTGAATATCCAGCGAACTTAAATGACTTACAGCGTTGTAAACCGATTTTTGAAACGTTACCAGGTTGGACTGAAGATGTTACAAGTTGTCGCTCATTAGATGAGTTACCAGACAATGCACGTAGATACTTAGAACGTATTTCTGAGTTGTGTGACGTTCAAATTTCAATCTTCTCTGTAGGACCAGACCGTAATCAAACAAACTTATTAAAATCATTATGGTAAGTCGTTAACCTATGTTAACGGATTTATAAATGTAAAATAATAAAATGTTAATATGAAAGAAACACCTTGTTGATGTAGCCTGAGATGGACATCGTTACAAGGTGTTTTTATTTATATCGTTGAATGTGTTACATATTGATTACGAAAGTTTAGAATGTGATCGACTGCTAGCTGATAACCTGTTTTATTACTAGATTGTATAGATTTAACTTTTCTGATATTACGTTGATAGCTTGGTATTTCATCTAGCATGTTTAAGACGATTTGTTTTAAATCATGAGACGTTATATTTTCTAGTTGTAACTGACGACCAACAAGTAGTTTTTCGATTTGGCGAGCCACAACAGGTTGATCCGCGCTTTGTGGAAAAGCTAACATAGGTACTTCCATCAACATTGCTTCATTCGTACTATTCATACCAGCATGTGTTAAAAATAGTGTCGTATGTTGCAATAATTCTGTTTGTGGCACAACATGTTCAACAGTAAAATTAGATGGTATCGCATTGAAATCTTCAAGTTGATTATCATGACCGATTGATACAACAAATGAAGCATCGATATCTGCAAATGCTTCAAAGCAAAGATTGAAAAATTCAATATTTTGATTGAATACCGTTCCAAGAGAAATATAAACGACTGGTCGTGTGGTATCAATGTGATCCATAAAGCCAGAATCTTTAGGTTCGAGTATGGAAGGACCAACAAATTTGTAATATTCAGGGTCAAAGGCGTCATAACCGACTTGGAATCCTTTCATTACATAAGCGATATTAATATTTCCCGGGTTATTCATGACTTCAAAACGGGAAGGAATGGTTACATCATATGTTGATTCAACATGGGCTTTCAAAGTGTTAAATGTTTCATCAGCATGTTGAATTTCTTGTTTGCTCACAGTCGAAGTTAAATGATTAATGAATGTTTCAAAAGATGTTTTTGTATGGGCAAATGAAGATACTGATGAAATCGATGGTAAATTTAATTTTTGCGCTAATATATAACCGCAACTAAACATAGAATCATGAATCATATAATCAAAATGCTCATTTTCAGTTTCTCTTAAAATTTGTGGCACAATGATATCTACAGTTTTTAATAAACCATTGATCACATTAAATAAATGATGATTTTCATGATCAGTGAAAGCTGTCATAATCGCTTCTGTAGGTAACGTTCTAATTTCAGCACCAGTATCTTTCAATTTATCTTTATATATATCGCTCGCGTAGTAAACAACTTCTTCGCCACGATTGACTAGTTCTTTAACAACTGCAATTGTTGGGTTTACATGTCCAGCAGAACCTGGATTTACAAATAATATTTTTGCCAATATTGTGCCTCCTTATTTATACTAATTATAATTTTAGCAAAATAAATTTAAAACAAAAAAGATTTTGTATTTATTATTTGAGTTTTGAAATAAAAATGAAAAAGTAGATAATTATAGAGCAAATCACAGAGTATTGATGCTCAAAAATAAGTTATAAAGCAGATAAAATACTGATTTGTCAGCGTTGAGCATTATTTTCTTACTTTATACATTAATGATAGAAAATTATACTAAATAAATTTAAAAAATAGCTTGTCAACCATAATGAGAGTTGATATAATTTATCTTGTGCTTAAGAGAGGCTCCTTGGTCAAGCGGTTAAGACACCGCCCTTTCACGGCGGTAACACGGGTTCGAGTCCCGTAGGAGTCACCATTTTTAGGTCTCGTAGTGTAGCGGTTAACACGCCTGCCTGTCACGCAGGAGATCGCGGGTTCGATTCCCGTCGAGACCGTATTGCCCATCCAATAGGATGGGCATTTTTTTGTGCAATTTTCTAAGCTACATATTTCAAACTCAATTCAATTGAAGGTAGTAGTTATGGATGCATGAATTTTAAAGTGAGCGCCTTCGTGTGCATAACGAACTGATGCTAGGTGAATGGTCAATTTAAAATGTAGACTTTAAAATAATTCATGTTAGTGCAAATTAGCTCAGTTCATAAAAGTATCGTTGTAAACGTGATACATTTCCAGTATAGATGACTCATGTTCAAAATATGACAAAGGTATCTCAAAATAATCTTAGTCAAAATAACATGAACCTTGCTGAGATATGTATCACTTTTTTATAGACTATGGGCAATATAGTCGCACAGTGATATCATGTTGTGTAGGCTTAATATATCTATTATTAACCTATTAATAGTAAAAAATGTTATAATTTTACAATATACCAATTTATTTTTTTGTTTAGAAAAATAGAATTAGCACGCTATAAATGGTAAATTATATTATAGAGAAATGCGTAGAAAAATATGTAAACGTACTACAATTTAGAAATGAGGTTTATAAATATGGCTAGAAAAGTTGTGGTAGTAGATGACGAAAAACCAATTGCTGATATTTTAGAGTTCAACTTAAAAAAAGAAGGTTATGAAGTATTCTGTGCATATGATGGCAATGACGCAGTAGATTTAATATATGATGAAGAACCAGACATTGTCTTATTAGACATTATGTTACCTGGTCGCGATGGCATGGAAGTGTGCCGTGAAGTACGCAAAAAATATGAAATGCCAATTATTATGCTAACCGCAAAAGACTCAGAAATCGATAAAGTGTTGGGTCTTGAACTTGGTGCCGATGACTATGTGACGAAGCCATTTAGCACGCGTGAATTAATTGCGCGTGTCAAAGCAAACTTACGTCGTCATTATTCACAACCAGCACAAGAAGTGAACGATGCATCTAATGAAATTACAATAAAAGATATTGTTATCTATCCAGATGCATATTCTATTAAAAAACGTGGTACAGATATTGAATTAACACACCGTGAATTCGAACTGTTCCATTATTTATCTAAACACATGGGTCAAGTTATGACACGTGAACATTTATTACAAACTGTTTGGGGCTATGACTATTTTGGTGATGTACGTACAGTAGACGTAACGATTCGTCGCTTACGTGAAAAAATTGAAGACGATCCATCACATCCAGAATATATAGTGACACGCCGTGGTGTTGGATACTTCCTCCAACAACATGATTAGGGGACAATATTAAATGAAGTGGCTTAAACATTTTCAATCTCTACACACGAAACTTGTTATTGTCTATGTATTGTTAATCGTAATCGGTATGCAGATTATCGGTTTATACTTTACCAATAGTCTAGAAAAAGAATTAACACAAACATTTAAAAATAATATCTCGCAATACGCGAAACAAATAGAAATTAATATAGAAAAAGTCTATGACGAAGACAACTCGGTCAATGCACAAAAAGAAGTACAAAATTTATTGAATGAGTATGCTAATAGACAAGAAATAGAAGAAATTCGTTTTATTGATAAAGATCAAATTATCATGGCTACCTCAAAGCAGTCTACGCGTAGTCTAATAAATCAAAAAGCTAATGACAGCTCGATACAAAAAGCGCTATCTCTAGGAGAAATTAATAGCCATACGGTATTGAAAGACTATGGTAATGGTAAACAACGTGTGTGGGTCTACAATTTACCTGTGAAGACATCAGATGATGGGACAATTGGTGATGTTTATATAGAAGCAGATATCAATGATGTCTACAACCAATTGAGCAACATCAACCAAATCTTTATTGTTGGGACAGGCATCTCGCTATTAATTACTGTGATATTAGGTTTCTTTATTGCGCGCACAATCACAAAGCCAATTACTGATATGCGTAACCAAACTGTTGAGATGTCTAAAGGTAACTATACGCAACGTGTTAAAATTTACGGTAATGATGAAATTGGTGAACTTGCACTAGCCTTTAATAATTTATCCAAGCGTGTACAAGAAGCACAAGCAAATACGGAAAGTGAAAAACGACGCTTAGACTCTGTTATTACACATATGAGTGATGGTATTATCGCAACTGATCGTCGTGGCCGTGTGCGTATTGTCAACGATATGGCATTAACGATGCTAGGCATGATGAAAGAAGAAATTATCGGTCATTACATGTTAAATATGCTTAAATTAGAAGAAGACTTTTCATTAGATGAAATTCAAGAAAATAATGATAGTTTCTTATTAGATATCAATGAAAGTGAAGGCATTATTGCTCGTGTAAACTTCAGTACAATCGTACAAGAGACTGGCTTCGTTACAGGCTATATTGCTGTACTTCACGACGTAACAGAACAACAACAAGTGGAACAAGAACGTCGCGAATTCGTCGCAAATGTTTCACATGAATTACGTACGCCGTTAACGTCCATGAATAGTTATATCGAAGCATTAGAAAGCGGTGCATGGAAAGATGATGCGTTAGCCCCACAATTCCTATCAGTAACACGTGAAGAGACGGAACGTATGATTCGACTCGTTAACGATTTATTACAATTATCAAAAATGGATAACGAATCAGATCAGATTACCAAAGAAATTGTCGACTTTAACATGTTTATCAATAAAATCATTAACCGTCATGAAATGTCGGCGAAAGATACGACATTTGTACGTGAAATTCCAAAACAAACCATCTTTACAGAAATTGATCCAGATAAGATGACACAAGTGTTTGATAATGTCATTACCAACGCTATGAAGTATTCACGCGGCGATAAACGCGTTGAGTTTCACGTGAAACAGAACTCACTGTATAATCGTATGACTATTCGCGTTAAAGATAACGGCATTGGTATCCCTATCAATAAAGTAGATAAAATCTTTGACCGTTTCTATCGTGTAGATAAAGCACGGACACGAAAAATGGGTGGTACAGGATTAGGTTTAGCCATTTCTAAAGAAATCGTCGAAGCGCATAATGGTCGCATTTGGGCAAATAGTGTAGAAGGACAAGGTACGTCAATCTTTATTACGCTTCCATGTGAAGTACTAGAAGATGGTGATTGGGATGCAGAGTAAAGAGCTAATTAAATCTATTATCCTATTTCTTTTAGTACTCATGAGTGCGATTTTAACTTATATGACATGGAACTTTTCACCCGATTTGGCTAATGTAGATAAACAAGATAATAGTAAAAAAGAAGCGAAATCAAACACAATCGGTAAACCTTTGAAACAAGGCATGCCACAAGTAATTACACCATATCAAGTCATTCACTCAAAAGGTGAAAGCACAGAAGGTATGGAAGCAACACGCAGCAATGTCGAAGAAACAATTAAACCCTTAAAAAATCATCGTGTATTACACGCGGAACAAATGCATAGCAATCATAATTTAATTATTCCAGACTTGAGCGATGAATTTTTAGTATTGGACTTCACCTATGATATGCCACTCGCTACATATTTAGGTCAAGTTTTAAATATTAATGCCAAAGTACCCAACAACTTTAAATTTGATCGCCTGTTAATAGATAACAATCAAGATGGCAAAATTAAACTTTATGCGATAAGTAAAGATAGACACAATGTTGTACGTATGACGACAACGGTTAAGGCAGATAAATTCACGGAAGCATTGGAAAAGCAGCATAAACATATGCAACCTTACACAGAAATTATTACCAATAAAGATACGATAGATAAAGCGACACATATCTTTGCACCGAAGTCACCAAAAGGACAAAAATCCTACCATACAATCTATAATCACATTAGTGTGGATACCATGAATTCAATACTATTTAACGATTCTGTTGTAGTGCGTAGCTCAAGAAGTGGCTCAGTCACTTACAACAATAATACAGGTGTAGCCAATTACAACGATGAAACCGAAAAATATCGCTACACAAATCTATTAGAAGATGAAAACCGTTCAACAAACATGCAAGAAAGCATTCCAAGTACCTATGCATACATCAATAATCACGGTGGTTTTACAGATGATTTCAGATTGTTCCATACGGACGACAAACGTGGCGATCTGACTTATCAAATGTTCTTGAATGGACGACCAACGTTTAACGACGACGATTTAAATACATTGAAAGTCTCTTGGGGCAATAAAGGTATTTACGGCTATGCGCGTACGTTATTAAAAGCGAATGTGACGATTGATAGTGGCGAAAAAGAAGTCAACCTGCCAGGTGCTGAAACTGTGCGTACGGAACTCGCCAATAATCCTGAAATAGATTTCGAAAAGGTTACCAACATGACGATTGGTTACCGAATGGAAGATAAACAGGACAACGGAGATATAGAAATCCAGCGCAACAGTGAATTTAAGCCATGTTGGTATGTAGAGTACGATGACAAGTGGCGTGCATACAAAGATGGGGGGCTAGAATAAATGAACTGGAAACACACGAAAACGTTATTTATTTTTGTATTTATTCTAGTAAATATTAGCCTTATCATCATTTATATTGATAAAGTCAATAAATCTCATATTAACGATAGCGCTGAAGAAAATGCAGTGAATTTTAAACAAGAAAAAATAGAAATTCCTGAAAATTTGCCAAGCGTTAAAAATATAGAAATGCAATTACTCACTGCAAGATCTAATGATTTTTCATCTTATGCAAAAGCACGTTCAAGTATTTCAAGCGAAGCAGACGGTCAAAAAATCAAAGGTGAAATCAATGACCCGATTGATGTGAGTAATGACCAATACACAGATTTAAAATCATATGTTAAAGATAAAATCTTTAAAGGCCAAAATTACGAAATGAGTAAAATTGACGATAAACACGTCACCTTTGAACAGACTTACAACGATTTTCCAATAATGAACAATAGTAAAGCACAACTTAAATTTAATATCAATGACGATGGTAAAGCGTCGAGTTACAGACAAACCGCTATGAAATCGATAGAGCCATCAGAAGGTGCAAACAACGATAAGAAACAAGTAAATACTGCGAGAAGTTCGATAGAAGCACTGTATTATAATCGTTATCTTAAAAGAAACGATGAAGTGACCAACGTCCGACTCGGCTATTATACCGTCGTTAAAGAGCCTAACGTGCAAGTACTAGAAGCCAATTGGGAAATCAAAGTAAAACATAAAGACGAATCCAAGACATATTACGTCGAAGCCATTTCAGACAGTCCAAAGATAGTTGAAGAATAGTGCAAACATAGCGTTTATGACTTCACGCAAGCACAACGTTTAGTGAGTATTGAAAGATTTATCATAAAAATAAGAGAGCGGATATACGAAATCAAAAGTATATCCGCTCTTTTATTTTGTACTTTGAGACACAGTATTTTAAAAAACAAGACACCACATTAAACATTAAATTCAATTTAAGCTACAAAGTATGTTAAAATAGATTATTGTTAAATCAAAGTTATAAACCAACTGCGTTGATTTAAGATGAACGCATGTAAACATAAATATGTACCACATAGGATAGTTCAAAAGTACATAATTTAAAAAACAGTTTCAGCAGATATAAAAAACTTTAATAATTAGACAGAGGGCATGTTGAGGTCACATAAACCGTAGACTGCCTATACAAATTATAAGCAACGAGTGTTTATCGATTAGAAAGGGTGAATCGCTTGATACGAATGAGTGTCTTAGCGAGTGGTAGTACAGGAAACGCCACTTATGTAGAAAGTGATAAAGGTAGTATTCTCGTCGATGCAGGCCTGACAGGTAAGAAAATGGAAGAACTGTTTGGCCAGATCGACAAACAAATTAAGCATTTAAACGGCATTTTAGTAACACATGAACATTCCGACCATATCAAAGGCCTCGGTGTCTTAGCGCGTAAATACGGATTGCCAATATACGCAAACGAAAAAACATGGACAGCGATTGAAAAGAAAGATAGTAAAATCCCAATGGATCAGAAATTCATTTTTAATCCATACGAGACTAAGTCTATTGCAGGCTTTGATATTGAATCATTCAACGTGTCTCACGATGCCATAGATCCACAGTTTTATATCTTCCATAATAATTATAAAAAATTCACGATACTTACAGACACAGGTTACGTTTCAGATCGCATGAAAGGCATGATTCAAGGCAGTGATGCTTTCGTATTCGAAAGTAATCACGACGTTGACATGCTTCGTATGTGCGGCTATCCATGGAAGACAAAACAACGTATCCTTAGTGATATGGGACACGTATCTAATGAAGATGCAGGGCTTGCCATGACAGACGTCATTACAGGCAACACGAAACGCATCTATCTATCCCACTTATCACAAGACAACAACATGAAAGATCTTGCCCGCATGAGCGTTGGCCAAGTCCTAAACGAACACGACATCGATACAGAGAAAGAAGTGCTCCTCTGCGACACAGACAAAGCTCAAGCCACACCAATATACACACTATAGTAAGAAGCCCTTGCCCTTCATTGAAGAAGCGGTTAGGGCTTTTTTGTGCATTAATCCAAGACTACTGTAAGCTATTGTTGAAATGGCATGTTTGAATAGATAGATGATTTTGATGGATTTGCTGAAGATGATGCAAGTCGTAGTTAGCATATGGAGTAAAATTGAGTATTTTTTAACACGATGGCTAAACGTAAATCTAGTTAAAGCACCAGTTTTCATATTATTGAGTTATCGGAGACTTATGCATGAGCCTTAGCTTAGTCTCACTTTAACGCTAGTCATCTTGCTGTGATGACACAATGAAATCATTTTAACTAAATTAGAGGTTTGTTTAACAAGCGATTTTTATAAAATGATTAGTCCATTAAAGTAGTTACATATATGCATTTACCTTATAATTTATAAACAGTGGATAACTTACCTAATAGCTTGAACGAACATGATATTTTGTAAAATAAGCGTAAATTTTGTGAATAAGTATGTAAGACAATCGGCAACTTATCCACGTATTTATCCAAAGTTATCCAGAGATGTGCACAATTAACATAGAAATACCCACATTATACACAGGGTTATCCACAAATAAACAGGTTATCCACCGCTACTTGTGAAAAAAACGTAAATTATTTTAAATTATCGTATACATTCCTGTTATAATAAGAGGGAATTGTGTGAATAAGTGTATAACTTGTGGATAAGTCTAATAACTATTGATTTTTAAGCTTTTACAGGAGGCAAATTATGAAAATTACTATACTTGCAGTTGGCAAATTAAAAGAAAAATACTGGAAACAAGCAATTGCTGAATACGAAAAACGTTTAGGTGCATATTCCAAAATTGAAATTATCGAAGTACCAGATGAAAAAGCACCCGAAAATATGAGTGACAAAGAAGTTGAACAAGTGAAAGAAAAAGAAGGCCAACGCTTACTAGCAAAAGTAAAACCACAATCCACAGTCATTACCTTAGAAATAAAAGGCAATATGCTGACTTCTGAAGGACTTGCTAAAGAATTAGAAAGCCGCATGACACGCGGTCAAAGCGACTTCACATTTATTATCGGTGGTTCCAATGGCTTGCATCAAGACGTCTTAAACAGAAGCGACTACGCCCTATCATTCAGTAAAATGACATTTCCACACCAGATGATGCGCGTCGTCTTAATCGAGCAAGTCTACCGTGCGTTTAAAATCATGCGTGGTGAAGCGTATCATAAATGATGCGGTTTTTATAAGGTTCTTCTTATTGGTGAAATTGTTAAAAAAACAAAATGCAATGAACTGACAAATTAAAATCGCTTTAAGTCGTATTCTCAAAGAATCTATAAATCACTCGTATGTACACAGCCCCTTACTATCAGTTAAAGTGTCACTTTTCGGTTCTAATATTTATTATTCATAAGATATGCAATATATGATACAATTCATTCAAATGTATATTTGAATGAGGTGCTCTATGGTTCAGACTATTATAACTGCGGCAATACTTTATATTGCAACTGCGGTAGATTTATTAGTGATTTTATTAATATTTTTTGCTAGAGCAAAGACTAGAAAAGAATATAGGGATATTTATATAGGTCAATATTTAGGATCGATTATCCTCATATTAGTCAGTTTATTTTTAGCTTTTGTGTTACATTATGTTCCAGAGAAATGGATATTAGGTTTATTAGGTTTGATCCCCATCTACTTAGGTATAAAAGTTGCTATTTATGATGATTGTGAAGGTGAAAAAAGAGCAAAAAAAGAATTAAACGAAAAAGGTTTGTCCAAATTAGTAGGGACTGTTTCTTTAGTGACAATTGCAAGTTGTGGTGCAGATAATATTGGTTTATTTGTCCCTTATTTTGTAGCATTGGATATTATTGAATTACTGACTACCTTAATTGTATTTTTAGTTTTAATTTTCTTTTTAGTATTCACAGCACAAAAACTAGCTAGAATTCCTGGTGTGGGTGAAATTGTTGAGAAATTCAGTCGTTGGATTATGGCTGTTATTTACATAGCATTGGGCTTATTTATTATTATTGAAAATGAAACCATACAAACGATATTAGGATTTATATTATAAATTAAGGTGTGACTTAATATGAGTAACAATAAAATTTGTGACGTCATTTGTGTTCATGAGGAAAAAGTGAATTATGCTTTAAGATTTTTAAAAGAAGAAAAAACTCAACGGCTTATCAATACATTATTAAAGATAAGTGATGAGAATAAGCTGAAAATTATATTAGCTCTAATTAAAGAGAAAGAATTATGTGTTTGTGACTTATCTATAACATTAGGTTTGAGTATAGCTTCAACATCACATCATTTGAGAGCTCTGTATAAAAGAGACGTGCTGGATTTTTACAAGGATGGGAAAATGACATACTATTATATCAAAGATATAGAAATGAAATCATTATTAATAAAATGTATGACTTAAATATAAAGAAACGCTCACATTAAACGAGCGTTTCTTTGAATTCTTGTATTCTTTTTCCAATTTCATCTCTAACACGTTGAAATTCTGGCCATTCTTTTCCTGCTGGATCATCAAAGCCCCAGTGTTCTTTTTTAACATTAGGTGGTAATATAGGGCAATTATCGTCTGCATCACTACATAATGTTACGACCAAAGCTGACTGTTCTAAGATATCACTATCAATCAAATCTGATGTATGGTTTGAGATATCAATATCCACTTCTTTCATAGCTTCTATTGCTTTAGGATTAACACCATGTGTTTCAATACCAGCAGAATAGACATTCCAATCTTCACCCAATATTTCTTTTCCCCAACCTTCAGCCATTTGGCTACGACAAGAGTTTCCTGTACATATAAAATAAATTGTTTTCTTATCCATAATTAAAGCCTCTTTTCTTAAAATATGATTAGTGAAAGGTATAAACCTAAGAGTGTTACAAATAGGACCGGAATAGTAATGATAATTCCAGTTTTAAAGTATGTTCCCCACGAAATTTTCACACCTTTTTGTGTTAAGACATGTAGCCACAATAATGTTGCTAAAGAACCAATCGGTGTTATTTTAGGTCCTAAATCAGAACCTATGACATTCGCATAAACCATACCTTCTTTAATTGTTCCAACTACATTCGATTGTCCGATAGCAATTGCATCTATTAAAACTGTAGGCATATTATTCATAATTGATGATAACAAAGCAGATATAAAGCCCATGCCCATAACACTACTGAATAGTCCATAACTTGAAATATTGGATAATGCATCAGCTAAAATTGTGGTGATGCCTACGTTTTTCAAGCCGAATACGACTAAATACATACCAATTGAAAATAGGACAATATTCCATGGTGCACCTTTAATTACTTGTTTCGTATGCACAGCTTCGGAATTGCGAGCTAACAGTACAAAGATAATAGCAATAATACCAGCAATGATTGATACAGGGATTTGAATAAACTCACTAACAAGATAACCCACAAGTAGTATTGCTAATACAATCCATGAAATCTTAAATAATTTAGAATCTTTAATTGCATTTTTAGGATGTGAAAGATTTTCTGTATCGAACGTTTTAGGTATAGATTTTCTGAAATATAACCATAAAACGAGAATACTAGCAATCAGAGAGAATATATTAGGAATAATCATTCGACTAAAATATTCAATAAATCCAATATCGAAGTAATCTGCAGAAACGATATTAACTAAGTTACTTACAATTAAGGGTAGTGATGTAGTATCAGCGATAAAGCCACTGGCAATAATAAAGGGGAAAATCACTTTTTTATTAAACCCTAGATTTCTTACCATCGCTAATACAATAGGCGTTAAGATTAAAGCCGCACCATCATTTGCGAAAAATGCTGCTACAATTGCCCCAAGTAACATAATAAAAACAAACATTTTTAAGCCATTACCGTTTGAAGCCTTGACCATATGTATTGCAGACCATTCAAAAAAACCAATTTCATCTAATATTAATGAAATTAGAATAACAGCTACAAAAGTTAAAGTTGCATTCCAAACAATACCGGTTACTTCTAATACATCGGAAAAACTTACGACTCCTGTAAAGATAGCAACAACAGCTCCAATTAAAGCTGTAATACCAATATCTAAACCTTTTGGTTGCCATATCACAAAGATTAAAGTTAACAAGAAGATTATAATTGCTAAAATGGTCATCAACAGTCACCTGATTTCACATTTTTACATACACATCTTTGATTAGATGTATTAATGATGTTTAAGTTTTGAATAATATCATCTAAAATAGCATGATTAAGTTGATACCAATGTTTGTTGCCGTCTTTTCGTGTTGTAACTAATTCGTTATCTACTAATGACTTCATATGATGACTTAGTGTAGGTTGTGAGAATTGAAAGTGTTCTAATAAGTCACAAGCGCATAGCTCACCACAAGAAAGTAAATCTAATATTTCTAACCTGCTTGGATCTGATAAAACTTTTAATATTGCTGATAATTCTTTATAAGACATAAATAATACCTCCTTTTCATTACATAGATTAACATCTATATAGTTTTATGTCTATGTAGTTTTTTGACTAATTTTAGTATTAGATTAGAATGCGTCCTAAATAACTAGTTTTATTATCTTGCAAAAGTTGAAATAATAATTTATATTTAATACATCAAAAAAATTGATGTATCATTTTAGTATTTTATAAAGGAGTTCGATTTTATGAGAATAAATCATGCAGGTACATTATCTGTTGATTATTTTGTTAGCTACTTAAATCTAATTATGATATCAAGAGAAGTTTCTTTAAAAGAAGCTATATCATATATGAAAAATGAATTCTTTAAAGGAGAACCTGACATGTATGGTAAAATAACAGAAACTCATTTTAATCAAGCAATACAAGAACTCAAACAAAAATAGAAATATCTATATATAAGAGAGGTGATTATTTAATGGAAATTATTAAGTCCAGTCCTAATAGAAGTGAGGAAGAAAAATTAGACTTTTATGAACAGATGTTTAATGCGCTAGCTGATAAAATCAGGCTTAAAATTCTACAATCAATACGTCAAAGCGATTCAAAATCTTTATGTGTTTGTGATCTAGAAGAATTATTAGCGTTAAAACAATCTAAACTTTCCTATCATTTAAAAAAATTAGTAGATGCAAATATTCTTATTGCTGAAAAGCATGGCACATGGAATTATTATAAAATTAATGAGCAACAAATACAGGTGGTTTTAAATGAAGATACTTGCTGTAAGATACTTTAAGTATCTTCTTTATAACATAGAATTAATCAAATTTTTTGATTAATACATCAAGAAAAAGTTGATTAAATGAATTCGGAGGCGTTATACTAATGATAGATTCAATTATGGAATTCATAAAAACATTTCTGATGTTATTTTTTGAATTATTATTACTATTTATAGTAGTGAGTTTTATAGTAAGTCTGATTCAACAAGTTGTTTCAGAAGAAAAAATTAAAAAGCTTTTGAGCAAACCTAATAAAGCTGTCAATTACATATTAGGTATGGTGTTTGGTGCTGTTACACCATTTTGTTCTTGTTCAACTATTCCAATACTTGCAGGTCTATTAAATTCCAAAGTTCCTTTTGGTCCGGCTATGAGTTTTTTGATTGCTTCACCATTAATGAACCCATTAATGATATTTATGTTATGGGCTTTATTAGGATGGAAAGTAGCCATTGTTTATTTTGTAGTACTAGCAATTTTCAGTATTTTAACAGGTTTAGTATTTTCAAAAATGAATTTAGCTGAAAGTTATAAAGGGGTCAATGTTAAAGGTGATGGATTTTTTGCTAATAAAACAGGATCTCGTTTTAAACAAGCATTAAACGATGCGTGGGCATTTTTATACCCAATGTTACCTTATCTATTTATTGGTGTATTTATTGGTGCCTTTATATATGGATTCATACCTGAAGAATTTATAACTAAGTATGCAAGTGGTGATGGTTTTATATCGGTGTTTATTGCTTCTGTTATCGGTATCCCTATGTATATCAGACCAGAAACAATGTTACCTATAGCCGAAGCATTAGTATCAAAAGGTATGTCGCTAGGAACAGTAGTTGCATTAATAATTGGTGGTGCTGGCGCAAGTATTCCAGAGGTCGTATTGCTATCTAAGCTATTCAAGAAAAAATTTGTAATATCATTCATTATTGCAATTTTAATTGTAGCCATTGCTACAGGTTTGATTGTGAATATCATTATTTAAAGGAGGTGAAATAATGGGTATTAAAGACGCATTAAAAAAAATAAAACCTCAAGAACAGTCATGTTGTTCGGTAGAAATTGAGGAAAAGAACGAAAAAAAAGAAAAAGATGAAAAAGAGCAAGAAGATAATAACAATTGCTGTAACAAGTAATATAAGGGCCTGGAATTTATATCCAGGCCCTTATATTAATCTATTTTGCTACGCTTTTCTATATTTATTCTACAATAATTAAAAAAGGACATATTTTGAAATCAATGTGTCTTTGAAAATGGTTACCTCTATATTATGCTTTGATTTCTACAGGTTCACTAAAGTGATTTTCTATAATTCTTGTTATTTCTTTACCTAGTGGTCCATTTATTGTGAAAGTTCTTTTGAAATAAGAACCTAAAATACCTAGACCTGCTGTTGCACCGACACCTTTTCCAATGCCTTTGCCTATCGTTTTTATGATGTTACTCATGATTATCATTCCTTTCATTATAATTAATATTATTTGTAAAACATTGTCTGCTTGGTTTACTTTTGAACTTGTTGTTTTAAATATGTTAATTGTAGTAAAAGTAATTCATCAATCACTTGTTCTCTTAAATCAGGGGGTGAAATGATACGTATATTGGATTGATATATAAAACGGAGTTGAATAGCTTCGACTCTTGTCATCTTGAAAGTGACAATAAGATAATGTGCATCATATTTTTCTATTACATGAATTTGATAAAATCGATGCATTTTTGACCACACATCTTTACCGATTTAAAACGTGATATAGGTTTGTAACTTTGATTTTTCTTGTATATCCACGGATTTTTCAGACAAACTCAGATTCATTTGATTAATATCATCTATATAAATTTCATTCATTGCGCGAACAACTAATGATGCTGGCAAAATACCTGTTTGATTTTTATCAATTTCAAAGCGGTCAAGATATTTTAGTAATGTAGTTCGATGACCTGAATGATGTTTGATGATTAATAATTTAAGATATTGATAAAAGTAATGACTTAATTTGGGTGTCGTCAGGTATAAAGCAGTCAAAATATCATACATAAAATGCATATTTTCATGCTTATCTTGTTCGAGCTTATAACTTTCTGATTTATAATCGTACGTGATTGCTTTAGGTGTACTGATCCACGATTTACTTTCATATAAGAAGTTTCTGGTATCGTCGATATCTCTTTGTATCGTCCTAGGACTCGTATTGAGTTCTAATGTAAGTGATTGTTTGTTGACGGATTTATTCTGTAGTAAACGATGGTATATTGTTAATATTCGAAATGCACGATCCAATATGTCACCTCCTTTAAGTTATACATTACAAAATAGGTTTGTCACAATAAGTCAATCCTCCGTATATTTAATAAAAGTTGTGAAAAAAATTTTTTAGATAAATACATTGATATAAAGAGATTTTATAAATATTGATAAGTGAAGAAATAGCGGTAATGACAAAATACGGCTATACCTCTACTTTTAAATTATGTTTTCTAATGGAATAGGCGTTACTATTTGAGAAAATAACATGGTCATAAAATAAAATGCCCATCATTTCACTGATGAGCATTAATCGTTCGGTCACATTGATATCTTCAGGAGAGGGTGTTGTATCTTATCAAGAGTAAATTACTAAAAATCCATTAACATCAATGTTTTTACTTTAAGAACATATATTTAACGTGTTAAATCAAATGAAAAAATACAATGTCATTATTAGATGACAATTGATTACGGTCAGAAGAATGTACCACAAATAAAAAAACTAATTCCTTTTTATTTTATCGAGGAATTAAGCTTTTGACCTGCAACAATCACGCCCAATTTCGGAATATCTATAATATGATTTCGATCTTAAATTATCTACTTTAACTGACGCTACCTGCTCGTTAAAGAAGACCTATTTAAAAAGTTTATACTGCACCTGCCTTTATTATGTAAGTAAAAGTAGTAAAGCTTTAAATTGGTTTTCAAAAAAGTAGGGTTGATTATTTCTTTTTCATCAATTATTATTGTGTTATTATCACAATATGAGAAAGGAGGCAAAAAGTAATGGGAATTGATTTCATTAATGTCGAGTTTAGAAAGCATGTAAAAGTTTCAGGGGATTTAGGTACAACGGGATCAGTATGTCCTTTTTCACAAAAACAAAAAATGGAAACACTACCGGAAAACTTTTTGCCTCCTTTTATATAATGGGCAAAAATTTATGAATCTATTGCATTTGTAAAAATGCATACGAATGATTAGGCACCGGTTGTTAAACTGGTGCCTTTTTTTTGTTTGATCAGTTCAGTTAGTTTGGAGAACCGAATCTTTAATCATGCTGTAGAAATATGGTGAGTTCGTTGATTTGGTTTTACAATATAAATAGATATGAGGTGAGGTTTATGGTGAAAGCAGTGGATTTAGCCTCCTAAAATCACAATATATTTTAGGAGGAAATAAAATGAAAAAGGATAGTAAATCTAAAGAAATGATTCAATCTGAAAAAAGGGGTTCTACTAGGCTTTTAATGATGGTACTCTCCCTATCTGTACTTGTAGGTGCAATTACGGCTGATTCAGTCAATCCCGTACTTCCACTAATAAGCAAAGATTTAGAAGCTTCGAAATCTCAAGTGAGTTGGATAGTTAGTGGTATTGCACTTGTTCTTGCGATTGGAGTTCCGATTTATGGTCGAATCTCAGACTTTTTTGAGTTACGAAAGCTATATATCTTTGCCATTATGATTCTGGCAAGTGGTAGTCTTTTATGTGCAATTGCCCCGAACCTCCCATTGTTGGTTTTGGGAAGAATGGTTCAGGGTGCTGGGATGTCCGCAATTCCAGTTCTATCAGTCATTGCAATTTCGAAGGTTTTCCCACAAGGAAAACGTGGGGGAGCTTTGGGAATTATCGCAGGAAGTATTGGTGTTGGAACTGCTGCTGGTCCAATATTTGGTGGAGTAGTTGGTCAATATTTAGGGTGGAATGCCTTGTTTTGGTTCACATTTTTGTTAGCCATTATGATTGTTATTGGTGCCTACTACGCGTTACCGACAATTAAACCGGCAGAATCCGTAGGAAGCAATAAGAACTTTGATTTCATTGGTGGTTTATTCCTCGGCCTCACAGTAGGATTACTCCTTTTTGGCATCACTCAAGGAGAAACTTCTGGTTTTTCTTCGTTCTCATCGTTAACTAGCCTAATTGGTTCTGTTGTAGCTTTGGTGGGATTTATTTGGAGAATTGTTACCGCAGAAAATCCATTTGTACCACCTGTCCTGTTCAATAACAAGGATTATGTCAATACGGTCATAATTGCATTTTTTCGATGTTTGCTTATTTCGCTGTTCTTATGTTCGTCCCATTACTAGTCGTTGAGGTGAATGGACTCTCTTCTGGACAGGCTGGAATGATATTGTTGCCAGGTGGTGTGGCTGTTGCAATCTTATCTCCCTTCGTTGGCCGTCTTTCTGATCGATTTGGGGATAAACGTCTGATAATTACTGGGATGACTCTGATGGGGCTGTCTACCTTATTCTTGTCCACCTATGCATCTGGTGCTTCACCTCTGTTAGTTTCCGTGGGGGTCCTCGGAGTAGGGATTGCTTTTGCATTCACGAATTCTCCCGCAAATAACGCCGCAGTAAGTGCACTCGATGCAGACAAGGTTGGTGTCGGAATGGGGATTTTCCAAGGTGCTTTGTACCTTGGAGCAGGAACTGGAGCAGGTATGATTGGAGCATTATTATCCGCTCGACGTGATGCTACTGAGCCGATAAATCCATTATATATATTGGACGCTATGTCCTACTCAGATGCGTTCCTTGCAGCTACAGGGGCAATACTCATTGCCTTAATAGCTGGATTAGGTTTAAAAAAGCGTGGGTAATAACTTAGTTATGTAAAGATTAGTTATTGTTTAGTTCATCTTCTATAGTTTAAGCTGTAAATAAATAGCTTAGGAATCACGCAAATTTGAATTTCTTAGAATAGAATACTTTTAAGTAACTCAACTTTCGTACACTGTTTTATTGGTGCGAAAGTTGAGTATGTTAAGGATGAAACAATGAAAACATTGGTGATCGTTTCTCACCCAGATATGCCAAATTCTCGAATCAATAAAGTTTGGGTAGAAAAAGCAGCGTCTTATTCAAACGAAATTACCATTCATGATCTTTATAGAGAGTATCCTGATTTTATTATGAATGTAAAAAGAGAGCAGGAATTAGTTGAAAATCATGATAATATTATTTTTCAATTTCCATTATATTGGTATAGTTCTCCTTCATTATTAAAAAAATGGATCGATGAAGTGATTATATATGGATGGGCTTACGGATCAAAGGGTAAAAGAATATTTTATAATCGAAAATTAGGATTAGCTATATCAGCTGGCGTAAAAAAAGGTGAATTTACAAGTATGGGTAAAAACAAGCATACATTAACCCAGATGTTAACACCATTCAAATCTTTATGTGCATAGATTCATGCTGAATATGTACCAGAGTTTGTACTTTACGGTGCTAATTCGGATATGAAGGGCGAAGAGATACAGAAAAGTGCTAATGAGTATTTGCAATATATTAAAAAGTATTATTTAAGAGCATAAAACACTTCTGCGATCATGCCAACAATACTAGAAGAAAGCCCATTTCCCCTTAACACATTTAGGGAAATGGGCTATTGAAGTTATTGAAGGTTTTAGCGATTTCATTTTAGGTAGCCAATTCAAAGTGCCCAATAAATTCCAAGAAACACAAATCTGCTAAAACAGCTTGCCATGTAATTTTTGAACTTGATCCTTTAACCGTTCATTCTCTTCTTCTAACGCCTTTATACGGCTTTTTAAGGTTTTTATTAATACGTCCTCTGAACGAGGGCTTTTACTAGGTTTACGGGGGGTTAACTCACTTATCTGCATCCCTCTTAATGTCTCCACTCTAGTTCTAATATCTTTTTGTTTGTAAAGCCATGACTTTGAAACATTTGCTTTTTGTGCAACGGAATTAAAATTAATCTTCTCTTCTTTCAATGCCATCTCTGAAATTGTCTTTTCAACCCTAATTCTTGTTTTCTCCGACTTGTCTTTAGCTAGCTGAACTATGGCAGTTGTGTTACCTTTTCTAATCATTTTAATTCGTCTCCTTTAACGAATGAATAATCTGTTCTAATCTATTTTTAACACGTTCATTGGTTTCAACCTGACGCTGCCATTGGTTTTGTTTAGCCCTATTTAGTATTTCTTTAGTTCGCTCTAAGTGCTCTTCATGTTCAGTAAGAAATTGTTTACTTGTACAGAAATTCGTACAATCTAAACATGCATTTGCGTGAGGACATGGTCCTGCAATTACTGGTAACCGACAATAGCCATTAGGAAGTGCCTGTGCATTGATATTCTTTTTAAACCATTGAAGATCTGTATTGTCAGCTTCAGTATTTTCCTCACTTAAATCCAGAATGCTACCGTTATTCGTTACTAAGGTTTCCTTAAATTTCGTAAATTCCTTCTTTAGGGTTTCATCAAAAATATGTGCATATCTTGCCGTCATTTCCGGTGATTCGTGACCCAAGAACTTCTGGACAATATGTTGTGGCACTCCGTTATTTATCATTCTAGTGCCAACTGTATGCCGAAAGGCATGAGCATGAAAACGAAAAATTTCTCCGTTGCTGTCCGTTATCTTTTCTTCATAAGCTAGTTCATTTAATTTAACCCTAAAGGTATCTTGTTTCAATGGTGAGCAATCTTTTCGGGAAACACATATACACATCCATCATCGAGTTCATCAGCCACCCTTTGCTCTTGAACTAATATCAATGCAGCAATTTCTTTAGAAATAGGAATGATATGCTCTTTCTTCATTTTCCACTGATAATACTTTAAAAAGCAATCCCCTTCTTTATCGGTTATGACGCTCCCTTTTTTCAATGTACAAAGTTCACTGATACGCATCCCGCATTCTTGAAGTACCATAACCATTGTAGCAATATAAGGTTCCAATTTATCTAATTTCCCATTTAATTGTTCAAGTATATGTTCATCAATATAACGTGGTAGTGCCTTCGGCACTTTAGGGTAATCTTCTTGAAAGATAAGGATCTTAGAAGGTGTATCCTTCCAGTCATATCTTTGAATTGTAGTAAAAAAAACGTCTAAAGTAGATATTCGTCCAGTTACAGTACTGGGTTTTAAACCTTTTAAATTAATATAATTAAAATATTGCTCAATTTCATTTCTAGTTAATTGATGAATCCTTTGTATACCTTCACAATTTTTGTTCATGAAATTAAAAAATTCTTTTAATTTTGAAGCTATATCTACTACGTGAGAAAAGCTAGCTGTGTTTAACATTAGTTTACAATATCGCTTAACTATTTCTTTAAAATAATTATTCTTAAAACCCTTAAAGTTGATCGTATATTCGTAGGATGTTGGGTTTACCTTATCTTCCGGTAATGATAATTTTCTTCGATTCCAAACATCTTTTTCCCATTCTTCCCCATCAAAATAGAAGTCCTCATAGAATTCCATAAACTGCTTAAGATGAGTAACGTAATAGGAATTCGCATGTACAGTAACTTTCTGCTGATTTACATCAAGTTTGTAATTAGTAGTCGTAGTTTTTACTTTTTGTTCTGTTAAGTAGGTCCGGTATTCTGTCAAAGCTTTTTTTATAGGCACTTCGGTTATCGATGTAATATTAGGATATTTTAAATTTAAAAATCCCATCATCCGGCTTATCACTGTTCCCTTTCTAATCCAAACGGATTTTGCATTCCAAGCTCCATTATTCAAGTGAAGGTAATAAAAATATTTTAATTCTGTTTTCAACCAGACATTTTCCACCTTATCGAAATTTACCCAACGATTTCTTAGTGACGGATTCTTACTTAACTCAATTGCACTAGGATGCGGACAAATTCTTATATCCCATCTATCTGCTGCCCAATAACCTTTTAAAACACTTGTCATATTAGCTATTTTTTTATTAATCTCTGTACTAGCGATAAGCTTTCGATTAGTTGCTACACTTGGAAATTTCATTGTCATGTTTCTCTCCCTTGAAGATACTTTTTATATTCATTCTTCATATCTTGATCAGAAAGATGAACATACGTATCAAGTGTTGTTTGTACATGGGCATGCCCTAATCTTTTTTGTACATATGCAGCATCCCATCCACTTCTAATAAGCTCTGTGGCATGCGTATGACGTAATATATGGGCAGTGAAAGTAATCCCTGTCCGTTTTCCTAGTCTTCTTATTAAGTCTAATACACTTTGATATTTTAGAGGGTGGCCAAAATAAGAATCTTTAAGATTAATAAATATATAATCATGATCTAAATCTTCCCCATATTCATGTACTAAGTAATCGGTATATAATGCCATTAATTCCTTACTTACATCAATAGTTCTTTTTTTTAAGTTTAATATAAGCTCCATTTTCATTATGATCTCTTGGCCTGATGTTAATCTGGTTATCCCATGTTGAAATATCTTCAATACGAAGGGATAATGCTTCTCCTATCCGAAGTCCCCCTTCATACATAAGCATAATAAGTAACTTATCTCTTTTGGTATGACATGCCTCAATTATTGCTTTGACTTGTCCATGTTCTAATACTTGTACAAGTTTCTTTTTGACCCTAAGCTTTAAAATATTTTTTTTATAGGATCTACCTTTAGAAATATGGTGAAGAAACCCCTTAAAGTTTCTTCCTCTTGCTTCTTTAGACATATCTATAGCTTTAAAATTTTCTGTGCGATTTAAATACTCTAAGAAACTAGTTACAGCGTTAAGTATGGAATTAACTGATGTTTCCTCTCTTTTAGCCTTCTTTGGTTGTATATCTATTACCTTTAAATGCCCTGCTGGATTTCTTAACCATCCTACAAAGTTTGCTAAATCCTCAAATTGTAAATCTCCTAATTCGATTCTACTTTGGCTCATAAATTCATAAAACAGCTTGAGATGATAACAATATGTTTTAATGGTATTTGGAGCTTTGCCCGTATTATCCAAGTACTTTATAAATCGCTTAACCGGTTCTATCACTTCAAATTCTTTATCTAGCAGTATGTATAACGGATATGATTTTTCCTCCACAATTACTTTCTGAACCTTCATCTTTCCACCACCTTTAAATACTTTAACTACTATTAATAATACCCTTATATATTTAATAGTTAAAGCACTGTAATTAAAAAATCCTAAACTTCGAGTACTTAGAGTACTCTAGTTTAGGATACTATGTTTAATACATCTCCACTTGGATGGTTATGTCCTAGCATAATACTGTTGGCGTTACTGAGCATCGCTGTTTTGAATGTTTCTCTGGGGTGAATCACTGTTTAGTTAATAGAACCTATCGATAGTGTTTGAATATGTGTAGTTTCGTTTTTACTATTCATACATATAAGTATGAGATGTTCTCGATCACTGTTTCCAATGAATGAACGCATAATTTCTGTCGCATCCCCAGGGTTTGAAATACGATTTTTTAGGTAATTTAATGTATCTGTTTTTATCATTTGTAGTGAAACAATATTGATTTCTTACATCGTTTACCTCCATATATGGGTTATGCTTTCAAAGTCCATTTCTGTCTTGCTTTTGGATTAAGGGGGTGCATAATTTCATTGGTTACTGGGTTCATGAGTTGTTTCACTTTCGTCTTATGTGGTTTCAACATCTCTAATACTTCATTGACACGTGCTTCAACAACGGGCTTTTTAGCGTAAGCACCCCAGGCTAATATTACTTCATCCGATTCTTTCACTGCCTTCATAATTTGAATATCGGTATGATTATCATAGGCGTTTTCTAGATGTTTGAGATTGAGGGGTGTTGTAATATTGGAATATAGATTCACAAAATTGATTGAGCCAAATGCATCCATTTCTGAAACTTTGTTCATAATGAGCTGAGTTGTTAAGTCTATACTAAGAAGGCCCATAAAATTTGGATACATTGTAATGATTGTAAGTGTTTGTTTTTCACTGTCCCATGTTTTCTTAAGTAGATAGCGATGTTGTTGGTCATCACTGAATATGGCTTCAGTTTCTAATGTATTTTTTATTGTTTTCATGTAATATTCACTCCTCTAGTATTCTTCTGGTAATAACATGACATAATAAGAAAGGCCTACATCATCTTCACGAATAATGTAGACCTTATTGATATTGATAGGTTGATTGATATTTGCCTTTTGAGTTTTCACATACGCTGGTCGTTCTTGTTTGTGTTTGATATATAATTGATTGCGATGTTTATTAAACTGGAATATATGAAAATAATCTACTGAAGTATTATCTTTGGTTTGTTCTTGTTCTCGCTCAGAAACGAGTTGCCATAATTGGTGTTGTAAGTTAATAGGTAAGTTGTTGGCGATACCACGTGTTATATATCTATTCATAAGCGTTTTCCTTTCGTTCTGATTCTTTCATCCAAATGATAATTTCACTAAGAATTGTAATGACGAGTTGTGTAATTTTGATGTATTTATGCATATTATTGTCCTCCTGTTAGTAAGTATCGTTGATCCAAAAGGGGCATGATAGTGTTGTGTAGATATAAGAAATCCATATCGTGATTTTCATCAATATAACCGATAGCTATGAGTTGTTTCTGATAATAGAGAATGAAGGGATAGATATTACTTTCGTGAAGTGTGTCAGAGTAGTAGGTATTAGTCTGTAGTATTTTATTACTAAGTGGACCAAGTCTTACGTATTGTTCAGGTAGAATATCATCAGCGATTTCTTCGATGGATTCACATTCCCATTTTTCATCCCTTGGCAGATTGAATAAGTTGGTTATATAGTGCTTGAGTTGTTGTTCTAGTGTCATTGTTATGACCTCCTAATGTATTTGATGGATGTATGCATGTGATACATCATTTTGATAATATAAGTTTGAAATACCATTTGTTTCGCCAGGAAATCCCACTGAAATACAGAAAAGATCCCAATCGAAAGTCGTCACAATTGTTGATATGACAAGGAAATCCCGTTATCCCGCTCATTTCTCGGGAAATATAGCTATATATTTATATATCATTTGGATTTGGTGGTGTTATTACGAGTTACTTTTTTTTATATTATTTATTTATAAATAATAACGGGATTTTGGGATTACGCTTGCGTAATCCTTCTCCTACATGAAGTTAGCCAATCCCGTTACTATCCCACTTACATTTTATTTTGGGATGTTCTTTCGTCATATCAATATAAGCTTCACATTGAGTTATGACTGCTTAGGTTGCTGAAGATGTTTATTAGATAGGTGTTATTGAATGACGAAAGGACAGTACATAGATATTAGATTTGAAGAAAGAGTGTTTGAGGCAAAAATAAAGACGAAGTGCTGAGGAGCACTTCGTCTAGATTATTATTATTGAAAAGTTGTTTAATAATTTCATTATTAAGTTTTAGTGTAACGTAGAATTGCTTTTTATGATTCTCATCTTTACGAATGTCAATACGGTCAATAACCGTTAGGTACAAAGCTTTGAGCTGTGATTTATCCATGGATTCTATATTTTGAAAGATTCGTTGTAATAGGACAGCGATTTGTTTCGTATCGTAAGATGGTTTCTCTTGATTTTGTTGGTGCTTGAGTTGATTCATTTGATTTGTAATGTCATTGAGTTGTGTTTCATATTGATGAATGGTTGGTTTGAGTGCAGATGTTAAGTCTGGATTATCTTCGATGGTTTGAATTAGATTTTTTAGTTTAGTGTTTATTTCATCAAATTGTTGTTGCTTATATGCGATATCATGGTTAAGTGCATCCATACCAATTTGACTATCTTGATTAACACGTTCGACAACTTGTGTGAGAACTTTATCACTTTTGACAATTTCGAGTATTTGATCCATGACGTATTTTTCAATCACATCAGCTCTAACGCTATTCGCAGAACATACTTTTGAGCCTTTGTTTCGAAAGTTACTACAAGAATAATAGCGTATTCGCTTCTTAGTACCATCTTTCAATGTGTTCGTTGTGTTACTAGCTGCCATTGGTGCACCACATTGTGGGCAGTGAATAATACCTGTTAATAGATTGGTTCCTTTTCCATGAACTTGAGGTTTTTGACTGACCTGTTTTTTGCGTGATTGGACTTTATCCCATAATTCTTGACTAATAATAGGAGGGTGTTTACCATCAGCTATAATAGGTTTATCATTCAGTCCTTTACGACGCTTTTCATTCCAATCTTTGTACTTCGCAAATTGAATTTTACCAATATAGAATGGGTTTGAGAGAATATAAGTAACAGCTGAAATACTAAATGGATTGCCTTTTTTAGTCACATAGCCTTTGTGATTGAGTGCATTGGCTATTTTACGATAACCATGACCTTTGGCATAAGATTCAAAGATATATTTAACGATGTTAGCTTCATGTTGATTAATCATTAATTCTTTTTTATTATCAGGTATGTTATTATATCCTAATGGAAGATTGCCTTGATAATAGCCCTCTAAAGCTCTTTGACGTTGTCCGGTGTAAATGTTCTCTAAAATTGTATTTCTTTCAAATTCGGAAAAACTTGCAAGTATCTGGAGCATTAACTTACCTGTTGAATTTTTGACTTCCATGCGTTCAGACAAGCTAAAAAATTCAACATTTTGACGATGAAGTTCTTCGACGATTGTAAGTAAATCGGAAGTATTACGTGCCAAACGATTTGTTTTATAAACCATAACACAGTCTAATTTTCCATTTTTAGCATCATTTAACATGCGCTGTAATTCAGGACGGTTCATAGATTTTCCTGATATACCCCGATCTGCATATATATCAACGAGTTCATAGCCGTTAAATTTGCAATATTGCTCTATTTGTGTAATTTGTCCCTCAATGCTATAACCCTCTACTTGTCTCTCTGTGGATACGCGAATGTAGCCTCCTACAAGCTTTTTCTTCATTTTATCCATTATAATCTATCCTTTCTTTAATTATACAATTGATCATTTCATAGTCTGCTTTACAATATTCAGTGGTTCGTTTTTGAAATAGATGCCAGCGAGGCTTTTATTTTTAGAAATATTAATTTCATCAATATAGGGGTACAACATGTTTAGTGTGAAACGTTGTTGAATGATGTTTTGGAAAGCTTTTCGAATTTGATACGCACTGATTGATGATATAGGTTTTGATTGTTGATGTAATGATTGCGTTTGTTCTCTGAACGTTTCTGCATCAATTTTGCCTTGGGCTAATTTTTCTATCAGCTGCTCGTGATTGAGTGTAGTTTTAGTTTCTACATCTCTTTGTCTTTTGAGTCGTTGTTGAATAGTATGGTTTATTTTTGAATAGAGCTGTTGATTTTGAAAGAAGTCCTGACAAGTCGCTAAAACACTGGTTTCTAATTCTTGTGCGTTGATTCCTTTAAATTCACAAACAAAGCGAGCGTTATTCATATTTTGCGGACAGACATAGTAACGCAATGAATGATCTGGTTTTCGGACAGTCATGTTTGTGAGTGTCGAATGACAATAAGGACATTTGATTTTTTGTTTGAGTTGATTTTCTGACGGCTTACGTTTTACTTGTTTCTGAGTTCGGGTAACTTGAGCTTCTTCGTATATCGTTGTACTGACAATAGCTGGGAACATGTTTTCATATTGTCCGTATTGATTGATAACACGGCCACAGTAATTAGGGTTAAGGATAATATTACGCACTTGATAGGGTTTGCGATTAATGAATTTATTATCAGCTTCTAAGTATTGCGCAATTTTTTTATAACCATAACCTTGAAGGTAATAATTGAACACAGCTTTTATTGTTGGTGCTTTTACTGTGTCTATTGTGAAAGTACCATTATGATAGTGATACCCAAAGGGTGCATGTGTTGTAATCATTTTACCTTGTTTCGCTTTTTCTTTGATTCCATTTTTGACTTGTTCGCCTATATTATCAGATTCTAGTTCGGCCAAGCTGATGAAAATATTGAGTTTGAGCCGATCGAATGCTTTATCCATGTCGAAGTAGCCATCATGAACGCTTAAGATATGAACATGATACGTTTGACACAATTTCATGAGTTTTAATGCATTTTTTAGATTACGATGAAGTCGATTCAGACGATAGCAACATAGTACGTCACATTGTCCTTGTTGAATCAGTTCAGTAATTTGCTGGTAACCGTTTCGCTTATCAGTGCGTCCTGATTGCTTATCGCTATAAAAGGTGATGTGTTGAATATTGTGTTTTTCAGCTAATGTCTTGATGGCTTGTTTCTGTGCCGGGAGTGATTGTTGTTTTGTTGTACTTTGACGTAAGTAACCCATTGCTTGTTTCATCCTGTTTCCTCCTTCCACAGTGATAATATATATTTATGAATGAATTTACACATAAGCCCAACACCAATCAGGTGTTGGGCGTTATTATTAGTCATCAGCGTGATTGATTTCTTCAATCACTAAATCAGCGAGTAATGTGATTAATTCGTCCATATTATTCCTCCCAATTAACTTTGATAGTAGTAAAAGTGTTATACCAATATTGGAAACGTTGGAATGAGTTCGATACCTCGTGTTGAGCAGAGTCTGACCAATTTAGGATAATCTTCATAAATGCCCCAAAAGACAATATGTTTAGGTTTGACGTGCTTCAGTTTAATATCATTTATCAATTGGTTATCGTCGTTATAATCTTTTATGATTTTATAACCATGTTCTTTACAATATGCTCTTACAGTATCAATAGGTTCGTCTAAGTAGGCTTCTCTTTCATCTGTAATATTATGTGCTAATACAATTACATTCATAGTTAATTCCTCCGGTTGATTTAATGAGCTACAACGCATAGAGCGTTGTAGCGGTATAACATTCAAATTTATAGTTCTAAATCGTCACTTGCTTCTTTTTCTCTGGCTTGATTAACAAAGTCATTAAGCAAATTTGGATTTGTATTCCCATCAAAGTGCGGTAGTGTGAATGGTTCTGAATTTGAGCTTAAGCCGAAAATAGGGGCAAGTTCTTTATCCAATTTAAGATGATAGAATACAATACTCCTAGGTTTTCCTTGAGTATCTTTGACACTACGTTTGATGGCTATCCGATCGGAATCCATCTGGATATATCCTTCTGATCTTAAACTATCTATTACATTTTTTACATCTTGATATTGGTTTTCTTCTAGCATATGTTTAAAAACATCTTTAAGCATCTTGACTTGGATGTGATCGTCTTTCAGCTCAATAAGGCCATAATTTTCAATCATTGTGGAGAGTTTTTCATTTTCCGCAAACTTACTACGATTGCGTGCCACGAACTGAACCACACTATCAATCGCCTTGGCTGCCAAACTGCGTTCACTTACGGAATCTACATGATAACTAACTAGATACTCTCTAACTGCATCCAAATCTATGGGTGTCGCAATTACACGTACTAATATTCTTGCTGATGCCATAATGGTGGCGTAGCGCTTGAACATACGTATGCCTACATTGTTTGTTTCATTGTTAAGTTGTGTTTTGAACCAATCGTGTTCTCTATGAAACCACTTGATTACTTCATATTCACGATTTAGAAGATATTCAGCTACTAACGGCATTACGTGTCCGTAGTTTTTTGATGTTCCTTTTTTAATGGCGTCCGCATTGTCAGCACTTGTTGTAAAGACATCAGAAATTTCGATGCATCTTGCTCTCAAACCATCATTTGCACTAGCATCTTTGAAAATAGTGTGTTCTGCTGTACTGATCACACTAGATCCAAAGTGGTGAGGATTTTTTACATTTCCCTCTCGATTAGCACGTAGACGACCTTGCCCCTCTGCTAGGGAATAAAGCAAACCATTGGTATCTTTAAAGGTCGCTGCTGATAATTCGTCTAAGACAATAGGAACACCAAAGTTGTTACTTAAGTATCCTTCAATTGCATTACGAGTGCCGTTCCACCCTCTGAATAATGTCTGGTCACCTTTAGATGGGTTGCCTGCAATTGAGACTCCTAATGCCGCGGCAGTTGATTTACCTGTGCTGGAATTTCCCATAAATGAGAAAATGGTACCTGCGAATTCAACTTCATGCTTTGTTTTTAAGAACGCAGTCACTAATGAAGAAACACCAAATATCACAGCAAGCTCCAGTAACAAGTTTCCTTTTACTTCATCAAGATACATTTGCCACCAGCCTTCAAATGTACCTTTAGGTTGTAAGTCATACTTTGTTTCACAAATGATTTCATCAGCCTGAGACTGCTCGATGTCTTTTGAAAGATATGGTTCATCTAGTGAAATGACAGTACCTTCATCAGTACTTAAGACACCTACACCTGTATACAATGTAGAAATAGGCAGTGATTGACGCATTAATTGTAGTGCATTACCTAGCGATTTAATGTACTTTTCATTGATGCTGAACCCAAACATAACCAGTCTAGGTAACTTTTGTGTCGTTAGAATATCTGACGTTTCAATACGTTCAATATTTTTGCCATCCGTGATAGTCAATTTCTCAACCCCTGTAGTAGGGTCGAGAAATTTGTTTTCTATGATGATTGGACTAGATAAACGAATTATCTTATCTTCGTCATTTTTGTTTTTTGCTCGAATAAGTTCATACCATGCAGTTGAATCTAACCAGTATGGATATTGCTCGAAGATGTTGTTAGTCATTAGTTGTTACCACCTTTCCAGTTATGTTTGTGAAGCATTGGATTAGGTCCTGTCTTACGATAAACTAAGTTCCCGTTGCTATTCTTAC
Source organism: Staphylococcus sp. 11-B-312 (assembly GCF_016743055.1). Lineage (NCBI taxonomy): Bacteria > Bacillati > Bacillota > Bacilli > Caryophanales > Staphylococcaceae > Staphylococcus > Staphylococcus sp. 11-B-312. The sequence goes on from NZ_CP068241.1 coordinate 53,805, forward strand.
CAATAATGACAAATGGGACATTTGGCATGTTCTTTACAAAGTATGCAAACCAGCGACCAACATCTTGTTGTACGTCAGTTGAACATGTAACGTTGGACGCCAAATTTAAATCGTTAAACGTAAAATCTTTACCAATTGCTAAATTAAAAGCAACACCACAAGCGCGTCTTTTTAACAAAAGAAAGCAATAACTTTTTTTGCTCATATAAAATTCCTCCTAATAATTAAAATCATCAAATTTGATGTAATTACATACTAATCCCTCACAAGTAGGCTTAGTTTCAAATTTTCAAGGGGAATTTTAGGACATTGATATAAAGGGATTTAAAAGAAAAAATACCTATCGAATACATGTATTCGATAGGCAATTAATTTATTAAAAATAAATATTTCTATGCTTTTTACTGTTTTTAAAACGTGATTCATAAAATTTACTAATAAGTTGAGTCATTAATGTATCACGAAAATCGTTAGGATTAGAGGTCAAACCATATCTACTATAAAATGTGCTTATGTCATAGTCAGCAAGTGTTGAAAGTAGTTCACTTTCAATAGTTGAAGTTAGCTTGCGATTCATTTGAATGGTTTCAGCAATTACCGATTTTAGATTTGAATTTCTAGCATAGCCATTAATTAAATTTTCTATATGTTGTGATTTTTGATCGTATTTTTCAATCCAACTTTTTAAGTCCTGTTTAAGATTACTTATTATATGTAAAGATACTAGTATGTCTTGCTCTGTTGCTTTTTGCATTATGGTACTCACAGTTTGAACTAGTTCGTCTAATAAATCTGAAATAGCAGTAAATAGGGTAAAATGAAATGTATCTTCAATAGTTGTCTTATAATAGAGTTCATTATAACTGATTAGATTTTCCTCCTCCATGAATTCATCAATTTTTTCTTTTGACTGTATAATGTCATCAACAGTTATTGTTTTTCTGCGCAAGCTTTCATTTGCAATGCTGCGAATAAATTTAAAGTAAGGGTCATTTTTATCGTATAAATAAAGTGAAACACCAATAGCAGCTTGTCTGAATTGATCGATATTGTCAGATTGTTCTAAAGAACCATTTTTATGAGTTGACGGTTTAATACTATTTGCAATCTCAAAATATTGGGAGGCGCTTTTTCGTTGTTTAATTAAGTTTTTATTAATTAATTTTATAAAATAGTTTGACTTATTTTGACTTAATATGCCTTTTTCCAGATAGGAGTCCTGCTTTTCTTTATATACAAGATATTTAGTTAAGAAATCACTTATTAAAATGTCATTATATGATTCTGCAGTTAAGTCTTGATGGTTCTTTATAATTTCATTTTTAAGTTTGTTGAATTCTGAAGATGAATTTAATTTATCTTTGTTTTTATTCATTTTAATTTGAATATCCCATTTTTTAAGATTTATCTCACCCATTATTTGTCTTCTTACATTTTCAGCAGTTTGTTTAGCAAATTCTGTTTTGTCTGAAATGGCAAGTAAGAATTCATCAAAGTATGATTCTATTGTTTTTAAATCTAAGGATAGGAGAACGGAAGAGCCTTCTTCAACGATTTCTTGTGATATATCATCAATATCGATTTTACTTTGACTATCTATAAAAAATGATAATTTATCATTTTTAAAAATTTCTGATTGATATATATTTGGGACATTGTCAGTAAAGATACCGTTTGAATTTGATTTCACTGTATGTTGTTCAATAATTTGATCTGGTTGATTTACGAAGTAACTAATATAAACTGTTTCATTAGGTAATGATCTTCCTTTAATTAAGTTATTTTTATCAAATATGATGCTTTCTGGCTCAAACTCATTGCTGATTTTATGTATAAAATAGTTGAATTTCTGAAACCATAATTCTATTTTCCATTTGTTCTTTATCATACTAATCATCCATTTCTATAAAATTTTAATGTTTTTGGGTGAATTTAGAATGGTATAACTACTATAAGATGGTAAGTGCTGTTTTAATATGCTTAGCCTTTTTTTGCAGTTTTTCCAAATCTGACTCTATGTCTTTTATAGCTTCCTCAATATCATTAATCATTGGTTTATTAGCTTTAAAAAAAGCATTTCCATAATCATCTTTCTCGGGATGGCTATTTAATCGGTATGGAGTTATGTTATGAGTATATTCATCTCTATACTTTACGGTACGAATAGGACTGTTTTTATTAAGTATATTCCCTAATTTGTTAAAAGTTTCATTGTCAGAAGACTTTAATTTAGCTACTAGTTCTCTTTTAAAACCTAATTCTAATTTAACTTCATAAGAATGGGTTAATTCTCTTACTAATGTATACATTAAATCGTGTAAAGTATGTAAAAAATGAAGGGCTATGTTGTGATAATAAAATACCCAAGTCATTATATTTTTAATCTTATTAATGGTTTTCATGCTTATTAAGCCAGAATCAGCAAAGTATATGTCAGGATTTTCTTTGGTGATTTCCATACTTACATTTTTGACGAATATGTATTATAACGGTAAAGCTGAAGAGCATAAAAGAATTTCAAACACCCTACTATTTTTGTTTGATAGCACTAAATATTCATAGGAATTAAGTGAGGACTTTGTAAAGAATAGCATACAGATAGATATCTTTAACTTTAGTAATGAGTCATCTTTAGTAACAAATGATAAAGCTAAAGCACATTATATAGGGAAAAACAAAAATTTTATATATTTAAAAAATGTTTGTGGGATAGCTAAGAATGTAATTGTTGAATACTGTCAAAATGTTATTTGAAATGTTTATAGAGAAAAAATACTGGAAATATCATGATCACTGGTTAGGATATTGTACAAATGAATTGATACAAATTGACCCACAAGAGAAATATTATAAATTTGGCATTCAGACCGTATCCAGTTATTTAGATTATATGCAACAAAGGGAAACGTCATTCCCAATATTTTTAGAAATGTTAATGGCGACTTATTACTTAGTAGAAAAAGCAAAAAAGACAGGCTATGCTGAACTTATTGAAACTTATGTAAATGAAGAAAAACTCATTCCAGCTTTGCCTATTCACCTATCGCCTTTATCTACGCACTCAACCTTTAAAATCTACAATTTCTTTATGCTTATTCATTCACTATCCCTCCACACTCTTCTTATCGTTCTTTTAATTCACACACCCCTTTTCCCTCGTCACTCGGTCATGGCAGTTTGTAATTTTTGTTCAATTAAGTCGATATGTGTACTGATCAAATTCCGTTGTTCATTCAAGAATTTTAGGTGTGCGCGTAACACGCTTGGGACATCTATTTGGTTTTGATAAAGCATATCTGTGTTTTTTCGGATTTCTTTTAATGGCATATTCAAATTGCTTAGGCACTGGATAAATTTAATCATTTCGATATCGTCGTCTGTGTATAAACGCTTGTTATTGCTATCTCTGTCGATGTGTTTCAAGATATTCTTTTTCTCGTAATAACGCAGTTTGCTTTTAGGTATATTGCAATAATCTGAGACATATTCAATGTAATATTGTTTCATGTAAGCATATCCTTTCTCTTAAACCAAGGTTTAACTGATATTGTACTCTATATAAACATGAATGAGGAGGAAATACAATGAAAAAAGCTTTAATTGTTGTAACAAACATTGCGAAATACGATAATTTAGACAGACCTACGGGTGCGTGGTTCTCAGAGGTTACGCACTTTGCGAAAGATTTCTATGACGCAGGTTATGATGTTGATTTCGTAAGTCCGAACGGTGGATATGTGCCTCTTGATCCTATCAGTCTTAGCCCTGAAATGATGGGAGCTGAGGACTGGGAATACTACACGGATCATGATTATATGAATAAATTTGGACAAACATTATCTCCAAAAGAGGTTAATCCTAGCGACTATCAAGCCATTTACTTTGCAGGTGGACATGGTGCGATTTGGGATTTTAGAAATAACAAAGAACTTAACGACATTGCGTTAAGTATTTACAATAATCAAGGCGTTCTCTCTTCTGTATGTCATGGTGCGGCTGGTCTACTCGATATTAAAGAAAATGGCGATTACCTCGTTCGTCATAAAGACGTGACTGGTTTTACAAATAGTGAAGAACAAGCAAATGGTACAACTGAATACATGCCATATTTATTAGAAGACGAATTTATTAGTAACGGTGCACATTTTAAAAAAGAGGATGACTGGAGCAATTTCGCAGTCGTAGATGGTCGCATTGTGACTGGTCAAAATCCTCAATCAGGACATGCTGTTGCTGAACGTGCTTTAAAAATCTTAGCTAATCAATAATTTCATAAAGGAGCGATACACATGAAATCATTAATTATTGGCGCTAATGGTGGCGTCGGTCAACATCTTATACGTAAACTGAAAGCACGAGATGTTGATTTTACTGCCGGTGTTAGAAAAGAAGAACAAGTTGAAGTTTTAAAAGCAGATGGTATTGATGCAACTTACATTGATGTTGCAAAACAATCTATTGATGAATTAATAGAATTATTTAAACCGTATGATCAAATCCTTTTTTCCGTCGGTTCTGGTGGAAGCACAGGTGACGATCAAACAATCATAGTAGATTTAGACGGTGCAGTGAAAGCAATTAAAGCAAGTGAACACGTCGGTCGTCAACACTTTGTTATGGTATCAACGTACGACTCACGTCGAGAAGCGTTTGATGCGTCAGGCGACTTGAAACCATATACCATTGCAAAACATTATGCGGATGACTACTTAAGACATTCAAATTTAAAATATACCATCGTGCATCCAGGCGCATTAACTAACGATCATGAAACGCAACAATTCAATATGAGTGCGCAATTTGAAAATGTACAAAATCCGTCTATTACAAGAGAAGATGTAGCAGAAGTGCTTGTTTCTGTGTTAACTGATGAAGCATTAAAAGGTCACGAATTCCAAATCATCAATGGTGATTTGTCATTATCAGACGCTACGACTAAATATCTGGAGGAATAATAAATGAATAATCAACAAGTTGTACTTGCAAAACGACCACAAAGTATCCCTCAAGACGATGTATTTAGATTTGAAACAATAGAAACTCGAGAACCACATGCAGGTGAGGTTCAAGTAGAATCCATTTATGTATCTGTAGATCCTTACATGAGAGGCAGAATGAATGATACAAAAAGTTATGTTCAACCTTTCCAAGTGAATGAGCCATTACAAGGTCATATTGTTGGAAAAGTCACACAATCGAACGATGAACGTCTATCTGTCGGCGATTATGTCACAGGCATATTACCATGGAAAAAGATAAATACAGTGAATGGAGACGATGTGACCCCTGTGCCATCAAAAGATGTACCATTACATTTATATTTGAGTGTTTTAGGCATGCCGGGAATGACGGCCTATACAGGATTGCTTCAAATTGGTCAACCACAATCTGGCGAGACGGTTGTCGTGTCAGCTGCATCAGGTGCAGTAGGCTCTGTCGTAGGACAAATTGCTAAGATTAAAGGCGCAAAAGTTGTCGGTATTGCTGGTGGTAAGCAGAAAACAACATATTTAACAGATGAATTAGGATTTGATGCGGCCATTGACTATAAACAAGATGATTTCGCACAACAACTCGAAGCGGCTGTACCAGATGGTATTGATGTGTATTTTGAAAATGTAGGCGGCGCAATTTCTGATGAAGTGTTTAAACACTTAAATCGATTTGCACGCGTTCCGGTATGTGGTGCAATTTCAGCATATAATAATGAAAAAGACGATATTGGACCACGTATCCAAGGAACGTTGATTAAAAATCAAGCATTGATGCAAGGTTTTGTAGTAGCACAATTCGCTGATCATTTTAAAGAAGCAAGCGAACAACTCGCACAATGGGTGTCTGAAGGTAAAATTAAATTTGAAGTGACGATAGATGAAGGTTTTGATAATTTACCTTCTGCATTTAGAAAGTTATTCACAGGAGAGAATTTTGGTAAACAAGTTGTCAAAGTCGCTGAAGAATAGCAGAAGACTATGAAAAATATCATCGTAAGACTCATATTTAGTTTACTGTTTTATAAAAGTGGTGTTGCACACTTTAAAAATAAAGATATGTTTTTAAAAATCGTGCCGTCCTATTTACCTTTCAAACACGCAATAGTTAAGTATTCGGGCATATTAGAATTTATAATTGCTTTTTATGTACTCGGTGCTAAAAATAGATCACGCGTAAGAAAAGTAGTACAAGGATTCCTTTGGCTCGTATTTCCTGCAAATATTTACGCTGCACGTAAGAACATCTCTTATAAAGATGAAAGAGATGAAACAGATAGTGTTAAGCAGCATGTCATTCGTTTACCATTACAATTTGTCATGGTCGCACTTGCGAAACTATTATAAGACTTATCATAGCCACGCCTGGAACATTACTTTTGTTCCAGGCGATTTTTTAATATTTACACTTAAAATCGACGTATATCAAATGATTCTCTTGACAACGCTTATGTGCTCTTTGTTTAAATAAGCTCATATCAGACATTTACTTTTCAATTTTTCTATAGTGATAAGCTTCTAAATTAAGAAAAGCATAAGTTAATTTGCTTGTATGAGTGTAAGAAGAAATAAAAAATGTATTTTATCATGTGATGCTATCGCAACATTGTAACATTAATGTAATAACGTGACCTGTAAGACAAATATGAGGGGAGGGTTTTTATGAAAAAAGTTTCTAACTTTATTTTAGCTAGTAGTTTAGTTTTGGGCTTTTTCGTAACGCCCGAATTATTTAATATCACTCAAGCACATGCGCAAGAATCTGTGAAACCTTATTATAGTTACAGTGGTTATACAGCAAATCAAAGTAATTTTATTCTAGATAAGAATTTTAAAACATCTCAAAAAGCTGATAACTTCAAGATTAATAATCACAAGATTACTAAAAATGCATTAGCTAAAAATTATAAAGATTTACACGATCCAACATATTACGGGGTTTCTAATCATAAAACGAATGGTGTTTTCTTTTTATTAGACGGTAAGTCAGTGAGCAAAAATAATTATTGAATCATTACGGTGAAGCAAAGTATACATCTACATCAGCCTGAGCCAAAGAATATATGTATAAAATTGGAAATGATGACTTTTAAAATATAAAGTTGTAGTAGATACATTGTAAAAATAAACTTAAATTGCTCAAATACTTTTCAATAATATCAAGATATATATTAAATCGAAAGTGATTATATAGTACCAAAGCAAATATGGTACTAATTCCAGATTATACAGGAAAAGATAAAGAATTTTTTATACTAGTGACATCATTAAAGCAAGTAAGATTATTCCTTTTTAGTCAAATTCTTGTGGTTTGATAAATTTATTGATTAATTATTATAAATAAAGATTGAAAAGCTTTAAGAAGGGTATAATTTTAAATAAGAGACTTGGAGCTCTTGTCAATTAAGATAATGAGCAAGTGAGCTCGTTAAGTTAAAGATGAGCTGAGGTAAAGTTTACCTGCTCATCTTTTTCTATTTGGAGGCTAAATATATGAAAAAAATATTATTAACAGGCGCTTCGGGATATATCGGTAGTCACTTAATGAATAAATTAAAAGATAACTATGAAATTATAGCTATTTCTAGAAATATAGAAAATAAATCAAATGAACACAATGTTACTTGGAAGGCAGCTGACTTGTTTGATTTAAATGAAATCACTGAGGTAATGGAGGATATTGATATCGCTATATATCTTGTCCATTCTATGATGCCTTCAGCTAAGTTGACGCAGGCGAGCTTTGAAGATATGGATGCATTATTAGCTGATAATTTTGCTAAAGCCGCAAGTTATAACAAAGTTCAGCATATTGTATTTATGAGTGGTTTGATACCTAATACAAGTGAATTATCACCACATTTAAGAAGCCGTTTAGAGTGCGAACAGATTTTAGGATCATATGGTGTACCAGTAAGTACTTTAAGAGCGGGTTTGATTATAGGCTCTAAAGGAAGTTCTTACCCTATATTAAAAAAATTAGTGGATAGATTACCTGGCCTGTTACTGCCAAAATGGGCTTATAATACAACATTGCCAGTTGCAATAGACGACGTGATTGACGGTTTATATAAAATTGTAGAGCGTAATCCAAATGAGAACGAATCGATAGATATTGGTGGACCTAGTCATATGACTTATAAAGATCTATTCAAGCAAACTGCAGAGGTACTAGATAAACGATTACCTACGATAGATTTGCCTATTATTCCCATTTGGCTAAGTAAATATTGGGTGAAACTTATTTCAGGTGTTCCAAAAGAAATGGTCTATCCGTTAATGGATAGCTTAATTCATGATATGATTAGAAATGATGAAAATATTGTGAAGGACATTTCTATAGGCAAGATTGATTATAAGGAAAGTGTGCGTAATGCCTTGGAAGAAGAAACTAAGACACAGAAGAAAGGGAAGTCATCACGTAAGGGCGATATTAAAGATGTTAGAGCAATATCAAGGGTAGTCTTACCTAAAGATGTAAATATGATTCAATTGGCAGAATCATATGCAAATTTTTTAAATAGAATTACATTAAATGTCGTTAATAGTGATTTTAACGAAGATAACTTTACGATTAGTGTGCCGTGTTTAAATAAGGACTTATTATTATTAAGTAAAGATTTTAAAGCTTCTAATAACGAGAGAATTTTATATCGAATTGTTGGTGGAGATTTCGCTTTAGATTCAGATGGTGGTAATGCGAGATTAGAGTTTAGAAGATTACCTAATAGTGACGCATGTATCATAGCGTTACAAGAATATGAACCGACGTTACCTTGGTGGGTATATAAGTATACCCAAGCAAAAGTTCATAAAAGTGTAATGAATCTTTTTAAATTCAAGATTAATAGCCAAAAAACTAATAAAGGAGAATACTTTAATATGAAGAAGTTTATTTTGCCAATTGTTATTACAGGTGCAATTGTTTTGAAAGTATATGGATTGAAAAAGTATTTAGCTAGAAAAAATAACATGTCTAATGCCGAACTATAGCTATTAGATATAATAGCTAGTTACTTTTTCAAAAAAAGAGGGGATCAACTATGAAAGCAAACGGGATAATTAAAACAATTATAAAAGTTATAACACCAATTACAGGTGGTAAATTTATAGGGAAATTTGCAATGAAAAACGCGAGAAAAGATTATAAAAATAATGTTAAACCACCTTTTTCACCACCCGGCTATGTCTTTCCAATTGTGTGGCCAATACTTTATACAACGATGGGCGTAGCTTATGCATTAGTGACTAATAAATCTACTAGTAAGGCTTTGAAAGGTGCTTATTACTCACAATTAAGCCTGAATTATCTATGGTCGATATTATACTTCAAATATAAATTACGCTTTAGTGCGTTGATAGAGAGTGTTGTATTACTGGGCGCAGTAGTTACAACAACTGTAAAATTTTTCAATGTAAAAAAAGTTGCTGGCATTTTACTAGTTCCATATATGCTTTGGAGCGCTTTTGCTACTTATTTAACAGCTGGTAATTGGTATTTAAATAAAGATAACCCAAGCTATACAGCGAAATCTGAGCATTAAATTGATAAAAAAGATTATATATATTGCGCTATATTGGTTTATAGTTCAAATGATTATTGCTCAACTTGGTACTCGTATTAGTTATAAGTTCTTAGAAAAAGATAATAAGTATTTTCGAAGTTGGAATATTGAACAAGAGGGTCAATTATGGCAACAATTAGTTAAAGTGCAATATTGGAAAGATTATTTGCCAGACGGTCAAAATCTTAACCCTAATATCAGTAGTAAAGCGACTTTCGATTTATCTAAAAATATGAATGATATACAGCGATTTATATTAGAAACTAGACGTGCAGAGGTGGTTCATCTGCTATCCATATTTCCTGTTATTGCGTTTTTTAAAGCGTCAAAAAGCGTTAAAATAATTAATTTTATATATGTCATTATAGCTAATGTGCCTTGTATGATTGTTCAGCGCTATAATCGCCCTAAGTTAATACGTATTTATAATAAATTACAAAAAAGAAAAGGTGATTAAATGGGAAATAAGAAAGTGGTTGTCATAGGAGGTGGCTTGGGAGGGATTGCCAGTGCAATTTGTATGGCTCAAGCAGGCTATCAAGTGGATTTATATGAACAAAATAAGCATATCGGTGGAAAGGTAAATAGGTTAGACATAGATGACTATGGATTTGATCTCGGTCCATCAATTTTAACCATGCCTAAAGTATTTCAACGCCTATTTCAACGATGTGATGAAAGGCTAGAAGATTATGTTAGCATTCGTAAGTTAAGTTTACAGATTAGAAACGTTTATCCAGATGGTCAAATTTTAGATTTATATGAATCCATGGAAGATATGTTAACAAATAATGAATCGTTAACAAATAAGGATATAGAGCAACTTTCTTCGTTTTTTAGTTACGCACAAAAGATACATCAAGTTGCTGAAAAAAGCTACTTTGATAAGGGGTTAGATACGATGTATGCAATCATTCGTTATCATGGTCCATTTTCAGCTTTAAAACAATTCGACTATTTTCATACAATGCAACAAGCCATTAATAAAAGGGTAGATAACCCATATTTAAGAGAAATGCTAGGTTATTTCATAAAATATGTCGGCTCCTCATCTTATGATGCTCCGGCTGTATTGAGTTTATTACCTCAAATGCAACATGAGGAAGGTTTGTGGTACGTAGATGGTGGCATTCATAAGTTAGCGGAAGCGATGGAACAATTAGCGAGAAAATTAGGTGTGGGCATACATTTTAACACCCCTGTAAAACGTATCAATTATAATAGTCAAAATAAGGTGACAGGGGTAACAATAGAAAGTAATAAGGAAATATATGCAGATTACATTATATCTAATATGGAAGTAATCCCTGTTTATAAGTATTTATTGAATTTTGATGCAAACCAAATAAACAAATTGGAACGTAAATTTGAGCCAGCTAGTTCAGGTTATGTCATGCATCTTGGTGTGGACAAAAGTTATCCAGAGCTTCAACATCATAACTTTTTCTTTTCAAGTAATTCTAAAGTTAATTATGATCAAGTTTTTCACCAGTATGTTTTGCCTGAAGATCCGACTATTTATGTAGTGAATACAAATAAAACAGATAAGACACAGGCGCCAGAGGGACACGAGAATATAAAAATATTGCCACACATACCGTACATTCAGAGTAAGTCATTTAGTGAAGCAGAATATCTGCAATTCCAAGAACGTATATTGGATAAATTAGAGTCCATGGGCTTGAAAGATTTGAGAAAGCACATTGTATATGAAGACGTATGGACACCACATGATATAGAAAATACATACAATTCTAATAAAGGAGCTATATATGGTGTAGTATCCAATAAGAAGAAAAATAAAGGTTTTAAATTTCCTAAAAAAAGTCAGTACTTCAAAAATTTGTACTTTGTAGGTGGTTCTGTAAATCCTGGCGCTGGTATGCCTATGGTTACTTTGAGTGGTATGCAAGTAGCAGAAGCTATTATTAATGGAGAAAGTAGTTGAGGCTGAATGATACTTTATATAATAGCAATAGTATTGACGATACTATCACTAATAAGTGGAATGTGTATGTATGCGCGTCGAGCGATTATAAATAACTCCGGAAAAGGAAGAGGTCAGACAGCCGTCAGTATTATTGTACCTGCTAGAAATGAAGCGGAGAACTTACCTAAATTACTTAACAGTATAAGTAAAGAGCAAGAAATAGAAGTAATTGTTATGGATGATGGTTCAACTGATGAGACACAAGTTGTCGCTAGATATTATGGTGCGAGCGTATATACTGTTGAAAATGATACTACATGGCAAGGTAAGTCACATGCTTGTTGGCAAGGTAACAAATATGCAACGCATGATTTATTAATGTTTGTTGATGCTGATGTTCAGTTTGCTTGTGATGATAGTATTCAAAATATAGCCAATCAATATGATTTACAAGGTGGTAAAGGTTTGTTGTCAATACAACCTTATCACAAGATAAAAAAGCTCTATGAAAATATATCGGCGATTTTTAATTTAATGACAATCGTAGGTATGAATCAATTTTCAATCACGAAATCAGCAAATAATGAGCAAGGCGCGTTTGGACCAGTCCTTGTGACAAATAAGCAAGATTATAAATTGACACAAGGACATTTGAAAGCTAAAAATCAAATCATTGAAGGCTTTGCAATAAATAAAGCATATAATCAGCAAGGTTTGCCAGTTAGTTTGCATGAAGGCCAAGGCGTAGTGAATTTTAGAATGTATTCTCAAGGATATAAAGCGCTACTAGAGGGTTGGAGTAAACACTTTGCACTTGGCTCTCAAGTAACTAAAAAGTCTACGCTTACGTTTGTATTTTTATGGCTATTTGGTTCACTTACAACAGTTTTAGCGATAATTTTTTCAATTAATTTAGGCTCGTTATATATATTATTAGCTATTACTCTATATTTTATATATGCGATACAATTTCATATATTTATTCGAAGAACAGGAAATTTTAATATCGTTGCGAGTTTGTGTCATCCACTGCTCTTCATATGCTTTGTCGTGATATTTTTTAAATCATGGTTAGATATCAATGTATTCAAACGTATATATTGGAAAGGCCGTAGAATAGATTTATAGCTTAGTTTTTTATACAAATGTCAAGAAGTTCTAGGCTTACTGAGGAGGCCAATAAATGAATCAATTAGAGAGAGATTATAACCATTGTCACAATATAATGAAAGAACATTCAAAAACGTTCTCATATGCCTTTGATTTTTTGGATTTAAAAAGGAAAAAAGCAATTTGGGCTATTTATGCAGTTTGCAGAATTATAGATGACAGTATTGATAAATACAAAGACCTTGAGCAATTAAACGGCATAGCTAGAGATTTAGATGTGATTTATAGCGATTGTGATTATATTCAAGCGTATCAAAGTGATGCAGCTATTATGAATGCTTTAAGTAATACATTGAATACATATTCAATACCTAAAAAACCTTTTGAATCTTTAATTCAATATGTGAAGGAAGATTTAGTTTTAAAAGAAATGAAAACTGATTCAGATTTATATGAGTATTGCTATGGTGTGGCAGGTACTGTCGGTGAATTGTTAACTCCTATATTAACTTCATCAAATGAAAATAATTTCGAGCAAGCTGAAGAAGCTGCGATTGCTTTAGGCAAGGCAATGCAAATAACTAATATTTTAAGAGATGTCGGCGAAGATTTTCAAAATGGAAGAATTTATCTAAGTGTAGAAAAATTAGCTCAATATCGAGTTAATCTACATTCTATATATTATGAAGGAGTTACGCCAAATTATATAGAACTGTGGGAAAGTTACGCTACAGAGGCAGTTAGGTTATATGATATTGCATTAAACGGTATTAATTATTTTGACGAAGAGGTACGTTACATTATCGAATTAGCTGCGATAGCTTATCATGAAATACTTGTGGAAGTAAGGAAGGCAAACTATACGTTGCATAAGAAAGTATATGTAAGCAAATTGAAAAAAATGAAAATTTATCGTGAACTTAGTGCGAAATATAATAGGAGTGAAACATTATGAAGATTGCAGTTATAGGCGGCGGTGTTTCAGGTTTAGCTGCAGCTTCAAGATTAGCAGCAAACGGTCACCAAGTAGATTTATATGAAAAGAACCAACAAATAGGTGGCAGAATGAATCAGATCAAGCAAGATGGATTTACATTTGATATGGGACCAAGCATCGTAATGATGCCTGAGATTTATCGAGACGTTTTTAATTACGCTCAAAAAAATATGAATGATTACTTGGAAATTAAACAATTATCACATATATATGATGTTTATTTTAGTGAAACAGATCAAATTCGCGTTCCTACAGATCTTGCTCAATTAAGAAATATGCTTGAAGGTATTGAACCTAACTCTACATATGGTTTTATGTCCTTTTTAACAGATATATACGAAAGATACGAAATAGCACGAAAATATTTTCTAGAACGTACGTTTAGAAAACCTACGGATTTTTATAATCCTTTTACTATATATCAGGGTATGAAACTCAAAACATTTGATAAAGCAGATAATTTAATTGAAAAATATGTTGATAATGAAAAAATCCAAAAGATTTTAGCGTTTCAAACATTATATATAGGTATCGACCCTAAACGAAGCCCGTCATTGTATTCAATTATACCCATGATAGAGTTAATGTTTGGTGTTCACTTTATAAAAGGTGGTATGTATAGCTTTGTCAGAGCGCTTCAAACGCTAAATGAAGAATTAGGTACTCAAATTTATACCAACGCAAACGTTGAAGAAATTATCATTGATAGTAGGTATAAGCGTGCGGAGGGACTAAAAGTAAACGGACATATAGAAAAGTATGACAAAATAATTTGTACTGCTGATTTTCCATATGCTACTTCATCTTTAATTAAAAATGAACATCATCCTAAGAAGTATACGACACAGAAAATTGATAACATGGACTATTCTTGCTCAGCCTTTTTAATGTACATAGGGGTTGATAAAGATTTATCTGAAGATATCTTGTTACATAATGTTATATTTTCAAAGGATTTTGATAATAATATCAATGAAATATTTTCCGGGGAAATATCCCAAGATCCATCAATATATGTATACGCTCCTAGTGTGGAAGATCAGTCGTTAGCGCCAGAAGGTCAAACAGGTATTTATGTGCTGATGCCCGTTTCAGAATTGAAAACAGGTGATACGGATTGGTCTGATGAGTCAACAATCATACAAGTGAAAGATATTATTTACAATAAGCTTTCTACGATTAAAGCGTTAAAAGATTTGAAAAAGCAAGTTGTGACAGAAATTATTTATACGCCTAAGGATTTTGAAGGAGATTATAATGCTAAATTTGGAGCAGCCTTTGGTTTAATGCCTACTTTAGCGCAAAGTAACTATTACAGACCGCCGAATGTGAGCAGAGATTACAAAAATTTGTATTTTGCTGGAGCTAGTGTTCATCCAGGGGCAGGAGTGCCAATTGTACTGACGAGTGCTAAAATTACAGTTGATGCTATGTTAGAAGATATTAATAATGGTATATAAAAACGGGAGTGGGACAGAAATCAAATTTTCTAATATAGATTTCGTAGTCCCACCCCGGCAAGGGTGACTAGGATTGAAAAAAGCTTGATATAATCGCATTTTCAATTCAGTCACCTACTGCCAAATTGAAAACGAGCCTGAGACATCTATTTATGTCCTAGGCTCGCCTTTTTAACTAATCGAACGTAATGGTTTGTGGTGCGTCTAATTTTTTATCGTTCATAATTTTTATGGATTTTGGTATTACTTTAATTACACACAAGTTTGGATCATCCTTAGAGTCAAAAAAGGACTTATCTTGTTTGTTCCAAATCCAATCAATAGTCTCTTGATCTTTCAGTATTTCAACATTAGCATCAATTTCTAGAAAACTACGATTATTCGTTTCATCGTAACCTATAAGTACGTGAGCTTTGGGATTATCTTTAAATTCAGCAATTTTTTTAGACTCAATGCTTGTCTTAGTATAAAGTGTGTGTCCATCATTATAAAATACCATGTATCTACTATTAGGTGTATTGTTATGTGCAGTAGATAGGACACCTATTTTTGATGTATTTAATATATTTTCAATTTCATTTTGTAATTGTTTGTTATTCATAATTTAATCACCTCTGATAATAATATACCCTGAAGTTGCCTATAATATGTAAGGTATTAAAATTTATTTTATTTTTTAGTGAATTATACAAAAGTTAAAACGGGTATATGATTGAAAACACAATCTTAAGTTAAAGGACAATTATAAAGTGAATTTGTATGAAACAAGCTGGGAGGCAATAAAATGCATTTAGGAGTCATACTTAACAGAGTTTTTAGAACGAAAGATAATCCACTTTTTCAATATATAGTGAAGTATCAAAATGAGATAAATAAATTGTATTTTATCTTACCTTTAGAAGATTTAACTGACGCATCAGAAGTAAAACGTAACTATTACTATAAAGTTGTAAAAGGATTTGTAAATGCTTTAGATAAGCATGATATACAACCTTATATTGTCACATACGAAAAGCTAGGTGAATTAGCAGAAACATTGGCGTTATCTCACGTATTAGTAGCAAAAGATATTATGAGTTATCACAAAGAAATATATGACTATCCTCATGTAAAAAAGGCTTTTGAAAATCACCAAGTTACAGTAATTGGACAGCGCGTGAATCATTATTTTGTGCCAACAAAGACTTTTAATAAACAGCAACAGCCTTATAAAGTATTTACTAGTTTTTATAAAGCAAATCGTCAGGACTTAGTACACACCCCTAAAAAAAGTTATCAATTTAAGCAGTTGTCTCAAATTGCGGAAAAGGGTTCAAATCAAAGTGACTTAAAATTTGAAAATAATAAAGATATAGAAAAGTTAGTTCGTAAAGCTTGGGATGATTTTTTAAATGGTGACATAGCTCATTATGATAAATTGACTGACGATGTGTCGCAGGATTTTGTTAGTGGATTAGGTAAATATTTAGCATATGGACTACTCGATATTCGTGAAATTATAAATGATTTACTTGAAGATTATGAGAGCGATGAAAAAAATTTTGAAGCTTTTATAAGAGAGGTTCTATTCCGTGAATTTTATTATGTGTTAATGACACAGTATTCAGAAACGGCAACTAAATCCTTTTCTGAAAAATATCGAAACATGCAATGGTCGTATAATAAAACACATTTTGAAGTATGGAAAAAAGGTCAAACTGGTTACCCAATCGTTGATGCTGCAATGAAGAAGCTGAATCGTACAGGATATATGCATAATCGCTTACGAATGGTCGTATCACAATTTTTAACGAAAAATTTATTTATTGATTGGACTTGGGGGGAGGAGTACTTTAGACAGTATTTGATAGATTATGATAATGCATCTAATGTACATGGATGGCAGTGGTCAGCATCAACTGGAACAGATGCAGTGCCTTATTTCAGAATGTTTAATCCTATACGTCAAAGTGAGCGTTTTGATGCGCAAGGGTATTTTATTAAAACACAGCTAGAAATATTTAATGATGTGAGCAGTAAATACATTCATGATCCAACTAAATATAAAGACAAGTTACAAGAAATTTATCATATTGAAATTGGAAAAGATTATCCACAGACTATCGTGAATCATAAAAATAGTAGAGATTATGTTATGGATAAATTTAAGCAATTTTGACATATCATCCAATAAAAAGGAGTGATTCATTTGTTGAAAAATGAAATACATCGTATTTATTTAGACAAAAATAATAATGAGGTAACTATTAATAGATTTAATGTGACATATCACTATACTATATTAGAACAAATTAATGATTTGCCACAATATGGTTATGCAGTTTTAAACCATTTATATGCTAATCCTGGTTTAGAGGCAGACTTCGAGCGTGTGTTCTTAAATAGAGATAAACATCTAGAGAATACTGAAGGGTTTGAAAATCTATTATTTCTAAAGCCACATAGTACACATGAACATCATGTTATCATTACGTTTTGGCAAGACGAAGCAGCTTACAAACATTGGCAAGAGTCTCAGGAATATAAAGCATCCCATAAAAATAGAGGAACCAAGCAAGGTGCTGATAAATCTATTGTAAACAGAAACCTATCATTTAATATTAGTTTAGAATTTAAATAACATAATTTTTGAATTAAATGATATTTCTGCAAACATATAGGCGAGTTATTTAAATACTAACTTGCCTATTTTTTAAGCGATATAAAAATTTTAGCAAAATCACTGATAAGCAGAGACATATCACAAATAAAACTAAAAAATAGGTTGTATGTAACTCACTTTGAAATTGATTGAATATATAGTATCTTTAATAAAATGCAGCTATTGTGGCGTAGAATTTGAGAATCAAAAAAGGATTAATATAGTTTGAAGAGACTGAGCATAAATACTAGAAAAATGGGCAGTAAATGAGTTTATTATAAATTCATTTACTGGCTTCTTTAAATAATTATCTAGACAATTTGCTTTTCTAGACATACTCTGAAATGCGTTATTTTCTTTAAGAATATTAATATATGACTTGTTTTGGTAATGATAACCTTGGTCAGAGTGTATTGTCATGCGATAGTTAAGATTAGATCTTTTAATTAAAACATTGTTTTAAATATCGATGACAAGGTCTAATGTAGGACGTGTAGACATAAGTTTCGGAATTATATAAATCCATAAAAGTAGATAAATCGAAAACATTTATACCCCTAAGGGGTATGTGTTATAGTATAAGTATAGCTAATATAATATTTTCATAAATAGGAGGAGTTAATTTGAAGAATAATGGTGAAGAGCTTAAGCATCAAAATCACATGAATCATTCCAATCAAATGCATCATGATAACCATGAATCACATAATCAACATAGTGGCCATGCACATCATCATGGGAATTTTAAAGCTAAGTTTTTTGTTTCATTAATTTTTGCAATACCTATCATTTTTTTATCGCCAATGATGGGCGTTAAATTACCTTTTCAATTCACATTTCCAGGTTCTGAATGGGTAGTGTTAATATTAGGTACAATTTTATTCTTTTATGGTGGTAAACCGTTCTTGTCTGGTGGTAAAGATGAAATTGCTGCAAAAAAACCAGGCATGATGACCTTAGTTGCCCTAGGCATTTCGGTAGCTTATATTTATAGCTTGTATGCTTTTTATATGAATAACTTTAGTAGTGCAACTGGTCATACAATGGACTTTTTTTGGGAATTAGCTACCTTAATTTTAATTATGTTATTAGGACATTGGATAGAAATGAATGCTGTCGGAAATGCTGGAGATGCCTTAAAGAAAATGGCAGAACTTTTACCTAATAGTGCTATTAAAGTTATGGACAATGGTCAACGCGAAGAAGTTAAAATATCAGAGATCATGACTGATGATGTCGTCGAAGTAAAAGCCGGAGAAAGCATTCCAACAGATGGTATTATTGTTCAAGGACAAACATCCATAGATGAATCCCTAGTCACTGGAGAATCAAAAAAAGTACAAAAAAATCAAAATGACAACGTTATTGGGGGTTCTATTAATGGATCTGGAACAATACAAGTCAAGGTTACAGCTGTTGGAGAAGATGGATATCTTTCTCAAGTTATGAGACTTGTTAATCAAGCACAAAATGATAAATCTAGTGCTGAATTGTTATCTGATAAAGTGGCGGGTTATTTATTCTACTTTGCTGTAAGTGTCGGCGTGATTTCGTTTATCGTCTGGATGCTCATTCAAAAAGATGTTGATTTTGCACTCGAACGTCTCGTAACTGTATTAGTCATTGCTTGTCCACATGCTTTAGGCCTGGCAATACCTTTAGTTACTGCACGTTCTACTTCTATAGCTGCCCACAATGGTTTAATTATTAAAAATAGAGAGTCTGTAGAAATGGCTCAACATATCGATTATGTAATGATGGACAAAACCGGTACTTTAACTGAGGGTAACTTTTCTGTGAATCATTATGAAAGTTTTAAAGAAGGATTAAGCAACGATACTATAATAAGCCTTTTCGCCTCATTAGAAAGTCAGTCTAACCATCCATTAGCTATAAGTATTGTTGATTTTGCAAAAAGTAAAAATGTTTCATCTGCTAATCCACAAAATGTCAATAACATTCCAGGTGTCGGATTAGAAGGTATAATTGATAATAAAACATATAAAATAACAAATGTTTCTTATCTTGATAAACATGAGCTTAATTATGACAATGACTTATTTATAAAATTAGCACAACAAGGCAATTCAATCAGCTATTTAATTGATGAACAACAAGTCATTGGCATGATTGCTCAAGGAGATCAAATTAAAGAAAGCTCAAAACAAATGGTAGCTGATTTACTATCAAGAAATATTACACCAGTCATGCTTACAGGTGATAATAAAGAAGTAGCAAAAGCTGTCGCAAAAGAATTAGGTATTAGTGGTGTGCATGCACAACTCAAGCCAGAAGATAAAGAAAGTATCATAAAAGATTATCAACGTAGTGGTAAAAAAGTAATGATGGTCGGAGACGGTATCAATGACGCACCAAGTCTTATAAGAGCAGATATTGGTATTGCAATTGGTACCGGAACGGATGTAGCAGTTGAGTCAGCTGATATTATACTCGTTAAAAGTAATCCATCAGATATTATCCATTTCTTGACCCTCTCAAATAATACTATGAGAAAAATGGTGCAAAACTTATGGTGGGGTGCAGGTTATAATATTGTTGCTGTACCTTTAGCAGCCGGTGTTTTAGCATTTATTGGTTTGATTTTATCACCTGCAATAGGTGCTATTTTAATGTCATTAAGTACGATTATCGTTGCAATTAATGCTTTTACATTAAAATTAAAATAAAAGGTAGGCGTTTTATTATGATTAAAAAATTATTTTTTATGATATTAGGGTCATTACTAATATTATCAGCTTGCTCCAATAATGATGAAAAAGATAAAAATACTAAAGATCAAAAAAGTGAGACCCATATGAAGCATAATGATGAAATTAAAGTTCCTGAAGATATGAAATCGACTAATGAAGGTGAATTTAAAGCGGGAGATAAAGTAACGATTACAGCAGGGCATATGCCAGGTATGAAAGGTGCAGAAGCTACTGTAAAAGGTGCGTATAAAACATATGCCTATGTTGTAAGTTATAAACCCACAAATGGAAATAAAAAAGTAAACAATCATAAATGGGTTGTAAACGAAGAGATCAAAGATGCACCTAAAGATGGATTTAGTAAGGGCGATACTGTTAAATTAGAAGCAAGTCATATGTCTGGTATGAAAGGTGCTACAGCCAATATAGATAACGTGAAAAAGACTACTGTTTACGTGGTTGATTACAAATCCAAAGATAATGGTAAAATCATTAAAAATCATAAATGGATGACAGGAAATGAATTGGAAGCACGCTAAAAATCTAATTCTAAATTGAGAAATAAATAGATATAAAAAATATTCTCCTTAATCAATAATTTAAAAAACTTATTATTGTTAAGGAGAATATTTTTAGTGTGTAAATTAAAAGAATTTTAGAAGAATAACATTTATCAAAAAATTGTTCATTGCCTTATTAATTGAAATTATATAATTAAAAACCGCATCATTAGCCAATACGCAGAGCCATATAATAAATAATCCTGAAAATCCACCCAATTTAAAGATTAATTGGGTGGATTTTCAGTTTAGGTTAAATAATATAAAGATAATAAACATGACACTTGTAAAGCGATTTAATTCTTGTACTTTATCACTAAGATTTAAATAGATAATGATAGGCTTTTTGTTTTTTTGATACAATGTCACAAAGGTCTTTTGAATAATCGAATTCTTTATTATTGATTTTATGTTTCTCTTTTCTAATCCCTTTACGATATCCATAGTTATTGAATGCTATTTTTTGATACTAATACTTAATTTTTGGTGTGTATAATTATAAATATCAGGAGTTGCCTGACAAATTTCATTGATTAAAAGATAAGTTGAATAATTGCAACAATGATTAAAATACTTATAATCCATTTTTGTATGAAGTTAGGGATCTTTTTACTTAATTTTAAACCTAAGGGAGCAAAGATAATACTTCCTATTATTAAAAATAACGCGTCTTCTAAAGGAATGTAACCTTGTATAAGTTTAATGATAAAGGCGCCAATTGAAGATATAAAAGCAATTACTATACTATTAGCAACTACCATATTCATTGGTAATTTGAATAAAACTAGCAATATAGGAATAATAATAAAAGCGCCGCCTGCTCCAACTATACCCGAAATAATACCAACGAAAAGACCTATAATAACTAGTAAAGGTTTATTAAAAGCAGGTTCGCCTGAACGAGATTCGACTTTAATAAACATTAAAATTAATGCGAGTAAAACAATGATAATATATATCGTATTTACAAATGCAGCATTAAATAAATTTGCTAGGAATGCGCCTAACATGCTCCCTGTAATCATACCTCCACTCATATAAATAACTAATGGCGGGGAGAATTCTGTTTTTTTTCGCGCTTTTAATGACCCACTTAAAGTACTGAAAAAGACTTGACTGGAAGTAAGTCCTGAAGCGATGTATGCACTGTATGGAGGAACACCAAATAGTGGCGGTAATAATAAAATAGCTGGATAAATAATGATAGCACCACCGATACCTACTATACCCGAAATAAAGCCTCCGAACACTCCAATAAGTAACATCATAATAACAGTTGAAATATCCATTATTTACTTTTTACCAATAAGTTAACGGCTTCATTAATCAATTCTTCTGAATTTTCACCATTATCCTCTGCTGCTTTTACACATTCTATTAAATTTTCACTAACGATAATTCCCATCAAACGTTGGATTGAACTTTTTGATGCACTGATTTGAGTAATGACATCTTTACAATCTTTTTCTTCTTCCATCATTTTAATAACGCCATTGAGTTGCCCTTGTATTCTATTAATACGATTAATCATTTTTTTATCATAATGCATAGTTATTTCCTCCACTTTTAATTGATTAAAATCATAATAATAGATAGAATCGAAAATGTCAAATACCCCATACGGTATTTGAAACGGCGTAAACAAACTGTTAATATACCCCTACAGGTATTTATTAGGAGGATATTATGAAACAATATAACGAAAACCATATCAACAATTTCAGTAAACAAGAATTAGAAAAATTGGGTGCACAAGGTCAACTGATTGACGTTAGAACACAAGAAGAATATGAGCTTGCACACATAAATGGTGCGACATTACATCCTGTAGATAAGATTGAATCGTTCAATAAAGATAAAAACACAACCTATTTTGTACACTGTAAAAGTGGTACCAGAAGTGCTAAAGCGAGCGAATATTTAGCTGAACAAGGCTACGACATTGTTAATTTAGACGGTGGCTATAAAGCGTATGAAGCAAAAAACGACGATGATAATACATTTGAAGAAAATACTAATGTAGCAATTAAAGCAGAGCGTAAACAATTTAACTATAGTGGTCTTCAATGTCCAGGTCCAATTGTAAACATCAGTAAAGAAGTGAAAAATATCGAAGTAGGCGAGCAAATCGAGGTTACAGTTACAGATCCTGGGTTCTTTAGTGACATTAAAAGCTGGGTCAAACAAACAGGACATACGTTAGTTAAACTGGATGAAAGTAATAATGGAATTAATGCCATTATTCAAAAAGAAAAACCAAAAGACTTGGAAGTGAACCATACTGCCAAAGGTACGACAATTGTACTATTTAGTGGTGAGTTAGATAAAGCAGTGGCAGCAATGATTATTGCGAATGGCGCTAAGGCTGCAGGCAGAGACGTAACTATTTTCTTTACTTTTTGGGGACTCAACGCGTTGAAAAAGAACCAATCCGTTCATGTTAAAAAGCAAGGTATCGCAAAAATGTTTGACTTGATGTTGCCAAAAACACCTGTACGCATGCCGCTATCTAAAATGAATATGTTTGGTTTAGGTAATATCATGATGCGCTACGTAATGAAAAAGAAAAATGTTGATTCCTTACCGTCACTCATTGACCAAGCAATCGACCAAGATATCAAATTAATCGCTTGCACGATGAGCATGGATGTTATGGGAATTCAGAAAGAAGAGCTCAGAGACGAAGTTGAGTACGGTGGAGTAGGTACTTATATTGGTGATACAGAAAATGCGAATCATAATTTATTCATCTAATTAAATCTATTAAAAAAGGAGTTTTATAATGTTTTTCAAACAATTTTACGATAATCATTTATCTCAAGCATCTTATTTAGTTGGCTGTCAACGTACAGGAGAGGCAATAGTAATTGATCCTGTTCGTGATTTAACAAAATATATGGAAGTTGCAGATAGCGAAGGTTTTAAAATTACACAAGCTGCAGAAACACATATTCACGCTGATTTTGCTTCTGGAATTCGGGACGTAGCAGAACGTTTAAACGCCAATATATATGTATCTGGCGAAGGTGATGATCAATTAAGTTATCAAAATATGCCGGAACATACAAATTTTGTTAAAAATCAAGATATTATTCAAGTAGGTAATATTAAATTAGAAGTCTTGCATACACCTGGTCATACCCCAGAGAGTATTAGTTTCTTACTCACAGATGAAGGTGGCGGCTCAAGTGTTCCAATGGGTTTATTTAGTGGTGACTTTATTTTTGTTGGTGATATCGGTAGACCTGATTTACTAGAAAAATCAGTACAAATGGAAGGTACTACAGAGATTGGTGCAAAACAGATGTACCAATCTATAGAAGGTGTTAAAGATTTACCAGATTATATTCAAATATGGCCTGGACACGGTGCTGGCAGCCCATGTGGTAAAGCATTAGGTGCTATACCAATGTCTACGCTAGGTTACGAAAAAATAAATAACTGGGCATTTAATGTGACAGATGAATCTAAATTTGTTGAAACATTAACATCAAATCAACCAGCGCCACCCCATCACTTTGCACAGATGAAAAAAATTAATCAGTTTGGTATGAACATGTATCAACCATACAACGTTTTTCCTAGTTTAGATAATGTAAGAATAGCCTTTGATCTTCGTAGTAAAGAAGCCTTTCATGGCGGTCATACTGAAGGTACAATCAATATTCCTTACAACAAAAACTTCATTAACCAAATCGGTTGGTATTTAGACTATGAAAACAGTATAGATTTAATTGGTGATAAATCTACCGTTGAGCAAGCAACACATACTTTACAATTAATTGGCTTTGATAATGTAGCAGGTTATCGTTTACCAAAATCAGAAATTTTAACCCAATCCATCCATAGCGTTGATATGACTGGTAAAGAAGAATATATACTTGACGTACGTAATGATGAAGAGTGGAATAATGGGCACTTAGATCAAGCAGTCAATATTCCGCATGGTAAATTATTAAATGAAAATATTCCATTTAATAAAGAAGATAAAATATATGTACATTGTCAGTCAGGTGTTAGAAGTTCAATCGCAGTGGGTATATTAGAAAACAAAGGCTATGAAAATGTCGTGAATATTAGAGAAGGCTATCAAGATTTCCCAGAATCATTAAAATAATTTAAAGATGTGGAAAAGTGAGTAATCCTATGAAATTGTTATTGTAAGACAATCAGATATTATAATACCACCAAGATTATTTAGAATAAATAGAAGTTTAAAAGAAATATAGATATGATTCCTAATTAGTCATAATAGCAATAGATTTATAAAATTAATATAAACCCCTTTCTAGTGGAAATGTAGTGAGCCCAATAAGTTTTACTTTTTGGGCTCACTACATAATTAATGGTTTTTACTATCTTTTACATTGAGATAAGATACTATAATTACACGAAATCAATTATTTTAATTTATAATGGTTACTTTAATAACTATACTTATAAAATTTATTCTTTGATTATGAACGAGAAAGATTAGTAAAACATTATACCTATTATAATGCCTATTAGCACAATAGACCAGGAAGGTAATTTATAATAAACTAGGAATACGAATAATGAGCTAGCTAGAACAAAATCTAATTCTGATTTAATAGTTGAAGCCCAAATCGGATTATAAAATGCAGCGATAAGAATACCTACTACACCCGCGCTTATACCTTTTAAAAAACCTTCAGCATAAGTGTTAGATTTAATATCATCCCAAAATGGTAACACTCCAAATAATAATAGAAATGCTGGTAGGAATATAGCGATAGTAGCCAAAATTCCTCCTCCAATACCTTCTATAGACATGCCAATATATGAAGCGAACGTAAATAATGGTCCGGGTACAGCTTGAGCAGCAGCATAACCCGTTATGAAGCTATCAGGTGATATTAAACCTTGTGGTACAAACTCATTTTCTAATAAAGGTAATACGACATGACCACCTCCAAACACTAAAGAACCAGATCTATAAAAACTATCGAACATTCTAAGCCATAAATTATTCGTCATAGAACTAACTATAGGTAATACAGTTAATAGTAAAAAAAATAATGAAATTGAAATAAAACCTAACATTTTAGGTAATTTAAATGTCTTCACTCTTAAATAATTTTTATCTGTAGAGGTTTCTTTTAAAAAGATAAGACCATATATACCAGTAATAGATAATGCGATTACTTGAATATAAAGATTATCGATTGTTAGAGATAATATAAGAACAAATAATGCCAATGTAATGGTACTTTTAGTATTAGTTAATTTTTTACCCATACCTATTACGGCTTGGGCAACAATGGCAACAGCTACTAGTTTTAATCCTTGCATCCAAGTTAAACTAGAATCATTGTTAATAATTAATGCTGAAAAAACCATAAGTATAATCACAGAAGGAAGTGTAAAACCAATAAAAGAAATAATTCCGCCCAGAATTCCTCCTCTAATAGTTCCTATACCAATACCAACTTGGCTGCTTGCAGGTCCAGGTAAAAACTGGCATAGCGCTACTAAATCTGAGTATTCTTTTTCATCAAGCCATTTTCTTTTCTTAACATACTCATCATAAAAATAACCTAAGTGGGCAGTTGGTCCTCCAAATGATAGTAATCCAAGTTTTAATGCAACTAAAAATATATTTATATATTTATACATAAAAAGCTCCTTGTATTTCGTTGATTAATTTTTTACTTAACTATCAAATTCTTTAATTTTTTTGCCAATTTCATCTCTAACGCGTTGAAATTCTGACCACTCTTTACCTGCTGGATCATCAAAACCCCAATGCTCTTTTTTAACGTTTGGTGGTAAAATAGGACAATTATCGTCTGCATCGCTACATAACGTCACGACCAAATCTGATTGTTTTAAAATATCATTATCAATCAAGTCTGACGTATGGTTTGATATATCAATATCTACTTCTTTCATAGCTTCTATTGCTCTAGGATTAACACCATGCGTTTCAATACCAGCAGAATAGACATTCCAATCTTCACCCAATATTTCCTTTCCCCAACCTTCAGCCATTTGGCTACGACAAGAGTTTCCTGTACATATAAAATAAATTGTTTTCTTATCCATAATTAAAGCCTCTTTTCTTAAAATATGATTAGTGTAAGGTATAAACCTAAGAGTGTTACAAATAGGACTGGAATAGTAATGATAATTCCAGTTTTAAAGTATGTCCCCCACGAAATCTTCACACCTTTTTGTGTTAAGACATGTAGCCAGAGAAGTGTTGCTAACGAACCAATTGGTGTAATTTTAGGTCCTAAATCAGAACCTATGACATTCGCATATACCATTCCCTCTTTAATAGTACCCACTACATTAGATTGTCCAATAGCAATAGCGTCTATTAAAACAGTTGGCATATTATTCATAACAGAGGATAGAAATGCAGCTATAAAACCCATACCCATGATACTGCTTAATAACCCATAACCAGAAATATTTGTTAGGACATCCCCAAGAATCGTTGTAATACCTACATTTTTTAGCCCAAATACAACAAGGTACATACCAATAGAGAATACAACAATATTCCATGGTGCTCCTTTAATGACTTGTTTTGTATGAACTGCTTTAGATTTACGAGCTAATATTACAAAAATAAGAGCAATGATACCAACAATGATTGATACAGGTATTGGTATAAACTCACTAACAAGATATCCAAAGAGTAGTACGGCTAATACAATCCATGAAATCTTAAATAATTTAGGATCTTTGATTACATTTTTAGGATCTGAAAGATTTTCTGTATCGAACCTTTTAGGTATAGATTTTCTGAAATATAACCATAAGACGAGAATACTAGCAATCAGAGAGAATATATTAGGAATAAACATTCGACTAAAATACTCAATAAACCCAATATCAAAGTAATCTGCAGAAACAATATTCACTAAGTTACTAACAATTAAAGGTAGTGATGTCGTATCTGCAATAAAACCACTGGCAATAATAAAGGGGAAAATCACTTTTTTATTAAACCCTAAAGTCCTTACCATCGCCAATACAATGGGTGTTAAGATTAAAGCTGCACCATCATTTGCGAAAAATGCTGCTACAACTGATCCTAATAACATAATAAGAACAAACATTTTTAAGCCGTTACCGTTTGAAGCTTTGACCATATGTATCGCGGACCATTCAAAAAATCCAATTTCATCTAATATTAATGAAATAAGAATAACAGCTACAAATGTTAAGGTAGCATTCCAAACAATACCTGTTACTTCTAATACATTGGAAAAACTTACAACTCCCGTAATGATCGCAACGACAGCTCCAATTAAAGCTGTAATACCAATATCTAAACCTTTTGGTTGCCAAATTACAAAGGTTAAAGAAAAATCACAATTGCTAATATTGTCATCAACACTCACCTTGTTTCATATTTTCACATACACATCGTTCGTTAGATGTGTTAATAAGGTTTAAGTTGTGATTAACATGATCAAAAATTTCATGATTAAGTCGATACATATGTTTATTACCTTCTTTTCGTGAAAGAACTAATTTCTTATCAACTAATGACTTCATATGATGACTTAGGGTAGGTTGTGAAAATTGAAAATATTCTAGTAAATCACAAGCACATAGTTCACCACATGAAAGTAAATCTATTATTTCCAATCTACTTGGATCAGATAAAACTTTTAATATTGTTGCTACTTCTTGATAAGACATAACTATACCTCCTAGATACTACATAGACTATCATCTATATAGATGATAGTCTATGTTTTTGTTCTTGTGAATCTATAGGATTGGGGAATGAGAAAAAAAACCGCATCATCTACTGATAAGCAGAAAGTTATCATAAGTGATAATAATAGTTTTCATTTAGGTTATAAAACTATTATTAGCAACATATGAGATGTGATTCTATTTAAATGGGAACCGGATGGGTTTGCATTGAGAAAAGTGTTACTATAGCATAAAATTATTCAAAATACAACTAATGTAACTTTCATTGATACAATTCATAGAGTTAAATTCAAAGGTGCTGACAAACGAAAGGATATAAAATATTGATTAATAATTTTTTAAAGGAAGTGAATGTATATGATTACCCAATCTCTAAAAACAGTTATCAATTTTTCAAATAAAGAATTTTTTCAAGATTACTTAAATAAAAATGATATGTCTTTAAAAAAAACAGAAATTGAAGATATAAAAAAATTAGTAGCATTATTAAATGAAAAATTAGAAAAAAATAGTAACTTATTTAGAGGATATATCCTTGGATATTCTTTTCAAGATTTAACAGGAGAATTTGATTTATTAAGATTTACTGAAACACATATTATTAACATTGAACTTAAATCACGCGATACCACTGAAAAAGAAATAGAAGATCAATTAAAAAGAAATAAGTTTTATTTAGGAAGTACTAATTATACACTTTTACAGTATGGGTTTTTATCATCAGAAAACAAATTATATAAATTAAATGAAGAGGACTTATTGCGAGAAATAAATGTAGAAGAATTTATCAGTGAATGTTCGAACTTAAAAAATAAATTATTTATAAATGTAGAAGAGTTATTTAGACCAGAAAAATTTATTGTTTCTCCATTTAATAATACTCAAGAATTTTTAGAAGGAAAGTATTTTTTAAATGACGAACAAGTTAAAATAAAGAAATGTTTAACCCAATTTTTGAATAATGATGACCCAATTGTTAAATTAACAGGTGTGCCTGGCTGCGGAAAAAGTTTGATTCTTTATGATTTTTACAAAGAGTGCTTAAAAATTGATAAGAAAGTTGCCTTAATGCATTGCGGTGCTGAGTTGAATGACGGACAGCTAGATTTAATAAAAGATCATGATTGGAAGATATATCCCCCAAAGGCAAACGAAGAGTTTATATCTTTAGATGCTGACATCTATATGATTGATGAAGCTCAACGTAAGTATCCTGATCAGTTAGAGCAAATTTATTCTTATATTAAAGAAAATGATAAAAAGTTAATTATTTCTTATGATCCTGAACAAACATTGGTGAAAAGAGAAACTGAATGGAATATTTCTAAAACTATAGCAGAAGATTATGAAGGTAAAACATTAAATCTAGAATCCAGGATACGTAATAACAAAGAAATTAGTAGTTTTATTAAGTTACTATTAAATAAAAATCAATCTAACTATATTCAAAATTTTGAAAACATTGAAATAGTATATGCGAATAATATTAGTGAATCAAAAACTATTTTAAAATTTTTAGATAATACATATACCGTTATTGATTACACCGCTCCTAATTTTAATAGAAAAGGCTATAATGAAATATCTAACATGAGATACGGAAATACTATATTGAATTCTCATAACGTCATAGGTCAAGAATTTGATAATGTGTGTTTAATCTTAGGTAATGAATTTTTTTATGATAATGATGGGTTCTTAAGAGCGAATGATGTTAATGATCAACTTGATCTTATGAAATTACTTTATCAAAATGTGACTAGAACAAAACATAAACTTGTTTTAATAGTTAACAGGAATAAAGAGTTATATATTGACCTTTTAACTATACTAAAACCCAGAATTCAGAAGTCAATAAAATTAAAAGAAATCGAAAATGTAGGTTACAATACAATACCAAATTCAAAAGGCGTGTTTTATATATTTAAATATAATAATATTTTGAAAAACAAAAATACTGGTCAGAATATTGATAGCAAAGGGAACATATTATATGTAGAGAGTAGTAAAGATATGAGAAAGTCTATTAAAAGTTTAATAAACAATATTAAATCCAAAGAATTAAAAAATTTTGAAGAAATTGATATCTCTGATTTACTTAATTTAAAAGTGTCGTGGATTGATAGCAAAAATAAGGAGCAAATATTTTCTTATATTGTGGAGCAACATGTAGAAAAATACGGAGAATTTCCTTTTTAAATACACCTATAAAATTAAAAGGTTATTCAGATAATATTATAAGAAATTATGGCTATATTACTGAATATGATTAAATCTATTGAATATCATTTTTAGTAAATTTATTAGTAACTAATTCATACTATATAATTAAAGTTACAGTAAAATATTCATTGATAATTTCTCAGGCTTTTTAATACTAAACTAAGAGTAAACAATCATTTTTTATAATTATTGCAAGTCTATCTTCATGGACTAATAACTAAATAATAGTTAAAGTGTCTCCTAAATGTTGCTTAGAGGGGATATATGAGTAAATTTCATCTCGCCATATTTTTATAGAAATATTTTCATGATTACTAGTATTATAAAATATTATGAGAATATAAGCACTAAAAGCTAAATCGAATTTGTAAAAGTAGTTATATTATAAAAATGTTTCCTAAGCTGATAAGTAAGAGAGTAGTACAAAAATATGAGTTAAAAATAATAAATAATTAAAGAGGGATTCTAATGAAAATATTTGGTTCTGTTGCAAAGTAAAAAAATATAGCTAACCACTAATTTATCATGTCAGTGTTCGCTTAACTTGCTAGCATGATGCTAATTTCGTGGCATGGCGAAAATCCGTAGATCTGAAGAGACCTGCGGTTCTTTTTATATAGAGCGTAAATACATTCAATACCTTTTAAAGTATTCTTTGCTGTATTGATACTTTGATACCTTGTCTTTCTTACTTTAATATGACGGTGATCTTGCTCAATGAGGTTATTCAGATATTTCGATGTACAATGACAGTCAGGTTTAAGTTTAAAAGCTTTAATTATTTTAGCCATTGCTACCTTCGTTGAAGGTGCCTGATCTGTAATTACCTTTTGAGGTTTACCAAATTGTTTAATGAGACGTTTGATAAACGCATATGCTGAATGATTATCTCGTTGCTTACGCAACCAAATATCTAATGTATGTCCCTCTGCATCAATGGCACGATATAAATAACTCCATTTTCCTTTTATTTTGATGTACGTCTCATCAATACGCCATTTGTAATAAGCTTTTTTATGCTTTTTCTTCCAAATTTGATATAAAATTGGGGCATATTCTTGAACCCAACGGTAGACCGTTGAATAATGAACGTTTACACCACGTTCCCTTAATATTTCAGATATATCACGATAACTCAATGCATATCTTAGATAGTAGCTAACGGCTACAGTGATAACATCCTTGTTAAATTGTTTATATCTGAAATAGTCCATACAGAAGACTCCTTTTTGTTAAAATTATACTATAAATTCAACTTTGCAACAGAACCGAAGGCATCGTATTAGGGGGCTCACGTGCAAGAGGCACCCATACAGAAAATTCTGATATAGATATCGGAATCTATTACAATTCAGACTCATTTGACCTGACAGCGATTAATCAAATTGCTACAGAATTGGATGATAAAAATAGAAACAACCTTGTTGTGCCTCCCGGAGCGTGGGGTGATTGGATTAATGGCGGCGGATGGTTATTTATAAATGGGTATCATGTTGACTTGATTTTACGTGATATAAAACGGGTAGAACAAATAATCAAAGATACGGAGCAAGGAATTGTTACTGCCAATTATCAGACCGGGCATCCCCATGGTTATATAAGTGCAATGTATCGTGGAGAATTAGCGATTAGTAAAATACTATATGCTAAGAACGAAAGCTTATGCGAATTAAAAAAGCAGGCAGAAATTTACCCTACTGCTCTAAAGAAAAGCTTGATGAACTTTTTTATATTTGAAGCTGAATTCTCTTTAATGTTTGTAAAAGCAAATGCGGGGGTAGAGGATAAATATTATATTGCAGGCCATGTTTTTCGTATTATTTCATGCTTAAATCAAGTACTATTTGCATGTAATAATGCTTATTGTATCAACGAAAAGAAAGCTATAAAACTGCTTGAAACTTTTGAACATAAACCTGAAAAATATACCGAGAAGGTAAATCATATTTTTGAAGTACTCGGTATCTCACTTTTTGAATGCTACGATATGACCGAGAAACTTTATAAAGAAGTGAATGAAATTGTATCGGAGATAAATAACTTTTTAAACGAGGAGAGTTCAGATGAAAGAAAACAAATATGATGATAATATATTTTTTCAAAAATACAGTCAAATGAGTCGCTCGCAGAAAGGACTGGCTGGTGCGGGAGAATGGGAGACTTTGAAAAAGATGCTACCTGATTTTAAGGGTAAGCGTGTGCTTGATTTAGGATGCGGCTATGGATGGCACTGTATATATGCGATGGAAAACGGTGCTTCCTCTGTAGTAGGTGTTGATATTTCTCATAAAATGCTCGAAGTAGCAAAAGGAAAAACCCATTTTCCACAGATTGAATATGAATGCTGTGCCATAGAAGATGTGGATTTCCCAGAGGAGAGCTTTGATGTAATACTAAGTTCGCTTGCGTTTCATTATGTAGCAGACTATGAGAATTTAATAAAAAAGATATATAGGATGCTGAAGGCTGGTGGCAATTTAGTTTTTACAGTTGAACATCCTGTTTTTACTGCTCATGGAACACAAGACTGGTATTATAACGAAAAAGGAGAAATACTGCATTTCCCGGTGGACAATTATTATTATGAGGGCAAACGGACAGCTATGTTTTTGGAAGAAAAGGTTACAAAATATCATAGAACACTGACCACATATCTAAATACACTGCTTTCAAATAGTTTTATAATAAATCAGATTGTGGAGCCACAGCCGCCAGAGAACATGATGGATATTCCGGGGATGGCGGATGAAATGCGACGCCCAATGATGCTGATTGTATCGGCAAAAAAGAAGATGTAATAATATAGAAAAAATAAACGAGGAGTATGTAAATGAGATCAGAAAAAGAAATGATGGATTTAGTACTTTCTTTAGCAGAACAGGATGAACGTATTCGAATTGTGACCCTTGAGGGGTCACGCGCAAATATTAATATACCTAAAGATGAATTTCAGGATTATGATATTACATATTTTGTAAGTGATATAGAACCGTTTATATCTAATGATGACTGGCTTAATCAATTTGGGAATATAATAATGATGCAAAAGCCGGAGGATATGGAATTATTCCCACCTGAAGAAAAGGGATTTTCCTATCTTATGCTATTTGATGATTACAATAAAATTGATCTTACCTTATTGCCCTTGGAAGAGTTAGATAATTACCTAAAGGGCGATAAATTAATAAAGGTTCTAATTGATAAAGATTGTAGAATTAAAAGGGACATAGTTCCGACTGATATAGATTATCATGTAAGAAAGCCAAGCGCAAGGGAGTATGATGATTGCTGCAATGAATTTTGGAATGTAACACCTTATGTTATTAAAGGATTGTGCCGCAAAGAGATACTGTTTGCAATCGATCATCTGAACCAGATTCTACGGTTTGAACTACTTAGGATGATGTCGTGGAAGGTTGGGATAAAGACAGAATTTTCATTAAGTGTTGGGAAAAATTATAAGTATATTAACAAATACATTGATGAAGATCTATGGAATAGATTATTATCTACATATCGCATGGATTCCTATGAAAATATTTGGAAGTCATTATTTATATGCCACCAATTGTTCAGGGAAGTGTCCAAAGAGGTAGCAGAACTACTGGGGTTTGATTATCCAGAGTATGGTAAGAACATAACAAGATATACCGAGGACATGTATAAAAAATATGTTGAAAATGACTATTTTTAAAGATTAGCAAAGATTATTAACCATAAGCAAGGGGTGTAAATGTATGGAAAGTACTGATGTTATAAATGAAATTAGAGGTATATTACCTCGTAACTCAATTGGAAAATATGATTTACTAACTATTTTTACACATAAAACCGTTTTTGATAAAATTGTAAAAGTACTATCATTGGATTTTCAAAATAAAGTAGATTATGTGGCTGCCCCAGAAGCAATTGGATGGATACTAGGCACTGCCATAGCCAAAGAACTTGGAGTGGGGTTTATTGGAGTAAGAAAAGGTGATAAGCTGCCATACGCAAAAGAAGAGATTATTTCGACACATTTTACCGACTATTCAGGTCAAGATAAAAGCTTTGAAATATCTAAGAGTTCTATTGTGAGGAACAAAAGAGTTTTGATTGTAGATGATTGGATAGAGACAGGTTCTCAAATGAAGGCTTTAATAGCTTTGTTAGAGAAATTGGATTGCAGCATTATTGGGTTGGCTACTATTGGGATTGATATAAATGAGGTTACTCAAAAATGGATAGACAGCAGTTTTGTAGCTTATATTGGCTCAAACATATAATAAACCGAAAGAAAATCTTGAATCAAAATTTTGGATGGCGTTAATTTACAATACAACGAAAGATGTTTACTCTTTTTTTATAAATTTTAAGAGGCGTTAAAAAACAGTTTTCAGACGAAAGGAGATCGAAGTTGAGTATAGATTTAAGTAACAAAAAAATTCCGAAAGAAGCAATTCAAGCATTAAAAACTATAGCGGAACTACTTGATAATATGTTAATTGGGGTGTATTTGTATGGTTCGGCAGTAATGGGTGGTTTACGTATGAATAGCGATGTAGATATTTTGGTAATAACAAATCAAAGTTTATCTGAAAAAACTCGAAGGAATCTTACAAATAGGTTAATGCTTATATCTGGGAAAATAGGAAACATAAAAGATATGAGGCCTCTTGAAGTTACGGTCATAAATCAAAAGGATATTGTCCCTTGGCATTTCCCCCCCAAATATGAATTTATGTATGGCGAGTGGCTAAGAGAGCAGTTTGAAAAGGGAGAAATTCCTGAGTCGACTTATGATCCGGATTTAGCAATACTTTTAGCACAACTAAGAAAAAATAGTATTAACCTTTTGGGACCAAAGGCAACAGAAGTAATTGAGCCTGTGCCAATGACAGATATTCGAAAAGCAATTAAAGAATCGTTGCCCGGGTTGATAGCTAGCATTAACGGTGACGAACGCAATGTGATTTTAACTTTAGCCAGAATGTGGCTGACAGCATCTACTGGTGAAATTCGCTCAAAAGATCTGGCAGCTGAATGGGCGATACCTCAATTACCCGATGAGCATGCTACTTTACTCAACAAAGCGAGAGAGGCTTATTTAGGAGAGTGTGTTGACAAGTGGGAAGGAATGGAATCTGAGGTGGCTGAACTCGTTAATCATATGAAAAAGTCTATAGAGTCTTCCCTTAATATCCAATTACCTTTTCGAATAGTTTAAATATAACAAAGACTAGTTGTTAATGTGCATTATTGATTGCTTCGATATGTTCCCCCATATATCAGTTTCTTAAAAAATAATCAAAATACCGTTGATACGTTCCCGCGAACGAAAGGGTTAAAAATCAGCTTAAGACATCAATGCCATCAACTAGAGCCACGTTGAGACGTGTGTTTTATTGTCCCACAAAAGTGCAGACGATTTTATCAGTGTAAAAATGGAGTACGCAGACGACCGAAAAATCCAGCCAGATCGTATCACCTACAGGCTTATTCAGGAGTATATCGAAGAAAAGTACGGCTTCAAAGTTCACACTGCAAACATTGCAGAGGTCAAAAGAAACTTAGGCCTGCCGATGTACGACGCACCAAACGCAGTTGAAGAACTAAAACGCCCATATAAACCAGCACCAGAATATAAAGTAGAAGCTATTAAAGACGCATTAAGGCACTTCAAGGTCATAGATTAAAGTAAAGTACCCTTTCAGCAGATCATTACTGTTGAGAGGGTCTTACTTTTTCAGAAGCCGGCCAATGTAAGGATAGCCCTACAAGATTGCGGGTCTTTCTCTTCGAGCCATGTTTCCAGATTGCTTATAGCGATATCCTTTTGAATATGGATGCTCTCTTCAAATCGATATTCGATTGCACATGTAAGGATATCAACAGGTTCATCAAGAACCTTACCGCCAAGAACTGGGTATTCGTCAATTACAATCCAGTCAGGTGGGAGACCATCAAAGAGAGCCTGCGGATACAATTCCCTAAAGTGAATCTCAATTTCCATAGCTTCGATCTCACCTTGTTCTTTATCTGGGTAACAAGTGGCATAAGATACATCGAAGCCTCTAGTGAGCAGCATCTGAACGACATTGATGAGTTCAATATCAACAGGAATGGTCTTATCGGCGCATTTACAACAAGGCTTCGACCAAATTTCACTGTATAGCTCTAAACATCGTGGACACATCGTCATCATACAATCACTTCCTTCACCAGTTTATAGAAAGTAGTTCTTTTAAGATTAAGTGCCTGCATAGTTGCAGTTGCAGTTTGCTCGCCAGTGCGGTGATATTTACCGCCGGGTACACTGGAATAACCGAGGTTACAAGTCTATTGTTTGGAGATGCGTCAGCCGTTTGGAGGAAAAAGGATCTGAATGTACTGCCCCTACCATAAACGAGGAAACATTGCAGACAGCAGTGGTCAAGGCTATTAACGAACTTTTGGCTAACAAAGAACCCTTCCTCCAGGCGTTGCAGAAAAACATAGCTACTATACTTAATGAAGAAAATGATAATGCCACCAATGATATTGATAGCAAATTGGAAGAATTACAACAACAGCTTCTTATCCAAGCAAAATCCAAGAATGACTATGAAGATGTGGCTGATGAAATCTACCACCTTCGAGAATTGAAGCAAAATGCACTTGTTGAAAATGCAGAGCGTGAAGGAAAAAGGCAACGAATCGCTGAAATGACTGATTTCTTTAATGAACAATCCTGTGAGTTAGAGGAATATGATGAGCAGTTAGTAAGGAGGCTTATAGAAAAAGTTACGGTATTTCATGATAAGTTCGCCGTTGAATTCAAATCAGGAGTCGAGATTGATGTAGAAGGGTAATCTTTAGAAAGAGAACAGAAGAATTATATTGGATTTTTAAAGATAATATGATATAATAAAACGACTTGGAGGTGGAAGAATGTATAACTTTTCTTGCTAATTATATGATGCATAATAAGATATTTAAAGAAACGGCTATAGAACCGTTTGTTTTGTTATGCAAATTGCAAGAAAGTTAAGTATTCTACACTCAATAATACATTACAGTAACCTTATGTTATGTATAACAAAAGGTAATAATAGTATTTGTTTTTGAGCCGTAAGAATTTACTTTCTTGCGGCTTTTAATATTTGTAAAAGAAAGGAAGATAAACGTGATAGACAATGATACTATGTCATTCATGACAAAATCCTTGCAGAGTTGGATAACATTATAGAGTAATTAATGCCGAAAACCGACTTTGCTTATAAAATTTTTATAATGTAAAGGAGGAAGAAATATATGTCCTTAATAAATGTTTCAAATCTAACTTTTTCATATGAAGGAAGTTATGACAATATTTTTGAAAATGTAAGTTTTCAGATAGATACAGATTGGAAACTCGGTTTTATTGGAAGAAACGGACGCGGTAAAACTACTTTCTTAAATTTACTGCTTGGCAAATATGCGTATTCCGGCAATATAAGTTCTACAGTTAAGTTTGAGTATTTTCCTTAT
Organism: Staphylococcus sp. 11-B-312; assembly: GCF_016743055.1. Taxonomy (NCBI): domain Bacteria; kingdom Bacillati; phylum Bacillota; class Bacilli; order Caryophanales; family Staphylococcaceae; genus Staphylococcus; species Staphylococcus sp. 11-B-312. The sequence continues at coordinate 92,182 of NZ_CP068241.1, forward strand.
GATGTGGAAGATAAGAGTCTATATACAATTGAAGTAATGAAGAGTATTTGTACGGAATGTATGGATTGGGAGATTTTTCGTGAAATATCATTGCTTGATGTTCAAGAAGATGCTTTATATCGTCCGTTTAATACATTGTCAAATGGTGAGCAAACGAAGGTCCTTCTTGCAGCTTTATTCCTTACAGCGAGTTGTTTCCTGCTTATTGATGAACCTACAAACCATCTTGACATCGATGCACGTAATGTAGTGCAAAACTATTTGAAACGCAAGAAGGGGTTTATTTTGGTATCTCATGATAGAAGCTTACTTGATCAATGTGTTGACCATATACTATCTATCAATAAAACGAATATCGAAATCCAAAAGGGAAATTTTACTTCTTGGTGGGAGAACAAAACGTTACAAGATAATTTTGAACTGGCAGAAAACAAGAAACTCCTTAAAGAAATAGGAAGGTTGTCTTATGCAGCAAAACGTAGTTCAAACTGGTCAAATAAAGTAGAAAAAAGTAAATATGGAACAACAAATTCTGGTTCAAAACTGGATAAGGGTTATGTTGGACATAAGGCTGCAAAAGCGATGAAACGTGCCAAAAATATTGAGTCAAGACATCAGGAAGCCGTTTTACAAAAATCAGAACTGCTCCACAACATTGAACAATATGATGACTTAAAAATTTCACCACTTGAATTTCACAAAGAGTGCTTAATAGAAGCGAATGATTTATCATTGTCTTATGGAGATAAAGAAGTATGCAGTAATCTTAATTTCAGAGTCAATATTGGTGATAGAGTTGCCATTATCGGAAAAAATGGGAGTGGTAAGTCTAGTATCCTAAAATTGATTAATGGAGATGATATTAAATTTACCGGAAATTTTATGCTAGCAAGTGGACTAAAAATTTCTTATATTTCGCAAGATACTTCATATTTAAAAGGTAATCTATCTGAATTTGCCTATAATAATAAGATCGATGAAACTCTATTTAAAACGATTCTTCGTAAACTGGATTTTAATAGAGAGCAGTTTGATAAGAACATGGTGGATTTTAGTGCTGGTCAGAAAAAGAAAGTACTAATTGCTAAAAGCCTTTGTGAAAGTGCACATTTGTATATATGGGATGAGCCATTGAACTATATTGATATTTTTTCACGTATCCAAATTGAAAAAATGATTTTGGAATATTGTCCTACACTATTGTTTGTGGAGCATGATGATGCTTTTTGCAATAACATTTGTACGAAAAATATTAATTTAGGTTTGTAGAGATTTTGAGTTGCCACAATAACTAAAAGATATTTACATGAAAGGGTGAAGAAATGTTAAAACAAAAAGAATTAATTGCAAACGTTAAGAATCTTACTGAGTCAGATGAACGAATTACAGCTTGTATGATGTATGGATCGTTTACCAAAGGAGAAGGTGACCAATACTCTGATATAGAGTTCTATATATTTTTGAAAGATAGTATAACCTCGAACTTTGATTCATCCAACTGGTTGTTTGACGTAGCTCCGTACTTGATGCTTTATAAAAATGAGTACGGAACAGAGGTAGTTATTTTTGATAATCTTATACGTGGGGAATTTCATTTCCTTTCTGAAAAAGATATGAACATAATCCCCTCGTTTAAAGATTCAGGTTATATTCCTGATACGAAGGCTATGCTTATTTACGATGAAACAGGGCAATTAGAAAATTATTTATCAGAGATAAGTGGTGCAAGACCAAATAGACTTACTGAAGAAAATGCTAATTTTTTGTTGTGTAATTTCTCTAATCTATGGTTGATGGGAATCAACGTTCTAAAAAGAGGAGAATATGCTCGTTCATTAGAACTCTTATCACAACTTCAAAAAAATACACTACAACTTATACGTATGGCAGAAAAAAATGCTGATAATTGGCTAAACATGAGTAAAAACCTTGAAAAAGAAATTAGCCTTGAAAATTATAAAAAATTTGCAAAGACCACTGCTCGATTAGATAAGGTAGAATTATTTGAAGCCTATAAAAATTCTTTGCTATTAGTTATGGATTTGCAAAGTCACCTTATTGAACAATACAACTTAAAAGTTACACATGACATTTTAGAAAGATTGTTGAATTACATTAGTGAATAGGAGAGTAACGTTATTCACAGTATTGGGTACTGAAAATTAACAGCATACCTCAGTTTTTCAAAAAACAGCGAAGCCTATGGATATGTTCCCGTCTACCGATAGTGCAAAAAGTGTCGTGGATATGTTTCCGAGAACGGACATACACAAATGACATTCATTCTGTCCTCTCAATCCATATTGAATGTGTGACTGTTTTAAGTAAGTAAGGAAAACATAAAAAAACGGGCTCTTTGTCAAATCGGACTGATGAGACAAATATTGAAGATGATGAATTTGAGAATTTTCTCAAATTCATCATCTTTTTTTAGTTATTCAATTGTGACAAGGTCGTTTATCATAAAAATTCTTATCTTCATATTACTAAAAGATTTGAAGCCATAAGATACTCTTTTTAATATCTTAATATGAGTATTTTTAGCTTCTATTTTTCCGTTAGAATACTTATACGTTAAGCATTACGAATCCCTTCTTCATAATTAATCAGATTTTCAATCTTCTGTTTAAATAGTGGATCTAAGGTAGTCGGTAAGTTCTTTAATAAATCAAAAAATGAGTCTGGATCTTTATTTCTAAAGTGATAGGTTAATAATTGAAACACGCCATAGGCTTCTTTTAAGTCTGTAGAAAATGATAAAAGACGATCAATCATCATTGATTCTGTTAGAGGGGGAAACTTAGGTGAAGGAAAGCTTCTCCAATTTTTATATTCTGAACTAGAAACAGTCATTTGATTCTTTAATAGGTATTTCCAATTTACTTTTAGCTTATTGGCTTCAGAACGCTGGTGATTCTTTATTAATGCTTTCATTTCCCTGACTCTAAAGTCATTAAAAGCTTGGTTTAAGTGTTTAACGATATGAAACCTATCAATGACTAAAGCTGCACAAGGAAAGATTTTTTTAGTTAACTGAAAATAAGCCGCATTCATATCTGTCACTAGAAATTTTACCTGTTCTCGTTTCTCCTTGGGAGAACGATTGAAGTAATTCATTAGTTTATCAAGTCTACGACTAGGAAGAACATCAACCAGTTCACCGGTTTCACCATTGGCACAAATAAAACTCATTTTATCTTCATAGGTGGCATGAGATCTGAATTCATCAACCATTAGAACTTTTGGAAAAGAGCGTGGTTTAAGCGTTTCAGGTAAATGTTTTTCAACAGATTTAAGGACCCTTATAACGGTTGTGAGTGATACATGACATATCTTAGCGATAACGGTCATTGATATTTTTTGAGTTAATAATTCTAGTATTCTAAATGTCATGAATCGACTAATAAAACAATTTTCTTCAACGATAGAACATTGAGTTGTCCAATGTTGATGGCAGTTTTTACAAAAATATCGTTGTTTTTTTAGCTTTAAAATAGTTGGAATATTTTGATATGATTCCAAACGAATTGTCACTTCTTTTTTCCCATTTTTTACAATGGTTTTCTTTTCATCTGCATCGTTCGCATGAGACTGACAATACTTACAGGCCGTAAGCTTAGGTGAGTAGGTACCAGTGATAATTAATGTGTTCACACCTTTGTATTTTCCTTCTTCAACACAAGTTAAATTTAAATCTTTCTTTAATTCGCAACATTTTTTTGATATGATTAGTCATGACATGTCGTCCTTTCTATTTAAGATTTTGGTTGGTACTTTAATTTTACTAGATAGACGACATGCTTTTCTACTTAAATAAACTAAAATAGAACTGATGAATCAAAAAATGATTCATCAGTTCTATAAATTATAGAGCCTGAATTTATCCGCAAAAACAAATTCCGCACCTTAGAATATGATGATAAGCTTGTAAGGAAGATAATCCAGAGCGTTACAGTGTATGAAGACCACTTCGTCATAGTCTTCAAATCTGGCATCGAAATGGAAATATAAAAACCCAAAGTAAATAGCCCATGACTCTACAGTAGAGTTGTGGGTTTTCTTTTGCTTGCTGATTATAATAATATTTTAATAACTATTGTGTTTATCAATCAAATGGTTTACAATATTCTTAGCGTAAACTTGGAGGTGCTGTATGACTACGGCAGAAATGATTAAAGAACTGTGTGAGCAAATGAATATAAGTGTTTCCGAACTTGCTAGACGTATTGGCCAGACTCCACAGAATTTCAATAAAAAATTACAACGAGAAACAGTAACCTTGGATGAGTTGAAGGCCATTGCTGATGTGCTAGGTGTCAAGTTTGTGCAGGCATTTATTTTACCAGATGGAGAAGAAATAAAAATATCTAACGAATAAAGGAGGATGTTTATATGGTAGGTAATGTTATTCAAATAGTAACAGAGAAATTATCATCTTTGCCTTTTATAGAAGGCATGGTTCTGTTGCAAAGTAAAAAAATATAGCTAACCACTAATTTATCATGTCAGTGTTCGCTTAACTTGCTAGCATGATGCTAATTTCGTGGCATGGCGAAAATCCGTAGATCTGAAGAGACCTGCGGTTCTTTTTATATAGAGCGTAAATACATTCAATACCTTTTAAAGTATTCTTTGCTGTATTGATACTTTGATACCTTGTCTTTCTTACTTTAATATGACGGTGATCTTGCTCAATGAGGTTATTCAGATATTTCGATGTACAATGACAGTCAGGTTTAAGTTTAAAAGCTTTAATTATTTTAGCCATTGCTACCTTCGTTGAAGGTGCCTGATCTGTAATTACCTTTTGAGGTTTACCAAATTGTTTAATGAGACGTTTGATAAACGCATATGCTGAATGATTATCTCGTTGCTTACGCAACCAAATATCTAATGTATGTCCCTCTGCATCAATGGCACGATATAAATAACTCCATTTTCCTTTTATTTTGATGTACGTCTCATCAATACGCCATTTGTAATAAGCTTTTTTATGCTTTTTCTTCCAAATTTGATATAAAATTGGGGCATATTCTTGAACCCAACGGTAGACCGTTGAATAATGAACGTTTACACCACGTTCCCTTAATATTTCAGATATATCACGATAACTCAATGCATATCTTAGATAGTAGCTAACGGCTACAGTGATAACATCCTTGTTAAATTGTTTATATCTGAAATAGTCCATACAGAAGACTCCTTTTTGTTAAAATTATACTATAAATTCAACTTTGCAACAGAACCATTTTGTTTATACTCTAATATTTCAGCACAATCTTTTACTCTTTCAGCCTTTTTAAATTCAAGAATATGCAGAAGTTCAAAGTAATCAACATTAGCGATTTTCTTTTCTCTCCATGGTCTCACTTTTCCACTTTTTGTCTTGTCCACTAAAACCCTTGATTTTTCATCTGAATAAATGCTACTATTAGGACACATAATATTAAAAGAAACCCCCATCTATTTAGTTATTTGTTTAGTCACTTATAACTTTAACAGATGGGGTTTTTCTGTGCAACCAATTTTAAGGGTTTTCAATACTTTAAAACACATACATACCAACACTTCAACGCACCTTTCAGCAACTAAAATAAAAATGACGTTATTTCTATATGTATCAAGATAAGAAAGAACAAGTTCAAAACCATCAAAAAAAGACACCTTTTCAGGTGCTTTTTTTATTTTATAAACTCATTCCCTGATCTCGACTTCGTTCTTTTTTTACCTCTCGGTTATGAGTTAGTTCAAATTCGTTCTTTTTAGGTTCTAAATCGTGTTTTTCTTGGAATTGTGCTGTTTTATCCTTTACCTTGTCTACAAACCCCTTAAAAACGTTTTTAAAGGCTTTTAAGCCGTCTGTACGTTCCTTAAGGAATTCCTTAGTGCTTTCATAGATTAAACTCACATCACGCTTTAAATCGCTTATTTTAGACTTTAAAGACTTGTTTTCTTCAAGCAACTCATTATAATCATTTACATTTTCATTAAATCGCTCTACAAGACCACTATATTTTTCTTTAACTTGCCCATGTTCTTTACTTAATTTTTTATATTCTCTCGCCATATCAGTACTCATGAGATTTCTAACATGCTGTTTTAACCTATCGTTATCTCTCGCAGCAGTCACTAAGTTTTTATAATCACGCTCCGATATAACAACATTTTTGGTTGGTTTCTTTTCTGTTTTCATTATTTCTTTTCCCAAACCAAACATGGACTTTTCACCCGTTGGCACTTCAACACTTTTCATGTGTCGTTTCGCTGGTACTTCTAAATCTGATTTAACTTTATCGCTATAAGCAGTCCATTCATCTTTTTTAACTGCTAAATTTTTTTCTAGAAAATCAATCTCTTTTTCCAAAGTTTGTTTTTTAAATTTAGCTGTCTCAATATGTTTACGGTCAGAGCCACGTTCACCACGCTTCAACTCAAAACCCTGTTTTTTCATATGCTCGGGGAATTTATCTTGTAGCCATAACAGTTCTTGACGATTAAACACATTTTTTCCTTGCAGTTTTCCATCACGCATAGGCACAACACCTAAATGCATGTGAGGGGTTTGCTCATCATTATGAACTGTTGCATAAGCAATATTTTGCTTGCCATATCGTTCGGAAAATAATTTATAACTTTCCTCAAAAAATCGTTTTTGTTCTCCTGGATCCAGTTGCTCAAAAAAATCTCGGTCAGATGTTACTAGCAACTCATTTACAAGAACAGCATCTTTCCTCGTTTTTCTTGTACCTGTTTTTTGTGATTCAATAATTTCTTTGACACGTTCGTTGTAATCAATATTTTTATCATTTTTCAAATCATAATTTTCACGTGTTCGCTCATGGTCAATATCATCATTCGTTCTACTTTTTCGCTCTCTTTGATTATGAAATTGCATGCCTTTTAGTCCAGCTGATTTCACTTTTTGCATTCTACAAACTGCATAACTCATATGTAAATCGCTCCTTTTTAGGTGGCACAAATGTGAGGCATTTTCGCTCTTTCCGGCAACCACTTCCAAGTAAAGTATAACACACTATACTTTATATTCATAAAGTGTGTGCTCTGCGAGGCTGTCGGCAGTGCCGACCAAAACCATAAAACCTTTAAGACCTTTCTTTTTTTTACGAGAAAAAAGAAACAAAAAAACCTGCCCTCTGCCACCTCAGCAAAGGGGGGTTTTGCTCTCGTGCTCGTTTAAAAATCAGCAAGGGACAGGTAGTATTTTTTGAGAAGATCACTCAAAAAATCTCCACCTTTAAACCCTTGCCAATTTTTATTTTGTCCGTTTTGTCTAGCTTACCGAAAGCCAGACTCAGCAAGAATAAAATTTTTATTGTCTTTCGGTTTTCTAGTGTAACGGACAAAACCACTCAAAATAAAAAAGATACAAGAGAGGTCTCTCGTATCTTTTATTCAGCAATCGCGCCCTTTAATGGAACAAAAAGATTTGAATTCCTGTTATAAAAAAAGGATCAATTTTGAACTCTCTCCCAAAGTTGATCCCTTAACGATTTAGAAATCCCTTTGAGAATGTTTATATACATTCAAGGTAACCAGCCAACTAATGACAATGATTCCTGAAAAAAGTAATAACAAATTACTATACAGATAAGTTGACTGATCAACTTCCATAGGTAACAACCTTTGATCAAGTAAGGGTATGGATAATAAACCACCTACAATTGCAATACCTGTTCCCTCTGATAAAAAGCTGGTAAAGTTAAGCAAACTCATTCCAGCACCAGCTTCCTGCTGTTTCAAGCTACTTGAAACAATTGTTGATATAACTGTTTTGGTGAACGAAAGCCCACCTAAAACAAATACGATTATAATTGTCATGAACCATGATGTTGTTTCTAAAAGAAAGGAAGCAGTTAAAAAGCTAACAGAAAGAAATGTAACTCCGATGTTTAACACGTATAAAGGACCTCTTCTATCAACAAGTATCCCACCAATGTAGCCGAAAATAATGACACTCATTGTTCCAGGGAAAATAATTACACTTCCGATTTCGGCAGTACTTAGCTGGTGAACATCTTTCATCATATAAGGAACCATAGAGACAAACCCTGCTACTGTTCCAAATATAATTCCCCCACAAAGAACTCCAATCATAAAAGGTATATTTTTCCCTAATCCGGGATCAACAAAAGGATCTGTTACTTTCCTGATATGTTTTACAAATATCAGGAATGACAGCACGCTAACGATAAGAAAAGAAATGCTATATGATGTTGTAAACAACATAAAAAATACAATGCCTACAGACATTAGTATAATTCCTTTGATATCAAAATGACCTTTTATCCTTACTTCTTTCTTTAATAATTTCATAAGAAACGGAACAGTGATAATTGTTATCATAGGAATGAGTAGAAGATAGGACCAATGAATATAATGGGCTATCATTCCACCAATCGCTGGACCGACTCCTTCTCCCATGGCTACTATCGATCCAATAAGACCAAATGCTTTACCCCTATTTTCCTTTGGAATATAGCGCGCAACTACAACCATTACGAGTGCTGGAAATGCAGCTGCACCAGCCCCTTGAATAAAACGAGCCATAATAAGTAAGGAAAAGAAAGAATGGCCAACAAACCCAATTACCGACCCGAAACAATTTATTATAATTCCAAATAGGAGTAACCTTTTGATGCCTAATTGATCAGATAGCTTTCCATATACAGCTGTTCCAATGGAAAAGGTTAACATAAGGGCTGTGTTCACCCAGTTTGTACTCGCAGGTGGTTTATTAAAATCATTTGCAATATCAGGTAATGAGACGTTCAAAACCATTTCATTTAATACGCTAAAAAAAGATAAAATGCAAAGCCAAATTAAAATTTGGTTGTGTCGTAAATTCGATTGTGAATAGGATGTATTCACATTTCACCCTCCAATAATGAGGGCAGACGTAGTTTATAGGGTTAATGATACGCTTCCCTCTTTTAATTGAACCCTGTTACATTCATTACACTTCATAATTAATTCCTCCTAAACTTGATTAAAACATTTTACCACATATAAACTAAGTTTTAAATTCAGTATTTCATCACTTATACAACAATATGGCCCGATTTAAGCACACCCTTTATTCCGTTAATGCGCCATGACAGCCATGATAATTACTAATACTAGGAGAAGTTAATAAATACGTAACCAACATGATTAACAATTATTAGAGGTCATCGTTCAAAATGGTATGCGTTTTGACACATCCACTATATATCCGTGTCGTTCTGTCCACTCCTGAATCCCATTCCAGAAATTCTCTAGCGATTCCAGAAGTTTCTCAGAGTCGGAAAGTTGACCAGACATTACGAACTGGCACAGATGGTCATAACCTGAAGGAAGATCTGATTGCTTAACTGCTTCAGTTAAGACCGAAGCGCTCGTCGTATAACAGATGCGATGATGCAGACCAATCAACATGGCACCTGCCATTGCTACCTGTACAGTCAAGGATGGTAGAAATGTTGTCGGTCCTTGCACACGAATATTACGCCATTTGCCTGCATATTCAAACAGCTCTTCTACGATAAGGGCACAAATCGCATCGTGGAACGTTTGGGCTTCTACCGATTTAGCAGTTTGATACACTTTCTCTAAGTATCCACCTGAATCATAAATCGGCAAAATAGAGAAAAATTGACCATGTGTAAGCGGCCAATCTGATTCCACCTGAGATGCATAATCTAGTAGAATCTCTTCGCTATCAAAATTCACTTCCACCTTCCACTCACCGGTTGTCCATTCATGGCTGAACTCTGCTTCCTCTGTTGACATGACACACATCATCTCAATATCCGAATAGGGCCCATCAGTCTGACGACCAAGAGAGCCATAAACACCAATAGCCTTAACATCATCCCCATATTTATCCAATATTCGTTCCTTAATTTCATGAACAATCTTCATTCTTTCTTCTCTAGTCATTATTATTGGTCCATTCACTATTCTCATTCCCTTTTCAGATAATTTTAGATTTGCTTTTCTAAATAAGAATATTTGGAGAGCACCGTTCTTATTCAGCTATTAATAACTCGTCTTCCTAAGCATCCTTCAATCCTTTTAATAACAATTATAGCATATAATCTTCAACAAACTGGCCCGTTTGTTGAACTACTCTTTAATAAAATAATTTTTCCGTTCCCAATTCCACATTGCAATAATAGAAAATCCATCTTCATCGGCTTTTTCGTCATCATCTGTATGAATCAAATCGCCTTCTTCTGTGTCATCAAGGTTTAATTTTTTATGTATTTCTTTTAACAAACCACCATAGGAGATTAACCTTTTACGGTGTAAACCTTCCTCCAAATCAGACAAACGTTTCAAATTCTTTTCTTCATCATCGGTCATAAAATCCGTATCCTTTACAGGATATTTTGCAGTTTCGTCAATTGCCGATTGTATATCCGATTTATATTTATTTTTCGGTCGAATCATTTGAACTTTTACATTTGGATCATAGTCTAATTTCATTGCCTTTTTCCAAAATTGAATCCATTGTTTTTGATTCACGTAGTTTTCTGTATTCTTAAAATAAGTTGGTTCCACACATACCAATACATGCATGTGCTGATTATAAGAATTATCTTTATTATTTATTGTCACTTCCGTTGCACGCATAAAACCAACAAGATTTTTATTAATTTTTTTATATTGCATCATTCGGCGAAATCCTTGAGCCATATCTGACAAACTCTTATTTAATTCTTCGCCATCATAAACATTTTTAACTGTTAATGTGAGAAACAACCAACGAACTGTTGGCTTTTGTTTAATAACTTCAGCAACAACCTTTTGTGACTGAATGCCATGTTTCATTGCTCTCCTCCAGTTGCACATTGGACAAAGCCTGGATTTACAAAACCACACTCGATACAACTTTCTTTCGCCTGTTTCACGATTTTGTTGGTTCTGTTGCAAAGTAAAAAAATATAGCTAACCACTAATTTATCATGTCAGTGTTCGCTTAACTTGCTAGCATGATGCTAATTTCGTGGCATGGCGAAAATCCGTAGATCTGAAGAGACCTGCGGTTCTTTTTATATAGAGCGTAAATACATTCAATACCTTTTAAAGTATTCTTTGCTGTATTGATACTTTGATACCTTGTCTTTCTTACTTTAATATGACGGTGATCTTGCTCAATGAGGTTATTCAGATATTTCGATGTACAATGACAGTCAGGTTTAAGTTTAAAAGCTTTAATTATTTTAGCCATTGCTACCTTCGTTGAAGGTGCCTGATCTGTAATTACCTTTTGAGGTTTACCAAATTGTTTAATGAGACGTTTGATAAACGCATATGCTGAATGATTATCTCGTTGCTTACGCAACCAAATATCTAATGTATGTCCCTCTGCATCAATGGCACGATATAAATAACTCCATTTTCCTTTTATTTTGATGTACGTCTCATCAATACGCCATTTGTAATAAGCTTTTTTATGCTTTTTCTTCCAAATTTGATATAAAATTGGGGCATATTCTTGAACCCAACGGTAGACCGTTGAATAATGAACGTTTACACCACGTTCCCTTAATATTTCAGATATATCACGATAACTCAATGCATATCTTAGATAGTAGCTAACGGCTACAGTGATAACATCCTTGTTAAATTGTTTATATCTGAAATAGTCCATACAGAAGACTCCTTTTTGTTAAAATTATACTATAAATTCAACTTTGCAACAGAACCAAAATGGCCGTATTAAAAGTAATTTACTATTTATTAGCTTCAATAAAATTGAAAAAAATCAAAAACAAAAAAGTAACAATATCATAGCAATAATAATGTATTTTTAAATTGAATATGACTGATTAGGGTAAACCCTAATCAGTCAGTGAAAATGTTGTTTTTTAAGGTGTCACTTTGCTTGATATATGAGAATTATTTAACCTTATAAATGAGAAAAAAGCAACGCACTTTAAATAAGATACGTTGCTTTTTCGATTGATGAACACCTATAATTAAACTATTCATCTATTATTTATGATTTTTTGTATATACAATATTTCTAGTTTGTTAAAGAGAATTAAAAAATAAATCTCGAAAATAATAGAGGGAAAATCAGTTTTTGATATCAAAATTATACATGTCAACGATAATACAAAATATAATACAAACTATAAGATGTTATCAGTATTTATTATGCATTTAGAATATTAAAATTCCTTCATTACACTCTTGGCGGTTTCACTTATCAACTTATCATTTGGCTTATCACTTTTATTGTCTTTATTCGTAAAAATGACTAAAACAATAGGTTCAGATTGGCCCTTAGGATAAACAAAAGCAACATCATTTCTAGAAGCATATGTTATTGCTTGACCACTTTTATCAGCAACTTTATAGTCTTTTGGAATACCATCTTTAATTAAAGTGTCTCCGTTTTTATTATTTAACATTAAATCAAGTAAGAAATTTTTATTTTTTTTGCTTAATTTTCCATTTGCGATAAGTTTATTTAAAGTCTTACCGAAAGCAGCAGGCGTTGAAGTATCTTTTTTGCTCTTTGGTGAATAGTAATTTAATTCTATTTCATATCTAACTGGATTTGTTACTTTATCTCCCAATTTTTTTAAACGTTTTTTAATTTTTTTGATTCCACCGATTTCGTTTATAATTTTATTGTTTGCTGTATTATCACTGTACTTCATTGAAGCCTCAATAAGTTCTTTTAAAGTGATATCTTTTCCTACATATTTTTCTAAAATAGGAGAATAAGCAACTATATCATCTTTGTTAATATGTACTTTTTTATTTAACTTATTATAAGGTACTTGTTCTAACAAAATAGCACTATTTATCGCTTTTGAAGTCGAAGCATAGGCAAATCTCTTATCTGAATTAAATTTTACTTCCTTACCACTTTTAGTATCTAAAGCATAAACACCAATATGAGCATTATATTTTTTTTCTAAATCATTTAACTCTTTGGCATGTGAACTGTTTGAATTACATGCACTTAAAACTAAAGCAATTACAATTAAAAATATTAACTTTTTCAAAATATACCCTCCAATATTACATTTGTAATTTCTATGAATCAATAATATTACAATTGTAATATTGGCGTCAATAGTTTATTATAAATATTTGAAAGAAGGTGTTGAAATGGCTAAGTTATTAATAATGAGCATAGTAAGCTTTTGTTTTATATTTCTATTGTTATTATTTTTTAGGTACATATTAAAACGCTATTTTAATTATATGTTAAATTATAAAGTTTGGTATCTAACTCTTCTTGCAGGATTAATTCCTTTCATTCCTATTAAATTCTCTCTTTTAAATTTAATAATGTGAATAATCAAGCGCCCACAGTTGAAAGTAAGTCACACGAATTGAACCATAACATAAATACCACCAAACCTATTCAAGAGTTCACAACAGATATCCATAAGTTTAATTGGGATTCAATTGATAATATCTGCACAGTTATTTGGATAGTTTTAGTTATTATTTTAAGTTTTAAATTTTTGAAAGCCTTATTATATCTTAAATATTTAAAGAAACAGTCACTCTATCTAAACGAAAATGAAAAAAATAAAATAGATACGATACTTTTCAACCATCAATATAAAAAAATATTGTGATTCGAAAAGCAGAGGCTATTCAATCTCCAATAACTTTTTGGTATGGGAAATATATTATTTTGATTCCTAGTTCATATTTTAAAAGTGTAATTGACAAAAGACTAAAATATATAATATTGCATGAATATGCTCATGCTAAAAATAGAGATACTTTACATTTAATTATCTTTAATATCTTCTCTATTATTATGAGTTACAATCCATTAGTACATATTGTAAAAAGAAAGATAATTCATGACAATGAAGTAGAAGCCGATAGATTTGTCCTTAATAATATTAACAAAAATGAATTTAAAACTTATGCGGAAGCTATTATGGATTCCGTATTAAAAATCTCAGTTTTTAATAAAAATATACTAAGCCACTCATTTAATGGTAAAAAATCATTACTCAAAAGAAGATTAATGAATATAAAGGACGCCAATCTGAAAAAACAATCAAAATTAATTCTAATTTTCATTTGTATTTTTACTTTTTTTCTCATGGTAATTCAAAGCCAATTTTTGATGGGGCAATCCTTAACTGATGATAATTTTAAAAAACCCTTACAGAACGATTACCAAATTTTAGATAAAAGTAAAATTTTTGGTTCAAATAGTGGATCTTTCGTCATGTACAGCATGAAGAAAGACAAATACTATATTTATAACGAAAAAGAAAGTAGAAAAAGGTATTCTCCTAATTCAACTTATAAAATTTATTTAGCTATGTTTGGACTTGACCGACATATTATAAGTGATGAAAATTCACGTATGTCATGGAATCATAAGCATTACCCTTTTGATGCTTGGAATAAGGAACAAGATTTAAATACAGCAATGCAAAATTCAGTTAATTGGTACTTCGAACGTATTAGTAATCAAATACCAAAGAACTATACAGCGGCTCAACTCAAGCAATTAAATTATGGTAATGAAAATTTGGGAAGTTATAAAAGCTATTGGATGGAAGATAGTTTGAAAATATCTAATCTTGAACAAGTAATAGTTTTTAAAAATATGATGGAACAAAATAACCATTTTAGTAAAAATGAAAAGAAACAATTATCTTCTTCGTTATTGATTAGAAAAAATGAAAATTATGAATTGTATGGGAAAACAGGTACAGGTATAGTAAACGGGAAGTACAATAATGGGTGGTTTGTAGGTTACGTAATTACAAATCATGATAAGTATTATTTTTCTACACATTTATCAGATGAAAAAGCCTCTGGTGAAAATGCTAAATTAATAAATGAAAAAATATTAAAAGAAATGGGTGTTTTAAATGGGCAATAAGCAAGTTGAAATATCTATGGCTGAATGGGATGTTATGAATATAATATGGAATAAAAAATCAGTATCAGCTAATGAAATTGTAGTTGAGATTCAAAAAATAAAGAAGTTAGCGATAAGACGATTAGAACATTAATTACAAGACTATATAAAAAGAGATTATAAAACGATATAAATATAATAATATTTATTTTTACTCATCAAATATTAAAGAAGATGATATTAAAATGAAAACTGCTAAAACCTTTCTTAATAAATTGTATGGAGGGGATATGAAAAGTTTAGTGCTTAATTTTGCGAAAAATGAAGAATTAAATAACAAAGAAATTGAAGAATTGCGAGACATTTTAAATGATATTAGTAAAAAGTAATTAGAGGTATGTTTCAAACATAATACATATGTAAACTATGCTTGACTCTTATTAAATTAGTTTTGTTAATGACATTTAAAATATATTATTAAAGATGAGAGTGTACAGAAAATAACCATTTTCTGTACACTCGTTTTTTATGTCTAAATAAGTATGTATTACATAGAATTATGTGTTCAAAAACCCAACAAAAAATCTATGTTCAAAAAAGATCTTGTGATTAAGTTATGGTACACTGAAGGTGTATATAGGAGGTTTGTATTTTGAAAATAGGTTATGCAAGAGTTTCAACTGGATTACAAAATTTAAATTTACAGGAAGATCGATTAAATACACATGGTTGTGAAAAGATATTTAATGACCATATGAGTGGTTCAAAAAGTAAAAGACCTGGTTTAGATAAAGCAATTGAATTTGCGAGGTCAGGAGATACCATTGTTGTTTGGAGACTAGATAGACTAGGACGTAACATGGAGGATTTAATCACATTAGTTAATGAACTTAACGAACGAGGTGTAAGTTTCCATAGTTTAGAAGAAAATATAACAATGGATAAATCAAGTTCAACTGGACAATTATTATTTCATTTATTCGCAGCATTTGCAGAATTTGAACGTAATTTAATTTTAGAGCGTTCTTCAGCTGGCCGAATTGCAGCACGTGCTAGAGGCCGATATGGAGGCAGACCAGAAAAATTAAATCAAAAAGATTTAAACTTACTTAAGACACTTTATGATAATGGCACGCCAATTAAGACAATTGCAGAACAGTGGCATGTTTCACGTACAACAATTTATCGTTACCTCAATAAATTGGAGGACAAGGAAGATGAAAAACAAGGAGAAGTATCTAACTAATTTTTCTGAAGCCAAACGTAAAAAAGCTACTCAAAAGTACAATATTATAAAACCTTTTATCCTAGGCGAACAATCTTTATCAAGTATTTCTAAAAGTAAAGGGATTGCGTTAAGCACCCTTTATAGATGGAATAAGTCATATAAAGAACAAGGACTTAAAGGACTAATCTATGCGACAAGAGCTGATAAAGGAACACGTAAAATAGAACCAAAGATAATTGATGAAATTGAACGCCTTGCGCTTATGAATAAAAGAAATAGTATAGCCACAATTCATAGGAAAATCACTAATTACTGTAAAGAAAATAATTTTGATATACCAAGTTATAAACAAATTTATAGTGTTATTAAAGCGATGCCTAAGTCTGTTATTGATTTCTCTCATCAGGGTGAAAAATACTATCAAAATAAGTACGATTTAATACAAATTAGAGAATCCTCAAGACCCAATGAAATATGGCAAGCCGACCATACTTTGCTAGATATCTTTATATTAGACCAAAAAGGTAATATCAATAGACCATGGCTAACTATTATTATGGATGACTATAGTCGTGCAATTGCAGGCTATTTCTTAAGTTTTGATGCCCCCAATGCTCAAAACACAGCATTAACACTACACCAAGCAATATGGAATAAGAATAATACCAATTGGCCAGTATGTGGTATACCCGAAAAATTCTACACAGATCACGGGAGTGACTTTACCTCGCATCACATGGAACAGGTCGCTATTGATTTGAAAATTAACTTGATGTTTTCAAAAGTTGGTGTCCCTCGTGGTCGTGGAAAAATAGAACGATTCTTTCAGACAGTTAATCAAACTTTCTTAGAACAACTGCCTGGATATATAAACAATAATGATACTCCTAGTAATCTAATAAATTTTCACAATTTTGAAGAAAAATTACGTTACTTTTTAATTGAAGATTATAATCAAAAAGAACATAGTACTATTCATACCACGCCTATCAGTCGTTGGAATAGTAATCACTTTTTCCCTAATATGCCAAGTAGCTTAGAACAACTTGATTTATTATTGTTGGAAATACCTAAATCTAGAAAAGTTCATTCAGATGGCATTCATTTTCAAGGTTTTCGATACAGTAATACTAATCTAGCAGCTTATGTAGGTGAATATGTACTGATTCGTTATAACCCAAATGATATGGCTGAAATACGTGTGTTTTATAGAGATGAATTTCTTTGTACTGCTATATGTCCAGAAATAGCTGATTACTCCATAGATATAAAAGACATACAGCACGCTCGTAGTCAGAGAAGAAAACACTTAAAACAAAATATTGCTAGTCCAAGTACCACGGAATTAATTAAGGAAGAAAAAAATTGTGGTTATTCACCTCAAGAAACGACTAAAAACGTCAAAAAATTAAAGAGGTATCGTAATGACTAAAAATCAAAATTTCATTGAAACGAAAGAGTATAAACGCTTTGCTGAATTTTGTGATGCTTGTATTAAATATCAATATATTGGGATCTGCTATGGTCAACCTGGTGTCGGAAAAACTTTATCGTCTAGGTATTACACAAATTGGGATACTATTGAAAAACAAGTTAACCATAGAGGTTGGGAAGATTTAGCTAGTAAAACGACCGATGACATACTATCGGTGGATAAAATATTTTATACTGCACCAGCAGAAAAACAAACTAAATTAAGGAATGATTTATATAGTATTACTGCAAGCATTGATTTGGGTCAAAAATTACATGTTGTAAATAAGTATGGACATGAACATAGTAAACATTATAGTGATATGTTTAAATATATTGATTTAATTATAGTAGATGAGATTGATCGCCTTAAAGTGCAACATTTAGAGCAATTAAGAGCTATTTATGATGAACATAATTTAGCAATGATATTTATTGGTATGCCGGGTATAGAGAAAAAACTATCTCGTTATCCTCAACTATATTCGCGTATAGGTTTTGCACATGAATTTGATAATCTAAGTAAAGATGAGACGCATCATATATTAGAATATAAGTGGCAAGATTTAGGATTTGATTTAAAACTCGAAGACTTTACTGATTATGAGGCAATAACGACGATTATTAAAATTACAAAAGGGAATTTTAGGCTGATTCATCGTTTATTTGCGCAGATAGACAGAATTATGGATATAAATGGTTTAGATAAAATAAGTACAGAAGTTGTAGAAACAGCTAGAGATAGTTTAGTTATAGGTATTCG
This sequence comes from Staphylococcus sp. 11-B-312, assembly GCF_016743055.1. Taxonomy (NCBI): domain Bacteria; kingdom Bacillati; phylum Bacillota; class Bacilli; order Caryophanales; family Staphylococcaceae; genus Staphylococcus; species Staphylococcus sp. 11-B-312. The sequence goes on from NZ_CP068241.1 coordinate 110,512, forward strand.
ATAATAGAAAAAGCAACGCATTTTAATATAGTGCGTTGCTTTTCTCATTTATTAGGTAAAGTCATTCTCATATATCGAGTAAAGTGACATAAGAGGGTTTTCATACATATTTTAGTTTCTATACTTGTGTTATAAACAAAGTATGATAAATATCAAAAATCATATTTTTATACAGTCTTTTTCTAATGCTAAGCACTACTATAATGTTTTTCTAAACAGGGCTAATGTAGAGTTGCCAAAGGATTCTGTGTCTGTGTCAAAAGTTTCTACTACTTCGAATCCAAAGTATGTGATCTCTTTTATTAGATCTATCTTTGACTTTTCTAAATAAGGAATAACTTTTAATGGTATTTTTATTTTTTCTCCATTTACGCGTACCATTCTATCTATATAATTTTCTTTTTGAAAGTTCTTTAATTGTTCTTTAACTTGATCGTAATCTTCTATTGTATGAAATCCTTTGCCCCATTCTGATTTACAATGATCAACTAAGAAGTAACCACCATTTTTTAAGACTCTTGCAACATTTTGTAGATGACATAATCTGTCTGAATTTTTATTAATCATGTGTAAGCAGCCCATATTCATAGCTAAGTCGAAAGTTTCATCTTCATATTTATTTAAATAAAGTACATTTCCAGTGCTAAATATAGATTGTTCGTCATTAAAGTTTCCAAGTTTTTCTTTTGCTTTTTTAATTGCACTGTGAGAAATGTCGATACCATGTATATCAATATTTTGTTTGTGTAAAAATATGGTATCTCTTCCTTCTCCACACCCTAAATCTATAACTTTCCCTTTAAATAAATTTGGATATTTTCGAAAAACCATTAATAATGATTCATTTGGTTTTCCTGTTTCCCATAAATCAGCACCAATGCTATAAATTTTTTTATATCTTTCTTCGTAACCAAAATAGTAGTCATCGATATCAGCAAATAGTTTTTGAGTATCTTCACCATTTTCTATGGCTAGATTATAGTGGTTTGAAAGTGAAATACGTGTGTTAGACACTAATAAATTTATAAAGTACTTTTTATTTTTGTGTATTTCAAACTTTTCTCCGACACCAATAAGAAATGGTTTTGCTACTTTACTTTTATTAGAACATTCTATTATGGCTAAACGACCACTTTCAACAGTTAGATTATTCTCTTTATCACTAGTTATTTTGAAAGTGCGCAAATCATTATTTTCTATAAATTGTAGAGTGTTAATCATCATCACCTTCTAACTCAAACAATAGCTTTTCTTTTAATTTAGAAGGATGTTTAAATGCTCTGCAGGTGTTTAATAATTTCCGAGCTTCATTTAAATTGTTAGATTTTAATAATGAAAAATAGAGTGTTATTGGAATAATATCTTTTTGAGCGTTGCTACCTCCAAAATTTGTATTATTTACTAAAGGAAACAATTTTTTAGAAGCTTCAGAATAATTTTGTCTAGCAAAATCGTAAAAGCCACTTAATAAGTTATATTGTTCGTAATTAATTGTATTATATTGTCTTTCTCTTACCTGTTGAATAAGCGATTCAATTTTTTCTTTTTCGTCTTTTAAAATATAGGCTATTAAAGCATGTAAATCATTGAAAATAAAGTGGCTATTATTTAAGTAATCGTCCCAATTGTTTAATGACTTATATGGAATGGTATTATTTTCATCCAATAAATGTAATCTCCAAAGTAGGGCAGTGACGTCTAAATCTTCAAACCCATTCTCAATGTTTTTGCGTATGATTTCATTCGTCATAATCTGTTTAACTTCTTTGAAATCCAAGTTGAATAAATGAAATACTGCTAAATGCCACCAAACATGAATTCTCATACCTTTATTACATTCCCAATATGGCTTCATTTTTTTCATCCACAATATGCCTTCTTGATATTTACCTGTTTCATAAAAATAATGACACATAGCATGTATTGAATATACATCTTTAGGATTTATACTAAGTGCAATATCGGCTGCATTTTTTGCTTCTTCAAACATTCCATTTTCAATTAAAGAAAATGATTCAATCCCTTTGCTATATCCATAAAAAGAATGACTTGTATTTTTAAAAGCATTGACTACAATTTGTGATGATTCAAGCATACTTTTTTGCCATCCAAGATTAAATTCCATCATATGAAGGGCAAAGAAAGCAAGTCGGTTTTTTGGGTTATTGTTAAGTAGCTCTCTATATTTTTGGTGAGCATCAGTGTATTTACAAGTTGCTTGTTTTTCTAAAGCATTATTTAAAAGTACGGTATCAATATTGTCTATTGAATTGGTGTTTAGAATTTTTAAATTCTCTAATGCTTTATTATGCTTTCTTTTTTCCATGCTACTTAAATATTCAATTGTTTGTAATTGTAATAGAAATATATCTTGAGTATTAATATTTACATATTGAATGGGTTCAATCATTCCATAAAGATGATCATATAATGTTTCGATATTAATTTCTTGTTGCGAGTAATATACATTGTTATAAATATCTTCCCTTTTAATTAAATGATTTTTCAATTGTAATGTTCCTTTCGTGATGTTCAATTTTCAATAAAAGCATTAATATAATTAACAAAATAAATGATGGTAACCAAACAAAGTTTAAATTGAATATACCAAGATAAATACAGAATGCAAGAACTGGTAGCCCCAAAGCATTTCCCAGGGAATAAATATGTTTTACAGTATGACTAGCGTATGCTGTAACAACGATTTTTCTGAAAATAATTCTTGCGCTGCCAAAAGTGAAACCGAACAATAGCATTAATAGTAATTTCATTACAAGCGTTCCTTCAGTCAAATACCACATAACAGTGATAGCCATACTTATTATAAAAAATAGAGACAACCAATTATTAGATCGTAATTTGCTGAGTATTATTCCAATTAAAGCCATTCCTAGCCCTAAAGCACAGTCCAATAGTGCGACTTCATGCACTTCTCCACTCTTAAAAGCTGTAAAAGTAGGTAACATAAAATTGATAGTTCCTAATATTGGCCACATAAGCATACTTATAAAGTAATGTGTAAATTTTACAGATTCTTTAGTATAAATTTCATCATCTTTAGAAGGTAGTTGATTATCCTTATTTTGCTTTCTAATGACAATATAAAGAAGTAGATAGGTTAAGGCATACAATATAAATATCCAACGAAGTGTAATAAAATTAACAATCACTGAAACAAACAAAGGGCCTACCATTAAAGCAACTTGATTGATAGTCATTGAAAGGGAACTATATTTATTAATAAATATTTCACTTTTCTTTTCAACTAATTGTGAAAACCAAAATTCTAAACTTGTTTCTAAAAGGAAAAATACAATCCATAAAGCAAAATTTAGAATAATTAATAGCAAAGCGTTTCGGTAACATACTGTTATGATAATGACTATATAAAAAAGTACTAAAAAAGATAATTTTGTCAGGCCAGCACCTGAATAATTTTTAAAGAATAGCCTTATTAGAAATGGAGTGAATATTGCTGGCACAAATGAAAGGATTGTAGCCAGCGCTAAATCACTCGTAGATTCAGGATTTGCGAGTTCCCAATTTATAATGAGGATTAAACCTCCACAGATAAATCGATATAGTGCAGTAATGGTTAAATATTTAATCATTATGAACATCACTACAGTCAAAAATTTCATTTGTTAATTCATTGGCTTTGTGAATATGTTTGTATGTTTTTGAAGTTGGTAACTCAGGCCAGTTCAATTGAATGAGTCCTTCACGATTGCTCCAATTTTCGGGATCAGTTACGATATCTCCAACTTTTTTAAGTATATTTATTTTTTTGATTTCAGGATCTTTTGATACATCTGGGTAATGAATATGCATGATCTTACCTTTTTGAGCTTTCATAAATGCTATGGCAGAAGTTTTTTTGGGAGTAAATGTATATTTAGGTTTTACGTCATTGTTAATATACATAGATATATGAAGGCTGTAGGGGTTAATGTCATAAGAAGATTCGACTAAATCCATAATAGCATCGCCACCAGGTCTAGCTGCAGCTTCTATGACATAGAGGTTGTTGTCTTTAATTTTTATTTCAACATGAGCAACTCCACGTGAAATTCCTAAAGTTTTACAAGCTTGTATTGCAAGGTCTTTAATATTTTTATCTTTATATCTGAAACTGGGAACTAAATGACCCATTTCAGTAAACCACGGTCTAGGTGATAAATATTTTTCTGTAACAGTAATGACTTCATAGAAATTATGACCACAAAGTACTTCAACTGAAACTTCATCATCACTATCAATAAATGCTTCGATCAGAAATCCACTTTTAGAAACTTGGAAATCATCTGCATAGACATCCATCGTTTGTTTCGATTTAGTATAGGCATCCATACATGCTTGTTTATTATTGGCTAAATAAACACCGCCACTACCTCCGAAATCAACCGGCTTTATAATTACTGGAAAATTAAATTCATTCATTAGCTGTTTTAATTGTAATCCACTATTAAAATACATAGACTTTGGTGTAGGGATATTAAACTTTTCAAATATTGACTTCATTATACTTTTATTTCTACAAGCGTTTATGACCTGTTCTTCAAGGTAAGGCAAACCGTAGTCTTGATTTAGTTTGTTAGCGACTTTTAGAGTCCAATCATTTAAAGGAATAATAGATTTAGGTTTGTAACCTTGCGTTTTATAGTAAGCTATTTCATTTTTTATTTCTTTATAGTTTAAAGGATTAGCATTAATACAAAAATCCCAATAAGCATTATATTGATATTTTGCATTCTTAATAGCTGTCCAAACTTGAAAATCTCCGATTGCTTTGCCACCTGCATAAGATCTTTCTCTAAGGAACTGATCTGCACCTAATAACAATAGATATTCTTTCATATGAGCCTCCTCATTCATAAAACATTTATTATATAAAAATAATACCATATAATTTTTTGGTTTAAAATGATATAAAATGGATTGTGCGTTTTGTTTTTGTCGAAGATCTTTATAGATATTTCTTAGAAGATGTTAGTTTTAATCATATAAATGACTTAAGAATATATACTTAATCTTTACAGGTTTATTTTGAAATTATTTTTTAAAGTTACAATGTGCAACATGATTTATCTATCTTAAGTAGTAATCAAGGAATAAAAAGACGAGGTAGAATGATGGGAGTTATTGAAGCGCATAATGTAATAATTGGGATTCTTGCACTTAAGAAGAAAATGAAATTGTAAATGATCTGAAAGTTTATTTAGAAAAATCTATATAAAAAGCGTAGACAATATTTTACTATCATCTACACTTTTAACATATTCAAAATTCAAAAAAATATTACTAATTTTTAATAAATGACCCTCATTAGAACACTTTTATTACTTAATGATTTCAATTGTAAGAGGGACAACAAAATCTTCACCTTTATTTACTGTAACAATACCTATAATTGCATAAACAAATCCTGCAATTGATAAAACAAATAGCGGAATATAACCTATTAGTACGATAGTCAATATCCAAGATATAATAATATAACAAGTATAACTTATTGCAAAATTCAAGTAATTTTTACCTTGTTTGTTCAAGTATTCAGATTCGTCCTTTTTCATAAGCCATATAATTAATGGACCGATAAAACCTGTGAATATGTTTAATATCCAAATTAACATAGCCATTGTTTTATCATTTTGACTTACATTTGGAAAAGCATGTGGATTTTTCGATTGATTTAGTAAATTCATTTTTTAACCCCTTTGTTTTTATATATAGCATCAAAATACTATATAACTATATTAATTGATTTTGCAAAACTTGTATACTTAAATTTATCTTGCATATAAATATTATTAACATACAGAGAGTATTTGAATTTTAATATGCATATTCGTAATCACATAACCTCCAAAGGCCACAACGCCTATAACATCCCATCAAGTTTAAAGGGACCATATCAGTGATATGTACATAATAACGCTTATGATAAAGGGGTGGAAAATAATGGCAGCAGAAACACATAAAGGTTGTGTTAAGTGTGGACATACAGAAATTGAAGAAGGAACACTTTCAGCGACAGGTTCAGGTTTTTCTAAAATATTTGACTTGCAACATAATAATTTTACAACAATAACATGTAAAAATTGTGGGTATACAGAATTTTATAAAGTGGATAAAAATAGGACAACAGATATTGTCGATTTATTTTTTGGAGGATAGAAATTATAAATAAATATGACGGTACATAAAATACTGTTTTACGATAACTGTATAAATACAGATGGAATTTTATCTTATTTTATAACTAGTTAGCTTTATGAGGTGGACTATGAAATCTTTTCAATTAGATTTCTGGTTCACTTTTTTAATTTAACATTTACTTCTATTTAATTTGAACTTAATACTATTTTGTTACGTTCGTGGTAATCAATATGAATTGGTAACTTAAAAAATAGATAGGAGTGGCGTTATTTTATGAAAAAAAGCACCTCGAGTATCATATTTACGATGTCTGCGGCAGGAATTTTTGTAGGGACACAAGATGCTAGTGCATCGGAAGTAGAGGATCAACAGAAAAAAACAGAAGCAATCAATGAAACGAATCAAAACGATGATACAATCACACAAACTTCAGATAAAGCGTTAGAAACAGAATCACTTGCTAATAAAGTAGCTAACATTGAGGGTAATGATCAGGAAGATGCAGCAAATGATACAAAGGCACAGTCAAAAGCAAATAATAATCAAAGTTTAAGTGAAGATAATTTAACTTTATCTAAAAATGCCGATGAGGAAGTAGACCAAAATACACAAATTACATATAAGCAACAAGATGAAAGTAATAAACAAATACAACCATCTGATAATCAACAACAAAAAGAATCATATACAGCAGCGAAAGAACAACCAAAGTTACCAAATCAATCAACGTCCAATCAGTATAACCCAGGAAATAATCAACAATGGGATAATGAAGTGGATAAAAATGATGATGCTACTTCAGAGCAACAGTACAAAGAGGAACAATTAGATAAAGGAACAACAGAAGATAATAATCATAAGTCGAACAAATCGTTAACATCAGATGAAACAGCTACAACAAAAAATACAAATCAGCAAAATCATCCACTACAACAAAATAACACTGAGCGTACCACTAATCAGGAATCAAATAATAAAAAAGCAACTACACAGCAAACACAATCCAATGACCAACGTTATGCGATCATGACGATTGGTAAAGATAACACAGAAAAGAATTTAACTTGGTACCATGAATCAGACGAGCAAGGTTATGTGGAAATTGCAAAAGCAAACGAGCAGGGTGATTTTTCTAATGCAAGACGTCTTGAAGGAGAAACACATAAGGGTAGCAACACAAAACGCTTGCTAAATAAAGATATACCAAAAATGAATTATACTCATGCAACGCTACCTCACTTAGAAGAAAATACAACATACATGTATCGCTTTTTTAACGGTGTAAATGGAGAAAAATCCCCGATACGTCGTTTTGATACGAATAATAATGGAGAAACGAATTTTATCGCTGTCGCTGATCCACAACTAGGTGCTTCGGGAGATTTAGAGGCGGATAATGCAGGATGGCAAAATACTGTGAATCAAATGGCACAGTTAAATAAAAAACCAGATTTTTTAATGAGCTTGGGAGATCAAGTCAATTTGCCTTGGGATGAAAAGGCATATAGTGGTTTTATAGAAGCCAAAGGTATGGAAAATTTCACAGTTGTACCTACTTTAGGTAATCATGATCGTGCCAATAAAGCTTATTCTGAACATTTTAATCTTCCTAATTTGCAAAATGGTGGTAAAAACCTGGCGAGTTCTGATTTTTATTTTACACATAATGATACACTTTTTGTCAGTTTAAACTCTGAGAGTTTGGATTATAAAGGGCACGAAGAAACGATGAAACGTGCGATTGCAGATACTAAAGATCAAAATCCCAAGTGGATTGTCGCACTCACTCACAGAAATCCATATTCAGCAGGCAAACATTCTGATAAGTTAGCAACAAAAATCAGACGTGATAAATTTGCGCCGTTGATGAAAAAGTACAATGTTGATTTAGTATTAGGTGGACATGACCATTCTTATAGTCGTTCACATGTTATGAATGGTAAAGATGCTCAAGTAAAATGGGATGAAAATGGAGCGGCACCACAAACATACTCGAACCCAAACGGTACAATTTATGTAACATTAAACTCTGCTAGTGGTAGCAAATTCTATGAATTAGATGGAAAAAAAGATTATGCAGTTAAATCAATACAGGATAACCAACCTGCTTATACGAAAGTGAATATCACGAAGGATTATATTGAAGTATTAACATACCATGTACCACAAGGTAATGAAAAACTTGGTGACCCGATTGATCGTGTCCGCATTAATAAAGATGATAATTAAACATGTTTTCAGTTATGATATGACAAGTGATTATTTTATCAAAATATAGAGCGGTAAGTCATCGGGTTGTGTGACGTCACTATACGCTACCGTGTATATTAAGTGTGTATTGAAATTTTTATGTTGAGCTTTACCGTGTGATATATCGCAAGTATTCATTTTTACTTACACTGCAATTTTAGAGAAATACAATATTTAACAACCACATGAATGGAAAATAGTCAGAGTTGCAGAACCTAATAATATAATAGGCCTGCAACTCTACTTTTATTTAAATACTTACCTGATTCAGTATCAAACACAAAATAAAGACGAAGTGCTGATAAACACTTCGTCGATAGCATAATAATAATTAAATTTGTCTTTTGTAGTTATTGTAATTTTGACTCTAATTGATGTACAAGATGGGTGAGCATAGCATTAATAGGCGTAGGTATGTTGAATGTTTTTCCATAAGTAGCTATTTGCCCATTAAGGTAATCTATTTCTGTTAAACGTCCGTTTGTATAATCTTGATGCATTGATGGATAATGAAGGCCTTGAGCTTCTTTTGGATAAGCTGCTTCAACTTTTTTTAATAGTGCATGACTATCTAAATGAATACCTTTTGCTTTGGCAACTGCGACAATTTCTTCAATGATAGGCATAACCATTTCAGCTGAATCCGGATGATTACCAAATTCATAAATCGTTTTGTTTAATATCGTACATAAAGGATTTAAAACACTATTTAATGTAGCTTTAGACCATATTGCTTCGAATACATTATTACTAATTTGAGCATTCAAATTTGCATCATTAAGAATTTGAAGTATAGCATGCGTATGGTCATCGGTCTCACCATCTGCGCTTTGTAAATATATAGATCCTTCACCCTCTAATAATAGTTGTCCTGGTCCACGTAGACCTGCAGTCCACATCGTTACTGCTAGATAAATTTGAGATAAAGGGACGATTTGTGATAATCGTTCTTCATGACCTAAACCATTCATCATACTCATTATAGCTGTATTTTGATGGATGCAACCAGCTTCTTGTAATTGCTGTAACATTGCTTCCGAGTGCATAGCCTTAGTCAAGATAATGATAAGGTCAAACTCAGTTGAAACATCTTTGGTTAAAACTGCTGGGATGTTGACTGAATAGTTATCCGTTTCTGTTTTAATGTTCATACCATCTGTATTAATACATTTGACGTGTGCTTCCCAATTATCTATAAGTGTAACATTATAGCCAGCTTCTTTTATGGATATACCTATTCGTCCGCCCATCGCACCAGCTCCCGCTATGCCTATCTTATACATCGAATCACGCTCCTTCGTTATTTTCAGTTTGAAAAATATTAAAATACAATTTAACTATATCATTTACATATATCGACAACAATATTGTGCAATTTATAACTATTTGAATGTTTATGTGAGGGTTGTAAAGAGGTAATTGAATCGTTAATAACTTTTAAAATTTAAATATATGAATGATTACGTGAAAATTAAGAGAAGATAAAAACCCCCAAACAGTGGCTATTCATTGTTAAGCATCTTCAATCAAAATCCTATATATACTTGCATTTAAAAAAATATGATGTATGATGAAAGTGAATAATTACACTATGCATTTAACGTATGCCAAATCGTAGGAGTGATAACTTCAAACGACTGTTAAATGATTGTCATGATATAGCGACTTTTCATTATTATTTGGTTCAAACATCGTAAATAGAAGTATGAGCGTGGTTGTCAATCACAATCATTTGATGGGAATTTGAGAAATCGTTACTAATTTAAGGATTGTTCCACTTGAATGAGGTTTAAATAACTAAAGCCAAGCGGTATTCAATACTAAAGGAGTGATTGATTATGCGTAAAGTAGGTAAATTATTATCAACGACGGCCGTTGTATCAACACTTGTAGTAGGATCCTCAGCAACGTATTTTTCGACGATAACGAATGACGTACAAGCAGCGGAACAAGTTCAAAAATGGGGTAGTGGTGAAGGTGGTTCAAGTGGTGGAGAAAGTATGAATAGTCAAAACGTTTCAAAATTACAATCACAAACACCATGGTATAAGTATGAAGGCTATACGACATACGACCCAACATTTACGTTAGATTATAATTTCGTTAGAGCTATGAAATATGACAATGCAACTATCAATGGATATAAAGTAGATCCTAAAGCGTATAAAGATCATGCTTATAGTAAAACAATTTATGATACAACGATAGATTTTAACGATAAAGACGAAGTTATCCAAATGAGCTTTAAAACGAAACCCAAATCTGTAACTAAATCAGAATTTATAAAAGCACATGAATCTAACATGGATAAAGACGATGATGCTTCAGAATTAAAAGATGAGACAATGATTCCGTTTTATACAAATAATGGCGGTTCATATAAGGGATTCTTTGATGAAGATGGTTATTTAACTAAAATAATTATTGGGCAATAATTCAACGTCGTATTTTACAAAATCATTGTTGTCAGTTATAGAACGCATTGATTATTGATAAAAATTCAGAAAATATGAAGTTGGCTATATATCATGCGCGTGTAGTTAACACAAAGCGTATGGAAGCCTGATATTTCAACCCCTCAAGAGCAGGAGACAATCAGATTTAAACCTGATTCTCTTCTGCTTTTACATTTTTTTAGAAAATGTGTGTTAAGCATTGCTAATATAATATTTAAGTTTTTTGGCTATTTCAATAAACGTAGCACTGTTTATCCAGTTTCTTCATAAATATAATTTAATATATAAAGATGCCACCTTTCTAACACTTACCAAGATTGAATAATACGATTACATTGACATTAACAATAGGTGTAACTATAATGGTTACATGAGGTGGTTGTTATGAAAATAAGCAGTCGTTTTACGGTAGCTGTTCATATATTAGCTTTAATTAAGGTTGAAAGAGAATACACTTTAACATCGACTCAAATCGCAGATAGTGTGAATACGAACCCTGTGGTTATTCGAAGATTGATGGGAAGACTTAAAGAAGCTGATTTTATTGATGTATCTCGAGGCAATTCAGGTGCTAAGCTTTTGAAACCTTTGGATGAAATTACATTATTTGACGTCTATAAAGCTGTGGAAGTGGTTGAAAAAGGACATTTATTCCAAATACATGAAGATACGAATATCAATTGTACAGTTGGTGCCAATATTCAAAGTGTGTTGGAAGTTATTTTAGAAAGTGCGCAAGATGCAATGGAAGCGGTATTAAAAGGTGTCACATTAGACAGTATCGTCAATAAAATACTCGTAAATAACGGATAAATCTATCCGTATGACCGACTTGTAACTGTAACTATTACAATTACAACTGTAATTGAAAAGCATTTCATAAATTATTTTAAAGCAACCTAAACGATTATCACAAACCTTATTAAATTGAAAGGAGGGCTGGTTGTTCACTGAAAATAAGTATTTATTCTGTGTGTGTCTATTTTGTTTTATAGGTAAAGATCAACATAAAAAAGTAATCTAAGAAACTGGCGCAGATGTATCTATAGAAGGGCAAACGTTTGAGTTAAGACCAAAACCGTAACCGTTAGCACAATTAGATCTGTTAGTGACTTGTCAAAAATAGCATTTTGTCAGAAATTGTCATTGTAACAATGAAAGCAGTTTACCCTTTTATTATTAGCATTTTATCGCTATTAGTAGTCATTTTAAACATATTTTATTGATTAAAAATTGGAGGAATTTATTATGAGAATTGGAATTATTGGAGCAACTGGAAAAGTTGGAAATTTGGTATTAGAAGAGGCAATAGATAGAGGACATGACGTCACAGCCATCGTTAGAAATGCTTCAAAATTATCTAATAGTAATATAAATGTACTAGAAAAAGAAATATACGACATTACAGCGGAAGACTTAAAAGATTTAGATGTAGTTGTGAATGCTTTTGGTGCACCACTTGGTGAGGAAGAAGCACATGTAACTGCTGGGCGCGCATTAATTGAAGCATTAAAAGGAACAGATACAAGAGCGATTATTGTAGGCGGTGCTGGTAGTTTATATGTTGATAAAGCACAAACGACTAAGTTAATAGATACGCCAGAATTCCCAGAAATATTTGTACCTACTGCAAAAGGTCAAGGTAGAAATTTACAAGATTTAGAAGCTACACAAGGTATAACTTGGACCTTCCTTAGCCCATCCGCAGATTTTAATGCAGAAGGTGTCAGAACAGGAAGTTATCAATCAGGAAAAGATAATTTATTAGTGAATTCAAATGGTAATAGCTATATTAGTTATGCTGACTTTGCCATTGCCATTTTAGACGAAATTGAAAATCCACAGCATAAAAACGATCGCTTCACAGTTGTTGGAGAAGAAGCATAAATATTAGTAGATAATTTAATTTTTATTGTGGCAGAGGTAGAAACTCAGTATCTTAGAAAATTTACAAAATAGAGATGAGCAGTGATTAGATTTATTGAAAATATCTTGCACCTACTCTAGTATAATAATGAAAAAATTCAGATGAATTGATACCTATGTATAAGTAGTGTACATTTTCATTTCAGTAAACTACTGCACTTATTAGAATTTAAAGCGAAAAATAAATATGTATTTTAAAAAGAACGAATCCGTAAGGATATGCTCCCTTCAAAGTAGACACTTAAAAATGTAAACTTTGAAGGGAGATTTTTATATACAATTACCAGTATAAATGGATTGATAACCATCATCAAAGTCATTCCTAATTTTGACGAATTCATGAAATTTTAAATCCGCGATTTTATACATTTAATTACTATTCGAAAGTAGAGCAGTCATTAAAATTAATTCATTTAGGTATATCACGCCATGAAAATCTGTTTTATAAATTTTATTTTAAATAAATAATAAGTTTTATAATTTTTTAAAAATAAAACAAACTCATTGTGGACAATTGAGTTAGGTGATATTAAGATATAAGTAAGTTTTATATAAGGAAGGAGAAAAGAAAATGAAGATTTTCAAACAACACGAACAAAAACAGCGTTTTTCAATCAAAAAATACCATTTTGGTGCGGCTAGTGTTTTAATAGGCGCTATATTATTTGTTGGTACAACAAATGATGCGTCTGCTGCTGAATTGGATGAAAAACCTTCTTTGACTGTAGATAGTGGAACCATAGATTCAAAAGTAGCACCAGAAATATCAAAAAACTCAACAGACGCTTCAAAAGCTGAAAACGTACTCTCGAAAGAAGTGGCGATGACATCAGAGAATCAATCAGATGCATCGAAATATGAGAGTACAGTTGTAAAAGAAACATCAGAAGCTACAGAAAATCAAACAGACGCTTCTAAAACAGAAAATGTATGCTCGAAAGAAGTAGCGGCAACACCAGAAAATCAAACAGATACATCGAAATTTGAGAACACAGCTGTAAAAGAAACATCAGAAGCTACAGAAAACCAAGCAGATGCTGCAAAAGAAGTATCAGCAACACTAGAAAACAAAATAAATACTTCAAAATCAGAGAACGTAACAGCAAGTGAAACACCTAAATCTATAAAAAAACGTGACATTCCAGATGCATATGATTCAAACAGCATGCTTAGAAGAGCGAATGCAAGTTTAACTCAACCCCCTGCGGATGGTTATAGTGTTAACTCTGAACTCCCAACTAATAATAAGGTGACATATAAAATTCATAAAGCGGCTGATCCGAAACAATATACATTCGAAGTAGCTAGAAGAGGTGAAAGTGGAGACAGACAATATGTCTTTTCTGTTAGAAAAGAGGATGTTGATCATGTAGGGGCACCCACAAAATTTTTCGTTACGGTATTTAATAAAGATAAAAATACATTAGTAAAAGAGATTGATATCAAGACCATTACACCTAGTGATATTCAGCTCGATGAAATGACTTTTTTAAATATAGTTGCAAAAAAGAATGGGTTTTCATTCAGGTTAAATAAAATCGATGTAAATGAACCATCAAATTTCCTTCCCATCTATGGAAATTCTGCACAATTGGTAACGGGTGAAGTTGTGAGTTATTCAATTGTGTTACCACATTGGAAAGGTCAGACAACATATTATTATGATGAACAAGGTAGAGAAATTGTACCACCATTCACTCAATATGGATGGACTAAGAGTACTTATACAACAGAACCTCCAGAAATTGCTGGATACGCATTTGATAGTACAAGAGCGCCACTTAATCAAAATGGAAAAATTAACAAACAATCTTCTAAAATCATTGGTAATGTTCGATATAGTAAAGCGACAACGAGTCGTGGCACAATGTATCGTAAAGATAAAATTCTTGACGATAAAAGCACTGTAGAAAGTGAAGTATGGTTTACTTATGCTAAAGCACCGGATACATTTGATCCAGTGAATGGCAGTAGTGCAGATAGAGGAAGAATAGCATCGAATAATCTGCCAGATATAAATTATGATTTTGAAAAAAATACTAATGGTTATGAATTTAGAGAAAAAATTGTAGATGGCGCATCTGAAGGGAAATATCAACAACTCGGTTTGGAGGGGAAAGTGATATTTCAAAAATTCCGTTTCCATAAAAATGGATTACCTTCAAATGTAGCAATATCTGTTTCAGATTATGATGGGGGCGATGCAACGTCTAGCTCAGTTGTGAGACTAAAAAAAGGTGAAGTGACTAATTCCCGATATGATAATGGAAGAACATTTGATATTTCGAATAACTTTGAGTATCCAGATACTGTTGAGTACTATTATATTAGCCAAAAAGGGGATGTAGTTGTTAGTTATGTTGATACGGAAGGCAATGAATTAAAAGGCCTTGTTGAAGATGTGAAAGGTGGGTTTGCAGGCATAGATTATGATACTGTAGTAGACCATCGTCCAGTGACAATTGAAAAAGATGGAAAAACTTATAAACTCGTTTCAGCAGGTAATTATACGATAGGTAAAGTTGATGACCAGGGTCATTTAACTACATCGGATGCACCGATAGGTAAAATAGCGGTAGGGAAGAAGACGGTTACTTATGTTTACGAAGAACTGAAACAAGGTAATGTCGTGGTGAATTATGTTGATGAAGCAGGAAATCCGATTAAAAAATCTGTAGAGGATACACCGGAATCAAACGTAGATACGGCGTATGATACGACGGATCACAAACCGAAAATCATTGGAAAAGATGGAAAATTATATTTATTCTCAAAAGTAAAAGAAGGAGATCATGAAAAAGGAAAAGTTGTAGAAGGAACAACGTCAGTGACATACATCTATAAAGTATTAGGCAGATATATTCCGTTTATTCCAGAAAATCCAGGAGATGCGTATGACCCAAGTAAACCAGGTACAAATAGGCCACCAGTATTGTATGATGAGACGCCAGAAGAACCGTCAGATAATCCACCATTACCATACATTCCAGGTTATACACCGAAGGATCCGAGTGGTAATCCATTGGTTCCAGTAGATCCAGACCATCCAGAAAAAGGATACATCCCACCATCGATAACAGATCCAAAGGATTCATCGAAGGATACACCGGTGCCGTATGAGAAAGATCCGACACCAGAAGTGAAACAAGGTAATGTCGTGGTAAATTATGTCGATGAAACAGGAAATCCGATTAAAAAATCTATAGAGGATACACCAGATTCAAACATAGATACACTATATGATACGACGGATCACAAACCGAAAATCATTGGAAAAGATGGAAAATTATATTTATTCTCAAAAGTAAAAGAAGGAGATCATGAAAAAGGAAAAGTTGTAGAAGGAACAACGTCAGTGACATACATCTATAAAGTATTAGGCAGATATATTCCGTTTATTCCAGAAAATCCAGGAGATGCGTATGACCCAAGTAAACCAGGTACAAATAGGCCACCAGTATTGTATGATGAGACGCCAGAAGAACCGTCAGATAATCCACCATTACCATACATTCCAGGTTATACACCGAAGGATCCGAGTGGTAATCCATTGGTTCCAGTAGATCCAGACCATCCAGAAAAAGGATACATCCCACCATCGATAACAGATCCAAAGGATTCATCAAAGGATACGCCAGTGCCGTACGAGAAAGACTCAACACCACCAAGTACACCGGGTACACCAAGCACACCGGATACACCAAGCACACCAAATGAACCAAATGCACCAAGTACACCGAATACGCCAAGTACGCCAAGTACGCCGAACACACCAAGCACGCCGAATACGCCAAGCACGCCGGATACACCAAGCACACCAAATGAACCAAATGCACCAAGTACACCGAATACGCCAAGTATGCCGAATACACCGGATACACCAAATACACCAAGTATGCCAGATACACCGAATACGCCAGACACACCAGATACACTAAATACATCAAATGTTTCAGCAACATCTAATACAATTAAAAAGAAACAATTGCCAAAAACAGGAGAAACGAATAATACTGGATTTTTTGCGAGTGTACTAGCGTTAATTGGCGGTATACTACTTACTGTGTTTAGAAGAAAGAAAAACTAAAGTCTTTGGATTAAAGTGTTACAAATACTTTGTTAAATCGCACTAATATAATCTTTGAGGATTAAGCAATTATGGGTTGCTTAATCCTTTTTTTGCTTTGTATAGTTAAATTAGGTATATCAATTTTTATCAATTTCTAATGTCATATTATAGTGATAGTATTTGGAGGAAAATATAGCAAGATATATTTTTATTAAAATAAGTTTTTTTGAAAAATGAGAATGAGAAATCTCAAATACAAACCTTTTACTTAAAAATCTTTTGGACAATTAAATTAATAGTACGTAGTGCTATTATAAAGAAATAAGGGATAAGTTAAATATCTTAACTTACCCCCTTGTTGATTTAAGAACTATATTATTCGGTTTTTGACTTAAATTTTATTTTCACTGTTACATTTTTTAATTAAATTACTTACAGTGTCTTCGATGGCTTGTTTACAAGGTTGAATTATATTTTGCCGTTCATACAATGAAGGATTATTATTTAAAACAGTTCTTAATGCTTCTGTCCATGCTTTTTTAACTTCAGTGTTAAAATTTATTTTTGCGTGACCTAGTCGGATAGCATGTTTTAAATCAGTATCTGAAATACCTGTTGCACCGTGTAGTGCCAGTGCTTGGTGAAGTGTATTATTGATTTGTTCCATTAATTTAAAGTTTAAATTGGGTTGTCCTTTGTATTCACCGTGTGCGGAGCCTAAAGCAGGTGCAAGTATATCTATATTAGCTTTTTTGGAAAGTGTAATACAATCGTCTATACTTGCATATTTAATAGTATCTTCGATTCCGTCTTCTTTACCACCAACTCCACCAACTTCTCCTTCAACTGCAACGCCCTTTTTATGGGCATATGTGGCAACTTCAAATGTTTTTTTAACATTATCAACGATATCTAACTTAGAGCCATCAAACATCACTGAATCATACCCAGCATCAACTGCTTTTTTACAATTTTCAATAGATGTACTATGATCTAGATGAATTTTTATGGGAATGTTTACTTGCATTGAGTGAATTTTGTTTCTAATCGTCTGGCAAATGAATTTATAACCGCCTAATAAATCAACGATATTATCTGATGTAGCAATGATGATAGGTGATTCCATATTACTAGCTGCTTTAATTATAGGATCAATCCAATCAATTTCATTAAGATTAACCTGAGGTATAGCGAATTCTTTGTTTTTAGCATTGTTCAGTAATTCATCATATTTCACAATGACACCTCCTTTTAAATTACTATATTTACAATTAAAATCAATCCCAGTCCAATCACAGATAGTACAGATTCTAATAAAGTCCATGTTAAAAAAGTCTCTTTAATTGTTAATCCAAAGTATTCTTTGAACATCCAAAAGCCTGCATCGTTTACGTGAGAACAAAAGATACTACCTGCACCAATTGCTAAAACAACAAGTGAAATGTTTATATCAACAGATTGTAACAATGGTAGGACAATACCAACTGAAGAGATTGCTGCAACAGTTGTTGAACCTAATGCTACACGTAAAATAGCAGCTGCTAACCAAGCTAAGAAAATAGGGGACGTTTCAGTTCCGTGTAGCATATGAGAAATAGTATCTCCAACGCCACCATCTATTAAGATTTGTTTGAATGTACCTCCGCCACCAATAATGAGTAGTAGCATTGCAATAGGGGTAATGGCTTTTGTAACGGTGTCCATAATATCATTCATTTTTTGTTTTCTTCTGATTCCCATGGTATAAATAGCAAATACTACGGCGATTAACATCGCAGTAGTAGATGAACCAATAAAGTATATGAAACCTTCAAATCCAGAAGCTTTACCATCTTCGTGACCAGTTACCAACTGAACAATTGTAGAAAGTAGCATCAAAATAACTGGACTTAAAGCAGTTAGTAAACTAATGCCAAAGCTTGGTTGTTGTTCTAGTGGTAATGATTTTGTTCCTTCGATATCGTCTCGTTTACCTGTTTTAGAAAATGCGGTAGGTGCTAATTTATACGCAATTTTTGGAAACAAACCACCGACAATAATTGCTAATGGAATACCAATAATAATACCGTACATCAAAACATGACCAATATTTGCATGTACAGCTTGCGTAATGGCAACAGGACCTGGATGCGGTGGTAAGAAACCGTGTGTGATAGCAATAGAAGTCGCCATTGGTAGACCTACTTTTAAATTTGAAACATTTAATTTTTTGGCTAACGTAAATACAAGAGGTACGAGTAATACAAATGCTACTTCTAAAAACAAAGAAATACCGATGATAAATGAAGCAATCAACATTGCCCATGTCACGTATTTTTCACCAAATTTTTCAATTAGTTTTTCAGCAATTTTTGTAGCACCTCCACCATCTGAAAGTAACTTTCCTAATATGGAACCTAGTCCAAAGATAATTGCGATATGACCTAACGTATCTCCCATACCTTTTTCAATAGTTTCTACAATTTTATGTAATGGCATGCCTAACATAATGCCAGTTAACATTGAAGTAATAATGAGTGCAATAAATGTATTTAATTTAAATAACATAATTAAAATAAGTAAAATAATAACCCCGATGACAACAGCAATTAATGGCCAAATTTCTCCCATGATTTTAACCCCCTTCAAAAAACTAGCTATTTAATTTATAGACTTTGGTTAATGTATCAACTTCTCCCACATTACCTGGAAAAATAACGTAAGGTATTTGGTCATATTTTGCTTCTTTATTCGTTAACCATACTGGTACACCTTTAGTTATTTGTCCGATGACCTTTGCTTTTTTAATGTTTAGGCCTTTGGTTGCTACATCACTAGACGTAATTCCACCCTTAGCAATAATAAAGCTTGGTCGTATAGATAATTGTTTAATGATACTAACTAAACTGTTTGATATATTTGTTGATATACTTAAATTATTTGTTAAATCCTCCGTTTTTATCACATCACGTGAAGTATATATAACGATATCTTTGCCTTTAGCAATAATATTTTCAACTTCTGTTGTTAATTTATCGATATAATCTTGTAAATTAGATTGAGTCACTGTTTTTACGTCAAATTCAATTGCATTTATTTTGGTATTTTCCAATAAATGATTGAGTTGAGATGACGATTTTTTAACATGAGATCCAACAATAATGACACCACCGTTATTACTTTTCTTGTAATTTTGTAAATTGATGATTTCACCAGGTGTTTCGCATATGGATTTCACAAATGATGCTGCGGTTCTGAAAATGAATTTTTTATTGTGATATTTAAGATATTCAACCAGGCATGCTGTAAAATAATCCATATCTTCATCGTTCAATGCATCAACTACAACAGCATCAAAGTTACTTAAAGTATCAAAAGTAACAAATATTTGTTCTTTTTCTCTATTTCTAATTTGATTTAAAGTAATATGAAAAACGTTCTCAGATTTAATTTCACCTCGGCTCTTTTCTTCTATAAAATCTGCCATTGATGTTGACTCAAAACCAAAAGTAGTATCATTTGAAAACTCACTTTCTGATACAGGGATATATTGGTCCTCACCTTTTAAGTAATGAATTCCTTTATATGTGTAGCGATCGCCTTCAAAAAATTCAGGTAAATAGAAGACAGCATTAAAAGGTTTTGATGTTGTTTCATTTAAAATTTTTGGTTCTAAGTAAAAGTGACCACGTAATGTGGAGTCTCCTCGACTAATAATCAAATAAGGTTTTTTTAATTTCAGTGATACATTTTCAATGTTTTGACTTAATTCTTGATGTAATTGTGTAGTTTCTTGTGTGTTCAATGCACGTGAATTCGTTAAAATATAAAACATATTGTTAGATTGTTCAAAGGCATCGGTTAAGAGAGATTCAGTCCAATCCGTATACACGGGTAGGTCTTTTACAGTTTGTGTTCCAGTTGGATCATCGTCTAAAACTACGATTTTATAATCTAGACTTTCTAAATTTTTATTAAATGTGTCGTTTATGCGTTTGTTTATTATTTCTGCATTTAACATATATTCATCACCTACATATTATTAATTTTTTCAAAGTATTTTATAATACCAGCTTGGTCGTTTAATCCATTGCCTTGGTTCACTTCAGATTTAAAAATTTCTTTGACTTGGTTTACGATAGGTAGTGTTAATCCAATTGTATCTATCGTAGATGTAACATTTTTTAAATCTTTCAAATTAATATTGAGTGTTCCGCCAGCTTTATAATCTTTTTCAATCATTTTAGGGAATTTTGCTTCCATAGCAGCTGATCCTGCTAATCCGTGTCTTATTGCCTCGAACATTTCATTCAAATCAATATCAAATTTTTTTGCTAATAGTACGCCTTCTGACAGGGCTGCAATATTTGTATTAACGATTATTTGATTTGCTAATTTAACAACGCTACCAGATCCAACATCGCCAACTCTTATTACTGATGAAGATACTGGTTTTAGTATTTTTTTAATCTCTGGAAAGATAGTAGCATCACAACCAATCATTACTGATAGTTCACCAGTAATTGCTAATGGTTCTCCACCACTCACTGGTGCATCGATGTACTTAATAGATTTTTCTTCTAGTACTTTACTAATTTCAAGTGATTCATTTGGTGTAAGGGAACTCGTATCAATTATATATTTAATATTAATTTCATCTTTATCGAGAATTGAGTCTTCTCCACTATATAAAACAGATTTTACAATCGCGCCATTTGGTAATGATAAAAATAAATAGTCTGCATTTTTCGCTAGTTCATCTATAGAAACTACTTTAGCCCCTTCATTTACTAGTTCAGTTTCTGCTTCTTTATTCACATCATTAACTAGTACTGTATTATTCTCTTTAAGTAAGTTTTTGACCATAGGTTTTCCCATAATACCTAATCCAATAAATCCTATTTTCATATTAATTCCTCCAATGTAAGCGGTTACTAGTAATTGTATACCAATAATTTGAAAATGTATACATTTTAAACTTTGAAAATTTATAGTAGTATGTAATCAAGGAGTTGAGTTAATTGATACACAATGGTTTGACGGTATATCAAAAAATTAGAAATGACATTATTTTAGGGGAATTAAAGCAAAATGAAAAATTAACAGAAGCTAAATTAGCGAAAAAATATAATGTAAGTAGAACTCCAATTAGAGAAGCAATTAAGCAATTAGAAATTGAATATTTTATTAAAGATGGTTATATATTTGTTCCAACAAGTGAAGAATATAGAGATATATTTGAAATGAGAATTTTGTTAGAAACACATGCACTAAGTAAAGCATGTGTTGTTTTTACACAAGAAGATTTAACAGAATTGAAAGGATATACTGACATCGATATTGATCAAGAAAATGAAGAAACGATAATAGAAACGAATGACTTATTTCATCAAAAAATTATGAAAGCAACAAACAATCAGTTCATTATAGATACTTATCAAAAATTGAAAAGTTACATTTATTTATTTAGTAAAACAGTCATTGATAAGAGAAGACCTGGTCTGATTGAAGAGCATAAAGCGATTGTAGAAGCTATGGTTAATCATAATGATAAACAAGCGATTCAATTACTAGAAGAACATTTGAAGAAAGATTTAGAATTCAGTTTGTATTATTTAATTAATAATACAAATAAATAATATGTTGAAATCTTTGCTATTTGAATAAAGTGATATAACCGATATAATGGGTGTGAATAACTAGGAAAAGGTGAATTTAATGAAACAGATAAAAACTCATCATTTAAATCATAAAAAAAGTTTGAATCATCAATTTAAATTGTCTGGTATCGCACTGATTATGACTACGACTTTAATAGGATATGGTATAAATCCAACATCATCTGTAATGGCGAAAGAAAGTGCTGATGTGAAAGCTGATACACATTTGACTAGCGAACAAGCGTTAGAAAAGCAAATTCAACAAGCTAAAGAAAAAATAAAGAAATTGAAAAATATAAAGCGTAGTGAAAAGCGTGATGCGATTCAAAAAATGGAGAAGGTTAAAAGCATTGAAGAGGCCAAAGTAATGTTGGAAAAAGCTGAGAATGATGACAATCGCCTCAGTGAACAACAAAGTGTATCTGCTAACACCCAAATAGAAGATAGCAATATTACTGAAGATAATCATGAATCGTATGAAGACAAAAAAGATATTTCAGATAATCAAAAACATGTAACTGATCATCAAGAAAAAACTGTTCCTAGTGAGAAAACAGACTCAAGTAACTTACCTGAGCAAGAAAATAATCAAACGCAAAACGCTCATGATCGCATAACTAGTGAAAATTCACAACAGAACTTAGATCAATTGCTTGATAAAATTGATGTATTATCAAATGAAGTTGATGGGGGTAAACTAAAAAACGATAATGAAGCGTTAAGAGATACTGGAGACAAACAAGAACAACAAAATAAGGTTGCGAAAAGCACTAACAGTAAAGGTGAAAAAAATCAGGCAGAAAAAAACACACCTGAAAAAACGTCTCGTTCAGATCATGATGTTCCCGAACCATTAGAAAAATTTGAAAAAGATATTGATAAAGTAACGACAAAACAAGCTAAAAACAATGACAACTTAGATGACTATGTAGCAACTAAAGAAGCAAAGTTACAAACATTAACATCAATGCTTTCAGAGCGTGATTCAATATCTAAAGAGAATAAAAGTAAAATGGCAAAAGAAATTAAGCAAGTTGAACAAAATTTAAATGAACAACATGAAATTGTGCTGGATCAATTGAAATCTGTAGACAATAAAGACCGAGCAGTTAAAGATATCATTAATCGTACTTTTGATGACAGACATGCTCAATCTATCTTAGAACGTATAGACACAGATGGTAAAACAGATCAACAAATTGCCAATCAGGTAATCAGTCAATTAGACGGTTTGTCTACAACTTCAAGTGACGATATTTTACAAGCGATGTTTGATAAGACAGGCGATAAGCAAGCGTTGGTTAAAACGATATTGTCAACGCATTTGAACGATGTGGATGCATCTCGTATTGCTGAAAAAATTATGCGAGAAAATCCTGATAACGAACAAATTGTAGCGTTACTAAAACAAAATTTTGGGGACAATGTAACAAGTGATGATATTTTAGAAACGCTATTGGATCAATCTGAAGATAAACGCCAAGCCTTGGAAACGATGTTGGCTAGCAAATTAAATGATGCGAAAGCACAAGCACTTGCTGATGTTATTGCTAAAAAAGAAGATGCTAAGCATAATATTGTTGATTTAATGAAATCAGGTCTTGATCAACAGTTGAATGACTTATTAAAAGTTGATAAAGATATAAGTAACTTTAGAGATGATATTCATGGTATCTTTGAACCTTTGAAAAATACACCAAGCATTGCTGATACATTGGATAAAAGATCATTAAATAAAGGTGACAAAATATCGACATTATTGGATGCAGAGACACAACGACTTCAAAAACCAAGTCTGTTGAGTGGCTTATTCAGTGGTGATGGTTTATTAGATGGTGTGCGAGATATACCGAACCCATCACCTGGATGTGCTTTATCTATAGGTGAATCAGACGGCTTCTTGAGTGGTTTGTTCGATGATGAAGGTAATTTCTCGTTACCTGATGCTGGTACTGTAATGAAAAAATCAACGATTCCAGTAGGTATCGTGTTGTTAATCGTTGGTGGCGGACTGATATGGTTTGCTAAACGTAAACAGTCGAAAAAATTATAGTTTATCAATTTAAACAGGTGCTAAGGCTACTTGTTATCATATAAAAAATGCACCATTCAAAGTTAGTCACATAAGTGAGACTTTTGAAATGGTGCACTTTTATTTTGCAGAAAATGAGAATTTTAAAATATTGATTGAATTCTATCATGTGTCTATATAAAGTTAGTTTTGTTTACCTGTAATATAACTTAAATCAGTAGCGACATCTGCATCAATGGTTCTGTGAGAAACGATGCCAAGTCCCTTAACATTTGATTCTGAAATAACGATAGAACCGTCATCGTTCACTTTTTCTACAAAAGCTACATGACCGTATATTGAATCTGCACCATGCTGACCTGCCTCAAATACAACGGCAGTATGTGTCTTAGGTGTTGAAGAAACCGTATAACCTTTTCTTTCTGCGCGATTGTTCCAATTTCTGGCGTCACCTAGATCTCCACCGACATATTGATCGAATTGCGACATACGGTGATAGACATACCACGTACACTGGCCATGTGGGTAAGGCGAGTGATTTGTGGTTTCTGAAAATGGCTTGAAATCGCTATTATCGTCATCGTTCTTCAATTTATAATCGTCTAAATCTGGCATTTGTTTACGGTCAAATTGTGTTAAGTCGTAGTGCTCAATAATGCTGTTAAGTTTGTCAGCGTATTGAGAATCAGTTGCATATGTGGTAGCCAGATGTGCAGTTGCTGACCGATAGTTATGTGCTTCGCGCTTCCACGTTGGTTTATAAATATTTGGATTGCCATCAATACCTTGTTTGATTAATTTAGCATAATCCTCTAATGATTCTTTTTCACTCGGATAACTACGGAAATCGGCTGAGATTTGGAACATGTTGTTTCCATTGTCTTCAAGAGTATTGAAAGTAGTGGATTTTCCTTGGTAAGTTCCCTTGATACCGAATAAGTTATAATGAGGTGCTTGTGCAAGTGCACTCATGCCAGAATCTGATTCTAATATGGCTTGTGCAATCATCACGGATGCGTAAATGTCTTCATCTTGGCCTATGTCATGTGCATCTTGTGCGATTGTTTTAATGAAGTCACGTGTATTTTTATTTTCAGTTATTGTCAGTTGATTTGTAGTGTTATTATCGTCCGACAAGTTTGGTAATTGTTGAAAAATAGCAGTAGTGCGTATGTTAGACTGCTTGGTATCATTTTCAAAGGATTGGGCCGGTTTTTCTTTTTTGGCTAATTGTGATTGAGAAGGTAACTGCGGATTAGCATGGTTACTTGATGGTTGTTCATCTGAGTCACTTTTCTTATTTTCAGAATCCTTATTTGATGAATGTGCTTTTTGAGATTCATATTGCTTTTGGTTATTTTTAGCGTCTTCACTATACTCGTCTAAAATTGATTCTAATACTCTATCTTCCGACGATGAACCGGATTGATTGTCTGTTGTGCTGTCATTGTCACGAGTGTCTGCGTCATCATCCTGCTCACCTGTATCATTATTACTTGTCGTTGTTTCATCATCTTGTTTATTCTGACTATGCCCACCCTGCGTTGTGTTTTCACGAGATTGATTTTGGTGTGAATCTGAATTGGATTCGGTATCATCTTGTTGCGCATCATGCTCATCTGTATATTGATTTGACTCATTTTGACTGTTTTTTGATTCACGCGCTGTGTCATTAGCATCGTTGTCATAATCTGTACGACTTTGTTCTTGTACAAATTCCTCACTATCTTCATTTGAATCATCATTTATCTCATTATCATCAATGAAAGCTGTCGCATTTGAATCTTCTGAATCAGTGTGGTCTGTTAATGAATTATTTTGTTTGTTATTGTCTTCGTTTGAATCATCGTTTTGTTTTAATGTGGAAGGGGTTTGTGTTGCTTCATTATTAGAAAGTAATTGATCCAGTAATTTAGATAAACTGTTATTGTCTTGGTTTTGTTTCAAAGGTGTTGGTTTAAACATATCAAATATGTTTGAACGATCATCGTCTGTTGATGTATCCCATGTATTTTTAGTTACATTTGTCGACGTTTTGTCAGAAGTCTTAGAATTATCGTTTTCTTGGCTGTTGTTCTGCTCACTTGTTTTAGCATGGCCATCATTTTTGCGATTTTGTTGATCTTCCCTTTCACTACTATACTTATTATCGCTAGATTTCTCTTTTGCATCATTAGATTTCTCGTTATTAGTTTTATGATTTTGGGATGATGATAGCGATGAATCAGATTTTTCTTTGTCTTTGTCTTTCTGTGTCTCAGTTGACTGAGTAGTCATTGTATCTTCTTTTGAGGTTTCGGCTTTGGCATCATTGATAGGAAATGATGGCATAAGTAAAGAAGTTGAAAGTAAGCAAACTAATAATTTTTGTTGCCTCATGAAAATACCTCTTTCCTAAAATATATTATTTACTATATACAAAGTATTGTTTATCTTGGTAAACTGTTAATAGTCTTGCTTTTAGTTGATGTCTATCAACTATGAAAAGGTTAAACGTTATTAATGAATTCAGTATATCAATTTATATGCAATAAACAAATAGTAATTTGAATTTTATATAAGAAGAAATCACAGATCTAGTTTTTGAGGTGTATAAATGAAAAACGTAATAAAATTATTTTTTATGGATTTAAAAAAGATTGCTAAAGCGCCTAGTGTATTAGTGATTTTAGGTGGTTTAGCCTTGCTTCCTTCGTTTTATGCTTGGTTTAACTTGGATGCGACATGGGATCCATATGGTAATACTAAAAATATTAAAATTGCAGTTGTGAATGAAGATAATGGGGATAAAGTCAAAGGTGAAAAAATTAATGTTGGTGATCAAATTACCGATAATCTTAAAAAAGATGATAACTTTGATTGGCAGTTTGTAAGTAGAAAAAAAGCAGATCATGATTTGAAAATGGGAGAATATTATGCAGCCATTTATATACCAGATAAATTTACACACCAAATTACTGGTACGTTGCGAAAAGACCCACAACAAGCAAACGTTGAATATAAAGTGAACCAAAAACTTAATGCGATTGCGCCTAAAATGACTGATGCTGGAACAAGTGCTATCGTTCAAAAAGCGAATGAACAGTTTAATGAAACAGTGACACAAGCACTTTTAGATGAAGCGAATCGTCTAGGTGTAAAACTTGAAGAAGAGATTCCAACCATCAATAAAATTGAAGATGCTGTATCCGAAGCGAATAAAGCTATGCCAAAAATTAACGATTTTGCAGATACACTTATTTATTTAGATGAAAACCAAGATCTAATTGACAATTATGCGGATCGATTTAGAGGATTAGGTGACTATAAAGGTGAAGTTATCGATGCAGCAGATAAGTTAAATCAAGTTAATGCTGCAATACCTGCATTGAACGAGCGTGCTAAACTAATACTGGCATTAAATGACTACATGCCAAATATTGAAAATGCGCTTAATGTTGCTTCTAACGATGTGCCAGAAGCCTTTCCTAAAATCAATCGAGGTGTTGATATTGCAAGCACTGGGGTAGACGCTGGCTTACAAGGATTGAACGATGCACAAGGTTACTTGCCTGCGATTCAACAACGCGTAGAAAGTTACCAAGAAGTCGTTGATCGCGCACAAGATGCAAATCAAAATGTTAATCAACGCCTAGAAGATAATATACAAACTGAGCAGCAAAGTGCTAAGCATTCAGGTCGATATTCAAATATTCAAACATCGCAAATAAGTAATAATCAAAGCGATGATGATGACAATGAACAACATGATTCTACAGTAAGTAGTAAAGATGTTAATGCTATGCAATCTTCATTATCAGAGTCATTGTTATCACTTTCTAATTATGCTGACAAACAAGCCGAAAGTAGTCAGGAAGATATCAAAGCGTTGGAAAATGTCACATATGGTATTTTATCTACAGACAAACCTAAAGATTTTCAAAAAACACTGGATCATATTAAATCCAGACTGGAAATGACTAGTAAATTTAATCAGCAATTTATCGATATATTAACAGAACTAGAAGAGAGAGAAAATGTCGATTTATCGAATGAAATCAAAGAATTAGAATCGACAAATAATAAAATAAATGACTTAATTAAGCAGCAGAATCAACTTAGTGATGCACTGTCAAACGGAAGTTCTGGTAAGGCAGAAGCAGTAGCATTACTTAAAGACCTACCTCGCGTAAATCGTAGCTTGGATGATTTAAGAAATTATATTAAAACAGAACTAAATCAGAATTTGTTCGACATATCAAACGAAGTAATGTCTGTATTAAATGAAGGTGATGCTAGACTTTCAACGCTTCAATCGAAATTAAATACGATAGAACAGGTTATAAACTCTGGACAAAGTATTTTGACAACAGGCAAAGATAGAATCGAAACGATTCAAAGTGCATTGCCAACCATTGAGCAAAGATATATGGATGCAATGGCTACTGCACAAAATTATTATCCACAATTTAAACAAGACGTTGCGAACGCAGCATCCTTTATTGAAAATGATTTACCAGGGTTAGAGCAACAATTGTCTGATACGACAGCAACAGTAAATAGCACGATACCGACCTTATTCAATCGTTACGATCGTTTAGTTGATATTTTGGATACCAATCAACCACGTGCCAAAGAAGGATTGCATAATTTAGCGAATTTCGCACGTAACCAATTACCAAATGTTGAAAAAGATCTTGCTAAAGCGAACAAACTATTTGATGAGATTGAAAAAGATGATGCGGTAGACAAAATGGTAGATTTATTGAAGAATGATTTGAAAAAACAAGCGAATGTGATTGCGAACCCAATAGATATTGATCAAAAGGATGTATTTCCTGTGAAAGACTATGGTTCAGCAAGCACGCCATTCTATACAGCCTTAGCCATTTGGGTAGGTGCGTTATTGATGGTGAGCTTATTAACGACAGATAATAAACACAAATCATTAGCACCATACCTATCAACAAGAGAAATATATTTAGGTAAAAGTGGATTATTCTACTTATTAGGTATCGTTCAAGCGCTTATTGTATCTATTGGTGATATCGTAATACTGAAAGCACAAGTAGAATCAATTGGTTGGTTTATTGGTATCGCAGTATTCGCATCAATCGTATTTGTTACCATTGTTTATACTTTGGTATCACTGTTAGGAAATCCAGGGAAAGCCATTGCCATCATCTTTCTTGTGCTACAAATTGCAGGTGGTGGGGGAACATTTCCTATCCAAGTTACACCAGAGTTTTTCCAAACGATTCATCCTTACTTACCATTCTCTTATGCAATCGATGCATTAAGAGAAGCGGTTGGCGGACCTGTTCCTGAAATTCTAACTCAAAAATTAGTAGTACTTTCATTATTTGGTATAGGATTCTTATTAATTGGTGTAATATTCAAACCAATTACAGATCCACTGATGAGAAAAGTAACTGAAAAAGCTGAAGAAAGCGATGTAATGGAGTAAAGTTGCTAACAAGTTAAACGTCAAAATGATGTTTATCAGTTTGAATGATGATAGTGAAAAACAGTTTTGGTCTAAAACAGAAACTTAAAAATATAATGAGCGATGAATTTCACTTCAAATAAGGGAGTAAGACAGAAATCTAATTTTATTTAAAAGATTTTGTTATCTCCTCTTGCTTGGGTAATTAGAATTGAAAAAAGTATAAAATGACTACCTAGAGCTGTAATTCATGCATAAGTCCCACTAACTCAATCAATTGAGAAGTGGGACTTTTATTTTTTGAATCAGTTTAGATTTTGAATGTATATGCATACTTGTTTAGAAAATAGATCTAATTCGTAGTTGCTTTTCTATATTATAATCCTGTTGTGAGCCGTTAAAAGTGATTGAAGGTATGCATTTTAATATAAAAAGACACTTTAAGGATTTCGAATTATTGCAACAATAAAAACATCCTCGATAACAATCGAAGATGCTTATTAAATAGCTTAGATAATATTTTGAATAACTTCTTTGCGTAATTTAGTTCTTAATTCTGCCATCGTATTTAAGTGGTATTTTTTATAATCACCTGAATCAATTCTAAAAGCGTGTATACCTAAAACTTCATTTTTACTATTTAAAATGGCACCTCCTGAAGAACCAGGTTCAGCCATCATTTGATAATAGCCCATTGGATTGATGTTGCGAGCCATAAGGGAATATTTTCCCTTAGAATGATACATCGTACCCATAGGATCATTCTTGAATTTACCAGTTGGTAATCCATAATGGTACATATGAATAGGCGTATTAGCCTTGATATTAGTAATCGATTTTTCTGGAGCAATTTTACGTATTTTCATATACTTTGAAATATCTTCTTTTGTATATAATAATGCGACATCACCAAATTGCATCATTTTTACACCAATCACATTGAGAGAACGTGTGTAGGTTGAACCTTCTTGTAGCAGGTTCACTCTAAGATTTTGTAATGAAGATGGTGACATTGGTTTATGTGCTTCTGGATTATTGACGACGTGATTAGCTGTTAATATTGTATGTTTACCAATTGCAGTTCCAGTGCCATATGTCAGGGCTTTTTTAATAGGATTCCAATTAAATACGGTTGCAATATTGGCTGATTTTGCAGTCGTATGTTCTAAAGTAACTCCTTTATTGCCGGATTTTTTCATGATTTTTAATGCATCATTGATGCCGGATGCTTCAGTCGTTTGACCAAAATCCCGCACATTATCGCTGCCTGGTATCTTTGATGACCAAGTTTTAGGTGCTTGATTATAGTAGTTGCTGTTTTTTGAAGTTTGCTTACTTGTTTTTGGAATAACCTTTACACTTTTAGATGCTTTTGCTTGCTTAGCTAATGGTTTTGTTTGTTGTTTTTTTGTTGTTGAAGATAAGGTTTGTGGTTTTATATTTTTATTTATTTTAGTCGTATTCGTTTGATTTTTTGTTGTTTTAGTTGAACTTGATAGTAACTGTGGTTTTATAGATTTTGATGTACGCTTAGAAGAAGTATGTTGAGCTACTCGAACTTTGGTTTTTGATGACCCACTTTGTTTTTGTTTAATAGATGCATTTGTTTTTTGATTTTTGTTAGTGGGCATAATAGCTTTATTTTTATTTTGAATTATTGGTTGTTTTGCTAGTTTTTTCTTTTGGGTTATTGGTGAGTGCGATTGTACTTTTATAGTTTTTGATGGTGGTTGCACATTTTTACCCAAAATTACTTTCGGAGTATCTTTTAGAGCCCCTTTTATAACTGGATTTTTAAATTCTATGTCTTTATTATTGTATTTCAATTTAGTGTTTTGCTTGGGAAATTGAACTCCATTTTGTTGTGATTTTAAATTGCTATTACTAACTATTTTAGTATTTTTCCCGTCATTTGTAGTATTGATCTTTTTTGTTGCTTTTGTTGTTATCGGATATTTTTTAGTTACTTTATGGTTAGTTGGATAGTTGATATCAGTAGTGTTTTCAGCAGCCTCCATTGTATCAACATGAAATATTATCACCAAACAAATTATCATAGATATGGCGATGATTGCAGAAATATATTTTATTGCCCACGACGGTTTATTCACTTAATCTGTCCCCTCTGTTTTTTGTGTAAAAAGTAAATAAGATTATTTCT
Source organism: Staphylococcus sp. 11-B-312 (assembly GCF_016743055.1). Taxonomy (NCBI): domain Bacteria; kingdom Bacillati; phylum Bacillota; class Bacilli; order Caryophanales; family Staphylococcaceae; genus Staphylococcus; species Staphylococcus sp. 11-B-312. The sequence goes on from NZ_CP068241.1 coordinate 142,629, forward strand.
TTAATATTATATACTTTTTCTTTTGTGTATGGCAATATATTTTTGAGAATAGGAATAATATAATGAAATAGACATTTGTTTGGCAAAATATACTTGTGATAACTAACTTTTTTCTTTATTGCAGTATTTTTTTACTAATGTCATAAGCTATTAATCTTAAGTTAAACAACAATTTAATTATTGCATTTAAAAAAACATTGTGTATTATTAAAATTATAGAAAACATTAAGGGGAAAAGAATGAAAATGAATACGAATATACGTACTTTTTCTAGCAAGAAGTTAGTGCTAGGGCTTGTAACGACTGCTATTGGGATTAGCACGATTGCTTTAGTAAGTGAAAATGCACATGCGAGTACTTCAACAGTAAAATCACAAACAGTAACAAAAAAAACTAAAACTACGACTTTGACAACTAAACCAACTACAACGGTGAAAACAGTAAAGCCTGCAGTGGTAAAAGCAACGACAACAAAAGCTGCTACAAATGTAACGACTAAAAAACCACGAGCAACAGTAAAACCTATAGCGCAAAAAGCACCAGTGACGAAGCAGTCAGTACCTGTAAAAAAACCTGTTAGTAAAGCTATTTCAACAACGACGATTAAAGCACCTGTTACGTCCAAAGTACCGACGACAACAGCGAAGAAAGCAAGTACAACAACAAAAGTACCGACGACAACAGCGAAGAAACCAAGCATAACAACAAAAGTACCGACGACAACAGCGAAGAAAGCAAGTACAACAACAAAAGTACCGGCGACAACGGCGAAGAAACCAAGCACAACAACAAAAGTACCGAAGACAACAGCAAAGAAACCTAGTACACCGATAAAAAGCACGACAATATCATCGACAAAAACACAAACAACTCCAGTAAAGACACAGGGCACACCGACAAAGACTCAGGCTTCAAGTAAAACAACGCCGCAGACTACAAAATCAAACACACCATCGACAGTACCTACACCATCTGCGCCAGTACAACCCAGTACAATAGCAAACGCACCAGTCAAGACAAATGAAGAATCTCAAAACACAGTAACTCCTAAACTCGAAAATACGAACATTCAAGATAAGACATTACAGTCACAAGAAACAATAAAAGCAACTCCAGAAACGGAAACAAAGACAGCTAGTGCAACGCGTAAACAAGATTATTATAAGTCTATGACAGAATTATACAAAGATACGACAGAAGGTATCGACTGGAAGAAAGATACACGAAATGTCGGGAAATCAGTGTTGATAGTGGCACCACATGGTGGGAACATTGAACAAGGGACTTCAGAATTAACAAAACTAGTGGCGAATAATGGTGATTTTGATTATTTTTCATTTGAAGCGATACGTCCATCCAACAACACACAATTACATGTAACATCTACAAATTATGATGATGCAACTTTGCATGAGATGATTCAAGATCGAACAGCTACCATTTCAATACATGGTGCTCAAGGTGAAGAACAACTCGTATACTTAGGTGGTTATCAATCACCGCTTAGAGACGCCATTCAAAGTCAACTTGAACTTAAAGGATTTGTAGTGAAGATACCGCCAGAATACCTTGGTGGGCTGAGTAATGCTAATTTTATTAATAAAGTAGAGGAAAGCACAGGTGTTCAATTAGAACTAACGACCGCTTTAAGAAAAGCGTTTTTCAAAGATGAAGACACTAGCACAGCATCACGTAAAAAAATAGAAAATTGGACTACCACGATGTATGATTTTGCTGAAGCACTTAATGGTGCAATCAAGCAAGTCTATCCAGAAAATCAAGGATAATATATTGAATTTATTGCTAAAGTAGCACGTTTCAAGTTTTTAATTTTAATAAGCTAATGACCTCAATGCGTATGTATATACGTGTTGGGGTTTTTTATATATTTTAGTGAGATTTATATTCGGGTAGTCTAAGGGAAGTCTAAATATTCCGATTTTCTGTAGAAAAACAAAAATTGTAATTGCGCATATATTTATAAAATTGTATAAGGACATAGCATGTAGCGTTAATAAATAAATCTCTAAGTATAGATTTCAAAAACAAAGAAATGTTTGAATTCAAAAAAACATTGTAATATAATTCACGTTATTTCATGCAAAATGATAAATTCACATTTGCGAAAATTTGAACATACATAGATTAATCTAAAGAGGAGCACAATGATGAAGGTATATACATCTATTATTTTTTGGATGAGAGCAATTGCTTGTCTAAGTATTGTGATGATTCATACAATTACTACAACATTTTATAAATTTGAAATGCCGAATGATGGCTATTTATTAAGGGTTTTTCAATTACTGTTATTATACGCGACACCAATGTTTGTTTTTATTTCTGAGTTTTTATTAGCGAAACAATATAAGACACAGGTTAAAGAAGGATTTGTAAAACAGAAGTTGCTGACATTAGGGATTCCATATATCATCATTAACTTAGGTTTAGCGTATGTCTACGGGCAGCCTAATAATTTAATGGAATATTTAGATTCTGTACAATTTATGATGTTTCATGGAGGCACGCTGACATATTTTATTGTTATTATTTTTCAATTTTATGCTTTACATATATTATTTGCGAAGCACTTAGTAAAACTTAATCCATTAAAATTAATCGTATATTCATTAGTTATCACGATGCTATTTTGGGCTATGAGAACTTTTGTTGATGCACCAGAGGTTGGGTATTTAAATTGGTTATGGCAACGAGAGGGTTGGATGATATTCATAGGTTGGCTTAGTTATTTCTTACTAGGTTTTTATATGGGTTATTATTATGAAACGTTGATGGCCAACATACAAAAGTATACGAAATACATTGTGTTAGGAACTGTTATAGTGACGGCCATAACGCTGATCAATTACTTGTCGGGCTGGTTAACGCTAGTGGACTCTAAGCGTATTGATACACCAATCTATGTTACTATGATAATCTTAATATTCTTTCTAATATCGTCTTATGTTAAATATGTACCAAAATTTTTCATCTTAATCAGTAATTATTCTTTTTCAATATACTTAATTCATTACTTTATTGTACATAGGTTAGGGACATTACATGAACATCCTATATTCAATATCGTATTTACATTTACATTAACGATTACGTTCTCAATATGCATTGCTTATGTGTTTAACCAGTTTAAACTAGGCAAATATATAGTAGGAGGCATTGGGAACGTTAAGTATGATACGTTTTATCAAAGTTATAAAAATAACCTAGTAGATTAAAAAGGGGAGAATTGAATGGATAAATTAGTCTCGGTTATTATATCTGTCTATAATAAAGAACCATTCTTAAAAAAATGTATTGAATCTTTAATCAATTTAAATATGGAACAATCAAAATTAGAGGCAATCTTTGTTGATGATTGTTCTACAGATAACTCTGTAGCAATGATTGATAGTTATGCTAACCAGTATGATTTTATCCGATTAATTCAGTTATCAACGAATACAGGTAGTCCGTCAGAACCAAGAAATATAGGTATTAAAGCTGCAAAAGGGAAATATATTGCCTTATTGGATGCCGATGATTGGTTAGATACTGAAGGGTTTCCAAGATTTATGGAAAAAGTTAATAGTGATGATGCAGAGTTAGGCTTAGGACAAAGCTACAAACATACGAATAAAAGTATTACGTATCATGCTAAATTCACATCCTATAAAGATGCATCAAATTTGGTGCCACAAGATATTGAAAAGATTTTTAGAGCAGTAGGGCCACCGGGTAAAGTATTTAAACGTGATATTGTAATTAATAATCAGATTCAATTTGAACATATGAAATTTGGTGAAGATAAATTATTTTTCATCGATCTTATTTCTAAGATTCAAAACATTACGATGTCTACGATACCTGTTTATCATGTGAACAGATACGATGAAAATCAATCACTTGTGAAAGAGACCTCAGTGGTAGATAAAGCTTATTTGAATGTGGATATAACCAAACGTATTTGTAAGATGGATATATCCGAGTCTCTGAAAAAAATGATGTTATCAAGAATGGTGGAAGTAGACTTCTTTAGAAGGTTGTTGCATACAAAGACGTTTTTAAAGTCTGATAATAAGCAAACGTTCTATGCTATTTTTGATGATGTAGAACAGATGCTAAATGAATATGGTTATGATATGAAGGAATTTATTAGTAACAAAAAATTTATAGCTATGTATACACTTTATCATCAAGAAGATAAGGAAGCTTTTTTAAATTTTACAGAAGCACTTGTTTATGGTTATTGGCGTTATTATATGAAAAAAGATGCAATTTACATGGAAGTTGACAGTAATTGTGCTATTTTAGAACCAACACCAGTGCGTTGTTATCCAGTGTATGAAGGTACACAAATGCTAAATGGTGAATTATATGAAGTGATTAAAGTATTGAAACCAGAAAACGTTCAAATCAATGGTGTGAAATTAATTGAAATTAATAACGCAATGAACGTGTATCATGTTGATTATGTGTATAAAGATAAAAGCATTTATATACCCCAGGAACAATTTAAGCAATCGAAAGAGATAGATGTTAACCTCGGTGTGGAATTTGGTGAAACGAATGATATCGCCTTAGTTTACGCTTCTTACCCGAGTAATAATGACATTTATAAAATGAAACGACAAAGCTTCAAGTTAGAGTTCGTCAATAAGTTGAGGGAAAAATACAAAGGAAAATATTTCCTAACGGCATCAGAACCATTGATGACGCTTAAAAAAACAAATGTATATCGTGATATTGAATTTGAAACGAAGCTCATGAGTTTAAAACCAGGTATGAAAGTAGTGCCTAAAGATGTTCAGTTCACATCAAATGGTACACCTAGATTAATTCTTGAAGATGATAGTGTGATCACAGCAAATAAAGATTTTGTGGCACAGATTCACATGGACAACCATCATAAATATATTACAGATGTTCCTAATGAGATTAAAATTAAAAAAGTTTGTAAGTTATATCATTCTAGAATATTCAAAAGTGAGCCATTGGAAACACTTAAAGTTGGAGACACGATTAGTATCGCTAATATTGCTTATACGAATAAATCAACACCACGATTAGTTACACAAGAAGGAAATTACTTAACAGCAAATAAAGATTTTGTTGAAGTTATAAAATAATATTTAAATCATGAATATATTTAAAAGGCTACTAAATAACCGGAAGTACTGGTTTTAGTAGCCTTTTTTGTTTTGGATAAAAAAACCATACGCTATGCGTATGGTGCAGTATGGTTATACCGTTGTATTAAAAATTGCATCTCTACGTGCTAAAATAATATTTGGTCAGCCAACCAAAATAAACAACACGAGGAGATGCAACTTATATCATCAGACACAAATAGTTTAGCACATACAAAATGGAATTGTAAGTATCACATTGTCTTTGCTCCTAAATATAGAAGACAAATTATATATGGAAAAATAAAGAAAGATATTGGAATAATATTGCGACAGCTGTGTGAAAGAAAAGGCGTAGAAATTATTGAAGCTGAAGCATGTAAAGATCACATTCATATGTTAGTTAGTATTCCACCCAAATTAAGCGTTTCGCAATTTGTAGGATATTTAAAAGGAAAGAGTAGTTTGTTGATTTTTGATAGACATGCACATTTAAAATATAGATATGGTAACAGAAAATTTTGGTGTAAAGTTTTTTACGTTGATACAGTTGGAAGAAATAAAAAAGTTATAGAAAATTATATTCGTAATCAATTACAAGAGGATATCGTTGCGGAGCAATTAACACTTGTTGAATATATAGATCCTTTTACTGGCGAAGAAACTAAGAAGAAAAAATAAAACAACCCTTTTAAGGGTTGCTGGGAAAGTAGTACATATGGCTGATCTTCTCAGAGCCCTTATCAGGGCTGGTCAGTAACAAAGGCTTATAGCCGAAGAACAAACCACCCGATATACGGGTGGTTTTGATTTCTTAGGATTAATCGTGCCATTTTTAAATTATGCAGGTTTATATATTGCATTGGGCATATTGATGTTATTATTAATCATTCCATACTATTTATTTTATGGACGCTATTATTATAAATACTTTTAGTCAAACATTTTTAAAGTATAACTTTTTTGTTAATTGAATTACTATTTATAAAAAGCAACGTGCAATAAGACATTGTACGTTGCTTTTTAATTCGTTTTTACTATAATAGAAATTTTTCACTTATAATTTTCTGAAGGTTAGCATGTTAGATTAGGTTTTGTTTTATGGATTAAAGTTAGCGTTCTTTTCGTATGCTTTTACGTCTGAATAGGATGAATATAACACCAAAAATTGCTGCGACTGCGCCTAATAATGGATTTGCTTTATCTTGTAATTGTCCAGTATTTGGTAGTTGATTTTTATCAGAATAATCGGTACTTTTTTTAGTCACATCTGTTTCTAAAGTGGGATACATAAATTTAGATGTTACGTGATTATTTGAGTTATAAACCATATTTGAAATAGAATTGTAGTTCGAATTATGGAATTTTTCCGGATTACCTATTAAATCACTGTTGTTGAAAGTGGCTAAGCCTTTTGTATTATTGGAAATGTTTGAGTTATTCATTAATTCAGATCTATCTGTATTATTTAAATAATCTAGGTTACCTGGGTTATCCGAATTATTTAGGTTATCCAGATTGCTAGGATTGTCCGGATTATCTGAGTTGTCTGGGTTGTGAGTATTGTCCGGATTATCTGAGTTGTCTGGGTTGTGAGTATTGTCCGGATTATCTGAGTTGTCTGGGTTGTGAGTATTTTCCGGATTATCCGGGTTGCTAGGATTATCCGGGTTGCTAGGATTATCTGGGTTACTAGGATTATCTGGGTTACTAGGGTTATCCGGGTTGCTAGGATTATCCGGGTTGCTAGGATTATCCGGGTTGCTAGGATTATCCGGGTTGTTAGGATTATCCGGGTTGCTAGGATTATCTGGGTTGCTAGGATTATCCGGGTTACTAGGATTATCCGGGTTACTAGGATTATCCGGGTTGCTAGGGTTATCCGGGTTGCTAGGGTTATCCGGGTTGCTAGGGTTATCCGGGTTACTAGGATTATCCGGGTTGCTAGGGTTATCCGGGTTGCTAGGGTTATTCGGGTTGTTAGGATTATCCGGGTTGCTAGGGTTATCCGGGTTGCTAGGGTTATCCGGGTTACTAGGATTGTCCGGGTTGTTAGGGTTATCTGGGATTTCGCAGACTTCGTTTATATACTCAATTTGCTTCGGACTTAGGTTACTTTTTAGATAATCTAATTGCGCATTATTAATTTCATCTTCGGTAAAACCTTGCGTTCGCATGTTTTCTTTTTTTAATTCTAACTGTCTTTGGAGGTCATCTTCGTTCCACGTTCCACCTACATTTGCACTTGTAGAAAGTAATCCATTACTCAAATTTTGCGGTGTATCAAATTGTTTAGTAAACATTATGCCATAAGCACTATTGGCTTCGATGTTACCAAAATTGACAATTGCTACATTACCATTAAATGTTACGCTTACCGGAGTTAGTATATGTTGATACTTACTCATACCGTTAGTTGAAACTGCAGGGTAATATCGATTTACTACCCAGTTTGATACGTCTGTTGTGGTTACATTTTCATATGGTAGTGTAACTCTCATCTCGGCGTTGTCTATTGCATAATCAGTAGCGAAAACGGCTCTCCAATACTGTGTTTTAGTAGCTTCATTTGGACCATCTTGCCAATGTTGAATTTCTAAATTACCAGGACCATAATTTTCTGTATCTACCGCATTTGGATGATTATTTGGATTTTTAACTTTTTCTTGGTATCCATTATTCGAATAGTCATCTAAATTTGTATCCATGATACTTTTTGCATTTAAATCAACATTATTTGTATATGACGTAGTTACTTCGTCCGCAGTACAATTTTCACCTGTTTTGACACCATTTTGAACAGTTTGAGTACGTTGTGGTATATAGCCGTTTTGTTCTTGGAAATATGTTAAATTGCCATCTTTATCAGCATCTTTATTTATATCTGACGTAGTTTCAACTGTCTTTGAAGTCGTTTCTTGGGTAGGATATTGATTTTCAGCATAAGAAGTTGGCGTATTGTTTGTTACTTCGGGTTGATTTACATCGGATGTATTTTCATTAGTGTTTAGTGTTGTGACTTCTTCTGTCGTATTTGTAGATTCAGTCATATCATTCGTACTTGCTGAGGACTCTGATTCTGTTATTTCTGTTTTATTATCATTTTGATTAGTTGATTCATTAGGTTTAGTGGTTATCTTATTGTTATCCTCGACGAATGTTTGATGAGCTGTTTGTGTTGAATCTAGTTCGCTAGCATTTGCTTCATTGTGCATACCTACCATTAAAAATGTACCCAGTAATATGGATCCAGTACCAATTTTAAACTTTCTTAAAGAAAATCGTTGAAAACTACCATTTTTCATAAAATCATTCCCATCCCAATTTATAAAATTACATCATTCTTTACTATTTATACAGTACAATCTATTATAAAGCAATATAATTTTACAAAGTTTATTAAAAAAATACAAAAGTTGTTAAACATCTAAATATTAAAGACTGTTATAATGTTATTTTTTAGTAAGAATGACAGATAAAGTAATCAATCATTAAAGATTTTTTATAATTTATATTCACACAAAATAAAGCAGGATAGTGAATATCTATCCTGCTTTTAGACTTCATATTGAAATAAAAGTGTCACTTTATGTTAAAGCAAGTTGTCCAAAACCTTAAAGGGTTTAGATAACTATTAAAGTATGATAACTTTTGTAATGGGAAAAGCAATTTCTTAATAAATCACTACTATTTGATGTATTGTAACACAACCGTATAACGAGCTGAGAATGGAGGAAATACAATATGAATCAATTGAAGCAATTTTTTATGAAGTTGATTGAACCACTTACACAGGTAGAATTTTATCAATCACTCTTAGTCAATATATTAATTATCGCGGCATATATTTTGATGGGTATTATAGTGATTGCCATTGCGAAGAAATTAGTGACGAAATTCTTCAAAGCGAATGCAAAGAAAAAAACACATTATAAAATTAAGCGAAGTGAGACATTATCTACACTAGTTCAAAATTTAGTTAGCTATGTTGTATGGTTTATCGTGCTCACCTCAATATTATCACGCTTTGGGATAAGTGTATCGGCGATTTTAGCCGGTGCCGGTGTAGTCGGTCTAGCGGTCGGCTTCGGTGCACAAACAATTGTCAAAGATATTATCACTGGTTTCTTTATTATATTTGAAGGACAATTTGATGTGAGTGATTATGTGCAAATTAATGCTTCTGGTGTAACGATTGCGGAAGGTACAGTTAAAACGATTGGTTTAAGATCCACACGTATACAATCAGATACAGGTGAAATATATACTTTACCCAATGGAACAATAAGTGAAATCGTCAATTATTCTGCAACAGATGTATCACCACTTGTGATGATACCCGTTTCGCCATCAGAGGATTATGAAATGATTGAGAAAAAATTATTAGACTTTTTACCAACATTAAAAGATAAATATGATATGTTTGTCGCAGCACCTGATTTATTAGGATTAGACAGCATCGATGGCAATCAAATGATTATTAAATTATTAGCTCATGTGAAGCCAGGCATGCATTTTCCGGGTCAAAGATTGTTGCGTAAAGAAGTTTTACATTACTTTAATGAAGAAGGTATTTCTACACCAAAACCAACGCTGGCAAAATTTGAAGAACCCGAAGTTGAATAATAATGTAATTATAAATAAAGAAGCGTATCTACATGTTAATTGTGCATGTAGGTACGCTTTTTATTTTTTAAACTATGCGAGCACACTAATTTATTTGGAATTTTACGATATCGCAAACAGTTCATTAATGACTGAGACCATATCATCGTGAATTACTAAATTTGCATCACTATCATAAGGTGTAGGGTCTCTGTTAATAATAACTAAGTTTTGACCCTCAAAGTTTGAAATAAGACCGGCGGCAGGCTGAACGACCAGTGAAGAACCTAAAACAACGAGCGTGTCAGCAGATTTGATTTTATGCAAGGCGTCAAAGATCGTGTCTTGGTTTAGCATTTCTCCATAAAGTACGATATCTGGTCTGATGGGACTGCCACAAGTTTCACAATAACGTAAGTTGTGGTGAATCACGTATTGTTTAGAATATTTTTGGTTGCAGTTAATACAATAAAATCGGTTTAGTGTACCATGTAGTTCATCTGTGTGTGAACTCCCAGCATCTGAATGTAGACCGTCAATGTTTTGAGTAATGACACCAAGGGATTGTTGATGCTTTTCAAGTTGTGCAATCCACTGATGAACGATATTTGGTTTTTTATCAGCAAACAGTAAATAATCATGACAAAAATTAATAAAGCCCTCAGGGTCATTTTGGAAATAGGTTTCACTTAGTAAATACTCAGGTGAGTAACCATTTTTTGAAATTTCTTCATATAAACCGCCAATAGAACGAAAGTCAGGAATACCACTTGCGACAGATATACCTGCTCCTGTAAAAAATGTAATGCTATTAGAAGTATCGATGATATTTTTTAATGATTCAATATTATGATTCATAAGATCACTCCATTAAAATATTTAGCACTTATTGTAATTTTGAAATTTCAATATTACATTCAAACCAATTTTAAAATGAAGTATTGATTTTAGCAAATTTAGGATTATGAATATATCTAACTAGCAACGGTTATTATTTTTCGATATATCGCTTGACGAGTAACGATATATCGTTTAATATTTCGATATATCGAAATGGAAGGATGATAATAAATGTTTAATAGATCATTTCACAATAGAAGACATATCATGATGCAACACGGAGAAGGTGGATTTGGACAAGGGTTTGAAAAGATGTTTGCAGCCGCACGCGGCAGGGACCGCTTTTTTAAAAAAGGAAATTTGCAATATAGCATTTTACGATTATTGTTAACCGAACCCAAACACGGTTATCAAATTATTAAAGATCTTGAGGCACAATTTAAAGGATTTTATTCGCCAAGTCCAGGCAGTGTTTATCCTATTCTTCAAATGTTAGAAGATCGTGGATTTGTTTCTGTATCAAAAGAAGGAAAGAAAAAAATCTATACAGTAACAAAAGAAGGTAAGGCATTTTTAGAGGACAATATTGATAATGATGAATTTACAAAACGTATGGAACAATTCAAAAATATGGATATTGACAAGATGAAAAAATCACGTGATGAGTTACAAGCACTTTTCCAATCATTTATGTTAGCAGGACAAAGTGCAATGAAAAATGAAGAGAAATATGAGCAGTTTCAACAATTAATCAAAGAAACTGAAACAAAGCTAATGAATTTTATTGAAGAAAAATAAAAATAATGAAAAAGGTGTAAAAATGAAAAAAGAAAATTTAAATCATATTGCGATTATTGGTGGGGGACCAGGAGGCTTAATGTTAGGATTACTTCTACAACAACAAGGCTTACCATTTACAATCTATGAACGTGGTTACCCTAATATGCATGCTGACCGAGGTGGTTCATTAGATATTCATGAAGACAGTGGTCAGTTACCATTGAAAGAAGCTAATATTTTTGAAGATTTTCTGATGCATGCGCGCTTTGAAGGAGAGGATACACGAATTGTGCGTAAAGATGGCACGATTTTGTTCGACGAAGACGCAGGAAGTGAAGGTAGTAGACCCGAAATTGATAGAGGTAAGTTATGCGATATCATCATTGCACAAATTAACCCTACAAATATTAAATATGGTTATAAATACGAAAAGTTAATACAACATGATAATAGGGAAATTGAACTCGTTTTTGAAAATGGGATGACAGTGATGACAGGATTAGTAATAGGTGCAGATGGAGCCTTTTCTAAAATTCGCCCGTATTTAACAGATGCTAAACCAACGTACACTGGTATATCTATGATAGAAATGAACTCGAATGAAAAAGAACATCCAGACCTTTTGGCATTTAATAAAAATGGAAAGGTTATGGGACTAGGAGGAGATCAAGCGATACTAGGACAACTTAATGGCGATGGTCGTATTATGGCCTATGTAAGTCTTAAGACAACATATGAAATGCTAGATGAATATCGTGCGTTATCACTAGAAAAATTAAAAGAAAGACTATTAGTTGAATTTAGTGATTGGGGTACAGAATTAAAAAAATATATTGCATATAGTTATGATGATATTAAATTTCGTCGTATCTATCAGTTGCCAATTGGTTTGAAATGGATAACACAGCCTAATATCACACTTATTGGTGACGCTGCACACTTAATGAGTCCGTTTGCAGGAGAAGGTGTCAATATGGCATTATATGATGCATATTTGTTAGCACAATCATTCAAAAATAAAGAAAATGTTATTGATATATTGAAGGCTTATGAAAAGAAAATGTTTGAAGTTTCAGAAGTTCATGCTCAAGCGTCTCAAGATAATTTAGAGCTAATGTTTTCAAACGATGGCGCAGAAAAGATGGCAAACTTCTTTATAGATATGGAAGCACAACTCAGTGAATCATAAATTATTCATATCATATATTTAACTTAATATCAGTTGCGTAATATCAAAGGTTTATCTCTAAATCAAAATGGAGGTAAACCTTTAAACATACATAGATCTAAATTCAGCTTGTGAAAAGCAATATTTTCAAAAGTATCATTTTACAAATAAAAAATAATTTGACACACGAAATAATGTTTTGTAAATTGTATCTAAGGTGAAACAATATTTAAAAAGGGGTGATAGTCATTCGTAATATTTTAATATTATTGGAATCATCATTAGCGACATTGAATCCCTCGGAATATAGAGTGGCACAGTATATCATCGATTATCCGCATAGAACGATCAACAGTTCAATACAACATTTAGCAGACCTAACAAATGTCAGTGAAGCGACGATTGTTAGGTTATCTAAAAAAATAAAATGTAAGGGCTTTCAAGATTTAAAGATGGAAATTGCTATGGCGTTAAATAGACATAATGAAATTGAAGATGATTATGAAGAACTCAATATTACTGATTCCAATGAAAGCGTGATTAACAGTATTTCTCAAAGTAATGCTAAAGCGATAAGGAATACAGCTCAAATTTTATCACCAGTAGCGTTAGAAAAAGCGGCTTTAATGATACATCAGGCTAGGAAAATTTGTGTGTTTGGTATTGGTGCTTCAGCAATTATTGCAGAAGATTTAAAGCAAAAGCTCACACGCATTGATAAGTGGTGTGAGGTTGGCAAGAGCTATGATGAGCAAGCGACATTGAGTGCCAATGTGACAAAAAATGATGTTATTATTGCTATTTCGAATACTGGCCAAACAGAAGATATTTTGCAGTCATTAGCATTAGCACATAAAGCGGGGGCTCAAATTATTTCCATAACTAAATATAGCAATAATGATGTAGCAGACTTAGCACATATTAACTTGTTTTATAGCTCTTCAGAAAAGCCAGTGAGAAGTGCAGCAATGAGTTCACGTATAGCTATGCTCAATGTCATAGATATTTTATTTGTATCATTAGCCAGTAGAGATTATGAACGACATACGAAATTATTAGAGCGTACACGGCAAGCAGTTAAAGTTAAAAAAAGAAAATATTGAAAGGGTGTTGTTTTATGAAAGTAATAATGGTTTGTTCAGGTGGCATGTCTAGTTCTATGATTGTTGATGCTGTGAAGAAAGAGGCGGCAAAAGAAAATTTTGATTTGGAAATCGTAGCAGTTGGTACCGAAGCATTTGAAAATGAAATTGCTGATTACGACTTAGGTTTAGTAGCACCTCAAGTGAGACATCGATTAGATAAATTTAAAAAAGTCGGTGAAGCAGTTAATAAACCTGTAGATGTCATAGATCCAATGGGCTATACACCGATTGGCGCACCTAAAATTTTAAAGCAAATAAAAACGTATGTATAAGTACTAAATTAAATAAGTAAACAGAGGGTGTATGTTATGCAGAAATTTTTGAAATGGATTGAAAAGGTATTAATGCCACCCATGGCCAAAGCTTCTGAGCAACGACATTTAACTTCTATTCGTGATGGTATTATCGCAACACTACCACTTATCATAGTTGGATCGTTCTTTACTTTATTTGCGTCTCCTCCCATACCAGCTTTAGAAAAATTAGTAGAACCGCATGCTGAGAAGATAATGATCGCTAATAGAATGACGTTGGGACTGATGGCAGTTTACGCTGCATTTTCAATGGGCTATAGTTTAGCAAAATCATATAAAATGGATGGCCAAGCAGGTGGATTACTTTCACTAGCAACATTTTTAATGATGACGTTACCGCTCAACTTAGATGATAAATTACCTAAAAGCGATGCTGTGGGTTATGTGTTGCCTATGGCAGATTTAGGTGGTTCCGGCTTGTTTGTAGCAATCATTTCAATGATATTTGCTGTTGAGATGATGCGACTCGTAGTGAAGTCAGGGTTTACGATTAAAATGCCGGATCAAGTTCCGGGATCTGTTGCACGTTCGTTTGAATCTTTGGTACCTGCAATCGTCATTATCGTTATTTCTTGGTTTGTAAGAGTGATATTAAATATAGATTTAAATGCTATTATTAATAAAATCTTTGAACCTTTAGGTAATTTTGCCGGTGACAGTTTATTAGGTGCTTTGATTCCTGTGTTTTTCATTGTACTTTTATGGTCAGCAGGTATACATGGTGTGGCAGTAATGGGGGCAGTCTTCCAACCTATTTGGTTTTCATTATTAGATCAAAACATAGATGCTAAGGCTGCTGGGGAACCATTACCACATATTATTGTCGAACCATTTTTCCAGTGGTTTGTATGGATAGGCGGTGCAGGAGCGACACTGAGTTTGTGTATATTGATGATATTCTCAAAATCTGAATATTTGAAGAAAGTAGGACGTTTTTCCATTATACCGAGCATATTTAATATCAATGAACCACTTATATTTGGTGCGCCATTAGTTATGAATCCGATTCTTGCGTTACCGTTTATAGGAATTCCACTTATTTTAACGACGATTACTTATTTTGTATTTAAGTTAGGTTTGATAGCTAAAATCACGATACTTGCGCCATGGACATTACCGGGGCCTTTAGGGGCATTATTTGCAACGAATGGTGACTGGAGAGCACTGGTGTTAGTCGTATTTAATCTTTTAGTTGCAGTAATCATATATTATCCATTCTTTAAAATGTACGAACGTAAAATGATAGAACAAGAACAAGGTGCTATAAATGATGATTTTAACGACGATTAATTGAGATGGGGAGATTTGATGAGTGAACAAAACGAACAAATTATTTTTGAAATTATTTCACATGGTGGTAATGCAAAAAGTTTAGCATATGAAGCTTTGGATGCGGCTACCGCATTTAATTTTGAACAAGCGAATGAACTGATGGCAGAGTCGAAGCAAGAAATGAGTAAAGCACATAATATACAAACAGAATTAATACAGTCTGAAATAAATGGTGACAAAGTACAAACATCTTTATTGATGATACATGCACAAGACCATTTAATGACAGCGATTAGTGAGAAAAATTTAATTGAAAAAATGATTGAGTTATATCAAAAATTAGAAGAGAAGTGTTAATATGATGCGATTGATTTATTTAATAGTATTATTTTTACTCATATTTTGCTTTTATAAAATAGCCCATTTTATAGTCAATAAATTTCATTTTAATAGATGGTTATTACTGATAGGTATACCATTTATCGTCGTTGTCCCTGTAGTTATATTTGAAAATATTAATTTGTTTGGATGGGGAATAATATTACTTTTATTAATATTTACGAGTATCCTCTTTTTTGAAAAATCTCGTGTATTGATTGAGCAACGTCAAATGCGTGGCATTATATATAAATCAAATAAGGAGTAAATATATATGCATAATTTAGGAATATCAGTTTATCCGACCCAATCAGATTTAGGAGAAATGTGTGACTATATTAAAATGAGTGCAAAATTCGGATTTAAGCGCATCTTCACAAATTTACTTTCAGTTAAAAGTGACGAAGAAGCGGTTTTTAATAAATTTAAGTCAGTGGTAAAAGTTGCTAAAGAGAATGATATGACAGTGATTGCGGATATTAACCATAAAGTTTTTGAAGCATTGAATTTAAAGCGTGATGATTTGTCCTTTTTTAAAACACTAGGTGTATCAGGAATACGTGTAGATGCGGGATTTTCAGCTCAAGAAATAGCACAACTGAGTTATAACAAACAGCATATGTATGTAGAGTTAAACATCAGTGTGAGTGATACATTTATTGAAGATGTGTTAAGTTATCAACCTAATTTAGACAAACTTATAGGTTGTCACAATTTTTATCCTCAAACCTATACTGGTTTATCATATCAACATTTTGTAAATACGAGTGAAGTTTATAAAAAAAATAATGTTCACACTGCAGCTTTTGTTACTTCACAAGAAGCAACAGTAGGGCCTTGGATAATTATGGAAGGCTTACCGACATTAGAAAGTCATAGGAAATTGCCTATAGCAGTACAAGTTAAGCATTTATTAATGACGAATTTAGTGGATGATTTTATTATTGGTAATGCATTTGCTTCTGAATCTGAGTTACAATCACTTTCAGAAATTAATTTAGCAATGCCTAGTTTTGATGTTTATTTAAATAACGATATTACTGGATTAGATGAAACTATTGTGACAGAGGAATTTCATTTCAATCGGGGGGATATTTCAGATTATGTTATACGGTCAACGATGAGTCGCGTTCATTATAAGGATGAGCCATTCCCGCCAAATAACACAAAACAAATTAAAAAAGGTGATATTGTGATTTGTAATGAACAATATGGTCACTACAAAGGGGAGCTGCAAATCGCATTACAAGATATGGAAAATCATGGTTATAAAAATGTTATCGGACATGTAAAAAAAGAAGAACATTTCTTATTAAATTTATTAAAACCTTGGCAGTCTTTTGAATTAAAAGTGATATCATAATCTTTGTTTTATAGTGCGTGACTGCTTGGTTATTTAAGTATAAGTGGAAAGATTATAAAAAATAAATTGATTATGCAGTAATCGATAAGTGTGAAAAGTAGTTGTTTCTCACAAAAAGCATGATATGTATTTACCATAAGAGACTAAGCAATAGAAAAATTTTGAATTGAAACCCAATCAGTAGGACTAAAATAAAGGCACTTTCGTTAAATTCATTATAAATGAATCGTACGGAGGTGTTTTTCTATGTACAGCGTTTTTTATCCAATGAAAATGAAGGATATTGTGCCAAATAAATTAGTGTTAAAGCATATAAGAAACTTTTATGGGATATTAAAATTATTCAATTTCCACTTTAGAGTCTAGCCGATAAATCGGTCTTATATCTCAAAAGAAAACCACTCATTTTAAGAGTGATCTTGATTCATAACATTAAAACTTCTGATAATCATTGGTTATGTTAAGAGGAAAATGTAAAAATACATTAGTTTTTTACATATAATATCTAAATAGTCAATGATACATGCATTTTTAGTTACTATTAAATCCTTAAGTGTATATTGAAAAAATTTTCACTTTTTTCAAGAAAAATGTTTTATTTTTAAAAAAAGCATTGTTACAAGTATATGGTAACGCTTACAATATTAGGTGAATATCTATTTAATAGCAATAAAGAAAATGGAGTGGTTATAAAAAGGGTCATTTATGCAAAAAAGAAATCTTTATACAGTCGTTTGATTCTGTATATTAAAAAATAAAGGGGGTTATGTTTATGAATAGTAGTAAATTGTCCAAAGGTTTTCCTGAGTCTCAGAAATCTATTAATCGTTTCCGTTGGTTTATGGTTCTACTTTTACTGTTTGGAGCAATTATAAACTATTTTGACCGTACAAATATAAGTATTGCGAATATCGTAATTGCTGATGAATTCGGACTTGGAGAGGCTAAAATGGGTGTTCTATTATCTGCTTTCGCATGGCCATATGCAATAGTAAGTTTATTATCAGGATGGGCAGTGGATAAAAAGGGCCCCAAAAAAATATTAACTTGGGCAATCGTTTTTTGGTCACTTGTTACTGTAATTAGTGGATTTGCAAATGGATTTATATTTATGTTACTTGCAAGAATATTACTTGGTGCTTCCGAGTCTCCTTATTTTGTAGCAGGTGTTAAAGTTACAAATCGCTGGTTTCCCAAAGAAAAAAGAGGGTTTCCAACCTCAGTTTTTAACATGGGGCCAACTATTGCACAAGCAATTGCTCCTCCAATACTAACTGCAGTTATGCTATTTGCAGGATGGCGAATAATGTTTATATCTATTGGAGCACTTGGTTTTATTTTCGTAATTCTCTGGATAATATTTTATAAAGATCCAAAGCCCGAAAATGATTATGAAATAAACGCAATAGAAGAAGAGAGCAAGGATGAGAATAGTAGTAATTTAACTTGGTCTTCATTATTTAAATTCAGATCGACTTGGGGAATGATAATAGGTGCATTTGGTACTAACTTTACGCTTTGGGTCTTCCTTACCTGGCTTCCAGGATATTTATCTAAAGGAAGAGGACTAGACCTAATGACTACTGGTTGGGTGTCTTCCATTCCATTTATTGCGGGTATTTTTGGTGTCCCAATTGGTGGATTATTAGCAGATTATTTAATTAAAAAAGGCGTAGCTCCAATCAAAGCTAGAAAATTTCCAATTGTAGGGGCTGCTATATTATCAGCTATTTCTGTTATACCAGTTCCGTACGTTTCAAGCACAGTTTTAGCCATAGTCTTTTTATCTATCGGATTTTTTGCAAGCTCTATCCCTCCCAGTGTTATGTGGACTTTAAGTACTGATGTTGCTCCAAAAGATAAAGTAGGCTCTTTAGCAGGTATTCAAAATTTTGGTGGATTTTTAGGAGGGGCTACAGCTCCGATGGTAACTGGCGTAGTGGTACAAACAACTAGTTCATTTCAAATGGTTTTCTTAATAGGAGCTATACTATTAATAATATCAGCTTTTAGTTATGGCTATATTTTAAAGAACCCTATTAGAGTTCAGAGATAAACAAAATAACTTTATAATAAAATTGTTGAAGGTGATTATATATGAATACTATTAAATATGGAATTGTGGGTACAGGATACTTTGGAACAGGACTCGCAAGAGAATTAAGTAAATTAGAGGATGCGAAAGTTTCTGCTGTTTATGATCCAGAAAATTCTGATGAGATAGCAAAAGAATTACAATGTGATATGGAAACTGATATCCAATCCCTTTGTGAACGTGAGGATATTGATGCTGTTATTGTTGCTTCGCCTAATTGTTATCATAAAGAACCTGTCTTATTAGCTACTAAAAATAAAAAACATGTTTTTTGTGAAAAGCCGATTGCTTTATCATATAAAGATTGTGAAGAAATGGTTAATAGTGCCAAAGAAAATGAAGTTATTTTTATGGCAGGACATGTAATGAATTTCATGAATGGAGTTAGAACAGCAAAACGACTAATTAATGAAGGATATATAGGAGATATTTTATTTTCTCATGCTGAACGAAATGGTTGGGAGGAAGAGCAAACTCAATTAAGCTGGAAAAAACAAAAGGAATTTTCAGGTGGTCATTTGTATCATCATATCCATGAGTTAGATTGTATACAGTTTTTGATGGGAGAACCGCAAAGAGTCACAATGATTGGAGGTAATGTAGCGCACCAAGGGGAACAATTTGGTAACGAAGAAGATATGTTATTTATTAATTTAGAGTTTCCAGAAAATAAATTTGCTACTTTACAATATGGCTCAGCATTTAGATGGAGTGATCATTTTGTGAAAATACAAGGTACTAAAGGAGCAATTTTAATTGATTTACAAAACGCGCAAGTTATATTGAAAACGCCTAGTCAAGAAGAGTACTTTTTATTACACGAGACAAAAGAAATCGATGAAGATCGTGCAAAAATTAATAAAGCGACAGAAACAGATGGAGCGATTGCGTATGGGAGACCTAGCCAAAAACCCCCAATGTGGCTACATTCTATTATGAGAGAAGAAATGGAATTTTTACATTATATTTTACAAGGTGGAAAAGTTTCAGAAGAATTTTATCCACTATTAGATGGTACAGCTGCAAAATCTTCAATTGCTACAGCTGATGCTTTAACTTTATCTTTAGAAAAAGATGAAAAAATAAACGTAGAAGATATTAAATAAAGTAAGGCTTTTATTTAATATCTTGCTAAAACAAGAGGTGATAACATGATATTAGGCAGTATTAATGATTTTGACCAAGACTGGTTTTCTCCTTTGATTAATAAAGCATTAAGTTATATAAAAAGAACAGAATGGTCAAATGTAAAACCAGGGAATTATGAAATTGATGGAGATAACATGTTTGTTTCTGTACAAGAAGTAACAACAATTAATAAAACTGAAAAAATGGCAGAACGTCATTCTCAATATATTGATTTACAATATCTTGTTTATGGCGAAGAAACTATATATGTGGCGCCGCCTTCGGAAAAAAATGTTATAAATGACAATAAAATAGAAAGTGACGATGTTCTATTATATAGTAAGGTACAAAATGAATCTGAATTGAATTTAATTCCAGGGATGTTCACGATACTTTTCCCTAACGATATACACACACCAGGTTGTTGTAATAAAGAAAAAATGAGTATTAAAAAAGTTGTTATTAAAGTGAGAATACCTAATTAATGCATTTTAAAATCAAATAGTTAAAGACGAAATAAGGAAGCATTTTTTGTAAGAACTGTAGTTGAAAAATTTTCGGAAATCGGGATGGAGTGAATTTTTATGGAAAATAATTCTAATATAGAGTATAAGCCAATTTTTGAAAAAAATAACGTAGTGTTAAAAAATGAAAGTTTAGATATAACGGATGAGTTAAATCAAATATTTGTGTCAGAAGATTCCGCAATTATCATTAAATTTAAGTCGAATAATAAAAATGCTTTACAAGCTTTATTTGGAATTTCAAATAAAGATGAAGGTTTTGAAAATAATTATTTTGACATTTTCATTAGAAATGACGGGGAGCTAGGTGCTGAAATTAGAGATAATAATGAAGATATTAACCATTTAATTTCAAGACCTGCTTCTCTATGGGGAAAAAATCAAGAAGGGCAAGTTTCCAATATTATAGCATTTGTCTCAGATTCGCAAAAGAAGACTTATACATTGTACGCTAATGGAGAAAAAATAGCGTCGGAGAGCGTTTCAAGATTTAAACCTATTAATAAAATTTTAGGAGCGAATTCCTATGTATTGGGTGGAGTTATACGATCAGGAAAACTTGATTTTAACTTTGAAGGAGAAATACAATCATTTAAGATATATAATGAACTTTTAACTGAAAATGAATTAATAAATGCAACTACTAATGCCCTCACAAATAAAATGATTTTTAAAGCAGGAGACGCTACAAAAGCAAATTATTTTAGAATCCCTGCTTTATACACTTTAAGTAATAAAAGAGTACTTGCAAGTGCAGATGCTAGGTATGGAGGAACACATGATTCTCCAAGTAAAATAAATATTACTACTTCTTATAGCGATGATAATGGCATGACGTGGTCACATCCCAAATTAGCATTAGAGTTTGAAGACTATGCTAAACAAACTATTGATTGGCCTAGAGATAAAGTGGGAAAAGAAGAACAAATAAGTGGTAGCGCTTCCTTTATTGATTCCGCACTAGTAGAAGATAAAAAAACTAATAAAGTAATTTTAATGAGTGATTTCATGCCAGCTGGAATTGGAAATAGTAATGCATTAAAAGATGATTCAGGGTTTAAAAAGATAGATGAGCAGTTGTACTTAAAATTAAAATATGAATATGAATCATCATATAACTATTCTATTAGAGAAAACGGTGTAATTTATAATGATAATTCAAACACTCCAACTGAATATAGTGTGGATAATTATTATAATTTAAAAAAGAAGGTAAATACCTAACTATTGAGCAGTATTCGATCAAGTTTGACAACAAAGAACTTGTTGAATATAAAAATGGTAATACAGTTAAAATGAATATATTTTATAAGGATGCCTTATTTAAAATAACGCCTACTAATTTCATAGGATATACAACAAGGAGCGATTCAGGCGAGACTTGGGAGGCTCCACTTTTATTACCACCCTTTCTCGGAATTGGTCATAATGCATCTTATCTTAGTCCGGGACAAGGCTTAATTGCTACTAAAAATAATCGGATTATTTTTTCATCTTATTCAGATAAACAAATGGTATTTATTATTAGCGATGACAATGGAGATACATGGGAGTCAAGAAAAGCTCCTCTTCCTTTTTCTAATGCGACTGCAGAAGCCCAAATGGTAGAAATTAAACCTGGCGTAATACAAACATATATGAGAACTACCACTGGTAAAATAGGGTATATGACGAGTCTAGATAATGGAGATACATGGGATGAAGTGAAATATTTAGATATCGTCGAAAACACTTCTTATGGAACTCAATTATCAGTTATTAAGTACTCACAATTAATAAATGGTAAATCAGCAGTGATATTGAGCACACCAAATTCTACTAAAGGTAGAAGACACGGTCAAATATGGTTAGGATATATTAATGAAAATGATAATATAATAGACTGGAATAACGAGTATGATATTGATTATCCCCGTTATGGATATTCTTATTCAGCATTAACTGAATTATCTAATCATAAAATAGGTTTATTATATGAAAAATATGACTCTTGGTCTAGAGAGGAGTTGCATCTAAAAAATATATTAAAATTTACGACTTTAACCATTACTAATATTACAAATAATTCAACTATTTAAACTTATCTATTGTCATGAGTAACGTCTGATTTAAATAAAATATTTTTCTATAAAACCTTGATTCTTTAGCGTTTGTCATTGTGACAAAATTTTTAAGCCATCTCTTTTTATAAGTGATGGTTTTTAGCATTCTATAGTTTCTCATATGGAAACTTTGTTTCTATATGTTGATATATAAGAAATATAACTTATTTAAATTTTTTAGTAACATTAATTATAAGAGGTGTTATTAATGATTCAAATATCTAAAACAATCAAACAAGAACGTTTAAGACGTGGAATGACTCAAGAAGCATTAGCTGAGTATCTCAATACAACAAAAACAACTATTTCTAAGTGGGAAAACGCCACACTGTATCCTGATATTACAATGTTACCAAAACTAGCAAAAGTGTTTAATATTTCAGTGGATGACCTGCTCAACTATAGTATTACTATGACAGATGAAGAAATTAAGGAAGTATCTATATCATTATCTAAGATGATCAATAAAACTAGTTATGAAGAATATGTATCAACTGTACGTGATTACTATATTAGTCATTGTAATGAATTTAAGTTTCTCAACTCATTGTTAGGGATTTTAGCAAATAACATTTTATATTGTGAGAATGAAATGCAAGTAAAAGAAACAACAAAATTGGCACATGAAATAATTAAAACGACAGAGGACAACTCGGAATCTATATATTTGAAAAGACATGCACAAGGATATCAAACATTAATGTATATGTTTGAAGGTGACTATTCATCAGTTATAGATAATACACCCGATTTTGATTTAAAAATTGGTGAAAATGCTACCTTAACTTTAGCTTATTTACAAAAAGGTAATATTTCAAAAGCAAAAAATGTAATTCAGACAGATATGTACCAATCTCTAATGATTTATATGCATGACTTTGCTTTAATGCTTACTTTTGACTTATATTCTGTTCCTATAGAGTGTTTAGAGTCTAAACTTCATTATGTAAATAAAGCTTTTAATGTGGATTATTTGTATCCACACCTAAGTATGAACTGTTATTATAAACTTGCATTATATTACGTTAAAAATGATGATAATAAAACCATTCAATATTTGAAGCGGTATTGCCAATGCTTTGATTATTTAACTCAAAATTTTGTTTATCAAAAAGATGAATTCTTTAATAAAATTGACGAATGGCTAAACACTTTACCATTAGAGAATCGCTTACCAGCAAATTATGAAAATACTTTGAATATAGCAAGCTCTAGGATTTTAGAAAATGAGGATTTTATGGCTTTGGATAACTTTAAATCTATACAAGAAGATGTGTACAGAATATATAACAAAGGGATGAAAAATAATTGATACATAGAAAAAAACTAATAGCATTACTATTATTAAGTTTTACTTTGCTTTCAGCCTGTGACTATTCAAAGCCAGAAAATAGAAATGGCTTTTTCTATCATACTTTTGCAGTACCAATGGATCATCTTTTACACTGGTTAGGTTCTATATTTGATAACAATTATGGATTAGCAATCATTGCAATCGTGTTAATCGTTAGAATTATCATGTTACCGTTCATGTTAGCTCAATCTAAAAATGGGCATTTGATGCGTAAGAAAATGGAATTTGTGAAACCTGAACTAACTAAGATACAAGAGAAAATAAAAAAAGCGAATACGCAAGAAGAAAAAATGGCAGCGAATCAAGAAATGATGGACAAATATAAAGAGTACAATATGAATCCTATGAAGACAATGCTAGGATGCTTGCCATTACTTATACAAATGCCTATTTTATTTGGACTCTACGTTTCGTTAAAATGGCCTTCGAGTGGTGGTTTAAATGAACATACTGATTTTCTTTGGTTTAATTTAACACAGCCTGATATTTGGATTACTATAATTGCTGGTATTTTATACATTATACAACCCTTAATAAATATGGAAAATATGCCTAAAGAACAACGTTCTATGGGTTATATCATGGCAATTATTTCTCCTATATTCATCATATATATTTCAATCACCTCAGCTTCGGCTTTAGGGCTATATTGGACGATTAATGCTGCATTTTTGATTATTCAAATGTTCTTTTCAAATAAGTATTATTCGAATTTAGCTACAAAAGAGGCTAATCAATTGAAAAGAAAAATTGAAAATAATTAGCATGTTAACTAAATATAGTTAGCTTTCAAGCGATACTTATTGAACTAACAAAACTATACTATGTTATATTGCATTAAGGAAAAAAATTCAATATTTTTGAAAGGAGTTATAAAGTTGCCTGTCTTAGTATTATTCGTTGAAACAATTTTAGTAACAATATTTATGATTGGTAGCATGGTGGGATTTTTTAATAACTCCATTTCCCCATGGATATTAGTTATTTTTTGGGTGGCGAGCATTATTGTTTTATTGGGAACTATTATGATAAGACGTTACTCTAAACGAAAATATAAAAGAGAACTTACGTTATATGAAAAAAGTCCTAACTTAAGAAAGAATGAATATTTTTATCAAGCCCCATTGTACATATTCGATGGTATACATATCAAAGTTCATGGTATGAGCGATACGATATGGACTCCATATTTTAATAATAATCTTCAAAAATGGCTAAGTGTATTTGATATTTTCCCTGTTTATGGTGTTAAACTTACATCACTAGATCATAATATTATGTTAAAAAGAATTAAATTATGGTCTTTAAGGCCACATTATAGTGTCTTTGTTGATGGAAAAGAAGTGGGGATGTTACAGATGATAAAATTGTTAAAAGGAGGAATAAAACAACAAACTCCTTATGTTTTTTCAGACAGTAACGACACATATAATTTTAATAATCCTTATTTTTCAACTAAAACAATGATAACAGGAAAAGAAAACAATGAAATATTAGCAGCGCAACGTTCATTTTTTGATTTAGGTAAAAATATAGTAACTCGACGGAGAGGAGAAAGTCACAATATAGCAATTGGTTCAACTGAATCAGTTATACCTTACCCTAACGAACTTTGGATTGCTCTATACATTCAAGTCATGATAAATAAACAAAAGGATTAATAGTGAAACATTTATTTTATTAAAAGAGTGTATATTTGCACATCGATAGTGTATCGCATTTAAAGCATTTTGCATTCCTACTCACTATGATGTTATAATATAAATAACGAATAGAAAGTCCGTAGATATACACCGAGCCCCAACCTATTGCCGTAGGTTGGGGCTCTTTATGTGATATGGATAGTCGCCTATTTATTGCGTTGGTTTAACCGATAGGTAAACCAAGCTACAATACATCCGGTTATCACAGGTGCAATTACCGTTACGAATAAAAAGTCCACAGACACTCACCTCCTTCCGTCGAAAACATCGCCGGAAGTTAAGGCGACTTCATTATTATATCATTGGTAAATATTTAAGCACATCTACTTTCCACAAGTTGAATGATGTTAGTCAAATAGGTGATAAATGAAACAACAACAGAAAAATATACAAGATCAAGAAAAACATGTTAAAGAATATAAAGGTTATTAAAATTAATCCAATACCACTTAAGAGCCCTAGCCACTAAAGCAGACTTATAGCCCAAAAGAAAACCACCCGTGAAACAGGTGGTTTTAATTTTATAATAATTAAAATACATCGCGCTTATTGTGCACATTCATATGGGTTGAAGTCCAATGGCATTGGTGTAGCAAAACCTAACATGACAAAGTCTTCATCACCGGTGTTAGTCATGCCGTGCGCATCTCCTGGGAATGAAACGAATATATCTCCGGCTTTAATGGGTTTTTGTTCATTATCATTTGTGAAAAATGTTCCTTCGCCTTGTAGTACAATCCAAACATCATCTGCATCTTTATGTGTGTGACAAGGTAATGATTGTCCTGGTTTAAGACACCAAACCGCACCAGCTGAATGTCGTGTTTCATAAAATATAGTTTTTTTCGCTGCGTCGTCAGAAAAATGTTGTAACTCATTTATTTTAAAAAAGCGATTGGATGTTTGTGGCATATTTTTCACTCCTGTTAGTTTACAATATAGTTTGGTTGTTCACCGCTAAGTTGTTTCACTACGTTAGATGCTGCAATTTCAGCCATCATATCTCTTGCCTCGAATGTCGCATTGCCAATATGTGGTGTGATAACTACGTTTTTCATTGATTTTAGTGCTTCAGTAATTTTCGGTTCAAACTCAAACACATCAAGTGCTGCACCTTCAATAATACCTTCTTCTAGGGCTTTTACTAATTCTTCTTCATAAACAATTGGACCTCTTGATGCGTTGATTAAATATGAAGTTGGTTTCATTTTTTTGATCGCATTATAGTCAATCATGTGCTTTAACTTTTCATTATATGCACAGTTTAAAGTTACAAAGTCTGAACGTTTTAAAAGTTCGTCTTGTGAAACATATTCAGCATTTAATTCAGCTTCTTTATCTTCATAACGTTTAGGACCTGAATAAAGCACATTCATATCAAAACCTTTAGCACGTCTTGCAACGGCAGTACCAATTTCACCTAATCCTATAATACCAATTGTTTTACCAGATACTTCACGTCCTCTAAAGAATAATGGTGACCAACCGTTAAATCCTTCATTACGGCAAAGTTGATCTCCTTCAGGAATTCGTCTTGCAACAGCAAGTAAAATACCCATTGTTAACTCTGCAGTTGAATTGGTTGAAGCAATGGGTGTGTTTGTCACATTGATATCGTGTTCACGCGCAGCTTCAATATCAATATTATTAAAACCAGCACCATAGTTAGCTATGATTTTTAATTTTGGTGCAGTTTCAATAACTTTTCGGCTCACGTTAGTAGATAATAAAGTGATTAATGCATCTACATCCTTAATTTTTTCTATTAATAATGCTTCGGAAATTAGCGTTTCACCAGTATACATATCTACGTCAAAATGTTGTTCAAGTTGATTAAGCCCGGCTTCTGGGATAGCACCTGCGATAAAAATCTTCTTCATAAAAGTCGTCTCCTCCTATTTTGTGAAAATATTCACATTTTTCAATTTAAGTTTAACACTATTTGGTGTTTTGGGTATGTAAAAAGTGCCAAAGTGTATTGTGTGTTTTGTGTGATATGGACAAACTGCATTTGTACGTAGAAAAGTGTCGAAAGTTGATTGAATTTCAAGTGAAAATATAATAATTCATTTTTATATAAGTGTTGAGTGCAAGTATTAGTATATTTATGGAAAACCCTTACATTTTAGTGTAATATTATACTAAGAGGTGATTGGTATGGTGAATATAAAAAAAGACCGTATGAAAATATATGTGTTGGATAATGGGCGAATGAAAATGGATAAAAATTTAATGATTGCAAATTCAAACCAAGCGACATTAGATAATCCAAATAAAGAAAATGAACTACATGAATTTCCGATTTATACCGTTTTTATAGATCATCCGGATGCTAAGATATTATTTGATACTGCTTGTAATCCGAATTCAATGGGCGAAGAAGGACGATGGATTAATGCAACACAAAAAGCGTTCCCTTATTTTTCTGATGAATCATGCCACTTACCAAATAGACTAGAACAATTAGGTGTCGATCCTAAAGATGTGGATATAGTAGTAGCTTCCCATTTACATCTTGATCATGCTGGTTGTTTAGAATATTTTACAAACGCAACTGTAATTGTTCACGATGATGAATTCAGTGGTGCAATGAAGTGTTATGCGCGTAATCAACAAGAAGGTGCGTACATTTGGAGTGATATCGATGCTTGGATTAAAAGTGATTTGACTTGGCAAACTATAGCGCGAGATCAAGCACATCTAAACCTTGTAGATGGTGTGAAAGTACTTAACTTTGGTAGTGGACATGCCTGGGGAATGATTGGTTTGGAAATTGAAACTGAAGAGTTAGGAACACTCATCTTAGCCTCTGATGCTATTTACACACAAGAAAGTATGGAACCTAAATTACAACCACCTGGTATTCTTTATGATTCGGTTGGTTGGGCAAATTCAGTGGAATATATTAAGCGCCTTGCTCAAGAAAAGAATGCAGAGATTTGGTTTGGCCATGATGGTAACCAATTTGAATCTTTTAGAAAGTCTACGGATGGTTATTATGAGTAAAGGATGTGTGAAGCAATGAAAACAAAAGCTGCAGTATTATATGAAATGGGTGTTGAAGGGCCATATGAAAAAATGAAGCCTTTAAAAATAGAAACTTTAAATCTTGACGCCCCTAAACAAAATGAAGTGCTAATTAAAATTCATGCCGCGGGTTTATGTCACTCTGATTTGTCAGTGATTAATGGTAGTCGTCCAAGACCAATGCCTATGGCGCTTGGCCATGAAGCTGCAGGTGAAATTATAGAACTAGGTGAAGGTGTTAGTGATTTTGAAGTTGGAGATCACGTTGTCTGTACTTTTATCCCTAGTTGCGGTAAATGTATACCATGTCGTGAAGGAAGACCTGCATTATGTGAAAATGGTGCAGCTTCCAATGAGAAAGGTGAGATGATAGAAGGTGGGTTCCGACTATCTAAAGAAAAAGATGTCATACATCATCATTTAGGTGTTTCTGGATTTTCAGAATATGCTGTTGTCTCAGAAAATTCAATAGTTAAAATAGATCCAGAAATTCCTTATGAAAGAGCAGCAGTGTTTGGTTGTGCTGTCATTACAGGCATAGGTGCTGTTATAAATACAGCTCAGATTAGACCGGGGAGTAACGTAGCGGTAGTGGGTCTTGGTGGCATTGGACTCAATGCTATAATAGGTGCGAGACTGGCTGGTGCTAATGAGATTATTGCTTTAGATATTAACGAAGATAAATTTGAAATTGCTAAAACTTTAGGTGCAACAGCAGTGTTTAACTCAAGTGATGAAAATGTGATTGATGATGTTAAAACATATGTAACAGGTGGCGCTGAATACGTGTTTGAAACAGCAGGTGTAGTACCTGCAATGCAAGTAGCATACGCGATAACAAAACGGGGTGGTTCAACAGTGACCACAGGTTTACCTGATCCAAAAGCAGAATTTTCATTTCCACAAGTAACGTTAGCTGCTGAAGAGAGGACGATTAAAGGTTCATATGTTGGAAGTTGTGTTCCTGATCGTGATATACCAAGATTCGTGAGTTTATATCGTCAAAACAGACTCAATGTTGATCCATTAATCAGTGACGTCATTTCATTAGATCAGATTAATAAAGGTTTTGATCAGTTAGCAAATGGCGATGCCGGTAGAATTATTATCAAAATGTCTTAATTAATAATTCAAAATATATAAAACAAAGGTTAAGTTGCGCGTAAAATCAACAAACAACTTAACCTTTTTATAATAGAAAAACGTTGTGAGTTCATATTACATGATACCAATCATTTTCATCCAAATTGATCCTATGCCAATCCAAACGATAAAGTAAACAATACCGAGAATAAAATTCATTGTCCACCAACGTTTTTGGCTTATATAATCAGCAGAAAATAGTATCGGTGCAGGACCGCTACTATAATGTGTTGTTGAAGCTAATAGGTTACCGAAGAAACCTAATATTAAAGCGCTGAATAATGGCGGTGCACCAGCGGCGACAGCGACTCCTAATAGTGCAGCATACATCGCACTAACATGTGCCGTTGCGCTTGCAAAAAGATAGTGTGAATAAAAATAGAAAACAATTAATAATATGAGCACGATTGGCCAACTAAAATTACCTAAGCTGGATGCAATTAACTTACTTAACCAAGGGATAAAGCCCAGTTTATTAAGTTGATCAGCCATTAATACAAGCACTGAAAACCAAATTAATGTGTTCCAGGCGCCAGTTTCATTTAAAATATCTTTCCAATTTAAAACGCCTGTAATGAGTAAGAGTGAAAGTGCAATAAATGCTGTTAATGTAGCATCTATTTGAATGACACTTCCAGTAATCCATAAAGCGAGTGCTATGATAAAAATAGCAATCATAAATTTTTCTGGAATGGATATTTTACCCATTTTCATTAATTCTTTATGTGCCCAGTTTTTAGCATTTGGCGTTTTTTTAATACTGGGTGGATATATTTTATAAATAATGAACGGTACTATGATCAAAGAAATCAAGCCTGGCACAAGTGCAGCTAAGAACCAGTTCATCCATGTTATATGTACATTCGCAGTGCTTTCTGCAAGGTTTTGTGCGAGCGGATTACCAGCCATCGCAGTTAAAAACATTGCAGCAGTAATTAAATTACCTTGAAATTCAGTGAAAATTAGAAAAGCACCCATTTTTCTTTCTGTACCTTTTTTTGGGTCTGAGCCAAATGATTCAGATAAAGATTTAATAATTGGGAACATAATACCACCTGCACGTGCAGTATTACTAGGTGTTGCCGGTGCTAATATAAGATCTACGCCTACGAGTGAGTACGCGAGTCCCAAGGTCTTTTTACCAAAAAGATTAACGAATTGTAATGCGATACGTCGTCCTAAGCCTGTCTTCACAAAGCCTCTTGAAATAAAAAAAGCTATGACAATGAGCCAAATACTATTATTGCCAAAACCTTGTACGGCATTTTTTATATCAGAGACGCCTGTAATTACCATGACAGTAAAACCTAGTATAGATACAGCTCCAATAGGCATTGGTTGTGTGATACAAGCAATGATCGTTGCCACAAAAATAGCAAACATATACCAAGCTTGTATACTAAGTGAATCTGGTTTGAAAGGGGTGAGCAGCCAAATAAGTATACCGATCACTAAAGGTAAAATGAATTTACGGTACTTTATTGAGTTTTGCATACTACAATTTCCTTCTTTCCATACAGGTTACTTACTACAGTTATCAATTTATACTTATAAAAAAGAGATGTAAAGAAAAAAGGTTATAGACAATTAAATACTGAATGATTCATTTTGTGAATCAAATTATTCGAAATTTTGAGGTATATTAGAAAAACTAGAAATCAGTTTATGTACTTATACGAAAATTGATCATGGGAACAGAGCTAATATGGCAATTTACACACTCGGGAAGTCTTCGGTTTGTCTGCGCGTACTGTGCGCTCATGATCATATATATTATAAAAAGACGACTGCTTTACAAATTTTAAATAAAGCAATCGTCTTTGTAATTGTTAAAAATTATTGTGCTGTATAGCCGCCGTCAATTACGATTGCTTGTCCAGTGACACTTTGAGCTTTATCGCTAGCAATGAATACAGCATAATCAGCAACTTCTTGAATATTTACAAGTTGTTTTTGTGGAATTAATGGGAATAGTACGTCTTCTAATACTTGTTCAACACTCACATTTCTTATTTTGGCAAGGTCATTCATTTGGCCTCGAACGAGTGGTGTATCAATGTATCCAGGACAGATCGCATTGACTGTCACACCATCTTCGGCTGCCTCTAAAGCTGTAACTTTTGTTAGACCAATGATGCCGTGTTTGGCACTGTTATAAGCAGATTTGCCAGAAAATCCTACAAGTCCGTTGATAGAAGACATGTTTAAAATTCGTCCGTATTGTTGTTGCTTCATTAGCGGAAGTACATGCTTTGTCATAATAAAAGTACCAACTAGCATAATATCTATCATTTGTTTGAATTTATCAGTTGGAAAATCTTCAATATTTGCCACGTTTTGAAGACCTGCGTTGTTAATTAAAATATCAATTTGTCCATACTGTTTTACGGTTTTATCCACTAATGCTTCTACATCTTTTTCATTAGAAACATCCGCAGTAACACCAATACAATCAAAGCCGTTTGATTTAAATGATTCAACTGTACGATTTAATGCATCTTGATTAATATCGGTAAATACAACTTTTGCACCTTCATTTAAAAACACCTGAGCAATTTCCAACCCAATGCCACTCGCTGCACCTGAAATAATTGCGATTTTGTCTTTTAACATATGTTTGCCTCCCTTTTTATATCATATTTAGCTTACATTTATTCAATGGATTAGTAAAATAAAGGATTTAATTGTGCTATATATGCTCTTTTTGTGGGAGTTCGATTATAGAAAGACAAACAATTCAATAATATTTATATTTTAATATAAAATAATAGTATAATTCATTTTAGAAAGAAGGTATAATTTAGTGTAGTTAAAATGAATAGGAGGCTAAAGTTATTGAGTAGGAGAGAATATTTTCATCACGTTGATCATCGGAAAAAGCAACAAAACTCTAAATTAACACTGTGGCTAACATTTATTATTACACTGATATTTACCATAGTAGAGTTTGTCGGTGCCATACTTTCAAATTCTTTAGCATTGTTATCTGATTCGTTTCATATGTTAAGTGATGTTATCGCATTAAGTTTGTCTATGGTTGCGATATATTTTGCAACGAAAAAGCCTACGTCACGTTTTACATTTGGTTATCTGAGATTAGAAATATTAGCTGCTTTTTTAAATGGTTTAGCATTAATGATTATTTCATTATGGATACTGTATGAAGCAGTTAAGCGTATGATTTATCAACAACCAATTGAAAGTGGTGTTATGGTTATCATAGCCACGATTGGTTTATTCGTTAATATCGTTTTGACAATCGTGCTTGTACGTTCTTTAAAACAGGAAGACAATATCAATGTTCAAAGCGCATTATGGCACTTCATGGGGGATTTATTAAACTCAATCGGTGTTATTGTTGCTGTCGTGTTAATCCACATAACAGGATGGCAGATGATAGATCCAATCATCAGTATCATCATTTCCTTAATTATATTACGTGGTGGATGGAAGATTGCTAAAAATGCTTGGTTTGTATTGATGGAAGCTGTGCCTGAAAAGTTCGATATTGATAAATTAATTGCTGATATGAAAAGTATAAAAGGGATTGATGATGTTCATGAATTTCATTTGTGGAGTATAACCACGGAACACTTTTCTTTAAGTGCCCATGTTGTACTAAGTGCTCGGTCTGAGGATGAATCATTTAATGTCATAAATAATGTTTCTAAATTATTGGAAAATAAATACAATATCAAGCACACAACGTTACAAATTGAAAACCTTAGCATCAATAGTCATTCTAAGACATATTATGAAAATTTGAAATCATAACTATTCAGTGTTTGTAGAAATTTAATTTGTTGAATGTATGATTATATAGACAGAGAGAAATATAAAATTTAAATAAGCTTTCATTATCACGATAGAGAAAAACACCATCTTTTTTATAAAATATGATTAATTTGAAAGAGCTACATCTTCTTAGTTTTAATTTATTAAAATACGCTATATAATTTTAAGCAATAACTTAGAAAGGTGTATATGATGGGTCAATATCAAATTACAAAACCATTAAACAATAATGTTATTATTTGTATGCATCAAAAGCGTGAAGTGGTACTTATTGGCAAAGGAATCGGGTTCAATAAGAGACCAGGGATGGTTGTAGATGATGAGACAATGATAGAAAAAGTTTATGCGCTAGAACAGAAAAAGCAACAAGAACATTATAAAGCACTTATTGAACATGCCGATGATTCTGTCATTCAAGCGATTATTGAAGCGATTAATATGATTACTAATACAGATTTAGAAATTGATGATAATCGCTTAATTGTAGCGTTAACGGATCACATTATATTTGCATATAAACGACTCATGCAAAATCAATATATTAATAACCCTTTTGCAATCGAAACGAGACATCTATACCCTGAAGCTTATAAAATAGCTGCTTCAGTTATCTATAAACTCAATTCAGTATTGTCACTTCAATTTCCAGAAGATGAGGTTGGGTTTATAGCATTACATATTGCTTCTAATATGGAAAAGCTAACAATGAGCGAAATGAATAAAATTAATGATTTAATCAGTAAATGTATTCAAATTGTGGAGCATGATTTACACCAATCTATTGATACGACGTCTGTACAATATCAAAGATTTATTAGACATATTCAATTTTTAATTAGAAGACTGAGTATAGGGGAAACGATCAAGTCGCAAACTGAATTTGAAAAGATGTTGAAAGCGCATTATCCGCTGTGCTATAATGTTGCTGTCAAAATAATGAAAATGATGCAAAAACAGTTAGGTGTCACGGTATACGAAGCAGAAGTTATTTATTTAACGTTACATATCAACCACTTAACACAACAATAAATAAGCACGTGTTACTGATTCGATCAGGCATGAGTACTTAGACAGAGCAAAAGCTCAGTTTATTTACTCATGCCTTTTTTTGTGCCTTTGACCTTGTTTTGACGCAAAAATATAGAGACTTATAATATATTATGTTTTGTACATGAACGTTACATAGTTTCTTGAAAATGGAGGATATATTATGTGGAAGAAATTTTTTGGTCAGCTTCAACGTATAGGTAAGGCTTTGATGTTACCTGTGGCCATTCTACCAGCAGCTGGTTTGTTATTAGCTTTTGGGACAGTTTTACAAGGAGACGTTTTACAATCTTATCTCCCATTTATTAAAGCAGATGGATTTCAACATGTTGCTCAAATGATGGAAGGCGCAGGGGTTGTCATTTTCGATAATTTACCTATGATTTTTGCATTAGGTGTGGCTATCGGTTTAGCTGGCGGAGATGGTGTTGCTGCGATTGCTGCATTTGTAGGGTTTATGATTATGAACAAAACCATGGGTGCATTTTTAGGTATTACATCAGATAATGTCAGTGATGCTGCTAGTGGTTATGCAAATGTACTAGGCATACCTACCTTACAGACAGGTGTGTTTGGAGGGATTATCATTGGGGCGTTGGCTGCATGGTGTTATAACAAATTCTATAATATTTCATTGCCAAGTTATTTAGGATTTTTCGCTGGTAAACGATTTGTACCGATTATGATGGCAACGTGTTCTTTCATTCTTGCATTTCCGATGGCGTGGATTTGGCCAACCATTCAATATGGTTTAAATGCATTCAGTGAAGGTCTCTTAGAATCTAATACAGGTATAGCCGTATTCTTATTTGGCTTTATTAAACGTTTGTTAATACCATTTGGTTTACATCATATTTTCCATGCACCGTTCTGGTTTGAATTTGGAAGTTTTAAAAATGCGGCTGGACAAATTATTCATGGAGACCAGCGAATTTTTATTGCTCAAATCACTGAAAACGTACCACTGACAGCTGGTAAATTTATGGGTGGGGAATTTCCGGTAATGATGTTTGGACTACCTGCTGCTGCTCTAGCAATTTATCATTCGGCAAAGAAAGAAAATCGTAAAGTGGTTGGTGGTCTGATGTTATCAGGTGCCTTAACATCATTTCTTACAGGTATAACAGAACCGTTAGAATTTTCGTTCTTATTTGTAGCACCGCTCTTGTTCTTTATTCATGCAGTGCTAGACGGTTTTGGCTTCTTAATTATGTACTTATTGAATGTACATTTAGGCTATACTTTCTCAGGTGGATTTATTGATTTCTTACTGTTGAACATCTTACCTAATAAGACAGCTTGGTGGCTTGTTATTCCAGTAGGCATAGTCTATGCAATACTTTATTACTTTATATTTAGATTTATTATCAAAAAATTAAATTATAAAACGCCTGGTAGAGAAGATAAAGAAATGCAAAATAATTCTGTATCAGTAAGTGAGTTACCATTTAAAGTTTTAGATGCAATGGGTGGAAAAGAAAATATTAAACATCTTGACGCATGTATTACACGTTTAAGAGTAGAAGTTAATGAAAAATCTCAAGTAGATGTTGAAAGTTTGAAACAACTAGGTGCTTCAGGCGTACTAGAAGTAGGCAATAATATGCAGGCGATTTTTGGGCCGAAATCAGATCAAATTAAGCATGATATGGCACAAATTATCGCTGGTAATATCACAAAACCAGAAGAGACAACGATTGAAGGTGAAGCGATGAATGAATCAGTTACAGTTGAAGGTGAAACGATTTATGCACCACTTAAAGGTCGTACAGTACCGTTGGATGAAGTACCAGACCAAGTATTTAGTGATAAATTAATGGGTGATGGTCTTGCGATTTATCCAGATAATGGAGAGGTTGTGGCACCGTTTGATGGCACAGTAGAGTTAGTCTTCCCTACCAAACATGCGATAGGTTTAAAATCTGAATCAGGTGTAGAAGTGTTAATACACTTTGGTTTAGAAACTGTTGGATTGCAAGGAGAAGGTT
This sequence comes from Staphylococcus sp. 11-B-312, assembly GCF_016743055.1. Classification (NCBI taxonomy): domain Bacteria; kingdom Bacillati; phylum Bacillota; class Bacilli; order Caryophanales; family Staphylococcaceae; genus Staphylococcus; species Staphylococcus sp. 11-B-312. Next base: position 179,526 of record NZ_CP068241.1, read on the forward strand.
TTACAGTCCATGTAGATTCTGGAGACACGATTGTAAAAGGTCAATCACTTATGACTGTAGATTTAGACTATATTAAAACACATGCAAAAAGTGACATTACGCCGATTATCGTAACTAATTCTGGAGAACACGAGATTAAAACAACACATGACGGTGCAGTCGACACAGGAGAAGTTTTAATTAAATTATAATATATATAAAACCTCTTAATTCACAATATCGTGTAATTAAGAGGTTTTTTGTAGAAAAACAGTATTAATCTTATCATTCAATCAATTAATCTCCGATAATCATATTATCTATTAAACGTGCTTTGCTGAATTTTACAGCTAGTGAAATGAAAATTTTCCCTTTAATGTGTGTGATTGCTTCTAATTCTGGATAACTATATATAGCTACCGTTTCTATGTTACCGGATGTATGCTGTTCAATATATGTTTTAGCTGTGTCTATTAATTTGGCACTATCACGCTCTCCTTGAAGATATTGTTCGTTTGCTAACTGTAAGCTTTTATATAGTGCAGGCGCTTCTTGTCGTTCTGTATGCGTCAAATAAACGTTGCGTGAACTTTTAGCGAGACCATCAGATTCACGTACTGTATTAACACCAATGATGTCTATTGGATGATTAAAATCCATGACCATTTTTTCGACGATAGCTAGTTGCTGTGCATCTTTTTTGCCGAAATACGCACGTTGTGGGCGAATAATGTTAAATAACTTGTTAACAACTGTGATGACACCATTGAAATGGCCAGGACGTTGTGCACCTTCTAAAACAGTGGCGAGCCTACCAGCATTTAACTTTATCGTAGGTTCTTCAGGGTACATCTCTTCTGCTTCAGGATAAAAGATATAGTCTACACCAACCGATGCTGCTTTAATTTTATCTTGGTCTATATTCCTAGGATATGCATCAAAATCTTCATTTGGTCCAAACTGTAGTGGATTTACAAAAATGCTGATGATTGTAACATCATTTTCCATTACGGATTGTGACATCATTTCCAAATGGCCTTCGTGTAAAGCACCCATGGTTGGAACAAAGCCGATGGACTGATTATTTTCTATTAAATTTGCACTTAGTTTATTCATTTCTTGAATAGATGTAATTAATGTTGTCATTCTGATACCTCATCCATAATTTGTTTTTTATACGTATGTGATTCATCAGGAAATATTTCGTTTTTGACTTCTTTATGATACTGCATTAAAGCTGTTATGCCGCTGGAAAAGTCTCCATATTGCTTGACGAATTTAGCTTGGTGTGGCACTTCATAGTTCAGCACATCATGATAAACCAATACTTGTCCATCAGTATCCTTACCTGCTCCTATACCAATCACTGGGATGTCTAAATTTTTGGTGATTTGTTCAGCTAAATCACTCGGAACAGCTTCTAAAACGAGCATAATGGCGCCAGCTTGTTGTACAGCGTAAGCATCATTTATGAGTTGCTGTGCTGTTTCTTTTGTATTGGCTTGCATCTTGTACCCAGTAATACCAACGCTTTGTGGTGTAAGTCCTAAATGTGAAACGACTGGTAGACCAATGTTATTACAATTTTTTATAAAATCAATTAAATGTGCACCTTCAACTTTGATTGCATTTGCATTAGTTTGTTTGTATAAATCTATAGCATTTTACACAGGAGTCTGGACTTGACTTAATACATATTAGTTTATAATAAATAGTAAATAATAAGTAAGATACACAATATAAATTATTAGTTTTAAAATTTATTAAAGCAAATGATATCAATAATAGACTTCAGGGATGAGAATGAGGGGAAATCATGATTTATACAATAACGAGCACATTACCACCAGTACATGGAGGCAGAACTAAAGCATTGCTAAGCCGAATAAAATTAATAGATAGTGAATTGGGGATCAAAAGTAAAATTTTAACAACGAATTATAATGCCAATTATCCATCTGTTTATGAAAAGTTTATAAATGAAGGAAAGGTGACAGAACACACAGAATTTGAAAATTTATATGATTGGCTGAGTGGTTTCAAACTATTAGAAACGCCAAAGACTAAATTTAAAAAGCAACCAAAGTATCAAACGATGGACCGGGAACTCGAAGGGTTGGAAAGTAAAAGTTTTAAAGATGGAAATGTTATGAGATATTACAAAAATAATAATTATGTATTGTACAGAAAATATTATGACAATAGCAATATAGTTCAACTTGAAGATTTTATGTCATCTATTAGTAAAAAACGGTTAGAACGTTGGGAATATAATGAATTTGGTCAATTGCATAGAAAGATTTATTACACGCATAAACCTTTTTCAAAATTATGTGAAGTTTATTTTGATACATACGGAGCTATATACTGTAAAAAATTTTTTAATACAGAGCGAGAAAGTTTAGATTATATCCAACTTTATAAAGATGATAGACCTTACTTATCCTTTAATAGTGAAAAAGCATTATTTAAATATTATTTCGACCATCGGTTCAATGAGGATGATGTAGTATTTAATGATGCTAGACTTTTAGATGAACCATTATTAAATCAAACCCATGCGACTAAAAATATTTTAGTTTTTCATAATAGTCATTTGAATGGACAACAAATGAAAGGTTCATATAAATTTGCGCTCAATCATTCTGAAAAAGTAGAAAAATATTTAATATTAACTGAAAAGCAAAAAGAAGATATTTTTAGCCAAGTACCACTAGATGAAAGACAATTAACAGTAATACCACATTCGATTAAAACTTATAAATCACTTGCAAACGAAAATAAGTTAGATCGCTTTGTTTTTATTGGTAGATTAGGTTTTCAAAAACAAGTAGACCATTTAATTAAAGCGTATAAGCAATTTTTAGATTATGGCTATGATACGAAATTATCCATATTTGGTATGGATGAAGATGGACAGAAAAAAGTGTTGTTGGATTTAATTGAGCAGTTTGGCATTCAGGATCAAGTAGAAATCAACGCTTTTACGAATAATCCTTTGAGAGAATTTCAACAATCAAAAGCCTCACTTTTAACAAGTAAATTTGAAGGATTTGGTTTAACTGTCATGGAGAGTATCGAAGTTGGTTGTCCAGTAATTGCTTATGATGTGAGATATGGACCGTCAGAGATTATAAATCATGGTGTGAATGGTTATCTCGTTGAGCCAGATAATATTAAAGCGTTTGCTAACTGTATGGCTAAAATCATCGATGAGCCATTTAATAACGTACAGACTAGACCCGAACTTAGTCATGATAAAGCTGTAGAAAATTATAAAAAACTATTTCAAGACATCGGGTATACTAAATAATAAAATTTTTTCCGTCTCTCTTTATCATATATTAATCAGTATGTTTCTGCTGCATATTTTACAAAATAAAACATATACGAAAAAACAGTTGTCATTGCTTAATCAAAGCAGTGACACTGTTTTTATTTTGTTATTATTCATTTGAAGGTTGGTCGTTGTGATTTAAAATATTAATAAATTGAATAAAATACTTGTCTCTTATATACAGCGTGTTATATTAATGTTAATTGCAATTGTTTTTTAAACTATTTTATTGTTCGTCAATATTTGTTTTGATTATACTTTTTAAAAAGGAGTAACAATGAATAAATTTAAATTATTGATTATCATGTTGTGTTTAGTCTTAGTTGGATGTTCTGCTCAAGAAAATGAAGCTGAGCATAAAGACAGTAAAAATCATGAAAAACAGCAAAGTAGCAATAGTGAAAATAAGCATCACAAAGAAGTGAAGCATGGTGTAACGTATATTGATGATATTTTAATTGTGAACAAAGATATTTCGTTACCAGAACATTTTAATCCTGGAGAAAATAAAAAATCACGTCATGCATTACAGAAACTTTTAAATGATGGTAATAAACAAGGATTTCAATTATCAAACGCTAGTGGTTTCAGAAGTTATCAAAGTCAAGAACAGTTATTTGACCAATATGTTCAAAGAGATGGAGAAAAGGCAGCCAATAAATATAGTGCGAAACCAGGACATTCTGAACATCAAACTGGACTGACATACGACATTGTTTCTGAGAATACAGACAACAACTTTAAAACTTCTTTTGGTAAGACCGAGGAAGGTCAGTGGCTCAAAGACAATGCTTACAAGTACGGTTTTATCATCAGATATCCCAAGAATAAAACACATATTACGGGATACCAATATGAACCGTGGCATATCAGGTATGTTGGAAAAGATACAGCTAAAAAATTATATAAAAGTAATGAAACATTAGAAGAGTACTTAGATCTATATCCAAAAAAATAAGATCAAATTCGAAATGTGCTTGATTAGTTAATATAAATTTTTAGAGAGGAATGGTCATCATTGTTTAAGAAATTAAGTGTGGTGATGCTAAGTTGGTTGCTCACTTTAACTGTTATTGCACCAACAACGACAATAACTGCTGAAACAGAAAAATCACCGAGTTCTAAGCAAAGTACACAATATAAACCAGAAAGTGTTAGTGTGACAGCACAAACAGGTCAAATTTTATATCAAGATAAAGATGAAAAAGTAACGGATCCGGCTTCGTTGACTAAAATGATGACGATGTATTTGACATTGGATGCAATCGAAAACGGAGATATAAAACCTACAGACAAAATAAAAATCACTTCTGATTATGAAAAAATGTCTGTATTACCTGATTTGGCTAGTGTTCCTTTAGAGAGAGGAAAGTCATACTCTATTAATCAATTTCTTAGACAAATTACTTTAGAGTCGAGCAATGCAGCGACACTAATTCTAGGGGAAAAGGTGAGTGGTTCAACATCAAAATTTACAGATGAAATGAACCACAAGGCAAAAAAACTCGGTATGAATCATACGCGTTTTGTGAATCCTACAGGTGCTGACAACCATCTTTTGCAACAATATGCACCCAAGCAATATCAAAAAGAACGTAAAACACAAACTACTGCAGATGATATGACCATTCTAATGCAACATTTATTAAAAGATCATCCTAAAATATTAAAATATAGTTCTAAAACGACAGATAAACAATTTGGAACAAATTTAAAAACAAAAAATCTTTCTTTAAAGGGACAACGATTTGAATTAAAAGGTGCAGATGGATTGAAAACTGGAACAAGCGATGAAGGTTATAGTTTAGCGTTAACAGGTAAACGCAATGGTTTACGTCTCAATGAAGCGATTCTCAACGTGAAGCCATATCCAAGTATGAAAGCTAAAAATGAACGCCATAAAATTGCCAATGCGCTTATTAATAAACAATTTAAAAAATATGAATACCGAAAAGTATTAAGTGAAGGCGAACACGAAATTAACGGAAAAACGTACCAAGTTAAGCAGGATTTATATGATGTAGTTCCTAAAAAAATGGATCATTTAAAGTTTAATGTGAATAAAGAAGGCAAGGTATATGTGGCATATAAGCGTCAATTTATGAAAGGTTCGCATGCCCCCCAAGTAGATGCTACAGTTAAAAAAGAAGACAATAAATTTACTGCATTTTTCAAAAATTTGTTTAGCAAAGATGCGCATAAAATATCACAAATATAATCTGTATATTTCTAATTAAATCATTCAATTTATCTGCTGATACCACGATTGTGTGACGTGTGTCAGCAGATTTTTTGTTGTTAATTAAGTTCAATCTATTAAGTTGGTATTCATTGCAAACATATTCACTGGGTAATCATTGCTTATACATGTATTAAGGCTTATGGTAGAAGTGTATAGGAGGTTTTATGAATGCGTAAAAAATTCATTAATGCATCAATTTATAAGTATGATGAAGCTTCAGAAATTTTAGTGGAAAACGGTAAGTTTAAAACATTTGGAAAGAACCTTGGTGAAGCGGATGAAGTAATTGATTTAGGAGGCGCTTTGGTCTTGCCACCATATGTAGATGCGCATCTTCATCTAGATTATTATTTTACAGGACAAGACACTCAAATCAAAAACACATCTGGGACGTTATTTGAAGCAATTGATTTATGGAATGATTATAAAAAAGGCACTACAAAAGAAGAGATGAAATCACGTATGCGTCAAGCAGTCAAAGACGTTGCAAGCTATGGTACACAATATATACGTGCTCAGACGGATTGTACTGACCCCAATTTAACGGGCATTAAAGCAGCACTTGAAGTAAGGGATGAATTGAAAGATAATATTACAATTCAGGTTGTGGCGTTTCCTCAAAATGGTATGTACGCTTTTGAAGCGCAAGGTAAAACGGGTCGTGATTTAACTGAAGAAGCCTTAAAATTAGGTGCAGATTGTGTCGGTGGTATTCCACATAACGAATGGAGCCCAGAAGAAGGAACGAAATCAATTAAAGAAATCGTTAGACTTGCGATCCAATATAATAAATTAATTGATGTACACTGTGATGAAACAGATGATGTACAAGCACGTTTCTTAGAAATATTAAATGCTGAAGTGATGAAACAAGGTTATGGAAATGCTACGACAGCTTCACATACTTGCTCATTTGGTTCAGCAGATGATGCTTATGCATTTCGAATGATGGGTCTATTTCGTCAATCAGGTTTAAACTTTGTCTCTTGTCCAACCGAAAATTTATATTTACAAGGTAGGCAAGATAGTTATCCAAAAAGAAGAGGTTTAACACGTGTTAAAGAGTTTGTAGATAATGATATTAATGTGGCTTTTGGTCAAGACTCAATCGTCGATTTATGGTACCCAGCAGGGTCGGGCAATTTAATGAATATCTTAGATAATGGCTTGCATGCGACACAATTAATGCGAGAAGAAGATTTCCCACGCAATTTCGACTTAATTACTTATAACGGTGCAAAATTAATGCATTTAGATGAGGATTATGGATTATCGGAAGGTAAGCCAGCGAACTTTATCGTGTTGGACGCACCAAATGTATTTGAAGCACAACGTCGACGTGTTGACTGTCTTGCTTCGATACGTAATGGTGAATATCTATTTAGAAAAGAAAAGCCGAAATATACAACTGCATTAGATATTGATCGCCAAACAAAATAATACCGTGTAGTTGCATCGTATAAGATAAAATGCTGAGACGATAGAAAGTCCCAGCATTTTTTGTGTATTCATGGCGTGTATTGAAGTGTGTATTTTATGAAACTATAATGACGCTCCATTCGTTGAGATAATATTTTAGTAGTAAAAAAGTTTATATAAATATAAAAATTATAAAAAGCGAGCACTTGAACTGTGCTCGCTTATTGTTTATCTTTTTTAAATTTAATAATCTCAATGAATTTAAAATAACTAGGATAGCAGCGCCAGTATCGCTGAGGACAGCTAACCATAAAGTTAATAACCCAGGAAATACTAATATGAAAGCAATCAGTTTAATAATCACTGAGAAGTAAATATTTTGCTTGATAATTGTTTTGGCTTTTTTACTAATAGAGATAGATTTTGGAAGTTGCTGTAAGTTATCTGACATCAAAACAATATTTGCTGTTTGCATTGCAGTATCAGATCCGACGCCTCCCATTGCAATTCCTACATCACTTTGGGCAAGTGCAGGTGCATCATTGATACCATCACCAATCATACCAACACGATAACCACGTTTTTGTAAATCTTCAATTGCTGATAATTTATCTTTAGGCATTAATTTTGCATAAGTTTCACGAATACCTGCAAGATTTGCAATTTTGTTGGCGGTCTCTTGATTATCGCCAGTTAACATAACTGTATTTTTAATGTTGTATTTCTGCAACTGATGAATAGTTGATTTTATATTTTCTCTTAGTGGATCTTCAATCGTGATCAAACCATATAATGTTGTCGTTGAGGATATGATAATGATTGTGTAACCTTGTTTTTCATAATGGCTAAACAGTGATGCATGTGATTTTATTTTGGGATTAATGGACTCAATCAAACTTTGATTTCCTGCATAAACGATTTGATTATCTATTTTACCTTTGATGCCTTTACCAGTTATATTTTCAAAATCTTTAACATGTTTGGGTGAAATATTTAATTTAGCGGTGTGGTCCACAATAGCTTTACTTATAGGATGTGTTGAATAAGCTTCCAAGCTAAGTGCAAGCTGTAATAGTGTTTGTTCATCACTTTCCATATGTTTAACAGCTGTTACCTTAGGTTTTCCTTCAGTGAGTGTACCTGTTTTATCAAATGCTAATGCATTTAAAGAACCTAATGCTTCTAAGTAATTACCACCTTTAATAAGTACACCATTTTTTGCCGCATTGCCAATCGCTGTCACTATAGCAACAGGCGTTGAAATGACCAACGCACATGGACAAGCGATAACAAGTAATTCTAGTCCTTTATAGAACCATTCACCCCAGGAACCTAATGTAAACATAGGTGGTATGGCCATTACTAATAGTGCTAATACAAAAGCAACAGGTGTATAAATTTCTGAAAACTTGTCTATAAATGCTTGTGCAGGTGCTTTGTTTGCTTGTGCTGCTTCTACCATATTAATGATTTTTGAAAGTGTAGTATCTGCTACTAATGTAGTAACTTTGATTTTCAATGTACCATTTTCATTAATAGAACCAGCATAAACGTCATCATTCGTTGTTTTATCAACAGGTATAGATTCTCCGGTAATAGGTGATTGATTTAAGCTAGATGTTCCCTCAGTAATAGTGCCGTCTAATGGTATGCGTTCTCCAGGCTTTACAAGAATAATATCGCCAACGTGAATCTCATGTAAATCTTTAGATATAATACCTTCTTTAGTATATAAGTTGGCTGTTTTGGGCGTTAATTCCATAAGTGATTGAATGGAATTTCTTGTTTTGTCTATCGAAATTGTTTGTAACAAAGTACCAATTGTGAATAGGAAAATAACAATAGCACCTTCGAAAAACTCGCCGATCAGCATAGCGCCAATAACTGCAACTGTCATTAAGACGTTCATATCCAAACTTTTGGATTTTAATGAATAAAACGCACTTTTAAATGGTTTCATGCCGCTAACCAATATGGCAATTGTATATAAAATGTAAGAAAATCCAATTGGTAGAGATGTTATTGACATTAATAGCCCGAGTATTATAAATATGGCAGAAATGATTGGTTTGGTAAATAATCTTAATTTCTGTTCCTCATCTTTTTTATTGTTTTGTAAAGTGGCAGTATAGCCAATCTTAGCGACTTCTTTTATAATATTTTTTTCATTTTGGCCATCGATATTGGCTTGAAGTTTACCTGTAGAAAAGTTAACTTGTGCATCTTTTACATAGGGAAGGTTCAAAACATGTTTTTCAACGGTTTTAGCACAATTTCCACAGTCCATGCCTTTGATTATAAATATTGTGTTTTGTGTTGATTGTGGTTGAGTGTTTTGAATATCATAACCTAGTTTTTCCACAGTTTTTATAATTTGGTTTGTCGTATTTGCAGTACTCACTTCGGCTGTTAATTTACCAGTAGCGAAGTTAACTTTTGGATTGTAAACAGCATCTAAGGGTACGAGTGCTTTTTCTATCGTTGTGGCACAAGAACTACAATCGATACCATTAACTTGAAAAGTAACTTTCTGTAATGTGTCAGTAGCGTTTTTTATATCTTTTGACACTTTTTCATTGTTCGCATTTTGACAAGTGTTAGTGCAACAAACATCAGATGATTTATTCATCAGCATCATCCATTCTTAAGTTATTATGGTATTTACAAGTGATAATATCATCTTTTGTTTCTTCTACAATATGATCTACCAAACTCAATAATTCTAAAATATATGGATTTTTAATTTGGTAATAAATATATTTACCGTCTTGTCTAGCAGTCACTAAGCCACATTCTTTTAGACAAGATAAGTGTTGAGAAATACTAGATTGGCTCATTTTTGAGCTTGAAACAATTTCGTTAACAGTCATTTCGGAGACCTTTAATAATTCTAAAATAGTTAATCTAACTTTATTAGAAAGCCCACGTAAAAAACGTGCCTGTAATGTAAAATCATTACTATTCATTTTGAACACCTCATATTAGTAAAACTTAATATATAACATATTAGCATTATCTAATATGTTATAGAAGAGAATATCGTTAAAAATAAGAAAATGATATAAATTTGTTGGATTTTAGAAGGGAATAAGTGAAAGTAGTAAATATTTGTTGAGTTTAAGAAAAGCATGGGTTTGGATACAATAATGCTATTATTACATATAGAAGAGCGTTCAATAATCATGTGTTAACATGCAACGACAAAAAGAAACAAGAAAAAAGAGTTGGATTGAATATATTTCTTACTTTTAAGCTGATGTTTTTGCTTGATATTGTGAAATATAGACATTCAACTCATTTTGCAGTAGTGGACATTACACTGATAGAAAAATGTTATTCTTGTCCACACTGCAAGATTAAAGATATTATTGTTCGCTTATATTATATTGTTCTTTTGCCATTAAACGCAGTGGCCCATAAAATACAATTTTAAATAAACTTTCTACTAAAGTTTGTGGATCAATTTTCCGATTATCTTTCACCCAATATTTAATGAAAGAAATAGATGCACCTGCTACATAACTGTGAAAATAGTCTAGTGGAATGCCATCAACCGTATCTTTTGTAACTAAATGTTTTTTCATATTTTCATACATGACTTGATTTATTTTTGTTTCTAATTGGCTTCTTCTTTCTAACATAAATATGGTTTTATAGAATTCAAAGTTTGTATCGATATGGAGGATGATTTTTTTTAATTTTTCTTCAGTAAAAATACGAGCAAATGCTTCTGCATCCATGCCTACATAAAATTTATCTTTTGTGCTTAATGTATTAGACAAGTCTTCAATATAATCATTTTCCATTTTATTTAATAGCATATATTTATCTTCATAATGGAGATAAAAAGTACCGCGATTAATATCAGCTTTGTGTGTAATATCACTAATCGTTATTTTATCTAGGTCTTTTTCATTTAATAATTGTATAAATGCATGTTTAATAGCATTTTGTGTTTTTCTAACACGTCTGTCTTCAGCCATATATTGAATCTCCTTTTTATTTAATAGACATTTATCTTAAAAGTGTTCATTAAAGAACGTCTTGAACATAATTGCATATTGTATATTACTTACTAATTATTATAATAGACAATGTGATAAATATTCAACACTGTGTTCGTTAAATAGGAGGGAATTAAAAATGAATATTTTTAAAAATAAATTATTATGGCTTGCACCGATTGCAGCTATTCTAATATTTGTAATATTTTCAGTCGCTTTTTATCCAGCATTTAACCCTAAACCCAAAGATATTCCAATTGCAATTGTTAACAACGATAAAGGTGTTGATATGCAAGGTAAAAATATTAATATAGGTAAAAATTTAGAAGATAAATTGCTAGATAGTAATTCAAATAAAATAAAATGGATTCAAGTTGATAATGAAAAAGATTTAAAACAAGGGATGCAAGAACAAAAATATTTTGGAGCAGCTGTTATAGAAAAAGATTTTTCAAAAAATGCTTTAAGCAAAACACAAAAAGTTGTGATGGATTCTAAAAAAGAAGAAATGCAAGATAAAGTTCAATCTGGAGAAATACCAGCAGCACAAGCTAAAATGATGCAAGAAAAAATGTCACAATCTGGCGAGAATCAACAAATAAAACCTCAAAAAGCAAGCTTTAAAACATTTATTAATGATGGTGCAGGCGCGCAAGTTTCACAAATGTCTTCCCAAGTTTTAAAAGGCATGGGTGATAACATGAACCAACAAATTACTAAACAAAGCTTAGATATTTTAGAGAAACAAAACATTGATTTAAAAGCATCAGATATTCAAAGTTTAACGCACCCAGTTAAAGTGGATAGTGAAAAAGTAAATAAAATCGGTAGTCATCAAGCAGGTGGCAATGGTCCATTCTTAATGTTTATGCCTGTTTGGATGGGTTCTATTATTATTTCTGTATTACTATTCTTTGCATTTAGAACAAGTAATAACATAGCGATACAACATCGTATTATTGCATCATTAGGACAAATTGCCATGACAATTGTTACAGCATTTGTAGGAGCTTTCACGTATGTGTATTTTATGAAACTAGTATTAGACTTTAATTTCAATGCGCCTAATACAACTGCTATATTTATCGCATTAGCAATCATGGGATTTGTCGGACTTATTCTCGGTACGATGACTTGGTTAGGCTTGAAGTCTGTTCCAATCTTTTTCTTATTAATGTTTTTCAGCATGCAATTAGTAACATTGCCAAAACAAATGTTGCCTGATTTTTATCAAAAATATATTGTCGATTGGAATCCATTTGCACATTATGCAAACTCATTAAGAGAAATTTTATATTTACATGGCAGCATTCAATTAGATACAACGATGTGGATGTTTATCGGATTCATGATTTTTGGTGCTATTTCTGCACTGATTGCAGCTATAATTAGAAAACACAGTACAAAACGTACAGAAGTTCCGTCTTAAATTTTTAAAACAGAAGTTTATAAAATATAATACACCATCGCTCTAAAACGATTTTTAATGAATCGTTTTAGAGCTTTTTTAATAGGTAATGGTTGAATTTATAAAACGTGGAATAAAAATATGTGATCAGTTATTTCATCGATATGTGGCTGTGCTTTTCTGTTGAAATGAATGTGTTAAAGTGATCATTTTTGTGGTTGAGCTAAGATTTATCTGTTAGAAAATTGGTTACGATATTCAGTAGCGCTAACTTTAAAATGTTTTGTAAAAGTTTTAGAAAATAGAAGCGGGTCTTTATAACCAACTTGAAGTGCTATTTCATTTATTAAAGTATTACTATGGATTAATAATTGAGAAGCATGATACATTCGGATATAAGTTAAATATGCTTTTGGAGAACAATTTAAGTTTTTCTTGAATAGTCTAAATAGATGACTTCGTGTCACATTGACGTGATTTGCTACATCTACAATCATAATGTCTTTTTGATAGTTTGAGTTGATGTAAGCAACAGCTCTTTGAATATCTACATTAATGATATCAACATTAACAGAAAATGCTTTAGGAAATTGTTCTTGTAATTGATAAACTAAACTATATAAGTGCTGCATAATTAAAATATCTTTGGAATTATTTGTTTCAATAGATTTAGAAAAGTCGCATATTTGTTGAATAATGTGTCTTATGCTAGATGTTTCTTTATTTGTAATAACATGTTGATCTACAATGTAGCAACGTTGTAAGTAATCTAAAATCTGTTTTCCGCTTATGCCAATCCAGTAATACGTCCATGGGTTAGAAAAAGAAGGTTTATATTCTACATCCATACCTTTCTCTAATAAAAACATGTCACCTTCTTTTAAAGTATGTGTTTTACCATTATATATAAATACGCCCTCTCCATTCGTCACAATATGCAAAACAGCGTCCCTTATTACTGTATATTTATAGCCAACATTTGGTACACCAATTTCAATACCACATTCTATTAAATTAGCATCAATATGCTTTTTTTGAAATTTTTTCCATAATATTTGCATCCAACATACCTCTTAAAATAAATAATCTTTAATTTATATAAACACAATTTAATTATGAAATGCAACATTTTGCCATATATCGTCATCATTATGCTATTCATAGTTGGCATACGCTGTTGATAAAATAGTAGTAACAATTATGAAAGCGTTTTAAATTGTATAAATTCAGAGGTGAAGAAAATGGACAGACATTTGACCGGTATACAAAAATTTTCATTTGGATTTGGTGCTATTGGAAAGGATGCCATATTTAATATTGTTGGCGTATTTTTGATGTTTTACATTACTGATATTGTTGGTTTGAGTCCAGCGTTTGTCGGTGTAATGTTATTTGTTGCACGAATTTGGGATGCGATAAATGATCCTATCATGGGAGTCATCGTTGATAATACAAGAAATAACTTTGGTAAATTTAAAACTTGGTTAGTGATTGGGACAATCATAAATGCAATTGTAACGATTTTATTATTCACAAATTTAGATTTACCACAAACGGCAATGTATATCTATGTATCGATTATCTATATTGCTTGGGGTATGACTTATACGATGATGGATATTCCATATTGGTCTTGGCTTCCAAATTTAACACATAATCCAAGAGAACGTGAAGAAGTATCAGTAATACCGAGATTTTTTGCAAGTTTAGCTGCCTTTACAGTAGGTACATTTGGTTTATTTTTTATACATAAACTAGGGGATATTTTTGGTAAAGGTAGTGATTCAGTAGGTATTTTTGTTTTTGCGGTTATTTGCAGTATGGTTTTTATTTTTACAATAGGTGTCACTGTATGGAAAGTACCTGAAGATAAAGAAATGGAACAACAAACAGGCATTAAAGTACAATTTAAAGATATTGGTAGAATTTTATTTAAAAATAAAGAGCTCTTAGCAATTATGGGAGTATTGCTTACCTTTAACCTTTGCTTACAAACGCTGAATGGCTCAATCATTTATTACTTTAAATATGTAGTTAATGCAGAACATTTATTTGCTATTTTTAATGCAATGATTCTTTGCGAGATGATTGGTTTACTTACTTTGCCACGTTTTATCAAGTGGGTAGGTAGAACAAAGGCTTTTAATACAGCAATATCACTTATAATCATAGGCTTGCTATTTATTTTGATTTCAGGTTTTATCGTACCACAAAGTGTTATTACCGTTATTGTGGGAGCAGGGTTATTACGCATTGGTTCTGGATTTATGATTGGTATTACAACAGTATCTTTGGCAGATGTTATTGATTACGGAGAAGTGAAATTTGGCCAACGTAACGAAAGCGTCATTACTTCTACAAACACATTTTTAACGAAAACTTCACAAGCAGTAGCTGCATTAATTGTAGGTGTAGGTTTATCAATATTTGGCTACACACCCAATGAAGAACAAACAGCACTAACCATCAATGGATTACGCATACTTATTATTGTGTTGCCAATTATTTTCGTCATCTTAGCTGCATTTTTATATCATAAAGCCTTCCATTTAAAAGGTGATTTTTTAACAGATATTGAAAAAACTCTACAATACAAACGTCAAAAAGAGCATAGAGAACGTATGAGTAAATAAGGGGGAACTTTTTATGTTAGAGCAACAATTTCACGAAAATATAGATATTCAACATGTAAACACTTTGCCACGACGTGCATTTTATATTCCTTATCAACTAAAGGAGTCTGCTTACCGCCTAGAAACGCGATATCAGACTAATAATGTCACATTATTAAATGGAAACTGGTATTTTAAATATTTTAATTCAATAGAAGATTACTCAAGTAGTCTTGAAATAGATAAGTCACAGATTATTCCAGTACCATCAGTTTGGAATATACATGGATATGACCAAATACAATATTTAAACACACAATATCCAATTCCATTTGATCCACCGTATGTACCCAAATCTAATCCCTGTGGATGTTATATCCGTTCATTTGAAGTGACTGAATACGACGAAAAAAGTGATTATCATTTGAATTTTGAAGGTGTCGATAGTGCATTTTATCTATGGATTAATGATCAATTTGTTGGTTATAGTCAGATATCACATTCAATTTCTGAATTTGATATCACCAGCTATGTACATTCAGGAACTAATACGATTCAAGTACTTGTTTTAAAATATTCGGATGGTACTTATTTTGAAGATCAAGACATGTTTCGCCATTCAGGTATTTTCAGAGATGTTTATATTTTAAAACGTGCGAAATCACGAATTAATGATTTTAGAATTGAAACACGTGTTAATGAATTGCAAAACCAAGGGATAGTCGACGTAAAATTAGAAGATAAACAGGGCTTGGATAGTGTACAGGCACAATTATATGGTCCTGATGGTGCGTTGTTGCAGGAAGCGGAAATTTCAAACCGCCATCGTTTTATAATTGAAACACCACAATTGTGGTCAACAGAAAAACCAACACTTTATACTATTACGCTTACTACGAAATCAGAGGTAATTACTCAAAAAGTAGGAATTAGAGAAATACGTATACAAGATAATCAGTTTTATATCAATGGTCAATCAATTAAATTTCGTGGAACCAATTATCATGATAGCGATCCTCAAACAGGATATGTAATGAGTGAAGCACAATTTATGAAAGATTTAACACTAATGAAGCAAGGTAACTTTAACGCTATTCGTACAGCACATTATCCTAAGTCGCCTTTGTTTTATGAACTTGCTGATCAATATGGATTTTATGTAATGAGTGAAGCAGATTTAGAAACGCATGGTGTAGTGAGGCTTTATGGCGAAGAAAATACAGATTATTTTAATCTTATTACAGATAATCCGCAATATGAAAAACCAATTGTAGAACGTATTGAAGCGTCCATCATTCCATTTAAAAATTACAGCTCTATTGTTTCCTGGTCTATGGGAAACGAGTCAGGATTTGGTGTGAATATGGTAACAGCTATGTCACGAGTAAAAACATTAGATGACACACGTCCTATTCATTATGAGGGAACATTCCATAGAGATAAATCAAAATCATATGATTTATCCAATGTGGAAATGATAAGTAGAATGTATGCATCACCAGAAGAAGTTGAACAAAAGTATCTTACAGACCCTGATTTAGATAAACCATTTATACTTTGTGAATATGCACATGCTATGGGAAATTCACCAGGTGATTTACATGCATATCAAATGCTAGTGGAACAATATGATAGTTTTATTGGTGGTTTTGTATGGGAATGGTGTGACCATGGTATTCAAGTTGGTCAACAAAATGGTAAGCCTATTTTTAGATATGGCGGGGACTTTGGAGAAGAACTTCATGATGGGAATTTCTGTGTGGATGGCATCGTTTTCCCTGATCGTACACCACATGAAGGTTACTATGAATTTAAACATGAACACAGACCTGTTAGAGTAATAGAAGAAGCGAACGGTATATTAAAATTACGTAATCAACTAGATTTCAGTCATGTAGAAAATTATTTAACTATCGAAGCTACAGCAACATTTTTAAACGGTGATAAAACATCGTTTGATATTACGGTTGATAATTTTGAACCACATAGTACACAAGATATAGATTTAAGCAATCATATTAAAATAGCTGAATTAAGCGATATACTATTACGCTATAAATTGAAAAATGAAGAGCCTTTACGTCACATTAATTTTGAATTAGGACAAGATCAAATCGTCTATCAACGTCAATCTACTAACCAACACGAATTAGACGTACAGGAAGGGCCAGTCAGTTATAAAGAAAATAGTCATTCTCTAATAGTGTTAGCAAACGGTTATGCTTATACCTTTAATAAAGAAAATGGTAGTTTGATTTCTGTTGTTTACGAAGGCCATACCATAGTCAATCATCCTACAAAAAATAAGATTTGGCGTGCACCTATAGATAATGATATTAATGTTAGAAAAGATTGGGAATATATGGGTTATGCGGAAGCTTATACACGTGTACAAAATTATAAAGTTGAAGAAAATAACAATGCAGTCAGTATTAATTTCGAAATAGTGATTGTTCATGATGTGGTTCCTCCTATTTTACAAGGAGAAATGACGTGGACTGTTCAAAGCGATGGTTCAATAGATGTAACATATGATTTGGAGAAAGATATTGCAGGGCCGTTTCTGCCTAGATTTGGCTTAGAGATAACATTACCGCATACATTTGAAGCGGTGAAATACTATGGCAATGGCCCATTCAGTAGTTATTCTGATAAAGGTGTAGCAACGTATTTAGACTACTTCGATACAACAGTCACACAAAATGGTGGTAATCATATTAAGCCACAAGAATCAGGTAGTCATAATGGGACCACATATGCGAAGGTTTCTAATGATGAACATCAAATTAAAGTAACCAGTGATCAACCATTCAGTTTTAATACGACACATTACTCATTGGAACAACTTACACACACGATACATGAAGACCAATTAGTAGAAGAAGAGACTTATATATATATCGATTATGGTCAAAGTGGTATAGGATCCAATAGTTGTGGACCAGAATTAAGTGAAATATACCAATTAAACGACAAGCATATCCAATTTCAATTTAAGTTAAATTTTGAATAATTAAATTTTTAAAAATGCCCACAAAAAGTAGTGATTAAAAACTAACTTTGTGTGGGCTCTTTTCGTTTGAATTTGGTCTTTTTATCAGGAAACTAACATTTATTATTAGAGTGAGTTTCACAGGTTCAGGAGTTTGGGTATGAAATAAAAGAGTATTAACCTATTTTGAAGGAGTGTTCCGTTTGAAAAATACATTGGAATTCGGGAAGTTATTAAAATCATTAGACGGACAAAAATATGGTGCATATAAACGACTTAAAGGTGAATATGCTTTTGATAAATTTCACTTAATTATAGATCATATACAAGCAGATCCTTATGCACCACCATCTAAAGTGCGTGCTAAAATGCAGCGTCATATTGCCAATATACCAGATGAATTATTAGATTCAGAAGATAAAAAGATTGCTGTATCTGATTTTTTAGCAAGGTCATTTAGTAAGCGTATTAGTGATGTACTTAAAGCTGATAAAACCTCTAAAAAGAGACCTGATATTTTTATAGATCGCTGTGGCCAAGAAATATTACAACGTACTTCTGTAGTGATTAATCAAAGTGAAATTGAGGTTCGCTTTGAGGTAGGTTTACCAGCAGCAGGAAGAAAAATTTTAGGAAAAGTTGCTCATCATATTTTTATAGATTTATTACCTGAAATAGTAGAAAAATCATTAATGTATAAACATATCAATAGAACTGCATTAAATGATCAAGTGACTACGATGATAGATCAGGTATTTATACGCGAGGCACTGTCACGACAAAATTTAGTTGCATTTGTTGCGAATGGTTCTATATTGCCTAGAAAAAGTGGTGTGTCTGATATGCCTTTAGCTGGTGCTGTAACATTCCAAAGTCCACAGGAATTTGAAATTCAATTGAATTTACCTAGTGGAAAGACAGTTAGTGGTATGGGTATTCCGAAGGGGATTACGCTCATTGTTGGTGGTGGATTCCACGGTAAATCAACACTACTAGAAGCTTTAGAGCGTGGTGTATATCACCATATTCCAGGTGATGGACGTGAACTTATTATTACCTGTGAAGATGCGATGAAAATCCGTGCGGAAGATGGAAGAAGTATCGAAAAAGTAAATATTGAACCATTTATAAATAATTTACCAGGTAAAAAAGATACTACTCAATTTTCTACTGAAAATGCGAGCGGTAGTACATCACAAGCAGCAAATGTTATGGAAGCCTTAGAATCTCAAACGTCGTTATTATTAATAGATGAAGATACATCTGCAACAAATTTTATGATTAGAGACGGGAGAATGCAAAAATTAATCGCACCCGAAAAAGAACCAATCACACCTTTTGCTATGAAAGTAAAGTCTTTATACCAAGATTATCATGTTTCAACAATTCTCATCGTAGGAGGTTCTGGCGATTACTTTGAAGTGGCAGATCAAGTATTAATGATGGATGAATATGTATTAAAAGACGTCACTCATAAAGCGAAAGCAATTGCTAGTGAAGATAGTCACTTGAAAGATGAAGCATCACAATGCCACTTTGGAAAAATTTCGCAAAGAATACCATTGAAATCTAGTTTTTCACATAAAGGCAAAGATCAACGTTTTAAAGTAAAAGGCATGCAGACAATTTTATACGGTAAAGAACGAATAAATATTTCGGGATTAGAACAACTTGTTGATGCTAGCCAAACGAACTGTATAGCTACGATGATAGATTATTATCAAAGTCATTTGTTAAATGAACAAGATACGATATCACAAGCAGCTGATAAAATTTTTAATTTAATTAGTGATAAAGGGTTAGATATTATTTCACCACATCAAGGACACCCTGGTAATCTTGCATTGCCGAGAAAACAAGAATTCTGTGGCGCACTCAATCGCTATAGAGGTTTGAATATTAAAACATATTAAAACATACAAAAAACGGGAGTGGAACTTACGTATTACTTTGTTCCACTCCTGTTTTCTATTTAAATAAAGTTTTAGACATCCGGTTAGTCTAAGCTAACACAAGCGTGAGCCTAACCACTAAGCAGGAGTTAAGGCAAAAGTATAGCTATGATAAATATAAGCTAGTCTATGAATTTTAATGTAGCGTTGTTGAACTAGAAAAGTTATTAGTAAAGATGAAGATTTAATCTTCAGATTCTGTGTATTCTATAATATCTGCAGGCTGACAATCAAGTGCTTTACATATGGCATCTAATGTTGAAAAACGTATCGCCTTTGCTTTGCCTGTTTTCAAATTTGATAAATTTGCTACAGTAATATCAATTTCATTAGCTAATTCACTGAGTTTCATTTTTCTGTCTGCTAATATTCGATCTAATCTAACTACAATCATTTATATAATCTCCTAAACGGTATAATCAAACTCATCTTGTAAGAATGCACCATATTTAAAAACATTTCCTATAATCCAAATAACGATACCCGCTAAAATAAGTGTGAAATTAAAATTAAAAAAGAAATCTGCAAAGGTTTCGATATCTTTGTCCATTAGTGCATACAATTTAGCGTTTTGTCCTAAAAAATTATAAATCATAAAATTATTTGCCAATTCAAAAAATGCTTCAAATACACCCAATCCAATAAAGCAGTAAGAAATTAAAATTATGATGCTTGCGTTTTTATTTGTAAAAACTTGCCCTTTGCTAACATTTTTAAGCCATTTTCTGACATAGGCAATAACCAGAATATAAATTGCAATTAATACAATTATTAATAATAGTATTAATATAACAGATGGTTTAGGAAAAGTAATACTATTTAGGTCATGCTTTGTAATATCATGTGATTTTAGTCCTAATGAATCAACCCAAAAAGGTTTATTGGCTTTGTCTAATTGGGTGTTAATAAAAGAAGAAGGAATGATTAACAATGCTATAATTGCGATAATAATTGGTAATATACTAAGAGAAGTTAAAACTAAAGCGATGGTTGCTAAAATAGTTAGTGTTTTGATTAAAATATTAAAACGTTTGCTTTTAATTGTAGACATATTGACGCTCCTTTTAATTGATTAATTTCATTATAACTTAAATATATCGATAATCAATACTTTTTTATCGAATAACGATAAAATAATCGGAGGACGAATTGAATCATTAGATAATACAAAAAGGAAATATAATAATGCTATTATACAATGAACATGAGTGGGTTGAGTAAATGGAGATATAGTGCAGCCATTAATACAACAGTTTATACAAAGAGATATAAGTATAAATATCTCAGGATGATCAATGCTTTATACTTGCGTTTTATATAACAAAAACAAAAATCGACCATTGGTAAATCTTACCAATGGTCGATTTTGTCATTTATTAATATTCAATGTTTGGTGCTTTGTTTACATGTTGTTGGTAACGTTTAAGGCCTACAAATGCTAATGCGCCTATAGCCACAACTACTAATAATTTTTTCATACATTTCGCTCCTTTAAGTGAATCATTGATAACAAAGTATTTTTAAAAATACCAATGAACAACAAAGATTAAGGAACCAACAGGCATTCAGTAACGATAAAATCTATCGAGACACATCTCTTAAGATGCGAGCAGAAAATAATATACGGTTGTAGGTTCATAAATAGGTGTTTCACACAATCTTAATCTCAGTTCATTTTAGTTTTTACACTTAAGCAATCAAAAATTTATTCGTAATAATTTAATTCAAGATCTTTTGAAGTTTGTTGACGTGTTTTTCTCATTAAATCAACATCTTCAATTAATGATTTGCCATAAGAAGGAATCATTTTTTGGATTTTAGGCTCCCAATCATTTTTGTATTCAGAGAAGTTTTTCTCTAATACTTCTAATGCTACAGATACAGAAGTTGATGCTCCTGGTGATTCACCAAGTAATGCAATGACAGAATGGTCTTCTGAGTTTACAACTTCTGTTCCGAATTGGATGAAGCCTTTACCATATTCTTCAGTATCTTTAATCACTTGAACACGTTTGCCGGCAGTATATAATTGCCAATCTTCATCGCGTGCTTCTGGATAGAAAGTACGTAAGTGGTTCATGCAACCTTCTTTTGTCATTAAAATTTGGTCAAATGAATATTTAAGTAGCGGTAAGTTTTTCGCTGCCGCTGATAATAATGTTGTGATGTTACTTGGTTTAACAGATTTAAATAAATCTAAGTTTGAACCATATTTTAAGAATTTAGGACCAATACTTGCAAACGGTCCAAATAATAATGTTTTTTGACCATTAATGAAACGTGTGTCTAAATGGGGCACAGTCATTGGTGGTGTGCCTGGTGGTTCTTTACCATACACTTTGGCATCATGTTCTTCAATCACATTTGGATTTGTACATGTTAAAAATTGGCCTGTAATAGGGAATCCACCTAAATGTTTACTTTCAGGGATGCCTGTTTTTTGTAGTAATGGAATAGCAGCACCGCCAGCACCGATAAATACATAATCAGCTAATTGTGTTTGTGTTTCACCAGTATTTACATTGCGGATTTGAACTTCCCATTTACCATCGTTACGTTGATTGAAATCAAGTACTTCATGATGGTATTGAACTTCTACTTGTGGGCTTTTTTCAAGGTTTCTCGCCATTTTACGAGTTAATTCACCAAAGTTTACGTCAGTACCTTCATTAATTTTGCTGGCAGCCATAATGTCGTTTGCGCTATGACCTTGCATCATTAATGGAATCCATTTTCTCATCTCTTCGATATCTTCAGTATATTCGATATTATCGAACATAGGGAAGTTTTTCATTGCTTCATAACGGTCTTTTAAAAACTTAACGTTATTTTTACCTCTTACGAAACTAATGTGTGGTAAAGGATGAATGAATTCTCTAGGGTTTTCGATATAGTTATTTTTAACTAAATAGCCCCAGAATTGTTTAGAGATTTCAAACTGCTCATTAATCTCTTTTGCTTTTTCAATATCAATTGAACCATCAGGTTGTTGCACTGTATAGTTCAATTCACAAAGTGCAGCATGTCCTGTACCTGCGTTATGACGTTCGTTTGAGCTTTCGTCACCAGGACGATCTAAACGTTCGTATAATTTAATGTTCCAATTTGGTTCAAGTTCATTAAGCATAGAACCAAAAGTAGTACTTAATACACCGGCGCCAATAAGAATGACGTCTTTTGACTCAGTTTTAGCCATAGTTCCTCACCTTTCATTCTTAATAACATCAGTAACAAATTGTCATACATTGTCACTCATCTTATGTCTTTATTTACTATTATATTACGCGATTCACACATGTGAAAATACATATTAATCATATAACACATTCCTATTTGGAATATGTGACCATACTTATAATAATTTACCCTATATTTCAAGTATAAATCATTAAAATAAGTGACAATAACTGCTACATAGTAATATTACATTATAGTATCTATAAATTTCAATTATATATGTCTTAATTAATTATAAAGGGTATAGAAGTAAAAATTTAGACGTGTGAATTTGTATTTAAGCAATTGGTTTTATCAACCACTTATTAAATACATAACGATTAAATAAGCAAAATGTTTCATATGAAACATGGATATAAATGATGTCTCTCAATAATTGAGAGTTATCTTTTAATAAGAAAAATTGGCAAAACTTTGTTATACTGATTTATAAAATGTAAGCGCTTACTAATTTAATTGATAAAGGAGACTCTATATGAAAGATAAAGTGATAATGGTTACTGGTGGAAGTAGTGGTATGGGAAAAGCAATGGCGAAACGTTTTGCTGAAGAAGGTGCGAATGTCGTTATAACAGGTAGATCGTTAGAACGGTTAGAAGCAACGAAAAAGGAAATTGAACACCGAGAAGGACAAATTTTATGTGTTGATATGGATGTTCGTGATACGGAACGCGTACAATATACAGTGGATGAAGCCATTAATACTTTTGGTAAAATAGATGGTTTGGTTAATAACGCAGCTGGTAACTTTATATGTGCTGCTGAAGAACTAACAACTAATGGTTGGAATTCTGTCGTAGATATTGTCTTAAATGGAACTTGGCATTGTACACAAGCTGTTGGAAAAAAATGGATTGAACAAGGACATCGTGGACGTATCATCAATATGGTGGCAACTTATGCATGGCGTTCAGGGCCAGGTGTTGTACACTCTGCTAGTGCAAAAGCGGGTGTGTTAGCAATGACCAGAACGCTCGCTGTAGAGTGGGGTTCAAAGTATGGCATTACCGTAAATGCAATTGCGCCAGGCCCTATAGATCATACAGGAGGCTCTGGAAAACTTAGTTTATCGGAAGACGCACGTCAACAAACATTGGACAGTGTGCCTTTAGGACGCATGGGCCAACCAGAAGAAATTGCAGGATTAGCTAAGTTTTTATTTTCTGAAGAGGCAAATTACATTAATGGTGCTTGTATGACAATGGATGGTGGTCAATGGCTTAACCAAAACGCATTTTAACATCATAGCGTAACTTTATGAAGATAACAGAAATAATAACAGGCTGTGACACACTAATTGTTACAGCCTGTTATTTATGATAATGGTTTTTTAGCAAGTCGATTTTGTTATGGATAAGGATAATTTTCACATTAAATTAAACCGAGCCAATGCCAATAAGTGGCGCTAAATAAAATCATAAGTAAATAACCAATAACCGTTATAGGAATCCCTGTTTTTAAAAAATCTTTAACAGTAAATGTTTCTGTGCCATAGGCCAACATTGATTGTGGTGAGCTTACAGGTAGTAAGAAACCAAAGCTGATAACGAATTGTTGTATAAGCACAAATCCCACAGACTGATTGCCTAAATCCAAGGTAGTGGTTAGTGAAATAAATACAGGAATTAACGCTGATGCTAAACTTGTTGCACTTGCAAAACCTAAATGTATTAAAATATTGAAAAGTGCAATTAATGCAATGGTTACTACAAGAGGATAATGATTTAAACCCATGATGCCAAACGTTTGATCACTCAACCATTGCGCAGCTGTTGTTTTTAAAAGTACATTTCCTAAAGATATACCAACGCCAAAAACAATAATAGTTCCCCAAGGTATACGACTTTCAGCTTCTTTCCAAGACATGACGCCAATTTTAGGAGTTAGCATGACAGACAGTGCTAATAAAATGATTGAAGATGAATCAATAGGATGTAATATTTTTTCGGTAGACCAAAGTATTAATAAAATGATAGATATTCCAATAAGACGCCACTCTTTAGAAGTTACGGGCCCCATCGCTTTTAACTGTTGTTGAATTAAAGATTTACCGCCTGAAAGTTCTTTTTCTTCAGGAGGCATCACTTTAAGCATGATAAAATAAAGCGCAATTGACATCAATACAGACCAAGGTCCTGCATATAATAACCACTGCCCCCATGATATATCAGTATTCAATTGATCATTTATAAAGTTAATTGCGACAATGTTTTGTGCAGCTGCAGTTTTTATACCAATATTCCAAATAGAAACTGCTTGTACAGCTGTGATAACTAAAAGTCCAGCTAATTTACTTTGTTTAGCAACACCGAATGCTGTAATCATTCCTAATAATATAGGAATCACAGCACCTGCTCGTGCAGTTGCTGATGGAACGAAGAATGCTAAAAATATTGCTACTAATATTGTACCTATGACGATGCGACTTGTCTTATTGCCTGCTACAGATAGTACAATGAGTGCAAGTCTTTTATGAAGTTGTGTGATTTGCATTGCGGTTGCTAAAAAAAGAGCAGCCGCAACTAAAGCTAATGCACTCGTAGAAAACCCACTAAAAGCAAGTTTTAAAGCATTACCTGTTCCGAAAAGTGAATTTCCCTTCAATATTTCACCATTTGACTGAGGATGCCCTAGTGATTCAGATAAATTTTGTACTGGACTGAACCCTATCAATAAAATAATGAGTCCAACAATCATGACTGCAGAAACTGGATAAGTCACTGCTTCAGTAACCCATAATATGACTGCAAATAATAATATTGCTAATGCGCTTTTAGCCATAAGCGGTAAACTTTCTGGTGTAGGCAATAACAACAAAGCGATTAAGACAGTGATGCTTGTGAGTAACCAAAACGGTTTAAAATGAGATGTAGATTTAGTAGATGAATCTTTGCGCATATATTTCCACTCCCTTGTTATATCTTTCACAATAATATTACAAATTTTATTAAGTTGTATCATTATAATTTAAGAAAGTTCATAAAAAGTTACTAATTATGTATATGATAAATCGTTAATTTTAAAAATTTTATAGTAATTATGAGAAGATACTTTTGATATGAATATGGGAGAGGCGTTCAACACTGCGACATTAAATCGTTTGCAAGTTTAATTAATAATAAATAGGTAATAGCAATACTAATGGAAAATATAAGAATGCCATTAAACATTTAATAAATAAAAAAGGTGATTAATATGGATGTTAGATTTCCAATTGGTGAATTAGAAGTACCAGATTATGTGACACTAAAAGATATCCAACGGTGGCTTAGTGAAATTGAGACGTATGCATATAGATTAAGACAAACTGTAGATCATTTAAATAAAGAAGCGTTAAACAAACAATATCGGGAGAAAAGTTGGAATGTACGACAACTTGTTCATCATATAGCAGATTCTCAATTAAATATGTTTCAACGCTTAAAATTGGCATTAACAGATACGAATCCAGTTGTTGATCCTTTTATTCAAGATGAGTGGGCTAAACTTGCTGATAGTCAACTTCCTATAGAATGTTCCCTTAAAATGTTAGAAGGTATAAATGAACGTATTATAGCAATTGGTAATCATTTAACAGAAAATGATTTGAATCGTACATTTACATTAAGAGGAAGCGGAGAAATATCTGTTGCTACTAAAGTTGCTAAATTAGCTTGGCATGAAGAACATCATTTAGCGCATATTAAAATTGCATTATCATAATAAATATATGTTGAGACCGTTCAATTTTAATCATTGAACGGTTTTTTTCATGTATAAATAACAAACTAACTACGATAGTTGTCACACTAATTACAATTGTGTTACAGAAAAATTAGTTTGAAAATTAGTTTATATACTTTAGGAATAGGTTTTTTTACAAATTATCTTCGAATTTATATTCGATTTAATGTAATTATTATGTAAAATGCACAGGATTTTTTTAATTTCGCTGTAACCTACAAGGTTTTTATGGATGTTATAGTATTTACTGGAAATTGGTTGAAACAGCATTGGATTTTTCAAAAATAACAATTGGTTTCAATATCACAGATAAAATTAATTCTTAAAAATATAAAAACAAACTTGTAGGAGGATTTACTCAAAAATGAAAAAAACAGTATTAGCTTCAACATTAGCAGTAGGATTAGGTGTAACAGGATTTGCAGCAGGAAATTCAGCTGACGCGGCTGAACAAGGTATTGACAAAGCAGAATTAGCAAACTTAGCACAATCTAACCCAGAACAATTAAATGCATCACCAGTACAAGAAGGCTCATATAGCTATAACTTTAATTATAATGGTTTAAACTATAACTTTGAATCAAATGGACAAACTTGGTCATGGAGTTATGGTGAAGGTTCAAGCGCTAACGCTTCAACTGTAGAACAACCACAACAAGCACAAACTGAGCAACCAGCTCAACAAACTGCACCACAAACTGAACAAACACAACAACCTCAACAAGAAGCAACTACGAAAGCTTCAACTCAATCATCAAGCTCAAATGAAGCTTCAAGTGGTTCTTCAGTAAACGTTAATTCACATTTACAAGCAATCGCGCAACGTGAATCAGGCGGCGACTTAAAAGCTGTTAACCCATCTTCAGGTGCAGCAGGTAAATACCAATTCTTACAAAGCACTTGGGATTCAGTAGCACCAGCACAATATAAAGGTGTATCTCCAACAGAAGCACCAGAATCAGTACAAGATGCTGCAGCTGTAAAACTTTACAATGAAGTTGGCGCTTCACAATGGGTTACTGCATAATCTGAATTATAATTCTTAATTAAAATCAAAAAATACTAATAAAAGCTATGAAAGCATCTTTCAGTAGAGAAGCTTTCATAGCTTTTTTATTTAACAATTGGATAAAGTTACGTGTATTTAAGCATAAAGTTATAAAAAGTCATTCCAAACACCCTCATTTGGAGTAGAAGTTACAGAAATAATTTCATCTTTAGTTGGATGTTTGACACTGAGTTTATATGCCCAAAGTGCAATTTGTTGACCGGGTTTATTAAATTTTTGGCCGTATTTTTGATCTCCGTATAAGGGTAAGTTTTGATTTGCGAATTGAACTCTAATCTGATGTGAACGACCTGTTTTTAATTGGATTTGAACCAAAGTTTTACGATTAATGGTTTTGATAACTTTATAATTCAAAATTGCCTCTTTAGCTTCTTTTTTCTTGGAATTAACCACATATACAATGTTTTTATTTCTATCTTTCCATAAATAATCACGAAGTTCACCTTCTTTTTTTGAAGGTACACCGTGAATAATCGCTAGATATGTTCTATATAATTTTTGTTTTCTAAGTTCATTAGATAACCTAGAAGCCGCTTTGGATGTTTTAGCGAATACGATTGCGCCTCCAACAGGCCGATCAAGGCGATGTACGAGACCAAGATATACATTTCCTGGTTTATTGTATTGGACTTTTATGTAATTTTTTAAAATAGACAACAAATCTTGATCTCTTGAGTTATCTTCTTGTACAGGAACATTGATAGGTTTCTCTACCATTAATAAATGGTTATCTTCATAAAGAATATTGTCGAACATTTAATTCCTCCAACATAATATACATTATTAGTTTTCGTAAATTTTAAAATAAAATTATTAAAATTAAACCAAATTAAGATATTATCAGTAGTTAGATATAAATTCAATCTTCCTTATATTTAAAAATCATAAAAAGTAATTATTTATTAAGGTGAAAGTGAATATTATTTTCACACTAATTACATTGTCATTACATATTTGTAAAAGTAGAATAATAGTTCCTGATTGATGTGTTGGTTTTTTGAATGGAATTGAGGTACGTGATCAATGTAATTGAGGCGTAAAAATTCTAGATATTTTTTAACTTCACTGTAACCCACAAGCTTTTTCTAGATGTTACAGTGGGAACTAGCAAATTTGATAAAAGTAATTTTGCAAAATCGAAAACACAAATTTAAACACAAATTTAAAAGTATTATCTCTTAGGAGGATTTATTAATAATGAAAAAAACAGTATTAGCTTCAACGTTAGCAGTAGGACTTGGCGTAACAGGGATCGCAGCAGGAAATTCAGCAGATGCGTCTGAACAAGGTATCGATCAAGCACAACTAGCTCAACAAGCACAAAACAACCCTGAACAATTAAATGCTAAGCCAGTACATGAAGGTGCTTATAACTATAACTTTAATCAAGATAATTTAAATTATAACTTTGAATCTGATGGCACATATTGGTCATGGAGCTATGGTGAAGGTTCAAACGGATCAAGCGATGCATCAACACAATCAACAACTAATGTAGGACAACAAGAACAAGCACCGCAAACTCAAGACCAAACACAACCACAACAAGCTTCATCAGAACAACCAGCACAAGAGCAAGCACCTCAAACTGAGCAAACGCAACAACCACAACAAGAAGCAGCTTCATCACAACAATCAACAGATAATTCAAGTGAAGCATCAAGTGGTTCATCAGTAGAAGTAAACGATCACTTGAAACAAATCGCGCAACGTGAATCAGGTGGCGACTTAAAAGCAGTTAATCCATCTTCAGGTGCAGCAGGTAAATATCAATTCTTACAAAGTACATGGGATTCAGTAGCGCCAGATGAATATAAAGGTCAATCACCAACGGAAGCACCAGAATCAGTACAAGACCAAGCAGCAATGGATTTATATGAATCTGAAGGTGCTTCACAATGGGTTACTGCATAATAAGATAATATGCAATTTTAAAATATGAATATAAATGTATAGAGTGAGTGACATATAAAGCTCATGCTAAAAATAAAGGACTAATCCGTTAGCAACAACATGGATTAGTCCTTTTTACATTGAGGGAAAGACATATATTTTCGAAAGTTATAGAATTAATTGTAGAAAATTAATAGAAAAGTTAATTTTAAAAAGATATTTAAATAATATACTAAAAATAATACTTAATTTAAAACTGCTGACTTATTAATTAATGAACTAAATCTTGCAATAATAGAATAAAAAGTGCTTTTATTACAACATCATTACAATAAAATTGAAAATATAACTAACCCTAAAACGATGATGATGGCGTTCTAAGGTTTTTTGATGAGTGTAATATTTAACTTTTATGTCATTAGGACGTAAAAAATCTAGATGTTTTTTTAACTTCACTGTAACCCACAAGCTTTTTCTAGATGTTACAGTGGGAACTAGCAAATTTGATAAAAGTAATTTTGCAAAAAACGAAACACAAATTTAAAAAGCAAATTTAAAAGTATTATCTCTTGGGAGGATTTATTAATAATGAAAAAAACAGTATTAGCTTCAACGTTAGCAGTAGGACTTGGCGTAACAGGAATTGCAGCAGGAAATTCAGCAGATGCGTCTGAACAAGGTATCGATCAAGCACAACTAGCTCAACAAGCACAAAACAACCCTGAACAATTAAATGCTAAGCCAGTACATGAAGGTGCTTATAACTATAACTTTAATCAAGATAATTTAAATTATAACTTTGAATCTGATGGCACAAATTGGTCATGGAGCTATGGTGAAGGTTCAAACGGATCAAGCGATGCATCAACACAATCAACAACTAATGCAGGACAACAAGAACAAGCACCGCAAACTCAAGACCAAACACAACCACAACAAGATTCATCAGAACAACCAGCACAAGAGCAAGCACCTCAAACTGAGCAAACGCAACAACCACAACAAGAAGCAGCTTCATCACAACAATCAACAGGTAGTTCAAGTGAAGCATCAAGTGGTTCATCTGTAGACGTGAACGATCACTTGAAACAAATCGCGCAACGTGAATCAGGTGGCGACTTAAAAGCAGTTAATCCATCTTCAGGTGCAGCAGGTAAATATCAATTCCTACAAAGTACATGGGATTCAGTAGCACCAGATGAATATAAAGGTGTATCACCAACGGAAGCACCAGAATCAGTACAAGACCAAGCAGCAATGGATTTATATGAATCTGAAGGTGCTTCACAGTGGGTTACTGCATAATAAAATAATATTTAATTTTGAAATATTGTATCATCAGTCCCTAGGTTCTTTTATAGAATCTAGGGATTTTTCATTTTTTAGTGGAACATGAAAATGATTAAATTAGAGCATAATATTAAACAGCTTATAATAAATTGAAGTAAACATTATATACTTATAATTCAACATAACCCGCATACATTGAAAAACATACGTATTTTTATTATTATGTTTTCTGTATTAAAAAAATTATAATTTGAAATTGTAATTCTGAAACTTTTTAGCTATTGCTGAAAAGTTTCTTTTTGTGTTGAAAGCAAAATGGACGAAGTATAGTTAAGAAAATGGTTGTTCAAAAAATAGATTAATTTATAGAAAGAGGTGTTGGTTCAATGGTATATAAAATTCATCTGAAAAATATTTGTTTTTGTCTTTTAGGTACTTTTTTAATTGCAATAGGCGTCAATTCTTTTGTTTTAGCTTCAAATTTAGGAGAAGGTGGCACAGTCGGTATTTCTTTGAATCTAAAATATACTTTAGGTCTTTCTCCAGCGTTGACGACACTTATCATTAACATCATATTAATTGGTGTTGGTTGGAAATATCTAAGTAAAACAACTGCACTTTATACTTTGATTACTGTGGTTGCAAGTTCATTCTTCTTGGGTATTACTGAATCTTTTAATTTAAATTTAGAGTCTGATTTTATCAATACTATTTTTTCAGGCGTGCTCATTGGTATCGGTACAGGCTTTGTGATATCTGCCCGTAGTACATTGGGCGGTACTTCAGTTATTGCAAAAATTATAAACAAATACAGCGAAATTAAAACGTCACAAGCATTATTTATACTTGATTCATTGATAGTTTTATCATTCTTACTTGTCTTACCTATACAAAATGTACTTTATACTATTGTCATGTTGTTTATCGTTGAAAAAAGCATGTCTTTTGTAATAGAAGGATTTAATCCTAAAAAAGCGATTACTATTATTTCAGATTTTAATGCAGACATTAGTAAACAAATTAATGAAGAAACAGGTCGTGGCTCAACACTGCTAAATGGTGTAGGAGGATATCAACAAAAAGTGACGAATGTACTTTACGTAGTCGTTCCTCAAAATCAGTTAGCTAGAATTAAAAAAATTGTAAATCGTCATGATGAAAATGCCTTTTTAGTAATTCATGATGTACGAGATGTCCTAGGAAATGGGTTTATGAAATTACAATAAGCATAGAAAAGCAAATATCTTCAAATTAACTACAAAAATTTGAAAATACCAGTCTTTCATTTATATATTGGATGGCTGGTATTTTTATATGCGCATTTGTTATGGGATAAATATGTTATCATTACCAATTTTTAAAATAAGATACGAGATAAAAAGATAACAGTGGTAACTGTAAAAATACTAAATAATGTAGAAAACAATACAATTTGTGCATGTAATTCCGGTTCAATTTGATATTCCATGGCAATCGTAGAAGTATTTCTTGAAGTAGGAAAAGAACTAGCAATAAAAAGTGATTGTGCCACAACACCGTCTAAACCTAATAAATAGATAACTGCTAAAGAAAGTATTGGACTTATTATTAAACGACCAATAAGTGACCATGAAATAACGCGATGGAAAAAGTTGATTTTAATTCTGGCAAGTTGTGCTCCTAACAAAATCAGTGCTATAGCTACAAATCCATCAGAGAGTTGATCGAGGGGAATTAAAATCGTTTTGGGAAGCTTAACAGTAAAAACTTGGCAGATAATTCCTAGTAGAAGTGCATGAAAAACTGGTAGACGTAAAAATCCGCGTGTGATATCTGCCATTGATTTACTAGCTGATAGTAGATTATACATACCATAAGAATATGTGAGTAAATTTTGAAATACTAAAATGAAAATTTGGACTGAGACACCGATTGGATTATGACTAAATACGAGTTGACTGACTGGTAACCCGTAATTTCCTGAATTCATTAACGAAATACTATTTTTTAGAGCAGCACTTTCTCCTTTTTCTAAATGTAGACATTTAGAAATTAAATTGCCAAGTAAAATTAAAATAACGCTGAAAATGATAATATAATATATTATGTTTAGTAATAAAGGTATATCAATGTTAATTTGGTAAATGTTTACAAATACTGATGCCGGCATTAAGCAGTATGTTATTAAAGTGGAAAAGTGTTTAAGATTAAAAGAAAATTTTATTTGAAGTATTAAACCCAACAATATCAGAAGTAAAATAGGCAAAATAACTTCTGAAAGAATAAAAATAAACATAAGCAACCTTCTATCTCTAAAAATTTTATGTGATGAAAAATAATGCAATATTCATTTACTTTTACGTTAGCACATATTTATTATAAGTAAAATAAATCTTAATAATTAGAATTGATAAGTAAAGGTTATCATTATGTTGCTCAAATAGTAAGTGAAATGTAAAAATCTCAATAAATATAAAGCGTGCGGTAGCTAATTATGTAAAAAAAAGTAATTTTAAAAAGACAAGGTACTGAAACATAAACCCTAGAAAAATAACACTCATATGATTTAATTCAATCCATCTGAGTGTTTCTTTGATTATTCAATACTGCAGCATATTGTTGGCTCGATTTCTCAGGGACAGATTCAGTCTGTCTCGTCTTCAGATTGTCTTGTTCCAGCAAACGTCTCGCCAAAATACAATGTATTCATATGTACTTTTACGTTAAATACTTTAAAAAATAAAACACTATATCAATCCAAGTAGTAACTCAATGAGCTAACTATAATTAAAACAGTATTGAAAAAAGGCAATTTCTATTGAAATAATATAGAAATTGCCTTTTCACTTGTCCAAGAACTTTATGTCCCAGACTATTTTTTTGTTAACTTGATAGATATGTCTAATATTTTGTATGACATTATCGTATGTTCATACAGTGTTTCAAAGCATCATTTACTAGACAAGTTGTTTAAAGTTTTCTAGGCGTTTTGCTTTTTCTTCATCACTAATACCATGTTTTTTAACATAGCGATTATTTTCGTGTTCAGCACATTCATGGCAACAAGCGCCTAAATAACGTGCTTCATTTTCTTCAGATACTAAAATTTGACGGTTACATTCAGGATTAGAACAATTGATGTAACGTTCACAAGGTGTCCCATCAAACCATTCTTTACCTACAACAGTTTTTTCAACTTGATTGACATCTACACTGATACGTTCGTCAAATACGTACATTTTGCCGTCCCAATACTCACCTTTTGTTTCTGGATCTTTTCCATAAGTGGCGATACCACCTTCAAGTTGGCTGACGTCTTCAAAACCTTCTCTTAATAGATAACCGGAGAATTTCTCACAGCGAATACCGCCAGTACAATAAGTGACGATTTTTTTATCCATAAATTGATCTTTATTTTCTTTAATCCAGTCTGGTAAATCTCTAAAACGAGTAATATTAGGTCGAATCGCACCACGGAAATGTCCTAAATCATATTCATAATCATTACGCGCATCGATAACAATTGTGTCATCATCAAATAATGCTTCTTTAAATTCTTTAGGTGATAAATAATTACCAGTAAGTTCTTTAGGGTTAATATCTTGCTCTAAATCTAATGCTACAATTTCTTTTCTAGGACGCACGTGCATTTTTTTAAACGCGTGACCATCTGCTTCATCAATTTTGAAAGTAATTCCTTTGAATCTTTCATCTGATTGTAATGCGTTCATATATTTTTCTGTTGCTTCAACTGTTCCTGATACAGTACCATTAATACCTTCAGTTGATACTAAGATACGTCCTTTAAGCTCCAAATCTTTACAAAAATCTAAATGCTCTGTAGCAAATGTTTCTGGGTCTTCAATCGTTGTATATTTATAATACAATAATACTCTGTAATCCATAATTCTATTCTCCTCTTATTTATTTCTGTTTATAATAGTTTTATATAAAATTAATAGTTTAGTGATGTCGTGCGGCTATCATTCATAATGGTATTATGAATGTTTGCTATATGCTTTTATAAAAGGACGAAATTCTCCTCACTATATTGTAACAAAAAAGGAACAATATTCAATTTAAAAATTTTGTAAAACTAAATATTGTCAAAAATTTTTTGAAGAGCATTTGAATTATGATAAAAAACATGTTCTTTTCAAATTTATTATCAATGAAAAGAACATGTATATAAATTTACTTATTTTTATTTGTAAAGATAAGTGCAACTACTAAACTAATTGTACTGATAGCAAAGATAATATTCATAATAGAAAGTGTTTCTATAATCACTACATCTTTGCCTAATCGTTCAAAAGCATTTTGTTGCATTTCTTTCTCTGAATTAAAATCAC
Organism: Staphylococcus sp. 11-B-312; assembly: GCF_016743055.1. Lineage (NCBI taxonomy): Bacteria > Bacillati > Bacillota > Bacilli > Caryophanales > Staphylococcaceae > Staphylococcus > Staphylococcus sp. 11-B-312. The sequence continues at coordinate 215,014 of NZ_CP068241.1, forward strand.
TGTCAGCTCTTGAAGGCTTTTCTTCAATATCTTCTAATAATCTTTCTTTAACTTTAGGCATGTTATACCTCCTTATTCTCTATTATAATTTTTCCCTATTAACAAAAAATAAACCATCAATATATAGGCGTTTGCATCATATGCTTGAGGTGGCTATACTTTTATTAATCAATGAAATAAAGCAGGAGAGGATAGAATGGAAACTGTATATTTAGCAGGTGGATGCCTTTGGGGTGTTCAGGCATTCGTTAAGACATTACCAGGTGTCATTCAAACAGAAGCTGGTAGGGCAAATGGTATTACGCATACACTTGATGGAGAATATGATGGTTATGTAGAAGTAATTAAAACGAGTTTTGAACCGGAAAAAGTATCTGTTTCTGATTTAATGGGGTATCTTTTTGAAATTATTGACCCTTATAGTGTAAATCAACAAGGTCAAGATATAGGATTAAAATATAGAACTGGCTTATATAGTGAAGACGCAAAACATTTAAAAGAAGCACAGGCATACATAGATGCAATTGAAGATCATCATCTTATAGCTACAGAGGTATTGCCACTGACGAATTATGTTAAAAGTGCAGAAGCACATCAAGACAGATTATCAAAATTTCCAAATGACTACTGTCATATACCTAAAGGACTTATTAATAAGTATAAAAAGTGATGAAACAATATAGATTTTAAAGTAAAACTTCTTTGTATATTTTGAAAACATTTTCATAAAAAGTAACCATAAAATTTTTGAAAAAAGGGTTTGACATTTAAATTTAAGGCGCGTAATATACTAAAAGTACATGGGGTGTACTAATGTATTTTCACCCCTTTAAATACTTAGTCATACGCATTATACTAAGACAAATATTTTTGTTTTAGTCTTTTTTTATCTTATAGTACACGGGATGTACGATTAAAGGAAGGTAGTTGGAAAATGTTGAATGAATTTAAATTTATTTTTAAAAATAAAATGTTAGTGGTCTCTTTAATTGCTATATCGCTTATTTCATTGCTATATGTAGCTTTGTTTGTTGGTTCAATGTGGGATCCATACGACAAGACAGAAAATCTAAAAATATCTGTTGTCAACCATGATGAAAAAGCAACGCTTAATAATAAAGATATTACTATCGGTGATGATTTAGTAGACAAATTAAAAGATAATGATAAGTTTGATTTTCAAGTTGTTTCTGAAAAAGAAGCAGATAAGCAATTGAATAGAGGTGAAAGTGTAGGAACAATTATCGTTCCCAAGAATGCTTCATCCAATGCAACGACAATTTTAGATGAAAATCCTAAAAAAATAAATCTGGAAACTAAGGTGAACCCAGGCTCTAGCTATACGGGCAGTCAATCTGCAAATTCAGCTATCAATACAGTGACTGAATCTATAAAAGATAATATTAGATCAAATTATTTGAATGAATTATTCGCTAGTGCTAAAAAATCACAATCAGGTTATCAAGATACATCTGATGCATTAGGGCAAATGTCTGATGCAGAAACACAACTTATTGATGGTAATCAAGAAGTGACAAATGGTATTCAACAAATGGCGCCGATGGTAGGTCAACCAGCTCAAAAGTTATTATCAGGAAATCAGCAAGTAACAGATGGGTTGAAAGAGCTTCAGGCTAATAATGACGAATTAAAATCAAAAATAGACGACGCAGTGAGTCAGCAAAACAATGTTTCATTTGAATCCGAAAATGAAAAAGCGCTTAATGATGTTACTAAAGTAAAAGAAAATAATCCGACGAATGCTGATGAATATGGTGCAACAATTGTTCCTTATATGGCAAGTGTAAGTTTATTTGTTGGTGCGCTATCGTTTAGTGCGATTTATCCATTGAGAAAAACGATTGATAAATCTACAACTTCAATAAGACAAACTTTAGGAAAATTTGCATTATATATTGTTCAAGGTGCGTTATCTGCATTGTTCATGAGTAGTTGGGTATTATTTGTATTTAATATGTCAGTTGGTAATGTCTGGAAATTTATATTAGTAGGGTTATTATGGGCTATTGCAGCAATTACAATCACATCATTCCTAACATTATTCTTAGATAGAATAGGACTCTTTATATCAATGATTCTTTTAATCTTACAATTGAGTGCAAGTGAAGGTATGTTCCCAATAGAGCTTTCTGCAACGTTCTATAGATGGATACATCCATTTTCACCAATGTCCTATGCTATTCAAGGATATAGAGAAGCAATATTCACTAATGCAGGTCACTTCGACTTTGGATTTGTTGTAGCTCTACTTATCGGAATCATTATCGTAATGATGATTTTACAATATTTAGTTTTATTATGGTTTAATAAACGTGAAAAATTACCACTTTCTATCGAATTCAAGTAACTTATAAAGGGGGATAAAGTGATGAATGATGTAGATGCATCGATTGAGAAAGCGATAACCAAATTTCAAATCGTGATGCTGTATTTAAACAAAGAAATTATTGAAATGGTGAATGAATCATCTCTCACAAACCTACTTTCAAGAGAACAAATTGAAGCGATGAGAATTATTCAAACAAAAGGTCAAGTTACGATTAATGAGTTAGCTGGGCTACAAAATATATTTAAAACAGCTGCTTCAAAAAGAATCGGTAAACTTGAAGAAATGGGTTATGTGCAAAGGGCACACTCAAACAATAAAAGAATTAAATTAGTCCAATTAAGTTTAGAAGGTGAAAGTTTCTTAAAACAAGCGACTTCAGCAATGAGTGAATCAGTGAAAAATCGCTTAGGTAACCAATTTTCACTTGAAGAAATAGAAGATTTTGTAAATCAATTGGAACGAATCGATGAAGCGTTTAGAAAAAGTAAATAATTACTAAGCAATTAAATGAGTTATACATGGACTTGTAGCTACAGGATTAGTATACTAAATGATATAATTTCAAGCGTATACTAACTGAAAAACATAAATTTTTAATTAGGGGTGAAACATAATGAAAAGAACAGCTGAACGTATACTTGCCTGGATTGGTATTGGTTTACAGCTATTAGGTGTAATTGTTCTGGCAATATTCTTACCATTAATTGGAAATGGTGACAATAAAAATGCAATGATACAAGCAATGATGGAAGATGATAGTTCAATCACATATGAAAATGGAGAAGCGGTTATTAATATGTTAAGTGCCTTGGTAACTGCAGGACTAGTATTATCTATTGTGCTACTTATAGTGGCGATTATTGGTGCAGTGTTAATTGGTAAAAAAGCCAAAGCTGCCGGCATTTTATTAATCATTGTGGGTGTTATTTCATTAATCGGTAACTGGATTACTGCTATTTTATGGTTAGTAGCCGGTATCATGTTGCTAGTAAGAAAACCTCAAAAACCTATTTATAGCAGAGATGAAGAAGATGATGCTAATCCCTTTATCAAAGATGGGTCACAAGTAAATGAACATAATAACTCATATGTATTATCTGAAAATCAAAAAGAGAACGAACAAGAAAAAATCAAAGAAAATTATTCCGATACTGACGAGGATAATAAATATAAATATTAATTTTTAATCCAAGTTTGCCTTTGATAGGTAAACTTGGATTTTTTATATATTATTCAGATTTGATTGTATCTAAAATTAATTGGAGTTGGTTATATAATTGATGTGGTTCTATCTTCGTATTTGTATTTTTAGAATTATGTTTTTTTATAAAATCTTTTGGTGTCATATGCATCACATTTTTGAAATCTCTCAAATAAGTATTGTATGAACGGAACCCATAATCTACCCAAATTGATTCGCTATTGCCATTTGTTAATAAATCCCTAGATAAACTATAGATTTTAACTTTTTTAATGTATTTGATTAATGAAATATTCATTTTTTTTGAAAATTCTCTAGATAAATAACTACTATTTACGTAAAATGTTTTAGCTAGTAAATTAAGCGTTAATGGTTGCTTGTAATGTTGGTTAATATATTCTACAACGTTTTTAATTAATTTATTCGAGTAAGTCAACTGACCATATATATTTGCTTGAGATGAATTGAGGTAATTAATTAATTTAATAACTCCGATGTCTCCATTAAATAAATTATTTTCTAAAATATTTTTTAAAGTTGTAATATAAGTTTCGGTAATCAACTTACTTAATTTATATTTTTCTAGAAGATTTTCTCGATTGATTAAGGTGAAACGATGATAACTTAAATTATTTATTGAAATACAAGCAAGCATACCTTCTCGATGTACAATGAGATTTTCTTCGAAATCGTATACCACAAATACATCGCCTCGATGAAATATAAAATTTGATTTTACTTTTTGGAAATGAATCATACCTGAAATAACCAAATATATATTGGAAAAGTTAGGTGTATTTAAATGTTCTAATTGATCACCTTCATCATAAATGATGTGATTATAATCCATTGAAACCCTCCATTCCTTAAATGTTGCTAGAAAAGTTAGCATCAATTTATGTAAAATGAGAATCAGATTAAGTATTAAGGTATTGGGAGTGAGAGCAATAAATTTGTTTTGGAAATGTAGATATACTTAAATTTAATTTCATTTATTTAAATAGTACTCTTTTTAAAATTAATACGTCAATTAATGTTGCGTAATTATAATAAAATAAAATTCTAAAACTAAAAAAATGGATAATTTTTACATCTGTTTATAATATATTCTATTATTGAGCGTAAAAATAGTGATAAATTCGAACAATTCGTGAATAATTTTGAAGTACTGAATAATTGAAAATATTTTCAGCGTTGTATTAAGTCAGTATTCCAGCTAATTAGCAAGATGTCATAGGGTATTGATTTCCATAAAATGAGAATCATAAAAGTAGCATTTTAGTGAGTTTAGCGTCCAAAAAATAGAATGCTGTATACAAATTGGGGTAATATCAAATCAAGTAGCATAAATTGTATTGTTATTAAACTAAATTAAAATGCAATAAAATAAGTTGTTCTATTGAGGAAGATAATAAAAACATGTAAATTGATAGTAAAGGTTAATATAGACATTAAATTGAAATTAACGAATGAGGTGAGCTAAATGATGATGATGATTGGTATACTTACACCGCTATTGGTTATTGGCTTTATAGTTATGTCAATTTTGGAAGAAAAAAAACGAAACAAAAGAGAGCAAGAAAATAATAACGATGATCAAAAGCACATAAATAATACGACTAATAGCAATGAGGATAACCGTAAAGATGAATAATTCATTATTTTATTGTTATAAACCTCTTTAAATAGTAAAGTGCTCCATTAAATCATGCACATATTAAAATAGTATGAACAAAGCAAAGTTTAGCATTCTATTGATACGATATAGGAGTTGAAATATAAAATTGATTTCTAATTTATCAATTTTTATTTCACTCCTAATTTTTATATTTTCAAAGTATATCAACGACATAATTTTAATGGTCAGATATCTAAATTTAACTTAAACACAAATGAAATATGTCTAGTGTTAAATTTTCTTACAAGGAAGTGTTATATAATGAGTGAAATGATATATATATTACAAAGTGTATTATTACCTATTTTCATAATGATTGTATTGGGATTTATCTTACAGAAAAAGTTCACACTAGATTTAAAAACTTTAGCGAAATTAAATATATATGTGTTTGTACCAGGATTTATTTTTGTAAAGTTTTATAAGACAAATTTTGAATTACATTTATTATTATATATTGTAGTTTTCTTTATAATATACATAATTTGTTTATATATCGTGGGCAAAGCTTTAACTTTAATAAACAAGAGGGATAAAGGGGAAGCTACGACGTTAACCAATAGTGTATTATTTTTTAATTCTGGAAATTATGGTGTACCAGTTAATGATTTAGTGTTTAAGGGAGATCCACTCGCGATGTCTGTTCAAGTCATCGTTTTATCATTACAAAATATTTTCACTTTTTCGTATGGCATTTTTGCAATACAGTCTGCACAAATTGGAAAGTTAAAAGCGATGTTAGGGTATTTTAAAATGCCAGTGCTATACGCTTTGTTACTTGCAATTATTTTAAATTATGCGGATATCCCCATACCGGAATTTATTTGGACGCCAGCTAATTATGTGGCAGATGCGATGATTGCAATTGCTTTAATCATGCTAGGAGCACAAATTGCGAATATAAACTTTACTTTCAAGTGGTCACTATCATATATTTTTATATTTGTACGTTTAGTCATTGGACCAGCTATCGCATTAATCATTATAAAAATCATGGGTATTGAAGGAGTGATTGCACAAACACTTTTTATCGCTTCAGCAATGCCAACATCAGTAAATAGTTCTGTGATAGCGCAAGAGTATGACAATCATCCTGAACTTGCAGCAGAACTTGTCTTTTTATCAACTTTATTAAGTTCAATTACTGTGGTAATTGTTATTTATGCTTCTAAATTATTATTTTAGATAAATAAAAAGTTGTATGAATTATCATTACCAATACGTTTAAGCGCTGAGATATAAAAATTAAATCTTGGCGTTTTTTATTTCAGTTTTTAGCAAATTTTTATGAATTAAAAAATCACTGATGTATTTAAAGTGCTGAAAATTTTAATGCCACTTTTCTTGCTATATCAAACTTAAACCATGTAATATCCTTGTTTGTCTATTGTATAAAAATTGAATCGAAAATATTTTATTTGTAAAAATAATTTTTATTTTCAAATTTATTGTGCTATAAATATAGCGTGAACGACATTTAAAATAAATAGTTTGAAAATAACTATAAATTGAAGGATGGTATATGTGAAAGAGATTGTATTAGGCATAGATATCGGTACAAGTTCTGTTAAAGCCATTGCTATTAATAAAAGAGGTGACGTTTTAGATAGCGTCAGCGAACCCATCGATGTTATTAATCAACAAACAGGTTTTAGTGAACAAAATCCAGATGATTGGTTTAAAGCATCTAAAGATTGCATTAAGTACTTATTAAATTCTGTAAAGTTAGCAAATATGAAGATCAAAGGTATTTCATTTTCTGGCCAAATGCACAGTTTAGTACTGCTTGATCATCAATTTCAACCACTTAGAAATGCCATTTTATGGAATGATACAAGATCCACTTTTCAATGCGAACAAATAAAACAGCAATTTGGTGAATATGTAATGGATAATCCTGTGTTAGAAGGATTTACATTAACTAAGTTGTTATGGGTAAAAGAAAACGAACCATTGATTTGGTCCAAAGCAAATGTGTTCTTATTGCCTAAAGATTATGTGAGATTTAAATTCACAGATACGATAAATATGGAATATTCTGATGGCTCAAGCACGTTGTTAATGGATATAGCATATAAGTGTTGGAATAAAAAAATTTGTGAGTATTATGGTGTATATCAACTATGTCCCAATTTAATTGAATCACAAAAATTTGTAGGATACATCAATACTTCAATCGCAGATGAATTAGGTATGGGTGATGATGTGGCAGTATTTGCTGGGGGTGGAGATAATGCCTGTGGTGCATTAGGTGCAGGTGTTATTAACGATGGCGATACATTATGCAGTATCGGCACTTCTGGTGTGATACTAGCGTGTGATTCTGAGCATACGGGTACTTATTATCACAATATACATCATTTTAATCATGTACTCCCTGAAAAATCTTATGCGATGGGAGTAATATTAGCTGCAGGAGATAGTTTGAAATGGTTTCAAAAAAACATCGCTCCAAATTTAACTTATAGTCAAATTTTGGATGAAGCAAAACAGTCTTCTATAGGGAGTAATGGTTTAATATATGCACCATATCTATCAGGAGAACGTACACCTCATGGGGATAGTCAAATTAGAGGAAGTTTTATTGGCTTAAGCCGTATGCATTCGATTAAAGATATGGCTCGCGCGGTTATTGAAGGTATTACTTTTGCATTATATGAATCTATCTATTATTTACGTGAAAATGATAAAAAAATTAAAGAAATGACTTCTATTGGTGGTGGAGCTAAAAGTGATTTTTGGCTTCAATTACAAGCTGATATCTTCAACGCTAAAGTATATAAATTAAAGCATGAAGAGGGACCAAGTATGGGTGCAGCGATGATAGCAGCAAAAGGTGTAGGGTGGTTTCATGATACCGCTGAGATGGTAAGACAATTTATACAATATGATAAAGTATTTGAACCATGTATAGAAAACCATATGCAATATAAGCAGTATTTTGCAATATATAAAAAAATCTATGGTGATACCAAAAAAATAACAAAAGAATTATTAAAGTTATCGCAATAAAATTATAATATCGGTGCAATTATGTCACTATTTCTTATGATATTTCCTGGAAAATAAAAAGCTTAAAAAATATAGACGGTTGAAAAAATACAGTTTTTACGTTAAATTAAACATGAAATAAACATAAAATGCATATCAATTAAATAGAGATAAGTTTAGACCACTGGAAGTGCCTTTATGACAAAAGGCTGAGACGAGCGTGATACGCTAGAATTCCTTGAACCTGATCCAGTTTGTACTGGCGTAGGAAAAGTGGCGTTATAAACCGTATTAGTCCGTTCATATTAACGTTATTTTTCCTATTTGGAAAAGTAACGTTTTTTTTATTTTTAGGAGTGATTATAGTGATTATTGCGATTACCAATTATCATAAATTAACCAAGAAAGATAGCGCGAATTATTGTGAAATTGAACCTTATATTGATTATCTCATCGTCAGGTCACCGATGTGTACTTCTGAGAAGATTGAATGGATTAACCAACTAAAGCAACAACATTTTCCAAAAGATAAAATTATTATTCACAGTGATTATCGTGTACTCCAATCTTGCGGCTTATCACGCATACATTTTAGAGAAAATGATGAGGAAATCCGTGCTTTAAAACAACATTGTTCAGACATAAAAATAAGTATGTCTACACACAGTAGCCATGCAATTCAATATGCAGAAGATTTAAATTTAGATTTTGTACTTTATGGGCACGTATTTGAAACAAAGTCTAAAAAGGGGTTAACCCCTAGATCATTTAGTGAGGTCAATGAAGCATTGAAAAGTGATATTCCCGTAATCGCATTAGGTGGCATTAATTTAACAACTATGCCTCATTTGCCTAAGGGATTTCAAGGTATCGCAGGTATTTCTATTTTTAATCACTCAATAAAAACAGTACAAGCGTTACACAGAGCATGGTTACATTATGAAACAACACAAAATTAATGATTTACTAATCAATAAGCGAGAAAGGAATGAATCATGATGCATTGCATTATTAATGGTGATAATTTCACATTTGAAAATCCTTTAAATATACAAGAGGTATTGCAAACACTTGGTTTAGACGAAAAAAGAGTGATTGTCGAACATAATAAAAAATTAATTAAGCAAAACCAATTTCAGAATCATATCGTTAATGATAAAGATTGTTTAGAATTATTAGAATTTGTAGGAGGCGGATAAGATGTTTAAAATAGGAAAATTTGAATTTAATTCAAGATTGTTATTAGGTACTGGTAAATTTGAAACAGAAGCCATTCAAAAAGAGGCAATAAATGCATCTGAAACAGAGGTTTTAACTTTTGCAGTACGTCGAATGAACTTATATGATGAGAAATTTCCTAATCCTTTAGCAAAAGTTGACTTATCAAATTTTGTTACTTTTCCTAATACTGCTGGAGCAACTTCAGCTGAGGAAGCGATAAGAATTGCAGAAATTGCTAATCATGCCAATCTTTGTGACATGATTAAAGTAGAAGTGATAGGTGATCAGGAAACCTTACTACCTGATCCGCTAGAAACATATGAGGCGTGCAAGGTTTTACTAGAAAAAGGTTATACAGTGTGTCCTTACATTTCAAATGATGTTGTACTTGCTAAGCGTTTAGAAGAATTAGGAGTACACGCGATTATGCCACTAGCTTCACCTATTGGTACAGGAAGAGGAATAAACAACCCTTTAAATCTACGTTATATTATTGAACGCGCCAATGTACCCGTAATTGTGGATGCAGGGGTTGGATCACCAAAAGATGCATGTCATGCTATGGAATTAGGGGCCGACGCCATTTTATTAAACACAGCAATTTCTAGTGCGAAAGATCCAGGGAAAATGGCAGAAGCCATGAAATTGGGTATTCAAGCAGGAAGAATGAGTTATCAAGCAGGGAGAATACCAGTTAAGTACACAGCTCAAGCTTCAAGTCCAACAGAAGGCATCGGATTTTTATGATGGAAAGATATTCTCGTCAAATACGCTATAAAAATTTTGGTGAACAAGGCCAGCGTAAACTAGCGCAAACACATGTGATGATTGTAGGAGCAGGAGCGTTAGGAAGTCATTGTGCAGAAATATTAACACGTATGGGGATTGGCGAGCTTACGATTATTGATATGGATATTGTAGAATTATCAAATTTGCATAGACAAGCCACTTATACTGAAAACGATGCACAAACGATGATGCCTAAAGTGGAAGCACTAAAAAAGCATTTGTTAGATATAAATTCTAATATTAAAATCAACACATTATACAAAGAAATAACTTGCACCAACATTGAACACATTTTAAGAAAATCAAATCCTGATATCGTCATGGATGGCATGGATCATTTTAAAATTAGATACTTGATTAACGAAGTATGCCATAAATTTTCGATACCTTGGATTTATGGGGCAGCAATCGGAAGTCAAGGTACCGTTTATGGTATTGATTATAAAGGCCCATGTTTAAAATGTGTGCTCGATAAGATGCCAGAATCTGCAGAAAGTTGTTCTATTAATGGTGTGTTACCTACAGTTATATACCAAGTAGCTAGCATGGAAGTTTCAGAATTATTACGTTGGATAACAGCATCTGGATTCTCTCAAAAATTAATAACGCTAGATACTTTTTCAATCCAGTACCATACAGTGAATATCAACCAACTTAAAAATGACGATTGTAGCATTTGTGTACATCAGAGATATGATTTACTGAACCAACCTCAACATACAAACGTAGAATCTCAATGTGGCAATACATTTTTGCTTCGTTTCGATGAAAATATTTTTGAATATGCACATTACCTACCTGCCAAAATTAAAAAGGGCAATAGCTTTGCTAAATTACTTTCTTATAACGAAATCGATATTACTTTATTTAAAGATGGTCGTATGAATGTTTATGGCTTGGAAGATGAAGGACAGGCGCAAGCATTATATACACATTTTGCTAAAAGCATAAAATAGGACATTTACATTTCTCAAAAGCAAAAATTTTAGAATAAAAATTAAAGTTTCTTAAATCGTAACAAATTTGTGACATATTTGTTAACAGCTCTTCTCAACATTGAAACACTATATATTGTGGTATAAATTATGTTTATATACAATATATAGAAAAGAAGGGGTAAAATGAATAAATTAGAACAAAATTTAACGAAACTTATTACAAAAGATCCAACAGTTATTAACGAAAATGCTAATAAAGATAGTGCCACTTTTTCTACAATGAGAGATTTAACAGCAGGTGTTGTATCTAAATCATATGCTTTGGATTACTTATTACCTAAACATATAGCTGAAGCACATAAAAGTGGAGATATACATTTCCATGACTTAGATTATCACCCATTTCAACCACTCACTAACTGTTGTTTAATTGATGCTAAAAATATGTTGAAACATGGATTTCGAATTGGCAATGCATCTGTGACATCGCCAAAATCAATTCAAACAGCTTCTGCTCAGCTTGTACAAATTATTGCCAACGTCTCTAGTAGTCAATACGGGGGTTGTACCATTGATCGAGTAGACGAATTATTAAGTGATTACGTAAAATATAACGAAGCAAAACATAGAAAATTGGCACAACAATTTGTTGATGATACACATATTGATGCATATGTTGATTATCAAATCACCCAAGATATTAATGACGCAATTGAAAGTCTAGAATACGAAATAAATACACTTTATACTTCAAATGGACAAACGCCATTTGTCACTCTTGGTTTTGGTCTAGGTATAGATGAATATAGTAGAAAAATTCAACAAGCGATATTGAAAACACGAATAAAAGGACTTGGAAAAGACCGTATAACAGCTATATTTCCTAAATTAGTTTTTTCTATTAAAAAAGGTGTGAATTTTAGTGAAGATGACCCTAATTATGATATTAAAAAATTAGCATTAGAGTGTTCTACAAAAAGAATGTATCCAGATATATTAAATTATGATAAAACTGTAGAAATTTTAGGTGATTTTAAAGCGCCAATGGGTTGTCGTTCTTTTTTACCAGTATGGAAAAATGAGCAAGGTGAAGCAGAAAATAATGGAAGATGTAATTTAGGTGTAGTAACGCTTAATGTGCCGAGAATAGCTATAGAATCAGATGGTGATATGGAAAAGTTTTGGGAAATCTTTCATGAACGAATGCAAATTATGCACGACGCATTAGTTTATCGCATTAAACGTATGGAACAAGCTACACCTGATAACGCTCCAATTTTATATAAAAATGGTGCGTTTAAACATCGTTTAAGTGATGAAGAGAGTGTTATGTCATTATTTAAAAACAAACGTGCTACGTTATCGATAGGTTATATTGGTCTGTATGAGGCAGCTACTGTTTTTTATGGCCCTGAGTGGGAAAAAACTGCAAGAGGTAAAGCCTTCACCTTACAAATTTTAAAAGCTATGAAAGTTTATCAATTGGAATGGACTGAACGCTACGACATTTGGTTTAGTATATATAGTACACCAAGTGAATCATTAACAGATCGTTTTTGCAGATTAGATAGAGAAAAATTCGGCGATATATTAGATATTACAAGCAAGGGGTATTATCAAAATTCGTTCCACTACGATGTGCGAAAAGATATTACACCATTTGAAAAAATAGATTTTGAGAAAGATTATCCATTTTATGCTAGTGGTGGTTACATACATTATTGTGAATATCCAAAATTAGACCATAACATTAAAGCATTAGAAGCGGTTTGGGATTATTCATATGACAAAGTTAGTTATCTAGGAACAAATATTCCTATAGATCATTGTCGTTTATGTGATTTTAAAGGTGATTTTAAAACAACTTCATCAGGATATCAATGTCCAGAATGTGGAAATAGCGACCCTAAAACCGTAGATGTAGTAAAACGAACATGTGGCTATTTAGGTAATCCAGTGCAACGTCCTACAATCGAAGGTAGACATAAAGAAATTTGTGCAAGAGTAAAACACATGAAAGACCAGTCGATATGACAATACTAAATATCATTAATGGACAAGGTTACATTGCCAAAATAGAGTCACAAAGTTTCGTAGATGGCGAAGGCGTGAGATGTAGTTTATATGTTTCAGGATGTCCATTTGCATGTTTAAATTGTTATAACAAAGCAGCTCAAAATTTTAAGTATGGTGAGAAATTTAATATTGAAACTTTAAATGAAATATTAGAAAATTGCGAACCTGATTATATAGAAGGTTTAAGTATTTTAGGTGGGGAACCATTTTGTAACTTAGATATAACACTCAATTGTGCTCATGCATTTAGACAACGTTTTGGTCATAGCAAAACCTTATGGGTATGGACTGGATTTTTATTTGAATACTTAAGGAATGATCAATCTCAGAGAAATGAATTATTGAAAATTATAGATGTACTCGTCGACGGTCCTTTCATGCATCACTTATATAAACCCAATTTACCTTATAAAGGTTCATTAAATCAACGTGTGATCGATGTGCAAAAATCATTAGTCGATGGTAGAATCCATGAGTATATAATTTAACATTGTGGTTATATCTGTGTCCTGAAATTGAGGCGAATTGCTATTAATATGATATAAAGTTAATTACAATCATAATTAAGACAAAAATAGATTTAGGAAATTGCTAATAAAGGAGCGTATGAGCAATGTGTACAGGTTTTTCATTTATGTCTGAAAATCATCAAGCTATATTAGGTCGAACAATGGATTTTGTTTATCAATTAAAAGGTAATCCAGCGGTTCAACCACGCCACTATTACTGGGAATCGCGTGTAGAGTATAAAGGTGAAACATTGTATGGCTTCGTAGGTTCTGGCAGCGATATGGAAGGATTTTTATTTGGAGATGGTGTTAACGAGCATGGCGTTGGTGTTTCAGTACAATATTTCAGAGGCTATGCTTCTTATGCAAATGAAACTAAAGCAGGCTATATGAATATTGCTCAAAATGAAGTGATAAATTGGATATTAGGTTATAACAAAAACATAGCTGATTTAATTAAAAACGCACAAAATGTTAATGTCGTGGCACATACTTTGAACGATCTCTCTGAAGTTCCACCGTTACATTATCATATTTCTGATGATACGGGTAGAACGGTAGAACTCACTTTTGATAAAGGTCAAATAGTCGTTAATGACAATCCAGTTGCCGTTTTGACTAACAATCCTGATTTGAATTGGCATTATGAAAATTTAAGAAATTATATAAACATTTCACCACATAAACCAAATGAAAGAAATTTTGCTAATATTAATTTAAAATCATTAGGCAATGAAGGTGGCACCTATGGCTTACCAGGTGGATACACATCATCAGAAAGATTTGTTCGTATTGCTTACTTGAAAAATTATTTAGAAGAAGCAGCAAACAGTCCTGAACAAGACATACTTAACGCTTTTAAATTATTGGAAATTATGAGTATACCTAAAGGCGCAGTTAGAGATGAACAAAATGATTTACATTATACGTTATATCAGACGGTCTTAAATTTAACGACACGTACATTTTATATTAAATGGTATAACTCTAATAAAATTACTGAACTACATTTATCAGAAGATCTACTGAATAAAAAAGAAATGACTATTTTTGAGCCAACTGATGGATTAGCGATAAATCGCTTGAATTAAGATTTAAAGCGAGCACTTAATTAGAATGAATTTTAAACAATCAATAACTAATATGAGACACATAAAAAACGATCGTTTTTTATGTGTCTTTTTATGTTTAATAACAATCATTTTTGATTGAAAAAAGTTTTTATCTCACTATTTTACTTAAAAATTCAACTTTTTTACTGACGCATTATAAGTGCTGTTGGTCATTAAATTTAAAATTATAATGATTAAAGAAAGATAAATTGTATTAAATTTAATAACATCTAAAATGATTTTACTATCGAAAAGGAGAGTTAGATAACAATGAGGATATTTAGAGAGTATATGGCTAGGAGAAATAATAGATATTCCATACGCAAATTTACGATTGGAACAGCTTCAGTACTTTTAGGAAGTTTATTAATTTTTCAACATAGTGAAGAAGCCCAAGCTGATACTTTACAAAAAGAACAACAAGAAGTGAAAGAAATACCTCCTAAAGTAGATAAAGAGAACACTAACAATGATTCAAATTTTAATAATATATTAGAAAAAGAGAGTAACAATGACACAGTACAACAACCCATCCAAGCTGAAATTGATAATAAAACAGAAAACAAAAGTGCTTCAAAAGATACAAAATCAGTTGAGGAAGGTACTGAGATAACATCGCAACAATTCGAGTCAAATGCCGATACTATTATTGAAAATAAAGAACAACCAGACCATTCAGATGTAAACGAACAAGATATACAAAATGATAAACAAGAAAAAACACCTGAAACAATAAAAAACGATGAGGAAATAAAGGAGTTAGATACTAAAAAGCCAGATATAGATAAAAAACAATCATCAACTGCCGAAAATACGGATACTAAAATAAATAGTAATTCGAAATTGAACGAAAAAGAGCAACCAGTCACTCAAAATTTGATTTCGATGGAAAATAGAGTTACTGAAACGAAAGTTGAAGTGTCTAATAATAATATAGAGAAAAATGAATCAGAAAAAGGTTTGAGCACGAACGAAAAAGACGTCAAAAATGAAAAACAACCAGAAAAGCAATATATTCCAAAAACTCGAGTAGCTAGAAGTATCGACCGAAATCGATACTATAATGGAATAAGCTATAATCACCATTACTTTGGACCTAGATTATCTTATAATTCATTAAGAGCCGGAGATTATATTGCGACGGCACTTAATGAAGTAGAAAGAAATAGAGGAGAACTAACGGAAGAAGAAAGAAAGCTGTTTTTAAGAAATATTATTAGACAAACTTCATTAAAAAATAATAAAGCGGCTTATGACAGAATTTTTAATAGGGATTATTCTGTAGCAAGAAATAGAAAAATCACAGGGAGTCAAGCGAATAATATAAACACACTACTGTCAAAAATGAAAGATTTAACAGTTAATCGTGACAGTCCGAATTATCAAGGTATATATACATTTACAAATCAAAATGATGTAACTAAAAATGATTTTGGTATAGTAAAAGATGAAGTGTTACATGATGGTGAAGCTTTAATAGCAACAATGGAATTGTCAAAAG
The DNA here is from genome assembly GCF_016743055.1 of Staphylococcus sp. 11-B-312. NCBI lineage: Bacteria > Bacillati > Bacillota > Bacilli > Caryophanales > Staphylococcaceae > Staphylococcus > Staphylococcus sp. 11-B-312. Next base: position 231,380 of record NZ_CP068241.1, read on the forward strand.
AAAAAGGTAGAGGAACGTATAGATTTGAAAACTATGCGATAAGACCAAATGATAGCCTCAATAAAAAAATTAAACAGGTCGTAGCAGTTTATGAAGGTAGACAAAGAGTTGTACTACGACAAGATCATTTAGGTTATTATTCATATACACGTCCAAACAGTGGCGGAAATGGTGACCCTGATAGAGGTGGTGGATCAGGCGGATCAGTAAAATTTTACATTTCTTTTGACGCTAATCAATATATTGATGTGAATAAAGATAAATTATTTGGTTATATCTTGAGTGATACTACAGATACTAATGTATTAAGAGGCGTAAATATTACTAATAAAGCTGTTAATATCCAAGAAGTGGCAGAAACAATCAATGAAGCTTTGAAAAAAGCAAAAATCAAAAAAGTAGAAGATGCTATAGAAGCAGCAACACAAGTGCAAAAACAAGCCAAAATAAAGCTAGGTGAAGTGACGCAAGACCAATTAGTAACACCAGATGAAAAAGCCGAAATAGATAAAATGAATGTAGAAATTGAAAAGGCCAAATCATCAGCAATACAAGTATTAGACGCTCTACCGAATGGCCTCACTAATAAAGATTTATTACGAAAAAGAATAAATGATATTACATCCGTAACATCACCAGAAGTAAACGATGCAGATAGTAATGGTGTGCTAGATACTGAACAATTGTCTGAAGCAACACAAGCAGTAGTGAATGCGGAACAGACAAAAGCAGCAGTAGATACGAAGTTGGCAGAAGTAACAGCAGATGGGTTAGTGACTCCGGACGAAAAAGCCGCAGTAGATGCGTTAATACAAACATTAGAAAGCGCAAAACAAACAGCGAAAGAAAAATTAAATAATGTATCGAATATCATAGTAGGAAAAGATGATCTCCAAACAAGGCTAGATAACATTGCATCCGTAACATCACCAGAAGTAAACGATTTAGATGGTAATGGAGTCTTGGATACTGAACAATTATCCGAAGCGTCTCAAGCCGTAGCGAATGCAGAACAAGCGAAAACCGCAGTGGATACGAAGTTATCTGATATTACAGCAGATGGATTAGTAACACCAGATGAAAAAGTCGCAGTAGATGCGTTAATCCAAACATTAGAAAGTGCGAAACAAACAGCGAAAGAGAAGGTAAATAGCGTACCATCTAGTATCGCAGGTAAGACAGATTTACAAACAAGATTGGATAACATTGCATCTGTAACGTCACCAGAAGTAAACGATGCAGATGGTAACGGAGTCTTGGATACTGACCAATTATCCGAAGCGTCTCAAGCAGTAGTGAATGCAGAACAAGCGAAAACCGCAGTGGACAATAAGCTAGCAGAAGTAACATCTGATGGTCTAGTAACGCCAGATGAAAAATCAGCAGTAGATGCGTTAATCCAAGCATTAGAAACAGCGAAACAAACAGCGAAAGAGAAGGTAAATAGCGTACCGAACGGTACTGCAGGCAAAGGTGAACTCCAAACAAGACTAGATAACATTTCATCTGTAACGTCACCAGAAGTAAACGATGTAGACAGTAATGGCATGTTAGATACAGATCAATTGTCCGAAGCGTCTCAAGCCGTAGTGAATGCGGAACAAGGGAAAACCGCAGTGGATACGAAGTTATCTGAGATTACAGCAGATGGTTTAGTGACTCCAGATGAGAAATCAGCAGTAGATGCGTTAATACAAACATTAGAAAGTGCGAAACAAACAGCCCAAGAGAAAGTAAATAGCGTACCGAACGGTACTGCGGGTAAAGAAGATTTACAAACAAGACTAGATAACATCGCGTCAGTAACATCACCAGAAGTAAATGATGTAGACAGTAATGGTGTGCTAGATGCAGATCAATTATTCGAAGCGTCTCAAGCCGTAGCGAATGCAGAACAAGCGAAAACCGCAGTAGATACGAAGTTATCTGAGATTACAGCAGATGGCTTAGTGACTCCGGACGAAAAAGCCGAAGTAGATACATTAATACAAACATTAGAAAGTGCAAAACAAACAGCACAAAAGAAAGTAAATAGTGTACCGAACGGTACTGCGGGTAAAGAAGATTTACAAACAAGACTAGATAACATCGCGTCAGTAACGTCACCAGAAGTAAACGATGCGGATAGTAATGGTGTTTTGGATACGGATCAATTATCCGAAGCGTCTCAAGCAGTGACTAATGCGGAACAAGCAAAAACAGCAGTGGACAATAAGCTAGCAGAAGTAACATCCGATGGCTTAGTGACTCCGGACGAAAAAGCCGAAGTAGATGCGTTAATCCAAACATTAGAAAGCGCAAAACAAACAGCCCAAGAGAAAGTAAATAGCGTACCGTCTAGTACCGAAGGTAAGTCTGATCTTCAAACAAGATTAGATAACATCGCGTCAGTAACATCACCAGAAGTGAACGATGCAGATAGTAATGGAGTCTTGGACACAGATCAATTATCCGAAGCATCTCAAGCCGTAGCGAATGCAGAACAAGCAAAAACCGCAGTGGATACGAAGTTATCTGAGATTACATCAGATGGATTAGTGACGCCAGATGAAAAAGCCGAAGTAGATGCGTTAATCCAAACATTAGAAAGCGCAAAACAAACAGCCCAAGAGAAGGTAAATAGCGTACCATCTAGTACTGCTGGTAAAGAAGATTTACAAACAAGATTAGATAACATTGCATCAGTAACATTACCAGAAGTAAACGATGCAGATAGTAACGGAGTTTTGGATACAGATCAATTATCCGAAGCATCTCAAGCCGTAGTGAATGCCGAACAAGCGAAAACCGCAGTGGATACGAAGTTATCTGAGATTACAGCAGATGGATTAGTAACACCAGATGAAAAAGCCGAAGTAGATGCGTTAATCCAAGTATTAGAAACAGCGAAGCAAACGGGCCAAGAGAAGGTAAATAGCGTACCGAACGGTACTGCTGGTAAAACTGATTTACAAACAAGACTGGATAATATCACTTCAGTAACGTCACCAGAAGTAAATGATGCGGATAATAATGGCGTGTTAGATACAGATCAATTGTCTGAAGCAACGCAAGCAGTAGTGAATGCAGAACAAGCAAAAACAGCAGTGGACAATAAGCTAGCAGAAGTAACAGTAGATGGATTAGTGACACCTGATGAAAAATCTGAAGTAGATGCGCTAATTCAAACATTGGAAGCATCGAAACAAACAGCCCAAGAGAAGCTAAACAATGTACCGAACGGTACTGTAGGGAAAGACGAGCTACAACCAAGATTGGATAACATTGCATCCGTAACATCACCAGAAGTGAACGATGCAGATGGTAACGGAGTCTTGGATACGGATCAATTGTCTGAAGCATCACAAGCCGTAGCGAATGCGGAACAAGCAAAAACAGTAGTGGACAATAAGCTAACAGAAGTAACATCAGACGGTTTAGTAACACCAGATGAAAAAGCAGCAGTAGACCAGTTAATTCAAACATTAGAAAGCGCAAAACAAACAGCCCAAGAGAAGCTAAACAATGTACCGAATGGCACTACAGGTAAAAATGCGCTACAAACAAGATTGGACAACATTACATCGGTAACATCACCAGAAGTAAATGATGTAGATAGTAACGGAGTCTTGGATACTGAGCAATTATCCGAAGCAACGCAAGCAGTAGCGAATGCAGAGCAAGCAAAAAGATCAGTAGATACGAAGTTGGCAGAAGTAACATCTGATGGTCTAGTAACACCAGATGAAAAATCTGAAGTAGATGCGTTGGTTCAAACATTAGAAGCAACGAAGCAAACAGCACAAGAAAAGGTAAATAGTGTACCGTCTAGTACCGAAGGTAAGGCTGATCTCCAAACAAGATTGGATAGTATCTTATCTGTAACGTCACCAGAAGTGAATGATGCGGATAGTAATGGCATGTTAGATACAGACCAATTGACTGAGGCATCTCAAGCCGTAGTGAATGCAGAACAAACGAAAACCGCAGTAGATAATAAATTAGCAGAAGTAACATCAGACGGCTTAGTGACGCCAGATGAGAAATCAGCAGTAGATACGTTGGTTCAAACATTAGAAGCAGCGAAACAAACAGCCCAAGAGAAGATAAACAATGTACCGAGTGGTACTGCAGGTAAAGATGATTTACAAAGAAGATTGGATAACATTGCATCAGTAACATCACCAGAAGTAAACGATGCAGATGGTAACGGAGTCTTGGATACAGATCAATTGTCCGAAGCAACGCAAGCCGTAGCGAATGCAGAACAAACGAAAACCGCAGTAGATAATAAATTAGCAGAAGTAACATCAGACGGCTTAGTGACGCCAGATGAGAAATCAGCAGTAGATACGTTGGTTCAAACATTAGAAGCAGCGAAACAAACAGCCCAAGAGAAGATAAACAATGTACCGAGTGGTACTGCAGGTAAAGATGATTTACAAAGAAGATTGGATAACATTGCATCAGTAACATTACCAGAAGTAAACGATGCAGATGGTAACGGAGTCTTGGATACAGATCAATTGTCCGAAGCAACGCAAGCAGTAGTGAATACAGAACAAGCGAAAACCGCAGTGGATACTAAATTGTCAGATGTAATAGCAGACGGATTAGTGACGACAGATGAAAAAGCTGAAGTAGATGCGTTGATTCAAACATTGGAAGCATCGAAACAAACAGCCCAAGAGAAGATAAATAATGTACCAGCAAGTACCGAAGGTAAGACAGAGCTACAAACAAGACTGGATAATATCACTTCAGTAACGTCACCAGAAGTAAATGATGCGGATAATAATGGCGTGTTAGATACAGATCAATTATCTGAGGCATCTCAAGCAGTGGTAAGTGCAGAACAAGCAAAAACCGCATTGGATACGAAATTGGCAGAAGTAACATCAGATGGTCTAGTAACACCAGATGAAAAAGCCGCAGTAGAAGCGTTAATCCAAGCATTAGAAAGTGCAAAACAAACAGCACAAGAGAAAGTAAATAGTGTACCGAACGGTACTGCGGGTAAAGAAGATTTACAAACAAGATTAGATAACATCGCCTCTGCAACATCGCCAGAAGTGAATGATGCGGATAGTAATGGCATGTTAGATACAGATCAATTATCCGAAGCGTCTCAAGCAGTAGTGAATGCAGAACAAGCAAAAGCCACAGTGGACAATAAGCTAAAAGAGGTAATATCCGATGGTCTAGTAACACCAGATGAGAAATCAGCAGTAGATGCGTTAATCCAAGCATTAGAAAGCACAAAACAAGCAGCGAAAGAGAAGGTAAATAGCGTACCATCTAGTACCGCAGGTAAGGCAGATTTACAAACAAGATTGGATAACATCACATCTGTAACTTCACCAGAAGTAAATGATGCAGATGGTAACGGAGTCTTGGATACAGATCAATTGTCCGAAGCAGATCAAGCAGTGACAAAAGCGGAACAGGCAAAAACCGCAGTTGATACTAAATTGGCAGAAGTAACATCAGATGGATTAGTGACACCTGATGAAAAAGCTGAAGTAGATGCGTTGATTCAAACATTGGAAGCATCGAAACAAACAGCACAGGAGAAGCTAAACAATGTACCGAACGGTACTACAGGAAAAGATGACCTACAAACAAGACTAGGTAACATCGCCTATGTAGCATCACCAGAAATAAATGACGTAGACAGTAATGGCGTGCTAGATAGTGATCAATTATCAGAAGCATCACAAGCCGTAGCGAATGCAGAACAAGCAAAAACAGCAGTGGATACGAAGTTATCTGATATTACAGCAGACGGATTAGTGACGACAGATGAAAAAGCCGAAGTAGATACATTAATTCAAACATTAGAAAGTGCAAAACAAACAGCACAAGAGAAAGTAAATAGTGTACCGAACGGTACTGCGGGTAAAGATGATTTACAAACAAGACTAGATAACATCGCGTCAGTAACGTCACCAGAAGTAAACGATGCGGATAGTAATGGTGTTTTGGATACGGATCAATTATCAGAAGCATCTCAAGCCGTAGTGAATGCAGAACAAGCGAAATCCGTAGTGGATACGAAGTTATCTGATATTACAGCAGATGGCTTAGTGACTCCGGTCGAAAAAGCCGAAGTAGATACATTAATTCAAACATTAGAAAGCGCAAAACAAACAGCCCAAGAGAAAGTGAATAGTGTACCGAATGGCACTACAGGTAAAAATGCGCTACAAACAAGATTGGACAACATTACATCGGTAACATCACCAGAAGTAAATGATGTAGATAGTAACGGAGTCTTGGATACTGAGCAATTATCCGAAGCAACGCAAGCAGTAGCGAATGCAGAACAAGCAAAAAGATCAGTAGATACGAAGTTATCTGAGATTACAGCAGATGGCTTAGTGACTTCGGACGAAAAAGCAGCAGTAGATGCGTTAATCCAAACATTAGAAAGTGCGAAACAAACAGCACAAGAAAAGGTAAATAGTGTACCGTCTAGTACCGAAGGTAAGGCTGATCTCCAAACAAGATTGGATAGTATCTCATCTGTAACGTCACCAGAAGTGAATGATGCGGATAGTAATGGCATGTTAGATACAGATCAATTATCAGAAGCATCTCAAGCCGTAGTGAATGCAGAACAAGCGAAATCCGTAGTAGATAATAAATTAGCAGAAGTAACATCAGACGGTTTAGTAACACCAGATGAAAAAGCAGCAGTAAATGCGCTAATTCAAACATTAGAAACAGCGAAGGAAACGGCTCAAGAAAAGGTGAATAGTGTACCGAATGGTACTGCGGGTAAAGATGATCTTCAAACAAGATTGGATAACATTGCATCTGTAACATCGCCAGAAGTAAACGATGCGGATAGCAATGGTGTTTTAGATACTGAGCAATTGTCTGAAGCAACGCAAGCCGTTGCGAATGCAGAACAAGCGAAAACAGTAGTGGACAATAAGCTAACAGAAGTAACATCAGACGGTTTAGTAACACCAGATGAAAAAGCTGAAGTAGATGCGTTAATTCAAGCATTAGAAGCAGCGAAGGAAACAGCCCAAGAGAAGATAAACAATGTACCGAATGGTACTGCGGGTAAAGATGATTTACAAACAAGATTAGATAACATCGCGTCAGTAACATCACCAGAAGTAAACGATGTAGACAGTAATGGAGTTTTGGATACTGAACAATTGTCTGAAGCAACGCAATCAGTGACTAATGCGGAACAAGCAAAAACCGCAGTGGATACGAAATTGGCAGAAGTAACAGCAGGCGGATTAGTAACTCCAGATGAGAAATCAGCAGTAGATGCGTTAATCCAAGCATTAGAAACAGCGAAGGAAACGGCGAAAGAGAAGGTAAATAGCGTACCGAACGGTACCGCAGGCAAAGGTGAACTCCAAACAAGATTAGATAACATTTCATCTGTAACGTCACCAGAAGTAAACGATGTAGACAGTAATGGAGTCTTGGATACGGATCAATTATCAGAAGCAGACCAAGCTGTAGTGAATGCCGAACAAGCGAAAACCGTAATGGATACTAAATTGTCAGAAGTAACATCAGACGGATTAGTAACACCAGATGAAAAAGCCGAAGTAGATGCGTTAATCCAAGCATTAGAAGCATCGAAGCAAACAGCCCAAGAAAAGGTAAATAGTGTGCCATCTAGTACCGCAGGTAAGACAGATTTACAAACAAGACTGGATAATATCACTTCAGTAACTTCACCAGAAGTAAATGATGTGGATGGTAACGGAGTCTTGGATACAGATCAATTGTCCGAAGCATCTCAAGCAGTAGCGAATGCCGAACAAGCGAAAACCGTAGTGGATACGAAATTGACTGAAATCACAACAGATGGTCTAGTAACACCAGACGAAAAAGCCGCAGTAGATACATTAATTCAAACATTAGAAAATGCAAAACAAACGGCGAAAGAGAAGGTAAATAGTGTACCGTCTAGTACCGAAGGTAAGGCTGATCTTCAAACAAGATTGGATAACATTGCATCAGTAACATCGCCAGAAGTGAATGATGCGGATAGTAATGGCATGTTAGATACAGATCAATTGTCCGAAGCGTCTCAAGCAGTAGTAAGTGCAGAACAAGCGAAAACCGCAGTGGATACGAAATTGGCAGAAGTAACATCAGATGATTTAGTGACTCCAGATGAGAAATCAGTAGTAGATGCATTGGTTCAAACATTAGAAAATGCAAAACAAACGGCGAAAGAGAAGGTGAATAGTGTACCGTCTAGTACCGAAGGTAAGGCTGATCTTCAAACAAGATTAGATAACATCGCGTCAGTAACATCACCAGAAGTAAATGATGCAGATAGTAATGGAGTCTTGGACACAGATCAATTATCAGAAGCATCTCAAGCCGTAGTGAATGCGGAACAAGCAAAAACAGTAGTGGACAATAAGCTAACAGAAGTAACATCAGACGGTTTAGTAACACCAGATGAAAAAGCTGAAGTAGATGCGTTGATTCAAACATTGGAAGCATCGAAACAAACAGCACAAGAGAAGATAAATAGCGTACCGAATGGTACTGCAGGTAAAGACGAGCTACAACCAAGATTAGATAACATCGTGTCAGTAACATCACCAGAAGTAAACGATGGGGATGGTAATGGTGTGCTAGATACTGAACAATTGTCTGAAGCAACGCAAGCCGTAGCGAATGCAGAACAAGCAAAAACAGCAATAGATAATAAATTAGCAGAAGTAACATCAGATGGATTAGTGACGACAGATGAAAAAGCTGAAGTAGATGCGTTGATTCAAACATTGGAAGCATCGAAACAAACAGCACAAGAGAAGATAAATAATGTACCATCAAGTACCGAAGGTAAGACAGAGCTACAAACAAGACTGGATAACATTACATCAGTAACATCACCAGAAGTAAACGATGCGGATGGTAATGGAGTTTTGGACACAGATCAATTATCAGAAGCATCACAAGCCGTAGCGAATGCGGAACAAGCAAAAACAGTAGTGGACAATAAGCTAACAGAAGTAACATCAGATGGTTTAGTGACGCCAGATGAGAAATCAGTAGTAGATGCATTGGTTCAAACATTAGAAGCATCGAAACAAACAGCCCAAGAGAAGATAAATAATGTACCAGCAAGTACCGAAGGTAAGACAGAGCTACAAACAAGACTGGATAACATTACATCCGTAACATCACCAGAAGTAAATGATGCAGATGGTAACGGAGTCTTGGATACAGATCAATTGTCCGAAGCAACGCAAGCTGTAGTGAATGCAGAACAAGCAAAAACCGCAGTGGATACGAAATTGGCAGAAGTAACATCAGATGGTCTAGTAACACCAGATGAAAAAGCCGCAGTAGATGCATCGGTTCAAACATTAGAAAGTGTGAAACAAACAGCCCAAGAGAAGGTAAATAGTTTACCGAACGGTACTGCAGGTAAAGAAGATTTACAAACAAGACTGGATAACATTACATCCGTAACATCACCAGAAGTAAACGATGTAGATGGTAACGGAGTTTTGGATACTGAACAATTGTCTGAGGCATCTCAAGCAGTAGTGAATGCAGAACAAGCGAAATCCGTAGTAGATAATAAATTAGCAGAAGTAACATCAGACGGTTTAGTAACACCAGATGAGAAAGCCGCAGTAGATGCGTTAATCCAAGCATTAGAAACAGCGAAGGAAACGGCCCAAGAGAAGGTAAATAGCGTACCAAACGGCACTGCAGGTAAAGATGCGCTACAAACAAGACTGGATAACATCACATCAGTGACGTCACCAGAAGTAAATGATGTGGATGGTAATGGAGTCTTGGATACTGAACAATTATCCGAAGCGTCTCAAGCCGTAGCGAATGTAGAACAAGCGAAAACCGCAGTGGATACGAAATTATCTGATATTACAGCAGACGGTTTAGTAACACCAGATGAAAAAGCCGCAGTAGATGCGTTAATCCAAACATTAGAAAGTGCGAAACAAACAGCGAAAGAGAAGGTAAATAGTGTACCATCTAGTACCGCAGGTAAGACAGATTTACAAACAAGATTAGATAACATTGCATCCGTAACATCACCAGAAGTAAACGATGCAGATGGTAACGGAGTCTTGGATACTGAACAATTGTTTGAGGCATCTCAAGCAGTAGTGAATACAGAACAAGCGAAAACCGCAGTGGATACGAAGTTATCTGAGATTACAGCAGATGGATTAGTAACACCAGATGAAAAATCTGCAGTAGATGCGTTAATCCAAACATTAGAAAGTGCGAAACAAACAGCCCAAGAGAAAGTAAATAGCGTACCGAACGGTACTGCGGGTAAAGAAGATTTACAAACAAGACTAGATAATATCACTTCAGTAACATCACCAGAAATAAATGACGTAGATAGCAATGGTGTGCTAGATACAGATCAATTATCAGAAGCAACGCAAGCCGTAGTGAATGCAGAACAAGCAAAAACCGCAGTGGACAATAAGCTAGCAGAAGTAACATCAGATGGTCTAGTAACACCAGATGAAAAAGCCGCAGTAGAAGCGTTAATCCAAGCATTAGAATGTGCAAAACAAACGGCGAAAGAGAAGATAAACAATGTACCGTCTAGTACCGAAGGTAAGACTGATCTTCAAACAAGATTAGATAACATTGCATCAGTAACATCGCCAGAAGTGAATGACGCAGATAGCAATGGTGTGCTAGATACTGAACAATTATCCGAAGCGTCTCAAGCCGTAGCGAATGTAGAACAAGCGAAAACCGCAGTGGATACGAAATTATCTGATATTACAGCAGACGGTTTAGTAACTCCAGATGAAAAAGCCGAAGTAGATACATTAATTCAAACATTAGAAAGTGAAAAACAAACAGCACAAGAGAAAGTAAATAGTGTACCGAACGGTACTGCGGGTAAAGATGATTTACAAACAAGACTAGATAACATCGCGTCAGTAACGTCACCAGAAGTAAATGATGTGGATAATAATGGCGTGCTAGATACAGATCAATTGTCTGAAGCGTCTCAAGCAGTAGTGAATGCGGAACAAGCAAAAACAGTAGTGGACAATAAGCTAAAAGAAGTAACATCAGACGGCTTAGTGACACCAGATGAAAAAGCTGAAGTAGAGCAGTTAATTGAAACATTAGAAGCCGTGAAACAAACGGCAAAAGAAAAGCTAAATAGTGTACCGAACGGTACTGCAGGAAAAGGAGTTCTCCAAACAAGACTGGATAACATAACATCTGTAACATCACCAGAAGTAAACGATGCAGATGGTAACGGAGTCTTGGATACAGATCAATTGTTTGAAGCAACGCAAGCAGTAGCGAATGCGGAACAAGCGAAAACAGCAGTAGATAATAAATTAGCAGAAGTAACATCCGATGGTCTAGTAACACCAGATGAAAAATCTGGAGTAGATGCATTGATTCAAACATTAGAAAGCGCAAAGCAAACAGCGAAAGAGAAGGTAAATAGCGTACCATCTAGTACCGCAGGTAAGACAGATTTACAAACAAGATTGGATAACATTGCATCTGTAATGTCACCAGAAGTAAACGATGCGGATAGCAATGGTGTGCTAGATACAGAACAATTGTCTGAGGCATCTCAAGCAGTAGCGAATGCGGAACAAGCGAAAACCGCAGTGGATACGAAATTGGCAGAAGTAACATCTGATGGTCTAGTAACACCAGATGAAAAAGTTGAAGTAGATGCGTTAATTCAAAAATTAGAAGCATCGAAACAAACGGCGAAAGAGAAGATAAACAATGTACCTAGTGGCACTGCAGGTAAAGATGCGCTACAAACAAGACTGGATAACATCACATCAGTGACGTCACCAGAAGTAAATGATGTGGATGGTAATGAAGTCTTAGATACTGACCAATTATCCGAAGCGTCTCAAGCAGTGGTAAGTGCAGAACAAGCAAAAACCGCAGTGGACAATAAGCTAGCAGAAGTAACATCCGATGGTCTAGTAACACCAGATGAAAAAGCTGAAGTAGATGCGTTAATCCAAACATTAGAAAGCGCAAAACAAACAGCCCAAGAGAAAGTAAATAGCGTACCGAACGGTACTGCGGGTAAAGATGATTTACAAACAAGATTGGATAACATCACATCAGTAACATCACCAGAAGTAAACGATGCGGATGGTAACGGAGTCTTAGATACGGATCAATTATCCGAAGCATCACAAGCAGTGACGAAAGCCGAACAAGCGAAAATCGCAGTGGATACGAAATTGGCCGAAATCACAGCAGACGGATTAGTGACGACAGATGAAAAAGCTGAAGTAGATGCGTTGATTCAAACATTGGAAGCATCGAAACAAACAGCCCAAGAGAAGATAAACAATGTACCGAATGGTACTGCAGGTAAAGATGATTTACAAACAAGATTGGATAACATCGCCTCTGTAACATCACCAGAAGTAAATGATGTGGATGATAACGGAGTCTTGGATACTGAGCAATTATCCGAAGCATCTCAAGCCGTAGTGAATGCGGAACAAGCGAAAACAGTAGTGGATAAGAAGTTGGCAGAAGTAACATCAGACGGCTTAGTGACGCCAGATGAAAAAGCCGAAGTAGATGCATTGATCCAAACATTAGAAAGCGCAAAACAAACGGCAACAGAAAAACTAAACACTGTACCGAGCGGAACCGTAGGTAAAGACGATCTACAAACAAGATTGGACAACATTACATCGGTAACATCACCAGAAGTGAATGATGTAGATAGTGATGGTATTGTAGATAATCAACACATTTCTGAAGCAGGAAAAGCAGTAGCGAAAGCCGAACAAGCGAAAACAGCAGTGGACAATAAGCTAGCAGAAGTAACATCAGATGGATTAGTGACTCCAGATGAGAAAGCCGAAGTAGATGCGTTAATCCAAACATTAGAAAGTGCAAAACAAACGGCAAAAGAAAAGCTAAATAGCGTACCAAGCGGCACTGCGGGTAAAGATGATTTACAAACAAGATTGGACAATATCACATCAGTAACGTCACCAGAGATAAACGATGCAGATAGTAATGGTGTTTTAGATACAGACCAATTGTTAGAAATTTCTCATATCATAGCAGATGTGGAAAAGGCAAAAGTAGCAGTGGATACAAAATTGTCTGAGATAACAGCAGACGGATTAGTGACTCCGAATGAAGCAGCCGAAATTGATAGACTAATCTTTGGATTGAAAGTAATCAAACAATCAGCGAAAAATAAATTGAATACTGTACCGGATGGCACACCAGGTAAAGATGTATTACAAAGAAGATTAGACAATATCAAATCCGTAAGATCACCAGAAGTGAACGATGCAGATAGTAATGGCGTGTTGGATACAGAGCAATTATCAGAAGCATCACAAGCAGTGACGAAAGCCGAACAAGCGAAAATCGCAGTGGATACGAAATTGACCGAAATCACAGCAGATGGATTAGTGACTCCAGACGAAAAAACTTCAGTAGACGCGTTAATTCAAAAATTAGAAGCTACGAAACAAACGGCGAAAGAGAAGATAAACAATGTACCGAATGGTACTGCGGGTAAAGATGATTTACAAGCAAGATTGGATAATATCGCATCAGTAACGTCACCAGAAGTAAATGATGCGAATAGCAATGGTAAGTTAGATTCAGAGAAATTGTCTGAAGCAACGCAAGCAATAACGAATGCCGAGAAAGCGAAAACCGCAGTGGATACGAAGTTAACAGATGTAACATCCGATGGCTTAGTAACACCAGATGAGAAATCAGAAGTAGATGTATTAATTCAAGCATTAGAAACTGAGAAACAAGTAGCGAAAGAGAAATTAGATAATATACCGGACAGTACAGAAGGTAAAGATGATTTACAAACAAGATTGGATAATATCACATCAGTAACGTCACCAGAAGTAAATGATGCAGATAGTAATGGAGTCTTGGATACTGAACAATTATCCGAATCGTCTCAAGCAGTAGTGAATGCAGAACAAGCAAAAACCGAAGTGGATACGAAGTTATCTGAGATTACAGCAGATGGATTAGTGACTCCAGACGAAAAAACTTCAGTAGATGCGTTAATCCAAGCATTAGAAAGCGCGAAACAAACTGCAAAAGAGAAACTAGAAAGTGTGCCGAATGGTACTGCAGGTAAAGGTGACCTCCAAACAAGATTAGACAGCATCGCTTCAGTAACATCACCAGAAGTAAACGATGCGGATAGTAATGGTAAATTAGATACAGACCAATTGTTTGAAGCAACGCAAGCAGTAGTAAGTGCGGAAAAAGCGAAAGTGACAGTGGATAAGAAATTGACTGAAATCACAGCAGATGGATTGGTGACTTCAAACGAAAAGGCAGAAGTAGATGCGTTAATTCAAGCATTAGAAAGCGCGAAACAAACTGCAAAAGAGAAAATAAATAGCGTACCGAGCGGTACCATAGGGAAAGATGAGCTCCAAACAAGATTGGATAACATTAAATCCGTAACATCACCAGAAGTAAATGATGTAGATAGTGATGGTAATGGAGATAATCAACACATTTCTGAAGCAGGAAAAGCAGTAGTGAATGTGGAACAGGCAAAAGCAGCAATAGATACAAAATTGTCTGAGGTAACAGCAGATGGATTAGTGACTCCAGATGAAAAAGCGAGCGTAGATGCGTTAATCCAAGCATTAGAAAGCGCGAAACAAGCAGCGAAAGAGAAATTAGGTAGTGTGCCAAATGGTACCGCAGGGAAAGCCGAGTTACAAACAAGATTGGACAATATCACATCAGTAACACCACCAGAAGTGAACGATGCAGATAACAATGGTGTGCTAGATACTGAGCAATTATCCGAAGCGTCTCAAGCAGTAGTGAATGCGGAACAAGCCAAAACGACAGTGGACAACAAGTTAACAGAAATAACATCCGATGGTCTAGTAACGCCAGATGAAAAATCTGAAGTAGATGCATTAATTCAAACATTAGAAAGCGCAAAACAAACGGCAAAAGAAAAGCTAAATAGCGTACCAAGCGGCACTGCGGGTAAAGATGATTTACAAACAAGATTGGACAATATCACATCAGTAACGTCACCAGAGATAAACGATGCAGATAGTAATGGCGTTTTAGATACAGACCAATTGTTAGAAATGACTCATATCATAGCAGATGTGGAAAAAGCAAAAGCATCAGTGGATAAAAAATTGTCTGAAATAACATTCGATGGTTTAGTAACTCCAAGTGAAGCAGCCGAAATTGATAGACTAATCTTTGGATTGAAAGTAATCAAACAATCAGCGAAAAATAAATTGAATACTGTACCGGATGACATACCAGGTAAAGATGTGTTACAAAGAAGATTAGACAATATCACATCAGTAACATCACCAGAAGTAAATGATGCAGATAGTAACGGTATCTTGGATATAGAACAATTATCAGAGGCGGAAAAAGCGATAGAAGCAGCTGAAATAGCAAAAACAGCAGTGGATAAAAATTTAACTGAAATCACATCCGACGGCTTAGTGGCTCCAGAGGAAAAAGCAGCAATAGATCAGTTGATTCAAACATTAGAAACTGCGAAACAAGTAGCGAAAGAGAAATTAGAGAATGTACCAAACGGAACTGCGGGTAAAGATACGTTACAAAGAAGATTGGATAATATCGTATCGATAACATCACCAGAAGTGAATGATGCAGATAGTAATGGTGTTCAAGATACAAAACAAGTATCAGAGGTAAGTAAAGCGATTAAAGCAACAGAATCAACAAAAGCAGCAGTAGATAAGAAACTAGCAGAGATTCAATCCGATGGACTAGTAAATCCAAAAGAGAAAGCAGAAATTGATAAGTTGATTCAAAAATTAGATAAAGAAAAACAAGCAGTGAAAGACAAGTTAGCCAAAGTACCAAACGGCACAGTAGGAAAAGCAGAGTTACAAAGAAAATTAAATGAAATTCCATCCGTAACGTCACCAGAAGTAAATGATGCAGATAGTAATGGTGTTCAAGATACAAAACAAGTATCGGAAGCTAAAAAAGCAATTGCTGATGCTAATGCAGCACAAACAAAAGTGATTAATAAAATAAAAGAAATTAGAAAAGATGGTTTGATTACGCCAAGTGAACAAGCTGACTTAGACAAACTAATTGAAAAATTAGATTCATTAAGAAGTATTGCAAAAGAAAAAATAAGTAACTTGCCAAACGGTACATCAAATATTGCTGAATTACAGACTAACTTAGATAAAGTCACATCTGAAATAATATCAAAAGTAAAAGATATAGATAGTAATGGTATATCAGATAAGAAACAGTCATTAGGTATGGATAAAATAAATGACAAATATAATTCAAGTCATTTTGAAAATGACGAAAAAGCGACTAAAAATAATAAGTTGCTAGACATGCATTCACGTCAATTTAATGTTCAAAATAATCATCACAATCTTGAAAGATTAAACAAAAAATTGTTTGTAAATCCAAACAAAGAAAATAATTTCAATATGAATTTACCGTATAGTGGATTAGACAAAAATAACCCTTATGCATTCGAAATTCTATTTGGAATTTTAGGATTAATGATTGTTTATAGAAGATACTTAAAAAGTGATAAAAACACAGAACATTAAGTTTAAAATTTAAAAAGTTTCATTGGATTTATAAGCACTTTGGAATGATTAGATTAAAAGTCTAGTCTCCAAAGTGCTTTTTTAATAAAATTAATGGTATATAGTAATTAAAAAAGACTTATTTTGTTCCTAATCATGTAAACAAAATAAGTCTTAAAACTTAGCAACCGTGAATTTTAATATATTGATGATCATTAATTAGAAATCATATTGATCTTCTTCTTCTTTCAAAACTTGTGCATATGCTTTTGAAGTACGTAATGTAGATGAAACTAAATCATCTATCCTAAATAAAATATCATCGTTTACAATCTCATTATTTGAAAAATCGCGTTCTTCTATAAATACATAAGTTTGCATAATATGTGCCTTCATATAACCTAATATTGGTTTTAGTTGTGTTTCTGGGATGAGATAATGTTTTGGCGATCCTGCAGTTGCAAGTATACTTACTATTTTATCTTTAAATGCATTAACTGGTAGTAAATCAAATACATTTTTTAATGTACCGGGAATAGAAGCTTGGAAAATTGGGAATCCGATAAAAATGACATCAGCATTCATCAAAGTTTGCGTAAGATATAATGTATCGCCATTGTAATCTAAATAATTTCTGCCATCACTAAACACTAGTTCTAATTCTTTTAAATCAATAAAATTAATATGGTGTGTATCATCTTGATTCATAAGTGCTTGATTCAAATATGTCATAGCAGTACGCGTTTTTGAACCAACGCTGGAGCCAGATAGTAATACAATATTCATAGTATCATTGACCTACTTTCTTAAATGTTTTTTTACTGTTGGAATAATTTCATTGCCTATAAGGTCTATATTTTTCATGATTTTATTAAATGGAACACCGCCAAAATCAATTTGTGCCATAAATCGTTGGTGATTATATAACTCATGTTGATATAGAATTTTTTCAATGATTTGTTGTGGGCTACCAACCATTAAGGCATCTCTATAGTCAGGGGCCTTTGCAAATTGTTGTTTTGGATAACCTGCACCTCTGATAAATGACATTCCAACATTTAGATGCGGGTAGAATTCTTTTAAAGCATCTTGAGTAGTGTCAGCAGTATAAAATAAACTTGCTGTTGATACTGGTAAAGATTCAGGTGAATTATCATAACCATTTTCTTTTGCAGCTAATCTGTACTGTTCTATAGAATCTTGAAAAGTCATTGCTGGACCACCGAGTGTTGTAATCATCATTGGTATTCCTTGCCTACCTGCTTTGATAGCACTTGCTGGAGGTCCTCCGACTGCACGCCAAATAGGTAATGTGTCATCAATTGGACGTGGGAAAATCTTCATATTATTTAAATCAGGTCTGAATTTGCCTGACCAAGTAATTTTATCTGTTTTATTTAATTCCATTAATAAATTAAGTTTTTCTTCATAAAGTTCATCATAATTATTCAAATCTAATCCAAATAAATCAAATATACCTGTTCGTGAAGCACGACCTGCTACAATTTCAGCTCGGCCATGTGAAATTAAGTCTAAAGTAGCAAAATCTTCAAATACCCTTACAGGATCTGCAGCACTTATAATACTAGAAGAACTGGAAATTTTTATTGTTTTAGTGGCTTGTGCTACGGCACCTAAAACTACTGTATGTGCTTGTGTTGTAAAATGTTCTTGATGGCTTTCACCGATACCAAATACATCAATACCAGCCTGTTCAGCTAATTGACTAGCTTCAATAAGTTCATTAATTCTTTGTTCATAACTCACTTTTTCTCCATTATGTGGATTTAATAAATGGTCACCCAATGAGTAGAGTCCAAATTCTAATGGAGTATTTTCATTCATTTTTAACTGTGCCATATAATCACCTTTCTATAATTCATGTAGATTATTTTCAATTTCTGTACGTTGTGGTTCCATAAAGTCTGGTAAATTTAAATGTTTACCCAAATCTTCTATTTTTGTATCTACTGTAAACCCAGGTTCATCCGTGGCAAATTCGTATAAAATACGGTTTTGTCTAAAATATAAAGATTTGAAAAAATATCGGTCTATAATTCCTGAGTTATTTTCAGGTTGTTGCTCTATTATTTTATGAATTGAATTTAAATCACTATCTTTTGGTGTATTAACAGCAATATGGTGCACATAACCTTGGCCAGGTCGAGCACGTTCACCTTGTTGTTCTACAATAACAAAATCAGTATATAATCCGTTATGATCTAAAGTCATCACGGTTTCGTTTAAATCACTTCTAAGTGTATATGATAAGCTATTTTTTAAAAAATCGAGTGTAGCTTGAGCATTTTTAACTCTTAGTTCTACAGGACCCATTCCTAAAATTTGGTATTGCTCAGGTATCTCAGTATATGGATTTTTTCTCCAAGCATTCGGTGTATAATAATTGTCATTAACTAATAAAATGATCTCCAAACCATCTATATCTTTAAAGGTAATGGCAGGCTGATTTAAATAAACTAACGGTGTCCATGTAATATTGAATTGACTTAATCTTTCTTTAAAAAAATTCAAAGCACTTTCGTCAGGTATAAGTAATGATAAGCGATATATAGAATCAGTTCCTGGACGGTTTTTTCCTAAAAGTGGTATTTCAAAAAAACTTAATAGTGTCCCAGCCGAACCAATTTCATCTCCAAAAAACAAATGGTACATTTTAGGATTATCTTGGTTAACTGACTTTTCAACCAGTCTTAGTCCTAAAATTTGAGTATAAAAATCTTTGTTTTTTTGAGCGTTTTTTGTATACATTGAAATGTGATGGTGACCAACGATATTCATATAATACCTCCTCGTAATAAACTTTCTAGTTGCTTGTGTTTTAAGTATGGTAGTAATAAAACTTCTCAATACTCATAACCACTATCGTGTAGATTAAACACTAACGGTATAAAAAATATACTAGTTTTGTATAATATATTTCCTTTTTAGAAAAAAAGCAAGTTTGAGCGTTTATGAATGATAGTAGAATAAAGCGTGCTCTGATTTTTAAAATATTATAATGAAAGTTTGATATAATCAATTTGATAGTTTATGAATGTTATTATTATAAGCGTTAGTAAGTGTTAACAAAATAAATTAATAAGTAACATAATATTAATAGAAGAGATATGGCTGTTATGGATGACGCATTGAATCAGGAGTTAAAGCATGGATTTATTTTTAGTTTACATTTTGATTTCTATATTTTTAGGTGGATTAGTCAGAACATATTTTGGTTTTGGGGAAGCACTCGTGAGTATGCCACTTTTAGCATTGATAGGATTAAATTTACATACATCTATTTCACTGGTGGGGTTGGCTGGACTAACAGTAGCGAGTTTAAATATATTTTTAGATTATAGAAATATAAAAATTAAAGTACTATTATTAATGTTGTTGGGGAGTTTATTAGGTGTTCCACTTGGTATTTTGATTTTACAGCATATTGCAACTTCATTTATACAAATTATGCTTGGGTTATTTTTAATATTATATGGTATATATGCGTTTGGAAAGATTACCTTTTTTAAAAATAGATATAATATCATATTAAAATCTAACATATGGCCAAGCCTAACAGGTATGATTTCAGGTGTATTAGGAAGTTTGTATAATTCACATGGTGTACCAGTTGTCATTTATGGCACAATGGCGCCTTGGCATATTAAAGATTTTAGAAGTACAATACAAGCCCATTTTTTAATTACAGCTATATTCGTAGTGATCGGTCAAGCATCTGGAGGAATATGGACCAGTCAAACGGTATCATTATTTTTATTGAGCATACCTTGTTTGATTATTTCAGTTGTTGTTGGAAAGTATCTTATAAACCATACGACTTATCATAATTTTGAAAAATGGATTTACTTGTTTATTATAATTTTAGGTTTTTTACTATTGTTAATATGAAAGTCAAAAGGTCGAATCGATTTCTATGTTTAGAAATGTGATTCGACCTTTAATTATATCTACGTTTATTTAGAATTGACATTAATACTTTTATTTAATAATACAAAGAATAAAATGAAAGCGATAGAAATAGCAATGTGACCTAATCCTGAAATACCAGCAATAGCAGGGCTCACTTCAAAACCTTTCATAGTTGCTATACCATTTACAAATTGCATAGCAACCGTTAATAATACACCGATATGATAGACATAAAAGAAATAGTTAAATAAAGTGGGGTGTTGAGTAAGTTTTAATTGGTGTTCTATCACCATAAATATTAAAAACATAATTGTACCTAAAACAAGTAAATGTGTATGTGTTACGTTTAATTGCGAATAACCACTAAAGTTTTCTGCTTTTGACATCTCTCTATAAAATAAACCACTTAGCATGCCTAATAATGTATAAAATGCTGAACTGAACATTAATCTTTTCATTTTAACGACCTCCTGTAATGAATGTTTAATTTAAATATAATGTAAGATTGTGAACTCTATATGAACGATTGAAAACTTCTTTATTTTTGTATGGCATTTCATTGTTTAATTAATTTTACAATTTAAAACAATTTTTTTATCATGCTTAATGGAGAAAATTGTTCGTAAAACAGAATTTCTGAAACTATATAGAAATTAACAATATTGAAAATATCTTGATTGTGGCATGCTAAAACATATAAATTTAAAATGGCGAACAACTGTAATTTGCGACATTTTTTCATATTAATAACTTACCTTTAAGAAATATCTTGATTTTTCAAATTAATTGAGTAGAATTAAATTGTGATAAAGTTTATTTTGAGGTGGGAAAAGATGAAAAACAAACAAGGATTTTTACCTAATAGGTTAAATAAATACTCTATTAGAAAGTTTACAGTTGGAACAGCATCATTATTGATTGGGGCGACACTTGTATTTGGAGTAAGTAGTGAAGCAAAAGCTGCTGAATTAGACTCAATTACGAATGATAATAAGGCTAATGATTCAGATAAAGGTGAAGCACTTGATGTGCAAGACATAAAAAGTGTAGAAGAAAATGACACAACGTTAAGTCGCAGTGAAAACAATGTTACTGAAGAAAAGACAGAAAATTCTGAAAATGGATTACAAAAAGAAGAAACTGATAATGATCTAAGTAAGAATCAAAAAGAGCCAGATAATAACGACGCAACCTTAGGTCAACAAGAAGAATATAATAACACTAATGAGTCTACAAACGAGAATGAATCTACAAATGAGGTTTTGAATAAACAAACAACAGAAAAAGCAGATACATCTGAAACAAAACAAGATGAAAACAGTGATACTTCACATTTAGATGAAGATAGTACGAACAAAGAAGAATCTGATCAAGAAAGAGCAACTGAAAGTAATGAAACAACAACGGATAACAATAAAGTAAAAGATTCAACAAATGAGACGTCAACAGAAACAACAACAGAAACAACAAAATATACAGATGTATCTAGCAATGAAGCGCCAACTGAAAAATCACTAGAAAAAAATCCTGACACTTCTAATAATACAAAAGAAGGCACTAGAACAGAAAATTTAGATGGGCAAAATGATAAACAAC
The DNA here is from genome assembly GCF_016743055.1 of Staphylococcus sp. 11-B-312. NCBI lineage: Bacteria > Bacillati > Bacillota > Bacilli > Caryophanales > Staphylococcaceae > Staphylococcus > Staphylococcus sp. 11-B-312. The sequence goes on from NZ_CP068241.1 coordinate 253,465, forward strand.
CATCAACTGAACCATCTTCTGATGATGAAAAAACTACAGAAATGACGAAAAATCCTGAAACGAGTAATCACACACAATCAAAATTAACAAAACAACTGTCAGAAACAGAGAATAAACAAAAGGCAGTTGAAGATTATTTAAATAGTCAGCTTTCAACAGAAGACACTAAAGCAATTTTAGAAAACGCTGATATTGATTATAAAAATACAACTGATGAAGCAATAAATATTGAAATTTTAAAGGCTTCAATTATTCAACTTTCGAATGAACAAGATAAAGCGAAAACGTTAGCCACTCCAAAACGTACTTTGTTGCGTTCAATGGCTACGCCAACTGCATTACGAGCAGCAGTAGAACAAAATGAAAAAGTTGAAAAATCACTGGGCTATATGGACAACTATACATTTGCATCATTGATTTTTGATCCAAGTAAGTTAGATTCACAAAAGACTCTAGACAGCAATGTCATTCCTTTTGATATTCATAGTTACATGTCAGGCTCAAATTCAGGGGATCGCTATAAAATTGATTTGAAATTGGATCCGAAAATAGCAAGTCATGTCACAAAAATATCTGCTAATCCTAGTGGTAGAAATACCCCTGTTGAATTTATAAGATTAAAAGATGAAAACGGTGATTTCACTAATACTTGGGAAATTAATTTTATCAGAGCAAATGATGGTTTGTTCGGAGGCGCTGAAATACTATCACAGTATACAGCGACTAACGGTAAAATAGAATTAGATGATACAGTGGGTAACATTTTGAATGCATCTGGAGAATTAAGTAATAATAAGTTGAATTATCAAATGTTTGTTAGAGATTCACTATCTAATAAAATTGTTAAGACTTCTGAAAGTAGCGGTTATTTCTTAACTACAGCTGACAAAGATTTAAGTCAATTAGAAAATAACCTTTCTCCAGAAAATAGTAATGCATTTAAAGCAAGTAGCGGCTCTGCTACATATGATGGTTCTGTGGGAAAACACGGAGGAATACTGATTGATCAACAAATAATGAAAAATGGTATTTTCGCATATTCTAAAGTTAAAGGAAAACAATGGTCATATAACTATCAAATAGATAAAGATTTATTACCTTATATTGAAGGAGTAGAACTACACACATATGACTACAAAGGTCTTTCGGGTTTTGACAAGACCTATCATGCTGGAGACAAAGTAGCTGATTTACAGCTTGATAGTATCGGTAATGGCACAATTACTAGTAATGACTTAAATAAATTAATCGAGTTTAACAATTCTTTACCTGAAACAGTAGGCGTTCGTATTGTAATTAAATTAAATCAAAGTGTAAATAATATATTAACTAAAGATGCAGAATATGATTCTGAAGGTAATCTTATTCGAGAAACAACAAAACAAAAAGAAGATTTTACTTTCGCAGGTTATTTAACTGATAGTAATAATCTTTTAATAAATAATACGTTAGGGACTTCAACTTTAGCACTACAAGATTATGATAAAGATGGTTTACTAGATCGATATGAACGACAAGTATCACTTTCAGATCCTGAAAACGAAGATACAGATGGAGATGGTAAAAATGACGGTGATGAAGTCATCAATTATAAAACGTCACCATTAGTAGGTAAACCTGATGCGGCCGATATTACAAATGAGGCTAGAGTTGTAACTGGGTCAGTTCCATTAAAAGAAGGTGCAGCAACTCAAACTGCAAAAGTGTTAGATGCAAATGGAAAAGTCATTGGTACATCAACAGTCAATCCTGATGGCACTTTCTCAGTATCTATACCACAATCACCTGAGGGCACCTACACTATCGCAATCGATTCACCTAATTATGAAAATGATGAAGTGAATACATTCGAAGTTATTGATATTTCCAAGGTACCAACACCATCAATTAATCCAGTTGATGACAATGATACAGTAATTAAAGTTAATGGTGCAGCAGGTGCAACTGTTACGATTAAAGATAATAACAATGTTGAAATTGGAAAAGTTCAAATTCCCAATGATGGTTCAGCAGCCTCTTTAACATTGAATCAACCATTGAAAGCTGGAACTATTTTAACTGCAACAGCTAGTAAAGGTGGAAAAACAAGTGAAGTTTCAGATCAAATTACAGTAACAGATGCGACAGCACCAGACGCACCAGTGATAAATCCAATAACAAGTAAAGCCACACAAGTAACTGGGACAGCAGAACCTAATTCAACAGTAACTGTTGCTTTCCCAGGTGGTGGTAAAGTTTCAACAACTGCTGACAGTCAGGGTAAATATGCAGTAGATATACCGAGTGGTGTCACTCTTCAAGGTGGCGAAGTATTTAAAGCTATAGCAACAGATAAAGCAGGTAATGAATCACCTGTTGCGACGCGTATAGTAACAGACATAACAGCTCCAGATGCTCCTACATTAAATGACGTCAATAGTAATAGTAAGCAATTGAATGGGCAAGCAGAAGCAAATTCAACAGTTAGTGTGACATTCCCGAGTGGCGAAGTTGTAGATGCAGTAGCAGATCAAGATGGAAACTTCACAGTAGATATTCCAGAAAACGAAGGATTACAAGGTTGGGAAACGATAGTAGCTACGTCGAAGGACAAAGCAGGTAACGTTTCTCAAAAAGGTAGCACTCAAGTCATAGATGCAACAGCGCCAGATGCACCACAAATAAGCCATGTGACAAGTGTAAGTACAGAGGTTAAAGGCACAGCAGAAGCAAATTCGACAGTTAGTGTGACATTCCCAAGTGGCAAAGTTGTGGAAACTAAAGCTGATCAAGATGGGAATTTCACTGTAACTATCCCAGAAAATGAAGGGTTACAAGGTAAAGAAACGATCAGTGCTACATCAAAAGATAGTGCTGGTAATGTTTCTCATGCTGGATCAACAACAGTAACAGATGCAACAGCACCTGCACCACCAACGGTTAACAGTGTAACTAGCCAAGATAAAAATATTAGTGGGACAGCAGAACCAAATTCTACAATAACAATCAAATTTCCAAATGGTGAAACAGCTACTGGTGCAACAGATGAAACAGGAAATTATACAATAGCAATTCCGAATGAAGTTAGTTTAGAAGGCGGCGAAGAAATACAAGTTACATCTACAGACGATGCTGGTAATGAAACAGAACCAGTTAAAACAACGGTAGTAGACACAACAGCACCAGATGCACCGACGGTGAAAGAAGTAACAAGCGAAGATACAACAATCGGTGGCACTGCCGAACCAGGCTCAACGGTTACAGTGACGTTCCCAGATGGCACAACGGCAATAGGAACAGCTGATGGCCAAGGTAATTACACAATAGATATTACGTCTGGTACTAAATTAGAAGGTGGAGAAGAACTACAAGTAACAGCAACAGATAAAACAGGAAATATTTCAAATCCAACTTCAACGATTGTTATAGATAAGACAGCACCGGATGCACCTAAAATAAATAGAGTATCAAGTGAAGACGCACAAATTGTGGGAAGTTCAGAACCTAATTCAACAGTCACAATCACATTCCCTGGTAATATCACGGTTGATGTAGTAGCGGATGAACACGGTAACTTTAGCGTAGATATTCCAGATGCTATTGATTTAATTGGTGGCGAAGAGATTCAAGCGATAGCACAAGATAAATCTAATAATAAATCAACAGAAGCTTCAACAATAGTAGTTGATGCAACAGCGCCAGAGGCACCAACAGTGAAAGAAGTAACAAGTGAAGACACAACAATCAGTGGCATATCAGAGCCAGGTTCAACAGTTACCGTAACGTTCCCAGATGGTACTACAGCAGAAAGTAAAGCAAATAACCAAGGTGGATATACAATTACTATTCCTGAAAAAATAGATTTAAAAGGTGACGAAGAACTATTAATATCAGCGATGGATGGTAATGGAAATATCTCAGATTCTATAACAACAACAGTGAAAGACATAACAGCACCTGCAGCACCAACGGTGAAAGAAGTAACAAGCGAAGATACAACAATTGGTGGCACTGCCGAACCAGGATCAACGGTTACAGTGACGTTCCCAGGCGGAACAACGGCAACAGGCACAGCCGATGATCAAGGTAACTATACAATTGAAATTCCAACAAATATTGACCTAAAAGGCGGAGAAAACATTGTCGTAACAGCGGCAGATAAAGATGGCAACAAATCAGAAGAAGCGACAACAACAGTTAAAGACACAACAGCACCTGCAGCACCAACGGTGAAAGAAGTAACAAGCGAAGATACAACAATTGGTGGTACAGCAGAACCAGGCTCAACGGTTACAGTGACATTCCCAGATGGTAAAACAGCAACAGGAACAGCAGATGATCAAGGCAACTATACGATTGAAATTCCATCAGATGTCAAATTAGATGGTGGAGAAAACATTATAGTTACTTCTAAAGATAAAGATGGTAATACATCAGAAGAAGCGACAACAACAGTTAAAGACACAACGGCACCAGAGGCACCGACGGTGAAAGAAGTAACAAGCGAAGATACAACAATTGGTGGTACAGCAGAACCAGGCTCAACGGTTACAGTGACATTCCCAGATGGTAAAACAGCAACAGGTACTGCAGACAGTGAAGGCAACTACACAATCGAAATTCCAACAAATATTGACCTAAAAGGCGGAGAAAATATTGTCGTAACAGCGGCAGATAAAGATGGCAACAAATCAGAAGAAGCGACAACAACAGTTAAAGACACAACAGCGCCATCAGCACCAACGGTGAACGGAGTAACAAGCGAAGATACAACAATTGGTGGCACGGCAGAGCCAGGCTCAACGGTCACAGTGACATTCCCAGGCGGTAAAACGGCAACAGGCACAGCTGATGATCAAGGCAACTATACGATTGAAATTCCATCAGATGTCAAATTAGATGGTGGAGAAAACATTATAGTTACTTCTAAAGATAAAGATGGTAATACATCAGAAGAAGCGACGACAACAGTTAAAGACACAACAGCGCCATCAGCACCAACGGTGAACGGAGTAACAAGCGAAGATACAACAATTGGTGGCACGGCAGAGCCAGGCTCAACGGTCACAGTGACATTCCCAGGCGGTAAAACGGCAACAGGCACAGCTGATGATCAAGGCAACTATACGATTGAAATTCCATCAGATGTCAAATTAGATGGTGGAGAAAACATTATAGTTACTTCTAAAGATAAAGATGGTAATACATCAGAAGAAGCGACGACAACAGTGAAAGACATAACAGCACCAGAGGCACCGACGGTGAAAGAAGTAACAAGCGAAGATACAACAATTGGTGGTACAGCAGAACCAGGCTCAACGGTTACAGTGACATTCCCAGATGGTAAAACAGCAACAGGCACAGCCGATGATCAAGGTAACTATACAATCGAAATTCCAACAAATATTGACCTAAAAGGCGGAGAAAACATTGTCGTAATAGCGACAGATAAAGATGGCAATAAATCAGAAGAAGCTACGACAACGGTAGTAGACACAACGGCACCAGAGACGCCAACGGTGAACGGAGTAACAAGCGAAGATACAACAATTGGTGGCACGGCAGAGCCAGGCTCAACGGTTACAGTGACATTCCCAGGCGGAACAACGGCAACAGGCACAGCCGATGATCAAGGCAACTATACGATTGAAATTCCATCAGATGTCAAATTAGATGGTGGAGAAAACATTATAGTTACTTCTAAAGATAAAGATGGTAATACATCAGAAGAAGCGACAACAATAGTTAAAGACACAACGGCGCCATCAGCACCAACGGTGAAAGAAGTAACAAGCGAAGATACAACAATTGGTGGCACGGCAGAGCCAGGCTCAACGGTCACAGTGACATTCCCAGGCGGTAAAACGGCAACAGGCACAGCTGATGATCAAGGCAACTATACGATTGAAATTCCATCAGATGTCAAATTAGATGGTGGAGAAAACATTATAGTTACTTCTAAAGATAAAGATGGTAATACATCAGAAGAAGCGACGACAACAGTTAAAGACACAACAGCGCCATCAGCACCAACGGTGAACGGAGTAACAAGCGAAGATACAACAATTGGTGGCACAGCAGAACCAGGCTCAACGGTTACAGTGACATTCCCAGACGGAACAACGGCAACAGGCACAGCCGATGATCAAGGTAACTATACAATCGAAATTCCAACAAATATTGACCTAAAAGGCGGAGAAAACATTGTCGTAACAGCGGCAGATAAAGATGGCAACACATCAAAAGAAGCGACAACAACAGTTAAAGACACAACGGCGCCATCAGCACCAACGGTGAAAGAAGTAACAAGTGAAGATACAACGATTGGTGGCACAGCAGAGCCAGGCTCAACGGTTACAGTAACGTTCCCAGACGGAACAACGGCAACAGGTACTGCAGACAGTGAAGGCAACTATACGATTGAAATTCCATCAAATGTAGATTTAGAGGGTGGAGAGCTAATCAAAGTTGTAGCAACAGATAAAGATGGCAACAAATCAGAAGAAGCGACAACAACAGTTAAAGACACAACAGCACCAGAGGCACCGACGGTGAACGGAGTGACAAGTGAAGCTACAACAGTAAGTGGCACAGCAGAGCCAGGCTCAACAGTTACCGTGACGTTCCCAGACGGTAAAACGGCAACAGGCACAGCTGATGATCAAGGCAACTATACGATTGAAATTCCATCAGATGTCAAATTAGATGGTGGAGAAAACATTATAGTTACTTCTAAAGATAAAGATGGTAATACATCAGAAGAAGCGACAACAACAGTTAAAGACACAACAGCGCCATCAGCACCAACGGTGAACGGAGTAACAAGCGAAGATACAACAATTGGTGGCACGGCAGAGCCAGGATCAACGGTCACAGTGACATTCCCAGGCGGTAAAACGGCAACAGGCACAGCTGATGATCAAGGCAACTATACGATTGAAATTCCATCAGATGTCAAATTAGAAGGTGGAGAGCCAATCAAAGTTGTAGCGGCAGACAAAGATGGCAACAAATCAGAAGAAGCGACAACAACAGTTAAAGACACAACGGCGCCATCAGCACCGACGGTGAAAGAAGTAACAAGCGAAGATACAACAATTGGTGGTACAGCAGAACCAGGCTCAACGGTTACAGTGACATTCCCAGATGGTAAAACAGCAACAGGCACAGCCGATGATCAAGGTAACTATACAATCGAAATTCCAACAAATGTTGACCTAAAAGGCGGAGAAAACATTGTCGTAACAGCAACAGATAAAGATGGCAACAAATCAGAAGAAGCGACGACAACAGTTAAAGACACAACAGCACCAGAGGCACCAACGGTGAAAGAAGTAACAAGTGAAGCTACAACAGTAAGTGGCACAGCAGAGCCAGGCTCAACGGTAACCGTAACGTTCCCAGATGGAACAACGGCAACAGGTACAACTGATGATCAAGGTAACTACACAGTTGATATTCCATCAAATGTAGATTTAGAAGGTGGAGAGCCAATCAAAGTTGTAGCGACAGACAAAGATAACAACACATCAACAGAAGCAACGACAACAGTAGTAGACACGACAGCACCAGAGGCACCAACGGTGAAAGAAGTAACAAGTGAAGATACAACGGTAAGTGGAACGGCAGAACCAGGCTCAACAGTTACCGTAACGTTCCCAGATGGAACAACGGCAACAGGAACAGCAGACAGTGAAGGTAACTATACAGTTGAAATTCCATCAAATGTAGATTTAGAAGGTGGAGAGCCAATCAAAGTTGTAGCGACAGACAAAGATGACAACACGTCAACAGAAGCAACGACAACAGTAGTAGATACGACGGCACCATCAGCACCAACGGTGAAAGAAGTGACAAGCGAAGCTACAACAGTAAGTGGCACAGCAGAGCCAGGCTCAACGGTTACAGTGACATTCCCAGACGGAACAACGGCAACAGGCACAGCCGATGATCAAGGTAACTATACAATCGAAATCCCATCAGATGTTAAATTAGATGTTGGAGAGCCAATTAAAGTTGTAGCGGCAGACAAAGATGGCAACAAATCAGAAGAAGCGACAACAACAGTTAAAGACACAACGGCGCCATCAGCACCGACGGTGAAAGAAGTGACAAGCGAAGCTACAACAGTAAGTGGCACGGCAGAACCAGGCTCAACAGTCACAGTAACGTTCCCAGATGGAACAACGTCAACAGGAACAGCAGACAGTGAAGGTAACTATACAGTTGAAATTCCATCAAATGTAGATTTAGAAGGTGGAGAAGATATCAAAGTTACTTCTAAAGATAAAGTTGGCAATACATCTGAAGAGACAATGACAACAGTAGTAGATACGACAGCACCAGACGCACCAACGGTGAATGGCGTAACAAGCGAAGCTACAACGGTAAGTGGAACGGCAGAACCAGGCTCAACAGTTACCGTGACGTTCCCAGATGGAACAACGGCAACAGGTACTGCAGACAGTGAAGGCAACTACACAATCGAAATCCCATCAGATGTAGATTTAGAAGGTGGAGAACCAATCAAAGTTGTAGCGACAGATAAAGATGGCAACAAATCAGAAGAAGCGACAACAACAGTTAAAGACACAACAGCACCAGAGGCACCAACGGTGAAAGAAGTAACAAGCGAAGATACAACAATTGGTGGCACGGCAGAGCCAGGCTCAACGGTCACAGTGACATTCCCAGGCGGTAAAACGGCAACAGGCACAGCTGATGATCAAGGCAACTATACGATTGAAATTCCATCAAATGTAGATTTAGAAGGTGGAGAGCCAATCAAAGTTGTAGCGACAGACAAAGATAACAACACATCAACAGAAGCAACGACAACAGTAGTAGACACAACAGCACCATCAGCACCGACGGTGAAAGAAGTGACAAGTGAAGCTACAACGGTAAGTGGAACGGCAGAACCAGGCTCAACGGTCACAGTGACGTTCCCAGATGGAACAACGGCAACAGGAACAGCAGACAGTGAAGGTAACTATACAGTTGAAATTCCATCAAATGTAGATTTAGAAGGTGGAGAGCCAATCAAAGTTGTAGCGACAGACAAAGATAACAACACATCAACAGAAGCAACGACAACAGTAGTAGACACAACAGCACCATCAGCACCGACGGTGAAAGAAGTGACAAGTGAAGCTACAACGGTAAGTGGCACAGCAGAGCCAGGCTCAACGGTAACCGTAACGTTCCCAGATGGAACAACGGCAACAGGTACAACTGATGATCAAGGTAACTACACAGTTGAAATTCCATCTGATATAGATTTAGAAGGTGGAGAGCCAATCAAAGTTGTAGCGACAGACAAAGATAACAACACATCAACAGAAGCAACGACAACAGTAGTAGACACGACAGCACCATCAGCACCGACGGTGAACGGAGTGACAAGTGAAGCTACAACGGTAAGTGGCACAGCAGAGCCAGGCTCAACAGTAACCGTGACGTTCCCAGATGGAACAACGGCAACAGGAACAGCAGATGAAGAAGGTAACTACACAGTTGAAATTCCATCTAATATAGATTTAAAAGGTGGAGAAGAATTACAAGTAACAGCTACAGATAAAAATGGTAATGTATCTAAATCAAGTATTGTTATAGTAAGTGATTCAGGAGAAAACCCAGGTACAGGAGAAGAACCAGGTACGGGAGAAGAACCAGGTACAGGAGAAGAACCAGGTACAGGAGAAGAACCAGGTACAGGAGAAGAACCAGGTACAGGAGAAGAACCAGGTACAGGAGAAAACCCAGGTACAGGAGAAGAACCAGGTACAGGAGAAAACCCAGGTACAGGAGAAGAACCAGGTACAGGAGAAGAACCAGGTACAGGAGAAGAACCAGGTACAGGAGAAGAACCAGGTACAGGAGAAGAACCAGGTACGGGAGAAGAACCAGGTACAGGAGAAGAACCAGGTACAGGAGAAGAACCAGGTACAGGAGAAGAACCAGGTACAGGAGAAGAACCAGGTACAGGAGAAGAACCAGGTACAGGAGAAGAACCAGGTACAGGAGAAGAACCAGGTACAGGAGAAGAACCAGGTACGGGAAAAGAACCAGGTACGGGAGAAAACCCAGGTACGGGAGAAAATCCAAGTACAGAAGGAAACTCAAATACTCAAGAACCGAAATCAGGAGAAAGTTCAGATATAAGCCAACCATCTAAACGCGATCATATTTCAGAGTTAGAACAAAATCAAACTTCAAAAATAGTAAATGATCGTTCCGATAACTCTAGAAAAATTAATGATAATAGATCTGAATTACCTGAAACAGGAAAAGATGAAATTAATAAAGGTACTTTATTTGGTTCATTATTTGCAGGTTTGGGTGCGTTATTACTAGTTTTCAAACGTCGTAGAAAAAATGAAGAAGATAAATAATTAATAAATTATAAAAATAGTATTAAATAAAGAAACCTGAGACATGTGCAGTCTCAGGTTTTTTACTATCTAATTATTGTTTAAATAAAACTGATTATAAATTGAGTTTGATTTATTATGAATAGTTTATTAATTGTGCGTAATATGTATATACTAATTATAGATATAAAAAATTAAAATGGGGTTTCTGTATGTATATCATCGTTCAATATAGCAGAGGTAACACACTATTTTACTTGCGTAATAGAAATCAAGAACCAATCAATTCAAAAGTAGTAGCAATTTCTAAAACCAAATATAATGAAGGATTGTTACAACACATCTATAGGATACTTTCTCAAACGAATCATAGTGTTAAAGAAATAGACTTTGTAGTAATAGAAATGAATGACATAGAATCAATAAAAATAAATGCAGTTTGTGAAGTGAGTAGGTATTTAGAAGCGCAGCTAAATAAAAATATCATTGTAACTAATAGTATAGAAACTTTTAATTACAATGAATATTTGAAAAAATATAAAACGACATGAGTAAGAATATAAATGCAATAAAGTGACACTTTATATAAACATATTTGATAAATTGATTGAATTTCACCTGCATTGAGCAAGTACATATAGTGTTTGATGAACGTAAGCCATTTCGCTCACAATGTCAGTTAGATTGTCATATATTACGATAAAATAAATTCATAATAATTTTCACCAAGGATATTTTTGGCTGTGTAAACTGAAGGACTCAAATTTTGTTCAACGAAATTTGGTACTTCGCCTTGCGCAATATCATACATAATTTCAATTTCTTTAGAAAATAAACGATGTTGTTTTTTTAAATATAATTCTAAATCTGGCAATGGTTTTGAAACGGTTTTTCCATTATTGTTAAGTTTTTTAAGTGTATCTATATAAACATTTAAATCTCTAGCACCTACAATTTTGGTACCTTGGTTATCATGATTTACTATGACAACTGTAGGGAAACCTCTGACACCTAATTCTCGTACTAAGTTAAAATCGCTTGAAAGTAGTTGCTGGCCTTGCGTACTATTTGCTAAATCAAAAATAGTTTCAATATTTATTGTTTTATTGTTTTTATATAAAGTTTGTACAATTGATTTAAGTATTTTGTTATCAGAAATATTTTGGTTAAAGACGAAAACAGCTTCCCTCACTAATCTAATAAATTCAATAGCAGAAGTCGGGGAATCTAATTGCTGAATCGCTTTATACAATCGAGATGCTGGGTATGAAGATTGCACAGGATCTAATTCCATAACTGTACCATCGATAGGCATGCGTGAATATTGACCTACTTCTTGCCAATGTGGTGTCACATCAGCTGATTTATAAATGCCATTAGCAGGATCAATAGGACCATCCCCCCAAGCTTCTAAAAGACCACCCATAATCATTTGAAAATTAAACAAATGACCGTACTGAACTAACAGTTTATTTAAAATTGGTTCGAAAGCCCAACAATGTGAACACATAGGATCAGTTATATAATATAAAGTTAAATTAGGACTTTGGTTGTTCAAGTTTATGTTTTCTACTTCATTTTCTTCACTCGGTTTGCAAACACCTGAATACATATCACATACCATATTTTTTTCCATAATTGTACCTCCGTAGTTTAATTAAATTGATATACTCTTATGATAAGTAGTAATATGAATAATAAGTACCAACAAATTGTAGAAAATGTTGAATATTCAACATCCAGAATTAAATGTTGGGAGAAAATGAGGGAGTCGAATGGTACAATCAAAATCAGACTTGCGCGTCACTAAAACGAGAAAATCTATCATGCAAGCTTTTATCAAATTGTCTGGTGTTAAAGATTTTAAAAGTATAACTGTAAAAGATATTACACAAGAGGCACTTATTAATAGAGCTACGTTTTATTATCATTTCAGTGATATCTATGATTTGTTAGAAAAAGCGCTTGCTGAGGAACTATTAATTAATTTAAATTATGAATATTTTGAATATAAACCATTGAGTGAAAATACAATTATCGACATCTTTAAAGTAGTGGCAGAGTTTCAATTGTCTTTAAATAGAAGATGTCATAGGAGTTATCCTGAGACAATAGACCATATTGTTCAAGAACATATTGCAAATGTATTGTATAAATTGTTGAATGATATTGACTTTGAAGAAGATAGTACACGACAATTGGCTGCAAACATGATAAGTGCAAGTATCTATAAAGCAGCTGAAACATGGTACCAAAAGGATAGTGAGATGTTACCTGAAAATTATATTAAACGCATTACGCCTTATATGATTTCTGGTTTGCTAGCGTATGACTAAGATAAAAATGAAAAGGGGGTCGTTAAAATGAGTATTATTATCATTATATTGCAAATAATTTTGGGGATATTTTTTATCATGACAGGATCAAAAATTCTATCTGGTGCAATGAAACAAGATTTTGCGCGTCTTGGTTACCCACCTATTTTTAATCAAATTACAGGAATTTTTGAATTTGTAGGTGGTCTGGGGATGTTGATAGGTGTGTTGTATAATGTAATTGCTTTATTATCAAGTATATTACTAGGTGCAACGATGTTTGTTGGTGCAATTTCATTGATTTTCTTAGGCAAGGATCCAGTTAAAAAAGCGATTCCAGCTATTGTACTTTTTTTATTGAACTTTATAGTATTCATTTATTATATTTAAAGTATTTTCTGACTTTAATTGTCCCCGTACAAACGATAGATTGAATTGTTTGTACGGGGATGATTATGTGTAGATTATGCTAAACCTTGAATGCTTAAAACAATTTCTGCTACAAGGGCAGAACCTACGTATGTACTGAGCAATATTACGGTTCCTACGACAATTGTTTTCCAACCTAACTTAGCAAAATCGGCCCACGAATTTCCTATAGAAACACCTGCATATGCAACCACTGGTGTAGCTAATGACAATAGATCTACTTTTTCAGTCCATTCAACAATGTGTGATGATCCAGGGATGCCTGGTATTGTAATGATGAGTCCGATTATACCAATATAAGCAATACTAGGTATATTTAAAGGAACAATATCACGTAAGATTAAACCGCTTAATGCAATGCCCATTAATGTAAGAATGCCCGGTAAAGCTTCTATTGGCATAACACTGTAACCAATCCAATTACTAAAAAGTGAAATAATGCCTACCACACATAATGTGAGTATCCAGTTTGTAACTTTTGAATTCATACTCATTGCTCCTTATCTTTTGTGAATTTTGATTTAATATGCATAATAAAGCTGTAATATTTTCGAGTTAATGGCAAAGCAATTAATATACCCACATAAAGCCCTGTGACAGATGTAAGTAAATTACTCACACCAGAGAATGCTGTAATTGTACTAGCTTGGTCAGGATACATTTCAACTAAGGGACCTAGTGCAGCAGCAGTCATCACACCACTTCCTACACCTGTCGCCATTGCAAATGCTAATGGGCTAAAAGGTAAAATAGAGATTAGTATGCCGGAGAAAATGCTAAAAAATATTGCCCCAAATATCGTTCCAAATATATACATGGACATGACTCCTCGCCATTCAGGAGAGGTAATACCATATTTTTCAGTAATAAGTGCTAAATTTGGTTCTCTACCTATTGAATGTGTCATGCCTATAGATTCTCTACGTAAACCTAAAAGTATAGCTAGCGGTAATGAAATAATAATAGTAGCTAAATTTCCGGCTTCTTGAAGTATTAAAGCGGGCCCAGCTGCAATAATTTTAGGAAGGGCAGGTCCAGCCTCTACCCCGAATTTTGCTATGAGTAATGCTACAGAAATAAAGACCATTGGTTCAGAGTGCTTAGCTTGTCTTTTACCTATAATAGGTGTGAAATATACTCCCAAACCAAGTAATACTGCGTAAACTACTGGTAACAATAGGATTGAAGTTATACCTAATGGAATTTTATGTGCGCCAATCACTTCAGAAATGATCATAATGATTAGGACAATGCCATGTAATCTCCAATCTTTCCAAAGTATATTTTGTTGTTGCATAACAATCCCCCTAATAAAAATCTGAAAATTCAAAATAATAATAATGCCTATTCTATACTTACTATTTCAAAATTAAAAGGGGGTTGAAGATAATATTATTGATTGCTAATGAAAAAGTATTTGTAAATATCATGAAAAGTGTATAATGTAATTAATTTATTGAAAGGTGTGTAAAGTATGAAAGAAGCGTATAAGCAACTTGTTTTAGGTATGTTGTGTTTGTTTATTGTTATGGCAATTGGACGTTTTGCATATACGCCCATCATGCCTTTTATGCAGCTTAATACCAGTATGGACAATCCGAGTGCTGGTATGTTGGCTACATATAATTATTTAGGGTATCTTATTGGCGCAATAATTCCAATTTGGATTATTGTATTTAATAAGGTAGTCGATCTTAAAATATATTTAATGATTAATATTATTTCAACACTATTCATGGGTATTTTTGATAGTTATATCTTATGGGCTATTTTTAGATTTGTTTCTGGTGTGTCTAGTGGTACTGTTTTTGTATTAGCATCAAATGTTGCGTTAGAAGCATTAAAAATGGTTCGAAAAGAACGTATATCAGGTCTGCTTTATAGTGGTGTAGGTTTAGGTATTTTTTCAAGTAGTATCTTTATTTTTTTATTTACTTCAGTGAATACATGGAAAACGACTTGGGTTTTGCTCGGTATTTTTTCATTAATCATGGCTATTTTTATTATATTTGGTATGCGTGAAAATGATCGTACTGATCACGAAAGCCATAAAACAAACGAAAGTCAATCTAATGTATCAAGTAAGTTGA
Source organism: Staphylococcus sp. 11-B-312 (assembly GCF_016743055.1). Lineage (NCBI taxonomy): Bacteria > Bacillati > Bacillota > Bacilli > Caryophanales > Staphylococcaceae > Staphylococcus > Staphylococcus sp. 11-B-312. Next base: position 268,651 of record NZ_CP068241.1, read on the forward strand.
AGAAAAAATTTATTTGGGGATTTTCCATTGCATATTTTTGCGAAGGTGCTGGATATATTATTACGGGCACATTTTTGGTTGCCATTGTTAAATCGATACCCTCGTTATCAGACTATGCAGCATTAAGTTGGATGTTTGTTGGATTAGGCGCGATACCATCGACCATTCTTTGGTCTATGTTGGCTGATATGTTAGGCCATGGTAAGGCGACCTATTTAGCTTTTATTTTACAAATAATAAGTGTTACTTTGCCAATACTATCAGAAAGTATGTTGAGTTTGATTCTAAGTTCATTATTATTTGGTTCAACGTTTTTAGGGCTTACTACATTATTTATGTCCAAAGCACAAGCTTTAATGTATCAAAATAATAGTAAGCTGAACTTAGTTGCGATATTGACTGTTATATACAGTTTGGGGCAAATGATTGCACCTGCATTGTCAGGATTATTAATTGGAAGCGCAGGGAACTTCAATGCAGCCTTGATTTTTGCTGCTGCTATTTTATGTGTAGGGTTATTTAGTAGTATGTATAGTTACCGGACTAGGTATTAAATGAATATTTTCTTATAACTTTGATAATTTTGTTAAAAAGTGAAGAAAAATCATGAGATAGATCGCCTTCTGCATGTATAACTTGAACTGCTTTCGAAAATATTTAAGGTGACAATAGATTTATTTCGAATGCGTAACTATTCGATTATTTAGGTAATAAGTTTTTAGATAAGCTGTTTTCGAGTTGCTTTTGGAAGTTTATAATCTTTTTGTATAAGTCCAATTTTTGTGGTAATATCGTCATGGATAAAAATTCGAGATAATAATAGATAAGAAGGTTAAAATATATATGAAAGAAAATTTTTGGCGTGAATTACCGCGTCCATTTTTTGTTTTGGCGCCTATGGAAGATGTAACAGATGTAGTCTTTCGTCATGTAGTCAGCGAAGCGGGAAGACCTGATGTCTTTTTCACTGAGTTTACAAATACGGAAAGTTTTTGCCATCCTGAAGGCGTACATAGCGTACGTGGCCGTTTAACTTTTACAGAAGATGAACAACCCATCGTTGCACATATTTGGGGTGATAAACCTGAACATTTTCGTGAAATGAGTATTGGCATGGCAGAGATGGGATTTAAAGGCATTGATTTGAATATGGGGTGTCCAGTTGCGAATGTTGCAACAAAAGGTAAGGGTTCAGGACTAATATTACGTCCTGAAACTGCAGCTGAAATTATTCAAGCATCTAAAGCAGGAGGGTTACCTGTAAGTGTTAAAACACGTTTGGGTTATTCTGAAATTGATGAATGGAGAGAGTGGTTGAAACATGTTTTTCAACAAGATATTGCGAATTTATCAATTCACCTGCGTACACGTAGAGAGATGAGTAAAGTAGACGCCCATTGGGAATTAATCGGTGAAATTAAAAAACTACGTGATGAAATTGCACCAAATACATTATTGACGATAAATGGTGATATTCCAGATAGAAAAACTGGGCTTGAACTGGCAGAAAAGTATGGTATCGATGGTATCATGATTGGACGTGGGATTTTCCATAATCCTTATGCTTTTGAAAAAGAACCAAGAGAACATACGAGTGCAGAACTTTTAGACTTGTTGAGACTTCATCTTGATTTGTTCGACAAATATTCACAAGAAGAAACACGCTTATTTAAACCTTTGCGCAGATTCTTTAAAATATATGTGCGTGGCATCAGAGGTGCAAGTGAGTTAAGACATCAACTGATGAGTACAAATACGACTGATGAAGCACGTGAACTACTAGATGAATTTGAAGCAAATATGGAAACAACAATACAATAGTAAAAATTTGAATATATAAATAGGCTTGGAAATCTTAAACTTTTAGATTTTCAAGCCTATTTTTGCTTAATGGTAAGAGCAATAACGAATGCTATGACCATAAAACTAGTAATCATTAAAACTACGCCAGGCCATTGAATATAGTTATAAAACACACCGGCTAAAGTACCACCTACAGAAGAACCCATATAATAAAATAATAAGTATAGGCTAGAGGCCTGTGCTTTATGGTCTTCTGCACGACTGGTAACGACTGCACTTGCAATTGCATGCCCACTAAAAAAAGCATAAACACTAAAGGCTAAGCCAATAATTTTGAATGTTAGCGGTGGCAATAAAGTGATGTTAATACCGAAAATTAACAATAAAACACTGAATTTCAAGGCATTTAAAGTACCTAATTTCATACGTAATTTTGCGTTTAGTATTGAGGAAATCATACCTATTAAAAATAATAAGTAAATAAAACTAATGATACTATCATGTAAATTATATGGTTTTTCTGATAACACGAAACCAATATAGTTAAATGCTGCGATGTTACACCCAAGTAGCAGAAAGCCAATCATAAATGGTTTGAGCAATCTGATATTTGTTAGATGCTTATAATAACTCATTAATAATGTTTTTACAGAAAAACGCTGTTTTTCAAAATGTTTAGATGACGGTAATAAAAATGTAAATAAAATGGCTGCAATAAGACTGATTATACCTATAGAAATTAGGCCAGTTTGATATCCATATATACTTGAAATAAAACCGGTGAATATTCTTCCAAAGGCACCGCCAAAAGCATTTCCACTAATATAAATGCCCATCGCCTCAGGTAAATTTTGTGATGAAATTTCTTCACCAATATAAGCCATTGCGATTGATGGTAAACCAGCTAGACATATGCCTTGGATTAATCGCACAATTAAAAAAGTATTGAAATCTGTTAAAAATGGTTGTATTAAGGCGAGTAAGGATACAGAAAGAACAGAAAAAATCATTATAGGTTTACGGCCTAACACTTCGGATAGTGCCCCGAAAAATAGCATAGCAATCGCTAAGGTAATGGTTGCTGCTGATAAAGCTAAACTTGAAACAGTTTCACTAATATTAAATGACTTTGTGAAATGTGGAATCAAAGGTTGAACACTATATAAGATAGAAAAGATAGTAAAACCGGAAATGAAAAGTGCAATAATGATTTTTAAATAGTCTTTCGAACCTTTTGTCACATAATGTTTTTTTAAATTATTCAATGTCATGCCCCGCTTATTAGTTGATATTTTTATGGTAGCATGTAATTAATAATATAAAAAATATATTATTTATACTTGAATTTTTGTTAAAAACATAAAGTACATTTTTATGACATATCACTTAATAGAACACTTACAGCTTTGTAACAATTTGAACAGAGATTTGAATAAATCATATAAAAAGAAAAATTTTAATATGACTGTAGGACTAATTATTTATGAAATTTCGTTTCTAAGATAATTATTTCTACAGTCATTTTTGTAACAAAAATATGTTTTCCTAAGATAGCACATTAATAAAATTTTAAATTAACATAAATTTCAAAAAAATGATTGATTTTAACTAAATATGTTATAAGATTATGTAGTATGGTTTAAAATAATTTTAAAGTTGAACAAAATTCAAATTAACTGTAAATGTAAAATGAGGAAGTGGTAAAATGAAAAAACTATTGTTTTTGGCTGTTTTAATCATATGTATCTTAGCTGGTTGTAATACGGAAGGTAAGGAAACAAAATCTGACAGAAAAGAAGATAATAAGTCAAAAGCTACGAATACTATGAAGAATTTTAAAATTGGACAAGTAGTGGACGCTGATGGTGTAGATGTGAAATTAGCAAAAGTAGAATATGTAAATAATTATGATGAATATAGTGAACCTGAAAATGGCAGAGTTATAAAAGTATATTTGAAATTTAAAAATAATAATGAAGATCAAGTATTAGTTGATTCGACTGATTTTAGCATGAAAGTGAACGGTGAAAATTATCAAGAATGGTACGGGGAGAGTGAAGGAGACTCAGGGTTTTCACATCAATTGAACAAAGGAAATACTGGATCAGGTATGATTACTTATGACGTTCCTGAAAATGATACATATACTTTAGAAATGGATGCTACGCCAAATTTTGAAAATATTAAAGCAAAATGGAACATAAAGAAAGAAGATATTAAAGAAGCGAGTAATCAACAAACTAGTAATTCTGTATCAGCAAGTAATGATAATGAAAGTACAAGTGAAACAGCGGATGCTGAAAAAACTGATACCGAAAAAGAAGATGATGAAAGCGATGAAATAACATATCCAGCAGAAATGTATAACACATTAGTTGATGAATATAATGAACTCACGGATGGTGAAAAAATGGACCATGTTGATCATGAGGTATTAGAGATAGAATATGATCAATTAGAAGCACGTGTTGATGAATTATACAATAAAAAGATGGAAGAAGAAGATCAAGCATTTGAAGAAGAAATGAAAAAGCAAGATGAAGCATACGAAAAGGAAATGGATGAGATAGATAAAGAATATGAAGAAGAAATGGATGAAATAGATAAAGAGTATGAAGAAGATATGAAACAAAGCGAAGAAGATGAAACTGCTGAAGATGAAGCAGCGTAGTAAAAAGAAAAGGAGTAATTTATATGAATGAGTATATTGGAAAAAAACAAACAAATAGAGTAGCAGAAATGATTTTAGGAATATTAGGAAGTATATTTGGTATTATAGGTGGCTTATTCGCTATAATGGTCGACGGTATTGGCAAAGAATTTGGAGCAACAGAAAGTGGCAGTATAACTGGATTAGGCGTAGCGGTTATAATAACTTGTATAATAACACTGGTTCTTAGTTGTATTATAAACAAAAAAAGAGTCTTAATAGGAATATTATTAATCATAGGTGGTATTTTAAATATAATTTTTATAAGCTTTTTTGGTATTTTATCAGGTATATTAATATTAGTAGCCGGTATATTAGCATTAATAAGAAAGTAATACAGTAGACAAAAAATAGTATTAAACCATCCGAGACATAGATAATGATGTCTCGGTTTTTTGTATCAAGCTAATGTTAATTAGATAATTATTAGCCTTGTATATAAATGTACTTAAAAATGTATTTATTCGATTGTTAACTATGTAATAGAATAAGGAAAGCTTTTTAGAAAATGAAATACCATAACACGCTATTTTTTTGAAATTTTGAAGGTGCAATCGTAATACATATTAGGAATTTTCAAAAAATTTACGTTACATCACAAATAAATTACTAACAAATTAAAAAACAGTTTCTGCTATTCTTTTTATACAGTTTCTCTGATACTATTATGTATGTAAAAATTTTGGGAGGACTTATTAATTATGAAAAAAATGGTTACAGCAACAATTGCTACATTATCTTTAGGTGCAATTGGTATCGCACAAGGTGAAGCACACGCTTCAGAAAATAATCAATCTAATACACAGTACACAAGCAATCAGTCTTATAGTGATATTTTTAATTATGGATATATTGATCAAGATGATAATGGGAACTATCATCACACATTAGATGGAAATTGGGATCAATCTATGTTTGATCAACAACAATATTATTTCTATTTAATAGACGATGAGGGGAATTATCATTACTATTATTTCCCAATGAATAATCAAAGTGCTAATAACACTTCAAACAACGCTTCAAACGTAGATAATGTAAATGTCTCAGATGATAATAACTACACTGATGACCAAAGTCATGAAGAAGTACAATCAGAAGGTTATGACATCAACCAAACATCAGAAAACGATGATGTTGATAATAGTGCAACAACGAACCATGGCACTGAATCTCGACAAACAGCACAAAGTAATTCTAATAATGTAAATCATACACAAAATAACGCATCAACAAATAACAATTATGAAACAAGTTACACACAAAATAATGGTACGAATAATGTGCAACAAAACACTACATCAAGTAATGATTCAACACCACAACAACAAGCTGCACCACAACAAAAAGCTGCACCACAACAAAAAGCTACACAATCAGAAGTAGCATCAAACAGTAGTAATAATAGTACACATTCATCAAATTGGTTAACTAAAAATCGTCAATTACAACCTTATGGTAGTTACCATGGCGGTGGTGCACACTATGGCGTTGACTACGCAATGGATGAAAACACACCAGTTTATTCATTAGCAGATGGTACAGTAATTCAAAGTGGTTGGAGTAACTATGGTGGTGGTAACCAAGTTACAATCCAAGAGAAAAACAGTGATAACTATCAATGGTATATGCATATGAATTCTTTAAATGTTAAATCTGGCCAAGAAGTTAAAGAAGGACAACAAATTGGTTTATCAGGAAGTACAGGAAATTCTACTGCACCTCATTTACATTTCCAACGTATGTCAGGTGGCGTGGGGAACGGATATTCTGTTGATCCAACTTCATATGTAAATTCAAAATCATAATATATGACACCTATTGGTCGCCTTTGAACTCCTATTAAGGATACAGAAGGCGACTTTTTGTTTGATTTTCGACTATAAAATGTTTTTTCTGATAATAGCTTAGATAATTTGAATTATGGTTCATGACATATCATAATTACACTAAAATCACATTGAAGGGGAAGATGATATGTTTACAGTTTATGCTCATAGAGGATTATCAAGTAAAGCACCTGAAAATACAATGGCAGCATTTGAAGCAGCTGCGCATGTGCCTGGATTAAAATGGATTGAGCTTGATGTTGCAATAACAAAAGATGAACAACTCGTCATTATTCATGATGATTTTTTAGATAGAACAACAGACATGATTGGCGAAATTACACAATTGAATTATGATGAAATCAAACAAGCATCTGCTGGCAATTGGTTTAATGCTAAATATGCAGAGGAAAAATTGCCGACTTTTGATGAGGTGGTTGCATTAGCTAATAAATATAAAATGAATTTAAATATTGAATTAAAAGGTGTAACAGGTAAAGATGGTAGTGTGTTATCAGAAAGTATGATTAAACAAGTTGCTGAAAAATTAAACACATTAAATTCAAATTTAGATATTTTATTATCTAGTTTTAATATTGTTTTATTGAAATTAGCACAGCAGCTAATGCCACAATATAAGCGAGCAGTTCTTTTTAAAGCAGCAGCATTTACAGGTGATTGGAGAACACTTTTAGACTATTGTGAATCAACGATTGTCAATATTGAAGATGCAAAACTGTCTCAAGCACGCGTACGTTCAATTAAAAATGCTGGTTACGAATTAAATGTATGGACGGTGAATAGTAAAGTGAGGGCAAATCAATTGTCCAATTGGGGCGTAGACGGCGTGTTTACAGATAAAGCTGATGAGTTAGTCCATTTAAATAGTGGGTTTAATGCTGATTAAATTAATATAATTATCATATATAAAACGGTGCTGCAAAACTTTTTGAAGTTGATTAGCTCCGTTTTTAATTTAGATGTAACAGAAGTTTCGTTTAAGCAAGCGCTATGTCGTACATTATTTTTATAATCAACAATTGTTAAAAAAATAATATAAATATAAAACCTCCTTTGCTTTAATTATACGATGCGAGTGTCAGATATTATAGTCTATATTTTCCAATAGATATTGCATATAATAATTGAACAGCTTACTGATTATGAGGGGGACTTAAGCGATGAACAGTGAAACAGCTCAATTTGGACAAAACTTATATTTACATGGTACAAAAGCTAAATTAGAGATAGGTGATTTACTGCATCCATTATATAAATCGAATTATCAAGATCGAATTATGAACCATATATATTTCACAGGTACATTAGAAGACGCAAAATGGGGAGCTGAACTTGCAGTTGCTTTATCTAAGGATAGGGCAGAAGAGCATATTTATGTTGTTGAACCATTGGGAGAATTTGAAGACGATCCGAACGTCACAGATAAAAAATTACCTGGCAATCCAACGCTTTCTTATCGCTCTACTGAACCACTAAAAATTGTCGCGGAATTAAGCGTATGGGAAAGACATTCGGATGACGATATTAACCAAATGCTCAAGGGTTTAAAGCAGTTGAGGGACAAAGGATTAGATGTTATTGAAGATTAATATATCGATATGAATGTCACATTCAAATATGTGCATATATTGAATTAATACAAAAATAAAGGCACAGAAGATTAGGCAAGATGATAAAAAGGTAACGAAATAATAATCTTATTTTACACATAAATAGTTTAAGCATAGTATAGTAATGATATAACTAAATATTGTAAAAGGATTAAAATTATGTTTTATAAATTGATTAAAGTATTACCAACGGCTATTTGTGGATTAGCATTAGGTATCGCTTCGCTTAGTAATTTACTGTTTAATATGTCTTGGTATGGTTTAGCAGTGTTATTTTTTATATTGAGTTGCATCATTTTAGTGTTATTTATTAAAAAGTGTATATTGTATCCTCATACAGTATATAATGAATTGAGTGATCGTCATATCTGCGCTACCTTCCCAACGTTTCCAATGGCTTTAATGACAATCATTTACATCATAAAGCATCACTTGAATGTCAATCTTGGTTTACTATTATGGTTATGGTGGTTAACGATTATCATCCAATTTATAATTATTGCAGGTTTTATTTACTATCATCTAATATTACATAACAAAGGTACTGTTTTGCCGAATACGAGTTGGTTTGTAACATTTGTAGGGATAGGTGTAATAGCTGAAACTGCAAAAGAATTTAATCCAGTCCTAGGTGAATTCACGGTATGTATAGCAACCTTTTGTTTTATAATACTAATAGCGATTATTTTAATCAAAAAAACTTGGCGCTTATATAATGAAAATCAATTTCCAATGTCAATCATTATAGCGGCTCCTGCAGCACTTTGTCTTAATGGGTTTTTAATCAGTGCAAAATCGAATGACATCATTATAATGGTAAGTGGTTTTATAATATCCCAACTACTTTTTATGGTCTCATTAATGTTTATTCCTAAGTTAGTGGCTATAAATTTTAAATTTTCATTTGCTGCTTTAACATTTCCGTGGGTAACAACAGCGACTGCTTATTTTAATTTTATGATTCATGTGCGTTTTCCGAGCGTATTACAAAATTTATTACAATTCATGTTGATATGTGAAATTATATTTGCGTTATTAGCTGTTGTGTATGTCATTTTGGGTTATATTGTTTTTTTGAGAAAAAGAATCAACAATAATGTGTTTTAAGGTAAAGGAGTGGTTGTAATGATTTATCATTTTAATGAAGTTGTTAATAGAAAGCAGACGCGATCAGTTAAATGGGATACGATGGAGGATGTGTATCATATTGATGATGCTTCAGATGTACTGCCAATGTGGATTGCGGATATGGATTTTAAAGCGCCACAACCAGTGATTGAAGCGTTACAGAAATGTGTCGATCACGGTGTGTTTGGCTATTCTTATTTAGATGAAGACTGCAAAAAAGCGATTCAATCTTGGTTTCATAAACGTCATGATTGGCATATTGAGAAAGATTGGATTCTTGCGCATTCAGGTGTAGTTCCTGCGATAGCATCAATTATTGAAACATTTACGACTCCAAAAGATAGTGTTTTAATCACGCCTCCGGTTTATCCACCTTTTTCCAATTTGCCTTCAGGTATGAATCGACAATTAATAACGTGTGCTTTGATAGAAGATGAGAGAAATTACTCAATCGACTTTGAAGACTTTGAAGAAAAGTTAAAGCAAGGCGTAAAAATGTTTATCTTATGTAACCCACATAATCCAGGCGGCATTGTTTGGTCTAAAGACACTTTGGAAAAAGTGATTGAATTATGTGTGAAATATGATGTGTTAATACTATCAGATGAAATTCATGCTGATTTGGTATTTACTGATTATCAACATATCCCGCTTGATAAATTAGCATCTGAAAAAGAAGCACAAAAAATCATTACGTGCACTGCACCTACAAAAACATTTAATCTAGCAGGTATTCATGCTGCTTTGATTATTTCACCCAATAAAGATATTAGACAAGCATTAGAGTCAAATTTTGCGGCACATGGTTTAGGCGTTAACCGTATTAGTCCATTTGGTGCAGCTGCACTAGAATCTGCCTATACTCACGGGGAAGATTGGCTTGATGAACTCATAGATATTGTGTCTTCAAATATGGATTATGCTATTTCAGAAATTACTAAAGCCATCCCACAAATAAAAATTAAAAAGCCTCAAGCAACCTATTTGTTATGGATTGACTATAGAGAAACGGGTTTAACTGAAGAAGAAATGATGAGAAAGTTTAGAACAAGGCAAAGTTGCGCTTGAACCTGGTACAAAGTATGGTGAAGAAGGCAGAGGCTTTTTAAGAATGAATGTAGCTTGTGCGCCTCAAACTGCCAAAGATGGTGTTCAACGTTTTATTAAAGCTTTGAGTTAAAGGTTCCCCAAAAATTTTAAAAGGACAGTGACTTATGGAAATAAAAAATAATGACTATGAAAATTTGCTATTTTACTTCGCATATAAAACATTTATTACGACAGCGGATGAAATCATTAAAGATTATGGTTTGAATCGTCAACACCATAGATTTTTATTTTTTATTGAAAAAGTCCCTGGCATCTCGATTAAAGATTTATTGAAAAAGTTAGAAATTTCTAAGCAAGGTAGCCATGCAACTTTAAAAAAACTAAGAGATGAAGCATTCATTGTAGAAAAACAGGCACCAGAAGATAAACGTATTAAAACGTTATATCCAACAGAAAAAGGCCGCAACTTAGTGCGTAAATTAAATAAAGCACAAAATGATATGTTTAAAGAAATTCAAGAAAAAGTTGGCAATGATTGGTATGCGATTATGGAAGAATTTGCTTCATATAGAGAAGGATTCCAATCAGTAAAATATTTGAAAGATGAGAAGAATAATTTTTAAAGTATGTGTATGTCAATAGAATAGCAAAATTGTACCTACTTAATACAATCGTTTATATCAGAGGCTTGTTTTCTAGATGTTAGAAAAAGCCTCTTTGTTTGGTTATGTAAATAAGTCAATAAACTTGACCTAATTTATTTAACAAGTTATATTTAATGTGTAATGAAAACGAAACACATTAAAGGAGAAATGATGTATGCAAAAAAGAGTAGGACAATATTTAATGGATGCAATTCGCTCAGTTGGTGTTGATAAAGTATTTGGTGTACCTGGTGACTTTAATCTTACATTCTTAGACGATATTATCAATCGAGAAGATATGGAATGGATTGGTAACACAAATGAACTTAACGCAAGTTACGCAGCAGATGGTTATGCAAGAATTAAAGGCATTAGTGCAATGGTAACAACATTTGGTGTGGGAGAGCTAAGTGCGGTTAACGGTATTGCAGGTGCATATGCAGAACGTGTACCAGTCATAGCAATCACAGGCGCACCAACACGTGAAGTTGAACGTGCTGGTAAATATGTACATCATTCATTAGGTGAAGGCACATTTGATGATTATCGTAAAATGTACAAACATATCACAACAGCACAAGGATATATCACTCCAGAAAATTCACAAACTGAAATTCCTCGATTAATCAATGCAGCAATTAATGAAAAACGTCCCGTTCATATACATTTACCTATAGATGTAGCTGCTGTAGATATTGAAGTAGAAACACCATACCAATATACTGCACCAGCCAAACAAGATGTTGACAGTTATATAGAAATAATAGAAAACAAATTAAAAAATGCAAAGCAACCTTTAATTATAACTGGACACGAAATCAATAGTTTTGCGTTGCATGATAAACTAGAACAATTTGTTAACCAAACACATATACCAGTTGCTCAATTGTCCTTAGGTAAAGGGGCTTTCAATGAAGAGAATCAATATTATATGGGTATTTATGATGGAAAGATTGCAGATGAACAAATTAAAGCTTATGTAGATCAAAGTGATGTCATTTTAAATATCGGAGCAAAACTTACAGATTCTGCTACTGCTGGATTTTCTTATGGATTTAATTTAGAAAATGTAATCATGATGAATCATCATTATTTTAAAGTTGACGAATTACGTGATGAAGAAGTAAAACTCGTAGATTTACTAGATAGTTTGTTGAATATTGATTATACAGCTGACGTGAATTATCCACGTTATCAAGTAACTAACGAAACGGTTGAATTAAGTGATGAACCATTAAAACAGTCAACATATTTCAAATTAATGCAGCAATTTATTCAGCCTCAAGACGTTATACTTGCTGAACAAGGCACGTCATTCTTTGGTGCTTATGATTTACTATTCTCTAAAGATAATACATTTATAGGACAACCATTATGGGGATCAATCGGTTATACTTTACCTGCGACTCTAGGAACACAAATTGCGGACAAACAACGTAGAAACGTGCTGTTGATTGGTGATGGTTCGCTTCAACTAACTGTTCAAGCATTATCAACAATCATACGTGAGGCATTAAAACCGGTTATTTTTGTCATCAATAACGATGGATATACAGTGGAACGTAAAATTCACGGTGAAACTGCACTGTACAACGATATTAAAATGTGGAACTACAAGCAGTTACCGTTCGTGTTTGGTATGAAGGAAACAGACGTTCAAATACATGATGTTACAACAAGTAATACGTTGGCAACGGCATTAGACGAAATTAATCAAAACCCTAACATAATGCATTTTGTAGAAGTTCACATGGATGTACATGATGCACCAGAAAAATTAGATGCTATAGGTAAGGCTTTTGCCCAACAAAATGGGTGATGATTGGAATTTTTTAAAAAACAGTGATATTCGTTTACAATGAAATTGAGAAGTTAGGTTAACTATTGACTTAAATAAAGTTATTATCAATAACGTCAAAGCAAAGGAGAGATTGTCATGACAGTAAATATAAAAGATTATGTTGATGAGAATTACGGATTGTTAATTGATGGTGAATTTGTAAAAAGTAATAGTGGAGAAACATTAGAAGTTGTTAACCCAGCCACAGGGGAGATACTCTCAAATATTTCCAAAGCTGACGAAACGGATATCGACAAAGCTGTATCATCAGCTCAAAGCGCCTTCGAATCATGGAGTTTAACTTCTAAAACGGAGCGTGCGGATTTATTAAGAAAAATTAGTGAAAAATTGATGGCAAATAAAGATAAGCTTGCAACAGTGGAAACGTTGAATAATGGTAAACCGATTCGTGAAACCTCAACAATTGATATACCGTACGCTGCAAGACATTTTAACTATTTTGCAAGTGTTATTGAAACACATGAAGGTTCAGTGAATGATATTGATAAAGATACTATGAGTATCGTACGGCATGAACCTATTGGCGTTGTAGGTGCTGTAGTAGCTTGGAATTTCCCAATGCTCTTAGCAGCATGGAAAATTGCACCAGCCATTGCGGCAGGGAATACAATTGTTATTCAACCATCATCTTCAACGCCGTTAAGCTTATTAGAAGCAGGTAAGATTTTTCAAGAAGTATTGCCACAAGGTGTGGTTAATATCGTAACTGGTAAAGGTTCAGAATCAGGTAATGCTATTTTTAATCATGAAGGTGTAGATAAATTATCATTTACAGGTTCAACAGATGTCGGCTATCAAGTTGCTGATGCAGGTGCAAAACGTATTGTCCCTGCTACTTTAGAACTTGGTGGTAAAAGTGCAAATATTATTCTAGATGATGCAAATTTAGACTTAGCTGTTGAAGGTATCCAACTCGGTATATTATTTAATCAAGGTGAAGTATGTAGTGCAGGCTCACGTTTATTAGTCCAAGAAGGTATATACGACGCGTTAATTTCTAGATTAAAAGAGGCATTTTCAAATATTAAGGTTGGAGATCCATTAGATGCGCACACGCAAATGGGTAGCCAAACGAGCGATGAGCAGATGAATAAAATATTGTCTTATATCGATTATGCTGAACAATCTAATGCTGAGGTACTAACTGGAGGTAAACGTATTGTCGCAAATGGATTAGATAAAGGTTACTTTATAGAACCAACACTTATTGCGGTTAGCGATAATAATAATAAGTTGGCCCAAGAAGAAATCTTTGGTCCTGTTTTAACAGTAATCAAAGTAAAAGATGATCAAGAAGCGATTAAAATTGCTAATGATTCTGACTATGGCTTAGCGGGTGGCGTATTCTCACAAGATATTACACGCGCACTGAATATTGCTAAAGCAGTCAGAACAGGAAGAATTTGGATAAATACGTATAACCAAGTGCCGGAAGGTGCACCATTTGGTGGTTATAAAAAATCTGGTATTGGTCGTGAAACGTATAAAGAAGCATTGAGTAATTATCAACAAGTTAAAAATATATTTATCGATACAAGTAATGAATTAAAAGGCTTATATTAAGTGTTTTTCTATAAATTTTGTGAAAATGATGATAAAAGCAGCCGCAAAAATTAGAAATCTAATTTTCGCGGCTGCTTTTTAAAACGGTACATATGCTTTAAGAATCATGGTTCTTATATCGTGGAAGTCTTAAGTCTCATTTTCATGATCTACTTCCTTATAATTTACTGCATCATAATTTGTTTCAAGTTTACGCAATTCATCTCGAGTTTCTTTCTTTAATCCTTCACCGTAATCCATCATTTTTACAATATCTTTAAAAGCAGCATAAGGAATTGCCAATTCATCTATATCTTCCAAGGTTATATGCAAATCAATGTCTTCTGGTCTTTGTTCTTTTAATTTGGTAACAAAGTCTGGTTCAGTTACAAATGGTGATGACATGCCCACCATATCTGCATTTTGTAAGGCGTCTAAAGCGCTATCCGGAGAATTAATCCCACCACTAGCAATGAGCGGAATGCGTCCGTTAAGATATTGATAAACGACTGCATTGACATATTCTCCGTTATATTTTCCTTCAGAACGTACTTTGTTTTGATAGATTTGACGTCCCCAACTTGCAATCGCTAAATATTGAATATTGGCAGTTTCTAGCACCCAGTCTAAGTGACGGTTAAACTCATCAACAGTGTAACCTACATCACTACCTCGTGTTTCTTCGGGCGTGGCACGGTAACCTAAAATAAATTGTGGGGGTGCTTCTTGATCAATAACATTCTGAACAGCTTTTAATATTTCTAATTCAAAGCGTGATCTATTCTCTAAATTTTGACTTCCGTATGCATCAGTCCTTAAATTTGAAAAAGTTGAGAAAAATGTTTGAATTAATAGGCGTTGTGCAGCTGAAATTTCAACACCGTCAAATCCAGCTTTAATTGCGCGTGAGGTTGCATCTGCGTATTGTTGTATTACGGATTTGATTTTGTCTGTAGTCATAGATAAAACTTCATGCTTAATTGGTGAATTTAAGGTCATTGCACTTGGTCCGTACACCTGACCAAAGTTTAAAATTGCTTGATTTGAAAAACGGCCAGCATGCGTAAGTTGTAGTATTGCTTTGTTTCCGTCTTGTTTCATGGCTTTGGCTAAAGTAGTTAAGCCAGGAATACAACTATCATCAGTAATGCTAAAACCATATTCAAATAATTGTCCATAAGGTTCAATATAAGCGGCGCCAGTAACTTGAAGTGGTGCTGAATGTGCACGACGTCGTGCATAGTTAATATCTGCCTCTGTGATATGTCCGTCCTGTGTAGAAGAATTAGTTGTCATTGGAGATAAAACAAAACGGTTGTTTAAGACAATACCATTTGGCAAAGTGAGTGGCTTTAATAAAGTATTGTAATTCATATTCATAATTATAACCTCTATCTTCGTTGTTATTATTAATTTTAAAGTAACACTTAAATATAAAAGGGTCAAAACTAGGAAAAGTAAAAAAATTTTTAAGCAAAATCTAACAAAAATTTTCTATATCCGTTATCCTATAAGGTGTAGACAATTTAAAGTGGACGTATCGTATGTTGAATGATGCAAAGTGTATTGTGTACTGCGTTGCATTTATCTTAACTGAAAGTTATAAGATACTCAAATATACTCGCTTTAAGTGCAATCGTTAACAAAGCATATTGTATGATGTATGATTGGTGGAGGTGGTAGTTCACGTGGTTCAATTTAATGTGTTAGATTACGCTGTGATTGATGAAGGCAAATCTGCCGAAGAAGCTTTACAAGATACTGTTCATTTAGCACAATTAGCTGACAAACTCGGCTATAAACGATTTTGGATAACAGAACATCATAATGTACCAGCATTTGCATGTAGTAGTCCTGAATTATTAATGATGCAAATACTGAATAAAACACAGAACATTGCTCTGGGGTCTGGTGGGGTGATGTTACCTCATTACAGCCCGTATAAAGTTGCCGAAAACTTTCGTATGTTAGCAGCACTTCATCCTGAACGTATCGATTTAGGTATAGGCAATAATGCAGGTACTGCTCAAGTGAAAGCAGCGATGAATGAAACAAAATCACATTTTTTAGACTACGGGCAGTCTATTGAAGATGTGAGACATTATTTAACAGAGCAACAGACGCAGCAACGGCATCATCGCGTTGTAGCACAACCAAGTACGACATTTATTCCAAGTATGTGGTTGCTCAGTACCAGTGTAGCATCAGCTAAAAAGGCAGGTGCTCAAGGTATGGGGTACACATTAGGTACTTTTCTATTACCTAATGCGAAAGCAATAGATAAAGCAAAAGATAGTGTGAAAATGTATAGAGACGCATTTCAACCATCGTCATTAAATATGGTGCCATCTGTGATGATTACTGTCTTTATTGCATTGGCTGATTCAGCAGAAGAAGCGGAAACTTTAGCCCAAAGTTTAGATATATGGTTATTAGGCAAGGAACAATTTGCTGAGTTTGAGCGTATGCCCTCTCCTGAAACAGCACGATCTTATCATTGTACAGAGAAAGATGAGCGACAAATCGCTCAAAGTCGTGCACGTATCATTGTAGGCACAAAAGAAAGTGCGAAGCCACAAATCGATCGTATGATTCAAGATTTTAATGCAGATGAAGTCATGGTGGTACCTTTGATACCGAGTATTGAAGCACGTTGTCGAGCTGTTGAATTGCTTGCAGAAATATATTTATAAAATATTAATGAAGGGAAGTATTCATGATGAAAAAATTAGCGAATTATTTATGGGTAGAAAAAGTAGGAGCACAATATGTTTATAGTATGACACCAGAGTTACAAGACGATATAGGTACCGTTGGTTACGTGGAATTTATAGGGGACGATGAAGTAAAAGTAGATGATGAAATCGTAAGTATTGAAGCTTCTAAAACAGTCTTAGATGTTCAATCTCCATTAGCTGGTACAATTGTAGAACGAAATACAAAAGCAGAAGATGAACCAACAATTTTGAATTCAGAAAAACCTGAAGAGAACTGGTTAGTTAAATTAGAAAATGTTGATGAAGCAGCATTTAACGCTCTACCAGAGGCATAATATATGCAACAACAAGAACGCTTAGCTTATTTAATTGAATATTTATGGCGTGAAGCACACGGTGAAGCAACTTTAAATTTGCCAGAAGATGAAGCAACGCGTTGGGAAATGTATAGAGGGCTAACAAATGTAAGAGCACCCCAACCCATTGCTGACACTTATTTAGACGTGCAAGATGCATATTTACAAGCGATGAATCGTCAACATGTTACGCATATTGATACATTGTCGCCAATGATTGGTGACGATGTATTTTTATGGCAAGGAGATATCACTCAACTCAAAGTAGATGGGATTGTGAATGCAGCAAACAGTCAATTACTAGGTTGTTTTGAAGCCAATCATAATTGTATTGATAACATCATTCATACTAAAGCCGGGGTACAGCTACGTTTGGCATGTCATGAAATCATGGAAGTACAAGGGAAAAAAGAAGGTATAGGAAAAGCTAAAATAACATCAGGATATAATTTGCCAGCCCAATATGTAATTCATACAGTAGGGCCGCAAGTTCGCAAATTGCCAGTATCTGAGATGAATAAAGATTTGTTGGCGCGCGCATATCGAAGTTGTTTAGAAATTGCAAAACAACATTCACTAAAAAGTATAGCGTTTTGCTGTATTTCTACAGGTGTGTTTGGCTTCCCACAAGCAGAAGCTGCAAAGATAGCCATTAACACTGTATTAAATTATAAAAAAGAGTATCATTTGGATGATATAAAGATAGTATTTAATGTGTTCACTGATACCGATGCACAATTATACAAGGAGGAGCTAAAACGTTATGACTGAACCAACATGGCGTGTCATGTCAGCAAATCAAAGTTGCCAATCTGACGTATTAGCACAAGCTATAGATGAAGCGGATGCAATAGTTGTTGGCATAGGGGCAGGTATGTCTGCATCAGATGGGTTTACGTATATAGGAAAAAGATTTACTCAAAATTTTCCGGATTTCATAGAAAAATACGGATTTTTTGATATGTTACAAGCAAGTCTGCATACATTTGAAAGTTGGCAAGAATACTGGGCATTTCAAAGTAGATTTGTTGCATTGAATTATTTAGATCAACCAGTAGGTGCATCTTATGTTGCGCTAAAAGAAATACTAAAAAACAAAGCGCATCATATTATTACTACTAATGCAGATAATGCGTTTGCAGTAGCAGGATATGATTTGAACAAAGTGTTTCATATTCAAGGTGAATATATCCTATGGCAGTGTAGTCAACATTGTCATCCACAAACCTACCGAGACGATGAGGCAATCCGTCAAATGATTCAAGCGCAATCAAATATGGAAGTACCGCGTGAACTCGTGCCACACTGCCCTAAGTGTGATGCACCTATGGAAATTAATAAGCGAAAAGCACAAGTCGGTATGGTAGAAGATGCAGATTTTGAGGCACAATTATCTCGTTACAATCAGTTTCTTGAAAATCATAAGACAGGCAAAGTCTTATATTTAGAAATTGGTATTGGCTATACTACACCGCAATTTGTGAAGCATCCTTTTCAACGTATGACAAGGCAAAATCCTGATGCATTATTTATGACATTAAATAAAAAAGCATATAGAATTCCTCAAAACATACGCGAAAGAACGATACATTTAACGGACGATATTTCGACATTAATTTTAGAAGCAAATAATAAATTAACAAAGTAGGAGAAAACTATGTATTTAATTGAACCGATTCGTAACGGTGAATATATAACAGATGGTGCAGTTAATACTGCAATGCAAGTCTATGTTAGTCAAAATATATTTTTAGATGATGATATTTTATTACCTTATTATTGTGATCCAAAAGTGGAAATAGGTCGTTTTCAAAACACAGCAGTAGAGATTAACCAAGATTATGTAGATGAACATGGTATACAAGTGATGCGTCGTGAAACAGGAGGTGGCGCAGTTTATGTGGATCGTGGTGCTGTGAATATGTGCTGTCTTTTACAGAATGATCATTCGATATATGGTGATTTTCAAAAGTTTTATGAGCCAGCAATTAAGGCGTTACATAATTTAGGTGCTACCGAAGTCATTCAAAGTGGACGTAATGATTTAGAGATTAATGGAAAGAAAATTTCTGGCGCTGCTATGACTTTAATCAATGGACGTATCTATGGAGGTTACTCACTTTTATTAGATGTTGATTACGAAGCAATGATTAAAGTTTTAAAGCCGAATCGTAAAAAAATTGAATCTAAAGGAATTAAATCTGTTAGATCGAGAGTTGGAGCTATTCGCGAACATTTAGCAAATGAATATCAAAATATTACAATACATGAGTTTAAAGACTTAATGATTAAACAATTATTGGGCTTAGACGATATCAATGACGTTAAACGTTATGAATTAAGTGAAGCGGACTGGCGTGCGATAGATGAAATGGTGACAAATAAATATAAGAATTGGGAATGGAACTATGGACGTTCCCCGCGCTATGAATATAATAGAGATGCGAAATTAGCGGCAGGTACCATTGATATTACACTAGATGTTGAACATGGTCGCATCAAGGCATGTCGTATTTATGGTGATTTTTTTGGTCAAGGTGATATTAGAGAAGTTGAAAAGCAACTTATCGGTGTTCGAGTTGTTAAAGCAGATTTGTTTGATGCTTTAAGTAAAATGGATATTCCTTACTATTTCGGTAAAACGTCAGCAGAAGAACTTGTTGATTTAATTTTAAGTTAATACTAAAAGGAAACATTAGCTGAAAGCAATGTAACAGTACATGACTTATATACGAGCAGTTATTTCTTGGGAAATAGCACAAAAAAGGATTAAAGAGTTGTTAGCTAAACATATAAAATTGTCGTGAAATATTCAAATGTAATGATAGAAAAGATGATGAAATGAACAAATAAACTGTGACGTATTATGTTTTATAAGGTTGGACAGGTAAATGCCACAGCCATTAATATCGTTATAGATGATTTAATTTTATGATTCAAAAATTGTAGATATTTCATTATAGACAATAAATTTTTATGATAAAAAAGGGGAAATTTATGAATATAGGTATAGTTGGAGCCGGAAAAATTGTAAAAGAAGCATTGCCAGTGATGTCAGAGATACCAGAAATTCATATACAAAGCATAGTGACTACTGGACGTAATCCTGAGAATGTAGCTCAATTGCAAAAGCAATTTGATATTAAGCAAGTCTTTGAAGATTTTCAAGCGTTTATAGAAGATGAAAAGATAGACACTGTTTATTTGGCTGTTCCCAATCATCTTCATTTTGATTACGCACGTAAAGCTATAGCAAAAAATAAGCATGTGATTTGTGAAAAACCTTTTACATTAACCACAGAGGAGCTTATCATACTTAAAGATTTAGCAGAGCAACAAAAGGTGATTATTATTGAAGCGATTACCAATTTGTATTTAAGTAATTATGATGTACTTAAGCAAAGTATACCAGAAATTGGAAATTGCAAAATTGCTCAGTTCAACTATTCACAGTATTCCTCAAGATTTGATGATTTTAAAAATGACATTATTCAACCCGCATTTGATCCGAGTAAGGGTGGCGGTGCATTAATGGATATTAATGTTTACAATGTTCATTTAGCAGTAGGCTTATTTGGTAAACCTAATAAAGTGACATACTTTGCAAATATTGAAAAAAATATCGATACTTCTGGTATCTTACAATTAGAATATGAAGAGATGAAAGTAGTTTGTATTGGGGCTAAAGATTCTAGTTCTGATAATCAATCTTATATTCAAGGAGATAAAGCAACAATCAATCTTAAAGGTCCTACAAATGAGTTGAATGCATTCGAATTAAAATATCACACTGGTGGTACACAGTATTATCAGGTGAACGCACACAAGCATCGAATGTACGAAGAATTTGTGAAAATTGAAAAAGTAATTCGGGAACAAAACATTATATTTGCAACAAGACAATTAGAGCATAGTATTCATGTATTAGATGTGTTAGAGCAAGCATTAGCGAGTGCCAATTTAAGTATTGGGCCTTCAATTAAGTAAAAGTTGAGCACAGCTGAATTGATAATATTAAAAATAATAGCTTAAAAGACAGAAATAAGTCGTCAATCCTGTAATTGATAACTATTTCTGTCTTTTTTTATAAATAAAAGTTCGGAATTTACGTTGTTTAAAATATTAAAATGATATAATATGTGTAGTGTGATACTTATTTGTGATTTAAATGTTTTTGTCTTTGAATTGATTGAGGGAGAGGGAGATAATTCAATGAAGGTATGGAAATTTATAGTGATATTATTTGTGACCGTATTAATGATGTCAGCTTGTAACAGTGGTTCTAACAATGAGAAAGAAACAAATGAAGGTAAAGAAAGTTCAAACAAATCAAAAAAGCATACATATAGTGATGTTGATTATCCAAAAGATGGTGTGAAAGGTATCTATGTAACACCGGATTCAGCAAAAGGGGAAAATTTTGAAGAACTTATACAATTTATAAATGAAACTGAATTAAATGCCATGGTAATTGACGTTAAAGATGATGAAGGAAATATAACGATGGACTTTAAAAGTGACAATAAATTGATTAGCAGCAATACAGTGAATCGTGTTGACGTAAAAAAAGTCATAAAAGCAATGGAAAAAAACAATATTTATCCAATTGCACGTATTGTTACATTTAAAGATTCTAGATTGTCTGAAGAAAAACCTGATTGGTCATTTAAAACGTCTGATGGTAATGTTTGGGAAAGTGAAGGCGGGGATAGTTTTTTAAATCCTTTTAATGATAAAGTATGGAAATATAATATTGCAGTTGCAAAAGAAGCGGCTAAAGCAGGATTTAAAGAAGTTCAATTTGACTATGTTCGATTTCCTGAAGGATTTGAAAACAAAGATAAATCACTACAATATTCAAATGGAAAGTATAAAAATAGTGATTTAAACCATGTTGAGCAACGTGTAGATACGATTACTAATTTTTTGAAAACTGCACGTAAAGATTTAAAATCATATGATGTTCAAACATCTGCGGATGTTTTTGGTTACGCAGCTACGGTTAAAGAAACACCAGGTATTGGGCAAAGCTTCCCTAAAATCGCCAAAAATGTAGATGTCATTTCATCGATGATTTATCCTTCTCATTGGAGCCCAGGAGATTTTGGATTAGAAGCGCCAGATACAGAACCATATAAAACAGTGGATCGTTATCTTGATAAAGAAAAAGAAGCACTGCAAGGTATCGACCCTAAAAAGGTTAAATCTCGTCCATGGCTTCAAGATTTTACAGCCTCTTATTTAGGAGAAGGGCAGTATAAATCCTATGACAAAGCGGAAGTAACTGCACAAGTACAAGCGTTAAAAGATCATAATATTCATGAATTTTTATTATGGGATGCTTCTGCTGACTATACGAAAGGCGCCGATTACAATCCATCAAAATACACCAATCCGGATGCTCAAAAGCCAGAAAACGCTAAAAGTAATTAAACATATTAACTACTAAGATGAAGTAAGCCTATAACTGAAATTTATAGAATTTCAGTTATAGGCTTATTCTATTAGGACTTATGTGGCATAAGGTTTAAGAAATTCAGTCAAATTGTATATGTTTTTGAATCTCTTGATTAATATGATTGTATACATGTAAGAATGGTTTATTTGCTTGAATTGCAGCGTTTCTCACATCTTCAAATTCTGGTTTTGCCTTAATTATTTTTCCATTTAACATGGCTGTTTTTACTAAAATCGCTCCATAATTTGTATGAATTGTTTCGAATTGTCTATGGAGTACTTTACGATTAACCGTGTAACTTCTAATTCCTAATGTAGATGTATTTTTTAAAACATAGTCTTCGAAAAATTGTGCATTTTCTAATTTACAAATGACTGTGATTTGAGTGGCTGGTCTGCTTTTTTTCATGGTGATAGGTGTGAAGTATGCATCTAATGCACCATCTTCTAAAACTTGTTCAAGAAAGTAACTTAACATCTCAGCAGACATGTCATCTATCTGACTTTCTATTACTTGGACTTGTGTTGGTGTATTGTCTTTAGTTTTAAATTGAATTGCTCTTAAAATGTTTGGAAAATCAAAGTCTTTGGTGCCACTTCCATAACCAATTTCTTCTATTGTGACAGAAGGTAAAGGACCAATTTTAGATGCTAATGCTTTAATAAAAGCTGCTCCGGTTGGCGTCGTTAATTCGCTATTAATATCAAAAGAAGCAAGCGGTATACCTTTTAAAATTTCTGCCGTTGCTGGTGCAGGCACAGGATATAATCCATGAGCGATATTTATTTTACCTCCACCTGTTGGAATTGGGGAAGCGTGTAACTCATCAATTTTCAAATTTTCTAAAGCAAGGCAACCGCCGATAATATCGATAATGGAATCCATAGCGCCTACTTCATGAAAATGTACTTCTTCAACGGACATCCCATGAATTTTAGCTTCTGCGTGAGCAATCGTATCAAAGACTTTTTGGCTTCGTACTTTAACTCTTGCGGGTAAATCACTATCCTGTATCATTTTTGTAATATCAGAAGCTGTTCTATGGTGTGTTGTTTCACTAAAATCAATATCTAGTTGTTTGGCTTGAATACCTTGCTTGGTTTGATTAGAAAAGTGCAATTTAAAATCATTAAGTGGCAACTTTTGTAAATGAGATTCAATGTAAGCTATATTTGCACCTAAGTCTACTAGAGAAGATAGCAACATGTCACCTGCAATACCTGCATGGCAATCTAAATATATTGTATTCGTCATATCATTCACTCCATCCCTTAATGTTGTTCCAACATATTGACAATCATAGCAGCGTTATAACCACCGCCAAAGCCATTATCAATATTAAGTACACTAGAACCAGGTGCACATGAATTGATCATTGATAATAATGTAGTGATACCATCTAGATTTGCACCATAACCAATACTTGTTGGTACGGCATAGACAGGATGGTCAACCAAGCCAGCAACTACACTTGCTAACGCGCCTTCCATGCCAGCTATTACTACAGATACATTGCAATTGCGAATATCATCAATATGAGCGAAAAGACGGTGGATACCAGAAACTCCAACATCGTAAAATCTTTTTACTGAGATTCCCATTACTTCTGCTGTTATAGCAGCTTCTTCCGCTACAGGAAGGTCAGACGTACCTGCACAAATAATAGCAGCTTGACGTTGTGTCTTGGTAATATGCTCTAAAGATGTACAAACGATTTGTGCTGTTGCATGATGTACCAATTGAGGATATGTTTCACAAATAAAATGGGCTTTTTCATTATTAACACGAGTAATTAAAATTGTTTCTTCGTGTAATATTAATGAGTGAATGATTTTCACTAGTTGTTGCTCAGTTTTACCTTCGCCAAATATTACTTCTGGGAATCCTTGTCGCTTTCTACGATGTAGGTCGATTTTTGCAAAACCTAATTCATCATATTGACTTAATTCTGATTTAGCCTCAGATATTGATAATTGATCTGATTTTACTGCTTGCAATAATGATTCGATGGAATCATATTTATCTGTCATAGTTAAACCACCTTTATACTATAGCGTTAAAATTAAGATTGTATGACCTCATTCATACTACCAGTACGATAGCCTTCTAAATCAATTGTGACATAGTCAAAGCCAAGCTCTTTAAGTCGTAGTGAAATTTGGTCTTTATGTTGAATTATCGTAACAATATCTGTTTCATCAACTTCGATACGTGCTATGTTGTCGTGATAACGTACTCTCACGTTATTAATATCTAAATCTAAAATGAATTTTTCAGCTTCATTAACTTTATTAACTTTGTTGAAACTAAGTGGTTCACCATAAGGGATACGAGAAGCTAAGCTACAAAGTGCAGGCTTATCCCAAACCGGTAAGCCATTTGATTTGCTTAGTTCTCGTACTTCATCTTTATAAAGTTCAACTTCTTGTAAAACGCTTCTCACCCCGTATTCAGATCTCGCTTTAAGACCTGGTCGGAAATCTGAAATATCGTCCATAATCATGCCGTCTAACACATAATTGAATCCAAATGTTTTTCTTAACGCTTCTAGTTTTGCGTATAATAAACATTTGCTGTAATACCAACTGTCGGGTGTGTTTTTTATGATGTGTGGGTCTTTTAATTCTGCTATTTCCGTCTCTACGATATCTGCATTTAACGTATTTCCAAGTTCTATAGCCCGATTAAATTCTTCGTTTCTAAATAATTCTGATTTAACTATCACTGCTTTTACATTATTGGTACCTAATACATCAATTGCTTTTTTCAGAACTAAGCTACTATCGACACCGCCTGAAAAAGCAATAACTACTGTCTCCATTTCTTTTAAAAGCATTTCAAGTTTAAATTCTTTATTCTGTAATTTAGTCATCATTTAAATTTCCTCCTTAAATATTTTTGGACGTATTGAAAATTATGATTCTACATACGGTATGGTAAGTGGGCCGAGTGGCATAACGCCAATAGTCATGTCTTTCCCATATTGTCGTTCTAAAGTTTTTAATGTTGCTTCAATATTTGAAACAGGATGTAACATAGCATCTTTTGCTTGTTGATCAGTTAATTTGGAATATAAATACACATTGGCAAAAGTTTGAATCACAGCTTGTTTTTGAACTTGCCACTGATCTAGCATGGCGAAGTTTGGATCATTAATCATTTTGACAAGTGCTTCTGGGGTGTCTGCCATTTTCAGTATTTCTGCATAATTACCATGATTTGGAAAACCATCGCTGCATTCAGATAACATGATAATACTGCCGCCTTCTTTAACCACTTTATGAGCAGCACTCATTCCTTTAACTGTTTGATATAAATTTTGGTCAAGTGGATAACCAGAATTAGATGCGATAACGACGTCAAAGCGATGGTCACATTTGAACATAGCGTGTTTTTTTGCATAAGCACATCCCAAATCATGTGCTTTATACAGTTCTCCAGCAAAGACTTCTGTAATTTCTTTTTCTTTGTTCAATGTTACATTGAGCATAAAGTCAGGTTTGCACATGGCATTAATTTCTCGAGTCATATCTTGTACTGGATTGTCTGTCATATTCCCCCAAGTAGAACGAATATCACCGATCATTTTGGCATTGTGAAATGTCATAATCGTTTCTATACCTGCAATACCAGGCATGATTCCTTTTGGTCCTCCTGAAAATCCAGCAAAGAAATGTGGTTCTATAAAGCCAGTTACAATTTTGAAATCAGAATCTACATAATCCTTGTTTAAATAAACATCACAGCCGTATTTACTATGGCCAACTTTTTTTAAAGTTTGCTTATCATTACAATGATTATGTACAATTCTAATATTGTTTACGATATCTTCACCTAACATTTGTATCAATTCATCTTTAGTTTGATCTCGATGTGTACCAGTACCATTAATGATAACAATATTTTCTAAAGGTACATGTGCAAGGCATTCTATAATAAGAGGTACAAGTATATGATTGGGTGTAGGGCGCGTGATATCACTAATAACGATTGAAACAGTCTGATTGGATTTTACTAAATCTTCCAGCGGATCCGAATTTATAGGATTCTTTAATGCATCACGTATGGCTTGTTTATCATTTTCGAGTGCAGGTATAGGTGTTGGCTCTATTAAGACGCAGTTTTCAGGTAATTCTATATTAAGGTTTGACTTTCCATATAATATTTCTGTATTCAAGGTCGATCTTCCTCCTTATATGAAGCGCTTTCATAAAAATGTGATTTTATTTTCGCATTAGAATGTGTTTGGGTCGATTGAGTAACATATTCCTTTGTTCCATATATTCCTTACTTTTTTGATACCTATCAATCAATATGACTGCTATTGGACATAATATTGCTGTAGTAATAGCCGAAATTGAAATTTGTGCTGTGGCGATAGGTGCTACTTTCTCAATCATAGCATACTCACTTTGACTCAGATTACCATTTGCGAGCGCCGTAGAAGCAGCAGCAACTACTGCAGCAGGTGTAGATACTGCGTTACCTGCTGTAGATGATTCAGAAATTGGTGCAATTACACTCTTTTCTTTAAATATTTTAAAGGCAATGATACCAGTAAATGCGGTACAAATAAAGGTTAATACTGCTAACGTTAAGCCTCCTGATAATACGGAAAAATTAAAGAATTCAGCTAAATTCATACCAGCACCTAAAGAAAAGGCGAAAAAGGGGATGAGTATGGTTTCACCTGGACGTAAAAACTCTGATATTTTAGGGTCAAGATTGCCTAATATCATGCCTATACTTAAAGGTAAAAGCACAGAAATAAATGAAATGATTGGAAAGCTTGTACCAATAAATCCCAATGAAATCAAAGTTAACAATGGTCCGTCATTAATAGCAAGTATGGACAGGCCACCAACATCTGAACGATTCCCATAAGTACTTGTTAAAGCAGCATACATGCCACTATTACTATTTGTCATTGCTGCGATGACAGCTATTGTAGACAAACCGAATAGTCCACTCCAAGGATCAAATAATGAGCCTAATAGGAGTCCTACTGCTAACCCAGAAAAATATTTCGTTGTTGTTAATAGCATACCTTTTTTTAAGGCCTTACCGCCAATTTTTAAATTCATTTGACTTCCTACACAAAATATAAAAAGTGCAATTAAGACAAGAGCACTATATTTGAATAATTCTTGTGAAAAACCCCCAATTTGAAGCATTTCGTAATATCCTTGTTCAGTTTTAGGTGCGCCCAGTGACTTAAGTAGGTTCATTATAGGAGTTAAATGTAATTGGTCAACGGTGTTTATTGTAGCGCCTAAAAGCAACGGGACTACCATCAATCCTCCAGGAATTTTTTCTATTGTATCTTTAATTCTCATAACTAACATCCCCTTAATATGTTATTGGTTATGGAAAAATGTTTTTACAATATTCTTGGTTGTTTGTTTTATCAATTTTTCCGACTTTGAAAATGTTTCTTCTAATGACATAGGTCCATTACTTAAACTAAATGCGCTGAGTATACCACTGTCTTTTAAGTCTTTTTCATCTACTTCTACTGATCCTCCTATAAAAATAACTGGTACATTATACTTTTTAGCACATTTTGCAATGCCAATTGGTGCTTTACCATAAAAAGATTGCTGATCGATTTTTCCTTCTCCAGTAAGGATTAAGTCTGCTTGCTTTAAGTATTTCTCAAATTGTATATATTCCATAACTACCTGGATACCTTCTTTAAAGTAACTTGGGAAAAATGCTTTGAAAGCACCTCCTAAACCACCTGCTGCGCCAGCACCAGGTAAATCGTGTAGCCTTATGCCTGTAGTGTGTTCAACTAGATTAGCCCAATGAGTGAGGTTATCATCGAGTTGATGCATATTTTGTGCAGATGCACCTTTTTGTTTCCCAAAAATAAATGATGCGCCATTAGGTCCTACTAATGGATTTTGAACATCAGTCGCTATAATAAAATTACAATAAGCGATTCGAGGATCAAAATTCGATAAGTCAATTTGAGCTAAATTTTGTAGTTCTCCACCTCCAAAATGTATTGAATGATTTTGGTTATTCTTTAAATCTGCTCCTAAAGCTTGCAACATACCTGCGCCAGCGTCATTTGTAGCTGAACCACCAATCGCCAGGATGAAATTTTGATATCCGTGATTTAAAGCATGTAAAATTAGTTCGCCTGTACCATACGTTGTCGTATATAAAGGGTTTAATTCGTCTTGATCTAAATGCTTTAATCCTGAAGCTTCTGCCATTTCAATGACACAAGTATGATTATCTAAAATACCGTATTGAGCTGTTACTTTGTCACCAAGTGGTCCGGTTACACTGACTGTAGTAAACGAACCATTTGTTGCATTTATTAATGCTTCCATTGTTCCTTCGCCACCATCACCGATGGGTAAATCATGAATGGTAGATTCAGGGAAAACTTCTAATATAGAATCTTTCATATACTTGGTTACTTCGCTTGCCTTCATACTTCCTTTAAATGAATCAGGTGCTAATATGATTTCCATTGTGAATTTCTCCTTTTTAAGAAAGCGCTTTCTAAAATGTATTGTTCTAAGTTTAACGATTTTACTATTTTAGAAAAAGGGTTAAACTATACAAAAATAATATTTTAAATTTGTATATAAATAACAAGTGGTGAGATAAATGGATATATTGACTGAAGAAATGGCAACGTTAATCGTTAATGAAACAGCTAAAAGAACCAAAACTAACATTAATATTATGAATTTTAATGGAGTAATTATTGCGTCTTTCGATAAAAGACGTATCGGTACGCTACACGAAGGTGCTATAGAAGTGTTG
This sequence comes from Staphylococcus sp. 11-B-312, assembly GCF_016743055.1. Lineage (NCBI taxonomy): Bacteria > Bacillati > Bacillota > Bacilli > Caryophanales > Staphylococcaceae > Staphylococcus > Staphylococcus sp. 11-B-312. Next base: position 298,166 of record NZ_CP068241.1, read on the forward strand.
AAACAAGAAAAAACCGTGGTAATTAACCAGAAAGACAGTTTACATCTTAAAGGTACGCAGGCAGGTATTAACTTACCTATTATTTTTCAAGATAATATAGTAGGTGTTATCGGTATTACAGGTAATCCTAGTCAAATTACACATGTAGCAGATTTAGTTAAAATGTCTACAGAATTGTTACTTTATCAGAATTATTTTACATATGAATTGGAAGGGCAAATACGGAGTCAAGAATTATTTATAGAGGAGTTGTTAAAAAGTGAATCATCAAAATCCTTTATTCAATATTTAATGAAACAACTCAATATCGATTTATTAACCTATAGAAAATGTATTATTATCGATATTGAAAAGCAGATTTTTTCTAGAAATAGCATTGTACGTTCATTAACGAGTAGGATAGACGCCCGTTCATTTACAATTGCATTTACGAATTATAACCGTATTGTTATTCTTGCTACTGCTCAGTCAGTACAAGCTTTAGATAATAAAATCAATCATATATATCAAATATTTCAAAACTTAGAGCTTAACGTTCAAATGGCTTCAAGTCTTATGTTTAAAAGATTAAAAGATTTTAAAAATGCATATGAAGAGTGTGAGTTAGTGTTTATGTTGGCTGAAAATGAAAAGGTTGTAACCTCATTTGAAGATATAGAAGAAAAAACACTTTTATATCAAATTGATAAGAACATAAGAGAACGATTTAAAAAAAGAATATTGAGTGATGTGGGTCAACAGAGTATCGATACACTAAAAAGTTTCTTTGAAAATGATTTAAATATAACGCAAACTGCTAAAAAATTGTATATCCATAGAAATACTTTATTGTATAGGTTAGAAAAATGTGAAAAAGAAACAGGATTAAACCCAAAAAAATACTCTGATGCTGTTAAATTACAGATTGCAATATGGTGTTAGCGACGAAAGCAATAAAATCACTTCATTAGAAAGTTTAGTAAGAATAATAAAAAGGTTAGACACATAAAAAAACACTTTGCAGCAATCAAAGATCAATCATACATGTAATAGATGAGCTGCTAGCATGCAACGACATACAAATTTTAAAAATAATAGCAGTCTAAACGGATAATCATTTTAATATTTTAATTATGTCATACGATAAAAAATAAAAAGTCTTAAGCAATACGATGAACTCGTGTTGCTTAAGGCTTTTTATATGCTTTTTTTAGCTCAGTAGGTTACGAAAGTGAATGATAAAGAGCAACCGTTAAAATTTTGGTTGTTTTTTATAAAGTAATATGACATACTCTATAATAATTAGTATGACATATTAAAAATTTGAGGTGAATCAGTATGACAAAATATATTTATGCATTTGATGAAGGCAATAAAGCCATGAAAGATTTATTAGGAGGTAAGGGAGCTAATTTAGCTGAAATGAAACGGTTAGGGTTACCTGTGCCGGACGGTTTTACGCTTACTACAAAGGCGTGTATTGAGTATTTAAAGCAAGGCGCTCACCTTTCAGATGAATTAGTTGGACAATTACATGAACAATTAGAAGCATTTTCACAACGCACTCAAAAATCATTTTCTTCTAAAGAATCCTTATTATTAGTTTCTGTAAGAAGTGGCGCAAAAATTTCCATGCCAGGCATGATGGATACCATTTTAAACTTGGGGTTGAATGATTTTAATGTTAAAACATTAGCAGAAAAAACAGATGATGCACGTTTTGCATATGACTGTTACCGTAGATTATTACAAATGTTTGGCGAAGTCGTATACGGCATACCGATGACTTCATTCGATACATATTTTAATCAATATAAAGCACAACACAATTACCAAAATGATGCAGATATTCCAGCTGAAGGTTTAGAAGAAATATGTGATCATTTTAAAAGTGTTTATTTGGAAGAAGTTTATAAACCATTCCCACAGGAGCCAATTGTACAATTAACAGAAGCAATTGAAGCAGTTTTTAAATCATGGGACAATGATCGCGCACGTGTATATCGTCAATTAAATGAAATACCACACGATATTGGCACTGCAGTTAATATTCAGGAGATGGTTTTTGGTAATAGTGGTGCACAAAGTGGGACAGGTGTTGCATTTACGCGTAATCCAGTAACTGGTGAAGCAAAATTGTTTGGTGAATATTTGTTGAATGCTCAAGGAGAAGATGTTGTCGCTGGTATTAGAACGCCAAAAGATATCAGCACATTAAAAGCACAAATGCCTCTTGTTCATCAACAGTTTTTAGAAGTTTCTCAACAATTAGAAAAACACTATAAAGATATGCAAGATATTGAATTTACTATTGAAAATGAGCAACTATATGTCTTACAAACGCGCAGTGGTAAACGAACTGCTAATGCAGCCATTCATATTGCAGTAGATTTAGTCGAAGAAGGTATTATTTCTAAAAATGAAGCAGTTATGAATGTAGAAGTAAAATCAATTGAGCAATTATTACATCCTAATTTTGATGATAAAGCACTTGAGAGAGCTACAGCTGTTTCGAAAATGGGACTTCCTGCTAGTCCGGGTGCAGCGAGTGGTGAAATCGTGTTTTCTGCTGAAACTGCAAAATTCAAAGCTGAACAGGGATATAAAGTAATATTGATGAGACCTGAAACCTCACCTGAAGATATTGAAGGTATGGTTGCAAGTGAAGCGATAGTTACCACACATGGTGGTATGACTTCCCATGCTGCAGTTGTAGCTAGAGGAATGGGTAAATGTTGTGTGACAGGATGTTCAGACGTTGAAATTAATGTTAAGGATAAAGAAGTAACATATCCTAACGGAACATTAAACGAAGGGGACATTATCTCAGTTGATGGCGCTAAAGGTGATATTTATTTAGGAGAAGTTGAAACGATTAAAGCTGAGAGAAGTAAGGCTTTTGAACAATTTATGCAATGGTCAGAAGAAATTGCAAGATTAGATGTTCGCATGAATGCAGAAACATCACAAGATATTCAAGCTGGCTACCAATTTGGTGCGAAAGGTATTGGTTTAGTTCGTACTGAGCATATGTTTTTTGGCCCTGAACGTTTGATTGAAATGAGACGTTTCATTTTATCTGATACACAAGATAAAAGAGTGAATGCTTTAAATAAAATTAAACAATATCAAAAAGAAGATTTTGAAACGATATTAAAGTTATCTGGAGAACGTCCGACGATTATCCGTTTATTAGATCCACCTTTACATGAATTTTTACCTAACTCAACAGAGGAAAAAAATAGTGTGGCAAGCCAACTCAACGTGTCTGTTGCAGAGTTAGACCATTATATGGAAAGTTTAAATGAAGTTAATCCAATGCTAGGGCATCGTGGGTGTCGCTTGGCGATTACTTACCCTGAACTTTATATTATGCAAGCAGAAGCTATTATGGAAAGTGCATTGAAACTTAAAAAGCAGGGCATTGATTGTCAACCTGAGATTATGATTCCGCTCGTATCAACTGTTTCAGAATTCACAACATTAAAGACACAAGTTGTTGAATGCATTGAAGCCTTACAAGCTGAAATGGGAGTAAGTGTTCACTATATGATTGGAACGATGATTGAAACACCAAGAGCATGTCTAATCGCTGGAGATTTAGCACGAGAATGTGATTTCTTTAGTTTTGGCACAAATGATTTAACACAATTAACGTTTGGTTTCTCACGTGATGATGCTGGTAAATTTATTAGCGCTTATTCAGAGCAAGGCATATTAACAATAGACCCATTCCAAACACTTGATATAGATGGCGTTGGACAATTAATTAAGCAAGCGACAGAGCAAGCAAAAGCCACAAATCCAACGATAAAAATTGGCGTATGTGGAGAATTAGGCGGTGACCACAAATCAATTCAATACTTTAATCAACTAGATTTGGATTATGTATCATGTTCTCCATTTAGAGTGCCAGGAGCCTTATTATCAACGGCTCAAAGTGAAGTCGAAGGCGGTAGATTACGTGTTAAATGATAATGATAGACCACAGTTAACGCTATTCGTTGTATCTGATTCTATAGGTGAGACAGCACAGCGAATGATTCATGCGACCTTAACACAATTTCCAGATGTCACGCGTATAGAAATTAAAAAATTTCCTTTTATCAAAAATCAAGATGAATTACTCAATGTGCTTTCTTTGGCTAAGGCGCGTGGTGCAGTCGTTATAACGACTTTAGTTAATCCAGAATTTAATATAAAAGGTCAGGCATATGCTCAAGCGCAACAAATTCCATATGTTGATTATATGTCTGATTTAATTAGCATTATTCAAGAACATACGAATTGTTCACCCATCTTAGAAAGTGGTGCTTTGCGCAAGTTAGATGACAACTATTTTAAAAGAATTGAGGCAATGGAATATTCTGTGAAATATGATGACGGTAAACATTTTACGGATATAGGAGAAGCTGATGCTTTGATTTTAGGTGTTTCACGAACGTCAAAGACGCCTTTAAGTATGTATTTAGCAAACAAAGGTTATAAAATCGCTAATATCCCTTTAGTTCCAGAAGTGGATATTCCAGATGAGGTTTTTAGAAATAAAAATTTAAAGGTATTTGGTTTGACTGCGAGTCCTACCTATATCTTGAATATTCGTACTGAACGCGTGAAAGTATTAGGTTTACATGGACCTACAGATTATAATAGTGTCGATAGAATTAAAGAAGAACTAATGTATGCCGAAGAAATATTTGCTAAATTAAATGCCACAGTTATTAATACGGAATTCAAATCGATTGAAGAATCAGCATTTTATATTGAAAAGTTTTTATAAAGATGAAAAATTGTAATTACCTATGTGTGTTTCAAATCTAGATATCAAACTTGAATTGTCTAAATTTATGTTAAAAGGGTATGTTTGATAATAGAAAACGATATTTAAAAAGAGGGGATACTATGTTGAAATCGACAGTACCGTATTTGTTTTTTAACGGTCAATGTAAAGACGCTTTGGCATTTTATAGTAAGGTGTTGAACGGAGAGATTAAAGATACAATGACATACGGTGAAGCGAATGAAAGTGTTGCAGATGATCCTAATCGTATCATTCATGCCCAATTAGAAGTTGATGGTAACTTATTCATGCTGTCAGATATACCTAAAGATGATGATACAATGCTACAAGATAGAAATGTATATATTGTTTTAGAATTTGATAGTGAAGCGGCAGTCGAAGAAGCTTATGAACAATTGAAAGATGAAGGCAATGTTCAAATGGAGCTAGATACTATGTTTTGGGGAGCGAAATATGCCAAGTTGATTGATAAATATGATATCGGTTGGGATTTAAGTTACACATATCCACAATAACTTAAACTGCAATTGGAATAGAAATATTCACGCACATGTATCTTAATCTGTTCAAACATAAAAAGATGTTTATTAAGGTATAACAGTATATAATTAAAATAAATGTATTTTCATTTTTGAAGATAGCACCTCAAGTTGCATTGCTATTTACTGCGATAACTTGAGGGCTGTACTTTCGAATGGATTTGCATTTTTTATTTTAAATGGCACGTCGTACTTTATCTATTAAAATAACTAAAAATTGAAAGCAGCGTTTTTCACGCTGCTTTCAACATAAAATTAGGCCTTCATTTTTTATAAGTACGAATGATTTTGGATTTGGCTATCATATATATGATTAATCCTGTAATCATGGCAATGGTTGCAGTCGTTGGGATTTGAGAACTTAAAGCTGTGATTTTAGGAAGTTCTTGGTGTGTCACAAAGGGAATAAGGTAATTATTGATGTTGAAAATTATAAACATAATAAATGCAAATAGGATACTGCCGTTACGTGCTTTTTTGATATATTTTTGGTATTCATCTTTAGAATCGACATCAAATAGGTCTACTTTTTTATTGTGAAGTGCGCATGTGAGTATGATTGAAGCCACCATCAATCCAATCAATGCAATGATACTAACAAATGGTATTTGTTGAAAATACATAGAGATAAAACAATCTAGTGCGGAAATCATCAATGTTCCCCAAAATATCCAGACATATAGTTTGGCATAGAGATTTAATAATACTTGCCGTTCATATTCATCAGTAAATCTATAGTTTGGAATTAAGCGAAGTGTTTTTTCATTATTCAAGATGATTGGCCTCCTATTCTATTAATTTTATGCGCGAATCTTTGTTAACTGTAAAGATGACAATGAATATAAAGGGTATATAGGTACTTATATTTAATAAATAACTAAAATTCATTGGATTTCCTGCAAGTAGTGGTGCGGTGATTGTTGCAGTCCCTAACATATAAATTAGGGCTGTAACCAAGAAAATAATCCTTTTATTTCGTGTTTCTTTTAGTAGTTTATAATATGTATGTCGCTGATGTACTTCAATTTCAATAGCATCTGCACCGAGACGATTCATGCTCATTCTACAGAATAGAATAATAATTAACAGGGCACCACCAACGGTAAATGGTGATAAAAATTCTCGCTCTATATCAAGGAAAATAGATAAATAAACAAGGGCAAGTAACGTATATAAAGCAATAATTGAAATTTTTGCTAATGTTTTATCAATTTCATGTCGTTGATATTCATCAGGTGTATCAATTAAACCGGCGAAGTTTTGATATAACCATTTATCTCTTTTCTTCATCGTTATGATCCTCCCAAAATAAATCGTTTAATGTAACATTTAATGATTGTGCAATATTGATACATAAATTTAATGATGGATTGTATTTATCATTTTCAATCATATTAATCGTTTGTCGTGAAACGCCTACGGAACGTGCAAGCGCAAGTTGAGATATTTGTTGTTGACTGCGAAAGTATTTAACTTTATTCAATTTAAATCATCACTTCTTTCTGATGTGTCAAATATATATGACATAACTTTTTTCGTCAAGATAATATAAAAAATAATAAATCTTTATATATTAAATAAAGCGCGATATATAAAATGTTTCTAAAAACAAGCGGGGTAGAAATCATTTGATAAAATTTGATTTCTACCCCGTTTGGGATTGTATGTGATAGTTCAGCGTTGAATGTGTCATACCTTGGCAACAACATCACACCGTATTCATTTGGCGTTATTTTTAAGAAGGTTAATGACCATTTTGATGATGGCTTTTATTTATCTTTTGTTTGTCGCAGTGAGATTATTAAATAATGTTGAGTGCAAATTTACTACGATTGCTATTGTACTTGATAATGTATTGTGGCGGTAAGTATAACAACTTCATTATTTGGGTTATAGTAACCATGAGCTACATCACTATTAAAACGAAAAGCTTGGTTACTGCTAATTGTATAAGACGTTTGTTCGACTTCAATATTTAAAGTGCCTGAATTAACAATGATAAACTCTTCAGATTGTATATGATGAGGATCAGAAATCATTTTACCACCTGGTTGAATTTCCATTTTAAACATTTCAAAATGCTTTCTATCATCGTAAGGAAAATACGGAAAGATCTTAACTTTATCTTCAACAATAGGAATAATGTCAGATTCATCTACGAAGTTTATATGTTCTTGTCTTGTTGATGTCAGTTGTGACAGAGGTAAATGAAGTCCATTGGCAATCTTCCATAATGTTGTAATTGTTGGATTAGATGCGCCTTTTTCAATTTGACTTAGCATGTTTTTACTAACGCCAGTTAGGTTAGCCATTTTATCTAAACTAAGCTGATGTTTACTACGATAAGTTGCTAAATTTTTTGCAATAATATTTTGAATATGATACACGTGAATCGCTCCTATTTACATTATAACGTACATATTGTACCATATGTAATGTTGTTTAGAAAATTTATGATGTAAGGTGAGCAAAATGGAAAATTATAGAAAAGTAAAGCCGTTTAATTGGCTTTTATTTATCGGTGTCTTATTAGTGGGTGCAAATCTAAGGGCGCCAATTACTTCAATCGGAGTTGCGTTGCCTGATATAAAAAATGATTTGGCGATGTCTAACAGTGCAGTTAGTGTAATTACAGTCGTCCCGTTGATTGCATTCGCAATTATTTCGCTATTTGCAGCAAAAACCAGTTATCGCTTTGGATTAGAGCGTACAATTTTTGTGGCTTTATGGCTAATACTGATTGGTGTAATCGTACGTTCTATCACAGGTGTTTCGTGGTTATATATAGGTACCATTCTTATCGGTGTCGGTATAGGTTTTGGTAATGTACTTGCGCCAGCAGTGATCAAAGCGAAATTCCCATTACATATAGGTGTGATGACAGGCTATTATACTGTTGTTATGAACGTGTTTGGAGGATTATCATCATATGGAACGGCGCCAGTCGTCAAAGCATTTAATTATAATATTGCTATTAGTGCGATTGGTGTCATTACATTGATTACCATTATAATATGGGCGTTTCAATTAAAGCATAAGGAAGAAACAACGGCCTCATTACCAAAAGAGAGTGTCAATGTTTGGAAGTCGCCATTATCATGGCAAATAACGATATTGATGGGCGGACAGTCACTTATTTTTTATTCTCTAATCAATTGGCTGCCAGCATATTTATCTCAAAGTGGTATGTCAATCAGTGAAGCCGGGATGTATTTATCAATTATGCAAATCTCCATCATCCCATTAACATTTATTACACCTATATTTGCTACCAAAATGAAATCACAGTTTTTATTAACTTTTATCACTGGTTTATGTTTTGTGGTGGGTGTTTCAATAATGTTATTTTCACCACAACTTGCTTTAATTGCTACGATTTTAATTGGTGTTGCAAGTGGCTTAGCGTTTGGACTTGTTAATACATTCTTTAGTTTAAGAACAGAACATAGTCAAACGTCAGCAAAGTTATCTGGTATGGCTCAATCTGTGGGTTATCTTTTTGCAGCTATAGGTCCTTTATTATTTGGTATATTACACGATGTTACAGGTCAATGGATCGGTTCATTAAGTATTTTATTAATCACTGCACTATTAATCACATTATTCGGCTCACAAGCAGGGCGTAATCGAACAATAGAAAAAACAATAGAACAATAGACAGTATCATTCAAATATTGTACGATATTTTACAACATGCTTTGTTTTTCTATGAGTTTTAAAATTAATTGGATTTGATAAGTTGAGCTACATTAATAGTCACATAGATGACTTATGTAGTCTTCATTAAAATCTAAAAGAAACGATGAGGTGTCATTATGCAACTTATTTTTGATCCAAGTGTAAGCCCGATTTATCGAGGTATACTTGCGTTTTTCTTTGTTATTAATATAGCACTTGCCTTTATTATTGTATTCTTAGATAGAGATCGCAGAGATGCTACAGCAACTTGGGCATGGTTATTTCTACTATTTGTAGTACCTATTTTAGGCTTTATTATTTATATATTCTTTGGTCGAGCAGTGCGAAAAAAACGTGAACAAGGCTTTCACCATAATCAGATAGATGACATGAAAGAACGAATGAAAACACAGTTATCAGATGCTACCAACAAGATTAATCATTCAGATAACCGATTAGTTAAAAAACATGCAGATATTGTAAATACATTGCTAACGAAAGAACCAACATTTTTAAGTTACGATAATAATGTCGACATTTATACTGATGGTCATGCGCTATTTGACCAAATGAAAGAAGATTTACGCAATGCGAAATCGTATATTCATTTAGAGTATTATGTTTTGAAATTAGATAAGTTGGGCTCTGAAATTGTCGATATTTTGCAACAAAAGGCTGAAGAAGGATTGGAAGTTAAAATACTTTATGATGCAGTAGGATCTAAAACGGTACATAAATCAAAATTCAAAAACTTCCAAGAAGCTGGTGGACAAGTAGAGGCTTTCTTCCAAGCTAAAATTCCATTAATAAATTTCAGACTAAACAATAGAAATCACCGTAAAATTTTAGTGATTGATGGTATGACTGGTTATGTGGGTGGATTTAATATTGGTGATGAATATTTAGGTTTAGATGAAAAATTTGGCTATTGGCGTGACACACATTTAAGAGTTAAAGGTGATGGCGTTGACGCGTTACAGCTCAGTTTTATCCACGATTGGAATTCTCAATCACACCGTGAACAATTGGAATATAATGATAAGTATTTCCCAGACAATGCAAATCAAGGTGGAGATGTGCCGATGCAAATTGCACTCGGTGCCCCAAGTGATAACTGGCATCAGATAGAGTTTGGCTATATGAAAATGATCATGAACGCCAAAGAATCAATTTATATGCACAGTCCGTATTTTATACCAGATAAAGGTTATATCAATGCATTGCGTATAGCTGCAAAAGCTGGGGTAGACGTGCGGTTAATTATTCCTAATAAACCAGACCATATTTTTGTATACTGGGCCACAATTACAAGTGTCGCGCAGTTGATTAGAGATGGTGTCAAAGTTTATACGTATGAAAATGGATTTATTCATTCAAAAATGATGATTATTGATGATGAAGTAGCAAGTGTAGGCTCATCAAATATGGACATACGTAGTTTTGAATTAAATTTTGAAATTAATGCATTTATGTATGATGCAAATATTGTCAAAGAACTTAAAGCAGCATTTATAGAAGATATGAAAGTATCTAAGGAATTAACAGAAGAGCGCTATGAACAGCGATCAAATTGGATTAAGTTCAAACAATCGATTGCTAAATTAGCGTCACCAATTCTATAAAATATAAAGCATATTGAAGTGGCAAGTTCTAAGACTGTATGTATTTATCAATGCAACTATCGCTCGTGATGCCACTGGAGTTCCAATAACATATTGTAATTTTCCAACCATAAGATTGGTCTGATGAGGACGGTGACATGGAATCAAATTTACGTTTTGATTTCTATACCGTCCTCATTTTCATTATAATGAGTGATATGAGAAAACTGGAGAACAGATGATGTAAAAAGGGGGGATTGAATGCAACGGGAAAGCGGTCAATTCATTTATCGTCAATTATATAGCCAATTAAAAGAAGATATTCTCGCATTCAAATATGAAAGTCATGAAAAGTTACCTTCCAAAAGAGATATGTCACAACATTTAAATATTAGTGTGAATAGTGTAAAAGCAGCATATGAACAGCTACTGGCTGAGGGATATATTTATACTGAAGAGCGGAAGGGTTATTTTATTGAGCCATTAGAAAAATTGATCATTGATCCAAATGCGCAAATATCTTTGAATGTTCAAGAACAGCAAATTGAAGATGCATACGATTATTCATTTTCTCATATGAGTACCGATATTTCAGCGTTTCCAGTAGAGGTATGGACTAAACTCGTTAAACGTGTATTTGAAAATTATGATCATGAATTATCTTCAATACCTCAAATTAAAGGGCCAATAGAGTTAAGACAATCGATTGCCAAATTAGTGTCTTATCAAAGAGGTATCCAATGTCATCCGGAACAAATTGTCATTGGATCAGGCACTAATATACTGTTAACCAAATTGATTCAATTATTACCAGATGAAATCAAGATTGCAGTGGAAAATCCAGGGTACTCAAGGTTTAGAACACTAATCCGTCAAACATCTGCACAGTTAAAACCGATTGCTTTAGACCATAAGGGGATATCTATTGAAGCAATTAAACAAGCTCAACCTGATGCTACGATAGTGACACCATCGCATCAATTTCCAATGGGAATCATCATGCCTGTGTCGCGTCGTATTGATCTTTTGAACTGGGCAAGTCAAACACAAAGTTACATCATAGAAGATGACTATGATAGTGAGTTTAAATATGAAACTGATAATATCCCCTCACTGTTTAGTTTTGATAAAAATGAACGCGTGATATACTTAGGTACATTTTCAAAAACGCTAATGCCAGGATTACGCATGAGTTATATGATTTTGCCAATTAATTTAGTAAAACAATTTGATCACTATAATTTAAATATGATTCCTGACTTTTCAACGATTCACGCACTTACATTAAATTTAATGATCAAAGAAGGCTACTATGAAAAATATGTAAAAAAGATGCATCAAATATATGGAAAGAAACGAGAAACACTCATCACACATCTATCCAATACCTTTACAAATAATATTCGAATCAAAGATACGCGAGCAGGTTTACATTTTATTGTAGAAGTTAACACCCCCTTTTCCTACCAAGAAATTGAATCACGAGCTAAAGAAATGAAACTTGAACTTTATACACTAAATCGATTTTCTGTGAAAGCGCTTGAAAAAAATAGTTCATATAAAACACTGATTATAGGATTTTCAAAAATCAAGCAAGAGCAGATTCCTCAGGCAGTACAGAGATTAAAAGAAGTCATTTGGGAATAATCTGGTTCCATTAAATTGTCATAACTGGTACTTTACACTGTACCAATAATCCCTTAAATTTTAGAAAACTACAGGTCTTATGTAGAAGCAAAGAGGAGGGGTTATTGATGACAAATCAATTTGAAAGCTATAAGAGACAACGTGATAAGTATGTAGCACGTGGTGTTGGGAATGGTAATCTGCATGTTGCAGATCATGCACAAGGTGCTACGATCACAGATGTAGAAGGTGAACGTTTCATAGATTTTGCGGGAGCAATTGGTACATTAAACGTTGGACACACACACCCTAAGATAACCAAACATTTAAAAGAACAACTAGACAACTTTATACATCCTGGCTTCAATGTCATTATGTATAAAAGCTATCTCAACTTAGCTCAAAAATTAACAGAGATTACACCTGGTGATTTTGATAAAAAAGTGATTTTACTTAATTCAGGTGCAGAAGCTGTAGAGAATGCAGTGAAAATTGCTAGGAAACACACTGGAAGGCAATCAGTTGTTTCCTTTGTAAGAGGTTTTCATGGACGTACAAATTTAACAATGTCTATGACAAGTAAAGTAAGGCCTTATAAACTTGGATTTGGCCCATTTGCACCAGAGGTTTACCAAGCGCCATACCCTAATATTTCAGAAAAATCCGAATACTTATCTGAAGCAGCCTATATTGATCAAATGATTGATAAGTTACATGATTTTTTCATAGAGACTGTAGATCCTAGTGAAGTAGCTTGTATCGTGATGGAACCAGTCCAAGGAGAAGGCGGATTTATTATTCCGGATAAAAAATTCGTGAAAGCAGTTAAAAAAATATGTGAAGCGCATGACATTATTTTTGTAGCAGATGAAATTCAAACAGGTTTTGCACGAACAGGTAAAACATTTGCGATTGAACATTTTGATATAGAACCCGATTTAATAACTGTGTCTAAATCATTGGCTGCAGGATTTCCATTAAGCGGTGTAGTTGGAAAAGCGGAAATTATAGACAGTGCATCTCCTGGAGAACTAGGTGGCACATATGCTGGAAATCCCTTAGCTTGTGAAGCTGCTTTAAAAGTCATTGAAATCATTGAAGAAGAAGACTTAAACAATAAAGCAGAACAAATTGGAAAACAACTTGAAAGTTTCTTATATCGCAGTGCAGAACAATATTCATTTATCACAAACATTCGTAGACTTGGTGCTATGGTTGCCTGTGAAATCATCGATGATCAAACCGGTCAGCCCAATAAAGCATTGACTGGAAAAATTATTCAAACAGCGAATGCAAATGGTTTGTTATTATTATCTGCTGGTATTAAAGGTAATGTTTTACGATTCTTAACACCGCTTGTTATTACAGACGATGAATTACAACAAGGATTAGAAATATTGTCTGAAACATTTGAAAAAGTGAGTATAGCGGAAGCACATCTGGACGTTTAAAATTTTATTTTTAAATAACGGGTATAGTTAAGTCATACCTCATAACAAAAATAAATGTAAAGGAGAGAACAATAATGAGTCAATTAGAAGTTTATAATCCTTCTACCAATGAAATTATAGAACGTTTAAACTACTCAAGTCATGATGAAATCCATTCACAAATTGAACGTGCACGTACAGCATTTGAAGAATGGAAATTAGTTGATGCACACGAACGTTCAGCAAAGTTATATCAATGGGGGAAACTCATTGATGAACATCAGGATGAACTTGCGAAGCTTATTACACTTGAAGGTGGAAAACCTTTAGCAGAAGCTAAAGGGGAAGTCATATATGCGAATGCTTATGTAAAATGGTATGCGGAAGAGGCTAAGAGAGTATATGGACGTACGATACCTGCAAATACGTCATCTAAGAAAATAGTGATTGATAAATTTCCGGTAGGTGTAGTAGGGGCGATAACACCTTGGAATTTCCCGGCAGCGATGATAACGCGTAAAATGGCGCCTGCATTAGCTGCTGGATGCACAATCATTTGTAAACCTGCTGTCAAAACACCTTTAACAACCATTAAACTAGTTGCACTAGCACATGAAGCTGGCATACCCAAAGATGCGATATCCTATATTATTGCGTCTGGTAAAGATGCAGGTGATATCTTCACCACACATAAACTGATTAATAAAGTGACATTTACTGGATCGACTGCTGTTGGAAAATCACTGATTGAACAGTCAGCGCAAAGTGTGAAAAATGTAACGATGGAGCTAGGTGGTTTAGCCCCTTTAATTGTGCATAAAGATGCTGATATTGAAGCAGCTGTAGAAGGTACGATTGCTTCTAAGTTTAGAAATGCAGGGCAAACATGTATCTGCGCGAATCGTATTTTTGTACATCGAGATATTGCTGATCAATACACAAACCGTTTGATTGAGAAAGTCAACGAACTTTCTGTTGGTGATGGTCTGCAAAAGGATGTAAACATAGGACCACTCATTGATAAAGCTGCAGTTGAAAAAGTGATGACACATATTACAGATGCACAAGCTAAAGGTGGGAAATTATCACGGTCAGTAGATGAAATACAAGCGTTAAAAGGAAATTTCCTAAAACCAGTGGTTATCTCTAATGTGAATTTAGATATGAAAGTAATGCATGAAGAAACTTTCGGTCCAGTCGCACCGGTTATGGTTTATGAAGATTTAGATGAAGCAATAAAAATGGCAAACGATACAGAATTTGGCTTAGCTTCTTACTTCTTCACAAATGATTATCGTACAGGATTAAAGCTTTATAATGAGTTAGAATATGGTGTTGTTGGGTGGAATGATGGTGGTCCTTCAGCTGCTCATGCACCATTTGGTGGTTTGAAAGAAAGTGGTTATGGCAGAGAAGGTGGCACTGAAGGTATAGAGCCATATTTAGAAACAAAATATTTATCCATAGGTATTTAAAGTGCAAGTTAGAAAGCACTGGTTGTAAATAAAGCAAAACGTATGAATCTAAACGAACAAGAAAGTGATGATTAGATTGAAACTAATATAGAAAATTTAAGCTCATTCACTTTTAATTCAATGAATGTTATGGGGTATGTAAAATGAAATCTCAATTTAATAAGACGATGAATATTGTTGATGTCTTATTTCTGGCAATCGGCGCAATGCTTGGATGGGGCTGGGTCGTATTATCAGGAGAATGGGTATCAACAGCTGGTTTTGTAGGAAGTGTTGTGGCATTTTTACTCGGTGGATTTTTAGTCATTGTCATCGGACTTACATATGCAGAATTAGCTGCAGCAATTCCAGAAACTGGCGGCGGTTTTGTATTTGTTAAAAAAGCTTTTTCACCAGGCGTTGCCTTTATATCAGGTTGGTCCGTATTATTTGGCTATGTTTCAGTTATTACATTTGAAGCGGTCGCATTGCCCACAGTGATCGACTATGTTATTCCATTTCAACATCAAGGATTGATGTGGAATATCGCGGGGTGGGATGTATACTTCACATGGGTGATCATTGGCTCAATTGGAAGTGTCATTTTAACTTCACTTAATTATTTTGGTGTAAAGCCTGCAGCAATCATGCAAACAGTTTTCACAATTTTTATTGTAGGCGTTGGCTTATTACTTGTATTTGGTGCAGGATTTAATGGTAATTTCAACAATTTACAGCCATTTGAAAATGGTATTGGTGGAACGATGTCTGTATTAATGATGATTCCATTTCTGTTTGTGGGCTTTGATGTCATCCCACAAATTGCAGAAGAAGTTAAAGCACCTGCGAAAAAAATTGGCGGTATTTTAATATTATCAATTATCGCTTCTGTGATTTTTTATTTGCTCATTGTATTTGGTGTAGCAACAGGTTTATCACCTAAAGCTCTAAGCAACAGTAATTTGGCGACAGCAGATGCAATGGCTAACTTATTTGGTCATAGTGGATTTGGCGTCTTGCTAGTATTAGGTGGTGTAGCTGGCATTATTACAAGTTGGAATGCTTTTATTATTGGTGGTAGTAGAATTCTGTATGCTATGGCGAAAAATCACATGATTCCTAAATGGTTTGCATTTATTCATCCTAAATATAAGACACCTACACATGGTATTTTGTTTCTTGGTATCTTAGCGTTTGTTGCACCACTTTTAGGTAGAGCAGCACTTGTATGGATTGTTAATGCTGGTGGTATTGGTGTGGTATTAGGGTATTTACTTGTAGCGATTTCTTTTATGAAGTTACGCAAAGTGCAACCTGATTTAGCTAGACCCTATCGTATAAAGAATGGAAAACTCGTTGGTACTATCGCTATTGTTTTAAGCGTTTTGTTTATAGTCATTTATTTACCAGGTATGCCATCATCGTTAGCATGGCCTTCCGAATGGCTTATCGTATTGGCTTGGTATGCAATCGCAGCAATTTTATATGTAACACAAACAAGAAAAGCTACTGCAAATGTCCCTGTAAACGCACGTGTGGATAAAGAGTAGAGTGAGATTGAAAATATATTTATCATTACATTGATTTAGATGAACATAAATAAATCCTGAGACATGTAAATTGTCTCAGGATTTGTTTTATATTGTATGTCGTTGCTATTTTGCAATGTGAATCAGTTGGTCACCAGGACGTATCCATTGTTTTTTAAAACAAATTCTATAAAGAAAGAAACTGATAATGGCTGGCAATAAAATGTGGAAAGTAAGAATTAAGGACCAAGTCTGTATAGAGCCACCCATTGTATTGATAGTCATAATTTGACCGATGAAGCCGCTTGTGCCCATACCAGCACCTGCAGCATTATTTGTCATAGGGAAGCACGTTGTCATAATAGGTGCAACAATAGCGCTTGTAAGAGTAGGTGGTAGTAAAATCATTGGATGTTTAATGATATTTGGGACTTGCAACATACTTGTACCAATACCTACAGAAAGCACACCACCCCAACCATTATCTTTATAGCCAGTAACTGCAAAACCAACCATTTGTGATGCACAACCAATTGTTGCTGCGCCTGCAGCGAGGCCATTCAAATCTAACATCAACGCTAAAGCTGCACTTGAGATCGGTGCAGTTAAAGCTAAACCAAAGATAACAGAGACTAAGATACCCATGATGAACGGTTGTTGATCCGTGGATGCAATGATAATTTTGCCTAAGCCTGTCATAAATTGATTTAATGCTGGTCCAAAAGCCTTTGCAATAAAACCACCAATTAATATCGTTAGTAGTGGAGATAAAATGATGTCGATTTTTGTTTTGCCAGCATATAATCTACTCAGTTCAACAACGATGACTGTAGCGATATAAGCGCCTACTGGACCACCATCAAAAGTTGTATAACCTAATGTACCTACGATAACACTAGAAAATGTAACGAGTGGTTTTGCGCCTAAACCATAAGCTATCGCCACACCAATAGCGGCACCAGTCATGGACATTGCTACTTTACCGATTGCTGATAAAAATGTCAGATTTAATTGTGGTAATAATGTTTGTTCTCCAAGCGTTTCTAAAATCAATCCGATAATCAAAGAGCCAAATAACCCTAAAGCCATATAACTTAGCGCTTCAATAATCCATCTATGTAGATAATTTTTCATACTTCCTCCCCTTAAAACCATTGATAATTAGCAAATTAATATAATTATATAGTTTGTCGTGGTTTATAGCTAGTCTATTTAAGGATTTCTTAAAAACTTACATTAAACATGCTTGCTGAAAAATATTGAAAACATTAAGGAATAGTCTCAGTGAGCACATGTTATTTCAAATGCAGTATTCGATTTTTTATGATAAAAAAATGCGTTAGTTAGATTGAGTATAGCAAGATAAGTAATATTGACTGAGGTGTGTAAGACGTTATTACAAATCGCATTTAAACATTGTTATATAAAAACACACCCTGACATTAAAGATCAGGGTGTGTGTTAAGCTTTATTTTTGCCATGTTTCCTGGGAAATATAAAGCTATTGCTGAATGGTTATTAAGCTTTGTTTACTGATGCATCATAGATAGAATCGATTGTATCTGCTAAAATTTTATCAAATTCTTCATCTGATTGATTGACATTTAAGTCATTGATTAATGCACGAGAGAAACTAGCAATTAAGTCTTTGTTTTGTTTTAAAACTTCGTTAGCATGTTCTCTACTATAACCACCGGATAAAGCAACGACACGAACCACATTAGGGTGTGCGATTAATTCTTGATATTGGTTAGCTTTAGTTGGGATTGTTAATTTTAACATTACGAGTTCATCGTCATTTAATTTATTTAGCTCAGCTAATATTGCACTTGATAAGTATGATTCAATCTCTGCTTTGTTATCAGCATTGATATTTACCTCTGGTTCGATAATTGGGACCAATCCAGCAGAGATGATTTGTTTTCCAATTTCGAATTGTTGTTGTACAACTTGGTCAATACCAGTTTTATTAAATTCTAAAATATTAGAACGCATTTTTGTACCGAAAATTTTATGATCATTTGCACGGTTTAATAATTTATCTAAATCTGGAATTGGCTTCATTAATTGCACGCCGTTTTGTTCTTCAGCTAAGCCTTTATCAACTTTTAAGAAAGGAACGACACCTTTATCAGCTAAATAGTCACCAGTATGTTTACCTTCTACCTCACGGTCCATCGTCTGTTCGAAAAGAATTGCACCAATGATTTTATCTGAACTGAATGCAGGTGATGAAACAATTCGTGTACGCATATCATGTACAAGTTTAAACATTTCATCTTCACTGTTATATTGATCTTCAGTTACACCATAGTCACTTAATGCTTTAGGTGTACTGCCACCACTTTGGTCTAATGCAGCAATGAATCCTTTGCCGTTTTTCACTTTATCAAATTGTTCTTTATTCATTCTTACCACTCCTTTTGCTTTTATTCATATATAGTATGATAAAAATTAGGTGTCAACGCAAGTTGTAGGCTCTATGTGAAACGAATTATTCATATTTTAATATGGTTAGCAATGTTGTATGTTTCATAATCATTTATTACTTCGTTAATGCTATTAAAAATATAGGTGTTGGATTATAAAATTCATCATGTGATTGATAAATGCGTTTATGAATGGTCGTATCTACATGGATGGGTTTCGTATTTATTTGCTTAAGGATATTTAAATCGTATTGAGGGCGGTCGTAGTGATTAATTGAAATACTTTGCTTTATATTTTCACTCTCTGCTAACATCGTGTCTCCTAAAGTATGATGCGCGTGGTGATTAGGTATATCACTATAATCTGTAAAAGCATCGTTGCCATAATCTCCATCGATATTAATGAGTGTAGCATTTGGTTTTAAAACGCGTAACCATTCTTGGTAGGCAGCTTTTGTATCTGGTAATAACCATGTAACATTTCTAGAAATGACTAGATCAAAATACGCATCGTCAAAATGTAAATGTTCAGCATCCATGACTTGAAAGTTGACATTTATATTAAAACGTAATGCATTTTGCTTAGCAGATTGAATCATTTCAGGGGAAAGGTCAATACCAGTAACTTGTGCACCTTGTTGTTGACATAGAATTGCTAGAAAACCTGCGCCTGTGCCAATGTCTAAGATTTTCATACCGGGTTCGATTGTTTTAATTTGGTTTATTTCAGATAGCCATCTTTCTGCGTGCACACTTTTAAGTTCTGCTTGCTTGTCTTTGCTAAAAGAAGTCGCACGCTTATTCCAATAATTAATGATTTTATTTTTGTTCATGTTAAATACCTCATTTATTATAAATACATTATATATGAATTATAAGCTATTTTAGTTGAAAAGTATGGGATTAATAGTTTTGCAAAAAGAAAAACGGGACAGGAATCGCTTGTAAAGCATGATTTCTGTCCCGTTCTTTATGTGCGTTTTTCTAATTACTTACGTGGTAATCCGTATTGATTAACTACTTTATCACTATCGGTAATCATGTAAAAGAAAGCGACAATATTTAAAATGAAGAAAATAATACTACTAATGCCGAAAATAACTGCTAAAATATTGAAAAATAAGCCGTCACCAGATGGGATAAATGAGGCAATTAAAAATAACACGGAAAAGACGCCAAATATAATTGGAAAAGTCATCGTCCGACCAATATCATGCATGCGTCTTGTAGCCACTGAAAAATCAGGAATAAAGATAATAATTGTAAATAAAGCGCTAATTGCGTCACTTAACGACGTTGGTATTTTGAAAATATAGTCTAATAGTATAGCCAATAGAATAGTGATTAATATATTGACTAACAATGGAAACCACAATTCTTTTCTTCTAGCACGCCCTTTAAAATCAAGCGCATTTTTCCAATACAATTTATAATAATGCCACATGATATAAACTCCCTTTGTTAAATATTGAGAATTACCAATATTATTTTTAAAAAATAAAGTATATTGAAACTTAATTGTGTGTTGAATTTACTATAGAAAAAGGAAAATAGCAACTGTTCGAAAAAATATAAAAATAATATTAATACATAAATAACGCATAATAATACAAAAAGAAAGTTTGTTCCGTTCGTTAATTTCGTTAAATTTAAACTTAACACTGTGATTATAACGATTTTAGAGACTGTGACTAATAGAAATATTATATATTTATTCATCTTTTGTGTTTGTGTTTTTTGAATGCAATTTGCATTATTATTAAAAGTTCGTTAGGCTCATGTTTGTAATTTAATAAATGGTTTTGCTAAAAAATTATAGTGATTAGCAAATTTTTTACATATTTTACTAACAATAAGGGGTGTCTATTGTGAAAAAAGAAAGAGTAAAAGTAATGGATTGGACGACCTTTATAGGGTCTTCATTGATATTACTGATTGCAGTTATTCCGATGATGGTTTTTCCTAAGGCCAGTCAGGACATAATTACGCATTTAAATGAGGTCGTGTCGAGTACACTCGGCTCAATATATTTATTGATTGGACTTGCAACGTTAATATTTGTACTTTATATTGCATTTGGTAAATATGGTAATGTGACGCTTGGTAAAGCGACAGACAAGCCTGAATTTAATAATTTTAGTTGGGCAGCTATGCTATTTTGTGCCGGAATTGCTTCAGATATTTTATATTGGGGCGTTATTGAATGGGCATTCTATTATCAAGATCCTCCACATGGCGGTAAAGGAATGACGGATAGTGCATTGAATTACGCTACTATGTATGGCATGTTCCATTGGGGACCAATTGCTTGGGCCACATTTGTATTGCCAGCACTAGCAATTGGTTATCTTGTTTTTATTAAGAAAAAACCAGTTTATAAAATTAGTCAAACAATGCGTCCGATTTTAAGAAGTCAGACAGATGGTATTATAGGAAAAATAGTTGATATTCTATTTATTTTTGGTCTGCTTGGTGGCGCAGCTACTTCATTAGCACTGGGTGTGCCAATGATTTCTGCAGGCATAGAAAAATTAACAGGTATTGGAGACAGTATGTTGATGCGTAGCATTATTCTCTTCACAATTACAGCTGTCTTCGCATATAGTTCTTATTCTGGTTTGAAAAAAGGAATTAAAGTTTTAAGTGATGCGAATGTTATTTTATCTTTTGTATTACTAGGATTTGTATTTATTGTTGGACCGACTGTATTTATTATGGAAACGTCCATCACTGGTATGGGTAACATGATTAAAAATTTCTTCCAAATGGCTACATGGATTGAACCATTTGGCGGTATAGGTGGTCGTAAAGAAACGAATTTCCCACAACAATGGACGATTTTCTATTGGTCATGGTGGATTGTATATGCGCCATTTATAGGATTGTTTATTGCGCGTATTTCTAAAGGACGTACACTTAAAGAAATTGTGCTTGGAACAATTGTTTATGGGACGTTAGGATGTGCACTGTTCTTTGGTATTTTTGGAAACTATGCAGTTTATTTACAAATCACTGGTTCATTCGATGTGATCCATTTCTTAAATACGCATGGTACAGAGGCTACTATTATAGAAGTTATGCATCAATTACCATTCCCTAATTTAATCATTGTACTATTCTTGTTATCTGCATTCTTATTCTTAGCGACTACATTTGATTCAGGTTCATATATCTTGGCTGCAGCTTCTCAAAAGAAAGTTATCGGCGAGCCATTAAAAGCAAATAGATTGTACTGGGCTTTTGCATTATGTCTATTACCATTTGGATTGATGTTAGTAGGTGGTGAACGAGCGTTAGAAGTTTTGAAAACAGCTTCTTTATTAGCTAGTGTCCCACTGTTGGCTATATTTGTCATGATGATGATTTCATTCTTAAGGACATTGTCCGAAGATAGATTGAAACTAGAAGATAGAGCCGAAAAATATAGGGAAGTAGAAAGACGTTCGTTACGTATAACACAAGTAAGAGAACGGAAAGAAAATGATAAGTAATATAAAACAAGCGCACCACTATCTTATTTTACGGTGAGATAGTGGTGCGCTTATTTTGTATAGAGACAGTGATTCGGATTACTTTGTAAAACGAGTAGCATGTATAGTATTCAATCACTATGAACACATACTTAAAGCTGAGACATTATAAACTGTCTCAGCTTTTTAACTAAAAATGTTAAAAGCAAGCTTCCAACATAACTATGACTCTTTTTTTTCTGGAATTGGGAAATATTTAAATATTTCACCAGATTCTAATGCATTGCTTAAATTATCTAACCATTCATAATAAGGTAAAGTATCTAATAATTGTTGTTTAACTTCCTCTGCTTCAGATTTTGTAGCTTCATCTGCTTTGCTGTTATCAATAATCTTATCAAGGATGGCTACTGCATCATGAACACCTTCTGAATTAATAACAATTTCACGACGCCATTTGCGTGAAAAGAAATTACTAAAGAAATTAAAGAAATCTTTTTCAGCGACAAAATGTTGTTTTCTACTTCCCCTTGTGAATTGTTGCTTAACAATATCAAATTCTTGCAATCTTTTAACACCAGCACTCATGCTGGGTTTGCTCATTTGTAATTGTTCTCTCATTTCATCAAGTGTCATACTGTCTTCAAAGAGCATTGTTCCAAATAAGTTTCCTACACTTCTATTGATGCCGTACAAATCCATGGTTTCGCCAATAGCATTAATAACGATATCCTTAGCTTCCTCTAATTGATAATCAGGGTTGGTCGAATGTACCAATTGTCCACCTCCGTTCAAGTCCTTATAGAGTTAAGTGAAAAATAAATAGTGAGTTTCTATAGTTTACCTTCCATATAAAAAAGATGCATGCATAAACCCCTATCATATTTAAACACATTTGACACTTTTTCAACTACTATGATAACATAAAGTTCATAAAATTCGTTAAATAAAAATTTAACAAACTTAACGGAGGTAATTTTAATGGAACTTGTAGATCATTTATCTCGTCTTCAATATATAGATGGAGCATGGGTGGAAAGCTCAAATAAGCAAACGAGAGAGATTATTAATCCATATAATCAAGCAGTTATTCTTGAAGTAGCAGAAGGAACTGCAGAAGATAGTGAACGTGCAATTTTAGCAGCAAGACGCGCTTTTGAAGCAGGAACATGGGCTAATGAAACAAGTGAAAATAGAGGTAAGAAAGTTAGAGCAATAGCTAATATGATCGAAAAACATCGTGAAGAATTAGCGAAACTTGAAACGTTAGATACAGGTAAGACATTAGAAGAGTCTTATGCTGATATGGACGATATTGCAAATGTATTTAACTTTTTCGCTGGGTTAGCAGATAAAGATGGGGGAGAAATTATTGATTCTCCTATTCCGAATACAGAAAGTAAAGTCGTTAAAGAACCAGTTGGTGTAGTAACACAAATCACACCTTGGAATTATCCTTTACTTCAAGCATCTTGGAAAATTGCGCCAGCATTAGCGACTGGTTGTTCTTTAGTAATGAAACCAAGTGAAATTACACCATTAACAACAATCCGTGTGTTTGAATTGATGGAAGAAGTTGGCTTCCCTAAAGGTGTCATTAACCTAGTATTAGGTAAAGGTTCTGAAGTTGGAGAACCACTATCAGCACATAAAGATGTCGATTTAGTTTCATTTACAGGCGGCATTCAAACAGGTAAACATATCATGAAACAAGCGGCAGATCATGTAACAAATGTTGCTTTAGAACTCGGTGGTAAAAACCCTAATATTATATTCGAAGATGCAGACTTTGAACTTGCAGTTGATCAAGCGCTAAATGGTGGCTTTTTCCATGCAGGTCAAGTATGTTCAGCTGGTGCAAGAATCATAGTAGATAACAAAATAAAAAAACAATTTGAACAAGCGTTAATTGAAAGAATTAAAAATATTAAATTGGGTGACGGCTTTAACCCAGAAACTGAAATGGGTCCAGTAATCTCTGCAGAACATAGAGAAAAAATAGAGAAATATATAGAAATAGCTAAATCAGAAAATGCCACTATTGCTATCGGCGGTAAACGCCCAGAACGTGAGGACTTACAAGACGGCTTATTCTTTGAACCAACAGTGATTACTGATTGTGATACTTCAATGCGTATCGTTCAAGAAGAAGTGTTTGGACCTGTAGTAACAATCGAAGGTTTTGATACAGAAGCGCAGGCAATCACACTAGCTAACGATTCTATTTATGGACTAGCTGGCGGTGTATTTACTAACGATGTTGGTAAAGCAGAACGTGTCGTTAATCAATTAAGAATGGGCACAGTTTGGATTAACGATTTCCATCCATATTTTGCGCAAGCACCATGGGGCGGATATAAACAGTCAGGTATTGGTAGAGAACTTGGAAAAGAAGGTCTAGCAGAGTACCAAGTTGAGAAACATATCCTTCGTAACACAAATCCAGAGCCTGTAAATTGGTTCGGTAAAGCGTAACGTTAATCACAAAATTTACGATGAAGCTTATAAATATGTATATCAGGAGGCTATATAAAAATGAGAGAAGCATATGATTATATTATTATCGGAGGCGGTAGTGCCGGATCAGTATTAGGTGCGAGAATTAGTGAAGATGTATCTAATAACGTACTTGTACTTGAGGCAGGACGTAGTGACTATCCTTGGGATTTATTAATCCAAATGCCAGCTGCTTTAATGTATCCAGCAGGCAATAAACTGTATGATTGGATTTATGAAACTAACGAAGAACCACATATGGACGGTAGAAAAGTAGGTCATGCCCGTGGTAAAGTGCTTGGTGGTTCAAGTTCTATTAACGGCATGATTTATCAAAGAGGTAACCCAATGGACTATGAAAAATGGGCAAAACCTGAAGGCATGGATAATTGGGATTTTGCACATTGTTTACCATACTTTAAACGTTTAGAAACAACATTTGGTTCAAGTAAAGATGATCCATACCGTGGCCATCATGGTCCGATTAAATTAAGAAGAGGCCCTGCATCGAATCCATTATTCCAAGCGTTTTTTAATGCAGGTGTAGAAGCGGGCTATAACAAGACACCAGATGTTAATGGTTTCCGACAAGAAGGATTTGGTCCTTTTGATAGCCAAGTTCATAATGGTCGTCGTGTTTCAGCTTCAAGAGCATATTTACATCCAGCAATGAAACGTAAAAATTTAGACGTACAAACACGTGCTTTTGTTACTAAACTAAATTTCGAAGGAAATAAAGTAACTGGTGTTACATTTAAGAAAAATGGTAAAGAACATACAGTTCATGCTAAAGAAGTCATTTTATCAGGTGGTGCGATAAATTCACCACAATTATTACAATTATCTGGTATTGGTGATTCAGAACATTTACGTTCTGTAGGTATCGAGCCACGTTTACACTTACCAGGTGTAGGCGAAAACTTTGAAGACCATTTAGAGGTATATGTGCAACATGCATGTAAACAACCTGTATCAATGCAACCAAGTTTGAATAAATTGAAAATGCCATTTATTGGTTTGCAATGGATATTAGGTCGTAAGGGTGCTGCAGCATCCAATCATTTTGAAGGTGGCGGCTTTGTTCGTTCTAACAATGAAGTAGATTATCCAAACCTAATGTTCCACTTCTTACCGATTGCAGTAAGATACGATGGTACTAAAGCGCCAACTGCACATGGTTATCAAGTTCACGTTGGTCCAATGTACTCTAATTCACGTGGCCACTTGAAGATTAAATCTAAGGATCCATTTGAAAAACCGGATTTCGTCTTCAATTATTTGTCTACTGAAGAAGATAAACGTGAGTGGGTAGAAGCAATTAAAGTAGCTAGAAATATCTTGTCTCAAAAAGCTTTAGATCCATTCAATGGTGGAGAGATTTCACCAGGACCTGAGGTTCAAACAGATGAAGAAATTATCGAATGGGTAAAACGTGATGGAGAAACAGCATTACATCCATCTTGTAGTTGTAGAATGGGACCAAAATCTGATGAAATGTCAGTAGTAGATCCTGAGACATTTAAAGTACATGGTATGGAAAATTTACGTGTCGTAGATGCTTCAGTTATGCCACGTACGACAAATGGTAATATCCATTCTCCAGTATTGATGATAGCTGAAAGAGCTGCTGATGTAATTAGAGGTAAAAAACCATTAGAACCTGAATATATTGATTTTTATCGTCATGGTGTACATGATAAAGACGCAGGTACAGTAAAATAAAGTACATGCTATTAATATATAAGAACCTCCTATTTTCATTCGTAATAAATGAAAACGGGAGGTTTATTTTAATGGATTGAAACCATTGGTTATGAAATAACAACCTCTTTAATTTATGAAGCTGAATACGCTAAGTTGAAGGTGTGTTTCCTT
Source organism: Staphylococcus sp. 11-B-312 (assembly GCF_016743055.1). Taxonomy (NCBI): domain Bacteria; kingdom Bacillati; phylum Bacillota; class Bacilli; order Caryophanales; family Staphylococcaceae; genus Staphylococcus; species Staphylococcus sp. 11-B-312. The sequence continues at coordinate 325,073 of NZ_CP068241.1, forward strand.
TAAACTATAGTACTTCAGTGACAGTGATTTAAGAACGTATTTTTCTCCAAGTATAGTCTGCGTGCAAGACTACTAGTTTAAACTACTTACACATATTGTACTTCAGTGGATCAAAGATGTAAGATTTTAAAAATAATAGCGCGCTAATCCATCATGGATTAGCGCGCTTGTTTGTACATAGCCATATATAAGCTATGCGCATGATATCTTTTAATATTTATTGATTTTTGGTAATTAAATCAGCGATTGCTTTAGCAGCATTACCATTTTCAATTGAGCAAAAATCATTATAAAATTTATCAATTTTAGGTTTATAATCAGTTTCAATTTGATTTAAATGTTGTAAATCTTCAGCTAGTTGATATGCATCTTGATAAATAGGTCCTGGTAAATCTTTGTGATAGTCTAAATAGAAGCCTCTTAAATCTTTAGCATATTTATCTAGATCATAAGCAAAGAAAATTTGAGGTCTTTTTAATACGCCATAGTCAAACATTACAGAAGAATAATCTGTGATTAAGCAATCAGAAATGAGATATAATTCTGAGATGTCACTATAGTTTGATACATCGATTGCAAAATCTTCATAACCTCTTAAGTCTAATGCGTTAGCAATAAGATAATGCATTCTTAATAGAATAACATAGTCATCACCAATTTTTTGCTGTAAATTATTTAAATCGATTTTTAAGTCGAATAAATATTTTCCTTTTTTGACAAATTCATCATCACGCCAAGTTGGTGCATACATAATTACTTTTTTGTCTTTAGGTAAATTTAAGTTTTCTTTAATTTCTTGAATGTAAGCTTGATCATTTGCACGATTAACTAAGACATCATTTCTAGGATAACCAATTTCAAGTATTTTCTCTGGTGGCATCCAAAAAGCTGTTTCAAATATCTTAGATGAATAAGCATTTGGAGAGACAAGGTAATCCCATCTGCTTGTTTCTTCTTTGAAATTACGCTTATAGTTATCAGTTGTTGTTCCAGGCATACGGATGACTTTCATATCATTTGCTAAGCGTTTTAAAGGCGTGCCGTGCCAAGTTTGAATATAAACTTGGTTAGCTTTTTTATTTAGGTATAATGGGAGTCTTGCATTTGTTACCCAGTATTTTGCACTAGCGTAAGCTTCATAGTATGCGTTAGAACCCTTTTTAACTTTTTTGGCAGGTCCTGGTAAATAGACTTGATCAGGTTTTCTGAATACCCAAATAAATTCATAGTTTGGATGGTATTTCATCATATACTCATAGATATACTTTGGACTGTCACTATAATTTTTACCACCAAAAGCTTCGAAAACGATTGTATTCGGCTTAACTTTGTTTTCGCTATCTGTAAGTTGATATAATGAACGGTTTTTATTTTTTCGACGTAAAACAACATTTTTAGCTAAGCGTGCACGCTTTCTAAATCGATTTACTTTAAATGCCGGCTTTTTCTTATTAAACATAAGCATTAATGATTCTAAAATAAATAATGGTTTCTCGCTTTTGAATATTGTAGTCATTAACTGTCTTGTGACTTTTGGTAAAAGCTCACTATTTGATTTATATCTTTCAGGTGTTTTTCTTAATGATGGCTCAAACGAATCTCTATATAAATTTTTCATCTTAGTTTTAATGAATTTTTTGTTTTCTTTTAAAGGCGCACGTTTTACAGCGTCTGAAAAACTATAAACGTAGTCATTAAAAATAATATTGAAATCTTGAGTTGACAACGTCGGTTTTTCAAACGGATCATAAATTTCTCCTTTAATATAGAAAGGGAATCTACTGATTCTTACAAAACCGTTTGAATATTTAATGAATTCTAAGACGAAAGACCAGTCGATAAAGATATCTAAATCTTCATTGAATTTAATATTATGTCCACGCATAATTGCTGTTTTAAAAACGATATTACAAACAGAATGTTTACGTAGAAATTGATTTGATTTTGTTTTAGTGTTTAAATATTGCACTTTCACTAAATTTTGATCGACGTATTGTGGCACATCTAAAGTGAAAGAATGAATAGGTGCAATTAAAGCATCGTATTGATTTAAATGTTTCATATAGAAAGCTAACGCATAAGACGCAAGATAATCATCAGAATCTATAAATATAAAATAAGGTGATGTTACTGAATCTAGCGCAATATTTCTTGCATAAGCATGTCCGAAATTTTGAGTTAAATCAATTTCTTTAATTGAGATGTTCCAATCTTTGATTGTTTCAGTTGCAATAGCTTTTGAACTATCAGTTGAACCATCGTTCACTAATATTAATTCAAAATCTTGGAACCTTTGATTTTTTAAACTGTTTAAGCAATTTTCAATATAATCTTCGGAGTTGTAATAAGTTACAATTACTGATACAGATTTCATTATTTTACCTCTTTTTCCATTAACTCTATTTATTATTTGAATAGCATACTTGTTCTGATAATATTCAAAATAATAGGGTGTTTTTTTAAAATAACTTCACCGTTTAGGAGTTAAAACGGATTTATTTATTTTACTACAATATAAATATATATTCAAAACATCAACTATTGTTTATTTTCAATTACACTTTTATAAAAATTATTGAAATAAACGTTTTACTTAAATCTTAATTATTTTGATAAATTAATAACTTCATTATAGGGAATTCTAGAGGCAAAATAAAATATTTCCAAACTAGAAATGATAAAGTCCGTATAATTGTGTAAAAGTAAAAAGGCCATATAACAGTCCTTTTACGGTACAATGTTTTTAACGACAAAAACATACCCAGGAGGACTTTTACATGACCCAAGTACATTTTACACTGAAAAGCGAAGAGATTCAAAGCATTATTGAATATTCTGTAAAGGATGACGTTTCTAAAAATATTTTAACAACGGTATTTAATCAACTAATGGAAAATCAACGAACAGAATATATTCAAGCAAAAGAATATGAACGAACAGAAAACCGACAAAGTCAACGAAATGGCTATTATGAGCGCAGCTTTACGACACGTGTAGGCACGCTAGAATTAAAAGTACCCAGAACACGTGATGGCCATTTTTCACCCACAGTGTTTGAACGTTATCAACGAAACGAAAAAGCCCTCATGGCTTCAATGTTGGAAATGTATGTATCAGGCGTTTCAACTCGTAAAGTATCAAAAATTGTGGAAGAACTTTGTGGTAAATCCGTCTCTAAGTCCTTCGTTTCTAGCTTAACAGAACAGCTAGAACCTATGGTTAACGAGTGGCAGAATCGTTTATTATCAGAAAAAAATTATCCTTACTTAATGACCGATGTACTCTATATAAAAGTACGAGAAGAAAATCGAGTACTCTCAAAAAGCTGTCATATAGCGATTGGAATAACCAAAGATGGCGACCGTGAAATTATCGGCTTCATGATTCAAAGTGGCGAAAGCGAAGAGACCTGGACAACATTTTTTGAATACCTAAAAGAACGCGGTTTACAAGGTACGGAACTCGTTATTTCTGATGCGCACAAAGGATTAGTCTCTGCCATTAGAAAATCCTTCACCAACGTAAGTTGGCAAAGATGCCAAGTTCACTTCCTAAGAAATATCTTTACCACCATTCCTAAAAAAAATTCAAAATCTTTCAGAGAAGCTGTTAAAGGAATTTTTAAGTTCACAGATATTAACTTAGCGCGTGAGGCTAAAAATCGATTGATTCATGATTATATCGATCAACCAAAATATTCAAAAGCTTGCGCATCATTGGATGATGGATTCGAAGACGCCTTTCAATATACCGTACAAGGAAATTCCCACAATCGACTAAAGAGTACCAATCTAATTGAACGACTGAATCAAGAAGTACGCAGAAGAGAAAAGATTATTCGCATCTTCCCCAATCAAACATCAGCCAATCGCTTAATTGGAGCCGTTCTTATGGACCTACATGATGAATGGATTTATTCTTCAAGAAAATACATCAATTTTGATAAGTAGAAATGGTAAAAACATTGTATAGCATTTTACACAGGAGTCTGGACTTGACTCTAGAAATCATTAAATATTTAAACAGATGATTTGTAAAATATAACAAATTGCGTATAATTTGATTTTGTAAAAAAAGATTAAGGAGAATTTTGGAATGAAGAATAATGATTTTGAAGATGTTGTGTTAAATAGGAAATCTGTAAAAGTGTTTGATGAACAAGTTAAAATTCCTAGAACTGAAATGGATGAGATGATACAAAAAGCAACAAAAGCGCCATCGTCTGTGAATATGCAACCGTGGAGATTTTTAGTGGTTGAAAGTGAAGCAGGAAAAGAAAAATTGAAGCCACTTGTTCGTTTTAATACCCGTCAAAATGATACATCCGCAGCTATGGTTATTATATTTGGCGATATGCAAAATTATGAATATGGAGAAGACATCTATCATAATGCAGTTTTAAATGGTTATATGCCTGAAGAAGTAAAGGTTGAAATGTTAGGCAAAATATTGCCTTTATATAAAAGTTTAAATCGGGCAGAAATGAATGATATTATTAAAATTGATAGTAGCTTAGCAGCAATGCAATTTATGCTCGTTGCTAGGTCTTATGGTTATGATACAAATCCTATTGGTGGTTTTGAAAAAGATCAAATTGCTGAAGCATTTGATTTAGATTCAGAACGCTTTGAACCAGTAATGATTGTTGCTATAGGAAAAGCTAAAAATCCGGGTCATGACTCTTATAGATTGTCAGCGGAGACTGTTACAAAATATGTTTAAAATTTATAATTTTAAGGAAGCTAAGTTAAATAGTATTAACGACTTGAATATTAAATGGCTGAAGAATGTTAATAATTTACCGTTAGCTAGCTATGAATGTCATTTCTAAGATGACTAAAATGATAAATTAGCAAAAAGCAATAAATGCTTGAGCATAAAAAGTTGATACTCAAAAATAAGCAGGTGAATCTAAATAAGGTTTGCGTGCTTATTTTTATAGTATTTATTACATAACCAAAAAGTACATTTCTATAAATATGTGTAATAAAAGCTTAACTTTTTGAACTTTATTATGTTATAAATAGTTTATAAATGTAGGAAACGGTAGGATTCGTAATTAAAAAAACAAGCTAACAATTTATATTGTATAGTAGAGGTGTTTGTGTGTTGAAATATAAAATTTTACTTCCTTTATTGTTTTTGTGTTTTATCATAGTTGGTGCATGTTGCTTATTAAATATTAAGCATTTGAGTCAGAACGTTTCATTTTATGCGGTGGGGGATAATTTAATTCATCCAGCAGTTTATCATGATGCTTCAGTGAATAACGGAAGTTTTGATTTTAAACCAATGTATAGTCATTTGAAAAAAGATATTGAAGCTTCGGATATAGCTTATATAAATCAAGAATCTCCCATTGGTGGAGATAGCAAAGGATTGTCTGGGTTTAAGCGCTTTAATACGCCAGAAGCTATAGCAAAAGATTTATCTGACTCAGGGTTCAATTTAGTGAACGGTGCTAATAATCATGCATTAGATCAAGGGACGAGTGGACTTATGAATGAAATTGCACTTTGGAAGCAATTTGATGATATTGAATATTTTGGAACATATAATTCACAAAACAATAGAGATACAGTTCAAATTATGAATAAAAACGATATTAATATAGCTTTATTGAGTTATACATATGGCACGAATGGTATTCGATCGGATAAACCATATTACATAAATTACTTTGATGAAAAGCAAATAAAAAGAGACGTGGCTAAGGCAAAAAAACAAAGTGATGTTGTTATCGTTTCAGCACATTGGGGTAATGAAGGTAAACATAAACCAAATAAAACACAACAGAAATATGCGAAAGTGTTTGCTGATGCTGGGGTAGATGTAGTGATTGGAACGCATCCCCATGTCATTCAGCCTGTGAAGTGGATTAAGGGTAAAGATAATCATAAAACATTAGTGGCTTATTCCCTGGGAAATTTTTTGAATGGTCAAAAAACAGGTGATGAAAACAATGTACTGGGAGGTAATTTAGCGTTCGATATTGAAAAAACACCGAAGCAAACTAAAATCAAGCAAGTCAGATGGAAATCACTAGTAACACATTATGAGCTGGAACCGACTTTATATAGCAATAAGGAACAAAATTTTAAAATGTATCCTTTAAATCAATATAATAATGAGTTAGCACGTAAGCATGGTTTAAATCAAAAAAATCAAGGTAATGTTAACGTGGAACGTTTAGAGGAAATCACTAAAGCAAACATTGATTCTGAATTTGTGACTAACGAAAGTTTCTGATTATTATTTATTTATAAAATGAATATGCTTATTTAATAGCATAAAAAGAAGAAGCGTAATCAATTCACATGTTTTGATTGTGCTTCTTCTTTGAGTTATGTGTATTTATTTTACTTGCTTAGCTAAACTTGTAATGTAATTAAAAAAGCTATCATGTTCAACATGATGTACCACAGAAACTAACCGGCCATTTGCTTCATCGATATATGTACATCCTTGACTAGGACCATCAACATGAACAGAAGTTTTTACATCGTGTTGTTTTACTAAGTCTGGTTTACCGACATAAGCAGTTGTTAAAACATCCCATAAGAAATATGTAGAATTTGTTTGGAAATGTGTGAGCGGTGGCACAGCAGCATAACTTACACCTAAAAAATCAACACCAGTATAAGCGCGTTCGTTGGCCCACATTTGTCTAATGTCCCAAGTCATAGGTACTTGATTCGTACTTTCTAAAGCGACCATATCAATCTTTAGTTCTGTATCAAAAATGGTTTTAACAGCTTCAGGGTCCCAAAATGCATTCCATTCAGCTGTGCCGTCATGTTCGGGTTCTTCTACATTCCCTTTTTCTAAAAATGTGCCTCCCATCCATACTAACCGTTCAATATTATTTACGAGTTTTGGTTCAACGGAGATAGCTTTAGCTAAATCCGTAAGCGGCCCAGTAAATAATAATGTAACTTTTTCATCGCTCGCGTTTACTTTTTCGATAATATCTTCATATGCCTCATGTGTTAATATTTTAGAATGTTGCGAAGTAGGCTCATTCAGTATAGGTAATGCATCCATAAAGAAAGCATGCATACGCCAATCTTTTGGGAAAGGATTTTTGCCGCGTGCTTTTGATGCTGCTACATGGACAGGCGTTAATGAAAAACGATTTATTATTTTTTGTGATGCACTCACAGCTGGTTCTATGTAACTGTCAGCACCGATTGCACTGACACCAATCAAATCGACTTCTTCCATTTGAAGTAATAAGAAAAGTGAGATTAAATCATCTACACCACCGTCATGATTAAAATAAACTTTTTTCATAAATATAATCCTCCGAATTCAATGATTTTAAATCATTATACCAAACTCAGTTATTAGTATAAGCAATTTAAACAAAAGTTCATAAATCTTTAGCACGTGATATTAAAAGCCACAGGGTGGGAAAATTCTGAAAATAAAAAATGTAAGTGTTTATATATATGCGTAAAGGTTATGTTATATCTATGGAAGTAAATAAGGGGTGTTTTTATTTGTGAAGTTTAAAAAAGAAAAAGTGAATCATGTAGATTCAAATCAAGCTAAAAAAGGTGTAGTAGCAACGGGGATAGGTAATGCAATCGAATGGTTTGATTTTGGATTGTATGCACAATTAGCAGTGGTAATCAGTGCGAATTTTTTCGGTAATTTGCCACAAGAAATGCAAATAGTGTCAACCTTTGCAGTTTTTGCTTTTGCATTTATTGTAAGACCAATTGGAGGAATATTTTTCAGTCATTTGGGAGATAAATATGGTAGAAAAATAGTTTTATCTACTACCATTTTATTGATGGCTGCCTCTACATTAATGCTCGGTTTGTTACCAACGCAGGAACAAATTGGTATTTGGGCACCCATACTATTATTAGTAGTTCGAATGATTCAATCATTCTCCACTGGTGGGGAGTATGCAGGAGCGATGACTTATATTGCTGAGACATCTCCAGATAAAACACGAGGTAAATTAGGCAGTGGACTAGAAATAGGAACACTTGCAGGAAATATATTAGCTGCAATACTTGCTGGTACAATGTATAGTTTGTTGAATGACCAGCAAATGGCTGAATGGGGTTGGAGAATTCCATTTATTATAGCAGCGCCATTAGGTATTGTTGGTATTATACTTCGTTCGAGTCTTGATGAAAGTCCAGCTTATGAGTCCACATTAGAAGAACAAAAAGAATTAGAATATTCATATTTAGATATTTTTAAATATTATTGGAAAGACGTTGTAGTTTGTTTTACAGGCGTAGCTTTCTTGAATGTAGCCAATTACATGGTATTGTCATATATGCCTTCGTTCTTGAATACGACGATTAATTTAGGTGGGACAATGGGTTCAATATTAAGTACAATCACTATGTTGCTCATGATTCCAGCTGTATTTTTCTTTGGGTGGTATAGTGATAAAATTGGAAATAAACGTACGATTATATTTGGTTTAGCAGGTTTCAGCTTATTCTCAGTGTTAGCATTTTGGTTAATGAGCATACCGATGTTGCCTTTAGTTATCTTAGGTTTATTTATCATTGCATTATTTATGTCAACATTTGAAGGTGTTATGCCTTCAGTGTTACCAAGTATGTTCCACACTAAAGTCAGATTGCGTACGCTATCGCTTGTATATAATATAGGTGCTGCTATTTTTGGTGGTTTAACACCATTTATCCTTTCTACACTTGTAGAGACAACTGGCCAACAAATTGCACCTTCCTATTATTTGATGTTTATAAATGTTGTTGGCTTAATAATCTTTGTAACAATGTTCAAATCAACTTCTAATAAATCTTTAAGAGGATCATATCCAAATGTAGAATCCCAAGAAGATTACGAAGATGTGATTCAAAATCCAAAAGATGCATTGTGGTGGGAAAAAGAAGTTAAACACGAAAAACGTAGCACAACATAGCATGATTGAAATCACAGTTTTTTAACAAAATATTTTAGAATTTTGGTTTTAAGATTGAGCCTCAAAAGGTTGCTAATAAAAGTAATCTTTTGGGGCTCATTTTATATTCGTATTGAATTTCATTGATAATAATTATTTTACAAATTAAGAGGAAATATAAAGGTGACTACATATGTATTGAGTGCACAATTGATTGGATGTAATGATATATTACAAATATTAAAAATGTTTGATAATTAATTTAAATAACAAGTGAAAAATAAAAGAAAAATCAAATAAATAAATTAATATTAAGTCTTTTATGGTATTATTAAAACAATCAAACTTAATGGGAGGTTGAGGGGTATGTCTAAAACAGTAAAAATAATTGTCGCAGTTGTGATTGGTGTGCTTTTAATTGCCGGTATTGGGGGAGCTGCTTATTACTTTTTTATCAAAAACACACCTAAAAACACATATTTATTGAGCGAAAAGGAAACAGCTAATCAATTTCAAGAATATGCTAAAGATCGATTTGAAAATGAATTTAAATTTCAAGATAAGATGAAAGATGAATCATATCTGATCAATTTAAAAGGAGACGCCGATGTGCCTAAAAATTTATTAGAATCATCAGGTGTTCCTAAATCTGTCGCAGATGCTTCTGAAGTGGGATTGACAGTGGGACACGATCCTAAAAAAGAAAAATCAATTTTGGCTTTAAACCCAACGATAGCAGATAATGAAATCGGTAAGTTTCAATGGGCTGCAGACAAAGACAATCAATATTATGCATCACCATTATTTAACGATGTTTATAAAGCTAAAAATGATGAACTTGTAGATGCTTTTGAAAAAATAACTGGAGATACATCAAGTACTACAGGTAAAGAGAATGTAGTGACAAATGATACATTAAACTTAAATTCATTATTATCGGGGTCACAAATTTCACAAAAAGATATAGAAAAAATAAGTAGTAAATATACAGATGTAATCATTGATAAATTAGACAAAGATAATTTTGAAAAAGAAAATGCTACGATTGATGTAGATGGCGATGAACAAGATGTTAAGAAAGTAACATTGAAACTTAGCAAAGGCGAAACAAAAGCGATTGTGAAATCAGTTTTGGAAAAAGCTAAGAAGGATAAAGATATTAAAAAAATAGCCGAAGATCAATTCAAAGCAGAGGATTATGAAGATAAAATTGATGAAGCGATACAAGAAGTGAAAGATAAAGATAAAAATGATTTTCCAAGTATTAAATCTGTAATTTGGGAAGAAGATAATTTAATTTTAAAACGTGAATTAACTGCTAAAGATAAAAATGATTCAGAAGTAAAATTAACAGGAACGAATCAAATTGATGATGATAAACTAGCAGTGAATTATAAAATTGCTGCAGATGATACTGAGTTATCATTAAAAGGTAAATCTACAAAAGACGATGATAAGTATAAAGACAATTATACAATTGGGGCTAATGAGCGTTACAAAAAATCTACGATTAAGTTATCAAACAATGAGACTCAAGATGGTGACAAACGTACAGACAAAGGTAAAGTGAGCGTTGATGCAAATTATCGCAAAACTGAATTTGAATATAATAATCATTTAGAAACCGATGTGAAGAATAATACGCAAAAGCAAGATTTTAAATTGACTACAGATATTCAATATCAACCAGTAACATTTAATATCAAAGGTGAAACAAAACTTAAAGAAGATATTAAATTCGAAAAATCAGGTGCCAAAGATTTAAATGGATTGACCGATGATGATTTGAAAAAATTACAAAAGGAAATTTCTAAAAAAACAGAAGGTATCATTAAAGATTTAGCAAAAGATTTTAAAAAATAACTAAAAGGAGAGTGGTAAAATGAAAACATTACAATTGTTTCGCATTTACCACTCTTTTTTATTAAAAAAATGGTATTTACTACTATATTTATTGATTATAGTTATAGGGTTGTTTACTACTTTAATAGTGATTCAACAATTAAATCAAGATAATGAGAAATTTAGAATTGGTGTTGTGGATAAAGATCGATCTCCAGAGACGCAAATCATATTGAAATCACTAGGTGATGGTGCGAATTTGGGGAAAGATATTAGCATAAAAAAATATGACCAAAAAGTAGCTGAAAAAAAGTTAGAGAATAAAGCATTAGAGGGTTATTACGTGTTTGAAAAAGGTATGACACAGGATTTTTATAAAAATGGAAGTTTGCCTATTTCAGTACATACATATGATCAACAGTCTACCAAAAGTTTAGTCATTAATCAGTTAACAGACTCAGTATATCAAAGGCTTATGTTATCGATGGGTGGAGGTCTGGCCTATACAACGTTGTCCTCACATAATGATAAAGATCATACATTAATGCTGCTAACGGATTTATTGTTTACAGGACTAAATCGTGCTGGCGCATTTGAATATGAACCTATACATATATATGACAGTGCAAGTTATTATGTAATTACAACGTATTTAACATCTATTTATATTTTTGCTTTGTCAATATTTACTATTTTGAAAATGAATCAAACGACTGCATTGTGGTCAAGATTAAGCATGCACCATTTTTCTTTTGAAAAATTAACACTGATAAGGAGTTTATTTACACTTTTTTATACAGGATTATGGACGATTTTTGGTGTGCTTTGGTTGATTAAATCCTTGCCAAATCAGTTTGAAAGCTATAATTGGTTAACGATTGTAATTCAACTGAGCTATTATGTCTTGATGATTATCATTTGGTTAACCATTATTGATTTAATTGCTTTTAAATGGATGAACTATGTACTGAAAAGTATATTGAGTATATTGATTGTTCTATTGTCAGGGATGACGATACCAACCATTTATTTTAAACATTCTATATTAGGGATGGTTGATTACTTACCATTTAGTTTTGTAACAAATCAAATGCTGGAAATTGTATTGAATAATTATATTTTAGATGTACCAATAACTTTTTATAGCAGTTTATTTATATCAATTTTCATCTTAGTCTTGATATTGATTGGGAGGTATCGCTTATGATTCAACCCTATTTCTTCATAATTATAAAAAAACAGTGGAAACAACATTTAGCCTTTATGTGTATCTTATTATTCTCTTTAATTGCTATTTGGGGGATATACAAAACACTAAATAAATCATTTCAAATTCCTGTAGCAATACAAGATTTAGATCAATCTGCAGCGTCTAAAAATTTAATCAAAAACATCACAAGTAACGAATTCATTACTCAAATAAAAGTGCCAACTGAAGAAACGTATTTGGATGAATATATAGAAAGAAAAGAAGCGGTAGTAAGTTTACAAATACCTAAAAATTACAGTCAAAAGTTGCATGATAACCGTTTAAAAGAAACAATTTTATTATATGGAAGAGATGATTTTATTGGTGATATTACCTTAGAAATCATAAGCATGTCATTATATGAACAACAGATACCTAATATCGTTAAAAGTCATTTAGATGATAATGGTGATCGTACATCTTTGAACACAGTAAATAAAATATTGAATGATAAGACACCTCAATCTCAAATTGTACATTATTTTGTAAAGTCACATTCAGATACTTCTATTTCATTGAGTGTTGTTTTTGCGATATTGTTGAGTATGAGCAGTGTGCAAATTATTTTGCACCAAAGATTAAAACAGAATGGGCCTTTGAGAAGAATTTTTTTAGTTCAATATAGTCAGGTGAAATTGTATCTTACTTACATACTGATACATACGATGCTATTGTTAATGATATTAATCATAAGTGCATTATTGTTTCATCAATCGTTAACATGGATATTTTATTTGAAATCACTGTTTATCATTGTATTATTTGAAGCCGGTGTTGCTTTTTTATTATTTAAAATTAATACACTTAGTCATAGGTTATTTATGACGTTTATATATGCGCTTGTCATGAGCGTAATTTATATCCTTATACAAATTTAGGAGGGATGGGATGATAACTTTAAAGCATGTGCAGAAACGATATCATAATAAAACAATTTTTCAATCTCTGAATATGACTTTTGAAAACCAACAATTAACTGTGCTATTAGGTGAAAATGGTGCTGGAAAGTCGACACTATTAAGAATGCTTGCGGGGTTAGAACAACCTAATCAAGGGGAAATTACGTACTTTGGAAAAAAATTGTCTAAAAAACAATTACAAGCAATGATTGGATATGTACCACAAGATATTGCATTATTTGAGCATATGACTGTTGCTGAAAACGTTAATTGTTTTAAAGCATTATGTAAACATCCAATATCTGATGCGTTAATTACAAAATACATGGAACAATTAAACATCAAAGATTTAGATGTTACTGTTTCTCGTCTATCTGGGGGGACGAAGCGTAAAGTGAATGTATTAATAGGTTTACTGAATCATCCACGAGTTCTGATACTAGATGAACCAACGGTAGGCATAGATTTAAAATCAAGGTTTGATATCCATCACTTACTCAATCAAATGAAGCGAAATTGTTTGATCATATTGACGACACATCATTTAGATGAGGTAGAGGCATTGGCTGATTGTATTAAAGTCATAGGCGTCGATCCGTTTTATAAAAAAGTATTATCAGACAAACAATGGCAATTTGAGCGTTATCATAATTAACTTTAAATTTCTAAATCATTTGTTAACTTATATTTAAAAAAGTACTTACAAAGTGAATGTCAATCATTTATTTTGTCTGTGCTTTTTTATTTTTAAGAAATCTTAAAACCACAAAATAACAACGTTGTTATTAAAGGCGAAAAGGTGTATAATGTTAGTTTGTGAATTCGCTTTCATAAAATCGATTTTGACTGGGGGACTTAAATTGTCATTTGTGAGTGAAAATTTACCGATAATATCACTTATTATTGGCGTAGCATTGCTATTATTTTTAAATATTAAATTAAAGATTAACAGTATTTTTTCTTTGATTTTTGCAGCTATTGCTGTTGGCTTACTGAACGGTATGAAGCCAATGGTAATCTTAGATACAATTAAAGATGGATTAGGTTCAACGTTAGGTAGTCTTGCACTAATTATAGGATTTGGTGCAATTTTAGGTAAGTTAATGGTTGATTTTGGAGCAGCTCAACGAATAGCTACCACGCTAATTGATAAATTCGGTGCAAAGCATGTGCATTGGGCATTGATTATTATTGGTGCTGTCTTTGGTATTTCTGTATTTTACGAAGTGGCTTTTATGATTTTAGCTCCTTTAGTGATTAGTATTGCTATAGAAGCTAAAACACCATTTATGAAATTGGCTATTACTATGGTAGCTGCAACAACACTATCTCATAGTTTATTTCCACCTCAGGCAGGTCCGACTGCATTGGTAGACGCCTATCATGCTGATATGGGGATGGTATATATCTTGGGAATCATCGTCTTTATACCTGGTGTAATGATTGCTGGTATCCTTTTACCGAAAGTTATGAAAAATTTGAATTACCCTGTGCCACCGTTGTTGCAGAAAAATAAAACGTTTAGTGAAAGAGAAATGCCTAATTTTGGGATGAGTTTATTAATACCACTCATTCCTGCGATTTTAATTTCACTTTCAACAATATTAAGTATGTTTCTAACGAAAGATACTTTATGGCATGAAATTGTATCATTTTTTGGGAGTGCAGAAATTAGTCTTATAATCGCAATTCTTACATCAATTATTGTCTTTGGATTGAGAAAAGGTAAAAAGATGGATGAGTTGATGAAATCTTTCGAAAGTGGCTTGAAAGGTGTGGCAACGATTATATTTATCGTAGGTGCTGGTGGTGCATTTAAAGAAATTATTTTAAAAGCAAATGTAGGCGATTATATTGCGGGAATTATGCAAAATACAAATATTTCACCTCTAATCATGGCGTGGTTAATTACAGCACTTATACGTATTGCTACAGGACAAGGGGTGGTGTCAGCAATAACTGCAGCTGGAATTGTAGGGCCTTTAATTCCTACATTTAATGTTAATCCAGTATTGATGGTTCTAGCAACTGCTGCTGGTAGTAATACAATTACACATGTGAATGACGCATCATTTTGGTTATTTAAAGAATATTTTAATATAACGATTAAAGATACATTTAAAACCTGGGGTCTTTTGTTATTTACATCTTCTATTGTTGGTTTGGTTATTGTATTAATCATGGATCTGTTTATGTAAAGTAACGATAGTATGAGCGGAATGAAAAATCATTAAAAATCTGATTTTTGTTCCGCTCTATACATATGGATTATTGGCTATTTGATGTAAGAATGCTCCCATTCTTAAAAAGGTGGTATCAATTAAGGTGGGATTGAAGGAACGAAGACGTGAGTACATACTTAAATAAATTGCGAAATCATCAAAGGATTTTGATTTTATTATTATAAAGGCTAGCTGTCTTTGATTCTAAATATTTATCACTTATTAAGAAATCTAAACTAGAGATATCACAAATTTTTACAGTAACTACTTTATCTATTTTTGTACTATCTGCTGTTAAATAAGTATATTTAGAAATGTCTAAAATTTTTCTGCGTGTTTCAACTTCTTCTAAATTAAAGTCAGTAACGCCTTTGTCTAACGAGATACCACTGCAACAAATAAATGCTTTGTCGATGTTTAATTGATCAAAGTTAAATAAAAAATCAAAGCTAGTGATAGAATGTTCAGACTGACGTACCTTCCCACCAATACTTATAATTGTGTGACCTTGATTTAAAGCTTGTAACATAACTGGTATAGAGTTGGTAATAATCGTTAAGTTTTTTACCTCATTTAAGTGTTTGGCGATTTGTAATGTAGTAGATCCGCTATCCAAAAATATGCAATCACCATCAGAAATTTCTGCAATTGCTTTTAAAGCAATTGCATTTTTTTTATCAATATTTAAATCTAAGCGTTGTTCAATAATAGATTCTCCATTTGAAACATGTTTCAGACGAATACCACCATATTCTTTAGTGATTAAATCATCTTTGACTAATTGTTGAACATCTCTGCGTAATGTTTCCATAGAAATTTGTAATGCATCTTTAAGTGATTTTAATTTTAAAAACTCTCTTTTTTCAAGTAAATCAAGGATTTTTCTTCTTCTTTCTGTAGGTAACAATGAACTTTTCCTCCTGTATATTCATAATATGGTAAAAAGTTTGTAATGACATTGTCAAAAGTTAATCATATTTTACGATTAATTAACGATGAATTAATAAATATGTCCTATACTTTTAGTATAACAAATAGGAGGTGTCAGTAGTGCTGAAATTGTTAAATGTTAGTAAGAGCTATGATAATCATAGCGTTCTTAAAGATATTAATTTATCTATTGAAAAGGGAGAAATCGTTAGTTTATTAGGCCCAAGTGGGTGTGGTAAAACGACGCTATTAAATATGATTTTAGGATTAACGGAAGTAACTGAAGGAAAAGTGTTGTATAACGATAGGGAAATACAAAACAAACCCATGAATAAAAGGAATTTTAATATTGTTTTCCAAGATTTTTGCTTATTTCCTCATTTAAATGCCTATGAAAATATCATTTATGGTTTAAAAAATATAAAAAAGAATGTCCACGATAAAAAAGTAACTGATTTAATTGAATTATTGGATTTAAGGCCACATTTGAACAAAAAAGTACATGAATTATCGGGTGGTCAAAAACAGCGTGTCTCTATCGCACGTACGATTGTTATGGAACCAGAAATTTTATTAATGGATGAACCTTTAAGTGCATTAGATAGTGTAATAAAAGAATCTATTAAAGATATGATTCAAAGAATTGCTAAAACACTTTCGCTTACTACAATTATTGTTACACATGATCCTGAAGAAGCATTAACAATAGCAGATAAAGTGGTAGTAATTGAAAATGGTGAAGTTGCTCAATTTGGTACACCTAACGAGATCATTAACCATCCCAAAAGTGCATTTGTTGAAAAATTTATTTTAAAACAATTAAAAGTTAAAAGAGACCATATTTACCGATTATTTGGTGATCGTCATGGTGCATAAGTTATGGTCACAACGTATGATTTTTATTTTAATTTTGCTATTTTTTATTGCTTTTTTAATATTACCAATTGTTTTCTTATTAGGCCGTTCGTTTTTTTTAGATGGTGCATTGACGCTATATCATTATAAAGATATTTTAACGAATCCAGAAATAACAAACGCACTATTTAACAGCTTAAAGGTATCATCGACTGCAGCGATGGTGACGACGATTCTTGCATTTTTTATGTCTTACACGTTACATATGACACGTGCTTCAACATGGACGCATTCATATATAAAAAATATGACTTTATTGCCAATGTTTGTACCTACCATTACATATGGTTTTATTTTGATGTATCTATTTGGGAACGAAGGAATATTATCCAATATATTAAGCGAGTTACCATTTACAATTTATGGTAAAAATGGATTGTTTATTGGTTATATTATTTATACATTGCCCGCCGCTTATCTTATTATTTCTAATGCGTTTAATTATATTGATCATCGATTTTATTATATTTCATCACTAATGAAAGATGGTAAAATGAGAAGATTTTATCACACTTTGTTAAGACCATTATTTATACCAATCGGCAACGCATTTATTTTATCGTTCATTTTAAGTTTTACTGATTTTGGGATACCCGCTTCAATTGGTGCAGATTATAATGTGATTTCTATAACTTTGTATCAAATGATATTAGGTTCTATTCCTAAGTTTGCAGAAGGTGCAGTGATAGCTATGCTCATGCTTATCCCTGCAATCATTGGTTTTATATTTCTGACTATTATTGAAAAATGGAATGTGCAACAACGAGCGATAAGTCATAAAAATTTACCTTTAAGAAAGTGGCATGACCGATTTGTTAATGTATGTGCCATAACCATAGCAACAGTTATTTTGTTGATATTTTTAGTGATGTTTATTGTACCTTTTACGCAAGACTATCCTTATCAACTAGATTTTACATTGACACATATCATCAGTGTCATTAATGATGAAATATTATTAGATGTCTATATACAATCATTGTTTGTAGCTATTGCGACTGCTTTTTTTGGCACCCTCATCAGTTTTGCTTCTGCGTTGATAACAGTTAGAACTAAAGTGAAGGGTAAGCAATCTTTAAACATCATATCGCTAATAACGAACACCGTACCAGGTATGATATTAGGACTTTCTTACTTATTATTATTTCAAAACAGTTCTATTAAGGGGACGTTTTTGATTGTGATTATTAGTATTATCGTGCACTACTTTACGACACCTTATGTGATGGCAAAAGGGGCATTGGAAAAGTTGGACCAATCTTGGGATGTTACGAGTTCGCTTTTGCAAGACCAATGGTATGAGACGATATTTAAAATCATATTACCTAATATGAAAACCACAATTATTGAAATGATGAATTATTATTTTATTAATGCGATGGTAACGATTAGTGGTGTTATATTTTTAGTTTCGACTTCAACGCAACTGGTATCTACCGAAATAAATCAATTACAACACTTTAACCGATTTACTGACATATTTATTTTATCCATTTTAATACTTATCACAAATGTTTGTATACGAAGTATCAGTAGTTGTTGGTTGAAATATAGAGAAAGGAGAGGATGAACGAGTGAAAATTAAGTGGCAAATAAGCGTCCTTATATTCGTTGCAATCGTTCTTTTATATTTTTCTATTGTTGGGTTTGGTTCGTCTACTAAGAAAGTCGTTATTTCAACGAATGCAGATGAGGAAGCGATTGCTGTTATGAAAAAAGCATTAGATGATCATGGTTTTAAAGGAGAATATATTGTTCAGCCCCAATCAACTTCTGAATTAGGCGGGAAAATGATGGCAGAAGGTAAAAATATTGAAGCTGATGTTATTACACAAGCAACCTATTATTTAGAAAGTGCACAAAAAGAAAATAATATGTTTGCTAATATCGAAAATACTAATAAAAGTACCAAAGATGCTTATCCTGATTATATAACGCCGCTATTAGGTAATATGGGGTCATTGTTTGTTAATAAAAAAGCATTAAAAGAACAAGGATTGGAAATGCCAAAATCTATTGAATCTCTAACGAAAAATCAATATAAAGACCAAGTGGCAATGCCCAATGTTATTGATTCTTCTACAGGATGGTTAGTGATTCAAAGCATACTTAATGAGTATGGAGAGAAGGAAGGTCAAAAAATATTAACTCAATTATTAAAAAATATTGGTCCTCATTTAGAAAGTTCCGGGTCTGGACCGCTTAAAAAAGTTGAGTCTGGTGAAGCAGCTATTGGTATCGGTTTACGTTCACAAGCCATTGATGCAGAAATGAAAGGGAAGCCAATTCATTATATTGATCCAATAGAAGGCAACTTTTCATTAGTAGAAGCTGCCGCTGTTGTCAAAAAGGGTGGAGCAAAACAACAGAAAGCTGAAAAAATGGTGCAAGTGATTCAAAAATATGGGCGCAAAGATTTATTACAACAGTATCCAGTGCCACTTTATAAGGGAGAAAAAGTGGACAAACAACAACGACCGACTTATCCCAAAAAATGGAAAGGTAGGCTAACTGTAGATTTATTAGAATCGCATCAAAAAATATTCCAAGAAGCAAAAAAACAAGCGCAACAGAGTAAAAATAAGGAGTGATTAAATGGAACAACTAAAATTATTAACACCAGGACCACTGACTACTACACATACAGTAAAAGAAACAATGATACTAGACCGATGTACATGGGATGATGATTATAAAAAACTTACTCAAAGTATCCGACAACGTTTGCTTGAAATTGCTAAAGTGAATGCTGAAAATTATACAACTATTTTGCAACAAGGAAGTGGGAGTTTTGTTGTAGAAAGTGTCATCCAAACGGCTATATCATCAACAGATCATGTGCTGATTATTAGTAATGGTGCTTATGGCAAACGGATGATTGATATGGCTTATGTCGCAGGTAAAAAAATAACAGAATTAAACATTTCGTTTGACGTCATACCATCGTTAGCGAAAATACAGCAAGTGTTAGAAGAAAATCCGACAATAACTCATATTGCTTTTGTGCATTGCGAAACGACTACCGGTATTTTAAATCCTATAGAATCCATTTGCACATTGGCAAAAAAATTTAACAAAAAGATTATTGTAGATGCCATGAGTAGCTTCGGTGGTGTACCGATTGAGGTTGAAAAGTTGCAAATAGACTTTTTAGTTAGTAGTGCCAACAAATGTATACAAGGTGTACCTGGTTTTGGATTTGTCATTGCCAAAAAAGAAAGTTTGGAAAAAACAAAGGGGAATGCAAGAAGTGTGTCACTTGATTTGTATGATCAATGGATTGTAATGAAAGATAGTGGAAAATGGCGTTTTACATCTCCAACTCATGTAGTTGCCGCTTTTCATCAAGCGATTTTAGAGCTAGAAAATGAAGGTGGCGTTGAAGCACGCTATGAGAGGTATTTAACGAATAATCAATATATTATTCAATCTATGCAACAGTTAGGCTTTAAGCCTTATATCGATGACGAATACCAGTCACCGATTATTACTACTTTTTTATATCCAGATACGAATTTTGAATTTGATGATTTTTATCAATATATGAAAAAAAATAACTTTGTTTTATATCCTGGGAAATTGATGGATGTACCATCATTTAGGGTTGGAAATATAGGTGATTTATATCGACAAGATTTTGAGGTAATGATTCAACATATTAAAAATTTTAATGCGCAAAGGAGTATCAAATAAATGACTAAAATAAAAGGTATAATTATGGATTGGGCAGGTACTACGATAGATTTTGGCTGTTTTGCACCAGTTAATGTCTTTGTGGATATATTCAAAGATGAAGGTATTAAAGTTACAATTGAAGAAGCTAGAGAACCTATGGGGATGTTAAAACGTGATCACATCAAAGCAATGGCTGAAATGCCACGAATCAAAAAGGAGTGGCAAAATCAATTTGGAAAAGTACCAACAGAAGAAGATATTGATCGTTTATATGCTCAATTTGAAAAAATGCTAATGAAGAATCTGAAATCATTTACAGATCCATTGCCCAATGTTGTCACTACGATTCAAAATTTACAAGATGATGGATACCTTATTGGTTCTACTACAGGTTACACTAAAGCAATGATGGAAATTGTTATACCTGAAGCGGCACAAAAGGACTATAAACCCAATAGCATCGTTACTGCAGAACAAGTGAGTGGTTACGGAAGACCTTATCCATACATGATTTTTGAGAATATGAAACACCTCAAACTAACCTCTGTTAAAGAGGTAGTGAAAGTCGGCGATACAATAGCTGATATTCGAGAAGCCAATAACGCTGGTGTGATAGCTGTGGGGATTGTTAAAGGAAGTTCTATAGTTGGATTGAATGAACAACAATGGGATGCATTAACAAATAATGAACGAGAGGTTTATATTGAAAAAGCGACAAACATATTTAAGCAAAATAACGCTGATTATATCCTTGAAGATATAACACAATTACCACAATTGTTAAAACGACTGAATGTATAATTTGAATGGTAGGTACGGATATTATCTTAAATATTAAATGATGATATGCAAATTGTATACAATGATTTATGTGCATCTATTGAAATTTTTATAATTTTGATAGATGCTTTTTGCTTATTTTAAAGCCTTTTTAAATATTTTTATAAAAAATATTTAAATAAACCTTTGACTTATTATATTTAAAAGTGTAATATTCATGAATATTAATACAAATAATAGAATAATAATAAGGTTGGTGTATTTAATGAATACGTTATTCGAATTAACAGATCAATATAGTTCAAATAATTACAGTCCCTTGAAATTAGCATTAACAAAAGGTAAAGGTGCTCATGTATGGGATGTTGAAGGTAAGCGTTATATTGATTGTATAGCAGGCTTTTCAGTGGTCAATCAAGGACATTGTCACCCGAAAATTATTGAAGCATTTCAAGCGCAAAGCGAGCAAATAACTATGGTATCGCGTGCCTTATATAGTGATAACTTGGGACAATGGGAAGAAAAAATTTGTAAATTAGCAAATAAAGACAAAGTGCTACCCATGAATACTGGTACTGAAGCTGTGGAAACAGCAATTAAAATTGCACGTAAATGGGGCGCTGATGTCAAAGGTATTAAAGAAAATGAAAGTGAAATCATTGCTATGAATGGTAACTTTCACGGTCGTACGTTAGGGTCTTTATCTTTATCTGCACAAGATAGTTACAAAAAAGGATTTGGTCCATTGTTAGAAAATATTAATTATATAGAATTTGGAGATATTGAACATTTAAAACGGTTGATTAATGACAATACATCGGCCATCATTTTAGAGCCAATACAAGGTGAAGGTGGCGTGAATATCCCCCCAGACTATTTTATTCAAGAAGTACGTCATTTATGTAATCAACATAATATTTTATTCATTGCTGATGAAATCCAGGTTGGACTAGGTAGGACAGGCAAGATGTTTGCCATGGAATGGGAGGGCGTAGAGCCTGATATTTATTTACTAGGCAAATCATTGGGGGGTGGACTTTACCCTATTTCAGCTATATTAGCAAATGAAACAATCATGAATGTTTTAACACCAGGCACGCATGGTTCTACATTTGGTGGTAATCCACTTGCTTGTGCAGTATCGATAGCAGCCATAGATGTTTTATTAGATGAAAATTTAATTGAACATTCAGCTGAGTTAGGCCAAACACTGTTGAATCAATTACAACTTATCGATAGTCCAATTATTGATGATGTCAGAGGGAGAGGGTTATTTATTGGTATTGAATTAACAGAACAAGCACAGCCATATTGTTTAGAAATGATAGAAAAAGGCGTGTTGTGTAAGGAAACACAGGGCAATGTTATTAGAATTGCACCACCGTTAGTCATTAATGAAAATGAGATTAATCAAATTGCTGATGTGATTAAAGAAGTACTTGAAAAAAATAAAAAAGCACATTAAAAATTCCGAATATTCAGAAAGGAATGAGGAAGATGATTACAGTTGGAATAGTAGGTGGAAGTGGTTATGGTGCTGTAGAACTTATACGTTTATTACAACATCATCCTAACGTCATAATTAAATATGTATTTTCGCATTCTAAGATTGATGAACCAATCAGTAAAACATTTCCACATTTAAACCATATCGCACTTAATTATACTGAATTAAATGAACAAGCGACGTCTTGTGATGTTATATTTTTTGCAACACCTTCAAATGTCAGCAAACATTTAGTGCCAAATTTAATTAATAATGGTGTTAAAGTGATTGATTTATCAGGAGATTTTAGACTGACAGATAGAAACCTATATCAAACATATTATGGTGAAGCAGCAGCAGAACAAGATTTTTTAGATTCGGCCCTTTATAGTATTGCGGAGTGGAGTGAAATAGATTCACAACGCACAAAGTTGATAGCGAATCCTGGTTGTTTTCCCACTTCTATTTTATTGGCGTTACATCCTCTGATTTCTCAAAATGCAATCGATGTTCATTCAATTATTATTGATTCAAAAACAGGTGTTTCAGGAGCAGGACGTGCATTAGCACAACACCTCCATTACGCTGAAATGAATGAAAATTTTAGTGCCTATGCAATTGGAAACCATAAACATAAACCAGAGATAGAACAATATGTATCTAATATTGCTGGGACAAAGTGCGATGTGATGTTCACACCACATTTAATACCGATGACAAGAGGTATTTTATCTACAATTTATGTGAAGTTAAACGAGTATATGACAGCAGAGCATTTACATGATATTTATAAAAATAATTATGAACAGAAACCATTTATAAGAATTAGAGACTTGGGAGAATACCCCAAAACAAAAGAAGTGTATGGTAGTAATTTTTGCGATATAGGTCTGTATGTAGATGAAAAAAATCAAAGGGCTATTATCGTATCAGTTATAGATAACTTAGTTAAAGGTGCGAGTGGTCAAGCAATCCAAAATTTAAATTTACTTTATGACTTAGACGAGACAACTGGTCTGAATCAGCTACCAATTTATCCTTAATGAAATGCGAAAGGAGAGATGAGATGAAATATATTGAAACGATAGATACATTCAATCAAATCACTGTAGATATCAATGGTGACGTTGGATCGCCATTGGGGTATATGGCTGGTGGATTTCATGCTGGCCTAAGAAGAAAGAAAAAAGACTTTGGATGGATTTACTCTACGACAAAAGCGACTGCAGCAGGTGTATATACGCTTAATCGTTTTAAAGCAGCACCACTTAAAGTAACTGAAGATAGTATCAACATCGATCAAACATTGCAGGCAATTGTAGTTAATTCAGCGAATGCGAATTCATGTACTGGAGATAGAGGTATACAAGATGCGAAAGATACACAAAGTTGGGTGGCTGAACGATTAAACATAGAACCACATCATGTTGGTATTGCTTCAACAGGTGTCATTGGCTCATTTTTGCCTATGGATAAAATGAAACGTGGCGTCGATCATGTTTTACACGATGCGTTTAACCAGAGTGACTATTTTAATCAATCGATTTTAACGACAGATACGACAACGAAACATGTGTCTGTAAAAGTAAATATAGACAACCAAATAGTGACAATAGGTGGTACAGCAAAAGGCTCTGGGATGATACATCCCAATATGGCAACCATGCTTGGTTTTATAACGACAGATGCAAAAGTTGGTAGTGAGCCATTGAATGATTGTTTAAAACAAATTACAGATCACTCATTTAATATGATAACCGTAGATGGTGACTCTAGCACGAATGACATGGTTCTATGTATGGCAAATGGTCAAGTTAATCATCATTGGCTAGATGAAAATCATCCTGAATGGCAAAAATTTGTTTACGCCATCAATTATGTTGCACGTTATTTGGCTCAGTCGATTGCAAAAGACGGCGAAGGTGCGACTAAATTGGTGACAGCTAGAGTTAAAGGGGCAATAGATATCCATGAGGCAAGAAAAATGGCGAAAAGTATTGTTTCATCCAATTTAGTTAAAACAGCAATTCATGGTGAAGATGCAAATTTTGGAAGAATTGTAACAGCGATGGGTTACGCATCAAAACATATAAATCCTCATGCGACAAACGTATCATTATGCCAAGTTGATGTGGTTAAAGCAGGCATGTCAGTGGCATTTGATGAAGCTTATTTAAAAAAACAATTGGAAGCAGACAATATCATTATAGAAGCTACTGTAGGTGATGGAGATGGGGAAGCTACCGCTTATGGCTGCGACTTATCATATGAATACGTGCGCATAAATGCGTCGTATAGAACCTAAGAGGTGTTTGATATGGATTACATTGTAATTAAAATAGGCGGGAGCACTTTGACGAATATGCATGATTCGATAATTGAAGATATTGTTGCATTAAAAAAGCAAGGTTATAAACCATTAATCGTCCACGGAGGTGGGCCTTTTATAAATCAATCTTTGGAATTACAAGAAGTAGCAACAGAATTTAAAGATGGTTTGAGAGTTACTACCCATGAAGTACTTTCTGTTACGACTCAAACATTAATTGGACAAGTGAATCCTAGTTTAGTCAATAAAATCAATCAATTTGGTATTCAAAGTATTGGCATGAATGGCATAGATGCGCAATTATTTGATATTAAACCATTAGATTTAAAATATGGTTTTGTTGGCGAACCTATTCATATAGATACAAGCGTTATCGCGACTTTAACACAATCTTTTCTACCAGTCATCGCATCTATAGGTGTAAATCAAATGACGCACCAGGTATATAATATTAATGCCGATACGCTAGCGTATAAAATTGCGCAAGCTTTACATGCACCAATTTATTTATTAAGCGACATTCCGGGTGTTTTAATCAATGAAAAAGTACAACCGTCATTAAATGCGAAAAATATAGCCACCTATATTGAACAAAAATTAATATATGGTGGTATGATACCTAAAGTCCAAGATGCTGTTAAAGCAATAGAAAAGGGATGTCAAAAAGTAGTTATTGCAGCAGGAAATGAAGCGCACATTATTCAAAAATTGCAACATGGCCATAATGTAGGTACTACAATTTGCAAGTAACAATGTACAAAAGCGTAAATAACAAATTTTTAAATGTGTTGTTTTGTTCCACTATTGTCAGGACAAGGTTTTAACAGTATGTACACACGTTTACCTTATCACGATGTTATAAAAAAAGCTCAGAACATAGTGTGTCTGAGCTTTTTTAAATGGCTGAAGTTAATTTAATTAAAACTAAAGCTTTTTAGAATAAGTTGTTAAAAGTTCACTGTAAAAATCAATGAATTTTAAATACATGTCTTTTTCTACACATTCATCAATTTGATGTGGTTTAATACCTGGACCAAATACTAAGAATGGGAAAGTTTCATCTTTATTTTTTAATAAGTTTGAAGCATCAGTAACGCCACCGATTGGAGAAGCGATAAAGTCCTTGTCAAATAGAGATTGAGCTATGTTCTGAGCAGTATTAATTAAGCTGTTATCACCAGTAGTGAGTACTGGATCTAGGTCTAAGTATAGGTCGCTTGATAAATTTGCACCTTTATCATTATGGTTTTGAATTGTGTTTGAGAATAACGTTTTTACTTGTTCATTATCATATTCTGGAATTGTACGAATATTAAAATCTGCATCTGCCTCTTCAGGAACAGAGTTCACCTGTACCCCACCGTTAATTAATGTATTGCTAATAACTAAACCTTGAAGTGCAGATTCTACGTCTTCAAGTGCTGTTGTTGCAGGTAATGATGGCTTAATTCTTTCAATGAATTTTGTGAAATCTAGCGCTTTTCCCTGAACTTCTTTTGAAATTTTAGCATAGGCGTCATCAATATCTTGTATAAATGAGATTAATGGTTTTATGGCATTAGTGCCCATTACTGGCATAGAGCTATGTGCTGATTTACCGTAGGAAGTAATACGATAATCCATTGAACCTTTATGTGCATACACCATGATATCTTGGCAAGGTTCTGCTATAAGTAATGCATCAACGTCATCCATATAACCCTGTTCGTACAAAGTTTGAGAACCAAGTTGCTCCATTTCCTCACTACTAGTTGCTAAAAATCTAATACGACCATGTTGCAGTGCTTGAGAAGATTTAATATCAATAAGTGCAATTGCTAACGCAGCAAGTCCTGACTTCATATCTGCTGCGCCACGACCATATAAAAATCCATCATCCTCAGTAAGCGAAAATGGATCGTATGTCCATTGAGATTTATTACCAGCAGAAACAACGTCCATATGACCTGAAATACCGATTACCGGCTTGCCTTCACCGATTTCAGCAATGAGGTTAGCACGTCGTTCATCAATTTTTTGAATTTTTGATTCAATTCCGTAGTTAGAAAATAGTTTCTGTAAATAATTACAAACTTCAAGCTCATTATCATTTACTGTTTCAATCGCTACAATATCTGATAAGATTTGTACTTTTTCTTTATTAGAAAATGTACTCATTGTGTATCACTCCTTTGTATGTCTAAATTAAGTATACATCTAGAAAAAAAGGTTTTTAAAGCGAAACGATTTTTTAAAAAAGAATATAATAAAATTATTTATATTGTGGAATTTTTAGAGTTGAAACAAAAAAACTGATTTTGTACTATTACACTCAACCGTGTATGATGTTTAGAATTAATAATGTGTTAAGAAATTAAAAAAATGCATCAACAGGCGAATTATAGGTCATAGCTTTTGAAGCAATAACATAAGTGATAAGTTATCAATGGGTTTAGATAATAATCAATATAAAGTGCTAAATGACAATATAATTATTTCCAAGGAAATGCCTAATCAATGTCATAAATTTAATATATAAACTTATTGATACAATAATAATTGCGATAATTCAAATCATTTCCTATGATTTTACCTATATTTGATGATACGCTAAAGAAGTGGAATTTGTTTCCAATGGATTCTATTTTTTCATATATTTATTAATAGATAAGCGTGTAAATGTCGAAGGTATATATGAAAAATTTTATATAGAAAGGGGATTATCATTTTGGCAAAAGTAGCAATTATTGCTGGAGGCAATAAACTAAAATCAAGACTCACAGGTATTATAGATTACGCGGAATCGTATTTGAATGCTGAGGGCATCGAGACAAATGTCATCCACGTACATCAATTAGATGCTGAGGCTTTAATTACTGCAGATTTTTCTAATGAATCGATAAATGCTACGCATAAAACGATTGAAGATGCGGATGGTGTTATTATAGTATCTCCAGTATTTAAAGCTGCCTACTCAGGTATCGTGAAAACGTATTTAGACTTGTTACCACGAGGGGCATTTACAGGTAAAACGGTACTACCATTAGCCTTAGGAGGCACGTTTGCACATGTGCTAGCAATCCAATATAGTCTTGATCCAGTTATTAAAGAACTAGGTGCAGATACTATTCATAAAGGCAGATTTATATTAGATAAGCACATCACACAAAATGAAGATGGTAGTTATGGTTATGACCAAGAAGCGAAAGATGGTTTAAATAAAACTTTAAAGAAATTTGTCAGTGACAAGTCACAAGTTAAAGAGTAAATTTGATTGTAAAACTGTTAAAATCAAAATATACGATAAACTTAGAATATGACGTTATAAGACGGTATTAATAAAAAATGAGCACACAGTATCAAAACTTGCTAAATTGATATTGTGTGCTCATTATTTTTAGATTTAAAGTTTATTTAAGTGCCATTGAGATTGGTTATCCATGCTTAACTTAAATTCATTTGTTTGAATGCACATGGGATGAGATTCGGAAAACTGGTCAGAAAACAGCCATTTATTATCTTCCGGTGTCAGTAAAATAAAACTGTCATCATAATGATCGCCGATAAAGTTTAAATCATGTGGTGCAAAGGGTTGCTTTTCATATGTATTTAAATGAAATTTCGACAATGCTTCAAAGACTGCCTTCGTTTCATTACATACGAATCCAATTTCACTAATTCTTGAAAATTCAGGTTCATCAGTTATATTAGAAATGCGTGCAATGAGTTCCACGACGTTCCCTGAAGGATCTTGAAAGTAAAAAGAATGTGCAACAAAAGATTCGAAATACGTCGTATGCTGACCATCCTCCATCAATAGAAATAAAATATTTTGATAATGTTGTTTCATGTCGAAGAAATGGTTGTAAGGAATGTCAATCGCAAAGTGATAAAATGGTTGGACATCGTCGTTTGCTTGTTGAAAACACAGATGCGTCTCTCCAATTTTAACTGTAAAAGCCTCTTGGCCAATCATCCAAACTGGACATTCTAAAATTTCTTCATAAAATTGGAATGTCTTTTCAAATTCTGAAGTGAATAATTTAATGTTTTCAATTTTCATAAACAAACCCCACCTAATCCTCATGTTTATCATATAAATATAAGAAATAATTTACTTGTACTTTATCAAAATAATAATCAATATGATAATAATAAGAATTTTATATGAAATAATACGCATTAAGTAACAATATGTTCTATTTAAAATAGTTATATAGCGTTGGTGATTTATAAAACTTCATAAAAAGGCTGAGACAATTCAATTTGTCTCAGCTTTTTTTCTTATCGCCGTGCGATGAAGAAGTAATTTTAAATCAATTAAATATGAATATCTCACTTCATTTTTAAGTTCAAGATATTTGTATCTCAGACTTGCATAGACTAAGCGAAAAATAATGAGATAATATACGCGCTAATCCCAACTAGAATACAATACAGAAGTGCAGGGCCTAATGTTTTTCTTATGACACTACCTTCTTTACCAGGCATATTAACTACCGCACAAACTGCGACCACATTATGCACACAGATCATGTTACCGGCAGCTGCACCAATGATTTGTGCAGCTAATACAATAAATGGATCTGCACCAATAGAGTTAGCAATGTTTAATTGAATAGGTGAGAAAGTCAACGTTGATACAGTAGCACTACCTGTAATAAACGAACCTAAAGCACCTAAGAATGGTGCAACGAATAGCCATACAGGACCTAAAGTATTAGCCATATTTTTGGCGATATATTCTGGCATACTTATTAAATCATGCGCATTGATACCTGAGTTGATAAAAACATGCACCATTGCGAGTGTGGCAATTAGTGTAATACCAGTAATTTTTATTGTTGATAAGGATGTGATACTTGCATTACCTAAATCCTTAATAGATTTTCTTTGAATTATAATGGCGAAAATTGCTGATAATAATAAAATTGTCCCAGGTGAATAAAGAAATTGCCATTCAGATGATATTTCAGAGAAATTTAAAATATTATTCCAAGAAAAATCAAGAACATGTGTGGTGAAATATTCAACACTTGGAACCGTTCTCGTTAATAAAAGTAAGATAACAACCATTACATAAGGTGCCCAAGCAGTTAGTAAACTCATAGAATGTTCTGTACTATCTGCTTCGTATGTTTTATCTAAGCCATCTGTCCACACTGTTTTAGGTAACAACCAACCCTTACTTGCAGTTAAGACGGCAACTACTAAACCAGTTAGTGAGCCTAATATAGCAACAAATTCTGCGCCGAAAACATGTGCATATACAAAGGCAGATACTGCATATACAATTCCTATTAATGCTAGCCATGGTAGCATTTCAATAATAGATTTTAACTTTTTATTTTTCCCAAAGAAAATAATCATCGTAGAGATAACGATGATAGGTATGAAAATACCACTCAATAAATCTAATATAGTTATTTGCTCAGCTGTCGAATGGAAAAAGGATTGATTTGCTTCTTTTAAAGTACTTAATCCAACAATAACTGGCGTGCCCACTGCTCCGAAAGACACTGCAATACTATCGGCAATTAAAGCTGTAACAACAGCTATCATAGGTCTAAAACCTAAAGCAACTAGTAAAGGTGCTGTAACCATTGCTGGTGTACCAAATCCTGAAGCGCCTTCAATAAGTGAACCAAATAAGAAAGCGACAATGATGACTTGGACACGCATATCTGGTGAAATTTTCTTAAATCCTGCATTGATACGGTTTACTGCACCCGTTTGGCGTAATGTATTAAGTAACACGAGCGCACCGAATAAAATATAAAGTATCGTTAATGTTTTGTGCGTACCTTGAAGTATTGAAGCTATAACGACATTACCTTGCATCCCCCATACAAAAATCCCTAAAACTGTTACAACGATAGCGCTAATAATCATCCCTTTTAAAGCTGACATACGTAAGAGTACAAGAAATAAAAAAGGTACGATTACTGCACTGAAAGCTACTAATAACATCATTTTATATAAAACTCCCTCATAAAAATTTAATAATCATCTAGTCATATGATGTTTAAATAACTCTCATTGTAAACGTTTACAAATAAATTTTCAATCATGTATAAAAAATGAATTTTTCATATAAACAATTTAAATCGTATACAAATATTTTTCGTTGATTTTAATAAGCTGTATTTTCGGTTTTACTTATTTATATCTTAAAACGAAAATAAATGAAAATAAATTTGCGTTATTAGAAAAAATATAATAATATAATGATAATATTTGAAAGCGTTTACAAAAGTGATTACAAAAATTGCAAGAAAATATTTAAATTAATCTTAATATCAACGATTGATTTATAAGGGGTGCGTAATATGAGTGATAAATTAACTAAAATGGGAATGCCTCCAACGTTATTTTGGGGATATGTTGGTGTATTAATATTTATGATGGGAGACGGTTTAGAGCTAGCATGGATTAGTCCTTATTTACATGATCATGGTCTATCCGTGCAACAAACTGCGATTTTGACCACTTGCTATGGTGTAACGATAGCTATTGGTTCTTGGTTATCAGGTGTCTTGGTAGAAATTATCGGTCCAAGAAAAGTGATGCTGTTAGGAACAGGGTTATATATCATCGGTCATGCAATATTTGTTGGTTTGGCAATCCCAACGATGAACTATAATATCATGATTCCGTCATATGCAATAAGAGGGTTTGGCTATCCTTTGTTTGCTTATTCTTTTTTGGTTTGGGTTGCTTATCGTTCTCCGCAAAAGCGTTTAGGTGCTGCAGTAGGATGGTTTTGGTTTGTGTTTACAGGAGGGCTTAGTGTCCTAGGATCATTTTATTCTTCTTTTGCGATTCAACTAATTGGACACTTCTTTACATTGTGGACAGCGATTATTTGGGTGTTAATAGGAACATTTTTAGCAGTATTTGTAAATAGAGACCAGTTTATGATTGAAGAAAAAGGGCACGGATTTAAAGAACACTTTAGTGAGGTACTTGCAGGTATAACGATACTAAAAAGGGAACCGCGTGTGGCAGTGGCCTGTGTTGTTAGAATCATAAACCAGGCGGCACAATATGCTTTTCCATTATTTCTGCCGATTTATTTAGCTTCCAAAGGTATTGCTACTACAACTTGGTTAAATATTTGGGGAACAATTTTTATTGCTAATATTATATTCAATCTAATATTTGGTGCGTTGAGCGATAAAATTGGCTGGAAAAATACGATTTCTTATATTGGTGGTGTTGGATGTGCGATATTTACGTTAGGACTATATTTTGTGCCAGAGTTATTTACAGGTAATGTTTTTATTGTGGGTACGGTAGGATTTCTATGGGGGATGTGTTTAGCAGGCTTTGTCCCTATTTCTGCACTTGTCCCTTCTTTAGTTCATGATGGTGATAAAGGACCAGCAATGGCAATATTAAATTTAGGCGCTGGTCTTTGTGTATTTGCAGGACCAGGGTTAGTGGCATTGTTTTATGATAGTATTGGTGTTAAAGGCATGATGTACTTAATATTTGGATTATATGTTGCTAGTGCAATTATGACACGTTTCTTAAAGACACCTGAGGAAAGGGAACGTAGAAAGTCTAAAAATTTTGCATCATACAGTAAATAATCTATTATAGTAGCTATAAAAAAGTTAGGATATGGCTTAATGGATGATTTTTTAATAGCTTCAGCTAACGATTAATAAATAATAGTAAACGGGCGAACAGTTTCAAAATGAGGGGTTTTGATATTGTTTGCCCGTTTTTGTATTCATTTTAAGGGATGATTATGCAATGATTTTGAGATGACGTGGGATAAATATAATTATTTTTCTTGGAAACCACCTGAAACAAAATGAGCAGCAATTTGCTTAATAGTGGCAAATAGTAAATCTAACATGTATGTTCACCTCCATGAGCTAGTGGTTACATGTTCAATTTACTATATATTATTAAAATATTGTGTAGGAAAGCACAACTTAGTTAAATCATTGCCACGGTGTTTATTGTCAGACATCTTACTTGCTTGACTGTTGCAAATAAGATCGTGATTGTATGGAAATATACATTTAGCGTAGGTTATACTTCAAAACTAGTAAAATAATTAAACGATTTAAAAATATACAATAAATAGTATATTTATACTTGAAAATAACTCTATTTAAGTTTAATATGTATATAAATCTTATAAATATATTGGAGTGATGAAATTGGGGCGTACACAACAGATTTAAAAAAACTAGCATTGTTAAAAGGTAAGAGCTTTTTGAAAACGAGTGACTTTACTGCAGATGAACTAGTCACTTTGATTGACTTTACCGGAGAATTAAAAGAAAAGAAAAAGCGAGGCATTCCTCACCCTTATCTTAAAGGTAAGAATATTGCTTTATTATTTGAAAAACCATCTACAAGAACACGTTCAGCATTCAGTGTAGCAGCAAACGATTTAGGTGCCTTTCCAGATTATTTTGGTCAAGGTGAAATTCATCTAGGTGTCAAAGAATCGACAGAAGATACAGCAAAAGTATTAGGGAGTATGTATGATGGTATTGAATTTAGAGGTTTTTATCAAAAAGATGTGGAAAGTATAGCGCAACATGCCGAAGTTCCAGTATGGAATGGTTTAACAAACGAATGGCATCCTACTCAAATGATTGCAGATTTTTATACTTTAAAAGAACACCTAGGCACATTACAAGGCAAAACATTGACTTATGTTGGTGATGCAAGAAATAACGTAGCACATGATTTATTGGTTACTGGCGCAATATTAGGTATGAATATTCATATTGCAGGCCCTCAATCGCTACAGCCTGATCAAGATATTCAACAACTTGCCAAAAATTATGCAACACAATCGCACAGTAATATTTTAATTACAGATAATATTCAACAAGCAGTTTATAAAGCAGATGCAATATATACAGATGTCTGGTTTTCAATGGGAGAAGATGAATCAGTTCAAACACAACGTATTGAAAAATTACTTCCATATCAAATTAATGAAGCTATGCTTGTCAATACAATGAATCCAGATGTTATTGTATTACATTGTTTGCCCGCCTTCCATGATGTGCATACAAAGGTGGGACAACAAATCTATAAGACTCATGGTTTAACTGAAATGGAGATAACAGATGATGTATTTAAAGGTGAACATGCTGTTATATTTGAGCAAGCGGAAAATAGATTACATTCAATTAAAGCAATTATGGCAGGAACATTAGGCGATATTTTTTAACACATATCTTAATTGAATAAATAAAGAAACTCACAAAGTAACGTGGCTTTGTGAGTTTTTTTCATTAAAAAAGAAGACATATATCACCATTATGAAAAAGTTTTTCATAATGGTATTTTATATTGATTAATATTTTCTTTAATTGTATATTTATGATAATTAGGAGGTTAATGACTATGAGTAAATTGTTTGAAAAGGCACAACAATTTGGTAAATCATTTATGTTACCTATCGCTATATTACCGGCAGCTGGATTGTTGTTGGGAATCGGTGGCGCATTAAGTAATCCGAATACAATCAAAGCATATCCCGTGTTGGATATTAACTTATTGCAAAATATATTTGTTCTTATGTCATCAGCTGGTAATATTGTATTTCAAAATTTACCAGTAATTTTTGCCATAGGTGTTGCAATTGGATTAGCTAGAAGTGATAAAGGTACTGCAGGATTAGCAGCAATGTTAGGATTCCTTATTATGAATGCTTCGATGAATGGATTGCTAATCATTACAGATACGTTAGCAAAAGGCAATTTAGCAGAAGAAGGACAAAGTATGGTTCTAGGAATTCAAACAGTAGAAACGGGCGTGTTTGGTGGGATTATCACAGGAGTTATGACGGCGCTTTTACATAATAAATATCACAAGATTTCTCTTCCATCATATTTAGGATTTTTTGGAGGATCTCGTTTTGTTCCAATTATTACAGCAATCTCTGCAATCATACTCGGGGTTATCATGTTCTTTATTTGGCCAACAGTACAGGGGTGGATATTTGGTGTAGGAGGTATCGTAGATAAAACTGGTGTCATTGGTACTTTTTTCTTTGGATTTATATTAAGGCTATTGGGGCCATTTGGTTTACATCACATTTTCTATTTACCGTTTTGGCAAACTGCATTAGGTGGCTCGTTAGAAGTTAAGGGTCATCTTGTTCAAGGCACTCAAAATATTTTCTTTGCTCAACTTGGTGATCCAGACGTAACGAAATACTATTCAGGTGTTTCGCGTTATATGTCAGGTCGTTTTATTACTATGATGTTTGGACTATGTGGTGCAGCTTTAGCAATTTATCATACTGCGAAACCACAACATAAAAAAGTTGTTGGTGGGCTAATGTTATCTGCAGCATTAACTTCATTTTTAACAGGTATTACAGAACCGTTAGAGTTCAGTTTTTTATTTGTTGCACCAATTTTATATGTGATACATGCATTTTTAGATGGTTTAGCGTTTATGATGGCAGACGTATTTAATATTACGATAGGTCAAACATTCAGTGGTGGCTTTATAGACTTTTTATTATTCGGCGTTTTGCAAGGTAATGCTAAGACGAACTTTTTATGGGTAATACCGATTGGCATCGTTTGGTTTATTTTATATTATATTATTTTCAGATTTTTAATTAACAAATTCAACTTTAAAACACCTGGTAGAGAAGCAGAAACAACTACAGAAACTGTTGAAACGACAGAACGTGCTAAAACAATTATCGAGGGTTTAGGTGGTAAAGAAAATATAGAAATTGTCGATTGTTGTGCTACAAGGCTAAGAGTGACATTAAAGTCAGACGCCCCAGTCAATAAGCAACTGCTGAATTCTACCGAAGCTAGAGGTATCATACAAAAAGGTAATGGTGTACAAATTGTTTATGGACCACATGTCACAACGATAAAAAATGAAGTAGAAGAGTTACTAGACAGTGAACAAGCGTAATAAAAAAATTTTCAATTTATCATTAAACAAAGGTAATATACAGAAATTAGAAAGTGATTGGTGAGTATATGTATATTTTAAATTTAGAGAATAGACAACTTGCAAGTCAATATGTTGCGACTGAACTGTTAAAGCAAATAAAAATGAAACCGGATTCAGTATTGGGTCTTGCTACAGGAAATACTATGACAGATGTTTACAAGTATTTAAAAACATTGATTAATCATAATCATTTGCAACTAGATCAAATAGTGACATTTAATTTGGATGAATATGTGGGTTTAAGCGCAGACAATGAACAAAGTTATCACGCATATATGTATCGACAGTTATTTAAACATCATCAAACGTGGCATAAAGAAAATATATTTATACCACAAGGAGATACCAATAATTTAGAACAAGAATGCTTAATGTATGAACAATATTTAAAAGATAAAGGACCTACAGATATACAAATTTTAGGTATAGGTGAAAACGGGCATATAGGATTTAATGAGCCTGGTTCGTCGTTTGAAAGTATTACAAGAGTTGTAGATTTATCTTCTTCAACGATGAAAGCAAATAGTCGTTATTTTGATTCAATAGAAGATGTTCCTAAGCAAGCAATTTCTATGGGGCTGGCATCTATTATGCGTGCGAAACGTATTATTTTGTTAGCGATGAGCAGAAATAAAAAAGAAGCCGTCTCACAATTAATAGAGGGAGAAATTTCCGAAACGTTACCTGCATCTATATTACATCAACATCCTCATGTTGAAGTAATTGTAGATAATGAAATATTCGACACATTAGATCAAGATAAAGTTCAGCGATTAGAAAGGCATTTGTCATAAAGATATTTGAATACGTTGTGTTTTGGCGAGACGCTTGAGGTAACAGGACAAGCTGAAGACTATAGGATGAAGTCGTCCCTTAAGAAAGCGAACCAACAATACGAAGTATTGAATAAAAAGGAAGCACTCAGATGAATTGAATTAAATCATCTGAGTGCTATTTTTTTAGGATTTATGTCCCAGATGCATTATTTCTGTCATTATAAAAATAATATAAAACTTTATCACTGAATGACAACTAGGAAACGCTAATTGTAAAAATTAAGTATTGTAATAACACTTAGGCACAAAAACATACAAAATAAGAAATATTTACAACAATATTAATATTTCTTATTATAATTTAGTTAAAGGTAATCAACCTTTAACAAATCATATATTGAGAAATGAGGTGTGTTAAATGTCTGATTTCGTAAACGCAATCAGTGAAGCTGTAAAAGCAGGTTTAAGTGCTGACTGGGTAACAATGGGAACTAGCATTGCTGACGCATTAGCTAAAGGCGCTGACTTCATCTTAGGTTTCTTTAACTAATAAATAATGTAAGAGGCTGAGACAAATTGAATTGTCTCAGCCTTTTATTATTCAATGCTAGTTATAGGTTACAATATCATTTAAAGTTATTTGGATTTATGTAGTCATTTTTAAAAAACTATAATACTAAGCCAACGATTGATGCTGAAATAATTGAAGCAAGTGTTGAACCTAGTAGCAAGCGCAAGGCAAACGAAGCCACCTTATTGCCTTGTACATCACTAAATCCTTTGATAGCACCAACGATAATGCCTACAGTACCAAAATTAGCAAAACTAACGAGATATACAGAAATGATACCTTGTGTGCGTAGTGTTAAATCTCCAGCTAATTTTTGATAGTCTAACATAGCAACAAATTCGTTAGTGATTAATTTAGTTGCCATGAGTGATCCAGCTTGAACTGCTTCGTTCCAAGGCACACCTATGATGAAAGCAATCGGTGCAAAAATAAAACCGATTAATTGTTTGAAATCTAAACCGACAAAATTAAATAATACTGTGACTGCTTCCATCAAAGAGATGAATGCAAGGAGCATAATGGCGACACTTACGGCAATTTTAAAGCCGTCCGTAGCACTATCGCCAATCATTTGGAAAAATGGAACGTTTTTCGACTTTGTTTCATCACTATTTGAATTGCTTTTATCTGAGGATAAGTTGGAAATTTCCACGTCACTATCATCTGATTGATATGGATTGATGACACTTGCGATAATTAAAGCACTGAAAATATTGAGCATAACGGCAGTAACTACATATTTAGGTTCAATCATTTGCATATACGAACCTAACATAGCCATACTGACAGCACTCATACCAGAAGTAGTAATCGTATATAATTTCTCTTTAGATAATTTAGGAATCATTTCTTTAATAGTTAAATAAACTTCTGGCTGTCCTAACATAGAAGTTGAGATTGCAAAGTAACTTTCGAGACGGCCCATACGTGTGATTTTATTGATAATAATACCAACATATTTAATGATAAACGGAAGAATTTTAAAATAGTTTAACACACCGATTAATACAGAGATAAATACTAAAGGTAGTAACACGGTAATAAAGAACGTTGAAGCACCTTTGTTTTGTAAACCACCAAAAACAAAATCGATACCAGCTTTACTAATATTGATTAATTCTTCAAAAAATGAACCTAATGTGGTTAGTATCGTTAAACCAATAGTCGTATTCATCATGAATACTACAATGATGATTTG
Organism: Staphylococcus sp. 11-B-312; assembly: GCF_016743055.1. NCBI lineage: Bacteria > Bacillati > Bacillota > Bacilli > Caryophanales > Staphylococcaceae > Staphylococcus > Staphylococcus sp. 11-B-312. The sequence goes on from NZ_CP068241.1 coordinate 363,785, forward strand.
AACGATTAACATAATGACTGGTTTTTTGAAATCAATTGCCTTTCTGTTATAGCTAAATAAAAAAGCGATGAATAATGCAAAAAATATACCAGTAACGGCAAATATGATTGACATAAGTATCACCTACAATGAATTGAAAGCAACTGCAATTTTTGCGCCAAGTACCGCATTGTTCTCAACTAGTTTGATATTTGTATTTAAACTCTTGCCTTTAGATTTTTCGACAATTTTACCAAGTAAAAATGGCGTAGAATCTTTTCCACTAATACCTTGCGTTTCTGCTTCTTTAACTGCTTCTTCAATAATATCGTCAATATATGATTTAGGTAATTCATGTTCTTTAGGAACTGGGTTAGCGATAACAACGCCACCTTCAATATTCAAATCATTTTTAACTTTACAAATATGTGCGATATCATCTGGAGTTTCAGAAAAACTGTTTAGTTTAATACCGCTTTGTCGTGTGAAAAATGCTGGTAATTCATCTGTTTGGTAACCTATTACGGGTACGCCTTTTGTTTCAAGATATTCCATTGTTTTTGGTAAATCTAGTATAGATTTAGCGCCAGCACATATTACTGTTACATTTGTTTTACCTAACTCTTCTAAGTCCGCTGAGATATCCATTGTGTTTTCGGCACCTTTATGTACACCACCAATACCACCAGTTACAAAGAATTGAATTTCTGCTAATTCTGCACTCATCATTGTTGATGCAACTGTAGTTGCACCAATCTGTTTAGTAGCGATTACTTCTGCAAAATCACGGCGTGAAACTTTTGCGACATTATCACTTTTAGCGAGTAATTCTAGTTCATCATTTTCCAGTCCAATTTTGATTTTTCCATCAATTAATGCAATGGTTGCTGGAATTGCACCATAATCACGTATGATATTTTCAACAGCCGTAGCCATTTGCACATTTTGTGGGTAAGGCATACCATGTGAAATGATTGTTGATTCTAGTGCTACGATGGGTTTTTTATCTGCTTTAGCTTGTGCTACTTCTTTAGAAAATTCAATATATTGCTTCATTTTTATAGTCCTCCAAATCTCTAAATAATTGTTTCTTATCTAAGTTTTGCCTCACGGTGTATTCAGTTTCAATTGTTTTTCGAGCATTCATCATGCCTGTTGTCAGTATGCTTTCAGTGTCTAGTTCATTTAACCAACTAAAAATGACTGCACTAGAGAAAGCGTCACCAGCTCCTGTTACGTCTACGACATGTTGTGAAGGTATCACAGGTTTAATGACTTCTTCGTTACTATTTCTAAAAATAAGTTCTTTTACACCATTTGTAATCACAACATTTGAAACGCCTAACTTATTCCATTTTTGTGCAGCTATACGCAAATCATCAGTGTTTTGTATAGTCATATTTAAATAAGTTTCGGTTTCATCTCTATTAATAATAAGCCAATCGATAGCATGTAATGAATCAGGCATGTTTTTCATTTTTGGAGATGAAACGGGAATAACTATTAATTTAATGCTATGCTTTTCTGAATAAGCACATAAAAAATCCATTGCACTTTTTGAAATGTTGAGGTCTGCGATGATACATTTTGCTTTTATTAATAAATGTGTACGTTTAATTAAAAATTCTGGAGTAATATAATCATAGACCTCCATATCTGCTAAACCGTATTCCATATTACCGTCGTTATTGATTAATGCTGTATAGGAACCAGTGTTTGCGTTTTCTATTTGTTGGACGTGGTCTAAGTTCATGAATGGGGTTGATAATTTATAAATCATATCCCATTCGCTGTCATTACCACTCACAGATAAAAATGCGACTGTTTCGCCCATACGCCCTAAATTCTCTGCTATATTGCGTGCAACCCCACCTATAGATCTCGTTGAAGTAACAGGATTAGACGTTTCTAATTGTAAATCGTTATGAACATAAAATTTTCTGTCCAAGTTCGCAGCACCAATGCAGACAATTGGATAATCTTCATTTAAAACATACGCTTTCCCTAAAACATATTCTTTGCGGATAAGTCCAGATATAATATTTGCAACTGCTGGCCGAGATAATCCAATAGACTGTGCTAATTCTTGTTGTGAAATGAATGGATTTTCTTGAATACGCTTTAAAACTTCCTGTTCATTTTTATTCATATGGCAACCTCCTTTATGCAAAATTAAACTTAAGTTTACAAATTAAACATTTGTTTAAGTTGATAAGATAATAGCACGAATATTCTTAAATGTATACGCTTACATATAATAGTTCGTAAAATTGTAAAATCTATATATTCACGAAACAGAAATTTATATATGCTATATGTCGCTAAAAATCAAGGGTTTTATGGCGTTTGATCATTTGTGGAATTTATTAAAATGATTTATATGAAAAAATTTAAAATATAATTCAAAATATTAATGAAATAGAAAAGAAGTGTAGTTGTTTTTCAAGTAGGCATATATCCAATAATTTTGTAACAAGGAAATAACTAGGAAAATAAACGAGTACTCACTTATATAAACATATCAGACAGTAGGTAAGCTTAAATAAAAAAACTGCCAACAAGGTGCGTCCTTAGTCGACAGTTATTATTTAGCGAATACAATCTATATCTCGTATTTTTAAAAGCATATATTAATTTTTTGCGTTAACTTTCAACATCCTCATTATTTGTTTGTTCATCTTTACTAAACAACGAAGAAAATTTCGATTTTATATCATCTAGTTTGCTATTTACTTTATCTAATTCTTCTTGCATTTTATCAGTATTACCATTATCTTTTTCGTTTTTTGCCTGTTTTAAATCATCTACTGTAGTTTGGTATTTATCAGCTAACTTATTTGTTTTATTAGAATCAGCTTCTTGTTTTAGGCTATTAATTTTATCTTGTAATGCTTGTAATTTAGAATCTGTTGCTTCATTAGAATTTGAAATATCTGACTTTAACGATTGAATATCATCTTTGACTTGATTGTTCTGACGTTCGAAATTGACATTATCACCTTGCGTATCATTCGATTGATTTTGATTGGCAGTGGATTGTTCACTTGTTTCATTACCAGTTTGTTGATTATCATTGTTATTACTCATAAAAGTACTAACTGCAAAAATGACAATGATGACTAATAAAGCCACCAGACCTAAACCAAGCCAAAATTGCTTGCGCTTTGATTTTTTATTTTCTTCTAATAACTGCAACTCTCGTTCACGATCTCGCTGATTGTAGCTTGTTTCCGACTTGTAATCATTGTACTTATGGTCATTATAAGATTCGCTGTTTTTCACAGTACGACGATAAGGATTGTATAAGATCTTTCCGTAGATATCTTGTTGTTGTTGGTCATTCACAGTGTGAATATTTAAATCAGTATTAACGTTTCCATATTTGTCTAGCGCAATAATTTTTCCATCATCTTCAATTTTTAAAATTTTAGGATAATCATTGAAAGAGTTGTTGTTAGTCATTTTTTCACCTTCAATTGTATTTAGATATTAAGTGCTTACTTTTAAATTACCCAACTCTGGTAGTATAAACATTGCTTGTTTTAATAATCTTAAGTATATATTACTAACTTCTCATTAATAAAACATCATCATTTAGACTGAGCTAATGTATTTGGTGTAACGTTAGTTTGCTTTAACAAAGATAAAAATAAAAGGGGCGGGACAGAAATCTTTTTTTAAATATCAGATTTCTATCTCACTCCCTTGTATAGTGTGTTTAAGTATTAATGCAATGTTATTGACTTTTACAAGTAGCATGTTGTATTTACTACTTGTAGTTTATTAGTATCCTGAATCTACTTCTTCACCGTCTTCGTCATATTCAGTTACGTAACCATCCTCATCAATTTTATAAGAACCTGCTAGGTCTCCGTCTTTATCTGTGAAAGAGAATCCCCAACCGTCTCCAGTTTTTTCTGGTTCTTTATAAGTATAATTATCTGTATCCAAAGTCCTACCTTCATAAGATTCGACTTTATCAATAACATTATCACGCGTTACTTTTTCGTCAGAGCTGGCGTTACTACTATCGTCGTCATCAGAATCTGCTTCTTTTTCGATCATTTTGTCTTCATAATCGCTTATTGCATCATCGTCAAATGATAAAGATACGTCTATTTCATCTTCATCATCTTTAGGACTAGAAACATTTTCTACACTTGATTTGAATTGTTTGCCTTCAACTTCAGTTGTAGCATAGACTTCGATTTTTTCATCTGGTGCATAAGGACCGTAAGTGACAGATTCATATTCGTCAAAATCTGATTGTTCATCCCCATTAATATAAAGTTTCAGAGAATCAGAATCTGCATAAGTTGAATCAATACTAACTGTAAAACGTTTTTGTTTGAATTGTAAATCTGCACTGTTACTTTCAGACATATCGATATGAATAACGCCGTCGAATTTTTTATTATCAACCTTTTGTGTTGCTTTTAAATCATATATGCCAACTGGAAAATCATCGAGTGTCTTCGTCTTACCTTGTTTTAATTTAACTTGGGTTGTTTTGTCATTAAGTTTGTAAGATAGCGTTGTGTCTTCTTCTGAGGTAATCGAAACAGGCTCCTTACTAACATTAAAAATGTAATTTTTGAATATGCCCCATTTTTTTCCATCTTCGGTAATATTAATTAAAGCAGTGTCACCAACAGTGACAGCATGTTCATTTGATTTATTTTCTTTAATATTTTTTGCACTACTTTGAAGTTCATCAGCAACACGATCTATGCTATCAGTTTCGTCAATATATTTATAAATAGCTTTAGCTTCATCTTTAGAAATAGCTTCACCATTTGCTTTTAAATGGTTGGCTAGGCGATCTGTATCTTTGTTTTTTAAATCTTTAGAAATGGTTTCTGCCTGTTTTGTAGGTGATAGTTGCGCGTCAATTATTTTATAAGTAACAAACAAAGCAATAATAATGACTAATATCACTGCAATAATGATAAATATAGGTAATTTTGATTTACGATTAGGTGGTTGATGCGTTGTTCGTTGTTGAACAGGCGTACCACATTGAGTACAAACGCGTTGACCAGGCTTGATTTCAGCACCACAATTACTACAATACTTCATTTGAAATATCCTCCTTAATAACCTGTATTAAAAAATGAACTTAAATCACTTAATGTATTAGAAACAGTACTTTCCACTATAATACGTAAAATGATTCCTAAAATGATGATATAGATAAATATAGAATAAATGACAGGCATACGTATAAGTTGATTGTGGCTGTATTTGGTAATTAAATATATTGGTGCAATGAGTGTAAATAATATAGCAATAATGATAAGGAATACTGCAAAACTTGGAACATGAATTGCTAAAAATAATAAACCAAACAAAAGTGTAATAACAGAAAGGGTGTTGATTAAAACGAAATCTGAAAATACTTTATGTAACGTCGAATTAATATTTAATATTTTTATTAGTGCAAAAGTGATACCAAATAGTACTGTAATTGCTATTAATAAGAAAAGTGAAATGTTAAACACAACGCTTGCTTTACTTGTCATGAAATATGCAACTTCTGCAGGTATCAATATCGTTAGTAATATAATGGATAAAAGTAATCCTGCTACGATTAAACTGAAAAGTGTTTTGTAAGAAAAAAAGTGAGGACTCACAAGTTCTTTATCAGGATGTCTGAAAGCAGTTGAAAAGAACGTTTTAGCTTCATTGAAAATATCTGAAGTATGCTTTGAAAACTGCTCATTTTTATGATTAGACTGTGTTGATATTTGTGTTGCATTAGATTCCGTTGAATTATGTTCGGATGCATGGTTCGGTTTGTTTTTAGTTTCGTTTGTTGTATTTGTTTGATGAGATAATTTTGTACCACACTCTCCACAAAATAAATCTGATGCTTCAATAGGATTTCCACATTTTGGACACTGCATAAAGCTTCCCCCTTGTAATATGTATATTAAAATATAATATTATCACATTTATATTTGTGTTACACTACTATTTTGAAAATTAACTAAATTTAAATTCAAAAAAATGTAAATGCATATAGTAGTAGATTTTATTTAAAAAATAATAATAATAAGTAGAGGCTGTGTATAATGAAATATAGGGGGATTCAGTGACGTCGTTACGGAAGAAAGAACATCATTACTATATCATGTAGTTATAATAAATAGATGACAGCTAAAGTATATATTAAGGAGTGGAATACAAATGGTTAAGCGAATACTGAGTAACAATGCTTCAGAACTACTAGCAATGTCAGGTGAAGAATTAAAACAGAGCATTAAGGCGAGTGCTGGGCGTGTAGTTTTATCTGAAAATATAGTTACAGAAACGCCTGTCGTGCCAGATATTACTAATGCTGAAATAGCGCGTGCGTTTGGTGCTGATTTGATTTTATTAAATGGCTTTGATGCGTTTCATCCAAAAGTGAAAAATATAGATGAACACGAACAGGTTATAGAAACATTAAAACGACTCGTGGGTAGACCCATTGGTGTGAACTTAGAACCTGTTGATGACGGAACAAATATGTATGAGCAACACTTAGAAATTGCAGAAGGACGTCAAGCAAGTCCTGAAACGGTTCAAGTACTTGAAGCATTAGGGGTGGATTTTATATGTATGACTGGAAATCCTGCAACTGGTGTATCTAATAAGAAAATAGTTGAAGCAATCCAAAATACAAGAAATCATTTTTCGGGTTTGATTATCGCTGGGAAAATGCATAGTTCAGGTGTAGATGAGCCTGTGATTACCAGGGTATATGTAAAGCAATTTATTGAAGCGGGTGCTGATATTATACTAGTACCTGCTGTCGGTACAGTGCCAGGTTTCGATGAAGCGCAACTTAAAGACATTGTCAAAGAAGTTCATCGTGAAGGGGTACTTGTCATGTCAGCAATTGGTACGAGTCAAGAGAGCGCTGATCCGAGCACTATTAGAGATTTTGCCATTCGAAATAAAATATGTGGTGTGGATATTCAACACATTGGTGATGGGAGTTATTGTGGTTTAGCTCCTGTGGAAAATATATTTGAATTGAGTAAGGCGTTGCGTGGAGAGAGACACACGATATCGATGATTGCACGTTCCATAAATCGCTAATAAAAACGCCATGCATAAATCCATGGTTACAAATATTCATTGGCTTATTTTAGTTTGATTAAATACATTAAAAATTATAGGTATGGAGAAGAGAATGCAACACATTAATGTTGGATTCTCTTTTTAATATTTTATTGAAGTATTTATATAAAATTATAATTAAATAAATTATAATTTTAAAAAGTGATCGTTTATGATAGATGTGCAACTTTTCGGATTATGAGACGAAAGAAATTACACATCTAAAAATGAAAGTAAGCGGTTACAATATAAATATAAGGAGGTTGCTCATGTGTTAAGCAAGAGACAGCATCATATCTTAACATTCTTACTTGAACGTGAATCCTTTATAACTATTCATCACTTAGCTAACCAATTCAATGTTTCAGAAAGGACGATACAGTACGATTTAGAATATATAGAAAGTATGGCGCAACAATTGGATTTAACCATTTTTAGAAATAAAAATGCAGGCATAAAGATTGAATCTAAAAAACCTTTGAATGATATTGTTCCTCAATATATAGCGACTTCAATACATTATTCTAAAGAGGAAAGAATTCGATATATCATATTAAAGCTATTTGAATCTAATACACCAACATCTTCTAACACGATGGCCGATATGGTTTCTGTGACACGTAGAACGATCGTTGAAGATCTGAAAAGTGTACAGACTTGGTTATCTTCTTATAATTTGAATTTAAAATATATTAAAAACAAGGGATTTATCATACAAGGTGAAGAAACAGATTATCGAAAAGCATATGCGACACGCGTCCATGAATATTTTCAAAATCATACACATCAAATAGGGCATAAGCTATTTTCGAATAAAGCATTGGAAACGATTCGATTAACTGTAGTGTCAGTATTATTTGAAGCGGATTATCAGTTAGTCCAAAGTGCAATTGATGGTCTGATTTATCATATTTTAATTGCAATACACCGAACGAAAGAAAAGTTTGTTTTTGAAATACCAGATATGGAATATAACAAATTAGCGGAAACAGACCAATTTCGCGTGGCATTACTTATAAAGGCATCTTTGGAAGAAAAACTCGATATACAATTCCCTAAAAGCGAAGCAGGCTTTATTACATTACATTTGCTAGGGGCTAAAACTTCAGAGATGAATCAAAAAAACGAAACAATAGATGATTTAGAAATTCTAACCGAACAATTGATAGAACGCATGAGTGGTGACTTAGGCATAGATTTAATTAACGATACTAAATTATTAAATGGCTTAATTGTTCATTTAAGACCAGCAATTCACCGGTTGAAGTTCGATATGACGCATAATAATCCTCTGACAGATGAAATATTTCAACAGTACCATCACATCGTAGGAAGATTACGCAATCATATTTGGGGTGTGGAAGAGAATTATCGTATTTGCTTTGACAAAGATGAACTTGCATACATTACGTTACATTTTGCTTCAGCAATTGAACGTATTTCCGCAATTACTACAAATGCTCTAAAAGTAGTTTTACTGTGCGGCTCAGGCATCGGCACTTCACAATTATTGAGAAGTAGAATTCGACATATTTACCCTGAACTTGAAATTGTAGATGCTTATTCAATCTACGAAATTGATGAGACGTTATTAAAGCATGAAGGCGTTGACTATATCATATCAACGGTACCGTTTGAACATGCTTCAATACCTATACTCAATGTTTCTCCATTTTTAGATAAAAATGACCGTCAACAAATTAACACAATTATTAATAAATCAAGAGAACAATATGTGTATGATATCAAAGGACTAGGGCCTACTCTAAAAGAAGTCTTACCAAAAAATAGAATTTTAACACAACAACCTTCACTTTGTAGAAATGATGCAATTAGACAAAGTATTGAAACTTTGATTGATGCTCAAGTTGTTGATTGTATTTATGCCGATGAAATCATTGAACAATTAAATGCATTTGGACCATATATGGTTATCAGTCCGCACATTGCTTTAATTCATGCTAAATCAACACATGTTAAAGGGACAGTAGGTTTTAGTTTGACACACTATCAAAATGGTGTTCGCTTTGGACATGAACAATATGATCCTGTATATATCATTGTGACGTTAGCAACCGCTCAGCCGCAAATTCATTTAAATGCATTGAGACAACTTAGTGAACTGATTATGAATGATAAAACTAGAAATATATTACTTTCAGGAAATATTGAAGCAATTATGCACTGCATAAATGAAGTGAGTCAACATTAAGGAGGGGAAAATGACTTTGGAAATTTTATCATCAGATAAAGTGCAAGTACTTGAACAGGTTAAAAGTTGGCGTGAAGCAATTAGTATAGCTGCAAATCCTTTGAAAGAACAAGGCTATTTTCAGCAAGATTACATTGATGACATGATTCATAGTGTAGAAAAATTAGGCCCTTATATAGTTATTGCTCCAGAAATAGCGATTGCACATGCTCGACCGAATAATAATGTAAAAAAGATAGGTCTAAGTTTGTTAAAACTAAATCAGCACATTAACTTTTCAGAAGAAGGGCACTATGCTTCATTGGTGTTTGTATTAAGTGCTATAGATAATGAAGGACACTTAGAAGTATTGAGAAATTTAGCTATAACTTTAGGCAATCAACAGACAGTAGAACATTTATTAAATGCACAAACATCAAGTGAAATTATAAATATATTTAAAGGAGAATGAGGACAATGAAAATTTTAGTAGTATGTGGTCACGGATTAGGAAGTAGTTTTATGGTTGAAATGAATGCACAAGAAGCACTTAAAAATTTAAATGCACCATCAGACATAAAGGTTGAACATAGTGATGTTATGAGCGCGAGCCCTGATATGGCAGATTTATTTATTTGTGGGAGAGATTTAGAAGAAAACACAAAAAATTTAGGTGATGTCATTGTGTTAGATAATATATTAGATAAAGAAGAATTACAGCAAAAACTAGATGAAAAATTAAAAGATTTAAACGTACTTTAATCATTAATAAGGAGGTGGGACGATGAAGCCAATTCTTGATTTTATCGTCGATATTTTGAGTCAACCTGCGATATTAGTTGCCCTAATCGCATTGATTGGATTAATTGTTCAGAAAAAGTCAGCAACTGATATTACTTCAGGTACGATAAAAACAATTTTAGGATTTTTAGTCTTAAGTGCGGGTGCTAATGTAGTAACGCAATCATTAGAACCATTTGGTAAAATTTTCCAACATGCATTTGGTGTGCAGGGGGTTGTGCCTAATAATGAAGCGATCATATCAATTGCACTGGAACAATATGGTACGACTGCAGCGTTAATCATGGTGTTTGGCATGCTAGTGAATATCATTATTGCACGTATAACTAATTTGAAATATATTTTCTTAACTGGCCACCATACATTTTATATGGCCGCATTTTTAGCGATATTATTGTCAGTTGGTCATGTGACAGGTACGTTAACAGTGATTATTGGGGCGATTATTTTAGGTTTGATTATGGCAATATTACCAGCTTTAGCACAGCCTACAATGAAAAAGATCACTGGAAACGATCAAGTTGCTTTGGGTCATTTTGGTACATTGAGTTATTGGGCTGCTGGAGAAATTGGGAAATTATTTAAAAGTAAATCAAAATCAACTGAAGATATCAATTTTCCTAAAGGGTTAAGTTTTTTAAGAGAAAGTACGATCAGTATTTCTTTAACAATGACATTGCTTTATTTTGTAGCATCATTGTTTGCTACACCTACTTTCGTACATTCAGAAATCAGCGATGGGCAAAACTTTATTGTATTTTCACTTATTCAGGGCGTTACATTTGCAGCAGGTGTATTTATTATTTTAACTGGGGTTCGCTTAATTCTTGCAGAAATAGTGCCTGCATTTAAAGGTATATCTGAAAAATTGGTTCCCAATACGAAACCTGCGTTAGACTGTCCGATAGTCTTCCCTTATGCACAAAATGCAGTGTTAATCGGCTTCTTTGTCAGCTTTATTGTAGGTGTGATTGGGATGTTCATTTTATTCTTATTCGGTGGTGTCGTGATACTTCCAGGTGTGGTTGCACACTTCTTCTTGGGTGCTACGGCAGGTGTCTTTGGTAATGCACGCGGAGGTATTAGAGGTGCGGTAGCTGGCTCAGCTTTAAATGGCTTATTAATCACGTTCCTACCATTATTATTCTTGCCATTTTTAGGGGATTTAGGTGGTGCTGCTACTACGTTCTCAGATACAGATTTCTTAGTAGTGGGTGTCGTGCTTGGTAATGTAGCAAAATATTTGGGCATCATTGGTATTGTTGGCTTAATTGTTGTTGTCGCTGTAGTGTCAATTTTATTACAAAAACGTTCGAACCAAAAAGCGATAAAAGAACAGTAATCATAAAAATCCTAGGCTATGTAAAATCATAAACCTAGGATTTTGTGTTGTTTTATTCTTTATAGTAAACAAGTTGTGTTGTCGTAGCTAATAACGATCCATCAGCACTCCAAATTTCGCCGGTTTGGTCATAAAAACCGTTATTAAAATTTTGTGCCCGTGTATGTCCTAACACATGATGATTATTGTGTTTTTCTAATGCTTCCGTGTCAGAATGAAAGTAAACAGTAAGAGAAACTGTACCTATTGGAACAACTTTTTCACGACGGACGTATATTCTTGGGAAAAAGGCGTCACACATTGAAGCAAGTGATAAATAATCTAGTGGTCTATTTGGCTTGTCTTTCATCCATTGTAATGTAACTGAATCTGCATGATTTGATTTTGTGTAAGCTCTAGGTGCACCTTTTACTATTTTAATATCATAGTGATTTACCCAGGGTGGGACTTCAGTTAATGATAAACTGTCTACACGTTCTGCATCTGGCACTTCTGGCTTGTTTAATTCGGTTGAAGACCATGTATCTCTTTTCTTTGCGGTAACTGCAGTCGCTGTGATAACTATTTCATGATGTTGGCACAGTTCAACATACCAATGTTGTGTAGAACGATTGGTTCTTGTAGGATTTGCCTTAATAATAAATGAGCCGTCTTTGACAGGTGCTGCGTAATTAACAGTAAATGAAACTGGGCTACCAAGACAGTCAGGATGTTCTATAATTGCTCGTAATAATGTTGATGCAATCACACCACCAAAAGGGCCAACCATATTGGCATAATCGTCAGAAGTATGTCCATGATAAACGCCAATTTCTTGTTGTTTTAGGCTTGTTGCGATATCAAAAGGGTGTGCGTACGTATTTAAGCTCATTGATATGCCTCCTTATAATTTTTAGCTAAGTTTTAAGAAGATTTTATTGAAGCATTTCTTTATAAACTTTGTGATTTTGATATGAAGCATAAAGCAATGGTGCGTTTAGTTGATGTTCTTCGGCTAAATTCAGTAAATAGCCTTGTAAGTGATCGGCTTCGATATTTAAGCCTTTTTCCATATCACGTTGCATTGATGTTTTGAAATGATATGAGAGCTTAGTAAGTCCTTTCATATACTGATCAACTATTGTATCGTCAATGGGCACTTGGTGACTTCTCATAATGGATGAAACTTCTTCATATAATGATTTGATAAAATCAGTGCCACCTTCACTATCACGTATTGGTCCGATTGGTGCATGCATCATCGTAGTTACACTTGATAATACTGTAATCATTAGATATTTTTGCCACATACCACGCATGATATCTGAAGTTAATATAAATTCAGATTTTGTATTAGCGAAAGTATCTTCTATTAATTTAGCTCTATCACTATTCGTACCATTTAATTCTCCAAAGAAAAGTTTATCGAAATCACTAGTTTGTACGACTTCACCAGTGGCATTCAATGAGGTTTCAATGATGCAATATCCACCCATGACTTTATTTTTACCAAAAACAGCTTGTAATTTTGGAATATGTGCAACACCGTTCAACAGTGGGATAATCACTGTGTGGTCCCCAACAAATGGTTTCAAGTCATCGATTGCTTGCTCAAGGTGATAGGATTTTGAAGATAGTAAAATTACATCAAATGGTTCTGCTTTGTCTTCTTTAGTAATCAATTGAGGGGTAAAACTATAATCACCGTTCTCACTATGGATGACTAAGCCGTTCCTTTCCAAATAAGATTTCCTTTTCGGTCTTACTAAAAAAGTGACATTTTTATGATTTTCTACTAAACGACCACCAAAATAGCCTCCAATTCCACCTGCTCCTAAGACTAAAATACGCATCTTAAACACTCCTTAATCTATGTAATGATTCATATTGTTATATATATATACCACTAAAAGTTCAAAGTTACGCATTGGAAATGAACAGAAAATTTAAAGGCATGCTCATTGCATAATATACAATAAATTTTAAATATCAAAGAACATCCTTCATATTTGAGAAATGAGACTTAATAATCTAAGCCAAAATATAAAAACATTAAATTTTTGATGATTATGTAATGGATTGGCTAAGTAGTTGCAAAAGCAAGTGATATATAACGTAATTCATTGTTTATTGTTAAATACGCTGTGGGTATATTTAATAAATGAAGCATGGAGTGAAAGTGGTGATTACTATATAGCAATTATTTGAAATGTAGAACCATGCTCATATCATTATTTTGATATTTATAATGAACATGACCTTTAAGATGTTACATAAGCTTTTGAAGGTCACGTGTATTATCATCTTTGAAAGTAGTATAAAATTTAGCCAAGAAAAATAAAAATGATTATAAAGTGTGAATCATGAAGGAGGATGATTATGACGAAAGTATTTGTAACTGGTGCTACAGGTCTTATTGGCACAAAACTGACAAAGCGTTTACTTGAAGAAGGCTATGAAGTAGCTGGATTAACAACATCTAAAAAGGGTGAGGAGAAACTAGTTAATGCAGGTATTCAAGCATATATCGGTAATATTTTAGAATACGAAACGATAGAACGCAGTATTGGTGATTTCAAACCAGACATTATCATGAATGAAATTACTGATTTAAAGCAAGTTGATATGTCAGCTAACACAAAAGTTAGAATTGAAGGTACAAAAAATCTTGTTGATGCAGCAATTCAGCACGGCGTGGAACATATCCAATCACAAAGCATTGCTTTCGCATATGAAGGCGGTAATGGGTTGGCAACTGAGGATACGCCTTTAGATTACGAATCTAGTGGAGATCGTAAAATTACAGTAGATGGCGTTGATGGATTAGAAAAAGAAACAGCTCGAATAAAAAATTATGTCATTTTGCGTTATGGGTTATTATATGGTCCAGGTACTTGGTATGGTAAAGACGGCATGATTTATAATCAATTTATGAATAATGAAATTTCAATCACAGATGGTGTTCAATCATTTATTCATATAGATGATGCAATTGAAACAGCAATTCAGGCTTTAAACTTTGATTCGGGTATTTATAATGTAGCAGATGATGATCCTGTAAATGGCAATGTTTGGGCTGACTGGTATGCAAACTTATTAAACGTCACACCTCATATTAATATAAAAGCTGCCGCACCCTATGAACGTGGTGTAAGTAATGAAAAGTTTAAAAGGCAAGGTGGTAAATTAACTTATAAAACATGGAAAGTTGGAATGAATCCAATAAACTAGATTTAGAAATTTATTAGAAAGTGGCATAAACATTGATGCGAGATATTATTAATGTATGTTTTTTATTGTAAAAAGCCTTAGCAGCATTATCGTTAAGGCTTTCTCAGATTTTTAATTAATTACATAATATTCAATAAAGCATAGTATTATGGTGTATATTAGTGGAGATAAAAATGTCTTTGAAATCAAAATATTAATGTTATTTACTATTTATACATCTGAATGGTAAAGCGAAACCGCCTATATTACCAATGATGGACAATATGCCGTTATTGAGGATAGCTTTACATTGTGCATTATTTACGATTGTCAACACAGCACATCTAAAAGAACCCGAAGCTTACTCTAGTAAGTTTCGGGTATAGTGTTTCAATGGCCCTACTTATTAAAATCTATAACAATCTTACCAAAT
This sequence comes from Staphylococcus sp. 11-B-312, assembly GCF_016743055.1. Classification (NCBI taxonomy): domain Bacteria; kingdom Bacillati; phylum Bacillota; class Bacilli; order Caryophanales; family Staphylococcaceae; genus Staphylococcus; species Staphylococcus sp. 11-B-312. Next base: position 378,827 of record NZ_CP068241.1, read on the forward strand.
GCACCTTTCATCATTTATAACTAATTTTAAAAAACGAGTAAACTGATAATACAATTATAAAGATACATTATTCTTTAAGATTAGCTAAAGTTTTTGCAATATCTTCAGAGGCAAATAAGCCACGCAGTTTTGACCATTCATCTCTATTTACGAAATGAACATTATTATTTTTTACAGCATCAAGTTGGTCCCATTGATTACTGTTTTGTAATTTGTTTAAATCTTCATCATTATTTTCATCAATCATTATAATTAATCTTTCTGGATTAACCTCAACAAGCTGTTCGTATGACATTTCTAAATAATTTGATTCTCTGTATGCAGGTAGTTTATCCGCAATGTTTTCACTAAGTGCATTATTGAAACCTAATTTACTTAGAAGTTCACCTACATACGTTTTGTTAGAATGTGCAGTTATACCTTGTTCAGAAACTACAGCCGCCAATGTTTCTTTGTTTTTATCTATATCAATTTGCTTGTTGAAATCATTGATTAATTCATTGTGTTTGTCTAAGCGCTCTTTAGCCTCTTTAGATTTATTAACTGCTGTACCAATACGTTGGAATATTTCTAAAGTTTCTTGATAGCCAGCATCAAAACTTCTAAATAAAATAGTAGGTGCAATCTCACTTAATTCATTATATATATCTTGATGACGATCAACATCTCCAATGATAAGTTGCGGAGAGGCAGAACGAATTGATTCAAAATCTGGATCAATACGAGTGCCAACAGATCTATATTTACCAACTGCTTCTTTAATTGGTGATATTAAATTTGTGCTATCATTATCATCAGCAATGCCTTTAACATCTATATTTAAAGCAACGAATGCATCGACAAAAGAAAATTCTAAAGCTACTGCTGAATGAATATCTTCTGGTAAATCAGTCGTTCCTAAATCATGTTTAAATTCAAAAGTCATTGTATTACCTCCTAATAGATAGTACAGTATTAATATTCCACTTAACTGTTATACAAAACGTAATAGAAATCTATATTTTCAAATGCCAACAATGATTATAAACGAATGTTTTATATTTTAGAAAACCCACACAATATTGGTGGTTTCATATACGGACATCATTATGTTTATTTGAAAATAGAAGTAAAACCATTATGTAAACTAACAAATTAAATAATTAAGATGTGAGTGCATTGCCGGTTCATAGTGTAAATATATTCGTTTCACATGGAACAATTTTATTAACATTAGATTAATCAATAATTAATTAGAATTTTCTAAAATTTATTGACTATACATGAGTGGAATGCTAGGATTAATACAACTCAAATACATAGGATTGACTCTTATTTAGAGAGGTGGAGGGATGTGCCCGATGAAACCCGGCAACCATCGTTAAACGAAATGGTGCTAATTCACAGAAAGTAATCTTGATTACTTTCAAAGATAAGAGAAGGTGGATACTTTCTCTTTATTACAATAAGAGAAAGTATTTTTTTACATAATGAGTGAATTTTATTTTCAGATAAGGTTAAGGAGAGATGTTATGAAAAAGTTGATTAGTTTAACAATTTTAGTATGTTTTGCTGCAATACTCGTAGCTTGTGGTTCGTCCAAAGATAAAGAAAATAAAAAAATCACGATTGCTACATCACCAGCACCTCATGGCGAAGTTTTAAAACATGCGAAAGATGAAATGAAGAAAAAGGGGTATGATTTAGAAATCAAAGTTGTTAATGACTACAAAGTACCTAATAAACTTTTAGACAAAGGTGATGTTGATGCAAACTTCTTTCAACATGTACCTTATTTAAAGGCTGAAAGAGATGACCATAATTATAATATTGAGGAAGTAGGAAAAGTATTTACGACACCAATGGGCGTATACAGTAAAAAATATAAAGACATCAAAGACATTCCTAAAGGCTCTACAATCTACGTTTCCAATAATCCAGCTGAAGAAGGGCGTTTCTTATCATTTTTCGTAGATAAAGGATTAATAAAAATTAAAAAAGGTGTCAAAATTGAAGATGCCAAATTTGAAGATATCGTGGAAAATAAAAAGAATCTCAAATTTAACAATAAGCAGGGTGCAGAATTTTTACCTAAAACATATAAAAGTAAAGAAGGCGCAGCTGTAATCATGAATTCTAATTATGCGATAGATAATGGTTTAACGCCACACAAAGATGCTATTGCAATAGAAGGTAAATCATCACCATTTGCTAACATTATTGCAGTTCAAAAAGGCCATAAAGATGATGAAAAGTATCAAACTCTATTAAAAGTTTTACAATCTGAAGATATGAAAAAGTTCATAAAAAAAGAATATAATGAAGATGTTATACCGTATGAAAAATAAAAACATTAATTTATGATATAGGTTTTAACAAACAGAGGAGGTATGGTTACACATGTCTAAGTTAGGAATTGTCGGACTTGGTAGAGTGGGCAGCCAAGTATTGACAGACGTTCAATATTTGAATTTATTTTCAGAAATTGTATTAATTGATAGCAAAGAAGAAATTGCAAGCGGTGAGGCGCTTGATCATAATCATTCGCAAGGATTGTTTAATACAAGTCATGTGCGAATTAAAGCTGGCGCATATCAAGATTTAGCTGATGCAGATTTTATAGTAATTGCCGCAAGTATACAAACGGATAAAAACGATGGTGATCGTACACTATTGGCACAAGATAATCATGATATTATAAAAAATGTTATGAAACAAATTGCTGAAGTAACGCAAGAAGCTATTATTATTTTAATTTCTAACCCAGTGGATTCGATGGTATATTTTGCTAATCAAGTCAATTATCCAACTCATAAAATCATTGGAACGGGTACAGCATTGGAAAGCTCAAGGTTCAAAACCATTATCGCTCAGCATTACCAAATTGATCCTAAAAATGTTGAAGCTTTTGTTATTGGTGAACATGGTCAGTATGCAGTGCCTGTATGGAGCAAAGTGCGCATTCATGGTATGGAACTATCAGAGTATGAAGCTTTAAGTCAATCACCAGTAATTGATAAAGCACATATTACATCAATTATCAATGAAGTATCAATGGATGTTTTTTATCAAAAAGGATGGACCAATGCAGCGATTTCCAGGGTGACTACTACATTGATACAAGCGATTGCTTTGAATCAACGCACAATTATGCCACTAACATCAATCAGTCAGGAATACGGGCTAGATGACGGGGCGTATAGTTTGCCGACATTAATTGATCAGCATGGTATTGTACAAAGATATCCTATCACATTGGATGAACAAGAAGAACAGCAGCTCGTTGAAGCATATCAATATATCAGACAAACAATTCATATAGCACAAAATTAAGTTCATTTAATATAGAGTGAGAAACATAAGTATCACATAGCATAAAAAATGGCGATTTCTAGATTTTATATAGAAATTGCCACTTTTTTATTTTGTACTCATATTTTTGTTTCATCATTATGTCAGAAGTATCATAGTGTGACTGCTTGCTTTAATATGAAGGTATGGATACAATGTATTTAAATATTAATATTGAATTTAATAAAAAATTAAACGATTAGAAAGCGCGGTGCAATCATGTTGATAAGACATGCTAAACTCATTAGGTTATTGTTGAACAACAGTAATCATTACCTAAGCGCAGATGAAATAGCTAATTATTTAAGTGTTTCCAATAGAACAGTGAGAAATGATATACAATACATTAATGGTGAAATTATAAATCGCTTGATTACAAGTGTTAAAGGGAAAGGATATAAACTCAATCATGACCATTATGATGAGACAGAATTAGAGACATTGATACATTCGTATTTAACAAAAGAAAATGAAAAGTTAATGAAAATTGGATATGAATTATTAATGTATCAGAAACCCACTACCATTGATCAAATAGAATCAGCATTTATGGTAACGAAAGCAGAAGCTAATGATTATATAAATAGAATAAAGGCTTGGTGTGCATCATTTGATATTAACGTTGAGGTCATTAAGAAAAAAGGTGTTACCATAACTGGTAATGAAATGAATATAAGGAATGCGATATTACATTTAAATCAATTGTCTAATAATGAAAAGACGGTAGAGGGTTTGATACTTAATGAAATACCTCAAGCGCACATCAAAACCATATGTCATATTATTAAAAACAGATTAGCACAACATTATATTTTTACTTCTGATATGCGTATTCAACAATTACTCATTCATTTAGTCATTATTATAAAAAGGGAAAAGATAAGTGAAGATTCATGGGTGATAAATGAAGAGGCTGAAGAAATAGCGATGCAGTGTATAGAAGATATCAACCATAAATTAGCTTATGGATTATCGAAAGATACAGCTAAGTTATTTTCATTTTTCATTAGTTATTACTTTAATAAATATGATTTGGGTATAGAAACCTTTTTTGTTGAAAGCTATGTAGCGCGCATGATTCATCAAATGGAAAAAATAGTTGGTATCAATTTTACTCAAGACAATATTTTACGTGAAAACATTCAAGTACATTTTAGCAGAGCGTATTTGCGTATCGCTAAAAATGTATATATCAATAATCCATTAACGGATGAGATCAAAAAATACTATCCTTTTGTTTTTAATGCATTGTATGAAACTGTAAAATACTTGGCTAAAGATTCAAATTTAAGCTTAGTAGAAGATGAAATTGCTTTTTTAGCATTACATTTTCAATCATCTATTGATCGTAATAAAAAAGACGAAGTTAACATTGTGATAACCTGTTATTATGGTTTAGGAATATCTAGTTTGTTGGAAGTGAAAATTGCGAATCTAGATAGTCATATAAATATTGTTGATACTTTAAAATTAGAGAGACTGTCTCATTACAATTTTTCAAATGTTGATATGTTGATTACCACGCATCCCATTGACACTGCTGATTTACCAGATACATTACACGTGATAGAGGTATCCCCTTTGCTTTCGGATAATGATATAAATCACATTAAATCATTTATCAATAATAAAAGAAACCCTGTGTTGAAACAGGATGAAATATCTGCAATTCAATTTGATGTTCAAGCGATGACAGATGAGGAAACTGCAACCCATGTTTTTGAAAACGCACAGTCAATGCTGATGAAACACCATGCTATTACGGAAAGTTATATGAAGAGTGCATTGGAACGTGAAAAATTTGCTTCAACATATATAGGGAATGGTATTAGTATGCCACATGGTGATCCTGCGAAAGTGTTGCGTTCACATGTTATTATATTTAAATGCCCTCATGGCTTACTATGGAAACAAAATAAAGTTAAATTAGTGTTCTTTTTAGCCATCGCAAATTCTGATACCTCAGCAATGAAGAAAATCATACATGTGATAGCTGGATTAAACGAGTATGATGTCGATCAACTTATGACTATGGATGCACAACATCTAAAACAGTATATGATTAAACTCATCAAAACATAATTGCCGTTGATAACGGCAATTATGTTTTTTTATCAATATTAGAAAGCGTTTACAATTGAATGTGAGGAGGATGAAATGATGAAAATATTAGCGATTACATCGTGCCCAAATGGTATAGCGCATACATATATGGCACAAGAAAAGTTAGAACAAGCTGCTCAAGAAATGGGCGTCAATATAAAAGTAGAAACTCAAGGTGGTGTAGGGGCAGAAAATGTTTTAACATCAAAAGAAATTAAAGAAGCGGATGGCATTATCATTGCAGCCGATAGACAAGTAGATTTGTCACGTTTTGATGGGAAATTAATTATAAATGAAAGTGTTCGTGAAGGCATTCATAAACCAAAAGAATTAATTCAACGTATCATTGATAAAGACGGACATATTCATCATGATCGTAATGGGGATACGAATCAAAAAGATGATGATCAAGAGCAAAAAAGTGGGATGCAAATGGTCTATCAACATTTAATGAATGGTGTATCATTTATGGTACCTTTCATTGTAGTTGGTGGATTATTGATGGCTATTGCTCTAACTTTAGGTGGTGAGGCTTCATCAAAAGGTTTAGTTATACCAGATGATTCTTTTTGGAAATCAATTGAAAATATTGGTTCTCTAGCATTTAGTTTTATGGTTCCAATATTGGCTGGGTATATTGCAGTGAGTATTGCAGATAAACCTGGTTTGGTACCTGGTATGATTGGAGGCGCAATCGCAGCTGACGGTAGCTTTTATGGTAGTGATGCAGGTGCTGGGTTTTTAGGTGGTATTGTTGCAGGATTTATCGCAGGTTATATTGCAAAATGGATAAAAAATATTAAAGTACCTAAAGCGATGGCACCTATTATGCCAATCATTATTATTCCAATCATCTCTTCATTGATTGTAGGATTAATTTTTATCTTCTTGATTGGCGCACCAATTGCGAGTATTTTTGAAGGTTTAACAACTTGGTTAAAGAGTATGCAAGGGACAAATATTATTATTTTAGCATTAATAGTTGGTGCTATGATTGCTTTTGATATGGGTGGACCAGTAAACAAAGTAGCATTTTTATTTGGTTCAGCATTAATCGCGGAGGGTAACTATGCTGTTATGGGAATGGTTGCAGTTGCAGTATGTACACCTCCTATTGGTTTAGGATTGGCTACATTTATCAATAAACGTAAGTTTAATAAAGGTGAAATTGAAATGGGCAAAGCATCATTTACCATGGGATTGTTCGGTATTACGGAAGGTGCTATACCATTTGCTGCACAAGATCCGTTTAGAATTATACCATCTAATATGATTGGTGCGATGGTAGCTGCCGTTATTGCTGCAATTGGTGGTGTAGGTGACAGAGTTGCACACGGAGGCCCAATAGTTGCAGTGCTAGGCGGAATTGATCAAATATTGTGGTTTTTTATTGCAGTAATCATTGGTAGTATCGTTACAATGAGTGTGGTTTTAATTTTAAGAAGACAAACGCCATCACTTGCAGTTGATACGAATAATATTGAAATGGGTATGGATCAATCAGAAAATGAGATAGAAACAGAAAAAAATAATGTTTCAACGATGGATAATCAAGCATTAGAAGAACAAAGTGTATTTAGTGAACAAGTTATTCATATTTCAAAACAAACTTTATCTAGAGATGAAGCAATAGATCAGTTAATAGAAAATTTAAATGAACAAGGGTATATTACAGATCAATCACAATTAAAATCCGATGTCTTAAAGAGAGAGATGGAATCAACGACAGCGATTGGAATGAACGTAGCCATTCCTCATGCAAAATCGGATGCGGTTAAAGCACCTATCGTAGCAGTCATGAATAATAAGCACGGCGTGAAATGGGAAAGTTTAGATGGAACGTTACCTCAATTGATATTCTTAATTACTGTACCAAGTGATAGCAGTGACACACATCTCAAATTATTACAAAGATTATCAAGAACATTGATGGATGATGAAACTAGGCAAAATTTAATAAATGCAACAAATAGTAAGCAGATTTATAATATATTAAAAGATATTTAAATGGAGGTATCATGCAATGCCATTATTTTTAAAACCTGTATTTCAAGAACGGATATGGGGTGGAACAGCTCTAAAAACATTTAATTATGATATTCCAAGTGATTATACAGGAGAATGTTGGGCGATTTCGGCGCATCCAAATGGTACAAATACAATAGAAAATGGAAGGCATCAAGGTAAAACTTTAGAAGAAGTGTGGAATGAGGATAAAGCACTTTTTGGTGTTTCAGGTGATGTTAAATTTCCATTGCTAACTAAAATTTTAGATGCAAAAGATAAATTATCAGTACAAGTCCATCCAGATAATGACTATGCCCAAAAGTATGAGGGTGAATACGGTAAAACAGAGTGTTGGTATATATTAGACGCACAAGAAGATGCTGAAATTATTTACGGTGTAAACGCTGAAAATCAAGATGAACTGAATGATATGATAGATCAACAACAATTTGATAAGTTATTTCATAAAGTTAAAGTGAAGGCGGGAGATTTTTTCTATGTGCCTGCTGGTACAGTACATGCTATCGGAGAAGGTATTTTAATATTAGAAACACAACAATCTTCCGATACAACATACAGAATCTATGATTATGAGCGCACTGACAACAAAGGTAACCAACGTGAACTACATTTAGCGCAGAGTAAAGCTGTGATTAATCTTGCTGCGACTTCGCCCAATACAACACCCAAACACGAGGTGAGACAAGGGCAAACATATACGCAATTTGTTTCAAATGATTTCTTCACGGTCGAACGCTGGATGATCAATGGTGCATTAAATTATGAAAAACCAAGCGCATATTGTCTTGTATCCATAGTTAAGGGTAATGGTAATGTAGAAACGAATGATGAAGTTTATAAAATAGAAAAAGGAACACATTTTATATTAACGACAGAAGATAAAAACATAGCATTTAACGGTGATATGACAATGATTATAAGTTATGTATAATGTTTAAGAGGTGAGGGCATGGATTTGCGTTAAGGCAGATTCATTTAACCTACACCTCTTTTTATCCAAAATTGAAGTAATAATATGAGTGATGAGGTGTATGGATATGCTTAAAATTTGCGCAGATATAGGTGGCACGAAAACCATTGTAGGGGTTATAGACCAAGACTTATCAGTGATTGACAGTCAAAAATTCGAGACAGATGTAGATCATCCGGAAGCAGAATTTACAAAAATTATTAATATAGCAAATGAATTCAGCAAAAAATATAATAATGTAGCGCAAAGTACATTGAATATCGCGATGCCAGGACCTTGTGATTATACTGAAGGATTGTTTTTGAATCCTCCTAATTTACAGAAATATGTAGGCTTTAATGCTGGTGATTTTATAAAGGCGCAAAGTGCATTTCAACCACATTTTGTAAATGATACTGATGCAGCGATATTAGCGGAATATCAATATTTAAATTCAGATGTAGAAGATGTCATATACTTAACAATTAGCACAGGTATTGGTATGGCATATATAAGAAATGGTCAACTCGTTACTGGCATTGATGGTAATTTTGGAGAAATTGGTCATACTATCATAAAAAATAATAGCGATTATCAATGTCCGGTGTGTCACCAATTTGGATGTGTTGAAAATGAACTGTCAGGTTTAGCGATCAGTCGTAAAGCGAGTGATATTTTACAAAAAGTGGTGAGTACTAGAGAAGCAATCGACATCTACATGAATAATGACAATGAAAATATCAGTCGTATGATGAATGAAGTAGTGTTACTAACACAACAACTATGTACGAATTTATTTAATATCTTTAATGTATATCATATTATTCTTGGTGGTGGTGTTACACAAAGTGCATTACCATATAAAGCAAACATTGAAGCGTATGCGCAAAAGCACCATTTGATTCAAAACAAACCATTTCATATTAAAGTAAGTAATTTGGCAGAAAATGTGCTTACTGGTCTTTATTATGTAAATGAACAATAAAAATAGTTTGCACATTCATAAAGATAGCGAGCATCTGAAATGATTTAATGGAAATTTCAGATGCTCGCTATTTTTTGATGTCTAAAATGCTTAAGTTGATTTATAGTCTGTTGCGCTTAATCAAAATATATTTTCTTATGTTTAATGTTTTAGATAGTTGGTCAGAAAGTAATAATCCTAATGCAATTGAACCTGCAATTAAAATCGCTCGTATAAAGGTATTGGTTGCATCTGTGAAATTTAAAGTCACCAATTGCTGTGTCGCTCTAAAAGCAATACTACCTGGGACAAGTGGAATGATGCCAGGAATCATAAAAAGTACAACGGGCGCTTTGAAAATACGACTCATAATATGGGCAAGCAAACCTAATGTTAAACTACCAAGCAAGCTAGAATATATACTATCCATTTCAAATGATTGTTCTAAAATGTAGCTGACAAAATAGCCCATTGAGCCAGCAAACCCAGCTGGAAAAAATAATTTTTTAGGGGCATCGTAAATCACATTAAAAAAGTATGATGCGCTAAAGCTACATAAAAAAGTAAATAAAATTGTCATTATGTGACCTCCTAAAAAATTAAGTAAGCAATCGCAATACCTGAACCAATTGCGAAGGCAATGACGAGTGCTTCTAAAAATTTTGCTGTAAACATTAACATGTGTCTACTAAATAAATCTTGTATCGCAGTCGTTATTAGTACACCAGGTACAATTGGCATAACGGAGGCAATCATAGCTGGTCCGAAAGATTGATTGACTTGAAACAGTTCTGAACCAAATATAACGGTCGTACCCAAGATAAATGAACCTACAAATTCAGGTATAAACATGGTGAGTGATTTACTTTGCATATACTCAACGATTAAAAATCCTATAGCACCAGCAATAATTGTAGTAATTGCATCAGACCAAGTACCGCCTTGTAAGTATAAAAAACTTAACGATATAATACCTGCCGCAATCACTTTTTTCCATAGTGGAATACTTAAATTGGATCTATCAATATTTTTCAGCGCTTCAAAAGCTTCTTCTATAGCAAGTTGATTGTCTGTAAGTTTACGGGAAATATTATTGACTTGAAATATTTTAAGTAAATTAGTACTGTTTTTATCAATACGCAAAATTCGAGTATCGTGTTCTTCACTTAATGAAAAATTGATAAATACATTAATGACATATCCTTGGCTATTATAATAACCCATACAAATGGCGATTCGTCTCATTGTATCTTCAACACGAGAAACCTCAGCGCCAGATGACAATAAAATTTTACCAGCAAGTAATATCACATTCATCGTAACTTTATCTTTGTAGTTATCCAAAAGCGTACCTCCGACTTGATAAATAATTATCATTATTATCCCAATATTATTATGTAATTTCAAAAAGAATTTACTAAATGTAAAAAGCATAAACAATATGCATTGCTGACGTTAGCCTTCGGGTTGTCTGCGGTTACGTTGCGAGGTGTCTTAAGTAATGATTAGACGTTATCGTTTCAGCAAAATGAAATTTAAAGGTTTTAAAAAGTTAAATCAATAAAATTCAAGTATAAAAACATGTCTTATTTTTATCGATGCGACGTCTACATAGACAATTAGATATTATACTGCTGATAAAAGTTAATTGTTTCAGCCTTTAACATTTAATTAGCAATTAAAGTCCCACTTCTCAAATGATTTGAGTCAGTGGGACTTAATGTAAGCTTGTTCGCTCAAGTTTTAGCCATTCTATTGCAGACCGTCATAATCATTTTGAATGAATTAGATTTTTATCAAATGACTTAAAGACATGCAGACGTTTTTATAATATTTGTAAGCCTTGTTCAAGATCTGAAATAATATCATCAATATTTTCAGTACCAATTGATAATCTTACTAATTCTGGTAAGACACCAGATGATTGTTGTTCTTCAGGTGAAAGTTGTAAATGAGTCGTACTAGCTGGATGAATAACTAATGATTTTGAATCGCCTACATTTGCTAAATGTGAGAATAAATTTAAAGATTCAACAAATTTGGCAATATCTTCAACTGAACCATCCACACCAAAGGTTAAAATTGCGCCTTGGCCATTAGGTAAATATTTTTTAGCAAGATTATGATATGCATTACTTTCCAAGCCAGGATAATTCACCCAAGAAACTTTAGGATGTTCTTCAAGAAACTGTGCGACTTTAAGTGCATTTTCTGAATGTCGTTCTAAACGAAGATGTAACGTTTCTAAGCCAATTAGAAATTCATGTACATTAAACGGTGAAACAGCAGAACCAAGATCACGTAATAATTGTACGCGTGCTTTTGTAATATAAGCAGCTTCGCCTACATCATTTGCATATGAAACACCATGATAACTTGGATCCGGTTCGACTAAACCAGGGAACTTTCCATTATCCCAATTAAATTTACCACTATCGACGATGATGCCACCAATGGAAGTCCCATGGCCTCCTATAAATTTTGTGGCTGAGTGTATCACAATATCAGCGCCATACTCAAATGGGCGTAATAAATACGGAGTTGGGAAAGTGTTATCAACAATTAAAGGTATCTCGTGGTCATGCGCAATATGAGCAACTTTTTCAATATCTAAGACGTCTATTCTAGGATTACCAATTGTTTCGGCATAAACTGCTTTGGTTTTATCCGTTAAGGCTGCTTTGAAATTTTCGGGATTACTTGGATCCACAAAGTGTACTTTAATACCTAGTTTTTTGAAAGTGACATTAAATAAGTTGTAGGTACCACCATAAAGATTTGAAGATGCTACAATTTCATCACCGCTTTCAACAATATTTAATAAAGCTAAGTGAATTGCAGCTTGTCCAGAAGATGTGGCTAGGGCACCGACACCACCTTCAAGTGCAGCAATGCGTTCTTCAAAAACGTTTTGTGTAGGATTCATAATTCTGGTGTAAATGTTTCCGGGTTCTTCTAGTGAAAAAAGTTTTCTTGCGTGTTCTGTATCATCGAACACGTAACTTGAGGTCTGATAAATCGGTACTGCTCGTGATTTTGAGAATGCGTCTACCTCTTGACCCGCATGAATCGATAAAGTATCTAAATGCCAATGATTTTGAGACATACATTGTCCCTCCTATATATTTGAATTTTCTGATAATTATTACTATACAAGAGCACTTTTTTAATTTCAAGTATCCTTACTAAGAAAGTAAGGATTAATTTTATGTTTATAACAATAATATGTCCCCACGAATATTAATATGTAACAATATTCATGGGGAACTTTATAGGCAAAATCTGTTCATTCGATTAGGATCATTATTTCCTAGGCAATTTTATATATTAGTAATGTTGATCATGCGCATATTGATCGTGTGTATCATCCATATTTTCATGATTTAAAACTTCAGCGTTTTGCTGTTGTAGCTGACTGTAATCTCCTTCTGGTAATTTGCTCTCGAGAGCTTCAACTTTAGGATAAATAAATAGGGGAATAAAACCAATTAAACCGTATATCATAAATGTAAACATAAAATTAAACGTATCTATAAATAATCCTGCAAAAGTAGATCCAATCACTTGTCCAATAGCCAACATTAAGAAGGGTATGCCTATACCTAAAGAGGCATTTTTAACAAATATTTTAATTCCCCAAACTAAAAGTACGCCAGTTAAGAATATATAACTCATACCAAATAGTGCAGCAGATACAAAGGGAATAATCCAAATTTTGGGTGTGAAAGCAAGGGCGATTGTTGCGATGGCAAGTGCTATAACACCTAAATTAAATGCATAACGAAGTCCGCGTTTATCAATAATTGCACCTGATATGCCACCTATCATGCCGAATAATCCTATCAAAATCCAAAAGAGTGAAAGTGCAATATCAGAATAATTACCAGTATTTTGAACAAATGATTTGGAAAATGTCCAAAAGGTTGCAGTAGATACACCTAATAATATAGAAGCAGTCGTGATACGTGTACTAGCTGAAATATCACGAATGTTAAATGAACCTGTATGAATTTTAATATTTTGCTTTAATGATGGAATGATGAGATAGTTCCAAAGTAAAACGATAAGTGCCAATATCGCATAGATAAAATAAGTTTGTCGCCAATCTATAAAAGTGAACATGGCTGTTATACCCGTAAACATAAGGCCAATACTTGTGCCAGAATTAATCCAAGTATTTGCTTTTCCTTGTTCATGCACTTTAATCCATAAAGAAATGGTGTAGCCATATGGAGGTGAAATGAGTCCAGTACTCGCACCGGCAAAGATGACACCGATAGATAAAACGATTGCGCTTGTTGAAATGCCTATCCCTAATAAACCTATTAGTACAGAGATTCCTGCTAATATAATCATACGTTTAGGGCCAATTTTATCAGTTTGTAATGTTGAAAAGATAATTGTAAAACAATAGGATAAATAAAATAATGAGGAAATAATCCCTGATTGTGATGCAGATAAATGTAAATCAGTGGTTACTTCAGGTAAAAACAAACCAAAACTAAAACGTCCTAAACCATAGGTTGTTGCTATCATAGCTATACCAGGAAATACAAGTTTAGAAAATTTCACTATAAATTTCTCCTTTAGTAGATAGAATGTTCATTCTATTTTAATTTTAAAAAAATACGAGATGAGTATATAAAGTAAGATGCTCATGCTCGTTTAAGAATTAAATTTCTTTGTGTGCTTCGTTAAGTAGTAAATCAGCCATAGTTATGGCGTGCGATGTAGCTTTTTTTGAACCTAGTAATGCTGTCATTGAGGTTGTTCCTTCAAGTAATAGTGTGAATTGAATTGCCAAATCCAATCCATTGACGATACCAGCATTATTTGCCAATTGCTCTAAGTAATTTAACAACTTTTGTTTATGTCCTCTAGCAATATTTTCAATTTCGTTATCTGTATTCGCATAATCTTCGATAGCCCTCATAAACATATCACCCTTATAAGAATGATCATTAAGCCACTGACAATGTGCTTTGACTGCAGAAATAAAAGGTTGGTGTGGTTGTTTTTCAACATAAGTGTCTAAATAATGCCAATATCTAGATTCACGTTGTTTTAACACCGCCTCAACTAAATTGTCTTTAGATTCAAAATGATTATATAAAGTCATCGTAGCTACATTGGCTTCTTGTATAATTTGCTTTAAGCCGATACCACGAAACCCATATTCATAAAATAACCTTTCAGCAGTTGATAATATATCTTGTCGCTTTTGTGACAATCGTCTCACACTTTCTTCTTAGTAGAATGACCGTTCTATTTAAAGTTAACAGCTAAATAGCAAAATGTCAAAGTAATATCAACATATTATGATTTTGACATTTTATATTTAGAAGTGTAATATAACAATAAAGTGAGTGTATACTCACTATTTGTGGAGTGGGGTGTAGAAATGATTGAAGTGAATAATTTAAGTAAATCTTTTAGTAATAAACAAGTATTAGAAGATATAAATGTTGCTTTTGAAAAAGGTGAAATCGTTGGATTAATTGGTCCGTCTGGAACTGGAAAAACAACGCTAATCCAATGCATGTTAGGAATGGAACGTATTGATGTAGGTTGGGTAACGATAAATGGAGTTGAAATGCCCAATAGAAAAATTTTAGGTGACATTGGATATATGGCTCAAAGTGATGCACTTTACACAGATTTGACGGGGAGAGAAAACCTAGAATTTTTTGGAAGTATATATATAAAAAAAAGAAAAGACATCAAAAAACGCGTGGAAATTTGTAGTGATATGGTAAAACTTCAAGAAGCATTAGATAAAAAGGTATCTACCTATTCTGGCGGCATGAAACGTAGGTTGTCTTTGGCTATTAGTTTTCTACAAGATCCACAAATATTGATACTAGATGAACCAACTGTTGGAATTGATCCTAAACTTAGACAAGCGGTATGGAGGGATTTGGATGCAGCCAAAAAAGAAGGGAAAAGTATTCTAGTCACAACTCACGTATTAGATGAAGCAACACGTTGTGACAGATTATTACTTATGAATCATGGTGAAATTATTGCAATAGGATCACCACAAGATATTAAAACGCAATATCAAGCTGAATCAATTGAAGATGTGTTTTTGAAAATGGAGGACTAAATATGAATGCATTTTATATTACTAAACGAATTTTCAAACAAACAATCAGAGACATACGTACGTTAATGTTATTACTAGTAGCACCTTTGCTAATATTAACATTACTGTATTATATATTTACAGTTTCAGATAACTCGAATGGTGTGAAAGTAGGCGTTCATGATATTCCTGCATCACTGAAAGATGAATTACAGTCACAAGATATTACGATAGAAAATTTTAAGGACCATAAAAATATAGATGATAAAATAAAAGAAGATCAATTGACTGGTTTTATGTATATGCAAAATAATGAGTTAGAAGTCACTTTTGCTAATGATAATCCAACTGATAAGGGCATCATGGCTTCTACAAACCAAAAATGGTTAACCAATCATAATATGACTCAAATGAAAGAAAATACAGAATCATTAAAAAAGGCACTTGAGGAAGTTCAATCGCAAATGCCTGATAATGCTAATTCAGGTCAAAGTATGACAGATAATCAGCAAAATATCAGCAAGCCAACAAAAGTTAATACACATTATTTATATGGGGATAAAGATGCTACATATTTTGATACAATTAATCCCATTTTAATAGGATTTTTCGTATTCTTCTTCACTTTTTTAATTTCTGGCATCGGTTTATTAAAAGAGAGAACTTCAGAGACGTTGGAACGGTTGTTGTCTTCACCAATTAAGCGCAGTCATATTATTTATGGTTATATAATGGGTTATGGTATTTTTAGCGTGATACAAACCTTTGTAGTAGTTATATATGCCATATATGTGTTAAATATAGCTGTTGCAGGTTCGATTTGGCTTGTCTTAGCTACAACGGTATTAACGGCCCTCGTAGCTTTAACTTTCGGTATACTGCTGTCTACTTTTGCATCATCAGAATTTCAAATGATCCAATTTATACCACTTGTAATTGTACCGCAAGTGCTATTTGCAGGATTAATACCAATATCGTCGATGAATATGGGGTTGCAATACTTTGCACATTTGATGCCACTATTCTATACGGGGCAAGCTATGCAAGATGTCATGATTAAAGGATTTGGTATACAAGATATTTATATCAATTTATGTATATTATTTGGTATTTTTGTAGTGCTCTTGATATTGAATATTTTAGGAATGAAGCGTTATAGAAAAGTTTAAATATAGGTGGTATCAAAAATGAATCGAAATATTAAAGATATTGTGGAAGAAATTGTACCTAAGTTAGAACATTTAACTGAAAAGCAACGTTCAGTGATTGAAAGTGCCCTCGTACTCTTTAGTGAAAAAGGCTATAATCAAACAAGTACAAGTGATATTGCGAAGCGGGCAGGTGTTGCTGAAGGTACAGTATACAAACAGTTTAAAAATAAAGAAGCATTGCTATATGCAGGTTTAGTGCCTATCATAAAAGATAATATAGCGCCAACTGTAGCAGAAGAATTCTTAAGTGAATTGAATCGTGCAAGCAACTTGGAAATATTTATAAATACATTTGTGGACAATCGTTCTCAATTTATTTATGAAAATAGAATGCTGATAAAGATATTCTTTAATGAGGCTATGATAAGTAAAACATTTCAAACAGTTTTATTAGAAATATTTAATAAGCGTTTAGTTGCTCATTTAAAGCCGATAATCAATAAGATGATACGTTGTGGTGAAATGCGAGATGTCGAAGCGGAGTTTTTTGTACGTAGTTTAATTGCTCAAACAATCAATTTAAATATAAGTTGTTTAATTGATTTGAATTATCAATGTGACGAAGCGTATGAAAAACATTTACTTTATACAAAAGAAAGTCTTTACTACATGTTTAAAGCCTAACAATATAATAGCTTATTTAAAATAAAGAAAGTAGAACAGAAATGGAAGTTAGCATCTCCGTTCTACTTTTCTTTTTTTATTTTCTAGGTATACCAATAACGTGTCCTAGTTGTGATGGCGGATTAAACGGCGTTTGCATATTAAAAGCTGCTTGTATTTTCTCTAGTATAGGTTGAGGGAACGCCATGCTCCGACGTGTAACTTTACTAACACCTATCATGATAACTTCATATGTAGCAATACGCTCATCATTGTCATTATACATTGTCAGGAATAAATGTACTCTTTTCGCATCATAATCATAAATATGTACTTTAACATAAAAGGCATCATCTAACACAAGTTCTTTTAAAAATGAAATATGTGCCTCCAAACTAAAAATGGTAATTTCATGTGTTTGTCGATAAGAAACATATAAGTCGACTGATTCAAAAAAGCCAACGACAACATCACTGAAAATGGAATAATATTGTGCATCATGCATATGGTTATTATTATCTATCCAAGATGGTTGCACGGTGTTTTTATAAATGTATTCCTCTGCCACAAAATCACTCCTCGAGTAAAAATTAATAGTAACCTATATTATTGTAACAACATTAAACAGTTTAAGTTAGTATTTTGATTGAATCTAAGCATAATTCAGCATTAATTATTAAAAATGCGAGCATTGATAAACAAATGTAAGTAAGTTATTATAAAAAATGTAAACGCTTGCATTTTGAATGTTTTAAGTTTATATCAGTATTTATAAATTTAAAATAAAAGATATAAAAATTTTGAATTTAAACAGAATTCGGTAGGTAACAAAGGTTTGGGTGACTAGGAAAAACGGGTACAGACTTAAGGTTCTGTGAAAACCACAAACATATTTTAAGCTCGTTCATCCTATATCAAGATCAAAGATGCAAGCGAGCAAAGTAGTGTTATAGACATTTGTAAATGTTTATAAATGAACTTTAATGTAACTTTAACGAAGGGGATTTATATGAAAAGGATATTTTTAATAGGTAGTGCATTCATTGGTATCATCGTGGGTGCAGGGTTTGCCTCAGGTCAAGAAATACTACAGTATTTTACTAGCTTTGGAACGTTAGGTATACTCGCGGGAATTGTTTCTACCGTGTTATTCGCTTACGTAGGTATGATGTTAGTTTGGCTAGGTAGTATATTTAAAGCTGAAGGACATAACGACGTGATACATAAATTGACTGGTGGTACAATGTTTGGCAAAGTGATTGCATGGTTAGTAGACATTGTGCTCATTATTGCCTTATTTGGATTTGGTGTCGTTATGCTTGCAGGTGGAGGTTCGAATTTTGAACAACAATTTGGCATACCAGCTGTGTACGGTACCGCTCTTATGGTTATCTTAGTACTTGTATTTGGAATGTTACGTGTGGATAACGTTGTAAAAGTGATTGGTAACATTACGCCGCTATTGATTATCTGTATTGTTATCGTTGCGATATATTGTTTATTTACGATGTCAGGTTCATTTAGTGAATTGGATACATTGGCTAAAAGTCATACCTCAGCTGTCCCACATTGGTTTATCGCAGGTGTGAATTATGTCTCACTTAATGTAGGATTAGGTGCATCAATGTCAATTGTCATGGGAGGCAATGAGAAAAATAGTAAAATAGCGGCATGGGGCGGTTTAGTTGGCGGTATAGTATTAGGTTTAATGATTATGATTAGCCATTTGGCAATTTTTTCTAAGATTGAAACAGTTGGGCACTTGCCGTTACCAATGTTAGGATTAGTCAATGATATTTCACCTATATTAGGCGTATTCATGTCAATCGTTATTTATTTAATGATTTTTAACACATGCCTAGGTATGTTTTACTCATTAGCTACACGTTTCACTGAAATTGAAACGAAACAATTTAAAATATTTTATACGATATTCACTTTAATCGGTTTTGCAATTAGTTTTGCAGGTTTTACAGATTTAATGACATTTTTCTATCCAGTAATTGGTTATATGGGAATCATTATTATAATCGTATTAATTTATGCACCATTTAAGGTGAGACGAATAAAAAAACAAGGTAAATCATTGCAAGATTTGTAAAATATCATATGAAAATAGGTATATATTTTTATAGTGTAAATGTTAAGCTAGCAGGTACGTATAAGAAATGATAACTATTGAAATCCGAAAGGAGCCAATCGCAAATGGTTTATGTGGCATTGTTGTTACTGATAATAGCGATTATATTATTGATTTATTCTATTGCACTGCTGATGGGGAAAGATGGATCATTATTTAGCTTGTTTACACATGAAGAAAAATCATTAAAAAAAGGACAAAAGCTAGCGATTTACATTGCGACAATTATATTGTTAGTAATTAGTATTGTATGGTTGCTAAATATAGTTTAAATGAATGGTAAAAAAGCTATTTAAGCATTACGTGTTGATAAGCTATCACAAATAGCTGACTCAAACACAAAATTTTAGATGTGCAATAGAGGAGGCTGGAACGGAGCACTTTGTCTCAGCCTCTGATTGTTAAATTAGCAGAAACTGACTGGCTCTGATGATATAAATGATAGCCTTAGTCAGGCACGGTCAAAATCAATATGTTGTATAAAAAGAGAACTAATCCATCTTTTGTATGGATTAGTTCTCTTTTGTATAAGTTAATTTGTAAGTCTTATTATTTTTGACGTGAAGGTGGTTGTTTTGATATTTGGCACAATGAAAATTAATATTTTCTTAAGAAATTGACTTCTCTATCAAAGATTTGATGTACAACATACGTTTGAACTGCATTTAAAATGCGCTCAATAATTTGTGTTTTATTTGATAGAATTCGAATACTGAAACCATGTGTTGGCAGTTGCGTAATGCCAAAACGGCAATTATATACTTTTTGATAATGCTTGATGTGATCATATACATCATCAATAAAGGATTGATTTACTTCAGGATGTATGAAATAACATGAGCCTAAATGTGTATAGTCTTCCATATATCCTAGGCCATCAACCTTATTTTTAGTTGGATCAAGTAACAAATTATCAAAAGTTACGAGTTCATTATCAACATAAATTTCATTAAGCAGATGCATATATGTGTATGTGAAGGCTTTGTCTTCTTTTGAATAACCAGGTGTCAGTATATCTGTATAGAACAGTGAACCGCTAGCACTTAAATTAAACGTATTTTGTTGGAAAAATTTGGCGTTTTCAAATGCAATTATAGGATCGCCGACATATTCAATATAACCATTATCTTTAATGGTAAAATTTTGATATTGTTCGACATGATCATTTAATGTTTTATAAATTTTTGTCGCACCTTGTGAAGTTAGCGTCACATGTGCATTTTCTTCTGCTGTAAAATCCATCTTGTAACGGTCACCATCTAAATAACCACCGCCTACATTTACAATATAAAATGTAGGTATATCTGAGCCGTTTAAGTAGACTGGGCGTATGACTTTTAATGCTTTTTCAAAAAAGATATTACGCGCTACAGATTTTCTACCATTATTAAAAATGGTTAAATCTAATATGCCAGTCCATTTTTGTTGTGCATCGGCCATTAAGCTAAACCTTTAAGAAAGACGTCTTGATCTATCCATTCGATAACCTTATCTAAGCCTTCATCTGTTTTAAGATTAGTAAATGCAAATGGTCTTTTGCCTCGGAATGTTTCTGTATCTTCGGCCATACGTTCTAATGAAGCACCAACATATGGAGCTAAATCGGTTTTGTTAATTACAAAGAAATCAGATTTAATCATGCCTTGTCCGCCTTTACGAGGAATTTTTTCCCCTTGGGCAACGTCGATAATATAAATAGAAAAATCGACTAACTCTGGGCTGAAGGTCGCAGCAAGGTTGTCACCGCCAGATTCGATAAAGATTAAATCGATATCGTCATTGCGCTCTTTTAATTCATCGATTGCAGCAAAGTTCATTGAAGCATCTTCACGAATTGCTGTATGTGGGCAGCCGCCTGTTTCGACACCGATAATGCGGTCTGCAGGTAACACACCGGAATTAACTAAAATCTTTTCATCTTCTTTTGTATAAATATCGTTAGTAATGACTCCGATACTAAATTCTTTAGATAATTGTTTTACTAATTTTTCGATAAGTTGTGTTTTCCCTGCACCTACAGGGCCACCGACACCTATCTTAACTGTCTCTGTCATTTTAAATGCCCTCCTAAGATATAAATATTCTTACGTTTACGTTTTCATGTTCCATCTGGTTGATTTCTAATCCGGGTGCAGTGATACCTAGTTGTGATTCATCTAATGTCATAATATGATTTCTCGTATTTTTCATAAAGGGAATCATATCATGCACGATTCTTTGACCAGCAGTTTGTCCTAAAGGAATTGCACGAACGGCGTTTTGTGTTAAACTCGAAACATTTTGGTATAAATAGTAATCGATAATCATTTCAATATCGACACCCAAATGGTGACCGAGCATCGTAAAACAAATCGCAGGATGCAATTTTGCATTTTTATTTTTGTTTTGCGTTTGATACCACTTTAACCATTCACTATCATAAAGTTCTGCTGCTAATTTGACCATGCGGTTACCCATTTGTTTTGAACCTTGTCTGGTTTCTTTAGGTAGGTTTTGTACAAAAAGTATTTTATCTAAATACAAGATTTTTTCTGTGTTCTGATGATTGAGTGCATCATAGACGAGACGCATCGTTAAACCATCAGCAAACGAAAGTTGTTCATTTAAGAATAATTCAAGCCATTGTTTAAATGATGCTTCATCATGAACAATATCTCTTTGGATATATGTCTCAAGTCCGAATGAGTGACTGAAAGCGCCTGTTGGAAATTGAGAATCACAAAATTGAAAAAGGCGCAAATGTGCATGATCAATCATGTGAATGACCTATATGTCTGAATGCTTGATTTACTTTTCTATCTTCGTGGCTATAGGGTATGCCTAATTCTTTCAGTAAATCCTCTACAAGATAGTCATATTGTACAAGCATCTCTGTTTCTGTGAATTGTGCTGGCAAATGTCGATTACCTAATTGATGTGCAATGTCACCCATTTCTTGTAATGTGCGTGGTTTGATAACTAATAAATCTTCTGAATTGACGTCTATAATTATCATATTTGTATCGTCTTGATATAAAATATCACCATATTGTAAATCGATTGGCTGTTTTAAACGAATACCAATTTCATTACCATGATCTGTTGTAACGCGTTGAATACGTTTCACTAAGTCAGAATTTTCAAGGTAAACTTTTTCAACATGTTTGTTTTTTTCATTTTGCGTAAGATTTGCAATATTACCTTTAATTTCTTCGATGATCATACTTTACCCTCCTAAAATAAGAAATAACGTTGTGTTAGTGGCAATTCAGTAGCTGGTTCACTTGTTATTTTCTCGCCATCGACAAATACTTCATAAGTTTGTGGATCCACATCTAGTTTAGGTGTAGCGTTATTATTTTTCATATCTGCTTTAGATAAATTACGAATGTTTTTAACTGGTCTTAATTTACGTTTTAAGCCTAAACTTTTACCAATATCATTTTCGTAAGCTGTAGACGAAACGAAAGTGATGGCAGTACTTTGCATATTACCACCTAATTGGCCGTACATATTACGGTATTTGAGCGGTTCAGAAATTGGAATAGAACCATTAGCATCACCGTTGATTGCTGTACTAATCATACCACCCTTAAGTACTACTTCAGGTTTAACACCGAAGAACGCTGGGTCCCACATCACAATATCTGCGAGTTTACCTTCATCAATAGACCCAACATATTCTGAAATACCGTGCGTGATTGCAGGATTAATTGTGTACTTCGCAATATAACGTTTGATTCGATTATTATCGTTATATTCACCGTCTCCTTCAAGTGCGCCACGCTGTTCTTTCATGCGATGAGCCACTTGCCATGTACGTGTAATTACTTCACCCACACGTCCCATAGCTTGAGAGTCTGAACTAACCATACTAAATACCCCTAAGTCTTGTAATACGTCTTCTGCAGCAATCGTTTCTTTACGAATACGTGAGTCAGCAAAAGCGACATCTTCAGGGATGGAAGCGTTAAGATGGTGTGTGATCATAACCATGTCTAAATGTTCATCAATGGTATTGTGTGTGTAAGGCAAGGTAGGGTTAGTGGATGATGGTAAAATATTTGAGTATGAAGCTGACTTAATCAAGTCAGGTGCGTGCCCGCCACCAGCGCCTTCTGTATGGTACATGTGTAACACACGGTCTTTAACTGCAGCCATTGTTTCTTCCATAAAGCCGGCTTCATTTAAAGTATCTGCGTGTAAGGCTACTTGAATGTCATAGTCGTCTGCGACTTGTAGAGCATGATCTAAGGCAGATGGTGTTGCACCCCAGTCTTCATGGACTTTAAGGCCAATGGCACCCGCATGTATTTGTTCTACGAGAGCCGTATGATTAACGGCTTGTCCTTTTCCAGTAAAGCCAACGTTTAATGGAATTTGTTCTGCCGCTTCTAACATGCGATGTATATACCAAGGACCTGGTGTAACGGTTGTTGCTTTTGAGCCTTCAGAAGCACCTGTACCTCCGCCAATCAATGTCGTTGTACCACTTTCTAGTGCAACGAGTGATTGTTCTGGGTTAATGAAGTGAACGTGTGTATCAAGGGCACCCGCAGTTATGATTTTACCTTCTGCAGCAATAACATCAGTTGTTGCTCCAATAACAATATCAACATTATCCATAATATCCGGATTGCCTGCTTTACCAATTTTCATAATATAACCATTTTTCACACCGATATCTGCTTTGATTACTTTGTCATAATCTAAGATTAACGCATTAGTAATCACTAAATCTGCAACTTTTTTATCGTCTCTTGTTACGTTAGGGTTTTGAGCCATACCGTCTCGGATGGACTTACCGCCACCGAAAGTAGCTTCGTCACCATAAGTAGCAAAATCTTTTTCGACTTTGGCGAATAAGTTTGTATCACCGAGTCTAACTGAATCACCAATCGTTGGGCCATAAAGACTTGTATATTGAGATTGCGTCATTTTAAAGCTCATTTTTTATACCCACTTTCTTTATTAGCATTATCTTCAGATAAATTAGCTTCATCGATAATTTCTGAGTCTTTAGTATAATCATCAGGTTTAACTACACGGGTTTCGTCTATTGGACCATTTACTTTGCCATGGAAACCATAAATATTACGTTTCCCTTTATATTCTACTAATTGAATTTCTTTTTCATCACCTGGCTCAAAACGAACTGCAGCACCTGCGGGTATATCTAAACGTTTGCCATATGCGTGATCACGATTGAAATCTAAAGCAGGATTCACTTCGTAAAAGTGAAAGTGAGAACCAACTTGTATAGGCCGATCACCTGTATTTTTTACTGTGATGACTGTGGCATGAAGCCCTTTGTTAACATCGATTTCTGTACGCTTAACAATAATTTCACCTGGTTTCATCTAGTATCCTCCTTTAGACTATCGGATGATGGACAGTAATTAATTTTGTACCATCAGGGAATGTTGCTTCAATTTCTAAATCAGTTAACATATCTGCAACACCTTCCATGACATCATCTTCACTTAATATTTGTTTTCCATAACTCATGAGCTCTGCTACTGATTTCCCATCGCGTGCGCCTTCTAATAATTCAAAACTAATGATAGCAGCTGCTTCAGGATAGTTTAATTTTAATCCTCTTTGTTGACGTCTACGTGCTAAATCGGATGCAATGACTAACATTAATTTATCTTGCTCACGTTGTGTAAAATGCACGTTTTTCACTCCCTTTCCAAAACTGTTAAAAACAACACTCATGTATAAGTGTCTACATTTTTATAATAAAGGGTTGCTAGGCTAACTACAAGAATTACACATTAGTGAAAAATGCAAAAATAACAAATTCAGTAAAATTTGAAAGACTTTTAATTATAGGTTGTATGATATAAGATGAATAACGTAAATTTTATAGAAATCAGGTGACATTGTGAATGCGATTCAAATATTATTAAAAAATATCGCGCAGGTTTTGTTGTTGAACAATGCATGGACAGGTTTATTTATCTTAATAGGCCTATTTGTAGGTAGTTGGAAAGTCGGTTTAATGGCACTTATTGCTAGTTTAATATCGTTATTATTAGCTAAACATACGAATTATTCAGAGGAAGAGATTAATAGTGGTTTAGCAGGGTTCAATCCAGTATTGACAGCAATTGCATTAACGTTATTTTTAGTACCTGAATGGTACAGCCTATTGATCGTCTTAGTTGCAATAGTCATAACAATGCCATTAGGATCTGCATTCAGGGAATTTTTCAAACCTTTTGGTGTACCAATGTTAACGATGCCATATGTGTTTGTAAGCTGGGTCGTTTTATTGATGTCTTTCCAATTCAAATTTGTAAATGCAGATGTAAAGATATTGCCTAACACAGTCAAAGAAATTACATTTTCGGGACATCAAATCGATTTTATCAGTGCCTTTTTATCAGGTTTTAGTGAAGTTTTTTTATTGAAAAGTGTTTTGGCAGGTACATTCATTTTAATTGGAATTTTTATTGCTTCCAGAAAAGCAGGATGCTACGCAATGATTGCTAATGTTATTGGCTTTGCAGCAGTTACAATACTCGGTGCAAATCATGATCAGATTAATGACGGTTTATTTGGTTATAATGTCATTCTTACAGTTTTAGCGTTAGGCGTGGCATTTAAAACTAGAATTCCAAGGTATATGAGTATTGTACTGGGTGTTTTACTAACAGTGGTTATACATGCAGGCATGATTACATTGCTAACACCATTTGGATTACCTGTATTTACCTTACCGTTTATTATTGCTACATGGATTATGTTATTCGCAGGCAATAGTATGCGTGTACAAAAATAAGTAACCACTGAGGCATGCGGTTTAATTAAATGTACAAACTAAGTATAATGAAAAAGGATGAACTTTGATTATGCGTTTATTATTTAATAAAAATTGTTGAAAAGAGGTATATTTATGAAAAAAATCATCACAGTATTAGCTTCTGCAGCAGTGATTTTGGCTGGTTGTAGTGGCTCTAACAGCGAGTCTAAAGGCAAAACTTTAGATGTAGAGTTACCTTTAAAAACGACATCTATCGCACCATATGAAACGGATGTGCCTGTGAAAATAGGTGCTGCAGAATCATTGTTTAAAGCGACATCTGATGGCAAAGTTCAAAAGTTGTTAGTTAAATCTTATGATCAAACATCACCGACTCAATTAGATTTAACATTAAAAGATAATATTAAATTCCAAAACGGCAAAAAGGTGACAGGCGAAGCGGTTAAAGCTAGTTTGGAGGAAAGTATTCAAAAAAGTGATTTAGTCAAAGGTTCACTACCAATCAAAGATATCAAAGTGAATGGACAAAAGTTGCAAATCACCACTAAATCCGCATATCCTGAGCTCATTTCAGAATTAGCTAGCCCATTCTCAGCTATTTATGATACTAAAGCTAAAGGAGATATCAATAAAACCCCTGTAGGCACTGGTCCATATCAAATCAAAGATTATAAACAATCACAGAAAATTCAATTGGACCGAAATAAAGATTATTGGCAAGGCAAACCTAAACTAGACCACGTCAATGTTACATATCAAGAAGACGGCAATGCCCGCACGAGTGATTTAGATTCTGGAAAAGCAGATGTTATTACAGATGTACCAGTTGAAAAAGTTAAATCATTAAAAGAGAGTGATAAGACAAAAATTTCATCTGTCTCTGGTTTTAGAACTGGATTATTATTATATAATCACACGAGTGACAAAATGACAAAGCAGGTTCGTGAAGCCTTAGATAAAGTCATTGATCGCAAGCGTATTACAGATAATGTTTCAAAAGGTTATGCAACACCAGCAACTGGACCGTTCAACAATAAACTCGACTTTATAGAAAATAAAGATGTGCAAAAACAAGATATTGCGCAAGCTAAGAAAATAATGAAAGATGCTGGATACAGTGAAGCACACCCATTAAAGCTGACGATATCTACGTATAATGGTCGTCCCGAATTACCTAAAATTGCACAAGTGATTCAGTCAGATGCTAAAAAGGCAAATATTGATATCAAATTACGCAATGTGGATGACATACAGGGGTATTTAAAAGATAAAGAACAATGGGACGCCTCACTTTACAGCTTCGGTACAATCCCTAGAGGAGATACAGGTTATTTCTTTAACCAAGCTTATAAACCAAAAGGTGCAATTAATGCAGGGGGTTATGATAATCATAAGGTCGCAGCATTAATAGATGAGTTAAATAAAACAGTGGATAAAGAAGAACGAAATCGCATTACCAATCAAATCATTGATATTACAAATGATGACATCGCAAACAGTTATATTTCTTACAATGACAATATTGTTGGAATGAATAAGGATGTAGAAAATTTAACTTCAACACCAGAAGGTATTTACCTTATTGATTATAAGGTTGATAAAAAAGAATGATATTAAAACAGATACTTTCTAGAATTGGACAAATGATCATTGTATTGTTTGTCCTTTCTACTATTACTTTTATATTAATGAAACTTACACCCGGAGACCCAGTTGACAAGGTTTTGCACTTAGATGTAGCGAATGTTTCGAGTGATCAAATTGAAGCTACGAAAGAGCGATTAGGGCTTAATCAATCCCCGATAATGCAATATTTTCAATGGTTAGGTCAAATAATACAATTGAACTTTGGTACCAGTTATCAAACTGGTGAACCTGTGATTAAGGAATTGATTTTCTATACACCTCCAACCTTAACGATTGCAATATTAACGATAGTTATCGTATTTCTAGTTGCCATTCCTTTGGGTATGTTAGCAGCTAAGCGTTATCATACTTGGGTAGATACATGGATAAGAATACTGACTTCATTTACAGTAAGTGTGCCTTCCTTCTTTTTAGGAACGATATTAATTTATATATTTGCACAACGATTAAATATACTTCCTTCATCAGGTTTAGATTCCATTGCTGGTTATATATTACCTGTCATTGCATTGAGTGTTGGAATGAGTGCATATTATGTAAGATTGATGCGTTCGACTTTAGTTGAATTGTATCAATCTAAAGAAGTTGAAGCGGCTAGATTAAGAGGGATGTCAGAACAATATATATTATGGAAAGATTTATTTAAGCCAGCTATTATTCCCGTGATTACTGTATTAGGAATGTCTGTTGGGAGTTTAATTGGTGGTACGGTAGTGATTGAAAATTTATTTGGTATACCGGGCCTAGGTCACTTTCTTGTGGATAGTATTAGAGCGAGGGACTATCCGGTAGTACAAGGTGCCGTTATCATGATTGGATGCTTTGTGGTGTTAGCCAATACGATTAGTGATTTGTTACTTTTATGGATCGATCCTAAACGTCGTTTTAATAAAATCAATGATACATTAAAACGCCACGGTCAGGATGGTGATATGGAATGAAAGACATGAATAAAAGCAGTTTTATCTTTTACGTGTTTGGTATATACGTATTGTTGCTCATCATTGCTCAATTTTTTATTTCAACAGATAGTGCTTTGGAGGTACATTTGAATCATACACTAGAGCTTCCTAGTAGTTCACATTGGCTAGGTACAGATGATTATGGTCGCGATTTACTAGCAAGAGTAATCATAGGTGCTAGATATACATTAATCATCAGTTTAATCACATTGTTAATTACTGTAATAATCGGTGTACCATTGGGGCTTTTAGCAGGTTATAAAAAAGGCTTTGTTGATACTGTAATTATGCGTGTTATTGACATAGGATTAAGTATTCCAGAGTTTGTGTTAATGATTGCTATGGCAAGTTTCTTTAAACCTAGTATTTGGAATTTAGTGATAGCAATTACGATTATAAAATGGATGACATACACGCGACTGACACGTTCGATTGTAAGTAGTGAAATAGGGAAACCATATATTCAAATGGCTAAACTATTTAATGTACCAACACATCGTATTATTATTAAACATTTTTTCCCACAAGTGATGCCATCTGTGATTGTTTTAATGACCGTAGACTTTGGGAAGATTATACTTTATATTTCTTCACTCTCATTTCTAGGTTTAGGTGCACAGCCACCTTCACCAGAGTGGGGGGCAATGTTAAATGCAGGTAGAGATTATATCAGTTCATATCCTTTACTATTGATTGTACCAGCATTTCTAATCACATTAACTATTTTATTGTTTAATTTAACTGGTGATGCATTGAGAGATAAACTTTTAAAAAGAAAGCGTGATGTAGATGGCTAATAGTAACCTTTTAGCAATAGCGAACTTAACCATCACAGATAACAGCGGACAAAGACTTGTAGATCAACTTGATTTAGCATTACGAAAAAGTAAAGTGAATGTTTTGGTGGGTGAAAGCGGTTCTGGAAAAAGTTTAACTGCAAAAGCACTTGTGCAACAAGTTCCTAATATGCTAACCACACATTTTGATTCACTAGTTTACAAAGGGCAATCCATCACAGGTGTGCGTAATTTACTAGGAAAAGAAATTGGATTTATATCTCAGGATTATACACATAGTTTTAATGATCATACAAAATTAGGTAAGCAATTACTTGCGATTTATAAAATGCATTATAAGGTAGACAAAACAACGGCTAAAAAGTTTGTAAAACAAGCACTTAAATGGGTGGATTTAGATCCAGAAACAGTGATGCCGCGTTATAGATTTAACTTGTCAGGAGGTCAACTTGCAAGGGTGCAAATCGCCAGTGTTTTAATGTTAAAGCCAAGTGTTATTATCGCTGATGAACCTACAGCATCATTAGATGCAATCACTGGCTATAATGTGATGCATTTAATCAAGCACTTAGCGGAAGTCCATAAGGTGACTTTATTGATGATTACACATAATCTATCTCATGTGCTCGATTTTAGTGACTGGATTAGTGTTATTCAACATGGTAAGGTCATAGACTTTAACCATGTACAAGCATTTAAAGAGGGGAATGTAAAACCATATAGTCTTAAATTATTTGATGCGCGTAGTCAGTTAAGGAAGGATGGCATAAATGATTAAGTTGAAACAGGTTAACTTTGCTTATAAAAATGCGCCCATTTTAAAAAATATTAACTTAACTATATCTCCAAATGAAAAACTAGGTATTGTTGGTGAAAGCGGTTCTGGTAAGACGACCTTGGCTCATATCATGCTAGGATTATTAACTGATTACCAAGGTTATTATTCAACACAAGGATTAAGTATGCTTCCAATATTCCAACATGCATATGACAGCTTTAATCCCAAATTCAAAATACAAACCGCGCTTGAAGAGCCATTACGATATTACAAAGGTTCACAATCAACATCAGATATTCGCTCAAACCTAAAATATTTAATGTCATACATGCAGTTAGAAGAAGCATTATTACAAAAATTTCCAGACGAGTTAAGTGGTGGTCAGTTACAACGATTTAACACCATACGCACGTTAATGCTAGAACCTGATATGTTAATCTGTGATGAAATAACAGCGAGCTTAGATGTCATCGCTGAACAAAGAATGATAAAAGTTTTGAAAGATTACTGTGATCAAACAAACAACGGCATCATTATGATTTCTCATGATATCGCATTTTTAAATCAATTTGTTGAGCGTATTGTTGTTATGAAAGATGGAGAAATTGTCGATGATTTTATGATTACTAATTTATTTTCTGAAGATCGCCATCATTATACGAAAGCGCTACTTTCTCTATATTAAGCTGGGCAATAATTAAAGTACAATCAACAAATTTTTGTGGTTTGCTCAATATAAATGAAGTATAATATATAATTAAGCTCAGTTTAAATTGTAATTATATGAAAAGGGGATATTTAGAAATGAAAAAATTATTATTACCATTACTTGCACTTATTTTGGTATTAGCAGCATGTGGTAATCAATCAAATAATGAATCATCCAAAAGTAAGAAAGAAACAAAGACGTATGTTCAAGATTCAGGGGATAAAGTGAAAATTCCTAAAAAACCTAAACGCATTGTCGTACTGGGGGCTACTTATGCAGGTGGCTTAAAACAACTTGATGGGAACATAGTAGGTGTAGCTAACATCGTGAATGATAGCAAAGTGTTAAAAGATAAATTTAAAGATGTCAAAAAAGTAGATGCAGAGAATGTGGAAAGTGTCGCAAAATTAAAACCAGATTTAATTATTACTTACAATACAGATAAAAATTTAAAAAAATTAAATAAAGTTGCTCCTACAATTGCTTTTGATTATTTGAAACATGATTACAAAGAGCAACACCAAGAATTAGGGAAAATTATAGGTAAGGAAAAACAAGCGAATGCATGGATTGATAAGTGGGATAAAAAAACAAAAAATGATGGTAAAACAATAAAAGAAGCTATTGGTGAAAACACAACAGTTTCAATTATTAAAGATTTTGATAAAAAAGTGTATGCACTCGGTAAGACATACGGTCATGGTAGTGAAGTGTTGTATGATGCATTTGGCTTAAAAATGCCAGAGAATGTTGAAAAAGCTACTAAGAAAAATGATTTAGCTGATATCTCTGAAGAGGAAATTCCAGATATGGCGGGTGATTACGTGGTTACACCTGTCGCTAAAGGAACTAAATTATCTTTTGAAAATAAAGATCTATGGAAAAGTACCGAGGCTGTCAAAAATGGACATACAATTAAAGTAGACGAGGGTATTTATTGGCTAAATGATCCTTACTCTTTAGAATATGAACGTAAAGATTTGAAAGATCAATTATTGAAAAAGCAATAAATATAAACCGGATTAATTTTATAAATTAAAACCATTTTAGTTACTATTAACAGTTTAAACACTAATAGAATTGAACTTATTTTATTAGTAGTTGTTGTTAGTACACTAAAATGGTTTTTGTATTATGCTCAATGATAAATAATGTCCTAATTATATAGGGTTGATGAAAGCATATATAATTTTTAAAATGTTTTAAAATGAATGTAGGCAAATGGTTTAGAAAATAACAAAATGATTAGCTGTATATAGTAAGGGTTGTGAGTATCTAGTCTTTAACTCGATATTTTTATCCTTTAAACTAGAAAGAAAATGCTAAAATGTTGAGTATATTGAATGATATAGATTGCCAAATTTATTGTTGAAGCCAAGTATTTATATAGGTAGTGTTAGACAAAACCCAGAAGCTAGAATTAATATTTTTTGTACAACATCATTTAAAAATTAATTAATGAACTAAAGAAACTTTCAAATGTATGGTTAGTGGGGAGATATATCATGAAAAAAGAACAAAAAGTGGATAACTGGATTAAAATGACGAAATATATACATTATATTGAAGCGATGATCGAGAGGAAATTGAAAGAACAATACCATCTAAGTATTAAAGAGTTTTATGTATTATATGAAATTTATAAGTCAAAAAATAAAAAATACAAGATCAATGATTTGATAAAAGTGGTTGATTTAAGTCAAAGTGCGATGTCTAGACTTATTGTAAGGATGGAAAATACAGAGACTGCGCTTGTATATAGACAAGAGTGTGTAGAAGATCAACGAGCCATGTATATTTACTTAACTAGTAATGGAGAAAAAGTAACCCAAAAAGCACTTCATACTTACGACCAATTATTAAAGCAAGTGAATTTAAAGAGTATTAGAACACTAGCAAAAATGGATGATAGTGATTAATGTTTGTCGTATGAAATAAAAATTTTAAAACTTTACGCTATTGAAATGTAAAAATGATTAAGTCATGCGTTCTAATGTATTTTATGTTTTACTATAAGTGTGTAATACATTGAAAAATTTGAAAAGGGAGAGAATGCTGATGGAAATTAACGCTGCATGGCTCAATTTACCAGTACAAGATTTGGAAGCAAGTGAAAAATTTTATGATACGATTGGGTTTACAATCAAAAAACATAAAGACATGATGAATAAAATGCGAGGTATTCAAACGAAAGATGGCCAAATCATTATGCTGATAGAAAAAGAACAATTTGAAAATGTTTCTAGACTTTCATCTATAGGTAGTAATGAAGCATTAGTATCACTTTCAGTTTCAACAAAACCTGAAGTTGATACGTTGGTTTCATTGGTTGAACAGGCAGGTGGAAAAGTACTCGAAACAGGCACAGAACATGAAGGGTATTATGGGGCGTTATTTAGTGATATAGATGGCCATTTGTTCAATGTTATTGTAATGTAATGACTTACAAGACAATCTCATCTTTGAATGATTTGTACAGGAATGGAAGGTGTAACATTTGATAAAAGCAATAGCGGTAGATAAAGATGGTACTTTTTTTAAATCTGATAATACCTTTGATGAAGCTTATTTCAATAAAATTTTTAAGAGCATGATGGACAGGGATATGAAATTTATCATTGCTAGTGGAAACCAATATGCGCAATTGCGTTCGTTTTTTCCTGACAAAGATCAGCAGATAGCATATATAGCCGAAAATGGTGCAGTGACGTATCAAAATAACAAGTTAGAAGCGGCTGAATATTTTGATCAACAATTGGTTTTTGACGTTTTGAATTTGATCATTAATCATTATCATATTGAAGATATTGTGTTAAGTGGAGTTAAAACGGCTTATGTATTAGAAAGTGTGAGTAACGACTTTTTATCATTTTTATATAAATATTATTTTAATATAACAAAAGTTACAGACTTTAACACAATTAATCAAGATAAATTTGTTAAAATTGCGCTTAGAATTAAAGACCCACAATTTTTAGATGAAGTGATGAGAGGCTTGACTGAACAATACGGAGAAGAAATAAAGCCAGTAACGAGTGGAAATGATAGTCTAGATTTAATATTACCTAAAGTGAATAAAGGTGTGGCGATTAAAACACTTTTAGATAAATGGAAGATTCAACCTCATGAATTGATGGCTTTTGGAGATGCAAATAATGATATAGAAATGTTAGCTATGACGCCAAATAGTTATGCAATGGCTGAATGTAGTCCAGAAGTGGCTGAAGTCGCAAATTACAAAGCACCATCTAATGATGAATCAGGTGTGTTGCAAGTCATTGAACGATATTTAAAACAAGCTAACAATATGACAAACTAAAGCAACGACAAAAAACTCATTATTCCATTACGACATATCCTTACAAGAGATTTGTTAACAGAATAATGAGTTTTATTAATGGTGTAACATTATTTTATAATAAGTACAGGAATATTTGCGCTATTAGCGATTTTATGAGTAACATTACCTAGTACATTTTTTATGTCTGGTTTGGCACGTTTATTACTCATAACGACGATATCATAGTTGTTTTCTTCGATTTCATTTAATATTTCTTGTTTAATGTAGCCAGAACGAAACTTCACTTGGATTTTTAAGCCGAGTGATTCTAGTTTTTCTACAAAAGGTGATATCTCTTTGCCTTTTTCTTCAGCTAATTCTTCAAAATGTTTGCCATCATAGCGAACTGAGGTTTGTAAATCACCTTCAGGTATCACGTTGAAAATAGTGATTTTTGCATTATCAACACCAGTAGTTAAATTTTGTAATTCTTGAGGAACATTATTAAAAGAATTATCAAAGTCATATGCTAATAATATATTTTTATACATTTTAGCGCCTCCTTCAGTAATTATTTACCCTATATAATAAAAAATTATCATAATTTCACTATTAATATTTTACAATAAATAATTCGATTAGAAAAACTAAAATATTTTACACATCTAATCCTATGATATCACTGACATGATTGTATCCATTGTTTTGCAAATATTGTACGAGTTGTTTGTTCATCTTTTTAGTTAATCCGGGGCCTTCAAATACGAGAGAACTATAAATTTGCACCAATGATGCACCATGACGTAACATTTTGATGACATCATTCACTGTGAAAATACCGCCCGTACCAATGATCAAAAACTGCCCCTGCGTTTCCCTATATGCTTGTGCAATAAGTTTTAAATTACGTTCGAATAAAGGTTTACCACTTAACCCACCAGTTTCTTTTTGATTAATGGAGTGTAACTGTTCGCGTTTTTGCGTAGTGTTAGCTAAAATGATGCCATCAAACGTTTGTGTGATAGGTTTAAGCATTTGTGATAAACCTTCTGGACTAAGATCAGATGTTAATTTAATAAAAATAGGTACATCTAGTTCATGCTGGATTTTGTAATTTTGTATAGCAGAACATAATTGAGAAAATTCATTTTTATCATGAAAACTTTGCAAGTTTTCCGTGTTAGGCGAACTGATATTAACAGTGAAAAATGTAACGTCATTTTTAAATGTGTCGATGACTTTTATATAATCTTGATAACGTGATTCATATGGTGTTGTTTTATTTACACCTACATTTATACCAATAGGTGTATGGTAACTAAATTTTCTTAAGTTGCTCAATGCTTTGTTCATACCTAAATTGTTGAATCCCATACGATTGATCAGAGCATGGTCCTCTACTAAACGATACATGCGTGGTTTAGCATTGCCAGGTTGTGGTTTAGGTGTTATTCCACCTAATTCTAAAGCACCAAAACCTACTTTATCTAATGCTTTAGGAACTTCACAAGATTTATCAAATCCTGCAGCTAATCCAATTGGATTTTCAAAATGTATCCCTTTCATATTTTGCGATAATATCGGATGTTGATAATGAAATAATTTTTCAAGTATCGGCAACAATTTAGTATGCTTTTGTGGGATTTTAAGAGCATTTATCGTCATGCCATGTGCCTTTTCAGGGTCTAATTGAAATAATATAGGTTTAATTAACTTGTACATGTTGTCATCGCTCCATTTGTTTAAATTAGTAGTAGATGAAATGATTTGTCTTTAATAGACTAGCATTTTAGCATTCATATGCCTAGTGTAAATAAGTAATGTTAATACAACCTTCAAATTATCGGGGAAGACATTGATTTTGATTAAATTTTATATTAAACGGTAATAGTATAATTGTGTGATGGAATGATGGAGGGATAATATTATGAAAACACAATGGCAATCACAATTACCATTAGACAACATACGGTCTATCGTACCAGTAAGTGGTGGAGACGTTAACGAAGCATATAGAGTAGAAACATCTCAATCACCATATTTTTTATTAGTACAGCGTCAGAGAAGTAAAGATTTTTTTGCTGCAGAAGTCGCTGGGCTCAATTTGTTTGAGAAATCTGGCATCACTGCGCCAATCGTTATTGATAGTGGTGAAATCGATGGTGATGCCTATCTGTTGCTAAGCTTTTTAAATGAAGGAACACAAGGAAGCCAAGCCGAGCTTGGATCCTTGGTGGCTAAAATGCATCAACAACAGCAGCCAGATGGTAAGTTTGGCTTTGATTTACCATATGAAGGTGGTGATGTATCGTTTAATAATAATTGGTCAGACAGTTGGATGACTATATTTGTTGAACGACGTTTAGATCATTTAAAAGATAGATTGGTAAATCAAGGTCTATGGATAGAGGATGATGTACAAACTTATCATAAAGTGAGAGAAAAAATTGTAAGTTCATTAAGGAATCATACGAGTAAACCATCATTATTGCACGGTGATTTATGGGGTGGTAACTATATGTTCTTAGAAAATGGACAACCTGCATTGTTTGATCCGGCGCCACTATATGGTGATAGAGAGTTTGATTTAGGTATAACCACTGTGTTCGGTGGTTTTACTCAAGCTTTTTATGATGCTTATAATAAGCATTATCCTTTAAGTAAAGGTGCGAATCAGCGATTAGAATTTTATCGTTTATATTTATTAAT
Organism: Staphylococcus sp. 11-B-312; assembly: GCF_016743055.1. Classification (NCBI taxonomy): domain Bacteria; kingdom Bacillati; phylum Bacillota; class Bacilli; order Caryophanales; family Staphylococcaceae; genus Staphylococcus; species Staphylococcus sp. 11-B-312. Next base: position 415,870 of record NZ_CP068241.1, read on the forward strand.
GGTGCATTTATTAAAATTTGGAAGTATGTATGCAGGCAGTGTAGATCGCTCCATGGAAAACATATTAAATGGTTAAACATGATAAAGATGATTTTCTATTGTTATAAAGTGATGTGGCACATTGTATTCACGATGAATATACAATTTTTAAAAATGAAATAGACGGTAATAGCCATTTAGAATGATGAGATTAGTATAAAATTAAATATGATGAACTGAATCATTAGTATATTTCAATCTAATTGATATAAAGAAAACCCGTTAAGCATTTGCTGCTTGACGGGTTTCTTATTAATCTAAATTTAGCGTGCCCATTTCTTCACGCAATTTATAAACTTTATCAGGCGTAACATCTTCACCTAAAGGATCCACAACTTTTAAAGTAGAAAATGTGTTAACGACTTGGCCACGAATCATTTGAAGATATTCTTGTCTTAATACTTGCTGTTCTTGTTTTTCTTCTACAGTCAAAGGCTGTACTTTTTCTTTATTTGCTAATTGGTTAATTCTATCTAGTAGTTTCATAAATTTTGTCCTCCTGTAAATGTCGAGGTGGAAAGTGTGGGATTATTTCATTGCCGACCTCTGTTAATATATCTTTATAAGTTCTGTCGTTGGTTATAAACTGCAACATGATATGATTGGTTCCGATGCGTTCGTACGCTTTTAGGATGTTTAACAAAGTGTTTCTTCCTAAGCGATAACCACCTTTAACTGGTTTTACAAGTTCATTTGGATTCGCTGATAAATCAATGACTAAAGGATGCATAAATGGTTTGAATGTTTCATTTTGATGCCATTGCTGTAATAATGCCTTTTGTTGTTGGAATGGTTGAGGATAAAATAGCCACCCATCCAAATGCGTTTTTAACCAATCTATATGCTGTTTGGCGTATCCTGTTGCGAAAATTGGAATATGCTTATGCTTTGGTAATACTTGTAGACCAGAATCTTCATACAGTTCAAATAAATGATTTGACGTTTGTGGTGATGATGATTGCCATAGTTCTTTTAAAGATGATACAGCTGATTGAAAATGTTGACTTAGCTCATTCGGATTGATTTTAAAAGTTGGAAATTCAAATTGCCGATCTCCAGTAGCAATCCCTAATAATAATCGCTCGTTTGATATTAAATCAAGAGAAGCAGATGCTTTAGCTATATGCACAGGATGACGTAATGTTGCAACAATACTAGATGTTCCGAGAGCGATTTTGGATGTGTTGGCAGCGATAAAAGTTAAAAATACAAACGGATCGTAGTTTGTCGTTACATTACCAAGATGCGGACTATATAAAGGACTATCTCGCACAAATAAGCTTGTGAATCCAAGTCTTTCAGCATATTGAACTAATGCTATTTGTTGATCAAACGGCAATGCGATATTTTCAGAATCGTCAAAGGGTAACATTAATCCTAAGGTTAAATGTTCCTGTTGAAAAGTTCGTTTGAAACCATTGTGTGTTTGAATTGTTGTCACGTCTATCCCTCCTCTTCAATCATATTAAACAACGATTGTAAACTAAGAAACATCTGTTGTTTAGATTGATTATATGTCACGACTTATTATAATGCAAACAACATGTTTATAGATTCATTGTGTAAACAACAACGTGAGCAATATGTTGTTTAAGTTATTTAGTTAATGTCTCAATAATTGTTGAATTTGTGAATGAATATTAACGATTTATAAAATCATAATGAAACATTAATGATTATTGATTAAAATCTTAAAATTCTGTAAATTTAAAAAGTAATATCTTTTAAATAGGAGGTACTTTTGTTGAAAAATATTTTAGTTAGCATCGTTATAGGTGTTCTATTATTTTTATCAAGCGCTATCAATGATGAGACGCAAGCACAAACGCAAAATGGAACTTTGCCAGATTCACAACAGAGTAATGAACACAACCAAATAGGTACTGCCACGCCAAGGGTAATGCTACCAGGTGAAAATAGACATCAAATTAAAAATACTCGAACGAGTCATTACCAATCAATTGGCTACATAGAAAAAGGAGAAATGATTGCTACCGGTGTGGTTATTGGTAAAAATACAGTGCTGACGAATAAACATGTAGCGGATAACAATAATGCAAATCTGTCGTTTGCGCCCGCTGCTGAAAATGAAAATAGTTTTCCGTACGGTACTTTTAAGGCAAAAGAAGTGATAGCATATCCTGGTGATGCTGACTTAGTAGTTATTCATTTTAATAAAAACAGTGAAGGACAATCGGTTGGTGATGTTGTGACACCTGCCACTATTGGAGAATCTACCACTGTGTCGAGCAATGAGCCAATAACAGTTACTGGTTATCCAGGTGACAAACCCTTAGCAACGATGTGGGAAAGTTCCGGTAAAGTCAAAAGTAATAATGATAACATATTGACGTATAGTGCTAGCACATTTGGTGGGAATTCAGGCTCACCTGTCTTTAATGATAATAATGAACTAATCGGCCTACATTACGGGGGAGTGGAAGGAGAAAGCAATAATGCAGTGGCGATAACAGGTGAAGTATTAGAATTTATCAAGAAACACAATGTTTAAACAATTGTTGTACTCAAATATATTATCCCCCTCGTGAAATAAAGTTATGATAACTGATGGTTTAACGAGGGGGTGAATGTTTACAGAACAACTATTTTCATTGTCTAAACTCATTGTATGTGAATTATTTTTGTTTTGAAAGTTGTGATGTAATGAAGGGTAATGACTTGTTGATATACGTTTCAGCAGGCAATTTACTTGAATGAAACCAATGTTTGGCAATGCCGTATAACCCCCATGAAAGAAAACGTGCACTTGTAGCAAGCGTTTCTCTATCTATATCTTTGTGCTCATCAGACATTAATTTTAAAAAAATATCTTCTAATTCTTCTTTAATTCTTTTTTCGACAATTTCACCATATGCTTCACTGTTTAGACGGCACTCTTCGTGCGTATCTTGAATATAGCTAGTGATTGTAATAAAACATTGACACAATGCATTTTCATTTAATTCTGCAACCATACTGAGTGATTGATTTAAATTTTTTAAGATTGTTTCAGACAATGTATAATCCATAATGTCATATTTATCGTAAAAATGAGCATAAAAAGTAGCGCGATTGACAGTAGCACGTTCGGTGATATCTTTAACTGTAATCGATACTAACTTTTTTTCTTTTGCAATTTCACGAAAAGCATCCATTAATAATTTCTTTGTTCTTATAATACGGGGATCTATATGAGTATGATTCAATTGATTACACCTCTATATTTGTTATTAGCATCAGACAAATTATCTTGCTTTACGCACAAGTTGTCAATAAACATAACTGACTATAACATTATTTTATTTCTATTTTACGATTATTTATTTTACTATTTAAAAAACAATAGATAATGATACCAAATGTGATGATCATAATACCAACGATACTCAATATATTTGGTAACGCTAAACCTAAAAGTAACATTTCACCAATTAATGTAAAAACGATTTCCATCGCTTGTGTTGCTTCAACTGCAGCTAACTTAGTTTGATTGTGTTTTACCATATTTGTAGCATAGAAGAATAATGTTGTTGCGATAATACCAGAGAAAATTGCAACTAAGAAAGTTTGCATGATTTGATTTGAAGATGGCGGTCCTTGCCTAGCCAATCCAATGAGAAAGATGAGCAACCATAATGGTAAGGTGACTAAGGTCATACCATAAATCCGTTCAATCGTATTTAAGTCATTGCCAACAAGCACCATCATTTTACGATTGCCTAATGGATAACAAAATGCCGCAACGATTAACGGTAAAACCGATAATAAAAATATATGCAAGTCTATATTTGAAATGTGTGGTATTTGTACAATAATAACACCTAGAATCATAATGCTCGATGTAATTAACGGGCGCCATGCGATTCGTTCTCGCACTTTAATTGTAGCTGTATCTTGTTGTATGTATGTGTAGAAAAAAGGAGCAGTGAGAAGGCCGCAAATAATAGTTAATTGCCATGTTGCAGAAATAAGCCAGCCCGGGCTATAATTTGATACAAAAGTTATAGGCACATAGAAAAAGACAAAGGCAAGAGAACTCCACAATAGCCACGCGAAAAAATGTTGTTTAATATGCAACAGAACAACATGATGGCGGGTTTTATGCTTCCCAATAACCATTATTAATAAAAACGGAAACATAAAAATAAAACGTAGTGACGCACTAAAAAGCCAACTTCCGCCGTCGTTAGACATTGCATGGTTTAATATGAATGTAATAGAAAAAAAGAAAGCAGCTAATATACCAATTAAAATTGCTCGCATTTAAGACCACCTCAAGTTGTTTAATGATACTAACTTACCAGTTTTTTTAATTACAGCAAACATAATTCGTACAAATAAGATGATATTTTATAAAAATAAGTGAATTTTCGGAAAAATAAAAAGCGGATGCAATGGAAAAGTAGTATGATAGATTTAACAGTAGTATAAAAAGACAGAGCAATATAATTGAAAGCATGTTGTTGCGATTTAGGTAGTTGTGTTTAATAATAAAATATTAATTTCAAAATGATACTTAGATAAAGTTAGTACAATTTATTTTTATATAGGAAGATTGGAGTGTGTTAAATGACTAAAAAATAATCATGGATTGTGACCCAGGTCATGATGATGCGATAGCATTGATTCTTGCAGGTGCGAAATATAGCACGCTTGATATACTAGCAGTGACCACTGTAGCTGGAAATCAAGCAGTTGAAAAAAACACCAAAAATGCACTTAATGTATTAGAAGTTATGGGAAGACGAGATATCGAAGTATCAGTAGGTGCTTCACGTCCGCTCATAAAACCTGCTTCGTTTGCTTCTGAAATTCACGGAGATTCTGGATTAGATGGACCTAAATTACCAGAAGTACCATCGTTGAAACCAACACAATATCACGCTGCAGATGTAATCATTAAAACATTGAAACAAAGCTCTGACCCTGTAACAATTGTAGCAACGGGGCCGCTTACTAACGTTGCTACCGCATTAATTAAAGATCCTAGTATTGCTCAATACATTGATTCTATTACTATCATGGGGGGCGGTACTTTCGGAAATTGGACACCTACTGCTGAATTTAATATCTGGGTAGATGCAGAAGCTGCTACACGTGTATTTGAAAGTGGTATTAACATTAATGTTTTTGGGCTAGACGTGACACATCAAGTTTTAGCAACAGATGAAGTTATTCAAAGGTTTAGTGCTATTGATAATAAAATATCCAAATTTGTTGTTGAACTACTAAAATTTTTCAAATCTACGTATAAAACGCATTTTAATATGGATGGCGGTCCTATTCATGATGCGTGTACAATTTTATACTTATTGCAGCCAGACTTATTTACCATGCAACAGACACATATCGACATAGAACATCAAAGTTCACTCACTTACGGTACAATGTCAGTCGACTTAAATAATGTTACAAACAAAGAAAAAAATGCATATTTTGCTACATCAGTAGATGTTGAACGCGTTTGGACTTTGATGGAACATATGTTAGAAAGTTATAACGTGTAATTTAAATGAATAGGTATTACTTCATAAATTTTGAAGATATTAATATACATCACTTGTAAGAATGTGCGCGTTAGCATTTCTTAAATTTTATTAAAATAATAGAAAAGCATAGAGCTTAAATATTTGTCACTGAAAATAAACGTCGGTTTCTAGTAAAATAAATTAGAAATTGACGTTTATTTTACATTAATGGTATCAAGAGATTTTCATATCTGAATTCAATGGATATATGTTTACTAAAAGTGTTTTGATATTTTTGTGCCATTCATTTAGTACGAAAGTATGAGAAGATTTTAAGTTGAATAATTAGCAAAATATAGATGAAAGCATTTATTATGATATTAATATCATAATTTAAAAGGTGAATCAGATAGTGAAAAATACATTTAAAATGATACTATTATTAATTATTGTGTTAGTGCCGTTAATACTATTATTAACAAATATAGATACGGTACAACGATATATAAGAGAAAATTTAGTGCAACAAAATGATGGAAATAAAGATGAAAAAGAAACAGATAGAAGTATTTTTAATATTAGTAGAGAGACAGAATCTTTTGGTGATTATGAATATAATGACTTTGATGGTAAACACTATGGCATCGACTATGGTATAGCTAAAAACACACCAGTAACTGCCGCAACAGATGGTAAGGTAACTAGAACTTTTGAAAATGAGTTAGGTGGTAAGGTAGTGCAAATTAGGGAAGAAAATGGTGTATACCATCAATGGTATATGCATTTAAATGAATTTAAAGTGGAACCTGGAGACAAAGTTGAAGCTGGAAAAATCATCGCACTTTCTGGTAATACTGGTTCTCAAACTTCAGGACCGCATCTACATTTCCAAAGAATGAAAGGTGGCGTTGGCAACGATTATGCGGAAAACCCAAGAAAATTTATAGAATCATTGCCAAAAGGTGAAAAAAGTTTGTATAAGCAATAAATGTCTAGAAAATATTTTAGCCTATCACGGCACAATTTACCACATTGAAGGCATAGTTAGGAACTATAAAATTAACTTATTAAGAAGTTGATTTATCTATAACTGAGTCAATAGAATCGTAATTTAATAAATTTCGATGAATTGCTTCCCACAAGTAAAATGCTCTATATGAAGCATATGGATGCCATTGTTTTGCACAGAGAGTGAGCTGTTTTTTTCTTTCTGCGGTTGAGGTTTGATATAGCCATTGTGCAGCTCTCTGTAAACCTACATCAAAAATGGGCAATATATTTTCGCGTTTTAATGTAAAAATTAAAAATATTTCTGATGTCCAACGACCAATCCCTTTGACCTGTGTTAAAACTTGTTTTACAGTTTTATCATCTAATTCATGTAAATTAGCAAAATCCAATTTATTTTGTTCTATATATGCAAGCAAATTTTGAATATAGTTGATTTTAGTTTTTGAAAGACCAATATGTTTCATTTGTGTTTCCTTCAAACTTAAAATCGATTCAAGGGTCCATTGATTGTGTATAGCATCTGAAAATTTTTGGGAAATTGCTGAAGCGGCAGTATTGGTAATTTGCTGTCCAATGATAGAACGAATTAACGATTTTAGCGGATTGGTACGTAGTGTTATTTCTATGTTGCCAATTTGCTTTATAAGTTTTGCAAGTGTCTCATCTTGATTCATAAGTGTTTGTACAACCGGATCATTTATATCAATTTGCCACTGAGTCATCGTACTCACACCTTATTGTAATAATTGTTGCAACACAATTGCTTGGTTATGTTGCTCATCTTTTGCACCATATAGCAAAATGACATCTTGCTTACTGTTAGCAATAATATCTTGCAATTCATTAAAAGCTTCTTGTTGTTCCTCATTTTCACGTAATTCTTTCTCGTATTTTTCTTTAAATGCAGCATAAAGTTGAGGATCGTGATTAAACCATTTTCTTAACTCGGATGTAGGTGCAATATTTTTTAGCCAATGGTCTAAATTGGCCTGATCTTTTGATATACCTCTTGGCCAAACACGGTCTACAAGTACACGAACGCCTTCTTTAAGTGGTTTTTCATAAATGCGTTGTATTTGAATAGTCATAAAATACTCCTTTAATTTGAATTATTTCAATTATTTTTCTATAGCCTAAAATTTAATATTAAAAACATCAGAGGTCTCAGAAGTCATATATTCTACCTTAAAGGGTATAGATAAATACAATGCTGAAAAGGAGATTTTAACTATGACGAATTTTGATCAAGTACAACCACCCGAACAATTTAAATACCGTAGTAATGCAGTGCTTATTAAAAATTATTATGAATTCACTTGTGATAATCGAATATATTTCAGTCAAACAGCACACAAAGATTTAGCAAATCAACATTATAAGTTCGATATTGAAATTTTATCTGAAATAGACGATACCGGATTGGCATTAGATTTTAATGAAGTAGATAAAATATATAATCAAAAAATCGCAACTTATTTGGATGGTCAACTCGTTAATGAAACATTGCCATCAATGAATACAACTGCTGAAAATATTGCCTTTTGGATATGGGAACAATTTGAGCAACACTTGCCAGAGCAAAATACACTACAAAAGCTAGAATTTTTTGAGAATGCAACACAAGGTTTAGTATTGACGCGTGAATTCATGGACGAAAAATAAGGTATGTTAATAACACGGTTTCATCAATAATACGCATGTACTAGAGTATGTTAAATTTTAGCGACAACAAGGTTTAATATCGTTTTGAATAGCAACCAAAGTATATGGATAGACAAGTTCATGCAATAGATATGAATGTCTGTCCGTATTTTGTGTGCAATTTTTGTGATTTGTAAGCATACTGTAGAGTTGGAAAATTTTGAGAATATACTTAACTACATTTTTAATTTGAAATGGAAAATTTTACATAAATAAATATTCTGAAAATTGCGATAATATGGTATATTTTATTTATCACAACATAGGAGGCACACAATGATTAAAGTAAGTCCGAAACAATTTATTAATAATGTATTATCTGGAGTAGCAATTGCAATTGTTGCTGGGCTCATACCTAATGCTATTTTAGGTGAGGTGTTTAAGCTTTTAGCGCCGAAACATGCCATTTTTGAATCTTTACTACAGGTTGTTTTAGGTATTCAATTTACAGTTCCACTATTGGTAGGTGCTTTGATTGCAATGCGCTTTAGTTTAACGCCTTTAGCGACCGCTGTAGTTGCTAGTTCAGCTTTTGTTGGCAGTGGTGTTGCGCAATTTAAAGATGGCGTATGGGTACTTGCTGGAGTAGGAGACTTAATTAATACAATGATTACAGCAGCAATTGCAGTATTTTTTATATTGGTAATTGGTGAACGTTTTGGTAGTCTCACATTGATTATTTTACCAACCATCGTTGGTGTAATTTCAGGTTTGATTGGTTTGACGTTATTACCATACATACAATTAATTACGACTGGTATCGGTAACTTAGTTAATACATTTACAGAATTACAACCTATCATCATGTCAATGCTTATTGCACTTGTCTTTAGTTTCATCATCATTTCACCAATTTCTACAGTGGCTACAGCATTAGCTATTGGTATTAGTGGTTTAGCAGCAGGTTCAGCCTCATTAGGTATCGTAGCATGTGAAGGAGTTCTCGTTGCAGGTACGATGAAAATAAATCGATCAGGTGTACCTATCACAATATTTTTAGGTGGTGTAAAAATGATGATTCCTAATATGGTTCGACATCCTATCATTTTATTACCTATCTTTACCAATGCGCTAATCACTGGTTTTTTTGGTGCATTGCTAGGTATTGCAGGTACCAAAGAATCTGCAGGTTTTGGTATCATTGGACTCGTTGGGCCAATCAGTGCATTTAGACATATGGAAGCGCCGTTACTACTTAATCTATTATATGTATTTATCGCTTTTTTTGTCGTTCCGTTTATGATAGGTTTCTTAATCCATATGTTCTATATGAAAGTTTTGAAATTATATAATAAGGAAGTATTTAAATTTTTAGCATAAAATAAGCAGATATATGCTTGATTAATGTAATATATTGAAAATACGTATAGTTAAAATGTAAGAGAAAACATTAAAAAAGGCCTCAAATCAAAGGTCTTTTTTAATTTTGTACAAAAAAATTTGCAAGTTTGACCCCAATATATAAAAAAAGATATCGAAATATATTATTACAGTTATGTAACAAAACGGTTGTTTGTAATTTTTCAGACAATATAAAAAATGAAGTGGTTCAAGTGAAAATACTTTTTTATGCCAGTATTCATAAATCGTATGAGCAATAATAATTATTTGAGAACGTTGTATAAAATGATTACAAAAGATTGCAATGTTACAAATCAGAATAATTTTTGTAAAGTTTTGTTATGTAAGTGTAATATGTTTGATAAAAATATGTGGTATATTAACTATGGTCAAAAAACAAAACATAAAATTTAAAGAATTTTAGCAAATACGACAAAAAAATTATCGAAAATATATTTTATTAGAAATTAAATTTGGAGGATTTATTTTATTATGAAAAAATCAATTTTAGCTTCATCATTAGCAGTAGCATTAGGCGTAACAGGATATGCAGCAGCATCTGACAACAATCAAGCTCACGCTTCAGAACAAAACATCGACAAAGCACATTTAGCAGAATTAGCATTAAATGATTCAGCTGAATTAAATCAAAAACCATTACACGCTGGTGCGTATAACTATAATTTTGTACTAGATGGTAACGAGTTTACTTTTACATCAGACGGTAATACATGGTCATGGGAATACCATGAAGTTGGTGCACAAGCTTCAACACCTAACACTACACAAGATGTAAGTTCAGAAGTTAGTGTTAATACAAATGAAAAATCTGCAAGTGAAGTACGTTCACAACAATCATATACTGCTCCAGCAGCAGTAGAAGCACCAAAAGCTTCAGCAACTACAAATGTTAGAACAGCACAAACAAGTGCAAAATCTACATCAGTGACTACAAATACGTCAAGTATTGATGCAATTGCTAATCAAATGGCATCGCGTACTGGTGTGTCAGCTGCGCAATGGAAAGGTGTTATTCAACGCGAAAGCGGTGGTAATGCAAATGCTGTTAATGCTTCATCTGGAGCATACGGATTATTCCAACTATTAGGCCATGGCGAACATTCGGGTATGTCTGTTCAAGACCAAATTGATACAGCAGTTGGAGTTTATAAATCACAAGGTTCTGGCGCTTGGGTTGGTTGGTAAGATTCAATCAAAAATTAATGTGATAACTATATAGATAAAGAGTGACTCAAGCGAGTCACTCTTTTTTTATATTGACATGTTAGAATATTCTGATAAAATTAATATTAATTTAATTATAAAGTAACTTATCCAGAGAAGTGGAGGGACTTGACCCGTTGAAACTTCAGCAACAGACTTATCTATTATCATAAGTACTGTGCTACATTCAACAAGTAAAATACTTGATAGATAAGTGTCATGTGAGAGCTATATGTCACTTAAGGGGCATATAGTTTTTTATTTTAAGGAGGACTTTTAATGGTAATATCAGATCGATTATCACAAATTCCGGATAGTTACTTTGGCAAAACGATGGGGCGTAAAATAGAGCCTGGTCCTTTGCCATTGATTAATATGGCAGTAGGTATACCTGATGGTGCAACGCCTAAAGGTATTCTTGATTGTTACGCAGAAGCCATCTATAAACCAGAAAATCAAAAATATGTCGCTTTTCATGGGAAAAAAACATTTAAGCAAGCAATCGTGGATTTTTATAAAAGACAATATGAGGTTGAATTAGATAAGGATGAAGAAGTTTGTATCTTATATGGTACGAAAAACGGCTTAGTCGCTTTGCCTACATGCATCGTTAATCCAGGGGAAAATGTGCTGCTTCCTGATCCAGGTTATACAGATTATTTAGCAGGTGTATTATTGGCAGATGCTAAGCCACAACCACTTGTGTTAAAGCCACCTTATTATTTGCCACAATGGCATACGATAGATAAAGATGTCTTATTGAATACGCGCTTAGTTTATCTAACTTATCCAAATAATCCTACAGGTTCAGTTGCTACAAAAGATGTGTTTGATAAAGCAATTAAACAATTTCAAGGCACAAAAACTAAAATTGTTCATGATTTTGCCTACAGTGCATTTGGTTTTGATTATAAAAATCCAAGTATTTTACAATCAAAGGGTGCTAAAAACTTAGCAATAGAAGTTTTCTCTTTATCAAAAGGATATAATATGTCAGGTTTTAGAGTTGGTTTTGCTGTAGGAAACAAAGATATGATACAAGCATTGAAAAAATATCAAACACATACGCACGCTGGTATGTTTGGTGCACTGCAAGATGCGGCTACCTTTGCTTTAAATCACTATGATGATTTCCTCTTGAGTCAAAATGAAATATTTAAAGTTCGTAGAGATAAGTTCACTGCTAAATTGAATGCAGTGGGAATCCCTTTTGAACCGATGAATGGTGGCATATTTTTATGGTTGAAAACCCCTAAACATTATGATGGTGAAACATTTGAAACGTATTTATTAAAAGAAAAATCCATTTTGGTTGCGCCAGGTGTTCCATTTGGTGAACATGGGCGGCACTATGTACGTATTTCATTAGCAGTGGATGATGATAGCTTAATGGAAGCCGCAGAACGCATTCAATCATTAAAACATTTATATGAAGCAGATTAGGAGTGAAACGATTAATGAAAAGCATTAAACTTTTTGGTGTCAGAGAAGAAGATATCCCTTTTATTAATGAATGGTCAGAAAAAAATCAGGTTTTAGTAGATTTAGATAGTGACATTTTATCTTTGGAAACGGTAGATCGTGTCAAAGGTTTTGATGGGGTGTCATTGTCACAACAAATTGAATTAGATGAAACAGTATATAAAAAATTACATGATTATGGCATTAAGCAAATTGCTCAGAGAAGTGCTGGATTTGATAGTTACAATCTTGAGTTAGCAAAGCAATATGAACTAGTTATAACCAACGTACCTTCATATTCTCCAAATTCAATCGCTGAATATACCGTATCCCAAGCATTAAATTTAATTAGAAATTTTAATGATATACAAAATAAAACTACAACATATGATTTTAGATGGCAACCAAGTATTTTGTCACGTTCTATAAAAGATTTAAAAGTTGCAGTTATTGGTACAGGTCGTATTGGTTCCATTGTTGGTAAAATTTTTGCAGAAGGTTTTGGTTCAGAAGTAGTAGCATATGATATTGAACCTCAAATTTCATGCGAAGCGTATTTGACATATCAGGAAAGCATGAGTGAAGCAATTAAAGACGCGGATATTGTCACTGTACATATCCCAGCGACAAAGGATAATACATATTTGTTTAATGAGACAGTATTTACAGAAATGAAAACTGGTGCCGTGTTTATTAATTGTGCGCGCGGTACGATTGTTGATACAAAAGCGCTTATAGATGCATTGAATAGTGGGAAATTAAAAGGAGCAGCATTAGACACTTATGAAGGTGAGAAAGGCTTATTCCCAAGTGATCAACGCAATACACAATTGGATGATGCAGTATTAGTTGAATTGATAGAGCGACAAGATGTCATTCTATCTCCACATATTGCTTTTTATACAGATGCAGCTGTGAAAAATCTTATTGTGGATGCGCTAGATGCAACATTAGAGGTAATATATACAGGGGATAGTAAACTTCGCGTTAATTAAATAGGTAATATAAAAACAGGGCTAAGACGTTTGATATCGTCTCAGCCCTTATTTTATAAATGTACAGGTTATTTAGCATCATAGCCTTGATCTTCGATAGCATCTTTCATGCTTGTCATTGTAACTTTATTGTCGTCAAAATTGACTTCAACATTACCAGCCTCAAGGTTTACATCAGCTGTTGATACGCCATTTAGATTCGTCAGCGTAGATTCTACTGCATGCTTACAATGATCGCAGCTCATGCCATCAACTTTAATTGTTTCTGTTGCCATAAGAATCACCTCCTTAAATTAAGGATATTTATTATTAGTATTATTACAAAATTGAGTTATAATTTCATTCGTTTTAATCTAAGCGAATTGGTTACTACACTTACGGAGCTTAATGCCATAGCTGCGCCAGCTACCCATGGTGCAAGTAAACCTAAAGCGGCAATAGGGATACCGGCAACGTTATAGCCGAACGCCCAAAATAAGTTTTGTCTGATATTGCTTATCGTTGAATTACTAGCTTTGATTGCTTTAGGAATTAATAATAATTCTCCGCCTAAAATAGTGACATCCGCTGCTTCTATTGCTACTTCTGTACCTGTACCAATAGCAATACCAATATCGGCTTGAACTAATGCTGGTGCGTCATTAACGCCATCTCCAACCATAGCAACAATTTTATTATTATCTTGTAGTTCAGCGATTTTTGAAGCTTTTTCTTCTGGTAATACTTCTGAAATTACAGCGTCTATACCTACTTGTTTAGCAATCGCTTGTGCTGTTCGTGCATTATCTCCTGTAAGCATTGTTACGGAAATACCTAATTCGTGTAGTTGTTGTATTGCTTCCTCGGCAGAGTCTTTGACTGTATCAGCGACTGCAATCACACCTTGCAGTGTTTGATTAATAGCAATGAGCATAGCCGTTTTACCTTCGTATTCATATTTAACTAAATTATCTTCATACATTGAAACATCTATATGCGCATCTTTCATGAATTTACGTGTGCCAACAAATACGTCTTGGTTATGAATCATTGCTTGAATACCGTGTCCAGGTACGGCTTCAAAAGCAGATGTTTCTAATAAGTCGATGTTTTTTTCATTTGCATAATTGACGATTGCTTCAGCTAATGGGTGTTCAGAATCTTTTTCTGCGCTAGCTAATAGTTGTAGGGTTTCATTATTACCCTCAAAATCAGTCACAATTGGTTTACCGTTTGTGATTGTTCCTGTTTTATCTAGAACAACTGTATCGACTTGGTGCGTACGTTCTATGTGCTCGCCGCCTTTAAATAAAATACCATTTTCAGCAGCCTTACCAGTACCCACCATAATTGAAGTGGGTGTTGCGAGGCCCAATGCACATGGGCAAGCGATCACTAATACAGCGATTGCTGCTACAAGCGCAGGTTCAAATTGGCCCGTTTGAACAAAAGCAATCCAAATGATAAATGTGAGTATAGCAATGCCTACGACAATAGGAACAAAGTAACCAGAAATCGTATCAGCTAAACGTTGTATAGGCGCTTTTGAACCTTGAGCGTCTTCAACTACTTTAATAATAGAAGATAAAGCAGTGTCTTTTCCTACTTTTGTTGCTTCTATTGTAATCGTACCGTTTTTATTCATTGTTGATCCTATCACATTATCGTTTAATGTTTTTTCAACAGGGATAGATTCACCGGTTAACATAGATTCATCTATCGCAGTCATACCTTTAATTATTTGACCATCAACTGGTATTTTTTCTCCTGGTTTTACTTGTATATAATCTCCCACAACAACTTCACTGAGTGGCACCATCTGTGTTTTACCATTTCTGATTATACGTGCTTCTTTGGCTTGTAAGCTTAACAATTCACTTAAAGCATTGGTAGTTTGTGTTTTGGCACGACTTTCTAAATATTTACCAAATAAGATAAGTGTTATTAATACGGCACTCGTTTCAAAATACAAATGAGGTGTATTATTTGTATTGCTCAACCATTTTATCATTTCATAAATACTGTAAAAGAATGCTGCGCTCGTACCTAAAGCAACTAATACGTCCATATTGGCTGAGCCATTTCGTAGATTTTTGTAAGCGCCTACATAAAATTGCCAACCAATTATAAATTGAACAGGTGTAGCTAATATGAATTGAAACCAGGGATTCATTAAGAAACTCGGTAATGGTAGTCCGAATAAATGGACAAACATCGTCAATAATAAAGGTAAAGAAAGGATGGCTGAAATGATTATTTTGTTTCGTTTCCCTTTTAATTCTTGAGCTTTGCGTGAATTCTTTTCTGAAGGAGCTGCTTTGGTTTTTGCATCATAGCCGATGTTTTGTATTTTCTTTATCAATCCATCTATAGATGTCACTTCTGGATTATAATTTATCGTTGCATTTTCGGTTGTGAGATTGACGTTGGCTTGTTCAACACCGTCAGTGCGATTAAGAACTTTTTCAATACGATTTGAACATGCAGCGCAAGTCATACCGATGACATCTAAATCAGCTTTTTCAGTGACAACATCATAACCTGTATCTTTAATTTTTTGAGTTAAAGCATCGATTGAAGTATGATCTGAATTATATTCAATCGTTGCTTTCTCGGTTGTGACATTGACATTTGCTGTGACATCTTCCATTTTATTTAAATTCTTTTCGATACGGTTTGCACACGCGGCACAAGTCATGCCCGTAATGCCTAGTGTCGTTTTTTTGTTGTTACTCATCTCAGTGACTGCCTCCTTTTGTTTTATAGATTTATAACGAAACGCTATTTGTATGTCATCTGTTAAATTTAATATACCCCCTATAGGTATAAAAGTCAATGTGTTTGTTTGAAACAAAATAAGCTAACATCAGTATGTATGTAACAAGTGATGTTAGCTTATGATTTAAATCAAAGTTATATTAGATGTTGCTGCTGATTGACTTTGCTGAGTTCAGAAACAATTTTACGGCTGTCTTTATTAAGATGTTTTACATAAATCATATTATTTTTCTTTTTATAATTTTCTATTAAAGTATCTATTGCATTGACAGCTGAATCATCCCATAGATGTGCTTGGCTAAAATCGAGATAAATTGTTTGATCTCTTATTTCTAAATCTAATTGATTCATTAAAGAATCGATAGAGACAAAGAAAATTTGTCCTTTAACTTTATAATAGACGTGATGATTTTGTTCCTCATATTGGACAGAAACATTGGATATCTTTGTAGCAAAACATAATGCGCTGATGATAACACCAACAATGACGCCAAGCGCTAGATTACTTGTGAACAAAACGATAACGACCGTTAATATCATCACAAATGCATCAGAACGTGGGGCTTTTTGAATAAATTTAAATGATCCCCAGTTAAATGTACCTACCGAAACCATCACCATGATGCCTGCTAAAATTGGCATTGGAATTTCAACAACCCAGTCACCAAAGACCATAATCAAGATAATTAAAAATACACCCGCTGTAAATGTGGAAAGTCGTGTGGTTGCACCTGAGCGCACATTAATAACCGACTGTCCAATCATAGCACAACCTCCCATTGCACCGAAAAAGCCTGTGATAAAGTTTGCGATACCTTGTCCACGAGCTTCTTGATTCTTGTTGCTATAACTATCGGTTGCCTGATCGACGATGCGTGAGGTTAATAAGCTTTCTACAAGACCTACGATTGCCATTGATATGGCATAGGGAAATATAATTTTAAAAGTCTCCATATTAAATGGTACATTTGGGATTATTAATTGCGGTAAGCTTTTTTTAATTTCGCCTAAATCTCCAACCGTTTTAACGTCTGCCCCGGTAACTAAATATGCGATTGTTAATACGACGATAGCAATTAATGGTGCAGGTATACGATTGAACACACGAGGTAATAAATAAATGATTAATAGTGTGATAATGACAAATAAGTATGTAGGCATGGAGATGCCAAAGATATGTTTAAGTTGTGTCATAAATATCATTATAGCTAATGCGTTCACAAACCCAATCATTACAGAATTTGGAATAAATTTCATAAGTCTACCTATTTTCAACAACCCAAAGATGATTTGAATGATTCCCATTAAAATGGTGGCAGCAAGTAAATATTGAATACCATGATCTCGAACTAATGGCACAATAACTAAAGCAACAGCACCAGTAGCAGCTGATATCATTGCGGGTCTACCCCCAACTAATGAAATGACAACAGCGATGATAAACGAGGCATATAATCCAACCATTGGATCTACACCTGCAATGATAGAGAATGAGATTGCTTCAGGAATTAACGCAAGTGCTACAACAATACCTGCTAATATATTTGTACCTGGTGCAGTGAGCCATTCTTTCTTTAATTTATTTAGCATAAACTGTGCTCCTTTATTAAAAGTCAATTTTAATAGTATAGCACATAGCATAAAAAAAGTTTATAGTACTTTATGACAAAAAAATTTAAAAAATATAATTTATTACGAAATAAACATGTGACAGTTTTGTAATTTGAAAATATGTATTTGTTAGTAAAATCAAACGAGAAAATAAAGTGAATTCGCTATGATACAAATATAAATAAAAGTAAAGTGATTGAAGGAGTGTAACACATGTCTATTCTTAAAGTAGAAGGATTAACTAAAAATTATGGTAATAAACATAGAAAACAAGAAGTACTCAAAGGCATAGATTTTGCAATAGAAAAAGGTGAATTTGTGACGATTATGGGGCCATCAGGCTCTGGAAAAACGACATTGCTTAATGTGATTAGTTCCATAGATTATATAACGAGTGGTACTGTTGAAATTAATGGCCATCAAATTAATAAAATGAGTAATAAAGCATTAGCAGACTTTCGTAAAAAAGAAATAGGTTTTATTTTCCAAAATTATAGTGTGCTTAATACATTAACTGTTAAAGAAAATATAATGTTACCACTATCTATTCAAAAATTATCTAAACAAGAAAAAGAGCAAAATTATAACGAAGTCACGCAAGCATTAGGTATTAGTCAACTGGGCCATAAATATCCCAATGAGATATCTGGAGGACAACAACAACGTACTGCTGCGGCAAGGGCTTCAGTACACAAACCTGCTATTATTTTTGCAGATGAACCAACGGGTGCCTTAGATTCAAAAAGTGCACAAGACTTACTAAACCGTTTGGAAGAGTTAAATCAAAAGACGAATGCTACCATCGTAATGGTCACTCACGACCCCGTTGCAGCTAGTTATTCAAATCGTGTCATTATGCTAAAAGATGGTGATATACATTCAGAAATATATCAAGGTGAGGATAGTAATCAAGCATTTTATAAAAACATCATTCACATGCAAACTGCCTTAGGTGGTGTGGCAAATGAATTTTAATCAAATCGTTATCAAGAATTTAAGGAAAAACGTTAGACATTATGCCATGTATTTATTTTCCTTAATTGTCAGTATCGTTTTATATTTTAGTTTTGTAACTTTAAAATATACAAATAGTATTAATAATGAGCAATCATTAAAGACAATTCAAAAAGGTTCAGAAATTGGCGCAGTATTTTTATTCTTTATAATTGTTATATTTTTAATGTATGCAAACCAACTATTTATTAAGCGTAGAACGCGTGAATTTGCGCTGTATCAATTGATTGGTTTAACAAGAAACAACATCATGAGAATGTTAGTCATTGAGCAAGCGATGATGCTTTTATTAACTGGCGTTATCGGAATGATTATCGGCATATTTGGTTCGAAATTGCTGCTGATGATCGTGCTCAAAATATTAGACATCAATATGAGCGTATCGTTATCGTTCCAATTGCCAGCAGTAATACAAACATTGATGCTTATTGTGGTGTCATTTGTACTCATACTCATACAAAGCTTTATCTTTTTACGTAAGCGTAGTATTTTAATGATGATGAATGACAATGCACGCACAGAAGCAACCAAATCTCAAATCACTGTGATCGAAGTGATCTTCGGTGTGTTAGGTATTGTGATGATTGGTGTAGGATATTATATCTCAACAGAAATGTTTGGTAAGTTTCTCAATATGGTTATCTATTCACCATTTATCATTTTATTTTTAACGGTGTTAGGGGCATATTTATTTTTCCGTAGTTCCGTTTCGCTTATATTTAAAACGTTAAAACGTTCAAAAAAAGGCAATGTGTCAATCACTGACGTTGTGTTTACATCATCTATCATGCACAGAATGAAGAAAAATGCATTATCATTAACAATCATTGCAACTATTTCAGCGGTAACCGTAACGGTATTATGTTTTGGTGCAATTAGTAAATCAACGATGGATGAAAATACAAAGTTAATGGCACCTCATGACTTAAATTTTAAAGATAGTAAACAAGCAAAACAATTTGAAAGTAAATTACAAAAAGCACACATTGAAGTAAAGAAAGACTATAAAGAAGTGACACGTGGCGATATATTAAATGATCAAGTATTTCAAAAATCAAATATGGGTAATATGAAAACCTTGTTTGTTACGAGCAATCAATACTTTAATGATAAAGCAGTTTCTGGAAATAAAGCTAAATTGATTAACTTAGCAGCTGGTTCTGGAATAGTAAAATATGATTTAAATAAAGAGATTCAGTTAAAAAATAGTCATACGGAAACATTCAAGGTGATTGGCGACAGTAATAAAGCGACATTTATGAGCGAAGTAAGTTATGGTGGTCCAGTATTATTAGTAAGCTCGGATAAATATGAGCAAATCAAGCAAGAAGGTAAAGAAACGAATAAACAATACGGTTATGATTTGAAACATCATACAGATTTGACAAAAGCAACGAAAATTGCACAATCTATTGAACCGAGTATCCAATCACAAGGTATGATAAAACAAGAAATGAATGAAAGTGTCGGCATTTTATTATTTGTCACTTCATTTTTAGGTTTGGCATTTTTAGTGGCAGCAGGATGTATTATTTATATTAAACAAATGGATGAGACTGAAGATGAAATCCCGAACTTTCGCATTTTAAGAAAAATTGGTTATACTCATCAGGATATGTTGAAAGGACTAGGGTTAAAAGTAATTTTCAACTTTGGCTTACCTTTAGTTGTGTCACTGATGCATGCTTACTTTGCAGCAAAAGCTTTTATGGGTATTTATAATGCGACAAGTATGACACCAGTTTATGTTGTCATGATAGTATATTCAATTGTGTATTGTATATTTGCAATTATGTCTTTTATACATTCAAGCCGAATTGTAAAACATTCAATTTAAAAAATAAAACATTCTATTAATAAGCTTAAATAAAATGCTGTGAATGAAGTTATAAACATATAACATGATTCACAGCATTTTTAGTTTATGTATCGGGTTTTTTTAAATATGTTTGTCGTTGTCTATTCGTGGTATGTAGTACACGACACAATGATTACACATGGGGGTATAATGATGAATTTATTAGAATTTCATAAGCAAATTAAAGGTTATACACAAAATAAACAACCAGGTATACAAAAAGAGATGAATCCACAGCCTATAACAGAGATGGAAGGTTATAAAAGCGGTGGCAAATTAACGGGCAAGGTTGCTCTGATTACTGGCGGTGATTCTGGCATTGGGTGTTCTGTAGCGATGCTATTTGCAAGAGAAGGTGCAAATGTTGCTATTGGCTATTATGATGAACATGAAGATGCTCAAAAAGTAGTGGATGATTTGAAAGGAATAGGTGTAAAAGCTAAAGCCTATGCACATGATTTAAAGGTAGTGTCAGACGCTCAAGCTTTAATTGATAAAGTAGTTAAAGACTTTGGAGGTTTAAACATTTTAGTAAATAATGGTGGCGTTCAATTTCCACAGGATAGTTTTCAAGAAATTACGCCAGAGCAAGTGAAAGAAACGTTTGAAACTAATATTTTTGGCATGATGTTTTTATCTCAAGCAGCAGCGCCACATTTAGCAGACGGTGATGCCATTATCAATACTACAAGTGTAACAGCATATAGAGGATCAGCGCATCTTATTGATTATTCAGCAACCAAAGGGGCAATTGTAGCGTTTACAAGATCTTTAGCGACAAGTTTGATAGAACGGGGCGTACGTGTAAATGCTGTTGCACCTGGTCCGATATATACACCTTTAATACCTGCTACATTTTCAGAAGAAAAAGTAGCACATCAAGGTGGAGAAACGCCAATGGGGCGTCGAGGACAACCCGCAGAACTAGCACCGTCGTATGTATTTTTAGCGTCTTATGCAGATAGTTCTTACATTACAGGACAAGTCATTCATGTAAATGGCGGTGATTATATTACTTCTTAAGTATAGTGTGTAGCTTGATTATTATGGACTAACGAAATAACAACTTACTGCAACTTTGATAGTAAAACTTACTCTATAAAATTAGTAATGAATGTAGGGTGTGTCTTGTTTTAAAGTTAATTGAAATATTTGATTTAGCATTATCATTTTGTAGCCCTTAAGGGGATAGACTTTGGTTATGCTTCTATATTAAGTAGTAGTAAAAAACACTTTCATATCAATTCATGTAAAAGCATGAATTGAACGAAAGTGTTTTGTTATATTTTATAGCAAATGTAAAATCCTTTGAAAGATGAAAGTGCTTTTGCAATGTTTGTAAAGTTTTCTAAAGTTGAACGTGTATTGTTAATATGATATTTAACATAGATATGTTATTGATCTAGTTTTGAATTGAGAGAAGCTAGGTTGAATGTACATCTATATCTAAAAAGTATGTTAATCATTTATAACCAAGGCATCAAGTTTGATGCATACGTTTTAAAATGCTAAAAGAAATCTGAAGGAATGAAATCATCGACATTGATATTTTTTAAAGAGTCAAAGTTAACATTTTCAATATTTTGTAGTATTTCTCCTTCTTTAAATTGTTGATAATAATTTGTAGTTTCTGCTACGATATCGTGATCTTGAAATGTTTTTACGACACCTAAGATTAAGAGGACTGCTATTGCACCTTTGATGATTGTTTTCATAAGTAATGACTCCTTTTAATGATAATACATATATTATAAATGAAAATTTAGTCTGTGACATGCGTCCAGAGTATTTACATACTATCGTACCTTAGTTGTATACGACGTGCTTATGAAAATATATGGTTATCAATTCTAATTAAAGTTTCAATTAGAGACCAAAAGCAATTGGTAACCAGAAATAAGCAAATAGTGATATGACAATAATGATGAATATATTTAATATAAAACCAGCTTTTACCATATCTTTCATTTCTAATTCATCAGAACTAAATACCGCTGCATTTGGTGGTGTTGAAATGGGCAACATGAAAGCACATGTTGATGATACTGCTACAATACCCATAATTATGAAAGGGTCTTGGCTGATAGCTGCAGCAAATCCAATACTGATTGGCATTAACATATTTGATACGGCTGTATTAGACATCACTTCGGTAAGGAATAAAATGCCAGTCGTAAGCACGATAACAATTAAAATGAGTGGCAACGGTTTTACAACGCCTAGCATACCCCCAAACCACTTTGTTAAACCAGAGTCTTCAAAAGCAGCAGCTAACGAAAGACCGCCACCAAACAATAGTAATATACCCCAAGGGAGTTTGCTCATATCATCCCAAACAAGTAAACCACCTTTGTGGGATTTAGCTGGAATTAAAAATAAAAGCACTGCACCTATCATTGCAATAACTGTATCTGATAAGTGGAGAGAAGATGGAAGCAGGCTACCACAAATCCATAATATACTGACAAATAGAAATACAATACCTGTTAATTTTTCTTCTAGACTCATAGGTCCTAAATCACGTAATGATTTTTTAGCAAAATCAGAAGATATTTGATCTGCATCTTCAATTTTAAAGAGCCATTTTGTCATTAACAAATATAATATGATAAGTAATATAATTGTTAATGGTAATGCAAAAATCATCCATTGTGCAAAAGAAACTGTTCTATTTAAGCTTGAAGAAGCGATTGCAGCAAAAACTGCATTTGGCACTGAGCCAATTAATGTTGCGAGACCACCTATAGAAGCGGAATAAGCGACCGTAAGTAATAAAGCTTTACTGAACTTATGTGCTGACTCAGGCTTTAAAAATTGTGCGTTTTGGATTTCATGTATTAAAGCTAATGCAATCGGTAACATCATTAAGGCTGTTGCAGCATTTGAAATCCACATCGATATAAATGCCGTTGCAATCATGGTACCTAAAATAATCCTATTGCTATTAGAACCCATCATAGCGATAATCGTCATAGCGATACGTTTATGTAAGTTCCATTTTTCAATTGCCAAGGCAATAATGAAGCCCCCCATATACATAAAGACGATCGGATCAGCATAAGCACTTGCAGCTACTTGTTCGTCTGTGCCTCCACTTAAAGGTAGTAGAATAAGTGGTATGAGTGAAGTAGCCGGAATAGGAATCGCTTCTGTAATCCACCACGTGGCGACAAAAAGTGTTACAGCAAGTACGGCCCTAGGAGCGTCATCTAGCCCAGTAATCTCAGGAATAAAATAAAAAGTAAGAAAAAGCAACGGTCCTAGTATCAAACCAATTTTTTGTTTCATAAAAATCCCCCTTGTTTGTACCCTTGCATTAGTAAGAATATCAAGTTGGAAAAGTAATGACAATTTATTTTTCAGAAAATTGTAAAAAAACAACTGTTTTATTGTTAGAATAAATTTAATCTTATGCATGCAAAATAAAGGGGAGTGATTTTATGGTTTTGGGTACACTAGTAGGAAAAGATGATACATGGGTATTATGGGCGATTATTATAGTTTGGGCCACAATAAGTATCTTTTTAGAACAACGATATCAATGGGCAAGTACGATTTCAGGAGCGATTATTGCATTGGTAGGAGCGATGTTACTTTCTAACTTTAAAGTTATCCCAACGAGTGCACCAGTTTATGATACCGTGTGGGATTATATTGTTCCTTTATCTATACCGTTGCTACTTTTTAGTTCAAATATATTAAAAATTTGGAAAGAAAGTCGGCGATTGTTATTTATTTTTTTAATTGCGTCAATAGGGACCATGATAGGGACAACTGTAGCTTTTATTATATTAAATCATTCAGTGCCTTATTTATCAAAAATAGGGGCGATGATGACTGGAAGTTACATTGGTGGGGGTGTGAATTTTGCGGCATTAAGTTCCAAATTAAAAACGCCTGGAGAAATGGTTTCATCCACAGTTGTTGCAGATAATAGTGTCATGGCATTATATTTTCTGTTATTAATTGCTATACCATCCATTCCGTTTATTAAAAAACACTTTAAAACACATTATCATAGTGATCATACACCGGCAACACAACAATCATTTTGGCAACCAAAAAAAATTCAATTATTAGATATCGCATTTTCAATCGCTGCAGCAATAGCAATCGTTGCAATCAGTTTTAAACTTTCTGAATTAATACAACATGTTGTACCTCAAAGTAATTTGATCTTAACTATACTTGTGTCATTTTTTGGGGATTTCTATCTCTTACTTACAACTTTAACACTTGTCATCGTTGCAATTTGGGGAGACTTCTTTGAAAAATTAGCAGGTGCCTCTGAAATTGGAACATTCTTAATTTATATTTTCTTTGTTGTCATAGGTACACCAGCCTCGTTTGTTACGATTGTAAAAACGGCACCGTTGTTATTTATTTTTGTTATGATAATTTTAATATTTAACTTGGGTTTGAGCTTGTTGTTAGGAAAATTGTTGAAATTCAACATTGAAGAGATATTACTTGCAAGTAATGCAACCGCTGGAGGTCCTACTACTGCAGCTGCATTAGCTATTGGTAAAGGTTGGACTGATTTAGTCGGACCTATATTAATTGTAGGTACATTAGGTTATGTGATTGGCAATTATGCAGGTACATTAATGTATCAATGGTTATCTTATATTGCATAGTGGTAAGACAATTATTTAGAAATATCATGACGCGATGATATAGTTAATCTGGTAAATTATTATAGATGAGTGAGGGATGTAATATGAGGGAAAAAGAAAAAATGTTAGCTGGACAATGGTATGACGCAAATTACGATGAAAATTTGAATAAAGAAAGAAATATAGCTAAAGACTTATGCTTTGAATTAAATCAAACGAAACCTAGCAATAAAGCAAAGCGTCAAACTATTTTGAAGGCATTGTTACATGCTGAACCAAATAATTTGGAATTATTAAGTCCATTTTATGTCGATTATGGTTATAACCTTTTTTTAGGTGAACAGGTGTTTATCAATCATGATTGTTATTTTATGGATGGTGGTAAAATTTTTGTGGGCAATCATGTGTTTATTGGACCAAAATGTGGATTTTACACTGCGATACATCCATTAGCATATCAAGATAGAAATCAAGGATTGGAACAAGCGTTACCGATAAATATAGGAGATAACGTATGGATTGGCGCAAATGTCATAGTCTTACCTGGAGTAACAATAGGTAATGGCTCTGTAATTGGTGCGGGAAGTGTTGTATCTAAGGATATTCCTGAGAATGTAGTTGCAGTTGGTTCTCCGGCAAAACCAATAAAAACGATTGAAAACAACGCATCGACATGATGATATTAAATATTGAACTTTTTCGATAGGAGTTAGTGACATGATTCAACGTTTGCAACGGATCATGTTACGACTCTTTTTTATTTTTCAACAGGATAAATAAAATATTATTGCGTGAAATTTTAAAATAAATTAAATTTGTTTTAAAAAATGTTCCAGGAGCTTAATTAGAAATTAATAAAATTGTTCGGAATATAATAAAAAATTATGTTAGAATATATAAATATGGAAATTGAAAAGTTTATATTTTGTGATTTTCAAATATTTTAATATTTATTTTTTGCAAGTAGCTTTGCCATCCATATTTAGAAAGGATTGAACGATTTATTGCACAAATTTATTGTGTGAGCAGTTCAAAGAAAGAGGAGAATGATTCATGGATATTTTAATAGGGACCTTGTTTTTAATCGTTGTACTAGTGTTATTTACATTATTTACATATCGTGCTCCTAATGGCATGCGTGCAATGGGAGCATTAGCTAATGCAGCGATAGCAACATTTTTAGTGGAAGCTTTTCATAAGTATGTTGGTGGAGATCTGTTTGGTATTAAATTTTTAGGAGATCTTGGTGATGCTGCTGGTGGACTTGGCGGTGTGGCAGCTGCAGGTTTGGTAGCTTTAGCAATCGGGGTTTCGCCTGTGTATGCTTTAGTGATTGCAGCAGCTTGTGGCGGTTTAGATTTAATACCAGGATTTGTTGCTGGTTATGCAATTGGTTATTTAATGAAGTTTGCAGAACATAAAGTGCCGGACGGCGTAGATTTAATAGTGGGTATTTTGATTATAGCGCCACTAGCAAGATTAGTAGCTACTGTAATTACGCCATTAGTAAATAATTCATTATTGAAAATTGGGGATATTATTCAAAGTTCCACAGAAATTAACCCGATTATTATGGGTCTTATACTTGGTGGCGTCATTACAGTTGTTGGAACGGCACCATTAAGTTCCATGGCATTGACTGCGTTATTAGGTTTAACTGGGATGCCAATGGCAATTGCAGCCATGGTATCATTTGCATCATCTTTCATTAACGGTACGATGTTTAATAAACTTAAACTAGGAGATCGTAAATCTAGAATTGCAGTTTGTATTGAACCATTATCACAAGCAGATGTTGTGTCAGCCAATCCAGTACCCGTCTATACCGCTAACTTTATAGGTGGTGCTTTAGCAGGTGCGGTGATAGCATCATCAGGTATGATTAATGATGCGACAGGTACAGCTACCCCGCTCGCAGGTTTTCTTGTTATGTTCGGTTTCAATAACCCGATAAAAATAATTATTTATGGCGCCATTGTAGGTGTTATAGGTTTAATCGTAGGATATGTATGTTCAGTTTGGTTTAAAAATTATCCAGTCGTTTCGAAAGAAGAGATAGAAGCACGATAATGCTACGTTATAAGTAAATGATGTAAATGTTAATCTTAAAATAGTCAACCGTGTTTCATACTGATCATAAAAACCATTATAAAAATGAAAAGCAGCATATAGCAGCCATTTAGTATTTGTGGATGCTATCATGCTGCTTTTTAAATTTCCATCATTAAAATTAGTGTGTAAAAATGTGTATCATGTGAAATTAATCGCTTAACTGACTATCTGGGACGTCAGTGATAAACATATGTCCTGGTGCATGTGTAATCATCAATTCTGGTTTAGCATCTAACGCAACAGATTGAGGCGTAACACCACAGCCCCAAAATACTGGTACTTCATTTTCTTTAATCGTGACAGGTTCGCCAAAATCAGGATTTGTTATGTTTTCGATGCCAATTGTTGATGGATCTCCTATATGTATTGGCGTACCATGAACATTTTTAAAGTGTGTCGTAATTTCTGTTGCTTTTATAGCTTGTTGCATAGTCATCGGTCTCATACTAACAGTGATATTTCCTGAGAAATGACCACTTGGTGCGGCTGGAATATTTGTTATGTACATTGGAACATTATGTTCTTCTTCAATGTGACGTATTGGTAGACCCGCCTCCAACAAAGCATGCTCAAAAGTGAAGCTGCAGCCAATCAAAAAACTGACCATGTCATCATTAAATAAATGAGATATGTCAGTAGGAGATTCTACTAATTCGCCATAACGGTATACTTTATATTGTGCTACTTCATTTGTGATGTTAGCTTCTTTACCATAAGTAGGAAAAGAGATTGAACCAATTTCTGAAACATCTAAAAGTGGGCATGTTTTTGGGTTTCTGAAACAGAATTTAAAAAAATCATATGCATAAATAGAGGGTAATATGACTACATTAGCTTGGACATAACCTTTAGCCATTCCGCTTGTATGACCTGTAAGTTCATTTTTACTAATCATTTTTCTTAATATACTTGGGTGTTGGTTTTGTAAATTCATTAAGTGTTCATCCCCTTAAATTTAACGTCTTAGCTACATTTTAGCAAAAAGTAGCATATAAGTTGTATAAAATGTTCAGAATCTTTTGGAAAATATAAATAGACATCGTATTGAAATTAAAGTACATTTGGATTTCAATACGATGTCCGTTTGTGATATTTAATACTCAATTAAACAATGGTAATTTATTGGGTCAGCTGGATGAGTTTAAACAGTATGATAGATTAATCATCTTTGTTTTTGGTATCTTTATCATGGTTTTTGCCATTATCGTTATGATTACTTGGTTCATTTTCTTCTATCGGGGCATCCTCATCGGTTTCTAAATGATTTGTTTCGCGTTCTTCTAGTGGTATAGAATAATCTTTATCATCATTGATGTAGGTCATTTTAAAGTGTTCCGTTGGTTCTCTTCTCAATGCACGCATTAGAGAAAAAATCATGAGTAATAAAATAATTGAAAATGGTAGACCTGTTACAACTGAGGCAGTTTGTAAACTCGTTAAACCACCTGCAATTGTCATAGAAACAGATATAGCACCAATTAATATGCCCCAAATAATTTTATGTTTGATTTTAGGATTAGCAATACCACCAGTTGCCATACCCGCAACAATATGTGTAGTAGAATCAGCACTTGTAATGATAAATATAAAGATAAGTGCGATTGCTAATGCACTTGTGATGTCAGCGATAGGAAATTTGGATAATAATTCAAAAAGAGCAACAGTATAATCCTTGTCGACAATATTAGCGATATTGTCGTTACCATTCAATGCTATTTTAACAGCTGTACCACCAAATCCAGCTATCCAAGTAAATGAAATTAAAGGTGGGATAATTAATACACCAATAACAAATTCTCTAATCGTTCTACCGCGAGAGACACGAGCTACGAAACCACCAATAAATGGTGACCAAGATATAACCCATGCCCAATAGAAAACAGTCCATTGTTGTATCCAACTGTTATCGCCTGTATATGGGCTGATGCGTAAACTATATTCAATGAAATGACGTAGATAATCACCGATTGCTAATGTATAAGATTCTAAAATAAATTTAAAATCACCAAAAATAAACATGAAGATAAGTAATATTGCGCCTAAGCCAATATTGATATTACTTAACCATTTTACACCTCTATTTAAACCAGTAATCGCTGATGTTAAAAAAATACCTACCATTAAAATAGTGATTGATATTTTGGTAACATTATTGTTAGGAACGTTAAAGACATGTTGTAGACCACCACTAATTTGCATAATACCTAAACCAATAGATGTGGCAATCCCCATTACTGTAGCTATAATGGCTAATACATCTATCACATTTCGATATGGTCGTTTATAAGATTCACCAAATACAGGTTCCATCGCCGTTGAAATGAGACCATCACGTTTTTTTCTAAATTGGAAGTACGCCACTGTTAAACCGGCAATTGCGAAGATAGACCATTGAGAAATACCCCAATGAAAAAAAGTATAGCCCATAGCAACACGCGCTGATTCTGATGAAGCGTCTGGCGTTTTTCCAGGAAATGGAGAGTGTAAATAATGCGTTAATGGTTCTGCTACACCCCAAAATACAATGCCGACACCCAAACCTGCAGAAAAGAGCATCCCAATCCAAGACATCATAGAAAATTCAGGAGCTTCATTATCATCACCCAATTTAAAGCGACCATAACGTGAAATGGCTAACGCAATTAAAAATATATCTAAAATAAAAATAATTACTAAAAACAGCCATCCAAAACTATTTGCTATATAATCGTAGACTTGTTGTGCGTGATTACCAAAACTTTTAGGGAAAATACCTGCAATTAATGTTATAAGTACAATAATTGCAACAGATATCATATAAACAAGATTTCTATGTTTCTTCTTTCTGTCGTGTGCATTTTTGTCACTCATAATAGTGTTAAATCATCCCTTTGTTTCCATTTATATTAAGAAATTACCCTAATACAATGACACTATTCATTGAAAATGCTAGCGAATATTATAATATGGATGACGTTGCATGATTCATATTTTTGTGGGTATAGAACATATGAAAAATTATAAATTGCAAAGGAGGTTGCATATGAAACGTACTTTGGAAAAAGTACTAATTTGGCTAGGAATTTTCATACAATTTGTACTGATTTTTTTAATGGCTATTGCTGCACCATTTTTAAACGATCGGAGTTTTAAACGTTCATTAATGGGTTCTTTTAAAAATCAAGATGCTATTAGCGATAATTTAACTCAAACAGAAACATCACAATTATTAGATAGTATTAGTCAATTATTTATCGTTGCTTTAGGCTTAGTTATTGTAACGACAATCTTAGCATTAATATTTGTTTTATTAATCAAGAAGATACCAAAAACTGCAGGTGTTGTATTTATATTACTTGCAATTGTCTGTGTGTTTACATTAAATATATTTACAGCATTGTTATGGCTAATTGCAGGCATCATACTGTTAGTTAAAAAACCACATAAACATAATAAAAGTCAAAAAAGTACATAAAAATTAAATATTGTTTGTTGACTTGATAAATGTCATTATTCAACGATGGTTGAATTGAATGGACGTTGTAACAATTTTAATGTGACATTATACGAATTAAACACTTTCTTTAAGTTCATAAATGTAAAAAATTTAAAGAAAGTGTTTTTTGAAATCACTTGAACGATATAAATCAAGCGCAATACAGTTTTTAAAAGTAAAAGTTAGACATAAAATACGATTTATTTTTATAAAAGTTATTGTAAGCGATTGCATTTGTTGTGTGATACCTATACAATGAAAATAAGAATGGAATTTTTCCATTTTAGTTTTCTATTTACAAACTTACATGGGGGTAGAAAAAATGGTTGTCAACTATACAAATGAACCAGGCATTGACTTTACTGATAATAACAATGTCGAATCATTCAAAGAAGCATTAAAGAAAGTTAAAGGTGAATTAAATCAAAAACTTCCGTTAGTGATTAATGGGGAGAAAATTTTTACTAAGGATACATTTCAGTCTATCAATCCTGCGAACACTTCTGAAGTTATTGCTGAAGTATCAAAAGCTACAACAAAAGAAGTAGATAAAGCTTTTGATGCAGCTAATGAAGCTTATAAATCTTGGAAACGTTGGACGCACAGAGATCGTGCTGAATTTTTAATTAGAGTTGCAGCTATTATTAGACGACGCAAAGAAGAAATATCAGCAGTGATGGTGTATGAAGCTGGTAAACCATGGGATGAAGCAGTTGGTGACGCAGCTGAAGGTATTGATTTTATCGAATATTATGCTAGATCAATGATGGAATTAGCAGACGGTAAACCAGTATTAGATAGAGAAGGCGAACACAATAAATATTTTTATAAACCAATTGGTACTGGGGTAACAATCCCACCATGGAACTTCCCATTTGCAATTATGGCGGGTACTACTTTAGCGCCAGTTGTTGCTGGTAATACAGTTCTTTTAAAACCTGCAGAAGATACCCCGTTAACAGCGTATAAATTAATGGAAGTATTAGAAGAAGCAGGTTTACCAAAAGGTGTTGTGAATTTTGTACCAGGTGATCCAAAAGAAATTGGCGATTATCTTGTTGATAGTGTTCATACGCACTTTGTTACGTTTACAGGTTCACGCGCAACAGGTACACGAATCTTTGAAAGAGCCGCAAAAGTTCAAGAAGGACAGCAATTTTTAAAACGTGTTATCGCTGAGATGGGCGGTAAAGATGCGATTGTTGTTGACAAAGAGATCGATACAGACTTGGCAGCAGAATCTATTGTTTCATCAGCGTTTGGCTTCTCAGGTCAAAAATGTTCTGCTTGTTCACGTGCGATTGTTCATCAAGATGTATATGATGAAGTATTAGAAAAAGCAGTTAAACTTACACAAGATTTAACTTTAGGAAATACAGAAAATAACACTTCAATGGGACCAGTTATTAACCAAAAACAATTTGATAAAATTAAAAATTATATCGAAATTGGTAAAAAAGAAGGTAAGTTAGAACAAGGTGGCGGTACAGATGGTGCTACTGGTTACTTTGTTGAACCTACGATTTTCTCTGGACTTAAATCAAGCGATCAAATCATGCAAGAAGAAATCTTTGGGCCTGTTGTTGGTTTTGTAAAAGGAAAAGATTTTAATGAGTTATTAGAAATCGCTAATGACACAGATTATGGATTAACAGGTGCAGTTATTACTAATAATCGCGAAAACTGGATTGAAGCTGTTAAAGAATATGACGTTGGTAACTTATACCTAAACCGCGGTTGTACTGCAGCGGTTGTTGGTTATCATCCTTTTGGTGGTTTCAAAATGTCTGGTACAGATGCAAAAACAGGTAGCCCAGATTATCTATTGCACTTCTTAGAACAAAAAGTTGTTTCAGAAATGTTTTAATTGTTAACAATCGGCTAGGATAACATTTCTAGTAAAATAAAGATTCTGGGATAAATCCCAGAAAAATAGCACTCAGATGATTTAATTCAATTCAATTCATCTGAGTGCTTCTTTTTATTCATCATTAACTTGAATATTAATCATTTTATGAAAAAGTGCATCAATGGCTTGAGGCGACATATTATTATTATGTTCATGCATCCACTCCATAAAACCATATAAGGTAGCACCATAAACATAAAACACTAAATCTATTGGAACGCTTTGGTCAACCGTTATACGGTGTTCGTTTGCTTTTATATCATTTTGTAGTATACGGATAAAATGATTTTCAACTGTACGTTCAAATTCTTTATCGTCTTCTTGTTTATGCTTTATTTTACTAAATTCATCAATGTGTGTAATTGATGAATCTAAGCTAGTAAAAGGGTTATTGATACGATCTTTAATATCTGTGGAAAAGTAATCTTGAGTTAAGTAAGTCATTAAATAAATAAGTAAATCGTATTTATCATAGAAATGCTTATAGAAGGTTGTACGATGAACTAACGCTTCATTGCAAATTTGATTAACAGAAATAGTTGAAAACGCATATTTTTCTAATAGTACATATAAGCTTTGAGATAATGCCCGTTTTGTTTTGATTACACGCAAATCTTTTTCATTCATTCTACAATTCTCCTAATCTGTAGTTTAAATATACGGAATTGGATATTTAGTTCTTTTTTAAATAGGGTAAATCATTATAAGATGTCAATAGAAATAATCTACAGTATATGTATAAACTATAACGTTGATTAATTAAGGAGGCAATAGTTTGGCGAAATTTTTATACAAATTAGGTTCATTTGTTGCAAAGCACAAATGGTGGAGTGTTGTTGCTTGGGTGATTATTCTTGCAGCAATTATTATACCGCTTACAATAAGTTCACCTAAGTTTGATAATGATATAACTATGAATGGATTACAGTCATTAGATACGAATGACAAAATAGAAGACGAATTTGGACAAGACAGTGAGAAAGCTCAAATTAGAGCAGTCTTTAAAAGTGATTCAGATAATGGCATAGTGAAGCAAGATATGACTAAAGATATCAAAGATACATTGAAAGATATTAAAGATGATGATGGAGATATTAAAAATATCTCAGACCCTTATGACAATAAACAAATCAGTGAGGATAAATCGACAGCCATCGCTGATATTAATTATGATGTGTCTGCAACATCATTAAAAGAAGATTCAAAAGATAAAGTGAAAGACCAAGTTGAAAAATTAGAAGATGAGCATAATGTACAAGTAGAACTGATGGGTACAGGTATGGAATCGACTGAAATTGGCGGTTCTTCTGAATTAATCGGAGTGATTGTCGCATTTGTTGTACTTCTAATTACGTTTGGATCGTTTATTGCAGCAGGTATGCCAATCATTAGTGCTTTACTTGGTTTAGGCACGGGTGTAGGTATCATATCGTTATTGACGTATGCATTTGATATTCCAAATGTTACTTTAACATTAGCGGTTATGATTGGTTTAGCAGTAGGTATCGATTATGCACTATTTATTTTATTTAGATATCGTCAAATTGTTAAAAGCGAACCAAATCATATTAAAGCAATAGGTTTAGCTGTAGGAACTGCAGGTAGTGCAGTC
The DNA here is from genome assembly GCF_016743055.1 of Staphylococcus sp. 11-B-312. Classification (NCBI taxonomy): domain Bacteria; kingdom Bacillati; phylum Bacillota; class Bacilli; order Caryophanales; family Staphylococcaceae; genus Staphylococcus; species Staphylococcus sp. 11-B-312. The sequence continues at coordinate 450,074 of NZ_CP068241.1, forward strand.
ATCTTTGCAGGTGTTACAGTCATTATTGCTGTTTGTGGATTATCACTTGTTGGTATAGATTTCCTAGCCGTAATGGGCTTCGCTTCTGCAATTAGTGTATTTGTCGCAGTGATTAGTGCATTAACTTTATTACCAGCATTGATTAGTATTTTCCATAAGCAAATTCATCCTAAACAAACGAAAACTGAGTTTGATGGAGATGTAGATACGAAATGGTCCAAATTTGTAGTTGGAAAACCACTTGCAGCAGTGCTTATTGGACTTATTATCTTAGTTGTAGCTGCTATACCGATTAATGATATGCGTTTAGGTATACCTGATGATGGTATGAAACCAGCGGATACAACTCAGAAAAAAGCATATGATATTGTATCTGATAAGTTTGGAGAAGGATATAATGGTCAAATTGCAATGCTTGTCAATGTGAAAGATCAAAATGATAATCCTGAAGCGTTGCAAAAAGACTTACAAAGCTTGAGCAAAGATATTAAAGATATGGATAATGTGAAAATGGTTGCACCGCCACAATTAAGCAAAAATAAAGATTATGCATTAGTAGCGGTAATTCCTGATAAAGGTCCAAATGCTAAATCTACCAATGATTTAGTTCATGATTTGAGAGATTATAATGATGATGCGAGAGACAAATATAATTTCAAAACCGAAGTATCTGGACAAAGTGTAATTAATATAGATATGTCGCAAAAACTAAATGAAGCTATCCCATTATTTGCTGGCGTAATCGTAGCATTAGCGTTCGTACTATTAATGGTTGTCTTCCGTTCTATCATTATTCCACTAAAAGCAGTTCTAGGTTTCGTCCTTTCTTTAGTGGCAACATTAGGCTTTACGACTTTAATAATGCAAGAAGGATTTATGTCTGAACTGTTTGGCGTAGATACAACGGGACCATTACTAGCTTTCTTACCGGTTATTACAATTGGCTTGCTCTTTGGTTTGGCGATGGATTACGAAGTATTTCTTATGTCCCGTATTCATGAAGAGTATAGTAAAACAGGTAATAATGAACACGCGATTAAAGTAGGTATTAAAGAAAGTGGTCCAGTCGTTGTTGCGGCAGCACTTATTATGTTCAGTGTGTTTATTGCATTCGTCTTCCAAGATGATGTGATGATTAAATCTATGGGATTATCACTTGCCTTTGGTATATTGTTTGATGCATTTATCGTACGTTTATTACTGATTCCTGCATTGACACAATTATTTGGCAAAGCATCTTGGTATATGCCAGCATGGTTAAATCGAATATTACCACATGTAGATATTGAAGGGCATGCCTTACAGGGTGAGATGCCAGCATCTAATTATGCACATATCAATCAGTCTGCAGGTAATGATAGCTATGATCGTACATTTAGCATCCGCAAACAACAAAACACATATAATGAAGAAAATAATACAATATCTGTGGATCAAAAAACAAAAAGGCTATATAACGAAATTGCACAACAAACAACACAACAAGCATTCTTATATGAAGCTTTAAAATCATATAAAGAAGATTTAACACAGTTGCAAAATAATAGTGATCAATCAACATCCTTCGCTATACACGTAGAGAATAAAAACGAAAGTACGCGTGGCCATGAAGATGATGAAATTGTTAAGCTATTAGCACAACAAAGTGAAAACATTCGACATTTAAATGAACTAATTGAAAAAACAATTAATAAAAAGTAAAAATTCCGGGAATTAACACTGTTCTCAGAAAAATACTAATCCGTTGTGTACGGATTAGTATTTTTTTTATTTATAATATTCCTAGAGCTAAAGTTTTTTTAAAAGTCTGTTGGAGTATCGTTCGATTCTGTATCTACTTCACTTGAAGTGTTAAAGCATACCAGTTTAACACACTTTAACATCGTTTTAGCATATCCATAAATTAGCAAGATATATTAAGCACATAAATGACCGTCAACAAAATCAGAGACTTTATTTGAAGCTAGGCAGTTTTTTGTCCAATTAACGACAAATTAAAATCAAAATAGAAAATACGCACTTATTTTATTAAAATATATTTTAATAAAGAGGTGTGTTATGGAAAAATTTTATGATATCGAATTTAATCCAAGCAATAATTCAGTATTTAATTTTAATGATGGTGTACGTATCGTTCTCGTATTAAAAAATAAATTAAAATTTGTCAGTGGGACTAGTATTCATAAATTTCAAGCAGGTGATGTTTTTATTATCAATCATCGAGAGCGTTATCGACTGATTGAGGAGGATGACACTTTATATACCGCTATTCATTTGAAAGCATCGTATTTAAAACAATATATCAGTGATTATAATGATAAAGTATATATTTTAAATTCCCAGACATTGCAAAACGTCATTTATCAACAAATTCTGAATGTTGTGGCTAAGATAGGTGTCGTCTATATTCGAAAAGGTAAATTTTATAGATTATATATGGAACAACTGTTAATTGACTTAATGTTTATGATTGTAAGATATTTACCAGCTTATGAAAATATAAATCATGAACATCATGTCAATGATCATCGTCTAGCATTTGTATGTAAATATATTGAAAGAAATTTCACCAAACCAATCACATTAAGTGAAGTAGCTGAAAAGGTGCATTTAAGTCACACATATTTGTCTAAATTATTTACAAAACATATGGGTATCGGTTTCAATCACTATGTTAACCATATTAGAATTGAACATTGTAAAAATGACTTAATACAAACAGATGATGCTATTACTCAAATTGCTTTTAAAAATGGCTTTAGTAACTCTAATATGCTGTTGAAATATTTTAAATTAGACACAGCATTAACGCCTTCGCAATATAGAAAAAAATATCAGGTAGAAGATATAGTGAGCACCGCCGAAAAAACCAGTGAGTCAGAAAACTATCAAATGTATCTATACTATTTAAATTCTTATATACAACAAACGCTAGGTACTATGATCCAATCCCCCTATAATCAAAAAGTTATTGATATTACATTGAATTACGATCAAACACACGATTTATCAGATTATAACCATGTGATTCAAATTGGTAGTTTTGATACATTGCGCCTTCAAAGATACAGAAAACAACTGATAGAAGTTCAACAATTTTTAGGCTTGGATCATGTTTTGATTAAAGATCCTATTTTAAAAGGCTACATTGATCATAAAGTTATTGAAAGTGATGAACTTATTCCTACTATGCATCCTTATATGAAAGTAGATGAATGCTTAAGTTTTTTATTTGAACATCACATAGGTTTAGGAATTGAAATTGATCCTCCAACATTACCATCCCAATTTGCGGAATATACAAAAGAATTAAGATTTTTATTAGAGCATATTTATAATACTGTGCCGAATAGACAACAATTCAAATTAGTCATTTACTTGAAGGGCAAAAAAGCCAATATACTATTAAAAATAATAATGTTATTTAAGGAATACTTTGAACATACTCAGATTATACTTAATACGGATATCACTGATATTAATGAAGTGACAACTGCCCAACAAATCTTGGATAGTTCCAGTGAAGATGTTGATAGTATAGCGTTTAGCGCAAACCAAAATGATATTATTAATTTCAAATCAATTGAAAGTCAACAGTATGATTTAGCTAAAAGACATATCATAGAACAGTATAATAAGATCACTGAACGATTTAATATAAAAGGAAAAGATGTTTCATTTGTCCTACTTAATTGGAACACTTTAACAGGTAATACAAGCCTTACAAATGGTGAATATTTTAGAGCAGGTATCATATTTGAGCAATTGATTGATATGAATCATTAAATTAACGCAATTGGGTATTGGCTCAATCACGAATTACACCATCAATATAATTCAAATGAGGTTACTTCTGAATTAAATGGTATTGATTTATATCATCAGTTTGATGGAAAAAGACCTGCATTTTTTACAAGTATGTTTTTTAAAAAATTATTTAATCAAGTACTTTTTAAAAATGAAGACTGTATGGTTGTAGGACAGAGTGATCATTTTCAAATCGTAATATGGGATGCAGAACATTACAATCCATATTATATGACGAATGAACAAACAGATTATTTAAGTCATAAAGAGTATCAGCTCAATATATTAAATGCTACTACTGGATCATATAAAATAAAGCATTTAACACTAGATAAAAATAATGGTGCGCTTTATCAAGTTTGGCAACAGTACAATACACAACATGGTATGGATATAGAAACAATTAATTATGTGAATAGAATCTCTTATCCTAAATTAGATGTCAGTGAAGTTGATGTCGTAGATACGATATCTTATCATTTGAAATTACAAACCAACGCCATACAGATAATTGAATTTAAAAAATACTTTTAATTATATTTATAGAGAAAAAATACAATATGATTCGCTGAGTAGTATGTTTGACGATAAAATGGTCATCAAATTTGTTTAATGTTAAATGCAAAATGACAAAAATAGCATAGTCCATTTTTGTCATTTAAAACCACAAATGCTATTTAGAAAATAATCGATACTAAAACCACAATTATTATATATTTTAGCAAAATTTATCCGACTACTATATTTTATAGAGAGGATAGCAAGTATCATTTATTGATTTATTGAAAATGTCGAGAGATAAGTACATTTTCCAACTAAGCTAATCTTCCCTATTTGTCATTTTAAAAATATTTTAGGAGGATGAACAAATGACGCAACAGGGAAATACGAAGAGTTATCAAGGTGACAACAAATTAATATTAGGTATTGTATTAGGGGTTGTCACTTTTTGGTTATTTGCGCAATCTTTATTAAACGTAGTTCCTACGTTACAACAATCATTTAATAGTAATATTGGTACAATCAGTATTGCTGTTAGTATTACAGCATTATTCTCAGGGATGTTTGTTGTTGGTGCAGGAAGTCTAGCGGATAAAGTAGGACGTGTGAGAATAACATATTTTGGTTTATGGTTAAGTATCATTGGTTCTTTATTGATTATAATTAGTAATCTACCAATACTACTTATCATAGGAAGGGTAATTCAAGGTTTATCAGCAGCAGCAATCATGCCTTCAACTTTAGCAATTATGAAGACATATTTTGAAGGTAAAGATAGACAGCGTGCACTGAGTTATTGGTCGATTGGTTCATGGGGTGGCTCAGGTTTAGCATCCTTATTCGGTGGTATGGTTTCAACTTTTATTGGTTGGAGATGGATTTTTATTTTATCTATCATTGTTGCACTAATTGCAATGTTATTAATAAAAGGGACACCGGAAACGAAATCTGATAGTACAACAAACTTGAAATTTGATTTTACTGGGCTAATTCTTTTTGTAGTTATGATGTTAAGTATTAATGTCGTGATTACGCAAAGTGGTACATTTGGCATGCTTTCACCTATAATAATAGGATTGCTTATTGTATTTATTATCACAACTATAGCTTTTGTCATAGTTGAAAACAAAAAGCATAATCCATTAATTGATTTTAAATTATTTAAAAATAAAGCTTATACAGGCGCGACATTATCCAATTTCTTACTTAATGGTGTTGCAGGTGCCTTGCTGGTAGCCAATACATTCGTTCAAAAAAGAATAGGTTTCAACGCATTCCAAACAGGACTTTTATCGATTACATATTTGGTTACTGTATTGTTGATGATTAGAGTCGGTGAAAAAGTTTTACAAAAAGTGGGTGCTAAAAAACCGATGTTGTTAGGTACAACATTTAATATGGTTGGTATTATTTTAATATCATTTACATTTTTGCCAAGCGCACTATATGTCGTAGTATGTATCATAGGTTATTTACTATATGGATTAGGATTAGGTTTTTATGCGACACCTTCTACAGATATGGCGATATCTAATTCTCCTGAAGATAAAGTTGGTGTAGCATCGGGTATTTATAAAATGGCTTCCTCATTAGGTGGTGCGTTTGGTATAGCTTTATCAGGAGCATTATATGGCGTTGTTACAGAAGCTACAAATGTGAAATTTGGAGCGATGGCTGGTTTATGGCTAAATGTATTAATGGCATTGCTTTCATTCGTTATTATTCTTTTAGCTGTGCCATCATTTAAGAAACAAAATAAAGCATAATTCAATATTACAACGTTGTCATTTGAAAAGTATATAATGACATTAAGGTATCGTATATTTCATTGGAGGAATGATTATCATGAAACAACTGATTGAAAAATTGAAAGAAAAAGAAGCACGTATGATTGAGATACGTCGATACTTACATCAACACCCAGAACTATCATTTTGTGAAAAAGAAACACCTAAGTATATAGAGTCGTTTTATGAAGGTAAAGATTGTAAGGTTGAAACGAATGTAGGACCAAATGGTTTGAAAGTTATTATAGATAGCGGTAAACCAGGTAAGACAATCGCAATTCGTGCTGACTTCGATGCTTTACCAATTCAAGAAGATACGGGTCTAGCATTTTCTTCTAAAAATGATGGTGTGATGCACGCATGTGGGCATGATGCACATACTGCATATATGTTGATTCTTGCAGAGACACTTATTGAAATGAAAGACCAATTTAATGGTAAAGTGGTTGTTATACATCAACCTGCCGAAGAAGTACCTCCTGGTGGTGCTCAGTCAATGATTAAAGATGGTGTTTTAGATGGTGTTGATCACGTACTAGGTGTTCACGTCATGAGTCATATGCCTGCAGGTAATATCTATTATCGAGAAGGAAATGTACAAACTGGGCGTGACTTCTTTAAGCTTAAAGTCAATGGTCAAGGCGGACATGGCTCTTCTCCACATACAGCAAATGATAGTATTGTAGCAGGTGCATATTTTGTAAATGCTTTACAGACCGTTGTTTCCAGACGCTTAAATCCATTTGAAACAGGTGTTGTTACCATAGGTTCATTTGATGGTAAAGGACAATTCAATGTGATTAAAGATAGTGTTGAAATAGAAGGTGACGTACGTGCGTTAACAGATGATACTAAAAACACAATTAAAAAAGAAGTGACGCGTTTGTCAGATGGATTGGAAGCGATGTTTGGTGTCAAATGTGAATTAGACTACCATGATGATTACCCAGCATTATACAATGATCCTGAGTTTACAAAATTTGTTGTAGACACAATAAAAGAAGCGGATACTGATGCCATTAAAAATGTTGAAAGATGTGAACCACAACCGCCTTCAGAAGATTTTGCTTACTATGCAAAAACAATTCCAGGCACATTTATTTATGCTGGTGCTGCACCAGAAAATGGTGAAATCCATCCCCACCATCATCCTAAATTTAATATCAGTGAAAGTTCAATGCGAGTTTCTGCAGAAGCAGTAGGACTAACAGTATTAAATTATCTTAAATAATAGAATTAATTATGAAAGCTACCATACATTTCTATTGCAGTAGAATACATGATTTACGATAGTAGAATATTGATTAGTGTTATAAACCTAATTAATATTTATAAATAAAAAACAGGCGCATACGAGGTTTATTACTTGATAAACCAACCATACGTATACACCTGTTTTTTGTTGTATAAATCACACGTTGATATAGGACAAAATAAAATTACATTAAATAACTAATGAGGTTTTTCGCTAATTAAAAAAGTGATCATGATAACAAAAGGTTTAATATTAGGTCATTTAGTGTATATGTAAATTGAAAAAAAGAAAGGAATGATTACATTGAATGGCGAGAAAAAAATAAACGCCCTGTTAGATGATTATCAAAAGCAATTAAAGAAATTATTTAAGTATGATAAAGCAAACGCACTGAGTTTTGATAATGAAAGTAGAAGTAAAGTCGCAGAACAAAAAGGTGTTTTTGTAATTTTTGAAAATAAAAAACCAATATTTGTTGGGCAAGCTGGTGGATTTATGACTGGTTTTAAATTTACACAAAAAGATTTATCTGATAAATTAGGCCAATTTAATTCAGCTTCAGACGCTGGTACTGCAAAATTTAGAAAAGCGTATTTAGCGCATCATGGTTTAGATGAAGCAGAAATGAAAAATATTAAGGCAAGTGAAAAAAATTTAAAGTTTCAATACATTAAGGTTAAAGATAATTTAGCTTTTATCAATATTTTAGAAATTTTAGCATTAGAATATGCTAAGAAAAATAAAATAAACTTATTTAATTTTTCTTAGTTAAAATCTATGTGTATTTGAACTGCTGAGAAAGTGGTGATTAAAATGAATATTGGAACATTTAAAATTCATTTTCAACAACATGATATTTTTGTGAAATTGCCCAAAGCATACGATGAAGCAAAAGAAAGTGGTTATTCACTTATATTAGTGCAAGATGGAGACGAGTTATTTAAAGATATTGAGCGAGATATGATATTGGTTGGAGTACAGTCCAATAATAGAAATCAGGATTATAGCCCATGGGAAACGGTTGTAGATGGGGTTCATTATAAAGGGGAAGCGGATGCTTATATTTTATGGATGACTAAGCATTTGCTTCCTTATTTAAGAAAATGTTTTAATATATCACAAAGAAACGAAGATATCTGTATAGCTGGCGCTTCACTAGGTGGATTACTTGCTTTGTATACATTATTTAAAAGTCCAGAAAATTTTGGCAGCTACATATTAATATCACCTTCTGTATGGTACCCAGGATTTGTACAGTTTATGAAACAACAAACCGTTATTAAAGATGGCAAACAAATTTATTGGTATGTCGGAGCGCTCGAAGGACAACAACAATTTAGCATGAAACAAGAGATGTTTGTTCGAACAGAATTCGCTGTAGATATATTAACTGAATTACTGTTTTCTGACAAAGCAATATTTTATTATACTACTAATAGGAACGGTAAACACAATGTATTGTATTTTAAAAGCTATTTTGCTAAAGCAATTAAGAAATTATTTTGATATTGTCAATTTTAAGAAAAAATTAAGTATTTAGTTTAAATTATCAGAAAATTCATAATAATCTGCGGTCAATATCCCCCTTTTCAATAAAACAATGGTAATATTTTAATTATATGTATTTTTATAAATTGTATTATCACTGGTTGAAATTTTCAGATTTGTAAAATACATGAATGAATATATCGTTATTAACATTGAAATAGGGGATGCTTTTATGACAGTGAAAATAGAAAAAGTTTCAGGTAGTAAGTTATTAACTGGCATTGTTTTATCTATATTAACATACTGGTTATTTGCCCAAGCATTTTTAAATATTGGACCTAAAATACAAACTACTTTTGATGCGAGTCCGGATATCGTAAATATTTCAGTGAGTCTAACCTCATTTGTAACAGGTGTATTTATGGTAGTAGCTGGGAATATATCAGATAAATTTGGTAAAGTGAAATTGACGAGAATTGCTTTAGTGTTAAGTATTGTTGGTTCTTTGATGTTGATTGTTTCAGGAAATGTTGTAATGCTACTACTTGGTCGTATTGTACAGGGACTTTCTGCAGCGATTATCATGCCAGCCACAATTTCTATAGTGAACGATTTTTTTGATGGTGACGATAGACAAAAAGCACTCAGTTTTTGGTCAATCGGTGCATTTGGTGGTACTGGGTTATCTTCCTTTTTTGCAGGAGCACTGGCTACATTTATTTTTTGGCAGTCTATTTTTATATTATCGATCATATTATCAATTGTAGCTTTAGTTTTACTGCGCAAATTACCAGAAAGTCGGATTAATAAAGCAGAAACGAGCCCGTTTGATTATATCGGTTTAATCATTTTTATTATTATGATTGGTAGCATTAGTTTTGTCATCACGCAAGGCTATAAAATAGGTTGGTTAAATGCTGTAACAGTAATCTTATTTGTCATATTTTTAATTTGTATATACATATTTTTCAAAGTAGAACGTGTCAAAAAGGTGCCGTTTATCGATTTAGACTTGTTTAAAAATAGGCCTTATATTGGTGCCGTTTTAGCTAACTTTTTATTGAATACCGGTGTAGGTGTGATTGCTTTATTAAATATGTACGTACAATCCGGCTTGAAATTAACAGCTTTCCAAGCAGGATTGTTAACATTACCTTATTTAATTTCATTATTGCTAGTCATTCGCTTAGGTGAGAAGAGTATTAAAAGATTTGGTGCAAAACGCGCAATGATTATTGGCCCAATATTTACTGGCTTGGGTGTATTAATGTTCAGTTTGACATTTTTTGATACTACGCTTTATATTGTTGTAGCGCTAATTGGTGCTATATGTTTTGGTGGCGGTACAGGATTATTTGCGACACCAGCTTTAAGTACGGCGGTTTCTACGACTCCACCGGAAAAAGTAGGTGTTGCTTCAGGGATTTTTAAAATGGGATCTACATTAGGTGGTGCATTCGGTATAGCAATTATGACTTCTATTTTTACTGGTATAATTCAAAGTGGTCAAAGCATACACATTGCAGCGGGTGTAGGTTTTATCATGGGGACTTGTTTAGTATTATGTGGTGTATTAGCAAGTACACTTGTTATACCAACACGGAAAGTGCGTCAGTGAAGGGTATTTCGTTTATTAATCGCTAGGTTGAGTCTAGGTATTATGATTCGTTCCACGCCTTTTTCATTAAATATGTGAAATGGAGTGCTTATGAGGAATATATTTCATGACAAATGTAGTTAATAAGTATATCTGATCTTGTTGCTATACAATGACTTAAAGCGTGATTACCGAGTTTTTCTATCATGACTTGTATCGACTGTATCTATTTTACATTAAAATATAAAAGGATTATGATAATCACAAAATATACTAGAAAGAAGTGGTATGATGCACTATAAAACATATTATGAGTCACCGATTGGTCGGATTGCACTTACGTCAGATGGTGAAGCAATTACAGGCTTGTGGTTACCGAAACACGATGATTTCGAATCAAATTATGACGAGGCATTAACAGAAGCGGAATTACCAGTTTTTGAAAAAGTTATTAGTTGGCTCGATAAATATTTTTCAGGAAATAACCCGAAAATTGATTTTGCACTGAAACCTATAGGAACCGAATTTAGAGAGCAAGTTTGGGATGTTTTATTGAAAATACCATATGGAGAGACTGTTACTTATGGTGAAATTGCTAAAGAAATAGGTATTAAAAGAAATAAGCCAAATATGTCTTCACAAGCAGTTGGTGGTGCGGTTGGTACAAATCCGATTTCTATTATAATTCCATGTCATAGAGTCGTTGGAAAAAACGGCAGTCTTACTGGATACGGTGGTGGCATTGATACAAAAATAGAGTTGTTGAAATTGGAAAAAGTAGATATGCAACCGCTTTACAGACCAAAATATAGTACGAAACCTTAAGCGTAAATCTGCTCATGACTGAAAATTATTGTAAATAAATATTATTATTTTATACATTTTGTATTTTTTATCAATAAAATTTTCTGAAAATATAAAGTTGTTTCTCTTGCTCAGTGTGTTATCCTATAAAACGTCTTTTTTATTATTATTAGAGGGGTGGAAAATTTGGATAATACAAAAAAGTCGTTTTCTAGTGTGTTTATTTATTCAGCACTAGTCGTAGGCTTATTAGTAGTTATTGGAGCTATTTTTCCAGCTAAATTTGGAGAAATTACTGGTGTTATTTCTTCTTGGGTGACGAAAACGTTTGGTTGGTATTATATGTTACTGTATACAGTGATTTTAGGTTTTTGTGTATTTTTAGTATTTAGTCCTATTGGAAAATTGAAATTAGGCAAACCAACAGATAAACCGGAATTTCATACAGTATCTTGGTTAGCGATGTTATTCAGTGCAGGTATGGGCATAGGTCTGGTGTTTTATGGTGCTTCAGAACCGATATCACATTATTTAGCACCGCCAACAGCAGATCCTGAAACGAAAGAAGCGATGGCACAAGCCTTTAGGTCTTCTTTTATTGATTATGGATTTCATCCTTGGGCAGTATATGGCGTAGTGGCATTAGGTTTGGCATATTCTCAATTTCGTAAAGGAGAAAATGGTTTAATTTCTAGAACGCTAAGACCAGTGTTGGGCGATAGAGTAGATGGCCCAATTGGTGTCATTGTTGATGTTTTAGCTGTATTTGCAACTATTATTGGTGTTGCGGTTTCTTTAGGTGTAGGGGCAATACAGATAAACGGTGGTTTAAATTATTTATTTGGTGTGCCGAATAACTCTGTTGTTCAAGGAATTATTATTGCTGTAGTTACCGTATTATTTTTATATAGTGCATGGAGTGGCTTGAGTAAAGGTATCCAATATTTAAGTAATTTAAATATGTTTTTAGCAGCATTGTTGCTTATTGTTATCTTTATTGTAGGACCAACCGTATTGATATTAAATATGATGACAAGCGGTACTGGTGATTACCTTAATTCACTGATTTTTAATAGTTTAGATGTAGCACCATTAAATGAACAAAAAGCTGAGTGGTTGAAAAGTTGGACGATTTATTATTGGGGCTGGTGGATGAGTTGGAGTCCATTCGTGGGTATATTTATTGCGAGAATCTCCAAAGGTCGTAGTATTCGCGAATTTGTAATTGCCGTATTAGGCGTACCAGTTGTGATTAGTATTATTTGGTTTAGTGCTTTTGGTGTAACTGGTATAGATGTTGGACAAGCTCATAGCGAGATATTTAAAATGCCACCAGAAACGCAATTGTTCGGTATTTTTAATGAGTTACCATTTGGTTTTGTATTATCAATTATTGCGTTAGCATTAATTGCTTCATTTTTTATCACTTCTGCAGACTCTGCAACCTTTGTGCTAGGTATGCAAACTGCATATGGTACATTGAATCCTTCAGGATTTATCAAAATTGTATGGGGTCTTGCATTAGCAGCTATCGCTTACGTATTATTATTAGCTGGTGGTGACACTGGACTAGATGCATTACAATCAGCGGCAATTATTTCTGCTTTACCGTTTAGTTTTGTCGTTATCTTAATGATGATTTCCTTATATAAAGATGGAAATGAAGAGCGTAAATATTTAGGGTTATCGTTACAACCTAAAAGAGAGATTGAAACACAAGATTTAAACGAAACAAATCGTGATTAATTCTTATAGAAAATTTCAACATAGTGACTTTAATATGATAAAAGAGGATGCCTTTATGTAAGTGAAGTAAAAGGTATCCTCTTTCTTTTATATAAAAAGACCCGTAAGTGAATATTAAAAATTCATTTACGGGTTTATAAATAATCTTTGATGTTAGATAAAGTTATTCAGATATAGACATTTTTATGTCATTAATCATTCTGAATAAAGTGAGATAAGATTAAGTGAATTGAAACTTAATTTAATGTATTATAATTACGAATATGATCATTGATACTTTCGAGATAGAAAATACCTTTTGTTTCATTTGCTAGCTCAACATCATGGTCAAATTCAAGGTTGTCGAAACGTTTGAAAAATGTTTCATATGTGTCAACAGAGATTTCTGTACGATGATTTAATAGATTTTTATGTTTTTCTATATCAAGCGCATCTTGATAACCTTCCACTAATTTACCGCTAAAGAATTCACCAACAGAGCCTGAACCATAGCTGAATAGACCAATTGTATCACCAGCGTTTAATTCGGTATGTGTTTCTAATAATGAAATCAAGCTTAAGTACAATGACCCAGTATAAATATTACCTACATAACGGTTGTAATAAGTTGCCGCGTCATATCCAGAAGTTAATCGTTCTTTAGTTTCTGTGTTGATATCTTCAGTTAAGATAGAATCAAGTGCTTTTTTACCCATTTTAGTAAATGGCACGTGGAAACATAATGATTTAAATGTATCTAGTGTAGTATTATATCTACGTGCATATTCATTCCAACTTTCTTGAAATGAGTGGATATAGGCATCTTTTGATAATGCACCATCCACAAGTGGATACGGTTGTCCACTTGGACGCCAAAAATCGTATACATCTTCTGTAAATGCAACTGCGTCATCATTTAGTTCAAGAATACGTGGGTTTTGTGTTATCATCATAGCAACTGCACCTGCACCTTGCGTTGGCTCACCGCCAGATTCTAGGCCGTAGCGCGCAGTGTCACTAGCAATAACTAAAACTTTTTCATTGGGACGGCTAGCGATATAATCTTTCGCTAATTGAATTGCAGGCGTGGCAGCGTAGCAAGCTTCTTTCATTTCAATACAACGTGCGAATGGTTGAATACCTAAAAGATTATGTATTTGAACTGCAGATGCTTTAGCAGAATCTATAGCAGATTCAGTTGCAACAATAACCATGCTAATTTGTTTTTTATCATCTTCAGAGATGATTTCTTTGGCAGCATTGGCACCCATAGATACAATATCTTGGCTCATTGGGCTGACTGCCATTTCATTTTGCCCAATACCAACAAGAAATTTATTTGGGTCAACTTGACGAGATTCGGCAAGTTTAGCCATGTCTACATAAAAATTTGGAACATAAAAATTGATTTGATCAATACCAACTGTCATAAAGTGTATCGACACCTTTCTTTAATAAATAAGCAATTGTATCATATCAAATCACATGTATAAAATACAATGATTTACCACATGTTCAGAAGGAGAATAATAATGAAAAAAATAGCAATCGTAAGTGCCAAGCGGACACCTATAGGAAAATTCAGAGGAAAATTAAGTAATTATACTGCAGTAGAATTAGGTACAAAATCGTTAGAAGCTGCAATGTCAGCAATTAATCTCAAACCTGAAATGATAGAGCAGGTCATTTATGGCAATGTACTTCAAGCTGGAAATGGTCAAAATCCTGCGCGACAAGTTAGTATCAACGCAGGTGTACCTAATACTACACCTGCGATGACTATTAATGAAGTCTGTGGTTCAGGATTGAAATCGATTATATTAGGCAAACAACAAATTCAATTAGGTGAAGCAAAAGTAGTAGCAGTAGGCGGCATTGAAAGTATGACCAATGCTCCCCAAATATTACTTAATGAAGATGCAGCGCCAGTAGAAAGTTTTATGCATGACGGTTTAACTGATGCATTTCTAAATGTACCAATGGGCATTACTGCAGAGAAAATAGCAGAAAAATATAATGTTACACGAGCACAACAAGATGAATTTGCGAATGACTCGCAACATAAAGCGGCACAAGCTTCCAGCTCAGGTAAATTTGATAATGAAATTGTTCCCTTAACAGATAGTGAAGGCCAATTAATGACAGCAGATGAAGGTATTCGTGTAAATAGCAGTGTTGAAAAATTAAGCACATTAAAAACAATATTTAAAGAAGATGGTACTGTCACAGGAGGGAATGCTTCAAGTATCAACGATGGCGCATCAACAATTATTTTGATGGATGTAGATTATGCAAAACAAGAAGGATTTGAAATTATTGCAACATTAGGTGAACACGCGGAAATTGGCTGTGATCCTGCCTATATGGGGTACGCACCGTACCATGCAGTGACGGAATTATTAGCAAAAGCTAAGAAAGATATAAATGATATTGAAGTTGTAGAAATGACAGAAGCATTTGCTGCTCAAAGTATACCGGTTAAAAATAATTTGGGGATACATCCTGATAAGCTTAACTTATACGGTGGTGCTATTGCTATAGGTCATCCTATAGGTGCGAGTGGAACGCGGTTGGTGACAACTTTAGTGAATATCTTATCGCAAGAAAATAAACAAAATGGTATTGCAACTGCATGTATTGGTGGCGGTTTAGG
This sequence comes from Staphylococcus sp. 11-B-312, assembly GCF_016743055.1. Classification (NCBI taxonomy): domain Bacteria; kingdom Bacillati; phylum Bacillota; class Bacilli; order Caryophanales; family Staphylococcaceae; genus Staphylococcus; species Staphylococcus sp. 11-B-312. The sequence goes on from NZ_CP068241.1 coordinate 465,691, forward strand.
TATTGCATTATATGTAGAAAAGGGGGATGCATGATGTTACCATTAGGCAAAGATTTTCGTCATTTATCACGTGAAGAAAAGTTAAACTGTCTAGTCGAATATGGTTGGTTGAATAAAGAAAATCAGGATATGTTATTAACACATCCTTTAATTCCAGAAGAAATAGCTAACAGTTTAATTGAAAATGTGATCGGTCAAGGTGCATTACCTGTCGGATTACTACCTGAAATTATTGTAGATGACAAATCATATGTTGTTCCAATGATGGTTGAAGAACCTTCTGTTGTTGCAGCTGCAAGCTATGGTGCAAAATTAGTTAATGAAACAGGAGGTTTTCATGTCATCGCTAGTGAGCGGTTAATGATTGGACAAATTGTTTTTGATAACGTAAAGGATACCCAACGCTTATCTCAAAATATTAAAAATCTTGAACCAAAAATTAAGCAAATTGCAGATGAGTCTTATCCCAGTATTATTAAAAGAGGTGGCGGTTATCGTCGAGTTGAAATAGATACTTTTCCTGAAGCACAGTTCGTATCACTCAAAGTATTTGTAGATACGAAAGATGCAATGGGCGCTAACATGTTAAATACAATATTAGAGGGGATTTCTGCATATTTAAAAACAGAAATTGAAGATGTAGATATATTGATGAGTATTCTTTCTAACCATGCCACTGCTTCTGTGGTTAAAGTACAAGGCGAGATAGATGTCCAATCACTATCGAAAGATGGACGTGACGGGGCCAAAGTAGCACATAGAATGGAAAGGGCATCTGTGTTAGCGCAAGTAGATATTCATCGTGCAGCAACACATAACAAAGGTGTTATGAATGGTATTCACGCAGTTGTCTTAGCTACAGGTAATGATACACGCGGCGCCGAAGCCAGTGCTCATGCTTATGCGAGTAAAGATGGACAGTATCGAGGCATAGCTACTTGGCAATATGATGCATCACGTCAAAAATTAATTGGTACGATTGAGGTTCCAATGACATTGGCAACAGTTGGTGGAGGGACACGTGTATTACCTATTGCACGTGCTGCCTTAGATTTAATGAAAGTTGACTCGGCACAAGAACTTGGTCATGTTGTAGCTGCAGTTGGTTTAGCTCAGAACTTCGCTGCATGTCGTGCACTTGTTTCAGAAGGTATTCAAAAAGGTCATATGAGTTTACAATATAAATCATTAGCAATTGTCGTAGGTGCTCAAGGTGACGAAATTACGAAAGTCGCTGAATTGTTAAAAGAAAAGCCGAGCGCAAATGCGGCTATGGCAGAACAGATTCTCAATCAAATGAGAGAAGCACATTAGTAATTAAATGATGTTTTTATAATAGGTGTAATCGTGTCTTTAAAACATTTTATATGAAAGGCGGAGTGATGATACATTGTTTTCATTACTCCGTCTTTTTGTACAATCAATCATTATGAATTAAACTATAAATATTTTATTTTGGGATTTGAGTTCAATATAATATAAATGAAAAGATTAAAAGAAATGAGGGAATATGATGGGCAATAATATACCGGCATTATCATATGATCACACGAATCATTCTGTGGTGCCACTTTTAGCATCGGAACAAAGCCTACAAACAATTACTGCAGAACCGTGGCTGGAAATTTCAGATGAAGGATTACAATTAGAAGGGTTATGCTTTAATAGAAATGGAGATTTAACACTTTGTGAAGTATTTGGTGGAACTATCTTTCACGTGACTTTACCAGACAAAAAAGTCACTCAGCTTTTTAAATCACATAAAGAAAATCCTGCAGCTGTTAAAATCCATAAAGATGGAAGACTATTTATTTGTTATTTGGGTGATTTCGAACGTTCGGGTGGCGTGTTTGCGGTTAATGCTGAAGAAAAAGCAGAAGAAACGATTGTGTCAGACATTGATACAGAATACTGTGTGGACGATTTAGTGTTTGATAGTAAAGGTGGATTTTATTTCACTGATTTTAGAGGATACTCTACAAATCCTAAAGGTGGTGTATATTATGTTGCGCCAGATTATAAATCCATAACGCCTGTGATTCAAAATTTAGCAGTTGCTAATGGCATAGCTTTAAGTACTGACGAAAAAACACTATGGGTAACTGAAACAAATGCGAATCGATTACATCGCATTGATTTACTAGAAGATGGCGTGACCATTGCACCATTTGGCGCTTCTATACCTTATCATTTTACTGGCCATGAAGGGCCAGATTCATGTTGTATAGACAGTGATGATAATTTATATGTTGCAATGTACGGACAAGGCAGAGTGTTAGTGTTTAATAAAAAAGGTTATCCTATTGGACAAATTTTAATACCAGGACGCGATCAAGGGCATATGCTTCGTTCAACACATCCTGCATTTATTCCAGGTACGGATCAATTAGTGATTTGTGCCAATGATATTGAACAAGGTGGCGGTTCTTGGATTTATACAGCAAAGGGATTTGCAAAAGGTCATCATAGCTACCAGTTTCATTAAAGTAAGATAAAAAAGCGTTTTAAGTCATTGAGTGGGACAGGAATCTCGATTTCTTAAAAAGGTTTCGTCATCTCATCGCGACAAGAACAACAAGCATTAAACAAAGCATAAAGTGATTAACTGAGCTAAAGTACATGTTTAACTCCTACTAACTTAATGACTGACAATATGAAAGTCTGGGACGAATCAACGTCGTCCCAGGCTTTTTCAGTATACACTACCTTTGTTAGTAGTTTTTATATATTAATTATGTAGAAATCATAGCATTAAATTGTTAATTGAAGTTTATAAACACGATCGTAAGGCGAGGTGCTTTGTTAATTTTAAGTATAACAATAAATTAATTGAGATAAAATTCATTAAAAATTTATAAATACACTATTGAAAGCGCATACATTTTTAAGTATGATATAAATTAACAAAGGTAGGTGTTTGCTATTTTAAAGTCAAAAGATAAGCATAATGATGAAAAACAGGATTTAAAGAAGCCGTTAGGAGTTACGTCGGCAGTTGTTACATTGTCAATTATGATTATTACTATGTTAATAACTGTGGCGGTATTAGAAAAAGAACCTCATATACCATTAATGATAGGTACTGCGGTAGCGATTATTGTGACAATGCTACATGGTTATGAATTTAGTGAAGTAGAAGAAATGATGTACAAGGGTATACGGCATGCGTTGCCAGCGATTGTTATTATTATACTTGTAGGTTTAGTTATTGGTTCATGGATTGGTAGTGGTGTTGTAGCAACGATGATATATTATGGACTACAATTAATAGATCCGCGGTATTTTTTAGCAGTTGTAGTTATATTATGTGGTGTCGTAGCGTTAGCGATTGGAAGTAGTTGGTCTACAATGGCGACTGTTGGTGTAGCTTCAATGGGGATTGGAGTTAGTATGGGGATTTCTCCTGGTATGGTTGCTGGTGCAGTCATTTGTGGTGCTTATTTTGGGGATAAGATGAGCCCATTATCGGATACAACAAATCTTGCTTCAGGCTTATCTGGCGTTGAATTATTTGAACATATTAAGCATATGTTCTATACAACTATTCCGGCAGTAATTATTGCATTAATTGCATTTTTCTTTATTGGTATGCAGTATGGCAATAAAAATTTTGATACGAAACGCATCGATGCAATTCTTAGCACTATGCAAGATAATTTTGTAATTTCACCATGGTTGCTGTTAGTACCTTTAGTTGTTATTGTATTGGTCACGTTCAAAGTCCCAGCGATACCAGCCATTTGCGTCGGTATTATATTTGGTTTTTTTGCTCAAATTTTTGTGCAAGGTGGAACAATAACAGAAGCGCTGACAGCTTTGCAAACAGGATATACGATTGAATCAGGTAATAAACTTGTAGATGAATTATTTAATCGAGGCGGATTAGAATCAATGTTTTATACGATTTCATTGACCTTAGTAGCGATGACTTTTGGTGGTGTGCTGGAATACTCAGGCATGTTATCTGCATTGATTTCAGTGATTTTAAAAGTAGCGAGAACAACTGGTTCATTGATTGCATCAGTCATTGTTTCTTGTATTGGTACTAATTTTACATGTTCAGAACAATACATATCTATCATTGTACCTTCTAGAATGTATGCGAGTGCTTTTAAAGACAAGGGTTTACATCCTAAAAACTTATCTAGGGCATTAGAAGATGGTGGAACGTTGACGTCAGTATTCGTTCCTTGGAACACGTGTGGCGTATTTATTGCATCAACGCTAGGCGTATCGGTAATGGAATATGCACCATTTGCTATTGTGAATTACACTGTTCCTATAATTTCAGTCATTTTTGGCTACATTGGGTTTAAAATAATTAAATTAAAAGATTCAGATAAGGCGCATACAGATAATACTAACTTAGCTTAATTTTTTGAATTTTATAAAAATTAACCATTTAATCTAAACAGAGGAGAAAACAAGTGAAACTTACTTGTTTTCTCCTTTTATAGTGAAATTTAGCACAAAAATTTAATCACTCAAGTTACTTTGGCTTGTCAACGTACTAATCATGCTAATGTTCCAAATGATGAATTGATTTAAAAGATTGAAAAAAAGATATTTAACCGTATACTAGGATATACAAATTGAAGTTTAATATAGAGGAGCATATATATGGATATTAAACATATGAAGTATTTTGTGGAAGTAGTAAATCAACATGGTATGACAAATGCATCTAAATCATTATATATCGCCCAACCAACAATAAGTAAAGCGATTAAAGACATTGAAAAAGAATTGGATATGCCACTGTTTGATCGAAGCAAACGCCAACTTGTACTAACAGATGCTGGTTCAGTTTTTTATCATAAAAGTAAAGAAATCCTATCTTTATACAAAGATTTACCTAAAGAAATTAATAGTCTACTAGGTTTAGAAACAGGTCATATTAGTATTGGTTTGTCTGCAGTCATGAATATGAATAAATTTATACATATTTTAGGTGAATTCCATCAACAATATCCTAATGTAACTTATAATTTAGTGGAAAATGGTGGCAAAATGATTGAACATCAATTAATTAATGATGAAATTGACATCGGTATTACAACTTTACCAGTAGACCAGTCTATTTTCCATTCGTTGCCGTTATATCAAGAAGAGTTGAAATTAGTTTTGAATAAAGAACATCGTCTTGCGCAATATCAACAAGTGAAAATGAGCATGTTAAAAGACGAAGACTTTATCCTTTTTAATGAAGATTTTTACTTGAATGATAAAATTATTGAAGCAGCAAAGAATGCCGGTTATATACCTAATACAATATCTAAGATTTCACAATGGAACTTTATTGAAAATCTGTTAAATGCTCATCTAGGTGTCAGTATTTTACCGGAAAACATCGTAGGTTTATTAGACAGTGACTTTAAAAATATAACACTTGAAGATCCAGGCATGAGTTGGGAATTAGGTGTGATATGGAAACGAGATAAATATTTAAGTTATGCAACCAGGCAGTGGATAGATTTTATGAAACAACGTTTATAAAAGAAGTAGATAGGCGCTACGTACTATTTGTGGGAGTAGTTTGGGAATCAAAAGAATGTTTTGTTTTCAAACCTATTCCCGCTATTTTTTAGCTGTAAAAACCGATACTTAAAAAGTCATTTGAAAAGATACATCGAAAAATAGTCGATCTAATTAATAGGTTATAGCTATTTGGAATATGTAAAATCGCTTTCATAGAAAATAATAATAGGTATTATGAAAAAACAATATTTTTATTATATTTAATGGCGCGTTATACTTAGTCATGTAATCAACAAAGTAGTTAAAAGTCAGCAGTTCAAAAGTATTAAAAAGGGTGATGAGTATTGCAGGTAGCGCTAAAGATTGTCAAAATTATGTTTCAAGCATTAATTATTATGGGTATTACTTTTATTGGTAATAAAATTCAAATGATTTTTGATATTCCGATTGCAGGCAGTATTGTTGGATTAATTTTATTTTTCTTATTACTGCAATTTAAAATTATTCCGACAAAATGGGTAGAAGAAGGCTCTAAATTTTTCTTAGCTACCATGGTATTTTTCTTTGTTCCATCTGTCGTAGGTATTATGGATGTCGCTAGTATGATTAATATTAATTTTGTTTTATTCTTTATCATGATTGTTCTAGGCACATGTTGTGTTGCTTTAATTTCAGGTTTTATTGCTGAAAAAATGGTTAAAGCTGAACAATACGGGAATGGTCAAGATTAGATGGTACTTCTAAAAGCATTGTTAATGATACTATTGACAGTTTGTATGTACGTTGGAGCAAAAAAATTACAATTTCAATACCGGAGCCCATTTTTAAACCCTGCCCTTATATCATCGATTGGAATTATCGTTGTATTATTATTATTTAACTTAGATTATCAACAGTACATGGTCGGTGGTAAGTGGATACACCAACTATTAAATTGTACAGTTGTAACATTAGCATATCCACTATATCAAAATCGTCATAAAATATTAGCTAATGGTAAAATTATATTTAGCAGTGTAATTACAGCAGTAATTTTGAACTTTGCATTTGTTTATGTCATATTAAAAATGTTTGGTTATTCAAAAGAAGTTATTGTTACGATGTTGCCAAGATCAATTACAGCTGCAGTAGGTATTCAGGTATCTCACCAAATGGGTGGTGTTGATGCCATAGCAGTGTTATTTATCGTTGCAACTGGTTTAATCGGGAGCATTTTAGGTGCATATTTGATTAAGTTCGGAAGATTTAAAACTTCTATTGCAAAAGGCCTAACTTTTGGTAATGCATCACATGCTTTTGGTACAGCTCAAGCACTTGATATTGATTTAGAAGCAGGCGCGTTTAGTTCAATTGGAATGATTTTGACTGCATTATTAAGTTCAATCGTTCTCCCGATACTCATAATCTTTTTATATTAAGCAATCGTGTTAAAGCACAGTATTAACTATTTTAAGGGATAATAAATAAATCGTTAAAATTTGGAAGGAGCAATTTTTACAATGGCAAAAATTAAAGCAAATGAAGCATTAGTAAAAGCATTACAAGCATGGGAAATAGATCATTTATATGGTATTCCAGGAGATTCTATAGATGCAGTAGTAGATAGTTTAAGAACTGAAAGAGATAATATTGAATTTGTTCATGTGCGTCATGAAGAAGTAGCAAGTTTAGCAGCTGCCAGTCATACAAAATTAACTGGTAAAATTGGTGTTGCATTAAGTATCGGTGGACCAGGTGTCGTTCATTTACTTAATGGTATGTATGATGCCAAAATGGACAATGTGCCTCAACTTATTTTAGCAGGACAAACAGATAGTACAGCACTAGGAACAAAAGCATTCCAAGAAACAGATATCAGTAAAATGGTAGACGATGTGGCAGTCTATAATCGTCAAATCTCTGAAAATGATAAAGATATATTTGGTATTGTTAATGAAGCTATTCGTACAGCTTATGAGAAAAAAGGTGTTGCAGTTTTAATTCTGCCAAATAACCTATTGACAAACAAAGTGAAAGATACAACAAATACACCAGTGGACACTGCGCCACCAGCACGTATTGCACCAAAACCACGTAGCATCAAAAAAGCTACTAAGTTGATCAACAAAAGTAAACGTCCAGTTATGATTATTGGTACTGGTGCTAAACATGCTAAAGATGAAGTGAAAGAATTTATTGAAGCGGTTAAAATTCCTTCAATCATTACTTTACCAGCAAAAGGTATCTTAGCTGATGCACACCCATATAATTTAGGTAACTTAGGTAAAATTGGTACTAAAGTATCTTATCAAACGATTCAAGATGCCGATTTACTAATAATGGTAGGTACAAACTATCCTTATGTTGACTATTTACCTAAGAAAAATATCAAAGCAATTCAAATCGATACAAATCCAGAAAATATTGGACATCGTTTTGACGTAAATGCTGGTATTATTGGTGATAGTAAATTAGCATTGCAACAATTAACAGATAGTGCTAAACATGTGAAAAATCGTGACTTCTTAAATAAAACATTAGAAAGAAAAGCGACTTGGGATTCTTGGATGGATAAAGATAAAGCAGATGAAAGTTCACCAATTCGTCCAGAACGTCTAATGGATGCAATCAACCAAGTAAAAACAGATGACGCGATTTTCTCAATCGATGTCGGTACATCTACTGTTTGGTCAACACGTTATTTAGATCTAACAGTGAATAATAAGTTTATCGTTTCTAGTTGGTTAGGTACGATGGGCTGTGCGCTACCAGGTGCATTGGCAGCAAAACGTGCTTATCCTAATCGTCAAGTAGTTGGTATAGCAGGCGACGGTGCATTTGAAATGGTAATGCAAGACTTTGCAACAGCAGTTCAATATGATTTACCAATGACTATATTTGTTTTAAACAACCAAGAATTATCATTTATTAAATATGAACAACAAGCTGCTGGAGAGTTAGAATATGCAATTAACTTCACTGACATAGACTTAGCGCAATTTGCTGAAAGTTGTGGTGGTGTTGGTTATACACTTAAAGATCCAAATAGAATTGATGAAGTCGTAGAAGAAGCAATGGCTCAAGATAGACCAACAATTGTCAATGTTTATGTTGATCCAAATGCTGCACCATTACCTGGTAAAATTGTAAAAGATGAAGCTATTAACTATGGTAAATGGGCATACAGATCTATTACAGAAGATAAAAAATTAGATTTAGATGAAATTCCACCAATGTCAACAGCTGTCAAACGTTTCTTCTAAATCATTATAAATAAAAGATTCAGAGACTTTAATTTCTCAGACTAAGATTAAACGCCAATTCCTATTGAAATATGATAGGAATTGGCGTTTTTTGCTTTGTAAAGTTTTGTATCAAGTTGCGGCCGGATTTTAATAAATACAAAGTGATTTTGTAGCGTGCTGACGCCTAGGGAAAAGATATGAGTGAGAGACTACAGGCTCGAATCATATTCCCAGGCAAGCATGCACGGACAAAATCACAATATTTTAATTATCAAGAGATTAATAATACACTTTTTAAAACTTTTTCAAAAAGATGATTTGATGATTTAATTTAAGATATTTAAAAATAGATTGAAAATTCAGCATAATATCTATAAAGTGTATTATTATAATAGTTATTTATTAAATTGATTTATCAGGTCAGTTTTAAGTCACAGTATTTTTCAATTAAAAACAATTTAATGGGGGATATTTAAAATGTTCAAATCAATTTTCAAAAGGATAACATTTAAAACGCCGCATACATATGCATTGTTGTTATTTATCATTGTTGTAGCAAGTCTCCTCACATATATAATACCAGCAGGGGAATATGCACGTGAAAAAAAAGACGGACAAACATTGGTTATATCAGGTTCATATCAAGAAGTATCACAACATGGCGTTTCGTTTTTTGATATATTTCGGGCGATTCCGGAAGGGTTATTGAGTGGAGGAGAAATTGTATTTTACATTTTCTTAGTAGGTGGCGCATTCGGTATTGTCCATAAAACAGGAGCCTTTGAAAATGGTGTGAATAAAGCTATGAGCACACTAGGTTCTTATAAAGTATTGATGATTCCTTTGACTATGACGATATTTTCTATATTAGGATTTTCAATTGGATTAGCAGAAGAAACAATTATCTTTGTTCCTATTGGGATTATTATAGCGAGAACATTAGGATATGATGCGTTGACAGGAGCTGCAATGGTTATACTTGGAGCAGCAAGTGGTTTTATTGGTGGTATGTTAAATCCATTTACTGTTGGTGTCGCGCAATCTGTAGCGGAGTTGCCACTATTTTCAGGATGGGGACTGCGTTCGATTATTTATATTTTTATTTTATTGGCAGCTATAACAACAGTAATGATATATGCGCGTAAAGTGAAACAAGATATGTCGAAAAGTATTGTTTACGAACTGGAACAAGCTGAAGGACAGTCAACGGCAACGATGGATACCCCACGCTTTACAAAGCGACAAAAAGTAGGTTTATTACTCATTGTTGCAGCGATTATATTAAATGTGTTTGGTATTTTTAATTATGGTTGGTCCTTTAACGAAATGAGTGCTAATTTCTTATTAGCAGGTTTACTTGCAGGTGTCATTGGTGGATTGGGCATCAATGGGACTTTTGAAGCTATGATAGAAGGTATGAAAGATATTTTATTTGGCGCAATGATTGTTGGTTTTGCTAAAGGTATTATTGTTATTTTAGAAGATGGGCAGGTAATAGATACTATCGTCCATGGTATGACTACCTTGCTTACAGATGTCCCTTCGTCGGCAGTAATTATCGCGATGTTTATCTTACAATTCTTTTTAAATTTCTTTATACCATCAGGTTCTGGACAAGCATTAACTACTATGCCACTCATGGTGCCAATTTCCGACTTGTTACATATTAATAGACAAATTACTGTACTTGCATTCCAATATGGTGATTCAATCAGTAACGTCTTATTTCCAACTTCTGCAATTTTAATGGGTGCTTTAGCTGTCGGAAAGATATCCTATACACAGTGGCTTAAATTTGCTTGGAAATTAATTTTAGTGTGGGTCATTATATGTTGCATTGGTATGTCAATAGCCCTGATGATAGGTTATTAATCAATATGGATTAAGTTATACAATTAAGTTGAAATTTATATTGTTAGGCGTAGTATCTGATATTAAAGTATGAATTGAATATTGGATATACGCCTATTTTTATATTATTAATTATTAAAATGTTGAAATATTCAGAAATTACAAATAAGATATGAGATAAGACACTAGTAAAGAAGGTGAGGCAATGCAATATAGACCATTTATAGAAATACTGCCAAAAGTTACATTGAGACCGCCAGATCTTAAAATGGCCGAGGCATTATTTGAAACCATTCAAGAAAATTTCGCGCATTTATCTCGATTTTTAGATTTTATTACAGAGGATCTCACTGTAGATGCAGAAAAATCATATTTAAAAATGATGATACAACATCAAGCTGAAAGTAAAGGTCAATTATTTCTAATCTATTACGAAGATAAATTGATTGGCACAATAGATTTACATAAAATAGATTTAAAAAACAGCAAAGCAGAAATAGGTTACTGGCTGGCGAAAGGCTATACAGGTAAACGAATTGCGACAGAAAGTGTTGCATTTATATGTGGCTATGCATTTAAAATTTTAGGACTGAATAAACTCACGATTATTGCTGATGTGCGAAATATTGCTAGCAATAAAGTTGCTGAAAATGCAGGTTTTCATTTTGTCGCTACTGACGTTCAAGACATGAATGATGGTGAAAATTTTCAAGATATGAATCGCTATATTTTATTAAGAGATCATTATGATTTGGCAGAAAATAATTAAACGTAAGATTGATTGTCTATATCAAGCATGCTTAATTGTATCTGGTGTATCCAATACTCAAGCAATTGTTAAATGATTGAAATGACCCATATTTACTTTGGCAATACGCTGACATAAAGATGATAAAAAGGGGGTTACGGACTTGATGGCTAGAGGCATTAATCATATTGGTTTAACTGTACCTGATATTGAAATAGCAACAGCTTTCTTCAAGGAAGGTTTAGGTGGTCGTATTGCTTATGATAGCCAAACTAAAATGGATGAACCTAGAGGAGGTCAATTTGTTGAACATGTATTAGGATTGGAGAATGGCGCTGAAATTGTAAAAAAAAGAATGATGGTGTTTAATGATGGTCCTAATATAGAGATGTTTGAATTTGTACAAGCCAACCAAAAAAGCGCCGTAAATTTACAAGATATTGGTTATACACATATTTCGTTTTACGTGGATGACTTTGAAACATCGCTTAATAAAATTAAACAAGCTGGGGGACGACCTATCTCTGAACCTCATAGTAATACAAAATATGAAGATACAGATGGTAATCGTACTGTATATGTGAAAACACCCTGGGGAAGTTTGATTGAATTACAAACAATACCAAATGGTTATTACTATCCTAAAGATAGCGAGGCAAGCGTATTTATTCCAGACGTGTAAGAAATATTGACACAGGAGGTCAAAAGTAATGATAAGCAAAAAATTAGATGTCGCCAACTTACCCACACCTATTCATAAGTTAGAGCACTTAAGTCAACGTTTAGGCAAAGAAATTTATATTAAAAGAGATGATTATACTGGCACAGAAATATCAGGGAATAAAGTAAGAAAGTTAGAGTATACGATACAATATGTAATTGATCATGGATATGATACGATTATTACAACCGGTGCAATCACATCTAATCATGCTAGAGCAACAGCAGCACTATGTGCAAAGTATCAAATTGAATGTCATCTCGTACTAAAAGGCACCATGAAAGCTTTTGAAGGTAATTTATTTTTAGACGCTATGTTTGGCGCACATATACATGTGATTGACGACAATCAGTCTAGAGAAATAGCGATGACTCAATTGAGACATACAATAGAAGGCAAAAATAAAACACCTTTTATGATACCAACGGGTGCATCAGATTGGATAGGCACGCATGGTTATATCAATGCCTTTGAAGAAATTTTAAGACAAGAAACTGAACTAGGTCGTCATTTTGACTCTATTAATGTCGCCGTAGGTTCAGGTGGCACATATGCAGGTTTATGGTTTGGTAAGCACAGTAATAAACTTGATACTAAGATAATTGGCTATGCAGTCAATGAAAGTGCAGAGGCCTTTAAAAATAAAGTGCAAACAATCATTAATCATTTAGATGAAAGCATAGACACATTCGATACAATCACCATTAACGACAATTATATTGGATTAGGTTATGCGCAAGCAACAGATGAAGAATTAGCATTTTATATTGACATTGCACAACTAGAAGGTATTGTATTAGACCCAACTTATACAGGGAAAGCTTTTAGAGGTATGGTTAAAGAAATTCAAGCAGGAAAATATGATGATCAACAAGCAATTTTGTTTATTCATACGGGTGGTTTACAAGGTTATACAGAAGAAACAAGAACACGTATTCAACAATTGCTGCCACATTTCGATAATAATTTATAATAAATTGAGATTGAGGATTATGATAACTTTTTGTAGTCTAAAGCAAATAAATTGCTAAAAAGACTGTATATAGTGCATAATATTAAACACTTTATAATTAAGGAGGGTGTTCTAAATGACGCAAACATTAACTTCTATGGATGAATATCATTCATTTATTAACAAATATCCGCTCGTAGTCGTTCACGTAATGAGAGAAAATTGTAGTGTTTGTCACGCGGTATTGCCACAAATTGAAGACTTGATGCGCGAATTTCCAGACATACCGTTAGGCGTGATTAATCAAAGTCATGTAGAAGCAATTGCTGGTGAATTATCAATATTTACGGTACCAGTTGATTTAATCTTTCTCAACGGTAAAGAAATGCATCGCCAAGGCAGATTTATTGATATGCAACAGTTAGAACACCAATTATCCATGATGCATGAAAGTTTAAAATCATAAGTGAAATAGATAAAAATTGTATATTATAAGTGCTTAGACATCCTGTTGTTAGTGTATTAACATAAAAGTAATACTAATAATAGGATGTTTCAATTTAAAAGGATTATATTTAAAAATAAATTGCCTAAAATAAAAAAGAGGTAAATTAAAACACAAGTATCATATATAATAAAAATAATGTATGATAAGATTAATCTATTGAATTGAGGAGGAGTATTTATGCGCATAGAAAGAATATGTCCGAATGAAGCTGAAGCGCTGTATACTTGCATGAAAAAGATTGATCAAGAGACACAATACATGCTTTATTTACCTGATGAAAGAAGTTTTAATAAAGATAGCCTTGTTGATGATATTAAACATAATTTTTATATTGGTGTTAAAACAGATGAAAATGATATCTTAGGATATTTATCTGTACATATTAGTAGGTTAGCTAAAATTAAACATATCGGTTACATCGTGACAGGCGTGTTAAATGAACAACATCATCAAGGATTAGCTACAAAGATGTTTCAAGAAACAATAAAGTGGGCAGAGCGGAAAGGGTTAAGAAGACTTGAATTAACGGTCATTACAACCAATACTCCGGCAGTTAAATTTTATGAAAAATTAGGCTTTAAAATTGAAGGTATTAAACATGAATCTATTTATATGGATCATCATTTTTATGATGAACTATATATGTCAATGATGATAAATCAATCATTTTCAATAGATTCAGCTATACTCGAACGTTAACTTAATATAAGTTATCAATACATATTAATATTTTGAGTGACCTATCTAATAATTGAGCTTAACCTTCTAGTCAAAAATCAATCGTTTATTGGAGGTAGTATAAGATGCTAAAAAAAATATTAACCTTTGCAAGTGTTAGCGTGATAGCTTCATACTTATTTGCCAAGCTTATAGAAAAACGTAGCTATCAAAGCTTTTTGTATGAAATAATGATTAGAGCGACAAAGATGAAACAGCCATTTGAAAAGAAAATAAACGCACAAGAGGCGCTTGCGTCTGTAAAAGCACAAACGCAAGGCGAGTATGCAGGCACGGATTATAACTTTGACAATGCCGTTTATACTAAAAAATTGCACGATATAACCAATTATGTTGTGAATGATAGAGAAGATCATCAACAAAAAGTAGTGATATACATTCATGGTGGTGCATGGTTCCAAGATCCGCTGCCATATCATTTCGAATATATAGATATGTTGGCAACAGCATTTGACGCAAAAGTAATCATGCCAATATATCCAAAAATTCCACACGCAACTTATAAGGAAACTTTCGAATTACTAGAAGAAATTTATAGATATGAATTAGATCAAAAGATGAGTTCTGAGCGTATTGTTATTATGGGCGATTCGGCTGGAGGTCAAATAGCATTATCTTTCGCACAATATTTGAGAACGTTGGACTTACCACAGCCAAGTGATATTGTGATGATTTCACCTGTGCTGGATGGTACATTTAGTCATCCAAAAATTCATAGCTATGAAAAAATTGATCCTATGTTAGCTGTTGCAGGAAGCAAATATTTAATTAGCTTATGGGCTGACAAACTGTCATTAACGGATTGGAGAGTATCGCCAATATATGGAACATTCAATGGATTAGGAAGAATGACTATTTCAATAGGTACCAAAGAAACACTTTATCCAGATGCTGTTAAGCTATCGCGAATGTTAAATGCTCAAGGTATTCACCATAACTTTATCCCAGGATACCAACTATTTCATATTCATCCTATTTTCCCAATTCCTGAAAGAGCACAATTTATCAAAAAGTTAAAAAAGATTATAGACTAACATAATCACATATTAACACGGTAAACATTTTGGGTTGATATGATAAAACACCACGATGAGGTTTGAATTCATTGAATATATATTTAGAGGTTTTTCAACAATTTCATTCACATGTCTTTGATATATTATTTGTGGGAATAAGTACTGAAGTTTCCATTGGTAGTGTATGTTGAGCCATGTTATAACCATTATACATAAGTTACCTTGATAATTTAGTATAGTTAGTGTTTATTAAATTATCAAAGTGACTTGTTTTTAAGTGTTTTAATGTAAAATTACATATGGATGCGTTGTATTTTGGCGAGATGCTTGAGGGAACAGGATAAGTTGAAGACGACAGGCTGAAGCTGTCCCCATAAAAGAGCGAGCCAACAATACGAAGTATTGAGTAACAAAAAAGCACGCAGATGAATTGATTTAAATCATTTGCGTGTTTTTTTCTAGGATTTATGTACCAAATTCTATTATGTTTTTATAAGATTATATCAAAAGCGTAATGATGACCGATTTATAATCATGCTTATTTTGAGTTATTTAAATAAGTAGAGAAGAAATCTGTAAATAAATCAACAAATGTTAGATATACATCTTTTTCCACATGCTCATCTACTTGGTGTGCTTGGTTAACAGCACCGGGACCATACATAATAAATGAAAAGTTTTCATCTTTGTCTACCAGTAAATCAGACGCGTCGGTAACACCAGGTGAAGCTTCAGTTGGTAATGTAGTATTTAAATATTTTTCTCCCATTTCAATAGCAAGTTCAGTCAATTTATTTTCTCCTGTAGTATAAACAGGTGGTCTAGACATGTATGTGTCAATATCAATATCCGTTTGTTCAGTTTCGACTTGCTTTAAGATTTCATTGAAATATGAGATGAATTGTTCGTTATCATGCTCAGGGATTGTACGAATATTAAATTCAGATTCAGCATGTTCTGGAATTGAATTTACCTGGTTACCCCCGTTGAAAATTGTGGCATTCATAATTGCATTGCCTAACAAATCATTGCTTTTAGTGAATTTTTCAAAGCCTTCATCAGCTTTATAAACAAATTTTACTAATGGTGAAATTGCATTGAAACCTAGCTGTGGCATAGAACTATGTGAAGCTTTACCGCGGGAAGTGACACGAATGTCCATAGAGCCTTTGTGTGCATAGATAATTCGATCTTGAGAAGGCTCAGCAATCACAAGTGCATCGACATCATTCATGTATCCTTTATCTTGAAAAGTTTTTGCACCTTCACCTACAATTTCTTCACCAGCAGTTGCCAATAAACGAATTTTCCCATGTTGTAATAAGTTTTGATCATGAATATCTATCATACTGATGACTAATGCTGCTAAACCTGATTTCATATCAGCTGAACCACGACCATACAGTTTGCCATCAACTTCAGTAAGTTTGAATGGATCATATGTCCATTTACTTTCATCACCAGCAGAAACAACATCCATATGACCAGAAATGCCCAATATTGGGCCATCTTTACCGATTTCAGCCACTAAGTTTGCACGACTGTCGTTAATTTTAATGATGTCGGAATTTATGTCATGTTCTGCTAATAACTTTTGCAGATATTCACAAACTTCGATTTCATTGTTATTAACGGATTTAATGCTAATCAAGTCTTCTAAAATTTGAATTTTCTCTTGATCAGTAAACTTACTCATAATAAAAACCCCATTTCAGATATAATAAGAAAACTAACACCATAATTATATCTGAAAATTCAGACTGTTTGAAATTAAACCCCTCCGTAAAAAGGCATAATAATGAGAATTTGAACAGATTGTCAAAAATAAGTTACAAAAATTAAACATGGTTTTTAGATGCGTCATTATCTAAAGACCATGTTTTTATCGTTTTATATTGGTTGATTGTTGGTTGACCTATGTGTTTAGATTGCAAATGTTTAGGGGTAGAACGATTTTCTTGTGTAGATGAAGTAGATGGTTCGGAAGATTTTGTGGTGTTGTTAGTCTCATCTACATTTTCAATATGTCTCGTATTATCTGTATCAAGTACTGCACCACGCATATCATTGCCTTGGAAACTGCCTACTAAAATCATGATTAAATAACCACAAGTTATAAGCGCAACAATAATGAGATAGAGTGAAACAGTTAACTTTACAGGTTTGCTCATGTCCATCCTCCTAGAATATCTTTAATTCCTTTCACCCTTAAGATAACATTCGAATTTTAATAATGTGTAAATTTCAAGTAAATATTATATTTCGTATTTTTAACTTTAATTAGTAATTGATGAAAAATTTTTATATTATTTTTTGCTTAAAATTTTTAACTGAAGAAAAAGCATTATCGTTGATATGAAAGTATTTAATATAATCTTTAATATAATTTTACATTAAATGTAAATGTGTATTTACATTCAATTAACAGTTAATTTATAGACTTTATATAAAATCAATAACTACGTGGTAGCATGTCATTATTGAAAGGTATAATGATTAGATTATAAATTTAAGATCATTTTTGTAATGTTTTTTTGCTAAATTAATGATTTTAGCATGTAATTAATAAATACGCTGATGAAAAGAGGGACAGAGTTTGCTACTAATCATAATTTGTGTAGGCGTTATTCTATGGTTAGGAATTGTCGAGAAACGAAGACATTCTGACAGATTAGAAAAGATTCCTATACGTATTAATATAAATGGTATTAGAGGTAAATCAACGATTACACGCTTGATTTACAGTATTTTGCGGGAAGATAAATACCGCGTGATTGGTAAAACAACTGGTACAGATGCACGTATGATGTACTGGTTTACACCAAGAGAATATCCAGTATATAGGAAACCTCAGGGTGCAAATATCGGCGAACAACGAGATATCGTCAGAAAAGTTGTGAAACAAAGAGCTAACGCATTAGTCAATGAGTGTATGGCAGTTAATCCAGACTATCAAATTACATTCCAAAAAGATTTAGTGAAAGCGAACATTGGTGTCATTGTTAATGTGATGGAAGACCATATGGATGTGTTAGGGCCAACTTTAGACGAAGTTGCTCAAGCATTTACAGCAACCATTCCATATAAAGGACATCTCGTGGTAATGAAGGATGACTATACTAAATTTTTTGCTAAAGTAGCTAAACGGCGTAAAACAAAATTAATTGTAGTCGATAAAGAAGAAGTACCAGAATCATATCTACGAGAATTTGGATATATTGTCTTTCCGGATAATGTAGCAATTGCAATGGGAGTTGCTGAAGCATTAGGCATCGACAGAGACACTGCCTTAAGAGGTATGTTAAACGCACCACCAGATGTAGGTGCTGTTGAAGTTAAATACTTTAATGCAAACAATACAACGAATGTCTATGTGAATGCCTTTGCAGCAAATGAGCCACAATCTACTAAAGCAATTTTAAATAAAGTAGAATCATATAATTACCCATATCAAAGAATTGTTATAATCTTAAATTGTCGCTCAGATAGGGTAGATAGAACCCGACAATTTGTAGAAAATTTCATAAAAGATGTACCGTTCGATACATTAATTTGTACTGGAAAAAGTACCCAAATGGTATCGGAAGTGATGAGAGAATTACCCGATAAAAAATATTTGAATTTTGAAGGTAAAAATATAAGTGAAGTTGAACGTGCGCTTTATGCAGAATCACATAATGCTTTGATATTCTGTGTTGGTAATATTCATGGACCAGGAAAAGAAATCGCACAATATATAGAAGGGATACATTAATATGATAGGTTCAGAGTTATATTTTTCATTATTCGTGGGGATTGTTTTAAGCCTCATATTTGCCGAAAAATTCGGCATTAGTCCTGCTGGATTAGTTGTTCCAGGATATCTAGCGCTGATTTTCGATCAACCAATCATGCTGCTATCTGTACTAATCATTAGTTGCATTACATATTTTATTGTGAACCATGGTATTAGCCGCTTTGTTATTCTTTATGGGCGTAGGAAATTTGCTGCAATGATATTAACTGGAATGGTTTTAAAATTTATATTTGATTTAATTTATCCATTAACGCCATTTGAGATGGTAGAAATGTCCGGTATTGGTGTTGTAATACCAGGTATCATCGCAAATACTATACAAAAACAAGGTGTCGTAATAACTTTATCTACGTGTATGTTATTAACATGTATTACATACATTGTCTTATTCTTTTATAGCTTTATTAATTAGTAAGGAGCAGATATATGAAGCAATCTAAACGATTTTCTATCGATGAGCGTGTTTTGAAGTGGACAAAGCGCCATAAAAGAAGGAATTCCATATATACCGGCTTGATATTAATTATAGCGATCATTTTGTTAGTATTTGTATTAAAGCAACAGGATTTTGAACCTGTTAAAGCTATGAATAAAGGAAAAGATGAAATTAAGCTAACATATCTAGGTAATGTGGAATTAAACAATCATACAAGAAAAAACAATATTAATGATACTTTTAGTGCTGTCGAAAACATGTTAAAAGATAGTGATTATTCTACAGCAAGCTTGAATTTAACCAAGTTTTCAGATGATAGAAAAACAAATATTAATAAAAATTTAGAAAATGTAATGTTTTTAAAAAGCTTAAATATTAAAAGTTTAAATATTATAAATCAAGTTACTGATAACATTACAGCAAGAGATTTTAGTAAAGCTGTTGAGGCACAAAATGGATATAATTTTTTAACTGGTAATGGTTCTAATCCTATCAACAGTAAAACAGTACAACAAACAGTAAAAGGTAAAAAAGTAGCTAATGTTTCCTTTACAGACGTTGAGTCTGATTACACAGATCCTTTAAAAAACACTACATCCATTAGCTTGGAACCTAATATTTATGTTCCATTAATAAAAAAATTGAAAGAAAAAAATGATTATGTAGTAGTTAATGTGGACTGGGGTATAACCGATGAAAGGTCAGTAACAACAAGGCAAAAACAGTATGCACACTCACTCGTAGATGCAGGTGCTGATGTCATCGTCGGACATAACACAGTTGTTCAGGAAATTGAAAATTATAAAGATGCCAGCATTTTTTATAGTTTAGGTAATGTAACTTCAGAAGGTTTTTTATCAAAAAATAAACAAGGTTTAGCTGTACAACAGAATTGGAACGGTAAAAATTCTAAATTCATGATTACGCCTATCAAATCAGTGGGCGGTAAATTGACTAAATCTACACCTAACAAAATTGAAGAAACAAAATTATTAAATAATATTAAAGGTGACAATATAAATCTTAAAAAAGAGAATGGAGGTTATACGTATGAACATTAAAGATCATTGGGTAAGTATTACAATAATTGCAGTTGTGTTGATAATATTCTTACTAATTGTATTCGCTAGAGCGAACGAAGGTTTAGACCGTTATGAACAAAATGAACTTAAATCTTCACACCATCAATATTTATCTAAAGGAGCTTAGCTATGAGTATTTATAATAAAAAAACGCTCATCGTAATATTACTCCTTACTATTATCATATCCTTTGCATTTTATATGATTACAAAAAAGGATAATTATGATAAAGATGATTTATATGAAAATAAAATTGCGGATCATCAACAAGACATATCGGATAAAAATTACGGTGTAGCTTCAAATAATCCGATTGCTACACGTGTTGGAGAAAAAATATTGAAAGATGGTGGTAACGCAGTTGACGCGTCAATCGGAGTGTCATATGCCCTTGCTGTCACTGAACCACACTCTTCTGGCCTAGGCGGCGGAGGTGCGATGCTGGCTTACGATGGTCAAGAAAATGTTGCACCAAAACAATGGCAGTATAAAGATATTTCTTCTTTTAATTACAAGCAAAAAGATAAAATTGGTGTTCCAGGTTTCGTTCGAGGTCTTGAAGACGCTCATAAAGAGGCAGGAAAAATGGATAGAAAGAAAATCATGAACTATGTTATTCCTTTAGCTGAAGAAGGCTTTGAAGTTGATTCAGAATTAGAAAGAAGTTTGAAACTATATGGTTCAGATGTAGATAGAGATTCACCTTTCTTTGAAGGAGAGCAAACCAAAAGAGAAGGTGATGTCATTAAGCAACCAGCTTTAGCTAAAACATTAAAAGGTATTAGAGATAACGGTCCTAAATATTTCTATGATAAAGTTGGTAAAAGTATCACTAAGCAAACGGATGACAAACTAACCGAAAAAGATTTCCAAAGTTATAAAACAGAGAAAAAAGAGCCAGTAAGTACAGACTATTTAAATAATAAAGTTTATGCTGCATCTAATCCTTTAGGAGGATCACTGATGCTACAAGGTTTAGAAATTGATGAAGCTACTAATAATCAAGCAGCTCAAGGTGATCGTTTGGATTATATCACTGGTATTTTAAAATCTAGAGACTTGATGTACCGAAATAGGGATATTGTAAATGGACAAGATGAAGACTATGATGAATATCTTTCTCAAGATTACCTATTAGGTAGATTAAATGAAATTAATTTTGAAAGTAATTTCAATACAAATAACATCGATAATACGAGCACAACACACTTTGTGGTTGTTGATAAAGATGGACAGTTGACAAGTACAACGAATACGTTAGCAAGCTTCTTTGGTTCAGGGGAGTATGTAAAAGAAGGATTCTATATGAATAATTCATTAAGTAACTTCTCTTCTAATCCATCTAGTCCAAACTATGGTGCTAAGCATAAGCAACCACGCTCATTTACTTCACCGAGCATCGTAGTTGGACCTGATTATTACATGGGTATAGGAACGCCAGGTGGTAACAAAATTCCGACTACGCTCAATGAGGTTATTATTGATTACTTACGTAGCGATGGCACACTACAAGATTCTATTGATAAACCACGTTTTTATAACGATGGAGGAAAAATCTTTTACGAAAATGCCACAGATCAGCAAGATATAGACATTTTCAAAAGTTTAGGATTTGAAATTGAAGAAAAACGTAATGACCCTAACTTTGGTAGTGTACAAGCTGCACTATATAATAAAAATGATAAAACAGTAGAAATCGGTCATGATGTGGGTAACAGGTAGATTTTTTTAAAAAATGTATAAAAAAAGTCCAAGGCATCAAATGATGTCTTGGACTTTTTTATTGAGTTTTAATTTCTATCATTCATGTACTGTGCTTATTTGAGAAATTATTATATAACGTACGCGCAAAGATAATAACTACAACAATTGCACCTATGTAACCTACAAATGGGTATATAATGGAAACTAATTCTCCAAAAGGTAAAGTACCACAAATAATAAAAATAACACCTAACACAACTGTAACAGGCACGCTAAGTTTTGCTGGAAAAATTTTCATAAATTCATTTTTAACTAACCAATACATTGGTGCAGTTGTAGAATAAATGCCTAATAAAATACATACTGAAAATATAAATGCTATCAATGGCGCAATCGTATTACCTAAATAAAGTACAGGAACCTCTAATTCAAATACATGATCAGAATGCACTAATAGTGCAATAATCATTACAACCACAGTTAACATCAACACAGAGCCACCAACAATACCTGTAATGCCTGCTTCTTTTCTACTATTAGATTGTTGACCAAGCTGTGAAAAGAAAATACTTCCTGCTAAGATGTTATAACAGAAAAATAAACCGCCAGCTTGCCACCAATGTGTTGTTGGTTGTAAATTTTTAGCGCTTTCTGGTAAATAGAGCATATTAGATAAATTACCGATATTTGAGAAAAAGACAATTAGACAAATACCTATTGTTAAGATGACGATAATCGGACCTACAGTACCAATAATATCAACCAATTTTTTTAAACCTAAAATCACTGTAATCATTGCAATAATGCCCATACCTAGTACACCAACTAGATTGGGAAGATGGAATTGCTCTGAAACTACAGCTCCTGTACCAGCAATCATGATGACAACAATGCTAAAAATAAAAATAATTGTAAAGTATTCAATCATTGTTCCAATGATATTGCCACAATAATACTTAAATATTTTGCCAGGTTGTTTTAATTGAAGATCAAATCCCTTCATCATTAAAGTTGAACCAAGTAAACAGAACAATAATGCGCTAACTAAAGCTCCGAATATACCATACATGCCAAAGGAAGCAAAAAATTGCATCACTTCTTGTCCTGTTGCAAAACCAGATCCTATGAGATAAGCGATGTAAGCACCGCTAAGTTTTATAATATTTGTGAGTTTAATTTGTTGTTGCATCATTGATTCCCCCAATTTTACCAACCTTGACCAGCAATGTCGTAATTATCTAATTTTCCAGATGCTAAATCTTCAATTGCAGATTCTAAGACATTTAATGCCGTATCAAGTTGGTTATACGTTATGACTAATGGAGGTTGGAAACGGAGTACGTTTCCAGCTACTGCAATAATCACAACGCCATTATCAAAACAGCGATTACAAACTTTTAATGCCGCTTCCGCATCACGTGTTTTACTATCTTTATCAGCAACGATATCAATACCTATCGACAATCCTTTGCCTCTGACGTCCCCAACTGCTTCGAATCGTTCGATCCACGTATCCATGCGTTTGCGTACATATTCACCTTTTTCTGTACTCGCTTGAAGTAAATGCTCATCCTCAATCATACCAATTGTAGCCAAGGCCGCTTCACAGCTTACTGGGTTAGCTCCTGTTGTAAACAAATGTGCTGGCGCTTCTAATGTGTCCATGATTTCAGCACGTCCTATAATTGCAGACATAGGTAGTCCACCTGCTAATGATTTTCCAAAGGTAATCAAATCCGGTTCAATATGATAATGTGAAACTGAACTCCATTCGCCAGTTCGACCAAGACCTTGTTGGATATCATCCACTGCTAATAAAATGCCATGTGTCTTGCATAAATCTTGTAAAGCTTCAAAGTAGCCATCTATTGGCTCTAATAATCCCCCGTCACCTTGTATTGTTTCAATAACGATACAAGCTACTTCATCAGCAGGTACATACTTTTCAAACATTTCTTTAAGTGGCGCGAGGTATTCATCAACGGTGTTAGCGTTTGGACTACCAAACATGCCTCTGTAGTTATCAGGGAATGGAATATGATAAAAGCCTGGCAACATTGGACCATATTTTTTTCTCATGTTTAGACTTATTGCGGACATCGATAATGACCCATAAGTAGATCCGTGGTAAGCATTCACGAAACTGATGATATAAGGTCTTCCTGTATATGCTCTTGCAAGTTTTACGATACCGTCATTTGCATCTGAACCAGAAAGTCCGAAAAGAACACGTTTTTCGTAGTTTCCTGGTGCGATTTCACAGAGTTTCTTAGCAAGTTTAACTAAAGGCTCATGATACATATAAGCAGGCGTATAGTGTATGAATTTATCTACTTGTGATTTAATAGCATCTGACACTGGTTGGGGTGCATGCCCTACATTTTGTGAGCTAGCACTAGCAAGTAAATCGATATATGTATTGCCGTCCATATCAACAAGTGTTGCACCATAACCATGAGAAATAGCTAATGGATAATATTTTATTCGTCCTGGTTTAGCAAAATACTGACTATCTTCATTGATTAATTGAGTGGCTTTTTCCATTCTGTCCATAAATATCATTCCTCCCATGTATTACTCAATATAAATTGGTTTAAAAGTTATACAAATTCAATTCGCACCTTTAACTTCATATCCCGTTTTTTAAAGAGTGAGGTGTTATTAAATATGTTTTATATAATTTCATTAATATTCTTAAATATAATGAAATGGTGATACGTATGAATATACTAAGAAAATTCGGAATTGTAAATATATTCTGAAAATTTAAAGTTGAATAACACTTAAAATTTGTAATATGACACATATAATCTTGCGTAATGCGTTGTATGAAGACAAAATATGCATTTATTAAAATTTTATAGAAATGATGTATTGATAATTGAGCAAAACATAGGGAAGATGAAATATATAAAACGATGAAATGGATAGTTAGGTTTTGAGAAGTTTTTCGTTTATAATATAAATGATATGAGCGATACAATTCGATGTAATTGATAATTGTTTTCAATTATAGTATCTTGAGTCTACACTAATGTTATAGCATAGTTATGTTTACTTGTATTAATAATATTTATCGTTATATGTAAAGAGGGAGTTTTAGATGAACAATAGTAAGATAGAAGTTAAAGATTTAATAAATATAGGACTCTTTACGGCTATATATTTTATTTTTATAGCACCTCCTGGCATTTTAGGTATTATACCTATATTCATGTTATTGCTTCCTGCAATGGTTGGTTTAGTAGGTGGCATACCTATTATATTACTAATATCAAAAGTTCAAAAATTTGGTGCATTGACAATATGCGGAACGATTGTAAGTCTTATTTTAGCTATTATGGGACATCCATGGATTGCGTTGGTATTTAGTATTCCTGTGATATTACTAGCTGATGGCTTAATGGCTATGAAACGTTATAAAAGTTGGAAACACAATTGTTTAGGGTACATTCTCTTTTCCTTTTGGCCCATTGGTACATTTATACCATTTTACTTTATGAGAAATTCATATTTATCCTTTATTCAAGATAAATACGGTATTGAATATGAGCAAACGGTCGCCACTTTATTTTCTGTAGAAATGATACCAGTTATTATTATTACTACAATCATTGGTGCATGGATCGGCGTTTATATAGCAAAATTAATTTTAAAAAAACATTTCAAACGTACAGGTATGATTTAACATGTATAGTCAAACGATCCCACAAAGCCACTTACTAAATTTAGATCCTAGAATTAAAATTGCGCTTATCTTGATGATATCACTCGTTGCATTAACAGGCGGCGTTACAGGTGTTGAAGTGTATTTAAGGGCAGTAATCATACTTGTGCCAGCATTATTATTATTATGTATTAAAAAATATACTATAGGGCTAGTCATCTTGATATTAACTGTGATGGCGTGGTATGGAGAAGCGTTTGTAACGATTGATGGTAACCAAGTTGCTACATTGTTAATTTTTGTACCGGCAGGCATCATAACACGTTTTTTACCATCCCTCGCAATGGGCTATTATATATTTAAAACCACACAAATTGAAGTGCTAATAACAGGTTTAGAACGAATGAAATTGTCTAGAAAAATCACGATTCCAATTGCCGTTATGTTTAGGTTTTTACCGACAATTAGAGAAGAATCGGCTGCTATAAAGGATGCTATGAAGATGAGAGGTATATCTTTGAAAATTGCTTTTATACATCCAATACAATATGTTGAATATCGAGTTGTTCCATTACTAAACAGTGTTGTGAAAATTGGTAACGAATTAACTATTGCTTCAATTACACGTGGGTTGAATTTAACGCATAGACGTACATCAATCATTTCGCTTAAAATACGTTGGTTAGATTGGTTGTTGTTAGTGTTAATACTGTTCCTTTGTATCATTTATTATGTAATGTGAGGGTAGGATATGATTCAATTTAAAGACGTATCTTTTAAATACGATGAAAGCAAAAGTAAAATATTAAATAATATTAACCTTACTATTGATGATGGTGAGGTTATTTGTTTAACAGGAACTTCAGGTTGTGGAAAAACAACTTTAACAAGATTGCTAAATGGTATTATTCCTAATTTTTATAAAGGACAGATAGAAGGTCAAATTTTAATAAATCATAAAGATGCACAGCAACAAGATGTTTATGAGTTAACACAGCAAAGTGGTTCAGTTTTCCAAAATCCAAGATCACAATTTTTTTGTTTGAATACGACAAGTGAACTGGCATTTGAACTTGAAAATTATGGTGTATCAGCTAGTCGGATTATGACACGAATCAAAGAAACCGCTGAACAGTTTAATTTTAAACACCTTTTAGATAGAGATATATTTAATTTGTCTGGCGGTGAAAAACAATTGCTAGCTTGCAGTGCTATTCAAGTATATGGTCACGAATTGATTATTTTGGACGAGCCATCGTCAAATTTAGATTTTAATACAATGTTAAAGTTACAACAAATGATCGAAACTTGGAAAGCGGAAGGTAAAACAATTATTATTGCTGAACATCGATTACACTATTTAACTAAAATAGCTGACCGTTTTATGATAATGGATGACGGAAAAATAAGTGCAATTTATGAAAATGAACAATTTAATAAGTTATCAAATAAACAATTAGCAAAGCTAGGATTAAGAGCTATTCATTTAGAACAATTGCAAGTAAAAACTAAAGTTAATAATAAAGTGGGGTACTTAAGTTTACAAAATTACTATTTTAGATATAAGAGAAGGCAAAAATTAGCTTTAGATATAGATGATATCAGTATCAGTAAGGGAAAAGTGACAGCGATTATTGGCCATAATGGTTCAGGTAAATCAACATTTGCGCGCTGTCTAACTGGAGTCGAGAAAAAATTTAAAGGGACTATTAATACTGGAGAAAAGTGGGTAACACCACAACAAAGTCTTGCAGAAGCTTATTTGGTATTTCAAGATGTTAACAATCAATTATTTGCTGAAAGTGTGGAAGAAGAACTGAGGTTAAGTAATCCAACTTTAAATGATGAGACAATTAAGCGGTGTTTGCAAAACTATAGTATTTCTGAACATCTAGACAGACATCCTTTGTCACTATCTGGAGGTGAGAAGCAGCGTTTAGCTATTGCTAGTGCAGTAGAAACGAAAAGGGATATATTGATTTTTGATGAGCCTTCTAGCGGTTTAGATGGTCACCATATGCGGGAAATGAGTACAATTATTAACCAATTGGCAAATGAAGGACACACAGTATTAGTTATAACTCATGATTATGACATGTTACTCGCTTGTGCAGATGAAGTGCTTCATTTAGAAAAAGGAAAAGTAAAAAAGCAATATGAAATTAACAACGATACAATTGAATATTTACAATCATTTTTTAATATCATTTGAAAAATACAAGATGTAAATAATTAAACGAGATAGATATTATTGATATCTATCTCGTTTGTCATGTTTTTAATGTATTTTTGATAAATCAAGAATTAATCGGAAACATGATATATTTTATTTCTGATTTTGTAACTGTAATAGCTAGTAAATTATGATAACTATGCATCGTTAACTTAGAAAGTGGAGTATTAGCCTTGTTGATTTGTTCGAGAATTTTGGAATCAATAGCGCTTAAGTCCAGGTTATTTGGGATCAAATGTGAAATGATACCGTGATTTTCGTTAAGCACTCGTGTGTAAACTGGAAAATCAGTGATGTAATTATGAACGATATTTGCAATTAGGTCAGATGTTGGTGTTGAATAGTTTAAACTATTAAATAATAGCATGTGAAAATGATGTTTAGATTTACCAATTAAACCATAAGGGAATTTAGCGATATGCAAATTTAAAAAAGGTTTTAATAAACTGAAAACGTGAACGATTGGCATGGTACTACAATTATGATTAATCAGCATAAATTGTTCATCATCTTCAGAAAAATATGGAAATGCAAAGCCACCAATTAATGTTTGAAAATCAATTAGCAAATGCATCAGTAAGATATGTGGTGAAATGGACATATCTTTATAATAATGTTTTAAATTGGAATGTGTGAGATTATTAAAAACCACTTTTTTGGCAATAGTTGGATGTAATTGGTTTAAAAATAACATAATGGTCTGATGGGTATCAAAAGCATTATCAGTGTTGAACCAGTTTCTTGATATAATGTTTTTTAGTAAATACCAATCTGTATCAATGAAATAAAAATCAGCATTTAATGAACTAATATTTTTTTGAAATCTTGAAAAGTTTCCACTGTTTTCCAAGATATGTCCAACATTAACCGCACATTTTATAGTGGGGAACTGTTGTTTAAAGTTATCAATTAATCTTTGGTCATTTTTAAATGTTTTATGGTTTGTTTCAATAAGTAAACTAACATTTGAAATATGTTCATTAAGCAGCGTTAATGAAGTCAATAGTTTTATAATTTGGTAATCAATTGATTGTGAAAAGGATGGATTATCAACTTTCAAAGTTATTTCAAAACCTTTGATAAGCAATTGTTTGATTGCTGCAAATACATTGTGATGGTCTAATTTGTTTAAATCATCGAAATTAGTGTGAAGTAAAATTAAATTTGGTTTTGAAATTAGCGATAGCATATTAATTGAAAAAGTAGATTGATTAAATGAGATTAACTTATG
Source organism: Staphylococcus sp. 11-B-312 (assembly GCF_016743055.1). NCBI lineage: Bacteria > Bacillati > Bacillota > Bacilli > Caryophanales > Staphylococcaceae > Staphylococcus > Staphylococcus sp. 11-B-312. The sequence continues at coordinate 495,076 of NZ_CP068241.1, forward strand.
TATATCATTAAACGTGATAAAAGTACGTGTCATATTAAATTTCTGAGTATACTTCAGTTTATTCAAGACGATTTGATTAGACGAAATATGTTGATTATGAGAAAAATTATATAATTTGTTGATAGTCTTTCTTAAGTTGGGAGTGCTTAACGAAACTTGGTATAGTGAATTTAAATCATTTTTTCTGAATTGATGAATATAGAATTTTGGCGGCATCTTTATATAGAATTTGAAATTTTTAGAATATGTACTAACATTAGTGAAACTATATTTTAATGCGACGTCGTAAATGCTTTGTTCTTTCTCTAATAAATCAAATAAAGATAATGCAATTTTAAGAGAACTTGTATATTGTTTGAAGTTCATATTTAATATTTTGGAAAATAAAATAGATATATATGATTGTGATATATAAAAAGCATTAGATACTTGTTTTGTAGTTAAAGGTTCATTGATGTGTTTATGTATGTATTGAGTCAAACGTTGAACCAGAGGGTGTTTAGTATACAAAATAGGTAGATATTGATCGTCTAAATCAACTTTTGCTTCTTTAAGTAAAAACTCAATAATATTAGATATATAAAGATGCATACATTTTCTATTTTGAGTATGATTCTGTAATTTTTGCAAAACTAAGTTTCGAAATTGCTCTATATATTTAATTTGTTTGATATCAAACAAAGCATTAGCGATGGATTTATCTTTTTCTATAAATAAAGGTAATGGAATCTTAAGTTCTATTAAATTATCAATATCGATATATTGATAAAGGTCTGCATTATTGATTATACAAGCGTGATCAATAGTTATCATCGATCCATTTAAATTTATTTTACATGATTTATTTATAGGAATTAAAATAATAATTTCATTTATGCATCTTGCCAACTTAGTCATATAATGATTTTTTATTGATAGAGAGCTTATCACAAAGATCACCTTTACTTTATTTTGTTACACTCACAATTAAATGATTAACGTTATTGTACAACCGACACAGACAAAATAGTTAGGTTACAAATAAAGTTTGTTAAAATGATATTAAGAATTAATAATTCGTATTTTGGATATGAGTATAGATAGAAAAATCACTATTTTGGAAAATAAAATGCCTTTTGAAGTAATAAAATGATAGGTTTCTATTTAATTTACTTGAAAATGAAAAAATCTCAATATTTATGATAGCGCTTGCATTTATTGTGGTGAATATATATAATGAATCTAGCTGACATGAATAAGTCGAAGCAAATAACTTAAACGTTTAAGGTGAGTGGCATGGAAAAAAATAAACCTACACTTCATGATGTAGCAAAAGTTGCTGGGGTATCAATTGCGACCGTTTCCAATGTATTGAATAACAAAAGTACTGAATTAGGTAAAAAGACGAGGCAGAAAGTATTAGATGCAATTGATAAATTGCATTATGAACCGAATCAATTTGCAAGAAGTTTAAAAACAGGGCAGTCTAATTTAATTGTTTTTATTGTACCTGATCAAAATCCTTTTTTTACTGAGATACTGACAGAATTAAACAACGAATGTCAAAAACATCAATTGCATGTAGCTGTTGTGTCGTCTGAGGAAAACGAGTTAAGACAACAAGCGTTGATAGAAACATTTATCGCGCAAAATGTAAGCGCTATTATATTAGTTCCAGTGAAGTCTAAATTAAAATTTAAGAAAGAGTGGAGCCAAACACCTATCTTGACTATAGATAGGAAAGTAGATGGTACATATTTACCTTCTATAAGCGTGGATAACAAGAAAGCAGCGTTTGATGCAACTCAGAGAATTATTGATAGTACCTGTAAAAATATAGGGTTACTGTTAGCGAATCCTGATATAAGCACAACGTCAGAACGGAAATCTGGATATGAACAAGCGTTGAAAAAAAATAATATTAAGTTAGATGAGCAACTCATTTATTATAGCAATCAGCAATTGGGTACGGATGCACAAATTGACAGTGGGTATCATGCGACTAAATCATTAATTAACAAACAGGTTCAAGCTGTTGTGGCAACTAATCATTTATTGTTATTAGGTGCTTTACAAGCAATAAAAGAAAGTGGCAAAAAAATTTCTCAAGATATGATTATCATTGGTTTTGATGATAGTTACTGGAATGAAATTTATACTCCAAAATTATCTGTCATTTCACAACCTACAAAAGAGATAGGTCGTGTCGCAGGCGAAATGATCAATCATCTAATTCAAGGGGAAAATGTCTCTTCGATTGAACTAAATACAAAACTAATCATACGTGAATCTTGTTCATTTATAAAAGATAAGTCATTATGATAAAAACTAAAATGTATTCCAAGTCTGATACTTGTTGATTGTTGTTATGATTATATACATTGGAGTAGATATTGTATTATGAATTGTTTAAACAAGACGGGTTTTTGAAATCATTTGATTTTAATCCCGTTAACTTAATCGCTAAAACTTAAACGTTTAAGTTTATTTTAGTTATATTTTTAAATAAGGGGGAAATATTTTGAATAACATTACAATTTCTAAAGATAGTCCAAAAACATGGATGGGAATCCCGAAAATTATTTTTATTGCACTTATAGCTATATTTATTTTTATGACAGGAGATGGGATCGAACAGGCATTTTTATCAAAAAATATTGTTGATATCGGTTTTTCTGGTGGTCAAGCTTCCTTAGTGTTTACAGTCTATGGCGTGATGGTAGTTGTGGGTTCTTGGTTAGCGGCTGTTTTATCTGATGTTTACGGTCCTAGGAAAATAATGGCTTTAGGAACAATAATATGGTTAATTTTCCACGTGCTTTTTTTAGTGTTTGGAATAGGAATGGAAAATTTGCCTATGATGTTAGTGTTATATGGTATTAGAGGATTAGGTTATCCTTTGTTTTTATATGGTTTCTTAGTATGGGTAACCTATATCACTGATAAAGCAAGATTAGCCACAGCAATTGGTTGGTTTTGGGCAATGTTCTCAGTTGGAATGGGGGTAATTGGTACTTATTTACCTAGTTTCACTATTCCATTTATAGGTTTTAATGGAACACTATGGATGTCATTAATATGGATTTTTATAGGAGGTTTAATTGCATTTATCGTTGTAGGAAAACGGGATGTAAAGCCGAATATAACGCTTTCGGTTAAACAAAGATATACTAAAGTATTAAAAGATATCGGCGTAGTTTATAAGAATCCAGAAATTATTAAAGTCTTTATCGTACGCATCATTAATCAATTGTCTTTGTTTGGGCTAGTTATTATCTTTCCAGTATTATTCACGGAAACTATTGGATTTTCAATGCAACAATGGTTATGGACATGGGGAACAATGCATGTGACGTGTATCGTTGGTGATGTAGTTTGGGGTATTATTGCTGATAAAATTGGTTGGAAACGTCAAGTGATGTTATTTGGTTGTATCGGTTGTGGCATCACGACATTATTATTTTATTATTTACCAATACTTAGTGGTGATGTGTTTGCAATTGCAATTTTATGTGCAGTATTATTCGGTATTACACAATCAGCATTTGTACCTATTTTTGCAATTTTTACAGCTTTAGAGCCTGATCATATTGGTGCTACACTTTCTTCACATAATCTTGCTGCTGGATTGAGTAATTTTATTGCACCATTAATTGCCACGCTTATATTACCTTTATTCAACGAAGTTGGCGTCGTATGGGCTTTTGCTATTTGTTATTTCGTAGGTGCAGCAATCACTTATTATATTAAAGTTCATCAACCAGGCATTGGGGACGATAAAGTTGAAGCATTAAATGCACAAATTGAAAATTATTAAGAAAGGAAGATGTAAATTGGAACAGGTTGTACTTGGTATAGACAAAGGTACGAGTTCAGTTAAAATTATTGCTGTGAATAAAAGCGGTCATGTTATTGAACAATCAAGTATTCCTTTGAAATTGAGTCAGCCATATATTGGCTACAGTGAACAAGATCCTGAATCATGGGTGGAGGCAGTAAAAGAAGGTATAAAAAAGTTAATAAATACAGAGACAATGACAAATAAACGTATTAGCGCCCTTTCGTTTTCTGGACAAATGCATGGTTTAGTACCACTGGATAAAACATACCAACCTATTAGAAATGCAATACTATGGAATGACACTAGAACTACTAAACAATGCGAGGAATTAGAAAACAAATTTGGGAAGACACTTTTAAATAATCCTATACTTGAAGGTTTTACATTACCTAAACTTTTATGGATGAAACAGAACGAACCAAATTATTGGCAACAATTAGAAGTGTTTTTGTTACCTAAAGATTATGTACGCTATCGACTAACAGGTCATATTGCTATGGAATATAGTGATGCAGCAGGTACGCTTCTTTTCAATCCAAAAACAAATGACTGGGAAAAAGAAATTGGGGACAAGTTGGAACTTGGTGATATATACCCACCGTTAGTACAGTCGCATAGTTATGTAGGTAATGTTACAGAAATAGTTAAAAAAGAACTAAACATTAAAGAAGATATTGCTGTTTTTGCTGGTGGTGCAGATAATGCATGTGGCGCTTTAGGTTCAGGTGTTATTAATGAAGGTCAAACGTTATGTAGTATAGGAACTTCAGGTGTGATTTTATCGTGTACTACAAATAATCAAGTAGATTATGGACATAACATTCACTTCTTTAAACATGCCATGCCTAATATGTCGTATGCAATGGGTGTCACATTAAGTGCAGGTCATAGTTTAAATTGGCTCAAAGAAAAGCTTTTTAAAGCATATTCATTTGATGAAATCTTGAATTTTGCTGAGAAATCTACTATTGGAGCAAATGGTTTGTTGTTTTCACCATACATTCAAGGTGAGCGAACACCACATGGTGATGCATATATTAGAGGAAGTTTCATTGGGATAAATAGTAATACAGAAGAAGCGGATTTTGCACGAGCTACAGTGGAAGGCATTACTTATTCACTATATGAATCCATTGTATATATGAGAGAAAACGGTAGGCATATTGATGAAATTATTTCGATTGGTGGTGGCGCTAGAAGTAGTTTTTGGTTACAAATGCAAGCAGATATTTTCAATACTCAGGTCACTGCATTGAAATATGAAGAAGGTCCAGGTGTAGGAGCAGCCATGTTAGCTGCATATGGATTAGGTTGGTTTAATACAATGCAAGCATGTGCTGAAACATTTATAGCGCTAGGAGAGACATATAAACCAAATATAGAAAATCATAAAAAATATAAACAGTATTTTGAAATTTATAAGAATATATACGCTCAGACAAAAACGATAACAGAAAACTTATTAAATATTAATTAACTATTAGGAGGAATTTAAAATGAATAATAATATTCCAGAAACTATGAACATTTCATTATTAAATAAACCATTTGAGATGGAACTTAAAGAAGTAGACGTTCCTAAATTAGGACCTACAGATGTTTTAGTAAAAGTGATGGCGGTAGGTGTTTGTGGATCGGATGTTCATTATTATGAACACGGTCGTGTAGGGGAATTTGTTGTTGAAAAACCATTGATTTTAGGACATGAATGTTCAGGGATCGTTGCTGATATCGGCTCAAAAGTAACACATTTTAAACCCGGGGATAGAGTTGCTATTGAACCTGGAGTTCCCTGTGGAGAGTGCGAATACTGTAAAGCTGGTAAATATAACTTATGTCCTGATGTTAAGTTTTTAGCTACGCCTCCTATTGATGGTGCTTTTAGTCAATATATAAGTCATCCTGAAGGATTTTTATTCCATATTCCTGATGCACTATCATATGAAGAAGCAACATTAAATGAACCATTTTCAGTTGGCGTACAAGCATGTAAACGTGCAAACGTTCAACCAGGTTCCACGGTAGTAATAATGGGTATGGGCCCAGTTGGTTTGATGGCTGTTGTAGCAGCAAAAGCTTTTGGTGCTACAAGAATTATAGTGTCAGATCTTGAACAAATAAGATTGGATGAGGCATTAGAACTTGGTGCAACACATGTTATAAATATTAAAGAAGAAGATGTTATTACCCGTATCAATGAAATAACAAATCATAACGGTGTAGATTATGCTTTTGAAACTGCAGGTAATCCAACAGCCTTACAAAATGCACTAGCGGTCTTGAACAATGGCGGAACTTTAGCAATAGTTGGCTTGCCACAACAAGAAAATATTGAGTTAAATATACCTTTTATCGCTAACCATGAAATTAATGTCGTAGGTATCTTTAGATATGCCAATACTTATCCAATGGGCCTTGAGATGTTATCTTCAACTGCAGCTAATTTAAATACAATGTTTACCGATTCATATGATTTGGAAGATGCACAAGAGGCAATGGAAAGAGCAAGAACCAATAAAAGCGGATCATTAAAAGTTATGGTTTATCCTAATGGGAAATTAAAGTAATAGTATTATAAGAAGATCTAAAATCACTGCCTGAAAGTGATTTTAGATCTCTTTTCAAATGAGCAACTTTAGCACATTTGTTGAGAATGCAGTGCGATACCATTAGTGTTAATGGGTGCATAAAGTTTAATTCTGGGAATGGAATATAACTATGATGATAGATGGCAATAAAAGCCTAGAGATATAGCACGAAACATTCTCTTAGAATATTATATATCTTAAAATGTATTGTTACAATATAAAATTCAAAAAATTTAAAATAAATAAATGATATGCGTTATAAATAAAAAATAGGTGCTTATTTGTAGTGATATAAAATTAAGCTTTGAATTAATTGAAGAGCAATGATAATTACTTATTTTTTTGATAAAGTTCAAATGCTTTGTACAGAAATATTAGGGAAGATACAATTAAAAATAAAGTGAATAATCCGTTAAAAATAGGATTGCTGAAAAATTGGAAAATAGTAACTGAACTTAATGATTCTAAAAATACTGAACCGGTTGTTTTTATTTGCAAGAAGTCAAAAGAAAGTAAAATCAAAGTAATCATCAACATGTAACCTACGGCGATAAAAAAGAGGTTTAGTAAATCTAATAGAAACATCCTTCTCATAACAACCAGCCTCCCTTCTTACTGTTCTATAACCGATTTGTAGTATAATAAAGCTATATTTAAAGAAATTTACAAAAAATTAATAAACGATAGAGTGAATATCTTTTCAATTGTCCTTATCAATTTACATAAAAATAAAAATGATAATAAACTGTTTGACTTTGTTGAAATGTGATAAAGAATAAGTAAATGTGTGTTTTGAATAGGAGGTTTAAAATGTATAAAGCAATTATTTTTGATGTTTATGGAACACTTTTTGACATGTCCTCTTTAAAAAAAGGTATGACGCAATTTGATGATGAACAAGCAACATCAATTTCAAAGATGTGGAGAAAAACGCAATTAAATCACATGTTTTTAAAACAAATTATGCAAAGATATATTTCCTTTGATGAGTTAACGAAAGAAGCTTTACGTTATACAATGGATGAACACAAAATACAATATGATCGTGAAGATATAAACAGGTTGTTTGATGCTTTTTTAAATTTAGAGTATTTTTACGAAGTACCTAAAATACTCGCGCAACTTAATAATATGAATATCGATGTTGGTATACTATCTAATGGAAATGATAACATGCTTAGACCATTGATTGATAATTCTGAGTTAGGGGAAAATATTAATACAGTTATGAGCGTTAATGAAATTAAACAATATAAACCCAGCCCTGCAAGTTATGCATTGATTTTGAAATATCATCATCTGAAAAGAGAAGAGATATTATTTGTTTCTTCTAATTCTTGGGATGTAACGGGAGCAACCAATTTCGGTTTTGATACAGCTTGCGTGAATAGACAAAATGGACATTTTGATTATAATGGACAAAATCCTACAATAACAGTTAACAATTTAAATGAATTAATTAATTGGTTAGAGATGAATAAATAAACATTTAAGATTGTCCAGAGAGTATTTACAGTCATTAAAAGTGAAAAATCATCATAGTAATTTGAATGAAAAAATGGATGTCAGTTTTGAATGTTTATACTATTTACTCTAGTTAAATATGTGATGGTAAAATTGAAAATGTTAAATACAAAATGGCTAATCCACTTCGTATGGATTAGCCATTTATAGAGTACGCAGTTTCTGTATTAAGCTTTGTTTAGTGATTGTAAGCGTGTTATATCACGTGCTTAGTGATTTTATTTAGCCGTATTTAAATATTGTGGTAATAACTGGCTATATAAATCTATAAAAGTTAGATAAGCATCTTTATAAACATATTCATCAACTTGATGTGCTTGTCCAGTCTCACCTGGGCCATACATTACAAATGAGAAACTTTCATCTTTATCTTTCATTAAATATGATGCATCTGTAGTTGCAGTAGAAGAAGTCACATCCAGATTTCTATCAAAATAGGAATCACCTAAAGATTTAGCTAATTTTAAGAATGTATTATCTCCCTTAGTATATACAGGATCGCGGTTTACATAAGGGTTAACAGTTATATCAGCGTCACTTTCTTGGTTAACTTGATCTTTTATACTGTTAAATAACGCCTCAAATTTATTATTATCATAATCTGGTATGGTACGCATGTTAAACAGTGACTCAGCATACGCTGGTATAGAATTGACTTGGTCACCACCGGATATGATTGTTGAATTCATTGTTGGCGTACCGAGCAACTCACTTTTAATATCAACTTTGTTATACGCTTTATTTAAATAATGAATAAAATCGACCAATGGATTAATCGCATTATAACCTAATTCAGGCATTGAGCTGTGTGAAGATTTACCTTTGGATATCACTTGAATATCCATGGTACCTTTATGTGTATAAACAATGCCATCTTGTGAAGGCTCTGCGATTAATAGGGCTTCGACGTCATCCATATAGCCTTTTTCATGTAATAATGCAGCGCCGTCACTCGTTACTTCTTCTCCTGCAGTCGCCATAAATCTGATAGTACCTTGATTTAATGTACCTGCTTCTTTAATTTCTATTAAACTAATTGCTAAAGCGGCTAGTCCTGATTTCATATCTGCAGAACCACGTCCGTGTAATCTTCCTTGATTATCTTCTGTAAGCTTAAATGGATCATAATTCCATAAATTTTCATCACCTGTAGTGACAACGTCCATATGCCCTGAAATACCAACCACAGGTTTTCCGTTACCAATTTCTGCAACTAAGTTAGCTCTTGTGTTTTCGCCTTCCAGTTTTTCGATTTTGGTTTGAATTCCGAATTTATTAAATAAATCTTGTAAATAATGTGCGACATCAAGTTCTTTTTCGTTCACAGATTGAATTTCAACAATGTCAGACAATATCTTTACACGCTCATCATTAGAAAATACTGACATACAAACACTTCCTTTATATATATTGAATACTTTAGTATCTACCACATTATTAATTTTTAAAACTATAAAAGGATTAATGCAAAAAAAATATGCTTTGTTAGATAATGAGTTGTGCTATACTTATAATGAATGTTTTGATTTGGACAAAGGAGCATGCGTGACATGAAAAAATGGGGAAGTAGACTTGTAACATTAATTGGTGTGGCACTCATTATAATAGCAATTTATTTATTTATGAAACCAAAGATTGATAATTATTTTACTCAAAAAGACAATGAAAATAAAATAGAACATTATGACCAACAATCTAAAACTTCTGAAAAAAAGAAAGTAGAAATACCTAAAGATAAGACAAAGATGGCAGGTTATTTATCAATTCCTGATGCAGATATTAAAACACCTGTTTATCCTGGCCCGGCCACGCCGAAACAATTAGATAGAGGCGTAAGTTTTGTGGAATCAAACGAATCATTAGAGGATCAAAATATCGCAATTGCAGGTCATACATTAACGGGTCATTCGGATTATCAATTTTCTAGGTTACCTGAAACGAAAAAGGGAAGCAAAGTTTATTTTAAAGTTGGAGATGAGCGAAGAACGTATCAGATTACTAAAATTTATGATGTGAAACCAGATGAAGTTGAAGTGTTGGACGAACAAGCATCGAATAAGAAGCAACTAACATTAATTACATGTGATAATTACAATGAACAAACAGGTGAGTGGGAAGATAGAAAAATATTTATTGCCGAAGCACTATAACATGCACCGTTAAATAAAAAATCATATAAAAAGTCCGTATTCATTACCAAGTAAAAACATGGGTTTGAATACGGACTTTTTAAATGTTAATTTTCAATTGCTTGAATAAATCTTTTGGTGATTTCTTTAGGGCGTGTAATCGCACCTCCGACGACTGTACAATGAACATTTAAGGCTGTAACTTGTTTAAACATTTCAGGTGTGATGACATTTCCTTCAGCTATAACTTTTGCATGAACATGTGAAATCACATCTTTTAAAAATTTGAAGTTATCTTCATACAAAATATGTCCTTTAGTATAAGCAGTATAGCCTCGAAGGGTCGTTCCTATGTAATCAAAACCTAATTTATCAGCATATTGTGCTTCTTCAAGTGTAGAGATATCAGCCATAATTTCTATATTTGGTGCTTGCTGACGTATATAAGAAACAAGTTCTTGTAATGATTCTTCAGGACGCTCCTGCTTTGTAGCATCCAAGGCAATAACTTCACATTTGCTTTCTAGTAATTCATCGACTTCTTTACGTGTTGCGGTGATAAAAACATCAGAATTTGCATAGTCTCTTTTGACAATACCGATGATAGGTAAATTCACCTCTTGTTTTATCGCCATAATGTCTTCTTTAGAGTTTGCTCTAATGCCAACAGCACCACCTTCATATGCAGCTAAAGCCATTTTTGACATGATAAAAGATGAATGTAACGGCTCATTTTCCAAGGCTTGACATGAGACAATTAATCCTTGTGGTAACATAATAATACACTCCGTAACTTTAGTAGATTTAATAAAATACTTTACTATCTAATAGATTTATATTTTTAATATAACACCAAGAAAATAATAATCAATATATTTCATTGTTATGAAAAACATTTTCATTTATACTATAGCTATGATTGGGATGGGAGGATAGATAATATGAAATTTGAAAATCGCGTGCAACGTTACCATCATTTATTTACTAAAACAGATAAACAAATCGTAGCGTATATTCAAAACAATGACTTTGACGACACATTTTCAACAATTAATTCATTAGCATATGCGATTGGTACTTCGCCTGCAACGATTACAAGATTTAGTAATAAATTAGATTATGAGAACTTTCAAGATTTGAAATTTAATTTACAGCAAGAAATGTCGGAAAGAGTAATAGAAAATAGTCCTTTAATTCAACGTATTCATAAATATCATCAAAATATTATTCAGCAAACAGGAGAATTTATTTCTGATGAAAAAATTCAAAGCTTTGTTAACCAAATTATTCGAAGTAGACAAATCATTTATGCAGGTCTTGGTAGTTCTGGATTATCAGCTACAGAATTTTACTATCGTATGATGAGAATGGGTTTGAAAGGGAATGTGTCTACAGATGCTCATCAAATGAAAATATTTGCTTCTTTGTTATCAGCATCAGATACATTTGTAGCGATTTCAAATAGTGGTGAAACTACAGAGCTTATAGCTGCAGCCAAAGTAGCACATGAACGCGGGGCTTATGTCGTAGTTATAACGAATTATGAAGGAAGTCCAATTACTGAGTGTGCAGATTTAGTGCTCATAACAACTGATCAATCTAGAAATAAAGACACACAATTTATTAATACTCAAATCGCAACATTGTTTTTAATAGATATTGTCAGTTACTTATTATTAGATGATACATATATGCATAATGTATATCAACATACGAAAAAAGTAGTGTTAAATGAATAGAGTCATTGTGAACGTAAACACGTAAATAAATGTTACGAGGTTCGTTAGGCATATAAGTATCCTTGATTAAAACAAAAGCGCCAAATTCTATTGAGATTATATAGAATTTGGCGCTTTTGTAGTCCATGGACATTAATATGGTGGATATATTTCAAAGTATGAAGAAACAAGTAAGTGCTGTGCTCGCTTAATTGTGTTTATTTATGACCGCTTTCTTCGTGTGCAACAGTAAATACCTGCATAAACGAAAAATTGGCTTAATATCAATATTTCTTTGATAGTAGGATTTTTGATGGTTTTGGTACATAAAGGACGTAATTTTCATGGCTATAACAGCATAACGTCGTCAATAGCTGTTTTAAAATTTAGAGACTGCGCCATAAAGTGCAGCATGATTCTGTGTACGCGTTGTTTGTATATGAGCATGACCGTATTGCTCAGGTAAGTAATGTTCGACTTTAGGTACGATGTATTTTAATAAATTTTGTCCTTGTGAAGAAACACCGCCACCGATCAGAATTAAACCGGGATCATAAATAATCTGTATTTGAGCGATACCTTCTGCGATTGAATCACTCCATTGATTGAGTATAGATAATGCAAGATTATCTTGTTGATCTGCGAGTTCAAATAATTTTGGTACATTGTCTTGATAAATAAATCCTTTTTCTAACATGAGTGTTTTTAAGGCAGTTGTTGAGGCACGTTGTTCAAATGTTTTGTTTGTTTGTCTATCAAAAAGTAAATAACCAATTTCATTAGCACGATTTCGTTCCCCGTTGTATAGTTGGGAATATTTATTATAAAAAGCGCCCCCAATTCCTGTACCCAGTGTTAAGCAAAAAATATTTTGTGCGCTGTAATCATGGAAAACCAATTCCCCTAACAAAGCTGCATTGACATCGTTAAATACGTTCACCTGAGCATTTAATGGTTTAAGCAAACACTTGAAGTCAGTATCTACGTAATTGGGTATGGTTGGACCAGCGTATTCAACTATGCCACGGCGTTCGTCTATAACGCCTGCGCTAGAAATGCCGACATAAAGTGGGGATATTTGATAAGATTTTTGAAACGTCATTACAATGTTATAAATTTTATCCTTAATAAATGTATCTATGTTGTTAGGGGTAGGTGTTTTGATATATTCTATAAAATTTAATGATTGATCAACTACAGCTGCTTTAATTTCTGTCCCTCCAATATCAATAGCAATCTTATATGGATGCATATACAAATCCTCCTTAATTTTTAAAAGAAAATCGATATTGAAAAAATTTTCACTTATATTGTTTCAAAATGATGTATTTTTCAAAATTCTATTGCCACACTCTATGATAGCGTTTACAATTTGAACTGTAAATAGAATAAATAAAAGATATTTTTAAAGCATTATACAGTTATATAAATGATTTTGAATAATAACTTAAATATATAGATGGAGGGTTATACGATGGAAGAGAATTTAAAAGGTTTATATGCAGCATTATTAGTACCATTTGATGAAGATGGTCAGGTTAAAGAGAAAGGATTGGCGCAAATTGCTCAAAATGCCATTGAAACTGAAGGCTTAGATGGACTTTATGTTAACGGCAGTTCAGGTGAAAACTTCTTATTAAATAAAGAACAAAAGAAACAAGTTTTTAAAGTTGTGAAAGAGGCGGTTAATGAAAATGTAAAATTGATTGCTCAAGTTGGGTCGTTAGATTTAAACGAAGCAATAGAGTTAGGTAAATATGCAACTGAATTAGGATATGATGCGATTTCAGCAGTTACACCGTTCTATTATCCATTTTCATTTGAAGAAATCAAAGATTACTATTTTGAATTAATTGAAGCGACACAAAATAATTTAATTATTTATGCAATTCCAGACTTAACTGGCGTTAACATTTCTATAGAACAATTTGGTGAATTATTTAATCATGAAAAAGTGGTTGGCGTAAAATATACAGCTCCTAATTTTTTCCTATTAGAACGTATTCGAAAAGCGTATCCAGATAAATTAATACTTTCAGGTTTTGATGAAATGTTAGTGCAAGCAGCTATTTCTGGTGTGGATGGCGCAATTGGATCTACTTATAACGTGAATGGTAGACGCGCAAGACAAATTTTTGAAAAAGCTAAAAGCGGTCAAATTGATGAAGCATATCAAATTCAGCATGATACTAACGACATAATTGAAAATGTGTTGTCTATGGGCATTTATTCTACATTAAAAGAAATTTTAGCGACACGTGGCATTGACGGAGGTTTACCGAAACGCCCATTTAAACCATTCAATGAAAATAACAGAGCTAAATTAGAAACATTAATTAACAAATACGATTTGTAGGTTACCGTATAAGGGGATGAATTAAATGGAACAAGTAGGTTTTGGTACATGGAACTGGATAGCAGTAGTTATTTACCTTTTAGTTATGCTTTTAGTCGGAGCATATTTTACCAAACGCGCAAGCCAAAGTACAGATAGTTTCTTTACGGCTAGTGGTCGTTTGCCTTCATGGGCAGTAGGGTTCTCTATCTATGCAACGACTTTGAGTGCGATTACTTTTATGTCTACGCCAGAAAAAGCATTTTTAACAGACTGGTCATATATTGCAGGTAATATTGCGATTGTAGCAATTATTCCTTTACTTATTTACTTTTATGTACCATTTTTTAAAAAATTAAAAGTGACATCTGCGTATGAATATTTAGAGGCACGTTTTGGACCTAGTATTCGTGTTATTGGTTCATTACTATTTGTATTATTCCATATTGGGAGAGTAGCCATTGTCATTTATTTACCTACATTAGCGATTACATCTGTGTCAGATATGAACCCTTATGTTGTGGCAAGTTTGGTTGGTATCTTATGTATTCTTTATACATTTCTTGGAGGTTTCGAAGGTGTAGTATGGAGTGATTTCATTCAAGGTGTCATTCTATTAGGTGGGGCAGCAGCAATTATTATTTTAGGTGTCGTCCACATTCAAGGGGGAATGGGCACCGTTGTCAGTGATGCACTGGAACATAATAAAATCATTAGTGCTGATAACTGGAAATTTAATACTGCCGCGGCAGCAATTCCTATCATCTTTTTAGGAAACATTTTTAATAACTTGCATCAATACACAGCAAGTCAAGATGTGGTACAACGTTATCAAGCGTCAGATTCTATATCAGAAACTAAAAAGTCTTTATGGACGAACGGGTTATTAGCTTTAATATCAGCGCCCTTATTCTATGGTATGGGAACAATGATGTACTCATTTTATAGTCATGAAAGTGCATTGCCTAAAGATTTTAATACTTCATCTGTAGTACCATACTTTATACTTACTGAAATGCCACCATTTGTTGCTGGATTATTGATAGCAGCAATATTTGCAGCGGCACAATCAACCATTTCTTCAAGTTTAAATTCAATTTCAGCTTGTATTTCTGTTGATATTAAGCACAGATTCTTCGGCAAGAAAAATGAAAAAAGCGAAGTAGGATTTGCGAGATGGATGATTATTCTTTCAGGTTTATTTGGATTCGGCATGTCTATATATCTAATTGCAGCAGATTCTAATGATCTTTGGGATCTTTTCTTGTTAATTACTGGATTAGTGGGTGTGCCATTGGCTGGTGTGTTTGCGGTTGGTATATTCACACGGCGTACGAATACATTCGGTGTGCTGATGGGATTAATTTTTGGAATTATTTTTGCTTATATCTTTAATGGTATGGGTGGCGGCAATTCTCCATTTTATGTATCAATTATTTCGTTTATAGTAGCCTTTGTTTTCTCTTATATCATAAGTATTATTGTGCCAGGCAAACAAAAAGACATTACTGGTTTAACCATCTATGATATTAAAGAAAAATCTAATTATGTCTCTATAGTCCGTATGAAAGAAGACAATCAAGAAGTCTAAAGCTTTATGTAGTTAGGTATAATAAATGATGCGTTGAATAGTTATAAAACGATTTACTTCTGTTTATCTCAAAATATTTTTGAGAAAATGAATAAGCTATTAAAGGCAGGTAGAATGAAGCATATTGTGTATATGCGCTCTATTCTGCCTCTTTTTTTAATCTTTGAAAACCATGTTATTTACAGCATAAAATATGTGATTCATTTTAATTCCTCGAAAATTATGGATATAATGAATTACAGATATAAGCAGAGTATTCGAGGGGATGAAAAGTATGATAAAAGCAATCGCAGTAGATATGGATGGTACATTTTTGGATTCAAAAAAACAATATGATCAAGAAAGGTTTAATCGTATCTTTCAACAATTAAAAAATGAAAATATTAAATTTATAGCAGCAAGTGGTAATCAATATGCAAAATTAAAATCTATTTTTGGAGATAAAGCTATGTTTTTTGTTGCGGAAAACGGTGCGGTTATTTATGAAGACAATACGTTGTATGATTATCAAGCATTTGAAAAAGATGTTTTCCATAATATTGTTAATTACTTAAACATCACGCGTGGTATCAATGAAATAATTGTTTGTGGCGTAAAAAGTGCTTACATATTAAAGAATAATGCACAATCATTTAAAAAAGATGCACATTTTTATTATCGACAATTAAAAGAAATAGCATCTTTGCAAAATTTACCAGAAGATGCATATGTAAAAATAGCCTTAAATATAGATAGAACAACACATCCAACACTTGATGAAGATTTGTCAAATCGCTTTTCACAAGATTTATCACTTGTATCGAGTGGTCGAGATAGTATCGATATCATTCTACCTGGTATGACCAAAGGCAATGCGTTAGCAAGATTATTAAAAAAATGGGGACTAACGGAAGATGAACTCATGGCTTTTGGAGATGCAAATAATGATTTAGATATGCTGCAATTAGCAACACATAGTTATGTAATGGAAAATTGTGAAGATGAAACCTTATTCGAAATTGCAAAGTATGTAGCACCGTCAAATGATAAACAAGGTGTTTTATCAATTATTGAAGATAAAGTACTAAAATGAAAAATTAATATTTAAAATTTTGGCAGTATTACGCTTAAACATATTACTTTCATCCGTCTAACAACCTATTCTATACTAAAAAATATAAGCTACAAATGGAAAGGAAGGCAAACAAGAAATGAATGATATGCAACAGACAATTATAAATGCGTTTAATTTTAGACATGCAACAAAAAGGTTTGATTCAGATAAAAAGATAAGTGAAAGTGAATTTAACACAATCTTAGAAGCGGGTAGATTGTCTCCAAGTTCTCTAGGATTAGAACCGTGGAAATTTATCGTAGTACAAAATTCTGAAATTAGAAATAAGTTAAAAGAAATAAGTTGGGGTGCAAAAGGGCAGTTAGAGACAGCAAGCCACTTTGTAATTTTATTAGCGCGAAAAAACGTAACTTCTAAATCACCATTTGTACAACATATGATTCGAGACATTAAACAATATAGCGAAGACAGTATACCTGCTACAGAAGAAAAATTTGATAATTTCCAAACAAGTTTCCATATTAATGATAGTGCGCAGACATTGTTGGAGTGGGCTAAAAAACAAACATATATTGCACTAGGTAATATGATGACGAGTGCAGCATTATTAAATATTGATTCTTGCCCTATGGAAGGATTTGATTTAGATGCTGTTACGCAATTTTTAAGTGATGAAGGTTTGATGGATGAAACGCATTTTGCACCATCTGTAATGGTTGCATTTGGTTATAGAGAAAACGCAGCAAAAGAAAAAGTACGTCAACCTCAATCACATGTAGTAGAGTGGGTTGAATAATAAGCGTTACGAGGACTCAAATATTTAAAATTCATAAAAAAGAAAGCCAATTCATTCATACAATGTATTGAATTATAAACGTCAATTTCTGTTGTCATTACAGAAATTGACGTTTTCTTTGTTTTATGAACTTTAAAAGTGAGTTGGATTATTATACTGATGGCGTGTGATGTCAATGTTTTTAAGTTTTATCAGCAATTAATGACATATTATTGTGTAATCTAATACTTAAACCATCTATAAAAAAAGTTTCTTCAGTATCGATACTTGGTTTATAAATATCGATATGGGCTAATCCATAGCTTGTATCATTTTCAACTCTAGGTAAGCGTGATTGCCAATTATTTACTGCAATATGGTGATGATAATATTTAGATGACATAAATAGAGCTTGCGGGAAGTTAGAAATATGCTGGAGACCTAGTTGCTCAATGTAAAAATGTTGAGCGATGGTTAAGTCGGATGTTTTCAAATGCAAATGTCCAATCTTCGCATTATTTGGCATTTCATCCCAGCCCATCTTTGTTCTTTGATTAAGTAAATCATTCGTATCTACTTGTAACGTATCCATTTTCACTTTATCATTTTCCCACAAACATACAGACTTAGGTCTGTCATAATAAACTTCAATGCCATTACCTTCTGGATCATTAAGGTATAAAGCTTCACTTACTAGATGATCTCCACCACCAACCGGAATGTTTGATTGCGAAATATGAAATAAGAAATTAGCTAAGTCTTTGCGGTCGGGCAGTAGAAATGCTACGTGAAATAGTCCTGCTTCACTTAAAGTAGGCTGACGTCCCTCTGGTATTTCACATAACGTAATTGTATGGCCGCTCAAACCTACTTGCAAAACTGCAGAAGTATCATTTGTTGATACCACTTTAAGTCCTAAAATATGTGAATAAAAATTCAACATCGTTTGTAAATTTTTAATGTTTAAGGTGATATTTGTTACTTGAATTGCTGATTTATCGTGAAAAGTCATCGCCTTGCTCCTTTATATTCGGTTATGAGTTATAGATACAAATTAATATAAAAAGTATACCAAGTCAATTTAATTGTCTCATGACGTAGAATTACATAAAGTTTAATATCACTTCTATATTTACATTTAACAACATATGGTAATATGTGAACATGGACAATTTGGAGGATGGAGTGGGGTGAGCGTATGCAAGTTTTTTGGAAATTGGGATGGTTTTTCAAACAACATAAAGGCAGTTATCTTGTTGGATTGAGTACATTATTTTTAATTGCTTTAATTGAAATTTTACCTCCACAGATTATAGGTAAGACTATTGACGATATGGTGGGAAACAAATTAACGCCTAAACTATTAATGATTTATCTTTTGGTATTAGTATTGGTAGCAATTTTAACTTATGTATTAAGGTATATATGGAGATTATCAATATTTGGAACTAGTCAAAAGTTGGGGCAAATATTAAGAACATATTTATATAAAAAGTATACAGTTATGAGTGCTATCTTTTATCAAAATCGAAGAACTGGTGATTTAATGGCACATGCAACTAATGATATAAGAGCAGTGCAAAATGCCGCGGGTGCTGGAATATTGATGATTGCAGATTCTTTGATAACTGGTGGAACAGTGGTGATCACAATGGCTGTAACAGTAAGCTGGAAATTAACATTGATTGCAATGATACCACTACCTTTTATGGTATTGTTAACAAGTTTTTATGGATCGTTACTTAGTAAAGGATTTAAAAAAGCACAAGCAGCGTTTAGTAGATTGAACGATAAGACTCAAGAAAGTGTTGCTGGTATCAAAGTAACTAAGACATTCGGTTATGAAGCGAGTGACCAACAAGATTTTAAAGATTTAAGTGATGATGTAGTTGATAAAAATTTAAAAGTTTCGAAAATTGATGCATTATTTGATCCAACAATCACATTAGTGATAGGAATGAGTTACTTTTTATCAATCGTATTTGGTGCAAAATTGGTTTTTAATAATACAATCACACTTGGTCAACTGATTACGTTCACGACATATTTAGGGATGCTCGTTTGGCCATTATTAGCACTAGGACTATTTTTTAATATCGTTCAAAGGGCAAAGGCATCATATGAACGAATTGAAGAAATAGAAAATACCCCTAATGATATAGATACAGATTATAAACTTAACACTAGACCCGTTGGAAATATTGAGTTTAATATTAAGGAATTTAATTTCCCGGGTGATTCGAAAGAAGGTATCTATAATGTACATTTTGAAGTTAGGGAGGGTACTACTGTGGGCATCGTTGGAAGAACTGGTTCAGGGAAAAGTACGCTGATTAGATTGCTACTTAGAGAGTATGATACAAAAGAAACGCATGAAATCACATATGGTGAGCATCCTATTCGAGATTATAATGTACAGCTTTTGAGAAATCAGTTTGGATATGTACCACAGGAACACTTTTTATTTTCAACTTCAATTCGTAATAATATTGCATTTAGTAATGAAAAAATAGGTGATAATCAAATATTTGCAGCAAGTCAAGCAAGTGATATTCATGAAGATATATTATCTTTTCCTGATCAATATCAAACAGTGGTAGGTGAAAGAGGCGTATCATTGTCAGGAGGACAAAAACAAAGAATTTCCATTGCGAGAGCGCTATTAATAGACCCAGAGGTATTAATACTTGATGATTCCCTTTCTGCAGTAGATGCCAAAACCGAAGAAGTGATACTAAGCAATTTAAAAAAACTAAGAAAAGGAAAAACTAATATTATTACTGCGCATCGGATGAGTGCTGTGAAACAAGCGGATGAAATTATTGTTATGGATAAAGGAACGATTGTGGAAAAGGGCACACATTCTACTTTGATGAATCAAAAAGGATGGTATTACGAAACATATCGAGCTCAAGCTTTACAACAAAAGCTCACGCGTAATTTAGATGACTTAACGAAAGGGGACGATACCAATGGCTGAGAAAGTTAATTTAACTGCAAAAGATCAAGCTCAGGCTTTGATTAGGTTATTTAAGTATACGACCCCTTATAAAGGAACTATTGCTTTAGCATTTTTAACGTTAACAATATCAACGATTGCAAGTATGTTGACGCCTTACTTAGTGAAAGTATTTATTGATGATTATCTTACGCCACGCGTTTTTCCCCAACAAGCAATGATATGGCTGATGATTATCTTTATTAGTATTCAAATAATAGGTGCAGTAACAATGTATTTAAGCCAATATCTTTTTCAATATCTTGCTTTTAAAGTGATCCAACAATTAAGAATTGACGCTTTTAATAAATTAGGTAAATTGGGAATGAAATATTTTGATAAGGTATCAGGTGGTAGTATAGTCTCTAGGTTAACGAATGACACTGAGACAATTGTTGATATGATTATAGGCGTATTTTCAACATTTCTTATAGCCTTTTTTATGATGATTTCTAGTTATATAATGATGTTTATTTTAGAGATGAGATTGGCTTTAATATCTTTAATATTTTTACCAGTTATTATATTTATTCTTGCGAGTTATCGTAAATACTCAGCTGTTTTATTTGCAAAATCTAGACAAAAATTGTCCGATTTAAATACAAAATTAGCAGAGTCTATAGAAGGCATGAAGATAATACAGGCGTTTAACCAAGAAAAAAGATTAAACAGTGAATTCAATCGTATTAATGATGAACATTATCAATATATGTTAAAAACTGTGAAACTTGATAGTTTATTATTGAGACCTGCAATAAGTTCTCTAGCTATTTTTGCGGTAGTTATGATTTTGGGATATTTTGGTATCATTAGCTTTACGACAGGTATTACGGCTGGCGTTGTATTTGCATTTGTTCAATATATGGAACGGTTTTTTGAACCAATTAATCAAGTGAGTCAAAATTTAAATATTTTGCAACAAGCTTTAGTTTCAGCGAGTAGGGTATTTACTTTAATTGATGATGACACATACGAACCTGAACAACAACCTGTACCATCGTACACAATTGAAGAAGGAAAGATTGAATTTAGAGAAGTCAGTTTTAGCTATGACGGAAAGACAGATGTATTAAAAAATATTAATTTTACCGTTAATCCTGGTGAAATGGTAGCTCTTGTTGGTCATACGGGTTCTGGGAAGAGTTCAATTATAAATTTGTTTATGCGTTTTTATGAATTTGAACGAGGGAGCATTAATGTGGATGGATATTCAATAAAAACAATCCCTAAACAAGAATTAAAACAGAAAATAGGGCTAGTGCTTCAAGACGCATTTATATTTTATGGTACGGTTGCATCAAATATTAAACTGTATCATCCAACGATGACATTTGAACAAGTAAAAGCTGCAGCAGAATTTGTACATGCGCATCATTTTATTGAAAAATTGTCAGGTCAGTATCAACATAGAGTGATTGAAAAAGGAAGCTCATTTTCAAGTGGCGAACGACAATTGATAGCATTTGCAAGAACAATTGCTACAAATCCTAAAATACTTATTTTAGATGAAGCGACAGCAAACATTGATTCTGAAACAGAGGAACAAATACAACAATCTTTGAATACAATGAGAAAGGGAAGAACCACTTTAGCCATTGCGCACAGACTTTCTACGATTCAGGATGCAGATAAAATACTTGTATTAAATCACGGAGAAATTGTAGAGCAAGGTACACATGAAACGCTGATTAAAAAAAATGGTATTTATTATAATATGTATGCATTACAAAATGGTTAAATTACCCATTTTCAAACAAAATCAATGAAGTATGGAAATTAACGTTATTACAAAATTTAAATGAAACTAAACAATCAAAAGCCAAAATAAAAGAGGTGCAGTTAAAGAACTATTGAGGTAGCTCTATATTTTATAATTATGGAAGTGCGTTCGTTATGTATTAGAATCGAATGTAGGTTTAAAGAATAAACAAAGCAAATGAGCCTGGGGGACTACTGATTCATCCCAGGCTCATTCAAAATGATGATTTAGTTTAAGATGTTTTATATCCAAATTTATTTTGGACTTTGAAAAGGTTGTAGACACCTAATTAATCTGCATATACATCTTGAAATTCTGGTTTTTTCTCAATAACTGACTTAGCAAAAGGGCATGTCGCGGAGACTTTTAAATTGTTATCACGTGCATAGTCAACTACTGATTTTACAAGTTGTGAACCTAAACCTTGACCACCAAGTTCATCTGGTACACCTGTATGGTCAATGATTATATGGTTGTCACCTTGAGATTGAAATGTAATCTCCGCTTGTGGATTATCTTCGTTATCGCCTACATAAAATTTATTTGTACCTTGTTTGATTTCCGCCATTCTAACACCTCCATGTTATTAACATCATATATATTTAATATCACATTTTGCCTTAAGTTAAACAAATTTTAAAATTAAGCATATATTTCAAACATAAATGATGTTAGTAAAAATTGAAGAATAATAAAAAACCATTGAAAAAATGTGAAAATAAGTTTATAGTTTTAACGGAATAATTTCGATTTGGAGGGGCGTTTTTTGAAAAAAATTATGTTACTTATTCTGACCTGTATATTCATCGTATTGTTAAGTGCATGCGGAAATATAAATTCTGAGAAAAAAGACGTCAGTTCGAACAATAGATTAAAAATATATACGACAGCCTTTGCATTCCAAAGTTTCACTAATCAGATTGGAGGCAAATATGTAGAAGTTGATTCGATTTATCCACCTGGTGCAGATATGCACTCTTTTGAACCGACACAAAAAGAAATGATTAATATCGCTAAAAGTGACTTGTTTATCTATTCGAATGAAGAAATGGATCCCGTTGCCAAGAAAATTGCAAGTTCAATTAAAAATAATAATTTGAAGTTACCTGTTGCTGCACACCTTGATCATCATGATTTAATTTCAAATCATGAAGCACATGACGATCATGACGAACATGAACACCATGAAACACATGAAAGTCATAATCATGGGGGGGAAGATCCACATGTATGGCTAGATCCGGTGTTAAA
The DNA here is from genome assembly GCF_016743055.1 of Staphylococcus sp. 11-B-312. Classification (NCBI taxonomy): domain Bacteria; kingdom Bacillati; phylum Bacillota; class Bacilli; order Caryophanales; family Staphylococcaceae; genus Staphylococcus; species Staphylococcus sp. 11-B-312. Next base: position 518,618 of record NZ_CP068241.1, read on the forward strand.
TAAAAAATTTGCTAAGGTGATTAAAAATGATTTGATCGAGAAGGATCCTAAGCACAAAACGTATTACACGCGTAATTATAATCATTTGATAAAGGATATGAATGAAATTGATCATGAGATGAAGCGAATCACACAACATCCTAAACGTGATACAGCCATAATTTCTCATGACTCTATAGGTTATCTTGCAAATCGCTATCATTTTAAACAGCAAGGTGTTAGTGGCATGAATAATGAAGAACCTAGTCAACGTGAACTCATGAATATCGTTCAAAATATAAATAAAACTAAACAACCTTATGTATTATATGAACAAAATATAACATCTAAAGTTACAAATGTTATTCAAAAAGAATCTAATACAACCCCACTAAAATTTCATAATATGGCAACCTTATCAAAAGAAGATATAGAGGATAAGCAAATATCTTATCAATCTTTAATGAAAGAAAATATGAAGTCATTAAATAAAGCACTTAATGAGTAATTTTAATATAAAGATAAGAGGTTGAGACAAAAAATTTGTCTCAACCTCTTTTGATTTTGTGATAGAAAGTACCATCATCGTTTTTTAATATACATTTAGTCATTTCAACATGTTTTGTATTTTTCAATAATTAACATTTTTAATCATATCTGATGTAAGACACTGTTGTATTATAATATTCTTCAAGCCCACGAATACCATCAGCGCCTCCAATACCTGACTCTCTCCAACCAGCATGATATCCATTCACAACTTCTTCTGCTTCACAATTTGCATAAACCTCACCAAATTTAAGACGTTCAGTTGCTGTCATTACTTCTTTTAAATCTTCTGAAAATATATAAGATGATAAACCGGCATTTGTGTGATTGGCGTGTTCAATAGCTGCTGCAAAATCAGAATACTTAATTATAGGTAGTACAGGGCCGAAAATTTCTTCTTTAAAAGCTTCGTCGTCTGGATTAACTTGGTCTAAAATCGTTGGTTCATAAAAATAACCAGAACGATTTATGATGCTGCCACCTGTAATTAATTGAGCCCCATTTTGAATTGCCTTTTGAACTTTTTCATCTATGCTTGCTAATTGTTTTTGATTGATAATTGCACCGAAATCAGTTTGATCATCGAATGGATCGCCTACATTTAGAGTCTCCATTTTATCTTTTAGTTTATTAATGAAAGTTTCGTGAATATCATGATGAACAAAGATGCGTTCAGGACAAGTACATACTTGTCCTGCGTTATTAATTCTAGCAGCCACAATGTAATCAACTGCCTTATTTAAATTGGCATTTGGTGTCACTATTACAGGCGCATTACCGCCAAGTTCAAGATTAACTTTTTTAACCGTTTGGGCACTTTTGGCATAAACGGATTTACCCGCGCGCATACTACCTGTGATTGATATTAATTGTATATCTGGATGTTCTGCTAATTGCGTACCTACAGTTTCTCCTTTACCAGGAACAATTTGAATAAGACCCGCAGGAATCGTTGATTGTCGGAACAATTCTGCAATTTTTAAAGTTACTAATGATGTTTCTTCACTAGGTTTTATTATTACAGAACAACCTGAGATTATAGCAGGAATGACCTTTCTCATTAATACCATGATGGGTGCATTCCATGGTACGATACCTGCTGTCACACCAATAGGTTTTTTAGTTAATTGTATCGTCTCATTTTCACGACTATTTTGAATCACTTCACCTTTGCTATTCATACTTTGACTTGTCATATAATCTATAAAGTGTATTGCCTTGTTTATTTCACCGATTGCTGAATTGAGTGTTTTACCTTGTTCTTGAACATATAATTTTGCAATTTTTTCTTTATGTTCTTCTAATAACGGAATTAGCATTTTTACATGGTCAGCACGTGTTGGTTGAGGGACCTTTTCCCATTCTAATTGTGCATGTTTAGATTTTTCCACAGCTGAATTTACTTCGTCTTTAGTCGCAAATGTAATTGTGTCTATGATTTCTTCTGTCGCAGGATTAATGACATTCATTGTGTCATTAGACTCACTTTCTACAAATTGGTTGTTTATAAATAATTTATTCATTTCGACACCTCCACACTATGATATATACCACTTATTTGAGCAGAAGAAACGGTTTGAGAAATAATCATAAAACTTTGGTTTTGTTAAGTAATCGGATGTTAGTATATTTTTTATACTTAATGTGTTGACTTATGTTCAAAAGGGTATTATAATTTATCTCGAAATCGAAATAAATTGAAAGTTGGTGATGCAATGAATCGTACTAAAGAGTCATTGAATACCTTTATTGGTTTAAATCGAACCGTAGATCATTTAGAACAAATCGTTAGAAATGATATTCAACGTTATGGTTTGAATATAACGGAGTTTGCAGTTTTAGAGTTATTATATAATAAAGGTGATCAGCCGATACAACGTATTGGTGACAGAGTTTTAATTGCGAGTAGCAGTATCACATATGTCGTTGATAAGTTAGAAGCAAAAGGATATGTAGTAAGAATTCGAAATATACAGGATAAGCGCGTAACGAATGCTTCAATTACAGAAGAAGGACATGCACTAATGAATGATATATTTCCAGAACATGCAGCTACGTTAGAATCAACTTTCTCAGTATTGTCAAACGAAGAATTAGCAACATTGCAACAAGCTTTAAAAAAATTAAGTGCTCAACCTATCAATAAGTCGTAGCACTTAAAAATTTTATTCAAAATTACTTCGAAATCGAGATAAATATAATGGAAAAAGGAGTTTTATTATGACAAACACTCAATTATTAGGAATACACCATGTAACAGCAATCACAGATGATGCTGAACGAAACTATAAATTTTTTACTGAAGTATTAGGAATGAGACTTGTGAAAAAGACTGTAAACCAAGATGATATATATACTTATCATACATTCTTTGCAGATGATGTTGGTTCTCCAGGTACAGATATGACATTTTTTGATTTTCCTAATGTTCCTCAAGGGCATTCTGGTACAAATTCAATTACACGTCCGTCATTTCGTGTGCCTGATGATGCAGCGTTAGCATATTATGAACAAAGATTTAATGAATATAATATTAAACATGAAGGCATTCAAACATTATTTGGTAAAAAAGTATTGCCTTTTGAAGAAGCAGATGGACAAAGTTATCAATTAATCTCAGATGAAAACAATAAAGGTGTGGCAGCTGGTCAACCATGGAAAGAAGGCCCAGTACCAACAGATAAAGCGATTTATGGTCTAGGCCCGATTGAAATAACTGTTAGTTATTTTGAAGACTTTAAAAAGATTTTAGAAGATATATTTGGTATGACAACAATTATAGAAGAAGAAAACGTTGCAGTATTAGAAGTAGGTGAAGGTGGTAATGGTGGCCAAGTCTTTTTAAGAAAAGATGCAACTGGACCAGAAGCAAGACAAGGTTATGGTGAAGTGCATCATGTTTCATTCAGATTAAAAGATCATGAGGCAATATCTAAATGGTTAGAAAAATATGAACAGTATGGTATTGGTAACTCAGGCTTAGTAGATAGATTTTATTTTGAAGCATTATATGCACGTATTGGTCATATTTTGATTGAAGTTTCTACAGATGGACCTGGATTTATGGGAGATGAACCATATGAAACATTGGGCGAAAGCCTTGCATTACCACCATTTTTAGAAGAAAAACGTGATTATATAGAATCAGAAGTGCGTCCATTTGATACAAGACGTTCGCATTAAATTGTGAGATTGCTTAAATCTTAATATTAAAAAGTGAGAGGGTAGTTATTTTATGGAAGATATTAGTCATATTCATCATATTTCGGCGATTGTAGGTAATCCAGAAGAGAATATTCAATTTTATAGAGATATACTCAATTTAAAATTAATTAAGAAAACAGTGAATTTTGATGATCCTTCCACGTACCATCTATATTTTGCGAATGGCAATGTGGATAATGGAACAATATTGACATTTTTTAATTGGCCCAACAATTATAAAGGACGTATCGGTTCTGGTCAGGTTCAACGTATAGCATTTCGAGTGCCTAAAGGATCATTAGAAGATTGGGAAAAACATTTGCAATCACATGGGATAGAAACTGCGAGAACACAATTATTTAATAAAGCTACGGTCGAATTTTCAGATACACATGCGTTACCATTAGCACTTGTGGAAGCTGATGAAGTGCATACGTACGATAGTGGAGAAAATATTATAGGTTTTCATGGTGTTAGCATGCTATCAATTGAGCCATATCAAACAGTACGAACATTAAATGAGGATATGGGGTTAGAGCTAATAGATGAAAATAAGCGTCATATTCACCTTGAAACTAAAGGAGAATGGCGACACCATGTGATAGTTCAAAAAGAAGTTGCCGATGTGCGTGTACGATGGGGTGTTGGTGTCGTGCATCATATTGCCTGGTCAGTACCTAATGATGAGGAACACAAAGCTTGGCAAATGAAAATGAAAGACAAGGGCTATCATGTAACGGAAGTGAAAGATCGCAATTATTTTAATGCTATTTACATGAAAGAACGTGGTGGCATTATTTTTGAGTTTGCTACTGAAGGACCAGGATTTACGATAGATGAACGATTTGAAGACTTGGGTACACATCTTATGTTACCGCCACAATATGAGGAACAAAGAGAAGCATTATTGAAATTATTACCACCTATTCGAATATAAGTATATTAAAAAGGAGATGATAAATAATGGAACACATTTTTAAACAAGGTGATTTAAACGGTCCAACTTTTATTTTATTACATGGCACAGGTGGAGATGAACATGATCTTTTACCTTTAGCACAAGCATTAAATGCAAGTTATAATGTACTAAGTGTAAGAGGAGAAGTTTCGGAAAATGGTATGAATCGTTTCTTCAAGAGATATGGTGAAGGACAATATGATGTTGAAAATTTGAAATATAGAACAAACAATTTAATACAATTTTTAAAAGAAGCGGCTGAAACGTATCATTTTGATTTGACCCAAGCTATACCAGTAGGCTTCTCTAATGGTTCTAATATTGCGATAAGCATGATGTTACACCCAGATATTTCATTTAATAAAGCACTACTTTACGCACCTTTATATCCTTTAGAGTCAGTAAATGACAAAGATTTATCCAATTCTAAGGTATTATTATCAATGGGTGAAAATGACCCTATCGTTTCTGTTCAGGATAGTCAACATGTGATTGATATCTTTAATCAAGCTGGCGCAACAGTTAAACAAATATGGGTGAATAGTCACGAGTTGACACGTGAAGGCATTATTGCGGGCCAATCATTATTAGAAGATGAATAAATAACAATTTAATTAGAATAATGATATGTAAGTGCTGCGATAGCAAAATAAAAAACCTCTAGACCAACTCAATATTATGATTGAATGATGATAATATTGAAACTCTCGTCTAGAGGTTTTTGTTATGATGAATGTGATTTATAAAAGATACCTTTGATTAATATAGGAATTAACAAAATAAAACCAAAGAGTCCCATCAATGGAAATACTTTTCCAATTAACTCAATAAAACCGACAAACGTAGTAGCAAATGTAATAATTGCAATAATTATAATTAAAATATAATAATTTTGTTTATATGGTTCTGTGAAACGAGAGGCAAATGCATACATTAAGCCCACAACTGTATTATAAATCACTAATACCATGATAATGGCCATAAAATGACCAATCACAGGTGAAATTTGTTTTGCCAATAATAGTGACGGTAACGCTACATTTGTTATTTTTGTAAATTCTGTGACCATACCAAGGTTTAACATTAATAATAAAAACGTTATGACCATGCCACCTAAAATACCACCTAAATATGTTGCCTTTTCAGATTTTATACGTCCCCCCATTACAGAAAGAAAACTAAACGCAGCTGCAATTTGCAAACTGCCATAATTAATTGCATCAAACCACCACCATTTATCTGTACGTGTGCCACTATTGGCATATTGCGACGCTGAATCAAAGTCAAAACTTCCAGTAGTGAAATAATAAATAGCAATTATTGATACAATAATAATTAAAAATGGTGTAACCATACCTAAAACAGTGATTAAACGATCAAATTTTAAGCATAAAGTAGCCAAGATAATAATGACTAAAATCAAAGCGCTAATGACATAAGGTATACCAAAATTTTCATGAATCGTTGAAACGCCACCAGCTGTCATTATCATAGCTAATGCAAGTAAAAACAGTGTTAAAATCATATCAAACATTGTCGCAATTGTTCGAGGTAGGTAAAACTTTATGGGCTCAGTATGGCTGTGTGAACGCAACCGGTAGCCTGTATTTAATACAAATACACCAGCTATGGTAATGATAAATCCGGTGATAATAACGCCTAAAACACTAAATTTACCATTGCTAGTAAAAAATTGGAAAATTTCTTGGCCCGTTGCAAAGCCGGCACCCACAACAACACCTACAAACGCAAAAGCAACGATGATACTTTCTTTTAAACTAGACATATAATTGGAATCCTTTCTTGCCATACATATGGTAATCATACTTATTTAATAAACATCACAATGATTTATTTTATCTTAAACGAAACGAGAAATAAATCATAAAGTTCATATCATATATACATTTGTATTTTTTGAGAGAACGAAGCAGCTCAAAGGTTGAGTAAACAAGTTGCAAATATTCATAAAGTCAGAACCTAAAAAAACTAGGCTGCATACCCATGGGATTTAGGGATTAACAGCCTAGAAAATGGTGCTTTGATTAAGTTTGCAATTTAAGAGAACGGCGTTTATAAATAGTGTCGTTTTCTATATTTTTATGAAACAACGTAGCATTCGCCGCGTTGTTTTTTTGGACTTTTAGTCACTGGATACAGCATTATTTCATTATCATTTTATGAAGAAGTCATGGATAAAATTAGTTGACAAATCGGTCATGCATCAATACTTTTAACACATCAATTTTTTCTTGTATATCTTTACCAGTATTAGTATCACGTATTTTTTTACGTTTTAACTCTTTGTCTACCACGCGTCTTATAGAAAGTTCGTCAGCCCCATTGAGCAAGACATGTTTTTTAGAATTAAAGTGTTGGTGTGCTACAAGCTGCATTCCAAAAGAATTATAGAGTAAAGTATAGCCAGCAATACCAGTTGTAGATTGGTAGGCTTTTGAAAATCCACCGTCGATGACAATCATTTTACCACTTGCTTTGATTGGGTTTTCGCCGTCAATTTCTTTAACTGGTGTATGGCCATTGATTATATGTCCTTCTTCTGGATCTAAACCGAAATCTTTTAACATTTTTTTGCACATATTTACGTCTTCACGTAAATAATAATAAGGGTTTTTAGTTTCTTTATGTGCTGATTTATCATTAATAAAATAACGTTCAAATGTTGTCATTGCTCTTTTTCCAAATAAGGACGAATACTTACCTGTCCATAGATACCAAACAAGATCCGTTGCTAGATCATCATGTATGTCTTTATGGTCAAATGCCTCTCTTACAAAGTATTCGAAATGGTCGAGCAAATCTCTGCCATAGCATTTTTCACCATCAATAACCATAGATTCCATTTCTCCATTTTCATCCACAGGAATACAACCATGAATTAGCAAATTGCCATTATAAGGAAGGTAAAGTTTCCCTTTTTGCATTAAAAATGTCATGTGACGTTTTAATTTTTCAGATTGTTGCACTGATAATAATAATTTTTCTATTACTTCGTGTTCATCTTCAGTTAATGCGTTAGGGTTGCTTGGATCAATTGTTTGGAAACAAGTATGTTCTAAAGCATAAGTTTTACCATAAAGTGTGGCTGTATGATTTTCATAGTCGATGCTTTCCAACACTAATCGTTCTTCCATTTCAAAGTTAGGTCTACGCTTAATGATAGGTGCTTCTAGTTTAAATTGGATGATTGCGATTGCTTGGTGAATTTTAGTGATTTGTTCTATTTCGGATTGAGACAGTCCTTCAGCATTTTTAGGTTTGAAAGCAGGATTGTCACCTGAATAGTATTTTTCAGCAAGTGTTAATAATGGACGTAAATTAATACCATAAGCATCTTCAATAATGTCTAAGTTATCATAACGCGCACAAATTCTGAGTAAATTTGCTAAGCACACTTTAGAACCAGCATAGGCACCAATCCACAAGACATCATGATTTCCCCATTGTACATCAACAGAAGGATAGTCAATTAAGGTGTCCATGATTTTATCAGGTTCTGGACCACGATCATAAATATCACCTACAACGTGTAAATGGTTCACCACGAGATGTTGAATTGTAAAGGACAGACCGATAATCAGATCATCTGATTGTTCGAGTTCAATAATTTGATTCATTAGCGTCTGATAATATGAATGTTTATTATTATATTTATTACTTTTATATAATAGCTCTTCTATTATAAAAATATAATTTTTAGGTAAAGTTTTGCGTAATTTTGTTCGTGTATATTTAGAAGAAGCATAAGTGACTAATTTGATAAGACGATTAATCGTTGTGATATACCATTCATCTAAGCGCTCTTTTGAGGTGAAACTATTTTTAATTAATTTTAATTTTTCTTCTGGATAATATACAAGTGCCGAAAATTCATTTATTTCTTGTCGTGTCAAAGTATCTTGAAATATATCACTGATTTTAGAACGAACATTTCCTGAACCATTTCTTAATACATGTTGAAATGCATGGAATTCTCCATGTAGGTCGCTGACGAAATGTTCCGTGCCTTTTGGAAGTTCTAAAATAGACTCAAGATTTATAATTTCAGTTGCTAATTCCTCTCTGTTATTAAATTGTTGAGATAATAAATCTAAATATTTTTCTTTTACACTTTTTTCTGTTGCATCATGCATTATTTATGTCACTCCAATTAGGTAGTTTTGTTACTCATTCTATTTAATAAAACGTTTCCATTGTATGTGTAATATTGTAGCATTATTTTTGGGGTGAGTGTCTAGTATTGATTACATTATTTATACTATCTTTTAATTAATGGGAATGGCTTCATTTTTTTGTCAAAAAAGCGGTAAAATTGTTAAAAATAACGATGTTACTCAAATAAACAAATTCTCATATAAATGTAAATATTGTAGGAAACATACATTTTTTTGAATTAGAAAAATAAGTATTTAACCCTATAATTGTAAAAATGCACATATTATTTAAAGCGATAAAAATAGCTTGATAACAATTGTTTTGAGCGTATTGAAGGTGATTTGGAATGTATTTACAAAAAATATTTTTTAAATAGCGGTTTAAAAATTTTTAAACTTTTGTATAATAAGTGCATGTAACAAAATTATACAAAGGGAGTTTATTTTATGTTTACTTTGGGAGCATCGTTATCGAGTCAAGTAAATCCAAACTGGCAGACATATATTATGCTTGGTGCGTATTTTGTTGTGCTATTAGTCATTGGATATTACGGCTATAAGCAAGCGACAGGTAATATCAGTGAGTATATGTTAGGTGGTAGAAACATAGGACCTTATGTTACAGCATTATCTGCTGGAGCATCAGATATGAGTGGTTGGATGATTATGGGATTGCCTGGTGAAGTTTATACGACAGGATTATCAGCTGCATGGTTGGCAATCGGTCTGACTATTGGTGCATACATAAATTATCTCGTTGTAGCCCCACGGTTACGTGTGTATACAGAAAAAGCTGGAGATGCAATAACATTACCTGATTTCTTTAGAAATCGTTTAGATGATCAATCAAATGTGATTAAAATTATATCAGGTGGTATTATTGTCGTGTTCTTTACACTGTATACTCATTCTGGAATGGTTGCAGGTGGTAAATTATTTGATAGTGCTTTTGGTTTAAACTACCATTTTGGATTATTATTAGTTGCTATTATTGTAATTGCGTATACTTTCTTTGGCGGATATTTAGCCGTGTCGTTAACAGACTTTTTCCAAGGGGTAATCATGTTAATTGCTATGGTCATGGTACCAATAGTAGCGATGATGCAATTAAGTGGATTGGATACTTTATCGCAAGCGGCAGATTTGAAACCGACAAACCTTGATTTATTTAAAGGTACAACGGTTATTGGTATCATATCATTCTTTGCTTGGGGATTAGGTTATTTTGGACAACCACATATTATTGTGCGTTTTATGTCTATTAAATCAGTGAAACAATTACCGACAGCAAGACGTTTTGGCATAGGTTGGATGGCAATTAGCTTACTGGGTGCAGTTGGTGTAGGTCTTGTAGGTATTACATTTGTCAATCGTGGTGGTGTAACACTTGAGGATCCAGAGACATTGTTTATATTAATGGGTCAAATATTGTTCCATCCACTTGTGGGCGGTTTCTTACTTGCAGCTATTTTAGCAGCGATTATGAGTACGATTTCGTCACAACTATTGGTGACATCAAGTTCATTAACTGAAGATTTTTATAAATTGTTCCGTGGTGAGGAAGCAGCAAAAAAACATGAAAAAGAATTTGTTTTTGTGGGACGTATGTCAGTTGTTTTAGTTGCAATTGTATCAATTATCATTGCATGGTCACCTAATGACACAATTTTAAATCTTGTAGGTAACGCTTGGGCAGGTTTTGGTGCTGCATTTGGACCACTTGTATTAATGAGTTTATATTGGAAAGGTTTAAGTCGTACTGGTGCAGTCAGCGGAATGATTTCAGGTGCAATTGTTGTAATTGTTTGGATTGCTTTTGTTAAACCATTAGGTGAAATTAATGATTTCTTTAATTTGTATGAGATTGTTCCAGGATTTTTAACAAGTTTAATTGTTACCATTTTAGTTAGTAAAATGACGAAGAAACCTCAAATTGATGTAGAAGGCGATTTAGAAGAAGTTCGTCAAATAGTAAAAGGTAATAAGTAATCATTATCATAGTAGTTTGATAAAGGGGTAGTATTTTGATTATATAAATATTAAAAGCGCACATAAGTAATAGAAAATTTTCTGCTCAAAATTTTAGGGAGAAATTAAAGATCGTGAAAGACTAACTTCAAAGGGGGAAGTTAGTCTTTTTTTATAAAAAAATCAGACAAAAACCCTACGGATTTTGTCTGATTGCTAAGATAGATATCAGTTATACGAGCAAATGACGTAAAAAGTTTTAAACTAAAGCAAAGCGTACACTTATTGATGTGTGCGATTCTTTTTGTAGATACGAATAAAGAGATATACGACAGCTATAGCGATGATGACATACATAATATATGAATAAGTGTGTAAGCCATTCATTAACGTATCAAAACTGTTGCTCAACATGCTACCTAAGAAGATGAGTGCAATGTTCCAAATTGTAGTACCTATTAACGAAAGAATAGTAAATAATACAATATTCATTCTATTAATGCCTGCTGGTATGGTGATTAATACGCGTAAAACAGGAATAAAGCGACAAAGAAAGACTGCAATAGCACCGTATTTTTTAAACCATTCATTAGCGCGAGCAATATCTTTTCCTTTGAGTTTGATCCATTTTCCATATTTATCAACAAAACGATATAAACGTTCTTCAGAGACGATACTACTAATGTAATAAAGTATGATTAAACCGATTAACGATGAAATGGTAGATATGATAAAAAGTAAAGGTATGGATAAATCAGATTTAACTGTCATCAGTCCTGCAAATGTCAAAATAATTTCAGATGGAATAAAAGGTAATATATTTTCTAATAGGATTAATATTGCAATAGCAGTATAACCCCATGAATTTATAAAGTTTGTCAGTATTTGTTCCATGGCGATAAGTGTCGCTCCTTTTCTTAATCAAACATGATGGTATTTTTTAATTACTTCTGTATTATAATCTAAATTAATGTGTAATGCATATTTAAGGTAATATAAAGATAATTAATAAATTTGTTGCCTTGAAATTTCAATGCACTGACGGATTTAAGAAAAACTTATTTCAACTAATATTATAGTGAAGATTTAGGTTTTTAAAGAACTGGTGTTAATACCTGTCACATAAACTGTGTACGCTGCTCATAAGAATGAATAAGGTATTATCATAAAATGAAAAAAGTAGTTGTAAGCGATTTCATATTGTGGTAATATCTAGGCACACAATAGGTCATATGATGACTAGTGAAATAGGGAGAGAGTGTGGGTAAAAAAATGGAACAAAAAAGAACAAATATAAGATGGTATTTTGCTATTGCGTTTTTCATTATAGGTGTAATTGCTTATATGGATAGATCAAATATTTCCATTATTGCAGGACCTATGATGGAAGATTTACATTTGACGAAAACACAGTTTGGTTTATTAGCATCATTTTTCTCGTTAGGGTATGCGTTGATGCAAGTACCTTCTGGTTTTTTGGCAGAAAAATTTGGATCTAAAAAAATGTTAACAATTGCGCTCGTATGGTGGAGTGCTTTCACGATTTTAACTGGTGTTGTTAAAAATCATGGTTTATTATATGCTGTACGTTTTTTATTTGGTATAGGTGAGGCACCTATGTATCCTTCGAATGCAGTGTTTAACTCATTTTGGTTTGCTAAAGGTGAAAAAGGACGTGCTTCGAGTGCATTGTTAGCGGGTTCATATTTTGGACCAGTGATTGCACCTGTAGTTACGATTGCTATCGTTAATATGTTTGGATGGCAAGCTGTATTTTATATTTTTGGTGCTATTGGTATTGTCATTGCATTATTATGGATTATTATTTCAAAAGATTTACCGGAACAACATAAAATGGTAAATGAAGCAGAAAAAAGATATATTATGGAAAACCGTGATATCATAAAAACTGAAAAAAGTAACGCGCCGTGGAATATCTTCTTAAGAAGATTTAGCTTTTATGCATTGGCTGCACAATATTTTGTTGTACAATTTGTTGTGTCACTATTCTTAATATGGTTACCTACATATCTAACGGAACAATATAATGTTAAATTAACTGACCCTGATATGGCTTGGGCAGCAGGTGCACCATGGATTGCTATGTTCTTATTAATATTATGTGGCGGTGCAATCTCTGATAAGCTATTACAAAATGGAAAATCAAGATTTGTTGCGAGAGCGTCCATTGCAATCATCGGTTTTGTGGTATTTTGTATCTCATTATTCATGTCAATTCAAACAAACAATTTAGTAGCAAATGTGCTGTGGTTGTCATTATGTTTAGGCGGAATAGGAATTGCTACAGGAATGAGTTGGGCGGCAGCTACAGATTTAGGACGTAATTTTTCTGGTTCAGTATCTGGCTGGATGAATTTATGGGGCAATATCGGTGCATTGCTGAGTCCTTTATTAGCAGGTATGATGGTTGATATTGTTGGTTGGACAGTGACGTTGGAATTAGTTATTATCCCAGTAGTATTTGCAATAATTATGTGGTTTTTTGTAAAACCGGATCAACCGTTAATCATTGAAAAAGAAGAACTTTAATACCCTTATAAACAAACTTTGCAAGAGCGATTATCTTAGGAGGTTATTTATGATTTTAGTAACTGCAGTAATGAAGATTAAATCAGAACATAGAGAAAATTATTTAGCAGAGGTTGAACGCTTAGTCATTGCAGCAAATCAAGAAGCAGGTGCATTATATTATGCGCACTTTGAAAATACAAATGAACCTCAAACTTTTGCTTTTATAGAAAAATATAAAGATCAAGCTGCATTAGAAGCACATAATCAATCTGAACATTTTCAAACATTTTTTAAAGAAATAGAAACTTATTTACTTGAAGCGCCTAAAATAGAAGTTGCTACAATTAAATAATTAATAACATAAGCGTATAGAAGATAAACATCTATGATTAACGCATAAGCGCCCGTTTCAAATTCAATTGATAAGCGCCCGTTTCAAATTCAATTGAATAGAAACGGGCGCTTTCATTTTTTTGAAATATTGAAGCGTATTAACTGAACATTTTCCTATGATGGATGCCATCTTGGTAAAACGAAGTTGACGTTTATTTATAGCTTGAATCGATATTTATAGCTTGAATCGATATTTATAAATGAAATCAAAGTGTGTTTTATCATAGTTTTAAAGTAAAGCATATAAGGTTGATATCGAGAAATATTCATGTTTCATTAATGTTTTGTGAGCACAAAGTTATTGGAAAACACAATTATATTGTATAATAATATGTTGTGAATTATTGTGAATAGTGAAATTCTTTAAAAAAGATACTGATATAAGGAGAGAAAATATCATGCTATATCAACATGGCACGCTCGGTACATTGATGGCTGGATTATTAGATGGCACTATGGAAATGAATGAAATTTTAAAACATGGTGATTTAGGTATCGGTACGTTAACAGGATCAGACGGTGAAGTTATTATATTAGACGGCATCGCTTATCATGCTGATGCACATGGTAATTTCAAACAGCTAGAGGGTAGTGAAATGACACCTTTTTCTACGGTCACACCATTTCAACCGGATGTTAGTTTTGAAGTGAGACATATTACTGATTCTGAATATGTATTAAATCAAACTAAAAGCTACGCTGCCAGTGAAAACTTATTTTTTGCGGTTAAAATATCTGGGAAATTTGAAAATGTACATGTTAGAATGATGCCAAAACAAGAAAAACCGTATACTAAACTAATTGAATCGGCTAAACAACAACCAGAGTTTCATTATGATCAAATTGAAGGTACGATCGTTGGTTTTTATGCACCAACACTTTTTCATGGCATAGCTGCCGGAGGTTTCCATTTACATTTTGTAGATAGAGATAAAACAATAGGTGGACATGTATTGGATTTTGAAATGAATCATGGCGATGTAGAAATAAGTAATATTGAAACACTTGAACAACATTTCCCAGTAAATAACGCGACATTTTTAGAATCTGATATTGATTATTCAACAGTGCACGAAGACATCAAACAATCAGAATAAAATTACTCGTTAAAGTAGAATATAGTAATGATTAAACATATTCATTATAACGATTTGTAGGAAATGCCCTAGCAGAAACCAATAAAAGTGTTAAAATAGTTTAGTAATCGTTAATTAAAATGTATCTGATTTCTCAACCAAAATTTGTGAAATGAACTATTTTACAATGTACTTCCCCAGTTGTAGATTTATGTATTTGATAAAGTGAGCTGAAGGATAAATTAAATATCTTTAATATTGTATAAAAGCAAAGTATTTATATTTAAAGCTATGTATAACAAGTTTTTCACAAAACAAAATGACCTTAACGGGGACGGGACTATGAGATCGAAATATAAATTTTAGATTTCTAACCCGTCTTTTTTATGTTTTCCATCAAATCAGATGAAATATCATTGTTAAAATAAAATAAAAAGGAGAGGTGAATCGCCATTGATTAAATATTTAAAGTCACTCACAAAATTTAATGCTATGAAAATCGATGTTGCTAAAGGTATTAGACAAGCGATACTAATGTTTTTACCATTAATGATTGGTTATTTAGTCGATTATTTTTCAATCGGTCTATTAATTTCAACAGGTACGTTAGCACACATTTATGTGTTTGGCGGTACGGCAAAGTCTAAACTTCGTACAGTATTTTTTACTTCAATAGTATTTGCATTATCAATGATGTTAGGCACGTTGACCGTCAATCAACCCATCATATTTGGTATTTTATTATTGATTGTAGCAGTAATACCGTATTATGTATTTAGTTCATTAAACATTCCTGGACCATCATCAACTTTTTTTATTGTGGCATTCAGTTTGCCAATTAATTTACCAGTTGCTCCAGATGAAGCATTAATAAGAGGTGTTTCAGTATTTATCGGAGGTTTATTAGCAACATTTGTAGTAATCGTGGTGATTTTACTGTCAAAAGAATCAGCTGAAGTTAAATCAATTAAAAATGATTATAATATTATAAAACAATTAGTTTATAATTTTGATGATCCAAAAGCATTTTCAAAAGCATCCCGATTTGCAGTGACTGCTTTTAGAAATACTGATAACCAACTCATCACTGCAAGTTCTGCCAAATCTCAAAAGTCACCACAATTCCAACGTTTAATATTGCTACATAATATTGCACAAGGTATACATTCAGAATTACTGGAATTAAATGAAAAAAATGTACGGCCTTTACCTCAAGATATTAAATTGATGGTAGACTACGTAATCAATTTAGTATATACGCAAGGTAAGACAAATAAAACATGGACACGCCAAGTTGATATTGATGAAGCTTATCAAAAACTTGTAGATAATATATTCAAAGTTGATGCCATAATGAATGCAAATGATGCACAACTGGAACACGAAGTGGATATACGTGTACCTATTTATGGTCATCGATTAGTTACGAATTTGACAATAGATTCATTTGTCTTTAGAAATACTATACGCTATATCGTTATTATGGCAATTGCGATTTTTATCGCATTGATGTTTGATTTTGACAAAGCATATTGGATTCCACTTAGTACGCATACAGTATTATTAGGTTCAACTACATTACACAGTTTTGAACGTGCTGGATCAAGAGGTATCGGTACGATTATAGGTGTACTTGTACTGTCATTAATACTATTGTCTACACCACCTGTACCTATCGCTATATTACTCCTTGCGGTTGCAGCAGGCATAACAGAAATATTCGTTGGAGCAAATTATTCATTTGCAGTTATATTTATCACAATCCAAGTTATATTATTAAATGGTTTAGCATCGAACCATCTCTCGATTTTAATAGCACTTCCACGAATTATTGATGTGATTGTTGGTATTATTATTGCTGTTGTTTCGCTACTGATCATAGGTAGAAAGACTGCTTCTTCAATGTTACCAGGCACGCTTGCTACAGTAGCTCGTAATGAAGCAGTGTTATTCCATTATTTATTTTCAAGCAACAAATACTCATCGAGAGAGCGAGATAAAAAAGAAATGTTGCATTTAAGTGTTCAACTAAACAATATGAAACAAATATATAATAGTGCGAATGGTGAAGTATTTAGTAATAAAAGGGTTATACAATACTATTATCCTAGTATATATGCACTAGAAGAAATCAGTTTTATGCTGACGAGGGCATTAAGTAATGAAAAACGTTACCATATTAATGATGAAACCATGGGAGAGTATTTGTTAGTATTTGAAAACATTGCTAAACATTTTGAAATCGGTTCTAATATCAATGTTCAAGAAATGGCAACTTTACCACAATACATGCACATTAGAACTTCTTTAATGAGTATTCAACATAATTGTCAAAATGCAAGACAAGCAAATAAATCACCTCATGAATAATGCAAAACAAGCCAATGTTACGGTAGTTAATATCCGATGACATTGGCTTGTTTTATATTTAAAATTTAATGAAGTGTTTTGTGAAGTCTTTACAAATATGGAAAAATAACAATGCTCTAATAAGCATTGCTACTTTCCGATATCTAGTTGGAATCTTGTTGTTTTCTAGCTTTTTCTTCTTCTTCTTGTCTTTTTTCCTTTATATCTTCTTGTGCTTTTCTTTGTTGTTGTTCTTGTTGTTGTTGTTCTTTATGCAATTGCTTGTATCGCTGTTTTTGTCTATATCCGTAAGTACTTTCAAGTATGAGTGCTTCATTATTTAGACCAACACCTATTGCACCAGCTACAGTCGAAATTGATGCAGCAAACCAAGCTAAGTTTATGTAAGTTGTTAAACCTGCAGATGTTTTTAATTGTAATGCTTGACCTAAATAATCTGAGGGGAGCACAATTAAACTTGCAATCAAAAAGAGTGAGAACAAAATAAAGTAATAAATAATAACTGAAACAGTTAAAGTCATCGTTGTAGTTAAGTTGTATAAGGTAGTGATTTGCTTATTCGTGCTCTCTTTTTTTGATTCCCATAAATTATGTGCAATGATCATCCAAATCATCATACCGAAAATTGCTACAAGCATCATTAATAACAAGCGCCACTCAGAATATACAAAGCTTAAATTCCACATTGTCGTAAAAATGATTCCAAAGGCACCTGTAGTGAAGGCGATTGCCACAACATTACTTAAGCTTTTTAACATGTTAAATGGGTTGTTTGCAAATGTCATACCACTAACAAGACGAAAAATACCTTTAGACTTGGACGATACGTAATATTGCGTATGTTGTGAGGTAGTATTTTCAAAATAAACAGTTCGTGATTGTAAATTTGATAAAGGAAACTGCGCATTCATCAATGACATAGCGTCATGATTATTGTTAATTTTTTCAGAATGCTTAAATTCATCTATTGCCTTTAGAATAGCCAATATAGAGTTTTGAATTCTTTTTTTGATTGGACGCCATCCATAAGCAGGGATAGAAATTAAACTAGCACCATTTTGTCTATTGATATCAATGGCAACTACTTTTTGTTGTTCAATCATCGGTAGGTCAGTGAGTCCAATTGTAAAATGCCATTGATTATGCTCTTGATAATCAGCAATTTTACTGAAAATTTGTTGGACGCTTTCTGCTGAACCAGTCAAAGGATCAATAATTGTATCGATTTCCCATTTAACTGAATGCTCATATTGCTCACTAAGGATGTGGGGCAAATCAATTTCAAGATTACGCGCTACTTTTTCAGTGACGCCCGGTGCAGCAATAATACCTATTTTAGCCGTTGTTGTGTTCATTTAATCCCTCCTCATGATGTGATTGTTTTTCGCCCTTGTAGTAATCAGCTTTTGCATATGCGCTAGAGCTATCTTCATCTTCTTGTTCCAGTGATTTAGATCTATAGTATTGTCTAAAAGAATACGTCACACGTTTAATTTTTTCAGCATTTTCAACAGTGGATCCCATAGCGCCAGCGAGTATACCTAATGACGTAATAAACCAAATTAAGTTAATATAATTTAAAATAGTTGGATGCTCACTGTTTAATGATGTCCAATTTGAAAACAACTCGGGAGGTACAAATAATATTGTACTTAGAGATAACAAGATATATAGTACTATAAAATTTAAAAAGGTGATGGTCAATAAGGTTGTGAAGGTCGTGATGTTATAAATAAAGCGATAAAGTTTTTGTGTATTAGCGCTAGGTCTTTCCCATAATTTATAAGAATAAATTAGCCAACCAACCATGCCTAATACAGATAGTAACATCAGTAAAATATACCGCCAATAACTATAATCAAGACTGATATCCCAAGGTGTAGAAAATATTGCTATATAAGTTCCTGTGGCAAATGAAACAGATATGATTTTTTTAAAATCAAAAATGGCAGACCAAGGTTCATTGGCAAAAGTCATGCCACAAATCAAATGAAGCCAACCTAAAAATGTAGATTTGGCAATGATACGGGATCTATAATTTTCATTATTATCCTTAGGTATGACTTCTTTAAATTGAGTCAATTTAAAATGCTTAAAGTTTAAAGTGTTTTTGTTTCTACCAGAAGAATGTAAATATTCAATAATAAATATTAAGCACTGTCTTAATTTCTCTTTTAACTTAAAGTTTCCCAACGCTGGTAATGATAAAAGTGCTGTTTTAGTATCGAAATCAATATCACATAATGCACTTTTATTTTTAGAAAAATTAGGTAAATCCGTAATACAAATTGTATAATCCCAATTTTTTTGTTGCTTCATATTGGATGCAATATCCAAAACTTTATCCATATGTTCCGCAGTCCCAATCATAGATGCAACGTGTATTTCAAATTGCCATTCCACGCCATTATCTACATGTTTTGTGAAATCTTTTGGGAGCTCTGAATAAATTTTGTTGATTAATTTATGAGGCATGTCAGGAGAAGGGATTAAGCCAATGGATAGATTCATGTTAGTTAAACCTCCTTTTATTTAACACTGATTCTTACTCATCATTCCCTTTCAATTAATGAACAAATCATAGTTGTCTTAAATATTTATATCATTTTTAATGCATTTATTTAGTTTGTTAAAGGAAAAAAGAGGTAAAAGAGAATTAATATAAGTTTGAATATGGAGGTTTTATCACATGCCTTGGACGATGGAAGATTATCCACAAAGTTGGAAAAATATGGAAAACTTGGAAAGAAAAAAAGCAATAGACATTGGAAATGCAATGCTTAAAGATGGATATCAAGAAGACAATGCGATTCCAATCGCTACGAAACAAGCTGAAGATTGGTACAAAAATGCGACTGAAGATGAATTGAAAGCGTTGAAAAATAAAAAAATCACTGTGCATGAACGTGATCAATCTGTAAATCCACAATTAAATCATAAAGATGTTCATGTCTATTATGAGAATAGTGAGTGGAAAATAAAGTCTGATGGTGCGAAACAAGCTACGGATAGCTTCGATAAAAAGGCAGATGCTATGAAGCGAGCACGTAACATTGCAGATAATAGAAGGACTCAGATTATTGAACATAAAATGAACGAATAGTGTGAAAAAACGTGAAGGCGAAGCTGAAAATGTATTTGATTTAGTAGAATAGAGACTTTTGTATGTATAAGTGAAAAAAACAAAACATGTCAATTGAAGTAGTTGGCTTTAGAACAAACAATAGGCAGCTATGGATTTTTATGAGCTCAAACAGCCGAAACTGAAAAATGCCCTTTCACATATCAAGTAATCTCTGACTCGAACCATTCATTGATAAATATTCACTGTATTGTTTCAAGTAGTCTTTAAATTTAGCTATAATGTTTGGAAAGAGATGAATTATTGGAGGTACGATTTATGTACATTGAACGTAAACCAACGTTGAATATGGATGATTTGAAAGAAGAATTTAAAGAGAGTTTATCATATATAAATAATTATGAAGAAGCATTTGAAATGGTCATTGATTTTGTTGCTTTAGAGCAATTATATTCATCCGCACTAAAAGAAATTAGCACTAAACTTGATATTTTAGACGATCATTTTCAACAATTGTATAAACATAATCCGATCCATCACATGGAACGTCGTGTTAAGGAAATGAGAAGTCTGATTAAAAAATTAGATCGAAAAGGATATCAAATCAACACAGCGTCAGCGAAAGCATATATTTATGATATTGCAGGTATAAGAGTTGTTTGTAATTATATAGATGATATTTATGTTATTGAAGAATTATTGTTAAAACAGGCGGATGTTCAGTTATTAAAACGAAAAGATTATATTATGAATCCAAAAGATAACGGTTATAGAAGTTTGCATATTGTAGTGTCAATACCGGTGTTTTTAGCGAATTCTGTAGAAAAAGTACCAGTAGAAATTCAAATTAGAACAATAGGTATGGATATGTGGGCGAGTTTAGAACATAAAATACGTTACAAAAATAATAAAAATACAGAGGATTATAGAGAAATTTTAAAACAATGTGCCAATGAAATTACAACTGTTGAAAGTAAAATGCAAAATATTCATTCCGAAATTTTTGAGAATTAGAGTCTTAAACAAATATTATGCACTAAAAACGAATGTTACACTTGCTCGTTACGTTAGGTCACCATGTATGATTAACGTCAAGGAGGTTATTTTATGACACTATATCAAACAGGAGAACTAGCAAAGCATTGCAATGTAACAGTAAGAACGATTCAGTATTATGATAAAAAAGGACTCTTACAATCGATGCCATCATCAAGTAATGGTAGACGATTATTTGACGAACAAAGCAAAGTAAATTTAGAAATTATCTTAATATTGAAATCGATAGGTTTTTCATTGAAAGACATAAAAATATTACTAACAGACGACAAAAAGTTACAAGCAGTAAAAGTTATGTTACATCAAAAGAAAACTGAAATTAATGAAGAAATTGAAAAATTGAAACTTACTGCTTATCAAATGAAACAACTGGAAAGCAGTATCAGTGAAGATGCGCAAGCACCTATTGAAAAATTGATTAACACACATAAATATGTCATTCAAAATCAGCGTGGCATGACGTTATACATGCCACTGCTATATAAGCTGAGTCCTGCGATCATAATACAATATACATCTATCATCGCTAGCGTATTATTAAAAAAATGGATGCCTTTTTTATCAACATTACCTATTCTAGTAATTTATGCTGGCATTATGACAAAAGCGATATATCAACGTGTGAGTTATTTATGTCCGAATTGTCAACAAATATTTAAACCTAAATTGTCGACGTGGATGTTTGCTGCACATACACCTAAAACTAGAAAATTACAATGCCCGCATTGTTACCAAACACATCATTGTGTAACAACGTTAAAAACAGGAAGTCATTAAAATGAAAAAATCGGTATGTCGAGTGAAAACTTGATATGCCGATTTTTTATGGAATTTGGAGATGCTCCGTATAATTGCAAGCGCTTGCAATTATACGGAATGTATATTACTATACTTGTATACAAGTATATCGATTGAGTGGAGAGGTGAAGTCGTTTGGAATATATTTATCCAGAACAATGGCTTGAAGGTGTTTCTAAAGGTGAAATGATTGCTTCGGAAATACGTTTAAGAATTGTTGATAGCATGATTACACCAGACACATTGTTAACTGAAAACCAAATTGCCAATGAATTTAATATGAGTCGTTCTCCAGTAAGAGATGCATTTAAATTATTAAAGCAAGATCAGTTAATTCATTTAGAACGAATGGGTGCCTACGTTTTACCTTTTAATGATAATGAAAAAAAAGAACTGTATGATTTAAGAATTATGCTAGAATCATTTGCTTTTAATAAGATAAAAAAAGATAATCATGAGCAAATTGTTAAAGAAATGCGGAAACAACTAGAAATGATGAGAGTTGCTGTTAAATTTGAAGACGCAGAGGCATTTACAGAACACGATATGAAATTTCATGAAGTGACGATATTAGCTTCTAAACATCAGTATCTAAAAACATTTTGGAACAATTTGAAGCCAGTGATGGAAGCGCTTATCTTGTTATCCATGCGCAAACGTATGACTGAAAATCCGGTTGATTTTGAACGAATTCATCATAATCATGAAGTGTTTATCGATGCGGTTGCAAAGCAAAGTGCAACAAAACTAAGAGAAGCATTTCATTTGAATTTTGATGATGTTGGCGAAGATATAGATAGTTTTTGGATGAAAGAGTAATTGTGAAACAAGAGGTACAATAGGAGGAAAAACTATGAAATACATGATAGGTGTTGATATAGGTACGACAAGTACAAAAGCAGTGCTTTATGATGAAAAAGGGCAGTTTATTATGAAACATAATATTGGCTATCCTTTGCATACACCAAATGTGGAGGTGTCAGAAGAAAATCCTGATGAGTTATTTGATGCAGTATTGATGACGATTAAATATGTTATGAGGGAAGCCAATGTTCATAAAAATGATTTGAAATTAATTTCATTTAGTGCTCAAATGCATAGTTTGATTGCAATGAATGCAAGTCATCAACGATTAACTGAGAATTTGACTTGGGCAGATAATCGTGCGACAAAATATGCAGAAATGATTAAAGACAAATATGACGGTGACGCGATATACAGTAGAACAGGTACGCCTATCCATCCAATGTCACCTCTATCTAAAATATTTTGGATGAAACACGAACAACAAGAAATATATAATCAAACAGCGATGTTTGCAGACATTAAGACATATATTTTTTATCAGTTATTTGAAACCTATGTGATTGATCAATCGATGGCTTCATCTACTGGCATGTTTAACTTAGAGAATTTAGATTGGGATCAAGAAGCATTAGCGTTGTTAGGCATTCGTAAATCTCAATTGCCTGAAATTGTACCGACAACACATATATTAAAAGGAATGAAACGTCGTTACGCAACATTAATGGGTATTGACGAAAATACGCCAATTGTTGTAGGTGCTAGTGATGGCGTATTGTCAAATTTAGGCGTAAATGCGTTTAAAAAAGGTGAAGTTGCTGTAACCATTGGAACTTCTGGCGCCATAAGAACAGTAATAGATAAACCACGAACAGATTATAAAGGTAGAATTTTCTGTTATGTTTTGACGGAAGATCATTATGTCATTGGAGGACCAGTGAATAATGGAGGCGTGGTATTACGATGGCTACGTGACGAATTATTGGCGAGTGAAGTGGAAACAGCAAAACGTTTAGGCGTCGACCCTTATGATGTACTGACTAAAATTGCTAATCGTGTGAAACCGGGCGCAGATGGGTTGATATTCCATCCATATTTAGCAGGTGAACGTGCACCATTGTGGAATGCAGATGCACGAGGTTCATTCTTTGGCTTAACGCTAGCTCACAAGAAAGAACATATGATTCGAGCAGCGTTAGAAGGCGTTCTTTATAACCTTTATACAGTTTATTTAGCATTAGTCGAAGTAATGAATGAAACACCGTCCACGATAAAAGCAACGGGAGGGTTTGCTAAAAGTGAAGTGTGGCGTCAAATGATGGCAGATATCTTTGATACGAATTTAATCGTCCCAGAGAGTTATGAAAGCTCATGTTTAGGCGCTTGTGTACTTGGCATGAAGGCACTTGGTGAAATTGAAGATTTTTCTATTATTGAAGAAATGGTGGGTACAACAAATCAGCATCGTCCAAATCAAGATAATGTGAATGTTTATCAAAAACTCATTTCAATTTTCATCAATTTAAGTCGCTCATTAGAAGAACACTATGCTGAAATCGCTACGTTTCAGCGTGAACATGTGGTTGAAGATAAATCGTAGATACGATTTATTGGTACAAACTGAGTGAATGATAAGCTATAAATAAAAATATGTAAATTCCATTTAAGGCTATCATTTCATTCAGTTTAAAAAATTTAAAATTTTAAACATTTAAGTAAGCGTTATCATTGAGAGGGCAAGCCCTTTTGATATTATGAACGATTATGTTAAGTGTTAAAGGGGAGAACAATTATGTTTGAAACAATTTGGCCATTAATTACAGTGGTTATAGGTATCGTTGTATTATTATCATTAATCATTTTCTTGAAGTTAAATACATTTATATCATTAATTATTACATCTATTATCACTGCTATTTTACTCGGAATGCCGTTAGATAAAATTATAGAAACCATTGAAAATGGTATGGGAAGTACTTTAGGTCATATTGCTCTAATTTTTGGTTTAGGTGCGATTTTAGGTAAACTATTGGCTGATGGTGGTGGTGCTACACGTATTGCCGATACATTGATTAAAAAGTTTGGACACAAACACGTACAATGGGCAATGTTAATTGCAGCCTTTATTGTAGGTATAGCGTTATTCTTTGAAGTAGGATTAGTACTATTAATACCATTAGTATTTACAATTGCAAAACGCGCGAATGTATCACAATTAAAACTTGGACTTCCTATGGTTGTAGCACTATCTGTGACACATGGATTCTTACCACCACATCCGGGACCAGTTGTAATTGCTAAAGAATTACAAGCTAATTTAGGTCATGTGTTACTTTACGGTATAATTATAGCAATACCTGTTACCATTATTGCAGGGCCATTATTTAATAAAGTGGCACAAAAAATTACGCCAACTGCTTATCAACGCGAAGGTGATATCTCAGCTTTAGGTGCGCAAAAAGAATTTTCAGAGTCTGAAATGCCTGGATTTGGTATCAGTTTACTAACTGCAATTTCACCAGTTATTCTTATGTTACTTTCTACAATTGTTCAGTTAGTGACGGGTAATGAAGAAGCGACAAATGGCTTTGAATCCTTCATTTACTTTATAGGTACTGCTGGTACAGCGATGTTAATTGCCGTTTTGTTTGCAATTATAACAATGGGTGTCAGACAAGGTAGAAAAAATGCTGAAATCATGGATTCTGTATCAAACGCAATCTATCCTATTGGAATGATGATTTTAATTATAGGCGGTGGTGGTACTTTCAAACAGGTACTGATAGATGGTGGTGTTGGTGACACAATAGCTAAAATGTTTGAAGGTACTGAAATGTCTCCTATATTACTAGCATGGGTAGTTGCAGCCGTTTTAAGAATTGCTTTAGGCTCATCTACAGTAGCCGCAATTTCATCAACAGGCATTGTATTGCCATTACTACAATCATCGGACGTGAATGTTGCATTAGTAGTATTAGCAATTGGCGCAGGTAGTGTTATCTTATCTCATGTGAATGACGCAGGCTTTTGGATGTTTAAAGAATATTTTGGTTTAACTGTTAAAGAAACGTTTCTAACTTGGTCATTACTTGAAACGGTTATTTCTGTTTCAGGACTAGTTTTTATTTTTATATTAAGTATCTTTGTATAATAAAATCACATAAAAACACATATAAATGGGTGTGTGTTACGAAATAGAGTCTGGAACATAAAGTTCTTGAACAAGTGAAAAAAGGCAATTTCTATTGAAATCATATAGAAATTGCCTTTTTCAATATTATTTTAATTATAGTTAGGTCATTGATTTACTACTTGGGTTAATATAGGTCCTTATTTTTAAAAATATTTTAATGTGAATTTAGACATAAATAAGTCGTAGTATTGATGAGTAACAATGAATCACACAGATGGACTGAATTAAATCATCTTCATGTTATTTTTCTAGGGTTTATGTTCCAAATGCTATTTTGAATGAATTGCTTAGTCTTTTAAGTATTTCAACATAAATTATGGATAAAATGATAAAATTGAGTAATCGTAGAAATTTTAAGTAGTTTAGATGCCAAATATACAATAATCATAGTTATTATAATTGAAATTTTATTTAAGTTGTATATAGTAGACTCAATAAGGGGGTAACATGATGAAAAGAATATTACTGATTGCTAGTGCTTTTATCGGTGTCATCGTTGGTGCTGGATTTGCTTCTGGACAAGAAGTGCTGCAATATTTTACTAGTTTTGGTATTTTGGGCACTTTGGGTGCTATCATTACCACAGCGTTGTTTGCTTATGTTGGGATGATGCTTGTTTGGTTAGGTAGTAAGTTTGATACAGATTCACATAAAGTCGTTATACATAATATTACTGGAAAATCATTATTTGGAAAATTATTGGGATGGATTATTGATTTAGTCATTATCTTTACTTTGTTTGGTGTCGGTGTAGTGATGATTGCAGGTGCTGGGTCAAACTTAAATCAACAATTTGGGGTACCATCGCTCGTTGGTACATTATTAATGACTGTATTAATCATCCTTGCAGGAATGTTAAAGGTTGAAGGTGTAGTTAAAGTTATTGGCAATATTACGCCGTTTTTAATTATTTTTATATTAATTATTTCGATTTATAGTTTCTTAACTACAAATGTACCATTTTCTGAATTAAATACAATTTCAGATGCGAAACCTTCGACATTACCTAATTGGTTTGTTGCAGGTATTAATTATGCTTCATTTAATACAGCAGTAGGTGCTTCAATGGCTATTGTAATGGGTGGAGCAGAAAAAAATTCAAAAGTAGCAGCAATTGGAGGCTTAGTAGGTGGCCTGATATTGGGTGCTATGATTGTCTTAAGTCATTTAGCAATTTTTACACAAATCAATATTGTCGGTAATATGGAAATGCCTATGTTAGGTATTGTGAACCATATATCACCAATTCTAGGTATCATTATGGCAATCGTGATATTTGGTATGATTTTCAATACAGGACTAGGTATGTTTTATGCATTTGCAACACGTTTCACTGTTGTAGATTCTATACGTTTTAAGCTATTTTATACTATTACAATCCTTGTAGGACTTTGCTTAAGTTTTGTCGGATTTACGGATCTAGTAGCAATCTTCTATCCATTAATCGGTTATTTAGGTTTGGTGCTTATCTTTGTCTTATTCTATGCGCCGTTTAAATTAAAATTGGGTAAGAAACAATAGACACAGAGTGATTAATAGCCTTACACGCCTAAATATATAAAATTCTAAAAATAAATTAAATATTTTTTATTCATTTGATACTCTATTCCTTAATATTTAGATATAATAAAAATATAAGGAATGGGGTGTTTTTTATGAAGAATGAAACGCTAGAAATATTGCAAATGCATGCTATACAATTGTTGGGTATTCAGTTAGAAGGTTATGATATGGACAACATAAAGGCAATTAGTAACCATATTAAGACACCTTTTATGAATACTACCAAAAAACAATATAGAAATGAGTTAAAACATTTTATTGTGCATATGCAAAGTAATAAAATTTATCACTATAAAAATAGTTTTAATGTAAGCTTTTTGATTTTTAAATTTAAAAAATATAGAAAAATATATATTATTGGACCTTATATGGATAAACGACCCAATGAGCGCCAATGTAATGAAATGTTACTAAATTTAAATATTAAAATTTCTAAGCTGCCTACACTGAAACAATATCTACTTAAAATACCAATATGTCATCATGTTAAAGCACAAAAAATGTGTCGTTTAGCAATTCGTTTTTTGAAGAAAAGAAATATTGTCTATGAAACGGTAGAAATTGACTTCAGTTTTCATGCAAATGAAACATTTTTAGCTGATTCTAAGCTTCAAAGTGATTACACATTACAAGAAATAGAATATAGATATAATTTAGAAAATCAATTGTTGACTGCAGTAGAAAACGGAAATGTCGAAGAAGCATTAACGATTTTAAAAAAGATGAGTTTGTCTGTGACTGGTTTACGACGAGTGAAGGATGATCTATCAAATGAACAATATAAAGCATATTTGATCAATACTTTATGCCGTAAAGCTGGTGAAAAAGCGGGTGTAAGTCTTATACATATCGATGAAATATCCGCTCGATATGCTGCAATGATTGATCGGACATTGGATGTAGAAGTATTGGAAGAATTAACGTATGCAATTGTAAAGGAATATGCAGAAAGGGCTATGAAAATTAAAGCGAATGCCTTTAGCCCTAAAGTAAGTAAAGTGATTCAATATATTGAAAGAAACTTAGATAGTAATTTAACTTTAGAAGAATTAGCGAATTATGTAAATTTGGCACCTAGTTATCTATCAAGAATTTTTAATCAGGAATGTCATCAATCTTTATCACAATTTATTACAGCACTAAGAATAAAAAAAGGGCGTGACTTAATAGCGCGGACAAAAATGACTGTTGCCGAAGTGGCAAAATATGTTGGTTTTAAGGAACAAAGTTATTTCGCACAATGTTTTAAAAAGCAATATGGCAAGACACCATTGAAATATCGGACAGAACATAAAGAATTTTATTAGTAGATATAATGAAAAATCAGAAAATTAAATATTCAATAAAAAAATTGTAAAAAAATTAGGAAAATATCAAAAAAATCATAATTATCTCTGAAAATAATTAAAATAGCACCAATTCACATTAAACTTAGAGCTAATTTAATATTTTCCGCGCAATTGTATGTAATAAAGTATAGTATCAATTTGGATTGGCGTTATTACAGACTTTAGCAATAGTTGAAAAAAAATAGCATAGATGGATAAGTAAGACACAATTTTAACAACGTTGTTATTTTTTATTGACTGTTGTCATTATAAAAATATAATAAAAGTAAGAGCTCTATCAAAAAGTGTTAAGGGTGTATGCACGTGAAAATAATAAGCGTATCTATTCTAGAGGGTTAAAAATTTTTATGTACGTAAGAAAACGCTTTCAATTCTATGGGGAAAGTTATGATTGATGGCCACATTCAATAAAACAGACTATGAAACTGCAAAGATGAGGTGCACAAATGTTGTTTCGATAGTGGAAAGAGGTAATCCTTATGGTTACAGCCAGATTAAAACCGGCAAATAAGAAATTGAAAAAATTTAACGAAATTGAATCACCGAAATTAAAATTCAAAGAAAAACTAGCTTATGGATTTGGGGATTTAGGTAACGGATTAATGTTTGATATGGGGCAAATTTATTTACTGCTTTTTTATACAGATATTTTGGGAATTCCGTCTGCCGTTGGTGGTCTCGTATTTTTAGTTGCTAAATTTTTCGATGCATTTGTAGACACGGGTGTAGGAACTCTTGTCGATAATCAGAAGAATTTTTCAAAGCGAGGAAAATTTAGACCATTTATTTTATATGGGAGCGTTCCATTAGCAATATTGACTGTTTTAACTTTTATTTCTCCTGATATCAGTGAAACAGGTAAAATTATATGGGCATTTGGAACATATTTACTATTCAATGCTGCTTATTCTGTAGTGAATATACCTTATGGTTCATTGTCTGCCTCAATGACGATTAATGCGGATGATCGAACACAATTATCAGTGTTTCGTAATTTAGGGTCACAAGGTGCCATGTTTATTTCAGGCATTGTTATTATTCCGTTAGTAAGTTTATTTCCGAATCATGCGATTGGTTATCCGATTGCAGTAGGAATACTTGCAATTGCAGGTGTCACACTACATATGTTGTGTTATAAGGGGGTTAAAGAGCGTCATACAATTGAACGTCCGCAAGTAAAAGGTTTAGGGCGTAAAGCGTTTTTTAATTTACTGAAAAATAGACCATTTATAATTCTAGCAATTTATACATTGTTAACGATTACTGCTTTATTTTTACAACAAGGTGCGCAACTATATTATTACAAAAATGTACTTGGTTTTGATAATTTAATAGGAATTGTAAGTACATTGAATTTTATTGTTTTAATACCAGCATTATTCCTAACTACTTTCTTAAGTAAAAAAGTAGGTAAAAAAATGACAGCAGTCATAGGCGTAAGTGGTTTTATTATTTTCCAAATTGTGAACTTTTCGTTATTTTCAGAGCAAATTGTACTTTTCTTAATATTTAACACGATTGCACAATTATTCTTAGTTATTCCAAATACGGTGACATGGGCGTTTATAGCTGATGTTGTAGAATACGGACAATGGCAATCAGGACTTAGATCTGAAGGTATTATTTATGCAAGTTATAGTTTTACTAGAAAAATTTCACAAGGCTTAGCAGGTTTTATACCAGGTATGGCATTAACAATTATTGGTTATGTACCTAATGCGGCACAAACGCCTGATACAATATTCGGTTTAAAAATATTATTCTTTGTGGTGCCCGCAGTCATTTGTTTAGTTGCAGTGATACTTTTCTTCATTGCATACCCATTAACAGATCAGAAACATAAACAAATTGTTAAAGAACTAGCACTTAGAGAGGAATTATAACTATTTTGTATTTAATTTTATGAGAGGAGCATTTATATGCTATATCCAGTAACAAATGAACAGAGAAGTATCATAGACTTAAATGGTGTTTGGCAGTTTAAATTAGAAGAGAACTATGATCAAATAGATGTAACGAAACCTTTGGACACTGATTTAGTTATGGCAGTACCTGGTTCATATAATGATCAAGGCGTGACTGCAAACATACGTAATCATGTAGGAAACGTTTGGTATGAAAGAATGTTTACGATACCTAACGTACTATCAGATGAACGTATTGTGTTGAGATTTGGTTCAGCTACACATAAAGCAACTGTTTATATTGATGGTCAAGAAGTCACATCACATCAAGGAGGATTTCTACCATTTGAAGTGGAATTAAATCAAAAATTCTCTACAGGAAAACATCGTTTAACGGTTTGTGTAAATAATATATTAGACGAAACGACTTTACCTGTTGGTAATTATAGCGAAACCACAGACAAAGATGGTAATTTGATTAAAAGAAATAAGCCTAATTTTGACTTTTTCAATTATGCTGGTTTGCATAGACCCGTTAAAATTTATACAACACCACAAACATTTATAAAAGATATTGAAATTGTTCCAGAAGTTAAAAATAATGTGGCAGATATAAATTATAATGTTTCCATCAATGAACCAGTGGATGATATCTTAATTAAATTGATAGATGAAGCGGGAAAGGTTGTAGCAGAAACGACTGGTGCACAGGGTTCTATCAAGGTTGAACAGCCGTATTTATGGCAACCTTTGAATGCTTACTTATATCATTTAGAAGTAACGTTAGTAGATAATAACCAAGCTGTAGATAGTTATACTGAGCGTTTTGGTATACGATCTGTGGAAGTAAAACAGGGGCAATTTTTAATCAATGATCAACCGTTTTATTTTAAAGGATTTGGTAAGCATGAAGATACCTATTATAATGGCCGAGGATTAAATGAAGTAACAAACGTTATGGATTTCAATCTGATTAAATGGATTGGCGGTAACTCATTTAGAACGTCACACTATCCTTATTCTGAAGAAATGATGCGATTGGCAGATGAACAAGGTATTGTTGTCATAGATGAAACAACTGCTGTCGGCGTGCATTTAAACTTTAGCACTGTATTATATGGTGTGTCTACAAGAGATACATTTAAAGAAATTGGAACGAAAAAAGCACACGAATCTGTTATCAAAGATTTGATTGATAGAGATAAAAACCATGCATGTGTAGTAATGTGGTCAATAGCTAATGAACCAGCTTCAACTGAAGAAGGCGCAAAAGAATATTTTGAGCCCTTGGTCAACTTAGCACGTTCTTGCGATCCACAAAACAGACCTGTAACAATCGTAACCATTTTAATGTCACAGCCGGATAATTGCCAAGTTCAAGATTTAGTAGATGTATTATGTCTGAACAGATATTACGGATGGTATACACAAACAGGCGATTTGGAAGCTGCTAAAGAAGCTTTAAGAACTGAGTTAGATGGTTGGAGTGAAAAACAACCGCATAAGCCAATTATGTTTACAGAATATGGTGCGGACACAGTAGCAGGATTACATTCACTAAATGATGAATTATTTACGGAAGAGTACCAAATTCGTTATTATGAAGCAAATCATGAAGTCATTGATCAATATCCACAATTTATTGGTGAACATACATGGAATTTTGCAGATTTTGAAACATCTGCAGATATTATCCGTGTCCAAGGAAACAAAAAAGGAATATTCACGCGTGAACGTCGCCCTAAAGCAGTTGCACATTATTTCAAGAAACGTTGGGAAAACATACCTAACTTTGGCTATAAATCATAAACAACTAAATACAATTATAAGTATATTCACCCTGAAGCCTATAACAAGCTTTAGGGTTATTTTGGTTTTATAGAAAAAGGGGTATCAAATTGAATAATATGATTTAGCGGCATTATATATAATAAAATGTACTTTGTATGCTTAGTGCGTTTTAGTATAAATTAGTTGTTTAGCTTTATGATCGTTATAAAAGGAGACGAAAGGGCACTGTGTTGACGCAGTAGATAATGATATAAGTGAATGCATACAGCTCGAACAAACTTACTCTAGCTAAAGCTATCCATACCTATACGAAAGCATTTCAATATAAAAAGGACTAATCTCATCTTAATCTGAGAGATTAGTCCTTAATTTAAGTATAGGTATTATACTCTAAGCATGATATTATAACTCGCTTTTTTATAATTTTGCTTGCCATTTTTCTGTCCATACTAAGTCATTATATTGACCTTTAAATTCACTTTCTCCCATAATCTTATCAATGGTTTGTTTAATATTTTCTCTGTTGGAATGATAAGCGTTTATATAAGCTTTAACCATTGTTGCATCATGCAAGTGAGTCGTGAAATTGGTAGAAATAAACACGGTTGGTACTTCATGTACATACCACGGTATTTCATTGCTCATGGCTGTACCCCATTTAATGCGATAGTTATTTTCAGCAGCATAGCCGATAATATTTGCAAATACTAACGCAGCGTCTACTTTTTCACGATATTCTAATGTTTTACCTTTAATACGTGTTGAACCATCATTTAATGTCACATTAAATCCACGAGATTCGAGTTCTTTTATAATATCATCTGTGACGTTATTCGCTGATTTATAGATGCCATCTTTTTCGCCTTCGATCACATAAAGCATAATATTTTTATGTGTTTCAGGTCGGATAGGTAATTGATTTAAAGTGTTTTTTACAAGTGTTATGCCTAAATCAGCTGCTTCTGCGCGCATTTCTAAATGTTCTGTACAACCGATAATATCTAATGCTTCTTGAGGTTGAATGATTGAACCGTTTTCTTGTTTCATGTGAAGATTGAGTTGTGCTTTTAAACCTAAGATACGTCTTACGGCATCATTTAATCTCTCTTCTGTGATGACCCCGTTTTTATAACCATTGAGCATAAATTGGTAATCTTCTTCCAAATCATTGAAGAATAAGAACATATCACAACCAGCTGCAATGGCTAATGGAACATAATCTTCGCGACGCATAGAAGCAGTCATACCTAACATATGGCTTGCATCAGTAACGACTAAACCATTAAATTTCATATCATCTTTTAGTAAATCAGTAATTAGTTCAGAAGAAAGAGTTGCAGGTAAAATGTCTTTATCTTCGAGACTTGGATTTAATTTTTTTGAATAAGCAGGTTGTGCAATATGTCCTGCCATTATCATCTGTACACCGCGATCAATGTGATGTTGATAAACTTTTCGGAAGCTGTCGTCCCATTCCTCGGTAGATAGTTCATTTACTCCAAGCACCAAGTGCTGGTCACGCTCTTCCGTACCGTCTCCAGGGAAGTGTTTGATACATGTAATCATATCGCGTTCAGCATTAAAGCCGTCAATAAATGCGCTTGAATATTTAATAACTGTTTCAGCATCTGTGCCATATGCACGTGTATTAACGATTGTATTGCGCCAATTCTTAAGTATGTCTACACAGGGATCGAAATTAATGTGTACACCAAGTGCTGAGGATTCACGTGCTGAAACGAGACCAGCATTATATGAAACTTTTGTATCTTGGGCAGCTTCACATTGAGCAGCACTTGCGATATATGTACCATCTTTACATGCACCATTTCCTCCTGAATCACAGTTTGCTGCTACAAGTACTGGAACTTTCGTATGCCTTTGTAAATCATTGAGTAAGTTTTGAACTTCTTCTTTGTTTCCACCTTCATATCGAGCGCCACCAATGTGATAACGTTCAAGTATATCTTTATTAGTTAAGTCTGCGTCAAAAAATTTTTTGCCACCTTCTAAAGAAAATAAGTTAAAAAATAATTGACCAATTTTTTCTTCGTCTGTTAATGTACCAAGTGTTTCTTCTACCCATGCTATTTGATTGTCATTTAAATGATAGGGTGATGCTGTTAAATCTACTTTAACCATAGTGTTAGTTCTCTCCTTCAAAATTATTAAAAAATATTTGTTTTAAAGTGTCATGTGTGTATTGGTTGAAATGACCATCTTTAAACAATTTTAAATATTTATTGTTAAAGTCTAGCCACGATTGATCTTCATGACCTGCTAGTATTGGATAAAAGTACATACCATGAGATTCTGCTGCTTCTAAGTCTCCTTTGGCATCTCCTAACATGATGATGTCTTCTAAGTTGTAATATTGTTTTAAGTGCGCTAAACAGTGCTCTTTTGTACCTGCTTCTTGTGCAAACATGCCACTTAAATAGTCTGTTAATTTATATGATTCCCACTCATATTCTACTGCCGCTAAATTTGCTGATGACACAATTGCGATATCAGCAAAAGTTGAAGCATTTTGTAGAGACGTTTGTACGTTTTTAAATGGTCCAATACTTGGTAAGGTTTTGATAATTGCATTAACACGGTGGGACCATGATAATGCTTTTTGTAATCCATTTTGTTGCGGATTGTTTGATATAGCTTTTTCGAGTGCTGGATTAGAGAAAGCATCTGTTGTTTGCACCCATTGCTTAATATGCTTGTAGCCCTCAATATGAATCCCTTGTTCAACAAGTTCACTTAACATGCGTTCTAAACCTTTAAAGCGATTAATACCTCTAGTGATTTCATATAAATTTATATCATTCCAGCGCTTTAATAGTTTGTATTCTATATTTTCTAAATGCCATTCTTCAACAATAGCTGGACCAAATGCCCGCTCATGCTTGATAGTCATAGAATCGATGGCACATCCGTCAGAATCAACGCAAATTAATTTTTTAAACCTAGGTTTGTAATGTGATAAAGAATCAATCATTTAATCTTTTCCTCTCAAGTTAAAATATGTGCTTTATCATATACCATTACCTTACTTTTAAAATACTGTTGTAAGTAAAACTCAAGAATATAATAAAGCGCTTTCTTTATAATATTAAAGTTAGCATTCATAATAGAAAAAAACTAGCGCATTTCGTATAACTTTGTGAGTATAATCACAAAGTAGATGTTTTATGTCATTTTATTACTAAAATAGTTATTTTATTAATAAAAATATTGGCTATTTGAGAGAAGTACGTGATCAAAGGTGCGTACATTTTATTTTTGATATATCTCATCTATGGCATCCATTTTGTAAATAAAACATCAATATGCTACATAGATACTAATGATTGCTCAAATTGTTAACAAAATATAATGAATCTTACTATGAAAGGGTTACGTAGTCATCGATTGACGAAAATTAGATAAAAATTACAATGAAATAAAATGGATTGGAAAGGACAGACGCTAATGGATAAATTGCTGACTTTGGAACAATTACACCGAAACTACTTGGTAGGAGTAGTTAAGGGACCTACTTGTGATGATGCTATATTGAAAAGTGAAAAAATGATTGAGGGTGGTATGAAAAATATTGAAATAACATCTAACACGCCTTATGCAGAATTGGCCATAAAAGCGTTAACCCAAAAATTTGGTAAATCAATTATCATTGGTGCAGGTTCAGTTCAAAATGTTGTAACCGCACGTGTAGCGATTACAAATGGTGCTCGCTATATAGCAACGTCGCATTTAGACGTTCAAATAGCGCATATTTGTAATGTATACCAAATACCTTACATGCCAAGATGTGGTTCGAAAGATGAAGTAACTAAAGCGATACAGTATGAAGTACCAGTGATTAAGTTGTATCCTGCAAATATATTAGGTGTACCTTTTTTGAAAAACATTCGTGAAATCTTCCCCAATATACATATGATACCTTATGGCGGCATGTCATTAGAAAATATGGAGCAGTGGTACAAAAGTGGTGCCTATGCTATCGGTATTGGTAATGCATTAACTAAAGGGACACAAAAAAACCACTTAGATATGATTATTCATCAAACACATGCATTTGTAGAAAAATTAAATTCAGTGCGTTTGAGCTAAATGATTAGCTAAAATATGATAGCAATTTATCTAATGGTATAACTAACGCTTCGTGATTAAGCGCAATATTAACGAAATAGGTACTATAAATGGAATTTTATCGTTAACCTATTATGCGTATTTTTAAAATCAATCATTTTTAAAATTAAACAATTTGTCAATTTAAAAATGTGTGAAATATATTAAAAAGGACTAAAAGTGATTATTTTGTGAAATTAATCACAAAACACTTTAAATTCTTAACGTTATCGATTATGATAAGGGTGTAGAAGATAACAATGCCTAACGAAAGAAAAAATACGGAGTGATTATTAAATGAGAAAAGTAATTGAAGAAGTCATTTTTTCAAATGAAAGCAGTTATGATATATACACACATACTGGTGTGAATCAAGGCATTATTAATGACATTAAAGATGGATACAGAAGTATTGATTATATAGCTTATATTGATGCAGAAAAATTATACAACTATGGATTAGAAAAAAAGCTACTAGTAAGTAATTAATACACTGTATTCATCTAGTAGCATTGAAGTTTATACACATATACTTCATCGTATCTTGTGTGTAAAACTTCATGTATATTATTCTCCCTAGTATCACCTTTCATGATTTATTTAGAGCCCTTACAAAGTGGAAAAGCCTATGTTACTGTTCATCCAGTAACGTAGGCTTTTCTCATCATGATTAAACATAAGATTTAAAGTTATGTTTGATTTCATTATAGTTATAAATAGAATTATACATACGCATGCGAATGTGATCTTGTGAAGCATATGAAATACGCAATACATTACTTTGGGTGACATATTTTCTGAATTCACGTTCATATTGCTGGCGCTGGTTAAGCGATAGTCCAAGCCACTCTTCTTCATTAAACAATTGTTCAAAACGAAAGTCGAAACTTGTACTATCAATATTATTTCTTAGTTCTTTTATTCTTTCAGTGAAGTTCATGGATCATCCTCCTAATTTATTTAAAGATAAGTGAGTTATGTATGATATACCCACTTTATAATGATTTAGTGTATATGACAAGTACACATGCTTATGAGCTAACTCATTGTTTCAAGGGGGAGGGCACATGGTACAATCTTTGAGGACAGGGTATAAAATATAAAATACGTTTGATGAAAGGAAGATTCGATGGTTAAATTAGAGAACAAGGTTGCAATCATCACTGGTGCTAGTAGTGGCATTGGTGCTAGCATAGCAGAGGTGCTATCAAGTCACGGTATACAATTACTATTAACTGGTCGTAATGAAACAAAGCTGAAAGATGTTGTAAATCGTATTCGTTTAAACGAACATCATGCACAGGTTGAATATTTAATAGTGGATGTGACACAGCAACAAGAAGTTGAACGTTTAATAGCATATGCAAAAGAACAATTCGGTCGCTTGGATATACTTGTAAATAGTGCGGGTCAAATGATGTCTTCTGCTGTAACGGACGGTAATGTAAAGGCTTGGGAATCAATGATTGATACAAATGTGAAAGGGACACTATATGGCATTAATGCAGTCATACCAACATTTTTAGCTCAATCTAGTGGTCATATTATTAACATTGCTTCTATCTCAGGTTTTGAAGTGACGAAAATGAGTACAATATATAGTGCAACGAAAGCTGCAGTGCACACGATTACGCAAGGATTGGAAAAAGAGCTGGCTAAAACTGGCGTTCGAGTGACAAGCATATCGCCAGGTATGGTAGATACGCCTTTAAGTGGCCAGACAGATTGGGGAGAACGTAAAAAGCTAGAACCCAAAGATATTGCTGAAGCGGTAGTTTATGCATTACAACAACCTTCACATGTAAATGTAAATGAAATTACTGTCAGACCAGTCTAATATATATTTTTAATGTTACGACGTTGAGTTAGTTAATAGTAAAGTGATAATATAATGTGAAAGTAGGTAGAGCATGGAGTTTAGATGTCTTAAGAAAAGCGATGTAGAATCATATCGCTCATTGCGCTTACAGTCTCTGCAAACTGATCCTACAGGTTTTGCTTCAACTTATCAACGTGAGCTTCATTTACCAATTGAACGTTTTGAAGAGAGGATAGGGTCGAACGAAAGACATTTTACAATGGGTGTATTTGACGATGGAAAATTAATCGGTTATGCAACTTTTTATCGAGAAATATTAGAAAAAATGATGCACAGAGGTAATTTAGTCGGTGTATATTGTGATCCACAATATAGAAAACAAGGATTTACTCAACAACTAATTCAAAAAATGATAGATATTGTCACTGAACAAGGTGTGGTTAAAACTATAGGTTTATCGGTTCTTACGGAAAACCAAAGTGCTATTAAATTATATGAAAAATTAGGATTTCAGAAATATGGCACTGAACCAAAGGCACTTTATGATGGCAAACGGTATTATGATGAAGATTTGATGGTGTTATTTGTATAAAAAATTAATAAATTCAAAACTATAGGCTAAAACAGTTATGATCTGTTTTAGCCTATAGTTTGATATATGAGTATATATTAGTGAAATTAACTGATTATGAAAAATCATGAAGCAATCAGTAAATCGAATTTACCAATTTTTTATATCTGATCTTTCTCCTTTAAAGTTATTGGAAACTTGATGACGTTTTGACAAAGTTTTCTCAATATCTTCAAATTTGATGTTCAATGCATGTAAAAGTACAAAAAGATGATACATTAAATCAGCAGTTTCATTTGTTACTTCTTCTTGATTAGATTTCATAGCACCGATTACGACTTCAAAAGCTTCTTCACCAAACTTCTTCGTGATTTTTTCTAAACCTTCATTCAATAAATATTGTGTGTATGAATTTTCTTTATTAGAGTTAGCGCTTGAAGATACAGTGTCTTCGAGCTGTTGTACATAGAAAGGAACTGTTGTATTGAAACAACTCTGGCTCCCAGTATGACAAGTTGGTCCATTGGGAATTACATCTATCAATAAGGTGTCTTGATCACAGTCTAGGTGTACATTTTGAACGACTTGGGTGTGACCAGAAGTTTCTCCTTTGGTCCATAAGCGGTCTTTAGAACGTGAATAAAAACAAACCTTCCCCTCAGCTAACGTTTTGTTGTATGCATCTTCATTCATATAACCAAGCATAAGCACTTGTTTTGTCTGAACATCTTGTAGTATGGCAGGAATAAGCCCTTTACTAAAATCAGGTTGTTGTGTCATCTTATTGGAATACCTCCTTGAGCCATTGATTGTTTAATTTCATTCACTGTGGTTTCTTTGTCATGCAGTATGCTAGCAGCTAATCCTGCCGAGACATTTGTTTGTTTGAATAAATCTACAAAATGCTCTGGATTGCCGCCACCACCAGAAGCAATAATAGGGATGTGCACAAGTTGTTCAATCTCATGTAAATGGTTAACATCAAAGCCTTGTTTCATCCCATCGTGTGTCATGCTCGTTATTAATAATTCGCCAGCGCCAAGCGCCTCCACTTCTTGAACCCAGTCATAGACACGTTTATCTGTACGTTTCTTTCCGCCATGTGTATAGCAAAAATAATCATTTAACTCTGTATCAAAGTTACTATCTATAGCGATACAAATACATTGGCTTCCAAATTTTTCACTGGCTTCTTGGATAAAAGCAGGGTGCTTTAATGCGCTAGAGTTTAGAGATACCTTGTCAGCACCATGATTTAGCAACTGGGAAATGTCATCAATTGTGGAAATGCCGCCTCCTACTGTAAGTGGAATGAATAGTTTTTCAGCAGTTTCTTCAATAACATCTAACATAAGCCCATGGCCAGCTTCAGTTCGAGAGATATCTAAAAAGACTAATTCATCTGCACCTTGCTCGTTGTAATAAAGTGCATAATCCACAGGATTTCCAAGGTCACGTAGCCCTTTAAATTGTATG
This sequence comes from Staphylococcus sp. 11-B-312, assembly GCF_016743055.1. NCBI lineage: Bacteria > Bacillati > Bacillota > Bacilli > Caryophanales > Staphylococcaceae > Staphylococcus > Staphylococcus sp. 11-B-312. The sequence goes on from NZ_CP068241.1 coordinate 559,353, forward strand.
CCTTTGACAACGCGGCCATCTTTCACATCTAGGCAGGGGATAATTCTTTTTTTAATCATGATAATCCCTCCCAAAATGCATGGTTGTGTGCAGCTTTACCAACGATTGCTGCATGAACACCAAATTTTTCTAATTGTTCTAAGTCTTGTTGATGACGAATACCACCAGAAGCAATGACAGGTTTTTGTGTTGCTTTGACAAGCTGTGCTGTTATTTCAAAGTTTGGGCCAGCCATGCGACCATCTTTAGAAATATCCGTATAGATGATACCTCCCAATGGTAGCGATTCGATTTGCTGAACCAAATCGAATAAGTCTAGATGTGCATCTTGTTCCCAGCCGTTTATTTTTATTTCGCGCTGATATGCATCTACTGATAGATAGAGTTTGTACGGATATTGATGAGACATTTTGGCTAACCATTCAGTATCTTGAATGCCTTTTGTCCCAATAATACAATAGTCTATACCGTCAGCAAAATAAGCTTTGATTGTTTCATAACTACGTATACCGCCACCAACTTCCATAGGTTTATTGGTCAGGCTTCTTAATTGTTTGATGTAGTCCTGTTCAATAGATGTTTGCTGCTTGGCACCGATTAAATCTACAATATGAATACGATCTACACAGTCGAACTTGTCATAAAAAACGACGCTATCTTCGGCACTGCGCGTCATTTTTTCTTCTGAATCATATTTTCCTTCAGTCAGTCTCACACTTGTTGCATTAATTAAATCAATAGCTGGCCAAATATTGATCATTATAAGAAACCACCTTTCAGAGCTTGATTAAGTATCGCTAAACCATCTTCACCACTTTTTTCAGGATGGAATTGGATACCTATAAAATTTTTATATTGAACAATTGCAGGAATCAACGTGCCATAGTCTGCATAAGCAACAACATGATCTGACATTTCAGCTTGATAGGAATGTACAAAATATACATCTTGCGTTAATGTTGTATAATTGCTGATTAAATTATTCCACCCTAAATGCGGTACCGGATAAGGTGTTTGAATAGGTATGATATTTCCTGGGAAAAGTTGTAATCCTTCTACATCACCTTCTGCGCTGTGTTCATAAAGCAATTGCATACCTAGACAAATACCGATGATCGGTTTATGTGATATATTTTGTAAAATAGACTTTAATCCCCGTTTTTCAATCGCTTGCATAGCATCTTTAAAATGACCTACACCAGGTAATATAAGGGTATCTGCTGCCGCAATATCCTCTACACGATCTGTTAAAATTGCATTAAAACCTAAACGATTAAGCGCACGTTGTATGTTTTTAATATTTCCTAAACCATAGTCAATCACTGCAATCATTCAATCACACCCTTAGAAGAAGGAGTGATATTAGCGTCATTTGAGACTAATGCATCTTTAAGCGCACGAGCAAAAGATTTAAATATACTTTCTATTTCATGGTGTGTGTTTCCACCGCGAATTAAGTCAATATGCGTTGTTAGACGTGAGTTGATAACAAGTGCTCTGAAAAATTCCTCAACGAGTTCAGTATCAAATGTACCTACTTTTTCTTTACTGAATTGAGCATTAAAAGATAAATAAGGTCGTCCACTAATATCTACGACTGTACGCGCAAGTGTTTCATCCATGGGTATGTAACTAACCCCGTAACGTTGAAAATATTTACGTTCCTTTACCATCGATAACAGTAACTGTCCAAGAACAATACCAATATCTTCTGTCACATGATGATCATCGACTTGAACATCTCCATTTGCTTCTATAGATAAGGATAATTGGCTGTGAAAAGTAAAGAGTGTCAACATATGATCCAAAAACCCAACGCCTGTATGAATATTACTTTCACGGTGGTCATCAGCCAGAGAAATGCTTAATTGTGTTTCTGCTGTATTACGTGTTTTATTTAGTATCATATTGCGACCTCCAATTTTTAATAAGTATAAATAATTGATCTAATTGTTCATCTGTAGCAATAGAGTATCGTACATAGTCAGACATTTCTGGTTCATCGTATAATCTTGGAAGGAATCCATTGTCTTTAATATAAGCACCTAAACTTTGCGCAGCTTCTCCTTTGGTTAATACGAAATTTGTAGCAGAAGGGAAGACTACCATGACATCGTCAACAAGTTCATGAAACATATCTTTTAATTTGCGGGCAAGCTGTCGTTGTTGCTTTATAAACGCGCGAGTCATTGTTTGATTTTCAAACATATAAATCGCGATATGAAGCGTAATTGTATTCAGAGGATACGGATGCTCAATGCTTTGGATGAGTTTGATGGTATCATTAGTACCGATGAGCACACCTAGTCTTAAGCCAGCGATACCAAACGCTTTCGAGAGCGTACGCATTTGAATAACATGAGGTTGCATCTTAATATCATAAGATTCACCAAAATCTAAGTAAGCTTCATCAATGATAAAGTAACCACCCAATGTTTGCATCTTATCTGCAATAGCCATTAAAAATGTCGTACTATATTGTAAGCCAGATGGATTATGTGGATTACTCATAATAAAGAATGCAGGCTGTACTTCATCAATTCGTTTTAAAATCATTTCTAAATCAAATGTTAAATCTGAATTTGCTGGTACAAATTCAATAGGTCGAGCTACCTGATTAGCATAAGCTTGATACATGAAAAAGTCAGGATCTAAGGTCAATGCCGGTCCTTCTGGCATGATTAACATTAATTTTTGAATGAGCTCATCAGAACCATTAGCTGCTATGACTTGATCAGGAGAAATATTATGAAAAGCTGCATAAGCTCGTTTGAAGCGCTCATACTCATCATCAGGATAAAAGTTAAATGCTGCCTGTTGAATAATTGTTGCAAGTTGTTCATTAGATAATGGTTTAAGTGGACTTTCATTTTTATTAATTCTAATCATTGTGTGGCTCCTTTGTTGTTCGAATTTCTATGGATTGTTCGTGATTATACAAGTGTTCAATATGTGCTAATTTACGTGCGGATTGTTCAATGTTTTTAAATGTTTGTTGTGATAAATCTATGACAGAATGTCTCGTTAAGAAATCATTCACAGATAGACCATTGGTAAAACGAGCAGTCTGATTTGTAGGTAGTACATGGCTTGGGCCAGCAACATAATCTCCGATAACTTCTGGAGAATAATGTCCTAAGAAGAGTGCACCTACATATTTCACATGGTTGATATAGTCATGTGGACATTGTGTTTGTATAGATGCATGTTCCGGTGCAATTTGATTCATCAAATCGCAAGCTTCAGTAAAGTTTTCTACTGAAATTAAGAAGTGATTGTGTTTTAAACTGGCTTCAACAATAGGTTGCCGTTTGATTTGTCTTAGAGTTTTTTGAATATTATTTTCTAATTGTTGTAATAAGTCTTTATCTTCACTGATGACAAATGTTCTAGCGAGTTCATCATGTTCTGCTTGAGCAAATACATCATAAGTAATGGCATTTATGTCAGCCGATCGATCAATGATTAGTGCAATTTCACTTGGACCAGCAATCTGATCAATGCCAACTTGCCCATATAAATATTTTTTGGCATAGGCAACATATTGATTTCCAGGTCCAACTATTTTATCCACTTTAGGAATTGTCTCAGTACCATACGCAAGTGCAGCAATACTTTGTGCGCCACCAACTTGGTAAACTTGATCAACACCAGCAATATAACAGGCAGCAAGTACAATATCAGGTATGCCTTCAATTTGTGGTGGAGTAACGACGACGATATTTTTAACACCAGCAACTTTAGCAAGTGTTACAGTCATTAACACGGTGGAGGGATAGCTAGCTTTACCACCTGGGACATAGACACCGACACGCTCTAACGGGTGATATAATTCGTAACATTCTGAATTATCCTGCTGATGCTCTTGTTTAATAGACATTTGATATGCCTTAATTCTGTCATGACTTTGTTCAAGAGCTTCCCGTATAGATGAGTCAATGCGTTGATAAGCAGTAAATAAGTCTTCCTTAGAAACTGATAATTGTGATGTTTCTACTTTGTCTAGTTTTAGATTGTATTCCTTTAAGGCGTCGTCCCCTCGAAATTTCACTTGATCACAAATTTCTTTTACGATTGGATATAAATCTTCGTTTAGTTCAGATTGGTTCAGGTAGTTATTCATAAATGTTTCTTTATTTGTAATCAATGAGCGTCACCTCCAAAGTTTTAATTAAATTATCAATTTCAGTTGATTTTTTAAAATATGATGCCTTATTTGTAATGAGTTTAGCATTGATGTTTTTAATCTTTTCTTTTTCAACTAAGCCATTTGACTTTAAAGTAGTACCAGTTTGAACAATATCAACAATGCCATCTACCATATCTACCAAACATGCCAATTCAATTGAACCTGATAGTTTTACAAGCTCAACATCTAAACCTTGTGCTTCAAAATATTGACGTGCTGTTTGGGTATATGAAGTAGCTACTTTTTTAAATTGATAAGCTTCTGGTTTAGCAGCAAGTGAAAAGTGACATTCGCCAAAAGGTAAATCCAGTAAGTTGTTAATAAAATAATTACCTTCTTCTAAAATATCGCTGCCGACGATGCCAATATCTGCAACGCCTTGTTCAACATATATCGGTACATCACTACCCTTGACTAAAATAAATTGTATATCATTAACTGTTATAAGTAATTGACGCTCTCTTTGTTCAAGTGCATATGCTATTTCAGTTTCTCTTATTTCATTTAAATACTTTATAAAACTTTTAAGTAATCTACCTTTTGCCAATGCGACAGTAAGCATGATTTTCACTCCTTGTTTATAGTATAAAACCTAGTCCAAAGCCTTCTAATTTCCCTTTATAAAACCCACCAGTGAGACGCTGAGTTTTATTATTTTTTAAATGACATTTCATGAATGATCCTTTGTAATAAGAACGTGGTGGTCTAGGGGTTATATCAAGATGAATTTCAGTAATATTTTGTGATTTAAACCATTGTTCCCACCGATGTAAAGACTGGATGGTGCGATGGTCATGTGGAAATAGTTGTGTTAATAAATCAAGTTGTTCAGTTGTTTTTGTAGTGAGCAACTGTACCACAGGATGCGCAAGACCTAACTGTGCAGTTAACTCTGAAATATTTCGCTCTTGTATAAGATTTAATATCGATTGGCTTTGTTCGCTAGCTGCTAATAATAAATCGATTAATTGATAATGTCCTAAAATGACAAAGTCGATATCATCATTCAACGTATATTTAATAAAGTTATAAAACGTTTTAAAATCGTTTTGCATATCTGTAACAGTTGGGTTGTAATGTTCTATACCTAATTGAGTGTAAACTTCATTATTTCTGACTATTGGACCACTATAAGCTAAACGTTGTTGTTCAGGTTGATAATTACTGTAGTAACGCAATAATTGGTCAGTGAAATCATTGCGCAAAGCAAAAATATGATGGTCATGTTGCCAAAAGCTACGCTCTGTCATTTGTTGTAAATCATCAGGCGTAAGTGATTGCCAGGATAATGATTCTATAAAACTAAAATCAACAAGTTTAAAATCCGCTTGTTGAAAATGTTTTAAAAATGATAATTCATATTCTTTATTATTAATAAGTGCTTTCGTATCCATAGTATAATGACCATCCTTTATTAAATACTTTGTTTCTCTACCGAACTAAAGTGAATTGATAAAACATACTTTAACATAGTTGATTTTAGAATTCAATAAATATTCAGAAAATATTCTTGGCAACGTGACTTTAGACGCTTTTATCTATATTTATATAAAAAAATAAAACCTAAAATATTGTTTTAGGTTTTAGAGTGAAAGTAAGTGTGACGATACCACTTCGAACATATTATATTTATTATAAATTTTAACCAAGCCTAATGCCATCATTGAAAAAGAAGCAAGGTTATTATATATGCGTTTTTTTAGATAAGGTATCGAGCAAAACATAAAGTGGGGTGTATACTTAAAGTTACATGTTTGTTGTCAGGTATGTTTCTAAATCGTTGACGTTTATGATTGTTTGCCTTGAGCCACATATTTTAACATTTCTTCCTTAGGTACCATATTACCGCCAGTTGCCCATACAATATGATTGGCATTAGATAAATTAAAATGAGTTTTGTCGGTATGTTTCAACACTGCTTTTAAACCTGCAAACCCTGATGCTGCAGAGGGTTCAACAAATATACGTTCCTTTTGACTAAGCAAATATAAATATCGGTACATTTGTTGATCTTCTACAGTAAAAGCACCATATAATAATGAATTCATTATATGACCAACGAGTTTTGAAGGTCTGGCAACAGCAAGACCATCTGCATCAGTACGGCCGTCTAATCCAATATCTGTTACAGCTATTTGGTTGTGCAGTTGTGTCATCATTCCTAATGTCATGCATGGTGCATGTGTAGGTTCAGCAAAAAGACAATACACATGATCGCCAAATACTTGATTTAATCCAAAGGCAACACCACCTGGACCTCCACCAACACCACAAGGCAGATAAACAAAAAGGGGATGTTGTGCATCTACTTGTATACCTTCATTGCTAAGTTGTGTTTTTAACCGTAAAGCAGCAACTGTATAACCTAAGAAAAGATCAGCAGAACCTTCATCGTCTATGAAATGACAAGTAGGGTCGTTTTCTGCAGCCTTCCGTCCTTCAGCAACTGCATATTGATAATCAGATTGGTGTTCAACAACTTTCACACCGCGTGACCGAAGTAAGTCCTTTTTCCATTGGCGCGCATCACTAGACATATGTACAATAACTTGAAAGCCTAATTGTGCACTTATGATGCCAATACTTAAACCTAGGTTACCAGTTGAACCGACAGCAACAGTATATTTACGAAAGCACGCTTTATATTTTGATTCGGATAAAATTTTATAATCATCTGTATATTTTAAACCACATTCCTTTATAGCGATAGATTCAGCTAGTTTTAAAACTTCATATATACCACCTCTTGCCTTTATAGAGCCTGAAATAGCAAGATGACTATCGCATTTAAGCCATAATTTACCACTTTGCTCAAGGTGCTCAGAGTCAACTAATGCTTGTTGCATAAAAGGGATTGCTTTTAGTGGGGATTCAATCAGACCATGGTCTTTTTCAGTTTTAGGAAAAACATTACGTATATAACTGCTAAAACGTTCTAACCTTGCTGCAGCATCTTCTATATCATCTAATGAAAAAGGGAATGTTTCATCCTTACGAAAATTTGGATTTTTCCAAAATATCGGTTTATATTGTTGCATGTCATTGACTAAAGGAAAGTTACTTTTTAATTTTTCAACATTTATCATAAGTGACACCTCATAAAAGTTAATAGTATTTAGTGTTTATTATAGCAAAATTAGATACATAAGATGTTATATAACTGATATTTCAAAATGCTATAAGTTGAGAATGAGATGAATTTTTTTGTTTAAGTAAGAGGATATCATACGAAACCGATAAAGATGATTTCGCAATAAGGATTACCTGAGCTTTAGCTCATGCATAAGAACCACTAACCAAACAAGTTGGGAAGTGAATAACGTATACTTTCTCACTTGCTGCTCGAAAGCATAAGAACCACTAACCCAACAAGTTGGGAAGTGAATAAGTTTACTTTCTCTCTGTCGTTCGAAAGCATAAGAACCACTAACCCAACAAGTTGGGAAGTGGTTCTTTATCATCGTTTAAACGTATCTTTTAGTTTAGAAAACCATCGATTTTTATGTTGTATAGGAACTTCTTGTGGCAGGGTAGAAGCTTCTTTTAATTTTTGGCCAAATGTCATCGCTTCTTTCATTAAATAAGCCTGTGAATTTAATGGTGATAAATTATTATGAATATAATGATAATAACCTTGTTCGTCCTGATATCGACCTTTTTGGTTATCTGATAATTGTAAATTCATATAATCTAATAAGCGTTTAGCAATTTTTTTATCTTCGACAGGGAACAATATTTCTACACGCTTAATCATATTACGTGTCATTGCATCTGCTGAAGAGAGGTAAATTTTTTCATCACCGTTATTATGGAAGTAATAGATACGAGAGTGTTCAAGGAAACGACCAACGATACTTACTACTTCAATATTATCGCTGACATCTGGGATGCCTGGTTTTAAACAACAAATACCGCGAATAATTAATTTAACTTTGACACCAGCACGAGAAGCTTCAAATAATTTAAGAATAATATCTTTATCTGTTAATGAATTCATCTTCATCATAATTTTTCCATTACCGTTTTCACGATGTGATTTGATTTCTTTGTCTATTCGAGCTAAGAATACATCACGTATGTCGTATGGAGCTACAATGAGTTTATTATATTCTGGTTTCAATGTATATCCACTGAGGTAGTTAAAGAAGTTAATAGCATCTTCTGCTATTTCTTGATTTGTTGTGATAATGCCCATATCTGTATAGAGCTTAGCTGTTTTATCGTTGTAGTTTCCAGTACCTAAATGTACGAAAGATGTGAGTTTGTTATTGTTGCGTTTGACCACAAGCGAAATTTTACTATGCGTTTTCAAATATGTCATACCATAAATAACATGACAGCCTGCATCTTCTAACATTCTTGCCCAGTGAACATTATTTTCTTCATCAAAACGTGCTTTTAATTCAACGAGCACAGTTACTTGTTTACCATTTTCTGCAGCTGTTTTCAAACTATTAATGATTGGTGAATCTTTACTTACACGATATAATGTTTGTTTAATAGCAATCGTGTTCGGATCATTTGCAGCATCACGAATGAAATCTACAATTGGTTCAAAGGATTCATAGGGATGATGAAAGAAAATATCACGTTTTAATGATAAATCAAAAATGTCTTCATTACCCAAAGATTGAGGTGGTTGTGGTAGATATTTATTATATGTTAAATGTTTTAAACTATTAGATAAATGGTCTACAAGATCGAAAAGCAGTGTTAAATCTAATGGACCGTCTACAAAATAGACATCATTATCATGAACTTCCAACTGATTGATAATCCAAACAACGTCTTCATAAGTTGCTTGTCTTCCGTCTATCTCTAAACGTACTGCTGTTCCGCGTTTACGCTCTTTTAAGAAGCGTTCTATTTCAATTAACAAATCTTCGGCACCATCTTCATGGATGGTTAGATCGGCATTACGTGTAATTCTAAAGGTGAAGGTATTTAACACTTCATAGCCAGTGAATAACTCATTAATATAATAAGTGATAATATCTTCTAACATTACAACGTATTGAGTTTGACCTTGATTTAATGTATAAAATCTTGGAATTAATGATGGTATTTGTACAATAGCCGAATTAATTGCATCATCGGTATCAATATCTACAAATATATTCAAGCTTTTATTGTTTAATTTTGGGAAAGGATGATAAGCATCGATACCTAATGGTGTTAATGTAGGTAAGATACCTGTTTTAAATTCACGTTCTAACTGTGGTAATAAAGACTCTGGTAAAGATTCAGGTTTTGTTACTTCCACACGATGTTGTTTTAACAGTTCTACTAATTCGTTATAACGTGCATACTGTAAATCTACATATTTTTTATTTTTTATTTTTATTTGCTCAAGTTGTTCTTTAGGTGTGAGTTGTGCTTTGTTCTCAGGTTTATCATAACCCATTTTAACTTGATCTTGTAATCCGGCCACACGCACCATAAAGAATTCATCCAAGTTAGAGCTAAATATAGAAATAAATTTTAATTGTTCCAATAAAGGATTGTTTTTATCTTCAGCTTCTTGTAATACGCGATAATTAAAATCTAACCAACTGAGCTCTCTATTATTATAATATTGTGGTAAATTTAAATCTCTCTCTCCCAATTTCTTTTGCATAATTCTAATTCCACCTTATTGTAGTCTTGTTAACATATTTTGCTACGTACAATTTATCATATGAATTTTAAGATTTTGTAAAGATGATAGAAAGATTTTCTTTTAAAATTTTCTCGATATGCTTTTTTTGTCTAAGTGATTGATACTCTTCAGCAATCGGTTCACCAATATAACGGACATACAAAGTATAAGCACCATCTTCTTCTTGTAATGCCACACGCTCCACTGGGCTAGTGTGTGATATATTTAGGGCATTTACAAATTTAATAATACCGCCTAAAAATTGAATATGATCCAACTCTTTGCCACGTAGCCATGCGGTCTCTTGGCTATAAAATTTTAAAAGAGATTTATTTTTAAAACTTGCTAACATTGCAAGTTTGACGCGATCTTCATGTGGAAAACCATCAATCATTGAATTCGCTATAATATAATACGTATGCGGTGAACTAGAATCTGCGTCAATAAATCTTCCTAAATAATATAAATATGCACCTTCCGCAAAAAGTTCTTGCTCTTTTTTAGTAACTTGAATTTTATCTAAGTCAATCAGTTGTGATAACAATGATTGAGCCAATTTAACGCGTTGTTTTGCACTAGATTCTTCGATGCTATATTCATTAGCTAAATGATATAATGCATCTTTTCTAATATTTTCTTTTTTAAATTCTTGTGGGTGACGTTCGGATATCAACTTCATTATATAGCCCTCACGTAGCCCTTTGCGTGAGAAAGTGAAGTGGGTTGCATTGATTTGTTCGAATAAAGTTTTGAATACGGATACTGCTGGTAATATGATGTCTATACGGTCTCTGCTTAATCCATCAATATCTTTTAAGTCATCACGTGAACTCTTTTTAATTATTTTATATACCTCATCCATATCTTCTTCAGTCATTGAGTAGTTATGAACACCACCAATGGGATAAGAATGTTCTGACTGATGAATGCGTGCTACGTTACGAGCCGATCCACCAATACCGACTAGAGCAATTTTTTGGTCTTGTAACCATGGTAGCTGTTCGAATTGCTTAGCTATAAATTTTTCCATTGCTTTAATTGCTGATTTATCATTATGATCTTTATCTTCGAAGAATTTTCGTTTTAATGTTACAACGCCAAATGGGAAACTATGCGCTTCAATGATCGTTTTATCTTTGAATAAAGTGACTTCTGTAGAACCACCACCAATATCGATAGAAACACCATCTTCTACATCTGTAGTATGAGTGATGGCATAAAAACCATAAAAAGCTTCTTCTTGATCAGGAATAATTTTGATGCTGATGTCAAGTTCGCTTTTAATGTGTTTGATGATTTCTTTTTGATTGGTAGATTGTCTAATAGCAGCTGTCGCAACAGGATGTAATTCGTTTACTTCAAATTTTTTAGCGACGCTTTTAAAGCTGTGTAATGTTGTTGTCAACACATCGATACCATCTTGGTTCATCTTTAAATCATCGGTTAAATATTGACTTAAGCGTGCGGGCGTTTTAATATTTAAAATTTCATTTAATCCTGTTTTAGTATCGAATTCAAAAATAACTAACCTTATTGTATTTGATCCGATGTCTACTAATCCTATGCGTTCCATAATCTCCTCCTGTATATATGAGGTAAATAGTTGTTTATAAATTTATTTACCCACTTTTCTCTTTAATATTACAATAAATAGCATGATTTGTGATACATCAATTGAATATTGTTCAATTCATGGTAATGATTTTTATATAGTTTGAAATTTAATATTGTTTTTGACTTATTCATTGATGTGTAAAGGGCCTCCAGGGCCTAATGGCCAGCCAAGTAAGTACCATATAATCATGAATATGGGCCATACAATACTTAGAATAATGGTATAAGGCATTAAACTAGATAACAGTGAGCCTAATTTCATGTGTTTATCATATTTTTGAGCATAAGATAAAAGTAATGGCAAATAAGGCATCATTGGCGTAATTGGGTTACTAATTGAATCTCCAATTCTATACAACATTTGTGTGAATGCAGGATGAAATCCTACAATTATCAGCATTGGAATAAATATTGGAGCAAGAATTCCCCATTTAGCAGATGCACTACCGATTAATAAGTTAATGAGCGCACCTAAAAAAATCACTCCTAAAATAAGGACGATACCGTTTTGATCTTGAAGTACTTCAGCACCTTGTACTGCTACAATCACACCTAAATTACTCCATTCTAAAAATGCCAGTAATTGTGCTGCAAAAAAGACAATAACAATAAAAGACCCCATAGAAGCCATAGAATCAGCAAGCATTTTACCTAAATCTTTAGAATTTTTAAATTCCTTCATTAACATGCCGTACACCAAACCAGGCACCAAAAAAATAAGTAAAATAATTAAACCAACCCCATTAATAATAGGAGAATCATTCAATAAACTGCCAGTTTTGGCATTACGTAAGAAACTATTTTGTGGTATTGCCATAATGATAAGTAAAATAAGTGTAGTGAAAAAGCTTATATTTGCCCAAAACACAGCCTTACTTTCTTTAAGTGTTAATCCTTGATTAGTATCATCCACTTTAATATTAGACTGTGTATCGTCATATGAGCCTAAACGGGGGATGACAAAACGCATTGTAACCCAATAAATTGTTGGCAATAATACAACGACACTAGCTGCAATAAAGTACCAATTCATCGCTACATTAACTGCAATTTTATCAGAAACAATCTTTGTTGCTGGTTCTGTAAAGGCATAAAGCAATGCATCTGACATTCCTATCATGACATTCGCAGAAAAACCACCAAGTGCTGATGCGTAAGCCATCGCTAACCCGGCAATAGGGTGATAGCCTAATTTTATGAAGACCATCGCTGTTAACGGTGGTAAAACAATCGTTGCAGCATCTCCTGCAGAATTGCCAATAATACCTATAAGTATTATTACAGGCACAATGATTTGCTTGGGTGCTTTATGAACAATTTGTACCATTAATTTATCAAAATAACCTGTTTTCTCAGCAATACCTACCCCAAGCATCACTGATAATACTAAACCGAGTGCAGGGAACTCAGAAAAGTTTTTGATCGCATCATTCAAAATCATAGCAATACCATCTTTGCTTAAAATATTTTTGATGCCAATGGTATTACCTGTTCCAGGATGTTTTACTGTGACATGAAAAAGTGAAACAACCCATGTAATGATTGCGAGCCCAAGACACATTAGAAAAAACAATATACTTGGATCAGGTAATCTATTACCAATTTTTTCTACAATATTCAGAAATTTATTTATAATTGTCGATTTTTCTCTCGTATTTGACCCCATTATTATTACCTCCCCAATAAGTTATCGAAATTATAACAAACTCATTTTGAAATGAGTATGATAAATTTTATGTTTCCAAGCAAAAGGCATCTATGAATGCTTTATACAAAGGTTTTAAAATTGATTTAAAAAGGAAATGTATTACAGATAAATTAATATTGAACAGTAGGGAAATGAAAGGGGAAGTTCATAGATGAGACGATTAGAAAATAAGATTGCTGTGGTAACAGGCGCTAGTACCGGCATAGGATCTGCTTCTGCACAAATATTGGCAAAAGAAGGGGCACATGTTTTAGCGATTGATATTTCTGCATCTGTACATGATACAGTAAAAGTAATTAACCAGGGCGGTAATAAAGCTTCAGGATATAATGTAGATGTATCAGATGCACATGCAGTAGAACGGCTTGCGCAATCTATTAAAGAAGATTATAATCATATTGATATTTTATGTAATAATGCTGGTATTGATAATGCCGCTGGACGTATTCATGAATTTCCAATCGATGTGTTTGATAGAATTATGAATGTTGATTTAAGAGGTACATTTTTGATGACTAAATTCTTTTTACCACTAATGATGTCAAATGGTGGCTCTATCATCAATATGGCGTCATTTTCTGGAAATGCTGCAGATTTAAATCGTTCAGCATATAATGCTGCAAAAGCAGGTATCATCAATTTCACTCGATCAACAGCGATAGAATATGGACGTGAGCATATCAGAGCGAATGCAGTCGCACCAGGTACGATAGAAACACCACTTGTAGATAAATTAACAGGTACTAAAGAAGATGAACAAGGAAAAATATTTAGAGAAAATCAGAAGTGGGTTACGCCTTTAGGTCGTTTGGGCACACCTGATGAAGTAGGTAAACTCATTGCTTTCTTGGCTTCTGATGACAGTTCTTTTATAACTGGTGAAACCATTACAATTGATGGTGGTGTGACGGCATATACTTGGCCAGGAGAAATGTTGAGTGATGCGCGTTGGAAAGATTCTACAGAATAATTTAGAGTGAAAGTGATATTATTTGAGTTTAATAGTTATTAAGAAGCACCAAAAAGCCGTAAACATTAGTGGTAGCACTTTGTTTACGGCTTTATTTTTTATAGATTTGAGTGGTTTACCAAATGATGTTATCTACGGCATCGTCGTTTAAAGATTTAACGATTTCAGTGACTAAGGCAACCGAATTTTTATAGTCATCTGTATGCAATACAGAGACGTTTGAATGCATATAACGTAGAGCGACACCAATAGAGACCGTAGGCACACCTTCATTGGCAACATGAATACTTCCAGCATCAGTACCGCCACCAGGTGTAGAATCTAACTGGATATCTATATTATGTGCTTTAGCTATTTTTTTAATATGGTTTGTAAAACCAACATGACCTATGTTTGAAGCGTCCATAATAATGACTACAGGTCCTTGTCCAATAGCTGTCTCGCTAGTTTGGCCAGACATGCCTGGTGTATCATAGGCAACAGCTACATCGACAGCAAGAGCTAAGTCAGGTTTAATCTTATTAGCTGCAACTTTAGCGCCACGAAGACCTACTTCTTCTTGTACGTTAGCGCCTGAAACTAAATTAATATCAATGGATTCTTGTTTAAGGTTGTTTAAAACGTCTACAGCAAGGGCGCAACCATAACGATTATCAAATGCTTTGGCAGTTAAATACTTGCTATTAGCTAGTGTTTCAAACTCACTGTATGGTGTGATCATATTGCCAATTTCAATGCCGAATTGTTCAGCTTCTTTTTTACTTTTAACTCCAATATCAATGAACATATCTTTTATTTCTACATTTTTTTTACGTTCTTCGGGTGATAAAGCATGTGGTGGTTTGGAGCCAATAATACCTCTGATTTTCTTGCCTTCATCAGTTGTGACAGTTACTTTTTGAGATAACATCACTTGGTTCCACCAACCACCAATAGGTGTGAATTTTAAAAATCCATCTTTATCAATTTTAGTAACTACAAAACCAATTTCATCTAAATGACCTGCCACCATTAATGTCTTATTACCAGTAGAGGTCGTTTTTTTACCGAAAATACCTCCCAGATTATCTTCAATAATTTCATCACTTACTGGCGTCAAATAATCACGCATAAGTGTTTTTACTGCTTTTTCATGACCTGCAATACCGTCAACATTTGTTAATGATTCTAGTAATTTTATTGAATTGTTCATGTTATACCCCCTAATCAAATATTTATATTCATTTTATCATGAACTTTGATATAAGCTAATTGTTTGAGCTTTGTGTTATTAATTTAATTTACATAACATTAGATGAAGTTTACGTTGCACGCTATTGTAAGGCTAAACGTGTGCATTCAATACCTGTCCATGATTCAATATAATTATAAACAAAGTGGAGGGATAGACGATGACAGAAATTAATTATTTAACAATAGGCTCAGAATCAGCACCGATTAAAGTGGAGTCTTTTATCAATTTAGCTTGTCCATACTGTAAAAACTTCTTTTTCGCTGCAGACACTGTATTAAAGCCATTCATTGATCAAGGGAAGGTTCAACATACAATTAAACATTTTGATAAAACGAAGCAAGGCTTATTAAAAGGAACAATAGCAAATATATATTTAAACTATCAACGACCTGAAGAAACCTTAGATATTATTCGTGAGTTATACCAAACACAAGCTCAATGGAAAGTAAGTTTTTCGACAATTGAAGCCAAAATGGAAGAAGAATATAATCTTACACCTCATAAAGAAGCTGACGATCGTTCGTTAGCGATTCATGAAGAAGCATTTGAAAGAGGAATTAAAGGCATTCCGACCGTTTTTATTAATGGTAATTTATTTGAATTCAATCCATTGGAAGATCAACAAGAAACGATAGAATCTAAGCTAACAAAGCAATTGAATCACTTTATATGATAATGAACCATCGGACTTAAATATCTATTTGCAAAATAAATACGTCTGGACATCAGTGATTCGTCCCAGACGTATGCTTATCTTATCCTTCGAAATGTTGTTGAAGCTTATTTTTAACAAAGGTGTTTGTTTTAATCTTTGAAGTTAATTATGATTTAGTAAGTTTAATTTATAATCATGTATGGATTGAATGTTACCGTCTTTCTTTTTGATAATGATGTGTTCTTTCGATATCTGAGTTGGGGAAGTTACACCTACAGCGGCAGCAATGTTAAATAAGCCTTCATGTAAGCTGGTTACAAAATTAGTGACGCGGTATTTTTTTTCATCTATAATTAATCCCTTTTCACGTTTTGGATCTGTTGTTGCAACACCTACAGGACATGTGTTCATATGACACTGCCTACTCATAATACATCCGACACTAATCATCATACCTCTTGCAACGTTGACTAAATCAGCACCTAGACCTAATGCAATCGCAATTTTATCAGGTGTTACAAGTTTCCCTGAAGCAAATACTTTAATTCGATTGCGTATACCATACTTTTCGAGTACACCTGTTAAGATTGGTAAAGCAGTGAATAAAGGTAAACCTATGCCATCTTGCAATTCTTGAAATGTTGCACCAGTGCCTCCTTCGCCGCCGTCAATAGTAATAAAATTCGGAAACTGATTTGTTTCAATCATTGTTTGTGCGAGCGCTTCTACTTCTGATACTTTGCTGATTACAATTTTAAAACCAACAGGTTTTTGACCTACTTTTTGTAATTGTGTAACCCAGTCTAATAAATCGGTTGGATTATCTATAGATTCAAAACGGTTAGGGGAATTAATCGTCCTCCAAGGTTCAACATTACGAATATCAGCAATTTCTTGTGTGACTTTATTACCTTGCATATGGCCGCCTCTTGTTTTTGCACCTTGTGCTAACTTGATTTCAAAAGCTTTGACCGTATCTTCATTTGCTAAACTTTGGAAAGCATTCATATCAAATTCTCCCGATTTATCTCGTACGCCAAATAAACCTGGACCTATTTGAAAGATGATATCTGCATCGCCCGATAAATGGTGTTTTGATAAACCGCCTTCACCTGTATTCATCCAAGTTCCAGCTTGTCCTAATCCTTTGGATAGCGCCGTGATTGCATGACTTCCTAATGCGCCATAACTCATTCCTGATTGACCAACAAGCCTTTTAAGTTTGAACGGATGTTTCAGTTCAGGACCTAAAATAATGGCATCTTCATCTGTTAAATAAAATGGATCTATCTCTGCTTTTGTGCGATGTTCGTCACGATTAAAGAGTCGTTCATTATCAATTGTATAAATAAATGATGAAATCAACGGTGATTGATTAATATGTAATTCTTTAGATTGCAACGGAAACATCGTATTTTGAATGTAAAACCCATCTTCATAATCCTTTTGTGTACCAAAACTAGTCATTCTTGAATTATATTTACCAGCTAATACAATATTGGTGTAATCATTACGAGAAAAAGGTTTGCCTTTGGTATCTGCTAAAAATAAATATTGGCGTAATTCTGGACCTATTTTTTCACCAAAATATCGAATACGTGCAAGTAATGGATAATTGCGTAAAACGCTATGTTGCTTTTGTCGTTTATCCTTAAAAAGCAATACAGCCCCTAAAACAAGTACGCTTATTAAACAAACGACAATGATTACGTTGACGATAAACTGTAAAATAGTCAAAATAGTCATGTAACATTCCCCCTTAATATAGTTATATAATACAATAAATTATGCAATTTACAATGTGTTCCACTGTAAAGGGGTAGAATGGTTAATTGTAATTTTCAAATAGAAAAGTAAATCAACTTATAATAATGATAAAATATTGTGTTATATTATTGTTAAACAGCTACAAGGAAGGTGACATATGACTGACAAATCATCAGCAACGCCATTAACCAAAAAGCATATATGGCAGCATCAGAAAATTGTTAAAAAAGACTTTTGGTTAATCCCTATATACATCATTGCTAATTACCTTATACCACTTATATTAACGCTGATATTAATCGTATCATATGACATTTTTAATATTGGTAGTAAGTATCGTTTAAGTGATATGAATATACTGATTTTTGGTGGTGTTATTGCTGAAATATGTATCATCTTAAGTTTTTATGGCATGCATACTAAAGATAATATTACAGCAATTGCGATCAACAGGTTAAAATCAGTTCGTAAATATATTTTGCTTATTTTTATAGCATACATATCTACGCTCTTGTTGAATAATTTATATGATTGGCTTATGACTTTTTTACCGAAGTCATTACAATATCATGAAACACAGAATCAATTGATTTTAGAAGAACTATTTCGAGACAATTGGATGCTCCCATTTTTATTTTTAGATATTGTTATTTTGACGCCGATTATTGAAGAGTTATTATTTAGGCATCTCATCATTCATGAATTAGGTAAAAAAATTACATATGCTGCTGCAAGTGTATTATCAGTTATATTATTTGCTGGTATTCATGTATTAGGGGCTACATCCCCATTTGAAATCGGAAGCTATATTTTTATTGCGATTGGTCTAGTATTTGTATATTTGAAAAGTGGGAAAAACCTAGCAGTATCCATATCACTGCATGCTTTTAATAATTTAATATCTTTTATTGCGATTGTATTTTTAAAATAATGTTTGCGTGTGATATTTAATGTTGTGTTTTGAATAAAACGATTGAATGCTACAATGATAGGAAATCAAACAGTCGTAATAGGGTATAAACTATATATGACCTAGGAGGTTCAAAATGTTAGAGCTTAGAAATGTTTCATACCAGGTGGATAACCGACAAATTATCAATAACATTAATTTGAAAATCGAAGCAGGAGAAACGATTGCGATTGTTGGGCCTTCAGGAAGTGGTAAAAGTACTTTGTTACGCTTAATGAATAATTTGATAAGTCCTACAGAAGGGGAATTATATTTTAATAATCAAGTATATGAAGATATCAGTCCAGAAAAGTTAAGAATGGAAATTAGTTATTTATTACAAGAAAGCGATTTGTTTGAAAGTACTATTGGTGATAACTTAGCTTTCCCCGCTCAAATTAGAAATGATAAGTTTAATCGTAAAAGAGCTAAAGCACTTTTGAAGTCGGTAGGGTTAGGTCATTATAACTTTGATACAAGCGTAAACCATCTTTCTGGTGGGGAGCGGCAACGTGTTACGATTGCGAGACAGCTAATGTATAAACCCAAAGTATTATTATTAGACGAAGCAACAAGTGCTTTAGACGTACATAACAGTGAAAAAATTGAATCTTTAATCTTTAAGCTTGCAGAGGAAGGTACAACAATTTTATGGATTACACATAGTAACGATCAAAGTATGAGACATTTCCAAAAGCGCATTAGAATTGTGGATGGACAAATTGAGAAGGAGGAGGAATTATGATGAGTACCACTGCTTTAGTACTTACTGCGACACTCCTACTTTTTCCAATCATCGTGTCATATAAAGAAAAATTACACATAATTAAAGATTTACTCGTTGCAACTTTAAGAGCAGTTGTTCAATTGGTGATTTTAGGTTATTTACTTCATTTTATATTTGATGTAAACCAAACATGGTTGTTGCTCTTGTTTGTATTGATCATCATTATTAATGCATCGTGGAACACGATCAGTAGAGCTTCACCTGTGATGCATCATGTATTTTGGATTTCTTTTATTGCCATATTTATAGGTGTAGCGCTACCATTAGTCGGTATTGTGATCACTGGCGCAATTGAATTCAAACCTAATGAAGTAATTCCAATTGCAGGCATGCTTGGAAGTAATGGTTTGATTGCTATTAATCTTGCGTATCAAAATTTAGATCGTGAATTCGTTAAAGAAATGAGTCAAATCGAAGCCAAATTGGCATTAGGTGCTAATCCAAAACTATCTTCCAAAGGAACAATCCGTGAAAGTATCAAAACGGCAATTGTGCCAACGATAGATTCAGTAAAAACGTATGGTATTGTTTCGATTCCTGGTATGATGACAGGGTTGATTATCGGTGGTGTAGATCCATTGGAAGCTGTTAAATTTCAACTTTTAGTAGTATTTATTCATACGACAGCGACAATTATGTCAGCGTTGATTGCAACATACTTGAGTTATCGTCAATTCTTTAATGAACGAGACCAATTAATTGCGCGACATATCCCCAAAGACAATCGCTAAAAGTTTTTGATGTATATTTGTTATAATAAACATGATGACAATTACTAAAATCAAATCTATTTGATGAGAAATTTTAAATTTAGATGAGCAGGAAACGTCAAGAAGTATCAAAATGGTTATTGATATTTCTTGCGTTTCCTGTTTTTTGAAATGAATTTAATAGCATGTATTGCTAAGTATTCATATATATTGACGAATGGTTTATAATGTAGCAGTTATAGAATTTTTGAAATCAGATTAAAGAGAGGAGGATATTTATGTCAGTTATGCGCATATTTACCTTTATATTAAGTATATTTATTGTAGGAATGGTTGAAATGATGGTTGCAGGTATTATGAACTTGATGAGTAGTGATTTACATGTTTCTGAAGCAATCATTGGACAATTAGTTACCTTATATGCCATTACTTTTGCAGTAGCAGGACCTATTTTAGTAAAGCTAACAAATCGTTTTTCACCACGAATGGTTTTATTGTGGGCACTGTTAACATTTGTTGTAGGCAATATCATTATTGCGATTGCGCCTAATTTTTCTATTTTAGTGATTGGACGTATCTTATCATCTGCAGCTGCAGCATTAATTGTGGTTAAAATATTAGCTTTAACTGCGTTATTAACTGCGCCACAACACCGAGGGAAAATGATTGGTATTGTGTATTCCGGTTTTAGTGGGGCAAATGTTTTTGGTGTGCCAATCGGGACAGTCATTGGCGATTTAGTCGGTTGGAGATATACGTTTTTATTTATTGTGATTATTAGTTTATTCGTTGGTATTCTAATGTATATATATGTACCGAAGCTAAGTGATCATCTATCGTCAAACACTGACATGGAGACAGGTTCAAATCGTTCAAACGCTTATTCTAAAGTGTTAAGACCCGTTGAAGTTACAAAATATTTAGGTATCACGTTTTTATTATTAGTAGCCAACTCGGTGACGTTTATTTATATTAATCCGTTAATCCTTTCCGGTGGGCATCAACTATCCTTTGTTTCTATTGCATTATTAATCAATGGTATTGCAGGTGTAATCGGAACATCAATGGGTGGCTTTTTATCAGATAGACTTACGAGCAAACGCTGGTTGGTTATTGCGACAGCCGTATTTATTGTTATGATGCTTATTCTTAATATGTTTTTACCAGGTACAGGTTTATTACTCATGATTATTTTCATTTGGAATATCATGCAATGGAGTACGAATCCAGCTGTGCAAAGTGGCATTATAGAACATGTTGAGGGTGATACGAGCCAAGTGATGAGCTGGAATATGTCTAGTTTAAACGCAGGTATCGGTATCGGCGGTATTGTAGGTGGATTAGTAGTATCGAACTTAAATGTCTACGCAACGACTTATTTTTCAGCTGCAATTGCGTTAGTAGCATTTATTTTAGTGATTAGCCTTAAAAATGTCGCTAAATACAATAAAGCATCATGATTTGAGCATGGGCTAATGGTAATATAAGACTGCAAAATTTAATTATATATAAATAAAACAGGGCGTGGAACATTGAAATGTAATTTCAGTTCGACACCCTGTTTTTAAATTTTTGTGCAAATGTTTTTACTAAAGTCACACAGTTTAGAACTTAAAATGTAACGACTCCGATTAACATAGCGATAATTAACATGACGATGGCAAAACCCCATATCCAAAAGAACGCATACTTTATATATGTTCCCATATTTGCTTCTGCAAGCCCTATTGCTAACCATAATGCAGGTGAAAATGGACTGACAAACGTACCTATAATATTTCCAATTAACATTGCATATGCTGTTGACACAGATGACACACCAAACTGACCGGCTGTCTGTTCAACAATAGGTAAGATTGCGAAATAATAAGCATCCGTACTCGTTAATAAATCTAGTGGTACACCGAAAATACCGACAATAATGTGTAAGTATGGCCCTACGGCATTCGGTATAATGTGGATGAAGCTTACTGCTATTGCCTCAAGCATACCAGTTTCATTAAGTACACCTAAAAACATACCCGCTGCAATAATCACGGCAGCCATCATAAGTGCATTTGGCGCATGAGCCTTAAGCCTACTCATTTGTTCGTCTACATTTGGGAAGTTAATAATCAAAGCAATCGCAACACCAATCATAAATGCAAATTCAGGCGGAGCGATATTAGCTAGCATTACTACGATGATAGCGAGCGTAAGTATCACGTTAATCCAATTAATCCAAGGTTTCGTAACGGCAACACCACGAATTGGAAATTTAATATCTTGATCTCGTTCGTATATTTCAACCAATTTATGTATATCCACATCTTGTGTATTAGTTACTTCTCCCGAATTGATTTTACGTTGTATACTTGATTTTTCTCGAAAACCTAAAAATACAGCGAATAGTAAAACTAAAATAAAACCGATAATCTGAACAGGTATAACACCATACCATAATTCATTGACATTCTTAAAATGAATTACTGAAGCTGTACGAGCCATAGGACCACCCCAAGGCACCATGTTCATAATCGATGCACTCAGTCCGAGTAACAAAAGTAGTAGATACCGATTCATATTTAGTGCTTTATACAACGGTAATAATGCTGGTATTGATAATAAAAATGTTGTGGCACCAGCACCATCGAGTTGCGCGAATATTCCGATAAGTGCAGTTACAATACAAACAACTACAACATTACCTCTAGTAAGCAAAATCAAACGCTTTACCAATGGTTTAAATAAGCCAGCGTCACTCATGATGCCGAAGAAAATAATTGCAAAAATAAACATGATGACGACGTTAATGACTTGATCTAAACCACTATTAAAGAATTTTACTAAATCACCTATATTGTAACCTAATATGAGTGCCCCTACACTCGGTATTAAAATCATGCCTACAACTGGACTAATACGTTTAGCAATTAGTAAACCAACAATGGAAATAATAATAATTAGCCCCATAATTGTTAGCCAAACACTCTCTTGTTGCATAAAATATCCCCTCCAAATATTAAAGCGCTTACAAAAAACTGAACAATGATTGTTCACACTTCTAAAAAGTGATTATTTATAAGTGTAACAGAGAAAAGCGAAGTGTATCAGTAATATATATAAATACTTATATAATTTTACTTATATTAAATTATAAGTAAAACAAATGTATTTTTGAATTGTATTAGTATGACAATATATAGGTTTTGTACCAGAGTAGTGTGAAGAAGATCAATAAAGGATTATCTAAATTGAGCACATTTAAAAATGGTTTGAAGAAATATTTTGAATTATTAAAGATATAAATAAGTATTATATTCTTAGAAAATAAGACGTTAACATGATATAAAAGATAGTATGGATTAAATGTATATATTTATAGTAAAATTAAAATAAAAGGCGGTTTTTTATGAGTGAATCAATTAAAAACGATAAAGTAGATGCGTTTATTGAACGCTTAGATCAATGGCAAGATGCTTTTAAAGTATTAAGAAATATAATCAATCAAACAGAATTAACAGAAGATTATAAATGGATGCATCCTTGTTATACTTTGGACAATAAAAATGTTGTCATCATTCAAGATTTTAAACATTATTGTGCATTGTTATTTGAAAAAGGTGCCATTATGAAAGATCCATATCATACTTTAATTCAACAAACGAAAAATGTTCAAGCTGCTCGCCAGTTGAGATTTGAAAGTTTAGACGAAATAGAACAACGTAAAGACGAAATTGCTTGGTATGTAGAAGAAGCCATTAGAGTAGAAAAGTCGGGTGAAAAAGTACCGATGAAAACGACAGAAGAATTCGATATGCCTGAGGAATTGAAAAATAAATTAGAAGCATCGTCAGAATTAAAAGAAGCATTTAATAATTTAACGCCTGGAAGACAACGTCAATATATGTATTATATAGGTCAAGCTAAACGTGCTTCAACAAGGGAAAATAGAGTTGAAAAGTATATCAATCATATCCTAGAAGGTAAAGGCATGAATGATAAGTAACCAATTAAGCTATAGCATGACTTAAGTCTTCAATGACAAAAAAGTGTTCGTGGTTGTCAAAATTTTTTAATCGTATTTTGGTTGAACCAAACCATCGTATTTATTTAAAAATAGATATCGCGTCGTTTATAAAATCCAGATTAATCTTGCAACTTTGTCATTTATCGTTTATAGTTTGCTCAAATATAAATATAGTAGATGAATCAAGTAATATTTTGTAAGAGAAGGTGTAGATATGGCAAGAGTGTCTAAACGTATTCAACTATTAGAAGCAGCAGCGGCTATCGTAAATGAGCAAGGTAGTGAGTATTTAACACTTGATGCAGTTGCTAAAAAAGCAGGTGTTAGTAAAGGTGGTTTACTGTATCATTTTAAAAATAAATTCGCATTGATACAAGGACTTGTGGATCATGCAGATGAGTTGTATCGAAATAATGTGAATGAACATGTTAAAAATGAGTCACAAGAAGTTGGCAAATTATTGCGTGCATTTATTGAAGCTACTAGAGAACACCGTTCAGAAAATGCATCAATTACTTCTGGTATGCTGGCTGCACAGGGTATTAATAGTAATTTATTATTACCACTACAAGATACCTATAAAGATTGGCAAGAAAAAATTGAAAAAGATGGCATTGATAAAGTCGATGCAACAATCATACGTTTAGCAGTGGACGGCTTATGGTTATCGGAAATATTTGGACTAGACGCACTTGATGAAACAATGAGAGCAAAAGTTTTAGAACGACTAACATCTTATACAGAAAAGAAGCAAATCGAATTAAAAGATGCATGAAAAAGTTGAAATTATAAAAAAATAATAAATTTTTCGATTCGTTGAAAGTATTGATGCTATAGGGATAAGTGATGACAAACCATCACTTATCCCTTTTTTTAGCTGTAGCAAGGGTTGAAACTAAACCGTCCGGTTGGTACACTATCAACTGTGATCAAAACTCTGTTGGAGGTTTATATATGAAAAAAGTTATGCTAACAGCAGCTTTAACAGGTGCTGGAGATACTGTAGAAAAAAATAAAAGTGTTCCTGTAACACCTCAGGAAATTGCAGATTCAGCAATTAAATGTGCGAAAGCAGGGGCTACTGTTGCACACATTCATGCACGTGACCCAGAAACAGGCGGCATAAGCCATGATGTTGAATTTTTTAAAGAAGCAGTAAGATTAATAAGAGAAGCTGATGAAGATATTATTATTAATATTACTTCAGGTGGTGGCGGAGATTTTATCCCTAACCTAGAAGATCCATATACAGCAGGTGAAGGTTCAGATATGCAAACACCTGAAGAAAGACATGAAGCGATTGGCGCATTATTACCAGAAATGTGCACACTTGATTGTGGTAGTGTGAATATGGGTGACGCTGTTTACTTAAGCCCAGCTGATTGGTTAAGAAAACAAGCACAATTAGTAAAAGATGCAGGTGTAAAACCTGAATTAGAATGCTTTGATAGTGGGCATATTTCATTTGCAAAACAATTAATTAATGAAGGTCTCATTGAAGGCGAACCCATGTTCCAATTCTGTCTAGGTATTCCATGGGGTGCTGAAAACGATGCAGAGACAATTGAATATTTTAAAACACGTATTCCTGAAAATGCGCATTGGTCAGCTTTTGGTATTGGGAGAATGCAACTACCTACTGTAGAAGAAGCGGCGAAACGTGGTGGAAATGTCCGCGTAGGTTTAGAAGATAACTTGTATTTATCAAAAGGTGTTAAAGCTTCAAATGAACAACTAGTTGAACGTGCAGTTGAAATACTAAAAACATTAGATATAGAGCCAATGACACCGGCTGAAGCGCGTGAGCAATACCAACTTAGAGATCCTAAAGGAGGCAAATAATGAAATTTGCAGTTGTAGGTACGGGCGTTATAGGTAGTGGTTGGATTACGCGTATTTTAGCGCATGGTCACGAAGTAATTGCGACAGATCCCAGTGAAGGTGCTTATGAAAGCATGTTAAAACAAGTGAAACAAAACTGGCCATATGCTGAGCAACAAGGTTTAGCAGAGGGGGCGTCTTTAGAGAATTTATCGTTTACGGTAAGCTTAGAAGAGGCTGTTAAAGATGCAGATCATATTCAAGAAAATGTTCCAGAAATTGAAGAACTAAAAGCACAGGTATTATCTGAAATCGATACCTATGCACGTCAGGATGCCATTATTGGTTCTAGTACTTCTGGCATTATGCCTTCAGAATTACAACAAAATTTAAAACATCCTGAACGTTTGGTTGTTGCACATCCGTTTCACCCAGTATACATTTTGCCATTAGTTGAAATTGTACCTGGTAAAGAAACAACTGAAGCTGTCACAGTAGAAGCAGAAAAAGTGTACGAAAGCATTGGTATGGATGTGCTACATGTCAGACATGAAATTGAAGGACACATCGCAGATAGATTGATGGAGGCACTATGGCGAGAATCATTACACATTGTTAATGAAGGAATAGCAACTACTGAAGAAGTAGATAAAGCATTTACCCATGCAGCAGGTTTACGTTATGCACAGTATGGACCATTTATGACATTCCATCTTGCTGGAGGAGAAGGCGGTATGCGTCATATGTTGAAACAATTTGGTCCAGCATTGAAGAAACCATGGACAAAATTAATTGCGCCTGAACTAACTCAGGATTTATATGATAATGTGGTAAATGGTTGTGAAACGGCTTCACAAGGGCAAACGATGTCAGAATTAGATCAAAAGCGTAATGAATTCCTAGTTAAAGTGAAAGAATTAGCTGAAGCATATTGGCCAGAAGACACTGCATCAATGAAAAAGGGTATTAAATAATTGGAGGTTCATATGACTCAATTTCAATATCAAACCACTGTTAAAGATATTTGGGTCGATCATAATCAGCACATGAATGACGCTGAATATAATCGAGTATTTAGTGATGCCACAGATGCATGGTTGGCATCACTAGGCTTAGATGTGAATACAATTAAAAAATTGAATTATACAGTGTTCACTTTAGAAAATCATGTAGTGTATTTAAAAGAAATAAGCGTAGCTGAGCTTATTACTGTGAACGTAAGTCTATATGATTATGATGCCAAACGTTTACATGTTTTTATGACTTTAGTAGATGCTCAAAATAACCGTTGTGCAACATATGAAGTAATGCTTATGGGCATGGACACTACAATAGGCAGACCTGCAGCTTTCCCTGAACAAATAAAAAATGCTATAGATGATTATGCTAAAGTTGGAACAATTCATGAAGCGCCAAAAGAATTAGGTCGACTGATTGGCATAAAACGAAAATAATATTTTTGAAACATTGTTTTGAGCTATTGAATTGATAATTAATATCAATAGTTTAATTAACAAAACTTAAGGTTATAAATTGTTTATTTTCATTTGTTGAGTTATCTTAATAGATATAGGATGAAAAAAATTAGTCAAAATTGATATTTTTGACCAACACATGAATAAAGTAGGGCTAGTTGTGCTACATGTTTTTACTTATTTTCGGATTTGTATAACATCCACAGTTAGCCCTATATTTATAAATGAAATGTTAAATGAAAATACAAATATAGAAAGGAATTAACACATGTTAAGTATAAAAAACTTATCTAAAGTCTATGGTGGCACAAAAAAAGCTGTAGATAATATATCATTGGAAATCGAATCTGGTGAATTTATAGCGTTTATCGGTACGAGTGGGAGTGGGAAGACTACTGCTTTAAGAATGATAAATAGAATGATAGAGGCTACAGAAGGCGAAATTGCAATCAATGGTAAAAATGTGCGCAAAATGAACGCCGTTGAATTACGTAGAAAAATTGGTTATGTGATTCAGCAAATTGGCCTAATGCCTCATATGACCATTAAAGAGAATATAGTCTTAGTACCTAAATTATTAAAATGGTCTGATGAAAAGAAAGAAAAAAAAGCTAAAGAATTGATAAAATTAGTAGATTTACCAGAAGAATACTTAGATAGATATCCTTCACAATTGTCTGGAGGACAGCAACAACGTATTGGTGTTGTGCGTGCTTTAGCAGCTGAACAAGATGTTATTTTAATGGATGAGCCATTCGGTGCGTTAGATCCAATTACGAGAGATACATTACAGGATTTGGTTAAAGAACTGCAACAAAAATTAGGTAAAACATTTATTTTTGTCACACATGATATGGATGAAGCGATTAAATTGGCAGATAAAATTTGTATTATGTCTGAAGGAAAAGTCGTTCAATATGATACACCAGATAATATTTTACGACATCCTGCAAACGATTTCGTACGTGACTTTATTGGTCAAAATAGATTGATTCAAGATAGACCTAATATGAGAACCGTCAAAGATGCAATGATCCGACCAGTAACTGTACATGCAGATAGTTCATTAAATGAAGCGGTTAAGGTTATGAGAGATCGACGTGTCGATACATTATTTGTCGTAGGTAATAATGATAGATTACTTGGATATTTAGATATAGAAGATATTAACCAAGGTTTACGAGCTCATAAAGAACTTATTGACACGATGCAACGTGATATATACAGAGTAAGAGTAGATAGTAAATTACAAGATACGGTGCGTACGATATTAAAACGAAATGTAAGAAATGTACCAGTTGTAGATAGTGATGAAGAGACATTGATTGGACTAGTTACAAGAGCAAACTTAGTTGACATCGTTTACGATAGTATTTGGGGCGAGTTAGACGAAGATGTTAGTGCACAAAAAAATGCTATTGTTGAGCCCGATAATGTAGGAGCTGATAAGTAATGAAAGATTTTGTAGAGCAGTATGGTGGTCAACTGATATCAAAAACCGTTGAACATTTCTATATCTCAATCATCGCTTTGTTAATTGCTATCGTCATCGCTGTACCATTGGGTATTTTATTATCAAAGATGAAAAGAACATCTAATATTGTGCTAACTATTGCTGGTGTGTTACAAACGATACCAACATTAGCAGTGTTAGCAGTCATGATTCCAATCTTTGGTGTGGGTAAATTACCTGCAATTGTAGCTTTATTTATTTATGTATTATTGCCAATCTTAAACAATACTGTATTAGGTGTGCAAAACATAGATGATAACATTAAAGAAGCAGGCACAAGTATGGGTATGACACGTTTTCAATTAATGAAAGATGTGGAATTACCGTTAGCCTTACCGCTTATACTAGGAGGTATTCGTTTATCTTCTGTTTACGTAATTAGTTGGGCAACTTTAGCCAGTTATGTAGGTGCAGGTGGTTTAGGTGATTTTGTATTTAATGGATTAAACTTGTATGACCCATTAATGATTGTAAGTGCAGCAGTATTAGTGACTGCTTTAGCATTGATCGTAGATTTCCTACTGTCACTAGTAGAAAGATGGGCTGTACCTAAGGGATTAAAAGTATCCAGATAATTTAAGGAGGACATTATGAAGAAATTGAAACAATATTGTATTGTGCTTGTGTTGTGTCTGACGGTCTTATCTGGATGTAGTTTACCAGGATTAGGTAGCAACAGTTCAGAACAAGATATTAAAATCACAGCACTTGCAACAAGTGAATCACAAATTATGTCTCATATGTTGAGACTGTTAATAGAACACGATACAAATGGTGAAATTAAACCCACTTTAATTAATAATTTAGGATCAAGTACCATTCAACACAATGCGTTAGTAAATGGTGACGCGAATATGTCAGGTGCTAGATATAATGGTACTGATTTAACTGGTGCCTTAAATGAAGATCCAATTAAAGATCCTAAAAAAGCTATGAAAGCAACTCAAGATGGTTTCCAAAAAAAATTCGACCAAACCTTCTTTAACTCTTACGGTTTTGCTAACACATACGCATTTATGGTCACTAAGGAAACAGCGGAAAAATATAATTTAGAAACTGTATCTGATTTGAAAAAACATCCTGAACTTAAACTCGGTGTAGATAGTTCTTGGTTAAACCGTGAAGGTGACGGTTATCCTGGATTTACAAAAGAATATGGTTTTAAATTTGATACTATCAGACCAATGCAAATTGGTTTAGTATATGATGCATTAAACTCTAATAATTTAGATGTAGCTGTAGGTTATTCAACGGATGGACGTATTGCAGCATATGACTTAAAAGTTTTAAAGGATGATAAACAATTTTTCCCACCATATGATGCAAGTGCGGTTGCTACGAATGAATTGTTAGATAAACATCCAGAGTTAAAACCAATCATCAATAAACTAGACAAAAAAGTTTCGACATCTGAAATGCAAAAACTTAATTATCAAGCAGATGGTGAAGGACAAGAACCAGCAGTCGTTGCTGAGAACTTCTTAAAAAAACATAATTATTTTGAAAATGATAAGAAAGGTGGTCAAAACTAATGGAAGGTAATTTATTACAACAATTAGTAGAATATTATTCAGTCAACTATGGCTACCTTTGGGATTTATTTTTAAAACATTTACTAATGTCTGTTTACGGTGTACTCTTTGCATCTATTGTTGGTATTCCAATTGGTATCATAATTGCAAGATATAGTAAGTTTTCTGGTGTTATTATTACTATCGCGAATATTATTCAAACCGTTCCGGTTATTGCAATGTTAGCGATACTCATGCTTGTCATGGGATTAGGTACTACTACAGTCGTGGTAACAGTATTTTTATATGCGCTATTACCGATTATAAAAAATACTTATACAGGTATAATGGGTGTTGATGCGAATATTAAAGATGCTGGTAAAGGTATGGGTATGACGCGAAATCAAGTATTAAGAATGATTGAGTTACCTTTATCACTCTCAGTTATATTAGGTGGATTAAGAATTGCACTGGTTGTTGCAATTGGTGTTGTAGCAGTTGGTTCATTTATTGGTGCACCTACATTAGGTGACATCGTTATCCGAGGAACAAACGCTACAGATGGTACAACGTTTATCTTAGCTGGTGCGATACCAATCGCATTAATCGCTATTATTATAGATGTCGGTTTAAGATTATTGGAGAAACGTTTAGATCCTGCACATAAAGCAGAAAAAAGAGGTAAAACTAAGCCGCAAAGTATTAATGAATAGAAGGTCGTGAAATCATTGGCACTATTATCGATTAATTACAATTCAAAGACAATAGGTATGCATCATCATTTTATGGTAATTCTTCCAGAGGATGAAAGTTATTTCAAAAAAGGTACACAGCCTAAACCACTAAAAACACTATTATTACTGCATGGTTTGTCTAGTGATGAAACTTCGTATATGCGTTACACAAGTATAGAGCGCTATGCGAATGAGCATCAACTTGCAGTTATTATGCCTAATGCAGATCACAGTGGTTATAGTAATATGGTTTTTGGTCATAAGTATTATGATTATGTGCTAGAAGTACTTGATTATGCACATCAAATTTTACCTTTGTCACAAAAGAGAGAAGATAATTTTATCGCTGGTCATTCCATGGGAGGTTACGGAACAATCAAGTTTGCATTAGCTGAGGGACATCGATTTGCAAAGGCTTGTCCCTTATCGGCAGTATATGATGCTCAGACGTTCATGGATTATGATTGGTACGATTATTCTGGAGAAGCAATTGCAGGTGTTTCAAAAAATGCTACAGGTAATGACTTGGACCCATATTATTTAGTTGACCAGGCAATTCAACAAAGTAAAGAGATACCAGATTTATTAATTATGTGTGGTACAGAAGATGCACTACATGAAGATAATAAAAAATTTATTAAATATCTAGATGAAAAGCAAATTTCATATTGTTTTGAGGATGGGCCAGGTGAGCATGATTATGCTTATTGGGACTATGCTATCAAACGTGCTATAGACTGGTTAGTAAAAGGGTAATATATGGTGACTCATATCACTAAGTAACGTTTAAAGTCGAGGCGACGAAATCAATTTAAATACAAAATGGCTAATCCACTTGATGATGATAGGGATTAGCCATTTATTTTTATATTAGACGATCATTTTATATCATTGTCGAATTTTTCATGTCGTCATCGTGTGTCTATGATTTTGATTTTTCATCTATACTCGTATACTAAACTGTAGTGCGGTATTCTTCTTCTAATTTTCCTAAATGTCTCAACGTAGGTGTAAGCGCAGCGAAAAAGAAACCTTCTTTCAATTTACGAGCTTGTGGCGCACGTGGAGAATATGCTCTAGAACCACCGTTTACCATCGAAGCTTGATTTACTTCTAATAATAGGTAACCAGCTTCTTTTTTAATTTTGATCAGTTCAGCAAAATTATCGTCTAAATCATCGTTTTCAATAATATGATAAAACGCGTTTTTAAGCTGTTTATATTGGTTTTCATACGCATTGATATCGAATTCTAAATATTTATTGATGCCATTTTGTGCGTCAGAAAATTTATGAATTAAATCTAACGAAGCTCTGATTGAACCGAGCGCTATAGGAATTTGTAAAGCTACAAATTGTGGTCGAATGGCAGAAGCAAAACTTTTTGCTTCTTTTGTTATAATTTGTGATTCAGGGATCTCTACGTTTTTCATTTCAATAGCAAATGTAGCCGACCCATTGACACCTAAGAAATTTGATTTTTCATCTAAAGTTATACCTTTTTGATTCGCTTTTACAATAAACATCACTAACTCATCTGTATCATTTGCTTTAGAAATTGCTCCAAAATAATGATCAGACGCAATATTACTTATTGCAGGTAATTTGCCATTAATAATTAATGTGTTGTCATTATAATGATGTGTTAAATTGAATGATTCTAAATCGTTAAAAGATTTCATAGGGTTAGATAAACCTGTTGCTCCTAAAATTTCTCCATTTAACAACTGTTGCTGTAAAGTTTTATTTAAATGTGGTTGATTTGCGTGTTGTAAATAAGTTGAAAATGCTAATTGACACCATAGACAAAAACCTGTAGTTAAGCAGGATTTTGAGACTTCTTCAATGACTTCTAGATTATTTTTTAAGTCATTTTCAGAAAAATAGCCATCTCTAAATAAGCCTTGAATGAATGGTCGTGGGTAATAACTCCCTTCATCAATTTCAATAACATAGGGATCTAATTCTGTTTCAATACGTTTTTGTAAAGTCATATAAATTACTCCTTTATTCTCCAAATCTGATTAAAATTAATTTTTCTAAATAACTAATTATTCTATCTATCAAAAATCCAAAGAGTCCAATAAAGAAGATCGCTGATAATACATCTTCTAAATTTAACATATTACGCGCATCTACGATTAAAAATCCTAGTCCAGATTGGGCTCCAATCATTTCACCTGAAACTAAGAAAATCCAACTTGTTCCCACTGCCATGTGAATACCAGCCATAATATGCTTAAATGAAGCAGGGAATAAGATGTTACGATATAACGTCCAACCACTTAAATTCATATTTGACGCAATTTTTAAGTATTGTGGCTCAACATTCCTAACGCCTTTAATCGTACTAAATACAATCGGGAAAAAAGCAGCGATAAAGATGATAGCCATTGCTGGTAAACTGCCAATACCAAACCATAAAACAACAAATGGCGACCAAGCTATAGGTGAAATAGGTCGTATAAGTTGAAATAACGGTTCTATTGCAGTGTGCAATAAGGTGCTTCGACCTAAAATAAAACCTGTTGGGACACCAATTAAAATTGCGATACTAAATCCAATAAAAAATCGAAATAAACTGATGCCCAAATGGGTAAATATTTCCCCGGTAATAATAAAATGCCAAATACTCTGAGCTACTAGGATAGGACCTGGTAGTAATATCGGTTTATAATCTCCAATCCAAATGACACATTGCCAAATAAATAAGAAAAGTATGAATGTTAGTATAGGTAAAGTTTGCTTTTTAATTAAATTACCTGACATGCTGCTTATGCCTCCTTATACAGTGTTGGATCAACGAATGATTTATAAGATGGTGTTTCGAAAAGTTGATGTTGGTTAATCAACTGTGTAATTTTTTGATAACCATCTTCATTAATTGATAAATTGCCATATGATGTCCATTCTGCAGATTGTTCCAATACTTTTCGATCTTGTTTAAAGTGCTTAGACATAATATCAACACTTTGTGATTTATCATTCATTCGATATCCAGCTTTTTTATAATCAGATATAAAACTTTGAGCAACATGTTTTTGATCTTTTATTAAGTCAGTTCTAAGTACTAAAGCACAACAGTATGCATCGGGAATCACTTCATTACCATGTTTTAAAGTTTTTCCTTTGCCTAACTTTTCTCCTAATGCGCCAAAAGGTTCGGCCACAGAATATCCAGAAATTCTATGTTCATTTAGGGCAGCTGGCATTTCTGCTGGAGCCATTTCATGATAACTGAATGTTTGAGCATTCAAATTTAATTGTTTTCTCATTTCTTCCAATAATAAGTAGTGCGTTGAATAACGATGAGGGATGGCAAATCGATATTGATGCTCATTATTAAAATTGTTTACCGTTTCACCTTTTTGTCCCATAATGACGTTACCTTCGTGGTGTCCTAGCGCAACTGCTTTAATATCAGCACCCTTTTGTTTAGATTTCATAGCTAATTCTATTAAGGTTGATGCGCCATCAATTCTCCCACTATTTAATGCATCCATAAGATCTGGCCAATTATTAAACTTAATTAATTTTAATTTATAACCATTATGTTTAGCTTGTGCTTTTACTTTTTGAGTCATCATTAAGTTAGCAGAATGTGTAATTGGCAAATAACCAATTTTTAAAGTCTTTTGCGGTTGATTATGTTGATTATTCTTCTGTATAGATTGATTATTACATGCACTTAGTATAAGGATCATAATTATTGGAAAGATGATTATTTTTTTCAATAGTTACAACTCCTTATATGTAATATTCAGGTTCTGCTTGATGGTGGTTTAATGCGAATTTTTCCATAATATTATTTCTTAAAGTTAATAAATAACTATCATTTCTATTTCTCGGATGTGATTGTTCAATTGAATATTGGCTTATAATATTACAGCCATCGCCGAGTAAGATAATGTGATCAGAAAGGTAAATGGCTTCATCAATGTCATGCGTAACTAATATAATCGTAGCTGTAGATTGTTTTTGGAGTTGTACAAGTTGATCTTGTAATTTATAACGTGTAAAAGCATCCAGTGCGCCTAATGGTTCATCCATCAATATGACTTTGGGTTGATGGACTTGTGCACGGCAAAGTGCTACGCGTTGTTTCATTCCTCCAGATAATTGCTCTGGAAACGTCTTTCCTTTATGATCTAAATCAACATATTTTAAATAATTATTGATTTCACCATCACTCATTTCGCGATTTAATCCTAAACGAATGTTGTCATTAATGTTTTTCCACGGTAGTAAATTATGATGCTGAAAAATCATTAAACAATCAGGTGATGGATTTTGTTTTAATTGATCTTCAATTTTAACAGTACCTGACGAAGGTGTTAAAAATCCGCCTATAATGTTTAACATGGTAGACTTTCCACAACCACTTTTACCTAGAAAAGTAACTATTTTACCTTTTTCAATATTTAAATTAAAATCATCGATAACACGATGGTCTCCAAATTGATGTTGGATGTGATTAATGCGAATCATGGCAACACCTCTATTATCCCTATCTAATTAATATGTTTTTTTGATGAAAAAAAAAAAGCGGCAGAAATCTAAAATGTATCATTTGATTTCATATTGCCGCTCCTTGAATAGTGTTTAGGTTATTTATAAGTTTACCCCAATTTTTAGCTTAAATAAGATTGTTAGCTAGCAATGGTGTGACGAGTATGATACATACTTATAAATAACTTTTGCTAACTAAACCTGTGGAATTATAAATATAAAGAGAAAGTTTAGTTATAATTTTTCAATATCATCAATAGGTGTATCTACAGCTTTTCTTGCACGACGAACGGCGTCTTCATCAGGTGCATCATATAAGCAGATACATTTTGACATATCTTCACATACATAAGTACGTTGGAATTGAACTTCAGGGACTTCTTCATAGTGGACAGAATTTTTCTTTTTACGCGCTAAATATTGATCCATTGTGATACCTTCTGGGATGTTCCACGTAACAAGATAATCAACGTGTGCATCACCTTTTTTAACTTCTTCTAAGTCTTTACCTACTAAACGTACTTCTTTAACTAAATTAATGTTGATAGATGCATCTTCAAGAAATTGTTTAGCTTCTGTATCACTGTTCGCTTCTACAATAAAATAGCCATGTGTTAAATCTTCTGTTGCTTGTACTTCAATTAATGTTGGTACTTCACCAGTAGTGAGTTTTGCTGCTTTATCTTCTAAGTCTTTTTTAGACTTTGCGAAATCAAGATTATTTGCTTCGAGTAAATATAATGTCATTTAATAGAACCTCCAATGTTTATAATAAATGCATAGTACTATAATTCTTATCAAAATACAAGGATATAAAAGGATGTTATTTTAATTTTCTGATAATTGTTAAAAATTATATTCTATGTAAAGTAAAATCTTTCGGGAAACATGTAACGTTAATTTTTAAAAAATTTCAAAACGTATATAAAATGATATAAACATTTATATTTAATTAAACTGTATTAAATATAAGAAAAAACGGGGAGAAAATTTTAGGTTTCATAAAATTAAAGAAAACGTCAACTTCTATATTTATCATAGAAATTGACGCTTAAGCTTGAGCAAGCATTGTTTATGTTCTAACTTTTTATCGTTGTGATTTTAGATATTATAGTAAGACTGTTGCTAAAATTGGTGCAACAACGACTACGATTACACCTACGATTACTAGTGAAATAGAGGCCATTGAAGCTTCTGTCTCACCAAATTCTTGTGCAGATGACACTCCTAATGAATGGCCACTTGTACCAAGTGCGAGCCCACGAGCAATAGGGTTTGTAATGTTAAATAATTTAATGAGTTTGGAACCTAAAGCATAAATAATGACACCATTTAAGATTACTGCCAATGATGTTAGTTCTTTAATACCACCAATATCGGCTGATACTGGTAAAGCAATGGCAGTGGTAGCACCTTGTGGTAACATAGATGCAATGATTTCATTTGAAAATTGGAAAGCACTTGCAATGAAATAGATAAATACCAAAGCAGCTGTCGTTCCGAAAGCAATACCACCAAGGATCTGTTTCCAATATTTCTTAAGCACGTCACGTCTTTTATATAACGGAATCGCAAAACAGATAGTTGCAGGTTCTAAAAAGAAATTGATGATGTCGCCACCGATTTTATAATTTGCATAATCTATACCTGTTAACTTTAGAAATGCTATACCGAAGACCATGCTGACAAATAATGGTGTAAATAAAAAGAAGCCATTCGTCTTCTTGAATAATATCGTTGCTACGATAAAAGGTATAATAGATAATAAAATTCCAAAATATGGTGTGTTAATGCCTAAATGTTCAATCATAATTTTTCCTCCGCTAACTGTTTAGGTTTTCTTTTCTTAGGTATAAATGATTTTGTAATTAACATTTGTGAGAAAAATCCTGTGCATAGTAATAATAAGATTGTAGAAATGATAATTAGCAATATAATCAAGATCGGACTTTGGCTTAATACGCCTAAAGAATTAATAACTGAAATACCTGCAGGTACAAATAAGAAACCAATATTATTTGTTAGCGTCGTACCCACTTTTTCAACTTCCCCAAGTTTAACAATCCCTGTACATAAAGCGATAAATAATAAGACTAGACCTATCACTGATGCTGGCATTGGAATAGGCATGAAACTTTCGATAATATTTGATAAAAGCATGATGATTGCCAGCACTAGTACTTGATGAAAAAAGTTATACGTTTTTGAATGACTAGGCTGCTTCTCAGCTTGTTTTTTGTTTGTTTCCATAATGTATTTCCTCCCGAATTAATCTTGAGTTAATTATAATATGAAAACGGTTGCTACTAGTCTTTTTAAAGGTGAATTACGAAACGTATATACTGAGTTGCATTAATTACGATGTGACATTCAAAGTAAGCCCATATTCTGCTTGAACGTTTTCATATATGAGCGACTGACTTGGAATTTTAATGCATTTGTCATCGTAAGTTGATAGGTATAGTTAAACCAATGTTCTATTGTTTGTATGTGTACTTTATTAACAAGCGTGGCACGGTGAATTCTCATAAACAAAGGATCCGCAATTTTTTTTTCGTAATGGTTAAGTGGTTCAGTTGTATGATAATTTTCTTGTAAGGTGTTGATCGTAGTAATACCGTTATTAACAGAAATAGCAATAATATCTTCTAAATTAATGATATGAATACGCTCATCTACTTCAATAGGTAAAACCATTTGTGAAGTTGGCGTATTTTCTTTGTGTGCATCATTTTGATGCTGGCTGACATCATTTGCTTGTTTATAAGTATCGTGATCGAGCGCTGTTTCAACTTTATGGATGGCCTGTGCAATACGTTTTTGTTCGAATGGTTTTAAAATATAATCCGTCGCATCTAGCTCAAAAGCTTTAACGGCGAAAGTATCATGTGCCGTAGCAAAAATAATATGTGGTGGGTTTTGCATTTTGTTAATTTTATTTGCTAAATCGAGTCCACTCTCTTCCATTAAATTAATATCTAAAAAAATTACATCATAACGATCATAAAGTAAGAGTTCTAATGTTTCTGAAACATTTTCTGCTTCATTAATTACATCAAACGTACGAATTTCATTTAATAAGTAATGAAGTTCGTTACGCGCTAAAGGTTCATCATCTACAATAATTGCTTTCAATGTTTTTCGTCCTCTCTTATGAAAAATGGAATAGTATAACTTACGTTGGTACCTTCTTTGCTAGAATGAATATGCATTTTAGCTGTAATACCAAATAAGCCTTCCAATCTGTGATTTAAATTCTCTAAGGCGCTACCTGTGCCTAAATCAGAATAAACACGTGTTTTACCTATATTATTAATTTTATCATCAGGGATTCCTGAACCATTATCTTCAACTGATATATATAATCCATCTGCTGTTTTATAAGCGGTTACGATAATACGATTGTTATATTTACGGTTTTTAAAGGCATGTTTGATGGCATTTTCTATAAGTATTTGTATTGCAAATGGTGGTACAAGTGCACCATAACATGAATCTTCAATATTGAATGAAACATCAAAACGATCTGGATAACGTGCTTGTTCCAGTGATAAATAAGCCTCAACTTGTTGCAATTCCTTTTCAAGTGAAATCGTATTGTTACGTGCACCTTGTAAATTTGAGCGGAAAAATTGGCTGAGCTGTAACAGTAACTTTCTTGCTTTTTCACTATCAATTCTGACTAAGGCAGAAATTGTGTTAATGGCATTGAAAAAGAAGTGCGGATTTACTTGTGCTTGTAGTGATTTGATTTCGGCATCTCTAACTAAAGCGCTTTGTGTTTCAGCTTGTCCTAATTCAAGTTGACTAGAAAATATCTCTGCAAGACCAGATGCTAACTGTTTGTCGGAATGAGAAACATCGTGCCTATTAGTAAAATATAGTTTTAAAGTACCAATAACATCATTCTTGACTCTTAATGGAACGACAATGGCTGCTTCAAGCGGGCATTCAGGATGATTGCAACCAATATCTTCCCTTGAATATGCTTCTTTTAAAGTACCTGCTTGTATTGCCTGTTTTGAAAGATTGGTAATGATTTGTTTTTGGGCAACATGATGATCACTTGCTGCACCTACATGCGTTAATATATCTTTACGATTAGTGATAGCGACTGCCGAAACACGCATAAGATCTAAAATAATGGTAGCTGCTTGTTTGGCAGAATGCTCATTTAATCCTGAGCGGAAAAATGGTAATGTTTCATTTGCTAGTTGTAAAACATCGTGTGTTTGAATAGCACGTGTTTCTTCTTCTTGTTTGATTGTCGATAATATAATTGATAAAAAAATTGCTGTACCGATTGAGTTGATTGAAATCATAGGTAAAGCAATTAATTTAACTAGTGACCAAGCATGCTCCGTATTATCAGAAAAGATTAAGATACAAATCATTTGAATAACTTCTGTAGTACCTCCAATGATAGTACCTTTAACTATGGTAGGATACTGACGTGCACGCATTGCTCTATAACCAAAATAACCGGATACTAGCGCAATAAATATAGATGAAATCAGATAAATATAAGCATCGGCACCACCAATATAAACACGATAAATGCCTGAAATTATTGCGACAAAAATAGCGACGAATGGTCCTCCAATTAACCCTGAAACGCCTATGGTAAGTACGCGTGTATTTGCGAGAGAAGCCTCAGGATCTAAGTGATTATAGACACTGCCATTAACGACTTCATTGCCATTGATTTGTATACCTGTGAAGTTTGAAATCATAGAGAAACACCCGAAAATGATGATGAGCTGCCATTGTGAACTTCGTTTATCTCTTTGATTCATCATTGTTTTAAAGTGATTAATATTCATTAATATATAAGCGATAATAATAATAAGACCTACACGTTCTAGTAATAAAATAAATAAATTTAACATCTCATACACCTTTATAGATAATTTGTCTATCTAGTATAATACATATTTTTGATTATGTATTAATTATTCTTATAGAAAAGAATAGAATTTTTAAACGCTATCAATATATTTTGTGGAATAATTAAAAGTTACTTAATACACTTTGTGTGCTCTTTTTTTAGCAATAAATTGAAGTAAATGTTATTTTTATCTTATTGACTTTTTTAAAAAATGTTTTGAATTTTAAAAAGTCATGTTTACCATGTAATCATTATTATAAGACAAGAGAAAATGTTTTGGAGCTGGACAAGTTAAATCATTAATAATGATTATGGTTGTTTTACGGGGATTTAGGAGGCAAAATAATATGGAATCAGAACAACCATTTGAAGGAGATAACAGACTTCTTTTAGGTATTTTTTTAAGCGTAATAACATTTTGGTTGTTTGCTCAATCGCTTGTTAATATCGTTCCAGCATTAGAAGCATCTTTCACAACTAGTTATGGAACGATAAACGTAGCCGTAAGTTTAACCGCATTATTATGTGGTTTGTTTGTTGTAGGTACAGGAGGACTTGCAGATCGATATGGTAGGGTCAAAATGACTTATATCGGTTTGACTTTAAGCGTTCTTGGATCATTACTTATTATCATTCCAGGATTTGTCCCTTTGTTAGTACTTGGGAGAGCAATACAAGGGCTGTCTGCAGCATGTATCATGCCTTCGACATTAGCAATTATAAATGAATACTATATTGGAAGAAGGCGACAACGTGCGTTAAGTTACTGGTCTATCGGTTCATGGGGTGGTACTGGAATTTGTTCGTTTTTTGGTGGCATCATGGCTACCTTTGTAGGATGGCGATCTAT
Organism: Staphylococcus sp. 11-B-312; assembly: GCF_016743055.1. Lineage (NCBI taxonomy): Bacteria > Bacillati > Bacillota > Bacilli > Caryophanales > Staphylococcaceae > Staphylococcus > Staphylococcus sp. 11-B-312. The sequence continues at coordinate 600,883 of NZ_CP068241.1, forward strand.
ATTTATTATTTCGATAATAGTAGCTTTAGTGTCTATGTATTTAATCAAACACACGCCAGAAACGAAAGCCGTTCAAACTGAGGCATCAAAGCGTGCCAAATTTGATTTTGTAGGGCTAATTATATTAATAGTTGCAATGCTGAGTGTCAATTTAATCATTACACAATCTTCAAATTATGGTTTCTTTTCACCGCTTATTTTGATGTTAATTGTGATATTCATCATTTCAATTATTGTATTTATATTATTTGAAAACAAAGTTAAAAACCCATTGATAGATTTTAAACTTTTTAAACATAAAGCATACAGTGGTGCTACAGTGTCAAACTTTTTACTAAATGCTGTAGCAGGGACGCTTATTGTTGCGAATACTTATTTTCAATCGGGATTACATTTCACCTCATTCCAATCTGGTATGATGACTATTACTTACTTAGTAGCTGTTTTAATCATGATTAGAGTCGGAGAAAAAATCCTACAGGAAATCGGTCCTAAAAAACCAATGCTTATAGGTGCAGGGCTTAATGCGATAGGGATTCTATTAATCTCGTTAACCTTTTTACCTACACCTGTTTATGTCATCAGTTGTGTGTTAGGTTACTTAATTTATGGTGTGGGCTTAGGTATGTATGCCACACCTTCAACAGATACAGCTGTTACTACTGCGCCAGAAGATAAGGTAGGTGTCGCGTCTGGTGTATATAAAATGGCATCTTCACTTGGTAACTCATTTGGTGTAGCTATTTCAGGGACAATATTTACGATTATGTCAGCTCGTGACAATATTCATGTTGGTGCCATGTATGGACTGTGGTTTAATGCTGCATTAGCAATCATTGCATTTGTATTTGTATGGTTATTAGTTCCGAAAAAGCAATTTAATAATTAGTTATGGTAATAAGATTTTTGAAGTAAATAACAAAATGAAATGCATCCTCTATGCTAGATTAAGCATCAAGCATAGAAGGGTGCATTTTTTAGAGTAGTATATATGAAAAAATTAGGATATAGACAAACCTCATATGCGTAAATTAGTTTGAAATGTACAGTAAAATTATTGGTTATCATTGGGAAATCATATTATAATTTAATAAACGCTTACAAGGAGGTCTGGATTGATGCAAACTTTATGGCAAAATGAACAAGATCGTTTAACTTTACTAAAACAACTTGTAAATCACCAATCAATTACGAATACACAAGGAGAGAAAACATTCCCTAATCTGGTAAACCAATTGTTATTTCAACTTAAATATTTTAAGACCAATCCCAATCAAATTCAAAAAATACTAACGGATGATGATAAAGAAGCATTAATTGCTTTTTATCAGGGTTCCCAATCCGGTAAAACTATTGTACTTGTTAGTCATTATGATACGGTCGATGTGTCGGAATTTGGTTTAGCTCATGATTTAGCTTGTAATCCTGATAAATTAAAGCAGTATTTTTTAGAAAACCAAAATTATTTAGATAAAGGGGCTGTAGAAGACTTACTTAGTGAAGATTACTTATTTGGTCGTGGGATTATGGATATGAAAGCAGGTCTCATGTTGCATATGTCTTTAATTGAATTAGCATCCATTGAACAATGGGATATTAATTTGATTTTAGTTACGGTTCCAGACGAGGAAGTAAATTCTTCTGGTATGAGAAAAGCGGTAGAAAAATTAGCAGAATTAAAAGCTAACTACGATTTAGATATACAATTACATTTGAATAGTGAACCTACTCTTCAGCAAGCTACTTCAGATGAAAAACATTATATATATTCAGGATCAATTGGTAAAATCATGCCAGCAGTACTGTGCTATGGAAAGGAAACACATGTCGGTCAGCCTCTTGAAGGTTTGAGTGCTAACTTTATGATGAGTTATATTACACAAGCGGTAGAATATAACACACAGCTAAAAGAACATTTTGAAAATGAATCCACACCTGTACCTGTAACATTAATGATGAAAGATATTAAAGATACATATGATGTGCAAACGCCATACAAAACCATAGGATTATTTAACTTCTTTCTATTTAACAAAACACCTAAAGATGTTTTTAGAGAATTCATAAATACGGTCATCACTGCTGTTGAGCGTTGTGAATCGGATTGGCTATCTGTATTAGAAACAGAAGATTACCAATTCGATAAAAAAATTAATGTTCTGACATATGAGCAACTTAGGCAATATGCTGTTAAACAGTACGGTGAAGAAGCAATCACTAATCTTATAGATCAAACACTTCAAGAAACGTCAGAGTTACATTTACAGAATATTCATGTTGCAGATAAGCTGATGCAAATATGTAAGAATATAGCGCCAGCTGTAGTGACATTTTTTGCTTCACCTTATTATCCAGCTGTTAATGCTTCATCCGACAAGCACGTATCCTCAACTATAGAATTAGTGAAACATACACTAAATGAACAATTTCAGCGTAGTAGTGAACAAGTATATTATTTTAATGGCATCAGTGATACGAGTTATTTAAAGTTTGATGGAGATATGGAACAGATGGTTATATATGAGCAAAATACGCCAAATTTCAATCGTACATACACTATTCCTTTTGAATCAATAAAAGCCATCAGTGCACCTACATTGTTGATAGGACCCATCGGCAAAGATGCTCATAAATTAAGTGAGCGTCTGCATAAGCAGAGCGCATTAATAGAATTACCTGTCGTGTTAGAAAAAGTAGTTAAGTCATATATTTAAACTAGATATGTAGCTAGTACTTGTTAGAAGGTGTGCGATTACGCTATTATGAATAATAAATGTTTAAATAACTTTAATTGAAAAATGGAGTGTCAAATATGATAGAGGCGTATAAAGATTTTTGGAAAAAATATATAGATTTTCAAAGTAAATCCAATAGATTAGAGTTCTGGACACCAGTGCTGATTCATATTGTTAGTATATTTATTGTAGCTATTATTGGTGTTATTGCTTTTATTTCAGGTGCTTTTATTGTTGCTACAATCCTGTCAATATTGGTTGGGATTTTTGTTTTGGCAATGATTATACCAATGTTTGCTATTACATTGCGACGATTTTATGATGCAGGAAGAAGAAGAACTTCTGCCATCATTCTTATAGCTGTGTCTATTATTATGAACATTTCATTTGATTTGATTCAAATCAATAGCATAGCCATCTTACTTAATGTGATTGCATGGATATGTACGATTTTATTAATCATTGAAACATTGCTACCTTCTCGTAATGAATCGGATGCCACTTTAAAATGGCTATAGCATTTTAAATGCGAATGAAGATATGAGATAGCAAGTGTTTAGATGTATGAATTATGGCGAACTTTAATGTCGTAGTAGAGGAATAAGTATAATACACGCGTTTTAACAAAGATGTTCAAGTAATTTTCCAAAAATGAAAAATTAAAATTTATCGCTTATAAGCCGTTGTCATTAAAAGTCTGAAACATGTAAAAGATGTTTTGGACTTTTTTGTTTATGTTGTTAAGGTATAAAAATTATCTGAAAATTCATTGTATTAAAAAAAGTAAACCTTTAATATAAAAGAAGAAAGGTGGAGATAACATGGAATGGTTAAAATTGATTGGAATTTTAATTATAGTACTTGGTTTTTTATTCAAGATTGATACGATTGCTGTGATTTTAATCGCCGCTGTAGCGACGGGACTTGTATCAGGTTTAAATTTGTACGTTATTCTTGAAACATTAGGAAAAGCTTTTGTTGATAATCGTTTAGTTACACTTTTTATTTTAACATTACCTATGGTGGGGTTAATTGAGCGTTTTGGTTTAAAAAAGCAGGCCTCGAATATGATCGGTAAGGTGAATAAAGTTACGAGTGGGCGATTGATGACTATCTATTTATTCATTAGAGAATTAGCGGGTGTTGCATCAATACGTATCGGAGGACATCCACAGTTTGTACGTCCATTGATTAATCCAATGGTACAGGGTGCATTAAGAACACGCTATCATTTGCAAGAACATGAAGTAGACGAAAAGGATATCGAAAAGATTAAAGCGCAGACTTCTGCGATGGAAAATTATGGTAATTTCTTCGGTCAAAATTTGTTTGTAGGGGCAGCAGGTGTATTGTTAATGGTTGGTACGTTTCAGTCTTTAGATATTAAAGTGAATGCCATTGATCTTGTATTAGCATCATTACCAATCGCTGTTATTGTCTTTTTTATTGTGTGGATAAATAATATTAGATTTGATAAATATTTAGATCGGAAATACGGTAAAAAGCAGGTGGTAAGACATGAGTGAGCATACATTAAATCAAATTTTAGAACTATTTTACATATTAATTGGTTTACAATTACTTTATACGGCATATCGCGTGTTAAAAGCATCAACAAATAGCAAAAAATATGGTACAGCTTTATTTTGGATTTTATTAGCTATTTTATTTATTGCCGGTCCTTATATACCTAACGTAATCAATGGCATATTTATCATAGTTATGGGAATATTAACGCTATGTAAACAAGTGGTTATTAAAAATATTATAGATGTCAACGAAGCACAGGGAAATTTAGGTTCACAAAAATATGGAAATAAATTATTTATCCCCGCTATTGTTTTAGCTATAGCTGCGATTATCGTTTCTAATTGGACACCATTAGGAGGAGCAATAGGTTTAGGTGTTTCTTCGATATTAGGGTTACTTGCTGCATATTTTGTTATTAAGCCAAATGGTAAATATATACTTTATGACAGTGACCGTCTAACCCAACAAATTGGAACAGTTGGTATACTACCACAGTTCTTGGCTGCATTAGGCGTACTTTTTACAGTGAGTGGTGTGGGGGATGTTATTTCTAAAGGCATATCCTCTTTTTTACCAGAGGGCAATCATCTTATAGGTGCGGCAGCATATGTCATTGGCATGGTGCTTTTTACAATGTTAATGGGTAATGCATTTGCTGCATTTACCGTTATCACAGCGAGTATCGGTATTCCATTTGTTATCGCCCAAGGTGGAGATCCTGTTATAGCCGGTGCACTGGCTATGACTGGTGGATTTTGTGGTACATTATTGACACCTATGGCAGCTAATTTTAATACTTTACCAGTTGCTTTATTAGAAATGAAACAAGAATTCGGCGTGATTAAAGCGCAAGCGCCCATTGCACTTATATTAATTTTGGTGCATATAGGATTAATGTATGTTTGGGCGTTTTAAAATGTAAAAAGTATAAATTAAAAAATGAAAAGGGGATGTTAATGATGAAAATATTAGTAACAGGGTTTGATCCTTTTGGTGGAGAAGAGATTAATCCAGCATTGGAAGCTGTTAAATTATTGCCAAATGAAATTGAAACACATCAGATTGATAAGATAGAAATACCTACAGTTTTTAATAAAAGCAAAGAAACTATAGTTAATAAATTAAAACAAGAACAATATGATGTTGTATTGGCAATTGGACAAGCAGGTGGAAGATTTGAATTGACGCCAGAACGTGTAGGTATAAACATTGATGATGCGCGTATACCTGATAATGAAGGTAACCAGCCGATAGATGAACTTATTCAATCATCAGGCGATGCCGCATATTTTTCCAATTTACCAGTTAAACGTATGACAGAGGCGATTAAGTCTGCAGGGGTACCAGCGAGATTGTCTAATACAGCAGGTACTTTTGTATGTAATCATATTTTGTATCAACTTGGATTTTTACAAGCAACACAATTTCCAAATATTAAATTTGGATTTATACATGTGCCTTTTATTCCTCAACAAGTCACAGACAAACCTGAAAAACCATCCATGTCTATTCAAACGATTGCAGAAGGTTTGGAAGCTGCTCTCAAAGCGATTATAGAATCAGATGAGGACATTAAAATTGCTTTAGGTGAAACGCATTAAATTATTTTTAGAACATATATTAAAATAAAAAAGCAGTGACACATACTATGATGATAGCGGGTGTCATTGCTTTTTTTAGTGCGTAAAACAATGTAGTAATAAAGTCGTAACTTGTTATTTTAATAATCGTGTTCATTTCTTGAATAATTCATACGAACTTCATAATAAGTTTTTCCAAAATAAGTAGCTTGTTTATCATTGCTCAACTTAAATCCAACTTGCTCATAAAAATGAATTGCATTTTTATTTTCTTCAACTACCCATAGGGTTACATTGTCAGGATAAGATAATTCCAAGGCACGTTGTGTAAGTGCATAACCAATCATATGACGCTGATAATCTTCCAATAAATAAAGTGCGAAGATTTCACTCCAGTCGTCAGAAGAAGATGAGGATTCCGTTTTGCCATAAGATATGAAACCTACTACTTCGTTTTCGACGAGGGCAACTAATGTCGGAACATTGTGCAAATAAGACTTTCTGATAAATTGAGCTTTGTCTAGGTTTTCTAAGTAATTATTTTTAGATAAATGGTCATAAGTTTCCAACCAACTTTCATAGTGGACAAGTGCTTTACCATACTTATCTGCTTCAGTTAATGCTCTTATTGTAAACTCCATACATCTTCCCCCTTTGTTTATCAAATTGTAAATATTATAGCATCTAATGATGTGTAAAAGAAATTTTTGAATTTATTACATGTAAATGAAAGCATTTTACAATTCAATAAAGTAACATGACTCATTGTTTAGTCAATATTTGTTTGATTGAGGGAATCCGCAAGTTTTAAAGCTTCTTGTTTTGCTTGTTTACTGTAATATGAATGAGCAAAGTGCATTTGTAAAATTAAAAACAAACCACTAAATGTCCAATACAAACCAAGTGCTGCTGCAGAATGTAAAGATATGTAAGTTATAAAAATAGGTGATAATATCATCATCACATAATATGTTTTGCGTTGATTTTTAGGGTAATGCATTGCATTTACAAGAGGTTGTATGAAATAAATAGCAGCTGCAATTAATGACATCCATAAATCAGGTTTTGTTAAATTGAACCATAAAAAATGAGGGAATTGATCTATTCCACCACTGCTAGGAAATTTAAGTGTCACGATTAAACCAAATAATATGGGCAACTGTATTAAAATTGGTAAACAACCGATAACGCTTTTTATTGGATTAATGTCATAACGCTTATAAGTGGTCATCAAATCTCTATTAGCTTCACGTTTTTCCTCCTGTGTTTGTGCATCTCTTACGCGTTGTTTGACGTTATCAATTTGCGGTTGTACTATCTTTGTTTTTTCTCTAATAAGATGCATGTTTTTAACTTGTATTAACATAAATGGCATTAAGATAAGGCGTATGGTCAGTACAATCATGATGATGGCTAAGCCATAATTGTCGTTAAACAACTGTCCCAATCCATGCAAAAACATATCAATGGGTTTTACAAAAATAAAGTAAAACCAGCCACTTCTATCCTCTTGTTTTGAATAATCACAAGCAGTTAAAAGTAAAGGTAGCATCGTCATCATTAAGACAATCCAATTTTTCTTCATATGTTATTTCCTCCTGCTCAGGTTTTGAACAATGTAACTTTAACACAATTGCATACAATTTTTAAATATTATTTAAATAATTTCGAAAAACATTTTAATGAATGACTTACAGGTATGTTTGATATACAGAATGATTTGCTGAACGAAACTTAAATGAATACAAGCGGAATATTTAAAGAATAAAGTGAAGTTGTGTCATAATGAAATTGTTAAACGAGTAGAGGAATGTGATAAATATGTTAATAGGCATGATTTCAGATTTACATATCGATAGACATAATAAATTAACGCCCAAAGATTATGAACAGGCATTAGTTACAGTAATTAAGCAACAAAAAATTGAATTATTACTTATCGCTGGAGATGTTTCAAATCATTATAAGTTAACGCAATCATTTGTGAAGGAAATCGAGATACAAACAATGATAAAAGTACTGTTTGTACCGGGAAATCATGATTTTTGGTCAACGGATACTGGGGCGACTTCTTCTGAAATCTTGGATACTTATATCAAAATGGATAATTGCTTAATAGATGATCCTTTTGTCATAAATGAAGCGTGGGCGATTGTAGGTAATACAGGTTGGTATGACTATACATATGCACACTCTAAATTCTCTTTGGAACGCATTGCACGTAGGAAATATTATGGCGCTACTTGGCAAGATAAAGTGAAAATAGATTGGCAAATTGAAGACCAAAAATTATCAATGATAGCGGCCAAACAAGCGATGAAGGATATTGAAAAAGTAAAAGATAAAAAAATTATATTAATGACACACATCGTGACTCATCGTAAATTCGCAGTACCAATGCCACATAGAATATTTGATTATTTTAATGCATTTATAGGCACTTCGGATTTTGATGAAATTTATACCCAATATGATATTAGATATAGTATTATGGGCCATGTTCATTTTCGAAATGTTTTTGAAGAAAACAACGTGACATATATTTGTCCGTGTTTAGGCTATCAACGGGAATGGCGTACACCAGATATAGAACAGGAAATCAACCATGCGTTACACAAAATAGAAATTAATTAATCATTTTTGTAAATGAATGCTCATACGTCCAGGAGCATTATAACTGCTTTCTAATTTCTGTTTGTTAATTTTTATAATTTGATATTTATTCGGAAAAATAGCAGGTATAATAATTGATTTCCATAAATTAGACCATAATGGATCAATATAATAATAATGGTTATCGTCATAACCAATCAGCACGGTAACATGAATATTTGATACCAATTGATGATGTGTATTATCAATTTTAAATGTTTTGCTAAAAGCTTTTTGACCTAAAACAGTGTGATAAATGATGACAGGTTGCCCTTTATCAATGATGTCACACAATGAAGCCAGTGATTTCCCAGTACTATTAACAATGCGTTTATCATACGTTTGTAAATAAGGTGCTAAGGCTGTAGGGAAAATCGTTTGATGATAACCCCATTTTACCCATAAGTGATGACCTACATAGCCTTTATATGGATTATTGGCGTGTTTCGGCCAGTGTTTCATGATATGTGTTGCTGGTATTTTGTGATTATTGAATTGTAATATCATTGCACTTGCAATGCCTTCGCATCCCATAATCATAGGTATCGGGAACAATTGGCTAATTGGTTTAACGGCTAATACTTTTTTATTCATAGATAGAGACTCCTGTATCAAATATTAAAGAATGATTAACATTAATGTTTGCTTTTATTATATATCTATATCAGTTTCAGTGACTATAAAGATGCTTAAATCATAGTTAATATTAGATATATTTTAATGAAAATGGTTATAATGTGCGAAAGGGGTTGAAAACAATGGATTATAGAATAGAAACATTATCCGACATTCCAGTGCCAGTTGTAGGGGTAAAAAGAGCATATGCAACTGGACAAAAAGCACAAGAAAATATTTTTAAGTTTTGGATGGAATTTGAAGCAATGGGTTACAAAAATCACTTGATATCACAAAGTAATCAATACCTCGAAGGGTTATTAGGTGTTTGTCTTCCTAAAGAAAATGGCGAAATGCATTATTTAATAGGTGTGACAAATGAGGAAACGCAAAGTGATTGGGAACACGTAGAATTAGTAGAAGGCAGATACTTAGTATTTGATGCCAAAGGTCCAGTTCCAGAATCGATTAAACAAGCAATGCAAATCATTCACAGAAAAATCTTACATACTCTAGATTATGAATTGCGAAGCGCTCCTTTTTTTGAGTTGTATAAACCAGGTGAATTACATTCAAACGACTATATTACTGAAATTTGGTTTCCAATCAAATAGTAGAATAGAAGTTTGAAATCAACGATGTTAGAAATATAAACACAATTGTGTCATGTAATCGTCCATTTCTATTTCAAGTCAAGTAGAATTGGACATTTATTGTGTTTATAGTATTTTATAGATTGGTATATTGAGCAAGCAAAAGAAAAGACGCCACTAAATGACATGTTGAAACATGAATTTAGCGGCGTCTATATTAATTTTTTAACCTAAGTTTTCCAAATTAATACATATGTTATTAAATTAATTGTGAATGTTGATAATGCTTTGAATGTATTTTTTAAGCTTTAATTCATGTTATATGCTTATTAATAAGAAACGACTTTAACCCAATTTCTAACCCAATGATTAGCACTGCAGTGATTAGTAAAATAATCGTATATGGCAAGATACTGTATTCACCTTGTAATCCTACTAATGGTGACATAATACCACCAAGTATAAATTGAAATAGACCTAGCAAACTGGAAGCATTACCACTACCACCAGTACGCGCTTCCATTGCTAATGCAAAGCTTAAAGGTCCGATACCTGTTACAGGACATACATTTAAAAAGAATGCGATAATTAATACCCATAATGGTAAATGCAGTGTTAATGTCACAATAATAAGTACAACCCCAATTATTTGAACGATTGTTAGCATAATTAGCAAAAAGTAGCGATTTATATATGCCACAAGTAAGGCTGTAAGTTGACTCATAATAATAAGGCCAATGCCGTTAAAAGCAAACAAATAACTAAATTGCTGAGGCGTCATGTCATAAATTTTTTGTGTAATAAACGGTGCCGCAGATGAAAAACTAAATAACATTACGTACGTTAAGCCTTGTAAAATCATTGGAATAATAAATGCAGGCGTTTTTAACAAATGAGCAAAATCTTTAAAAATAACTTTGAAATTAAGTTTTGCTCTGTTTGGTTGATGTGTTTCTTCTAAATGGCGAATCGACAAAAATAAAATAATAACACTTACGATGGTCAGAATTACAAATACTGCTTTCCAATTGGATATCGTTAGTGCGTATCCACCTATGATTGGCGCAATAATCGTAATGATTCCATTAATTACAAGTAATGCTGCTAGTCCTTTAGCTAATGCTTTTCCTTCATGCTGGTCTCCCATAGTAGCTTTGGCGATTACTATTGCACCTCCGCCAGTTAAACCTTGAACTAGTCGCAAAGTGAGTAAGACACCCATGGAAGCTGTGAAAACCGCCAGTAAAGAAGCGAGCGCATAGATTGAAATGATAAATAAAGCAACTTTTTTTCGTCCGTATGTATCAGACAAAGGTCCAAATATAAATTGTCCAATAGCAAGACCAATCATTGCAAATGATAAAGTAAGCTGTGCTTGAGATACAGATGTACTAAAGTCATGTTGCACATTCGGTAATGATGGCACATACATATCTATGGTTAAAGGACCAAATGTAGTCATGATACCTAACACAATAATGACCATAATTGGCAGTTGACGATTTGAAATCTTGTCCATGTTTGAAACTCCTTTAAAATACTCTCTAATACTTAATTATAAACATGTTATCTCGTTTTGTAACTACTTATAAAAGTAATATATTAAATACCATGTATACTTAAAAACGAGCATATTAATTGAGCTCGTTGTAATTATTAATATAATACAAAACATACATTTATATGATAAAGTATTATACTAGATATAGCGCGTTAATAATATGTTTTTAATAGCAATTATTCAAAAAGACATGGAAATTTACTAAGGAGTAAAAAATGAATTTGACTAAAACACACTATGAAGTGATTAAATTTGTGATTGTAGGCGGTATGAATACTTTAAATTATTACATTGTCTATCTTTGTTTATTGAAGTTATTAGAAATGAATTATTTAGTTAGTCATATCAGTGGATTTATCATTAGTTTTGTTATTTCTTATTATTTAAATTGTTACTTTGTTTATAAAGTGACACCAACTTGGAGTAAATTCCTAAAGTTTCCATTAACTCAAGTTGTCAATATGGGCATGCAAACTTTATTATTGTACATTTTTGTACAATGGTTTGGTATATCATCTGTGATAGCACCTTTTGCAGGGCTTATCATTACGATACCTATAACATTTGTGCTCTCTAAATATATTTTGAGAGATTAGTTAAATGATTAATAGACCAACATTTTAAATATAGTTATTTTTATGAGATCAAGTTTCGGAATCAAAAATATGATTTGTTTCAAACTTGGTCTCTTATTTTTGCTCAATTTTATAATTAATATTAGGATTGGCTAAAAAAATAATTAGTTTATTTATATTAAATAATTTTTGAATAAAAATCGTTGTAAATATGTTTGTAATGAGTCATAATAAGTATTCAATCATACTGAAGGTGGAACGTAAGATGAGTCAAAAAGAAAAATTGGAAACAGCACAAAAAGGTGCCTTTTTAAGTTTAATCGTCTATATCATATTATCAGTGACTAAATTTATTGTAGGTTATTTATATGATTCTGCAGCTGTAAAAGCAGATAGTTTAAATAACATGACAGATATTATTGTTTCTTTGGCCGTAATTATTGGGTTGAAAATTTCTATTAAACCTGCAGACCAAAACCATCCATATGGACATTTGAAATCTGAAAATATATCATCATTACTCGTGTCATTTATTATAATGTTTGTAGGTATTCAAGTCATTATAGAGAATGTTCCTGAATTATTCACAAACGAACATCATACTCCTAATATTATAAATATTTATGTCAGTGTCATTAGTGGTTTGATTATGCTAGCTGTGTTTTATATTAATCAAAGAATTGCTAATCATACCCAAAGTAGTTCTCTGAATTCTGCAGCTAAGGACAATTTGTCGGATGCGTTAGTGAGTTTAGGAACTGCAATTGGTTTAGTATTTACACAATTTGGATTTCCAATCATTGATACGATATTAGCCATTATTTTAGGCTTACTTATAATATATACTGGTTTTGGTATCTTTAAAGAATCAATTTTTACATTAAGTGACGGTTTTAACGAGCAAGAATTAGAAGCTTATAAAAATTATGTGTTAGAAATTGAAGATGTAATAGAAGTACAAAATATTAAAGGTCGTTACCACGGTAGTAGTGTTTTTGTAGATGTAACGATTGTAGTAAAATCAGATTTGTCTTTAGAGGAAGCACATCACATTTGCGACAAAGTAGAACAACATATGCATAGCAAAGGCATTTCTTCAGTTTATGTGCATCCTGAGCCACAGTCAATACAGTAACTAAGATGTCGAGAAAGTAAATAATTTTGATTATTATCATGACTTATATTCATATTAAGTTAATAAACTACTAATGGATAACCTGAATTAAGGTATTTAATGAATATTGATGTATAAACTGAAATTTTATTAGCTTATTTTATAGTAAAAAAACGAGTGGAACAGAAATCTATTTTTATCAAAAAGATTTCACTGCTCCACCCTGGCAAGAATGACTAGAATTTAAAAAAATATAGAGGAACACCTGAGATTCAGCCCATGCATAAGCCCCACTAACTCAATAAATTGAGAAGTGGGGCTTTATTTTTTTACATATTGAAGAAATGCATAAAATTCGTTTTACCACCAACCATTTGCAGCACGGAATTCAATTGCTGCATCAATTGAGCCATAACGTTCTTCAGCGTATTGAATCATACCTTTTGTTTGTTCAGTTACAGATCCAGTACCCCAAGCTTCCTTCGTTTGTCCTAAACCTCTATATCCTAATTCATTCACCGCATCTGGGTTACCGCTTGATTCTGGCATTACAATGTTATCCCAAAGTGCTTTTGTACCACCAGCAGCAATAAATTCACTATATACATCATTGTTTGCTTGAGTAGTTTCTGCAGCATCAGCTGTAGATGTATTTGAAGTTAAACCAACACCAGCAGTAGCGATTGTTACTGATGCGAATGAAGCTAATAATAATTTTTTCATTTGAAAAATCCTCCTAATAATTGTTTGTTTTAAATAATTTCAAATTGTATTTGTTAATCTGCATAGTTGTTTTAAAAGTGCTTATTTTTGTCTGTCGTATTGCTCGGTTTATCAACGTTTACAACTATAACATCATTTTTTTATAGACAGGTTACAGTAAAATAAAAATAAAAAGTCATTTATGAATAAATGAATACAATCATTTCAAAATTAAGTGTAAATTGTTATAATTTTAATGTATGGCATGAGAAATTATAGATAAGTATTGTCGTAACAAGATTTATATCTGTATATCACTGTAATATTTTTGTAAAACGGGTGATAATATAATTTTATTCAATGGAAAGAAGGAATATTATGCCAAAACTAATTTTATGTAGACATGGACAAAGTGTTTGGAATGCTGAGAATCTATTTACAGGTTGGGCTGATGTAGATTTATCAGAACAGGGAAGAACTGAGGCAGTAACGTCGGGAAAAAAATTAAAAGAACAGGGTATAGAGATTGATATCGCCTTTACGTCTTTATTACAACGCGCCATTAAAACTACATTTCACTTATTAGATGAATCTCAACAGTTATTTATTCCTGTTATTAAATCTTGGCGCTTAAATGAGCGTCATTATGGTGGATTGCAAGGTTTAAACAAAGATAAAGCAAGAGAAAAATTTGGAGAAGAACAAGTACATATATGGAGACGTTCATATGACATAGCACCACCTGAACAAAGTGAAGAACAAAGAAAAGACTATTTAAATGATAGAAAATATGAACATTTAGATAGAAGAGTTATGCCTGAATCAGAAAGTTTGAAAGACACTTTAATTAGGGTGATTCCTTATTGGAACGACCAAATTTCACAACAGTTATTAGATGGAAAAACTGTGCTTGTTTCTGCACATGGAAATTCATTACGTGCATTAATTAAGTATTTAGAAGATGTATCAGATGAAGATATTGTAGGATATGAAATTAAAACTGGAGCGCCTTTGATTTATGATTTAACAGATGATTTAAAAGTAATAAATAAATATTACTTATAGTTTTTCAATAAATGTAAGTAAAAAAAGACCTCATAAATAGATAATGAATCGTTTAAATAAAATAATGGCTGATCCTGAAGTATATAAATGTATATTTTCAGGAATCAAGCCACATTTTAGAAGTAATGCGACAAAACCAGAAACAAATTACCATTGGTTTTGAAGTGTTACTTCTATTTTTATTTATTGCGCTTATGTTGTTGGATAATTTTGCGTGCACGTTTCCGTGTTTTAATATTAGGACTATTTAAATTACGACGTGCTGTTTGTAAATCTAATTTCATGGTGAGGACCTCCTTTATCTATAGATATTATGTAAGAAAAAACCTGAAATGTAAATAGTAATTATTACGATTTATAACTATTTTTTAAATCTCTCAAAATAAAAGATTAAAATAAAACTAATATTTTAAGTATTTTTAATGATAAATTAAACTAAAATATGTATAATGCAGAAATGCGACTAAAAAGAGTTGATAAATTAATAGAAAATAGGAGTACAAAAATGGATCAAAAGACGAAAATTATAATGATTTTGATGATGTTGTGTGGTGGATTTTTTGGATTATTAAATGAAACCTTATTAACTACAGCATTACCAAGCATAATGAAAGATTTTAAAATAGATTACACACAAGTACAGTGGCTTACTACGGCCTTTTTATTGACCAATGGTGTAATAATCCCATTGTCAGCAATGATTATTCAAAGATACTCAACAAGAAAAGTATTTTTAACTGCAATATTTATCTTTTTTATCGGGACTTTAATTGCAGGATTTAGTCCAAACTTTTCTGTTTTATTAAGTGCAAGAATTGTTCAAGCACTTGGTTCTGGTATCATGATGCCACTGATGATGACGACGATCTTAGATGTATTTGAACCTCATGAAAGAGGTAAATATATGGGGACTTTTGGTTTAGTGATTGGTTTAGCTCCAGCAATTGGTCCGACACTGTCTGGTTATTTAGTAGAGTATTTAAATTGGCGTTCATTATTCCATGTCGTTGCTCCAATAGCTGCACTTACTTTCATTGGTGCACTTAAATTCGTCAAAAATGTTGGTACTAATCGAAAGACACGTATTGATATTTTATCAATAATCTTATCTGTGTTCGGCTTTGGTGGTTTGCTATACGGTACAAGTTCAATTTCTCGTGATGGCTGGAACGATCCAATTGTATTGACTACTGTAATTGGTGGCATTATTTTAGTTGTTGCTTTTATATTTCGTCAAACACGTTTGGAAAATCCACTGCTTGATTTTTCAGTATTCAAAGATAGTCAATTTGCCGTAGGTATTATCATAATGGCTTTTACCATGATTTCAATGATTGGTTCTGAAACAGTGTTACCGATGTTTGTGCAGAATATTATGAATGACTCAGCACTTCAATCAGGATTGATTTTATTACCTGGAGCTATCGTAATGGGGATTATGTCAGTGATTTCAGGTTTACTCTATGAAAAATATGGTGCTAAAATATTAGCATTCATTGGTATGTTTATTGTAGTTGTAACAACTTCTTATTTTGTAATCATGGATGAACATACTTCATCAGCGATATTAGCTACTGTATATGCTATTCGTATGATTGGTATCGCACTTGGTTTAATGCCATTAATGACACATACAATGAATCAATTAGCGCCAGAAATGAATGCCCATGGTTCATCGATGACAAATACTATACAACAAATATCTGCATCAATTGGTACAGCAGGTTTGATTACAATTATGAGTCAGGTTGCTAAAAACTACACACCAAATATGTCTGAGTTTAAAGATATGAGCCAAAAACAAATGACAGCAGAAATTCAACATCAAGCATTGTTAAGTGGGTATCACGGTGCCTTTTGGTTTGCAGTCATTATATCAATTATCAGTTTAATAAGTGTGTTTATGTTGAAAAGCAAAAGACAACTTAAATTAGAAGAAAAGAATGCTGAATAATTAAATTTGCGACATCGTACTGCATTAAGCGAAATTGTCTTGTAAATGATATTAATATTATGATACTTTGATATCAATATAAATATTATGAATGGAGCGTATGGATTATAGAACACTCGATGCATTTAAATAATGAACCTTTTCAATTAATGAAAAACGAAGTCAAAACGATTGAAATTAGATTGAATGATGAAAAAAGACAAGAAATTAAAAGCGGCGATTATATTGTATTCCAAAATTTAATGAATGAAGAAACATTAACAGTCCAAGTTAAGGAAATTGTAGTGTTTTCTTCGTTTCAGTCACTGTTGAATCAATATACAAATGAAGAAGTTGGAGCGAAAGCAGATGATCAACTTTCTCAAAAATTAGCGGCTATATATCAAATTTATTCACAAACAGATGAACTTAATTACGGTGCATTAGCAATCAAAGTGGCACTAATATGATGAAAATGAAATTAATTGAGTTATAGCTAGGATAAAGTTGTACCATAGGTGAAAATTTAATTTTTTACGGTAAATATGACACTTTCGTTAAATTCATTTATGAATGAATTTTTCGGAAGTGTTTTTATATAAATATAAAAATAATGTTATAGTTCTAGCACATCAAAGATTTTCGTTGTAAGATAAAACTTATGGTTAAATAATATTAGATATGAGAAGTAATATTAGGAGTGTAAATATGAAAAAATTAATGACGATGGTGTTCATTTCAATAATCATTATAGCTGGGTGCAGTAGTGGGAAATATGCTGATGAGATTGACAAAGCAGTGCATCAACAGAAAAAACAACAAAAGATTTTAGCTGATAAGCAAAATGGCGATGTGGAATCTAAGTTTGAAAAAAAGAATGCGAATATCTATGTGTATGACAAAGGTAAATATGTGACTATTGCTTATAAACCATTAAAAGATGATGATGAAGTTCATTTTTATACATATAAAATAACAGATGGTAAAGCACATTACTTAAAAAACTTTAATTCAAAATCATATTCACATGCACATGATGCGGATTATAAAGAAGAAAATATGAACTTAGAAGAATAAAACAAGATAAGAAGGTGTGTTTTTAACAAATGAAGAAATGTTGGTTAAGTTTGTTATTAATGGCAGTAGTCATTTTTGTTTCCGCATGTTCGAATGACAATCAAAATGTACATCAAGATGACAAATATGGAAAAGGTGGAAAGATTAAAATTATTGAGTATGGTGATTTTAAGTGCCCATATTGTAAAAAAGTAGAAGAACATATTATGCCTAAATTAAAAAAAGAATATATTGATACGAAAAAAGTAGATTATCAATTTGTTAATATGGCATTTTTAGGAAAAGATTCAATTATAGGTTCAAGGGCAGGTCATGCAGTAAGGCAATATGCACCTAAACAATATTTAAAATTTCAAAAGTTAATGTTTAAGCAACAACCGAACTCAGAAAAAAAATGGATTACCGAACAACTCGTTGATCAACAAATAAATCAATTGGAAATTTCAAATGATAAAAAAGAAAAGATAAAAGCGAGTTATAAAACAAAAGATAGTAAATCATGGAAAGCAGCCGAACAAGATCAAAAACAATATAAAGAAAACCATATTGAAACAGCACCTACAGTTTTTGTAGCAGGTAAAAAAGTAGAGGACCCGTATAAATATAAGAACTATAAAAAAATACTTGAAGAAAGTTAAATATTAAAATTTAGATTTAAACTTTAATATCAAAAGCCCGTTCCTGAACGTTTTATAAAACATTTAGGAACGGGCTTTTTTAGTTTATATGAAAAAGAAGGACTAACTTATTAAATCGAAACAATTACGAAAAAATCAAAATATGTATTGCATATCTCGAAAAGTACAGTTATAATTTTAAATCGTAATGATTACTATCTGAGGAGGAATAAGAATGAAAAAGTCAATATACATACTGTCATTTGTCATTATATTAGCGATCATCGTTACTGCTTGTAGTGCCACAAAGTCTAACGAATCAAAAGATAATGACAAAATAAAAATTAATACTACTGTATTTCCATTAAAATCATTTGCCAATCAAATAGGAGGAAAGTATGTTTCAGTTAAATCTATTTATCCTACTGGTGCAGATTTACATACATATGAGCCAACACAAAAAGATATTATGAATGCGAGTAAAGCAGATATGTTCCTGTATACAGGTGACGATTTGGATCCTATTGCTAAAAAAGTGGCAGCAACAATTAAAAAGGATGATAAAAAGGTATCGTTAGGAGATAAAATTGATAAAAGCGAATTATTAACTGATCAACACGACGAAGAACATGGTCACCATCATGAACATAGACATCATCATGGCGGCTATGACCCTCATGTATGGTTAGACCCAAAATTTAATCAAGTCTTTGCAAAAGAGATCAAAGATAAATTAATAAAGCAAGACCCTAAACACAAATCTTATTATGAAAAGAACTATAATAAGTTGAAAGAAGATTTGATGGGCATAGATCAAAAAATGCAAAACATCACTGAAGATAAGCAAGGTAATACCGTATATATATCACATGAATCTATTGGTTATCTTTCAGAAAGATATGGATTTGTCCAAAAAGGTATACAAAACATGAATGCTGAAGATCCATCTCAAAAAGCATTAGCAAAAATTGTGAAAGAGATTAATGATTCAGGCGCAAAATACATTTTGTATGAAGCCAATGTTTCTAATAAAGTCACAGATACGATTCGCAAAGAAACAAAAGCAAAACCATTGAAGTTTAATAACATGGAGTCATTATCAAAAGAACAAGCAGAAGATAATAAACTGACATATCAATCCCTAATGGAAAAAAATATAAAACATCTTGATATGGCATTAAATGACAATGTTAAAACAGATGATGAACACGCACATAATAAACATGAAAAAGCAATTGCTGATGGCTACTTTAAGGATAGTCAAGTAAAAGATAGAGAATTAACTGATTATGAAGGAGAATGGCAATCATTTTATCCGTTTTTAAAAGATGGCACGTTAGATGATGTCATGAAACACAAAGCAAAAGAAGATAATCAAATGACTGCAAAAGAATATAAAGCATATTACCAAAAAGGATATAAGACAAATATTAGTAATATAAATATTACGGAGGATACGATTACTTTTAAAAAAGACGGTAAGACCTTAACTGGCCAATACAAATACGATGGGAAAGATATTTTGAAATATGAAAAAGGTAATAGAGGTGTCAGATATTCATTTAAACGAGTAGGCAGCAATAAAGATTTACCAAAATATGTACAATTTAGCGATCATAATATTGCACCTAAAAAAGCAGAACATTTCCATATATTTATGGGAGATAATAAACAAAAAGTATTAAAAGAATTAGACAATTGGCCAACATATTACTCAAGTGAATTAACAAAAGCACAAATTAAAAAAGAAATGTTAGCACATTAAAGTCTAAATCAATGTGTGGATTTAAGTGAAATTAATTATTTATATAGATAATGAGTAAAATTTTGTTTTACGGGAATATTTTTCATAGAAACACAAATATGAGCATTTCTATTGATATATAAAATATACCTGATATAATAAATGTATCAATAGAAAGTTAATAATTTGGAGGTATGAATTTTTATGACAAAATTTAATTTTGATCCAGCACATTCAGTAGTAGAATTTTCAGTTAAACACCTGGTGATTTCAAATATAAAAGGTAGATTTAATGAATTCGAAGCTTCACTTGAAGGAGATTTAAATGATTTAAGTACAATTAAAGGTGGTTTAACAATCAAAGCAGATTCAATTGACACTCGCGTTGGTGATCGTGATAATCACTTAAAAAGTGGTGATTTCTTAGATGTTGAAAACTACCCTGAAATTAAATTTGATGTAACAAAAGTAGATGGAAATTCAGTTACTGGTAATTTAACAATTAAAGATGTAACTGAAGAAGAAACTTTTGAATTATCATATGAAGGTCAAAGTAAAAACCCATTAAATGGAGCTACAACAGCAGGATTCATCGCTAATGGCACAATTAACCGTGAAAAATATGGTGTGACATTTAACCAACCACTTGAAACTGGTGGCGTAATGATTGGTAAGGATATAAACTTCCAAGTAAGCCTTGAATTTGCATTAGAAGATTAATAACAAAAATTATAGTAAAAAGATCCAAGACTGATGTTTGTCTTGGATCTTTTTTTGTTATATAAAATTTAAAATCTTTTTATGCGGGTATAAAGTATTAAAAAGGGGGATTTCAGTGGCAACAATGTTACCTAAAATTGGTCGTCCAGCAACGAATGCGTTAGCTTCGATCGGTATAAATACTTTAGAAGAATTAGCAAAATATGAACGAACTACTATATTAGATACTCATGGCGTAGGACCTAAAGCGATCAGCATATTAGAAAATGCGTTAACAGAAGCAGGACTATCATTTAAAAATGAAGCGGCTTCAGAATTTCCATTTGAAATGGTTGGAGATTTAGGGTGTGATAATGCACCCAAACGGCGAATCAT
This sequence comes from Staphylococcus sp. 11-B-312, assembly GCF_016743055.1. Classification (NCBI taxonomy): domain Bacteria; kingdom Bacillati; phylum Bacillota; class Bacilli; order Caryophanales; family Staphylococcaceae; genus Staphylococcus; species Staphylococcus sp. 11-B-312. Next base: position 622,071 of record NZ_CP068241.1, read on the forward strand.
GTTAGATTTTCTAATTGGATCTGCATTAGCTGATAAGAATAAGTTATCACAAACAGTTGTGTCAAATTTCAAGTGGCAAGTGCCTGGTGCTTTTGAATTGAACAGTTTAGATGAATTTCACAATGAAATTGAAGCGCATAAAGTAGATATTAAAAGAATAGAAGTGACGCATAATTTAACACACGGAAAGTTTGGTGCAATGCATGGTACTCAGTTAAATAGTGATGGCACAGCAGTCTACTTTGCGGATTTTATTGAGTTTGAAAGCAATCGTAAAAATGCCAAAATTAAAACAGTGACATCTTATGTAATTATGAATGATGAATAAAAAGGAGCGTTTTAAGTGAGTATAGAAGTAAATGAAAATAAAATTATATTTAAAAGAGATTTTGAAGCAACTGCAGAAGAAATATTTGACGCATATACTGAGCAGTCTTTATTTGAACAATGGTTCCACCCTCAAGGTGCAACAACAAAAGTGTTCGAATTTAATATTGTGACTGGAGGTCAAGCGTTTTTTGCAATATATACTGATCAAGGTACAAGTTATACATTAACAAAGTATAATGAAGTCAAAGCACCTTATTTAATTGATTATAACGATTACTTTACTGATAAAGAAGGTAATATTGATAAAAATATGGCTAGTATGCGTAATGTCATTCAATTAGAACAGAAAGGTGAGAATTCAACACGTATTATATCCACTGCAGAACTACCAGATCCTAAATCAGCAAAACAATTACTTGATATGGGTGTAGAAGCGGGTATGAATAGCACATTTGATAATTTAGAAACACTTTTAAAAAATAAATAGTCATAGATATGTAAGAATTGAAACACTTGTACACTTTAGCTTTTAGTTATAATAAAAGTGAAAAGAGGTGAGTGTATTGAATAAACGTTATTTAAAAGTATTAGGGTTATATACGATAAGTACGCTTGTACCAGCTATGATGTTAAATGAAAAATGTTTAAGTAGCAGTACATTCAAATGGTTATTACGTACTTTAACAGGCTATGGTATTTTTGCTTATGGCCTACATATATTAACAAAATTTAAAAAATAACAGCAAGCAGCGCGATTAAGTTAGAGCTATCCACGCTCCAATATGAGCGCTAATTCGTTATGAACTGTCTCTAATATTTGGAGTGAAATAAAGACACTTTCGTTGAATTCACATTAAAAAGAATTTATACGGAGGTGTTTTTTTATGTAAAATAGAAGTACGTCTATTAAATTTGAATAAAAAATAATACAATGAATCTGTAAGTTTGAAATCTAAATATTTTAAAGGGGAAGGGTGTCGATGTTGATAGATAATAATAAAGCCATCAAAGATACATATATGTCAGGCGAAACAATTAAGAACATTAATAATCAAGTTCAAATGAAGGATGTAATGTTTGACCAAACACCTGGACGTTATGCATTAAAATCGATTATGTCTGGATTTTTGTTAGCCATTGTAACAGTTTTCATGCTTGCAATAAAAACACAATTTGATGGTGCAAATGAAGGACTCATTAACTTAATAGGCGCTATTTCATTCAGTTTAGCCTTAGTATTAATCGTACTAACACATTCAGAATTATTAACGAGTAATTTTATGTATTTAACAGTTGGATGGTATTATAAACTTATCGGTATGAACAAGGCGTTACTCATCATGTTAGTATGCTTCTTTTTTAATATTATTGGAGGTATTGTATTATTTGGGTTAATGAAGTTTACGCCTATAATAACAACGGAAATGGTGACAAGTTTAACAACGCTTGTAGATGGAAAGACCATAGATACGACATGGTATGCCATTTTAGTAAAAGCCATTTTCTGTAATTTCTTCATAAATATTGGAATTTACGTATCAATTCAATTTAAAGATGGTTTATCTAAAGCTTTCTTCATAGCCTGTGGTGTTATTGTCTTTGTATTTATGGGTTATGAACACGTAGTATTTAATGCAGGTTTATATGCTGGTATGCTCTTTTATAATTTTGACGCTGTCGCATGGCTACACGTTTTAAAAAATATAGTCTTTGCTTTTATAGGTAATTATATTGGTGGAGGTATATTTGTTGGGCTGGTTTATGCTTATTTAAACGGTAAACGCGATAGTTTGCGCAGTTGATTTTAAGATAAAGTAGAAAGACAATGCGGTTTCTTTAATGAAATCGTATTGTCTTTTATTTTTTATCTATAAAACAAAAAAATTGACTCATTTATCAAGAAACCATATTGTATTACTGTAAATTAATGTTTGAGATTTAATAAAATGAAGCTTTAAGAGAAACGCTAAGGAGTGACAAAATGTCTGACTATAATATTAGAATTGCTGAAATAGGTGATGCTGAAGCATTGCAAAAATTAATGCATGAAGCATTTACACCATTAAGAGAATTAGGTATTGATTGGCCATCTGTCAACGCTAGTGTTGAAATGGTTGAAAAAAATTTACAAACGGGTACGACTTTTGTCTTGGAAAATAACACGGAAATTATTTCAACGATAACTGTACGTTATCCTTGGGAGACAAAACGACGTATTTCTATTTATCCGTTTGTATGGTGGTTTGCTACAAAACCTTCGTATGATGGTCAAGGATTGGGCGGCAAGTTATTAAAATACGTTGAAGAAACCTTCCTTAGAGATACGCTTAAGGTACCAGCAGTGACATTGGGTACATCTGCACGCAAACATCCATGGCTATTAGATATATACAAAAGAAGAGGTTATGAAGTTTATGCGGAACATGAAAATGACGATGGTGATTTAGGCGTTATTATGAGAAAAGTATTAATTCCAGATCGTTTTGATGAAGAAGTATTAGGACAACCGCCATTTTAAGTGATGATATGTAGTAGGGGATTCCTTTAGGTTTTAGCTAAGGGAATTCCCTATTTTTATATTTTAGTAAAGAGGCAGGTACTGCAAATGGTATTGTTTCTATGATTGGCGGTTTGGGGGGATTCTTCCCACCGATTGTTATTTCTTATGTCACAATAGTTACAGGTTCCAGTCATTTAGCGTTTTTATTACTAGCGATATTTGGAATTATAGCATTAACAACATGTCGAGAATGGTTAAAATGTAAACTAAAACTATAAATTTAATAAAAAAAGCAACACTTCACTTTTAGGAAGTGTTGCCTTTAATGTTTAATCAATTTGAATATTATAAGAAGACTCTTTTTTCTCTTTTTTAGGTAGCGTCACATTTAGCATGCCATTTTCGTAAGCAGCTTTAATGCCATTTTCATCAACATTATCAAATTGATATTGACGTTTTACATCACTATAGCTGCGTTCTTGATGAATCATGCGTCCATTTTCATCTTCTTTATTATTTTCAAATGATTGTTTACCTTCTATTGTTAAAACATTATTTTCAAATTGAAGATTAATATTTTCTTTTTTCATACCTGGTAATTCTGCTTCTACTACGTAAGCATCTTCAAGTTCTTTGACATCTGTTTTAATGCTATTACTTCCTGGAAATTGATCGAAAAATTGACGTCCAAAGTCTCTGAATAAATCACTAGGATTTGCATCGAAAAATGAATTATCGAATGGTTTCATATTGAATGCCATAAAGCATCTCTCCTTATATAATAAATTTATTTTGTTACGATTTAATCAATATTAATTTGTTTTTTTGTATGTTTAATAGGTAACGTAACATTTAATATACCATCGTTTAGCATTGCTTTAATATTAGGTTCATCTACATTTTTAAATATAAATTGTCTACTTTGATTATTAAAATTGCGCTCTTTAATCAAGTAATTATCTTGGTTTTGAGTTGTTGTAGAAGTATTTGTAACACTGATTGTTAAAGTCTTTTCATCAAATTGAATATCTATATCTTCTTTACTGTAACCTGGCAGTTCAGCCATGACTTGATATGCATCACTTGATTCATATACATCTACGTTAAAATCATGATGCTCGGTTAATAAATTTTCTAGAATATCTGTAGAAAGATTTTGAGTGTTTTGCATCATTTTTCACCTCTCCTTTAACCTTATATTAATATTATAATACATTAGTCAAAGAAAGTCAAAGTCAAACTATGAGCGTTGATTATTCTAAATGTACGATCATATCAAAAATGGCGTATCAATGATTGTTAACATAAGTATAATTAGAAAAAATAAAAAAGAGGCAAGTTTAAGTTTAAAATAGCATAAATAAACTACACACTTTAAACGTTTCTTTGCCTCTTAATATATTAAATTTCTTTAGTGAAATGTTTATTCACAAAATTTTGTATTGTCTCTTTTAAGTGAACGGCTTCATCGATATCCATATCAAATTCACCAAAAACTTTTCTAGACACACCGGATAATGAATCTTGAACTTTTGCACCATGTTCGGTAAGTGCAATTTGTAAATTACGTTCATCATCAATCTCACGTGTTCTACTAACAAACCCTTTTTTTTCTAATTTTTTTAGTAATGGTGTTAGCGTACCTGAATCAAGATAAACGCGTTGTCCAAGTGTTTTGATGTTGATTTTTTCATTTTTTTTAATTGCGAGCATAACAATATAACCAGTATATGTTAAATCATACTCTTTTAAATATGAAGTATATTTTTTTATTATTTCTTTTGATGAAACATAAAATAGAAAGCACAGTTGTTCTTCTAAGTAACTTAATTTGTCCTCCATTTAATCACCCCTTTTGAAATTTAACCTTATTATGAACTACGTACATTGTCAAGGAACAGTTGTGTCTTTATTCATAATATTTTTATACTGTTGTGAAAGTGTTATTTGAGTTATTTTATTGATTTCATTCATATTAAAGTTAGGTGAAATTGTCCTGAACGGATTATTCAAAAAGTAATAAAGAATATATGTATATTTTATAATATATACAGTTATACATAAGCGGAAAATTAAGAACATTTTGTTACAAAAGGTAATAATACTTTATAATTTATTTGTTATCGTTCATAATATTAATATTATGAATTTTAATAAGTAGTCTAGGAATTTAAGAGTATGAGGATTAACAATGGAGTATGTATAATAATTGTTTTTACTTAAAAGGAGATAAATAATGAAGACGTTTTTGAAAATACTAGGACTATTAATTATTTCGTTAATTTTGGCTGTAATTTTTTTCTTTGGTTTAAGAACTTATCAAGGTCACAAAAATTTAGAGTTAGTTGATAACTATTTAGATGAAACTCATCTAACTGATAAAATCCAAACAGAGAAAACATTATATAGTGCTAAAAAAGGTTTGTATTATAAAGAAATTAAATTTAAAGATGATTCAGATCATACTTATGTCGTTCAACCGATTAGTACATATAAAGGTATATTGGTGCAAGGTTTTGATCCAGAAACTAAGAAAAATGTCAAAGGCGCAAAACATAATGCTTTTAAAGAAAAATATCAACCTAAAGATTAAAAGTTATTTTTAATGATGTTATTATTTTATAGATTAAAGCAAAACAGGATAAAGTTGGCTGGTACCGTATTTATTTATGGCATCAGCCATTTTTTATTAAATGCTTTTATCGTATAGATTACTTTAGTAAAAATTAAAAAACATAAGCATTTTGAGCACTATTCCAAGTGAAATGTATATAAAAATCATACCGATTTCTTATGTTACTCAAATAAAAAATAGACTAAAAGAGTAGTGGTTTTATTTGTGATTATATCATTATATCTAACTTTTAGTAAGCGATCATAGCGTGATATCATAGTCTTTAACGCCAATTTTGTATATTTGTCAAAATAATTATGTTACTTATATATATATAAAATGAGTAAAAATAAAAATTAAGTGTAATATCAACTCTTTTTGCCGAAAAAATTTATATCTATATAAAAATTATTTTGATATAATTAAGCAATGTCAGAAAAAGGGGAGAAACATCATGGCAATTATAAGAAGAATCAGTTTACCAATGCAAGTTATTATCGCTTTGGTATTAGGTGTTATCGTAGGCCTATTACTTTATGGGCACGATGAAATTGCAAATTACATTAAGCCTTTTGGCGATGTCTTCTTGAATTTAATAAAAATGATTGTAATTCCAGTTGTTTTTTGTTCACTAGCATTATCTATATCCAATGTAGGTGAATCTAAAACAGTGGGACGTTACGGTTTTAAAACAATTTTATATTTTGAAATTATAACAACAATAGCTATAGGACTAGGTATACTTTTTGCGAATATATTTAAACCAGGGAAAGGTTTAGATCCAGATAAATTACCCAAAGGTGATATTTCAACATATGAATCCTCGGCAAAAGCTGCCGAATCATCTACATATGGAAATCACTTTATCGATACAATTGTAAACATTGTGCCTCAAAATCTTTTCGAGGCATTGACTTCAGGTGAATTACTACCAATCATTTTCTTTGCAGTGTTTTTTGGTGTTGCATTATCAGCAATTGGTAAAAAAGCAGAACCTGTAAAAGCGGTTTTAAGTGGTTCATTAGAAGCTGTGTTTTGGATGATTAATAAAATATTGAAATTAGCACCTATTGGCGTATTCGCATTTATTTGTACGACAATTATGACTTTTGGTGCTTCAGCATTAATACCATTATTAAAATTACTATTAGTGGTTATCGGTGCAATGATATTCTTTATTATTGTTGTACTTGGTATCGTAGCTAGATTATGCGGTATTAGTATTTTCTCTATTATTAAAATACTAAAAAATGAACTAGTATTAGCATTTTCAACATCAAGTTCTGAATCTGTGTTACCAATAATAATGAAAAAAATGGAAAACTTTGGTTCTCCAAAAGATATTACTTCATTTGTAGTACCAATTGGATATACATTTAACCTTGATGGATCTGCATTATATCAATCAATAGCAGCCTTATTTGTTGCTCAGATGTATGGCATCGATATGTCCATCGGCCAACAAATCATGTTAATGGTTACTTTGATGGTTGCTTCAAAAGGTATGGCGGGCGTACCAGGAGTATCAATTGTAGTACTTATTACAACATTGACAACAATGGGATTACCAGCTGAAGGACTGGCATTGATTATCGGTGTCGATAGACTATTAGATATGGTACGAACTTGTGTAAATGTATTAGGTAACGCATTATCTACCATTGTTATTGCAAAATGGGAAAATGCTTATGACAAAGAGAAAGGTCAAGCCTATCTAAAATCGATATAAACTAAATTAAATTTCTGACATTTTGCACTGAATAGAAAATAAATCTATTCAGTGCTTTTTTGTTAATTACGGTTATATTATGTTAATTATAAAACAACAACAGTAGAATGTTTTTGAAAACAAGTGATGGGTTAAACAAAATTAATGTTATTTAAGGCACAAACAGCCCCATAAGCACTTCACTTCTAAGAAGTGCTTATGGGGCTGTTTTGTGACGCGGTTTTACTTATTTACATGCCTTTCATGTCCATATCGTGAATTTTCATCATTAGACCATGCGGAATGTCATCGTGATCAACGACTTCCATTTTACTATAAGTGTCTTCGTCCTCAGATTTAATAAGTTTTACAAAATCACCTTTTTTAGGATTAAATCCTGATTTAGAAGGTATTTTTACATTTTCCTCTACTTCATGGTCTTTTTCACTCACTACTTTATCAGCAGTTGTACTATTTTTCATGTAGCCGAAGTATGTCTCTTTTTGACCACCAGAAACCATCATAATAACTAAGACAATAGCTACAATCACCATTACTGCACTGATAATAATTGCAAACATTTTATTTTTCAAAATTAGATTCTCCTTTATATATCTTTACTTCAGTTATATCTGATATTTTAGCATAATGCAATTGAAGTATAAGCGATGACAAAACTTTTAAATTAAATTGTGCTAATATGTACTTATTTTTAAAGTTTCATGTCTATGCTACACTATTATTTATTTGTAGGTGATAAGCGAATGTATTTCACCTCATCTCGATCAATATCAAACTCAATAGGTGTGTGTGGATAGGTAGTATGTCGTAATTCTGATTTCGGCATATTTGAACGTTCTATATTTTTTAACAGTGATTGTTCAATGAAAATATCATTAAATATAGGAGGTAAAGCATAATCTATAAAACCATGTTCTCTATTTAACGTACGTATAAATAAAATTAATTTTGAAATAATTGTTTGTTGTTTTAATATAAACTTTCGCTTGTTTAACGTTGTGTGCGTATTGGCATTGAATAATAGTAAATGTGTACATTGTTTATCTTTTGCAACTAAATAATTAGGTTGTATTAATATCGCTTTTCCATAAAATGGCTTTAAGAATTGCATTATATATACAATGGGTTCATATATGCCGTGATGATTCATTAATGCAACGTCATATATACATTTATTCATTAGTTCATAGCCAACAGCAGAACCATTTTTAATCAATTGTATTGTATGTTGCATAATTTCTGATATTCCTAAAGGCGCTTTTTGATTATATTGAGTGAAGTGATTTTTAGTAAGTTTTGAGTACACACATTTATTAGGTTGTAGCTTAGAAAGTGTGACGAATTTATTATAATAATCACTATAACTTGATACATTATCGAATTGATGGCTATGCTTTAATAACATTGTACGTAATTCGCTACGTTCTACATCAATAAAATTAAAGTCAAAATTAAATCTATGTAAGAGTGTAAAAGTGTGTTTAAGACTTTGAGTTTGGGTTAACACGCCTTCTACATTGATTGCTAATTTGATATTAATATTTAAACTTCTGACTTTAATGTACAATCTGTTTATATCATTTAACTTTAAGTATTCTGAATCAAATAGAATCATAAAGTTATACATATTACCATTAGCATGATATTTAGGTTTGAATATTAAAAATTGGGAAATCACTTGTTCTATTTTTTTATATTCTTCCATGGATTTAATTCTAATAACTACGCCTATACAGTTAGAAAAAATAGCATCGATAAAATTGACAATCCCATTTAAATTGAGTGAAGCTGATGCTAGATTGCTCACATTATTTATAAGTAAATAGCAGTTTGTAAGGTCACTAAAATTAAGTTTTTGATTTAAATTTGTTTGAATTATATCCATTAGATTATCAATATGAATAAAGATGGTAGGTTGTTTTGCCAAATCATTATACTTTAAGTGGTCTAAATTGATAATTTCGTTATCAAGTGATTGATTATGGTCATCTAAGTAGGCTTTGAAATAGTGTGAATATCCGCTAATATCAGTAGTTAATAACGTAATAGGATTATTGTGCAATATATTAAGCTTTTTTCTGTAAGCAAGCGGTGTTAACTTGAGATGATATTTGAATTGATGAGTATAGTTAGCATAATGATTGAAACCTATATTTTCAGAAATAAGATAAATGGTTTTGTTACTATTAATAAGTTCATTAAGAGAAAGCGCAATTTTTAAACTTACTACATAATGTTTAAAGCTAATACCTAAATATTTTTTAAATAAAATCGATATGTATGAACTAGAAATATAAAAAATTGAAGAAATTTCTTTGGACATGATATGTTGTGTAATGTGCTTTTGAATATAATCTGATATTTTATTTAAAAGTTCATTTTCAGAATGGATTGTCGGTATATAAGCATAATCAGTTGATTTTTTAGTTTCTTGCTCTAAGGTAGAAATAAGCTCAGTTAATTGAGGTAATTCCATTGAATTCATAGTATTTAATTTTTCAATCATGTTTAGTATTAAATACTTCAAGTATTCTTGAGCATGCAATGCTTTTGCATCATAATAACAATTAAAAAATAATTGATTAAGCGGGATGATTTGTTGTATTGGTATTTTTAGTTCAACAAGTTGTTCTGCGTGAGTTATACAAAATAAATCACTATGATTGATGATAGCGATATTGTTTTCAACCGAAGTTTGTTTACCATTAATATTGATATTCAATTTACTATTTAATGAAAATAATAGTATGACTTGGTTGATACAACGTTGCGTGTCTGTAGTTAAAAAATCGTGGATACATAATGTGGCATGTTCCATTCTATCTAGCAACTCCTGATAACATATTGTTATATTGACTAAATTACATTATATAATAAATAGTTGTGAATATTAATATATTAAATATAACTATTTTCTTATTTCAAGCGCTAATTCAATCGATAAAATTAAATTGTGTACACCATTAAATTTGGAATAAATAAATTAAACGAACTAATGCTGTAAAAATTTAAAAATTTAAATATTAAAGAGGGAAAATAATGGAGCATATATACTCAAATTATTATGAAATAGAGGAGAAAATCACTGAACGAAAAAAAGATATTTTAGGTGTCGTTCTACACGATGATGCCGAAAATTATTCTGCCAAAAATTACATTACATGGTTAAATAAGCGCATTGAAAAAAACGAATTAGAAAAAGGATGGGCGAGCGTCTACATCGACCAAGACACATGTTACTGGTTTCATCCAACACAATATACTGAATGGCACTGCGGAAATACATTTGCCAATACGCATTATATTGGTATCGAGAGATGTCAGTCTAAAATCAATGGTATATTAACAGATAGTGCATTTATGAAGGTAGAAGAGGTTAGCTTTTGGCTAGCAGCTGCAATTTTAAAGAAATATCAATTGCCTGTTAATAGAGAAACAGTAAGAATCCATAAAGAATTTTATGATACTGAGTGTCCAGCAAGATCGTGGTTAATTCATTTGGAACAAGCTTCAAGCACATTGGAAAACATGAATAGATTGAAAGATTATTTTATCTATAAAATAAAATATTATTATGATGATATTACTAAAGAAGATATTATGCCTTTAGGTTAAGGCCAGTATCAAATTAAAGTCAGCTAATATTTATTTTTACCATCAGCAAAAAATAGTTTGGATTATAATATTTAAAAACGTCAATTCTAATCATATAGAAATTGACGTTTTTATTTTTGAAAATTAACCTGATGTGACAAGCTATTCTCAATATATAAATTTTAATAAAAAAGTGAAATAAATTTAAAAGGCATGTCTCCTAAATTTTTGAGGAAACAAGCTTTTAGAATATTACAGAAAACCAAAGTACAAATTTCAAGATTCAGTACAATAACACATGATAGAATCTTTCATATTGAGCATAAGCTTTATATCTAGTTATTTTTAAATGTGTGTTTGCTCTATATCAAAACTTTTGCTTTCGCCATAGAAATGCACCTACACATGAAACGATAATTAGTGAAATAGCGATCACGATAACCCAAGAGACATAGCTATGTTCATCAATAGGTAATGGAACATTCATGCCGAAAAAGCTAAATACTAAAGTTGGTAATGTTAAAAAGACAGTAAATAATGTCAATGTTTTCATCGTATTATTCATTTCATTTGAAAGTAGTGATGCATATGAAGTTGTAATACTTTCTAATATATCCGTGTATAATCTTGTGGTCTCTAAAGCTTGATTATTTTCTATGACTAAATCTTCCAACAAATCTTCATCTTCTTCAAATCGTTTAATTGCAGGTAATCTGAAAAGTTTCTTTACTATCGTTTCATTACCTTTTAATGCTGCTAAGAAATAAACTAAACTCTTTTCAACTTCCATTAAATTATATAGTTGTTTGTTTGTAACATTAATTTTTAAATCACGTTCTATACGTAATCTCGTTTTATTTAATAATCTAAGGTTTCTATTATAATGATTCGCGATCGTTAATAATATATTGAGCGCGAATCGGCTATGAAAATGTAAATTTAAATTTTGATGGCTAAATTTTTCTAGAAATTCGTTCTCCACATTACATACAGTAAATATTTTTTTATTACCAATAATAATACCTAGAGGAATTGTTATAAACGAGAGCACATTAAGATTTGTATCATTAACAACTGGCAAATCAAGGATTATGAGGGAATAGCCTGTTTCTTCATCGTATTCAACACGAGAACTTTCCTCAGTATCTAGAGGGTCTCTAATAAAATCTTCTGGTAAATGGTATAAATCTATTAAATGTTCTATTTCTTCCCAATTTGGGTCAACGACATTGATCCATGAAGCATCATGGTCTAAAGTTGATGTTATTATTTCTTGTGTTTGAGTATGTTTATAAGCAGTAATCACAATACAAATCTTCCCTTCATTAAATTCTTAATTATATTAGCGAAGATTAGAGCGGTTGACAAGTATCTTTCAATTTTAATTGTAATACTTATAAAAAGAATTAATTTAAGGATATTATAAGTATCATATTGTAAAATCTGCATGGTTAACGAATTTGGAAAGGTTTGCATGTATTGGTGAAATAAGATTACAGAAATGTTGAGAAAATACGATGTAATTTTAACGATAAATTAACATTAGCTTAACAAAAATTAGTTATACTTCACATAGTTTACAAATATTTTAAAGAGGTGTAACGATGGATTCTTCTGTAATGGAGATTATTTTTACCTTTATTGGTGGATTAGGTATTTTTCTATATGGTATTAAACAAATGGGAGACGGTTTACAAGCCGCAGCTGGTGATAGATTAAGAAGCATTTTAAATACTTTTACAAGTAACCCTTTAATGGGTGTCTTGGCTGGTATGATTGTAACGATATTAATTCAAAGTAGTTCGGGCACAACAGTAATTACTATAGGTCTTGTTAGTGCAGGCTTTATGACAATGCGTCAGGCAATTGGAGTAGTTATGGGAGCGAATATTGGTACTACAGTTACTGCATTTATTATAGGTATTGATATCGGTGAGTATTCGCTGCCAATTTTAGCAATTGGTGCATTTCTAATTTTCTTTATTCAAAAACGTAAAGTGAAAAATGTGGGTATGATTTTATTTGGTTTTGGTGCATTGTTCTATGGTTTAGAACTTATGAGTGGTGCAGTTAAACCATTAGCAAATTTAGACTCTTTTAAACAAATTATGTTAGATATGTCTTCGAATCCATTATATGGTGTGGTAGCAGGTACATTATTAACAGTAATTATCCAAAGTTCAAGTGCCACAATTGGTATTTTACAAGGATTCTTTGCCAATGATTTAATTAGTTTACACGGTGCACTTCCTGTACTTTTAGGCGATAATATTGGTACGACAATCACGGCAGTACTTGCCAGTTTAGCAGGCTCGTTGGCGGCAAAACGTGTGGCAGCTGTACATGTACTCTTCAATGTAATTGGCGCTATCATTTTCTTAATAATCATGCCTCTCTATCAATTAGTTATTGAATGGATGCAAGGGATTATGAATTTAAAACCTGAAATGGTTATTGCATTTGCACATGGTACGTTCAATGTAACAAACACAATTATTCAATTGCCATTTATTTTCATCCTAGCATGGATTGTGACGAAGTTAGTACCAGGCGAAGACTTGAATGAAAAATATAAACCAAGAATGTTAGATAAAAATTTAATCAACAGAGCTCCTAACATTGCATTACAAGAAGCTCAAGATGAAATTCAAAATATAGGTCATATGACTTTCGATATGTTTAGATATGCTAAGAACTATGATGATAAAACAGAAAAAGATATAATTCAGAAGCATGCAGCTGTGGAAAGTATGTATGACAATGTAAGACAATATTTAACAAAAATCTCTGAGAAGAAGATATCCAAACAAGATGCAGAAAGAATGTCTGTGTTATTCGATGTTAATCGAACGTTTATTAAAGTAGCAAGTTTAACAGAAGCTTATTTATTGGATTTAAAGAAAAAAGAAACAGAATCAATTCAAATATCTGCAAAAGCAGAACAAAGTATTGAAAGACTATATGACCATGTCGATGCGTCACTTGAAAAAACAATTGATATGTTTAACGTATATGACAGAGTTAAAAAAGATGAAATCGTTCGTTTGAGTAACGATTCGTATACATTAGAACATGATCTTAGGAAGAAACATATCAAGCGCTTAAGTTCTGGAGAATGTTCTTTAGAAGGTGGTTTGCTATATCTAGATATGATAGCTATCTTAGAGCGTATTGGTTACCATTCTAGAAACATTTCAGAATCTATGATTGATATAGATAATATTGAACATGAGGATGATGAAGTGGAACATACTTTGGGTTGGTCATATTAAAAAGTTATTTTAACCACAATGTATGCAAAATTTAATATCATATAATGAGGCAAGCCATAACAGAAATAAATTTTATGCTTAGTCTTTTAAATTAGAGCGGAATAACATCACTTTATTAAAGGGTGATGTTACTCTGCTCTTTTTTTATGAGAAAAGTGTACTTGGTTAACAATTTTCAATTTAAATGATAAATGGTATGTAAAAAATGGAGTACTCGAGATGGCAAAAGCAATCCCTCTCTTAATCCTTAGTAAAACGATAAGGATACTTGACAAAATGTTACCGTGAGCATAAGATTGAAACTAATATAATTTTCAGAAATCGATTGGGGGATTGTTTATGACATCTATTAGTATACTTGATCAAAGTCCGATAGATCATAATGAAGCAGTTAGCGACGGGATAAAGAGAACAGTTGAACTCGCTCAATTAGCAGAAAACCTGAATTATACAAGATATTTTGTTGCAGAGCATCATAATATACAAGAAGTCGTTGGTACGAGTCCTGAAATATTAGTTACACATCTATTAAACCAAACAAATAGAATAAACATTGGTTCTGGTGGGGTTATGCTACAGCATTATAGTCCATTTAAAGTGATTGAGCAGTTTCATTTTATGAGCCAAATCGCTCCGGGAAGAGTAGATTTAGGTATAGGTAAAGCACCTGGTGGTTTTCCTCTAGCGACACAAGCATTGCAAGAAGATATCAAAAGTTCACCTACATCTTTCAATGATAAATTTCATTTATTAAATCAATTTAATAATGGAAACTTTCCTAAAGAAAATCCATATTCAAATTTAAAAACAACGATTCGTAATAAAGAGGTTGAAAAACCACATGTTTTTCTTTTAGGTGGCAGTGAACGATCAGCGCGTTTTGCAGCAGAAGAAAAAGTAGGATTTATTTATGCATATTTTTTGAATTCGGATAATGAACTTTTACAAAAAGCCATTCGTACATACAAAGCATTTTACCCTGAGGGGAGAATAATTGTTGCCTTGGCTGCTGTTGTATCGAATAGCGAAGCGGAGTACGCATTAATTGAAGAAGGGCGTACAAACTATGTTTTACACTTTGATGACGGTCAAAAATTAACGGTATCAAGTGAACACCAAATTGATGATTTTAAAAAGCAAAGTTCAAGGACATTTGAAATTGAAGCACAACAAATAGAGGTATTTAATGGTACAGCTGAGTCCATAAAACAACAGATTCATGAATTAAATATAGATGATGAAGTTGATGAATTTATGTTTCATATGCCCGTTCAAAATCATTCATTACGATTAAAAACAGTAGAGCAATTAGCGCGTGTATATAAAAAATCGACTTTGAAAGCAGGGGTAAAATGACAAATAAAAAAATAGATTTTGGAATTATGTTGAACGGTCCTGGTAGTCATATGCATGCTTGGAAATCAAGTGAGGTTCCAAGTGATGCAAGTACAAATTTTGAATTTCAACTTGAAATTGCTCGCAAAGCAGAAAAAGCTGGCTTCAGTTTCGTTTTTGTAGCAGATGGATTATATATCAATGAAAAATCGATACCACATTTTTTAGATAGACATGAACCTTTAACATTTTTAGCAGCTCTTGCTCCTATAACGCAGCAAATTGGATTAGTTGGTACGATTTCAACTTCGTATAGTGAACCGTTCACAGTGGCCAGACAACTTTCAACCATTGATAACATTAGTAAAGGTCGTGCAGGCTGGAATGTGGTAACTTCGCCTTTAGCTGGGAGTGCTGACAATTATAGTAAAGGAGATCATCCAGAACATGATGTTCGATATGATATTGCTGAAGAACATATCCAAGTTGTACAAGGATTATGGGATTCGTACGAAGATGACGCGTTTACGTTCGATGTTGAAAATGGTGAATATGTTGATAAAAGTAAAATGCATACTTTAGATTACAAAGGTCAATATTTCCAAGTTAAAGGTCCTTTGAATGCAAGTCGGTCAGAACAAGGACAACCTGTTATATTCCAAGCAGGAGCTTCTCCTAAAGGACAGGCATATGCAGCTAAATATGCTGATGCCGTTTTTACACTTGGTGAGTCACTTGAAATTGCTAAAAGTAATTATGACAGTATTAAAAAACAAGCCCAAGCATTTGAGCGTAATCCCGACCATGTTAAAGTCTATCCAATGCTAGCACCAGTCATTGGAAAAGATAAAGCCGAAGTAGAGCGACGATTAAATGAACTTAAATCATTAGCAACAATTGAAGAGGCTTTAGACTACTTGGGAAGATATTATGATCACCATGACTTTACTCAATACGAATTAGATGCACCATTTCCAGAGTTAGGTGACGTAGGGAAAAATAGTTTTCGTGCAACTACTGATGCAATTGCTGAACGTGCGAAATCACAAAATTTAACGTTAAGAGAAGTTGCTCTAGAAGAAACTGTAAGACGTTCACCATTTACAGGCACTTATGAAGAAGTAGCAGCATTAATAATTGAATGGTTTGAACAAGGTGCAGCAGATGGCTTTATCTTTGGACCACATGTCTATGGTGAAATATATGATGAATTTTTAAGAGAAGTGTTACCGATATTAGAAACAAAAGGTTATTATTCGAAATCTTATGAAGGTAGTACATTACGTGATCATCTTGGTATTCCGTTTAAAGAAAATCGATATCGAAACACAAAAGTAGAGCATATCTAATTTAAATGATTTTTAAGGAGTGAAATAGAATGTCTGAATATAGTGCAACTTCACATCATTCGCAAACAGATGTTGAACAAGACCAATTAAAAATAAAAGAAAAAAGAAAATTTCAATTGCCACACGTGTTATTAATGATGTTGATGATGATGATGTTTGCATGTTTACTGACATATGTCATTCCAGCTGGTGAATTTGACACGACAAAAAGTGGTGAAATTGTACAAGGAACTTATCATGCTATTTCACAAAATCCAGTTAATCCATTTTATGCAATTACCTTAATATTAAATGGGGGTATACAATCAGCTCAAACTGTAACTTTATTGCTATTTGTTGGTGGGGCAATTGGAGGTATGTTGCAATTGGACTCAGTGACAAAGTTAACTAATTATATGATATATAGATTTGAACACGCAGGTGCTTTACCACTCATTATAGGATTATTTTCTTTAATGGCGTTTATAGGGTTTTTTGTAGGTGGCGATCAGATGATTGTTTTTGTCACGCTCGGTGTCATTTTAGCGAATAGGTTAAAATTAGATCCAATTATTGCCCTTGGCATGACCTTCCTACCTTTGTATATGGCATTTTCAGTTTCTCCTTCAGGTATGGCTAAAATTGGTCAAATCGTTTATCCGGAAGTCACTTTATATTCAGGATATGGTGGGAGAGCAATTATGTATACAGTGTTTTTATTGGTCACTTTATTATATGTTATCTGGTATGCGAGAAGGGTTATTAAATCACCAAATAAAAGTTTGATGAATACTACATCTTGGCAACAAAATAATGTGCAAACAACAAATACAGAAATTGATTTGAAAGATAGAACAATTAATTGGAGAGATTTGGTTGTAGTAGGATTAGTGATTTTTACACCTATAGTATTAGCAATAGGTAACGGCATGTTAAGTTGGACTGAGAAATATGGAAATGGTGTATTCATTACTGTTTTTGGTATTAGTTTTGTGCTTGCTTACTTAATAAAAAGTAAACGGCCTAGTGAAATGGTGGATGGATTTCTAGCAGGAGCTAAACCAATGCTAGTGGTTGCTTTTGCTATTATCATGGCAAACACAATCAGCGTCATTCTAGAAAAAGGTAAGATTTTAAGTACGATTGTCAACGGATTAACGACACAACTTGATGGTTCTTCAGCCGGTGTCGTATCAATATTAATATTTTTAGTAGCAACAGTATTTAATTTTTTAGTACCATCTGGTTCAGGTTTAATGAGTGTCATGGTTCCAATATTACAACCAGTTACGCATACACTTGGTGTGAATGACCAAATACTGTTAACTTCACTATCTTTTGGCGGTGGATTAGGTAATTTAATTACGCCAACATTGGGTGCGACAGTAGGTGCGATTGCTATTGCGAAAGCTAATTTTAGTTCATGGTTTAAATTTATGGCACCATTGTTTTTAATTTGGGTCATCGTAGGTTCAATTGTGTTGTATATCTTCACTACTGTTGGATGGTCAGGTGGTATATAAAAAGATTGGATAATTATTTTAAGTAAAAAAGCTGTATCAATTAGGTATTAAATTATTCTAATTGATACAGCTTTTTAAATTGTTAATTTTGAAATTAAACAACAGTTAACTTAAATGGCATGTTTTGTAGCCATTTTTTTTGGGGGGGTTCATCAGTAATAACTTCAGTAATATCAGTGATTTTAGCAAATGATAAAGTAGATGAAATATCAAATTTACTGTGGTCTATCAGAGCAATTACTTTTTCACTTTCTTGAACCATCTGCTTTTTGAGTTGAACTTCAGGTAATGAAAAATCAGTCAAACCATTTTCTAAGGTGAAACCGTTTGCAGATAAAAAGAAATAATCAATATGATACATTTCTAAAATTTGTGAATCAATGTTTCCAGTAATTGCATTTGAATCTTGTGATACAAACCCTCCAACTACGAGCACTGTTAAGTTAGGATTTTCTTTTAAGAGTACTGCATTTTCCAATCCATTTGTAATAATCGTAAGTTCCATTGTTGTCTCAGATATTAATTTTGCAAGCTCATATGTAGTTGAACTTGCGTCGATGAGTATGCATTGTTGCGGTTCGATTTTATTTAACGCATGCTCACTTATTTTATGTTTTTCACGATGCTTTTGTGTTAAGCGGTAAGAAAAGTTTAATTTAGAAGTCATCGTATCATTTACTTTTGCTCCGCCATGTGTACGTGTAATCTTATTTTCACTTTCTAAAAGCCTTAAATCGCTCCGAACTGTTGCTTCTGTCACGCTTAAGTAATCTGAAAGTTGTTTTACAGTAGCTCTTTTATGTGACTTTATATAAGTATATATGTGCTCTCGTCGTTCATCTGCATACATTTTCATATGATTCGCAACCTCCTTATGTTCATAATTTAGTTTAACACAATTTTTTATAAAAATAACAAAACAAAAGCAAAACGAAAATAAACGAAAAAATATTTGAAAGAAATGAAAATATATATTAGAATTATAGGTATAAATGAAAGCGTTTTCTAATAAAAGAAGGGGTTGTTGAAAATGACGAATAAAAATTATCCAGACAAAATGAATGCAGTTGTAGCATATGCGCCAGGGGATTATAAATATGAAACAGTAGAGACGCCAACAATTGAGAATTCAAAAGAAATTATAGTGAAAGTTGAAGCATGTGGTATTTGTGCAGGAGATATTAAAGCGTATGGCGGAGCACCAAGTTTTTGGGGTGATGAAACGCAACCTTCTTATATTAAAGCACCGATGATACCGGGCCACGAATTTATTGCACGTATTGTTGAGAAAGGCGAAGATGTGACTGATTTTGAAATAGGTGATCGTGTCATTTCTGAACAGATTGTACCTTGTTGGGAATGTAGATTTTGTAAACGTGGAGAGTATTGGATGTGTGAAAAACACGATTTATACGGTTTCCAAAATAATGTCAATGGCGGTATGGCTGAATACATGAAATTCACTAAAGAAGCAATAAATTATAAAGTTCCTGAAGATCTACCTATAGAAAAAGCAATTCTAATTGAACCATATGCTTGTAGTTTACATGCAGTGCAACGTGCAAACATCAAATTAGGAGATTTCGTTGTATTATCTGGTGCTGGAACACTGGGGCTTGGCATGATAGGAGCTGATAAAAAATCTGGCGCTGAAACTTTGGTTGTACTAGATATGAAAGATGATCGTTTAGAATTAGCGAAACAGTTTGGTGCAGACATTGTAATGAATCCAGCAAAAGTTGACATAGTAAAAGAAATTAAGGATATGACTGAGGGCTATGGTTGTGATACTTACATTGAAGCGACAGGACATCCTAAATCTGTTGAACAGGGTTTGAGTGCAATTAGAAAACTAGGAAGATTTGTCGAATTTTCTGTATTTGGGGATCCAGTAACTGTTGATTGGAGCATCATTTCTGATCGTAAAGAACTAGATTTAATGGGTAGTCATTTAGGACCTTACTGTTATCCGCTTGTGATAAATGGTATACAAAATGGTGATTATCCAACTGAAGGCGTAGTAACACATCAATTGCCACTGCAAGATTTTGAAGAAGGCTTTGAATTGATGAAAAAAGGAGATAAGTCATTGAAAATTGTGCTTGTACCTTAAAACAGCAAAGTGATAGATAACATAGATAGTTAAAAGGAGAGACTTTAAATGAAAAAGATGATTAATCATCCTGATGACGTTATAGAAGAATTAATGGCCGGATATTTAATTGCTTATCCTGAATATATTAGACGTTCAAACTTGCATCAAAGAGCATTAATTGGAAAAAAACGACACCCTAATCGTAAAGTGAGTGTTTTAATTGGTGGAGGATCAGGACATGAGCCAGCTTTTATCGGATATGTTGGTCAAGGTATGGCTGATGGTGTGGCAGTAGGTAATATTTTCGCTTCACCTTCACCAATTCCTATACAAGCTGTAACTAGAGAAATTCATGACGGCAATGGTGTGTTATATATTTATGGAAATTATGCAGGAGATTTAATGAATTTTGAAATGGCCAGCGAAATGACAGAAGTCGAAGATGATATTGAAACAGCAGTAGTAATAGGAAATGATGATGTTGCTTCAGCGAAGGAAATTGAAGAGAGACGTGGCATAGCAGGTGAATTACTGGTTTATAAAGCTGCAGGTGCTGCTGCTGATTTTGGCTATGATTTGAAGGAAGTACGTCGTATTGCACAACTGGCAAATGATTATACACGTTCGATGGGCATTGGGTTAAGTCCTTGTTATTTACCGCAAACAGGAAAACCAAGTTTTGATCTTGAAGATAATGAGATGGAAATTGGATTAGGACATCATGGTGAACCAGGTATTGAAAAAACAACGATTCGCACAGCAAAAGAAACCGTCCAAGTTATTATGAAAAACATTTTGAAAGAAGGTCTTTATCAATCAGATGATGAAGTGGTTGTGTTAGTAAATGGGTTGGGTGCAACCTCACAAATGGAATTATATATTATCAATAAAGAAGTTGATGCAATATTAAATGAAAATAATATAAAGACGTACAAATCGTATATTGGTAATTTTATTACATCAATGGAAATGGGTGGCTTCTCAGTAACATTGATGAAGGTGGACGAGACGTTAAAGTCATGTATAGATCATCCTGTCGATTGTCCAAATTTTAAAGAAGTCTAGGAGGAAATTGTAATGACATTAACAAGTGAAACATATAAATCATTCATCCTAGCATTAGCTGAGTTGTTTGAAGAACAAAAAGATAACTTATGTGAATTAGATAGAAAAATAGGTGATGGTGATCATGGTGTGACGATGAATATTGGTTATCAAGCTGTAAAAAGTACGATTCATAACGAGTTACAAGTACAAGATGATATTGCAAAAATCAGTGTTGCTGTTGGTAAAAGCTTTTTGGATGCAGTCGGGTCATCTGTAGGTCCTTTATATGCTTCAGGTTTTTTAAAGTCAGCAGTTGCAGTGAAAAATAAAACTGAATTAGATGATACAGATTTATATCAATTTTGGATTGCATTCAGTAAAGGAATTAAGGCAAGAGGTAAAACTGAAATAGGTGATAAAACGATGATTGATACACTTGAACCATTCTATCTTTCATTAGAAACATCTAAATCTCAAACTATTAATTTCAAGGAAGCATTTGAGATTGCACTTTTAGAGGCTAAAAAAGGTATGGAAAGTACAAAGGATATTGTTTCAAATAAAGGGCGTTCTAAGCGATTAGGCTATCGTTCGCAAGGTCATGTAGATCCTGGCGCGATGTCAGCGTATCTGATGTTAAATACATTTAAATCATATGTATAAGTGAAGTGATAAGTATATAAGGAGGAGTTAGAATGAAAATAGCAATCGGTGCAGACCACAATGGTTACGACTTAAAAGAAGCAGTGAAAACGCATATAGAAACACTCGGCCATGAAGTAGAAGATTTTGGTTGTTATCATTGTGCAGAGACGGATTATCCAGATGTTGCTGCTAAAGTTGGTAAAAGCATCCAACAAGGAGATAATGAACGTGGTATTCTTATTTGTGGAACTGGCATTGGCGTTGCGATAACAGCCAACAAATTAAAAGGCATACGCGCTGCTTTGGCGCATGATTACTATTCTGCAGAGCGTGCACAGTTAAGTAACAATGCCCAAATACTGACTATGGGTGCACAAATTATTGGTATAGAAGTTGCTAAAAAAAATGTTGAAGCATACTTAAATGTAAGTTGGGAAGGCGGTTCTCAACGTAAAGTAGATAAAATTGTGCAAGTTGAACAAGATGAATTTTAATGCGTTATATTTATGTAAACCATATCATTCTTGAAGAATAAGAAGTTGAGGCCTAAAGCGCATAATTAAAGCAAAGGACTAGTCCGTGTGAGAGTCGACGGATTAGTCCTTTGCTATTTAAATTTATACATAATTTGTAACTTAGCATTTCTAATAAAAACAAATTTAGCATTAGTTTAATACTTATTTTTATAACAACACATTATAAATATTTTTAATGGTAACAAAACTAATCTTTTATTTCTAATTAATTGGAACAATAATATTTAATTTATAATTATTTGTCCAAAAATGACAAAATGAAATTTATATTGTGAATATATATTTCATTTAATATCATTGATAATATAAACTTTTTGAAAAAGGGGGATGAAAGTGCAATTAACATTTAAACTTCATAAGTTTTCTTATGTTATATTTATAATTTCGTTGATCATTGGGATAGTTACTTGTTCTCAGCAAGTTTCAGCACATGCAACTTTAGAAAAAGTTACTCCAGCACAAAATAGTGTGGTTGAAAACGCGCCAAAAGAAATAACATTACAATTTAATGAACCAGTCCATTCAAAGTATTCAAGCATAAAGATTTATGATGACAATGGTTCTGAATTGACTGAAGTAAAACCAAGTACAACAGGTTCCTCTCAAACATTGACATTTCCTATTGAAAATTTAAATAAAGGTACGCACAGTATAAAATGGCATACAATGTCTGCAGATGGCCATGAGATCAATGATAGTTTTGAATTTTCAGTTGGAAAACAGACAGCAAATGGAATTGATACAGCACCACCGTTTTATGAAAAGGCAGATTTTTGGTTTGGGGTTACGCGCTTTATAATAGAAGGATTATTGATTACACTTACCGGCCTTTATTTTGTCAACCGCTTAGCTAAAAGACAAAGTTTACCTCATTTAAATTTTAAAACATACACGATGCCAACCATTTTGACGTTGGTCATGATTTCCGTTATCACAGTTTTAATTTATATGATGACTTTATCTTCTGATGTTGTGTCAGATGTGTTAAGTCTACAAAAAGCAACTTTATTGCAAACACCATTCATATTAACAATGATTGCAGTTATCATATTATTATTGCTTTTCACTTTGAAAAATATGGCTACAAGTTGGTATATATTCATTCCAAGTCTAATATTAATTGCGCTTAGTATGTCTGGACATGCTTGGTCTCAATCTGTACCAATATGGTCGATTTTTATCAGAGTGATCCATATTACTGGAATCTCATTTTGGTTAGGCGCTTTGATATACTTAGTGGTGATGGTATTGGGTAAAAAACAATTTGCAGTAAATCAAATGAGACCTTTTTTATTAAAAGTAAATATTAGCGCTGTCATGTTAATTGTCATATCAGGTGTCCTTATGTCAATTGACCAAACGAATGTCTTAACATTGTGGAAAAATATTCAAACGTGGAGCGTTTTATTACTTATTAAGATTTTGCTAACATTTGTGATGATGACGTTAGGATTTTATCAAACAACTAGAGCGCTTGGTAAGCATCGTCAGACAAATAGATTTGCATTAATCATAGAACTAAGTATAGGTATTTTACTCATATTAGCAGGTGTAATTATGAGTCAATTAAATATCCCAGGATAGGAGTTTAAAAGATGAAAAGACAATTTATTTTAGCCATCGCAGTTTGTTTTACTGTTTTAGTATTTTCCAAAAGTGCTCATGCACATGTGACTATGAATCCTGACACAAGTGAACCAGGTTCTTATGAAAAATATGATGTTAGAGTTCCAGTAGAAAAAGAAGCGAACACGACAAAAATAGAGTTGAAAGTACCCAAAGGTGTAAATGTTGTAGGTGTTGCACCACAGGAAACATTTGATCATAAATTAACTAAAGATGACGATGGTAATATTACCAAAATCACTTGGACAGCTAAAGATAAAGGTATTGGACCCAATGAATTTGTCGATTTACCTATTCAAGTAGCAAATCCTGATAAAGAAGGCGAATTTAAATGGGATGCTTATCAAACTTATGACGATGGAGAAACTGTAAAATGGAATGGTGATGAAGACGCAGAAAAACCATCACCTATGACTAAAGTATCCAAAAAAGCTGATGTTGATTCTGAAAATAATCAATCGGGCAATGATTCTATCGCTTTATGGATTGTATCTATCATAGCTATTATTTTAGCGCTCATAGCAATTTTTAAAAAGTCTCGTAAAGAAAGATAAAGTATAAGTGATTAAGCTAGTAATCAGATTTTGATTACTGGCTTTTTTGTGAAGTTTGGTGAATTGTCACTGTATTTTAATTAAATTTATTTTATAATAATTTTTAAGGAGGATTTTGAATGCGCAGAATATTATACGCTTTTTTAATTTATACAATCTTAGGATTGCTTAGTGGTTTTTATTATCGTGAATTAACACTTGCTTATGACTTTACAGGTGATACACAATTAGTAGTAGTACATACGCATACGTTAATATTAGGAATGTTTATGCATCTCATTTTATTACCAGTAACAAAAGTATTTAATTTGAGTAGTTATTATTTATTTAATTGGTTCTTTATCGTGTATAATATAGGTGTATTGGTAACGATTGGTATGATGTTTACGAAAGGCACTTACCAAGTGATGGGACTTAAAGTTCCAGAATCATTTGCTGGCTATGCAGGAATGGGGCATACAGTGATTACAGCTGGTTTTATTTTATTATTCTTCTTGCTTAAAAACGCCATTGTCAAAAAATCAGAAAAATAATTTCTCTAAATAGAATTTTTAAAACAAATATAGTAATCATAGATATAGTAGACGATCGATACGAATTTGATCGTCTTTTTATTTTATTTTACAGCCATTATACATATAAAGTAATTAATTATTAAAAAGTCATCCTTTTTAATTGATAAGCATTATCAATAATAGGATAATAGGTATTAATAAGTAGTACATGTAGGAGGATTATTATGGATGATGTAATCATTATCGGTGGTGGACCAGCCGGTCTGTTCGCGAGCTTTTATTCTGGATTAAGAGGGATGAATGTAAGAATTATTGATATTCAAGATAAGCTAGGAGGTAAAATGCACGTGTATCCTGAAAAGATTATTTGGGATATCGGGGGATTGGCACCGAAACCTTGCTATGAAATTATACAAGATACTGTTAATCAAGGACTACATTTTAATCCTAAAGTAAATTTAGAGGAACGTGTGATAGATATTAGGAAATTGGCTGAACGTCATTTTGAAGTAGAGACCAATAAAGGAAATATATATAAATCCAAATCTGTTATTATCGCCATTGGTGGTGGCATCATTAATCCAAAACAACTTGATATCAAGGGAGCAGAAAGATATCAATTAACAAACTTACATTATGTTGTGCAATCTTTAAAACATTTTAAAAACAAAAACGTATTGATTTCAGGGGCAGGTAACTCTGCTCTAGATTGGGCAAATGATTTAAGTGGCTATGCTAAAAGTGTGACATTAATTTATCGAAAAGCGGATATCAAGGGTTATGAAGCAATGAAAAATATATTAGATGGATTGTCAGTAGAAAAGTTACCCAACACACATATCTATCAATTAATAGGAGACGTTACCCAGTCGCGTATAGAACAAGTGATATTGGAAAATATTGAAACAGGGGAACAAGAGGTACGTGCTTTTGATGAAGTCATCGTCAGTCATGGATTCGATAGAGAAAATACATTATTAGAACAATCTACAACTCAAGTTGATATGCATAGTGAATATAATATTAAAGGGTTTGGTAACACTGCAACGAGTATTGAAGGTCTATACGCTTGTGGTGATATTATTTATCATGAAGCAAAAGCACACTTAATCGCGAGTGCTTTTAGCGACGCAGCAAACGCAGCTAATCTAGCAAAGCTTTATGTTGAACCAGAAGCAGCTCCTGAAGGTTATGTATCGAGTCATAATGATGCATTCAAAGAATCTAATAAAGTAGTGATGAAAAAATATTTATAAATCATGGTTTAGCAGTCTGGGGGATGAAAATACATGGTTAAAATAAAGTACGAAGCGCCAACAGTACAAGATTATAGAAATATGAGAAAAAAAGCTGGGTTAAGTGAAAAATCACAAAAGGCGACAGAAAAAGGGATATCAAATGCATGCTTTGACATTACAATATATGATGATGACTTATTAATAGCGATGGGCAGAGTAATTGGAGATGGCGGTACTGCTTTTCAAATTATTGACATAGCAGTAGAACCACGTTATCAAGGTCAGGGTTATGGTAAACAGGTTATGACTAATATTATGAAATATATATCATCTGTTGCAGAAGATGGTACTTATGTGAGTTTAATGGCAGATTATCCTGCAGATCAATTGTATGAACAATTCGGATTTACGACTACGGAACCTCATTCTTGTGGGATGTATATCAAATACTAAATTTAAATATGTTGAAGAATGTTTAAATGCGAAGCAGTAGTTTAAAGATAGTTATCTATGAAACACACGTCCATTGCTCTATCATAAAGATAGAATCTGACGTGTGTGATGTTGTGCTAATTGATATCATTTTTTAATGATAATACAACGCGTTCACATTCAGAGTGAATGATACCAAACCATCTTTTAGAAAACTATACGGATTAATTTGCGAGATGCAAAGAGAGCTAATCCAGAACGGATTAGCTCTCTTATTTTGAGCATAGGTTTTATACCCTAAAAACTCACATTAATTTTGTTTTAGCAATGTAATGTTTATTTGGATTCTTTAACATTGACATCAGTTGCATTTGTTCTAGATCTTAAATCAGCTTCTATTTCTTCTAAACTACGTCCGCGTGTTTCTGGTAAGTATTTAATAACAAAGATTAAAGCACAGACACCGATAGCTGCAAAGATTAAGAAAACTTGTTCTACTGATAAAACATCAGTCAAAATAGGGAATAATTGCGCAACTAGTAAACTACCAATAGATAGTACTAAAGCAGCGATTCCTGTTGCAGCACCACGTGCACGCATTGGGAATAATTCTGGTAACATAACCCAAAGTACTGGTCCCCAAGTAAAACCAAAGAAGATGATGAAAAGCGTTAGACAAGCAACCATAATCCATGCAGAAGATTGGATACCAACTGTCCAAACTAATATTGCCATGATTAATAGTGAAGCTACCATACCAATATTACCGATGACTAATAATCGCTTACGATCTATTTTATCAATAATCATAATTGCTACAATCGTAATAAGGACGTTTACGGTACCAATACCAACTGTGCCTAATATAGAAGTTGCATTTCCAAGACCAGCTTTACTAAATATCGTTGGTGCGTAATAAATAATAGCGTTAATACCTATAATTTGTTGTAATAAAGCAAATACACTACCAATGATCAATGTTGGTCTTAACCAAGGTGATTTTAATACATTCCAAGTGCTTTCAGAAATAGCATTTATTTCTTTCATATCAGCAATTTCTTTATCAATTTCGCTTTCTTTAAATGTTAATTTCATAACGTCACGAGCAGCTTTTTCACTTCTGTGTTCAAGTAGCCATCTAGGGCTTTCAGGCATAAATGCTACACCGATTAATAGAATGAGTGAAGGTAATACTGCTAAACCGAGCATCCATCTCCATCCTTCGATTGGAGTGAAAGCATAGTTAATTAAATATGAAGATAAAATACCAATTGTAATCATTAATTGGTTTAAGGAACTTAACGAACCACGTTGTTCGGTAGGTGCCATTTCAGATAAATATACTGGTACGATTGCTGTTGAGCCACCGACAGCTAATCCGATAACAAGTCTACCAATTACTAATACTGGCATTGATGGTGCTAAGGCTAAAATTAATGCACCGACAATATAAATAATAGCGATAATAAATACAACACGTCTACGACCTAATCTATCAGACATAGGTCCACTCGCACCGGAGCCGAAGATAGCGCCGACTAACATCGATGCAACGACAAGTCCTTCAGTAAAACTATTTAACGGTATGTCATCTTTTATAAATAACAGTGCACCTGATATAACCCCCATGTCATAACCATAGAGTAATCCTCCCAATGCACCAAGGAAAAAGATGAGCTTTTTATTCACTTTGATTCCCATATTAACCCTCCTGATAATATTCAATAATAATAAGTATACGCTTTCATATTTTAATTGTAAATGTTAAAGTATAATAAATTTATCTATTGATATATATTTATATGAATTGTAATATTTTTGTAGTTTAAATAAAAATGTATAGTTATATAAGTTGATATCAAATAAAACTCCGCACATCAATTTTTGTTTGATGTGCGGAGTTTTATAAAATCATCTTATGCGTCGAATTCGATAACAATTCTACCAGAATTATTATGTTGAAGCACTTCATCTATGCTGTTTTTAATATCTTTAAAGTTTATATTATGTTTTATATCATGTAATTGATCTGGTTTTAAATCTTTTGACAGACGACGCCAAATATGTTTCCGTTGTCTCATTTCTGTATATACAGAGTCAATACCTATAACGTTTACACCTCTTAATATGAAAGGAAAGACTGAACTATCGAATGTAGCGCCTCCTGTCATGCCAATGAGCGCAACGCTACCATTATAATTAAGTTGCTTAATGATTTGTGAAAAACTGTCACCACCAACTGGATCGATGACTGCTTGCCATGTGCGTTTACCTAAAGGTTTATTATCTTCTTTGTCAATTCTAGAAATAACATCTTTTGCACCTATGGTTTTAAGTGTTTCAGTAGCTTCAGTCTTACCTGTACTAGCGATCACATCATATCCAATGCCATTTAACATCATAATCGCTAATGTTCCTACACCACCTGTTGCACCTCTTACAAGCACTTGATCTTTTTCTACAGATAGTCCATTATGCTCTAATTTTTCAATTGCTAAACCAGCTGTGTAACCTGCTGTCCCATATATCATAGCTTCTTCAAGTGTGAGGTCTTTAGGTAAAGGTACAATCCATTCTTCTTTTACGCGAACATATTCACTAAAACCTCCGAAATGGTCTGTTCCTAAACCGTATCCTGTAACGATGACTTCATCTCCTGGTTCAAAAGCATGTGTGTCAGAGTGAGCTACCACACCTGCTAAATCGATGCCTGGCACCATTGGATAACTGTTAACAATTTTTGAATTGTCTAATGTAGCTAATGCATCTTTATAATTAATTCCAGAGTATTTCGTTTTAATCAACACTTCACCTTCTGGAAGATCATCTATTGTCATATCTTTAAATTCGCTTGTTACTTTGCCGTCTTGTTCATTGACCACAAAAGCTTTAAATGTTTTCGTCATTGCCTTATGGCACTCCCTTATGTATATATTTATGAACAATTAAAAAACTAGAACTACTTTATCATGATATTGTGAATTTCACAATAAGTGTAAAAGCGCTGATTTAAAAGTAAGCGTTTTAATTTTAACAATCGTAAACTTTATGTCATTTGACTATACTTTAAGTTGTCAAAAAAATATATTAAGTCGTATAGTAACATATTTAACATTTTAGTATACTAATTGACAAGATGGTAAAAAGGGGGCATGCAGTATGACAGATAATATTGAATTGGTAAAACAATCGGAAGTACATCGGTTAAGAGAAATTTGTATTACAACATTTAAACATACATTCAAAGAAGGTGGATATACACAGGAAGATTTTGAAACCTATTTTAAACAGGCATATAATGTGGAAACGTTACAAGACGAATTGAATAATAAACATTCATTCACATATTTTTATCTCAGCAATAATGAAATTGTAGGTTATTTTAAATTAAATATAGACGATGCACAAACTGAGGCAATGGGTGAATCCTACTTAGAAATTCAAAGAATATACTTTTTACCTCAATCACAAGGTGGAGGAAAAGGGAAAAATGTTTTTGATTTTGCAATTAAAAAAGCACGCGAGTTGTATAAAACAAAAATTTGGTTAGGTGTATGGGAATATAATGAAAAAGCATTAAACTTTTATAAAAAACAAGGCCTACGTATAACAGGTTCCCATGAATTTCATACTGGTAACGTGGTAGATACAGATTTAATAATGGAAAAAAACATATAGCAGCTTTTGAAAAAGTCATTTATCCTGTAATCTGTTCAATTATCTTGGCGCATTGTATTCCTATTGCAAAAGCTAGATATTAAATTAAAGTTTCTATTTTTTAAGTTTTTGTAAAAATTATATTTATTTCAAAAAAAGTTTTGATAAAAGGTGTTTATTTTAATAATAATAGTGAATAACATAATAATTCTCATTTATCCTAATTGTTAAACACATTACATAATTTTAAATTAGGCAATGGGAAGGACACAACTAAGGAGGCTTATTATATGAAGAAGTTATTAGCAGGTTTTCTTACACTTACATTAGCACTTGCTGCTTGTTCTAATGGTAGTGATGACAATGGCGGTAGTAAAGACGATAGTTCGAAAGACAAACAGTCTTCCGATGACAAATCAAAAGACTCAAAAGATTCTAAGAGCGATGACAAAAAGGACAATGATAGTTCCGATAAAGATTCAGATAGTAATTCGGACAACAAATCAGACAGTGATGCTGATAAAAATAGTTCTGACTCAGACTCTAGTTCTAACTCTGATGATAGCAGCAATTCTGGAAACAGTGACAATGCCAATGATAGTTCGACTAACGGTTCCAACGGCAGTGATAGCAATAGCGATAATTCAAATAATGATAACAATTCAAGCAATGCGGATAGCAATGATAGTACAGCAAGTAATGCAAATAGTAATGCTGATCAAGCATCTAATAGTGCAAGTAATTCAAATGCGGGCAACACAGGTAACAGTGGTGCTTCTCAATATGTGGCACCTTATCAAGGTCAAAATGCAGTGCCAGTCGCACAAAACATTACTTCAGGTAGCACTGACGCACAAACAGCTTTACAGTCATTGCCTAATTTCCAAAACGCTTTAGACAATGCAACTGCTGAAGTCAATGCGTTAAATGGCCAATCAAATCCTTATAATGATTATGCTATTGAAGGAAGCGAAGGGAATTATAGCTATATCTTTAGCTTCCAAAACCAAGCACAACCTGGTAGTTATTCAATTGTAACTGTTGACCAACAAGGGACTGTTAGAGTAGTTGATCCAGCTTACCAACAATAAAAGCATCATAAAATAACGTGATTTTTATACGTATTATAAAAAAGTGGCAAGTAGAAAGCATTAACTTCTAACTTGCCACTTTTTATTTTGGTAAAATTTTCTTTATGTGCGAATCGTTCGAGTATGATTCCTTTAAATGCATTTTATATTTAATTAAAAGCACCAAAGCCAATATTCATATTTTAAAACTTTGAATTTTAAATTAGAATAACAAATTGTTGGTTGTATATGTGATGATTAGTTTAATTTATTGGAATTAATCGACTTTTGAATAATATGTGAAATCGTTTCAAAGGCATGGTTGTCTTTATTTATAAACGGATTAGCATGTATATCTTTCATTTGGTGACTGATTAAATCATTTAAGAGCGCTTTTGAATCACTATATCTGACTGTAGAAAGAGAATGCATAACATCTTCATAAACACCGCGTTCACTCACATATTTTTCATGGTCAGGCGTATATTGGCAGACAGTTTTATCAATCGTAAGTGCATCAAAAATAAGTGAAGAATAATCTGTTAATACTGTATCTGATACTAACAATAAATCTTGAACTTCAATATGTGATGGCGCAATGATAGCATTTTCAGGTATATAGTTAGATTGGTCGTTGATATGTCCTTTAAAGATAACATTATATTTATTCAATAAGCCATCACTCATTGGTAACAAATCGGTTGCTTCATTTGCTGCTTTCCATGTAGGAACATAAAGTAATGTTTGTTTTTGAGGATCTAGTTTTAATTCTTTCTTTATAAATGAGATATATGGTTGATCAGATTGTTTATCTAACAGATATCTAATTCTCGGATACCCACAATTTAATAAGTGTGTGTGTTGTTGGGGAAACGCAGACTTGAAATGTTCCATAATGGCTCCGGAATCACTGATGAAGTAATCTTGTTGCAACCATTTATTATATTTGCGTGCACGATAATTATAGATATTGAGATTCTCATTAGGTTCATGACTATCTAAAAATAGTTTTTTAATAGGTGTGCCATGCCATAGTTGTATAATTGTACCATTTGGTTTGATATCATCAGGGATATCGTTTTCTAAAATAACCACACTTGCTGTTTCTATTAGATTTTTTGATTTCGCGTCATTTGGATCGATAAAATTAGGGCCATTTACATCATTCGTTATAAAAAATATAGGTAATTTAGAAAAGTACTTTGCAAAATGATTAAATAAATAGCGAGAATTACCTCGAAATCCATAATCAAAACCTAAAAAGACGATATGATTTTTAACTTTCGATTTATCTTTCTTATAAATATAACTGCTTTCATAATGTTTTTTTTCGTAATGACGATGAACTAAAGTATAAATCCAATGTGGAAGTTTGAATTTAGTATTTTTAAGCACTTTATCTGTAAATCGAATGTCGTCGTGATTAGGCGCTAGTGTTTCACTATTTTTAAATGGTATCGAGTGTTTATGTTCAAAGGCTAATTTGTTTAAATTGAATTTAGTAGTGTTTAATGGCGTGAATGCTTGAATGTAATCCCATATAGCACTACTGGTTGTAAAAGCATGTTTGAAATTGAAAACGACATGGCTATCTGTTGCTACATCATCTTGCAATAGTGATAATAATGCTAAGTCAAATATATTATTAATGGTATAATTGTTTATTATTTTTTGAGTGGTTTCTATATGGAAAATAATATTTGGAAAATGATTTAGATTATCCATCCAATCATTAAAAGTGATTTCGGGTTTACCAAAATATCGGCAATCATTTAAATATTGTTGATTGATTGTATAATCTGCAACGATAGTGACCGGTTTTAGTGTAACTGCGTCTAACATCGATTGATAAATTTCACTATTTTGATCTATATATACAAAGTGAGTATATCCTTGTGCTGTAGCTTTCTCAAGGTCCTTTACGAAAAGGTCCCACGTTGAAACTTCTATTTGCTTTATCATTTATAATCCCTCGATTTAAATATTATTATCCTTATTTTATCATTTAATACGTCATAGATAAAAGAAACTTCAATATTCATATTAGGATTGAAGAATTGCGTTTGAGATGATGTATATTCAATTGGAATTTATTAGAAAAATAAAAACTTTAATTTTAGGCTATTAATTTTTTGGAAATTATTGTATTTTACTTAAAGTAGATGTTATAATTTATGTGAAATAATTCACAAATGGAAGATGATTAATTAATTTAAGTATAGGAAGTGAGTATAAATGTTTGTAGAAAGTATTAACCCCTTTAACAATGTATTATTATCCAGTATTGTAGCCGCTATCCCTATCATTTTATTTTTATTATGCTTAACCATTTTCAAAATGAAAGGGATATATGCTTCAATTACGACATTATTAGTTACATTGATACTTGCAATAACGATATTCAAATTGCCTATGAATATCGCAACAGGTGCATCAATTGAAGGATTTTTCCAAGGCATCATTCCAATTGGTTATATTGTGATTATGGCAGTGCTGTTATATAAGGTTACAAATGAAACTGGGCAATTTGATAAGATTCAAGATAGTATTGCGAGTGTATCGCAAGATCATCGTATTCAATTATTGCTCATAGGTTTTGCGTTTAATGGATTTTTAGAAGGTGCAGCAGGCTTTGGTGTGCCGATTGCCATATGTGCCTTGTTATTAACTCAATTAGGCTTTAAACCTTTAGAAGCTGCAATGTTATGTTTAATTGCTAATGCTTCAGCTGGTGCATTTGGAGCAATTGGCTTGCCTGTAACAGTGATTGATACACTTGGTTTACCAAGTGATGTTACAGGATTTGCGGTTTCTCAAATGTCTGCTTTAACTTTATCGATTATGAATATGTTTATCCCATTTTTATTAGTATGGATTATTGACGGTTTTAAAGGTATTAAAGAAACGTTACCAGCAATCCTTATTGTTGGTGGAACTTTTACGATATTACAAGCTTTGATTACGGTGTTTATTGGACCAGAACTAGCTGATATTATCCCACCGTTAGTATCAATGTTAGCGTTAGCCTTATATTCTAAAAAACATCAGCCTAAAAATATATTTAGGTTGAAAGATAGTGGAGAACCTAAGTCTATTGTAAAACATAATTTTAAAACTTTAATATATGCATGGAGTCCATTTGTGATTTTAACAGCATTAGTTATGATTTGGAGTGCACCACAATTTAAAGCGTTGTTCTCACCTAATGGTGCGTTGAGCGCATTAGTATTTAATATTCAACTACCAGGTACGTATAGTGACATTGCTGACAAAGCAATTACATTACCACTCAATATCATTGGACAAACTGGTACAGCGATTTTATTAGTAATTTTAATAACTATATTAATGTCAAAACAAGTGAACATGCTTGATGCAACACGCTTATTAAAATTAACTTTTAAAGAATTATGGTTACCTATTATTACAATTTGTATTATTTTAATTATTTCTAAATTGATGACTTATGCAGGTTTAAGTAATGCTTTAGGTGAAGGTATTGCTAAAGCAGGATCAATCTTCCCACTATTGTCACCTATCTTAGGTTGGATTGGCGTATTTTTAACTGGTTCTGTGACAAATAATAATACACTATTTGCTCCGATACAGTCAGCGGTAGCTAATAATATTGGTACAAGCGGTGCATTGCTTGTATCTGCAAATACAGTAGGTGGTGTAGCAGCGAAATTAATTTCACCACAATCCATTGCGATTGCAACTGCATCTGTACAACAAGTAGGTAAAGAATCAGAGTTATTAAAAATGACGTTACGCTATAGTTTTGCATTTATTATCTTTATATGTTTATGGACTTTCATGTTGAACTTTATCATTCATTAAAGCATCATCGTGGTTATGGTTGTTAGTAAGATGCCTGTGATTATGGCATATTACAGATGATTAGGTTTATTGTAATAAAATATAAAGATCGAAATAAAAAAGAAGCCGTTTGGCTTCTTTTTTTATTTCGATGCAATCATCATTTGAAAGTAATGGTAGACTGAATCTGATGAAAATAATTGGACGGTTTGATACCCATTTTCTATGATGGATTGTTTATTAAATTCCTGATTGATAAGTCTGAGTAGTTTATTAGAAAGATCTTTTACATTTCCATGCGATACGAGGTATCCATTGACGTTATTTTGTATCAGAGCGTCTGGTCCTGCATTACCATCAAAACTAACCACGACATTACCTTGATTCATAGCTTCTAAAATTACCATTCCGAACCCTTCATTACGAGAAGGGACGACTGTAATATCACTTTTAGCTAATTTTTCGTTTAATTGCTGAGTTGAACCATAAAGTTTTACGATATCTGCTAGTTGGTGCTCTATGACTAATTGTTGTAAAAGCTCATGCTCTTTTCCGTCACCATAGATGTGTATTTGATATTTAAAACGTCTGACTTCTTGTTGAATAGGTATGATACTTTGAATTAATAGGTCGAACCCTTTTTCGTATTCTAGTCGTCCTGCGGCAGTAATGATTTTTTCTTTTGATATTGAGAGACGGGGCTCATTTAAAATGTTGGGTATGACATAAACAGGAGTTTGAACAAAAGATTCATATTTACTTTTATCACTTTCTGTTAGTGTGGTTATTTTGTCTAAATATTGATAAGCATCTAAGATTTCTTGTTGTAGGGCATCGTTATGTGCTTCAAAATTCATATGTTCCATACCTATTTTCTCTACATTTTGTGGACCATAGTGAGCAATTAATATATTAAAACTCGCACGTGTACCAATGAGCATATCAGTGGAAACATTGCGTATTGCTTGAATCATTTTCTTTTCTATATAATGTGAAAACTGATAAAGACCTGGTTCATATTGTGAAATTAATTTTGGTCTAGAAAACGGAGTGTATTTGCGGATTCTATTAAAAAATATAGCTTTAATATTTAAAAAATGTAACTGATAGTCTGTTAAAGCACGAACTTTAATAGATTTATGTAGTTTGAAATAAGGTTTAGAAGCCCCCTTGAAAACGGAAATGATTTCAACCTTATGACCTTTTTCGGCTAAAACATTAGCTAATTGAGAAATAGATTTAACAGTACCACCCATAGCATAAACATTATGCGTAAAAAAAGTGATAGATTTCATTGGAATACCTCCAAAAGTATAAGAATTAAATTAAAATTTATTATAGCATGAAATTTAAGAGAGTGATAAAGTAATGAATGTTATGTGTGACACAATGTAATTTGATTTTAAGTGTCTAATGTTAATTGCAATTTAAGTCGTCTCATAGCTATTATAGTTAACAGGTATTAACATAATTTGAGTAGAATTACTGAAAGCCCTTTTTTCATAGGACAATAACGTATATAATTAGAAGTGTAACAAAAGATTCTGCTATTTTTTAACATTTAGTATAATTATAGTAGATTAAGATTTAAATTATTCACTATAGAAAACGCTTTATCATGGCTGTGATTTTCCTAGATAAAGATAACGTGTCTATAAACATATATAAAAGGGGGACTGTGTTTGTTATGAGTAAACAACATAGCAAAACAGATGTCATATTAATTGGCGGCGGTATCATGAGCGCAACACTAGGAACGTTATTAAAAGAACTTGCACCTGAGAAAGATATTAAAATGTTTGAAAGATTATCTACACCAGCAGAAGAAAGTTCAAATGCGTGGAATAATGCAGGAACAGGGCATTCTGCATTATGCGAATTAAATTATACAAACGAAAACAAAGATGGATCAATCGATATTTCTAAAGCTGTTAAAATTAATGAACAGTTTCAAATTACAAAGCAATTTTGGAATTATCTTGTTAAGCAAGGTCAATTATCAAAACCTGAAGCCTTTATTAAGCCTGTGCCGCATATGAGTTTTGTACAGGGTGTACGCAATGTAGATTTTTTAAGAAGACGTGTAGAAAGATTAAATAAAAATATTTTATTTAGTAATATGGAAATTACAGATGACAAAGCGCAAATTTCTGAATGGGCACCGTTGATTATGGAAGGGCGTACATCCAATATACCAATGGCTATTACATATGATAAAACGGGGACAGATGTGAATTTTAGTGCGTTAACAAAAAAATTATTTTCAAATTTAGAAGATAAACATGTAGAACTTAATTACGAACATGAAGTAGAAAACCTAAGTCAACGTAAGGATGGCACTTGGGAAGTTAAAGTGAAAGATTTGAAAACGGATGAAGTGACAATAGTGGAAAGTGATTTTGTGTTTATTGGTGCCGGTGGTGCTAGTTTACCTTTATTACAAAAAACAGGTATCAAGGAATCTAAACATATTGGTGGATTCCCAGTAAGTGGTCTGTTCTTAGTATGTAGAGATGAGGCTATCACATCAAAACATCTTGCTAAAGTTTATGGAAAAGCAGCTGTTGGTGCGCCGCCAATGTCAGTACCACATTTAGATACACGCTATATTGATGGCAAACGTACATTATTGTTTGGGCCATTTGCTGGTTTTTCACCTAAATTTTTAAAGACTGGTTCAAATATGGATTTAATAAAATCAGTGAAACCAAACAACCTTATTACAATGCTATCGGCAGGAATTAAAGAAATGAACTTAACTAAATATTTAATTTCTCAACTCACATTATCAAATGAAGAGAGAATGGAAGATTTACGTCAATTTGTGCCAAATGCAAAAAGCGAAAACTGGGAAATTGTGGTTGCTGGACAACGTGTACAAGTCATTAAAGATACAGATAAAGGAAAAGGCACGTTACAATTTGGTACAGAAGTCATTACTTCCGAAGATGGTTCTTTAGCAGCATTGTTAGGTGCCTCTCCAGGTGCTTCAACTGCTGTTGACATCATGTTAGATGTACTTCAACGTTGTTATAAACAAGAATTTAACAATTGGGAAGAAAAAGTTAAAGAAATAGTGCCTTCATTCGGTATGAAATTATCGGAAAATGAAGCTCTATACACTCAAATTAATAAAGAAATAACTAAAAACTTAAAGATTAATTAATAGATATAGTGCACTCATTTTAACAAATGAGAAGCTTAGGAGATAAATAACCATAGTCAAAATAAGAGCGCCAATCCGCAAAGGATTAGCGCTCTTTTTGTAATTAAAATCTCAAGGTTTTAATTGTCTATGTTTGCTAGAAAATATTGTAACCTGTTATGAGCTTTAATTCATAAAATTCACAGGTATCAGCTCACTTGTTATATTGTTATTTATGGATGGTAACAGTGAATGTCGTACCTTCATATTTCGTACTTGCTACTTCAATTGTACCATTGTGTAATTCAAAAATTGCTTTCGCAATAGCTAAGCCTAAGCCATTGCTATTATCATGATTGCTTGCTTTATAGAAACGCTCAAATAGACGAGATTGGGTTTCTGGTGTCATGCCTTGACCATCATCAGTGATATTAAAATGAATTTGATCGGTATCATGTGTGAGTGTAATATCAATTGTACCCCCTTGTTCAGAATATTTGATCGCGTTCGTTATTAAGTTTTGAAAAGCTTGGTTTAGTAAGCGCTCATTCCCAATTATAGATACATTAGCTAAATCAGACATAATGATCAAATCTTTTTCATTCGTCGCAAATTGTTCATGGCGTATAATCTGTTTAATCAGTTTATTAAGTTCGATGTTGTCAGTTAATTCTAGATGTTCGCCATTATCAATTTCTGATAATAATAAAAGTTCTTTGGTTAATTCACTGAGCTGTGTTGTAATTTGGTATATTTCATCGATATATTTTTCACGAGCTGTTGCGTCTTTAGCGAATTTTAATTGATCAAGTAAATGATGAATATGTGTTAATGGTGTTTTGATCTCATGTGAAACATTTTGAACAAAGTGCTGTCTCATGTCATCGACTTGTTTTAAAGAGAGTCTCATTTTATCAAATCGATATTGTAATGTGCCAAATTCATCATTACGTTTAATGTCTATCGGTACATCAAAATTGCCTTCCATTAACCTTTCAGTCGCTTGTTTTAACTGTTGTATCGGTTTAATAATCATATAAGTTGAAGAAATAACCCAAATGATTGAGATGACTAATAAGAGTGTAATTAATATGACTAAGAAAATTCTAAATTCACTAAAAGTTTTTCCGATGTCTGGTCTCATAAAAACAGCATAATTTTGACCATTGGATTGAAATTGCACACCCACAGTATTTTGAGTAGTATTTTCAAAAAATCCAGTGATAAAAGGGTTGTAAGGCAAATTTCTTATCCCATGATAATCATGGCCATTTAACACAGATTTAATGTTTTTAGAGTCAACATTATCTTTTCTAAATGCAGTGCCATAATAAGCCTTTTTGCCATTTTCTGAGACGGTCATCACTTGATAATTCATTTGTCCAAGATGTTTGAAAAAGGGTTTTGGCATTTGTATCTTAGATTCTTTTTCATAGGAAATAGCATCTTTTAATGTTCTCATTATTTTTGCATCATTATTCTCTTTTAAATGATTGTGATAAATAATGTTAGTTAATAGAAAACTAAGCAATGCACTCGATAGTAAAATGACGACAGTATAAATAGCAATACGTGAATATAGTGATTTAAACATTGTCATCAACCTTGTATCCTAAGCCACGTACTGTATGAATCGTAATCGTAGCTCCTAACTTTGACAATCGCTTTCTCAAACGCTTAATGTGTACGTCAACGGTCCGTTCATCACCTTCATAGTCAAAGCCCCAAATTTTTTCAATCAAATCGTCACGGTTAA
Source organism: Staphylococcus sp. 11-B-312 (assembly GCF_016743055.1). Classification (NCBI taxonomy): domain Bacteria; kingdom Bacillati; phylum Bacillota; class Bacilli; order Caryophanales; family Staphylococcaceae; genus Staphylococcus; species Staphylococcus sp. 11-B-312. The sequence goes on from NZ_CP068241.1 coordinate 662,431, forward strand.
ATACTTGTTTTGGATGTGAAGCAAGTAAGAATAAGAGTTGAAACTCTTTATTTGGTAAATTCATTGATTTAGTAGAAGATTGAAGTTCTAAATAAGCTTGATTGAGCGTGAGATTTCCAACTTTCAATTCATTATTAGCATTTATATTATACCGTTTTAATACTGCTTTTATTCTAAAGATAAGCTCTTTTACTTCAAATGGCTTAGTAACATAATCGTCTGTACCAGTTAAATAGGCTTGTTCCTTATCACTAAGTGCGTCTCTTGCTGTTAACATAATGACAGGCATTTCAAAATCTTCTTTTAAAACTTTACATAGTTCAAAACCACTCATGCCAGGCATCATTACATCGACGATAGCAATATCAACCTGATGTGTATCTAAATACGACAGTGCGTTTTCAGCACTTGATTGTGTCACAACATCTAGTCCTTCTCGTGAAATATAATTTGAAACATATTCTAAAATTTTACTGTCATCATCGACAATTAAACAAGTTGTCATGCTCAAAATCTCCTTAATCATTTTACAGACATTATATATGGAAAAATTTAACTTAACAAATAGGAAATAATTTAAAAAGTTAATCATAGTTCATATTGAGTTCATATAAAGACCTTAAACTTTAAATATAAGTTCTTGAAAGGGAGTGAAACACTATGAAATTGGCATGGCAAGAGATAAAATATTATAAATTTCGTTATATATTAATCATGTTAATTATATTGTTATTAGGTGTTATGGTTTTATTTATTAGTGGGTTGGCACAAGGTTTAGCAAGAGAAAATATTTCTATGTTAGATAATATGAAGTCAGAAAAATATGTGATGCAAAATAACAAAACACCACAAATCGAAAAATCAATTATTAAACCAGAACAGCAAGAGAAAATTGAAGATATTAGTGGACAGTCACCTTTAAAAATAGCATCTCAAACTTTGAAAATTGATAAAGATGAAGAAGATGTTGTTATGACGAATACAGTGAAAAATGAAAAACCAGAATTGTCAGAAGGACATTATCCTAAAAAAGACAATGAAGTTGCAATTAATAGTAAATTAACTGCAAGTGGGGTAGATGTTGGAGACAACATTAAAATTAAAGACGGTGAAACGTTAAAAGTATCAGGTATTTTGGATGACACAATGTATGCTCATAGTTCAGTGGTTATGATGAATAATAGTGGATTTGATAAATTGAATAAAAATGTAAGTACCGTTTATCCAATTCAAGATATGTCACAAAAACAGATAAATAAATTAGAAGATATTAATGGTATCGATGTATTTACGGAAGACGATATCACAAGTGAAATACCGAGTTATCAAGCAGAACAAGCACCACTTAATATGATGATAGTTAGCTTGTTTGTCATTTCTGCTATAGTTCTCAGTGCATTCTTCTATGTTATGACGATACAAAAAATTCCAGAAATCGGTATTTTAAAAGCAATTGGTATGAAGACAAGACATTTACTAAGTGCTTTAGTATTACAAATATTAATAACTACAATGGTTGCAGTGATAATTGCTGTTGCATTAATTAGTGGTTTATCATTAATAATGCCAATTTCTATGCCTTTCCACGTAACTGTTGCGAATATATTATTAGTCGTAGGCATTTTCATCGTTGTTGCAATTGTTGGCGCAGCACTATCATTTATTAAATTATTTAAAGTAGATCCTATTGAAGCTATCGGAGGTGGAGAATAATGAGTTTACAAGTTAAAGATATAAAAAAATCCTTTGGGAAAGGTTCTTCCGAAACTAAAGTTTTAAAAGGGATTAATTTTGAAGTGAATGAAGGAGAATTTGTAATTTTAAACGGTGCTTCAGGCTCAGGTAAAACAACGCTTTTAACTATTTTAGGTGGGCTATTGTCACAAAGTGGTGGTGAAATATTATATAATGGTGAGCATTTATATGATAGTGATAAAAAAGCTTCTGAGCTAAGACTTAATGAAATTGGTTTTATATTTCAATCTTCACACTTAGTACCTTATTTAAAAGTTAAAGATCAGTTAACAACAATAGGTAAAGAAGCAGGTATGTCTAAAAAAGAAGCCACTGATAGATCAGAAAAACTATTAACACAAATCGGTTTAGCAGAACAGCTCAACGTATTTCCACACACACTTTCAGGCGGACAAAAGCAACGTGTTGCCATCATGAGATCATTGATGAATCATCCGAAAATAATCTTAGCTGACGAACCAACTGCAAGTTTAGACGCTGAACGTGCCACAGAAGTGATAGATATGATTAAAAATCAAATTCAAAGTAAAAATATGATTGGTATTATGATAACGCACGATAAAAGACTATTTGATTATGCTGATAGAGTCATCGAATTAGATGATGGTGTCATCGTTGATCAATAGTATAATTAAATGAACCGTAATATAATTATGATTCCTAAATCAATGGAGTGGGACAGAAATCTTTTAATAAAATTAGACTTCTGTCCTACTCTTTTTCTATGAAGAAAACACTATGTTCTATTGTAAAAAGGATGCACAATTTATTTTGTGTATAGTGGCTTTAAATGGATGGAATATGCCACAACGCCATCATACTTGCCCAAAATAACACTACAAAGTAACAAGTTAGTAAAAGCTTATATTGGTACATGATTGCTAAAAAATCCCTAATTAATGCAATTTCAAAGAAATGATAAGGTGTATGACTGCCGACACCTTTTAAGTTGAGGTTTAATTTTTGTCCAAACCTTAAAGCGCGCATAATATGAAATTGACTTGTGACACATAGGATACTTGGTTCATATCTATATAATTGTTGAATGAGCACTTTTGTATATTTAAGGTTTTCTAAAGTGCTCGTAGACTGGTCTTCAAGTACTATCATTGAAGGATTAATATTTCTTTGGACTAAGTATCGATACATAGCCAAGGCCTCTGAAATTGGTTCGTCAGGACCTTGTCCACCACTTACAATGAGTCGAGCATTTGGATTTAAATGGTGTAATGCTATAGCTTTGTTTAATCTTTTAGCTAGCATAGGTGTTACTTGATCAGTAAAAATACCTGCGCCTAACACCAATATGACATCAAAGTCTTCTTTGTATGTAACATTTGAAAATGCAGATGTGCAAAGCGCATAACAAATGAAGGTGAAACATGCACTAAATGCAATAGCAGCTAACCAATAAAAAATCACATTGATACCTACAGGTATTAGACTAATATAAGCACAAGCAATCATAAATAGTAATACTCTATATGCAATAGCATACAAACGGCGCAAAAAAAGTGCGCTTAATCTATGTTTAAATAAATGATGATGTTTGATGTGTATTAACAACACGCCAACAAACATAGTGAATATGAGTGGCATAGGCAAAGATAACTTACCTACATGTAAGATGATTACAAAGTAACCTAAAATAATTTGAATTACAAAAAAAGTTAAATTAGTAGTGAATTTGAAATTTTTAATCATAGCAATAAAACCACATAAAATAATTAAACTTATAATTAAAGACAACGTATACATGGTTCACCCCGAAAGTTTATAATATTTTAAATGTAGAGCAATTATTAAAATTAATCAAATTTTAATGGTATTGTATTTTGTAATTTTGCTAGATTTAACAATTAAAAAACGCAGTGAATACAAATTTCTGCTTTTATACCATCTCGAATATTGATATTATAAACATAATATAAAAAAAATAACGTTTACTTATGTGAGCTAGAATAGTAGAGGTGCGAGAAGTTATGGTTAAAAATTTAAGTAGTCATATTGATTTTATGGGTGAATTTATAAATGATGTGAATACTTTGTTAGCTAAATTGTTAAAAGAATTAAGAGAAGACTATAACGTATCAAAAGAGCAGGCCAATGTTATATTAATGTTAGAAAACGAAAAAACCATGACGTTAACTGAAATAACTGAAAGACAAGGCGTAAATAAAGCTGCAGTTAGCCGGAGAATCAAAAAATTAATACAAGCAGAAGTAGTTCAATGGGAGAAAGCAGAAGAAAATACAGATCAAAGATTAAAATATATTAAATTAACAGAAAGAGGCAAACAATTTAATAAACAAAGTAAGGAAATTATCAATACGATTGTTAGTGATATTTTACACGACTTGTCTGATGAACAAATCGAACAAGCACGTTATGTTTTAGAAATTATTGACCAAAGATTAAAAAATTTCAATTTGAAGCACAGTATTTAATAGTATAAGCAATGAAAGTATTTAAAAGCAAAGCTAAATACATTTAATTAAAATCATGCTTCAACAACCGGAATGACGTAGCCAAATTAAAATGATTCATTTGAAGTGCATAATTAAAAGCTTAAGCTATATAAGATGAAAGAAAAAATCATAGAAGATATAAGAAGACATTGGACTAATGATGTATATCTTTTACTGATTTATATACATATAATAGAAATAAGGTAGCGTAAAAATAAATTTCACTTAATTAAAAAACTACAAAAAATTGGTGGAAATGGCTTGATAAAGCCATATAGTTTATAAATATATTATGTTAAAATAACGGGATAATGTAAAAATTAAGGACTGAGCGTGGTGATAAAATGCAAAAGTGCCCTAAATGTGGGGGAAATATAAGGATAGGACAACGAAGATGTAGTCATTGTGGCTATCGTATAGAGTCGACAAGTAACGAAAAAATGACTCGAACTTCAAAAGAAAACAAAAAAACTGTTAATAACAAAGCAAGGAAAATTATTCCCTGGGGTATTGCAGCTTTTATCATTATTCTACTGGTGATTATATTTATCTTATTGAAAAATTTTAATTCTCCGGAAGCACAATCGGAAATATTAATTAATGCTGTAGATAATAATGATACTCAAAAATTATCAACCTTATTAAGCACACAAAATAATAGTGTGGATGAAAATGAGGCTAAAGCTTATATTAAATATATAAAAAAGAAGTTGGCATGAAACAATATACAAAAGATATTAAACAAAAAATAGCTTCTTTAAATAATAATGAGACGAGTGAGGAAGACTTTGTAACAGCCAAAAATGGTGAAAAAGTTTTGCGTATCAGTAAAAATGGGCGACGTTATTTGATATTTGATAACATGAGTTTTACAGCACCTACAAAAGAAGCGATTGTAAAGCCTAAGTACGATGCAACATATAAATTTAAAGCAAATGATAAGCAAAGAACTGTTCACGCACAGAAGAATAAGACGACGGTACTTGGTGAATTCATACCAGGTGATTACGTTATCGAGTCTAAAAAGGAAATGGCTAACGGACAGTTTAGTGGTGAACTCAAATTTAATTTTAATAATAGTAATCATGAAACAGTTGACGTTTCAGAAGATTTTAATGAAGCTTATATTGTCTTAGATTTAAAAGGCGCATCAGAAATTGATAAAGATACGGTTAAAGTGAAAGTAAATGATAAAACATATGACTATAATAATAATAAAGAAATAGGACCATATCCAAAAACACAAGAATTAACAGTTTCTGCCGAAGGTGAAGCGAAGAAAAAGACATTTAAATCAGCTGAAACGACTGTTAAAACGGATAACTTGAAAGATAAAACATATGTAACATTGAATTTTGATGGTGATGAAATTCAAGATTATGTTGATAAAAAAGAAAAAGAAGAAAATAGTTTCAGAAATAAGGTGGTTCGTTTTTTCGGTAATTATACTGCTGCAATGAATAACGCGCATAGCCAAAGTAACTTTAATTTAGTTTCATCTTATCTGAAAAAGAATAGCAATAACTACAAGTCTACAAAAAATCAAGTGAAAGAAAATGCTATTTTTTATTTACCACAGCCACAAATCACTGAAATTGTGAGACAAGGTGAAACATTTTATATTACTGCTCAAACCGTCAAAGAAGACGGACAGTATGGCGAAGTGAACTATCAACTTGAAGGCGATGATGATGCCAGTAATCTCAAGGTAGTGAAATATTCGGAATAGTAATGTAGTGAAATGCTTGTCAATATCACTTTGATAAATGTAGTAGTAGAAAAATAGAGCAATTTGAGAATAAACTCATTCTGACTCATGTATAAGCGTCAATTTCTATAACAGTTAGTAGAAATTGACGCTTTCTTTGTTTTTGAGCTAAAGCTATAATGATAATAATGCTTATTCATAATATTGTAATAAGTCAGTAAGAAATACATAATTAAATGTAGTTATCGTCGAATTGAGTATTTTAAGTAATATTTGAAGGAGTTATAAGATGTCAGACAATCAACAACAAAAGCAATCACTTATTTTCATTTTAATTCTAGGTGCATTAACTGCAATTGGTGCTTTATCTATAGATATGTTTTTACCTGGTTTACCTCAAATTCAGACTGATTTTAATACGACAACTTCAAATGCACAATTAACTTTATCTTTATTTATGATTGGCTTAGCTATTGGGAATTTATTTACTGGTCCTATTTCTGATTCCATCGGACGTAAACAACCACTTATGATTGCGATGTTGTTATTTACATTAGCAAGTTTAGGAATTATTTTTGTAAACAATATTTGGTGGATGATCATTTTAAGATTTGTGCAAGGTTTTTGTGGAGGCGCAGGCGCAGTTATTTCTAGAGCAATATCAAGCGATTTATACAGTGGTAAACAATTAACGAAATTTTTAGCTTTACTCATGTTAGTCAATGGCGTCGCACCTGTATTAGCACCCGCTTTAGGCGGTGTGATCTTATCATTTTCAACTTGGCATATGGTGTTTGTCGTACTTACCATATTTGGCATGCTCATGTTTTTTGGAACAATGTTTAAAGTGGAAGAATCATTATCAATTGAACATAGGGATAGCCCTCATATGGGAAGTATTTTTAAGAATTTCTTACAATTATTAGAAGCACCACGTTTTGTATTACCAATGTTGATTCAAGGGGTTACGTTTATCATATTGTTTAGTTATATTTCAGCTTCTCCATTTATTACTCAACATATTTATGGTATGTCTCCACAGCAATTTAGTATTATGTTTGCAGTTGTTGGTATAAGTCTGATTGTTTCAAGTCAATTGACTGGTAAGTTGGTTGATTTTATAAATAGGCAAATGTTATTACGAATTTTGACATTGATTCAATTAGTAGGAATTCTGAGTGTAACGTTTACTTTAGTAAATCACTTGTCAATATGGATTTTATGCTTTGGTTTTATTATTCTTGTTGCACCGGTTACTGGTGTAGCAACACTGGGATTTTCTATAGCAATGGATGAACGTACTGGGGGTAATGGAAGCGCATCAAGTTTACTTGGACTTATCCAATACTTATTAGGTGGGGTGATTTCACCTCTCGTAGGTTTAATGGGAGAAGAAAATTATGTACCTTATGTCACAATTATCCTAATTGCAGGTATATTACTCATAGTGTTGCAAGTGATGAGTTATTTTGTATTTAGAACAAGCAAGTGAGCCTAAGAGAGGATGAAATAAAATCTTTTTAGTATTTTGGTAAGTAGCTGGTGCATGTGTTTCAAGTCAAGTACTTTAAGTTGATTTAAACATGCGCTTACATTCATGGATGTAGCAATAATGTCATTTTAAACAAATTAGATTTTTATTCCAAGCTAATTTATTTTGCAGGAATGATTCGAAGTGGCGAAGGCTAGAATTTTGCTAAACCAAGGTGAAGTATAGCATTGACATGATGTTGCATGGTAGGTATCAAGCTGTTCTATATATTTGAATTAGAAATAATCTAAGACTATTAAACTTCTATTATTTTGTAGAAATTTAGTAGTCTTTTTAATTAGATCATTTATTAGGAAATGACTTAACGATTCAACTTAATTGTATTAGCTAATAAAATTTGAGCTAAATCATTTACCGGTTGATTGCATCCTTCTTTAATCCAAGTATAAACAAGACCCATTTGGCCACCTAGTGCGTAAATTACAAATTGTTTTTTATTTATAACACTGGTATAGTCATCCAAAATTTTAATATAGGTATCACGCGTGGCATGCATATATTCAAAAAACAAGTCTCGATTAGGATATGTGACTAAAATAGCATGGAAATAGCCATAATGGCGTTTAATATAGCGTAAAATGATTTTGAAAAACTGATATAGTTTCGAATAATTATCTGCAATCTCTTCAGAACTTTTATATAGATTTTCTAATAGTTTTTTATATTTCTGAATATGGTGTGACTGTATTGTAGCTAAAAGATCATATTTATCTACGAAGTAATCATAAAAAGTTGTCCTATTTATATCACTATATGCACATAACATTTTGATAGTTATATTTTCAAACGGATGTAGCTCTAGTAATGCAATCATATTATGGATGATTTTACGTTTAGCATTTTGTTTCATAATAACTCCTTCATAGAACATAAATAACGTACCCAACACATTTTATTTAAGTGTCGGTATACTTTTAAATTTCATCTCTTTATAATATACAAGGTGAATTTTAAATGCAAATAGGAGGAAAGTATCATGAAGAAAATGGTATTAATCAATGTCATTACCATTGTTGTACTTGTAATTATTGGTGTCGTAGGATTCCATTTTTATAATCAAGCAACATCTTTTGTAAGTACGGATAATGCTAAAGTGGATGGAGAACAAATTAAAATATCAGCTCCAGCTTCTGGCGAAATCAAATCGCTTGATGTCAAAAATAATGAAAAATTAAGCAAAGGTGACAAAGTTGCAGAGATTGCTGCTAAAGGTGAAGGCGGTCAATCTCAAGATATGAGTATTAAAATGCCTAAAGATGGCACAATTGTAAAAGTTGATGGCATGGAAGGTTCAATGGCTCAAGCTGGCACACCAATCGCTTATGCTTATAATTTAGATGATTCTTATATAACTGCTAACGTGGATGAAAAAGATATTGCAGACGTTGAGGAAGGTAAAGATGTAAATGTTAAATTAGATGGTGAAGACGCTGAATTAAAAGGTAAAGTAGAAGAAGTAGGCAAAGCAACTGCTTCAAGCTTTTCAATGATGCCTTCATCAAACAGTGATGGCAACTATACAAAAGTATCACAAGTGGTACCAGTGAAAATTTCACTAGATTCAAAACCATCTAAAAATGTTGTTCCAGGAATGAACGCTGAAGTAAAAATTCATAAAAATTAAGGGGGTCTTAAAATGACAATGACCTTCATTATTGTTTACGTAGTCATAGCGCTCATTCTTGTCGGCGGACTAAATTTCTTTATCATGAAAAGAAATAAGCAAAAATCTGCCAGAAAAATGGAACAATCTAAGCATGAAAGCATTGCTTCTAACGAAAGTTATCAATCTAAATTTAAAGTTAAAGACGACAAAACAACAACAGAAAATCAAGAACAAAACAAAGATGAATCAATAGACGAAAAGCCAGAAAAGGCAACGCACTCTGATAGTGACGCTACTGAATCATCGACACAACATGATTCGGATCATGAACAAATCAATCCGAATTCTGAAGAAGCACAGGTAAATGAAAAGCTAAAAGCTAAACATAGTTCATTTATGTTTGGAAAAGGCACTTCTCAAGGTAAAGTTTTAATAGCGATGATTTTCGGTATGTTTATAGCTATATTAAACCAAACGTTATTAAATGTTGCATTACCTAAAATAAATACAGATTTTAATATTTCTGCTAATACAGGTCAATGGCTTATGACAGGCTTTATGCTTGTGAATGGTATTCTAATACCAATCAGTGCCTATTTATTTAATAAATATTCGTATCGTAAATTATTCTTAATAGCGATGACATTATTCACGATTGGCTCGTTAGTCTGTGGTATATCAGGTTCATTTACAATAATGATGGTTGGCCGAGTACTGCAAGCTATTGGTGCTGGTGTCTTAATGCCACTCGGTACAAATGTATTTATGACTATATTCCCACCTGAAAAACGTGGCGCAGCAATGGGGACACTCGGTATAGCAATGATTTTAGCACCTGCAATAGGACCAACATTATCAGGTTATATTGTAGAAAATTATCATTGGAACGTGATGTTCTATGGCATGTTCATTATAGGGCTTATTTCATTGGCTATCGCTTATATATGGTTTAGAGTATATCAAGTTACTACAAACCCTAAAGCAGATATCCCCGGCATCATATTTAGTACAATTGGATTTGGTGCGTTATTATACGGCTTCAGTGAAGCGGGAAATAACACGTGGAGTTCTCCAATAGTTGTAGTGTCGCTTATTATTGGTGTGATCTTTATTATTGCTTTTGTAATTAGAGAGCTTACAATGCGTGTGCCAATGCTAAGCATGGAAGTTTTAAAATACTCAGGTTTTACATTAACAACAGTTATTAACATGATTGTAACCATGAGTTTATTTGGTGGTATGATTTTATTACCACTTTACTTACAAAACTTAAGAGGTTTTACACCAGTACAATCAGGTTTATTATTATTACCAGGTGCTCTAATAATGGGTATAATGGGCCCAATAGCAGGAAAATTATTAGATACGATAGGTATTAAACCACTAGCTTTAGTAGGGACAGCCATTATGACTTATGCTACGTGGGAATTAACAAAATTAAATATGAATACAACGTATGGTCATTTAATGGTTATTTATATCATTCGTTCATTTGGTATGAGTTTTATCATGATGCCAATAATGACTGCTGGTATGAACGCATTACCACAAAGACTCATCGCACACGGCAATGCATTAACTAATACATTGAGACAATTGGCTGGTTCAATTGGTACGGCATTACTAGTTACAGTCATGTCTACACAAACAACTCAACATATTGCATCATATACACAGGATTTAGATAAAACAAATCCATTTATTAAAGACCGTTTACAAGAAATGGCTCAAGCAATGGGTGGAGAACAAATGGCAACTTCTCAAGTTTTAGAATTTGTGCAAAAGCTAGCTTCAATTAACGGCGTAAATAGTGCTTTCTTAATCGCTACTTTGTTAAGTGCGTTGGCATTTATTTTGAGCTTGTTCTTAAAAGGCAAGTCACATTACATTTCAAATGAAGAATAAGAAAAAGAATCAGTGATATAACATTTCTGACTAACGAAAAAGCGACAATTTCTATAACAGTTGTATAGAAATTGTCGCTTTTTTAATCTTTAATAAAGTCTGCGTTACTATTTTCTTATAATGAATACTTTTGTGACTCAGATAATTACTAGTATTATATACATTAAAAGTAAAAAGCCACGTGGTCTAAATAAATTTGATAATTAAGTTGAGACCTTTTAGGGTTTGACTTTAATTTTATCAAATATATTAATCGATTGGTGCATCGATCTATAGGTATAAAAGAAACCCGAAAATGAACTTCGGCATACATTTTCGGGCTTAATATACTATATGTAGCAGCTTTTTGATAAAATTTGAACGAAGTTAAATTCTTGGTTTCCGATTTCTAAAGAATAAACTAATTAAAAGTAAAGCAATACTACAACTTAATAAAATAAAAGCGTTATGGATTGCATTTGCTTCTGTTAATATTTGGTTTGAATCAACAGTTATATAATATTGATTCATTGAATCGGCAATTCTTGTAGCAATATTTTTAATTAATGCAGAAAAACCAAAAGTAATTGCAAGCATGATCGCTATGATAAACATATTAACTATTTTCAAAATCGTTTTATTAAAAAATAATGTAAAAATAGTTAAGATTAAACTTAATATACAGGCGATAAAAAATATATAAAATACAAGTATTAAGCGATCAATACTTGTTTGTAAGTTATCAATGCTTTCTATATTTATATTTAAATGTGTTAAGTTATTGATGGTTTCTTGAAAATTCGTTAATTCTTTAAAATTAACCGATTTATCTACGAAAACTAAATTGAATATGGGCTCTTTAAACATACTGTAACCAGAAATTGCAACTAGAATTAAGACGATTACTTGTATAATAAGGCTAACCCAAGATTTTTTCTTTTTTCCATAGCGAGTGCCTCGTTGCATTGTTTCATTCGTTAAAGTGTGTTCAAAATCTTTAAATTGGTGATTGTTTGCGGTCATAACTTACTCCTTTCATAACATTAGATGGGGGATCTAGTTATTTTATGACTTTTATTTTGTTATAATATGTGATAACTGTTACATTTTAACCAATGTAGTTGAATATTTTAATTTTTAGTATGAATTGTCATATTTTTAAAATTTCAATATCTATTATAACTTCTCGTTTATGTCATTATTTTTATTTTATCATATAATTTATTTTAAATACTGAATTGAAACAAAAATTCTATAATTCTAAAATTTGTTACAAAAAGATAGGGATGATTATGTATGAAATCAAGACTAACAACAAAATTTGTTAATAAATACTTATTACCACATCGTTCAATTATATTTGATAACCAACAAAGCTTTGAAAAATTTTTACAAAAAAGATTAACGATGAATGAAAAAAAGCACAAACAACCTGAAACGTTAAATGTAAAATCAGATTTAGAAAAACAAATGATGGATGATATGCAGTTGTTCAGATTTCGTTTTAGACATAGCCAACAAAAGAAAATACTTTATATTCATGGTGGGTATAATATTTTACAGCCTTCAGCTTTTCATTGGAGATTTATGGATAAACTTGCATTAAGTACTTTATACGAAGTTGTATTGCCTATTTATCCAAAAGCACCTAAATATCATGTTGAGGATACATATACTGCGATTCATAAAGTGTATCAACAATTATTAACAGAATGCAGTAATGAAGATATTATTGTGATGGGTGATGGTACTGGGGGGGCATTAGCGATGAGTTTTGTGCAACAATTAAAATCTAACAATCAACCTTTGCCAGCTAAATTGTACTTGTTTTCACCTATGTTAGATGCTCAATTGAATAATGAAAATATTACAGATGACTTAATCGATAAAGATGTCATCATAAATATAGAAGGTTTACAAAAAATTATGAAAGTATGGTCCAATAATCTTCCATTGAATGATAGTAGATTATCACCAATTTATGGAGAATTATTTGGTTTACCGCCTATATATATATTTGGTGGTGGAAGAGAGATTTATTTACCAGATATGAAAAGGTTAACTTATATGTTAGAAGATATGCGTCAACCAGTACAACTGTATACCTTTAAAAAAATGGTGAATGCATTCGCATTATTACCTATTAGAGAATCTCATAAAGTTGTAAAAGAAATCGTCAATACAATTCATGATAAACGTTAATGCGTTAGCATATAACTGAATTTTAGAAGCATGATAAGCCTATAAAAAATTAAAAACAGAGGCGAGGTAGACATCAAACATAAATGTGTTGATATTGCCTTGCGTCTGTTTTTATATGTCCCAAATAGTTCATTGAATTAGTAGTGTTCGTTCATTATTGTATCAATGACAGTTAAAATAGTCTGTGTCCCTTTTAATTTATAGTAGAGTGCTATAAATTCATTGAAATCTTGCTTTGGCTCATCCATATTTTTAAATTCTAAGAGATTATTTTTATACAGTTGTTTTTCTTCTTGAACAAAAGTTCTGTAGCGTTGAACTAAATCTTCTTCTACATCAATTTGTTCGACTAATGAATGAATCGTATCTATCGCTTGTTTCTGACCTTGGTAATAACTGATATCAAATCCGCGCTTAATCAATTGATGATCAGGACCATTAATAACTAGCTGTTTGTTTTGGTTAAGTTCGCTAAGCGCAGCTTTCATATCATCGTTTAAATCATAAAGCTGCACTTTGATTGCGTCGATTACACTTTGTGACATCTTAAGCACTCCTTATCTTGAGATACCGATTTTATGACCTAATTGTTTAGGCCATTCGATTAATTGTTGATTATCATAATAATTGCTAACTTGGTCAGCAAATGATTTAGGAAAGGGCGCTGTTTTATTAATTGTGCGATCAATCCCTAACATCATTGCTTCATTTGTTGCTATATTAATACCATCTTGGTTTGTCATGATGGAAAAGAAATGCAAGCTTTTTTCATTATAATCATAGATGTAGATTGTAATGGTAAATGTATCACCTTCAGTTAATTCTGATAAATAAGCTGTTTGTTCTTCAACAGTGAATAATGTGTAATTTAACTTGTCACGTTCAGCTAAAGATAAGCCATGTGTATAATTAAATTGATTAATTGCCTCACTGAAAACCATATTATAGTTTGCATCATGTACATGCCCATTATGGTCAATCATATCAGGTGTCACATTGTTGGAAAATGTGAAAGGATTGCTCATCGTTACATCTCCTTTAATACTTTAATTGTTAGATTAAGCATATATATTAATTTTGCTAACCTAAGTTTACTAAAAATTGTATATAACATACACAAATAGCATTTCGTGATAAAATAAAGAAAATGATTATAGGGGTGACCTATGGCTATCACAATGAGATACTTATCGTCTGAAAATAAACTCACAAGCGCTAATTGTTTAGAAGATATTCCGAAAACAGCGCAGTTTATATGGTGTGATTTTAATCAACCGACTGAGGCAGAAAATACATTTTTAAAAACACGTTTTAACTTTAATAAACTTGAAATTGATGATACAGTAAACGGGACACCGAGAGCTAAATACAAAGCTTATGACACATATCAGTACATTGTAGTACATGATGTGAAAACTGGAGATTTCAATGCAAAAGCTTTAAATATTTTTATAAAAGATCGTTTACTAATTACATACCATCATCAACCTTTTGATATTTTAAAGAAGATTGAAACCACTATTAAAACACAAATGACAAATAACATTCTCCCAACTCATATATTTATCTTGGTGCTGGATTGTTTAGTAGACGGTTACTTTGATTTCGTTTATGCTATCGAAGATAAGGTATATGAATTTGAAGATAGTGAAAATACAAAGGGTTCTATGAAATTTGAGATGGACAATGTATTTAAGATACGATCGGAATTAATTAAATTAAAGCGTGTCATTTATCCCATGACAGAATTAGTCAATCAATTAAAAGAAAGTCATCAATTATTTTTAGATGATAAGAGCCAGCTTTATCTTCAACATATTGACGATCATATGATTAAGCAACAAAATATTTTGAAAATATGTCAAGAAATGACAAACGAAATAAAAGATAATTTGACATCGTATGCTTCATATAAAATGAATCGAATTATGCAAGTCCTCACCTTAGTGTCAGTTGTATTTTTACCGTTGACATTAATTACAGGTATTTATGGTATGAATTTTATAAACATGCCAGAATTAAAATGGCGATATGGTTATTATTTTGTCTTAGCACTAATGTTTTGTATTAGTATAGGTTGTGTGATTTATTTTAAAAAAGAAAAATGGTTTTAGTCTCATGGTATGAAATTAATGACGCAGTTTGAAAACTGACAAAATAAAAATTTTTGAGGTAGGAGTAAATAATGAGTGATTTAAAAAGAGAACAAAGAAAAAATGAACACGTTGAGATTGCAATGGCACAAACAGATGCTTCAATCTCAGATTTTGATGAAATTCGATTTGTACATGATTCTATTCCGAGTATAGATGTGAGTGATGTTAATCTTGAACATTCGCTAAAAGATTTCACGCTCAGTCAACCACTTTATATTAATGCGATGACTGGTGGCAGCGAATGGACGAAACAAATTAATGAAAAATTGGCAATCGTGGCACGTGAAAGTGGTATGGCAATGGCAGTAGGTTCTACACATGCAGCGTTACGTAATAGCAATATGGCATCATCATTTACAATCGTGCGTGAGGCCAATCCTGAAGGTATCATATTTAGTAACGTCGGCGCCGATGTGCCTGTTGATAAAGCTGTTCAATCAGTTCAATTACTTGATGCTCAAGCATTACAAGTACATGTCAATGCACCTCAAGAATTAGTCATGCCTGAAGGTAATAGAACTTTTTCTACATGGATGGACAATCTTGCACAAATTGTGAAACGGATAGATGTTCCAGTGATTGTCAAAGAAGTAGGTTTTGGTATGAGTAAAGAAACAATCAAAAACTTAAATGAAATTGGCATAAGATATGTAGACGTGAGCGGACGTGGTGGTACGAACTTTGTAGATATTGAAAATGAAAGACGTGCCTACAAGGACATGGACTATTTAAGTATGTGGGGACAAACAACTGTGGAATCATTATTAGAAAGCACTGCTTATCAAAAAGATATGAATATACTTGCTAGTGGTGGCGTACGGTCTCCTTTAGATGCTGTGAAATGTTTAGCGCTTGGGGCAAGTGCGGTGGGTATGTCGCGCCCATTTTTAAATCAAGTTGAAAATTATGGTATTACAGAAACATTAAACTATACTGAGCAATTTACTGAACATATGAGAAAAATTATGACGATGTTAAATGCGCCTACGATAAATGATTTAAAACGCGCTAAATTGATTTTTGGCCCTAGATTACAATCTTGGATAGAGCAGCGTAATATCGATATTTATAATTAAGATTTTATTGAAATTTATTTTAGTAAATCTAGTCATGAACTACTGTGTTAACTTTCGTATATTAAATCATTGATGATTAAAGATAAATTAAAAGAATCTTGGACATAAAGTTCTTGTATAAGAGACAAAGGCAATTTCTATTGAACAATATAGAAATTGCCTTTGTCTATATTGTTTTAATTATAAATAGCTCATTGAGTTACTACTTTTCTCATATTAAATACTATTAATAGCAAGAAATAAAGATTCTAATAGGACATCTAATTTAAGATTTACTCTAAAACGATTCATTGTTTTATAAGAAGGTGTTTGATTTTGTGAGAGCTACAACTTTCAGATACAATCATTAAGCAGTTTTTCAGTTACAAGACCAAAGCATTCAGATTGTCTGTATGCATGTAGAATAATTTTTAACATCATTTTGGTTGATATAAGACCTTGTTTTTGAGTATTTTAATGTGAAATGACATATGAATACGTTGTATTTTGGCGAGCTGCTTGAGGGAACAGGACAAGCTGAAGCTGCGCCTAAGAAAGCGAGCCAACAATATGAAGTATAGAAACAAAATAAGAAGCACTCCGATGAATTGAATCATCAGAGTGCTATTTTTTTTAAGATCTATGTCTCAGAATCTTTCCTATGTTAAAAATCAAAATTCAGCATTAGAATAGATTGATAAATGTAGTAACGATTGGGACGCCAAGTAAATCAATTAAAAATGCACCTACAATCGGTACGACCAGATATGATTTTGGTGAAGCACCGAATTTTTTGGTAATAACATCTAAGTTTGCCATAGCGTTTGGAGTTGCACCTAGACCATGACCAATAAACCCACCGATCATTACAGCTGCATCGTAATCTTTTCCTAAACCGCGGAATACGATAAAAATTGAGAATAACACGATAAATACTACTTGTATTAAAACAATAATAATTAAAGGTAAAGCTAATTGATATATTTCTGTAAGTTGTATACTCATCAAAGCGATTGATAAGAAAAGGCTTAGTGATATGTCACTAATTTTATCAACGAATTTCATATCAATAAGATTTAAATTATTATATTCAGAAATATTGCGAATGATAACTGCTACAAACATTGCACCAACATATATAGGAATATTGATACCAGTTAATTCAGAGAATGTATTTCCTAAATATGAACCAATTGCCATACAAATAGTTACAATCGTAAATTGTAATAAAAAGATGGTAGTAGGGTTCATGCGATTATGTAAGTATTCATTAGATTTCACGTTACCATAGTCTGTTGTTGTTTCTTCTGCATGTTCTGATTTTAAATTATACTTAGTTATTAAAAATTTTACTACAGGGCCACCGACTAAACCACCAGCTACAAGGCCTAGTGTTGCTGCTGCTAAAGCTGCGGTCAATGCAGAATCAAACCCCATGTCTCGAATAGTTTGCCCATAAGCAGCTGCATTTCCATGGCCACCTTCCATAGACATAGAACCAGCTGTTAAGCCTAATAATGGTGGAATATTTAATACTTTTGCTAATGAAACACTAATTAGGTTTTGGAAGACTGCAAGAAAACCGCAGAATATAAAGTATAAAATGAGTACTTTTCCGCCCAAACGTAGTAACTTTAAAGAAGCGCCTAATCCAATTGTTGTAAAGAACGCAAGCATAAAGAAGTTTTGTATGAATTCAGAATCTAGTTTGATTGTTATAATGTTCGTAGATTGTAAAATTGCAACTAAAATCGAGAAGATTAAGCCTCCGATAACAGGTGCTGGGATACAAAGCTTTCTTAATATTGAAACATGATTAACAATAAATATACCTAACAGGTATAACAAACTTGCGATTGCTAAAGTAGTAATTGCATCTAGCTCTAGCATTTTCAATCCCCCTTATATTTCAAATGAAACTCTCCTGTGTGTCTTGTTATATGGATGGAGTCGTGTGCAAAATGACAATGAAGAAAGTGCTTACAAAACTCCATGCTATCTATTATACATATTTAAATCGCATAAATCTAGTTTGGAATTAAATACTAAATAGAATAAATAGTGATTGTTTTATTTGTAATCTTCAGACAATAATACTATTGTCTGATACGCAAAAATTAAAGAGGAATTAATCAAGGATATTTATAGCACAGTACCTTGCAATGTACAGTAGTGTGTGTTATATTCTGTTTGACAGCTACTGTGTAATGTATAGTACTGGTTTCCCATAGGAGGTAACATATGAATAGTCAATTTAAAAAAGGCGCACTTGAACTTATTGTGTTGCTAATAATCAAAAGAGATGACCAGTATGGTTACTCGCTCGTTCAAAATATTTCGAGGCATATGAGTATTGCAGAAGGAACAGTATATCCATTGTTACGAAGATTAGTGAAAAATGGAGAACTCACGACATACTACCAACCTTCTTCAGAAGGACCAGCAAGGAAATATTATAAAGTCACTGACCAAGGTAATGACAGGTTAGCTGATTTATTACATGAATGGCGATCATTTTCAAGTATTGTAGAAATATTTATAAAGGAGAGTGAATGGAATGACTAAAAATGAATTTTTAAAACAATTGCATAAACATTTAAAACATGATTCTGATGCAGAACGACAAGATATTTTAAATGAATATGAAACACATTTTTATAGTGGACTGAAAGAAGGTAAATCAGAAGCACAAATTTCAGAGGAGTTAGGAGATCCTAGAACTTTAGCTAAAGAAATGAATGCGACAGCTGCTGTAGAAAAAGCTGTTGACAGTAAAAAATTTGGTGACGTAGGAAATGCCATTTTTGCAGTGATGGGTTTAAGTATATTAAATTTCTTTGTAATTTTAGTACCGTTTATTTTCGTGTTGAGTATCGTTGTTTCATTGATTGTCACTACAATTTCATTTGTTTTAAGTCCAATATTGTTATTAGTGAAAGGGTTTTTAAATGGGTTTGAAAATATATTACTTTTTGATGTTTATGCGGTAGGTGCATTGTTCGGTATGGGATTAATGTTATTTGTGATTACGTATTTAATTACTAAAGCATTTTATTTAATTTGTGTGAAGTATCTCAAATGGAACATAAACGTGGTGAAAAGGAGTGGGGTTTCATGAAGAAAACACTAATTATCCTCTTCATAATTGGATTAATTATAACGATTGTTTGCGGCATTGGTGTGGTAAATCAGTTTCAAGTAGAAAGTAAAAAATCGAAAGAAGTCACTGAGAACTATAATAAAGTATATGATAATAATGCTGAGGTGAAAAAACTCAATGTAGATTTGAGCAACAGTAATATAAAATTAAAAAGAGGAGATCAACTAAAAGTTGAATCACGAGGCACCAACGATAAAATAAATATGGATACTACGGTGAAAAACGGAACGTTATATGTGAAAGATAAACCCTTAGACAGCAATGTTGATATCACATTTATGGATTTTAAGCATAATGATGTCACGATTACTTTACCAAAATCATTAAGTCATTTAAATGTTAATACTGAATCCGGTTCGATTATGGTTGATCAAATAAAAGCGGATTATGCTAAATTATATGCGGATGTAGGGGAATTGAATATTAGTCATGCAAAATTTGATCGTTTAATTGCTGAGGTTGATGTTGCGGATATGTATGTGACAAAAACTCAATTTAATTCGGGTGAGTTCGAAGGTGATACTGGCTCAATTGATATCAAAGATATGCCAATTGATAAACCGGTTAAAGTGAAAACGGATGTGGGCGATATAACAATGGATTACTCGGACAAACAGCCTAACAATACACGGATAGAATTTGATAGTGACGTAGGAGAGCTGGATATTAACAATCACTTGTTTAAAAACAAACAAGTAGGAAATGGATCAAATCTCATTCATATTAAAACAGATACAGGTGATGCTGAAATCAACTAAATCTGTAAGATTAATTATTAAGTAACAGTGTGTGAGCATAAGTCAATTGGATTTTGACTCATGCTCACATTTTATTTTTAGCATGAGACGTGGTGAGATTTTAAATTTCTGTGTTTACTCATTTTTTGATATACTATATGCCATATAAAATTACTAGGTTTATCAGGAGGAGTGTTATGCAGGAATTTAATAGAAGTGATAAGCAATATGGTTTTTTAGCACTTCTGCCATTAGTCATATTTTTAGGGTTATACATTGGTGTAGGTATTACTTTTACCATAATGGGTAAGGAAGATGCTTTTGATCAATTACCAAGACATGTTGCTATTTTTATTGGCATCATTATTGCTTGGACATGCTATGATAGAAAAACAAAATTCACTAAAAAAGTTGAAATATTTACAGAACATGCAGGTAACTCCGGTATTGTTAATCTAGGTCTAATTCTCTTATTAGCAGGCGCTTTTTCTACGGTGACATCGGAAATGGGCGGTAAAACAGCAATGGTGAATATGGGACTTACTGTAATCCCACCAAGTCTACTTATACCTGGGATATTTATTATGAGCGGTTTTGCTGCACTAACCTTAGGTACTTCTACGGGGGCACAAGCTGCATTTATTCCTGTAGGTGTTGCTGTAGCGCAAGCAGCGGATTTAAATGTTGCAGCAGCTGGTGCCGCTGTGATTGCTGGTGCGTATTTTGGTGATAATTTATCCATTATTTCAGATACGACAATTGCAGCAACAAATGGTGTCGGTGCTAAAATGAAAGATAAATTTAAGATGAATGTATTGATTGCACTACCTGCTGCACTTATTACTGCAATGATATATGCAGTTGTGGGTGGAACGGGTAAAGTAGAAGGTGATTTAAGTTTTAACTTTATCAATATACTGCCGTATCTATTTGTACTTGTAGCAGCAATCGCAGGTCTAGATGTGATTTTAGTGCTAATCATTGGCATTATAATGGCAGGTATCATTGGTCTGGCTCAAGGTAATTTGGGAATATTTCAGTTTACGAAAGCTATAGGTGAAGGTATGGAAAGTATGTTCCTTATTTTTCTTGTGGCGTTTTTAGTATCAGGACTGGTGGCGTTAATCCGATATTATGGTGGTATTGATTGGATCATTAAGACAATGAAAGAGAAAGCAAAAGGCCGTAAAAGTGCGGAATATGTGATTAGTTTAATGTCTGGTGTGCTTTCTGCTGCTTTATCACATAACACGTTAGCTATTTTAATTTCTGCGCCTATCGCTAAAGAAATTGGAGATGAATATAAGGTACCGCCTAAACGAATGGCAAGCTTATTAGATATATTTGCTTGTTGTGCCTTAATGGTGTTGCCACATGATAGTGGTATGTTAATGGTTGAACAGTATGGTGATGTTTCTTATATAGAAGTTTTAAAATACACATTTTATCCTGTGATATTTGTTGTTTGTACTGTTATTACGATACAATTCGGTTTACTTGATAAAGATAAAAAACTTTCTAAATAATTTTTAGTTTGTTTGTGGTAATGCGTAGAAAAGTAAAACATATATCATAGACGAGCATTTAAAATGAGCGATTATAATTCAAATAGTTTAATAATATTTTAGGAAACAGAGCATATATTAAATATAAAGCTCTGTTTCCTTTTTTAACGCCATGTATCCTGTGGCGGTACCGTAGAACGTTTTGATATTCTGGAAACGTACGGATTGCCTTTAACGATAAAACGAAGTGGTTTTTGTGTCCATTCACCTTTATTGGGGATACCAATTCTCGGTGTTTCCTCGATATGTTTAGGGTATTTACGGTTTTTTGTATCTATTTTTAGATGGCCTTCATTTAATCGTGAACCATCCAGATGTCTTGGTATATTAAATGCTTTAGTCCATTTTCCAGGGCCATTTGTTAATTCAAAGCCGTCTTTGTTTCTATTTAAGCGCATTGCTTCAATATTCTCTTCTGGTTCAACAGCACGTATCAGTACACCTTCAGGTACACCTTCTAATTGCGTTACAAAGTTGATAAGTAGATGGGTATGCATCACATGCGCATAAATTGTGCCACCCAGTTTATATAAAGATTCTACTTTGGGTGTGCGTTTGCCATTAAATCCGTGAGCAGCTTGATCTTTTTTTCCAACATATGCTTCAGTTTCAACAATGTATCCTGTAAACGTATGTAATTCATCTTCGAAAATGACACGTACGCCTAATAAATCTTTGGCGATAGTGACTGTATCTCGCTGTAAAAAATCCATTTACTAATCCTCCATATAATAGTTTTAGAAATTAAATGTTTTTCAAACTTTTTTATTAAATTGTAAAATTGTGTTACAACCATGTGTAAATTTTGGTAGAATAACCTTATAAGTTTACTAAAAATTAAAAAGTCTAGTTAAAGTATCAATGACTATATTAAAGTTAAATAAACATTATATCAAATGAACTTGAAACGGGGGGAGCAATTTGGAAAGAAAAATTGGGTTTGGAGAAGCATTCAAACTATTTTGGAAAAATTATTTTAACTTCAAGGGCCGTGCACGCAGAAGTGAATATTGGTATATGGTTTTATGGCATTTAATTTTTCTAGTACCAGCGTTCGTTGTATATTTTATTGCTTTGGTTGCATTAATAAGCGCTGCTGCTTCTCAATCTGAAACAGTCATTATGATAAGCGTAGTTTTTCTTATCATCAGTTTAATATATTTCGTTGTGTACGGTTTGGCTACGCTGATACCTAATTGGGCAATATTTATTAGAAGGTTTCATGATACAGGTAGAACAATGTTATTACCGCTTATTTATTTAGGCATTACAGTATTTTCTTACATCATATTTTTAATCATAGCTGTATTAGATTCAGATTTGAATCATATTGCAAGTATAATTTTCATTGTATTGATGTACGCATTCTATATAGGCTTTGGTATTTATGCGTTAGTCGTTAGTTGTTTGGATAGTGAACGCAAAACAAATAAATATGGTCCGAGCCATAAATACGCAAATCAATATACTAAGATTGATGACATGTATAGAGAACAATAATTAAAATAAACCCAAGTATACGAGTTAGGCTGTTAATATGCTTCGTGATACTTGGGTTTTTATAAAGTTTATTCATTTAAATAAGATAAATTTAGATAATGTAATCCTAATACATCATGTAAAATATTGTAGCGATGAAAAAGCATCATCTACATTTGTACCTATCATTGCTGTGACTCATGCTGTAACATTGGAAAGAACCAAAATGAGAACTTCTATATATAAGACAATTTGAAATGTATATTTAAGGTGTGAAATGTTATTATCAATATATACTTAACAGACTTTAAGGGAGGGAAACTTGTCATGTCCTTAAAAATAGCAAATGTTACAAAAAAATATAAGGATTTTACAGCAGTTAATGATATTTCGATAAATTTAGAACAAGGAAACATGCTAGGTTTTTTAGGACGTAATGGTGCAGGAAAGACAACAACATTTAGAATGATACTTGGGTTGACGCCGATTACTGAAGGACAAATTTTGTATAAAGATAAAGCAATCGACCAATCAATATATGATAAAATTGGATATTTGCCTGAAGAACGAGGATTACATCCAAAAATGAAAGTGGTCGATGAGTTAAGATACTTAGCTACATTAAAAGGGATGAAATCCAAGGAAATAACTAAAACCATTGATTATTGGTTAAATCGTTTTGATATTGAAGAAAATAGGGACAAGAAAATTGAATCATTATCTAAAGGGAACCAACAAAAAATACAACTATTAGCAAGTATGTTACATAATCCAAAGTTATTAATCTTGGATGAACCTTTTAGTGGTTTAGACCCAGTTAATGTTGAATTATTAAAATCAGCTGTAAAAGATTTAAATGATGCAGGAACGACGATTATTTATAGTTCTCATAGGATGGAGCATGTAGAAGAGCTTTGTGATGATGTTTGTATTTTGAATAAAGGTGAACTTGTTGTTTCAGGGCCGATTGGTGAAGTGAAAGCAAATCACGGCAATAAAAGCGTAATCATTGAAACCAATCAAACGATGCCAGAAATAGATGATATCAATGGGGTTATCCAAGTGGAACGCAATAAGAGGGAAATACGAGCATTAATAGAAGACGAATCTATTGCAGAGGAAATATATCATATCGTTGTGCAGTATGGTTTTGTAAAAAGATTTCAAGTGATAGAACCAACATTAAATGAGATTTTTATAGATAAAGTAGGTGAGGTAAATGGATAAATTTTGGGCTACTTTTTCACTTACGTATAAAAGTAAAGTTAAAACAAAATCATTTATGATTTTCACAGCAATTGTCGTTGTATTAATGTTGGCGGCAGCTAATATTAATAAAATCGTTGATCTATTTGATAATGGGCCTGATAAGATTGGTATCGTAGTCAATCAAGACTCAATATATAAAGGGGTTAAAGCACAAAGTGATCATCTTGATAGTGATGCGAAATTTAAAAAATTGACAGAATCACAAGCACATCAACAAGTGAAAAATGAAAGTTTAGATAAAGCGTATGTCATTCAATTACATGATAATCATAAATTGACTGGTGAAATATTAAGTAAGGATACCGTTTCGAAAACAGATGAACAAAAATTACAAACTACTTTATCAGCTATCCAAACCAAACTTGTGGCATCTAGTTTGAACCTATCTGAAGATGAGCTAAAGCAATTGCAATCTCAAAGTGAAGTAAGCTCACAAGTGCTTTCAGATAGTGCGAATGGCACACATTTAAGTGAATCACAAAAAACATTTAATACGATTATCGTATATGCAGGTATTATGCTCATGTTTTTCATTATCATAAATTATGCCAATCAAGTAGCGATGGAAATTGCAACTGAGAAGACGTCACGTGTCATTGAAATGATTATTACAAGCATATCACCAGTAACACACATACTTGCTAAATTGTGTGGCGTCATTGCTGTGGCATTAACACAAATTAGTATTTTCATTGTAGTAGGTATTATAAGTGTACTGTTATTTGATATTGGAGATATGCTTAAAGGATTTGATGTACAGCCGAATGATCTAACAGTACAATTAATCATCGTTGGTATACTATCGCTGATTTTAGGTATACTTTCCTATATTATATTGGCAGCTATTTTGGGATCGATTACTTCACGTATCGAAGACATTAATCAATCACTTATGCCAATGACTTTGATTAGTATCATTGCATTATATACGGCAATGTTTGGTGTTATAAACCCTGACACGACTATCATAAGGATTACAAGTTTTATTCCTTTATTATCTCCCTTTATCATGTTTTTACGTGCATCAACACCTGATGTAGCTACTTGGGAAATTGTAATAAGTATGAGTCTATCAATAGTAACCATATTTATCTTGCTTTACATTGCAGTAAGAAGTTATAAAGATACAATCTTAAGTTTTGATAAAGGTCTGTTTAAATCTATGAAACGTGTTTTCGGAAAAAATTAACATATGTTAACGATTATAGAAATGAGTTATAGATGAACAAATAACTTTTAAAAACCGTATCATAATATATAAGTAGGGGAATGAAACTCAAACAACATGATGGTTTCACTCCTACTTTTTTTATGAAAGTATGAATTGTAAAACAGGGTCCTCGAGTTTGTTGAATATGCCAAATAAAACATATTTATAAAAAATAGAAAAAATATCACAATTTTAAATAATATTTGATAGAATGAATAATTAGTATAGATAATGAATTAGTTAAGTTGTTACACTATAGATAAGTAAGATATTTACTAAGGGAAGTAGTAAGCTATTTTGGAATTTTAAATTTTAGTGGATGAAGTATTTTGCTCAATAATTTGGGGAGATATTGAGTGCGTATTGACCTTAGCTCATTTTTAAATGTTGTCTCATTCACTTTAAAAGCAATGAATTTTAGAACTACCAGGACTCCTATGTCTTGTTTTATAAAACAAAGATGGTGTTCATGACTGTGGTTCGATACATTCAATTTGTTTGAAGTTTTATTCAAGATAGAACTGAAAGTCTAAGTGAATCATAATATGTTTGGTTTGAAAGGGAGTAATTGATGATGTTTGCAAAAGTAGAAAGACAAAGTAATGGTATTGATTTAATTAAGATAGACAATGAAGCAACTAAGATTGTTTTCACAAACTATGGCGCTCGTATCGTGTCATGGAAATATGATGATAACAATATTGTATTAGGTAATGTGGTAGAAGCGGATGAATTCTATCAACAAAATCCTTTTTATTTTGGTGCTACTGTAGGCCGTTATGGTGGACGGATTGCAAATGCAGAATTTCATTTGGATGGTACAACGTATCGATTAGATACGAATGATGGTAAAAATAATATTCACGGTGGTTATAACGGTATTGATAAATGTTATTTTGATTATGAAATATTTGAACAAGTAGGACAAGTGAAAATTGTGTTTTCCACTACAATTCAGCAATCAGATGATTATTTTCCAGGAAATATCGATTTAGAGGTGATACATACTTATGACGTTGATCACAAATGGACAATTGAGTATAAAGCCGTTACTACCGAAAAAACAATTTTTAATCCTATGAATCATGTTTACTTTAATTTGAACAGAGATAATAATGTTATCGATAACCATAGTATTTCAAGTTCAACATTAAAAATGCATTTATTAGATAACGATCATTTTGTGACAAAACAAAAGCCACTAAATTTAGAACATGTTTTTGCACGCAATCACATTCAATTTAAAGATATTTTTAATAGTGAGCATCATGACATTCAATCACAAATGAAACGTTATGGTGGTCTAGATCATCCGTTTCAGATTGGAGAGCAAGGTATGACAGTTGAAAATAAACATTTTCAACTGACTGTTGAAACTGATATGCCCAATGTCGTGATATTTACATTTAATGATACTACGGAATGGGAAAGTGATTTCAATATTTATAAAGCACATTCAGGATTTACGTTAGAAACACAATGCATACCTAATGATATTAATTTGTATGGAGAAGATGCGCCATCAATTTTAGAAGCGAATCAGCCATTTTATTCTAAGACATCATATAAAATTGCTGAAAAAACTTGCGAAGAAGTAGAATGATATCATTGCGCGTGTATCAAGTGTTTTGAATTAATATAAAGTAAGCAAACACCACTTATGGATAAGTAAGTAGCAATTTATAATAATGTATTACAGAAAATAGATTAAGTAGACAAACTCAGGTAAGTGCAGTTATATTAATACCATTTTTGGTCAGTTACTTAACCTGAGTTATATCAATATATCATTTTTAAAGATTCTTGTTGTATAAGAATCTTTTTTTTGAGCCATTAGTTTAGGATATTTACCCATATTGTAATGTTTATTTTTGAGCGCGTTTTAGATATTTTTCTAATTTACGTCGTCTTTCTTCAGTTAAATATGGATTTTTCAAAGCATATGCCAAGCGCACGACATTTTTATTGTCATTGTAATAAATATCATTAAGTTCGAATACAGATAAAAGAGAATCATGTTCCCCGAATTTTATGAGCTGAAGATGAGACGAATCGTAAACAAAGCCTTCCTTAACTACTCTAAAGTAACAACCAGTTTTACATGAACTGGACATGCGTTTAATAAGATTAGGAATTTTATACTTTTCTTGTATTTTCCAACAAGGCTCTCTTATCTCTGAAACTTCGATAATCGCTTCACCTAATTGAAATTGATCTCCAAAATGCAAATCTTTTTCATCTAAGTCTTTGACCGTTAAGTTCTCGCCAAACATTGCATATTCTGGTAAATCTGTGACATCATCTTTCCATAGATCGTAATTTTTTTCGCTATATAAACATACAGCCTTATTGGGCCCGCCATGTCCTTTGTATTCTTGTTCATCTTCAGAAAAACCGGTTTTTGAAAGCCACATCTTACCGGTGAAAAGTGTTTTGTTAAGTGCTGAACGCATTGGTCTTTTAGTACTATAAGGTAAATCTTCTATTTTTCCTGTAGCAATCGCTTTTAAATGATAAATCATGACAATCCTCCTAGTTGGTGATGTATTATTATTGTAAACTAGCTATTTAATTATGCAAGAAGATATATTAATTTAAAATTTATACATATTTTTTAACTATGTATTTTTTTCAATCTCATGTACAATAAAGGTGAGAGTAAGTTATGTAAAGGGGACGCATTATGGATACGAAACAGTTAAAAATTAGTACATTTAATGAAGCGTTAAGCCAAATCAGTGACGGTATGGTTGTGGGCATTGGTTCTGGTTCAACAATAGAGTTGCTTGTCCCAAAACTAGCTGAGAAGTTGGACCATGAACAGATTGATATTACAGGTGTATGCACCTCTAATAAAACTGCTTATATCGCAAAAGAATTAGGTATTCGAGTAGTGGATGTCAATGATGTAGAAAAAATTGACGTTGCCATTGATGGTGCAGACGAAGTAGACAACAATTTGAATTTAATTAAAGGTGGCGGCGGGGCATTATTTAGAGAAAAAGTGATTGATGCCATGGCGGAAAAGTTTATTGTTTTAGTAGATGAATCTAAGTGTGTATCATACTTAGGTCAAACTTTTAATTTACCTGTAGAAGTAGATAAATTTAATTGGTTATTAGTTTCTAAAAAAATAGTAGCTTACGATAATTTAAAAGTGATGCGCCGAATGGTGGATGATGTCCCATTTATAACTGATAATGGCAATTACATCCTTGATGTTACATTGAATTCATCTATCGATCCTTATGCTATGCATGAATTTTTAATTCATTTAGTAGGTGTTTTAGAAACTGGATATTTTCTTGATGTTACAGATCAAGTCATTATAGGTAAGCAAAAAGGCGTTGAAATTTTAAATAAATCATAACTCAAAATATAATAAAAGCAGGTTAACTAACGGTATAAATTAAGATAGACATGAAGTTTATTCATTGTATCTGAATATACGATTAGCGTAACCTGCTTTTTGTTAATTAACGACGATGATCATGTTTGTTTTTAAGTTTAAAAGGTGATCGTTGTCGTTTTTTATTTTGTTGTTGTATGGTTGGCTCAGAAGTACTAGAATCATCATGTTTTGGTGATGATGTCTCCACCTGTGCTTTTTCAGTAGAATTTTCAACGGCGCCATTTACCTGTGTCTCAACATGTTGACGTTCATCTTGGACATCGTTGTTCTCTATAGTTTGTGGCGTGTTTTCATCAATAATATTGTTTCGGCTGTCATCGTGCTGTGTTTGTCGGTGATCCTTCTCAGTGTCCGTGTCATTCACATGTTCAGTCGATGGTTTTGAGTCAGCATCATGTGAATTGACATGATTGTCTGTTGCTCTTTCAGTTTGAGATGTAGCAGTTTCACTGTGCTCACTGTCTCCACTATGTGTATGTACATTTGTTGTTGAATTATCAGATTCGAGTGTATCTTCATTACTATCATCTGCTTGAGCAGTTTCTGAATCTTCACTTACATGATCTAAATAATTATTGCTATCAACTTCATCTAAACTACGTTTAGTAAAGAAATAAAGTATTGCTCGAATAATAATACTTAATAAAATGTAAACGACTGCTACAGCTGATGTGGATAATGCAATTACTTTCATTGCAAAAACACTGCCAAGTTCTTCATTGAATAAGAAAACAAGACCAAATGACATTGCTGCATGGAATATCGTTGCGATAAATATCGTGCGACCTTTTGTAGCACGAATTAACTCACCGATAATCATGGAAAATGCAAATGTATATAATAAACCATATAAAGTATATTCAAGACTAAAGGCCATATTTATATTCCAAATGGAATATAATAAACCAACAATAATCGATGCAAAGAATGTGTTCATTTTCGTTTCTATAATATTTTGTAAATAAGAACGGAAACCAAATTCTATTAAGAATGCCATCACTAGTTGTCCAAGTATAATTGCAGTAATTGAAACAGATAAATCTTCTGTTTGTAATAATACAAAACTATCCGCAAAGATATTAAAACTTATCATAGCAATCAGGAAAATGATTAAAGGTAAAATAAATGCTAGTAAAATACGTTCAATCACTTTTAAATCTATTGTTAGTTTTAAACCAGATAACTGCATTTTACGTTTACTAAAAACGATAATACAAACAAGCGCAGCAATAAATGGCGCTATAGCACTTAAGTCAAAGACAAAACTCTTAAGTGAAATAGTACTTTGTAAGTCTTTCAGTATAATAGGAGCTGCATAAGCAATAATATAGAAAATAAAAATCATTATTGCCCATTGAAAACCTGATATACGTTGTTTATTCATTATGTAACCTCCAATAGGGTTCAGAAAATCATTTATCACTAATTATACATATTTATTAATCAGAAATAAATTAAATTTAGGTATTTATCATTGAAATGTAATAGTAATGCCAAAACTAACATCTAAATGAAATAATTTATTGTCATTTGATAAAATTAAGTAGATAAATTTTGGGTAAATAAAAGCATAAATTGAATTGAATTCAATGTAAGCGTATACTTTTAAATGAGACATTGTTATAAAAGGAGGAGAATTATGTATAAATTAGCACAGCGTGATTTCTGGACAGGTAGAGTCGATAGCGAATCAGATAAGTCTCAATTTAGACATTTTCAAACTGTGAATTTTAGAAATATCAAAGATGACTATCATGAGACACGCCAAGGTGTGGGATTATTAGGTTACGCAGTTGACAGGGGTGTTGAATTGAACAAAGGGAGATTAGGTGCTAAAGAAGGTCCCGACGCAATTAAGAAAGCATTTGCCAATCTACCTGTGTTGAGTGACTGCAAGATATATGACTATGGTAATGTAGAACATGATCATGATGACTTAGAAGACACCCAAAAAGAATTCGCAAAATATGTTGCGACATCAATACAAAGGCATAAACAGACGTTTTTATTGGGTGGTGGACACGATATCGCATATGCCCAGTATTTAGGTATAAGAGAAGTTTATCCTGATGCTTCTTTAGGTATCATTAATATCGATGCACATTTTGATACCAGAGCGGAGTCACAGTCTACCTCTGGAACGAGCTTTAGGCAAATTTTAGATCAAGATAATCAAGCAGATTATTTGGTATTAGGTATACAACAAGGCGGTAATACACAAGGCCTATTTGATTATGCGGAAGAAAAAGAAATCGGCTTTGTTTATGCTGAGGAATTATTACATCAAATATCTCCTCCTGTAAAAGATAAAGTAGAACGATTTATACACAATCATGACGTTATTATGTTCACAATATGTATGGATGTTATAGATAGCGCATACGCACCAGGTGTAAGTGCTAACGCAGTATTAGGTTTGTTCCCACATATTGTCCTTGAACTTGCCAAACGCATTATACCAAATGACAAAGTCTCTACGATTAGCATTGCAGAAACAAACCCTAAATATGATGTCGATAATCGTACTGCAAAGCTATCAGCTAATTTTTTACATCATTTTATTCTTTAATATTCCAATAAAAAAGACATAAATCTATAAAAGAAAGTACTCGTTCAGGGTGCTTTCTTTTTTTTAGGTAATTGATGTAAATGGTACGACTGAGTGTAGGTTTAATTTCAATTGCATCTAAATCTCGTGCATTAAAAGATTGGTAATAGACACGTGGTATGACGGCATAGCCTAATCCTCGATGAACGAAATTCGTTGAAGCTTCAAAGCGATCTGCCTCTATAATAATATTTGGGTGAATATTTAAGCGGTTAAAATAGTCATCCAAATGCTTACGTACTTGGGAACCTTTTGTAGGTAAAATGAGCGGTAAAGATTTAATGGATACCTTTTTGCTATTAGAAAAGGTATTTTTAGGTGTTATGAGGACATAAGATTCCTTATATAGAGGAACAGAGTGTATATCCTCGTGAATAATTTGTTCATTGGTTAAGCCTAAATGATTTTCAAAATTTAATAGACGCTCTAATATCGTGCTCTGATCATGTACTTCTGAAGCGTGATACGTTTGATCTGCATATTCTTTTTGATGCATAGCAACTACTTGTGATATCCATTGATTTGATGATTCAAGAATAGAAAATTTGATTTTAGGTGCATGTCCCATTTTTAAATCATACATTTTTTCTAGCGTTTGATGATAACTTTGTACGAGCTGAATTGCGTAGTTATAAAAATGAATACCTTTTTCAGTAATTTTGATATCCTTGGTCGTTCTTAAAAATAAATCATAACCTAAATCAGCTTCTATTTTTTTTATTGTATTAGTTAAAGACGGTTGGCTTATATGCAAAAAATCTGCTGCCTTTGTAAAACTATTATATTTAACGACAGCAATAAAATATTCTAATTGAACAATTTTCATCTGAATGTCACTCCTATATATTTGCGTATTTATAGTTTGAAACTATTAATAATTAGTTTATTGATATTGGTAGTTTATATAATAACATATTATACTTTTAGATATAGAGGGAGTCGTACTTTCATGTTAGGGGCGTGAAGTACATGTGGAGATTTTTCATTTATAGCTTGATTGGTATTATATTTTTCTTCGTTCCTGTGACTATACAAGGTCAATCAACCATTATGATTGATCATATTGTGCAATGGATTACGCTAATAGTGAAACCAGTTTTACCATATTATGTATTGATTTTAATTATTATTGGTGCAATTCATCCATTTCTCAATCAAAGGTGGAATGAATCGAAAACAAATATTATTTTTAGCTTATTCAAAGTAGTAGGGGTATTCATCGCTTTCATGGTTGTTTTCAATATAGGGCCTGCTTTTGTTTTAAAAGAAAGTATTGGACCATTTTTATATGAAAAGTTAGCCATACCATTAAGTGTTTTAATTCCCATAGGAGCGATTTTTTTATCATTTTTAGTAGGTTTTGGATTGTTAGAGTTTATCGGTGTGATTTGTCGTCCGATAATGCGACCGATATTTAAGACACCAGGAAAGTCAGCGGTCGATGCAGTAGCATCATTTGTTGGTAGTTATTCAATAGGCTTACTGATAACAAACAAAGTCTACAAGAGTGGTAGTTACACACATAAAGAAGCAGTAGTTGTAGCGACAGGGTTCTCTACGGTTTCCGCTACGTTTATGATTATTGTAGCTAACACACTAGGTATTATTCAGCATTGGAATTTATATTTTTGGTTTACACTCGCAGTGACATTTATTGTTACTGCTATTACCGTACAACTCCCACCTATCAGATTTGAAAAGCATACGACATATAAAGACCAACCATATCAAGAAGAGATTCGCAGAAACATGCCATTGTTAAAAGAGTCTTGGTTAGAAGCAAAATTAGCTGTGAAACAGTCTAAGTCATTAATTGACAATGTATTTGAAAATTTGAGAGATGGTGTCGTAATGACTATAGCAATTTTACCTTCTATCATGTCAATTGGTTTTCTAGGATTAGTAATCGCAGAATTCACACCAGTAATCGAATATATATCTTACATCTTTTATCCATTTATCAGCATTTTTCCAGTAGAAAATGTAGGGGTATTAGCACAGGCTTCAACGATTTCAATTGTTGAAATGTTATTACCAGCTGCGATTGCACAATCAGCAGATTTAGCAACAAGATTTACAGTAGCGGTCATGAGTGTTTCAGCGATTATATTTTTCTCAAGCGTTGTTCCGGTTATATTATCTACTGAAATTAAAATATCGATAGGAAAACTTGTGATTATTTGGTTTGAAAGAGTAGTACTCACACTACTGATTACAATTCCATTTGCATTATGGATATTTTAAATATCAAAACAAAGGTTGAATTTAAAATCGATGAAGGAGAGATTGTTCATGAGAAATATTAAAGCAAAAAAAGGTTTAGAGATTGAATGTAAAGGTTGGGAACAAGAAGCAGTATTACGAATGCTATATAATAATTTAGATCCTGAAGTTGCAGAAAGACCCGAAGATTTGGTTGTCTATGGTGGCATAGGGAAAGCAGCTCGAAACTGGGAGGCATTCGAAGCAATTGAATCCACACTGCGTTCATTAGAAGCTGATGAAACGATGTTAGTTCAATCAGGCAAACCAGTTGCTGTATTTAAAACACATGAAGAGGCGCCACGTGTATTACTTTCAAATTCTGTATTAGTACCTGAATGGGCAAACTGGGATCATTTTAATGAATTAGATCAAAAAGGTTTAATGATGTATGGACAAATGACTGCGGGTAGTTGGATTTACATAGGTTCACAAGGTATCGTTCAAGGTACATATGAGACATTTGGTGAACTAGCTAATCAACATTTTGATGGCAAATTAAATGGTACGGTTACATTAACTGCTGGTCTTGGTGGCATGGGTGGTGCACAACCATTGGCAGTTACGATGAATGGTGGTGTTGTTATCGGAGTTGATGTAGATGAAACACGCATTGATAAGCGTATTGATACACGTTACTGTGATGTGAAAACACGAGATTTAGACGAAGCATTAACGTTAGCGGAAGATGCACGCAAACAAGGCAAGCCATTATCTATTGGCTTGGTCGGTAATGCGGTCGATGTACATCAAGCAATTTTAGATAAAGGATTTAAAATTGACATTATTACGGATCAAACGAGTGCCCACGATCCTTTAAATGGATATGTGCCACAAGGGTATTCATTAGAAGAGGCAAGTGCACTTCGTAATAAAGATCCAAAACAATACGTGAAAGAATCGCAATCCTCAATGCATAAGCATGTATCACTAATGTTAGAATTTCAAAAACAGGGTGCGGTCGCTTTTGATTATGGAAATAACATAAGACAGGTGGCATATAATGATGGCTTAAAAAATGCTTTTGATTTCCCTGGATTTGTACCGGCATATATTAGACCGTTATTCTGCGAAGGAAAGGGGCCATTTAGATTTGCAGCATTAAGTGGGGATCCTAAGGATATTGAACGTGCTGATGAAGAAATGAGAAAGTTGTTCCCTGAAAATGAAAAACTTATTCGTTGGTTAGATTTAGCACAGGAGAAAATTGCGTTTCAAGGATTGCCTTCAAGAATTGCGTGGTTAGGTTATGGAGAACGTGCGAAAATGGGTCTAGCGTTAAATAGACTTGTGCGTGAAGGTGAAATTTCTGCACCGATTGTAATTGGTCGCGACCATTTAGATTCAGGTTCAGTAGCCAGTCCTAATCGTGAGACTGAAGGTATGAAAGATGGTTCAGATGCTGTAGGAGATTGGGCTATTTTAAATGCATTAATCAATACTGCTGCAGGTGGATCTTGGATTTCATTCCATCATGGCGGTGGTGTTGGTATGGGTTATTCATTACATGCAGGCATGGTAGTAGTTGCTGATGGTTCAGAAAGAGCAGATAAACGTTTAGGACGTGTATTAACTACGGATCCAGGTATGGGAGTAGTAAGACATGCTGATGCAGGTTATGAATCAGCAATTAATGTAGCAAATGAAAAAGGCATACACATTCCAATGATTACAAGAAAAGGAGATAAAAAATGAACGACTTAATCATTCAAAATATTAAACAATTAATTTTAACGAAAGCTACCGAACGTCCTTTAAAAGGAAAAGAATTAAATGATTTAAATATTGTTGAAAACGGTACAGTAGTTGTGAAAAATGGCAAGATTGTTTATGCGGGTGAACATTCTGATGCATATGATGCAAAAGAAATAATAGATGCTTCAGGAAAAGTCGTTTCACCTGCCTTGGTAGAAGCACATACGCATCTTGTACATGGAGGCTCACGTGAACATGAGATGTCACTCAAACGTCAAGGTGTGTCTTATTTAGAAATACTTGAACAAGGTGGCGGTATACTTTCTACTTTAGAAGCCACACGTCAAGCGACGGAAGACGAACTTTTTGAAAAAGCGGAAAAAAATCTATTAACCATGTTACAACACGGTGTCTTAGCGGTTGAAAGTAAGAGTGGTTATGGATTGGATAAAGAAAATGAACTTAAACAATTGCGTGTTTCAAATCGATTAGCAAAAAAATATAATTTAGACATGAAACATACCTTCCTTGGGCCACATGCTGTGCCTAAAGATGCGGAGTCTAACCAAGATTTCTTACAAGAAATGATAGATTTATTGCCGGAAGTTAAACCATATGCTGATTTTGCCGATATTTTCTGTGAAACAGGCGTGTTTACTGTGGAAGAATCTAAATCTTACATGGAAGCAGCTAAAAAACAAGGCTTTGATGTTAAAATTCATGCAGATGAAATCGATCCATTAGGTGGTTTAGAACTTGCAATTGATGAAAATGCTATCTCTGCGGATCATTTAGTTGCATCTAGTGAAGAAGGTAAACAAAAGTTGAAAGATAGTGATACTGTTGCAGTATTATTACCAGGGACAACTTTTTATCTTGATAAGGAAGGTTATGCAGATGCAAGAGGTATGCTAGATAACGATGGCGCTATTGCGATAGCTACTGACTTCAATCCAGGTAGTTGTGTGACTAATAATTTACAATTGGTGATGTCTATTGCAGCGTTAAAATTAAAATTATCTCCAAATGAAATTTGGAATGCAGTGACAGTCAATGCAGCTAAAGCAATTGACGTTGATGCAGGTACCATCAATGAGGGAGATAAAGCAAATATTGTAATTTGGGATGCACCTAATCATGAATATATTCCATATCATTATGGTATTAATCATGCAGAAAGAGTTATTAAAGATGGTAAAGTGCTCTTTGATAATCGTGTAAAACTTTAATAGAAAAACTGTAATTAAAATTAAAAATAAGATTATTAGAGATGAATAGGGTGAGGAATGGAATCAAAAATGTTGATTTGTCCTCGCTCTATTCTTATTTTTTTATTCAAGTTTTCTAAAAATAGAAATTTAGAAGTGCAAAAAATTAAGTTAATAAAATATTTTGACAATTATGATAGTATAGTAATTAAAGGGGTTTGGGGGTGAGTACGGTGTGAGTAATGCTGGGTATATTGAACAATGGAAAGGTAACATAGTACAGAATACACTTTCAGGTGTATTACTTGCACTTGCATTGTTACCTGGTGCAATTGCTTTTTCATTTATAGCAGGTGTGAATCCGACAATCGGTATGTTAAGTACTGGTTTAATGATGCTTGTACTTAGCTTTACTGGAAATAGAACCTTGATGGTATCAGCACCAAGTAGTGGTGTATCTTTAGTCGTAGCACCTTTAGCTGTAAGTCATGGATTGCAAGCTGTCATTTTAGCAACCTTATTTATGGGTATCATCCAAATTTTATTTGGGTATTTTCAAATTAATAAATGGTTAGAATTGATACCTGTCGGTGTTGTAATTGGATTTATGAATGCACTAGGTATATTATTATTTACATCTCAGCTAAAGAATATTTTAGGTATTTCTATGGCAACTTATATCGTTGCAATCATGTCATTTTTTATTATTTGGTTGGGCGCTCGATATATCAAAATTATACCTGCACCATTGATATCCATTATTATACTGACAATATTTTCGTGGGTATTAAAACCTGAGATAAAATATGTGCACGATTTGTCTTCAATACATATTAAACTACCTTATCCAACTATTCCTATTGAAATATTAAATGTTAACTTTCTCCTAATTACATTGTTTTATGGTTTGATGATGGCTATTGTTACAATCGTTCAAACGACTTTAACAGCAAGAATGATGGATGAAGTAACAGCTACGACTAGTGATAAAAATCGTGAATCAATAGGTCAAGGCATAGCTAATTTA
This sequence comes from Staphylococcus sp. 11-B-312, assembly GCF_016743055.1. NCBI lineage: Bacteria > Bacillati > Bacillota > Bacilli > Caryophanales > Staphylococcaceae > Staphylococcus > Staphylococcus sp. 11-B-312. Next base: position 700,449 of record NZ_CP068241.1, read on the forward strand.
GTAGTAGGATTATTTGGCGGTTATGGTGGAAGTGCGCTTGTTGGTCAATCGCGTTTTAATGTAACAATGGGTGCGAACTCTAGAGTTTCAACTTTTGTTACCGGTAGTTTTTTACTGGTAAGTTTATTTGTTTTTGGTGAAATTATAGGACATATTCCAATGGCTGTTTTAGCTACCGTGCTTATTACAATTTCATTGAATACATTTGATAGACGAACAATACCCTTTATACGGAAGTCACCTTTAGTAAATGGATTCATGGTAATACTTACGATGGTGCTTATTTTAATCTCTAATAATTTAGCGCTCGGCGTTGTGATTGTAACAATACTATATTATATTTTTAAACGTTTTATAAATTTAGAAAGGACGTGACATGTCATGCCACAATATGAAGACTTTGTAAAATGGAGACGTACATTTCATCAGTTTCCAGAATTGTCTGATGATGAATATGAAACAACGAAACGATTAAGACGTATTTTAGAAAGTTATGAAATTAAAATTTTAGATATACCGTTGGAAACTGGTTTGATTGCTGAAGTAGGTCAAGGAGATACGTTTATTGCTGTTCGATCGGATATAGATGCTTTGCCAATTAATGAAGAAGTTGTACATGAATTTACATCAACTAATGAAGGTATTATGCATGCTTGTGGTCATGATATCCATATGGCAAGTATTTTAGCAACAGCTACAAAATTAAAAGAAATTGAAGATCAATTAAAAGGTAGAGTACGTTTTATTTTTCAACCTGCCGAAGAGCTGGGATATGGTGCTGTTAAATTAGCTGAGACAGGTGCCATTGATGGTACAAAAGCTGTGCTTGGTTATCATAATTATCCTACTATGGATATAGGTACATTGGCAGTGAAATCTGGTGCCGTGACATCCTCTGTAGATCGCTTTGAATTTAAAATTAAGGGTAAAGGTGCACATGCAGCAAAGCCTGAACAAGGTAATGATCCAGTCATCGTATTAGGTCAATTAATCAATAGTGTTCAATCCATCGTCAGCAGAAATTTATCTGCTTTTGATAATGCAGTCGTAACGATTGGAGAAGTATCTTGTGGTAATACATGGAATGTTATTGCAGATCAAGCTTATGTACAAGGTACAGTGAGAAGTTTTGATGAAGGTATTCGCACATTCATTGAGAAGAGATTGAGAGAAATTGGGAGTGGATTGGCAGAAGTATTTGATGTTGAAATTGAAACACAATATATACGATTACCAGGCGCAGTAATCAATGACGAAAAATTAACAGACGATGCAATTAACGTTGCTAAACAAGTAGGTTACAATGTGAATATAATGGAACAGCCATTAACTATTGGTGAAGATTTTTCTGGGTTTGCCAACAAGTATCCAAGTGTATTTGTTTTTATTGGATCTAATAGTGACTATGATTTACATCACCCCAAATATGATCCCGATGAACGCATTTTAGAAAAAGTACCAGATTACTTTGTAACATTTGTACAGAAATTATTGAACGAAGCTTAAAAATATAATCTTGTGTTATGGGCGATTTAATTTGGGTAAAAAATAATTACAACCATTATTTTTTGAGGAGGATTAAGCATGGCGTCTCAAGATCCTAGAAAGAAATATTCAAATGCAGATTTTCCAAAACAAGAGCAACCCGTTCCAGGTTTACAAAAAGATCTGAACCCTAAACCAGATTGTGGAGAAACTTCTTATACCGGTTATGGTAGATTGAAAGGTTTAAAGATGTTAGTAACAGGTGGAGATTCAGCTATTGGTAGAGCAGCAGCTATTGCGTATGCTAAAGAAGGTGCTGATGTTGCAATCAATTACTTGCCATCAGAACAAGAAGATGCTGAAGAAGTAGAAGAAGTTATTACATCGGCAGGACAACAAGCTGTGCTAATACCGGGTGATTTACGCAATGAACAATTCAATTATGAGTTAGTAGAACGTGCATATCACGCGTTAGGTGGATTAGACAATGTTACACTCGTAGCTGGACATCAACAATATAGAGATACACTAAAGGGCTTCGATACAGCGTCATTTACTGAAACCTTTGAAACGAATGTGTATCCAATATTTTGGACTGTACAAAAAGCGATTGATTATCTTGAACCAGGTGCTACAATTACGACAACGTCATCTGTACAAGGTTATAACCCAAGTCCAATTTTACATGATTATGCAGCATCAAAAGCTGCAATCATATCGCTAACTAAAAGTTTGTCTGAAGAACTAGGAGCTAAAGGCATCCGTGTTAACTGTGTTGCACCAGGACCATTTTGGTCACCACTTCAAATATCAGGTGGACAACCACAATCCAAAATTCCAACATTTGGACAAAAAGAAGTGCTTGGCAGAGCAGGTCAACCTGTAGAATTAGCAGGCGTTTATGTTCATTTAGCAGCTGATGAATCAAGTTACACTACTGGCCAAGTATACGGGGTTACAGGTGGTACACAATTAGATTAATTTGATAGATGGCTATTTCAAAGTGATTCGTGCTTAAATGAACAGTTATGCACTTACATTTTGACATAGCCACTTTTTATTTATGAAAGGAAAGTGAATTTTTGTGAAACATTTTAAAGCAAGTGAATTGTCTAAAAGACAAAACTATAAATTATTGAGTGGTAGTGTCATACCTAGGCCAATAGCCTTTGTGACATCTCAAGATAAAAATGGTAAGTTAAATGCGGCACCGTTCAGTTTTTTTAACGTGGTGAACAGTGCACCACCGATGATTATGATTTCTACAGGACGCTCAGAAGGTAAACGTAAAGACACTTCACTTAATATTGAAGAGACTGAAAATTTTGTAGTACATATCACTGATGAAACAAACGTAGAGCAAATTAACCGTACAGCTGCACCATTGGATCGTACTGAAAATGAATTAGAACGAACAACGTTAACCCTTGTCGACTCAGAACTGATAACTGTACCTGGTATTGAACAGGCGAAAATACGTATGGAATGTAAATTAGAGCGGATTATATCATTAGGAGATACTGATGAGGGGTCAGATCTAATCATTGGAGAAGTCGTGATGTTTCATATTAATGAAAACGTGTATTTTGAAGACAGTAAGATTAATGCACAGGCACTAGAAGCCGTGTGCCGTTTAGCTGGAAATGATTATGCCACGATCGGTGATACATTTACGATTGTTCGGCCAACGGAATAACCTTTGAAGTAAAATATCATTTCATATTATGATTATATAATTGACGAAGAGGCGTGAATAGTGTACTGTTATAAAATAAATAAAATAGCTTATCTAGAGAAGTGGAGGGACTGGCCCATTGAAACTTCGGCAACATGGTAATGCGTGTGCCAATTCCAGTAGCATAAAGTGTGCTAGAAGATAAGATTAAAGATGTATCGATTTACTCTTTTCTTCTATGAGAAAAGAGTTTTTTATTTTTTATGGTAAGCAAAATGAATGATTGACTAAAAAAGTAATGATAAAGAAAGTTGGTTTTGTATGACGGAAAATAAAAAAGGTAACGCATGGGCGCTTGTGCCATTAATCATTTTTGTAGGTATATTTTTAGGTGTGGGCGTTATTACTGGTGACTTTTCAATAATGCCACTCAATGTTGCAATTATTATCGCATCCATTGTGGGTTTGTTGATAAATAAAAAAGAAACATTTTCTAAAAAAGTAGATGTATTTACTAAAGGCGCTGGACATTCAAATATTATTTTGATGATGTTAATATTTCTACTTGCGGGTGCATTTTCTCAAACTACAGAAGATATGGGGGGAGTCAAGTCGACGGTAAATTTAGGACTATCCTTTATTCCAGAAAACTTAATTATCGTCGGTTTATTTATCATTTGTATGTTTGTATCACTTTCAATGGGTACTTCAGTCGGTACAGTTGCAGCTATAGCGCCGGTTGGTTTTGGTTTGAGTCAGGCGACGGATGTATCTGCAGCGATAACAATGGCTACTGTCGTTGGTGGCGCAATGTTTGGTGATAATTTATCAATGATTTCGGATACTACAATTGCCGCTGTTCGTACTCAAAAGACTAAAATGAGCGATAAGTTTAAGGTGAACATAAAGATTGTATTACCAGGTGCGCTATTTACTGTTATAGTACTTTGGTTTTTAACGCATGGTGCTCAGATAGATACTACGAAATCATATGACTATAACTTTATTAAAGTTATTCCATACTTATTGGTACTGATTTTAGCGCTGGCAGGTATAAATGTAATTATAGTGTTGATTGGTGGTACCGTATTATCTGCGATTATTGGACTGGTTGATGGATCATTCAACTGGTCAGGCTTGCTTAGTTCAATCTCAAAAGGAATTGTTGGTATGGAGGATATTGCGATTATTGCACTTTTAATTGGCGGACTTGTAGCATTGATACAACATAATGGTGGTATCACTTGGCTATTAAATTTTGTACGCAATAGGGTTAAATCAAAACGCGGTGCAGAATTAGGTATAGCGGGACTTGTGAGTGCTGCGGATATTTCGACTGCCAATAATACAATTTCTATATTAATGGCAGGCCCCTTAGCTAAAGATATTGCAGATGAATACGAGATTGATCCTAGGAAATCTGCAAGTATTTTAGATATGTTTGCGAGCTGTTTCCAAGGTTTATTACCTTATAGTCCGCAAGTTATAGCAGCAGCAGGCGTTGCGTCTATCTCACCAGTTTCATTAATGCCGTATTCAATTTATCCGATCATTCTAGGTGTTTGTGGCCTAATTGCAATTTTCTTTAGATTACCAAGATTAAAATAAAAAAGTTGATTAAAAGAAAGGGCAACAGTTTATATTATTTGATATAGACTGTTTGTCCTCTTTTTTAAGAAGTAAGATAGTATTAAAAAAGGGAAAATTTTGACGTTTACTGATTAATAACGATAGAATAAATAGGTTATCACTTTTAAAGGGGATATAAAGGAAAGTTGAATTTCATAGTATTATTGTTTAGAAGTCTAGTATAATGAGTTAGAATAGTTATAAGAGTGAAAGTAGGTGAACAATCATGGCTAGATATAATGTGGAAAATGAAAACGTAGAAATTCAGTTGGAAAGACTGTTTAAAGTTGAACCTGAATTAGTATATCAAGCTTGGACTGAGCAACGATTTCTTAAACAATGGTTTATGACAACTGAACGAACGAATAAATCAATAGAGATAGACGCTGTACAAAACGGAAGCTATGAAATTATTGATGTTCGTAAAGGGAAAGAAAATATAGTGAAGGGTACTTACGTTACTTTGAACCCAAATGAATATATTGTAATGACGATAGGGATGCCTGAATTAAGTGACTCTGAAGATACAATTGAAATAGAGATGTTTGAAAGAGAACCAGGCATAACCCAAATGATTTTTAATTATACAGCTTATGTACCTAGGGAACGCAGATTGACATCATTAGAGTATAAGCAAAAGAAAAAGGAATATCATGATTCTACTGCGCATGGTTTTGAAATGTTATTTGATAAGCTGCAAACAACACTAGAAGAATATGAAGAGGAACAATAAAAAATCATTACAACCTAACTCAATAAATTAAAAGTGGGACTCAGGCATATTTGGGCAGAAGCTCATGTATCAGTCCCACTTGTGTAATAAATTGAGATGTTGACTAAGAGGCTGAGACAATTAATTTGTCCAGCTTTCTTTTATTTGATATGTTAATTATTTTGTGTGAATTGACCGTATTGTATACGCTCATTAAATTTACGTAGTACCGTTTCAAAAAAAATATGGTAGCTGATAAAGCTGGAATAATCAATGCCGTTTGTTAAATAAAAAGTGTTACTTGATACGTAGATATTATAATTTGCCTTTTGAGCCAAGGTGTTGTCTTGAAGCGTAGTAATAGAAATGAAATACTTTTGACGCAGTTGCAGTAAATTCGTTATATCGGATAAGTGATCGGTCTCGCCGGATAAAGAAATAATAAAAAACAAATCATTATCAGAAGCTTTATTTAACACCATTTTAAATTCATGTACATCATGTAATACAATAATATTTTTATGTATGGTCAATAAAATTCTTTGAGCTTCTTGCGCAACATTCATTTGAGCTAAACCTGTGCCATATAAATATACCGTTTCGGCTTGATATATTTTGTCAGTAACTAGGTCGTAATCGATACGCTCCAAATAAGTGAAGGTATTTTCAATTTCTTGTTTAAAAGCGTTCATAGAGTCAGAAGGTAATTGATGGACTTGTTCAGATTCAAATTTTAAGTATGATTTAAAATCACTGTAGCCATCAAAGCCGAGCTTACGAGTAAAACGATGAATACTTGCATTTGATGCATGTGTATAAGCCGCTAAATCTTGGATTTTCATTGTTTTACAATCTGATATATGTGTGTTTATAAAATGAGCGATTTGTAGGTCGTTTTCATTTAATTTATTAAAATTGTTATTTATGCGTTCATCTAAAAGCAACGTTATCACCTCAGAATTTTGAAAATATTTTCAAGTTTTGAAAATATAATCTTATTGTACAAAATTGTTCGTAATGGCGTCAAACTATTGTTCTGATGTAAGCGTTTACTATAAAATCGATGGTAAATTGATCCATAATCATTTGAATAGAGAGATATTCAATTATCATAAGTGAATTATTTTGGAAATTTAGAAAAGGGGAACTTTATATGAATGCTATAAAGCGATTTGGAAGTGCAATGATTGTACCTGTATTGATGTTTGCATTTTTTGGTATTGTACTCGGTTTAGCAACATTATTTAAAAATCCTTCAATAATGGGGAGTATTGCTGAAGAAGGTACAAATTGGTTCAAAATATGGTCAGTGATAGAGTCTGGTGGTTGGACAATATTTAATCACATGGAAGTGGTATTTGTTGTTGGCTTGCCATTATCTTTAGCTAAAAAAGCACCTGGACATGCAGCACTGTCAGCATTAATGGGATACTTAATGTTTAATACCTTTATCAATGCCATATTAACGCAATGGCCGCATACATTCGGAGCAAATTTAGAAAAGGGTGTAGAAAATGTAACGGGATTAAAAGCGATTGCTGGTATAGAAACATTAGACACGAATATCCTAGGCGGTATTATTATTTCAAGCATTGTCACATGGATACATAATAGATATTATAGTAAAAAATTACCTGAAATGCTTGGTGTATTTCAAGGTTTGACATTTGTAGTAACGATTTCATTTTTTGTCATGTTGCCAATTGCTTTAATTACTTGCATCATATGGCCAACGGTACAAAATGGTATTTCTTCACTGCAAGGATTTATTATTGGCTCGGGTTATATAGGTGTGTGGTTGTATCATTTTTTAGAAAGAGTATTGATACCAACTGGATTACATCACTTTATATATGCACCAATAGAAGTAGGTCCTGTTGTTGTGAATCATGGATTGAAAGCAGAATGGTTCGAACATGTAAATGAATTTGCTAAAAGTAAAGAACCATTAAAAGAATTATTCCCATATGGCTTTATGTTACAAGGTAACGGAAAAGTCTTTGGTTCAATTGGTATTGCTTTAGCAATGTATGCAACGACGCCAAAAGAAAATAGAAAGAAAATTGCAGCATTACTAATTCCAGCAACATTGACAGCGATTGTTGTAGGCATCACTGAACCATTAGAGTTTACATTTTTATTTATTGCACCTTATTTATTCGTTTTACATGCAATTTTAGCAGCAACGATGGATACGTTAATGTATGGTTTCGGATTAGTAGGTAACTTTGGTGGAGGATTATTAGATTTCTTTGCTACGAATTGGATACCTTTAGCCCAAAATCACTGGTTAACTTATATTATTCAAATTGCAATAGGTTTCGGTTTTACAGCGATTTATTTCTTCTTGTTCAAGTTTTTAATTATAAAATTTAATATTCCACTTCCTGGACGTAAAAAAGACGATAAGGATATGAAATTATATAATAAAGATGACTATAAAAATAAAGACGGTAAAGCACAAGTTGCTAAAAAAACTGAGTCAGCAAACGAGTTTGAAGCTAAAGCAATCTATTATTTAGAAGGTCTAGGTGGCAAAGAAAATATTAAAGACGTTACAAATTGTACGACACGTTTAAGATTGACAGTGAATGATGTCAATAAAGTTGAGGATAGTGATTACTTTACGCATAAACAAATGGCACATGGCTTAGTGAAAAGTGGGAAAAATGTGCAAGTCGTAGTAGGTATGTCTGTACCTCAAGTCAGAGAAGCATTTGAAAATTTAGTATTTGAAGAAAAAAATAAATAATAACGAGATTGCATATAAAACTTATGCACAAAAAAGGACTAATCCATATGATAATCATTAATGGATTAGTCCAATTTTTTATCAATAACGCATCAATTAATTTTTGCATGCTTGTTAGTAGACATGGTATACACGGCGCGAAGATGGGTCTTACATTCTATTTTGTTTATAAGTGTCCACATAAAAAAACGTCATTTCTATACAATTACAATAAGAATAGACGTTTATGATTGGATGCTAGATCCTTGTATACATGATTTATGTTGATTAAATATCGTGAAATGGTAGCTAAATCAATTTTACTGTATATGTGAGTGATGTCGTACATTAATGTTTTTAAGAAATTCTCGTTTTATGCATTAAACGTGGTTGGTAGGTAGCACTGTAAACATCAATGTTGTGTGTTGCGATAGCGTGAATTAATTTAGAGAATACTGTAGGCGAACAAGAAACGTTGATGGTATTTCGATTGAAGGTATAAACAATTGTTTCAGTGTGATTGAGTAAATTCATAATATCGATAACTTTGTCTTTAATAAATGCATCATGAAGGCCGTCAACAGCGATTTCGAAACGCTTAGATGATAATAGTAAATGATCCAAGTCTAGTAGGTCCTGTGCATGATTATTTTCTAAAATTTGATAGATTAAATAATTGTGGAAGCTAAGAAAACTAATCAAATATGGTAGTTGTTGCTTAGGTAAATTCACTTCTAAAGCATATAAATGATTTTTTTTGAAAATAGTAAATTTGAACGATTTACAAAAGTGGACTTGTTTCAAAAGTTTTAACAAATTTTTGCGGATATGACGTTTATTTAAACCACTGATGTTTAAAACAAACGTTTCAGTTTTATCTAAAAACATATTATACCTCCATATCTATATAAAGTGACATACGTATATTAAAATTAATATTTAGTGCCCTTAAAATTATACATGTTTTAAATTCTATTAAATTGTACCACTCTTTTTAAAAGAAGACACTAGGTCTTTAGAACGAAGTATAAAATTTTTGGAAATTCCTAGGGTTTTAAAGTCGAAATATTTAGAAAATTCTGTTGTTTAGATGTTCAAAATATGATACATTCTTCTTTATTAATACAGAGAGGGAAGTGTTTTAGATGTTATCAAAAGTAAGTAAGTTTGCAACGAATACGTTCTTAGTATGGATGCTTATTGCAGCTGTCATTGGTTTTATATTTCCAATGCAACTTTCTACTTTAAGTAATTGGGTACCTTATTTACTAGGAATTGTTATGCTAGGTATGGGATTAACCATAGACCCCAAAGATTTTAAAATCATATTTCAAGCACCTAGATCTGTAATCATTGGTGTGGTTTTGCAGTATACGATTATGCCTTTAAGTGCATTTTTAATTGTTAAACTGTTTCATTTGCCTCCAGAAATTGCAATTGGTGTGATTTTAGTTGGATGTTGTCCAGGTGGTACATCTAGTAACGTTATGAGTTACTTAGCAAATGCAAATGTTGCATTGTCAGTAGCTATCACAAGTGTTTCAACATTACTAGCACCATTTTTAACACCAGCTTTAATATATTTATTTGCGCATGAATGGTTACAAGTTTCATTTATCAGTATGTTTTGGTCAGTCGTTCAAGTGATTTTAATACCAATAATCATTGGGTTTGTACTGCAAAAACTGTTCAAGACATTTGCTGATAAGACTGCCACTGCATTACCAATCGTTTCCGTTGTAGCTATTTCATTAATACTTGCATCTGTAGTTGGTAGTAGTAAAGCACAAATTTTAGCCACAGGATTGCTTATTTTTGCGGTTGTCATTCTTCATAATTTGATTGGCTATATACTTGGTTATACATTTGCTAAAATCCTAAAATTAGACCGACCGGACAAAAAGGCAGTATCGATAGAGGTAGGTATGCAAAATTCAGGGCTAGCAGTTTCTTTAGCTACAGTACATTTTAACCCATTATCTGCAGTTCCGGGAGCCGTGTTCAGCTTAATACATAATATTACAGGTCCAATACTTGCAAAATACTGGAATAAAAGGTAAGTATCATTGATTTTGAGATAAAATTAATATGAAGTTCTAAACTAAGAGGAAAACATTAATTTTTTCGTGTTTTTCTCTTAGTTTATATTATCTCTGTCTTTGATAGGCTAGAGAAGTATAAAATATGATACACTGACAATAATTTGATTCAATTTTGTTAAATTATAGGAGGGGAAATGTATGTATCGTGCTGTGATATTTGATTTTGATGGTACAATTATAGATACAGAAAAGCACTTGTTTGAAATAATAAATAAACATTTAAATCATTATGGTTTGGAAGAAGTTAGTTTAGATTTTTATCGTCAATCTATTGGGGGATTGGCTTCAGATTTGCATCAGTATCTAGAAGACCAACTAGGACAAGAACGTAAAGAAAAAATATATCAAGAGCATAATGAAACGAGTATACATTTACCGATAGTTACACATATGAAACAACTTATGGATTATTGTAAAGTGCGCCATATACCCATGGCTATTGCGACAAGTAGTTTTAGAAACGATATTCAACCAACGTTTGATCAATTAGGATTAGATGCGTATATTGATGTTGTTGTTGGACGTGAGGATGTAGAAGAAATAAAGCCAAGTCCCGAACTATATTTAACAGCAGTTCAAAGATTAAACTATAATCCTGTTAATTGTTTAGCTATAGAAGACTCAGTCAATGGGGCAACTGCAGCGGTGAATGCTGGTTTAGATGTTATTGTAAATACGAATGAAATGACGGAAAAACAAGATTTTAGTAACATAGTATATTTAGATAAAGACATATCAGGTACAGCTATCATTGAAAAATATTTTGAAAAAAGTAGAGGCTAACGTATGAATGGTTATTTAATTTTATTTTTTTTAGGAGGCCCAATTGTTTTAGCAATAGGAAATTTAGTTTTAGGACCTATTTTTAATAAAAAAGTCCCCTTAAAAATACAATTCCGGTCATTTATGGTTGGAAGTCTTATTTACTTATTGGGAGCTTTGGCCTTATATTATCTTATTTTACAAAATCAATTTTAATATAAAACCCCTTATTTTGACATTGGAAAATGCTTCAATAAGGGGTTTTATAATATCGAAATGAAAAATGATAGTCTATTTTAAAAATTGAAGTATTAGTGTCACAATAACTAATACGAGTAATATAGAATCAATACCTACCATAATTGCAAAACGTGGATTTTTTTCTCCAGCAGCTTTAGATTTTTTTACAGCTTTTAAATTAGGGATTAAACTTACACTTAGTAAAATGATAACAACAATACCAATGAAAATACTCATGATTTATCACCACCATTTTTATGAGTATCGATATATTCCCAGATATACCCTGCAATGATACCAATAATCAATCCGGTTATGATACCGATTTTTAAAGCAGAAAACATAGCGCTGATTATGATTGCAATTAGTAGTGAAATAGGTAATGTAATACCAAATTTATATTTTCGCTCTGGTGAATTTACAATAGTAAAAATTAAGTAATATAGTATCCCAAATACAACAATCGTTAGTAAACTTTTTAGCATTAAATTTCCGGCAGAAACATCACTATCGCTAAAATAATTGATTAGGAAAAATAATATACCAAATATAATTGAAACTGTGATTGTACGTTTCAATAGATGTTTATTCATATTGAACTCCTTTATAATAAAATCTATTGAGCATTATATCATATAAAATTAGGAACTATAACTTCATGAACGTTAGACTCTAGCTCATCATTACAATAACGCAAGTTGTAGTTATTGTACTTTACTTTTTTGATATTGCTTATGGTCGTTTAAATAAGCATAGAACAAGCCTATTACTAAACCGCCTCCGATATAATTGCCGATACCTGCCCCCAGCAAATTGATTAAAGCAGGCATGGCTGAAAGTACATCACTTTGGTAAACGACTCCACCTGCGAATAATACGGTATTATAAACAACGTGTTCGTAACCCATAAATGCGAAAATGGATACACCAAACATCATGACAAACATTTTTGCCAAAACATCATCAATTTGCATAGCTATGACAAGCGATATATTTATAAAGAAATTAGCAAAAATACCTTTTATAAGAATGGCAACAAAACCTGCCGATAGTGTTTTATGATCAATTGTAGCTTCTAATTGTTGCATCATCTCAGGTGTCATAATGTCTGAGGAACGAATCAATAAGAAGAACACCAATCCACCTAAGGCATTACCAATAAAACAGAGTACAAATATTTTAAAAACGCGGATTGGCGAAATGACGCGATAATACAGTCCAACTGTAAAATACATAAAGTTACTCGTTAATAATTCGGAATTTGTAAAAAGTATTAACACTAAAGCAAAACTAAATGCAACCGCACCGACTATATTTGCAACGCCCATTGGAATATCAGAGGCTAATGAAGCTTTAATGAGCAATACAAAAACTGTAATCACACCTAAAATAAAACCAGCCATTATGGCACGTAATAGATAACGTTTTAAATAAAAACTTTGTAAAATATCTTTGGCACGAATTGTCTCTACGACATGATGAACCCACGCTTTACCATAAAAAACTTTATCCCATTTAATATTTTTTTCGTTCAAAACTTTATCCTCACTTTCTATTAATTAAAAATAGTATACTATGTTACAGTATTTTTGTGAAATAATTCACAAAATAATCACAATTAAATAGTGACACTCAATTAACTAAATATAGTATTTAATTGCTCTCTATCATATTGAAATGAAAATTTACATTGCGTTTTCTCTAAAAGTAATCTAAAATAAAAACATATGTAAGGGCTTACATAAATGAAAAATAATTGTTTTAATTTTTAGAATTTATAGTATAATAGCGTCATAATAAGTGAATTATTTTCACTTATATTTGAATGAGATGGGGTTTGAATGATGAATGAGAATAACGAATTACAAAGGGGACTAGGTGCACGTCAAATGCGGATGATAGCACTTGGTGGAACGATTGGTGTCGGACTCTTTATGGGGGCGACAAGTACGATTAAATGGACAGGGCCTTCAGTAATATTTGCCTATTTAATAGCTGGGCTGTTTTTATTTTTAGTGATGAGAGCTATGGGGGAAATGGTATATTTACACCCGACTTCAGGTTCTTTTGCAAACTTTGCAAGTGATTACATAAATCCAGTTGCTGGTTATCTGACAGCATGGAGTAATATTTTCCAATGGGTTGTTGTAGGTATGAGTGAGGTTATCGCCGTTGGAGAATATATGAATTATTGGTTTCCTGATTTACCACAATGGATACCAGGTATTATAGTTGTATTATTGTTGGCTGGTGCTAACTTAGTATCAGTTAAAGCTTTTGGTGAATTTGAATTTTGGTTTGCAATGATAAAAGTAGTAACTATTATCTTGATGATTATTGCAGGGTTCGGTTTGATTTTCTTTGGACTTGGTAATGGTGGAGAGGCTATAGGTCTTTCTAATTTATGGTCACATGGTGGCTTTATGCCTAATGGTTGGATTGGTTTCTTCTTCGCACTTTCTATTGTAATTGGTTCTTATCAAGGTGTTGAATTAATCGGTATTACTGCTGGTGAAACGAAAGATCCACAAAAAAATATTAAAAGTGCGGTTAATGGTGTTATATGGCGTATATTAATTTTCTATATCGGAGCCATTTTCGTTATTGTAACTGTTTATCCTTGGGATGAATTAGGAAACATTGGCAGTCCATTTGTTGCAACATTTGCAAAAGTGGGTATTACATTTGCTGCTGGACTCATTAACTTTGTAGTTTTGACTGCAGCGATGTCAGGATGTAATTCTGGTATATTTAGCGCTAGTCGAATGACGTTGAATTTATCTCAAAAGGGCATGTTACCTAAATTTTTCCGTAAAGTTATGAAAAATGGTGTTCCTATTTGGACGGTTACTGCAATAGCAATTGGTATTTTAGTTGGCGCGTTATTAAATGTTATTTTGCCTTTATTTATTAAAGGGGCAGATAGTATTTTTGTTTACGTATACAGTGCCTCGATTTTACCAGGTATGGTACCGTGGTTTATGATATTAATTAGTCATTTAAGATTCAGAAAAAATCACAGCGAAGAACTCAAAAATCATCCTTTTAAAATGCCAGGCGGCGCAATAACAAATTATATTACAATGGCGTTCTTTATCATGGTGTTAATCGGCATGCTATTTAATAAAGAAACAGTTGTTTCAGTTGTTATTGGTATCGTGTTCTTAGGTTTTATGACATTGTTCTATTATCTAAAAGGCTATCATAAATTAAGTGATGATCAGCAACTTTAAAAAATATAATAACACATCAATTTGTAAGCAATATTAAGTAGTCATAAATGATACATTTTTTGTATCATTTATGACTTTTTTTGTATATCCGTCATTACGTTGGTACACTTACATAAATGCTTTTACAAAAATTTAACAATATAAAAATACTCACTCAAAACTCGTGCTTTAGAATAAAGTTGAGGTCATAATACATATCTAAAGGAGTTATTATATGAAAATACTTAATAAACTAGCTACTGCTACGATTGCAGGGACAATCATTGCCGGTTCATCATTAGGGAGTGTACAAGGGACTTATGCTGCAGGGAAAAAAGATGAGTCTAAAGATTCAAATCAGAATGCTGATGTAGCTTATATGGGTAATACAAAAAATCCTAAAAACGTTATCTTTTTAGTCGGTGACGGTATGGGACCTTCGTATAATTCTGCTTATCGTTATTTTGCAGATAATCCAGATACTAAAGAAATGGATCAGACCGCTTTTGATAAATATCTAATAGGGAGTCAACGTACAAACCCTAATGATCCAAAAGAAAATGTTACTGATTCAGCAGCTGGTGCAACCGCATTTAGTTCAGGACAAAAAACGTATAATGGAGCTATAGGCGTCGATGCTAATAAAAATAATGTTAAAACAGTATTAGAACAAGCTAAAGAAAATGGTAAATCAACTGGTCTCGTATCTACGGCTGAAATTACAGATGCCACGCCTGCTGCATACGCATCACACGTTGATGATCGTGATAAAAAGGATGAAATTGCTAAACAATTTTACAATGATAAAATTAATGGCAAGCATAAAGTCGATGTACTACTAGGTGGTGGTGCTGAGTATTTTGGCAAAGACAATGGCAATTTAAAAAACAAATTTAAAAAAGATGGTTACGATGTGGTTACAAATAAAAATGAACTACAAAATTCCAAAAGTAAACAAGTATTAGGATTATTTGCAGATAATGATATGCCATTACAGATAGACGCACCAGACAAAAATCCAAAATTAGTGGATATGACTGATAGTGCCGTAAATAAATTAAAACAAAACGACAAAGGATTCTTTTTAATGGTTGAGGGCGCTTCTATAGATAAATCAGGGCATCCAAATGATGTAACTGGGGTAATGTCAGAAATGTCTGGATTTGAAAAATCATTTGAATATGCTATGAATTATGCAAAAGAAAATCCAGATACACTTGTGGTAGCTACTGCAGATCATTCTACAGGTGGTATGTCTATTGCGAAAGGTAAAGATTACGTTTGGAACCCAGATGCCATTCACCAAATGAAACATTCAGGTAAATATATGACTGAAGAAATTAGCAAAGGCAAAAATGTGGAGAAAGTCATTAAAGATGGTTACGGTTTTGAAGTCTCAGAAGATCAAATGAATAAAATAAAAGATGAAGCTAAAAAACTTAAAGATCTTAAAAAAGATGAAAAAGCATATGAAAGTCAATTACAAAAGGTTCAAGATGCTGTACAAAAACCAATTAATGACAAATCAAATACTGGTTGGACTACTAATGGTCATACAGGAGAAGATGTAAATACTTATGCATATGGCCCTGGTAGTGATAAATTTAAAGGAAATATTGATAATACTGATAATGCCAAAAATATTTTCGACTTTTTTCAAAATGATGTAAAGTAAACAACTAACAAATAAATAGTGTTAGCGATAGATTAAAAACGAGAACGACATAGAAATCCTTTATCAAAATGCGATTTCTATGTCGTTCTCGTTTATGATGTTATTTAAAAAGTGATGGCAGCAATGATTTAGTGTTTAAACTGGATTTTAGACAAATGTTTACGATAATTATCAAGTGCCATTTTAGACTGTGTGATTGAGTCTAACGAACGTTGATAATTTAAAGCAATAAATCGATAATAAAGAATATCTACCGTAAAAAGTTGTGCAAACAATGATGTTGTTGCGGCCATGCGTAGTTCATTCTCATCAGTTTGACCATAAATTAAAGTATAATCAGAAATTTTAGCTACAGGATTATTGTTCGAGCTTGAAATCGTGATGATAGGTATATTATAGTCAGTTGCAACTTTTGCCATAGATTGCATTTCACTATGACTACCTTGGTTGGTTACAAAAATAATACAATCTTGTTCATCATGAGTAGCCATGGTAGTCATTAATAAATGCGTTTCTTGTATTAAGCGCACATTTAAACCAATCCGAGATAATTTTTGATATAAATCTGTAACAATAACGAGTGATGCCCCATAACCAAATAAAAATATGGTACGCGCATGTTTTAATGTGTCACAGATGTCATCGATGTGATGTTGTTCAATTTGTGAAGCAACACAACTCATTGTATCTGTTGCTCGGGCTAACATTTTAGACTTGATAATATCGACGGATTCATTATCAATTAATTCCATATGATTATTGTTGATTGCATCTTCAGGCAAATAACGTGAAATTGTAATTTTAAGTTCTTGAAACCCTTTTTCTGTTATTTTCTTGCTAAAACGTACAATGGATGCTGTACTTGTATTAATTTCATTTGAAAGGTCTTGGACAGACATATTAATGATACGATGAGGTTCGTTTAAAATAAAATCAGCAATTTTTTTTTCACTTTTTGTAAAAGTTTCATATATATTATCAATTTTATAAAGTACGTTGGTCATAGTTTAACCACCTAAGTTATCAGATTCTCTCATTGATTTTGTTGTACCTAAAAAGAAGGTGAAGAGGAAACCACCGATGTAAGCAGCGATTAATCCTGCAATGTATCCTAAGTACATATGATCTGAAATCAAAGGTAACAATGAAATACCACTCGGTCCAATAGCGGTAGCACCGATGTGTCCAATACCACCAACCACTGCACCGCCAATACCGCCACCAATACATGCGGTAAAGAATGGTCTACCAAGAGGTAACGTGACCCCATAAATCAAGGGCTCGCCAATACCAAGGAAACCGACAGGCAGTGCACCTTTAATTGCATTTCTCAAAGTAGTATTTTTCTTACATCTTACCCAAAGCGCTAATGCGGCACCAACTTGTCCTGCACCTGCCATAGCAGCAATTGGTAGTAAGTAAGTAGCACCAGATTGATTGATCATCTCAATATGAATAGGCGTAAATATATGATGTAATCCTAACATAACTAATGGTAGGAAGAAAGCACCAATAATAAAGCCACTAAAGACGCCACCAATATTAATAACACCATTCACTACGGATACTAAACCGTCAGAAACAAAACCAGCTAAAGGCATAATGATAAAGATTGTTGATAATCCGATAACAAACAAAGTAATCGTGGGTGTTACGATAATATCAATGGCATTTGGTACAATTTTATGTAATCTCTTTTCTACGAGACTCAATAACCAAACAGCAAAGATAACACCGATAATACCACCTTGTCCTGCTTGTAAAGGTTCGCCTGTAAAAATATTAGTGATCATATTTTCTTCTGTTAAACCTGTTAGTAATGTCGTTCCTCCAATAACACCACCTAAACCTGGTGTCGCACCAAATTCTTTAGCAGCATTGATACCAGTGAAAATGGCTAAATATGCTAACATACCATCTTTAATTACGTTAAAAACAGTAACAAGTTGCGTAATCCATGAGCCAGATATGACCTCTGCAGCTAGTAAGTTGCTTAAAACTGCAGCAATACCACCGATTAAACCTGCACCAATAAATGCTGGAATCAATGGGATGAATATATTAGCGATTGTTTTTAATAATTTATTGAATTTGCCACGTTTTTGTTTACTTTGAAAAGCGGCTTTGTTTTCTTTGGCTCTTGCTTCAGTTTCTGCTTTATAATCTTTAGTTTGGTGAGGGATGGTTTCACCTAAACGCACACCACTCATTTCAGATATATGAGCAGCTACCTTATTAACTGTGCCAGGTCCAACGACTACTTGTACACGGTCGTCTTTGACAACGCCCATTACACCTTCTGTCGATTTTAATTTATCATAGTTAACTTTATTTTCATCGTGCACCTTAATTCTTACACGCGTCATGCAATTTATAACATTTTCCATGTTCTCTAAACCGCCAACTGCATTTACAATACTTTCTGCAAGTTTTTGTTCTTTAGACATCATAAAACCCTCCTATATACATAAATTATTTTAAGTATTTGGTTTAATTTTTGATTGCTTGCTTAACGATGTGATTATTTTTTTCTAAACGCTGTTGTGCATCTGCTTTTGATGTATCACACATATGCATAACGATAGCAACTTTAAGGTTATGATCTGCAGCATGATATAGTTTTTCAGATTGTTGATAAGAAATGTCGCAGATATCTTGTATAATGCGTATGGAACGGTCAATTAATTTTTGATTTGTAGCTTTTACATCAACCATGAGGTTATCATAAACTTTACCGGCGCCAACCATTGTGATTGTTGAAATCATATTAAGCATTAATTTCTGAGCTGTTCCAGATTTTAATCTTGTAGAACCTGTTAAGACTTCAGGACCCACATTAACTTCAATTGCATTTTTAGCTATGCTACTTATTTTAGTGTTTGAATTGCATGAAATTGAAACAGTATGTGCACCAATGTGATTCGCATACTTTAATCCGCCGATAACATAAGGTGTATTACCACTAGCAGCAATACCGATTAAAACGTCTTTTTCATTAAGGTGAATATGATGTAAATCTTCTTCAGCCAAGGAGGAACTATCTTCAGCACCTTCAACAGCAACAGTCATGGCTCTTTGTCCTCCTGCAATTAATCCAATGACTTCATCTGGAGACGTATTGAATGTGGGCACACATTCAGCAGCATCAAGCACCCCCAACCTTCCACTTGTTCCAGCACCGATATAAATAATTCGACCACCAGCTCTAAATTGTTTTGTAGTGATTTCTATGACTTTAGTCAAGTCTGGTATGACTTTTCTAATTTGTTGTGGGACTTTTTGATCTTCATCATTCATTGTTTTAAGAATTTCTGTTATAGACATCTCATCTAAATGCATTGTCGCTTTATTTCTAGATTCAGTAGTTAAATCACTCATAAATTTCTACTCCCTTGTTTTTATAATAAATTTAAATGTATCATTGGGCTTCATACAACGAATCAATCTGCGCTCAGCTTCACAAATTTCACCTATAACATTAACGTGAGGATGCGCTGGTAAGTCAGTTTTCAAAAGTTGTAATTCTCCTTGATAACGTCCGTTCAGTTTATTATCGATGGTAACTGTACCAGTGTTTCGAACTGTTGTATTATAAGCATTAATTTCACTTGTACAATAGTGTCTAGCTTCTTGTGAGCGAATTACATCTTGCGGGTTGTCTGGTCGTACAGTGTGAGGTTGCTGTAATATCTTAGTTGCTTGAATATCTAATAAATCAATTGTGAGTGTGAAAGTTCTATGGCATAATACATTCATTAATTGTTCGTCTAGTGGTGCGCTAATTTTAGTATCACCAATCAAAATTTGTGTTGTCAGATGATCTAATAATAGCTGTGCACTTTCAATAGGGTGTTGTGCTCTCGTTGATTCTATGGTTGGTAAACCTTTAAAAAGGGGGCCACGTTTTGTAGTGCCTGGAATAAAACCGAAGATCGTTGCGTTTGGATTATACTTTAAAATTAGTGAGTTTTGAATATGAACAAATTCAGTTGTTAGACCTGTATCTGGCCGTGGATAATAGTTATGGCAATAGCATAAGTGTGTAAAATCATCTAGTTTTTCATAAAGCTGTTGAAGTAGTGATTCAGAAAGTATGCTGGCATTTAAGCAACAGTGAAAACCATGTTGGATAATGTCATTAATAATTTCTATAGAAGTACTGTGATCAATACGAATCATAAATTGCGCATGATGATATGATTGCAAGAATTCATAAAAAGATTGATCCAGCAATGAAGGATTGATATCAATCATATACGTAAGTTGTTCGTCTGATAAATAATTTAAAAGTTCTCCCAAATAGCGATATTTAGATGTTTCGTCTTCCTCTGGAATTTGTACAGATGTGAAAATGGTCGTATATCCCAAAGCAATCATTCGTCTAATATATGATTTATCAATGGGTTGTCCTAAATAAATAGAAAAGCCATGCATTGTTATCACTCCTATATTGCTGTAATCGATTTCATTTTACAACACATGAAAAAGTATTACAATTTTAATTTTAAAAAAATGTCATTTTGAAATATTATTACAAAAACGCTTGTAATAACTTTTGTGTTTCCAATAATTGATTTTGTAAGGTATCGAGGTACTTAATTGTATTTCCAATAGTGAGTTCTTCAATGGGGTTGGTGTCATGGGTTAAAAGGAATTGGTAATAATTATAATGGGGCAAAGAAAATCGTTGTAAGCTGATGTCTGAAAACACGATAAGTTCGTCTTTAATAAACTGTTGGATATCTTGTTTGTACTGTGCTTTCTTTTTATTTTGAGTAACGATAGCAAACTTATAAGTTTCAATTAAGTTTAATAGTTGGTTAATGCGTTGAGCGAGTTGATGAAATTCTAAATTATACATAAAATGCATCCTTTCTTAAAAAAATTTAAAATGATGAATATGATTTTCTGATTTTGTTAAGCATGGTAGGATATACACTATAAAATTAAAAATGAACTTAAAGGGGCTATTAAAAAATGGAAAAAACAAAATATCGTTTTAAAGATATTGTATGGAAAGACTTTTTCCTTATTGCGATTTTAATTGTAAGTATGATTGTTTTTACAGTGATTGGTATTTTATTTAGTTTTGTTTTTGTAGATCATTTAACAGAAAAAATAGTGATCAAAATAAGTGTGGTTGTACAACTGCTATCATACGTAGTTACTGTGTTTAGCTTTTATTTTTTACATACCAAGGATTTTAAAATAAATTTGAAGAGAAATATAGCATTTATAAAGCAGCATTATTTATTTCTTATCATCGTGACGATTGTTATGATGGTTTGTAGTGGAATTTATAACATGGTGATGCAAATGTTACCCAATGGTATTGGGTTTAATGAAACTCAAAATGAATTAGAACTAATGAATTTATTTGATCAGCCGTCATTTTTACCGTTTACATTTTTGTTAATTGTAATTGGTGCACCATTAGTGGAGGAAATATTTTTTAGACATTTACTGATAGGTGAATTAGGGAAGAAATTTAATGCTATTGTTATGGGGGTTATTTCAGCCATTCTATTTTCACTAATGCATGTGATTGGAGCGGAATCTCCATTAGAAATAGGAAGTTATTTAATTTTAGCGATTGCTATGGTCTATGCATACATCAAATCAGGTTTTAAACTCATTGCAAGTGTAAGTATTCATATGCTCAATAATTTAATCTCATTTGTTTTTACGCTAATTACGTTATATACATAATGGACAAGGTTGAAAAAATCCCACTGAGTTTTTTAGGACTCAGTGGGATTTAAAAATTGTTGATAGTTATTGATAGTAATATCTTGTGTTTTTATTTTTTTCTCAAATGAATATGAAATATCATGGATATCAACAATAGGTATTTCATTAGTTTTACCGAGACCAATTTCAAAAATAACTGCTTTCCATAATCCGTCTGTACATAATAAGCCTATAAAAATTACATTTTCAGTCATAATCTCATTATTTTTATTATACTCCATAGCCATCACATTTCTTTCGGTACAATAGATTAAGACTTCTGAAAAAATGGGCGGCAAGTCAACATGTGTTTGTTGATTGAATTTAATATATCGGTCTAGCTTTTTAAGCGCCCGTCTCATTTTCGTATAAGGTAAATTTAAACATTTTTTAATAATTGCGTTTATCTCTTCTTTATATGGAAGTGTAGTATATGATTGACTTTCATTCAATACTAAGAATAAAGCGGTGAGTTGCTTATCAGTTAATTCGAGCTCATAACTATTTGGCGTCTCTTGGAGTTGATAACCACCTAATTTCCCATGTTTTGCTAGAATTTTTACTCCCTGATCTTCTAAATCTTGAATATCTCTTAAAATTGTACGTTTCGATACATTTAAGTCTGTCGCGAGTTCTGAAGCGGTAATTTGCTTATTTTGTTGTATGGCTTGTACCAATTTATTTTGCCTTTCGCGTTTATTCATTAGAAAGTCACCTCCCAAATGATTACATATTACATTCATTATAGCATAAAAGTGACAATGACGACATTTATAAAGTTTTAAAAAAAGTTATAGAAAACGCTTACATTTTTTAGTTGTTTATGTTAGTATAATAATTAGTAACAAGGGGGTAGCGAAAAGATGACAAAGGGGTAGGCTATTACATATAGTTTTGTTAACATCTTTTTCGTACGAGTTACTAAGCAAACATCTTCAATATTTATTACTTACTTTCCTTTCTATAAGAGGCTGGGGCAATTAAATTGTCTCAGCCTCTTATCATTTTATTGAATATCATACTTATCGGTATAGAATAATGAAATCATTTATCGGACGATAGTGAATCGAATAGTTTGTTACCGTAATTATATTTATATGATAAAATAAAACAAATTATACATATGAAATAATTAAAATGAAAAAATTTAGTGATTCGCTTAAAGAGGAGGTCGCAAATGAATAAAGAAACATTATTAGATATAGATAATTTAGTTAGAGATTGGTTAACAACATTAGATGATATTATCCCACAATTAATAAAACAAATGGTTACTTCAACGAAAAAAAATCGATTTGATTTAGTGACTAATGTAGATAAATCTATTCAACAAAATTTTGAGCAATTTTTACAGCAACATTTTCCAAATCACCAACTTTTTGCGGAAGAAAAATCGAATGAAGGTATTCAAGCAAAAAAGGGTCATGTATGGGTCATGGATCCGATTGATGGTACTACAAATTTAGTTAAGCAACAGGAAGATTATTGCATTATATTAGGCTACTTTGTGGATGGTGAACCTACGTTGTCATACATTTATGATTATCCACACGGCAAGCTTTATAAAGCTATCAAGGGCCAAGGCGCATATATGAATGGTAAATTATTGCAACAGCCAGAAGATCTAAAATTAGAAGACGCGATTATTTCATTTAATACTTTGGTAATGAATGATGATACGATTCATGATTTAAATGATGCTTCATTTGGATATCGTTTCATTGGTTCATGTGGCTTAGATTCTGTGCGCGTAATTTTAGGACAATTTGGCGCACATGTAAATACAAATCCTAAACCATGGGATATCGCTGCACAGTTTTTATTCGCTGAAGAATTGGGATTGACAATGACGACGTTAAATAATTCAACTTTAGATTTTGCGAAAGCGGGACCATTTATTATAAGTAACAAAGCTTGTCATAAAGAAATGTTGACGATTCTAAATTCAGGATCTGGGTATCAAAAATAATTATTTTAAAATATTAATTATTTAACAATAGGTCTTAAGCACCATGTTCATTAAATAATTTTACTATATAATCTATAATTAATTGAAATAGAAAATCGAATATAGAATGGAGAATGAAAAAGGTGAATCGTTCTAACGAATATAATAAAAAGAAAATGGGGTTGCCCGCAAAAGTATTTTTGTGGTTTTTGGGTTTATTGTTAATTTTAGCAATTTTAGCCGTTGTGTATTTAGGTTTTAAAATATTTTCTGTCGGTGGTGCAATACATAATCCATTGGATAGGGATAAGTCATCTTTGAGGGAAAAAGAAGCCAACCTTAATAATGGAGATCCATTTACGATTGCTTTATTTGGTGTAGATTCAGATGCCAAAAGAGCTGCTAATGGCGGAGGACAGCGTAGTGATACGATTATGGTGTTGTCTATCAACCCAGAGAAGAAATCTACTGAAATTGTGAGTATACCTAGAGATACTCAAGCAGATATCGTAGGTAAAGGTACAACTGAAAAAATAAATCATGCATACGCGTATGGTGGTCCTGACATGGCAGTGAAATCAGTAGAAAAATTATTGAATGTGCCGATAGATCACTATGCAACGATAGACATGGATGGAATGAAAGATATGATAGATACTGTTGGAGGTATTGATGTCACTAGTAACGCTACCTTCTCATATGATGGATTCCAATTTAATGAAGGACAAAAGTCTCGAATGGATGGAAAAGAAGCAATGGCGTTTATAAGAAGTCGTAAAGAAGAAGGCGCTGGCGGCGACTTTGGTAGACAAGAACGTCAACAATTAGTTATACAAGGTCTTGCCAACAAATTGACAAGTATCAGTTCAGTTACGCATTTTAACTCGTTGATGAATCACGTTGAAGATAATGTAAAAACTGATTTGACTTTAGGTGAGTTGAACAAAGTTAGAGGTAATTATAAAGATGCAAATGATAATGTTCACCGCCATCAATTAGAAGGTCAAGGTGGCATACAAGATGATGGTCTATATTATTTTGTACCTAGCCAAAGTTCATTATCTGAAATAGAAAGCGATATAAAAAATAATTTAGGTATCTAATTTAATAAATACACGCAACCACTGTATTGGTTGCGTGTATTTTATTTTTGTCACTAAAATAATAATTTTCAGAGAGAATATTTAACACTATAAATTAAAACTTATATTAAACAGTTAAAAATCAGTGGAAAGCCTTAACATTTTATTGATTTACATATACAATATAAATAACATTACCAAAAAGTGTGGGGCTTTTAAGATGGAATGTTGTCAGACATCTTTGATTCATAAACACGGGCTTTATAAAATTAATAGGGGTGAATAATATGCAAGAACATTTAATTATTACATTAGATGGCAAAGATTATCTTGTGGAACCCGGCACAAATTTACTACAATTTATTAAATCACAAGATACGTTTGTACCTTCTATATGTTATAACGAATCGCTTGGTCCAATTGAAACTTGTGATACGTGTACAGTAGAAATAGACGGTGTGATGCAACGTGCTTGTAGTACGACGATAGATAGACCAATGATTGTAAATACACAAAATGATAATGTACAAACAAGTCAAAAAGAAGCATTAGATCGTATTTTAGAAAAACACATGCTTTATTGTACAGTATGTGATTATAACAATGGTGATTGTGAGATTCATAATACAATGGATCAGTGGGGTCTCGAACATCAAACATATGAATATAAGGAAAAACCATATGAAAAAGACTATGGACCTTTCTATCGTTACGACCCAGACCAATGTATTCTTTGTGGAAGATGTGTAGAAGTGTGTCAAGACGTCCAAGTCAATGAAACTTTAACGATTGATTGGGAACGTCAACAACCACGCGTGATTTGGGATAATGATACAACAATTAACGATTCATCATGTGTTGGTTGTGGTCAATGTGCAACTGTATGTCCTTGTAACGCTATGTTAGAAGTAAACATGGAAGGAAACGCAGGCTATATGACAGATTTAGAGCCAGGTTCACTTGCTGCGATGATTGACTTAACTAAAAAAGCAGAACCAGGCTATGGCCCACTATTTGCAGTATCTGATTCTGAAGCGGCGATGCGTGAAGAACGCATCGAAAAAACTAAGACTGTATGTACATATTGCGGTGTTGGTTGTTCCTTTGACGTATGGACAAAAGGAAGAGAAGTATTGAAAGTTCAACCTCAACACGAATCTCCAGCCAACAAAATTGCAACTTGTGTGAAAGGTAAGTTTGGTTGGGATTACATTGATTCAGAGGAAAGATTAACTAAACCATTAGTACGTAAAAATAATCAATTCGAAGAAGTAGAGTGGGATGAAGCATTACAAGTAATTTCTGAAAACTTTAATAGAGTAAAAGCTTCTCACGGATCTGATGGTCTAGCATTTATTTCTTCTTCAAAAGCAACTAATGAAGAATCATATTTAATGCAAAAGCTTGCGAGACAAGTAATTGGTACGAATAATGTCGATAACTGTTCTCGTTACTGTCAAGCACCTGCGACAAAGGGATTATTTAGAACTGTAGGTCATGGTGGTGATTCAGGTTCAATCAACGATCTTGAAATTGCTGATATGGTTGTTTTAATAGGCACAAATACTGCTGAAGCACATCCAGTCATTGCTTCTCGCATTAAGCGTGGACATAAATTATATAACAACACATTAAATGTTTTTGATATTCGTAAACATGAAATGGCAGAAAGAGCTGACAACTTCTATCAACCTAAACCTGGTACTGACTTAGTTTGGTTATCAGCGGTGACAAAATATATTATAGATAATGACTTGCATGATAAAGCATTTGTAGATGAATGGGTAAATGGCTTCGATGAATATCATAAGTCTTTAGCACCATTTACGATGGAATTTGCCGAAGATACAACAGGTATTTCAAAAGAAGCACTCATAGATTTTGCACATCAAATGGTTAATGCTGAAACAGTGTCAATTGCGTGGGCTATGGGTGTCACACAACAAGATATTGGTAGTGACACGTCTACAGCAATTTCTAACTTATTATTAGCAACAGGCAATTATAGAAAACCAGGTACTGGTGCATATCCGCTTCGTGGTCACAACAACGTACAAGGATGTAGTGACATGGGTAGCATGCCTGATCAATTCCCTGGTTACCAAAAAGTAGCAGACGATGAAATTCGTGCAAAATTTGAAAGAGAATATGGTGAAACATTACCGAGTGTTCCTGGTAAAGATAATCACCAAATGATGGAAGGTATTCACGCAGGTGAAATTGACGCATTGTATTTATATGGTGAAGATACAGGTATTGTTGATTCAAATATCAACTATGTACAAGCTGCACTAGAAAAAGTTGGTTTTTTAGTCGTACAAGATGAGTTTTTCACTTTCACTGCTTCATATGCAGATGTAGTTTTACCAGCATGTCCTTCACTAGAGAAAACAGGTACATTTACGAATACTGAACGCCGTATCCAACGTTTATATCAAGCCCTTGAACCTAAAGGCGAATCTAAACCAGATTGGGTCATTATTCAAGATGTAGCTAGAACACTAGGTTATGATTGGAATTACACGCACCCAAGTCAAATTATGGACGAAATTGCTAAACTGACACCATCATATTCGGGCGTGAACTATGACAGATTAGATGGTTACAATAGTTTACAATGGCCTGTGGCTGAAGATGGCACGGATCAACCAACATTATATTTAGATGGATTTAACTTTGAAGATGGTAAAGCGAATTTCTATCCTTTAACTTTCGATAATTTCTTTAAAGTGAATGAAAAATATGATTTACATGTAAATAACGGTCGTTTATTAGAGCATTTCCATGAAGGAAACATGACTTATAAAGTACCAGGTCTTGCATATAAAGTCCCTCAACCATTCGTAGAAGTATCTCCAGAACTAGCACAAGAAAGAGATATTCATGAAGGGGCAGAAGTTAAGTTGATTTCAGATAGTGGTGAAGCTGAACTAATTGCACATGTCACTGATAGAGTAAAAGGCAAAGAAATTTATATTCCACTTAATAACAATGCAATGATAAATGGTGATCAAGGTGCGATTAACTTATTGACGAACAGTGATGTGGATAAAGATACAGACACACCTTCTTATAAGCGTACAAGTTGTCGTATGGAAGTTAAAACACGTAGAGGAAAATCACCATTAAACCCTACAAACTTCCGAGTAGATAAACAAAGACAACCACAATATAGCGTACGTGTTGAAGACAAATGGAAACGTGATGATTACACTTTCCCAGGAAGTCAGGTGAATAAATAATGGCTGAGAGAATAACGAAAATTAATCGCATGCAAAAGTCTGAAGAACAAATCAAACAAGAAAGTTTAGCAGAAGTAACAGATGCAATTGCAGCAAATAAAGATAGTATCATGAAAGCTATTAACATTATTAGCACGTTGGACGATGCTAAGATACTAGATGCAGTATCAGGTATGGTCAATAGTCGAGGTGTTATCGCTAATAAATTCGCAGTTGAATTAAACAAAGAACAATACACAGGATTGATTACAAATATGGCATCACTTGTTTTCCTTTTAGGTGATTTGAATGTCAATGACTTGAGCATTATGTTAAATAAAGTAAATAAAGGATTAAGTGTTGCAAATCAAGCTAGTCCAAACCAAAAAACATCTATCACTGGCTTAATGAGTGTACTGAGAGATGACGAAATGAATCGTAGTTTAACTTATATGTTAAATATGCTCAGAGGCATGTCTAGATCATAAAATGAAGTGTATATATTGATGAAAAAAGCCCTTATTGTGAATTTTTATTCACATGAGGGCTTTTTTGCTATGATAAATGACATATTGAAAATTAAGTAAATATGATACAATTTCAATAAACAGAATGATTTACTTAGAATATGATTACAAGGAGTGGAGTCTTATCAATCCGAAATTAATTAAAATCATGGCTATTATTTCAAATGTATTTTTAGTCATTGGTATTATATTTTTAATCACTTTAAATATTGCGATGGCGATTACAATGTTTGTTGTTTCATTGGCAATTAGCTTAGTGATTTTCAACACATTGTTTAGAAATCGAAAAGGCATGCGTATTGCAATTAATGTTTCCTTTATAATTGTACTTATTGCGATTATTTTTGCCTATTTCACATTGACTCAATAAAATGCAATGCAGGGAGATTTTAAAATATGAACGAGCGTGTTAAGCAACGTATACCGTTGATATTATTAATATTAATTATTGTTATATTTGCTATTTTATTAATAATAAATGAAACATCTTTATTTGAAAAACAAAGAACACATACCTTTAATGAAGCGGTAGATAAGCAAGTAAGTTCAGACGCATTAAATATGAAAGAACAGGAAGGTAAATTCATTAAAGCTACTACTACAGATGTGAAAAAAGCAATGGAGGTTAATAGTGATCAAGATGATTTAAACCATATGGATATTTCTGAAAAGGTATCTATGTCTGAAGCTGAAATAAATAAAATTTTAAAAAATAAAGGTGTATTAAAAGGGAAAGGTAAAACTTTTCTAGAAGCACAAGATAAGTATGAGGTTAATGTTTTATATTTAGTGAGTCATGCCTTAGTTGAAACAGGTAATGGTAAATCGGAATTAGCTAAAGGCATTAAAGATAAAGGTGAAAGGTATTATAATTTTTTTGGTATAGGTGCATTTGATGAAAATGCTGTACATACTGGTAGTAGTTTTGCAAAGAAACAATCGTGGACATCACCTGAAAAAGCAATTATGGGTGGGGCCAAATTTGTAAGAAAAAATTACTTTGATAATAAACAAATCTCACTTTATCAAATGAGATGGAATCCTAAGACACCAGGTGAACATCAATATGCAAGCGATGTGGATTGGGATGATAATATCGCTTGGTTTATGAAACATTTTTATAAAAATTTAGGCATTAAAAAAGATGACATTAACAAAGATTATTACTTGTAGTTGGATTATAGAGTATTGCAATCGCAATTTTTACAAGCTTTATTTAAGTTTTGTTATGTTATGATACAAATGTGAATATAATATTAAAAGATTAAGGAAAGTTGGAGTGAATAAAGATGAAAATAGCCATCGTTGGTGCAGGTATAGGTGGTTTAACTGCAGCAGCTTTATTAATAGAGCAAGGTCATGATGTAAGTGTATTTGAAAAAGAGAATACAGTATCTGAATTAGGTGCTGGTATTGGCATTGGTGGTAATGTTATTGAGAAATTGAATGGTCATGATTTGGCAAAAGGACTTAAAAACATTGGACAAGTCATCGATATGATGGAAGTTCGAGATGATAAAGACAAACTATTATCAAAACTTAAGTTGAAAAAAAATACAGTTAATTTAACGATGTCACGTCAAAGTTTATTAGAAGTGATTAAATCTTATGTACCGGATAGCGCAATTTTCACCAATCATAATGTGACAGGAATTGAAAATGGGGATTTGAAAGTAACCTTACAATTTTCCGAGCAAACTTCACAATCATTTGATTTATGTATCAGCGCTGATGGTATCCATTCAAACATAAGGCAAGCAATAGTGCCAAATAGTAAGCCAATTTATCAAGGATACGCAGTATTCAGAGGCTTAGTTGATGATATTGATTTAAAAGATAACAATGTTGCTAAAGAGTTTTGGTCTACAAAAGGTAGAGTGGGCATTGTACCATTATTAAATAACCAAGCTTATTGGTTTATTTCAATTTCTGCCAAAGCTCATGATTCTAAGGTTCATGCTTTTGCGAAGCCACATTTACAGGCAAGATTTAATCATTTTCCTAATGAAGTCAGACAAATATTAGATAAGCAAAGTGAAACAGATATATTATTACATGATATGTATGATTTAAACCCATTGAAATCGTTTGTTTATCAACGTGTTGTACTTCTAGGTGATGCTGCACATGCAATGACGCCAAACATGGGGCAAGGTGCTGGCCAAGCGATGGAAGATGCTATTGTTTTAGCGAATTGTATGCAATCATATGATTTTGATTTAGCCTTAGAACGCTATAATAAATTGCGTGTAAAACATACAAAAAAAATAGTGAAACGTTCTAGAAAAATAGGAAAAACTGCTCAAAGAACAAATAAATTCGTCGTGAAAGCGAGAAATAAAATTGCTAAAATTTTACCTAATCGATTACTTTCAAATCAGACAAAATTTATTTATAAGTCGAAAGCAAAGTAAAACATATACATTGGCCAAAGCCTCAACATCACAAAACGTGTAAATGTAATTCGGAAAAATTATATTTACACGCTTTTTAATATCAAAATGTACTATTATTAGATAACTTTTCTAAGGTAATAATCTAGTTTGTTATTTTCAGTGATTCGATTATGTCAGCTAGAACGATCCGCTAACATAAAAATATTTTAAATTTTTATTGAATCATCAACTTTGCTAATAGAAAAAACACTTTCGTACTGTTCATTTTAAATGAATTCTACGAAAGTGTTTTTATATTAATCCCATTGATATAGGGCAATTTATATTTGATTTAATAAAAATTGATGTTTAAACATGAGTTAAAAATAAGTGATGTCGCTGCATTGTTATTTTGTTAAATTATCAATGATTAATTAACGACAAATTTAGGTTCATCACCATTAAGTTTACTTATTGTGTCATTTGCTACAATTTTTGACATCATATCACGTGATTCAAACGTAGCATTACCAATGTGTGGCGTAATGACAACATTCTCTAATGATTTCAGTTCACCATTAATTTCAGGTTCAAATTCAAACACATCTAATGCTGCACCTTCGATGTCTTTATTTTTTAATGCTTCTACTAGAGAGGCTTCATTTACGATAGGGCCTCGAGCTGCATTAATAAGATAACTTGTTGGTTTCATTGACTTGAATTGTTCTGTGTCAAAGAGATGGTGTAAATCTGGATTATATGCAGCATTAATTGTAATGAAATCTGAGTGCTGTATGAGTGTGTCAAAATCAACATATTTAGCACCAATTTCACGTTCTTTATCAACTTTTTGATGAGGACCTGTGTATAGTACATTCATATCAAATGCTTTGGCACGTTTTGCCACTGCACTTCCAATTTCTCCTAAACCAATAATACCTATTGTTTTACCAGAAACTTCTCTACCACGGAAGAATAATGGTGCCCATCCGTCAAATCCAGTTGTACGACATAATTTATCGCCTTCAGGGATGCGTCTTGCAACTGCCAATACAAGTGCGAAAGTTAATTCGGCAGTAGAGTTTGTTGATGCTTTTGGTGTATTGGTTACATCAATTTGCTTTTGACGTGCATGTTTAATGTCTACATTATTGAAACCAGCACCATAGTTTGTGATGATTTTTAAGTTTGAGCCTGCATCAATCACATCTTTATCAACATTAGTAGATAGAAGACTGATTAAAGCGTCGGCATCTTTAACACCTTGAATCAATGTTTCTTTATCAATAATTCCTTTACCTTCATACATATCAACTTCATAACCTTGTTCTTTTAGCAAGTTATACCCTACTTCTGGTATTGGGCCTGCAATAAATACTTTTACCATATATAATCACTTCCTTTACTTAAAGTATAGTAAATTTCATATAAGTAAACAAACTTTTACATTGCTCTCAATTCAAACAAAGTAAATATCACTTGTGATTATCATTGTAGCGTTATATAAGCATTTTATTTTAGTAGATACTGTACTAAATTTAAAAGTTACGTTAACCAACGATTTTCAAACCAACAATTGCTAAAACAATGACAACAATAAAGAAAATACGCTTGATATTTTTAGATTCTTTATAGATAAGCATGCCAGCTAGCGTGCCTCCACCTGTACCTATACCGCTCCATACTGCATAAGCCGTTCCCATAGGTATGCCCATTGTCATTGCTAGTTTAAGTGTGCTAAAACTACAAATAAAGGCAACTGCTAAAAGCACTACGAACAGTTTCTTTTTAGTACGAGCAATTTCATTTAGAATAATGACACCAACAACTTCTAATAAACCTGCCATAAATAGTATCATCCATGCCATTATTGTTCAGCCTCCTCTGTAGTTAATTTAAGACCGATAATTCCTATAACAAGTAAGATAACTAATGCTATTTTCATAATGTTAAAATGATCACCGAAAATTATCATATCAACCAGTACTGTTCCAATAGCACCAATACCTACAAATACAGCATAAACAGTACCAACAGGTAATGACTTACAAGCTGAAATGACTAAATAGAAACTCAAAATTAAGATAATAATCGTACCGGTCCAACTCAAAAATGAGTCAGCAGAGTTTAACCCAGTAACCCATAATATTTCTATAATCCCTGCCAAGATAACTTTAAACCACTGCATTTGCTTTAACCTCCTTTTTACATGAAACGCTACTATTTTCTCAAACTTTTAATTAGCCTGCAATATGTAAGCGTTAATTCAATATAAAAGGGTCTGGTATATACAGTACTTTGACAAGTGAAAAGTCAATTTTTATTGAAATCATATAGAAATTGCCTTTTTAAATATGGTTTTAGTTATAATTAGCTCATTGAGTCGTTACTTTTCTTTTATTAAATACCATTAATATAAAGAAATAATGATTATAATAGGACAATTGTTTTAGGATTTACTCTAAAATGATTTATTGGTTTATAAAAAGGCGGTTGATTTTGTGAGAGTCACATCATTCAGCTACGATCATTAAGCAATTTTTCTATTTTACGACTAGAGAATGATATTATGTGTACATATATATAGTGATTTTTAATCTCTTGTTAGTATGATATTGCACCACAAGATGTTTAAATGCATCGAATACATTTTCAGGGATTGTTTTATCGGTTTCATTCATTAATATGTCGTGGCATATCATTTGTGAGAAAATGAACTGAAGTTTCCATTGGTAGTGTTTGTAGAGTCAAGTTATAATCTTATACATATATCGCTCGTTAATTTAATAGTGGCTATTAAATGATACGTATAAATCTTATTTTTTGAATGACAAAATATAAGTTGTATCGATTTTGTTATGTACTAACGCCCGTGGGAATCCGTATGAGTGAGAGACGACAGGCTCGCACAATCCCCCTAGTCAACTACGCACAGTCAAAATCGTAAAATTTTAAATATAAAGAGGACCAATCCATATTAAGGATTGGTCCTCTTATTTTAAGAATGGGGATTTATGTCCCAGACGCTTATATAAGTTACTACTTGTTATTAAAAACAGATTGTTATTGACATTTTTAATATAAATAACTGTATTTATCATACGCATAAAATCATGAAATAAGTATAAGACCTTATGTTTTGTATGACTCCCAATCGTGATGACTTAATGACAATATTAGTTTAAGTGAATATAGTTATATGAACTAGCTTCACCAGCTGAAATTGTACGTTCACTTACTGAGAATGGTCCACCATTATAGTTCATTTCAGAAACATTAACCGAACCATCACTGTTTACATTTTCAACATATGCTACATGGCCCATGCTACCTTCACTAGATTGTAAGATAGAACCTGCTTCTGGAGAATTATTAACTGTATATCCTGCTGAAGATGCTGCAGATGCCCAATTATTTGCATTTCCCCATGTAGAGCCGATTTGACCACCTGTTTTATCAAATACATACCATGTACATTGTCCAGCAGTGTACAAGTTTGCACTTGATCCTGATGTAGCTTGAGTAGTGTTTTGGTTAGCTTGAGTAGATTGTTCAGCTGCGTTTGCTTCATTTCCGTGATCTAAACCTACAATTGCTGCGCCGATACCTGCTGTTAATGTTGTTGCTGTTACTATTTTTTTCATAATAAAAAAGTCCTCCCAAAATTTAATTCATCTATTATTTTAATAAAATTTATTTTTATAATAACTGCGTTAGTTTCAACGACAATTTATACAATAACAGAAGATTATCACTTTGTGTGGAATGTTACGTATTTGTAAAACAATTAAAAAGACCTCACATATTGTTGTAATAAACAACACGTGAGGTTACAAAAGCAAATATTGTTGTAATATAGTATAAATTGCACAAGTATAAGGTTTAACACGATTATCAACACATATACTAAATTTGTATATTACAGAAGGTGTAAAGAATCACAAAATTTTGATATAAATTATTTGAAAAATCTAATAGATAACGGAGGTAAATAATCTTCGCCATTATATGCTTTTACGGCTGCTACTATTGTAAAAATAAAATTTAAAATTGCGAAAATAGGAAATAAAATAAAGCCTATGAGAATAAACATCAAAATAGTTGAAACGGTTAGCCAGATAACATATGAAATTAGAAAATTAAAATAGTTTTTACCAGCTCTATCAACAAATGCAGAATCTTCACGTTTAATAAGCCAAATGACTAGTGGCGCTAAAAATGTAGTGAAAAAACTAAGTACATAAATTAATGTAGCCATCAATCTTGCATCACTATTAGGTTCTTGATTTAATACTTCACGATTTGCGTAATCTTCAGTCATTATTATTCCTCCTTTTAATTTACTATTACTATAACAAAACCCAAAATGAGTTGTACATTATTTGAAAAATTTTATAAAAAGCCTGTTTACAAAGTGGCGATATTGTTAAAATATAGAAATGCACTTAAGTACCTTTAAATTGAGAAAATTAGATAGGTTGTATACCAGTGTTTATCATTTTTCTTAATAGGTTATACATGAGAGTAATGTTTAATACGAAAAAATTCAATGTTTAAAGAAAGAAGGGTGTTTATGAAGATAGCTATTGTAGGATCAGGTAATGGTGCTGTTACTGCAGCACTTGATATGGTTAATAAAGGACATGAAGTCAAGTTATATTGTAGAAATCAGTCTATAGATAAATTTGACAAAGCCATTGAACAAGGTGGATTTACATTTAATAATGAAGGTGAAGAAACCTTCGTAAAATTTACTGACATAAGTGATGATATGGAATACGTGCTTGAAGGTGCTGATGTTATACAAGTTGTGATACCATCATCATTTATTGAACATTATGCGCACACAATGGCGCCATTTATCAAAGCGAATCAGTTAATTTTCTTTAATATTGCTGCTGCAATGGGATCAATACGTTTTATGAATGTGTTAGAAGATATGCATATTGATGTAATGCCTAAGTTTGCAGAAGTAAATACATTAACTTATGGTACGCGTGTCGATTTTGAAGCAGCACGTGTCGATTTATCTTTAAATGTTAGAAAAGTACATTTTTCAACATATGATAAAGAAGAGTTAAGTGATAGCTTTGATACAATTGAGCAGTTATATCCTCATATTGTAAAAGAAGAAAGCTTATGGAAAACAAATTTAGAAAATGGTAATCCTGAAGTTCATCCAGGACCAACATTATTAAATGTAGGAAGAATAGATTATGCTGATGAATTTGCGTTGTATGAAGAGGGAATCACAAAACATACTGTGCGTTTATTACATGCAGTAGAGTTAGAGAGACTAACACTAGGGCGAAAATTAGGATTTGAGTTATCTTCTGCAAAAGAAGCTCGAATTGAACGTGGTTATCTAGAAAGACAAGATGAAGATGAACCACTCAATCGTTTGTTTAATACGAGTCCTGTATTTTCTCAAATTAAAGGACCTAATCATGTAAAAAATCGTTATTTAACAGAAGATATTGCATATGGTTTAGTGCTTTGGTCAAGTTTAGGAAGAGAAATTGATGTGCCAACACCTAACATTGATGCGATTATCATTATTGCATCAACAATTTTAGAACGTGACTTCTTTGAAGAAGGATTAACGATAGATGAGTTAGGAAAAGATAAGTTAGGATTGTACTAATTATAATATTCATTCATATAAATAAGGGGAAATGTGTATGAAAAGACAACCAACTTTTTTAGAATCTATTTCAACAATCATAGTGATGATTATTATTGTAATAACTGGTTTTGTTGTGTTTGATATTCCAATTCAAGCATTACTTATTCTTTCTTCAGCTTATGCTGCAATTATTGCGAGACGCGTAGGTCTAAAATGGAAAGATTTAGAAGAAGGGATTACTAATCGTTTAGCGACTGCTATGCCAGCGATATATATTATATTATCTGTAGGTATTATTGTGGGTACTTGGATGTATTCGGGAACAGTACCTGCACTGATTTATTATGGCTTAGAATTTTTAAATCCTAATCTGTTTTTAGTATCCGCATTTATTATTTGTGCAATTACATCAGTTGCTACTGGTACTGCGTGGGGGTCAGCATCTACAGCAGGTATAGCGCTGATGGCGATAAGTGCACAATTAAATATTCCAGCTGGTATGGCAGCAGGTGCGATTATTGCAGGTGCAGTTTTTGGTGATAAGATGTCACCACTATCAGACACGACTAATTTAGCAGCACTAGTTACTAAGGTGAATATCTTCTCGCATATAAGAGCGATGATATGGACAACGGTTCCAGCGTCTATCATCGGATTAATTGTGTGGTATTTTGCCGGTTTACAATTTAAAGGTAATGCGAATACTTCACAAGTTAATGCGATGCTTAAGGAACTATCAACGATTTATAACATTAACTTTTTCGTATGGTTACCGTTAATCATTATTATTGTATGCTTGTTGTTTAAAATTTCAACAGTGCCATCGATGTTAATCTCTAGTGTCAGTGCGATTGTTATCGGTGCATTTAATAATGGTTTTAAAGTGACAGATGGCTTTAAAGCAACATTTGATGGTTTTAATAAAAGTATGGTACCAAATTTACATGGCTCATTATCCGAAAAAGCGATTAATTTAATAGAACAGGGCGGTATGATGAGTATGACAGAAATTGTAGTCACAATCTTTTGTGGCTATGCTTTTGCTGGTATTGTGGAAAAAGCAGGATGTTTAGATGTAATCTTGAAGAAAATATCTAGTAATATTAATTCTGTAGGGACTTTAATTCTTGCTACAGTTGTAGGTGGATTAATGATGGTGTTAGCTGCAGGCGTTGCTTCTGTAGTGATAATCATGGTTGGTGTATTAATGATGGATATGTATAATAAAATGGGCTTGGATCGTTCAAATCTATCTAGAACATTGGAAGATTCAGGTACAATGATTATACCATTGATACCTTGGGGAACATCTGGTATTTATTATACCCAACAATTAGGCGTTTCTGTCGATCAATTCTTTATTTGGGCAGTGCCGTGTTATTTATGTGTCTTTTTTGCAATATTTTATGGATTTAGTGGTATTGGCATCAAGAAAGCTAAAGTTAGCGAAGAATAAAAGTAACATAGTATCATTGTGATAATAAATTAAGAAAAAAGTAGTAATGTTTTCAAGTTGCAATCTTGTTTATATTACTACTTTTTTAGATAGATTTAAGTGGAATTATTAATAATATGTTTATGAGATAGCTAATTCGGCTAAACAAAACTATGGATGAGGTGGTTCCGTATTGAATTTAGTAATTATTGTAGCGATATTACTTTATGTTATAGGAATACATCAATATTTCAATATAGGTAAAGATTTTAAATATCCTTCTATTATCTATTTTATAGTCGGTTTTATATTGTATATTGTAGCGATGGTACAGTATAAAGCCGATTTATGTTAACAATACACAAATGGTATATGTATAGTTATACTTGCATAAACCATAATTTAAATGGTTTTAATTCTCTAAATTAAATTAACCTATGATGGTAGTCATGTTATTTTTACAATGATACAAGTGAGTATTATATTGCTAATTTTAGATATAAGCTGATGCATCATTGAAGATTTATCACTTTAAAAGTGTACATAAAAGATGACTAGAATTGATAAAAGTACCAAATGGTGACCTAAGTTCCAGTCATCTAAGATGATATGAAACATACTAAGATCGCTTCAAAACTAATCTTAGTATGTTTTTTAATATTTTAAAGCGTATGTGTTGATGATCGTTGATGTAGCTGGATTGTGATAAAATACAGGTTTCCAACTTAGTAATTATACACACTATATAAATTTCATATAACTTCTAAGTCCGTATCACTTTGCAAAATCGCTAATATTGGTATGTATTAGAAAAAACAATACTAATTAAATATATCTAGAATAATTGTAAGTGATATTATCCAGTTAAAATCTAAAAGTGAAATAAAAAAGCAGCAATTTCTATATCGTTTCAATAGAAATTGCTGCTTGATTATGTCTAGCTATTTTTATGTGCTAACATTTAGTGAATGTAGTTATAGCTTGAAGCTTGGCTAGCTGAAATTGTACGTGAAGTAACAACACCAGGACCTTGACCATAGTTCATTTCAGATACACGGATTGAACCGTCGCTGTTTACACTTTCAACATATGCTACGTGTCCCATAGCACCAGTTGAAGATTGTAAGATTGAACCTTGTGAAGGTGAATTGTTTACTGTGTAACCTGAAGCAGCTGCAGCGCTTGCCCAGTTGTTAGCGTTACCCCAAGTTGAACCGATTTTACCACCGACTTTATCAAATACATAATAAGTACATTGGCCAGAAGTATATAGGTTGTTAGAAGAACCTGAAGTGCTAGAAATAGAACTTGATGAACTTGATGGCGCGCTTGTTGTAGTTACTTTGATGTTACGGTCTGAAGTTGAATTTGAAGCAGCTCCACCGCCACCAGTTGTATTATTATTAGCTGTATATGATTGAGTAGCGTTACCATATGTAGAACCATAATTACTGCTTTGACCATTACTTGCATAGCCATTGTTATTTGAATGAGCTTGGTCTGCTTGGCTTGGATTCCAATTACCTTGCCAAGTGTAGTGGTAATTACCTTGTTGATCTATTGTATATGAATAGCTATAAGAAGTTGGGTCATTAGGGTTATAACCATTATTATTTTCAGCAGCATCTGCTTCGTTTTGTGCAAATGCGAAAGTAGCGATTCCTGCAGTAGCGATTGTAGCTGTAGCGATTTTTTTCATTGTAAAATATCCTCCTAATAATGATAAAGCATTTAATTTATTATCTCAGTCTCTAAATGACAATAGTTTAAAATATTTTTTTTCGTTGTTTTTTAACGACAAGCAATACTTTATCAGATAATGGTCGGTTTGTGTGCAATGTTATCATTTTGTAATTTAACTCTAATAATTAATCGTTAGATGTAACAAATAACATTAGTTTTATATAGTTCTCAGCGCCCATTGTTATCACATTTTAATGATTTCATGTGTAATCTTGCACTCTAATTTATTACAAATCTGTAAAATAACAGAAAATTACAAATGCTAATAAATGCTAAAATTTAGTTATTTAAATAATATATTATTTTCTAAAGTTAGAGATTATTTATTTTTTGAAAGAATTGAGAGTAATTTATACAAATACGGCTGTAATGTTCATGAG
Organism: Staphylococcus sp. 11-B-312; assembly: GCF_016743055.1. Taxonomy (NCBI): domain Bacteria; kingdom Bacillati; phylum Bacillota; class Bacilli; order Caryophanales; family Staphylococcaceae; genus Staphylococcus; species Staphylococcus sp. 11-B-312. The sequence goes on from NZ_CP068241.1 coordinate 740,739, forward strand.
CAATGCTATTGACAGTTTATTTGAAAGGTTTTAAGATAATGAGTATAAAAAATATACTTGTTAAGCGAGGTGAATTAATGAAAATTGAGATTGGCTTAACATCATTTGCTGATAATAGTGAAATTTTCACCGATAAAGGTAAAACATCTGCAATTAGCAATGCTCAGAGAATAAGAAATATCATAGAAGAGATTGAAATTGCAGATGACTATGGTCTTGATGTTTATGGGTTAGGAGAGCATCATCGACCTGATTATGCCGTTTCTGATCCTGTTACAGTCTTAGCTGCAGCGTCTAGAAATACAAAGCAAATTAAATTGAGTAGTGCTGTAACTGTGCTATCCTCAGATGATCCTGTAAGAGTTTATGAAAGGTTCTCAACATTAAATGCAATTTCAAATGGTCGTGCCGAAATAATGGTAGGAAGAGGTTCATTTATAGAATCATTTCCACTATTTGGGTATAACTTAAATGATTATGAACAATTATTTAATGAAAAGATTGAATTATTAATGCAAATTAATCAAAATGAAATTGTAAATTGGACCGGTCAACTGAGACCCAATATACAAAATTTAGGTGTCTATCCTAGAGTTGAGCATGGTATTTTACCTATTTCTATAGCTACAGGTGGAACACCTGAATCTTCATTGAAAGCAGGAGCATTAGGATTACCCATCACTTATGCTATAATTGGCGGTGACCCCAAAAGATTCCGCAGAAATATTGATATGTATAAATCGATAGCCGAATCCTATGGTCATGATGTGAAAGAATTACCGATTGCTACGCATTCTTGGGGGTATATTGCTGAAACGGATGAACAAGCTTTTTGTGAATTTTTCCCTTCAGTAAAAGCAAGCCATGATGTATTAGCTAAGGAACGTGGCTGGCCACTATATGATGAAAATAGTTTCATTCGTGAAGCAGGCCCGAATGGTGCATTATATGTTGGAAGTCCGGAAACTGTGGCTAATAAAATTATTGAAACTGTTGAAACACTAGGTTTATCTCGCTTTATGTTGCATACACCTGTAGGTTCAATGCCACATGAGCATACAATAAACACCATTAAATTATTGGGTGAGCGGGTAAAACCTATTGTAGATAAATATTTTGAAAACAAATAGAAGGAGAGTAAAAATGATATTACGTTATTTAACAAATTTAAAATTAGCAAAAGAATTATATGGTGCAGCGAAACCAAAATTAAAAGGTGACAAATCTATGAAAGATACTTTTACTGAAGTATTTAATTTACCTGCAAATGCAGTACCTTTAGCTGGTGCTTTAGAATCATTAAGTGCAGTATTTTTCGTGCTAAGCTTTGCAAGTAAAAGATTATCACGTATTGCTTCGTTAATGACGATTACTGTGCTAGGTGTAGCAGCGTATAAACACTTTGAAGCTGGACATGGTAAAGCAGGTGCAAAACATGCACTTGATTTAACAGGATTAGCAGCGCTTAGCTTATTAGATACGTTAGATTGTAAAAAGAAATAATTATTTATTAAGGTATCGTCTAGATATCAATATGATAAAGTGTTTCTTTTTAAATAAAGAATAATAAGAAATGAAAATTAACACAACTTGGGACTTTAATAAATGTCTCAAGTTGTTTTTTTATACAGATTTTTTATGAGGAAATTACTTGTAAATAGTGATAATTGAAACATTTCGTTTTAAAAACGACATTACACTTTGAAAATGATAATTTGATATTTATGTGTTTATAATGAGAGAGTGCTACAACATAGCTCCATGACATTAGGCAGTTTGTTTGGTTAATATAGTTGTTTGGTTGACGTATATAACAATGCTTATTATTAGATATGCCGAAGTATTTTTAGTTGGTTTTAGTGATCTTCAATTTATTAAATTAAAAGCAAATGCTAATAATTTTAAAAATTTATATAAGCTATTAGTGAATTTTTAGTAACAAAAAGGATATATGTAGCACTAAATTTTAATAATAAAAAGTGATATTAAAAAAATAGTAGTAAAACCTAATATTTTTCATAGTAAGCCATATTGAATTCAATAGCATAAATAGGATAAAATTATATTACATAAAGACAGGCACACATTGAAATATATTAACAACATGAAAAAACATAAGGAGTGGTTTTATGGAAAAATTAAAAGAATTAAGTGAACTAAACGAATTAATAACTTTGTATCAAAAAGGGAAACAGTTTTTCAAAGAAACTAAGAAATATCACAAATTAAATTATGAAGAAATATTTATTTTGAATTATATACATGAGTGTCAATCTTATGAGGTTACCGCAAAAGAAATTGCGCAATATTCAGAGTTAAAACCGTACTACTTAACGAAAGCTTTGCAAAAATTAATTAAAATGGGTTATTTGAGTAAAAAGAGAAGTGATATTGACGAACGTACAGTTGTTGTATATATAAATGAAACACAACGTCAGAAAATTGAACATATGATAAAAACATTACAAGACTACTTAAAGTAACTCACTTTTGAAAATGAGTCGTGTTACATATATAAAAAAACGAATATTCTGAAAAGTGTAATTTTATTTTATTAATTATATATTGAACCAAAATATTATTTGAGTAAAACATTAAATGTGATATACTAATATTTGTTAAATGAAAGCGCATACAAATATTAGAAGGGTGTTTTTATGAATTTACTTTTAGGGGTTATATTTTTAGGTATTGTTTTATGTTTGTTTACACTTTTTACAAGTAAGGCACCAAATGGTGGAAAAGCAATGGGAGCGCTAGCAAATGCTGCAATTGCTTCTTTTTTAGTCGAAGCCTTTCATAAATATGTAGGTGGAGATTTAATGGGAATTCCATTTTTAGGCCAGTTAGGTGAAGCGGCAGGTGGCTTAGGCGGGGTTGCTGCTGCTGGTTTAGTTGCTTTAGCAATGGGCGTTTCTCCTGTATATGCATTTGTTATTGCCGTTGCATGCGGTAACATGGATTTACTACCAGGTTTTGTCGCAGGTTACATAGCCAGTTTTGGTATGAAATGGATAGAACAAAAATTTCCCGATGGTTTGGATTTAATAGGTTCAATTATTATCATTGCACCTATCACACGAATTATTGCAATTGGTGTAGCACCTGTTGTAGATGCGACATTATTGCAAATAGGTAATATCATTAAAGATTCGACAACTTCAAGCCCAGTACTAATGGGGATAGTGCTAGGGGGTATTATAACAGTTGTAGCAACTGCACCTTTAAGCTCAATGGCATTGACTGCGTTATTAGGACTTACAGGAACACCAATGGCAATTGGTGCATTGGCAGTTTTTGGATCATCGTTTATGAATTTTGTTTTGTTTAAACGAATGAAGTTCGGTGATCGTAAAACAACGATTTCTGTGGCTATTGAGCCGTTATCACAAGCAGATATCGTTACTGCCAATCCAATTCCTGTTTATGCTACAAATTTTGTAGGCGGTGCTGTATCGGGCGTTATTATTGCTATGTTTGGACTTGTTAATGAAGCAACAGGCACTGCAACGCCAATTGCAGGTTTAATGGTGATGTTTGGCTTTAATAATGCATTGACTGTGATTATCGTTGCATTATTATGTGCAATAGGAAGTGCTGTTTGTGGTTACTTAGGATCTATTGTGTTCAAAAATTATCCTATTATAACTAAAGATGAATTACAAAATGGTAGAATGCCTAAAAAGGTTAAGAATTATTATAAAAGAAAAAGACAGTATGCCGAAAGTTTAGCAATGTAGCTATTAAAGACAATGTTATAGGAATAAATGAAAACTTAAAAAGACTGGAACGTCCATATCAATATCAAGGCCCGTAACTACATTTTGAAATAATGTAGTTACGGGCCTTTTTGATACTCATATTTTATATTGAGTGCTGATTTTTTGTCACTGTGAGATTGAAAAGAAAACGCATCATAAATGTTCAGTACATACGACTAACTATTATATTAACTGTAAAAAATAAGTCGTTTTGTATACATGTGTCAAGGTTAAAATTATAGATAAGCACATGGAGTTTTGGAAATCGATAAAACAGAAAATTTAAATAAGTGTCTATATGAAAATGATTTTGTTCTATTGTGATTTATGCTGTGGTTTTTGAAGTCATATATTGTGCTGAACGGTTTTCAACTTTAGAAAATAACAATTCTAGTACTATGGCAAGTAACCAATAAAATATTGCTGCTATACTATATACAGTTATAAAACGATAACCTTCATTTGCAATAACATGACTAACTGCCATAATCTCAGTAACTTGTACTGCGAATGCTAGAGAAGTTCCTTTGATAAGCATTATAAATTGATTTTCAATATTGGGAAGCGCATAGCTGAATGCTTGCGGTAATATAATTTCTTTGTAAGTTCTAATTGTTGAAAGTCCTACAGTTTGAGCAGCTTCAATTTGATCGGTATCGACTGAAAGTAATCCCCCTTTAATAGATTCTGACAAATATGCAACAGCATGTAAGGAAAACACAATAAATGCAATAACTAATGGTGAGAAAATATCAGGATTAATTGTCAATGTAAATTGTGCATTACTCCAAATCACTAATTTTGGTATGCCATAATACATAATAAATAATTGGACTATAAGTGGTGTGCTTCTAAAAAAAGAATTATATATCACTATAATTTGAGAGAGAATTGGAACATTTTTAGTTTGAATAAAAGCAAATAGTGTGCCGATAATTAAACCTACGATCATTGCTACAATTGAAATAATAATTGTATTTGGTACACCCTTAAGCACTTCTGAAACAGTATAAAGTATAAATGACAAAGTATTACCTCCTTAGACACGATATGGTTTTTGGGCTCGTTTATTGATGAGTGCAAATATAGTTTGTATGATAAGAGCGATTATCCAGTAAATAATAGATATGACGACATAAACTTCTAACATACCTAGTCCATAGTTATTTCCAATAATTAATTTAACTTGTCCCATCATATCAATAATCCCAATTGTAAAAGCTAAAGATGTGTCTTTAATTAGTTCAATCACTTGTGTCGTCAAGTTTGGAATACTGTTGCGTAACGCTTGTGGAATTATAATATCTACTAAAATCCGTGGGTAAGATAAACCGACAGATAGTCCTGCTTCAATTTGGCTATAGTCTACTGATTGGTATCCTGCCCGTATAATCTCTGAAAGATAAGCACCCGTATGCAATGTGAACGCTAAAATTACAAAAAACAGTCTGCTAAAATGATTGATATCGATTTGGATGAATAATAATAATTGCGGCAAAGCAAAATATGCCAAAAAAAGTTGTAAAATTAAAGGTGTACTTCGAATAAAAGACAGATAAATACGGACGATAGGTGATAATACTTTTACTTTTTTGATACGGATGGTTGCTAATAAGCACCCAAGTATTAAGGCAAAAAAGAGTGACAATATAAAGATGAATAGTGTTATGGGTAATTGTTGTAAAACTTGGCCGAATAAATCACCCCAGTTAACAGAATTTGTCATGATTGTACCTCCAATTTATCTTTTTGCTTGTTTATTTCATCCAAATCATCAAATACATTGATATCAAAATATTTTTCAGAAAGTTTTTGTAATTCACCTTCATCTATCAGTTCTTGAGTAGCTTGATCAATATCGTCATGCAATTTTTGATGCTTTTTATTATAGACAATATGCAATGATTCTTTTTTTATAATTCCGCCAATTTTAACATCAGCATTGATTTGTTTTTGAATCGCATTGTAAGTGTTCCAGTTTAAAATCATGGCATCACGTCTGTTATTGCTAACCATTTTTAAATTGTCCCCGTTAGAAGGTTCTTGAATAGTATCGATATCAATTTTTGGAGAATGTGAATTATTATACTGAGATAATATAGAGTATAATCCGCCACTCGGTGCCATTGGTGTTAATTTTTTATCAGGTAAGTCATTGAGTGAATGTATATCAGAATTATTTCTATGAACAACAATTAAAGGCAATGCGTAACTATAAGGAACGTCTTGATAGAGAAATTGTTTTTCGCGTTCAGGCGTTTTGAAAAACCAGTTAATTCCCATATCAAACTTTCCAGCGCCAATGCCTACAAGATTAGATTCTTCTTCGCCAACTTCATAGTTAAACTGATATTGCGGTAACTTTTTTTCTAATAGTTTTAGGTAGTCTATATCCAAACCGGCAAACTCATTTTGTTTATTTGTATACAAATAAGGCGGATTAACTTCTGCAGAAATTGCTACTTTGATTTCTTTTTTATTATTATGACTTGAGGATTCTTGTGTTTGACTACATCCACTAAATAAAACCGTAATCAACAATGAAATGATTAAAATGCGTAACTTATTATTTTTCATAATAAGTCACGCTCCATTTCTACGGTGTTTAAAAAACGATTAATTCTTTTAGAATCAGAAGATTCTAAAACTGATTGTGGTGTACCTTGTTTCAATATTTTACCTTCATCTATAAATAGAATTTGATCTGCAATTGCTTTAGCAAATTGTATTTCATGAGTGACGATTACCATGGTCATGCCTTCTTGTGCAATAGATTTGATAAGTGACAATACGCCTTGAATTGATTCAGGATCTAACGCAGACGTAGGTTCATCTAATAGCAGTACTTCTGGATTAAGCGCTAAGGCACGTATGATTCCTATGCGTTGACTTTGACCACCAGATAGTTGTGAAGGATATTTATCTTTTTGGTTTAATAAATTAAAACGCTCTAAATAAGAAATGGCCATTTCATTTGCCTGTTTAGCAGGCATTTTTTTACCATGTATCAAGCCAACTGTAATGTTTTCAAGAATTGTTTTGTTTTTGAATAAATTATAGTTTTGAAACACCATCGCAGATTTCTTTCTTAACTGTGAAATATCTTTTTTTGAATGTTTATCGGCGACAAAATTTTGATTACCAATTTGAATTGTACCTGATTTTGGTATCGCTAACACGTTCAATGTTCTAAGTAGCGTTGTTTTACCTGATCCACTTGGACCGATGATAGCAGTCACAGTTCCCTTATTTTGTGAAAAGCTAACGCCATTAAGAACAGTATGATTTTTATATTTATGTATTAAATGTTCAACTGTAATCATTTTAAACCCCCAGAATATCAATACGCACAAAGTATCACATTAATCCTTATCGGTAAAGTAAGATTTTGTAATCTAATAGCTTTTATTCGTTATAAGCGAGTGTTACACTAAGTTTAATAGAGAAAAGTCTAAAATGAGGTGGACACTGTGAATTATTCTGCATTAATACATACAGAGATACAAAAAAAGTGGATAGATAAATTTGATTCAATCAAAGCGCAGTTTAAAGAAAAAGCTGATTATAATGATAAACATTCAAGATTTCCATATGAAAATATTGATTGGTTGGTAAAAGAAGGTTATACGTTATTAACGTTACCTAAAGCATATGGTGGTGACGGTGCGACTGTTGAAGATATGGTTGTACTACAGACATATTTAGGAGCAATAGATGGTGCGACTGCACTTTCAGTTGGCTGGCACCTTAGTGTTGTTGGGCAATTATATGAACAACATGCTTGGGAACAAGATATGCTAGAGCGCTTTGCAGTAGAAGTGAAAAAAGGTGCATTAGTTAACAGAGCTGTCAGTGAAGCCGAAACAGGTAGTCCTACACGCGGCGCAAGACCTGCTACACATGCAATAAAAAAAGATAACGGTTTTGTGATTAATGGGGTCAAAACCTTTACTTCAATGAGTAGAAGATTAAGCCATTTTATTGTAAGTGCCTATTATGAAGAAATTGATACTGTTGGTTTTTTCTTGATATCTGAAGATACGCCTGGTGTGGAGATTGCAGACAATTGGAATATGGTAGGCATGCGTGCAACTGAAAGTCACGATTTGATTTTAAATGATGTTTTCATTCCAGAAGAAAATTTTGTAGAAATAAGAGGTGCGGGTGGCAAGCAACCTAATGGCTGGATACTACATATCCCTAGTACATATCTAGGTATTGCACAAGCGGCGAGAGATTATGCCGTAGATTTTGCAAAAAATTATAGTCCTGCAAGTATTGATGGTGTGATTGGCGATATTTCAACTGTACAGCAAAATGTTGGTAAAATGGAATCATTACTATTGTCTGCACGCCACTTTTTATGGAGTACTGCAGCGTTATACAACCAACAACAAGAGATACCGATTTGGAATGAAACTTCAGCAAGTAAAGTGTTGGTGATGAATCAAGGTTTAGAAGTAATAGATATTGCCATGCGTATTGTGGGCGCTAAGAGTTTAGAAATGGAACGACCATTGCAACGTTATTATAGAGATATGCGAGCTGGTCTGCATAATCCGCCGATGGAAGACATGGCCTATACTAATATTGCGCATAGTGTATTAGGCCACTTTAAATAAATGCCGAGAACATGGCTTGTCTTTATAGTCAATGAAATCTTTGAATAAACGATTTATATTGGAATGAGTATATGAAATCAATGATTAAAGTTGATTTTCTAACTCATTCCTTTTTTATTTTTTAAAATAATAAAAATTTTAGGTTTTCTATTGTACAAATTTTATAATCATTATATAATTCAATGGTAATGATAATCATTTTCAATGGAGGAGACTTATGAAAAAATTAATATTTCCAATAATTATAATGGTTCTAATATTAGCAGCTTGCGGCAAAAAATCTGAAAGCGGCTCAGATAGTAACAAAGAAGACACAAAAGCTTATACATTAGATAGCGGAAAGAAAATTGATATACCTAAAAATCCTGAACGTATTGCAGTTGTTGCACCTACATACGCAGGCGGAATAAAATATTTAGGAGGTAAAATTGTAGCTGTCAATGAGCAAGTCGATAACAGTCATATTTTAAAAGATAAATTTAAAGATGTTGAAAAAGTTGGAGAAAATGATGTTGAAAAAGTTGCAAAAACAAAACCAGATTTGATTGTAGCTTACTCTACAGATAAAAACATTAAAAAGTATAAGAAAATTGCACCGACTGTTGTTTACGATTATGGTAAACATAAATATTTAGATCAACAAAGACAATTAGGTAAACTACTTGGAAAAGAAGATAAAGTAAAAAAATGGGAAGAAAAATGGAAATCACAAACTGAAAAAGATGGTGAAGCAATCAAAGCGAAAATTGGTGAAGATACAACAGTGTCAATTTTTGATGAATTTGATAAAAAACTTTACACTTACGGACCTAACTGGGGACGTGGAGGAGAAGTTATGTACCAAGCATTTGGATTAAAGATGCCTAACAAACTCAATGAGCTAGTTAAAAAAGAAGGCTGGGCTGAAATTAAACAAGAAAAACTAGCGGATTATGCTGGTGATTATATCGTTTCCACGAGTGAGGGTAAATCAAAACCAGGTTATAAAAAAACTGATTTATGGAACAACTTATCTGCAGTTAAAAATAATCATGTTATAGAAGTGCAAGCAGAAACTTATTGGTACAACGACCCTTATACATTGGAGTATATGAGAAAAGATTTGAAAGAGAAATTTTTAAAAACGAATTCATAATCTATTATTTACAGTAGTATTTTAGAGATTTAAATAAATATCACCAAAATAAAACATGAGCGTGTGACAAAGCAAAGATGTCTCAAGCTCATGTTTTTTTGTTTAGAAAAAGATTATAAATTTAAATTGTAAACTTTTTATTTTTAACAGTTTACATTTGTGGTATAATTTTTTCATCGAAGGAGGTTTGATGATGTCAACGAAATATTTAGTTTATACTGCTTTAATGACTGCTATTATTGCAGTTTTAGGTTTTGTACCTGCAATACCATTACCCATAATGCCTGTACCAATTGTGTTACAAAATATCGGTATATTTCTAGCTGCCATTTTATTAGGTCGTAAATATGGCACATTGAGTGTCGTTGTTTTATTACTTTTAGTTGTTGCTGGATTACCATTGTTATCAGGTGGCCGTGGTGGTATTGGTGTTTTTGCAGGACCATCAGCAGGTTTTTTATTTATGTACCCTGTTATTACATATCTTATTGGTCTTGTAAGAGACTTATATTTGAAAAAGATCAACTTTATTGTATTATTAATAACAACTGTATTGATAGGTGTCGTTTTGTTAGATGTTGTGGGTACGATTATAATGGGACTTATTACAAATTTGCCAATTTCTAAATCAATCATGTTATCTTTTGTCTTTATGCCAGGAGATGTTATTAAAGCGCTAATTGCTAGTTTAATAGGCAATATCATGTTAAACCATAGTCGATTCAAGCAATTACTTAAGTAGAATTAATTGAGACAAAGAGGAGGAGAAATGATGGTGAACATAACTTTGAGTAATATTTTCCAACCTGGGAATGTTTACGTTGAAGATGCATATAAAACTATTTATTTAACTCCTCAAATGCCTTTAATATTTGATGCAAATAAATGGGTGTATAAACAAATGCCTTCAATTCAACAATGGAAAGCGGATATAGCTACACAAACTGATTTTCATAAGCAACAAAACTCTAATCATTTAACTTTTACTTTTCCGGAAAACGTAGCATTAGACCAACAATGGTTAGGATTAATTAGCCAAGAGCAATTTGAATTAGGACTCATGGAGTTATATGCGATTGAACCTCAAAAATTCAAAAAGTATATAGACTCTGAAGTAGAAGTTAAAGTAGTGGATGCGCATACTATAGATGATTATATTAGTGTTCATAGTCAATTTGCAGCACCATATGGTGAGGGGTATGTTAAAGAAAGTACAAATATGATTAAAAATCAATATATTAATGATGCTAAAACACGTCTTATAGCATATAGGCAGGGTGTTCCAGCTGGTATATTAGATTTGATCATAGATGAGACAACTGTGGAAATTGATGGATTTGGTGTTTTAACATGCCATCAAAGACAAGGCGTCGGTAGTGTGATGCAAAGTTTTGCTGCAGAATTAGCCATGCCCAAACCATTGATTTTGATCGCCGATGGAGAAGATAGTGCTAAAGATATGTACGTGAAGCAAGGTTATGTTTTTATTAGTTTTTGTTATCACATTGTAAAAGAAGATATTTGAAAAGCCTCATTTTTACTTTAATTAAAAAATATGCTCGCAACGTGAGCGTACTATACTGTCGACAAAGCCATTAACTTTGTCGACATTTTTTTATGCATATTTTCTGAAGGTACTGTTTTATGGTGTAATATTTGGCTGATGTTTTGTGTAAGTATTAGCGTTAACCCACATCCAACATTAAATACATTATTAATTTTGAATGAGTGTAGATACTTTTATCAAAGCGCATCATTAAATAGATAAAAAAAAACAAACCTCAGGTGAATCATCACTTAAGATTTGTCTTTAATTTGGTATTTTTATGATGTAAAGGGCGTTTAACACATTATGATATTATGCGCTCTGGATGACTATAAACATTAAAATTACCATCCCGAATAAAACCAATTGCTGTAATATTTAAATCATTGGCAAGTGTTACAGCTAATGTGGTTGGTGCGGATTTAGATAAAATCACACCAACGCCAATTTTCGCAGCTTTAATAAGGATTTCGGAAGATATACGCCCACTAAATATTAATACTTTATTTCGCACAGGTATATGATGTTGTATGCAATAACCATAAAGTTTATCTAAGGCATTATGTCTACCTATATCTTGTCTATGTTCAAAAAATGCCTCTCCATCACTGATGGCAGCATTATGCAATCCACCAGTTTGTTTGAAAATTTTACTTGCACTTTGTAAACGTGTCATCATGTTAAGGACTTGGTGAGGGGTGAGTTTAATTTTAGACATTGATGTTTTAGCTATTGCAGCATCATTGTGGAAATAAAATTCACGACTCTTACCACAGCAAGATGCAATCATCCGTTTAGTAGAATATTCAAACCGGTCATTAAGTGATTTGGTTAATTCGACATGTGCAAAGCCTTTACTATCGTCAATTTGGATTGATTTCAAATCATCACTTTTTAAAATAGCACCTTCTGAAGCTAAAAAACCTAGTACTAATTCTTTCATATGATTTGGACTGCAAATGACCGTTGCAAATTCTTCACCATTGACCATAATCGTCAGTGGGAATTCTGTGACATAGTGATCTGTTGTTTCAATAAGTTTACCTTCTTCATATCTAACAATATGTTGGTTTGTTAAAACATCTTCGTTCATAGTATTTATCCCCCAGTTCCTATTCACTATCTATTTTAGCGTATTTTTTGTTGCAAAAAAATAAATTGCATTTATATCCAAAAGCTTAACTGCAATATTTGTTTGATATATACCAAACTTAGAAGTAAACTTATAGTAAACACAATAGTGAGAGGTGATTCGGCAAATGGCTAGTATAAGAGATATTGCGAAAGAAGCAAGGGTGAGTCCAGGAACGGTTTCCCGCGTATTAAATAATGATCCCACCTTATCTGTCGCGGAAGAAACGAGAAAAAGAATATATGACATAGCAGAAAATTTTCAATATAAAAAAGCTGAAAGAAAAAATAAAAGTATACAAATTATTACTTATGCATCAAGAGCCAAAGAAATGTCTGATCCGTATTATCGTGAGATTAGATTAGCTATTGAAGCAGAAGTAAAACGTTTAAATCTATCATTAAAAAGAACGCTTCGCATTGATGGAGAACATGATGCGATTGATTTTACTAAAATAGCCAAAGCTGGCGCAATTATTGTTGTAGGTAATTTTGCTGCAGAAGCTATTCTAGAATTGCAGAGTTACAATCAGAATATTGTGGTTATTAATAACCCTAACACGCCTAAATCAGTTGATGCAGTGTATTCGGATTTATATGATGCAATGACTCAACTATTAGATGATATAGATCATTCAGAATTAAACGATATTGTTTACGTAGGTGGTACTCATACAATAAAAAACCTTGCAGGCATGCCAACACTAAATAATCAAAATTTTGAAGATAAACGGTATATCGCATTCAATGATTGGTGTAATAAGCACCAAAGAAAAGGTAAAGTATTAATGAATGGTTGGCATAAAGAAGATGGTATAAATGCAGTAAACGAAGTATTACAAAATCAACATCTACCTCAAGTTTTTATCGCAGGTAACGATATGATCGCTTTAGGCATATTGCAACAACTACAACTAAAAAAATACACTTTACCTGATGATATCAAATTGATAAGTTTTAACGATTTGGAAGTGATTCAGTATGCGGTTCCTTCTATAAGTAGCGTACATATACCGATAGACGACTTCGGAAAAATAGCAGTAAGAATGGCAGAAGAGAGAATAAATAAAACAAGGAAAATTGCTATTCATGTAATTGCAGAAGCACAACTGAAAGAAAGGATGACTTTTAAAGTTAATAAGTGAAGTGTATTGACAAAACATTTAGTAAACAAGTAAACTTTATTTAAGTTTACTAAGGGTTTTGATTTTTGTGTATATCGATTTTTAAAGGAGTGGGACGTTATGTTAGAAGCTATGCGCGAGAAATTCGAAAGTTTATTTGACGTGAAGCCTGAAGTGAGTGCATTTGCACCAGGAAGAATTAACTTAATAGGAGAACATACTGATTATAATGGGGGATATGTGTTTCCAGCAGCAATTGAATTAGGTACGTATGGTTTAGCAGTTAAACGAGAAGATAAATTGGTTCGCCTATATTCTAATAATTTTGAAACGGTTGGTATGATTTCCTTCGACTTAGAACATTTAGATTTTCATAAAGAGCATGATTGGGCGAATTATCCGAAAGGTGTTATTAAATATTTAGTAGAAGCTTTTTCAGAAATTAATCAAGGCTTTGATATTTTGGTAGAAGGTAATATTCCAAACGGCGCTAGCCTTTCATCTTCTGCATCAATCGAATTACTAACTGGTTGGTTGGTAAAGCAGTTATTTAACTTGAATTTAGAGAGATTAGAGCTTATTAAGATAGGGCAACGTACTGAAAATCAATTTATGGGTGTCAACTCAGGGATTATGGATCAATTCATTATAGGTATGGGGAAAGCAGAACATGCCATATTACTAGATACTGCAACGTTAGATTATGAATATGTACCTGCTAAGTTTGGAGACTATGTCATATCCATCATGAATACCAATAAACGACGCTCATTAACTGAAAGTAAATATAATGAACGGAGAAGTGAATGTGAATCTGCACTGTCATCATTACAACAAAAATTAAATATTGAGTCTTTAGGTGAATTAACAATGGAACAATTTGAAAAACATCAAATGCTTATTAAAGATGATGTGAAACGCAAAAGAGCAAAACACGCTGTTTCAGAAAATGAACGTACGAAACTTGCTTATCAAGCATTATCTGTTAATGATTTTGAAAAATTTGGCTATTTATTAAATGATTCGCACGCCTCATTAAAAGATGATTATGAAGTAACAGGTATTGAGCTTGATACATTGGCGGAAACTGCGCAACAAGTGGAAGGCGTACTCGGTGCAAGAATGACTGGTGCTGGCTTTGCAGGATGTGCAATTGCTTTAGTGCACAAAAATCAAATTCAAGCACTAGAAGATGAAGTCTCAAATAAATATATAGAAAAAATCGGCTATGAGCCATCGTTTTATCATGTGGGCATTAGTGATGGTGTAAAAACAATTTAAAATAAATTTGAAAAAGAAAGGATTTTTCCATGAGCGTATTAGTATTAGGTGGCGCAGGTTATATTGGAAGCCATGCCGTAGACCAATTAATTCATAGAGGCTATGATGTTGTAGTTGTAGATAATTTAGGCACTGGACATAAAGCAGCAATACACAATAAAGCGAAATTTTACGAAGGTGATATTCGTGATAAAGCATTTTTAGAAAATGTATTTAATAGTGAAAATATTGAAGGTGTATTTCATTTTTGCGCATACTCATTAGTTGGTGAATCTGTAGAGAAACCATTAACATATTTTAATAATAATGTTAATGGTCTACAAGTATTGTTAGAAGTGATGTATGACCATGATGTCATGCATATTGTTTTCTCATCAACAGCAGCTGTATATGGTGAACCTGACTCTGTACCAATTACAGAAAATGATTCTAAAACACCAACAAGTCCTTATGGTGAAAGTAAATTAATGATGGAAAAAATGATGCATTGGTGTCATGAAGCATATGGTGTGAATTTTGCTGCACTCCGATACTTTAATGTTGCAGGCGCTAAAGAACACGGCATAATAGGGGAAGATCATAGACCTGAAACACATTTAATCCCAATTGTATTACAAGTAGCGTTAGGGCAAAGAGATGAACTAACTGTTTTTGGTGATGATTATGATACGGAAGATGGCTCTTGCATACGAGATTATTTACATGTCGTTGATTTAATAGATGCGCATATTTTAGCGTTTCAACATTTAAAAAATGGTGGAGAATCAGGTGCGTTTAACTTAGGTAGTAGCCAAGGTTATTCAGTGTTTGAAATTTTAGAATCAGCAAGAAAAGTCACAGGTAAAACAATAAACGCAGTTGTTGGTGAAAGAAGAGCTGGAGATCCTAGCAAATTAATTGCATCAAGTAATAAAGCACAGGAAGTATTAGGATGGAAACCTAAACATGATGATATACACGATATTATTGGTTCTGCTTGGCAATGGCATGAAAAGCACCCTAGCGGGTATCAGGAGGTATAATGGATGTTATTGAATCACTACGCTGTCCAACTATTTGTATCTCACGCTATAGCACATGGAGATTATGAAGTGGAAGATGCCATTTATATTCAAAATAGATTGCTGAGTATTTTAAATGCTTCAGGCATAGAGGACACAACATCTTCCAAATTTAATTCTGAGACTACAGCGCTTGAGATAACGCAATATTGGATTCAAGAAGCAATCAATGCGAAATGTATAGATGACGCTTTATATAGCAAAGAAATCATTGAAGCACAAATATTAGATTTAATCACACCACGACCATCTGTACTGAACCATAAGTTTTATGAATTATATCAACAGAGTCCAAAGAAAGCGACAGACTATTTTTATAACATAACCAAACGCAATCATTATGTGAAAGAAGATGCAATTGCGCATAATATAAATTTCAACACAGCAAGTGAGTATGGTGATATGGAAATAACAATCAATTTATCCAAACCAGAAAAAGATGCTAAACAAATTGCCAAAGCGAAAGAAGCGCCTGCAACAGATTATCCTAAATGTGCACTATGCATGGAAAATGAAGGTTTTAAAGGGTCTGTAATACAAGCAGCGAGAACAAATCACCGTATCATCAGATTGAACTTAGGACAAGAACAATGGGGATTTCAATATTCTCCATATGCCTATTTCAAAGAACATAGTATTGTGTTATCTCAATCACATGTTCCTATGAAGATAGATAAGCAAACATTTGTACAACTGTTGGATTTTGTAGATAAATTTCCGCATTATTTTATTGGTTCAAATGCAGATATTCCGCTTGTTGGCGGTTCAATATTGACACACAATCATTATCAATCGGGTAGACACACATTTCCGATGGATAATGCTAAGGAAATGAACAATTTTAACTTAAAACAATTTTCAACAGTAACGGCTTCTACATTGTATTGGCCTATGAGTGTTATTCGTTTGAAAAGTGAAGATAAAAATGATTTGGTGGCAGCGGCAGAATTTATTAGAAAAGCATGGAATAGTTATTCAGATGAAACTGTAGATATAAGAGCATACAGTAAAAATGGTGAGCGTCATCATACTGTAACGCCGATTGCCCGTTATAGGGAACAACAATATGAACTTGATATTGTTTTAAGAGACAATCAAACATCGGAACAATATCCGGATGGTATATTTCATCCCCATCAAGACGTTCAACATATCAAGAAAGAAAACATTGGATTAATAGAAGTAATGGGGACTGCCATTTTGCCTGGTAGATTAAAACAAGAATTACAACAGGTTAAAGCATTTTTATTAGGTGAACAACAACAAGTGCCAAGCATACATCAACCATGGGCAGAAGACATGACACAACGATATGATATTCATGAGAAAAACGTAAATGAAATTATTGAAAAAGAACTTGGTTTCAAATTCAAACGTGTACTTGAAGACGCAGGTGTATTTAAAAACACATCACAAGGCCAAAGTGCATTTAAAACATTTATAGCATCGTTACAATAAATATTTTGAAAATTGAGCTATACGAAGTACCTTTTACTTTTGTATACGCTCTTTTTTTTGAAATAAATAGGCATATAATTATATGAAAAAGGAGACAATCAAATGAAAAACACTTGGAAATTTTTAATGATTGCAACGATTATGGCATGTATATTAATAACTGGATGCTCTAATAGCGATAAGAAGCAGAGTGAAAAAGATGCTAGCACTCAGGATAATCATAAGAAAGAAATACATATTTCAGCTGCAGCAAGTTTAACAGATGTCACTAAAGATTTAGAACGAGCATTTAACAAAAAACATAAAAATGCTAAAATCACCTTTAATTATGGTGGCTCAGGCGCATTGAGACAACAAATAGAAAAAGGCGCACCTGTAGATGTATTTATGTCTGCAAATACAAAAGATGTAGATGCTTTAGGTAAGCAAGCTCAAAATAAATATGAATACGCACAAAATGACTTAGTGCTTATAGGTGAAGATAATAGTACATATAAGAATGTGTCTGATTTAAAACAAGGTGAAAAATTGGCTATCGGCGAGACTAAATCTGTGCCTGCAGGGAAATATGCTGAGAAATACTTAAAAGATCATCAATTATATGATGATGTTAAACCGCATTTAGTTTTTGCAAAAGACGTGCGACAAGTATTAAATTATGTTGAAAAAGGTAATGCTCAATTAGGTTATGTTTATAAAACAGATTTATATCAAAGTCAAAAAAATGGTGATAGTAACGTAAAAGAAATTCAAACCGCTAAATTAAAACAGCCAATCACATATAAGTCAGCGACAGTTTCAGATAAAAAATTAGCAACAGCGTGGATTGAATTTTTAAAAACAGATGAAGCGCAAGAAATTTTAAAAAAATATAAATTTAAAGTATAGGGGGTAGCAGAAATGCCAGATGTCACGCCGTTTTGGATATCATTAAGGGTTGCAATTATCAGTACGATTATCGTTACGATACTAGGTGTTTTTATATCAAGATGGTTGTATAAGCGTCGTGGCTTTATAACGAGACTTTTAGAAAGTTTCATTGTCTTACCAATTGTGTTACCACCGACAGTGATGGGTTTTATTTTACTGATTGTATTTTCACCACATAGTGTGGTTGGAAGATTTTTTAGCGATGTATTACATTTGCCAGTTGTATTTACTTTAACTGGTGCCATAATAGCCTCCATCATTGTCAGCTTTCCACTGATGTATCAGCATACTGTACAAGGATTTAGGAGTATAGATCCTAAAATGTTGAATACTGCAAGAACGATGGGTGCAAGTGAAAATAAAATTTTTATGAAATTAGTTTTACCGTTATCTAAGCGCTCAATACTTGCTGGTGTAATGATGAGTTTTGCACGGGCAATTGGAGAATTTGGTGCTACGTTAATGGTAGCAGGTTATATTCCTAATAAAACTAACACGTTACCTTTAGAAATATATTTTTTAGTAGAGCAGGGAAAAGAGAATCAAGCATGGTTATGGGTGATTGTATTAGTTGCATTTGCTATCACTGTAATTGGTACAATCAATCTATTGAATAAAGATGGTTATCGGGAGGTTCGTTAATGCTTAATATATCTTTGAATCATCTTTTAAATAGTACACAATTACATGTAAAAATAGATGATACTACACCTAAAATTTATGCCATTAAAGGACCTTCAGGTATAGGTAAAACAACAATTTTAAATATGCTTGCTGGTCTACAGCAACCAGATCAAGCGTATATACAGATTAACGACCATATATTGACAGATACTACTTCAAATATTGATGTAAAAATTCAAAAACGCAATATCGGTTATTTATTTCAAGATTATCAATTATTTCCAAATATGACTGTATTTCAAAACATCACTTTTATGACACAGTATTCACAGCATATAGACAATTTGATGAATCAATTAAACATTGTTCACTTAAAAGATAAATTTCCAATACGCTTATCTGGTGGTGAATCCCAACGTGTTGCATTAGCTAGAACATTAAGTACTAAACCAGACTTGATGTTACTAGATGAGCCGTTTTCTAGTTTAGATGATACAACAAAAGCAGAAAGTATTTTGTTAGTAAAACGAATCTTTAAATTATGGAATATACCTATTATTTTTGTTACTCATTCTCAATATGAAGCAGAAGTACTGGCACATGAAATTATTAATATCGGATGATATGCAACTATAATTTATGAGAGGTTGCGTAAGAATTATGATCACATTTATAAATAAGTAGGGGGTGATACAATGATAATCGAATGTTTAGGAACTTCTGGGGGTGTACCAACACTTTATCAATCAGTTTCACAGCATAAAGATGCACAAAAACGAACAGGGCCTGGTATCTTCATTCATGATTTACAATTACTAATCGACACTTCGGAAGATATATTTCAACAACTAAGACAATCAAAAATTTATGATATAAAATATGGCATTTATTCTCATTGGCATCCAGATCACACGATGGGGATGAGGATATGGGAAACACTCAATTTTGATTTTATTCACAAAGTACCTAAGTCCAAAACGACAACGGTTTATATTACAACTCAAGAAGTGGAAGATTTTAAAGCATATTTTGCGCGTTGGGAATATGTTCAATATTTAGATTCATTAGGCGTAATTAACCTAGTAATTGTTGACAATGATGCAGAAATTAGTTTTGAAGACACAACGGTAGAGTGGATTCAATTAGCAGAGCAATTCGCGTTTGGTTTTTATTTAACTACAAATACCAAACGTATACTTATTATTCCAGATGAAATTAAAGGCTTTCGACCAACGGATAAGTTGAAAAATGCTGATGTTGCTATTTTACCTTTTGGTAGCAATGAAGTTAACCCTATAACTCATGAACGAATTCATCCAGAAGGTATGTTAAATGCTTTAGGAGAGGTTACATTTGATGAATGTGTGACTATTGCTAAAACTATTAATGCTAAGCATACATATTTTACTCATATTGAAGCTACTGAAAGTTTAACGAAGGCACAAATTAAACAATTAGAAGAGCGATTAGAAGAAGATGGCTTAAAATCAACCATTGCATTTGATGGATTGAAAATTCAAATTTAAATAATGATTAGTGATTTTAATACCAAAAATCAAAGTATCAGTAATCACCATAAATGTATCATTATATTTTTTGAAACTGTTTTGCGATAAAGAGTAGGACTATGAAATCAATATCTAGTTTTGATTTTGTACCTACTCTTTTATTTTGCCTTTTAGGTAATATGAATAAAAGTGGTGTACATGATTTTTGATTAATGAATTCAAACCGTTGTTACAGAGAACGCCAAGATTTATAATGAAAATAATGACGCAAAGTGAGGGATTTCATAGTGAATGAAGAACGTTATTCAAGGCAAATGCTATTTAAGCATATAGGCACATCTGGGCAAGAGAAAATTATGAATGCACATGTGCTAATTATAGGTATGGGTGCTTTAGGAACACACCTTGCGGAAGGACTTGTGAGAGCTGGTGTAGGTGAGTTGACGATTGTCGATAGAGATTATATTGAATTTAGTAACTTGCAGCGCCAGACGATGTATACAGAAATGGATGCAGTAGATAAGTTACCTAAAGTAATCGCAGCAGAACGAAATCTAATGGCAATACGTCAAAATCTGAACTTGCACATACACATTGCACATGTTGATCGATTATTCTTAGAAACATATGCGCAAGATGTTGAACTTATACTAGATGCTACAGATAATTTTGAAACAAGACAATTGATTAATGATTTTGCTTATAAAAATACCATACCATGGATTTACGGTGGCGTCGTACAGAGTACTTATGTGGAAGCAACATTTATACCTAAACAAACACCGTGTTTTAACTGTTTAATTCCACAGTTACCTACAATTAATATGACCTGTGATACAGTAGGTGTTATTCAGCCAGCAGTCACTATGACGACCAGTTTACAATTAAGAGATGCATTAAAAATATTAACTGGCGCAACAATAGCGACTAAAGTTACTTACGGTGATATTTGGGAAGGCACACACTTTACATTTGGCTTTAGTAAATTGCATGATAGTGCTTGTACAACTTGTGGTACACAACCGACATATCCTTATCTCAATACAACACAAAGACAATTTGCAAGTTTATGTGGCAGAGATACTGTTCAATATGAAAACCCAGAAATTTCCCAGGAAATGTTAGAAACATTTTTACAACAACAAGAAATACCATATCAACGTAATCCTTACATGTTACATTTTGAATACAAAAAACATAGAATTGTTAGCTTTAAAGGCGGGAGATTATTAATTCATGGGATGACTCGCCCACAACAGGCGATAACATTGATCAACCAATTATTCGGCTAAGGAGGTTTAATATGCATACAAATGTAAAGCTTGATAGAAATATTAGATGTGCAGTATTAACTGTTTCTGATACAAGAGATTATGAAACCGATAAAGGTGGTAAATTAGTTAAAGAGTTACTTTCAACATTAAACGTTATGATTACAGAATCACATTATAAAATTGTTAAAGATGAACAAACTGTAATTACTGAGCAATTAAAGCATTGGCTAGCAGAGGATATTGATGTCATTATCACCACAGGAGGTACTGGTATAGCACAAAGAGATGTAACGATAGAAGCTGTTTCCAGTTTGATTACGAAGGAAATTGAAGGATTTGGAGAATTATTTAGATATCTAAGTTATACAGAAGATGTTGGGACTCGTGCGTTGTTATCTCGAGCAATTGCTGGCACGGTAAATAATAAATTGATTTTCAGTATACCAGGCTCTACTGGTGCAGTTAAATTAGCATTAAATAAGCTCATTAAACCAGAATTGAATCATTTAGTGCAAGAGATTACAAAATAAATTAGAGCCCAACATTTTAAGTTTGTTGGACTCTATTTCTTACATATTAATATTTATGACAACTATCTTTGATAGTCACCAGATTTACCGCCTGTTTTAGAGAGTAGATAAGTTTCTCCAATGACCATGCCTTTATCTAACGCTTTTGTCATATCATAAACCGTAAGTGCTACAGCTGAAGCGGCAGTGAGCGCTTCCATCTCCACACCAGTTTTTCCAGTTGTAGAGACCGTTGCCTGTATATTTAAAGTGTATGCTTGTGTATTTTCTTGCCAATCAAATGTAATATCTATACCAGTTAAAGGTAATGGATGACACATTGGTATAATATCAGATGTGTTTTTTGCAGCCATAATACCAGCAATTTGAGCAGTATTAAGCACATTCCCTTTTTGGTTAGTATGATCAACGATTTGTTTATAAATCGCTGGATTTACCGTAATACTAGAATGCGCAGTAGCTGAGCGTTTTGTTGTGTTTTTGTCAGAGACGTCTACCATTTTCGCATTTCCTTGTTTGTTTATATGGGTGAATTCAGTCAAAGTATCCCTCCTAATCGTTTTCTAGTATATCATGAAATTATTAATTATAAGGAGTAGATTTACGATGCCTGTAGAGAAAAGAAATCCGATTCCAGTGAATGAAGCAATTCAACGTGTGGTAAAGCAAAATATTTTTACAAATAGAATCACTTTACCTTTAGCAGAAAGTTTAAACTATATTTTAGCTGAAGACATTGTAGCAACTCATGAGATACCAAGGTTTGATAAATCACCATATGATGGTTTTGCATTAAGAAGTATTGATACAAAAGAGGCGAGCGGTGATAATCGCATTAAATTTAAAGTCATTGACCACATTGGAGCGGGATCAGTTTCAACTAAAAAAGTTGGAGCATTTGAAGCTGTAAGAATTATGACAGGTGCACAAATACCTGAAGGCGCCGATGCTGTAGTTATGCTTGAACAAACTGTCGAAGGTGAACATGATTTTACAATAAGAAAAACTTTTAGCGAAAATGAGAATGTTTCGTTAAAGGGTGAAGAAACCAAAGTTGACGATATTGTATTAGAAAAAGGACAATGTGTTAATCCAGGTGCAATCGCTGTTTTGGCAACATATGGCTATACAGAAGTTCCAGTTTTTGAAAAACCTAGCGTGGCTGTGATTGCTACAGGAAGTGAATTGTTGGATGTTAGCGACGATTTAGAACCGGGAAAAATTCGTAATTCAAATGGTCCTATGATAACTGCATTAGCAAAAAAGCATCAGTTAGATGTCAATGCATATAAAATTCAACAAGATGATTTAAATAGTAGTATTCAAGTGATGCGTGAAGCAATGGTTGAGCATGATATTGTCATTACAACTGGAGGTGTGTCAGTAGGCGATTTCGATTATTTGCCTCAAATTTATGAAGCGGTCAACGCTAAAGTCTTGTTTAATAAAATCGCCATGCGTCCAGGAAGTGTCACTACGGTAGCTATTGCAAATAACAAATATTTATTTGGATTATCAGGTAACCCCTCTGCTTGTTTCACCGGGTTTGAACTCTATGTCAAACCTGCAATACAGCATATGATGGGTGCCAGAGCGATATATCCACAAATTGTGCAGGCCACACTCATGGAAGATTTTAAAAAGCCAAATCCATTTACTAGATTTATTCGAGCAACAGTGACTTTTAATGGTAAAGAGATGACGGTTGTACCATCAGGATTTAATAAGTCCGGTGCAGTAGTAGCGATTGCGCATAGTAATGCAATGATTGTGTTACCTAGTGGTACAAGAGGATATCAAAAAGGCCACACAGTTGATGTCATTTTAACTGAATCACAAGCATATGAAATGGATACGACGCTATGATATTACAAATCGTAGGTTATAAAAACTCGGGAAAAACCACTTTGATGACGCACGCAGTGAAATTTTTAAAATCACATGGCTTTTGTGTAGCAACGGTTAAACACCACGGTCAACATGACTTAAACTTGTCAGATATTGAACTGCAGGCAAATACTGTTGATCACATGAAACATTTTAATGCAGGTGCAGATCAAAGTATTGTTCAAGGACATCATCTACAACAAACAGTTACACGAACTGAAAAACAAAGGTTGGATGAAATCATTGATAAATCTGTTACAATAGACAGTGACATCATTTTAGTAGAAGGTTTTAAAGAGGCAAATTATGATAAAGTGCTTATATATCGTGATGATGCTGATTACCAAAAGTTAAATAAATTAACAAATATTCAGTATTATATTAATATTGGGCAACCATTAGCATTTCAAAAATTTGAGCAATGGTTATTATCTTTCGTTAACGAAAAGGGAATGGATTAAATGAAACAATTCGAAATTACAAATAAGCCAATAGAAACCGAACAATATCGCCAATATGTGCTCAATGAACATCAAGGTGCTGTTGTTGTTTTCACTGGTCATGTACGTGAGTGGACAAAAGGAGTTAAAACAGAGTATTTAGAGTATGAAGCGTATATACCTATGGCAGAGAAAAAGTTGGCACAAATAGGTGATGAGATTTCAAACAAATGGCCAGGGACAAAAACGGCCATTGTCCATAGAATTGGACCGTTAGCTATTTCTGATATAGCGGTATTGATAAGTGTATCATCGCCACATAGAAAAGATGCTTATCGTGCTAATGAATATGCAATTGAGCGTATTAAAGAGGTAGTGCCCATTTGGAAAAAAGAAATTTGGGAAGATGGTGCTGAATGGCAAGGTCATCAACATGGTAACCATGAGGATGCAGTTGGAGGGAAAAAGTTATGAAAGTTTTATACTTTGCGGAAATAAAAGATGTTTTGGATAAAAGTTCAGAAGATATTGACTTAAGTTATGATATTACCGTTGATGAATTTGTATCAGATTTGTTTGAGCGTTATCCTAGTATTAATAGCAAAAAGTTTCAAATTGCGATTAATGAAGAATTTGTCAAAGGTGATGATATCGTAAAACCTAATGATACTGTAGCGTTGATACCACCAGTTAGTGGAGGGTAATGGAAATATGAAAGCAATCATACTTGCTGGTGGACAATCAGAAAGATTTGGAAAACCAAAAGCATTTGCAAAGATTCATTCACAAATGTTTTATAAACGTATCATTGAAGTTTTAGAAGCTACAAATATGTTTAATGAAATAATTATTAGCACAAATGAAATATTAGCACATGAATTTGATTATGATAATATTGTTATCGATCATGCTAAAAACAAAGGTAAAGGCCCGCTGGCTGGAATTTACTCTGTCATGAAACAACATACTGACGAAACGCTTTTCTTTGTGATTTCTGTAGATACACCGATGATTACACAAAAAGCAATAAGTAAATTGTATCAATTTATGGTTGAACATTTAATAGAAGATCAACTAGATATCGCCGGTTTCCAAGAAGATGGCATGCCCATTCCAACGATGGCTTTTTATAGTCCACATACGCTTTCTTTTATAGAGGCAGCATTGGAATCAGGTGATTACAGCCTTAAGAATGTCTATTCAAAAGTCAAAAGTGATTGGTTAGATGTGCACGAAATTGGTTCATCTGATTATTGGTACAAAAATATTAACTATCAACAAGACTTAATAGATTTACATCACGACATTAAGAATAGATAGGGGGCTGATCAGATGGTAGAGCAAATAACTGATAAACTTGGGCGTCCAATTCGAGATTTAAGATTGTCAGTTACAGATCGTTGCAATTTTCGTTGTGACTATTGTATGCCAAAAGAAATATTTGGTGATGACTTTGTTTTCCTACCCAAAGATGAATTACTTACTTTTGATGAAATGGTCCGTATTGCTAAAGTTTATACGCGATTAGGAGTCAAAAAAATACGTATTACCGGTGGAGAGCCTCTACTCCGAAGAGATTTATATAAATTAATATACGAGTTGAATCAACTTGATGGTATAGAGGATATTGGTTTAACTACCAATGGTTTATTATTAAAAAAACATGGTCAAAGATTATATGATGCTGGTTTAAGACGTATTAATGTAAGTTTAGATGCGATTGATGACAAAGTGTTCCAAGCTATAAACAACCGGAATATCAAAGCTTCCACAATTTTACAGCAAATAGATTATGCGGTCTCAATTGGTTTTCATGTCAAAGTAAATGTAGTTGTTCAAAAAGGTGTGAACGATGATCAAATTTTACCTATGATTCAATATTTCAAAGATAAGGATATTGAAATACGCTTTATTGAATTTATGGATGTAGGCAATGATAATGGTTGGGACTTCAGTAAAGTAGTAACAAAAGATGAAATGTTAAAAATGATTGAGTCATCATTTGATATAGAACCTGTAAAACCTAAATATTTTGGTGAAGTAGCTAAATATTATCGACATAAAGATAATGGTGCTAAGTTTGGTCTTATCACAAGTGTATCTGAATCATTCTGTTCAACATGTACACGTGCAAGATTATCATCAGATGGTAAGTTTTATGGTTGTCTATTTAGTACCGTAGATGGATTTAATGTAAAGTCATTTATGCGATCAGGCGTGTCAGATGAAGCTCTGTTTGAACAATTTAAAGCTTTATGGAATATTAGAGATGATAGATATTCAGATGAACGTACTGCACAAACAGTAGCTAATAGAAAACGTAAAAAAATCAATATGAACTATATTGGTGGCTGACTTATCAAATATAATCGTTTATGGAGATTGCACTTTTATCACAACATTCATAGCTATTAAATTTTTAAGAAGTTCAAATAACTAATAATACGAAAATTATATTCATTTATGAAGTTATTCTAAAATATATTAAGAGTAGGAGATAATTCAAATTTCAATTGAATTATCTCCTACTCATTTTTTATAATTTGAACTCATATCTTATGTGAAATGATTTCAAAAATGAGGAAAGATATTTTTATATGAAAATGTATTATACATAAGTAATTTTTTAACGATTAAAGATAATGAACAATAGAAAAAGATTACCATAATCAATTGTAGCTATATAAAAACTTTACAATAGTAAAATTTATTTATCTGTTTCTTTTAAAATAATAGATTTAATGAAGAAAGTGTTATATAATATTTTAAAAGCTTATTCATTATATAAAGCCAATACTAACAATGAAAGTAAATCATGAGGAGGCCAAATTTATGGAAAGTAAAGCATCATTTTATATTACGTCTGAGAGGGCTTTAAGTCAGTTGAAACATTGGTTGAAGTCAGCTCACCGTTTATCTATCGAAGAGTTTGTAGTTCTGTTTAAGGTTTATGAAGCTAATAAAATTAGCGGAAAAGAATTAAGAGATACCTTACATTTTGAAATGTTATGGGACACTAGTAAAATAGATGTTATTATAAGAAAGATTTATAAAAAAGAATTGATTTCAAAAGTTCGATCAGAAACAGATGAAAGACAAGTGTTCTATTATTACACAGATGATCAGTTAAAAGTAATAGATGATATTATAACAGAAATCGAAAACATAAAAGTCGCTTAATCATTAAGGTTACAAACAGATGATAATCATTAACAACAATATAAATTTGAAATAAGCCAAGTGCTAAAATAGCATTTGGTTTTTTTATATATTTGAAAAATAGAATAAACCTAATTCAGTAATAACTATAATATAAATAAACAAATTTCAATTTTAAATATTGTAAAATGTAGACGAATTGATGCTTCAGCCATAAAGTATGTAAAAAAACTGCCAACAATACTTTTGTTGACAGCTAAAAACAATGTTTTTCAGGATATTTAGTTTATTGTTTAATGAAAAGATTAGATGTTCATGTGTTTTACTTTTCTACCATGAACAAAGTAATAAATAACTCCAGTAATTAAAACCAGTACACCCATAATAGCGTATAATTGAGCGAATGAAACTGCAGAGGTTACAAATCCTAATATATATGGACCAAATCCTAGTCCTAAGTCTAAACCAATGAAGTAAGTTGAGGTAGCTATTCCATATTTTGCCGGTGGAGATACTTTGATTGCAATTGCTTGCATACAAGAAGAAATATTTCCGTAACCAGCACCAAGGAGTAATCCCGCAAGAATTAATAACCAACTATTATTTGTAATACTTAACGTTAAAAAGGTAAGTATTAAAAAGATGAAAGCAGGATAAGCGATGACGTTTTCATTTTTGAGATCCATCATTCTACCAGCGATTGGTCTTGTAATGAGTGATGCAATAGCATAGAAAATAAAGAAATAACTAGATATTGTAACTAAATTAATTTCTTGTGCAAAAAATTGTAAAAATGTCAGAATAGACGAATAAGATAACCCGGCAAGGAGCATAATGATTGCCACAGGTAATGCTTCTTTGGCGATGTAGTTATTAATATTAAATTTTTTACTTTCAGTAGTTTGAGGTTTTATGATATCACGCGTTGTATCGATATTTAACTTAATGAAAAAAGAAATGATAAAACTAATGATACCGCACATTAAACAAAGTAAAAATAACAATTGAATTGGGAATGTATTAATAAGTAAAAGGCCAAAAAATGGACCGATTGCAGCGCCGATAACTAAGCTTAAAGAGAATAAACTAATACCTTCACTTTTTCTCTCCTGAGGCGTTGCATATGCAGCAATTGTTCCTGTCGCTGTTGTAGTAACCCCAGTAGCAATACCATTAACTAATCTCGTGAACATTAAAATAGCTAAGGCACCTTCTATAAAATAGAACAATTGTGTGATGATTAATAAGATTAAACCAATGATTAAAATCCGTTTAGGTCCTATTTTATTAACGTACTTTCCAGTGATAAATCGTCCGATTAAAGAACCGATAATAAATAATCCGGATACAAGTCCTGCCATACTGTCTGAGGCATGATATTCAGATTTTGTATAACTTGCTATGATAACGATAAGTAAATACATGCATAAGTAGACTAAAAAATTAGTTATGAAATTAATATTAAAATTCTTTGTCCAAATTGGTGTCTTCATCGATGCTGATTGATTCATGTTAAAACTCCTCTTTCTCTAAAATTTTCGCGTGAATAAGTTGTATTGATTGTGTGATATGCTCCAGTTCTGAATCTGACAAACCTGTATTTTTAATGATTTCATCTTGCACTTTATCTACGCGAGTACTAATGCTTTTATAAAGATTCTCTCCTTTTTGAGAAAGTGAAAGCCATTTTTCTCGTTTATCGGTACCTGTTTCTACAGTTAATAAAGATTTTTCAGAAAGCACTTTTAATATTTTTCTTGTGGTCGGTTTTTCAATAGAGCGTCGTTTTGAAATTTGTACTAAAGTGGTTGGGGTATTATAGGAGATATCTTTTAAAACGAGCCATTGTGCAGGATAGAGATCAAATGATTCAAAGATGGGTTGGAATAGTTTTGTATATGGTCTATAAATTGCAATGATATTATCAAAGACAAATTTATTTTGCATGAATGCACACCTCCGAAAATAGTTAGCAAAGCTAACTTAATTTTTAAACAAGTTATATTTTAGTCTATTATGCCAAGGAAATCAATAGCTATTTTTTAAAATATGATTTTTAATCATTATATAAATATGATTTCACAAAAGTAAATTGAATCGTAATCATAGGTTATCGGAAGTAAACGCTTAAACAATTTGTTAGAATAAATATAAAGAAAAAATAGGGGGATCAAGGTATGCAAGATTTAAAATTAGATCATATCGTTCATTATGTACAACAATTAGATAATTTCAAATTCCCAGGCCATTTATTTACACTATATCAAGGTGGTAAGCATGATCAATTAGGCACATATAATCGTTTAGCGTACTTAAATAATGCTTACATTGAATTACTGGATATTTATAAACCAGAAAAATTGCAAAAAATTGTCAAAAGTGAAGAAGGTCGAGTCTCATTTCCTTCAAAAATCGTTCAAGATCAGTATAAACAAGGACTGAAAACAATAGCATTTCAAACGCAAGATATTACTAAACTAAAAGAAAAACTTGAAGCACAAAATATAGATGTTATAGGTCCTGTAGAAATGGAAAGGGAAAATACTAAAGGAGAAAAGACTACATGGCGCTTGTTATATATAGCTGATCCAGATTATAGAGTTAAACCGCCATTTTTTATTCAATGGAATGAAAATATTGAAACAAGAGAAGAAAAGCTAACATCATTACGGCAAAACGCCTTTAGTATCAAGGGGATTGAAATTAATAGTACAGAAAGAACACATACGGTTGAAAAATGGCAACAGTGGTTTGGGATGGAAGTCGTGAATGATACAGAAACGTTCACAACATTAAAGTTGAAAAACGATGATATTGTATATCGTATATACGATGGTGAGTATTCAGGTTATAAAGCGGTTACTTTGAAAGACGATCATACAACTTCACCGTACACTTTAATCATTAGAGGGCTTAAGTACAAAGTTGAAGCGGATTAGTAAATGTAAACATACATACTATGTGCAATAACGACGATGTGTATCACAGAAGTGATTAGTGTTAAAATAGTTAAGTAAGTTCCCCATTTATTTTTATTAGATAAAAGTAGTAAATACACTGTTGCTACAAATGTAAAAACAGCGAGAATGATTCTTAAACTTAGATATGAAACATTAAACGTTGTACTAAATGTTTGGATTACAAAAATTAAATTGATTAAAAAGAGTAATGACAATATAATGATACGCACTAGAACACCTCATTTCGTATCATATTATAGCAAATAATAGGAAATGATGTGAAAGAATGTGTGAAGCAATGTATAATAACAAAGTATGTAATGGTAAAAGGAGATATCAGTTTTTATGGAAAAGATGAATATAACAAATCAAGCTCATGATGCATTTGTTAAAGCGCATCCGCAAGGTGATCTATTACAATTAACAAAATGGGCAGAAACAAAGCGATTGACTGGCTGGTACTCAAAGCGTATCGCAGTAGGTGAAGATGGTGAGATTTTAGGAGTGGCTCAGTTATTATTTAAAAAGGTTCCTAAATTGCCTTATACGCTATGCTATATTTCAAGAGGTTTTGTAACAGATTATAGTAATAAACTCGCATTAGAAACATTACTAGAATACGCAATTCAGATAGCAAAAGAAGAAAAAGCTTATGCAATAAAAATCGACCCTGATGTTGAAGTAGATAATGGTGCTGATGCGCTTACACATCTAAGAGCATTAGGTTTTAGACATAAAGGGTTTAAAGAAGGACTTTCGAAAGATTATATCCAACCAAGAATGACAATGATAACACCGATTGATAAGAACGATGACGCTTTAATTCAAAGTTTTGAAAGACGTAATCGTTCAAAAGTTAGATTGGCATTAAAACGTGGTACGAAAGTAGAACGTTCTGATAGAGAAGGTTTGAAAACATTTGCCGAATTAATGAAAATTACGGGTGAAAGAGATGGCTTTTTAACGAGAGATATTAGCTATTTCCAAAATATATATGATGCTTTACATCCCGATGGAGATGCAGAATTATTCTTAGTGAAATTAGAGCCTAAACCCGTGCTTAAGGATTTACGCCAAGATTTAGCGCAGTTAGAAAAGGAAAAAGAAAAGCTAGCTGAAAAAAAACAAGATAAAAAGACATTAAATAAAATAAACGATGCTGACAATAAAATGAAAAAAACGCAAGAACTTATCAATGAGATGGAAGCTTTAGAAGCTAAGCACCCAGAAGGATTATATTTATCAGGTGCATTGCTTGTGTTTGCTGGAAATAAATCTTATTATCTGTATGGCGCGTCATCAAATGATTATCGAGACTTCTTGCCAAATCATCACATGCAATTTGCAATGATGCAATACGCTCGAGCACATGGTGCTAAAACATATGATTTTGGTGGCACAGATAATGATCCCGATAAGGAATCAGACCATTATGGATTGTGGGCATTTAAGAAAGTATGGGGAACTTATTTAAGTGAAAAAATAGGTGAATTTGATTATGTGTTAAATAAACCATTATATCAAGTTATTGAAAATGTTAAACCTAAATTGACTAAAGCTAAAATAAAACTTTCACGTAAATTAAAACGTTAGTAGTTTTGTTTGTGATTTTGTAAAAAAGTAGACACGTTATAAAGTTTTAATATGCAACTTAAACTTTATAACGTGCATTTTTTATGAATTTAGAAAATACATATATAATTAAGCGTAATGAAATTAAATGAAGTATCGCATTAAAATGCTAATTGAGAGGAGAAAAGATATGATTAAAAAACTATTACAGTTTTCACTTGGAAATAAGTTTGCAATTTTTCTTATGGTATTGCTGGTCATTTTAGGTGGTGTGTATTCAAGTGCAAAAATGAAACTTGAATTATTACCTGATGTTGAGCCACCAGTGATTACAGTACAAACAACCATGCCTGGTGCTACACCAGAAACGGTGAAGGAAGAAATTAGTGATAAAATTGATGACCAAATAAGGTCAATGGCAAGTGTGAAAAATGTTAATGCACAATCTATTCAAAATGCTTCTATGGTTTCTGTTGAATATGAAAATGGCACAGATATGGATAAGGCAGAAAACGATTTAAAAAAAGAACTTGATAAAATTAAGTTTGATGATGGTGTGGAAGACCCCGACTTAACAAGGAATTCAATGAATGCTTTTCCAATTGTGGCTTATTCTTTTACCACAAAGGATAATAATTTAAAAGATACAACAAAAAAAGTTAACAATCAGTTACTACCTAAACTTCAAACAATCGATGGTGTACAAAATGCACAATTGAATGGACAAACATCTAGAGAAGTTTCAATTAAATTTGATCAGGAAAAATTACAAGACAGAGGATTGACTGTAGATAGTGTGGAACAATTCTTAAAGGGTGCCACAAGTGAAACCCCGTTAGGTTTATTCCAGTTCGGTAAAACTGAAAAGTCAGTAGTGGTTGATGGCCAATTTACTTCAATAAGTGCATTGGAAAACCTTGAGATTCCATTATCAGCTTCAAGTATGAGCACTCAAGGTAACAACGATGAAAATGCAAGTCAAAGTACGAGTGACCAAAGTTCATCACAAGGAGGTAACATGGCAGCAGCAATGCCTACCTCAGATGATCAAGACGGTGAAAATAGCATGCCTTCTGTTAAACTCAAAGACATTGCAAATATTTCAGTTGGTGATGAACGACAATCTATTTCTAAAACAAATGGCAAAGATGCAGTCAATGTACAAGTGACGAAAGCACAAGATGCCAATACTGTTAAAGTAGCAAAAGATACGAAAAAAGAAATTGATGAATTTACCAAAGACAATAAAGATATCAAAGCTACTAAAGTTATGGATACTGCGAAACCAATAGAAGACTCGCTGTATACAATGATTGAAAAAGCAGCACTCGGTACGATTGTTGCCATAATTGTTATATTATTATTTTTAAGAAATATTAGAACAACAGCAATTTCAGTCGTTTCGATACCGATGTCTATATTAATTGCAATGGTTGCATTGAAATTAACAGATGTGTCGTTAAATATATTGACACTTGGTGCGTTAACAGTTGCGATAGGTCGGGTGATCGATGATTCAATTGTTGTAGTTGAAAATATTTATAGACGTTTATCAGATAAAAAAGAAACACTAACTGGTAACAACCTCATTATTAGTGCGACGAGTGAAGTGTTTAAACCGATAATGTCGTCGACAATCGTTACTATTATAGTTTTTCTACCATTGGCGTTTGTCAATGGTTCAGTAGGTGAGATGTTTAGGCCATTTGCATTAGCGATTGCATTTAGTTTACTAGCTTCTTTACTTGTTTCGATTACCATCGTACCTTCTTTAAGTGCTACTTTCTTCAAAAAAGGTGTCAAACAACAGAGAGAAGAAACATTAGGTCTGGTAGGAAGAGGATATAAACGTATACTCCGCTGGTCATTAGCGCACAAATGGATTGTAATGATTTTAAGTACAATCATTTTAATCGCTAGTATCGGTTTAGGGGCCGCTAAACTAGGGACTAGTTTTATCTCAACTGGAGAAGATAAATTCATGGCATTAACTTACACTCCTGAACCAGGTGAGACAGAGCAAGGTGTATTAGCACATGCCGAACAAGTACAAAAATACTTGAACACTAAAGATAAGGTGAAAACAGTTCAGTACTCTGTAGGTGGAGCAACGCCAACGGATCCTACAGGTAGTTCAAATAGTATGGCTATCATGGTTGAATATGAGAGTGATACACCTAACTTTGATGAAGAACCAGATAAAGTATTAAAACATATCAACAAATATCATCATCCTGGAGATTGGGCAAATCAGGATATGGGTACAGGTGGTACAAATAATGAATTAGCAATCACTGTTACTGGTCCATCTGTTGATGCTATCAAAGGAACTGTCAATAAAGTCGAAAAAGAAATGAAACATATTCATGGCATTGCTAATGTTAAGTCTGATTTATCTCAAACATACGAACAATATAATATCAAAGTCGATCAAAATAAAGCTTCCAATTATGGTTTGTCTGCATCACAATTAGCCATGACATTAAATCAGAATACACCTGAGCAAAGTGTCACAACCGTAAAGGAAAATGGTAAATCGATAGATGTGAAAATTAAAGAAGATAAAGAAACGGATTGGACAGAAGAAAAACTTAAAAATACTAAAATACAAACAGCTACTGGTCAATCTATTGAATTAAGTGATATCGCAAAATTAGAAAAAACAACGACGCCAAACAAAATAGAAACTAAAGCAGGAGACTATACGTCAAAAGTTTCCGGAAAAGTGACAAATGATGATGTTGGCGGGACTTCACAGAAAGTGTTGTCACAGTTAAATAAAATAGATAAGCCGAATAACGTAGACGTCAACATGGGAGGGGCAAATGAAGATATAGGAAATGCAGTAACACAATTATCTATGGCGATGTTAGCAGCAATTATTATAGTTTATTTAGTACTTGTGTTAACATTTAAAGGCGCCTTGGCACCTTTCACCATATTATTCTCATTGCCATATACAGTGATAGGTGTAGTGGTTGCATTAGTGGTGACTGGCGAGACAATATCTGTACCTAGCATGATTGGTATGCTTATGCTAATTGGTATTGTTGTAACCAATGCAATTGTGTTAATTGATAGAGTGATTAATAAACAACATCAAGGTATGGCAATGCAAGCGGCACTGTTAGAAGCAGGAGGAACGCGTATCAGACCAATACTTATGACAGCATTAGCAACGATTGGTGCGTTGCTGCCAATGTTATTTGGTCAAGACAGTTCTATTATTATTTCAAAAGGTATGGCAGCGACTGTAGTAGGTGGATTGGTTTCTTCAACCTTATTAACTTTAATTGTTGTACCAGTAATATATGAAATATTATTTACATTAAAGTCAAAAATCTTGAGAAAAAGAAAGTAAAATAAAATGTGGACATACGAGATGACATGCTTTTTGTGGATTTTGTATGTCCGTACTTATATATATGAGCACGTGTTTGAATATATAAAATCAGCCCCGATAAGTTTCTTTTAATCAGAAATCTTGTCGGGGCTGATTTATATGTGTGACGTTACAGTATTTTAAAATAGTGGTTTTTAATATAAAACTAAAGTCAAAATAACATAAATTACAAATAAGATAACGCTCATTATATTTAAAATTTGAACGGCTTTTTGGTCTTTTTTGCCGTTTTT
Source organism: Staphylococcus sp. 11-B-312 (assembly GCF_016743055.1). Lineage (NCBI taxonomy): Bacteria > Bacillati > Bacillota > Bacilli > Caryophanales > Staphylococcaceae > Staphylococcus > Staphylococcus sp. 11-B-312. The sequence goes on from NZ_CP068241.1 coordinate 776,378, forward strand.
GAAAGCTGTAATTTCTACATTACCTATGATAAGCAGTAGGACAATAAAGACCCACCAATTGATTGCTGGGAACGATAATGTTGTAATAGCTACCACGAATAATAAAAGTAAAGACATAATAATACGTAAAATACGCGTTATAATGGTGTTCATTTTAAATATACTTATGTAACTTACGATTAAATATAACACTGGCAAAAATATAAGATACAGTTGCATTTATTACATCCTTTCTATGTTCGCCCTTAATCTTAGCATGTAAGTTATTGATTTACTAGGATGTTATTTATTTTCTTTTTGTCTAATTTCTGAACGTACCTCTGACATTTCTTGCTCTATTTTTTCAAGTTGTTTTATTAAAGGATCCACAGATTGATTAACTGATTCTCTTTTTTCGAGGTCTCCTTGTAATCTAACATAATCATATTTCAGTTCCGCTAATTTATCATTTAAATCCATTCAATTACCTCCATTTTTGTTTAATGTAAGCATTTCGTATATTAGTTGAATTATAACATGGATTCGAAAGCTTCTAAAATGGTTGCCACTTATGTTAAAGTATGAAAATAGAATGAAAACAGATGATTGGATGAAAGAAGGAATAATGTGACCCAACAATTTATCATTATTATATTACTCATTGCATTAGGCTATGTACTCAAACGGATAAATTACTTTAAAGCTAACGATAGTCAAGTCTTTTCAACACTCGTATTAAACATAACATTACCTTCTTTAGTGATTGTTAATTTAAATGGTGCAAGTTTAGATTTGTCACTATCAATATTACCGATAATGATGATATTGTATGGTGTTATCGCTAAGGTCATCGTGATTTGGTTTTTCTTAAAATATGACAATCACATACGTGGAACAGTTGGCATGATGACAGCTTCGCTAAATATTGGTTTATTTGCTTATCCACTTGTAGAAGCGATATGGCCTAAAACAGGAATGATATATTTTGGAATGGCAGATATAGGTGGCGCAATGATTATGTTTGGTGTTACATACTTTGTTGGCAGTTATTTCAGTAGTGCAGGTGATAATTTTGATTATAAATATTTAGGAAAGAATTTACTTAAATCGGTTCCTTTAATGACATATATCATTATGTTTATATTAAATATGCTTAATATACACTTCCCAGAGCCTGTAATTAAATTTTTCTCTGTACTATCTGGCGCTAATATGCCACTTTCAATGATATTATTAGGTTTGATGCTCAACTTTAGTATTGATAAACGCTTCTTGCCTATTGCTTTAAAGTATTTAGGTTTACATTATGGATTGGGAATCATCGCAGGATTGCTCGTTTACTTCTTTTTACCAGTTGATAATGATATGATTAAAACAACACTACAAGTTGCTTGGTTATTACCAGTAGGTGTTGCTATTATACCTTATTCCATTCAATTTAAGTATAAGACTTTGCCACTCGTTGGAATGGTGAGTAATTTAACGATTTTAATTAGCATTATTATATTGTATGTATATCAAGCGTTATTTGTTTAATTGATTTTTGGAAGACTATGAAACGATTTGAATATAAAAAATAAGGGTCTGGGACATATCAATGGTGTCCCGGACCCTTAAATATCGAGCATAAGTATTAATGATCAAATGCATGTGTTTGGATTGGCGTGATGACTTTATCCTTTACCTCCCATAAACGCGGGGTAATTAGTCATTCCACCATCAACGTAAATGGTAGTTCCATGAATATAACTTGCTAAATCAGAGGCAAGAAATCTTGCTACATTTGCGACTTCATTTGCTTCACCAATCTCTTTTGCCGGAATCATTTCTAATGTTTCTGCCCGTGTTGTTGGGTCTGAAAATTTTTCTTTTGTATGTTCCGTTACAATTGCCCCTGGTGAAATATTATTAATGCGGATGCCATATTGAGCATATTCCATAGACATTGTTTCCATCATTAATTTTAAACCACCTTTACTAGCAGCGTAATTCACATAGTTAGGCCAAGGGATTTTATCATGTACACTTGAAGTATTAAGAATAACACCTTTTTTATTCTCTTTGAGAAATTGATTAACTGCGGCTTTGGAACCTAAAAAAGCACCTGTTAGGTTAATATCAATTACTTTTTGCCACTCATCTAAAGGCATTTCATGTGTTGGGATTGCTTTTTCAAATCCGGCATTGTTAATCATGATATCTAATGTACCAAAGTGATTTACAGTAGTTTGAATGAGGTGATCAATATCATTTTCTTTAGAGATATCTGCTTGAACTTTTAATGCTTTGCCACCAGCATTTTCAATTAATTTAATTGAGGCTTCTATAGCATCCATATGACGTTCGGATCTGTAGTTTAATACGACATTCGCTTGTTCTTCACCAAACTGCTCTGCCATGGCTTTTCCAATACCACTACCAGCCCCAGTAATAATGACTACTTTTCCTGCTAAATCTTTAAACATTTAAAATTCCTCCTAGTTATTCGGCATAAATTTTGATGAATTAAAGTGTTTAGTCGAATATAGTTTTATAATACTTGATTAAGCTTTAATATTGCCTAAAACAAATGCAGCGATAACGATTAAAATGATACCTGTCCAGATGCCTATCATCTGACGTTTATCTTTTCGTTCACCTAAAAGAAAAATGCCACCAAGTGTAGAAACAATTACTAATAATTGTGAAAATGAGAAACTTGTCGCCACACCTACTTTTGGTTGTGAATAGAACATAAACAAGTTTCCTATACCCCATATGACACCAGGTATTAGATTCCAAACTGTACTTCTAATCGTAGTTTCATGTTTAGCTGATAATATTAATCCACCTATTGCCATACCAATAGATTGGAAAAATAGGGCATTCATACCATCAACACCAAAAATTTGTGCAACTACAACATAGACGACATAACCTACAGTGGAAATTAACAAGATAGGAATTGCTTTACCAAAGTTTTTCGTACTTTCTGAAGCTTCATTTTTACCTTTAATTGAAGTAAGCGCAATACCGCCAACAAGTAAAATCATTGCAACTAAGCCAAGAATTACTTGTGTGCCAGTACTCCATTCACCTAAAAATATAGCACTAAATAAAGTGGTACCTACAAGTTGTAACCCTGTTGAAATTGGCATTGTTTTAGATACGCCAATTAAACTGACTGATTTTAATTGATAACCTTGTCCTAATGCCCAAAAAGCACCAGATATTAAACCTACAATAATGACGATGGGGTCATCGAATTTTGTATTGCCAGTAAGTAATAATAAGATACCTATGATAAGTGCACCGAAAGTAGTCCCTCTGATTTGATTGTAAGGGCCACCACCAACGAGTACATTAATTAAAACAACACTTCCCCAAAATAATGCTGGGAGCAGGGCAATTAATAAATCCATAATTAAGCTTCACTCACTCTCTATTTATTTTTACTTTCCCTTTATAAAACAATCACTGAAGATTGCCCTAGACACTCATTTTAAAGTAAAGGTATCGAATAGTAAAAATATTAGATTACAGTTCAGCTTTTTAATTTTTAAAAAGTCTATATGGATATTAAAAATGTAAAAATATAAAACACTTATAATTTAAATGTATGCCGCTACGTACTTGAATTTTTTATATTCATAATTAATGTTAAAACCTAATTCGTTGAAACGCTCAACAAGTGTAGTATTTTTACTGCGTATTTTAAAATATATCTTATCAATATCAAAAGTTGAAAAAGCAAAATGTAGAGAATATGATAGTAAATCAAAAGCAATCCCCATTAATCTGTAATCAGAGTGCGAAGAAAAGTATTTGATTTCAGCTATATGGTTGTTTTCAGCGATTTCAAGATATAAATAACCTTTTAATAATCCTTCAGACATGAATATAAATAGGCGATGGTACTCATCTAATGATTTTACAATTTCATCAGCAGTCATTACATCATGTTTAAATGTTTGATCATGTAATTTACTAAAATAAGGGTAGAACGCAGGTTGATATTCAATAATATTTTGTTCATTACCAACATTTCCAATATCTTTTGTAGAAATGAGATAGTAGTCAGTAAAGCTATAGGATGCACCTAATGATTTCATAAACGGCAAGTATTCTTGTTCATGTTCTTCAAAAGAAAAATTAAAATTTGCAGTATCAGGTTTACTTTGAGCTAAAGCATCAAAAAGTTGTGTCATTTCTTCGATAGTAGGCGTAATATTTTTGCGTATAAATGGGCCTAATACTTTATATTTATTATCTTCGTACTTTAAAGCTAAAAGTAACATTGTAATTTCATCTTGATTGTTCACTTGTGCAAATACACCAGGATCCTGTATTGCATTGGTAATAACAGACCTAATATCATTATGCATTTGTGGTAATTTGTACAAATAAGAAGCAGATTGATAGTTAGCATTATTCAAAAATTCCAAGATTTGATCGACATCGTTCGGATTTGTTGTTTTCATATAATACCTCCATATGATGAACTATTAAGTTAATTATAAGAACTTTTTCATGTAAATGGAAGTTTTGATGTGCTATATACATGTTACAATAAGAATATCATTGAACTGAAAGGACGAAATTATGAAATCACTCATTATTGCAGAAAAACCTTCTGTAGGTAGAGATATTGCGCAAGCATTGAATATAAATGATAAACGTAATGGTTACTTTGAAAATAATAAATATATTGTGACTTGGGCATTGGGGCATTTAGTTACAAATGCTACGCCAGAACAATATGATAATAATTATAAAGAATGGAAACTTAACGATCTCCCTATTATACCTAACCGTATGAAGACGGTTGTCATAAGTAAGACCAAAAAACAATTTTCTATTGTACAATCATTAATCAATAACAAAAACACAAAAGATATTATTATTGCAACAGATGCCGGTAGAGAAGGTGAACTTGTTGCGCGTTTAATTTTGGATAAATCTCATAATAAGAAACCGATTAAAAGGTTGTGGATTAGTTCAGTAACAAAAAAAGCAATTAAAGATGGCTTTTCAAAATTACAAGATGGTCGTAAATTTAACAATTTATATTATGCAGCACTTGCTCGAAGTGAGGCAGACTGGATTGTTGGTATCAATGCGACGCGTGCATTAACTACGAAATATGATGCACAATTGTCTCTCGGTAGAGTTCAGACACCGACGATACAACTCGTTCAAATGAGACAAAACGAAATTAATCACTTTTCTCCACAAACTTATTTTAAAATGAATATTGTTGCTGGGGGGCTTACATTCCAATGTGTGACGCCAGAGTCAAATAATGATAAATCAGTTTTTGAAAAGATAAAAAGTGAAATCAGTGAGAAAGACGGTTTGATTGAAAGTATAAATAAAAAACATAAAAAGTCCTATGCACCTAAACTGTTCAGTTTAACAGACTTGCAACAAGAGGCATACAAACGTTATCACTATGGTCCAAAAGAAACATTGAATGTTTTACAGACTTTGTATGAAAGACATAAACTAGTAACATACCCACGAACAGATTCTAATTATTTAACTGATGATATGGTAAATACACTAAAAGATAGAATACAAGCTATCATGGGCACATCGTTAAAAGAAATTGCAAAAAAACAATTAACACAATCTTTTTCAATAAATGAAAAATTTATAAATAATCAAAAAGTATCAGACCACCATGCAATTATTCCAACAGAAGTACGTCCAGATATGAATCAACTAACCCAACGTGAAACAAAAATTTATCTGATGATTGCTCAAAGATTTTTAGAAAATCTTATGCCGCCACACGAATACGAGGCTGTATCAATCCAAATTGTAAGTGAGAAATATAAATTCGAATTTAAAGATAAAATTACTAAAAAATTAGGGTTTAAAGCGATTTATGAAACTGAAGCATCAGTAAACGAGCAAATAGAAAAATTAACAAAATCATCCAAATTGCATATCACACAAGCTAAAATTGAGCACCATGAAACAACGCCACCTTCATATTTTAATGAAGGTACATTATTAAAAGCGATGGAAAGCCCACAAAAATTCTTTAAATTAAACAATAAAAAATATAATGAAACATTAAAAGAAACAGGTGGAATTGGAACAGTTGCGACTAGAGCAGATATCATTGAAAAATTATTTAATATGAATGCAATCGAATCACGTGACGGTAAAATCAAAGTTACCTCTAAAGGAAAACAAATACTAGAGCTTGCACCACAAAAATTAACATCTCCGCTATTAACTGCTGAGTGGGAAGAAAAACTATCTTTAATAGAACAAGGTAAATATAATGCCAATCAATTTATATCTGAGATGAAAAATTTCACACATGAAGTTGTCAGTGAAATAAAAGAAAGCGAACAGAATTATAAACACGATAATTTAACCACAACGGAATGTCCTACATGTGGCAAATTTATGATTAAAGTTAAAACTAAAAATGGACAAATGCTGGTTTGTCAGGATCCGAAATGTAAAACTAAAAAGAATATTCAAAGAAAAACCAATGCGCGTTGTCCAAATTGCCATAAAAAAATGATGTTGTTTGGAAAAGGAAAAGAAGCAGTATATCGTTGTGTGTGCGGACATACTGAAACACAAGCACAAATGGATAAACGTCATAAAAATAAAAAATCAGATAAAGTAAACAAAAAAGATTTAAAAAAATATATGAATAACAATGATGGCTTAGAGAACAATCCATTTCAAGATGCGTTAAAAGGTTTGAAATTTTAAATAAATCGAACGAATAGCATTAATTTTGACAAGAAGTTCGTGTTTGCTATTGTAAAATAATGAAATTGGTATTAGAATGTGTAGGTATTTTAAAAAAAGGAGAACTAAACCGTGAAAAAGTATTTCAAGTTTGAAAAACATAAAACAAACTATAAGAAAGAGATACTTGGTGGGCTTACAACTTTCTTGTCAATGGCATATATCTTAGCTGTCAACCCTCAAGTACTAAGTTTAGCAGGCGTAAAAGGTGTTTCAGAAAATATGAAAATGGATCAAGGTGCTATTTTTGTTGCTACAGCACTAGCAGCGTTTGTTGGTTCGTTATTCATGGGCTTGATAGCTAGGTATCCAATTGCCTTAGCACCCGGCATGGGCTTAAATGCGTTTTTCGCATTTACAGTGGTGTTAACAATGGGAATTCCATGGCAAGTAGGTTTGACTGGTGTGTTATTCTCTGGTGTAGTTTTTGCAATACTGACTATGACAGGTTTAAGAGAGACCATTATTAATGCAATACCCTATCAAATGAAAATGGCGGTTTCAGCGGGTATAGGTTTGTTTATTACCTTTGTAGGATTACAAAGCTCAGGAATTATTACTAATAATGATTCTACATTAGTGACTTTGGGTCATATAACTGATGGTCCAGTATTGTTAACAATATTTGGAATTATAATAACAGTGATTCTGTATGCTGTTAGAGTACCTGGTGCTATATTTATTGGTATGGTACTAACATCTATTTTAGGTATGCTTACAGGATTAATACATACACCAAGTGGCATTGTAGGCAAAGTACCAAGTATTGAACCTACTTTTGGAGCAGCTTTTGAAGCATTCAAAGATCCCGGTCAGTTGTTCACTGTGCAATTTTTAATTGTAATTTTAACGTTTTTATTTATAGATTTCTTCGATACTGCAGGTACACTTGTTGCAGTAGCAACACAAGCAGGTATGATGAAGAATAATAAATTACCGAGAGCTGGACGCGCACTATTTTCTGATTCATTAGCAACGATAGTTGGTTCAATTTTTGGTACGACAACAACAACTTCCTATATTGAATCTACGTCAGGTGTCGCTGTAGGGGCGCGTACTGGATTTGCTAGTGTTGTTACAGGTTTTTGTTTCTTATTAGCTATATTTTTTAGTCCTTTAATGGAAGTAGTAACAAGTGCAGTGACTACACCAGCGCTTGTAGTCGTGGGCGTGTTGATGGCTGCCAACTTTGCGGAAATAGATTGGAAAAAATTCGAAGTTGCTGTACCGGCATTTATCACGATTATTATGATGCCATTATCCTATTCAATCGCAACTGGTATTGCTTGTGGTTTCATCTTTTATCCAATCACAATGTTGATTTCTAAAAGACATAAAGAAGTCCACCCAATCATGTATGCTTTAATGATATTGTTTATATTATATTTTGTATTTGTTCACGGCTAAATAAAAAATCCTTTTGCAGCGTTTCGTATCGCAGCAAAAGGATTTTTTTATAAGCACTTATTACTAATAAAAATTTTATAAAAAAGGATGTGTTTCTTCATTATAATATAGCTATCATAACTATATATTTTTAAAACTTCTTATTCTCTTGTTTGTGTTGTGTATAAACAACTTTTGCATGTTTATTTGGAACATAAAGTGGTGTCGAAAAAATAATTAACACAAAGAACAACATTAAAAAGAATAAAATCCAATGCACAATCATACCAACAAAAGGTACAAATGCTAAAAAGGAACCGAAAACACCTAATAAAGGAATCACTAACATTGGTTTAATAGAATTTTGTTTATCGACGACTAATATAATCACGATTACAAAGTAGAGCAATGCATTGATTAATAAAGGTTGCCAACCAAAACTAAAAATAATACTCCCACCTAAAAACGGAATACCATATATAAACTCACCAGCAATTAATATTAAACTCAAAATTATAAGCGTTGTACGAATACCACTTTTCATTAATATTCACTCCTAACTAAATAATAGTATAAACGAAATAAATGAAATAGAAATAAAAAAGAACAAATAATCAATTAAAATTACAAACATCAAAAATTTCCGAAAAGAGGTTGAACTGAATAAGTAGTTCAAGTATAATAACAAGGTATGTGTTAGGCAAATAGTAAAAACTTTTGCAGAAAAGCTTGATAAATCACTGCTTTTCATGTAACATATCTAATGTTGGACTTTAAGAACACGCGATGAAGCGAAAGGTTACTGACACACCCGGCCGCTTTGCCATGGCGCTGTGTGAGATAGTTTTCGTGGAGAAGTCTATCACTTAAATGTAGACGAATAAGGAGGGAAAATTATGGCAAAACAAAAAATCAGAATCAGATTAAAAGCTTATGATCACAGAGTTATCGATCAATCTGCAGAAAAAATTGTTGAAACAGCAAAACGTTCTGGTGCAGATGTTTCTGGACCAATTCCGTTACCGACTGAAAGATCAGTTTACACTGTAATTCGTGCCGTGCATAAGGATAAAGATTCACGTGAACAATTCGAACAACGTACACATAAACGCTTAATCGATATTGTTAACCCTACACCTAAAACAGTAGATGCTCTTATGGGCTTAAACTTACCATCTGGTGTAGACATCGAAATCAAATTATAATAGAAAAATTTAGGAGGTGGACTTTCGATGACCAAAGGAATCTTAGGAAGAAAAATCGGGATGACACAAGTTTTCGGAGAAAACGGTGATTTAATCCCTGTAACAGTAGTAGAAGCTAGTGAAAACGTAGTATTACAAAAGAAAACTGAAGAAGTAGATGGCTATAATGCAATCCAAGTAGGTTATGCTGATAAAGCAGCTTACAAAAAAGGAAGCAAATCAAGCAAATATGCTAATAAGCCAGCTGAAGGTCACGCTAAAAAAGCGAGCTCAGCACCTAAGCGCTTCATTCGTGAATTCAGAAACGTCAATGTTGATGAATACGAAGTAGGTCAAGAAGTCTCAGTTGAAACATTTGAAGCTGGTGACATCATCGATGTAACTGGCGTATCTAAAGGTAAAGGATTCCAAGGTGCTATCAAGCGCCATAACCAAGCACGTGGACCAATGTCACATGGTTCTCATTTCCATAGATCACCTGGTTCAGTAGGTATGGCATCTGATGCTTCAAAAGTTTTCAAAGGACAAAAAATGCCAGGACGTATGGGTGGAAACACAGTAACAGTCCAAAACTTAGAAGTAGTTCAAGTTGACGCTGAAAACAAAGTTATCTTAGTAAAAGGTAACGTACCAGGTCCGAAAAAAGGATTCTTAGAAATTTCTTCATCAATTAAAGGTAATAAATAATTATAGAGCGAAAGGAGGAAATGCATAATGGCAAATTATGATGTATTAAAAGTAGATGGAACTAAATCAGGTTCAGTTGAATTAAGCGATGCAGTATTTGCAATCGAACCAAACAACAACGTTCTTTTTGAAGCAATTAATTTACAACGTGCTTCATTACGCCAAGGTACACATGCTGTTAAGAACCGTTCAGCAGTACGTGGTGGTGGACGTAAACCATGGAGACAAAAAGGTACAGGACGTGCGCGTCAAGGTACAATTCGTGCGCCACAATGGCGTGGTGGTGGTATCGTATTCGGACCAACACCAAGAAGCTATGCTTACAAAATGCCTAAGAAAATGCGTCGTTTAGCTTTACGCTCAGCATTATCTTTCAAAGCACAAGAAAATAGCTTAACAATTGTAGATACATTAAGTTTTGAAACTCCGAAAACAAAAGAATTCAAAACTGTACTTTCTAACTTAGAGCAACCGACAAAAGTGTTAGTAATCACTGAATCTGAAGATGTAAATGTTGCACTTTCAGCACGTAACATCCCAGGTGTTCAAGTAACAACTGCACAAGGTTTAAACGTTCTAGATTTAACAAGCGCTGACAGTGTCGTAATCACAGAAGCAGCTACTAAAAAAGTTGAGGAGGTGCTCGGATAATGGAAGCAAGAGACGTTCTTAAGCGCCCCGTAATCACTGAAAAATCTTCAGTTGCAATGGCTGAAGACAAATATACATTCGATGTTGATACTCGTGCGAATAAAACACAAGTAAAAATCGCTGTAGAAGAAATCTTTGATGTAAAAGTTGATAATGTGAATATTATTAACTACAAACCAAAGAAAAAACGTATGGGCCGTTACCAAGGCTATACAAACAAACGACGCGTAGCAATCGTTAAATTAAAAGAAGGATCAATCGATCTATTTAACTAAAAAATTACCAATAAGGAGGTAAACGACAATGGCTCTAAAAAAATATAAGCCAATTACTAACGGTCGTCGTAATATGACTAGTTTAGATTTCGCTGAAATTACGAAAACTACTCCTGAAAAGTCACTATTACAACCGCTACCGAAAAGAGCGGGACGAAATCATCAAGGTAAATTGACTGTACGCCATCATGGCGGTGGACACAAACGTCAATATCGTGTAATTGATTTCAAACGTAACAAAGATGGTATCCAAGCAAAAGTTGATTCAATTCAATATGATCCAAACCGTTCAGCAAATATCGCATTGTTATTTTACGCTGATGGAGAAAAACGTTATATTATTGCACCTAAAAACTTAAAAGTAGGTCAAACACTTGAAAGTGGTGCAGAAGCAGATATTAAAGTAGGTAATGCACTACCACTACAAAATATTCCAGTAGGTACTGTTATCCATAATATCGAGTTGAAACCTGGTAGAGGTGGACAAATCGCTCGTTCTGCTGGTGCAAGTGCACAAGTATTAGGTAAAGAAGGTAAATATGTATTAATCAGATTAAGATCTGGCGAAGTACGTATGATTCTTTCAACTTGCCGTGCTACTATTGGACAAGTTGGTAATATCCAACACGAACTTGTTAACGTTGGTAAAGCTGGACGTTCAAGATGGAAAGGTATCCGTCCAACAGTTCGTGGTTCTGTAATGAACCCTAACGATCACCCACACGGTGGTGGTGAAGGACGCGCACCAATCGGTATGCCTTCTCCAATGTCACCTTGGGGCAAACCAACACTTGGTAAGAAAACACGTCGCGGTAAAAAATCATCAGATAAACTTATCGTTCGTGGACGTAAGAAAAAATAAAAATAACTTATTTGGGTGTGCGGCTTAACCGCTGCACGCACATAATAAGAAGGGAGGCGCCACTATGGCTCGTAGTATTAAAAAAGGACCTTTCGTTGACGATCACCTAATGAAAAAGGTTGAAGCTCAAAGCGGAAGCGAGAAAAAACAAGTAATCAAAACTTGGTCACGTCGTTCAACTATTTTCCCTGATTTCATCGGACATACATTCGCTGTATATGATGGACGTAAACATGTGCCTGTATTTGTAACAGAAGATATGGTTGGTCATAAACTTGGAGAGTTTGCACCAACACGTACATTTAAAGGTCACGTTGCAGACGATAAAAAAACAAGAAGATAATATCTAACAGGTAGAGGAGGAAATTGGAATGGAAGCAAAAGCGGTTGCTAAAACAATAAGAATCGCACCTCGTAAAGTTAGATTAGTATTAGATCTAATTAGAGGCAAAAGCGCTGGTGAAGCGATAGCGATTTTGAAATTAACAAACAAGGCTTCATCACCAGTAATTGAGAAATTATTAATGTCCGCTTTAGCTAATGCAGAACATAACTATGACATGAACACAGATGAGTTAATAGTTAAAGAAGCTTATGCTAATGAAGGACCAACTTTAAAACGTTTCCGTCCACGTGCACAAGGTAGTGCAAGTGCGATCAACAAACGTACAAGCCACATTACAATCGTCGTAAGTGACGGTAAAGAAGAAGCTAAAGAAGCTTAATAAAATCTTAAGGAGGGAACACTGTGGGTCAAAAAATTAATCCAATTGGACTTCGTGTCGGTGTAATCCGTGATTGGGAAGCTAAATGGTATGCAGAAAAAGACTTCGCATCATTATTACACGAAGATTTAAAAATCCGTAAGTTTATTGATAACGCATTAAGTGAAGCTTCAGTTTCTCATGTAGAAATTGAACGTGCTGCTAATCGTATCAACATCGCTATTCACACTGGTAAACCTGGTATGGTAATCGGTAAAGGCGGTTCAGAAATAGAAAAACTTCGTAACAAATTAAATTCATTAACAAATAAAAAAGTACACATCAACGTAATTGAAATCAAAAAAGTAGATTTAGATGCTAAATTGGTAGCGGAAAACATTGCGCGTCAATTAGAAAATCGTGCATCTTTCCGTCGTGTACAAAAACAAGCTATTACAAGAGCGATGAAACAAGGCGCTAAAGGTATCAAAACACAAGTATCTGGTCGTTTAGCTGGTGCTGATATCGCTCGTGCAGAACAATATTCAGAAGGAACTGTTCCACTTCATACACTACGTGCTGACATAGGCTATGCACACGCAGAAGCAGACACAACTTATGGTAAGTTAGGTGTCAAAGTGTGGATTTATCGTGGAGAAGTTCTTCCTACTAAGAACACTAGTGAAGGAGGAAAATAATAATGTTACTACCAAAACGTGTTAAATATCGTCGTCAACATCGTCCTAAAACAACTGGTCGTTCTAAAGGCGGTAACTATGTAACATTTGGTGAGTATGGTTTACAAGCAACTACAACGTCTTGGATCACATCTCGTCAAATCGAATCAGCTCGTATTGCAATGACTCGTTATATGAAACGTGGCGGGAAAGTTTGGATCAAAATCTTCCCACACACACCTTACACTAAAAAACCTTTAGAAGTTCGTATGGGTGCTGGTAAAGGTGCCGTTGAAGGCTGGATTGCTGTTGCAAAACCAGGTAGAATTTTATTTGAAGTTGCAGGCGTAAACGAAGAAGTTGCGCGTGAAGCATTACGTTTAGCTAGTCACAAACTTCCAGTTAAAACTAAGTTTGTAAAACGTGAAGAATTGGGTGGTGAAACAAATGAAAGCTAAGGAAATTAGAGACTTAACCACTTCTGAAATCGAAGAACAAATCAAATCTTCAAAAGAGGAGCTTTTTAACCTACGCTTTCAGTTAGCTACAGGACAATTAGAGGAAACTGCACGTATTCGTACAGTAAGAAAAACGATTGCACGTCTAAAAACTGTTGCTCGTGAAAGAGAAATTGAACAAGGTAAGGCTAATCAATAATCAAATTGAAAGAGGAGGTTACTAAAGTGAGCGAAAGAAATGATCGTAAAGTTTATGTAGGTAGAGTCGTTTCCGATAAAATGGATAAAACAGTAACTGTACTTGTTGAAACATACAAAACACACAAACTATATGGCAAACGAGTAAAATACTCTAAAAAATACAAAACACATGATGAAAACAACTCAGCTAAATTAGGGGACATCGTTAAGATTCAAGAAACACGTCCTTTATCAGCAACTAAGCGTTTCCGTTTAGTAGATATTGTTGAAGAATCAGTAATTATTTAATAAACAGTGAAGATAAAGGAGGTTTAACTCATGATCCAACAAGAAACACGATTAAAAGTAGCAGATAACTCTGGTGCACGTGAAGTACTTACAGTCAAAGTATTAGGTGGATCTGGTCGTAAAACAGCGAACATTGGTGACGTAATCGTCGTTACTGTTAAACATGCTACACCAGGCGGCGTTGTCAAAAAAGGTGAAGTAGTTAAAGCTGTTGTTGTACGTACTAAATCAGGTGTACGTCGTAATGACGGTTCATATATCAAATTTGATGAAAATGCATGTGTCATCATTCGTGACGACAAAGGCCCACGTGGTACTCGTATTTTTGGACCAGTTGCGCGTGAATTACGTGAAGGTAATTTCATGAAAATTGTATCATTAGCTCCAGAAGTACTTTAATAAACTATTTATAAATATATAAATTTAAGGAGGTGCCACACATGCATATCAAAAAAGGTGACAACGTAAAAGTTATCGCAGGTAAAGACAAAGGTAAAGAAGGTAAAGTAGTAGCTACTGAACCTAAAAAAGACCGTGTCGTTGTGGAAGGTGTTAACACTATTAAAAAACACCAAAAACCAACTCAATTTAATCCTGAAGGTGGAATCTTAGAAACAGAGGCAGCAATCCATGTTTCTAATGTACAATTATTAGACCCTAAAACGAATGAACCTACTCGTGTAGGTTACAAATTCGAAGACGGTAAAAAAGTTAGAATTGCAAAAAAATCTGGCGAAGAAATTAAATCTAATAATGAATAATTAATTGAAAGGAGGATCCACTGTGAATCGTTTAAAAGAAAAATTTAATACTGAAGTTACAACGGACATAGTAAAAAAATTCAACTATAGTTCTGTAATGGAAGTACCAAAAATAGAAAAAATTGTAGTAAACATGGGTGTTGGTGATGCTGTACAAAACTCTAAAGTATTAGATGATGCTGTAGAAGAATTACAAGCTATCACTGGTCAAAAACCATTAGTAACTAAAGCGAAAAAATCTGTCGCTACATTCCGTTTGCGTGAAGGTATGCCAATCGGTGCTAAAGTAACTTTACGCGGTGAAAGAATGTATGACTTTTTAGATAAATTAATTGCGGTATCACTTCCACGTGTTCGTGACTTCCGTGGTGTATCAAAATCAGCATTTGACGGTAGAGGTAACTACACTTTAGGTGTTAAAGAACAATTAATTTTCCCTGAAATCGACTATGACCGAGTAAGTAAAATACGAGGAATGGATATCGTTATCGTAACAACTGCTAACACTGACGAGGAAGCTCGTGAATTGTTAACACAATTCGGTATGCCATTTCAAAAATAATCTCTAAAGGAGGCTAATTAAGTGGCTAAAAGTTCAATGGTTGCTAAGCAACAAAAAAAACAAAAGTTCCAAGTACGTGAATATACGCGTTGTGAACGTTGTGGTCGTCCACATTCTGTATATCGTAAATTTAAATTATGCCGTATTTGTTTCCGTGAATTAGCTTATAAAGGCCAAATCCCTGGCGTTCGTAAAGCTAGCTGGTAATAGAAAAAAGTCTGAAAGGAGGCAACATTCAATGACAATCAACGATCCAATTGCAGATATGCTAACTCGTGTAAGAAACGCAAACATGGTGCGTCACGATAAGTTAGAATTACCTGCATCAAATATTAAAAAAGAAATTGCTGAAATATTAAAAAGTGAAGGTTTCATTAAAAACGTAGAATACGTTGAAGACGATAAACAAGGGGTTATCCGTTTATTCCTTAAATATGGTCAAAACAATGAACGTGTTATCACTGGATTAAAACGTATCTCAAAACCAGGTTTACGTGTTTATGCTAAAGCAAACGAAGTACCTAAAGTATTAAATGGTTTAGGTATTGCATTAGTTTCTACTTCTGAAGGTGTAATCACTGATAAAGAAGCAAGAAAACGTAATATTGGTGGAGAAATCTTAGGTTACGTTTGGTAATAATTAATAACAAGGAGGTGCGATAACATGAGTCGTGTTGGTAAAAAAATTATTGACATCCCTAGCGACGTTACAGTAACTATCGAAGGAAATACAGTTTCTGTTAAAGGTCCAAAAGGCGAATTATCACAAACAATGAATGAAAGAATGACATATAAGCAAGATGAAAACACATTAGAAGTTGTTAGACCAACTGATTCTCAAAATGATAGAACAGTTCATGGTACAACTCGTGCTTTGATTAATAATATGATTCTAGGTGTTAAAGATGGCTATAAAAAAACACTTGAGCTTGTAGGTGTTGGTTACCGTGCTCAAATGCAAGGTAATGACCTAGTATTAAACGTTGGATACTCACATCCAGTTGAATTTAAAGCTGAAGATGGAATCACTTTCGGTGTTGATAAAAACACTACAGTAACTGTAGAAGGTATTTCAAAAGAACAAGTTGGAGCGATTGCTTCAAACATCCGTTCAGTAAGACCTCCAGAACCTTACAAAGGTAAAGGAATCCGTTACCAAGGTGAATACGTTCGCCGTAAAGAAGGTAAAACTGGTAAATAATAAATAACTTTCAGAAGAAAGGAGTAATAAAATGATCAGCAAAATTGATAAAAACAAAGTGCGTTTGAAAAGACATGCACGTGTCCGTAACAAATTGTCTGGCACTGCTGAAAAACCACGTCTAAATGTTTATCGTTCAAACAAACACATTTATGCACAAGTTATCGATGATGTTAATGGCAAAACATTAGCACAAGCTTCAACACAAGAAAAAGATCTAGCTAATGAAACTGGATCTAAAGTTGATTTATCAGCTAAAGTCGGCGAAACAATTGCTAAAAGAGCAAATGAAAAAGGCGTAAAAACAATTGTATTTGACCGCGGAGGATATTTATATCACGGACGTGTTAAAGCATTAGCAGAAGCAGCTCGTGAAAATGGTTTAGAATTTTAATTTAAAGGAGGGACATTTACATGGCTCGTAGAGAAGAAGCGAAAGAATTTGAAGAACGCGTTGTTACAATTAATCGTGTTGCAAAAGTTGTAAAAGGTGGTCGTAGTTTCCGTTTCAGCGCTTTAGTAGTAGTTGGAGATAAAAACGGTCGCGTTGGATTCGGTACTGGTAAAGCACAAGAGGTACCTGAAGCAATCAAAAAAGCAGTTGAAGCAGCTAAGAAAAACTTAGTTGAAGTTCCACGTGTCGAAGGTACAACTCCTCACATGATTACTGGACAATTCAGTTCAGGTAGTGTATTAATGAAACCAGCTGCACCTGGTACTGGTGTTATTGCGGGTGGTCCTGTTCGTGCGGTATTAGAACTAGCAGGTATCACTGATATCTTAAGTAAATCTTTAGGTTCAAACACACCAATCAACATGGTGCGTGCAACAATTAATGGATTACAAAACCTTAAAAATGCTGAACAAGTTGCGAAATTACGTGGCAAGTCAGTAGAAGAATTATATAATTAAGGAGGGAAAATAAGTTATGGCTAAATTACAAATTACCCTCACTCGTAGTGTTATAGGTCGTCCAGAAACACAACGTAAAACTGTTGAAGCTTTAGGTTTGAAAAAAACAAACTCTTCAGTAGTTGTTGAAGATAACCCTGCTATTCGTGGGCAAATCAACAAAGTAAGTCACTTAGTGACAGTAGAAGAAAAATAATTAAGGAGGTGCCGAAATGAAATTACATGAGTTAAAACCAGCAGAAGGTTCTCGTAAAGTTCGTAACCGCGTAGGTCGTGGTGCAGCTACTGGTAACGGTAAAACTAGTGGCCGTGGACAAAAAGGACAAAAAGCGCGTTCAGGTGGTAGTATCAGACCAGGATTTGAAGGTGGACAATTACCTTTATTCCGCCGTTTACCAAAACGAGGTTTTACTAACATTAACCGCAAAGAATATGCTATTGTTAACTTAGACCAACTTAATAAATTTGAGGATGGTACTGAAGTAACTCCTGCTTTATTAGTAGAATCTGGTGTAGTTAAAAGTGAAAAATCTGGTATTAAAGTACTAGGTAACGGTTCACTTGACAAGAAGTTAACAGTGAAAGCTAACAAATTCTCTGCTTCTGCAGCAGAAGCTATTGATGCTAAAGGCGGAGCACACGAGGTGATCTAATGTTTCAAACGCTTGTGAGCTTCTTTACTACAAAAGAAGTTCGTAACAAGATCTTTTTTACGCTCGCAATGTTAGTTATTTTTAAAATAGGTACTTATATTCCAGCACCTGGCGTAAATCCAGCTGCTTTTGACAGTCAACAAGGTTCTCAAGGTGTCACTGACTTACTGAATACGTTTGGTGGCGGAGCCTTGCAGAACTTTTCTATCTTTGCCATGGGTATAATGCCATATATTACTGCATCAATTGTGATGCAGTTATTACAAATGGATATTGTTCCAAAGTTTTCAGAGTGGGCAAAACAAGGTGATGCAGGTAGAAAGAAACTTAATAACGTAACCCGTTATTTTGCGATTGTACTTGCTTTTATCCAATCAATAGGAATGGCGTTCCAATTTAATAATTATTTACAAGGTCAACTTATTATGGATCAGTCCGTAATAAGCTACCTGACAATAGCTGTTGTATTAACAGCTGGAACAGCGTTTTTAATTTGGATAGGTGAACAAATCACTCAATTCGGTGTTGGTAATGGTATTTCCATCATTATCTTTGGAGGTATTTTATCTTCATTACCTTCATCATTAATCCAGTTTTACCAACAGTCCTTTGTAGGACAAGATGACACAACTTTAGCATGGTTAAAAGTTATTGGGTTAATTGTTGGAATGATATTGCTAACAGTTGGTGCAATATTCGTACTACAAGCTATTAGAAAAATACCAATTCAATATGCGAAAAAACAGTCTGCACAACGATTAGGTTCACAAGCAACATATTTACCTTTGAAAGTTAACTCTGCAGGGGTTATCCCAGTCATCTTTGCAATGGCGTTCTTCTTATTACCAAGAACATTAACTTTGTTCTTCCCTGATGCAAGTTGGGCGCAAAAAGTATCTGACGTTGCAAATCCATCGAATAATATAGGGATGATTGTTTATGTAATCCTTATTATTGCATTTGCATATTTCTATGCATTTGTACAAGTCAATCCTGAAAAGATGTCTGATAACCTTAAAAAACAAGGAAGTTATGTTCCGGGTATTAGACCTGGCGAACAAACAAAAAAATATATTACTAAAGTTCTCTACAGATTGACCTTTGTAGGATCAATATTCTTAGCTGTCGTTGCTATACTACCAATCATTGCTACTAAGGTGATGGACTTACCACAATCGATTCAAGTCGGTGGTACAAGTCTACTTATCGTAATTGGTGTTGCGATTGAAACAATGAAGAGTCTTGAAGCTCAAGTGAGTCAAAAAGATTATAGAGGCTTTGGTGGTAGATAAATTGTAGGAGGGCACTTATGAATATCATTTTAATGGGTTTACCTGGCGCAGGTAAAGGAACTCAAGCGAGTGAAATTGTTAAGAAATTCCCAATTCCACACATATCTACTGGAGACATGTTCAGAAAAGCGATTAAAGATGAAACGGATTTAGGCAAAGAAGCTAAATCATACATGGATCGTGGAGAATTAGTCCCTGATGAAGTTACTGTGGGCATCGTAAAAGAAAGAATTTCTGAAGACGATGCAAAAAAAGGATTCTTACTTGACGGCTTTCCTCGTACTATTGAACAAGCAAAAGCATTAAGTGAAATCATGCAAGAATTAGATAGAAAAATTGATGCTGTTATCAATATAGAGGTACCTGAAGAAGAATTAATGAACCGCCTTACTGGTCGTAGAATTTGCGAAAAATGCGGGCACACTTATCATCTTGTATTCAATCCTCCAAAAGTTGATGGCATTTGTGATATTGACGGTGGTAAATTATACCAACGTGAAGATGACAACCCAGAGACAGTTGCAAATCGTTTAAATGTCAATGTGAAACAATCTAAGCCAATCCTAGAATACTATGATAATGAAAATGTATTGAAAAACATTGATGGTTCAAAAGATATTAACGAAGTTACTTCAAACGTAATCGATATTCTTGAGAATCTAAAATAGTATCAACTTTGTACGGTCTATGTAATGCCAAGAGTATAAACGAAAAAGAGTGACAATGCGATATAGTAATTCATTTTAATTTTGTTGAACTTATTAACAACACTTATAGACTCGTAGGGTTAGAGTTGATCTTAGACGATAACCAACTATTGTAAAAAGGGGGAAGTTAATAAATGGCTAAGCAAGATGTTATTGAATTAGAAGGTACAGTATTAGATACTTTACCAAATGCAATGTTTAAAGTAGAATTAGAAAATGGTCATGAGATTTTAGCTCACGTTAGTGGTAAAATCAGAATGAATTATATTCGAATTCTACCTGGCGACAAAGTAACTGTAGAAATGTCTCCGTATGATTTAACACGCGGAAGAATTACGTATCGTTATAAATAATCGTCACTCCATAATATAGGGAGGTATTAAAATGAAAGTAAGACCATCAGTAAAACCAATTTGCGAAAAATGTAAAGTCATTAAACGTAAAGGTAAAGTAATGGTAATTTGTAGCAATCCAAAACACAAACAAAGACAAGGTTAATAAAGAGAGGTGTAAATAATTATGGCACGTATAGCAGGAGTAGATATTCCACGTGAAAAACGTATTGTTATTTCGTTAACTTATGTATATGGTATCGGTACTACTACAGCTCAAAAAATTGTTGAAGAAGCAAATGTATCTGCAGATACACGCGTTAAAGACTTAACTGATGACGAATTAGGTCGTATCCGTGAAGTAATCGACAATTATAAAGTAGAAGGTGACTTACGTCGTGAGCAAAACTTAAACATTAAACGTTTAATGGAAATCTCATCATACCGTGGTATCCGTCACCGTCGTGGATTACCAGTACGCGGACAAAAAACAAAAAACAATGCTCGTACTCGTAAAGGCCCAGTTAAAACTGTAGCTAACAAGAAAAAATAATAGGTAAAGGAGGCAAATTTTAAATGGCACGTAAACAAGTATCTCGTAAACGTAGAGTGAAAAAGAATATTGAGAATGGTGTAGCACATATCCGCTCAACATTCAATAATACAATCGTAACTATTACTGATGAATTTGGTAATGCTTTATCATGGTCATCAGCAGGTGCACTTGGATTTAAAGGATCAAAAAAATCAACACCATTCGCAGCACAAATGGCATCAGAAACTGCAGCTAAAGCAGCTATGGAACATGGTTTGAAAACTGTTGAAGTTACAGTTAAAGGTCCTGGCCCAGGTCGTGAATCAGCGATCCGTGCATTACAATCAGCTGGATTAGATGTAACTGCAATCCGTGACGTTACTCCAGTACCACATAATGGTTGTCGTCCACCAAAACGTCGTCGCGTATAATATTATCGTTATTGTCGCAAGTCACTGAGAAACACAGTACAATTCAAGTCGACGTAATCAAGGAGGATATTTGTAAATGATTGAAATCGAAAAACCTAGAATTGAAACAATTGAAATTAGTGAAGATGCTAAATTCGGTAAGTTCGTTGTTGAACCACTAGAACGTGGCTACGGTACTACACTAGGAAACTCCTTACGTCGTATCCTACTATCTTCATTACCAGGTGCAGCCGTTAAATACATCGAAATCGAAGGTGTATTACATGAATTCTCAGCAATAGATAATGTTGTAGAAGATGTTTCAACAATTATCATGAACATCAAAAAACTAGCATTGAAAATTTATTCTGAAGAAGATAAAACATTAGAGATTGATGTAAAAGATGAAGGCGAAGTTACTGCAAGTGACATCACACATGATAGTGATGTAGAGATTTTAAATCCTGAGATTAAGATCGCAACAGTATCTAAAGGTGGACATTTAAAAATCCGTCTTGTTGCTAATAAGGGTAGAGGTTACGCATTAGCAGAACAAAATAACACTAGTGATTTACCAATTGGTGTAATTCCAGTGGATTCACTATATTCACCAGTAGAACGTGTTAACTATACTGTAGAAAACACACGTGTAGGTCAAAGTAGTGATTTTGATAAATTAACTTTAGATGTTTGGACTAATGGTTCTATTACGCCACAAGAGTCTGTTTCTCTAGCGGCAAAAATCTTAACTGAACATTTGAACATCTTCGTTGGATTAACTGATGAAGCTCAAAATGCTGAAATCATGATTGAAAAAGAAGAAGATCAAAAAGAAAAAGTACTTGAAATGTCTATTGAAGAATTAGACCTATCTGTACGTTCATATAACTGTTTGAAACGCGCAGGTATTAATTCTGTTCAAGAATTAGCTGATAAATCTGAAGCAGATATGATGAAAGTGCGCAATTTAGGACGTAAATCATTAGAAGAAGTTAAATATAAACTTGAAGATCTAGGTTTAGGTCTTAGAAAAGAAGATTAATATAAAGGAGGTTAACTCATGGGTTACAGAAAATTAGGACGTACATCTGATCAACGTAAAGCGATGTTACGTGACTTAGCTACTTCACTTATTGTAAGTGAGCGTGTTGAAACTACAGAAGCACGTGCAAAAGAATTACGTAGTGTTGTTGAAAAATTAATCACTTTAGGTAAAAAAGGAGATTTAGCATCTCGTCGTCAAGCTGCTAAAACTTTACGTAATGTTGAAATCTTAAATGAAGATGAAACAACACAAACTGCACTTCAAAAATTATTTGGTGAAATTGCTGAACGTTATACAGAACGTCAAGGCGGTTACACTCGTATCCTTAAAGTAGGCCCTCGTCGTGGTGACGGTGCTGAATCAGTAATTATAGAATTAGTTTAATTTAAATACACATACTACTATGTATAAAGCAAATGAGTGCAACGATAATGTTTGCCACATACAAATATTGTCTAGCTCAGAGTACCCCATCAAACTTAATAAATTTTAAAGCGTGAACTCAAATATGATGGGGTGCGCGCTTTTTTTTTGTTAGTCCCCCTTAATTCGAAGAATTTAGGGGGACTTATGCAATTGCAAAGCAATAGCGAACCACTGAGCCTTAATTCGAAGAAGATAAGGAATGCCTTCACGGAGTGGAGACATGAGCAGTTCTAGCTAATCAGCGATTTGTTTATAAATTCATATAAGTTTATTGTTAGGTATCAGTAATTGTTAATCGTGAAATATAATCTTTAGATGTTTAATGGTATCTTTTTGAAGACTCAATAAATGAGATTTAAAAGAAAAATTAGTGAAGAAGAAGTGCTTATTTATTATTTTTCATGTAAAATGATTAAGTATATGATTAATATTTTTGATTTAGGAGATAACTGACATGGTAACGCAAGCAGAAGAAATAATTAAATTTGATCACGTATCTTTTAAATATAATAGCGATGAACCACTTGCGTTAAATGATGTATCATTTAGCATACCAAGAGGTAAATGGACTTCTATAGTAGGCCACAATGGTTCAGGTAAATCAACGATAGCAAAACTGATGATAGGCATTCAAAAACCTTTTGAAGGCCAAATTTATTTGAACGGTATAAGTATCAATGATGATAACTTAAATGAGTTAAGACAACATATAGGAATTGTATTTCAAAATCCAGAAAATCAATTTGTAGGGTCTACTGTAGAATTTGATGTAGCTTTTGGTTTAGAAAATAATGCGATAACTTACGAAAAGATGCACGAAATTGTACCCAAAGCATTAGCGGATGTAGATATGTTGGATAGAGCCACATATGAGCCGCAATCACTTTCAGGTGGTCAAAAACAGCGTGTCGCAATCGCAGGTGTCTTAGCATTAAATACGGATATCATTATATTAGATGAAGCGACGTCTATGTTAGATCCAGAAGGCAGAACAGAATTAATTTCATTAATTCACCGTTTAAAAGAAGAAAAAGATGTGACAATCATTTCCATCACTCATGATTTATCAGAAGCTATAGATGCGGACCATTTAGTTGTTTTAAACCAAGGTTCCTTATATCAAGCAGGTTTGCCTCAAGTTATTTTTAATAAAGGAGCGGCACTGACACAAATTGGTTTAGATTTACCGTTTGCAATGAGAATGAGCCAACAACTCTTAGGTGTTACTGACTATATTTCTTACGAAAGGTTGGTAAGCAAATTATGACTGTTAAATTTGATCAAGTATCTTATGTTTATCAAAAAGGAACACCTTATGAGCATCTTGCATTGAAAGACATTGTAACCACTTTTGAACAAGGGAAGTATTATGCAGTAATTGGTCAAACAGGCTCAGGCAAGTCTACATTAATTCAGCATATTAATGGACTACTCAAACCTTCACATGGCTCTTTAGAGGTCAATGATGTCCAAATTACACATAAAACTAAAGATAAGTATTTAAAACAAGTACGAAAACGTGTGGGGGTAGTATTCCAGTTTCCAGAATCACAACTTTTTGAAGACTCAGTAGAACGAGAAATATTATTTGGACCTAAAAATTTTAATATGTCACTTGAAGAAGTAAAAGTACGGGCATTTCAATTATTAATCGAATTCGGTTTTAATAGAGATATACTTGAACAATCGCCTTTCCAAATGTCGGGAGGCCAAATGAGAAAAATAGCAATTACTTCTATCTTAGCTATGGATCCAGATATTGTCATATTAGATGAACCCACTGCAGGTCTTGATCCTAAAAGTAGAAATCAAATCATGGAAATGTTAAAGAAACTTCAAGTTGAACAACATAAAACAATCATATTAGTCACGCATGAAATGAATGACGTTGCAAAATATGTTGATGAAGTAAAAATTATTAAGCAGGGCAAATTAGTTGAAAGCTGTTCTCCAAGAAAATTGTTTAATGCAAATGACTATGTTAAAGACATGCACTTGGATGTTCCAGACATCGTTAAATTACAGAGAGACATTGAAGCAAAACATCAAATTAAATTTGACCGTATTGCATTAACCGAATCAGAATTCACTGAGATGTATAAGGAGTGGCAAAAAAATGAGAGATAAGTTTATTATAGGACGTTATCTTCCATTAGACACTTTTGTACATCGTCGTGATCCACGTGCAAAATTAATTTTTGTCTTTTTATTTATTATATTAATATTTTTTGCACATTCATTTTTTACTTATTTATGGTTATTTATAATCATTGTAACCATGATGAAAACTGCTCATATAAAAGCTTGGTTTTTAATTAATGGGTTAACCCCAATATGGATTTTTCTGATTTTCACCTTTTTAATGCATTTATTTTTAACTAAAGGTGGTATACGGATATTTGAATTCGGTTTTATTTCAATTGATACACATGGTATTTTAGAAGGTATTTATATTGTCTTGAGGTTAATGTTTATCATTATGGTGTCTACAATTATGACTTTAACGACAAGTCCTTTAGATCTTACTGATGCATTTGAAAGGTTATTATACCCATTAAAGTTGATAAAAATACCTGTACATTTACTGAGTATGATGATGTCAATTGCTTTACGTTTTATTCCAACTTTAATGAATGAACTGGATAAAATTATCTTAGCACAGAAATCAAGAGGTTCTGAAATCAGTTCAGGGGGATTAATCAATAGAGTGAGCGCGTTTATACCTTTGTTAATTCCTTTATTTATCTCAGCTTTCCAAAGAGCTGAAGATTTAGCAATTGCAATGGAAGTACGTGGTTATGATACAAACAAACAGCGAACGAGTTATCGTCAATTAAACTGGCAAAAGTCTGATAGCTTGTTATTGATATCAATAATACCAATAGCAATAATATTATTTGTGTTAAAGTATATGGGAGTGTAAAGGATGGTTCGTGTTTTAGTAAATATTTCGTATCAAGGTAGTCAATTCTTAGGTTTTCAAATTCAAAATAATGGTAGAACGGTACAACAGCAATTTGAAAAAATACTTAAGCGCATGCACAAGCGACATGTTAGAATTCATCCTAGTAGCCGAACTGATCGTGGTGTGCATGCAATAGAGCAATATTTTCATTTTGATTCAGAGCTTAACATTTTACCAGATCAATGGCAGTATGCAATGAATCGGGCATTACCTGATGATATTTTTGTGAAACATGTTTCATTTGTAGATGCGTCATTCCACTGTAGATATGATTGTGTGGGTAAAACTTACCGCTATAAAGTTTATCAATCACCTAATAAAAATCCATTTGAATGTGGTTTGAAAGCACACGTACCTGAAAGTTTAGACTTTGAAAAGATGTCTCAGGCTGCCAGTTTATTTATGGGTACACATGACTTTACTGGTTTTTGTTCTCAAAAAACAGAAGTTGAAAGTAAAGTACGTACTCTATATGAAAGTAGAATCGAAAAAACAGAATATGGTTTTGATTATGTAGTTACTGGTTCAGGGTTTTTATATAATATGGTACGTGTGTTAGTTGCATTTTTAATTGGTGTGGGTAAAGAGAAATTTCAGCCTGAGTCAGTTCCACAATTATTAAAAGCGAAAGATCGCAATAAAGTTCCGTTTACTGCACCAGCAGAAGGATTATATTTGGAACATATATACTTGTCTCCCGAAGCACTCATAAGTGATTTTGGTGAAGACATAAAAATATATCAAAAAAAATCCACACAAAATAGGTAAATTACATTGACAAAACACCATAAAAATTATACGATAACTAACGGTATTGTTTTATATCACCCCACGATAAGCCCCGGAATCTTATTGTGTAACAAGATATAGAAGCACGTAGAAATTATAAATTAACAAAATAAATGCATTTAAGTTTAAATATCATTTCAATTAGACAAGAAACATTTATTTATTCTAGGAGGACAATTATATGCGTCAAACATTTATGGCTAATGAAGCAAACATTGAGCGCAAATGGTATGTTATTGATGCTGAAGGTCAAACACTTGGTCGTTTATCATCAGAAGTAGCTGCTATTCTACGCGGTAAAAATAAAGTAACTTATACACCACACGTTGATTCAGGTGATTATGTAATTATCATCAACGCTGCTAAAATTCAATTCACTGGTAATAAAGAACAAGACAAAATGTATTACCGTCACAGTAACCACCCAGGCGGAATCAAATCAATCTCTGCTGGTGAGTTAAAAGCTAAAAACCCAGAACGTTTACTTGAAAACTCAATTAAAGGTATGTTACCAAGCACACGTCTAGGTGAAAAACAAGGCAAAAAATTATTTGTATATGGTGGCGCTGAACATCCACACGCTGCACAACAACCAGAAAACTACGAGTTACGTGGTTAATTAAAAGGAGGAAATTACATTGGCACAAGTTGAATATAAAGGCACAGGCCGTCGTAAAAACTCAGTAGCACGTGTACGTTTAGTACCTGGCGAAGGTAACATTACTGTTAACCACACTGATGTACGTAGCTACTTACCATTCGAATCATTAATCTTAGACTTAAACCAACCATTTGATGTTACAGAAACTAAAGGTAACTATGATGTATTAGTTAACGTTCACGGTGGTGGTTTCACTGGACAAGCACAAGCTATCCGTCACGGTATCGCACGTGCTTTATTAGAAGCAGATCCTGAATATAGAGGTTCATTAAAACGCGCTGGATTACTTACACGTGACCCACGTATGAAAGAACGTAAAAAACCAGGTCTTAAAAAAGCTCGTCGTTCACCACAATTCTCAAAACGTTAATATATCAAATACAGTGGCGAATACGCTTCACCTACAGATTTGTACATTAATTGCTTAAGTAATTGGTGTTTATATAGCAACAATATTTCTAACTTCCCATATTTGTATGGGAAGTTTTTTTTGATTTATAAAATATTAAAAAAACAAACTTTGCTACTTTTAAAATTCAAAGCATTTGGTTTACTTTAGTAAGTTCAGTTAGTATGAAGTATAATAAAGTAAAATGGTATTAGAGGTTATACATATGGCGTTCAATAAATTAAAACATCTCTTGAAGCAATTGGTTTTCGTGTTAATATTTATTTTTTTAGCTAGTATTGTCGTTTTGACTTTGAATCAACTGTTTTACAAAACCCACATTAAAAACATGTCTAACGAGACATCGATTCCTACATTTTATTTGCATGGTTTTGCCGGTACAGCTAATTCAGAAAAATACATGGTTAATTCAGCAGTGCAAAATAATATTACAAATGACGTTGTTGAGGCCAAAGTTTCATCAAAGGGAAAGGTGACATTTAATAAAAATATAGTTAATAATATGAAACGCCCGATTATAAAAATCATTTTTGAAGATAATGAAGAAAAAGATTTAGAAAAAGATGCGCAATGGATTAAAAATGTTATGGTTGCTTTTAATGCAAAATATCATTTTAAAAAATTCAATTTTGTAGCTCATTCTATGGGAAATCAATCATTTAGTTACTATATGTTAAAGTATGGTGATGATAGTGCCTTACCTAAGTTAAATAAGCAAGTGAGTTTAGCTGGAAACTTTAACGGGGAAGTGGATATCAATGGTTTGGACTTAAATATATATTTAGATAAAAATGGCAAACCTAACAGGATGTTAAAAGCATATCGAAATTTATTATCTATGCAAGCGCACTATCCTAAAAATGCTGAAGTGCTTAATATTTATGGAGATTTAAAAGACGGAACCCTTTCTGATGGTAGAGTTACAAATGTATCTTCAGAATCGTTAAGGTATCTCTTGTCAAATCACGTTAAAACTTATAAAACATACAAAGTATATGGACCAAAAGCAGAACATAGTGAGCTCCATGATAATAAAAAAGTTACAGATCAAATGAATGCATTTCTTTGGGGCTTATAAATGAAAAAGATAACTCTATGATTTTAGAATTATCTTTTGTACAGTTTTGAATCCATGTTATTTACTCATTCTAAAAGGCTTAAAATGTATTATTTTCAGCTGCTAATAATTGTAGTAAGTTTTTGCGATTTGCTTCACCATATACATGTGGCTGTATCATCATTTCATCTGCATTATATTGATTTGCGATAGCTTTAAGTTGAGTGAAAACTTCATTTGGCAAACCACTGATAACACGTGCTTTATTTTGATGCATTTTTTCTATTTCTCTAGTGGATGGCTGTCTTTGTTGCGCAAATGTAATTGATGGATAATGACTAGGTTGTTTTAAATAATTAATGCGTAATAGCCATAGATGAAAAGCTTGTTCTAACTCTTTGATTTTTTGAATGTCATTTGCTGTGATGACAAAAGTTGAAATAATAACATAAGGTGTTCGGTTTGGATGAAGTTCTGAAAATAGCTTACGATAAACAGCGATAGATTGTTTAACTTTATTTTTATTTTTCCCCATTAAAGCGGTGACAAAAGGTAAGCCGTGTTGTGCAGCGAGTTCAGCGCTATTTTGACTTGTGCCTAATAAATGCATATTAGGTTGCGTTGGGATTAAAGGCGTGGCGTATAATCCAGGAAATCTTTGCTTTTGAATGTCATCATTAAAATAGTTTGTTAGATCCACAATTTGTGTTTCAAAATCAATGTTAGCTGTTTTGTTTTCATTTAACGCTTGATTTACATTTTTAAAACTGAAAGAGCGGCCAATGCCTAAATCTACTCTACGAGGGTGACGTCCTTCTAATATTTTAAAGACTTCTGCTATTTTATAAGCACTATAGTGAGGAAGCATAACGCCACCACTGCCAATGCGTATCGAAGTCGTATTTTCTAACAAAGCCATCATAATCATTTCTGGAGCACTAGAAGCAACTGACAATACTTTGTGATGTTCAGCAACCCAAAATCGATAAAAACCTAATGATTCAGCAAGTTGAGCTAATTCAACAGAATGATTTATCGCTTGAGTGGTGTTACTACCTTCAAATATTGGGACATAGTCTAGTATACTTAATCGCATGTTTACATTCTCCTTCATTACAATCATTTAAGTGCTCTATTCTGTTTATCATAACATGTGGACAAAATATCAAATAAGCGATTTGATTGATTGCATCACCTCATCACTATAAAATAGAAGAAAAGATGAAATGGAGGCAAAATAATGAAAACAGAAAGCATTGTATTAGCAAAACGTCCAGAAGGTATACCTTCAGATGATGTATTTAGATACGAAACTGTTGAAATAGATGAGCCTAGTAAAGATGAGATTCAAATTGAAGCGATATATATTTCGGTAGATCCATATATGCGTGGCAGAATGGATGATAGTAAATCTTATATTCAACCATTTCAATTGGATGAACCATTGGCAGGTCATATTGTTGGAAAAGTAATACAATCCAATGCTGATGGTTTTGAACAAGGCGATTATGTTGTAGGTATGCTACCTTGGCAAAAACACACAAATGTATCAGCACAAAGTGTTACGAAAATTACCCAGCGAGACATTCCACTATACTTATATCTTAGCGTACTAGGTATGACTGGCCAAACAGCATATCACGGATTGCTAAAAATTGGACAACCAAAAGAAGGGGAAACAGTTGTTGTATCTGCAGCTTCAGGAGCTGTGGGTTCAGTAGTAGGTCAAATTGCTAAACTCAAAGGTGCTCGTGTAGTTGGTATTGCAGGTGGAACAAGTAAAACAGAATATTTAACTGATCAATTAGGATTTGATGCTAGCGTAGATTATAAAGCTGATAACTTCTCAGAGCAATTAGCTCAAGCGGTGCCTGATGGTGTAGATGTTTATTTTGAAAATGTTGGTGGACACATTGCAGATGAAGTTATGAAACACTTAAATCAATTTGCTAGAATTCCAGTATGTGGAGCGATTTCTGGTTATAATGATAAGGGTATTGAGCATGGTCCACGGATTCAACCAATTTTAATAAAATCACAAGCACTTATGAAAGGGTTTGTTGTGGCTAATTATGCAGACGACTTTAAACAAGCTAGTCAGCATCTTGCACAGTGGGTAAATGAAGACAAAATAAAAACAAAAACTTCAATCGTAGAAGGATTTGAAAACGTGCCTAATGCATTTAGAAATTTATTTACTGGAGACAATTTTGGTAAACAAGTGGTTCAAGTATCAGATAATTTATAACTAAAGGAGATGCACATATGAAAGCAATTGGTGCAGACAAACCGTTTACATTAGATGAGGGTAATCAATTTTATGAAATGGATATAGAGACGCCAAAACCTCAGCAGCGTGAGTTATTAGTACGTTTAACAGCTATTAGCGTTAATCCAGTAGATACGAAAATTAGACAATCGTCTATAAATGAGTCGCCAAGAATTCTAGGTTATGATGCTGTAGGCATTGTAGAAGATTTAGGTGAAGATGTTAAACAATTTAAAATTGGAGATGAAGTTTATTACTCAGGCTCACCATCATATCAAGGCTCAAATCAGACCTATCAACTTGTTGATGAACGCTTAGTAGCATTAAAGCCAAGTAATATTAGTGATACAGCAGCGGCAAGTTTACCATTAACTGGCTTAACAGCATCAGAGACACTTTTTGATGTTTTTAATATTTCTAAGAATCCTGAAGAAAATAAAGGTAAATCCTTATTAATAATTAATGGAGCAGGTGGCGTAGGCAGTATCGCGACACAGATAGCAAAATATTACGGATTACATGTCATCACCACTGCATCACGTGATGAAACGTATAATTGGTCAAAATCATTAGGTGCGGACATCGTGTTGAATCATAAAAATAATTTGACAGATGAATTTAAAAAATATGAAATTAGTGAAGTAGATTATATTTTTTGTACTTTTGATACGGACTTATATTATGAAAAAATGATTGAACTTGTAAAACCACGTGGTAAAATTGCGACAATTGTTGCTTTCAATCATGAGCAAGATTTGAATTTACTAAAGCCTAAAAGCATAACCTTTACTCATGAATATATGTATTCAAGACCTTTGAATCAAACAGAGGATATGGCTATTCACGGTACGTATCTAAAAGACATCACTGATAAAGTAGAATCTGGTGATTATCAACCAACAGCAAATGAAGTGTTAAAAGGATTAACAGCAGATAATATTTTTGAGGCGCATAGAAAAATGGAAAATCATAGAATGGTCGGTAAATTGGTTATTTCAATTTAACAAAAGTGAAAAATATTCTTAACGAAAACACTGTTAGTTATATATAAATTATTGTTAAATCATATGTGATATGCCAAAGCGATTTGATTAAATTAAGAGCTTTCAAGGAGCAAATGCAGTCAAGTTATTATATTTGATTGTTATTTTGCTCCTTTATTTTTTCAACATAACCGTCTATCACATGTTCGGTATCATCATTTTCACTTTTGAATATATGTGCGTCTTAAAATAAAAGTTATATATAAATTAAAATGTTAAATGCAATTAAATTCATAAATTACGCATATTAGCACGATGTAAGGGTATATGTGACACATAAAGTAAAGGGAGAGTGTCATGTTAATATGCGATTTAGAAAATTAACAGTGGTTTTTTGGGTAGCGTTAACGATTTGTACGCTATTTGTTATATATGGAGCAATTGCGCCTAAACAATTAGAGTCGGTTACACAAGCAATTACCAATTTTATTGCAGTAAATTTTGGATGGTATTATTTACTATTAGTATTAGCCATTTTAGTTGTATCTATCTATTTATTATTTTCTAGATATTCAACAATAACTTTAGGTCAAGAGGGAGAAGACCCAGAATTTTCACTTAAATCATGGTTTGCAATGTTATTTAGTGCAGGTATGGGGATAGGCTTAGTATTTTGGACAACAGCTGAACCCATCAGTCACGCATTTACTTTAACACCGATACATAAAGCAGGAACACAAACTGCTATAAATGAAGCGATGCAGTTTTCATTTTTTCACTGGGGTATACATGCGTGGGCAGTGTACGGAATTGTTGGACTCGTGTTTGCGTACTTTAATTTTCATAAAGGATATCCTGGATTAGTTAGTGCTACATTAAGACCCATTTTGGGTGAAAAAATGATGCGAGGCCCAATAGGTGGCGCAATCGATGTGCTTGCAATTATTGCCACAGTAACTGGTGTTGCTGCGACATTAGGTTTTGGTGCATTACAAATTAATGAAGGGTTGAATTTCTTATTTAAAATACCTTCTAATTTTGGTACACAAGTTGTGATTATCGTTATAGCTACAGTGTTATTTACCTGGTCTGCTTGGTCCGGTATTGATAAAGGCATTAAAAACTTAAGTAATATTAATATGTTTTTAGCTTTTGTAGTTTTGATCGCATTATTTTGTGTCGGTCCTACGTTAAACATTTTAAATATGTTTACGAATTCATTGGGTGATTATATTGCTAATTTCTTTAATATGAGTTTACGTATCCCACAAGCAGGTGGAGAGAAATTCCAATGGTTACAACAGTGGACAATCTTCTACTGGGCATGGTGGGTTTCTTGGGCGCCATTTGTTGGTATATTCATTGCTCGGGTTTCTCGAGGTAGAACAATTAAAGAATTTATTTTAGGTGTACTTTTTGTACCAGCACTTGTTTGTTTTTTATTCTTTGCAGTATTCGGGGCATCTGCAATTTATTTACAGCAAAATGGTATTGCCAACATTGCTAAAGAGGCAACTGAAACTGCAACATTTGCAATGCTTGAGCATTTCCCATTAGGATTTTTACTCAGTATTATCACGCTCATTGTAATTATGATTTTCTTTGTTACTTCAGCAGACTCAGCAACTTACGTGCTTGGTATGTTGAGTTCTAAAGGTAGTATAAACCCATCCGGTATAGTAAAAGTAAGCTGGGGGATTATTTTAGCTTTATTTGCGATGATTATGATTTATACAGGTGGTACACAATCAATACAAAATTTATTAATCATTGCAGCTTTGCCTTTTTCAATCGTCATTATCTTTATGATTTGGTCACTATTCAAATCATTATCAATTGAAAAACCGCGTCCTAGCAATAAATTACTTGTTTCTGATGAAAAGTATTTACAATATCGAAAATCAAATCAAGATCATGAAAAAAATACCTAATTACAAATGCATCATGGCAGTGATTAAAATTATTTTACCAAATACATTATAATTTCAATTTAAAATGTTTTTACGTTTATTTAACGGGGTATAAAGATGTATGACATGTACATATAATTTGACTATAGGAGGTGTCATACGAGGTGAAGCGAATTAAAAATTTTATACTAGGTCTATTAATCGTAGTCATCGTTGGTTTTTTACTATTTATGTATATCAAAGATTCTAGAATTAGTGAGTACCAGGACTACTTCAAGCAATTTAATTGGTTTGAACCAACGTTAATTGGCTTAGCAGCTCTATTGATTTTAATAGGTCTAATACTTGTATTTAGCTTGTTTAAACCTACGTATAGAAAACCTGGACTTTATAAAGACTATGAAGATGGACATATTTATGTATCGAGAAAAGCAGTTGAAAAATCTGCATACGATACACTTGTAAAATATGACCAAATTCGTCAACCAAATGTTATAGCGAAACTATATAACAAGAAAAAGAAATCACATATTGCTTTAAAAGCTGATTTCTTTGTTCCGGGTGATGTTCAAGTTGGTTCATTAACAGAAGAAATAAGAAATGACATTAAACAAAATGTTGAGCATTTCACTGAATTACCAGTTTCAAAATTAGAGGTTAACGTTAGAGATCAAAAAGCCTCAGGCAAACGTGTGTTGTAAGGGAGGGTTATCATGGCTAACAATAATAACCAACAAAGACAAGATTCTACACAAGAAGTTGTTGATTTTTTTAAAACATTTAAATGGAGAATAATTGGATTTTTAGCATTTCTAATTATCGCTATATTATTTTTAACGTTAGGTTTCTGGAGTACAATATTAATTATCGTTTTATGTTTAATTGGTATTGGTATTGGGTATACTAAAGACCGTAAGCAAGATTTTTAAATTTCTTAAATCGATGGAGTTAATTAATTTAAATAGTATATTATTAATTTTAAAATCTTATATAACAAAGGAGAATTAATTATGGCAGTAGATAACAATAAAGCAAAACAAGCATATGATAACCAAACTGGAGTAAACGAAAAAGAGCAAGAAAAACAACAACAGCAGCAACAACAGCAACAAGAACCAGAATTCACAAATAAGTTAACGTTCTCAGACGAAGTTATTGAAAAAATTGCTGGTATTGCCGCACGCGAAGTAAATGGTATTTTAGAAATGAAAGGCGGCTTCGTTGATAACATTTCTAGTTCATTCGGAAGCAGCAACAATGTAACACAAGGTGTTAGCGTTGAAGTAGGCGAAAAACAAGCTGCAGTTGATTTAAAAGTTATTTTAGAATATGGTGAATCTGCACCTAAAATTTTCCGCAAAGTAACAGATTTAGTTAAAGAACAAGTAAAATATATTACTGGTCTTGAAGTTGTAGAAGTGAATATGCGTGTTGAAGACGTGATGACTAGAAAAGAATGGTCACAAAAAAATGAAAAAAGCCAAAATTCAAGCAACGAAAATAAAGGCTTACAA
Source organism: Staphylococcus sp. 11-B-312 (assembly GCF_016743055.1). NCBI lineage: Bacteria > Bacillati > Bacillota > Bacilli > Caryophanales > Staphylococcaceae > Staphylococcus > Staphylococcus sp. 11-B-312. Next base: position 811,903 of record NZ_CP068241.1, read on the forward strand.
TAACATATAATTTAAAAAATACCGGTAAAGGTAATCCTTTACCGGTATTTTTTGTATATATATTGTGTATATTTATTTCTGATGTAAAGGATTGTCAACTTTAATATAGGTATAGTAATCCGCTTCATCAGTCAGACGCATGGTTGTAACACATTTATAATCTATTTTGGGTGCCAATAGGATTGATTTTATATTTTTCACGCGTTGTTGGTCATCTATATCGTTTGCAATATCATTTAATTTAGCAATTAAAATATCTCGAATCAATTGCCAAAGTTGCTTTTCAAAATTAGAATCTTCACTTGATTTTGTAATACTGACAATTAATTCACCGAGATGATTTTGAATACTTGAATAAAAGACTTTATTAAATACTGTTTGAGGTTGATCAGATAAAATCAAAGATTTTTCATGAAAACTTGCAGTACTATAACCCATCTTATTCAAGCGTATGCGATCGATACGTAACCCCTCAAAATCACGTATATAAAGCCTATCTAATCGTCCATCTTCACTAAATGTAGCGATTGAATTTTGTAAATGTGCTTCAAGGGCGATACCGTATTTCACATATAGAGGAATCGTGATATCTATTAAGGCTTGACCGTATTGATTTATCCAAGATAAAGCAGCGAATTCAAAGGTCGGAAACTTATTTTTTTCTTTATATTTGTTAATTAACGAAACAATTAATGGTTCATTATTATATATAGTTGAACTAACTAACGCTGAAGGGATGATAGGTGTAGTTTCATTTTTAATTAAATGATAAATATTGGTTCTAAATAATGTACCTAGTTGTTCACTTCTTTTAGTTCTGGTAGTGACTTTGTCCAATGAATTATAAAAATGAATACCAGCAAGTTCATCTATTGTATCAGCGTTTATATGCTTAAATAATGAATCTTTTTGTTTTATATCATTAAGGATATGTGTTACTTGTGGACCATTTATTGTAGTTTGCTCAGATAATGTTCTAATCTCACCAGTAATATGAACATTGGTTGATAACTTGATATGAGGTGACTTTTTAGGATATTTGGGCATTAAAGTTCTAAATGATAATCCTGCGTAATAAGATTGTTGATAATCAATTGGTATCAATCGATTTGTTTTTAATTCTTCTTTATATTCTTGTAATAAGATATGGTCGTATTGCCATGGATGGACGACCATAACGTAATATTGATTAACTTGATCATGACCAACATGATTCATAACAGCTGCTTCTAACCCTTCAAACAATCTAAAAAGTAAATCATTTTCTTCTTCAATATAAGTCTGAGATTTTGCTATTGATTTATGTATTAAAATAAATTGTAAGGATATGGCATTACCAAATTCGGCTGAATAATTAATTACAGTTTCTGGTGTCATTCCTTTACGTAATTTAGCACCCGGATGAATTGGGTGACCTTCAATAACAAACTGTTCAGAACTCAAATAACTGTCCTCTGCATTCATGATTAATTCATATAAGCTTTTTTTATTGTTTTCTAATGTATATGCTTGATAACTTAATGCAATGGCCATATTTGTGACACTGTTGTTCAAATCTTCATAAAATTGTGTACTAGCTTCATTATCTAGCTCTGGTGATATCGTTAAAATAATATTTAATATTTCATTTGGATGTTGGACTCTATTGTAATTTCCGTTGTCTTCAATATAAAATGGTCCTTGAACGTCTAGACGATCAAATGCATGATTTCCTGTAATCGTTGCATATAGCGTCTTATTAACTTTCGGAAACGCAATGGATAACAATTTGCTGTTTGCTGGTAAGTGCACAATGTTCAAATCTTGGTTAGAAATAATCTTACTGTAACTCCGACTGTCTATTAAATTTTCTCTATGTAATGAAGAAATTAATCTTTGAGATATTTTATCTCGACTTTCTAAAAGCATATTTAAAAACAATTGTGCCCATTGTTCATTGATTGATAATAAATAATCAAATGCATGTTGTTCATCATTGTTCATTTTATTTAATAAATTGTTGTTAATACTTTTTGAATTCATAAAGCACCTCTAAATATTATTTTACAAAAGTATAGGATATTTGTATAATCCATAATATCGATAATGATAATTATTATCAATTAAAAAGTCGGGTGAAAATATGGCAAAGTACTTTTTTTCAAGTTCTTTCCTATTGTTTTTAGGAAATTGGATTGGACATATCACTTTAAATTGGTATGTGTATTCGTTATATCATAACGCAATTTATCTTGGACTGATTAATTTTTTCCGCCTTGTACCTATTTTGCTCATAAGTGTATGGGCTGGTGCAATAGCAGATCGATATAATAGGGGGAAACTACTGAAAATAACTATCTCTTCCTCTTTTCTACTTACCACTTTACTGTGTGTCTTAATCTTTCAAGATTGGGATATACCGATTGTAGTATTTTTATTATATTCTTTGGGTAGAGGTATGATGAGTGCAATAGAAACACCAGTACGTCAATCTGTGCTACCAGATTTGTCGAAACGCTTAACAACAACTCAGGTGGTTTCGTACCATTCATTTATTATTAATATTTGTCGATCAATAGGTCCTGCTATAGCTGGTTTAGTAATGGCAAACTATAACGCACAAATAAGTTTCAGTATACAAGCGATATGTTACTTAATATCTCTGATACTATGTTTGCCTCTAAAGTTTGAACAACCGCATTATAATGAAGTGGAAAAACAAATGAGTATTAAATTTGTGTTTGAATATTTTAAGGATAATAGCGTGGGTACAAGGATATTTGTAACATCTTTGTTTATCATGGCTAGTGGTTTTACATATACTTCACTATTACCAGTTTTAACAGATAAGACGTTCCCTGAACAAGTCACGATGTTTGGGACAGCGATGACATGTTGCGCAATAGGTGGAATTATTGCGACGATGATTTTACCTAATTTATTAGAAAATATTCCTATGGTGAAGATGTATTATTATAGTTCGATATTATTTGGCGTCTCTTTGTTAGGCAGTATTAGCCAGAATACGATATTATTTTTTATTTCAATATTCTTAATCGGTCTGTTCAGTCAATGGGCGCGTACAACCAATAGGATTTATTTTCAACATCGTGTTAAATCAGAGCATCGAGGGAAGGTATTAAGTGTTGTAATGATGGATAGGGGGATGATTCCTTTAGGTGCTATGATCATGAGTTTTTTAACAGAATATATAGGTGTTATTGAAACATTTATAATTATGGGATTAAGCACCTTAACGATTGCATTAATATTTGGCATGATTAACAGACAAAGAAGAAACGGAGGCAATGTTGTATGATGCATCATTTATGGAAATCAGCAGATTTAAATATTCAATATCGCATGTTTAATGCGATTCTTAAAGAACATATTTTTCCAGAGAAAATGTTTTTTAAATCTTTTGATAACTGCGTAGAACTACAATATAAAGGACAAGCATTAGCTGTTAACTATATCAGAAAGAGTCCGTTAATGCGTTATGTTTTTGAGGGTGAGCTACGTTATATTAAAGGTGATGCAAGTGTCACTATTAAAACTTTGGAACAATTACTTGAAATATTAACAAATCAATTTGATATTCCTATTAGCGCTAGACTAACTGCAGAGTTACAATCAAGCCGAGAAGGTTTAGCGATGAGTTATGAAAATTTTAAGCATAGACAATCTAACATTCGTGATAGTTTGAAATTTTCAAGAATGCCTAGGACCATCAACTTTTTTACATGGCTTCAACATATGAAAGAAAATAATGGTGTAAATGATTTAATTTATTCTGAAAGTCTTGTAGAGGAAGGCCATCCTACGCATCCTTTAACTAAAACAAAGCTGCCATTAACGAAAGAAGAAGTTAAATTATATGCGCCGGAATTTGAAAAAATTATTCCATTGAAAATTATGCTTATTCATAAACAATTTTGTATAGCAACTGCGATGGAAGGTGATGAACTATATATCATCAATCAAGTCATTCCTGAATATAAAGATAAAATAAAAGTATTTCTAGCTTCACATGATTTAGAATTAGCAGATTATCGCATTATACTTGTACATCCATGGCAATATGAAAATGTTATTCCACAACAATTTGGTCATTGGATAGAAACACAACGTCTTTTAGCGACGCCTTTTGACATAGAATCCAAAGCAACATTGTCTTTTAGAACAATGGATTTGCTCGATAAATCTTTTCATGTCAAGTTACCAATCAATGTACAGGCGACAAGTGCAGTGAGAACTGTTTCATCAGTAACCACCGTTGATGGCCCGAAATTAAGTTATGAGTTACAAGATATGATGGATGTATATCCTCAATTGAAAGTCGCTATGGAGCCCTATGGTTTACATGCTGATACAGATGAAGATAGTGCACGACAATTAGCTTGTATCGTGCGCTATCAGCCACAAATTTCAAACACTGGTCTCACGATAGTAACAGGAAGTTTAGTCAACAGAAACCCTGTAGATAATCAAATTATTGTTGATAGTTATATAGAATGGCTTGGTTTAAAAGTAAGCAAAGCTTCAATTAAAACATTTATTAGTAATTATGCATTAACGCTTATAAAACCATTAATAGCGTATATCCAAGATTATGGTATTGCTTTAGAAGCACATATGCAAAATACCATTGTTCATTTGGATCAAGAATTTAAAATGGAATTTTTGATTAGAGATTTAGGAGGCTCAAGGATTGATTTAAATACGTTGAGGGGCCGATTACCTAACATTAATATTACTAATAAAAGTTTAATAGCTGAAAATATTGAAGCGGTAATCGCAAAATTCCAACATGCAGTCATTCAAAATCAAATGTCAGAACTAATCCATCATTTTACACAATATGAAGATATTGAAGCAGATGAATTATTTGAACTTGTGCGTGAAGCTGTTGAACAATCTATTGACCCTCAAAAAGCACATGCGCAAATATTACGACAAACCTTATTTGGATCCAAGATTAATGTAAAAGCATTGTTACGCATGAGAATGGAAGGTAAGGTTAAAAATTATTTAACTGTAGATTTAGATAACCCTTTAAGTAAAGAGGTGTAATTATGGCAAAGATCAAAGTAAATCTTTCTAAAATTAAGTACAATGCCATGACTTTAAGTGCGCTTTTAAATCAGCACCATATTGATTTTACACCTGTGATTAAATGTGTGGCTGGCGATGAAAAAATCGTTGAAATGTTTAAAAATATTGGCATTACACATGTTGCAGACGCAAGAATCAGTAATATTCAAAAAAGTACAGATAAAGCAATGTCTTATACATTAATTAGAAATAGTAACCGTAATGAATTAGAAAATTTAGTTCATTACGTTGACACGAGTATTCAAACTGAATTGGCAACAATACGACAAATCAATGAAATCGCAAGTAATTATGATGTGAAACATAATATATTGTTAATGGTTGATTGGAAAGATGCTAGAGAAGGTGTGTTGACTTACGATGTGATTGATTATATTAAAGAAATTATTAACATGCATCATATCTATCTTAAAGGATTGGCTTTTAATTTTATGTGTTTTAATGCAATTGCTCCGACTGAAGAAGATGTTAAGCTGATTAATCAATTTATAACTTCAATCGAGGAAGTCATGCATATGCAATTCGATGTTATCTCAGGTGGCAACTCTAGTATGCTATTACAAATGCTTTATAATGACTTAGGGAAAATTAACGAATTAAGGATCGGAGAAACTTTATTTAGAGGCATTGAAACGACGACGAATCATTCATTTGATACTTTATATCAAAATGCCATCATTTTAGAGACAGAAATTGTGGAAATTAAGCCACGTATTAACGTAAATGATGGTCAACATTATTTACAAGCAATTGTAGATATAGGAAATTTAGACACAGACGTCAACGATATTCAACCATTACATCATCAAGTGAAAGTTTTGGGTGCAACGAGCGATCACCTTATGATAGATTTGTTAAATAATGAACATTATCATATTGGAGATAAAATTCAGTTTAGCCTAGGTTACAAAGCTTTAGCGCAAAGTATGTTTGTGCCTAATTTACCAAAAGACTATAAGCGTGATGATATCATTGAAAAAATGTGTTATCCCCAAATTAAGGGAATATTGAATAAAATTTGATTTTTATCAAGTTTTAATAAAAAAATTATTGACATTGAGAATCGTTATCAATAAAATTAGATGTGTAATGATACATATCTAAGGAGTGAAAACGATGAAGCAAAGATCTAAATGGATAGGTCTGTTATTAATTACAGTAACGCTTATCTTGCTAGCGGCTTGCGGTAAGGTTAGTGACAATGGTTCTGACCAATCTAAAAATGACGACAAAAGTAAAAACGGCACAACGATAAAGCATGATGGGGGAACAACGAACATTGATAAAAAACCTAAACGTGTAGTTGCACTTGAGTTTTCATTTGTTGATGCATTGGCTGCATTAGATATTAAACCGGTTGGTGTGGCAGATGATGGAAAAAAAGAGAGGATTTTAGCACCGATTCGTGAAAAAATAGGTGATTATCAATCAGTGGGTGCACGTAAACAACCAAATTTGGAAGAAATTAGTAATCAGAAACCAGATTTAATTATCGCAGATAGCAACAGACATAAGGGTATACAAAAAGATTTAGAAAAAATTGCCCCAACGATTATGTTACCAAGCTTTGATAGTGATTATAAAGATAACCTAGATGCTTTTAAAACAATTGCTAAAGCTACAGGTGAAGAAGATAAAGGAAAAGAGAGACTGAAAAAACATAATGAGTTAATGGATAAATACAAGAAAGAAATAACAATGGATAAATCACAACCAGTATTAGCGACAGTCATTGCCAAATCTGGTTTGCTCGCACATCCAGAAAACACATATGTTGGTGAATTATTGAAAGAATTAGGCTTTAACAACGCGCTTAATAAAACTGAAACAGATAACCTATCTAAATATTTGAAAGGACCATATTTACAACTAAATTCAGAAGTGCTTTCAGATATTAATCCAGGACGCATGTTTATCATGGTGGACAAGGGAAAAAATGATCCAAACTTGAAAAAACAAGAAGAAGAACCAGTTTGGCAAAGTTTAGATGCTGTTAAAAATGATAGAATTGCAGTTGTAGATAGAAATACTTGGGCTCGTGCACGAGGCATCATTTCTTCTGAAGAGATAGCTAAACAATTAGTAGAGATTTCAAAAGATGAAAAAAATGATAAACAACAAAAGTAAGGTGAACGGTAAATGACTAAGTCTAATAGCATTAACCAAACCAAAACTGAAGATAAGAAACATAATAAACGCACAGCACTCACATTTATTGTGAGTGTGTGTGCGCTTTTTGTGATTATTTATTTTAACTTAAGTGTAGGAGCATCTCATATTACATTAAATGATTTTAATGATTATTTTTTAACACATTCACATACTAAACAAACATTTTTAATACATAATGTACGAATCCCAAGAATGTTAGCAGGATTATTCATAGGTGCAGCGCTAGGGTTAGCAGGATTGTTAATGCAAGCAATGACTAGAAATCCATTGGCTTCTCCTCAAATATTTGGCGTAAATTCTGGCGCATCTTTCGTGATTGTATTGATTACTATGATCATGCCTTCATTGTCGACTTATGCCACGATATTCGCTTTTATAGGTGCATTTATAGGAGGGCTTACGGTTTATGCATTATCTGGCTCAACAAAAGGGATGACACCCATTAAGTTAGCGCTTGCTGGAATGGCTATCCATTTATTTTTTTCAAGCATGACACAAGGCATTATCTTATTAAATGAAGATGCTACATCAACGGTAATGTTTTGGTTAGTAGGGTCTTTATCTTCGATTACATGGACGCAAGTTTTAGGTATCTTGCCGTGGTTGATACTTGCATTTATTTGTACAATTATCATTTCTAAACAATTGACAATCATGGAATTAGGTGAAGATTTAGCAACTTCATTAGGCCAAAATGTTAAATTAATAAGAATGATTATTGGTATCTTAGTTATTGTACTGGCAGGTACTTCTGTTTCAATTGCAGGTCCAATCGGTTTTGTAGGTTTGATTGTACCGCATATCGTTAAACATTATATTCAAACAGATTATAGATTAATGGTTCCTTTAACAATGATTATCGGCGCAAATTTATTATTATTATCTGACGTTTTAAGCAGATTGATTGCCTTTCCTTTTGAATCACCTGTAGGCATAGTAACGTCATTTATAGGTGCTTTTTATTTCTTAGCATTTACAATAAAAGGGGTGAGAAGGCTATGATGAGACCATTCATATTTCGATATTCGCTTGTCACAGTATTGTTATTGATTGCGTCGATTGCGTCTCTTTCGATAGGTGCTGTATTCATCAATCCGTTTGAAGCAGTAAGTAGCCTTTTTACACAAAATAATTTTATTATTAACGAATATAGAGCACCAAGAATGTTTTTAGCATTAATTGTAGGTAGTAGCCTTGCCATTTCTGGCGCATTAATACAGGGCGTTGTAAGAAATGCGCTAGCTTCCCCTGATGTGATTGGTATTACCAAAGGTGCAAGTTTATCTGCTGTTACAATTATCATGTTATTTCCATCAGCGCCTTTATTCATATTGCCGTTTGGCTCTTTTGCAGGTGCATTAATTATCAGTATGATTTTAACTATATTAATATCAAAATTTAATGTAAAAGGTTCTAAGTTAGCGCTAATTGGTTTAGCGATAGGTGCGATATGTACAGCAATCGTGCAATATATGCTCATACGTAACCCCCTTGATGCTAATACGGCATTAGTTTGGCTGACAGGTAGCTTATATGGTCATAGTATGTCAAATGTGTGGGTGATATTACCTTGGTTTATTGTTGCATTACCAGTGATATTTTATTATTGTCATCAACTAGATATTTTAACATTAGGTGATGATATAGCGATTGCACTCGGAGCAAAAGTGAAAAAAGTAAAGGCAATACTTTTATTTTTAGCTGTTATTCTAGCAGGTGCTTCAATATCTGTTGTTGGGGGTCTAAGCTTTTTAGGACTTATTGCACCTCATATGGCTAGACAGTTAGTTGGTCACAAGCACAAACATATTACATTTATGTCTGGTTTGTTAGGCGCTTTAATTTTAATGATAAGTGACAGCCTAGCAAGAGGTATTCACCCGCCAATTGATATTCCAGTTGGTGTTATCGTCGCTATTGTTGGTGTGCCTTATTTTCTGTTTTTATTAAGAAAATTATAAATTTAATATATAAAATATTGAAAAAGAAAACGCTTTCATTTAAAGTAGAGGCTGAGAAACAATAGATTCGTACTAGCCTCATTGCACATTGACAGTAAATGACTGAGCTGAAAATAAAAGTCCACTTCATATTTTATCGAGTTAAAGGGACTTATGCATGAGCGACGGCTCAAGCAATTAATTTATAATTTTTTCAATTCTAGTCATGCTTGCCGGGGTGGGACGACGAAATCTATTTTATAAAATTAGATTTCTGTTCCGCTCCCTTTTATTATCTATAAAAAATTATGACATTAAAAAGACATAAAAATTTAATTTACATATTTATACAAAATAGGTTATAATTATTGCTGTTGCTTTTAAAGTGTTTATAAAAATATATACACACCTAAGGGGTGAACAAAATGGACGATTACAGTAAAGCACAAATTATTAAAGGAAGATTAAAATTCATTTTGATGTCAGTTTTGGGGATTATACTATTTTTGATTCCTGTAACTGTGACTGAAGATGGCGAAAAGCAAACGACTTTACCAGTGGCATTTTTAGCAGGCTTATTAAAAGATTTATTAGGTGATGCGATGCCATTAATCATTGTAATAATAATAACTATTTCAGGTGTTTTATCTATCATCTGTTCGACGGTATTAAAAAATAAATTGCAACCTGAAGGATTAATGAATAATGCATTTAATGTCAAATTTGTTTGGCTTATTTTAAGAATTTTAGCCGTTATTTTTGTCTGGATGACATATTTAAAAATGGGATCAAAAGCAGTTTATTCTGCTGATACTGGTGGTTTAGTGTTTGAAAGTTTATTACCAACGCTTGTATCTGTATTTTTCTTTGCTGCGCTTTTTTTACCTTTATTAATGGAGTATGGCTTATTGGAATTATTAGGACCTATTTTCAGACCAATCATGAGGCCATTATTCACATTACCAGGACGTTCGACAGTGGATAATTTAGCATCATTTATTGGTGATGGGACAGTTGGTGTTTTAATAACAAGTAGACAGTATGAAGGTGGTTTTTATTCTAGACGTGAAGCGACAGTTATAGCCACTACCTTCAGTGTAGTATCATTAACCTTTGCAATTGTAGTTGCAGAAACAGTACATATGCAAAATCATTTCTTTTATTTTTATTTATCAGTAATTGTATCATGTATTGTATGTGCTTTGATTTTACCTAGAATATGGCCGTTGAGTACGATTAAAGATGAATATTCAAAAGAAGTATCTGAGGAAATGCGTACTGAAAAGTTACCTGCAAATAAAACTGCTTTGAGACATGGTTTTGACATGGCTACTGAAACTGGAATCAAAGCACCAGGATTCAAATCGTTCTTTAAATCTGGTTTTAAAACAGTTATAGATATGTGGTTCGTTATATTACCAGTTGTGATGAGTGTTGGAACTTTAGCTACGCTCATTGCGACTTATACTCCAATATTTGGAATTATAGGTAAACCTTTTGTTCCTTATTTAGAGTTATTGCAAATTCCAGAAGCTGCACAAGCTTCAGAAACTGTCTTGATCGGTTTTGCTGACATGTTCTTGCCATCTATTTTAATTGAAGGCGTTGGAAATGACATAACATTGTTTGTCATTGGTGCTTTAAGTATTACGCAGTTGATTTATTTATCTGAAGTGGGTGGCGTGATTTTAGGATCTAAAATCCCAGTTAGTATTTTTAAATTATTTGTTATTTTCTTGATTAGAACAATCATTGCTTTACCGATTATTGCATTAATGGCCCATCTTTATTTTAATTAAATTAAACAAAATAAAACACACATAAACTCATATTTGAAATTATTTTAAAAGTGATTGACCTTTAAAACGTTTCTTATATGTGTAAATGTGTGTGTTTTATTTAATTAGTGAAGTTTTGTTAAAACAGTTGCTTTAACGATTTTATTTCCTAAAATAGGTGATGGTTCATCTTGTGAAGAAGTGTTTCTTTGGCTGTGCGCCTCTTTAAAAGCATCACTTTTTAGCCAACCATTAAAAGCTTCTTCATTTTCCCACCACGTATTAACATACATTTGGTCGTAATCTGTCTCGTCGTCTATTAACCATACTTCAATATGATGAAAGCCATCTAAATCTTGAATTTTTCCACCTTGTGTAAATTTCGGAGCTAGCTTTTCAGCAAACCCTTTCTTAACATCTATTCGATTAGTAACTACATACATATTTTCCACCTACTTTCATATTGATATTTTTAGTATAGCATTTAACTAAACTGTTATCTGATTGAAAACTTTTATTTATTATTTCATGTGTTTGCATATAAAAAGAAGTGAAATCCTATTTTTCAGAATTTCACTTCTTTTTATAATCAATTAAATTCACTAAATTTAACTTTTAGTGACTACTATTTTGTAATTTCATTATAAACTTTTTGATCATTTTGTGTGTAAATAATGTATTCATGGTTATCAGTATCGATGATAACACGATTAGTTTTTCCAAATGTAGAACCAATACGTGAAACTTTATCTCTATCTAATTTTGGAACTGCATGGATATTTTGATCTTGTGAAACATTTTTAATCTCGCTTGTTGGAATCTTAATATCAGCGACTCTCCATTGAATTCTTACTTCATTGTTATCTTTTTTTACTGTCATTGCCATATCGTGAACACATCCTTTAAATTATTTATAGCTATAGCATACAACAAAAAGTAATCGTTTTCAAGTGATTGTGTGATACTTTTGATTATTATGTCATACTATTTATCTTTTACGAAAGTATGTTCGCATTATTGTGGATTTTATGGTAAAATTTAGCCGAGAAAAGGGGCAATGAACATGACAGGCAAAACTCACACATCATGTGGTTTGTTAGTAGGTGCATTAACTATAGAATACTATCAGACAGATTTATTTACATCGATAACAATAATGACACTTGCAGTTATATCAAGCTTATTACCTGATATTTGTCACACGCAGAGTAGAATTGGCAGGCGATTCAAAGTATTAAGTATTTTTGTTCGTATACTGTTTGGGCACAGGACATTCACACACTCGTTATTATTTATTTCTATAATTGGTATCCTTTTATATATTATTCAAACACCAGAATATTATTTAGTTTCAATTATCTTTGGTTTGCTTTCACATGTTATACTAGATATGTTAACGCCTAGAGGTGTAAAGTTATTATATCCAATACCGTTAACGATTAAATTCCCCTTAGTTTTTAAAACAGGTGGCTTAGTAGACTTATCGTTAGCAGGCGCGCTTTCAATAGGTGCACTATACGTATTATTCAAACCATTCTTTAATCATTTCTTTTTAAATTTATGATGATTATGGTTGTGATTATATTTGTAATAATATAAAGTGCATATAGTGAAATTATATATTCCTATTAGATATAAGATATATTTTTTATCTATTTTGAATATAAAGGAGAGAGGACATGTTAGATAAGAAAGAGTTAGAAAAGTTTAACCAAGAACATCTAATAGAATTTGAAAAATTAATGAGTAATAATGAAAAAGAACAATTAGCTAGTCAAGTGGATCAATTAGATTTAACTTACATTCAAAATTTATATCGTGATTTGTATTTAAATAAACAAATAATAGATGACATATCTTCAGTAAATGAAGTGAAATACGATATCAAAGAAAATTTCTCTGAAGAAGAAATTAAACAATTTGAACATGTTGGCCTAAAAGCTATTAAAAAAGGAAGATTTGCAGTAGTTTTAATGGCAGGCGGACAAGGCACACGATTAGGATACAAAGGACCTAAGGGTGCATTTGAGATTGAAGATGTGAGCCTATTTGAATTACAAGCACGTCAATTACTAGAATTGAAAGAACAATCGGGTGTTTATGTAGATTGGTACATTATGACAAGTAAAATAAATGATAGTCAAACTCAGTTGTTTTTTGAAGAAAAAAAATATTTTGGATATGACAAGAACCACGTTCATTTCTTTATTCAAGATAATATCGTTGCATTATCTGAAGAAGGAAAACTTATTTTAGATGTAGATAGTTCTATTTTAGAAACGCCAAATGGTAACGGTGGTGTATTTAAATCACTGAAAAAAGCAGGCTATCTTGAAGATATGACTGAAAACGGTGTTGAATATATCTTTTTAAATAACATTGATAATGTTTTAGTGAAGGTGTTAGATTTGTTTTTTGCAGGATACACTTTCCAAAATAGTATGGATATTACGACGAAATCGATTCAACCTAAACACGGTGAGAGTGTTGGAAGGTTAGTTAAAAATGCTGATAAAGATACCGTGCTTGAATACTCTGAACTAGAAGCGGAAACTGCAAACCAATTAAATAATGCAAACATTGGTATACATATGTTTAAGTTACAATTTATTAACGCTGCTGTAGATAATAAATTGCCTTATCATTTAGCAGTAAAACAGCTTAAACAATTGGATGACGATTTTGGAATTATTGAAAAACCCGCTTTAAAATTTGAATTATTTTATTTTGATATTTTCCAATATGCAAATAGTTTTCTTACATTACAAGTGCCAAGAGAAGAAGAGTTTTCTCCGTTAAAGAATAAAGAAGGAAAAGATAGTGTAGAAACTGCTACAGCTGATTTAAAACGTTTAAATAGGATCTAAGAAAAGGTGATTACACTAATGACTAAACCATTAGAGGTTAAAAGTAATAAAGTCACTAAAACATTTAAAAATATCATACCATTAACATTTGGAGAAGAAATTGGTAATGCAGTATCACATGGCGTCGCTGCCTTTGTAACATTATGCGCTTTACCATATGCAGCGTTACAAAGTTATTTTGCGCATGGTATTTTAGGTTCTTTTAGTGTTTCTATCTATGTAATAAGTATTTTTTTAATGTTTTTATCTTCAACGGTATATCATACAATGCCTAATCATTCGTCGCACAAATTTATTCTTAGAATCATTGATCATAGCATGATTTATATTGCCATTGCCGGTACCTATACACCTGTATGTCTAGTGTTAGTAGGTGGTTGGATAGGTTGGACAGCAATGATAGTTTTATGGGGCATAACCATTTGGGGCATACTCTATAAATCTTTGGCTAAACATGTAAATCATAAGCTTAGCTTAACGATGTACTTAGTGATGGGTTGGATTGGGATAATATTTTTACCTACAATTCTTTTCGATACGAGCTTGAAGTTTATGTTATTCATATTGTTGGGTGGCATAGCCTATACGATAGGTGCTTGGTTCTATGCACAAAAAGAGCGACCGTATTTTCACATGATTTGGCATTTATTTATTTTAATAGCTTCTGTGTTTCACTTTATAGCTATTTTATATTTTATGTAATGATCGAATAGATGGAACGTTTTAATGTAAAACATTATTAATTTATAAGATTAATGAGATTAAAGAAATACAGCTAATCAGGGAAGCGGGAGATAAATCAAAATGGTTCATTTGATTTTAATTCTCGCTTTCTTTTTAGTCATTTTTATAGGGCAAAAGAAGTAATTTACTGGAAACCTATTGAACTTAGGCACAAATAGTGATTTAGTAATGATTGATAATGAATGTTTCGTGTTAGGAGATTAAATATGAATATAAAAACATTTGGTGTTGTTGTTGCATTAATACTAATTATGTTTATGTCTGCAATTGAAACTTCAATCGTTTCATTAGCATTGCCAACTATAAAAGAAGATTTAAATGTGACTGGTTCAATATCACTGATATTTTCAGTTTACTTTATAGCAATTGTGATTGCTAATCCAATTGTAGGTGAATTATTGGATCGCACTAAAATTATATACATAACACTTTTGGGATTAGTATTTTTTACAATTGGAAGCTTTTTTTCAGGTATAAGTAGTACATTTGGTATTTTAATTATTTCGCGTTTTATTCAGGGATTGGGTGCAGGAATAATGATGGCTTTGAGCCAAATTGTACCAAAGCTTGCTTTTGCAATTCCTTTAAGATATAAAATTATGGGAATTGTAGGTAGTGTGTGGGGGATATCCAGTATTATAGGTCCGGTCTTAGGTGGCGGAATTTTAGAATTAGCTACTTGGCATTGGTTATTTTTCGTTAATATACCTATCGCTATCATCGCCATGTTATTGGTCATATTTACATTTCATTTTAAACATGAACAGACGACAACTTCACATAAATTAGATATGAAAGGACTTATGTTATTTTATCTGTTTGTTTTCTTTTTAATGTTTACAGTAATGAATAACAATCTGTGGTATTTAAATTGTCTTTCATTTATTATAGCAATTATTATGGGTATGATATTAATTAAAAATGAAAAGGGTGTAGCAGCTCCTTTCTTCCCTGTTAAAGAATTTAATAAAACTATCATACTCGTTTTTACTACAGATTTTTTATATGCAATGATACTGATGGGATATAATTTATATATGCCAATATATCTACAAGAAGAACTGGGTCTATCTCCCTTGCAGAGTGGATTTGTTATTTTTCCAATTTCCTTTGCTTGGTTAGTGTTGAATTTTAATTTAAATAGGTTAGAAGCAAAAATGTCTAGAAAAGGTTTGTATATATTTGCTTTTACTCTTTTAACAATATGTGGCATTTTTATATTCGCAGGTACAAAAACACCGATATTTATAGCGTTTAGTTTATTGCTGGCTGGTGTTAGTTTTGGAACAGTATATACGAAAGACAGTGTAATAACTCAAGAAGAAACGTCACCTCAGAATATGAAACGCATGATGTCACTATATACATTAACGAAAAGTCTAGGTAATTCTATCGGCTCTACAATTATGGGAACAGTTTATGGTTTAACGGTTTCATTTATCCATTTACCGATACACAATGTGATTATACTTAGTCTTATCATCTTAATCATATTGTTTGTACTTTGGCAGACACAATATAAACAAGATAATCACAAATGCAATTCTTAGAATAAAAATGAAAAGTCATATTTATTTTAATTATTAAGCAAGTATTGAAGTTTAGTGAATTTTAATACTTGCTTATTTGTATTTTGGTGTATGTTGTTATAATGGTAAAATAAGAAACAGTTTTTTTAATTAAGAATTAATGTAAAATAAACAGAAAATAAATTAGATGAAGGGGAGGACAGTAAGCAATGAAATATATAAAGTATTTATTTACGACGCTTATTGTACTTTCGGTATTTATCATTTCAGGTGCTATATTTCTTGCATTCTTAGGATTTGGTTTATATGGATTAAGTCGTATCCTTATATTTTTTCATCTAGCATACTTTGGTTATAATAAAAGCTTTTATGATAACTTGATCTATTATGGTAGTTATATCGTATTGGGTTATTTTACACTGTTTATCATTGAAAATTTGATGGATTATTTTAGGAAAAAACTACCAGATAACCCTTATTTTCAAGGGATAACGTATCATTTAATAACATTTACTGTTACCACATTACTATTCTATTTTATAGTTCACATTCATTATGCATATATAGATATTGATTTTTGGGTAATTGTTGTAATTATGGGTATGTTATTTGTGTGTAAAGAAGTCTTTTATCCTGATAGCGAAAATCTTAATCAGAATAAATAGTCGATGATATAAGTGGTGAGAGGTGATTAAGTGTCCGTAGAATATTTGTCTAAAACAAATAGAAACATGATTGTTGCGGTTATGATTATCAGTGCTTTTATTGCTATATTAAATCAGACACTTTTAAATACAGCTTGCATTAATGCACTTCATAAAAGAGAGATTTCTCATGGAGCTGCAATAAGTAATTTTGGCCGTGTTACTGCGGGCTCCTTAGGCACTGCCTTGATGGTTACAGTTATGACAATAGGAACAAAGATATATACTCAGAATGCTAGAGGTATAGAAAATAAAGAACTATTACAACGACAAGCGATTGCTAATGGTGTGGAGTTCTCATTTATAGTTATTAGTGTATTCGTTATTATTGGGTTTATCATAGCTTTGTTTATTAAGGAAAACAGGGATGTCAACGAATTTAACATGCGAAAGGTATAAAGAAAGTATAGAGGTTAGCTCCAGCTGTTAAGAATTAAAACAAACTGAGCTAACTTCTTTTGTATTACTAAGATTATATTTATACTAAATGTAAACTACTTAAAGCAAAATTAAGTGATGTTTGTTAGAATATTAATGGATATATTTATAAAATAGAGGGGGACGCTTTGTGTTAACGATAGAGCAAGTTAAAGAACTTGTTGGAGAACTTAAAGATCCAATTATTAATGTTCCTTTAAAGGAAACAGATGGAATCATAGAGGTAACAACAAAAGATGAGATAGAACATGTAAGTGTGAAAGTGGCAATGGCTCAGTTAGGAGGACAGCCTCAGTTAGATTTACAAATGGCTATTGTGGAAGTGCTAAAAGAAAATGGTGCGAATACTGTTGGGATAAGGTTTGAGGAGCTGCCGTCTGATGTTGTTGAACAATATAGAGGTAACAGTGATGACCAACCACAAACAATAGAAGGGCTATTATCAAAAGATAATCCTGTTGAATTTATAGCGATTGCTTCTGGAAAAGGGGGCGTTGGTAAATCCACTGTTGCTGTAAACTTAGCTGTTTCACTAGCAAGAGAAGGCAAAAAAGTTGGACTCGTAGATGCTGACATATATGGATTTAGTGTTCCAGATATGATGGGAATAGATAAAAAACCGGAAGTAGACGGCAAAGAAATTATACCGGTTGAAAGACATGGTGTTAAAGTAATCTCAATGGCATTTTTTGTTGAAGAAAACGCACCAGTTATATGGAGAGGACCTATGTTAGGTAAAATGTTAACTAACTTTTTTGTTGAAGTACGATGGGGAGATTTAGATTACCTGCTTTTAGATTTACCACCAGGTACTGGTGATGTTGCTTTAGATGTACATACGATGTTACCATCCAGTAAAGAAATCATTGTTTCTACACCTCATCCAACTGCAGCTTTTGTTGCAGCAAGAGCGGGAGCTATGGCTAAACATACAGAACATTCTATATTAGGTGTCATAGAAAACATGTCATATTTCGAAAGTAAAGAAACCGGAAATAAAGAGTATGTATTTGGTAAAGGTGGCGGAGAAAAATTAGCAGATGAGTTGCAAACTGAGCTTTTAGGTCAATTACCTTTAGAGCAACCATCATGGAATCCAAAAGATTTCGCACCATCCATTTACCAAGCAGAAGATCGACTAGGTAAAATATATCAATCAATGGCAAAACAAATCATCGACAAAACAAAAAAATAAGGTTTTTAGAAGCGTGAGTAGAAAACTAAAGTTTTCTACTCATTTTTTTCTCTTGCAATTTTTTGAATTGGTGTTAAAATGATTTCTTGTGACCAACAAATGTGTTGTTATATAGTTGTAAAAGTTTGCTACAAAAATTTATATAAACCATTGACTTTTTATAGTCAAATTGATAATATATAAAAGTCGTCAAAAACGGCAAAACATTATTTAAATAAATTTTTAAAAGTGTAAAAAATATACTTGAAAAAAGGAAATAATATTTTAATATTATTAAAGTGATGTTAAGTGATTGTTAAATAAATTGATTTTTTGTTGACGAAACGTTAACGAAGATGATAAGATAGAAAAGCAATTATTTATCGAAAATGAACATTGAAAACTGAATTGCAATATGTCAACGTTAATTCCGATTTCAACATTAAATGTTGAATCAAAACAACGTGTTATTGATAACACAAATTAGTATTTTATGAGCTAATCAAACATCATAATTTTTTATGGAGAGTTTGATCCTGGCTCAGGATGAACGCTGGCGGCGTGCCTAATACATGCAAGTCGAGCGAACAGATAAGGAGCTTGCTCCTTTGACGTTAGCGGCGGACGGGTGAGTAACACGTGGGTAACCTACCTATAAGACTGGAATAACTCCGGGAAACCGGGGCTAATGCCGGATAACATTTAGAACCGCATGGTTCTAAAGTGAAAGATGGTTTTGCTATCACTTATAGATGGACCCGCGCCGTATTAGCTAGTTGGTAAGGTAACGGCTTACCAAGGCAACGATACGTAGCCGACCTGAGAGGGTGATCGGCCACACTGGAACTGAGACACGGTCCAGACTCCTACGGGAGGCAGCAGTAGGGAATCTTCCGCAATGGGCGAAAGCCTGACGGAGCAACGCCGCGTGAGTGATGAAGGTCTTCGGATCGTAAAACTCTGTTATTAGGGAAGAACAAATGTGTAAGTAACTGTGCACGTCTTGACGGTACCTAATCAGAAAGCCACGGCTAACTACGTGCCAGCAGCCGCGGTAATACGTAGGTGGCAAGCGTTATCCGGAATTATTGGGCGTAAAGCGCGCGTAGGCGGTTTCTTAAGTCTGATGTGAAAGCCCACGGCTCAACCGTGGAGGGTCATTGGAAACTGGGAAACTTGAGTGCAGAAGAGGAAAGTGGAATTCCATGTGTAGCGGTGAAATGCGCAGAGATATGGAGGAACACCAGTGGCGAAGGCGACTTTCTGGTCTGTAACTGACGCTGATGTGCGAAAGCGTGGGGATCAAACAGGATTAGATACCCTGGTAGTCCACGCCGTAAACGATGAGTGCTAAGTGTTAGGGGGTTTCCGCCCCTTAGTGCTGCAGCTAACGCATTAAGCACTCCGCCTGGGGAGTACGACCGCAAGGTTGAAACTCAAAGGAATTGACGGGGACCCGCACAAGCGGTGGAGCATGTGGTTTAATTCGAAGCAACGCGAAGAACCTTACCAAATCTTGACATCCTTTGACAACTCTAGAGATAGAGCCTTCCCCTTCGGGGGACAAAGTGACAGGTGGTGCATGGTTGTCGTCAGCTCGTGTCGTGAGATGTTGGGTTAAGTCCCGCAACGAGCGCAACCCTTAAGCTTAGTTGCCAGCATTAAGTTGGGCACTCTAAGTTGACTGCCGGTGACAAACCGGAGGAAGGTGGGGATGACGTCAAATCATCATGCCCCTTATGATTTGGGCTACACACGTGCTACAATGGACAATACAAAGGGCAGCTAAACCGCGAGGTCATGCAAATCCCATAAAGTTGTTCTCAGTTCGGATTGTAGTCTGCAACTCGACTACATGAAGCTGGAATCGCTAGTAATCGTAGATCAGCATGCTACGGTGAATACGTTCCCGGGTCTTGTACACACCGCCCGTCACACCACGAGAGTTTGTAACACCCGAAGCCGGTGGAGTAACCATTTATGGAGCTAGCCGTCGAAGGTGGGACAAATGATTGGGGTGAAGTCGTAACAAGGTAGCCGTATCGGAAGGTGCGGCTGGATCACCTCCTTTCTAAGGATATATTCGGAACATCTTCTTTAGAAGATGACAAAGGAATAACATTGACATATTGTATTCAG
This sequence comes from Staphylococcus sp. 11-B-312, assembly GCF_016743055.1. Taxonomy (NCBI): domain Bacteria; kingdom Bacillati; phylum Bacillota; class Bacilli; order Caryophanales; family Staphylococcaceae; genus Staphylococcus; species Staphylococcus sp. 11-B-312. The sequence continues at coordinate 832,482 of NZ_CP068241.1, forward strand.
TTTTGAATGCTCATTCGAGTATTCTTTAATGATTTGTACATTGAAAACTAGATAAGTAAGTAAAATTTATGATTTTACCAAGCAAAACCGAGTGAATAAGAGTTTTAAATAAGCTTGAATTCAAAAAGAAATAATCGCTAGTGTTCGAAAGAACACTCACAGATTAATAACATTTTGGGTTTTCAACCGACGGTTGTCGAGTTGGAAAGCAAATAGATTAAGTTATTAAGGGCGCACGGTGGATGCCTTGGCACTAGAAGCCGATGAAGGACGTTACTAACGACGATATGCTTTGGGGAGCTGTAAGTAAGCTGTGATCCAGAGATTTCCGAATGGGGGAACCCAATACGAGTTATGTCGTATTATCGATACGTAAATACATAGCGTATCGAAGGTAGACGCGGAGAACTGAAACATCTTAGTACCCGCAGGAAGAGAAAGAAAAATCGATTCCCTGAGTAGCGGCGAGCGAAACGGGAAGAGCCCAAACCAACGAGCTTGCTTGTTGGGGTTGTAGGACACTCTATATGGAGTTACAAAGGAATAGATTAGACGAAGCATCTGGAAAGATGCATCAAAGAAGGTAATAATCCTGTAGTCGAAAATCTGTTCTCTCTTGAGTGGATCCTGAGTACGACGGAACACGAGAAATTCCGTCGGAATCTGGGAGGACCATCTCCCAAGGCTAAATACTCTCTAGTGACCGATAGTGAACCAGTACCGTGAGGGAAAGGTGAAAAGTACCCCGGAAGGGAGTGAAAGAGAACTTGAAACCGTGTGCTTACAAGTAGTCAGAGCCCGTTAATGGGTGATGGCGTGCCTTTTGTAGAATGAACCGGCGAGTTACGATTTGATGCAAGGTTAAGCAGTGAATGTGGAGCCGTAGCGAAAGCGAGTCTGAATAGGGCGTTGAGTATTTGGTCGTAGACCCGAAACCAGGTGATCTACCCTTGACCAGGTTGAAGTTCAGGTAACACTGAATGGAGGACCGAACCGACTTACGTTGAAAAGTGAGCGGATGAGTTGAGGGTAGCGGAGAAATTCCAATCGAACCTGGAGATAGCTGGTTCTCTCCGAAATAGCTTTAGGGCTAGCCTCAAGTGATGATTATTGGAGGTAGAGCACTGTTTGGACGAGGGGCCCTTCTCGGGTTACCGAATTCAGACAAACTCCGAATGCCAATCAATTTAACTTGGGAGTCAGAACGCGGGTGATAAGGTCCGTGTTCGAAAGGGAAACAGCCCAGACCACCAGCTAAGGTCCCAAAATATATGTTAAGTGGAAAAGGATGTGGCGTTGCCCAGACAACTAGTATGTTGGCTTAGAAGCAGCCATCATTTAAAGAGTGCGTAATAGCTCACTAGTCGAGTGACACTGCGCCGAAAATGTACCGGGGCTAAACATATTACCGAAGCTGTGGATTGTCCGTAGGACAATGGTAGGAGAGCGTTCTAAGGGCGTTGAAGCATGATCGCAAGGACATGTGGAGCGCTTAGAAGTGAGAATGCCGGTGTGAGTAGCGAAAGACGGGTGAGAATCCCGTCCACCGATTGACTAAGGTTTCCAGAGGAAGGCTCGTCCGCTCTGGGTTAGTCGGGTCCTAAGCTGAGGCCGATAGGCGTAGGCGATGGATAACAGGTTGATATTCCTGTACCACCATGAATCGTTTTAAGCGATGGGGGGACGCAGTAGGATAGGCGAAGCGTACGATTGGATTGTACGTCCAAGCAGTAAGACTGAGTGTTAGGCAAATCCGGCACTCATAAGGTCAAGCTGTGATGGGGAGAGGAAATTGTTTCCTCGAGTCGTTGATTTCACACTGCCGAGAAAAGCCTCTAGCTAGATTTATGGTGCCCGTACCGCAAACCGACACAGGTAGTCAAGATGAGAATTCTAAGGTGAGCGAGCGAACTCTCGTTAAGGAACTCGGCAAAATGACCCCGTAACTTCGGGAGAAGGGGTGCTCTTTAGGGTTCACGCCCAGGAGAGCCGCAGTGAATAGGCCCAAGCGACTGTTTATCAAAAACACAGGTCTCTGCTAAACCGTAAGGTGATGTATAGGGGCTGACGCCTGCCCGGTGCTGGAAGGTTAAGAGGAGTGGTTAGCTTCTGCGAAGCTACGAATCGAAGCCCCAGTAAACGGCGGCCGTAACTATAACGGTCCTAAGGTAGCGAAATTCCTTGTCGGGTAAGTTCCGACCCGCACGAAAGGCGTAACGATTTGGGCACTGTCTCAACGAGAGACTCGGTGAAATCATAGTACCTGTGAAGATGCAGGTTACCCGCGACAGGACGGAAAGACCCCGTGGAGCTTTACTGTAGTCTGATATTGAAATTCGGTACAGCTTGTACAGGATAGGTAGGAGCCTTAGATACGTGAGCGCTAGCTTACGTGGAGGCGTTGGTGGGATACTACCCTCGCTGTATTGGATTTCTAACCCGCACCATTAATCATGGTGGGAGACAGTGTCAGATGGACAGTTTGACTGGGGCGGTCGCCTCCTAAAGAGTAACGGAGGCGCTCAAAGGTTTCCTCAGAATGGTTGGAAATCATTCATAGAGTGTAAAGGCACAAGGAAGCTTGACTGCGAGACTTACAAGTCGAGCAGGGTCGAAAGACGGACTTAGTGATCCGGTGGTTCCGCATGGAAGGGCCATCGCTCAACGGATAAAAGCTACCCCGGGGATAACAGGCTTATCTCCCCAAGAGTTCACATCGACGGGGAGGTTTGGCACCTCGATGTCGGCTCATCGCATCCTGGGGCTGTAGTCGGTCCCAAGGGTTGGGCTGTTCGCCCATTAAAGCGGTACGCGAGCTGGGTTCAGAACGTCGTGAGACAGTTCGGTCCCTATCCGTCGTGGGCGTAGGAAATTTGAGAGGAGCTGTCCTTAGTACGAGAGGACCGGGATGGACATACCTCTGGTGTACCAGTTGTCGTGCCAACGGCATCGCTGGGTAGCTATGTATGGACGGGATAAGTGCTGAAAGCATCTAAGCATGAAGCCCCCCTCAAGATGAGATTTCCCAACTTCGGTTATAAGATCCCTCAAAGATGATGAGGTTAATAGGTTCGAGGTGGAAGCATAGCGATATGTGGAGCTGACGAATACTAATCGATCGAAGACTTAATCAAATTTAAAAGTTTTGTTGGTTAAACTAAATTTTACTTACAATCTAGTTTTGAGTGTATAAATTTTATACATGACATTGTCTGGTGACTATAGCAAGGAGGTCACACCTGTTCCCATGCCGAACACAGAAGTTAAGCTCCTTAGCGCCGATGGTAGTCGGACTTACGTTCCGCAAGAGTAGGACGTTGCCAGGCAATGTATTATTATTCCACAGTAGCTCAGTGGTAGAGCTATCGGCTGTTAACCGATCGGTCGTAGGTTCGAGTCCTACCTGTGGAGCCATATGGCCCCGTGGTCAAGCGGTTAAGACACCGCCCTTTCACGGCGGTAACACGGGTTCGAGTCCCGTCGGGGTCATTGATACATATTGGAGGATTAGCTCAGCTGGGAGAGCATCTGCCTTACAAGCAGGGGGTCGGCGGTTCGAACCCGTCATCCTCCACCATTGCTAATTTAATAATACGGAGGGGTAGCGAAGTGGCTAAACGCGGCGGACTGTAAATCCGCTCCTTCGGGTTCGGCAGTTCGAATCTGCCCCCCTCCACCATTAATGGGCTATAGCCAAGCGGTAAGGCAACGGACTTTGACTCCGTCACGCGCTGGTTCGAATCCAGCTAGCCCAGCCATTAGAGCCATTAGCTCAGTTGGTAGAGCATCTGACTTTTAATCAGAGGGTCAGAGGTTCGAATCCTCTATGGCTCACTTTTAAGCATTCCTTCGGGAATGCTTTTTTTGTTTTTAATAGAAGTTTTTTGATATTTATTATATACATTTTTTTGTTTAAAATAATGAAATTATGTTGCTATACCTAGTTATTTTGAATTAAAAATCGTTATTTTGTTTCTTTATGTAATTTGCTTAAATTTACATAATTGGGGGCTTTTGTATTAGCTTGAAAGTCATATCACTTTAGATTATCCTAGTATCAAACGAAAACAAAGGGGTTTTTTAAATGGATAAATTAGTAGAGATTATTGGTGCACCTTCGACTTATGGCCAAAAAAAATTGGGGGTAGATTTTGGACCGGACGCAATCCGTTATGCAGGTATTGTAGAACGAATACAAAATATTGGAATTAATGTTAAAGATTCAGGTAATATTAGTGTTCCTGCAATACATTTAGAGAAGTTCAACTCAGCTCAAAAAGGATTACGCAATTTAGATGAAATAGTTGAAGTATCTAACCAACTTAGTGAAACAGTATCACAAAGTGTTGATAATGGTAATTTTCCACTTATATTAGGTGGTGACCATTCCATAGCAATAGGCTCAATTTCTGGTATTAGTAAACACTATGAAAATTTAGGAGTGATTTGGTATGATGCACATGGTGATTTAAATGTACCTGAAGAATCACCTTCAGGTAATATACATGGGATGCCACTGCGAGTGTTGGCAGGCGAAGGGGACTCACGTTTAGTGAATATCTCTAATTATGCGCCAAAAGTTAGATCAGAGAACATTGTACTGATAGGTATGAGAGATTTAGATAAGGGAGAACGTCAATATATTAAAGAAAATAATATAAAAACATATACAATGGCCGATATTGATAAACTTGGGATTAAGCACGTGATGGAGGCAACTTTAGATTACTTGAAATCTAAAACAGATGGCATTCATTTGTCATTAGATGTAGATGCCTTAGATCCTGCTGAAACACCAGGAACTGGTACAAGAGTACTAGGAGGCTTAACATATAGAGAAAGTCATTTTGCGCTAGAATTATTACATAATTCAAATTTAATCACTTCCATGGATTTAGTTGAAGTAAATCCTTTGATAGATATGAATAATCACACGGCAGAACAGGCAGTTTCATTAGTAGGTAGTTTCTTTGGTGAAACATTATTATAAAACAATAAAAGGAATAATATGGGGGTAATTGATATGCTCCCTTCAAAGTAGACACTTAAAAATGTAAACTTTGAAGGGAGCTTTTTTATGACTCATAGAAAATTATCACCTGAAACTTATCAAAAAGCTTTCAGCTTATATGAAGAAGGATATAGTATGAAAAATGTAATTCAAAAATTAAATTTAAATTGTTCTCCTAGAACATTATTGATTAACTATTATAAATTTAAGAAGCATGGAATAAAGGTGCTTTTACCAATTCAGAGAAATAATACCTACTCAAATGAATTTAAGCTTAAAGTTGTGCACGAATATATAAATGATGGCCTATCTTTAACTGATTTAGTAGTTAAATATAATATCCCCACTACTTCAACTGTAAACAAATGGATTTCAAAGTATTTATCGGGTAAAATATTAAAAACATATTCTCCAAAACCCGAGGTGTATCAATTGAAATATAAATCATTAACATTTGAAGATCGTGTAGAAATCGTTGATTATTATATGAATCATGGCCAATCGTATAAGATAACAGCAAATCATTTTAACATCAATTATAGCCAAGTATATAACTGGGTAAAAAAGTACAACTTGTATGGGTATGATGGACTTAAAGATGGACGTGGAAAAGGGAAACCCCAGTCTGTATTAACACCTGAAGAAGCATTAAAAGCTGAAATTAAGATACTTAAAGAGAAAAATAAATTTCTTCAAATGGAAAATGACGTTTTAAAAAGGAAGAAGAAATAGAAAGGAAGTTGATGAAACAGGCATCAGACAAAAAGCATCATACCAAACGGTAAAAGCATTTAAAAACCTTTATCCGATAGCTTGGTTATGTTCAGTATTAAAGATATCACGTTCAAGTTACTATAAATGGTTACATCGCAAACCATCAAATAAAGAAATTGAAAACCAAAAATTAATCAAAGATATCGTTGATATCTACAATAAATACAAAGGCATATATGGATATCGTCGTATATACATATATTTAAGACTTAAACTACATCAAAAAGTAAATCATAAACGTGTCTATAGATTGATGAATCAACTTAATCTAAAATCTACTATCCGCCCTAAAAGAAAACGATATATTAAAACAACACCTGAAATTACAGCACATAATATATTAAATAGAAAATTTGAAGAACAAATCCCAAATAAAAATGGTTAACTGACGTTACAGAATTCAAACTCAGCAATGGTAAAAACTTTACTTAAGTGCTATTTATGACTTAGGCAGCAAACAGATTATCAGTCATAAATTAAGTACCTCAAATAACAATAAATTTGTATTAGATACGCTCAAAAAAGCAGTCAAACTTGTGCCGAATACCGAAGGTATACTCTTGCATAGCGACAGAGGATATCAATATACAAGCAGATTATTTAAAGTTACGTTAGAGCAACTTGGTATAAAACAAAGTATGTCACGACCAGGATGTTGCATAGATAATGGACCTATGGAAGGAGTATGGGGAACTATTAAAAGTGAATTGTTTAGAGGAAGAAAAAAGTGATTTTTAAAGACAAGTCTACAGCAATAAAAGCAATTAATTCATATATAGAATTTTTTAATCAAGAAAGAATAACATTAAAAATGGCTACCCTTATATCGTAAATATAAGGTAGCCATAAACATTTTGTTTTTTTCACTGTCTACTTGACAGGGTGCAGTTCAAATTCCATATTATTCCTTTTAATTTTATGATAAAAAATTAATACTTAATATGACAGTTAATGTTATGATTGGTATAATATATAACATGGGAACAGATAACCGGAGGAGATGTTATGGATTTATCCAACTTTTTTGATGATTGGAGTACAGTCAAAATAATTGCTAGTGTACTCGATTTGCTCATTGTATGGTATGTACTTTATCTTCTCATTACAGTATTTAAAGGTACAAAAGCGATTCAATTGCTGAAAGGTATTGTAGTAATTGTGATCGGCCAACAAGTGAGTAAAATGTTAAACTTAACAGCGACATCTCGTTTGTTTGATTTAGTAATACAATGGGGTGTTTTAGCTTTAATCGTTATATTTCAGCCGGAAATTAGACGTGCTTTAGAACAACTGGGTAGAGGAAGTCTATTTAAACGCTATTCTACAAGTTTGAATAGTGATGAAGACAAGCTTATTTCATCTGTTTCTAAGGCTGTTCAGTATATGGCTAAACGCCGGATTGGCGCATTAATCGTATTTGAAAAAGAAACAGGATTACAAGATTATATTGAAACAGGTATAGCAATGAATTCCGAAATTTCTCAAGAATTACTGACTAATGTGTTTATACCAAATACACCTTTACATGATGGTGCTATGATCATTCAAGCGAACAAAATTGCAAGTGCTGCCAGTTATTTGCCACTGTCAGACAGTGCTAAAATAGCTAAAAGTCTGGGAACAAGACATAGGGCAGCTGTGGGCATTTCAGAAGTTTCAGATGCATTTACAGTAGTAGTATCTGAAGAAACAGGATCTATTTCAGTCACGTTTGATGGTAAATTAAGAAAAGATATATCTAATGAAGCATTTGAAGAATTATTGGCTGAACATTGGTTTGGCACACACTTTCAAGAGAAAGGTGTGAATTAATATGTTAGAAAGTAAATGGGGATTAAGATTAATCGCATTAGTTTTAGCATTAGTATTCTTCTTATCTGTCAATAACATGTTTGGTAATATCTTTAATGCTGACCAACTGGGACAAAAATCTACTGAAACACTTCAGGATGTACCAGTACAAGTTAATTATGATAGTAAATCGTTATATGCTAGCGATGTACCGAATAAAGTGGATATTGAAATATCTGGTCCACAATCTCAAGTGTTGAAAGCTGAAAACGGCGAAAATATTAAAGCTGTACTTGATTTGAGTGGTGAGAAGGCTGGAAAACATACCACACAATTCAAGGTCAATGGTTTAAATAAAGACGTTGATTATACAGTTAAGCCAAAAGAAACAACAGTTAATCTTGAAGAAAAAGTTACTAAGAAACTTAAAGTAGAACCTGATGTGAGTGATAATGACTTAGATGCCAATTATAAAGTGAGTGACCAAAGCGTATCGCCTGAAACAGTTAAAGTTACTGGTGGTAACAAGCAAATTGATAAAATTGCATACTTAAAAGCTACGTTTAAAGATAAAGATAAAATTAGTAAAGATACTACGGATATTGCACGTATCACTGCTTTTGATAGAAAACTCAATAAAATCAAAGTATTAATACAACCAAATGAAGTTAATTTGAGCGTCAAATTGGAAGATTATAGCAAGAAAGTAAAAGTGAAAACTAAAGCAATAGGCGCCTTACCTAAAGGTAAAGAGATAGATGATATAAAATTAGATAAAGAAGAAGTAGAAATTTTCGGTAATAGAAACGACATTCAAGATATTGACGAAATTACTGCAGAAATCGATTTAGATGGAGTTACAGAATCAACTGAAAAAAATGTAGAATTTAAATTACCAGATGACGTTTCAAAAATTGAACCAAATGAAACAACAGCAAAAATTAATATTAAATAGATTTTTATAAAGGAGATATAAATCATGGCAAAATATTTTGGTACAGACGGCGTAAGGGGCGTTGCAAACAAAGAATTAACGCCAGAACTTGCGTTTAAATTAGGGCGTTTTGGAGGTTACGTGTTAGCCCATAATGAAGGTGAAAAGCACCCTAAAGTACTAGTAGGTAGAGATACTCGTGTTTCTGGTGAAATGCTTGAATCTGCGTTGATCGCTGGATTGATTTCAATCGGTGCAGAAGTCATGCGTTTAGGCGTTATATCAACACCTGGCGTAGCATATTTAACTAAAGAGATGGAAGCTGAATTAGGTGTTATGATTTCTGCTTCTCATAATCCTGTCCCAGATAACGGTATTAAATTTTTCGGTTCAGATGGTTTCAAACTATCTGATGATCAAGAAAGAGAAATTGAGCAATTATTAGACCAAGAAAATCCAGAATTACCACGTCCTGTCGGTGAAGACATTGTGCATTATTCTGATTATTTTGAAGGTGCGCAGAAGTATTTAAGTTATTTAAAATCAACGATTGATGTTAACTTAGATGGTATGAAAATCGCCTTAGATGGTGCCCATGGTTCTACTTCATCTCTAGCACCGTTTTTATTTGGAGATTTAGAGGCTGATACAGTTACGGTTGGCTGTAATCCTAATGGTTATAATATTAATGATCATGTAGGATCAACACATCCAGAAACATTGTCTGAAAAAGTTGTTGAGGCTGAATGTGACTTTGGATTAGCGTTTGATGGTGATGGCGATAGAATAATCGCTATTGATGAAAATGGAGATATCGTTGACGGAGATCAAATTATGTTCATCATTGGTCAAGCAATGAGCAAGAACCAAGAATTAAATAATAATATGATCGTCTCAACCGTCATGAGTAATTTAGGATTCTACAAAGCTTTAGAAGATGAAGGTATTCAATCTAATAAAACAAAAGTAGGAGATCGTTACGTAGTTGAAGAAATGCGTAGAGGTAATTATAATTTAGGTGGAGAACAATCTGGCCATATCGTGTTAATGGATTATAACACTACAGGTGATGGTTTATTAACAGGCGTGCAGTTAGCAAGCATTATTAAAATGACTGGTAAAAGCTTGAGTCAACTTGCAAGACAAATGAAAAAATATCCTCAATCTTTAGTTAATGTGCGTGTGACTGATAAATATCGCGTAGAAGAAAATGTAGATGTTCAGGAAGTTATGACTAGAGTAGAGGTTGAAATGAACGGAGAAGGGCGTATTTTAGTTAGACCATCAGGCACGGAACCATTAGTAAGAGTTATGGTTGAAGCAGCAACTGATGAAGCAGCACAACATTATGCCCAAACAATTGCAGATGTAGTTAAAGAGAAAATGGGGTTAAATGAATAAGTTCTATGACTTATTTGAAACTGTTAATACAGATACTAATGATAGTGTTAGTACATGTATTGACAGTTTTTTATTAGCTATAAACCAAACGAAGTGTGTAATTCATAATATTATATTTTAAATTCATTTTGTAAATTAAGTTAGGTAGATATCTAGTAGAATCAGAAGCATAAGAAAAGTACAGAATTGAGCTATAAAGTCACTTATTTCTTGCAAATACAACTAATGTTATAAAAATTAACTAAAAAGACTAATCCATATAAATGAGGATTAGTCTATAATTTTGGATATTTAATAATACATTATCTTTTATAAAACGTTGTATTCTTTGTTAATTTCAGAAGCCAAGTGATCATCAATTTTAGCATAATCTTTTAAGAAGGCTTCAACACCATAATCTTTAATATAATTATTTTTTTCAACTGTTTCTTGATCATTCGTATCATCGTATTTTAATAGTAATGCAGCTGCTTTAATTAAGGCATGATGTTTTAGATTATTTTGATAGAGATAATTTAATGGTTTAATTATTCTATCTTGAGGTCCAATTTTACGGATTGTGCCTCGACCAACACGAGTTACTTCATCTGAAAGATGAGGGTTTTTAAAGCGCTCAATAATTTTATCAACGTATTTTGCTTGTTCTGATGTTGAAAAATCAAATTGGTTCGTAATGTATTGACTGGTTTCTTTTAAAACTTCTTCCAGGTCATGTTTGATTATTTTATCATTCATTGCATCTAAAATCGTAGGTTGATTATTATATCTACCAGCGTAGGCTAAGAATGCATGACCAGTGTTTACCGTCAATAATTTTCGTTCAATATAAGGTGTTAAATTAGACACGTATTTGATATGATCTAATTCTGGACCATACCATGCATCTTTTTCTACAACCCATTCATAGAAAGGTTCCACGATGACATCTAAAATATTCTCATTGGACTGCAGAGGAACAATTCGATCAACTGCAGAATTGACAAAATGAATATGGTCATCTAATGGACCAGTGATATCTAAGATTGCCTCTTTCAATGTGTTCGTAGCCATAATGGCATTTTCACATGCTACAATATTTACCGGTGTTTCTTTTTCTTTTAAATAAGGCGCAAACGTTTTAGCTATAATTGGTAAAATATTTACACCGACTGCAGTAGTAATTAAATCAGCTTCTAATACAGCTTGTTTTAATTTAGCAGAAGGTTGTCCTGAATTGATTGCGTCAACATTGTGCACACGAGTTGTTGTTTGCGCATCGTCAGCTAGTATCACATCATATTCATGTTTTGAATCTAAAGCATCAATAATTTCAGCATTGACATCTGCAAATGTAACTTTAATATCATTATCAGCTAAAATATAACCAATAAAACCACGACCAATGTTACCCGCACCAAAATGTAATGCTTTCATTATGCGTCAGCCTCCTCAAATACTTGTTTAATTTCTTCAGCTGATGAAGCATTGATAATGCGTTCAACATTTTCTTCTTCACTAAATGTAATAGCAATTTTTGATAGTAAATCTAAATGCTCACCATCTTTACCTGCGATACCTACAACCACTTTAACTTCTTCTCCATCCCAATCAACACCATTAGGAATTTGAATTAAAGTTAACCCTGATTTTAATACACTAGTTTTCGCTTCATCAGTACCGTGGGGAATGGCCAATCCATTACCCATAAATGTTGTTACAACTTGCTCACGATCTTTCATAGCTTGAATGTAGTCTTCTGTAACTGCACCACTGGATACAAGTGCTTGTCCTGCTTTTTCAATTGCTTCGTTTTGATCTTTCACTGTTTGATTAATGAAAATATTGTCATTGCTAAATAATTCGCTCATATTATTCACTCCATGTTTAATTGATTTTGTAATGCTTTCAGATAACTTTGTTTTAGTAAATCTGATAATTGTTCTGTTTGTTGCATAAATTGATCGATATTATCGAGATGCTCACCAATTTTTCCAGATAATTCACTAATAAGTTGTGCCATGATATCATCCGGAGGTATGAACATATTTAATAAATATGTTACAGAAACTTTGTCATTTTGATTACTTTTAAGCAAAAGTGGGTTTTCTAATATAGTGACTAGGATAAATGGTTTTTTAATTAAATCACTTTTTAAGTGTGGCATAGCAATAGGATAAGGATCTAAAACAAAGCCTTGTTCATCCATGCGTTGCTTAATAAGTTCAGCGAATGACTGTTTATCTTCAATAATTTGATGTTTAAATAATTGTCTTGTTAAATACATAATCCAATCTTGAATATGTGTATAATCAATATATATCGAATCAATGACTTCAAGTCCTTTACGGATATAATCTAATTGATATTCAGGATTTGAAAAGGTTATATCAGCATCATCAAATATTTGCGTTTGTGGCTTGTCTTGTTGCATGTTTAGAAAAGCAGCTACGTGATTAATGTCTGCATCTGGTAACAATGGATTAACAGTGAGATATGGTAAGCTGATATCTAGATTAACTGTTGAAATAATAGCATCATATTGTTGAATATCAATGGAATTAAGATCACCCACAGAGGCTTGCGTTGTTTGTTGAATTTCACTAAATGTTTGTTGTAATCGTGTAGCAAGTAGACGGCTTGTACCAATCCCACTACTGCAAACGACGAGCACCTTATAAAAAGATGTGGCTTGTTTTTGAATTGCACCACCGAAATGTAATACGATAAATGCAATTTCACTTTCTGGAAATTGAAAATTTGGCCATGTTTTTATTAAACCTTGATGTACACTTTCAAATAATCTTGGATATTTATGCTTAATCATTTCAGTTAAAGGATTATGCGTTTCAATATTAGCATTTAATCGATTGATTGCAGGTATTATATGCAATTTTAACCCTTCGCTTAATGTTCGCCAATCTTTAAATGTTTGTTGAGAAATCTCTGATACCATTTGAATAAGATTTTTGATGCGTTGATCATCTTTATTATTTTTAAACACTTCAGTAGTTTCTTTGCGTTTGGCCCCGCGTAAATGAATCGTGATAAAGGTTATTTCGGCTTGGTTGAACTGAACGCCGTAGATGTGCTCTAAATGTAATGCTAAAGCTGAGGCGACTTGATGTTCAAAGGTATCTTTGACATGATTATAAATATCATCATTTAAAGCTACATATTCATCTTTAAGCATTCGATCAATGCTGAGCACAATGTGTACTGTTAAAGTTAAATAGCTTGATTCTGTCAGTGAATAAGGTAGTTGTCCTAAATGATCCATAAGAATTCTCTCAACTTGGAAGATTTTATCTAAATCTACCATTGGTAACTGAGTTTGATTAATGGATTGATACACAAAGTGGTTTTCTATTACAGAATAAACACTCGTACTGTTTAAATTATTAACCATCAATTGACTTAATAACTCTCTTTTTTTTGATTCAGCACCATAAAGGTGAATACCTTCACCACGCTTTTTTTGAAGCGTTAATTGATATTGTACGAGTTCACCATCTAACTCATCTAGTAATTTAGCTAGGGTTTGCGTAGAAACACCAATTTCGTGTGCTAAACTGTATTGCTTGATTGGGTCTTTAGCTTGAATAAGTGCATATAATATAATTACTTTTTGTTCTTCTTGAGACAAATCAATCGTAACTTGTTGAAGTAATTCATTTTTTAATGAATGTATCGCTGATGGACTACCAGATAACTGTAAACCTTTTTTCGTAACGCGTTCCAATTCAATATTAAAACTTTCTAAAAATGGCTCAATAGACTTTAATTCTCTATGAATAGTACGAGAGGATACAGCTAAATGTTGAGCAATGTCATAAATAGTGACATATTGACCGTGATACTTAATTAACATTTCGATAATTTCCTTTTCACGTGTACTCAAAAACATAGCCATACCCTCCAATTTATTTCTCTTTTAGTGAGTGATTAGTTTTCTTCTTTTTTAAGGTTTTCTAATAATTCATCATATCTAGGAGAATTTAAGAAATTCTCTACTGAAATATGAATTGCATTTGGAACTTGTTTGATTGCTCTATCTGTTAATTTTTTCTGAGTAATGACAAGTTGAGCGTCACTTGGCAATTGATTAATCGCTGTATTCGTTACTTCAACGTCTTGAATGCTAGCTTTTTTGAATTTGTTACGTAACATGCTTGCGCCCATAGCACTTGATCCCATACCTGCGTCACAAGCGAAGATAACATGATTTACTTTACTGTAGTCATGTGCATCTACATTCTCTGTATCATAGTTATATAGTAAATCATCCTCTGATTGACTATCACTATTTTTGTCAGCTGTATCTTTTGTAGTTGTTGAAGTGTTATCATCACTATTCCCTGTTAACTTAGAAGATACACTCGATTTTTTACCTTTTGATGCTTCCATTTTCTCTGTCGCTGCTTCTAAATCTTCTTCTGTTTCTTTTGTGAATTTTAAAATAATTGATGAAACAATAAATGAAACGATTGCTGCTAATAACACACCTGTAATCATGTGTAAGAATTCGCCTTTAGGGGCATTTAACATATATACGATAAATGAACCAGGTGAAGCTGGACTTTTGAACCCAAAGTCTAATAATGAATAAGTAGCAACACCAGTCATACCACCTAATATTACTGCGATGAACAATAAAGGTCTCATTAACACATAAGGGAAGTAAATTTCATGAATACCACCTAAGAAGTGGATAATCCCAGCCCCATATGAAGTAGCTTTAGCTGTCCCTTTACCAAAGATCATATAAGCAACTAAAACACCTAAACCTGGACCAGGGTTTGATTCGATTGTGTATAAAATAGATTGGCCTGCAGATGCAGCTTGATCTGCACCCAATGGTGTAAATACACCATGATTTATAGCGTTATTTAAAAATACGATCTTAGCAGGTTCAACAATAATACTTACCAATGGAAGTAAATGCGCATGTACCAATGCTTCAACAGCAACTGATAAAATATGCATGATAAATTCCATGATTGGTGCTAATATTTTAAAACCTATGATAGTCATAATAAAACCTAAAATACCAGCTGAGAAGTTATTGAATAACATTTCAAAACCTTGTGGTGTTCTTGGTTGAATGAATTCATCAGTTTTCTTCATTAACCAACCAACAAGTGGTCCCATAATCATTGCACCTAGTAACATAGGTGTTTCTGGTAATGCTACAATAACACCCATTGTTGCTACAGCTGCAATAATTCCGCCACGCATCTCGTGTATTAGGCGACCACCACTATAAGCAATTAATAATGGTATTAAATAAGTAATCATTGGTCCAGCTAATTCACCTAAATCTTTATTTGGCCACCAACCGCCATCTATAAATATTGCTGCTATAAAACCCCAAGCAATAAAAGCACCAATATTAGGCATAATCATACTACTTAAAAATGAACCAAAGGCTTGAACTTTACGACCAATTCCTTTATTTTCTTGAGCATCTGTTTGTGACATAATTTGCACCTCTTTTTCTCTGTATTTAAGTATCATTGTAGGTCTGTTTACATAAATAAACAACAAATAGTAATCTCAAATTTGTCACATATTTTTTGACAAGTTTATGACTATTAATATATGGAAGATTTTGAATTTTTAATAATAAAAACATTTTGCAATTATTTTAAGGATGAAGTTAATAAAAAATTTGCATTTGGTCACAAATACATTGTACAATTAGTGGTATTGAAGGAAAGGAGGAAAGTTTGTCTTAAATATATCAATAAAAGCGCCTGTGCAAGTGAAGCGGTTAAATATTTAACATTTAAGATTTATAGCAGAAATCTTAATAGATATGAAATCGAAGCTTGTAGACGAGGAGGATAGTTATCGAACCATCGGCGGATGCTATCCCGGATGTGGCTCATTCGTAAACTTATTAAGGAAAACATTAGGGTGACCTAGTGCACAAAGTTAATAAGATAGCCAAATTAAATAAAAATTAAAAGTAAAGGTGAATGGGATTTCTGTGCCTATTTTTAAAATTTCTTACAAAAACGAATGTTAAGAAATTTATTTGAATTGGTCTTATATATTGAACAGGTTCCTATACGCCGAACGTTCAATACCCTTCACCATTAAATTGGAGGAGTATTTATATGTGTGGAATAGTTGGATATATCGGGCATGATAATGCCAAAGAATTGTTACTAAAAGGATTAGAAAAATTAGAATATAGAGGATATGACTCTGCTGGTGTTGCTGTTGTTAACGATGATGGCACAAATGTATTTAAATCAAAAGGACGTATTGCAGAGTTAAGAAAAGTTGCAGATAGTAAAGACGTTGATGGCAATGTAGGTATTGGTCACACACGTTGGGCAACACATGGTGTGCCAAATTATGAAAATTCACACCCACATCAATCTGCAACTAAACGTTTCACTTTAGTGCATAATGGTGTAATTGAAAACTATGAAGAGTTAAAAAATGAATATTTATCAGATGTAAAATTTCTATCTGAAACTGATACAGAAGTTATTGTTCAATTAGTTGAATACTTCTCAAATACTGGACTTTCTACAGAAGCAGCGTTTACGAAAGTTGTATCGTTATTAGAAGGTTCTTACGCATTAGGATTAATTGATAGTCATGACCGTGACACTATGTATGTTGCAAAAAATAAATCGCCGTTATTAATTGGTGTAGGCGATGATTTTAATGTTATTGCTTCAGATGCACTTGCAATGTTACAAGTAACAAACCAATACAAAGAAATTCATGATCATGAAATTGTTATTGTTAAACGTGATGATGTAGTTATTAAAGACCAAGAAGGTACGGTACAAGACAGAGAAGCTTATACTGCACAAATTGATGCTGCTGATGCAGAAAAAGGTGTTTATGATCATTACATGTTGAAAGAAATCCATGAACAACCTGCAGTAATGCGTCGTATTATCCAGGAATATCAAGATGCTGAAGGTAATTTGAAAATGGATGCGGATATTATAAAAGATGTAGCAGATGCAGACAGAATTTACATCATCGCAGCAGGTACAAGTTATCATGCAGGATTAGTTGGTAAAGAATACTTAGAAAAATGGGCAGGCGTGCCTACAGAAGTACATGTTGCTTCAGAATTTGTATATAATATGCCATTACTTTCTGAAAAACCATTATTTATTTACATTTCACAATCAGGTGAAACAGCGGATAGTCGTGCTGTATTAGTAGAAACTAAGAAACTAGGGCACAAATCATTAACAATTACAAACGTTCCTGGTTCAACATTATCTCGTGAAGCAGATCATACTTTATTATTACATGCCGGTCCTGAAATAGCCGTTGCATCTACAAAAGCCTACACTGCACAAATTGCAGTACTTTCAATTTTGTCACAAATTGTAGCGAAAGAACACGGTAAAGAAGCCGACGTTGAGTTATTACGAGAACTCGCGAAAGTGACTACTGCTATTGAAACAATTGTGGATGATGCAGATGTAATGAAACAAATTGCTACAGATTTCTTAGAAACAACTAGAAATGCATTCTTTATTGGTCGTACAATCGACTATAATGTTAGTTTAGAAGGCGCATTGAAGCTTAAAGAAATTTCTTATATTCAAGCAGAAGGTTTTGCAGGTGGTGAACTTAAACACGGTACGATTGCTCTTATTGAAGAGGGTACTCCAGTGATTGCTTTAGCTACACAAGAAAATGTAAACCTTTCTATTCGCGGCAATGTGAAAGAAGTTGCTGCACGTGGCGCAAACCCTTGTATAATTTCTATGGATGGATTAAATAAAGAGGGCGACACATACGTTATTCCTCATGTCCATGAGTTGTTAACACCATTAGTTGCTGTTGTGGCAATGCAGTTAATTTCATATTATGCTGCACTGCACAGAGATTTAGATGTGGATAAACCACGTAACTTAGCTAAGTCTGTAACAGTTGAATAAATTTATAAATAAATTTGAGCTGGGACATTAAATTGTCTCAGCTTTTATTTTTAACTTATTGAAAGTGAAATGTTTTCAAAAGTTTAGAAAATTTAATATGCTAAGAAGAACGATTACATATAGAAATTAAAGAAAGGTAGTGTAAAATAATGACAAAACCTAAAATTTATACTATGGCTTTTGGAAATGTTTATCCTCATTTAGTGAAAAAGGCCGAAAAAAAAGGTAGAACGAAAAATGAAGTGGACACGATCATTAAGTGGATGACCGACTATAGTCAACCTCAGTTGGATGAAATGGTAGAAGATGGCACTGATTATGAAACATTTATTCAACAAGCACCACAATTAAATCCACATAGAACTAAAGTGACAGGTGTTATTTGTGGGATTCGTGTTGAAAATATGGAAGAATCAGTAATGAAAGAGATTAGGTATTTAGACAAGATGGTTGATGAATTAGCTAAAGGTAAGACATTGGAAAATATATTTAGACAGAATCAAAAATAAATGGCAATTTAACAAAGGGGGATATATATGCTAATTGATTTGAACAATATAGCAAGAAGAAAAGATGGAAAAGAAATTGTTCAAGGTGTGAGTTGGCAGATTAAAGAGGGAGAAAAATGGATGTTATATGGTTTGAATGGGGCAGGTAAGACGACACTATTGAATATTTTAAATGCCTATGAGCCAAATACGTCAGGTGAAATGACTTTATTTGGTATGAAGCCTGGAAACAAAGGATATTCTGCTGAAAATGTACGCCAGCAAATTGGATTTGTATCTAGTAGTTTAATGGATCGTTTTCAAGATGGTGAAATTGTTTTAGATGTAGTAATGAGTGGGATATTTAAGTCAATCGGTGTGTTTCAGGATGTACAACAACAACACATAGATTTGGCAAAACAATATTTAAAGCAAATGGGAATGACTCAATTTGAAAATCAATATTATGGTTATCTTTCTACTGGAGAGCGTCAAAAAGTGTTGATAGCAAGAGCTTTGATGGGGAGCCCTAAACTTTTAATTTTGGATGAACCAGCTTCAGGACTAGATTTTATTGCAAGAGAAGATTTATTAAGTGCACTGACACAATTGTATAAGCAAAATCCTCAATTAGCAGTAATTTATGTCACGCATTTTGTAGAAGAAATCACCCAGGACATTGATTATGGTTTTTTATTGAAAAATGGACAATCTTTCAAACAAGGTCAATTATCCGAAATTCTAAATAATACAACATTAAGTCACTTCTTTAAGCGGAATGTCAGCATAACATATAACCATGGGCGCTATACATTGTTTTTAGAAGATGAAGACATTGCAGAAACATAGACAAAGTGCCATAATTTAAGACGATAACATATGATGGAGGATTTATATTAAATGGAAAATGTTAAAGCAATATTTTTGGATATGGATGGTACAATTTTACATAAAAACAATCGTGTAGATAACGAAACGACAGAAATAATACAGACTTTAAGAAATCATGGTTATAAAGTGTTTTTAGCTACTGGAAGAGCACATGATGAAATTCATTACCTTGTACCTAAAGACTTTAAAGTGGATGGTATTATTAGTTCTAATGGTACGAACGGTGTCGTTCACAATGAAACTATTTTTAAACATAGTTTAACATTTGATACGGTAAATGAAATTGTGAAAAGAGCAAAAGCACAAGCAATTTATTATGAAGTGTTTCCTTTCGACGGCAATCGTATCATTCTTAATGAAGATCAAACGTGGGCAGAAGCTATGTTTAAACAATCAACACCACCTGAAAACGTAGGCTATAGTGAGTGGACATCCCGTAGAGAATCTATTGTTGAAAAAGTAAGTTGGGAACCAATTATCCCTGACACATCATTTTCAAAAATTTATTTATTCTCACCAGATTATGATAAGATTACTCAATTTCGAAATCAGTTAATCGATGACCAAACAGCACTTCAAATCAGTGTATCAAATTCATCGCGCTTTAACGCGGAAACAATGGCTTTTGGTATTGACAAAGGCACTGGAATTAAAGAAATGATAGACTACTTTGGCATTAAACAAGAAGAAACATTAGTCATTGGTGACAGTGATAACGACAGAGCGATGTTTGCGTTTGGTAATTATACTGTAGCGATGAAGAACGCTCGGCCAGAAATTCAAGCTTTAGCTGATGATGTCACTTCATTCACAAATGAAGAAAATGGTGCGGCATTATACTTGAAAAAACATTTATTATAAAATATACGTATAGATAAATTGATTAAAAAAGACACTTTTCTCGTTTAATAATGATCATTAAATGAGATAAAGTGTCTTTTTTGATATGGATAATTGACTGTTCAAATGCTTTAGCATAAGAATCAATTGAGAGTGTGCAAGTATAATATAAACAGTTAAGTAGTATCGTAAAAAAAGACAAGTATAAATTCAAAAGGACTAATCCTTTTGAACGTGGATTAGTCCTTTTTGAAGGTAGAACGATGGTCCTAACTGTTTCCTATTGATATTTATTTTTCTTTGTTATCAATTTGATCTTTGATATCTGAAGCCTTTTCTTCAGCATTATCTTTAAACTGATCAGAAGTTTGATTAACTTTATCCGTAGCTTTCTCAGTTGTATGATTAACACTATTGCTTACTTTAGATGTTTGATTAGATTGTGTAGAAGCTTTTGATTTTTTAACTTCTGATTTATCTATTTTCTCGCCATTTTTATTGTAGTATTGAATAATTGCTAATAAGTTTGTGTAATAAACGATTAATCTAATTATAATAACGATTACTGACACAATATAGATAATAGTCGTTGCTAATGTTTGTGAAATACTACCAGTACTAATAGAAACTAATTGACTTACTGGGTTTGCTAAGATGATAACAAGTAAATTTAGCAATAATATACCTATATAGAATTTAAACCAAGTTTTATTGCCGTTTTTAATAGCTTTAAAGCCACGTTTCACAGATGACCAAGCGCCTCTACTAGGTTCCTTAACAAAAGCTAATGTATAATTGATGATTAGGATTGTAAAGAACCAATAAACAAATGACAATATAAATACTTGTAAAGTAGCGGCAATGATTTGGAATGTTAATGACCATCCAAGTGCATGATCAGAACTGCTTAACGGTCCTTGTAATGCAGTGAATAATTGTACAATGCCTAATTGTAATAGCTTACTTATTAGAATATTAAGTAATAATATAATAATAATACTTAATAAAGTAATTAAAGATAATTTTAACGATTTAGCATATTTACCTTTTTTAAATATTGAAAATAAATCTTTGAATTTAACCTTGTCTTTATTAATTGCATTGTCTATAGTGTATATAGTTCCAGCAATAAGTTGATAGCCTACAAATATGAAAACCACTAATGGAATTAATATTGCTAGTATTAATGTAATTAAGGCACTACCAATAGGTTGTTGCATTGCCATTGACATTAAAAACTTATATATTGCTGGTTGAACTGGTATAAAAGTTAGAACAGTCAAAGCAAATAATATGATAAAACTTACAATTGTGAATAGTAAAATTTTAGCATTTTGCGGTTTAGCATTTTGTAATGCTAGTTTATGAAATTTAAACAAATTTTAAGCACTCCTTTTTAGTGATAAGCATATGCTATCAAAAAATTAGAGATTTTAAAATTAATAGGTAACAAAATGGCTATAAAATGTTAAAATGACCAAATGAGAAAATGTTGAAAGGAGATATCATCATGAAATTTGCAATTCTTACTGATGTACATGGCAATTTTGATGCGTTGGATACAGTATTGGATGATATTGATAGAAGAAAAGATATAAATAAAATATATAACCTAGGTGATAATATTGGTGTAGGCCATGAAACAAATAAAGTACTTGACGAAATATTTGAAAGAGATGATATGGAAATTATTGCAGGTAATCATGATGAAGCGGTGATGTCAATTGTTAACGATACGCCTTATCCTGAAGACTTAAAAGATAAATTTTATGAACACCACCAATGGATTGAAAGCCACTTAGATGAAGATTATTATGATAAATTAAATGCATTACCTCGTGTTATTGAAAAAACTATAAATCATAAAAAAATCATGTTCATTCATTATGAAATCCCAAATGATAAATTGAAAACGCCAATTGATGGGCAGCCGTTTAGTCCCATTGTGGAACCTACAGAAGAAAATATTAAATCACTATTCGAGGATAAAGAAGCAGATTTAATTGTTTTTGGTCATAATCATACGGTTCATTTGTTTGATGATAAATCTAAAGTTTATTTTAATCCTGGATCTGTTGGATTGAATAATGGCGCATATGCTGTATATGGTATTGTTACTATCGATGAAAATGAATTTTCATTTGAAAGGGTTAAAGTTCCTTATGATAATGAAGAATTTATAAGAGGTTTTAAAGAAAAACAAGTGCCAGCTAAAGAGCTGATATTTGATAAATTTTTATAGGCATAAAATGTTTTGGATTTGTTATATATTTTAAAAGAAATTTAAATAATAAAAGTGACTAGATTGATATTGCTTATTTTAAGCTTTAAAATCTAGTCACTTTTTATTTTTATTCATGTTATTTTTCTGTATAAATTGCTGAACATAAAGTATTGTTGTCATGATTATGATATTCTGTTTCAAACTGTATTGTCATATGTTGAATGTTTAAATGTGTTAGACGATGTTCGAGTAAGTTTAAAAGTTGTTCACCTTCTTCAATTGTCATGTCATTTGGTACAACTGCATGACAACTTAAAGCATTTATTTCGTTAGAAATAGTCCAAATATGACAATCATGTACATTTATTATTTGCGCTTCACTTGTAATAGCACTTATGATTTCACTCATATTGACATCGCTTGGCGTACCTTCCATCAATATATTGATGGATGATTTCGTTATCCCCCAACTACTTTTAATAATAAGTAGAGAAACGATAATACTCGCAATAGGATCTGCAAATGTCCAATTAAATGTCCAAATAAGAATAGCTGCTGTAATGGCTCCGACTGAACCTAATAAGTCACCAATAACATGGAGAAATGCACCACGCATGTTTATATTATGATCTGTATCTCCACCTTTAAACATAAAGGAAGCAACAACGATATTAACGATGAGTCCAATTACACTGATAATAAACATTTCTGTAGATTTTACAGCTACTGGATTAAAGAAACGGTCGATTGCTTCTATGATTATAAAAATACCGATAACAAATAGCGTTACGCCATTAAATAATGCAGCTAATATTTCGAAGCGTTTGTATCCAAAAGTCTTAGATTTAGTAGCGTGTTTTTCAGAATAAATAAAAGCTAATAAAGCCACACCTAATGAAATTGAATCACTGAACATGTGTAAACCATCAGATAATAGTGCTAAACTATGTGCTAAAAAACCTCCGATGATTTCAACAATCATAAATATACCAATAATTAAAAAGCTAATGAGCAAGATTTTTTTATTATTGGTATGTACATGTCCATGTGTATGATTATGTGTGTGATTGTGTTCGTGTTGTTGAGTCATATAGGTCCACACCTTTCATTATAGTTTTATAGTTTGTGATTTGCGTGATGTATTGCTTGTTTTAGTAAATCAGTTACATGTGTATCGTCAATTGAATATATCATTGACTGGCCTTCTCGGGTAGATTTGACTAGGTGGGCTTGTTTGAGTATACGTAACTGATGTGACACATTAGATTGGCCCATATTTAAAGTGTGCGCAATATGTCCTACACTGCTAGAACTTTGAGATAATAAGTGCATGATGCGTATGCGATTTGTTTCGCTTAATGCTTTGAAAATATCGGTTACATGATTTAATGTTTCAGTGTTTATTGATGCATCCACAAAATTCACCTCTATATATGAATATATTAGTATATATTCATATATTAATGCTTTCGTACTAATATGTCAACAAAAAGTGCATAATTGTTTTAAATTCTTATAAAAGTGGTAGACTTTTAGTATTAACTTAATTAAGGAGGTACCAATATGAGTATTTTAGTTATTGGCGCTAATGGTGGCGTTGGTCAACATTTAGTAGAACAATTGAAAGAAAAAGATATAGACTTTACCGCTGGAGTTAGAAAAGAATCCCAAGTTGAACAGTTAAAAGAAAAAAATATCAAAGCAACATTAATTGATGTAGAAACAGACGATATTCAAGCTTTAACTGAAAAATTCAAAGGTTTTGATCGTGTAGTATTTTCTGTTGGTTCAGGTGGTAGTACAGGCGCTGATAAAACAATTATTGTAGACTTAGATGGTGCTATTAAAGCTATTAAAGCAAGTGAGGCAAATCATGTTAAGCAATTTGTTATGGTGTCAACATATGATTCTAGAAGAGAGGCATTTGATGCTAGTGGAGACTTGAAGCCTTATACAATTGCTAAACATTATGCTGATGAATATTTAAAACAAGCATCAGTATCATATACGATTGTACATCCTGGTGTTTTATTAAATGATGATGGCACAAACAAGATTGAAGTAGGAGCCTTTTTTGAAGGTAGAGGCTCAATTCCAAGAGAAGATGTCGCTTCAGTTATCAATGAAGTTGTAACAACTGATGATTATTTAAATACTGAATTCCAAATTATTAGTGGAGATGTGGAGATACCACAAGCTTTAGATAATTTTAAAAATAAATAATTAATAGTTACAAAGATGGGCCAATTTACAACTTATAGTAATTTGGTCCATTTTTAACTGAAATATCTATTATTTTAATAAATTTTAGGAAGAAAATTTGATACAATAATAGATATCGTTTGGAGGTAACTATGAAGATTTCAAACACTAAAATTTATGAACAAGTCGCAGATACTTTATTGGAAAGCATCAAATCTGGAAATTATCAAGTCGGAGATAAAATACCATCGATACAAAAGCTCAGTAAAGAATTTGGTGTGAGTGTGGCTTCGGTAAGAGAAGCTTTGAATGCATTAAGAACGATAGGCGTATTAGAAATAAAACAAGGATATGGGACATTTGTAAAACAAATTGAACCAACTTTTTTTGAATTAGGAGATAAATTTAATTCAGTAGTTCAGATAAAAGAATTGTTAGAGTTAAGAGAAATTGTTGAAAGCGCCACCGTTAAAATGGCTGCTTGTCATCGTACAGAAGCAAACTTAATTGATTTGAAAAATGCTTTGAATCGAATGGGGGAAGCGATAACAGATGGCACGTCAGGAGAAAGAGCTGATTTAGAATTCCATTTATTAATTGCTAAAGCTGGCAATAATTCTTTATTAGTTGAATTACTAAATAATATATCTGAACTCATGCAAGATTCTATGAAAGAAACAAGAAAGATATTTATTTATAGTAAACAAAAAACAATGAATAAATTGCTAGAGGAGCATGTAGTCATTTATAATGCGATTGCTAACAAAGATGATGTAGAAGCAGTTAAAGCAATGGAGTCACATTTATTAGAAGTCAAAGAAACAATATTAGCCAACTTCAAAGAAAAATAGATTTGAGAAAGCATCATGGCGATAATCTTCAAATTTATTTTAATGCTTTCCAAATTCATAAAGTCTAAGGCGAGTATAATTAAATTTCAATGAATAAAAAGCCCAAACTATAGCAGTTTGGGCTTTTTATTGCAAATTTTAAATTTTGAACAGTAATCATCTGATCAAAATCATCATAATTCATTACCTTATATGTAAAAGAATCTGAGTCTTTTAAAGACTCTAGTATCATTATAATGTGAAAAATATTGACAAGGCAAGTCTTTATTTAAAAAATTTATGACAATTGAATAATTTTATTGTCAAATTCAACTGAATGTAATTGAATCACATTAATTTAACTATACGTCTATGAAACGTATTGATATAATAATTATTGATTTAAATATGAGTAAACGTTGAAGTGACAGTTTATAATGCGTTAAGATATGTGATACAATTTCAATAGTTCTGTCAAATTAATTTTAAAATGTAATATTAATAGTATAAATTTATATTTTTCTAAATTGGAAATATCAGATTAAACAATATATTAACTAAGTTTGGAGGTGTGGTGAATGCCATTATTTTTAAAACCAGTATTACATGAGAAAATTTGGGGTGGCACAAAGTTGAAATCACTCGGTTATGATTTGCCGGCTGAAAATATTGGAGAAGCATGGGGGATTTCAGCACACCCAAATGGAAAATGTGAAGTGTTGAATGGGCCATACAAGGGGCAGACACTAGATATGGTATGGGAAAATCATCGAGAATTGTTTGGTGATTTCCCGAGCCAAGAGTTTCCATTAATGACAAAAATTGTAGATGCAAAAGAAGCATTATCAATCCATGTGCATCCTGATGACGCATACGCTTATGAAAATGAGAATGGACAATATGGTAAGTCAGAATGTTGGTATATCATAGATGCAGAAGAAGACGCAGAAATCATTTATGGTGTGAATGCAGATTCGAAAGATATTGCAGTGAATCAAATCAATGAAACTGACTATGCAAATTTATTTAATAAAGTTAAGGTTAAGCCGGGTGAATTTTATTTCATACCAGCAGGAACGGTTCATTCTATAGGTGCTGGTGTACTTGTCTATGAAACAATGCAATCTTCTGATGTCACTTATCGCGTATATGATTTTGGTCGAGAGAAAAAAGCACATCATAGCAGAGGATTGGATCAAGCAAAAGCAAAGGATGTCATCGAAGTTACTCAAGAAAATATTAATATAGCTACGGATACTGAAATTATTGAAAATCACAAACGAATTCAACTAGTTTCAAATGACTTTTTTACAATGGTTAAGTGGGAAATATCTGGCACATTAAATTATATGAAACCGAGAGAATTTGTTTTAGTTTCTGTATTAAAAGGCAATGGACAAGTCATAGTTGATGGAGACATTTATGATGTAACACAAGGTCAAAATTTCATACTAACTTCAGACGATTTAGATACAATTTTTGAAGGGAATTATGAATTAATTATAAGTTATTTATAGAGAATAAAAACGGAGTGTTTTAAAATGTATAAGTATTTATATGTATCGTTAATTTGCGGCTTATTAGCTGGCGCAGGGATATTTTTAAAAATACCTATTTTCCCTTCATTTTTCTTACCCGTAATCATTGGTGCAATTGGTATAATTGCTACATTAATTACGATACCTAACAAAGAAATAAGTGGATTATTAAAACTTGGTGGTGTACTCATTAATTTAATGCCAATTATGGGTGCATTGACGATGGTTCAATAATCAATAAATTTAGTGTCTTTACTTTTGAAGTTAAAGATACTTTTTTTATAAGTAATAATCATTAGTTTTATTAATTAAATCAAATTCAGTTTGGACGAAATGGATATTAATAATTAAAATGAATCAGTTTTATAATTAAAAGATTATAAAATTTTCTTTAGCGATAAAATATTTATGGTAAAATAGAATTTAAATTGGAGGTGGGCTAAATGTCGAAATCTCGAGGCTTATTGATGACATTTATTATTGCGCTTATTGCAACCATTATGGGAAGCAAATTTCCAGTAATAGGAAGTGCAATCTTTGCCATTGTTATAGGTATTCTTTTAAATAACTTTATTGAAATTCCCAAAAAATATCGTGCCGGTATCCAATTTAGTAGTAAAAAAGTATTGCATTATAGTATTATTGTTCTCGGTTTTACGTTGAGCTTTCAATCTATAGGTTCAATTGGTTGGAAATCTCTGCCAATTATAATTATAACTTTATTAGCTGCATTTATAATCGTGTTTATTTTGATGAAAATATTTAAAATAAATGAAAATCTTAGCATCCTGATTGGGGTTGGGACATCTATCTGTGGTGGGTCTGCGATTGCTGCCACAAGCCCAGTTATCAAGGCTAAAGAAAACGAAGTAGCATTTGCTATTTCAACTATATTTTTATTCAACTTAATAGCTGTTTTTATATTCCCACCACTCGGTCATTTAATGAACATGGGTCAAACGGCTTTTGGATATTTTGGGGGTACGGCAATAAATGATACATCTAGTGTTATTGCTGCGACTTCTAATTACGGAAATAAAGCATTAGAAACTGGCGCAATTGTAAAATTAACACGGACGTTAATGATTATTCCAGTAGTATTATTTTTTACATATAGAACGATTCGTAAAGAAAAATCTAAACAAACAGGCACGTCGATCAAACAAATCTTTCCATGGTTTATAGTTTGGTTTATTATAGCCTCATTAATTAGTACAATTTTTAATTTTTCACCAACTGTTATTCATATATTTCAACAAATATCACTATTCTTAATAACGATGGCAATGGCAGGTATAGGATTAAATGTAGATTTCAGACAATTTAAACAAGCTGGTGCAAAGCCGATTTTATTAGGGCTAGTGACTTGGATAGTAGTAATAATAACAAGTTTGATATCAATGAAATTGATTAATTTATTGTAATCGTTGTTTGCGGATTAATTTTTAAATATAATGAGAAGATAGAATTTTTTATATGAGATAAGGAGTATCTAAATGGCAGAGGAAACAAATTATTTTTGGTTAAATTGCGGATATAATCGCTGGAATCATAACGAACCATTAGTGGGTCAAACAACATTATTTGAATCAGGTGCTCAATTTAATCCGTCACAAGGTTTCCGATCTTTTAAACAAGCTAAAGTAGGAGATAAAGTTGTATTTTATCAAGTACAGATGGATACTGGTTTACTAGGATTTGGTGAAATTACTAGCGTTCAAACAGGCGCACAGAATAAAATTCGTGTTCATTTTCAGTTGTTAGAACAATTGAAACCATTAACTGCTGATTACTTAAAAAGAAGTGAACAATTAGAATTTCGTATTACTAATATGAAAGAAACACTATTTAATCAAATTACAAAAGACGAATTTGACTTAATCGTGAGTTTGGGTAAAGGAGAAACGAAAATACCTAGATATTTCTTTATATCAGAGGAGCAAGAATTCGAACCCAATTCTTATAATACGTTGTTTACACACACATATAATGGTATTAAACGAAATGGATACCATTTTTATAGACAACTTGAAATTGGAGACCAACTCGTTTTTTATAATAAACATAGAGAACAATCAGTGATTGGTGTTGGTGAAGTAAGTCAACATTTACATGAAAAATCTCCAATCCCTGGTCGTACAAATAGTACAGCGATAGAGGTTTATTTTGAAAAAGAAATCGAGCCCGTAACATTAAGTACATTAAATAAACACCCAAAATTAAAAAACTTATATTATTTACAAGAAAATGCAAAACAAGCGATTGCGAGTATGTCACGTACACAATTTGATGCAATACTTGAAATGAGTGAAAACGATGGAATGAAATCTCAGTTTGAAGCAGTTAAAAGTCAAGATGTTATTGATAAAGCAGATGAGGATGTAAAACCATTTATTCTGTTAGTAGTTGATAAAGGCGAAGGTCTAAAAGCTGCAGAAAACTTGCTACAAAAGACAAATGCTAATCCAGTAATTACGGCAGGGCATCCAGATTTTACAGAGGATATGTTATATGGTAAATATTTACCAAATGAGGCGGGTGCTTTGTATTATAGAGAGGGTTTCATTACTAATCTTATGCCAAGAAATGATAAAAGTTATCTGGTTATTGATAATTTTAATCGTATAGATCCAGACATTTTTCAAACTTATATTAATGTTTTAGAAGGCTATGAAATGACATTACCAAGATATAATAGAGATGGAAGTATGGTTAAATGGTCCAGAAAAAAAGATTCATTTTATCATTTTAATCCCAATTGGCATATCGTTGGCATTACGTATGATAGCATAAATGATATAAAACAAAAATATACTGAACAGTTTTTAAAATATGCAAGAATTGTTAAGGTAAATCAAGATTAAAATCACAGTTTAAAAATAGTGAATAAGCGTCTGGGACATCATTGGTTCGTCCTGGGCGTTTTTATATTATCTGTAGAAGACTAAAGCTCAATTCAGGTAAAGTTTAATACTTTTTCTATTCTAGTCATCATTACTGTGGTGAGGTGACGAAATATTTTAAATAAAATGAGATTTCTGCCCAATTTTGTATGTGAAATAAATACTTAAGGAGACCTAATAATATATTTCATATAATGATTTATTTTTATCATTTTAGGATATAATAGAACTGTGAATAAATAATTTATATTTTATGGTTACAAATCATAAAAGGAGATGAAGGCATGCCAATAATTTATTACGATGGTAACTGCGTATACTGTTACAATTACGCAATTTGGCTTATTCAAAATGGGTTGTCTGGACGTTACCAATTTGCAAAACTGCAAGGTTCTACAGCTCAAAATATGTTTGAAAATTATCCAGAAACAAAACAACACGATAGTGTTATTTTGCAAGAAGGAGACCAATTTAAGTATAAATCAGATGCAATAGCATCATTGATTTCATCTTTAACAAATTATAAATGGATTGGCTTATTATTATATATAACCCCTAAATGGTTAAGAGATTTTGGTTATCAACTTTTTGCAGATAATAGAAACAGAATGTGGAAAACACATTGGCACAAACCTAATGATTATGAGCAATCATTTTTTATTGACTGAATGCATAGATGGAGGAAAAGAATATGGGAAACATAGTTGTGATTGGTAGCGCATCAATCGATTTAGTGGTAAAAACAGATATTTTACCTAATGTAGGTGAAACAGTAATGGGAGAATCATTTTTCACAAATCCTGGAGGTAAAGGTGCTAACCAAGCTGTTGCGGCTGCACACTTAAGCGACCATGTTTATATGATCGGGGCTGTAGGCGATGATGATAATGGACAGCAAATACTGTCAAATCTTAAAAAAAACAATGTAAATACAAAGTATATGGATATTATTGAAAATGAAGCGTCAGGAACTGCACATATAACGTTGTTTGAAGATGATAATCGAATTGTTGTAGTGCCGGCAGCAAATAATTATGTAACGCCAGATAAAGTAATTCCAAAACTAGAATTTTTTGCTGCTGGCGATATTATTGTAATGCAACATGAAATACCTGAAGAGACTATTAAAAAAGTAGTGGAATATGCACAAAAACATGAAATGAGGGTAATGTTAAATCCTGCACCATTTCGACCATTAGATAAAGAAATAATTGAGAAAGTTAATTGGTTGACGCCAAATGAATCAGAAAGTGAACTATTATTTGAAAATGAAGTTGATAAAGCTCTTATGATGTATCCTGAAAAATTAATCGTAACTAAAGGGGCTGCGGGTGCATTGTTTTACAGTGATTCTCAACAACTTGTTAAGGGATATAAAAAAGAAGTAGTTGATACTACAGGGGCTGGAGATACGTTTAATGGTGCGCTAGCAGTTGCTCTAATTGAAAATAAGTCATTAGAGGAAGCAGTTAATTTTGCCAATTTAGCTGCTAGTTTTTCAGTTACAGGATTAGGTGCTCAAGGTGCAATGCCATACAGAAAAGAACTAGATTAAATGACTTAATTCAGGGTATAATATAAGTGAGTGATTAAGCTGCATTCTAAATTATAATAATTATAATTTAATACTGATAAACACTTTACAGATTGTAATTATTATAATATAATAATTATTGTAATCGAAAATTGATTGTCGCTTAGTTACGACAAAAATTTAAAGGAGAGATTTTTGATATGTCAAAAAATAATGAAGAAGTTGTAAAAGTATTAAACCAACAAGTAGCAAACTGGACAGTTGCATTCACCAAATTACACAATTTTCATTGGTATGTAAAAGGACCAAATTTCTTCTCACTACACACAAAATTTGAAGAATTATATGATGAAGCAAGTCAATATATAGATGATTTAGCAGAGCGTATTTTAGCAGTAGACGGTAATCCAGTAGGTACATTAAAAGAAAGTTTAGAGTTATCAATTATAGATGAAGCAGGTAAAGGTTATACAGCAGAACAAATGGTTGAAGCATTATCAACAGATTTTGAAAATATTTCAAAACAATTAGAAGAAGCAATTGAAGTTGCTTCTAATGCCGAAGATGATGTAACTGAAGATATGTTTATCGGTATGCAAACCAATATTGATAAACATAATTGGATGTTAAAATCTTATTTAGGAAAATAATAGTTTATAGATAGACAAACAGTATTTATATTTAAAACAGTAAAAGACAGGAATCAAATTTTTCATTTGATTCCTGTCTTTTTTGTAATAGAGATAGAAATAAGAACTTACTTCATGTATGAACGCTATAAAATTTTATTCAGCAATTTCTAATGCAATTTCCATCATTTGAGTAAATGAGTTTTGACGTTCTTCTGCAGTAGTTGCTTCATCACGTAGAATATGGTCACTTACAGTGAAGACGCCTAAAGCCTTTTTATTAGCAAAAGTTGCATTTAAGTATAATGCAGCAGATTCCATTTCAATGCCTAAGATGCCCATACGTTGCCATTTTTCGTTAAATGTTGGATCGGCATTATAAAATGTGTCTGAAGAAAGAATATTACCAACATGGGTAGTAGCACCAATTTCATCCGCTTTTTGTTTTGCTTTTAACATTAAGTCAAAATCAGCTAAAGGCGCATAGTGACCTGGAATATTATATTGCTCTACATAACTCGAATTCGTAGAAGCACCTTGAGCAATAATGATGTCATATAGGTTAACGTTTTCCTGTAAAGCGCCACATGATCCAATTCGAATAATTGTGTCGACATTGAAAAAATTATATAGTTCGTATGAATAAATACCAATACTTGGAATACCCATTCCAGAACCCATAACAGAAACTTCTTTTCCTTTATAAGTGCCTGTATAACCAAACATGTTTCTAACTTCATTAAATTGTTTTACATCTTCTAAATAGTTATCAGCGATATATTTAGCTCTCAAGGGATCCCCAGGCATTAAAACAGTTTTAGCAATTTTAACTCCGTTAGGTTGAATATGTGGTGTAGATTTTGTCATAGACTTCTTCTCCTTTAAATTCTTTTATCAAAATAAAGATAACATTTGTTTATTATTTTTGCGAATTTTTGTAATATAGAGGTAAAGCACTTGTTGTGATGTTATTAATTTTTTAGAATAGTAATGACTTTCAAGAATTAGAATAATTTCATACAGTTAATATATTAGGAGGAATTAGAATGAATTATGCAAAATATATAGATCACACTTTACTAAAACCGGAGTCTACTAGAGCACAAGTAGATAAAATTCTTGATGAGGCAACAGAATACCATTTTAAGTCAGTGTGTATTAACCCTACACATGTTAAATACGCAGCTGATAAATTACAAGATACTGACGTATTAGTATGTACAGTTATTGGTTTTCCATTAGGTGCTACAAATACTGAAGTGAAAGTGTTTGAAGTAGAAGATGCTATTAAAAATGGCGCATCAGAAGTAGATATGGTTATCAATATTGGTGCCTTAAAAGACGGACGTTATGATGAAGTCCAAAAAGATATTGAAGGCGTAGTAGCAGCAGCTAATGGTAAAACGGTAAAAGTAATTATTGAAACTTGCCTTTTAACTGATGATGAAAAAGTAAAAGCTTGCGAACTCAGTAAAGCAGCAGGTGCTGACTTTGTGAAAACATCAACTGGATTTGCTGGTGGTGGTGCCACACCTGAGGATGTTAAATTAATGAAAGATACAGTCGGAGATGCATTAGAAGTTAAAGCTTCAGGTGGTGTCAGAAACTTAGAAGATTTCAATAAAATGCTAGAAGCTGGTGCTACTCGAATTGGCGCTAGTGCAGGTGTACAGATCATCCAAGGATTAGAAAGTAATTCAGATTATTAATCACTATCTTTAAGTTTAAAATGAGACATATAAAGACATAAATGTCTAACAGGGGAGGCCAACTCAAATGAGAATGGTAGATATTATTGAAAAGAAACGTGATGGTCAAGCTTTAACAAATGAAGAAATAGAATTCTTTATTAATGCTTATACCAGTGGTGAAATACCAGATTACCAAGCTTCGAGTTTAGCGATGGCAATTTTTTTCCAGGATATGAATGATCAAGAAAGAGCAGCACTTACAATGGCAATGGTTAATTCTGGTGACGTGATTGATTTATCAGCGATTAATGGGATAAAAGTTGATAAACATTCTACAGGTGGTGTTGGAGATACAACGACACTAGTATTAGCTCCATTAGTAGCTTCTGTTGGTGTTCCTGTGGCTAAGATGAGTGGTAGAGGATTAGGTCATACTGGCGGCACAATTGATAAATTAGAATCAGTTGAAGGGTTTCACGTTGAAATTAGTGAAGATAAATTTGTTGAACTTGTAAATGAAGCAAAAGTAGCTGTAATAGGACAAACTGGAAATTTAACACCGGCTGACAAAAAACTTTATGGGTTGCGTGATGTGACTGGAACAGTTAATTCAATACCACTGATTGCATCTTCTATTATGAGTAAAAAAATTGCCGCTGGCGCTGATGCTATTGTATTGGATGTCAAAACAGGCAATGGTGCCTTTATGAAAACAATCGAAGATGCTGAAGCACTTGCACATGCGATGGTTAGTATTGGTAATAATGTTGGCCGAAACACGATGGCGATTATTTCAGACATGAGTCAACCATTAGGTAATGCAATAGGTAATGCCTTAGAAGTTAAAGAGGCGATTGAAACACTGAAAGGTCAAGGTCCAAAAGATTTAACTGAGTTAGTTATGACTTTAGGTTCGCAAATGGTAGTGGTTGGCGGCAAAGCTAAAGATTTAGAGGAAGCCCAAGCATTATTAGAAAAAGCAATTGAAGATGGTTCAGCATTGGAAAGTTTCCGTACATTTTTAGAAAATCAAGACGGTGATGGCTCAGTAGTTGATGATGTTAGTAAACTACCACAAGCGCGTTTTCAAATTGATTTACTTTCGCAAAAATCTGGTACAGTAACCGAAATTATTGCCAATGAAATCGGTGTTGCATCTATGATGTTAGGGGCAGGTAGACAAACTAAAGAAGATGATATTGATTTAAGTGTTGGCATTGTCCTTCACAAAAAAGTAGGAGATTCAGTTGATGAAGGCGAAGCTTTATTAACGATTCATAGTAACCGTGAGCAAATTAATGATGTTAAGGAAAAATTAAATCAAAGCATTACGATAAGTTCACACGGCGAAGTTCCTACGTTGATTCATAAAATAATTACTGAATAGGAGATGGAATGATGTCTATACCATTTAAAAGGGTACATTTAATTGTCATGGATTCAGTGGGTATAGGCGAAGGGCCTGATGCAAAAGCATTTAATGATGAAGGTAGTCACACTTTGAAGCATACGCTTGAAGGTTTTGATAAATCATTACCTAATTTACAAAGGTTAGGTCTAGGTAATATCGCTGCATTACCTAATGTCGAAAAAGTGTCTAAACCAGAAGCGTTTTATACTAAGATGAGTGAAGCTTCTGTAGGTAAGGATACGATGACGGGCCATTGGGAAATTATGGGCTTAAATATTATGCAACCTTTTAAAGTTTATCCTGATGGATTTCCACAAGAATTAATCAGTGAAATTGAAACGATGACAGGTCGAAAAGTAGTTGCAAATAGACCAGCTTCTGGTACACAAATTATTGATGAGTGGGGAGAGCATCAGATGAAAACTGGAGACCTGATTGTCTATACATCAGCAGATCCAGTACTTCAAATTGCGGCACATGAAGATATTATTCCACTCGAAGAATTGTATGA
Source organism: Staphylococcus sp. 11-B-312 (assembly GCF_016743055.1). Taxonomy (NCBI): domain Bacteria; kingdom Bacillati; phylum Bacillota; class Bacilli; order Caryophanales; family Staphylococcaceae; genus Staphylococcus; species Staphylococcus sp. 11-B-312. Next base: position 867,989 of record NZ_CP068241.1, read on the forward strand.
TATTTGTGAAAAAGTAAGAGAACTAACTAAAGATCCAAAATATTTAATTGGTCGAATCATTGCACGACCATATGTAGGTGAACCAGGTGCTTTTACAAGAACTTCTAATCGACATGATTATGCGTTAAAACCATTTGGACGAACAGTGATGAATGAGTTGAAAGAGAATCAATTTGATGTGATTGCATTAGGAAAAATCAATGACATTTATGATGGTGAAGGTGTTACTGAAGCAATTCGAACAAAAAGCAATATGGATGGCATGGATAAGCTCATAGAAACTGTACAACGTGAATTTAAGGGGTTAAGTTTCTTGAATTTAGTGGATTTTGACGCTCTGTATGGACATCGACGTGATAAAAATGGATATGCTGAGGCATTGAAAGATTTTGATGAGCGTTTACCAGAACTTATCAAACATCTTAAAGATGACGACTTAGTAATCATTACTGCAGACCACGGCAATGATCCTACGGCACCGGGGACAGATCATACAAGAGAATACATCCCAGTCCTAATGTTTAGTCCTAAAATAAAAGATTACCATGAACTATCTACGGACGATACTTTTAGTTCTATAGGTGCTACAATTGCGGATAATTTTGACGTTACATTACCAGAATTTGGTCGAAGCTATTTAAAAGAAATGGGTGTCGATAAATGAAGCGGTTATTAAGCTTGATTTTAGGCTGTGGCTTCATGATTATTGGTGTCTTACATTTTAAACATGAGTCACGTTTTAGAAAAATTGTACCTGAATATTTACCACTTAGAAAATCTGCGGTTATTATTTCGGGTGTAGTCGAAATAATTTTTGGCTTGCTTTTAATAGTTAATAGACCTGGCCAATGTCTCAAGAAAATGATTAATATGTTTTTATTAGCAGTATTGCCTGCAAATATTTATATGGCAAGAAAAAAATTGCCACTAGGCGATAAACAACTGCCGAATAGTTTGTTATACAGTCGAATCCCACTACAATTTGTCTTAATAAAAATCGTGAACAAACTATAGAGTGAACAATCAATAATTGCGTGACTGGATATACATTATAAAGCGCCATGGTTAGAATGCTCTGATTATAGACTAAACGCCAATTTCTATTAAATTAATATAGAAATTGGCGTTTTCTATGTGTTATATATCATAGTTAAGGTGTAAACTTGAAAAAACAAAACTTAAACGATAACATCATTTCTTTTAAAAATAGAGTTTTATAGCTGAGTCGAAACATGCGGACAGGCAAGGTAACCTTATAATTTGAGCGGTTGCATGTTCAAACTTTACAAAAATATATTTCTGATAAACATAAACGTATAAAAATGAAAAAAATATAAAAAATACCATTTTTCAATTTTGTTTTAATTATCATTAGCGCATTGAGTTACTACTTTTTTATATTAAATGCCATTAAAACAAAGAAATAAAGATTCAAATATGGACTTGTTTTTAAAGTGTTTTAATGTGAAATTACATATAAATACGTTGTATTTTGGCGAGACGCTTGAGGGAACGGAACAATCTGAAAACGACAGGCTGAAGTCGTCCTCTTAAGCAAGCGAGCCAACAATAATACGCCGCAGTATTGAATAATAAAGAAGCACGCAGATGTATTAATTAAATCATCTGCGTGCTATTTTTCTAGGTTTTATGTCTCAGATTCTTGTGTATTTTGACATTAGATGATAACGATTCAAATCAAGCATCTTTTTAAATAAATTAGAATATTGTCAGTGCTTATTCAAAAATAGTTACTTATATTTTGAATTTGATTTTTGTATCTTATTTTACAACGGTAATAAGATATTATTTGCCTTCGCCATAAATATCATGCCATTGATTCTTTTTATCTAAAAATGCTTGTGCAATTTCTTTGGCACCTTCTAATGAATGGCTAGCAGCCCAACCACATTGTACTTCATTACATGCTGGAACTTCTGTAGCAGATAATACATCTTGAAGTGTTTGTTCAATTATACTTAACACATCATCATAATCACTATGATTGATAAAAGATACGTAAAAACCAGTTTGACAACCCATTGGACTTATATCAACAACTTTATCTGAATGATTTCTAATATTTTCAGCCATTAAATGTTCAAGTGAGTGCAAACCAGACATTTCCATATGTTCTTTGTTTGGTTGTTTAAAACGAATGTCATATTTATGGATAACATCTCCATTAGCACCTTCCATTTTACCTGCAAGTCGAACAAATGGTGCTACTACTTTGGTATGATCTAAATTAAAACTTTCAACGTTCATTTTTGGCATGTGATGTCCTCCTAAAATAATAATTATCATAATTGTAACAAGACGTAACGCTATTTACAATTTCTATAAATTTTAGAAAACACAACTAAATATCATTTTTTAAAATTTCAGAAAAATAATGACAGAATTAATCAAAACGGATAGAATAAGTAATAATAAAAATGTATTTTGCACATTTAGTATTAAATATGCTTTATTTATAAGTTTTATAATACGTGTAAAATGTTGTAGTACAAGGGAGTTGTATTGAAAATGACACATGAACAAATCATATTAGATTATATAGAAAATGAAAAATTAACATACATAGAATTGAGTCACCTTATTCATCAAAGACCTGAATTAGGTAATGAAGAAATATTTGCTTCAAGAACGTTAATTGAAGATTTAGAGAAGCATGGGTTTGAAGTTGAAACAAATATTGCAGGTTATGCTACGGGTTTCATTGCACGTTATGATTCAGACATCGACGGTCCAACCATTGGATTTTTAGCAGAATATGATGCTTTACCAGGTCTAGGTCATGCCTGTGGTCATAATATTATAGGCACGGCAAGTACATTTGCTGGTATAGCTTTGAAGCAAGTGATTGAACAAACAGGTGGAAAAGTAGTAATACTTGGTTGTCCAGCCGAAGAGGGTGGTGTCAATGGTAGCGCAAAAGCTGCTTACGTTAAAGAAGGTATTGTAGATGAAATGGATGTTGCTTTAATGATACATCCCGGAAATGAAACTTACAAAACAATTAACACATTAGCGGTAGATGTTTTAGACATTAAATTTTATGGTAAAAGTACACATGCTTCTGAGAATGCTGAAGAAGCAAGAAATGCTCTAGATGCAATGATTACATATTTTAATGGCGTGGCTCAGCTAAGACAGCATATCAAAAAAAGTCAAAAGGTTCATGGTGTTATATTAGATGGTGGAAAAGCTGCTAATATTATCCCAGACTACACACATGCGCGCTTTTATACACGTGCAACATCTCGTAAAGAATTGGATATTTTAACTGATAGAGTAGGGCAAATTGCAAAAGGAGCCGCGATTCAAACGGGATGTGACTATGAATTTGGTCCCATACAAAATGGTGTTAATGAATTTATTAAAACGCCCAAATTAGATGATTTATTTGCAAAATATGCTACGAAAATGGGAGAGGCAGTGATAGATGATGATTTTGGTTTTGGCTCGACAGATACGGGTAATGTAAGTCACGTTGTACCAACGATTCATCCTCATATTAAAATAGGTTCTAGAAATTTAGTGGGACATACACATCGTTTTCGAGAGGCGGCAGGAAGTGCCCATGGAGATCAAGCTTTAATAAGAGGTGCTAAAATCCTTGCATTAATGGGATTAGAATTAATAGAAAATCAAGCAGAACTTAATGAAATAGTTGAACAGCACCAATATATAAAGGGGAACAAAAAATGAAAAAACTAAGTACTCAACACCCTAAATTAACACTTAGTGATTTATACAATGATGATGTCGTATATACTTCTAGACCATCTTATATTTCCAATCCATGGTTAGAACCAGAGGAACATCAATCTAATTTTTTGACTGGTAGGGAATTGATTATAGCTGATCAAATGCCTGTTATTGTGCATCAAGCAAGTGTCACAAAGAAATTGGAAAGGTTATTGGAATTGATTGGCAAACCAATGCCGACCAATATCTATACTTTTTATGATCAAACTTCGTACGAAAAAACAATAAAAAAACTTGCCAAACAAGACAATAAACGCATTTATTTTCAATATATTCATAGTGAATCTATTTTAGAAAAAGAATATTACGCAATGGATAAAGATATTTTTGTTGCATTAAATAATAAAGCACGCATTCCAGAATGGACGAATCAAAAATATTTACCTGCACGTGAAGTGGTAAAAGTAGAAGCGTTTGAAGATGCGATTACAAACTGGACGTTTCCTTTTGTCTTGAAGCCTGGTGATGACTTACCAACTGCAGGCGGTTATGGCGTGATGATATGTTATGACGATGAGGACTTGATTAAAGCAAAATCACGTATTGAACAAGCAAAAGATGAGACTGACACAATTATTATCGAACAAAAAATTCAGGAAATAGCTAATTATTGCGTGCAATTTGCATGTGAAAAAGAAGGGGATATTCACTATATAGGTACATCAGAGCAAATTACAGACAAATATGGACATTATAGTGGTAATCAAAATGTACATGATGTGCCTGAATCAGTCATTCAAGCAGGCAAAGAAATCATGGAAATAGGTGTGTCGAAAGGTTATTTTGGGATCGCGGGTTTTGATTTACTTATAGATGAGCACGGTGATATATTTGCGATTGATTTAAATTTTAGACAAAATGGCTCAACAAGCATGCTTTTATTAGATCCATTAATTCAGTCTGGATATCAAAAGTTTTATAGTTATATCGCACCTCATGATAATGAACATTTCTTCCAAACAATTATAAAATATGTTCGTAAGGGTTGCTTGTTTCCGCTATCATATTATGATGGTGATTGGTATAATAATGAAAACGTTCCTTCAAGATTTGCATGTATTTGGCATGGACAGTCTCAAGAACAAGTGGATAAACTAGAACAACAATTTTTAAAAGAATTAAAAATATAATCAGTAATATAGGAAAAATTCAGTTAATAGGATTTGTTAACTTAGTTTATTGTTTAGATATATTAAAATTTTAATATTTATTGTATGACGTTAATTGACTATAGTATTATACTCATTTATATTTTAAATATAGTTAAATATTTTAATGAATTGAAGGTGTGATTATGTCTTATAAAGCAAGTTCATTTTTTCAAGATATTCTGGTAAATGAATATTTTTATATAGCAACAAAGTCAAAACAACTAATTAGACATGAAATTTTAGGGAAAGATGTCATTTGTGTTTGGACTCAAAAAGAAACAGCTGAAACATTCTTAAATAAACATGACACCGATTATGATAAGATTAAAAAAATTGATATTGATCGTTTCGTAACATATGAAATGGATGATGTGTTTGCAGAAGGTGAAGAAGTGTTGATGAATGCTTCATCTCAGACAGATGGTGATTTAGTAAATATTATTGATTTTACAAATGAATTGATGTCAGATTTAGATGAAATTCGTCTCAAAGAATTTGTTATTGATGTAGCAGAAGAAGATGCTGTATTTGGTTTAACTAATAAAGATGCCAAACAATTCATTATGATTAGTGATGATGAGCATCAAAAACCACATATTATGCCGGTGTGGAGTATTAGAAATAGGGCAGAAAAAGTAAGAAATGAAGATTTTGAAGAATGCGATATTATTGAAATAGAGGGTGAAGTCTTCGCAGAATGGTTAGATACTTTAAGAGATGATGACAAAGCAGTAGCGATTGATTTGAAATCAGGCGTTGTAGGTACCGTAGTCTCAGCTCAGAAAGTATTAGATCAATTACCGTTTTAATATCATTGAATACAAGCACTGTTGGAAGTAATTATTCCGTTTGAATGAATTGTGATATTCAAACGGAATAATTACGTTCATTTTTTACCATGACATAAGTAAAGAAAAAACAATTCTTTACATTTATGTCATGGTATTTTTTTAACTTAAATGAATTGCGCCTAGTGCACCGGAAAAGGCACCGTGTTCAATATAAAATGGTTTAAAACCACGTAATACTGTATAATCTTTTACAACTTCTTTAAGTAAATGATTATTGTGGAACGAAGAACCGATATAAGCTACGTTTTCTGTACCATATTCTCTCGCTACTGTAATAGACATCGTAGTAATGACTTCTCCCACTACACCAATCAATGAAGCTAATTTGTCAGAATCTGAAAAATCCTTGTCTAAATTATGTAACACATGACCGAAATTAGCAGCAGTTAAATCTCCTGAAATAGGAGGTTCACTATCTTTATAGATATGTTTTACTTTTAAATCAATAAATTCGCGATCTCCTTTTTGGGCAGTATCTGTCAATTGTTTGTAATCTTTTAATCCAGTTAATAAATAACCCAAGCCTTGTATCATACCACCGCCTGTACCGACACCACCAACACGTTGTTGTTCTTTGCCATTTGAATAATGCAATGAAGTTCCAGTACCAACATTAGTAAAAATATAATTATCTAAATGATGACCTTGTTCTTCTAACAAGAGTTCTAAACCTTTTGCAGCAGCATCAAACTCTACAAAAATACGAGATTCACAATTTAAACTATTTTGAATTGTCCCAGCTTGCCCCCCTGTTAAACTAATACTTTCACAAGATTGTTGTTCCAACCATTCAATGACGTCATTTATTTCAGTAGTTAATTTTGTAGTATATTGTCGTTTACCATTATCATCTTGAACAATTTTTATAAGTGTTCCGCCGGCATCAATGCCTATTTTCATCTGTGTACCTCCTAAAAAATTTACATTATAACTTATATTATAATAAAATGAGGGAAAATCAAATATAGAAAATTAGAAAGGAATGGTTTTAATGAAATTAAGCCCTTTTATTAAAGTAGATGATGTAGAACAAGCATTAACATTTTATAAAAATGCGTTTGGTGGTAGCGAAAAAATATTAAACGAAACAAACGGTAAAACTTTACACGCGGAGCTCCATATTAATGAAACAGTTGTATTACATATTTCCAGCACATATGGACGGGAATGGAGCAATGACAACACAAATATAATTTTAACTTTCGACGATTTGGAAACTCAAAAACAAGTATATGATAAATTAAGCGAAGCGGGAGACCCACATATGCCTCTGTCTAAAACATTTTTTAATGCGATGCATGGACAAGTGAAAGACCAATTTGAAGTCAACTGGCTCATGAATTGTTTCTTAGACTAATAAGACAAAATGTCCAACTTTCGATTATACTAGTGTAAAAGTGGTATTAATAACTAATAAAAGTTAAACACAATAGGGGATATAATATGTTTATTAAAGAAACGTTTGAAAATATTACAATACAAGTTTTTGAAGAAAAATATAAATCAGCTGTTTGTCATTTTAAATTAAGTGAGCGCCAACAGATATATTCTTCATTGCCAAAAGATGTGCTTAGTGATGCATTGAAGGATAACGACCGAGTAGCTAATATTGCTTTGAATGATGAAGGAGAAGTAGTAGGTTTTTTTGTCTTACATCAATATTATCAACATGAAGGATACGATACACCTAAACAAGTTATATATGTTCGTTCTTTATCTGTAAACGAAGATTTTCAAGGGTTTGGGTATGGTACAAAAATGATGATGTATTTGCCACAATATGTTCAAAAGCTATTTCCAAATTTTAATCATTTATACTTAGTTGTAGATGCGGAAAATAAAGGTGCATGGAATGTATATGAACGTGCAGGTTTTATGCATGCTGCCACAAAAGAAGAAGGCCCGATTGGCAAAGAACGTCTATATTATTTAGATTTAGATTCTAAACATGTATCTTCTTTAAAGCTAACAGCAAATGGAGATACATCACCTTATGATGTGCATATTATTGATATGATGAAAGACGATAATAAGGTAGGTTTTATAGCAATTGAGCAACATGAACAGCGTATGAATATTAATTCAATTGAAGTTGATAAAGCAGAGAGACATAACGGTATAGCGGAAAGTGCATTGAGACAATTACCTACATATATTCGAAAACATTTTGAAGGTATAAAGCTAATAACGATTACACTTTATGGGGAAAATAATGAATTAAAACCACTATGTATAAACAGTAATTTTGTTGAAATTGAAAAGGCAGAAGATTTTTCTGTTTTTGAAAAATATATTAATTATTAATAGTGTTTGCGAAATCAGGGATTGTCATTTATAATTTACTTTTGTTATTATTACTTAAGATGAATAGTACTGATTTGGATAAATGCATAAATGCCTCTGAAAGGAAGAATAAATAATGAGAATTCAAGATTACACTAAAGAAATGGTTGACGAGAAATCATTTATTGATATGGCCTACACATTATTACTTGAAAAAGGCGATACAATGAACTTATATGATATTATTGACGAATTTAAAGCTTTAGGTCATTACGAAGACCACGAAATTGAAAATAGAATTGTTCAATTCTATACAGACTTAAACACAGATGGTCGTTTCCTAAATGTTGGAGAAAACATATGGGGCTTACGTGATTGGTATTCAGTTGCCGATATTGAAGAAAAAATAGCACCAACTATCCAAAAATTCGACATTTTAGACGATGACGATGAAGAAGATAAAACATTAAAATTACTTGGTGAAGATGAGGCAGACGACGATGATGACATCCCAGCAGTCACTGATGACCAAGAGACAATCGAAGAACCTGATGAAGAAGAAGTTGACGAAGAGATTCCTGAAAATGAAATCGTTATTGATGAAGACGATGACGAAGATGAAGATTTAGAAGAAGACGAAGATGAATATGATGAAGAGGAAGAAGACGAAGAAAATTAATCAATAATCTATCAATATTCATTTGACTTTTTCTGCGAAAATGATAAAATTTTATTCGGGCTCCTTTAATTAGGACGACGTGTATAAATATTATACGCTCCCCCTTGCAAATGCTGTGAGAGGGAGCGATTTTTTTATTTAAATGACTATACAAATTTTATAAAATTTTAATTTATGACGTTATTTTTAGTGAATATAATGATATTTAAAAATTATAACGCTTAGACGTTTACATAAATTATAACTATTTCAATGATTAATGAAACATGCCATAAATTTTTGTTGGTATTGTGGGAATGACTGTTTTAATAATAGGAGGCAGAAAATGACAAAATTTATTTTTGTAACTGGTGGGGTTGTATCTTCACTAGGTAAAGGTATCACAGCAGCATCTTTAGGACGTTTATTAAAAGATAGAGGATTAAAAGTTACAATACAAAAATTTGATCCCTATTTAAATGTTGATCCAGGTACAATGAGTCCATACCAACACGGTGAAGTATTTGTTACTGATGATGGTGCGGAAACAGATTTAGACTTAGGACATTATGAAAGATTTATTGACATTAATTTAAATAAGTATTCAAATGTTACTGCTGGTAAAGTTTATTCACATGTTTTGAAAAAAGAACGCCGTGGTGATTATCTTGGTGGTACGGTTCAAGTAATTCCTCATATTACAAATGAAATTAAAGAGCGTTTACTTTTAGCAGGAGAAAGTACGAATGCTGATGTAGTTATTACTGAAATTGGCGGTACTACTGGAGATATTGAATCATTACCATTTATAGAAGCGATTAGACAAATTCGTAGTGACTTGGGTCGTGAAAATGTCATGTACGTACATTGTACACTTTTACCATTTATAAAAGCTGCCGGTGAAATGAAAACAAAACCCACACAACATAGTGTTAAAGAACTTCGTGGGTTGGGTATTCAACCAGACTTAATCGTAGTACGTACAGAATATGAATTAACACAAGATTTAAAAGATAAAATTGCTTTATTCTGTGATATTAACAAAGAAAGTGTCATTGAATGTCGCGATGCAGATTCACTCTATGAAATTCCATTACAATTAAGTAAACAGGACATGGATGATATTGTAATTCAACGCTTAGAACTTAACGCTAAGTATGATACTCAGTTAGACGAATGGCAGTATTTACTAGATACAGTAAACAGTTTAGATGGCAAAATAACTATCGGCTTAGTTGGTAAATATGTAAGTCTTCAAGATGCTTATTTATCAGTAGTTGAATCATTAAAACATGCAGGTTATCCATTTAAAAAGGATATTGAAGTTAAGTGGATAGATTCTAGCGAAGTAACTGATGAAAATGTACATGATATACTGAATGATGTTGATGGCATTTTAGTTCCTGGTGGATTTGGATTCAGAGCAAGTGAAGGAAAAATATCCGCTATCAAATACGCGAGAGAGAATAATGTACCATATTTCGGTATCTGTTTAGGAATGCAACTTGCTACAGTAGAGTTTGCAAGAAATGTACTTGGCTTAGAAAATGCACACTCTGCAGAATTAGATCCCTCAACGCCACATCCGATCATTGACCTATTGCCTGAACAGAAAGACATTGAAGATTTAGGTGGTACGTTAAGATTAGGGCTGTACCCATGTCATATTAAAGAAGGAACTTTAGCGCATAAAATCTATGACGCAGTAGATATAGAAGAAAGACATCGTCATCGTTATGAGTTCAATAATGAATATAGAGACCAACTAGAAGAAAAAGGTATGATTTTCTCTGGAACTAGTCCAGACGGTAGATTGATTGAAATGGTAGAAATTCCTGAAAATGATTTCTTCGTTGCATGTCAATTTCATCCAGAATTCTTATCTAGACCTAATCGACCACAACCTATATTCAAAGCATTTATAGAAGCATCATTGAATCATCAACAAACAAAGTAAATATTGATTAAAAAGGCTGAAACGATGACATTCGTTTCAGCCTTTTTAAAGTTAGTTTGTTTATTAAATTAGATGAGATATGAAGAATAATAGTGATTTAGATGTTAAAGATTTAAATCTCTAACCATTTCAACCATTTGTGTATATATATCATAATAAATGTAGTTGAATGCAATTGGATGTGGTATAACAATTTTATCGTAATCTTCGGTATACACAATAGGTCTTGGTGTACTTAGATTAACAAAATGAAATAAATGATCTGGAAAATTTCCTGTTTTTGGTTTATTACAAATTAAGACAAAGTCTACATCATTTGCAATTAATGACTTAACATCATTTTCAACATTCTCAGTATAGTAAGGGGAAAAAAGAAACACTCTATCTGTTGTGTCAATATCTTCGAATGTATTAAGTGAGGATAATGCAACACTAGATTCTAACTTTTCATTACTATTTAAAATATAATTTTCAAAAAAATTCAAGTCCCCATAACCTTTAACAAACACATTACCTTCTCCACCTATTGCTTGAATTAAGCATTGAGCTGCCATTTGAATATCTAAATCTTGTGCTTCAATTCGATTGAAAACACCATTTAATTGTGTGTTTAAAATTTTAGACATATATGTACCTCCGATCTATTCACTCAACTTATTTTAAATAATGATAGAAAATATTGCAATTTTATATAAAAATATGAATGCTAAAGACTGATTTAAATGAAATAAATTAAAAAAATAAATTAAAAACGCTTACAAATGAATAGAAGAATGCAAATTGTTTGGGATTTTGATATAATTAAATTGTAAAAATATGTGCTCAATGCACTAAGGAGGAACTTTCATGCCTTTAGTTTCAATGAAAGAAATGTTAATCGATGCAAAAGAAAATGGTTATGCGGTTGGCCAATACAACTTAAATAACTTAGAATTTACACAAGCGATATTGGAAGCTTCACAAGAAGAAAATGCTCCAGTTATTTTAGGAGTTTCTGAAGGTGCAGCACGTTATATGGGCGGATTCTATACAGTAGTTAAAATGGTAGAAGGATTAATGCACGATAAAGAAATTTCGATTCCAGTTGCAATTCACTTAGACCATGGTTCAAGTTTTGATAAATGTAAAGAAGCTATCGATGCTGGATTTACATCAGTTATGATTGATGCTTCTCATGAGTCATTTGAAGATAACGTAGCAATTACATCAAAAGTAGTTGAATATGCTCACGAACATGGCGTATCGGTAGAAGCTGAATTAGGTACAGTAGGTGGACAAGAAGACGATGTTGTTGCTGAAGGTGTTATTTATGCAGATCCTAAAGAATGTCAAGAGCTTGTTGAAAGAACAGGTATTGATACTTTAGCACCAGCGTTAGGTTCAGTTCACGGACCGTATAAAGGAGAACCCAAATTAGGATTTAAAGAAATGGAAGAAATTGGTGCTTCAACTGGCTTACCATTAGTATTACATGGTGGAACTGGTATCCCAACTAAAGATATTCAAAAAGCGATTCCATTTGGCACTGCAAAAATAAATGTTAATACAGAAAATCAAATTGCTTCTGCAAAAGCAGTACGTGAAGCTTTAGACAATGATAAAGAAATGTATGATCCTCGTAAGTATTTAGGACCAGCACGTGAAGCGATTAAAACAACAGTAGTGGGTAAAATTAAAGAGTTTGGTACATCAAATAGAGCTAAATAATCTGCCTATAATAGAAAGATGCATATTTTAAAGTAATCTTGATGATTCAATCGGTAAGGCTGTGACAATTTTTAATGTCGCAGTCTTATTTTTTTATGTTATAATCTATGAGCGTTAAAATTAAGCAAATTGAAATATCAACATAAATTTTAAACAGAAATAAGATAAATAAGATTTGAACCCTATTAAATCGGGAATAAAAATATCATTATAGTATACATAAAAGTGAAGCAATACATAATTTAAAATTAAAAAAGTTTTGTTTCATTGGTGTGTTTTGCAAACTTCATTTTTTTACTTTATAATGCAAATAATGTAATTAAATTGAAATACTGATTGAAAGGCAAAGGAGATCAAGCGAATGGCTCAAGAAGTAATAAAAATTAGAGGCGGTCAAACACTAAAAGGTGAAGTTAATAATCATGGTGCAAAAAATAGTGCTGTAGCAATCATTCCAGCTACAATTCTAGCGGAAGATAAAGTTACAATAGAAGGGTTACCACAAATCTCAGATGTTGAAACGCTAGTGAGTTTATTAGGTGATTTGAATATTGATGCAAAGCTAGACGGCACGACACTTGAAGTTGATCCAAATGAAATTGAAAATGCTCCATTACCTAATAATAAAGTAGAATCACTACGTGCTTCATATTATATGATGGGGGCAATGTTAGGTAGATTTAAAAAATGTGTAATTGGGTTGCCTGGCGGTTGTCCATTAGGTCCACGACCGATTGATCAACACATCAAGGGTTTTAAAGCATTAGGAGCGCATGTTGATGAATCCAGTGAAACATCTATGAAAATTGAAGCTGATCGTTTAACAGGTGCTAATATATTTTTAGATATCGTTAGTGTAGGTGCAACGATTAATATTATGTTGGCAGCAGTACGAGCTGAAGGACAAACTGTAATTGAAAACGCAGCGAAAGAACCAGAAGTGGTTGATGTAGCTAACTTCTTAACAAGTTTAGGCGCTAATATTAAAGGTGCTGGTACAAGTACAATCAAAATAAAAGGTGTTGAGCATTTACATGGATCACATCATCAAGTGATACCAGATAGAATTGAAGCAGGAACTTATATGTGTATTGCCGCAGCTTGTGGTGAAGATATTGTGATTAATAATATTATCCCTACCCATGTTGAGCCATTAACTGTTAAGTTGAAAGAACTTGGTGTAAACATAAATGTTGGTGATGATAGTGTAACAATTAAGAGAAGTACACCATATTCTAGTGTAGATATTAAAACATTAGTATACCCAGGTTTTGCTACAGATTTACAACAACCTATTACGCCATTATTATTTATGGCTGATGGAGTTTCTTTTGTGACTGAAACAATCTATCCAGCTCGATTCAAGCATGTCGAAGAACTTAAAAATATGGGTGCTAATATTACATCAGATAATGGTACTGCAACAATCAAACCATCTAAATTAACAGGCGCAGAAGTATACGCGAGTGATTTACGTGCAGGTGCTTGTCTAATTGTAGCTGGCTTATTAGCTGAAGGTGTTACTACAATTTATAATGTAAAACATATTTATCGTGGTTATACTAATATTGTTAAAACACTAAAATCACTTGGAGCAGACATTTGGACTGAAAAAATATAAAACATGTGGTATAATAATTATACTGAATGTATAAAGTAAATTATAGTTTATGCAGTGGGGAAATATAATTGATATGAGGTGATGACCATGGAGGTTTGCCCTTATCTAGAAGAGACCTTTAAAATAGTAGGTAGAAGTTGGAACGGTCTTATCATTAATTACTTGTCTAGGTGCACGGAAAAATCTGCTCATTTTTCTGATATGAAACGTGATTTGAAAACAATTACGCCTCGTGCACTTAGCATAAAGCTCACAGACCTTAATGAATGGGGACTTGTAGAGAAAAAAATTATTTCTACTAGTCCTATGAACATTTTATATCAACTTACAGATAAAGGTGATGCCTTAGCATCGGCATTGGTTCCTATGGAAAAATGGGCCCAAGAATATATCGAGTTAGAAAGCGAATGATTTTAACTTTTTAATTTGACATTTTCATGTAATATTTTATTTGAATATGATTGTTATATCTAGTCTGTTTTTAACATACTAAGATTAGCTATAAAGAAATCTTTAATTAAAGATTTCTTTATAGCTTTTTTATTTATTGTCGAATCATCTAACCTTTAGTAGTGTTAAAATAATTTTGTTGATTAAGAGTGGATGTGCCGATTGACATGTCATGGTATGTTTAAATATTCTAAAAAAAGCAAAATTTTAAGGATATAAATGTTATTTCTAATTGATATATAACAAAATAATGCTATTATAACTATGCATAAATTTCAGGCGTAAAACCCTGTAATAACAACGTTTGCAATGATTTGGAATGAGCAGATATGTTTTAAAATTAAAAATCTAGGTTAGAATAAAAGCATGAACACAAATTAAGGAGTGAATAATTGATGAGAAATTTCACTAAACAATATATCGACGGAGAATGGGTAGAAAGTGCAAGTGGAGAAACACTTGATGTAATCAACCCAGCAACTGAAGAAGTGGCAGGCACAATTGCTAAAGGCAATAAAGAGGATGTTAATAAAGCGGTAGAAGCAGCAGATAAAGTATATTTAGAATTTAGACAAAGTTCTGTAGCAGAAAGAAAAGAACTGTTAGATAAAATTGTTCAAGAATATAAAAATAGAAAAGATGATATTGTTGACGCAATAACTGACGAATTAGGAGCTCCTTTAAAAGTATCTGAAAATGTCCATTATCAAATGGGATTAAATCATTTTGAAGCTGCACGAGATGCATTAGATAATTTTGAATTTGAAGAAAGACGTGGCGACGATTTAGTTGTTAAGGAAGCAATTGGTGTTGCTGGATTAATTACACCATGGAATTTCCCAACTAACCAAACTTCATTAAAATTAGCAGCAGCTTTTGCGGCAGGAAGCCCAGTTGTATTAAAACCATCAGAAGAAACACCATTTGCAGCCATCATTTTAGCAGAAATATTTGATAAAGTTGGCGTACCTAAAGGTGTATTTAACTTAGTGAATGGTGATGGCCAAGGCGTTGGAAATCCACTAAGTGAACATCCAAAAGTAAGAATGATGTCCTTTACTGGATCTGGTCCAACTGGTGCAAGCATTATGAAGAAAGCAGCTGAAGATTTCAAAAAAGTATCATTAGAATTAGGAGGTAAATCTCCTTATATTATTTTAGATGATGCTGATATTGATGGTGCTGCAAGTGCAGCAACTGGTAAAGTCGTCAATAATACAGGACAAGTTTGTACTGCAGGAACTAGAACATTGGTACCAGCAAGTATAAAAGAAGAATTCTTAACAGCTGTTAAAGAAAAATTTAGCCAAGTTAAAGTTGGTGATCCTCGTGAAGAAGGTACACAAGTAGGACCAATTATTAGTAAAAAACAATTTGATCAAGTTCAATCATATATTGATAAAGGTGTAGAAGAAGGTGCCGAATTATTATACGGTGGTCCTGGAAAACCTGAAAACTTGGAAAAAGGCTATTTTGCAAGACCAACTATTTTTAATAATGTTGAAAATGATATGACAATTGCACAAGAAGAAATTTTCGGTCCTGTTATGTCTGTGATCACTTACAACGATTTAGACGAAGCAATTGAAATTGCAAATGATACGAAATATGGCTTAGCTGGTTATGTATATGGACAAGACAAAGAAAAACTGCATAAAGTTGCGCGTTCAATTGAGGCTGGAACAGTTGAAATAAATGAAGCTGGACGAAAACCAGACTTACCATTCGGTGGCTATAAACAATCAGGTTTAGGACGCGAATGGGGAGATTATGGCATAGAAGAATTCTTAGAAGTTAAATCTATTGCAGGATATTTTAACGCGTAATTTAATACAAAATAAAATTATAAGTTGTAATAAAAATATACTGTGACAAATAAGCTCAAGCTTAAAAATGACTAATCCGTATGCTTATGGATTAGTCATTTTTTAATCTTCCGATTTTTAACATGCATGCGTGAGGATATGATTTGAGCCTGTAGCCTCTCATAACCACCATTTCTTCGGTGTAAGGACATTATAAAATCGCCAAAAATGAATGTTTAACTTATATTACTTAACGAAACGACAATCTCCAATTCCTAATATAAGTCTATTACGATATGCAAAGGTCAGTTTTTATATTTCTCAATGACAATTGATGTTAATGATTGAACCAGAGATACATATGCTTAGTTCTAATTATTTTTAGAAATTTTGAATTATAAATTAAAGCATTACAATTTAACATACTGTTTTATTAACTAATTAGCTTTAAAGCAGTATTAATAAATTTCAAAAATTGAAATACATTTTGTAATTAAATAAAATATTTGCTATAGTTATAAAGGTAAATAGCGTAGCCCTCTATGTTATTTAAAACTTTTTTATGAAATGGGTGCAAGATAATGCCTGATAAAGTACGAACATCACCTCAGTACGAATCGTTCCACGAGTTATATAAAAATTACACTACTAAAGATCTCACTCAAAAAGCAAAATCACTGAAATTAACAAACTATAGTAAATTAAATAAAAAAGAGTTAGTTCTTGCAATTATGGAAGCCCAGATGGAAAAAGATGGCAACTATTATATGGAAGGTATCTTAGATGATATCCAACAAGATGGTTATGGCTTCTTAAGGACTGTCAATTATTCAAAAGGTGAAAAAGATATTTATATCTCTGCTAGCCAAATACGTCGTTTTGAAATTAAAAGAGGCGACAAAGTAACTGGTAAAGTAAGGAAACCAAAGGATAATGAAAAGTATTATGGTTTGCTACAAGTAGATTTTGTTAATGATGAGAATGCAGAAGAAGTTAAGAAAAGACCACATTTCCAAGCATTAACACCATTATATCCAGAAGAGCGCATCAAGCTAGAAACAACAAAAGAAAATTATTCTACACGTATTATGGATTTAATTACGCCAATTGGTTTAGGACAACGTGGTTTGATTGTTGCCCCACCAAAAGCTGGGAAAACGTCATTATTGAAAGAAATTGCAAATGCCATCGCAAGCAATAAACCTGATGCAGAATTATTTGTGCTACTTGTGGGTGAAAGACCAGAAGAAGTAACTGATATTGAGCGTTCTGTAGAATCAGCAGAAGTCGTTCATTCAACATTTGATGAACCACCACAGCACCATGTCAAAGTAGCAGAATTACTATTAGAACGTGCCAAGCGTTTAGTAGAAATAGGTAAAGATGTCATTATTCTTATGGATTCTATTACAAGACTTGCACGTGCATATAACTTGGTTATCCCGCCAAGCGGACGCACGCTTTCAGGTGGTTTAGATCCAGCTTCATTACACAAACCTAAGGCATTCTTTGGTGCTGCGAGAAATATTGAAGCTGGTGGAAGTATGACGATATTAGCTACTGCTTTAGTAGATACAGGATCACGTATGGATGACATGATATATGAAGAATTTAAAGGGACAGGAAACATGGAATTACACCTTGATCGCAAACTAGCTGAACGCCGTGTCTTTCCAGCTATTGATATTGGTCGAAGTTCTACACGTAAAGAAGAATTACTAATACCGCCAAAAGATTTAGAGTCACTTTGGCAACTACGTAACATGTTCACAGATTCACTTGATTTCACAGAAAGATTTGTAAGAAAATTAAAACGTACAAAAACGAATCAAGAATTCTTTGAACAATTGCAACAAGCTGCCAAAGAAAGTACTAAAACTGGTAAGCCAATTATTTAAAGCAGCTTAACATTTAAATATGTGATTTAGGGTTGCGTTTTAGTTTTATAACAATTATAATTATCAAGTATTGGGTAAAAAAACTCACAAACAACTCTGTTCCAGATGGTTCAGGGCAAAGGAGCTGAAAAAAATGAAACAAAATATTCATCCTGAATACCACAAAGTTATCTTTTTAGATACAACTACAGACTTTAAATTCTTAAGTGGTTCAACAAAATCTTCATCAGAAACAATGGAATGGGAAGATGGAAATGAATACCCAGTTATTCGTTTAGATATTTCATCTGATTCACATCCATTTTACACAGGACGTCAAAAATTCGCTGCTGCGGATGGTCGTGTGGAACGTTTCAACAAGAAATTCGGATTCAAATCAAGCAACGAATAATTGTTGTCATAAGGCATTCTCATTTTATGAGAATGCTTTTTTATTTAACATGGACGATGTGAAGGTTTGAACAGAATTGCACAGTTGTTAGAGCACTTTGATTACATATTAAATTACAAATATCTTATGAGAAATTGATATTTTAAGATGGAAAATATGATATAATAAACCGATTATGTTTTGAAAAAGGGTGGAACGCATAATGAATGAAACTTATCATTCCGGGTGGATAGAATGTATAACTGGAAGTATGTTTAGTGGTAAATCTGAAGAATTAATTCGTCGTTTAAGACGTGGACTATATGCTAAACAAAAGGTGGTTGTATTTAAACCGGCAATAGATGATCGCTATCATAAAGATAAGATTGTGTCGCATAACGGCAATGCAATTGAGGCAATTAATATCTCGACAGCAGCTGAGATCTATAAACACGATTTAACAAATTTTGATATTATAGCAATTGATGAAGTTCAATTTTTCGAAAATAATATTGTCCATATTGTTGAAGAATTAGCTGAAAAGGGGCATAGAGTGATTACTGCAGGTTTAGATATGGATTTCAGAGGTGAACCATTTGAACCAATTCCCCATTTATTAGCAGTAAGTGAAGAAGTGACTAAACTACAAGCTGTATGTGCAGTATGTGGCTCGTCATCAAGCCGTACACAACGATTAATTGATGGTAATCCAGCAAAAATAGATGATCCAGTGATTCTCGTTGGCGCTAACGAAAGCTATGAACCTAGATGTAGGGCACATCATATTGTTGCACCAAGTAATCATGAGAAGGAGGAAATGTAGTGTTTGATCAATTAGACATTGTAGAGGAAAGATACGAGCAATTAAATGAAATGTTAAGTGATCCTGAAGTCGTAAATAATCCAGACAATTTACGAAAATATTCAAAAGAACAGGCTGATTTGCAAAAAACAGTAGAAGTATATCGTGAATATAAACAGGTTAAAGAAGATGTAACTGAAATAGATGATATGTTACAGGAAACAAAAGACGATGAAGAAGTCGAAATGCTTAAAGACGAAAAGCAAGAATTGAGTCAAAAAATTCCAGAACTGGAAGAAGAATTAAAATTCTTGTTAATTCCAAAAGACCCTAACGATGAAAAAGACGTAATTGTTGAAATTCGTGCAGCAGCTGGTGGGGATGAGGCTGCAATATTTGCTGGTGATTTATTTAGAATGTATTCTAGATATGCAGAAGCACATAGTTATAAAACTGATATCGTAGAAGCTACTGAAAGTGATCATGGTGGTTACAAAGAGATTAGCTTCTCTGTTACAGGAACAGGCGCTTACAGTAAATTGAAATACGAAAATGGTGCACATCGTGTACAACGTGTACCAGCAACTGAGTCTGGAGGACGTATTCACACATCTACTGCTACTGTTGCCGTATTACCAGAAGTTGAAGATGTTGAGATAGAGATTCGAAATGAAGATATTAAAGTAGACACATATCGTTCTAGTGGTGCAGGTGGACAACACGTAAATACCACTGATTCTGCCGTTCGAATTACACATATACCGACAGGTGTCATTGCTACATCATCTGAGAAATCTCAAATTCAAAACCGTGAAAAAGCAATGAAAGTGTTAAAAGCACGTTTATTTGATATGAAATTACAAGAAGAACAACAAAAGTATGCTGCACAGCGTAAATCAGCTGTCGGTTCAGGTGATCGTTCAGAGAGAATTAGAACATACAATTATCCACAGAGTCGCGTAACGGATCATCGTATTGGATTGACATTGCAGAAATTAGAGCAAGTTATGGAAGGTAAGTTAGATGAGATTATTGATGCACTAACTTTAGCTGAACAAACTGATAAATTGAAAGAACTGAATGATGGTGAATTATAGAGAACGATTAAAAATCGCACAAGACAAATGCGAAATTAAAGGTATTGAAGTAACACGAGCTGAATGGTTAATGCTTGATTTATTTCAATGGCAAAAATTAGATTATTTGCTACACGCAGATGAAGTTATGACGGAAGCACACAACGTGTTGTTTGATAATGCGGAAGCAAGGATGTTACAAGGCGAACCGATTCAATATATTGTAGGAACGCAAACTTTTTATGGTGAAATATTTAAAGTGAATGAGCATTGTTTAATTCCAAGGCCAGAAACCGAGGAAGTATTACTACATTTTTATAATTTGGTAAAATCGGGAGATAAGGTTGTAGATATTGGAACAGGTAGTGGTAACATACCTATTTTACTAAAAAAAATGAATCAAAATTTGGATGTTATAGCTACAGATTTATATGATGAAGCCTTATCTGTGGCAAAAGAAAACGCTGAGTATCATGATGTAGATGTTATATTTTTACAAGGCGATACCTTAAATCCATTAATAGAAAAGCATATTAAAGTGAATGGATTGATTTCAAATCCCCCCTATATCGCTGAGAGCGAAAAAGCTTTAATGGATGATACTGTTTTACAATATGAACCTATGAGTGCTTTGTTTGCTGAAAACAACGGCTTTCAAGTTTATGAAAAGATTTTAGATCAATTACCAGACGTATTATTACCTAATGCAATTGTTGTGTTTGAGATTGGTTATAAACAAGGAGCTACATTAAAAAGCAAAATTGAAAAAAAATATCCTGCTGTAAGTGTCCAAATAATAAAAGATATTAACGATAATGATAGAATGGTTTCTTTTAAATGGTAATTTAAGAAGTTGTGTACCTAACATGATATGTCATGAAGGTGCATAACTTCTTATTTTGTTTTAAAATTGAAATTAAGATGAAAGGGTGAGTATAAATGAAAACAAAAATATGGGATTTAAGAAATCATGCGACTGAGGATGCAAATGTAGATGCTTTTAATGAGATAAAAAATATTTTTGAAGCTGGTGGACTCATCGCTATACCAACTGAAACTGTATATGGTTTAGGTGGTGATGCAAGAAATGAACAAACTATAAAAAATATTTTTGCTGCAAAAGGTAGACCTTCAGATAATCCACTCATCGTGCATATACATAATGTTAAGCAACTAGATGTATTTACGAAGCATATTTCACAAGAAGTTAAAATACTGATGAATCAATTTTGGCCAGGACCAATTTCGTTTATTTTACCATTAAAAAAAGGATATTTATGTGAAAGTGTAAGTGGTGGACTTTCATCCATAGCGGTTAGAATGCCAAGTCATGTGATTGGGAGAAAAATATTAGAGTTTGTAGACATACCGATTGCCGCACCGAGCGCTAATTTAAGTGGTAGACCTTCTCCAACTAAGTTTGAACATGTATATCATGATTTAAACCAAAGCATTGATGGTATTGTTAATGGTGATCAAAGTGAAGAAGGTTTAGAAAGTACCGTGTTAGATTGCACGCAATACCCATTTAAAATTGCTCGTCCAGGATCTATCACCAAGTCGATGATTGAAAATGTTTTGCCAGGTTCTATTTCAGCAAAAGATGATTTAAATCAAGAAAAACCTATAGCCCCCGGAATGAAATATAAACATTATGCGCCAGATACGCCAATAACGATTGTATACGGCGTTCATCAACAACCATCCTCATGTAAAGATTGGAGTGATGTTGCGTTTATATTCCCGAAAGATAAATGTAAATATATTCCAAAAAACGCAACTTTCATTCCACTGTGTGAAAATGAAAGAGATATTAAAGGGGCAAACCATAATTTGTATCAAATATTGCACGATATAGACAAAAATAAAAAGATAAAAGAAGCTTATATATTTGGATTTGAAAATAGTGGCGAAGCAGTTGCTATTATGAATCGAATGCAAAAGGCGGCAAACTTTACCGTCGTTAAAGGAGAAAAATTATGAAAATCGTTTTTGTTTGTACTGGTAATACTTGTAGAAGTCCAATGGCAGAAAGTATTGCAAAAGCTAAAATACCTGACATCGAAGTTGCTTCGCGTGGTTTATTTGCATTAGATGGCGCACCTACCTCAGAACATACGCGTGCTATCTTAAAAGAAAAACAATTGCCAATACCTGACAATGCGCAACAATTCACTGAGATGGACATGCATGCAGATCTTATTTTGACAATGTCAAGGAGTCATAGAGATGCGATTAAACAAACGTATGGCGTAAATACACATATATTTACTTTAAGTGAATATGTATTGCATGGTGATGATGTTTCTGACCCATTTGGAGGAACTAAATCAGATTATATTGAAATTTATAATGAATTAAATTCATTGATTGAAAAATTAAAAAATAAAATATTAGAGTAAATAAATATGTGAAATTAGTATGAGTAAGTCATTAAATACGTTATAATAATTACGTGTAGCAAATGTGCTAGCAATTAAATTTGCCAGATTGGACTTATGTATTTTGGCTTACTTTTTTATCAAAATAAATAAGGGGTGTTTAATATGGAAGATTTAAGAGCATTGTTAGATGAACTAAAGTCTAAATCTTTCTTTAAAAAGGATGAGCTTTGTATTGTAGGTTGTTCTACTTCAGAAGTGATTGGCGAACGCATAGGTAGCGTCGGTTCAATGGAAGTAGCTAAAGATATATTTGAAGCATTAAAAGAGATTGAAACGGAAACAGGCGTTTCTTTTGTATTTCAAGGCTGTGAACATATCAATAGAGCAATTACGATTGAAAAAGCTAACTTCGACCCCGCAACGATGGAAGAAGTAACCGTTGTACCCGATGTCCATGCTGGAGGTAGTTTAGCTACGTATGCATATCAGCATATGGAAGCGCCTATGGTGGTTGAAACTATAACTGTTCCGAAAGGTATAGATATTGGTCAAACATTAATTGGTATGCATATCAAACATGTAGCAATACCCGAACGTACAAGCGTGAAGCAAATTGGCGAAGCAATTGTTACAATCGCTTCTTCAAGACCTAAAAAAATTGGTGGCGAAAGAGCAAAATACAACTAATACAGAAACGAGGGTTTACTAATGTCATTTATTAAAGATCAAGATAAAGAAATTTATGAAGTGATTCAAAACGAGTTCAACCGTCAAAATAACAATATAGAGTTAATTGCGTCAGAAAACTTTGTGTCGGAAGCAGTTATGGAAGCTCAAGGTTCAGTATTAACTAATAAGTATGCTGAAGGTTATCCGAACAGAAGATATTACGGTGGTTGTGAATATGTCGATGTATCTGAAACATTAGCTATTGAGAGAGCAAAGCAATTATTTGGTGCAGAACATGTTAACGTTCAACCACATTCTGGTTCACAAGCAAATATGGCTGTTTATCTCGTGGCATTAGAACACGGAGATACTGTATTAGGTATGAATTTAAGTCATGGTGGGCACTTAACTCATGGTGCGCCAGTAAACTTTAGTGGTCAATTTTATAACTTTGTCGAATATGGTGTCGACAAAGAAAGCGAACAAATAGACTATGACGAAGTATTAAAAGTAGCAAAAGCGCACCAACCTAAGTTAATCGTTGCTGGGGCTTCTGCATACTCAAAAACAATAGACTTCAAACGTTTTAGAGAAATTGCTGATGAAGTAGGCGCTAAATTGATGGTAGATATGGCTCATATCGCTGGATTAGTCGCTGCAGGCTTACACCCAAGTCCAGTAGAATATGCTGATTTTGTAACTACAACAACACATAAAACATTACGTGGCCCTCGTGGTGGAATGATTTTATGTAAAGAAGAATACAAAAAGCAAATTGACAAAACAATCTTCCCAGGCATTCAAGGTGGCCCTTTAGAACATGTTATTGCTGCCAAAGCAGTAGCGTTCGGTGAAGCACTACAAGATGATTTTAAAACATATCAGCAACAAGTTATTAAAAATGCAAAAGTATTAGCTGATACACTAAATAAAGAAGGATTTAGAGTAGTATCTGGCGGTACTGATAATCACCTAGTATGCGTAGATGTAAAAGGATCAGTCAATATTACTGGTAAAGTAGCAGAAGAAGCCCTTGACTCAATAGGTATTACTTGTAATAAAAATACAATACCATTTGATCAAGAAAAACCTTTTGTAACAAGTGGTTTAAGACTTGGTACACCAGCAGCTACTACACGTGGTTTTGATGAAGCGGCATTTGAAGAAGTAGCTAAAATTATAAGCTTAGTGTTAAAAGATCCTGAAAACGAAACAACATTAAAAGAAGGACAAGAAAGAGTTAAAGCATTAACTACGAAACATCCTTTATATAATTAAATTGGAGGAAGTAATTATGGGCAACGTACATGTTTTTGATCACCCACTTATTCAACACAAATTAAGTTACATTAGAGATGTACATACAGGTACAAAAGAATTTAGAGAACTCGTAGATGAAGTAGGCATGTTAATGGCTTACGAAGTGACTAGAAATCTAGAGTTACAAGATGTAGAAATTGAAACGCCTGTTACTAAAATGATAGCTAAGCGTTTAACTGGTAAAAAATTAGCATTTATTCCCATTTTAAGAGCAGGTCTTGGCATGACACAAGGTATCTTAAATCTTGTGCCGGCAGCAAGAATAGGTCATGTTGGCTTATACAGAGATCCTGAAACGCTAGAAGCAGTTGAGTATTTTGTGAAATTACCACAAGATATTGAAGAAAGAGAAATTGTCGTAGTTGATCCAATGCTAGCGACTGGTGCTTCCGCAATTGAAGCGATTAATTCACTTAAAAAACGTGGCGCCAAGCATATCAGATTTATGTGTCTAATTGCAGCACCAGAAGGTGTGGAAAAATTACAAGAAGCACATGAAGATGTCGATATCTATATCGCAGCATTAGATGAGAAATTAGATGACCATGCTTATATTACACCTGGATTAGGTGACGCTGGTGACCGTTTATTCGGTACAAAATAGTTTGACCCAGGAGTGGAGTAGTATGAAAAAAGTTATGACTGTATTCGGGACACGGCCTGAAGCTATAAAGATGGCACCACTCGTTTTAGAATTGGAGAAAGACGCTGAATTACAACCAATCGTTGTAGTGACGGCACAACATAGAGAAATGTTAGACTCTGTGTTGAAAAGCTTTGACATCACACCTGATTATGATTTGAACATTATGAAGCAGGGACAATCATTGTCTGATATAACTTCACGCATACTCGTACGATTAGAGGATGTTATAAAAGAAGCGAAACCAGATATGATACTTGTTCATGGTGATACCATGAGTACATTTGCTGGAAGTCTTGCAGCATTATATAATCAAGTCCCAATCGGACATGTCGAAGCTGGTTTGCGAACTTGGAATAAATATGCTCCATTTCCTGAAGAAATGAATAGACAAATGGTAGGAGTAATGTCCGATTTAAACTTTGCTCCTACCAATAATGCTGCAAATAATTTGATTGCTGAAAACAAACCAGAAGACTCAATTGTCGTAACAGGTAATACTGCTATTGATGCAATGAAAACGACAATTCATAATGGTTATCAATCAGAAATTATAGCCAAACACAAAGATAAACGAATTATTCTACTCACTGCGCATAGACGAGAAAATATTGGGGAACCAATGGCACATATTTTCAAAGCAGTACGAGATATCGTCGAAGCATACGAGGATGTTGTTGTCGTTTACCCAATACATAAAAACCCTAAAGTACGAGAAATTGCAGATTATTATTTATCAAATCACACAAGAATTGAGCTTGTAGAACCCTTAGAAGTTGTTGATTTTCATAATTTTGCACATCAGTCTTATTTAATTTTAACTGATTCTGGTGGTGTACAAGAAGAAGCGCCTTCTTTAGGTAAACCAGTACTCGTTTTGAGGGATGTTACAGAAAGACCAGAAGGTGTAGCGGCAGGTACATTAAAAATTGTAGGCACAAATGAAAAGAATATATTCGCAGCAACCAAAGAACTATTAGATAACGAAAATTTGTATGAGATCATGAGTACAGCTCAAAATCCATATGGAGACGGCAATGCATCATATAGAATTTGTCAAAATATTAAATATTTTTTTGGTTTAATTGATAAAAAACCTTCTTCTTTCAAATGATTTTTGTATTTATGTGTCATTTTTGTGACATTCTTGTAAAAAATTGAATTACAATTTGAATAGAATTGACACGTAAAGTACCCTATATTATTATTAAAATTGTATGATTGGAATGGTTTTCATATAAGAAAGATAAGGTGAAGCGAGGCACTGAAATGAAACGTTTCAACATCATTTTTAAACAGTACATGCAATACTATATATATTGTATTATTGTACTTGTAATTGTGTTTATTTTCACATACTCTGCATTTATATTAGGTCTTATAATTGGAATGATCGGATCGCTAATCAATACTTTTACTTTTGAATATTATTTGGCGGAAGCAAAAGAAAAGGATAACATACATATTTCAACGGGCAACATTTGGAGATATTTGGTTGTGATATTAGCTTGTACGACATGGTATTTTTATAAGGACCATATAAACATTTTTGGAGTAGTTGTTGGTTTAATGATTTCTTATGTTTTAATTGTTTTCAAACCATTTTTACACAAGAAATAAATTTTATAATGAAAGAGGTGAGAAAGCATGGATCATAAAGACCCTCTAGTCAGTTGGAATGTGTTCGGTCTAGACATCGTGTTTAATCTATCATCGATTATGATGATGTTGATTACGGCGTTTATTGTTTTTGTAATAGCTATTATTTGTACACGTAACCTCAAGAAACGTCCAACAGGCAAACAAAACTTTATCGAGTGGGTTTTTGATTTCGTAAGAGGGATTATCGAAAGTAACATGGCTTGGTCAAAAGGCGGTCAGTTCCATTTCTTAGCCGTTACATTAATCTTTTTCATATTTGTTAGTAATATGCTCGGTTTACCGTTCCAATTAATTTCGGGACACACCCTGTGGTGGAAATCTCCCACAGCCGATCCAACTGTGACATTAACATTATCAACGCTTATAATATTATTAACACATTATTATGGGGTTAAAATGGTTGGCACTAAAGGGTATTTTCAAAATTATACAAAGCCGATATTCCTATTGCCTATCAATGTGTTTGAAGAGTTCACTTCAACATTGACGCTAGGACTACGACTTTACGGAAATATTTTTGCAGGTGAATTATTACTAGGATTATTAGCAGGTTTAGTATTCGACTTCCCAGCATGGGGTTGGTTAATTGGATTACCTGGCCTAATCGTATGGCAAGGGTTCTCAATTTTTATCGGTACGATTCAGGCATATATATTTGTAATGCTTTCGATGGTATATATGTCACATAAAGTACAAAAGAGTCATTAAATTAAAAAATAAAAAGAACAAATTAGGAGGATTTTTAAATGAATTTAATCGCAGCAGCAATCGCAATCGGCTTATCAGCACTTGGTGCAGGTATTGGTAATGGTCTTATCGTTTCAAGAACAGTAGAAGGTGTCGCTCGTCAACCAGAAGCACGTGGTCAATTAATGGGTATTATGTTTATCGGTATCGGATTAGTTGAGGCGCTACCAATTATAGGTGTAGTTATCGCTTTCATGTCACTATAAGTAAACTAGTCTTTATGGCGAAGTCTTCTAGGCTCTCGCCGTTCGTTTTTATCAAAATACCTTATGATTATACTGGATGAAAGGAGTGTCTATGAAAGTGACTGCTACGACTAATATGTTCGTTCTAGGTGCGGCTAGTGGCGGTGGTGTACAATGGGGAACAATCATTGTTACGATTGCTACATTCGCCATATTACTCTTACTTTTGAAAAAGTTTGCATGGGGCCCACTTAAAGAAGTAATGGACAAACGTGAACGCGATATCAATAAAGATATCGACGATGCTGAACAAGCTAAATTAAATGCTCAAAAATTAGAAGCACAAAACAAACAAACACTAAAAGAAACACAAGAAGAGGTTCATAAGATTTTAGAAGAATCTAAAATACAAGCCCGTAAACAACACGAAGAAATTATTCATGAAGCCAATATTAGAGCTAATGGCATGATTGAAACAGCACAAAATGAAATTAATAGTGAAAAAGAACGCGCACTTGCAGATATTAATAATCAGGTTTCTGAGCTTTCCGTACTCATTGCTTCAAAAGTACTGCAAAAAGAAATTTCAGAAAAAGATCAAAAAGAATTAGTTGAAAAGTACATTAAAGAGGCAGGCGATAAATAATGGCTAATGTAGCAAAAAAATATGCAAAAGCGTTATTTGATACTGCTAAAGAAAAAGCGTTACTTGATCAAATGTATGAAGAGTTTTCAACAATTGACGAAGCAGTGCGACCTGAAGTAGGAAAATTAAAAGAATTAGATACAGACCCACAAAAAGATGTAGCACAACGCCAACGTTTTGTTGCTATTATTTTTGGACACGCACATCAATATTTACAAAATATGTTTATGGTGCTTGCAAGTAATCGTCACCTTACATATACACATGAAATATTCTTAGCTTTTGAAACTTTATATAATGCGTATCACAATCAAGACTTTGCGATTATTGAATCGGTGTATGAACTATCTGAGGATGAAATAGCAAGTATTGATTCAATTATTAGATCGCGCACAAAACTATCAAAACTAATGATTACAAATGAAATAAATCCAGATCTTATCGGTGGTATCCGAGTTAAAGTTGGTACGAAAGTGATGGATGCAAGTATTAAAAATGATCTTGCCAAACTTGAAAAGCAATTTATTAGAGTGAAATAAAAATCGAAGGAGTGACATAGATGGCCATTAAAGCTGAAGAAATCAGTGCATTACTTCGCTCACAAATAGAAAATTATGAGTCAGAAATGGCTGTTACTGATGTAGGTACAGTTCTGCAAATTGGTGATGGTATCGCTTTAATCCACGGATTAAATGACGTTATGGCTGGTGAGCTTATTGAATTTAATAACGGCGTTCTAGGTTTAGCACAAAACTTAGAAGAATCCAATGTCGGTGTAGTAATTTTAGGGCCTTACACGGATATTAAAGAGGGAGACGAAGTAAAACGAACTGGACGTATCATGGAAGTTCCAGTTGGTGAGGAGTTACTTGGTCGTGTCGTTAACCCATTAGGACAAGCAATTGATGGTCAAGGACCAGTCAATACTACAAAAACACGTCCTGTAGAGAAGAAAGCAACTGGTGTAATGGATCGTAAATCTGTAGATGAACCATTACAAACTGGTATAAAAGCAATTGACGCGCTTGTACCAATCGGCCGTGGACAGCGTGAATTAATCATCGGAGACCGTCAAACAGGTAAAACGACGGTTGCCATTGATACGATTTTGAACCAAAGAGATCAAGATACGATCTGTATATACGTTGCTATTGGACAAAAAGATTCAACTGTACGTGCAAATGTTGAAAAATTACGTCAAGAAGGTGCATTAGATTATACAATTATTGTTTCTGCTTCAGCAGCAGATCCAGCGCCTATGCTTTATATCGCGCCATATTCTGGTGTAGCAATGGCTGAAGAATTCATGTTTGCTGGCAAAGATGTTTTAATCGTTTATGATGATTTAACAAAACAAGCAGCAGCTTATCGTGAACTATCATTATTATTACGTAGACCTCCAGGCCGTGAAGCTTATCCTGGTGATGTATTCTACTTACATAGTAGATTATTAGAGAGAGCGGCTAAACTAAATGATGATTTAGGTGGCGGTTCAATCACAGCATTACCTATTATTGAGACACAAGCAGGCGACATTGCCGCTTACGTTCCGACAAACGTAATTTCTATTACTGATGGACAAATATTCTTGCAATCTGACTTGTTCTTCTCTGGTGTAAGACCAGCGATTAATGCAGGTCAATCAGTATCACGTGTCGGTGGTTCTGCGCAAATTAAAGCAATGAAAAAGGTTGCTGGAACTTTACGTCTAGATTTAGCATCATATCGTGAATTAGAATCATTCGCGCAATTTGGATCTGATTTAGATGAATTTACTGCTAAAAAATTAGAACGTGGTAAACGTACAGTTGAAATATTAAAACAAGATAAAAACAAACCACTACCTGTAGAAAATCAAGTTTTAATTATTTATGCTTTAACAAAAGGACATTTGGATGATATCCCTGTAGTTGATATCACACGTTTTGAAGACGAGTTGAATCAATGGGCTAAATCGAATGCATCTGATTTATTAAATGAAATCAAAACGACGGGTGCTTTACCTAATGATGAATCATTTGAATCAGCGATTAATGAATTCAAGAAGAGTTTTAGCAAATCAGAAGAAGCATAATAGTTAATGTAGATAAAAGGTGGTGAGATAATGGCATCTCTTAAAGAAATCGATACACGAATAAAATCAACAAAAAAGATGAAACAGATTACGAAAGCAATGAACATGGTTTCTAGTTCGAAATTGCGTCGTGCTGAAAAAAATACGAATCAGTTCAGACCATATATGGTTAAAATGCAAGATGCAATTACAGCTGTTGCTGGAGCGGACAAAAATTCACATCACCCAATGTTACAACAACGAGAAGTGAAGAAAAGTGGTTATATCGTAATTACTAGTGACCAAGGCCTTGCGGGTGCATACAATGCGAATGTGTTGAAACATCTAATGAAAGATATTGAACGCAAACATAGTAGTAGTGATGAATATTCCATCTTAGTTTTAGGCCAAACAGGTGTTGATTTTCTTAAAAATAAAGGATATGACATTCATGATTCTTTAACAGAAGTTCCTGATCAACCTTCATTTAAAGAAATACAAGCAATTGCTAAAAAAGCAATAGATTTGTATAACGATGAGATTGTGGATGAGGTGAAAATTTATTACAGTCATTTCGTCAGTGTTTTAGAAAATACACCGTCGATGAAAACTGTGCTTCCATTGTCTCCAGAAGATTCAAGCTTAGGACATGGTCAAATGTCTTCATATGAATTTGAACCAGACAAAGAAGCAATTTTAAGTGTCATTTTACCTCAATATGTTGAAAGTTTAATATATGGAACGATTTTAGATGCAAAAGCAAGTGAACATGCAACACGTATGACGGCTATGAAAAATGCATCTGATAATGCGACAGATATCATTGATGATTTATCTATCGAATATAACAGAGCGAGACAAGCAGCAATCACTCAACAAATTACTGAAATTGTTGGTGGCGCAGTTGCACTTGAATAATGATTAAAGGAGGAAAATAGCATGGGATTAGGCCGTGTAACACAAGTTATGGGTCCAGTAATTGATGTTCGCTTTGAGCACAATGAAGTTCCAGAAATTAATAATGCCTTAGTTCTCGATATAGAAAGAGAAGAAGGTACTGTTGAATTAACGTTAGAAGTTGCATTACAACTTGGCG
The DNA here is from genome assembly GCF_016743055.1 of Staphylococcus sp. 11-B-312. NCBI lineage: Bacteria > Bacillati > Bacillota > Bacilli > Caryophanales > Staphylococcaceae > Staphylococcus > Staphylococcus sp. 11-B-312. Next base: position 899,797 of record NZ_CP068241.1, read on the forward strand.
ATGACGTAGTACGTACAATCGCAATGGATTCAACTGATGGTGTTAAACGTGGTACAGAAGTAAGAGACAGCGGAAACAGCATTAGCGTTCCAGTTGGTAATGAAACGTTAGGTAGAGTGTTTAATGTATTAGGTGATACGATAGACTTAGATGAAGACATAGATGACTCAGTACGTCGTGATCCAATTCATAGAGAAGCACCTGCATTTGATCAATTATCTACGAAAGTTGAAATATTAGAAACAGGTATCAAAGTTATTGATTTATTAGCACCTTATATTAAAGGTGGTAAAGTTGGATTATTCGGCGGTGCAGGTGTTGGTAAAACTGTATTAATCCAAGAATTGATCAATAATATCGCTCAAGAACACGGTGGTATATCAGTGTTCGCTGGTGTAGGTGAACGTACTCGTGAAGGTAATGACCTATACTTTGAAATGAGTGATAGTGGTGTTATTAAAAAGACAGCGATGGTTTTTGGACAAATGAACGAACCACCTGGTGCTCGTATGCGTGTAGCACTTTCTGGTTTAACTATGGCTGAGTATTTCCGTGATGAACAAGGACAAGATGTTCTACTATTCATCGATAACATCTTTAGATTTACGCAAGCCGGTTCAGAAGTTTCTGCACTATTAGGACGTATGCCTTCAGCCGTTGGTTATCAACCTACATTAGCAACGGAAATGGGACAATTACAAGAACGTATTACTTCTACAACTAAAGGATCTGTAACGTCAATTCAAGCAGTATTCGTGCCAGCCGATGATTATACCGACCCAGCACCAGCTGCAGTATTTGCGCACTTAGATTCAACTACAAACTTAGAGCGTAAATTAACTGAAATGGGTATTTATCCTGCAGTTGACCCATTAGCATCTACTTCTAGAGCCCTTGATCCATCAATTGTTGGTCAAGAACATTATGAAGTAGCACGTGAGGTACAATCTACTTTACAAAAATATAGAGAATTACAAGATATTATTGCTATTTTAGGTATGGATGAACTTTCGGAAGAGGATAAACAAACTGTAGAACGTGCGCGTCGTATTCAGTTCTTCTTATCTCAAAACTTCCACGTAGCTGAACAATTTACTGGGCAAAAAGGATCTTATGTGTCTGTTCAAAAAACAGTAGAAGGCTTCAAAGCAATATTAAATGGTGATTACGATCATATTCCAGAAGATGCATTCCGTCTAGTTGGAAGCATGGATGAAGTAATTGAAAAAGCTAAAGATATGGGTGTTGAAGTTTAAAATTAGGAGGTATGGATAATGAATACATTAAGCCTAAATATTGTCACTCCTAATGGTTCTGTTTACGACCGAGAAGATGTCACTCTGGCAGTTTTACAAACTACTGCTGGAGAAATCGGTGTCATGTATGGACATATTCCAACAGTTGCAGCACTTGAAATTGGCTATGCCAAAATTAATTTTGACGGTGGTTCAGAATATATTGCAGTGAGTGAAGGTTTTGTTGAAGTAAGACAAGATAAATTATCAATCATTGTTCAAACTGCAGAGCCTGCGAATGAAATTGATGTTGCTAGAGCAGAATTAGCTAAGTCAAGAGCAGAATCTCATTTAAACAATGAAGAAGATAGCAGTGACATAAATAGAGCCAAACGCGCATTAGATCGTGCTAATAACCGTCTTCGTGTCGCTCAATTACAATAATGAATAAAAGATATACTATGACGAATATCTAAAAAAGTCGACAAAGTTTTTACTTTGTCGACTTTTTCTTTTCTAATTAAACATGTCAAAATTAAATTTTTAGCGTTAATTTAGCAATGAAACATTAATTCAAAATATGGATTATAGTAACTTTCTTAAATCACAAGTGAATTATAATAATGTACTAAAGATTTATGAGTGTAGTATGAATAAAAAGTAAAAGTTTTACTTTCACATATACTTTTAATCGTTTAGAAGTAAAGTAAGTAAAAATATTTAATTTTAATAGTTATGCATACATGATATATATAATGGGAAAATAATATTAAATTGACGCTTATTATTTAAAAGTCAGTAATCTAATTATTAAGTATCTTTTGTTTAGTGTTTCGTGTAAAATATATAAATAGTGTTTATCAAGGAGAATGGCTTATGGAATATTTAGGACAATTTTCAATTGTACATCTCATACTACATGTCCTTTGTATTTGTATTGCTTATTGGGCATTGAATGCAGTGAGATTAGAGCAATTTTTTAAAAAAGGTTTTCCAGTACAAGTTCAAATTTGTATGATATTTTTAGCAATATTAATTGGAACTTCGGTCAGTAATTTTATTGTAGATTTATTACAATTTTCTACACAAATAAAATATTTGGTACAATAATTCAAATAATTGTATATTACGTATGATTATCGATATAATTTAATAGTAAGTTTGAATAAAAATTTTAGGCAATATATAAGTAGTTAAGTGGAGGATTTAAGATGGATAAGATAGAAATTAATGGTGGTAAAAAATTAACTGGTGAAGTGAAAGTTTCGGGTGCAAAAAACGCAGTATTACCAGTATTAACAGCATCACTATTAGCATCAAAAGGCGTGAGCAAATTAAAAAATGTACCAGCACTTAGTGATGTAGAAACAATTAATAATGTAATATCTACATTAAATGCTGAGGTCTCTTATAATAAAGAACAAGAAGAAGTTACAGTAGATGCAACAAAACAATTAAATGAAGAAGCACCATATGAATATGTAAGTAAAATGAGAGCAAGTATACTTGTAATGGGACCTTTACTAGCACGATTAGGTCATGCCAAAGTTGCTTTACCGGGTGGTTGTGCAATTGGTTCAAGACCGATAGAACAGCATATTAAAGGTTTTGAAGAACTAGGTGCTGAAATCCATATGGATGGTGGTTTTATATACGCAAACACTACTAACGGATTGAAAGGTACAACGATTCACTTAGATTTTCCAAGCGTAGGTGCGACTCAAAATATTATCATGGCTGCTTCATTAGCTGAAGGTAAAACTGTTTTAGAAAACGTCGCACGTGAACCAGAAATTGTTGATTTAGCAAATTATATTAATGAAATGGGCGGAAATGTGTTAGGTGCTGGTACTGACACCATTACGATTGAAGGTGTTGAAGCCTTGTATGGCGTCGAGCATTCAATTATACCTGATAGAATTGAAGCAGGTACATTATTAATTGCAGGTGCAATTACAAGAGGAAATGTTTTAGTTAACGGTGCAATCAAAGAACATATGACGAGTCTAGTTTATAAATTAGAAGAAATGGGAGTTAATCTAGAATACCTTGATGATGCTATTCGTGTAAGTGCTGAAAACGAATTGAAACCGGTAGATATCAAAACACTTCCACATCCTGGTTTTCCTACAGACATGCAATCACAAATGATGGCGTTATTATTAACTGCAAATGGACATAAAGTAGTAACGGAAACTGTGTTTGAAAATCGATTCATGCATGTCGGTGAATTTAAAAGAATGAATGCTAAAATCACTGTTGAAGGAAGAAGTGCAAAAATTGAAGGTAAAAGTCAACTTCAAGGCGCTCAAGTAAAAGCAACGGATTTACGTGCAGCAGCAGCACTTATTTTAGCGGGACTAGTAGCTGAAGGAACAACATATGTTACTGAACTAAAGCATTTAGACAGAGGGTATGTTGATTTGCATGGTAAATTAAAGGCATTAGGTGCTGACATCAAAAGAATACAAGATTAATGTTATAATATATTATATTAATAAATTGGAAACAGAGAGAAGTAAAGTTGGAGGAAGCAAATTATGGAAACAATTTTTGACTACAACCAAATAAAAGAGATTATTCCACATAGGCAACCATTTTTATTGATTGATCGTGTTGTAGAATACGATGAAGGTCAACGATGTGTAGCAATTAAACAAGTTTCAGGTAATGAACCATTCTTTCAAGGTCATTTTCCAGAATATGCAGTAATGCCTGGCGTATTAATTACTGAAGCTTTAGCACAAACAGGTGCAGTCGCTATGTTAAATAGCGAAGCAAACAAGGGAAAACTTGCACTATTTGCTGGTATCGATAAATGTCGTTTTAAAAAACAAGTAACACCTGGAGATACTTTGCGCTTAGAAGTTGAAATCACGAAGCTCAGAGGCCCTATTGGTAAAGGTAGTGCTAAGGCAACAGTAGATGGACAGTTAGCATGTAGTTGTGAGTTAACATTTGCTTTACAAGACAAATAATAAAAAAATAGTGTTACAGACTGTTTAAACGGGCTGTAACACTATTTTTTATTTATCTACTTTTTCATCCTTCAGTCTTGGTTTAGATTGCATCATTCTATTAAAGGATTTCTTCAAGTCTTCACCAGATAAACCTTCATCTATTAATTGTTCTAACAAACTTTCAGCATAAACTTGTCTTAATGTGTAAATGTGACATTCACAAACAACAGAAATTGTATTTTCTAATTGAATGATATGTTTAATGGTTGCATCAAATAAAGCTGGATCGTTAGCAGGTCTAGTGATAACGACACGTATGTCTAATAATGTTTCGTTATCCATATATGTTTTCATAGTTTCATAATGATAATCTGAAATGACGATTTCAAGCAACCAGCCAGTGCCACTGTTTTCCTTATTGATGATGACACCATCTTCTAATTCGTACTCAGTTAAGCCACCATTTTCTGATACGATTTGAAATCGAACGGCTTTAAATGTTTTCATCGTCTCACATCCATTTAATTAATTTAAACTCTACATAAAATGTATTTATATTATCATTATAACGTAATTTTCTATGATAAAGGTGAAAAAAGTAGAATTTTGTAGTCATTTACTTTTTGAAATTATAAAAACTGTATTTTGACGGAATCATGTGAATTTTTTATGATTTACTTATAGAGGAGGTGACATATGATTAACAGTATTGTCATTGTAGGGAGACTAACAAAGGACCCTAAAATTTATGAGAAGGAAGGTAATAAACTAGCTACATTTTGCGTAGCCGTCTCAAGAAATTATAAAGATAAAAATCAAAAAGTTATTTGTGATTATTTATTTTGTAAGGCATTCGGAAAAATTGCTAATAATGTCGAAAAATATATCAATCAAGGTTCATTGGTTGGTATAACTGGACAAATGCAATCGAGAAAATTTGAAAAAGAAGGACAGATGCATTTTGTATCAGAAATTTTTATTGAAACTATTAAATTTATGTCCCCACGTTCTAAAAATGAAGATGAAACACTTTTTGATCCACTTCCAATAGATCAAAATCCAGATCTTATAAGTCAATTTGATTTTGAAGAAAACGAAATTTATGAAATTGTATAATATTTCAAGCACTCCCAACTCCCCGTTAATTTAACCCATCAAATCTAATATATTTAATCCTACTATTTAATTATACTTCTATCAGGCTATTCTTATTGTCTATTAAATTAACAATAGACAATAGGAATAGCTAAAATACATACTTTATAGGAAAATGTACTTTTATAAGAAGGTAGAAATTTATCTCGAAATAATACAGAATAATCTGATAAATTACAATTTTATTACACTCACTATATTTGTTAAATAGTCACATAAACTTTCATAGCAGTTTTCAACATAGTTGATGATGCTTATATTCTATTTTATAAATGTAATCACCATGTAAAGAAAAGGTGTACTTTTTTATTTGGCTGTAACCTACTACTGTTTTTAAGATGTTATAGTTGTACTTGCAAATTAATCATAACGAAAAAAATTATTTACCTTATAGGAGGAATTTTTAAAAATGAAAAAAACAGTATTAGCTTCAACATTAGCAGTAGGCTTAGGCGTAACAGGATTTGCAGCAGGAAACTCAGCAGACGCAGCTGAACAAGGTGTTGACAAAGCAGAATTAGCAAACTTAGCACAATCTAATCCAGAACAATTAAATGCATCACCTGTACAAGAGGGTGCATATAACTATAACTTTAATTATAATGGTACAAATTATAATTTTGAATCAGATGGCCAAACATGGTCATGGAGTTTTGGTGGAGGTTCTAGTGAAGATGTATCATCAGAACAAACAACTTCTGTTGAACAACCTCAACAAGCACAAACTGAACAACCAGCACAAGAAGTACAAACTGAGCAACCAGCTCAACAAGCTGCTCCACAAACTGAACAAACACAACAACCACAACAAGAAGCAACTACAAAAGCTTCAACTCAATCATCAAGCTCAAATGAAGCTTCAACTAGCTCATCAGGTGTGAATGCACACTTACAACAAATTGCACAACGTGAATCAGGTGGCGATATTCATGCTACAAACCCATCATCAGGTGCTTCAGGTAAGTTCCAATTCTTACAAAGTACATGGGATTCAGTAGCTCCAGCTGAATATCAAGGTCAACCAGCTGCTAACGCACCAGAAGCAGTTCAAGATGCAGCAGCTCAAAAATTATATGATGAAGTTGGCCCTTCACAATGGGTTACAGCATAATATAACAAAATACAATAAAGTTTATTTTTGGAAAAGCTGAGACAATTTAATTGTCTCAGCTTTTTATTGTTATATTAAGTTAGTGGTAATTATGCATGAACGATAGCCAAAGTCCTGCATATTTTTTCTTATAAATAATGTGCATCTAGAGTATATAAAGCTAATTATAAGTACATTTAACTTAGTTGATAACTGTTGGGAGTACAATCATATTAAAGGTTTTTGTATTACTAGAAGGTTTATATAAACCATTTTATTGCAATAGTTGATGTACTTTGATATGTTTTATATAAATACATAATAAAGAAACTACTAGGGGAGCCTTATGGCTGAGATGAGAAATTCAGACCCTTATAACCTGATTTGGTTAAGACCAACGTAGGAAAGTAGCATTCATTAATATTTGGGAAATTGCTCTAATATATATTAATAAACTACATTCCTACGTGGGATGTAGTTTTTTTAATTAGGAGGGCTAAATTTGTTATTTTCACAGGAATTAAAAAAAGCTTCACAACCAATTATTGAGGATATCTATAATGATCCATTTATCCAAGAAATGTTGCATGGTACGATTTCTGAAGAGGCTTTGAAATTTTATTTGAGAGCAGATGCTTCTTATTTAAAAGAATTTGCAAATATATATGCATTGTTAATACCAAAAATGAGTAGATTGGAAGAGGTTCAATTTTTAGTAGAACAAATACAATTTATAGTTGATGGTGAAGTAGAAGCACACGAAATCTTAGCAACATATGTACAACAAAACTATAGTGAAATCGTTCAAGAAAAAGTTTGGCCACCAAGTGGAGATCATTATATCAAACATATGTATTTCAATGCCTATTCAAAAGAAAATGCTGCATATACAATTGCAGCAATGGCACCTTGTCCATATGTGTATCAAGTGATTGCTAAAGAAGCGTTGAAAGACAGTGAATTAAATAAAGACTCAATTTTATCAAAATGGTTTGAATTTTATAGTACGGAAATGGATGAATTGGTAAATATTTTTGATGAATTAATGGACCGATTAACGCAAAATCTTGCAGTTGAAGAAAAAGAAGCAATAAAATCTTGTTTCTTACAAAGTACGATACATGAACGAAATTTCTTTAATATGGCATATATACAAGAAAATTGGTTATACGGAGGTCAAAATAATGAATAAACCTAAGATTGCGTTAACGATTGCTGGAACAGATCCTACCGGTGGTGCAGGTGTCATGGCAGATTTAAAATCATTCCATGCATGTGGTGTATATGGTATGGCTGCAATAACAAGCATTGTGGCTCAAAATACTAAAGGCGTACAACATATTCATAATCTAGATTCACATTGGTTAGAAGAGCAAATGGAAAGTGTATTTTCAGATGAACTACCACATGCTTTGAAAACTGGGATGATTGCATCTAAAGAAATGATGGAGATTATTCAAATGTATTTAAAAAAATACGACAATATTCCATATGTTATCGATCCAGTTATGTTAGCAAAAAGTGGTGATTCTTTGATGGATGATGATGCTAAAGCAAACTTACAAAATATTTTATTGCCTTACGCTACAATAGCGACGCCCAACTTACCAGAAGCTGAAGAAATTACAGGTATTACAATTAATGACCAACAGTCGATTTATCAAGCTGGCAATATATTTATCAATGAAATTGGTAGCAAGGGTGTAGTTATAAAAGGTGGACATTCAAGTGATGAAAATACAGCTATAGACTATTTATTTACACAAGATGATGTGTTTACCTTTGAAGAACCTAGATATGATACAAAACATACACATGGTACAGGATGTACTTTTTCAGCTGTTATTACTGCAGAGTTAGCAAAAGGTAAATCGATGTTCGATGCAGTTCAAAAAGCGAAGAAATTTATTTCACTTAGTATTAAACATACACCAGAAATTGGTTTAGGTAGAGGTCCAGTAAACCATTTTGCATATATGAAGGAAGTTGGTTTAGATGATGAATAATTTAGAAAAATTAAGGGCGGATCAACCGCTTGTCATTTGTTATACAAATGATGTAGTTAAAAATTTTACTGCAAATGGTTTGTTAAGTCTTGGTGCTAGTCCAGCAATGAGTGAGGCGCCTGAAGAAGCACATGATATGCTGACAGCTGCAAACGCTTTGTTAATAAATATTGGTACGTTAACAAAAGAAAGAGAACAAGATATTTTAAAAATCGCCAAAACAGCGAATCATCTTGGCAAACCGATTATATTTGATCCTGTTGCTGTAGGTGCTTCACAATACCGCAAAGATTTTTGCAAAAAGTTTCTCAATGAAATAAAAGTTACTGTTATTAAAGGAAATGCTTCTGAAATTTTAACGTTAATTAATAGCGATACTAAAATGAAGGGAACTGACAGCGATAGTAGTTTAGATTCAGTATCAATTGCAAAAGAAGCACGCAAACACTTTAATACGTCTATTGTCATAACTGGCAAAGAGGATGTTATTGCTCAGAATGAACACATATTTAAACTATCTAACGGATCTCCATTGTTGGCAAGAATAACTGGTGCTGGTTGCTTATTAGGAGCAATAGTAGCAAGTTTTGTTGACTCAGAAACCCCATCTATAAATGCGTTAATAGAAGCGGTCTCTCTATATAATATCGCTGCAGAAAAAGCTGAACAAATTTCAGCAGGACCTGGTAGTTTTAAAGTAGAATTGTTAAATGCATTGTATAATATGACCTTTGAAACTGATATACAATATCAAAATAAGCAAGAGGTGTAACTATGTTTAATAAAGCGTATTTAAAGCTATATTTTATTTGTGGTACACAAGATATACCAAAACAAACATCAATCATAGATGTTGTGACTGAAGCTTTAGAATCAGGAATTACAATGTTCCAATTTCGAGAAAAAGGGGACGGTTCATTAACAGGAAATGCCAAAATTGAACTTGCACAAAAATTATTATCTTTATGTAAAAGTTATCATGTTCCTTTTATTGTTAATGATGATGTAGACTTAGCAAAAGCAATAGATGCTGATGGAATACATGTAGGACAAAATGATGCCAATATTGATGCATTCGCCAGTACATTTAGTAATAAAATAATAGGTCTTAGTGTAAGTGATTTAGAAGAATATCAAGTATCGGACTTAACCAATGTTGATTATATCGGTGTTGGACCGATGTATCATACGGGCTCAAAATCAGATGCTAAAGCTCCAGTGGGCCCAGGAATGATTCAAACATTAAGAACTAAAGTTCAAGATTTTCCAATCGTTGCAATTGGAGGTATTAATACAAAAAATGCTCAAATCATTATGAATCATGGTGCAGATGGATTATCAATTATTTCTGCAATCTCGAAAAGTTCAAATATCCAAGAAACTGTACAACAATTTTTACAAACTGTTGAATAATGCGGAAAATTTCTTTTTTTGTTTTCTACTTTCCTTTGAGTATGATAAAATAAATTTTATGTGAATATATCATTAGAGGTGGAAAAATGAAAAAGAAAGCGCTACTACCTTTATTATTAGGTGTAATGGTCCTTTTAGCAGGCTGTGACTACTCTAAACCTGAAAATAGAGATGGATTTTTCTTTAATACGTTTGTAGAACCAATGGACAAGTTAATTCATTGGTTGGGAACAAGTTTCAACAATGATTATGGTTTAGCAATAGTAGTACTTGTATTGGCAATACGTGTTGTATTATTGCCTTTCATGTTATCAAACTATAAAAATAGTCATATGATGCGAGAAAAAATGAAGGTTGCAAAACCGGATATTGATGCAGTTCAAGAAAAAGTTAAGCGTTCTAGAACGCAAGAAGAAAAAATGGCTGCAAACCAAGAAATGATGGAAGTATATAAAAAATACGATATGAATCCAATGAAGAGCATGTTAGGTTGTTTACCAATCTTAATTCAAATGCCAATCATTATGGGCTTATTCTTCGTATTGAAATACCCGTCAAGTGGTGGATTTACGGAACACCCAAATTTCCTTTGGTTTAACTTGTCTCAACCTGATATTTGGATTACTGTTATCGCTGGTATTTTATACTTCTTACAAGCTTTTGTATCAAGTAAGAGTATGCCAAATGAACAACGTCAAATGGGTTATATGATGATGATTATTTCTCCAATTATGATTGTTTGGATTTCTTTAAGTTCTGCGTCAGCATTAGGTCTTTATTGGTCAGTCAGTGCGGCATTCTTGATTGTACAAACTCAAGTTGCCAACATGTATTATTCTAATCTTGCTAAAAAAGAAGTTGCTCCAATGATTGAAGCAATGAAGAATAATAATTCTGAAAAAGCTAGCAAAGGTAAAAACACACAAGTAGCACCTAAGAAATCTAAAAAGAAATAATGCATTACATCATTAATTTAAATGATAGACCTGGTACATAATATATAGCAGGTATAAAGTTTAGAAGCACTTGAGATGATTATCTCAAGTGCTTCTATTTTTATATTTAAAATAAATGTATCTTAGTTTCGAAAGTAACGTAGCTATCCAATATATAAAGATGGTCTACAAAGTCTGGAACAAACATACTTGAATTTTTAAAAATACCATTCTTTGAAAAAAGTATCTACATAATTTTTCATAAATTCATGTCGTTGTTGCGCTAAATTTTTTGCTGTTTGAGTGTGCATGAGTGATTTAAGTTTAAATAATTTTTCATAAAAGTGTTTTATTGCAGAAGGTTTCCAATCAAAATATGATTGATTAGATTTTTTTTTATTATTGGATTGTTGGTCAATCCACATAGGTTCACCAAAATGACCTGCAAATTGAAATGTGCGTGCTATACCAATTGCACCAATCGCATCTAAACGATCAGCATCACGAACAATTTGTCCTTCAATCGATAATTTAACATGATCATTTTTACCATTTTTATAACTGATATGTTCAATAATATGTAACACATCTTGTTGTATTACGAGATCAAGTTCCAAACCATTGAGGAATTGAGCTAACTTTACTTTTGCTTCTTTAGTATTTGTAAGTTTGCTATCGATAGTATCGTGTAAAATACTTGCTAATTGTATGGTGAGTAAATGACCTTGTTGTTCATTGTTAGCAATATATTCTGCTAATCTTGTTACGCGTTGTATATGTGCAATATCGTGCCCGGTTGTATCATCTTTATGAAAAAGTTTCATGTAGTTTTGCGCTTTAGTGATTATATCTTCATTAGTCATATCAAGTTGCCTCCATTTTGACAAAAAACTAAACTAAATTATTAATTGAGATTTAATTGTTATAAAATTATAAATAATACATTGATGTGTTTAAATAGTGGGTGATCAACAATCTTTCTAAGATGAAAGTATTAAGTGTTTTTACTAGAGTGACAAACAACATGTATATACTTTAAGCTTTTATAAGCGTAGAAATACATTTTTTAATTCGGTTGTTTATAATTACTAAGATTAAAAATGTCCGAGACATATGATAAGTCTCGGACTGATAATGATTCTATAAAATCGGAGATAATAATCTTGAAATGCCTTCTTTAAATTTGACCCATAAACTTCTTTGTTCATATAGTGCTTTAGTTAATCTATAAGAGACATTTAAATCTTCTTCAAAAGCCATTCTTAAAGCTTTAGCAATATGTGGGTCATAGATGAATGCGTTTATCTCAAAGTTTAATGTGAAGCTGCGGTGATCCATATTTGTTGTTCCAACACTGGAAACTTCATCATCAATGACGAGTGTTTTAGAATGTAAGAAACCATTATTGTAGTGAAAGATATTCACACCAGCATCTAATAAAGAAGCAACGTTATTGTATGTTGCCCAATAAACAAAAGGATGATCCGGTTTATTAGGTATCATGATATTTACGTTCACGCCACCTAAAGAAGCAATTTTAACAGCATCTAAAAATGCTTGATCGGGAATAAAATAAGGCGATTGTATATAAATAGAATGCTTTGCTGAAGCAATCATTTTTAAATAACCGTATTTTATTTGTTCCCACGTTTCATCAGGACCACTAGAAGCAATTTGCACACCCGTCGTACCACCTGAATCTACGTCTGGAAAATAACGTTCTTCATATCTTAAATTATCACGTGTTGAGTGTGAGTTCCAGTCAAGCATAAAACGAAGTTGTAAAGCGTTAACGGCATCACCAACGATACGGAGATGTGTATCTCTCCAGTATCCAAATTTTTTCTTAAGTCCCAAATATTCATCACCGACGTTAAATCCACCTACGTAACCAATATGTCCATCGATAACAACAATTTTTCTATGATTACGATTATTCATTCTCAAATTGATTAATGGTAATTTAGATGGAAAGAATGCTTCAACGAGTCCACCTTTTTTTCTAAAAGCTTTAAAGTCTTTTATAGATAAACCTCTAGACCCCATGTCGTCATAAAGCATTTTCACTTCGACACCTTCGTCAAGCTTATGTTCTAATGCAGTTAATATTCGTTTTCCTAGATAATCATTACGGAAAATATAGTATTGAATATGTATATAATCTTTGGCATTATATATATCTTCAATAAGTGCATCAAACTTTTCTTTTCCGTCTATAAAGATGCTTATATCATTATCAGTAGTTAAGAAAGCCGCATTATTATACAATAACATTTGAACCATATCTTTAAATTTTACGATTTGATGATTGCCTTTAGAAAAATCATCATTTTTCAAAGCTTCTAGTTGTTCATTTACAATCATTTCAATGCCGACTTTATCTTCTTCGTCTAAACTAAAGATATGTTCGCGTTGGATTTGGCGACCAAAAAGTAAATACACGATAAAACCTAAAATAGGTATAAGACCCAAAACCAATATCCATGCCCAAACAGAACCAGCAGATCGTCGCTCCATAAAGATAATTGTAAATGCAAAGATTAGGTTTAATATAAATGCGCCAATCAGAATAACATTAATGATGACGTTTGTATGGTTGTAAGTTATAGCAAAAATATCTATCATATTAAACCTCCAAATTGCTATTCAATTAATTTACAATTGATAAATTCTTCATCATTGTAACATGGTACCACGTTTTTATCACTTGACTAATACCTGATAGGGGTATATTATAAATGTATATTAAGAGGGGGCGTTGGATCATGGCAGAAATGCAAAAAGCGCATCATTCTGAACAAATTAAATCAAATTTAAAATCTCGTTTAAATCGCATTGAAGGACAAGTAAGAGCGATCAATCGTATGATTGATGAAGATGTATATTGTGATGATGTGCTTACACAAATTAGAGCGACAAGATCAGCACTTAATAGTGTTGCTACGAAATTATTAGATCACCATATGAAAAGTTGTATTATGGATAAAGTGAACCAAGGTGAGCAACAAGAAGCAATGGATGAGTTGTTGGTAACTTTCCAAAAGTTAATGAAAGATTAGAACAGGTGACGCCAATGGAATCACAAACGATTTATTTACGTAAAATAGATAATAAACAAGATAAGCTTCAAATAGAAAGAACATTATCACAAATCATCGGTGTGAATCATGTTTCAGTTGAAATTGAAAAAGCACAAGTGTTTATAGAATTTGAAACACCAGCAAGTTTAAACAATTTAGAAAAAGACTTATATGATTTAGGATTTGAAATTTTGTATTAAATCGACTTCAGTCATTGAAATGTTATCTTTCTCATATCATGTTATAAAGTACAGGGTGAAACAATCAATAGACTGACTGGTATTGATTTATATTCTGTTTTTGTTTTTATTGCTTATAATAATTATAAGTGAATGTTTTAAAATTACGTAATAAAACAAAAATTATTTTATAAGATAAAGAAAATTTCAATAACATGTAGTAATTCGTAAATAAATAGGGTAAGATATAATAGAAGCTAGAATTTAGGAGTGATGATATGAGTAAAGATAACGAAAAGATTCAAAATGTAGTTAAACTATTATCATCATTAGGGGTAAACATAAAGAAAACTAAATCAAGATTAGAAGTTATGCATACTTTACCAACGACTGTGAAAACCGCTAACGAATTGAAATAGTGCGTTACCCATACAAAGATTAAAAGCATATATGCAAATTTAAGAGGCTGAGACATTGATTGTCTCAGCCTCTTATTGTTAAAGCAGCAGTTAATCTTGACTTGAAGGGATGGTACGGTGAAGCCTTATTAAATAAATTGATTTTCTACTCATTCCATTTTAGTGTGCCGTGTTGAACGATAAATTTATAAAAAACAAAAGCGTTGAAAACTTTTTGATCTAAGAGTTTTCAACGCTTTTTAAATATGTCAATGCAAAACAAGTAGCTATTTGTTTTGCGTTGTATATTGTCTAGATTGGTGATAATAAATTGATAATATCACGCCAATACCACACATTAAACTCCATAATGAGCTACCACCATAACTAATAAATGGCAATGGTATACCCGTAATTGGTAATAACTGAATGGTCATACCAATATTTTCTAGGATATGGAATAGTATCATTGTCGTAAATCCAATGATGAAAATTTTACTAAACGGTAATTCAATTTTAGTAGCAAGTCTTACTAAGTGAAAAATAAATGCAAGAAAAATCAATAGCAAAATGACTGAACCAATAAAACCAAATTCTTCTCCAATAACTGAGAAAATAAAATCCGTATGGTTTTCAGGAATATAAACTTCACCTTGATTGAACCCTTTACCAAATAGTTGTCCAGAACCAATCGCTTTAAGTGACTCAGTTAAATGAAATCCATCACCACTACTATAAGTATAGGGATCAAGCCACGAATTGATACGACTCAATTGGTAAGGTAGAATGCCGAAACTATTTTCTAAAATAGAAGGTTTATAAATCACTGATAATATCACCGTAGAAGCAATAACGACTGACCCTATTAATATAGGTGCTAGTATCTTCCAAGTGATTCCACTGATTATCATAACACCGATAATAATCGCAAAGATAACCAGTGTTGTACCTAGATCATTTTGCAATAATATAAGTACCATAGGGATAAAAGCTATACCGATAATTTTAAAGAATAATTTAAAGTCAGTTTCTAAAGATTTGTTAAATGTAAATTGGTTATGTTTAGTTACAATTTTGGCCAAAGCTAAAATCATAACTATTTTCATAAATTCGGATGGTTGAACACTAATTGGTCCAAACGTATACCAACTTTTTGCCCCGTTAATAATCGGTGTGATAGGTGTTTCTGGAATAATTAGTAATAAAAACAATGAGAAACAAAGTATAATATAAAGTAAATATGTATATTTCATAAGTTTTTTAGGTGAAATTAGCATTATTAGAAATGCGATAATCGCCCCAAAAACATAATATAGTATCTGGCGTATACTAAAGTTAGCGCTATATTGACCTCCGCCCATTGCAGAACTAATAAACGTAATACTTATGATTGCTAGTAATGCGATGAAGCCAATTAAAATCCAGTCTATTTTTCGGATCCAATGATTATTTTTTGATTGACGTGAAGTATTCATTTCTTACTCCTTTGGAAAACTATTATTTCAATTACTTGTAGTATATATAGATTTTACCGAACTTTATACGATTTTGCTAGAAGTAGGGTATGTAAAACTTAAATAATTATTTTAAGTGTCATTGAAGTTTTCACTTTAAATACTTTAAAAACTTCAATATACTTATAAAAAACAATTATTTTACAACTACATAACAAATGCAAAATGCTAATAAATCGTGATATGATGTAGTTTAAGAATTCTATATGGAGGCTAAAATATGGCTAAAGAAAATGTTTGTATCGTATATGGAGGGAAAAGTGCTGAACACGATGTATCAATATTAACAGCACAAAATGTCTTAAATGCGATTGATAAAGAAAAATATCAAGTGGACATTATTTACATAACAAACGATGGAGATTGGAAAAAGAAAGAAAATATCGTAGATCCTATAGATGACATAGATGCGTTACGATTAGCAGATGTTCCTGCCGGAGAAATCTCCAAATTATTAAATGAAGGCAGCCTTGGCACAGCATATAGTGCGGTTTTCCCATTACTACATGGACCGAATGGTGAAGATGGAACAATTCAAGGTTTATTTGAAGTGTTAGATATTCCATACGTTGGTAATGGTGTGCTAGCAGCCTCAAGTTCAATGGATAAGCTTGTGATGAAACAACTCTTTGCGCATAGAGGCTTACCTCAATTACCATATGTAAGTTTCTTAAGAAGCGAATATCAAAAATACGAAAATAATATTTTGAAATTAGTACATGACAAGTTAGAATATCCTGTATTTGTGAAACCTGCAAATTTAGGATCAAGCGTAGGTATTAGTAAATGTAACGATGAGGAAGAGTTGAAACAAGGTATAGAAGAAGCATTTCAATTTGATCGTAAATTAGTAATTGAGCAAGGCATCAACGCTAGAGAAATTGAAGTGGCTGTCTTAGGTAATGACTACCCAGAAACGACTTGGCCGGGAGAGGTAGTTAAAGATGTGGCATTTTATGATTACAAAGCTAAGTATAAAGATGGAAAAATCAAATTGGATATTCCAGCTGACTTGAATGATGATGTAAAAATGACTTTAAGAAATATGGCTGTAGAAGCATTTAAAGCAACAGATTGTTCAGGATTATTGCGCGCTGATTTCTTTGTAACGGAAGATAATCAAATTTTTATAAACGAGACAAATGCTATGCCTGGTTTCACAGCTTATAGTATGTATCCAAGTTTATGGGAAAACATGGGCGTAAGTTATGCAGAACTCATAAGTAAATTAATTGAATTAGCAAAAGAAAAACATGAAGATAAAAAGAAAAATAAATATAAAATTGATTGAGGCGGTTAAATCATGATTGAAGTAACTTTAGAACAAATTCAAGACTGGATTCCATGCGAGATTGATAATGACTATTTAGATTACACAATTAAAGGTGTTTCTATAGATTCAAGAAAAATCGACGAACAAAATTTGTTTATTCCTTTTAAAGGAGAACATGTCGACGGACATAAATATGTGAATCAAGCGTTGGAAGATGGTGCGGGAGCGGCATTTTGTCAGAAGGACAGTGTTTTAGCCCCTCAAATTTCTGGCCCTATTATTTGGGTAGATGACACATTGGAAGCATTGCAGCAGTTAGCCAAAGCCTATTTGGCATTTGTTAATCCATTTGTGATCGCTGTTACAGGTTCTAATGGTAAAACAACGACTAAAGACATGATAGAAAGTGTATTAAAGCCTCAATTTAAAGTGAAAAAAACACTAGGAAATTATAATAATGAAATCGGTATGCCGTTAACCATTTTGCAATTAGATCAAGATACTGAAATTTCTATATTAGAAATGGGTATGTCTGGTTTTCATGAAATTGAAGCATTATCACAATTAGCTAACCCAGATATTGCAATTATTACTAATATTGGCGAATCACATATGCAAGATTTAGGATCGCGTGAAGGTATAGCGAAAGCTAAAGCGGAAATTTCATTTGGTCTTAAACCTCAAGGTCTATTTATCTACGATGGAGATGAGCCATTATTAAAGCCTCATGTCGATAAATTAGTAGATATAGATTTAATGAGTATAGGTAAAAAAGAAAATAATGATTTAGTTTGTAAAATTGACAATATAGATGATAATGGTATTGTTTTTAATATTAATGAAAATGAGCATTATGAATTACCAATTTTAGGTGAACATAATATGAAAAACGCAACTATAGCTATTGCTGTTGGTAAAAGACTTAATCTGAGTTATGAAACGATACATCAAAATATTCAAGCGGTTCAACTTACAGGTATGAGAATGGAACAACACCATACCGACTCCGATACGCTTGTTATCAATGATGCTTATAATGCTAGTCCAACTAGTATGAAAGCCGCTATTGATACACTCAGCAGTATGGGAGGCCGCAAGATACTTGTGTTAGGTGATGTCTTAGAATTAGGGCCTAATAGTCAAACAATGCATGAAGCGGTTGGTGATTATTTAGTTAATAAACAAATCGATGCGTTATATACTTATGGAACAGAAGCGGGTCATATTCATCGTACAGGCAAAGCGTTTGTAAAATATGCAGAACATTTTACAGATAAAGCTGCACTGATACAGTCATTAAAATCAAATACTGAACCACAAGATAAAATACTAATTAAAGGTTCAAGAGGGATGCAATTAGAAGAAGTTGTAGATGCCTTAATTTAAAATTATTAACACCACATTTCATATCACTTTTATTAGTGGGAAAGTGGTGTTTTATTTTGTTATAAATAAAATAGATATTTCGATAGTTAGTAACTTGAACTAGTTCATTTAAGTTACTATTTTTAAAAATTACTAAAAATTATCAATATAAATAAATCTACAATTTTTTCGTAAACAAAAATAAATACTGGTAAATATAATTAAACGCTTACAACCTATATATCACAGTATTTTCTCAGTTTACTTTGATTATTAATGAGGTGAATTATGTCATTATAATAAATTTGGTTTATTGCGATTATAGACTTGAGGTGGTACTATAAAGAAGTTGAAGAAACTTAGATGAACATATATGTAGAGAAATACAGATAAATAAAGGAGAATTATATTGCAAAATTTTAAAGAATTAGGGATCTCAGATAAAACGGTAGAAACCCTAGTATCAATGGGGTTCGATGAGGCCACTCCTATACAAAAAGAGAGTATCCCTCTTGCCTTAGAAGGTAAGGATGTTCTTGGTCAAGCGCAAACAGGTACAGGAAAAACAGGCGCTTTTGGTATTCCACTTATTGAAAAAGTGGCAGGACAAGATGGAGTTCAATCATTAATATTAGCACCAACTAGAGAATTGGCGATGCAAGTTGCTGAATCACTTAGAGCATTTGCGACCGGCCAAAATGTACAAATAGTAACTGTATTTGGTGGAATGCCAATAGATCGTCAAATTAAATCACTTAAAAAGGGTCCACAAATTGTTGTAGGTACACCTGGACGTGTTATTGATCATTTAAATCGTCGTACGTTAAAAACAAACACTATTCATACATTAATATTAGATGAAGCAGATGAAATGATGAATATGGGCTTTATTGATGATATGAAATTTATTATGGATAAAATACCAGCAGAACAACGTCAAACAATGTTATTTTCAGCTACAATGCCAAAAGCTATTCAAACATTGGTACAACAATTTATGAAATCACCAGAAATTGTTAAAACTATGAATAATGAAATGTCAGATCCTCAAATAGATGAATATTACACAATTGTAAAAGAATTAGAAAAATTTGATACATTTACAAATTTCTTAGATGTACATCAACCTGAGTTAGCAATTGTTTTTGGTCGTACTAAGCGTCGTGTTGACGAACTAACAAGTGCGTTAATTTCAAAAGGATATAAAGCTGAAGGTTTACATGGCGATATCACACAAGCTAAACGTTTAGAAGTATTGAAGAAATTTAAGAACGACCAATTAGATATCTTAGTTGCTACAGATGTTGCAGCAAGAGGACTCGATATATCAGGTGTAAGCCATGTTTATAACTTTGATATACCTCAAGATACTGAAAGTTATACTCACAGAATTGGCCGTACGGGTCGTGCTGGTAAAAAAGGTGTAGCAATTACTTTTGTTAACCCAATTGAAATGGATTATATCCGTCAAATTGAACAAACGAACAAACGACAAATGACTGCATTGAGACCACCGCATCGTAAAGAAGTGCTTAAAGCACGTGAAGACGACATTAAAGGTAAAGTTCAAAACTGGATGTCAAGAGATAGCGAACCAAGACTGGAACGTATTGCAACAGAATTACTGGAAGAATATAATGATGTAAATTTAGTAGCAGCATTATTGCAAGAGTTAGTTGAATCAAACGATGAAGTTGATGTTCAATTAACATTTGAAAAGCCATTATCTCGAGGCAAAGGTCGCCAAGGTAAAGGTGGACCAAAACGTGGTGGAAACCATAAACGTGGTGGCGGCAAATTCGATAGCAGAAATCGTCGTCCAAATAAAGGCGGCTTCAACAATAAAAAGAAAAATGATAGATCATCAGATAGAAACAACAAAAAATCAATGAAGGGTCGCACATTCGCAGACCATAAAAAATAAAATACTTTATCATATATGAATTTTAGGTTTAGTCACTCCAATTTATTGGAGTGATTTTTTTATATCTAAAATCGATTCAATCACATAAAAGTGATTAGAAAAAGTGGGAAATTAAAGTGATGATAAAAATATTAGAATAATCATTGCCTTCTACGACGATAATGAAGCAAACATGTCCCTATGTTATAATGAATTGAAAAATTTTATGGAGGAGTGTAATTATGACTAACGACCAACAATTTAGGCGCATCCCTAAACAAGCGATGAGATATTATTACATACTAGAAGCTCTTGAATTGATTGTTAGTTTATTATTTATGATTGCATTAGTATTTTTATGGAATCATTATAATTGGTGGCATTTTTTAATTTACATATTTATTGCAATAACGATTTTTGATGTAATATATATGCTGTTGAGACCTTGGTTGAAGTATAAATATACTTTTTACTGCGTCAAAGACCAATATATTGAAATCAAAACAGGAATATTTTTTAAAAAGAATGAAATTGTTAAATATGAGCGAACGCAATTTTTAAAAAGAAAAAGCAATCCATTATTAAAACAATTACATATATCAAGGCTAACTTTGGTGACAGCTGGCCACTCACTTGATTTCCCGTTGATGTTAACAAAGGAAATTGAAGTATTTGAACATAATATTTTAAAATACTTACGAGGAGCTGATTATGATGTATAGTCCTCAAAAATTACATCCAATTTCATACATAACTGGAATAATAGAGGCGATTAAACAAAATATTATTTTGATTTTTATTTTTTTAGTGTTTAATTTACGCAACTTTGATTTTACGGATTATAAATCATATATCTATCCAGGCATTGTTACTATTATCTTTCTGATTTCGTTTATAATACAAATATTAAAGGTTTATAACACTAGATATTGGATTGAAAATGATCATTTTATTTTAGCCACTGGTATTTTTAGTAAAGAAAGGAAAGAGTTAAATATACGCAGAATTCAAACGTTAGATACTTCACAAGGTATTATTAATCAAATTGTGGGTGGGGTAATACTTCAAATTAAAACGCCTAGTGATGGTATAGAGTTAGACACTGTATCCAAAAATCAAAGTGATTTTATACAGCAAACATTAAAAGAAAAACAGCAAAAACTGACTCAAAATAGCGAAATCATTGACAACAATAATTCTTTTGCAGAGCAGGATGCTGAAAAAGAACAAAAAATGCAGTCGCCAGCTATGAATATTTATAAATTAAATTTTAAAGAACTTTTATTTATGGCTTTAACAAGTGGTGTCATTGGTGTAGCTTTTGCAACATTGTCACCAGTCATGTTTGCATTAAGTGATATTTTACCTTGGCATAAAATTACCAATACATTTTCTGAAATTTTTCAGACTGCTTTTATGATTATTTTAATGATTGTTGTCTTGGTCATTGTAGTGAGTTATATTTTTGGCACTATCATAGAAATAGTTAGAAATTTTAATTATACGGTTAAGCAACAAGGTACACAGTTAAATATTCAATATGGTTTGTTTAATGTCAAAAGTATTACTGTACCAACTGACCGTGTGCAAGCGATTGTAGAACGTCAATCATTTATAAGAAAGTTATTTGGCTATACTTCAATTCATTTTGTAATTACGAGTGATATGGATGGTGTTGATAAGGATGATGTTACTCTAGGCGGCAATGTAATGATTTTACCATTTATTAAGAGGCAAAAAGCATTTTATCTGATAAAGCACCTGATACCAGACATGAAATTCACTGAACCAAAACTAGGCATGCCTTGGAGGGGATTTCATAGGTATTTTTGGAGAGAATCACTAGTATTACTTATCGGTGCTACGATTGCTACTTATTACTGGTCTGTTTGGTCATTTGTTATTGCAGGGTGCCTAATATTAATAATGATTCTTCACAGTTTTATCGTTATTAAATCCTCTGGTTTAAACTTAAATCACGATGAATTAGTTGTGCGGAATGTAACTATGTTTGGATTTAAAAACACATATTTTAAACACAACAAATTGTTAGGTATGGAAATGTCAGAAAATCCGTTTCTTATTCGAAGTAACCTAGCAAACTTTAAATTTATCATTGCTAAAGCGGCTGGCAGTGCAGAAATAGGGTTAAAATATAGTGAAGTTAGTCATGTGGAAAAACTAAAATCATGGTATTTGAGAGGTGATTTTGATGAATGAATATAATTATATGGATCCATCAGGCAAAACAGTCATTTGTATTGCTTCAATAATTACTGCAATTTTATTAATTTTGGCTTTATCAATCATTACAGTAATAGATAAGGTATGGTTACATTTCATAAGTTCTAAAGTCATGTTTTGGTTATGGACGATTAATATCATAATTGCATTCATTGTTATCATTATCGGTGGTATGATTAGACCGATTTATAAATATAAAATATTTAGATATAAGTTAGAAAATCAAGAAATCACGGTTAGAAATGGCTTGTGGTTTATTAATGTAGTGAAAATTCCTTTGTTTCGTATTCAAAATGTCGATACCCATGAAGGTATCTTAATGAGAAAATATAATTTGGCGAGTTTAACCTTGTCGACAGCCGGTGGAAATACTGAAATAAAGCTAATTGACAAAAATAAAGCAAATACATTGAAACAAGAAATAAAAAAAGGTAATCATTCTATGCCACAGAATTTATAATAAAAAACTTATCATAGAAAGGCAGGAGTAGCTAATGATACATGGTATAGGCGTTGATTTAATAGAAATAGCTAGAATAAAAAAACTTTACTATAGACAAGATAAATTGGTAGAACGTGTATTGTCAAAAAATGAGCAACAACACTTTCATCAATTTAAAAGTGAAACGCGTAAAATAGAATTTTTAGCGGGAAGATTTACCTGTAAAGAAGCTTTTAGCAAAGCGCTCGGTACAGGACTTGGAAAAACTATAGCATTAAATGAAATAGATTGTTTTAATGATGAACTTGGAAAACCATGTATACATTATGATGGTTTTACAGTTCATGTAAGTATTTCACACACAGAACATTACGCAATGAGCCAAGTCATTATAGAAAAATAAAAAACGATTTTAATATAAAGTTTTGGCTATCTTTATTTAATTGTTATAAAATTAATTTAATGTATGTCAAAGTGTAACTTTATTTTTGAAATGGAGGTCTCGTTTAATGACTGATAAGTATTATAGATCCACATATTTAAACGTAGATTTAAATGCAATTGTGGCAAATTTTCAAGTTTTCCAAAAATTACACCCAAATAAAACGGTGATGCCAATCGTAAAAGCGAATGCTTATGGCCTTGGCAGCGTGAAAATCGCACGTTACCTTATGGATCATGGCGCTGATTTTTTTGGCGTAGCAACTTTGGATGAAGCGATAGAATTAAGAATGCACGGTATAGATGCTAAAATTTTAATATTAGGAGTTATACCTACATATAATATTAATAAAGCCATACAACATCGTGTAGCAATCACAATTCCATCAAAAGCATGGTTAGTTGAAGCGTTAAAAGAAATTCCAGAAGATAACGACAAAGATTTATGGTTACATGTAAAAATAGATACTGGCATGGGAAGATTAGGTATTAAAGATGCAGCGGAATATAAAGAAGTTATTGAGTTAATCCATAACCATGATCATTTAGTATTTGAAGGGGTATTTACGCATTTTGCATGTGCAGATGAACCTGGAGAATCAATGAATCAGCAACAAAGTTTATTTGAATCAATTGTCAATGAAGAAGAAAAGCCACAGTATATACATTCGCAAAATTCTGCAGGCGCATTAATGAAAGATAGCCAATTCTGTAATTCAGTGCGGGTGGGTATATCATTATACGGTTATTATCCTTCAAGTTATGTTAAAGACAGTGTGAAAATACATTTAAAACCAAGTGCGCAATGGATTAGTGAAATTGTACAAACAAAAGTCTTGCAACCAGGCGAATCTGTGAGTTATGGCAGTATTTATACAGCGACAGAACCTACAAAAATCGGTATTATTCCTGTTGGTTATGCAGATGGATTTCCAAGAGTGATGACCGGATTTAATGTAAATGTTAACAGCAAACAATGTGAAATTATTGGAAAAGTTTGCATGGATCAAATAATTATAAAAATTCCAGAAGAAATTCAAACTGGTGATAAAGTGATATTGTTGGATCATCATTCAGACAGTGAACAATCTGTGGAAGCGCTGGCATATCAACAACATACTATCAATTATGAAGTTTTATGTCGCTTAAATAGGAGATTGCCACGTATCTATTATGGTACTCAAGACCTAGAAATCCTTAATGAATTACTAAAATAGTATAGTCACTGTATTTAAAATTTGTTATTATATATCTAACAAGAAATCTCAATATATTCTATTTTAGTCACATGGAGGTCTTTATTCATGGCAAGTTTTAATCAAAGCAGAAATCATAGTATTGAACAACTATTAAAAGAAGGCTATTCGCAAATGGCTGACTTGAATCTCTCCCTTGCGGCGGAAGCATTTCCATTTGAATGTGAAGCTTGCGATTGCAATGAAGTCTACATTATATCTAAGAATAACAATGAATGATGAGAAGAGGAGACGTTTATTTAGCTGATTTGTCACCAGTACAGGGTTCTGAACAAGGGGGAATAAGGCCCGTAGTCATTATACAAAATGATACTGGTAACAAGTATAGTCCTACCGTAATTGTAGCTGCAATTACAGGTAGGATTAATAAAGCTAAAATACCTACACATGTAGAAATAGAAAAAAGCAAGTATAAACTCGACAAAGATTCTGTTATATTGTTAGAGCAAATACGGACGTTAGACAAGAACAGATTAAAAGAAAAACTGACATATCTATCTGAAGAAAAAATGCAAGAAGTTAATAATGCTATAGATATTAGCCTAGGTTTACATAATATTAGAAATCATAGAACATAATTTTTAAAAGTGAGCGTAATAAAATAACGAATAACAGACATCAATTCCTTATACATGCAACAAACACTTAATTCCAAGATAATTTGAAATAGAACAGAGAAAATAAAGCGTGTGTTTGTAATCAAATATTTATGAATAGGATGTTTAAGTTGAAAAGCTTTAGGTTATCCTAAAGCTTTTTTCGATATCAACGTAAAGTATGTATTTAAAAACATCTCACTTTGCTAGAAACAAAACTGTATTGCTTGATTAAATATTTAATACACATACATATAACAGAATATATTCTTGTTAAAACCGATGTATGCGATTTATATTTGCATTTTGAGGAGGAAATACTGAGTGAAAGAGTTCAAAAATCAATATAAAGCGCTAATTGACGAAAGTCTACACACAGTAAATGAGACAGATTTATTAAAAAAGTGTGAAGGCTTCACCGAAGAAGTGAAAAGAAAAGACTTGCTACCAGAAGATATCGTTGAAATTCATAAAAATTATGTTCAAGCATTAGAGTTAAGTAGTGAACAAATTTCTAAAACATTCAACGTACTTAAAGAAGTAGTAAAAGGATTTGGCTATAATTATAGAGATTATCAAGATCTTGTAAATCGATTACAATATCATGATAAAGAAATCGACTTAGCATCCCGTTTACAGCAAACGATGCTTAAGACAGATATTCCTCAATTCGATAGTATTCAAATCGGTGTAATTTCCGTAGCTGCGCAAAAGGTTAGTGGCGATTACTTTAATTTAATAGATCATAAAGACGGTACGATGAGTTTTGCAGTAGCAGATGTTATAGGTAAAGGTATACCTGCTGCCTTAGCTATGAGTATGATCAAATTTGGTATGGATTCATATGGGCATTCCCAATTGCCAAGCGATGGTCTTAAACGATTGAATCGCGTGGTAGAAAAAAATGTGAATCAAAATATGTTCGTAACGATGTTTTATGGACTGTATGAAGAATTAAACCACTTGTTATATTGCAGTTCTGCTGGCCATGAGCCAGGGTATATTTATAGAGCTGAAACCGAAACATTTGAGGAAATTAAAGTGAGAGGTCGCGTTTTAGGTGTTAGCCAACAAACACGATACAATCAACAAGAAATACCCGTTCATTTAGATGACTTAGTTATCATTTTTACAGATGGTGTCACAGAAGTAAGAAATGAAGCTGGTGACTTTTTAGATAAAAGTTATTTACTAGATATGATAAAAAAGTATAAACATATGCATCCACAAGACATTGTTCAACTTTTATATGAAGCAATTTTAAAAATTCAAAATCCAGAAAAAAGAGACGATTTAACAATATTGATAATAAAAAGAGTGAATTAGATAAGATTAATGATTAAAATAAAAGGGTATAACGGTTATTAATGAGACTATGCTTAGGAGTGTAATTTATGAATCTAAATATTGAAACAATATCACATGATACACATTATGAAGTTAAAGTTGGCGGAGAATTAGATGTTTATACTGTTCCAGAACTTGAAGAAGTACTCATGCCGATGAGACAAGAGGGAACGCATGATATATATGTAAATTTAGAAAATGTTAGTTATATGGATTCAACCGGTTTAGGACTATTTGTTGGAACATTAAAGGCTTTAAATCAAAACGATAAAGAATTATATATATTAGGTGCTTCAGATCGAATAAGTCGACTATTTGATATCACAGGTTTAAAAGATTTGATGCATGTTAATGAAGGAACGGAGGTCGAATAACATGCAACTTAAACAAGATTATATAGAAATGCGTTTACCAGCATCAGCAGAGTATGTAAGCTTAATACGTTTGACTCTATCAGGTGTATTTTCACGTGCTGGGGCGTCATATGACGATATAGAAGATGCCAAAATAGCAGTGAGTGAAGCAGTAACAAATGCAGTAAAACACGCATATAAAAACGATGCTACGGATGTAGGAATGATTAACCTTTGTTTTGAAATTTTTGATGATAAAATTAAAATAGTAATTTCCGATCAAGGGGAAAGTTTCGATTATGAAGAAACAAAAGCAAAATTAGGACCATATAAAGACAATGAAAATATAGATTTCCTTAGAGAGGGAGGTCTTGGTTTATTTTTAATTGAATCTTTAATGGATGAAGTTACAGTGGATAAAAACTCTGGTGTAACCATTAGCATGATTAAGTATATAAAAAAAGAGCAGGTGCGAAATAATGGCGAGAGAGTCGAAATCAGTTAATGACGTATCACCTGAACAAATCAACCAGTGGATAATGGAGCATCAAAATAATGAGAATTCAGATGCTCAAGATAAACTTGTTAAACATTATAAAAAGTTGATTGAATCATTGGCATATAAATATTCAAAAGGTCAATCTCATCACGAAGATCTCGTTCAGGTTGGTATGGTTGGTTTAATTGGTGCAATTAACCGATTCGACCTATCTTTTGATAGAAAGTTCGAAGCTTTTTTAGTACCAACTGTAATTGGTGAGATTAAGCGTTATCTACGTGATAAAACGTGGAGTGTGCACGTTCCTAGGCGAATTAAAGAAATCGGACCCCGTATTAAGAAAGTGACTGATGAATTGACAAATGAGTTAGAGCGCTCACCTTCTATTGCTGAAATTGCCGATAGGTTGGAAGTCAATGAAGAAGATGTGCTCGAAGCTATGGAAATGGGTCAAAGTTATAATGCATTAAGTGTAGACCATTCCATTGAAGCGGATAAAGACGGATCGACTGTTACATTATTAGATATTATGGGGCAACAAGATGATAATTATGATTTAACTGAAAAGCGTATGATATTAGAAAAAATACTCCCAATTTTATCTGAACGGGAAAGAGAGATTATACAGTGCACATTTATTGAAGGTTTAAGTCAAAAAGAAACAGGTGAAAGAATAGGTTTAAGTCAAATGCATGTATCTCGGTTACAACGAACAGCAATTAAGAAACTTCAAGAAGCAGCAAACCAATAAAATATATGCTTAAAGCAGAATTCATTTAATGAATTCTGCTTTTTTATACTTCGATTATTTTTAGGAAAAGAATCAAGATAACGTTATATGTTAGAATATATAAGTATTAGTAATAAATTTTTTATTTATGAGTGGAGGATACTATGGATAGTAATTTAATACAATCTATAAAAGAAAAATATAAATTTTCAAGTAAACAAATTAATGCAGTATTAACGTTGCTTGAAGAAAAAAATACAGTACCATTTATTGCACGCTATCGTAAAGAACAGACTGGCGGGTTAGATGAAGTAGAAATAAAACAAATTAATGATGAATATCAATATATGGTTAATCTTCAAAAAAGAAAAGAAGAAGTTATACATAATATAGAAGAACAAGGTTTACTGACTACAGAATTAAAAAATGACATTTTAAAGCAAACAAAGCTACAAAGAGTTGAAGATTTATATAGACCTTATAAACAGAAAAAGAAAACAAGAGCTACGGAAGCGAAAAGAAAAGGTTTAGAACCTTTTGCAAAATGGCTCAAAAATCCTAGTTTAGAAATGACAATAGAAGAAAAAGCAACTCAATTTTTCAATGAAGAAATAGAAAATATAGAACAAGCAATACAAGGTGCGCAAGATATTATTGCAGAAAAAGTTTCAGATGAACCTAAATATAGAACTAAAATACTTAAAGACACTTTTCAGCATGGCAAAATTGTTACACAAAAGAAAAAGAATGCTGAGGATGACCAAGAGATTTTTTCAATGTATTATGATTATTCAGAACCAATTAAAAAAATTGCAAATCATAGAACATTAGCAATCAATCGGGGAGAAAAAGAAAAAATACTATCAGTTAAAATAGATATGGATATTCAAGGCATTGAGAATTTTATTCGTAAGCATGAAATGATTCATCATCATGAAGGTTCAACAATTATTGAAAATGCGATTGCTGATAGTTTGAAAAGACTAATCATGCCTTCGATTGAAAGAGAGATAAGAGGTGACCTAACAGAAAAAGCTGAAAAACATGCTATTGATGTATTCAGCGAAAATTTAAGAAATTTATTATTACAACCACCAATGAAAGGGAAACAAATTCTAGGAGTGGATCCTGCTTTTAGAACAGGTTGTAAATTGGCTGTAATAAATCCTTTTGGCACTTTTATAGCTAAAGGAGTAATATACCCGCATCCACCAGTAAATAAAAAGGAAGACGCGGAGAAAATGTTTGTTCAGTTTGTAAATAACTATGATGTTGATTTAATTGCTATCGGTAATGGTACAGCTAGTAGAGAAACAGAACAATTTGTAGCTTCAATGATTCAAAAACATAAATTAAAAACACAATTTATAATTGTTAACGAGGCTGGAGCTTCTGTTTATTCTGCTTCAGAAATCGCTCGTTCAGAGTTCCCAGATTTTCAAGTAGAAGAACGTAGTGCTGTTTCGATTGGAAGAAGGGTACAAGATCCGTTAAGTGAGCTTGTAAAAATTGACCCAAAATCAATTGGCGTTGGTCAATATCAACATGATGTTAACCAAAAAGCATTGGAGGGCGCGTTAACTTTTGTTGTCGAAACAGCTGTTAACCAAGTAGGTGTTGATGTAAATACAGCTTCACGCTCACTATTGCAATATGTGTCGGGTCTGTCTTCGACTATAGCCCAAAACATAATTTTATACCGTGAAGAAAATGGGCCTATTAAACACAATAAGGATATTGCCAAAGTAAAAAGGTTAGGTGCTAAAACATTTGAACAAAGTATTGGTTTTTTAAGAATTATCAATGGTAGCGAACCTTTAGATAATACATCAATTCATCCAGAAAGTTACCAAGCAACTTATCAATTGTTAAGTGAGATTGGTTTTAGTGCAGATGATTTAGGAAAAGCTGATTTGAAAGCAGCTTTAAATCATGTGGATTTGACTGACATGGCTACAAAGCTAAACATTGGCGAACCCACCCTTGAAGATATTATCAAGTCGTTAATTGCACCAAATAGAGATCCACGTGATGAATTTGAGACACCAATATTAAAATCGGATGTCTTATCGATTGAAGATTTATCGAAAGATATGAAGTTAAGTGGAACTGTAAGAAATGTGGTTGACTTTGGAGCTTTTGTTGATATTGGTGTTAAACAAGATGGCCTTGTACACATTTCAAAATTATCTAAAAAATTTGTTAAAAACCCAATGGATGTTGTCAGTGTTGGAGATATTGTTGATGTTTGGATATTAGACATTGATGACAAGAAAGGGAAAGTATCACTAACTATGATTGATCCTCATGGATAATGAAAAATTACAAAGCATGACAGAGTCTATTTCTATCACAATTTTTAAAAGGCCGTTTAAACATAAAGCTTATTTTAATAAACGACTTAGAACAACTGGGGGTCGTTATATACTGAATACACACAATATAGAAATAAATGCAAAGCAATATGACGCTTTCGGTGAAAAGGCAGTTATTGATATTATTAAACATGAATTATGTCATTACCATCTTCATATACAAGGAAAAGGATATAAACACAAAGATAAAGATTTCAAGTTACTCAGTGCGCAAACAGGTGCCCCGAGATTTTGTTCAGCAGTTGAAAGCTATGAGAATCGAGTTAGGTACATCTATAAATGCTCAAACTGTGGTGTGAAATATGCTAGAATAAGAAAAGTGAATTTAAATAAAATGCTTTGTGGACATTGCAAAGGGAAATTGATAGAACAAAGCCATTTTTAAATAGTGAATTTAAGTAGCAAGAGAGCTGATACTTTTCAGCTCTTTTTTATTTAAGAATCACTTTACACGTTTGATATTAAAAAGACGATATAATTATATGAAATTTGTGCATTTAATTAGATAAAATAAATAAAAATGAATATTTTACTCTAATTCGTTATTTGTATGTGTTGACGATATATAATTTATGTTATATGATATTAAACGTTGCGAAAATAATATGAAATTAAATGAAGGACTTATTAAGTTTGTTAAAGAAATTTTAAAAACTTATTGACAAAACATTTCAAACATATTACAATTGAGTACGTTAACTTGATGAATGGAAAATTTTAGCGTCAACCGAGCGGCCGTGGCGGAATGGCAGACGCGCTAGGTTGAGGGCCTAGTGGGATTTATCCCGTGGAGGTTCAAGTCCTCTCGGCCGCATCAAAATACATTACATATGATATATATGAAAATATGCGGGTGTAGTTTAATGGCAAAACCTCAGCCTTCCAAGCTGATGTTGTGGGTTCGATTCCCATCACCCGCTCCATTATGAAATATTAAAATGAACATTGAAAACTGAATTGCAATATGTCAACGTTAATTCCGATTTCAACATTAAATGTTGAATCAAAACAACGTGTTATTGATAACACAAATTAGTATTTTATGAGCTAATCAAACATCATAATTTTTTATGGAGAGTTTGATCCTGGCTCAGGATGAACGCTGGCGGCGTGCCTAATACATGCAAGTCGAGCGAACAGATAAGGAGCTTGCTCCTTTGACGTTAGCGGCGGACGGGTGAGTAACACGTGGGTAACCTACCTATAAGACTGGAATAACTCCGGGAAACCGGGGCTAATGCCGGATAACATTTAGAACCGCATGGTTCTAAAGTGAAAGATGGTTTTGCTATCACTTATAGATGGACCCGCGCCGTATTAGCTAGTTGGTAAGGTAACGGCTTACCAAGGCAACGATACGTAGCCGACCTGAGAGGGTGATCGGCCACACTGGAACTGAGACACGGTCCAGACTCCTACGGGAGGCAGCAGTAGGGAATCTTCCGCAATGGGCGAAAGCCTGACGGAGCAACGCCGCGTGAGTGATGAAGGTCTTCGGATCGTAAAACTCTGTTATTAGGGAAGAACAAATGTGTAAGTAACTGTGCACGTCTTGACGGTACCTAATCAGAAAGCCACGGCTAACTACGTGCCAGCAGCCGCGGTAATACGTAGGTGGCAAGCGTTATCCGGAATTATTGGGCGTAAAGCGCGCGTAGGCGGTTTCTTAAGTCTGATGTGAAAGCCCACGGCTCAACCGTGGAGGGTCATTGGAAACTGGGAAACTTGAGTGCAGAAGAGGAAAGTGGAATTCCATGTGTAGCGGTGAAATGCGCAGAGATATGGAGGAACACCAGTGGCGAAGGCGACTTTCTGGTCTGTAACTGACGCTGATGTGCGAAAGCGTGGGGATCAAACAGGATTAGATACCCTGGTAGTCCACGCCGTAAACGATGAGTGCTAAGTGTTAGGGGTTTCCGCCCCTTAGTGCTGCAGCTAACGCATTAAGCACTCCGCCTGGGGAGTACGACCGCAAGGTTGAAACTCAAAGGAATTGACGGGGACCCGCACAAGCGGTGGAGCATGTGGTTTAATTCGAAGCAACGCGAAGAACCTTACCAAATTTTGACATCCTTTGACAACTCTAGAGATAGAGCCTTCCCTTCGGGGGACAAAGTGACAGGTGGTGCATGGTTGTCGTCAGCTCGTGTCGTGAGATGTTGGGTTAAGTCCCGCAACGAGCGCAACCCTTAAGCTTAGTTGCCAGCATTAAGTTGGGCACTCTAAGTTGACTGCCGGTGACAAACCGGAGGAAGGTGGGGATGACGTCAAATCATCATGCCCCTTATGATTTGGGCTACACACGTGCTACAATGGACAATACAAAGGGCAGCTAAACCGCGAGGTCATGCAAATCCCATAAAGTTGTTCTCAGTTCGGATTGTAGTCTGCAACTCGACTACATGAAGCTGGAATCGCTAGTAATCGTAGATCAGCATGCTACGGTGAATACGTTCCCGGGTCTTGTACACACCGCCCGTCACACCACGAGAGTTTGTAACACCCGAAGCCGGTGGAGTAACCATTTATGGAGCTAGCCGTCGAAGGTGGGACAAATGATTGGGGTGAAGTCGTAACAAGGTAGCCGTATCGGAAGGTGCGGCTGGATCACCTCCTTTCTAAGGATATATTCGGAACATCTTCTTTAGAAGATGACAAAGGAATAACATTGACATATTGTATTCAGTTTTGAATGCTCATTCGAGTATTCTTTAATGATTTGTACATTGAAAACTAGATAAGTAAGTAAAATTTATGATTTTACCAAGCAAAACCGAGTGAATAAGAGTTTTAAATAAGCTTGAATTCAAAAAGAAATAATCGCTAGTGTTCGAAAGAACACTCACAGATTAATAACATTTTGGGTTTTCAACCGACGGTTGTCGAGTTGGAAAGCAAATAGATTAAGTTATTAAGGGCGCACGGTGGATGCCTTGGCACTAGAAGCCGATGAAGGACGTTACTAACGACGATATGCTTTGGGGAGCTGTAAGTAAGCTGTGATCCAGAGATTTCCGAATGGGGGAACCCAATACGAGTTATGTCGTATTATCGATACGTAAATACATAGCGTATCGAAGGTAGACGCGGAGAACTGAAACATCTTAGTACCCGCAGGAAGAGAAAGAAAAATCGATTCCCTGAGTAGCGGCGAGCGAAACGGGAAGAGCCCAAACCAACGAGCTTGCTTGTTGGGGTTGTAGGACACTCTATACGGAGTTACAAAGGAATAGATTAGACGAAGCATCTGGAAAGATGCATCAAAGAAGGTAATAATCCTGTAGTCGAAAATCTGTTCTCTCTTGAGTGGATCCTGAGTACGACGGAACACGAGAAATTCCGTCGGAATCCGGGAGGACCATCTCCCAAGGCTAAATACTCTCTAGTGACCGATAGTGAACCAGTACCGTGAGGGAAAGGTGAAAAGTACCCCGGAAGGGGAGTGAAAGAGAACTTGAAACCGTGTGCTTACAAGTAGTCAGAGCCCGTTAATGGGTGATGGCGTGCCTTTTGTAGAATGAACCGGCGAGTTACGATTTGATGCAAGGTTAAGCAGTGAATGTGGAGCCGTAGCGAAAGCGAGTCTGAATAGGGCGTTGAGTATTTGGTCGTAGACCCGAAACCAGGTGATCTACCCTTGACCAGGTTGAAGTTCAGGTAACACTGAATGGAGGACCGAACCGACTTACGTTGAAAAGTGAGCGGATGAGTTGAGGGTAGCGGAGAAATTCCAATCGAACCTGGAGATAGCTGGTTCTCTCCGAAATAGCTTTAGGGCTAGCCTCAAGTGATGATTATTGGAGGTAGAGCACTGTTTGGACGAGGGGCCCTTCTCGGGTTACCGAATTCAGACAAACTCCGAATGCCAATCAATTTAACTTGGGAGTCAGAACGCGGGTGATAAGGTCCGTGTTCGAAAGGGAAACAGCCCAGACCACCAGCTAAGGTCCCAAAATATATGTTAAGTGGAAAAGGATGTGGCGTTGCCCAGACAACTAGTATGTTGGCTTAGAAGCAGCCATCATTTAAAGAGTGCGTAATAGCTCACTAGTCGAGTGACACTGCGCCGAAAATGTACCGGGGCTAAACATATTACCGAAGCTGTGGATTGTCCGTAGGACAATGGTAGGAGAGCGTTCTAAGGGCGTTGAAGCATGATCGCAAGGACATGTGGAGCGCTTAGAAGTGAGAATGCCGGTGTGAGTAGCGAAAGACGGGTGAGAATCCCGTCCACCGATTGACTAAGGTTTCCAGAGGAAGGCTCGTCCGCTCTGGGTTAGTCGGGTCCTAAGCTGAGGCCGATAGGCGTAGGCGATGGATAACAGGTTGATATTCCTGTACCACCATGAATCGTTTTAAGCGATGGGGGACGCAGTAGGATAGGCGAAGCGTACGATTGGATTGTACGTCCAAGCAGTAAGACTGAGTGTTAGGCAAATCCGGCACTCATAAGGTCAAGCTGTGATGGGGAGAGGAAATTGTTTCCTCGAGTCGTTGATTTCACACTGCCGAGAAAAGCCTCTAGCTAGATTTATGGTGCCCGTACCGCAAACCGACACAGGTAGTCAAGATGAGAATTCTAAGGTGAGCGAGCGAACTCTCGTTAAGGAACTCGGCAAAATGACCCCGTAACTTCGGGAGAAGGGGTGCTCTTTAGGGTTCACGCCCAGGAGAGCCGCAGTGAATAGGCCCAAGCGACTGTTTATCAAAAACACAGGTCTCTGCTAAACCGTAAGGTGATGTATAGGGGCTGACGCCTGCCCGGTGCTGGAAGGTTAAGAGGAGTGGTTAGCTTCTGCGAAGCTACGAATCGAAGCCCCAGTAAACGGCGGCCGTAACTATAACGGTCCTAAGGTAGCGAAATTCCTTGTCGGGTAAGTTCCGACCCGCACGAAAGGCGTAACGATTTGGGCACTGTCTCAACGAGAGACTCGGTGAAATCATAGTACCTGTGAAGATGCAGGTTACCCGCGACAGGACGGAAAGACCCCGTGGAGCTTTACTGTAGTCTGATATTGAAATTCGGTACAGCTTGTACAGGATAGGTAGGAGCCTTAGATACGTGAGCGCTAGCTTACGTGGAGGCGTTGGTGGGATACTACCCTCGCTGTATTGGATTTCTAACCCGCACCATTAATCATGGTGGGAGACAGTGTCAGATGGACAGTTTGACTGGGGCGGTCGCCTCCTAAAGAGTAACGGAGGCGCTCAAAGGTTTCCTCAGAATGGTTGGAAATCATTCATAGAGTGTAAAGGCACAAGGAAGCTTGACTGCGAGACTTACAAGTCGAGCAGGGTCGAAAGACGGACTTAGTGATCCGGTGGTTCCGCATGGAAGGGCCATCGCTCAACGGATAAAAGCTACCCCGGGGATAACAGGCTTATCTCCCCAAGAGTTCACATCGACGGGGAGGTTTGGCACCTCGATGTCGGCTCATCGCATCCTGGGGCTGTAGTCGGTCCCAAGGGTTGGGCTGTTCGCCCATTAAAGCGGTACGCGAGCTGGGTTCAGAACGTCGTGAGACAGTTCGGTCCCTATCCGTCGTGGGCGTAGGAAATTTGAGAGGAGCTGTCCTTAGTACGAGAGGACCGGGATGGACATACCTCTGGTGTACCAGTTGTCGTGCCAACGGCATCGCTGGGTAGCTATGTATGGACGGGATAAGTGCTGAAAGCATCTAAGCATGAAGCCCCCCTCAAGATGAGATTTCCCAACTTCGGTTATAAGATCCCTCAAAGATGATGAGGTTAATAGGTTCGAGGTGGAAGCATAGCGATATGTGGAGCTGACGAATACTAATCGATCGAAGACTTAATCAAATTTAAAAGTTTTGTTGGTTGAACTAAATTTTACTTACAATCTAGTTTTGAGTGTATAAATTTTATACATGACATTGTCTGGTGACTATAGCAAGGAGGTCACACCTGTTCCCATGCCGAACACAGAAGTTAAGCTCCTTAGCGCCGATGGTAGTCGGACTTACGTTCCGCAAGAGTAGGACGTTGCCAGGCAATCAAGACCCGAAAGGGTCTTTTTTTTACGTAAAAGGAGCTTAACTTCCAGTTCGAAGAACTGTAAACTGACAAAAGAAAGCGTTTGAAGCTGACGAAGTAAACGAGAGACGAAATGAGCTTACAAGCGGTAAGTGAGTGAGGAAAGCGTGAAATAGTAAAGGAATGCATGAGCAAAAACTCATGCATAAGTACCGCTATCTCAATAAATTGAGAGTGGTACTTTACGAACGCTTGTCTGAAATCAGAAAAGCTGCTTAGCGCCGATGGTAGCTGACTTACGTTCCGCAAGAGTAGGTGTAAAGAGGAATACATGAACTAAAGCTCATGTATAAGTCACACTATTCCAATAACATATAAATTTATAAGATATATAAGTGTCAAACGTAAAAATTAAAATTAAGAAGTGTGACTTTACAGGCAAGTAAGACCCGAAAGGGTCTTTTTTTTACGTAAAAGGAGCTTAACTTCCAGTTCGAAGAACTGCAAGTGGTACTTTATATAAAGTAAAAGTCTAGCATAAGCTAGACTTTTAAATTAATAGTGAATAAAGCATTTTGTTTTCGTTAATATAGATATTGGAAGGATCGAATTCATTGACATTCGACTTTAAGTTATCTAAATCTTGATGGTTATTTAATTGTATGCCGATGATGACAGTTCCTGTATTTTGAGAACTTTTCTTAAGGTACTCAAATTTAGTAATATCATCCTTTGGTCCAAGTACGTCATTTACAAATTCTCTTAATGCGCCAGGTCTTTGTGGGAAGTTGAGAATGAAGTAATGTTTCATTTCTTCAAATAATAAAGAACGTTCTTCGATTTCTTTCATACGGTTGATATCATTGTTGCCGCCACTTACAACACAAACAACTGTCTTACCTTTAATTTCTGAACGATATTGTTCTAATGCTGAAACACTTAAAGCACCAGCAGGTTCCGCAATAATTGCTTGTTTAGAATACATGTCCAAGATCGTTGAACAAACAGCGCCTTCATGTACTTGAATATAGTCATCTACTACATTTTTGGCAATATCATATGTGATTTCACCGACTTTTGCTACAGATGCACCATCCACAAATTTATCAATTTCAGGTAACGTTACTATTTGATTTTCTAGTACAACAGAGGCATACATACTACTCGCACCGGCAGGTTCTACGCCAATGATAGAAGTTTGTGGTGAATGTTCTTTGAAGTAAGTGCCTACCCCTGAAATTAACCCACCACCGCCTATAGCTGCGAATAAATAATCAAATTGAATGTTATCCTCTTTAGATTGTTTTAAAATTTCTTTGGCTAACGTACCTTGGCCAGCGATTGTATAAATGTTATTAAATGGATCGATGAAATTCATTTTATTATCTTGAGTATACGTAAGTGCCTCTTTTAGACAATCATCAAATGTATCGCCGGTAAGCACAACTTCAGCGTTACTACCACCAAAAAATTTCACCTGATTTATCTTTTGAAGAGGTGTAGTTACTGGCATAAATATAACAGCATTTAAATTAAGTTTGTTGGCAGTGTAAGCAACACCTTGTGCATGATTACCTGCACTTGCACATGTAATTCCGTTTTGTCTATCATTTTCATTTAACGCTATAATTGCGTTATAAGCACCTCTTAATTTAAAAGATCGAACCCATTGTAAGTCTTCTCTTTTTAAATAGACATCACAATCGTATTTAAGCGATAAGTAATGATCCTTTTGCAAAGGAGTTTCTTTAACAACATCTTTCAATTGTAAGAAAGCTTCATCTATATCTTTTGAAGAAACAGTTGTTTTGACAGCCATAAATTTCACACCTTTATTTAAGTTTCGTTAAAAAGCTTTTGACGTTTCATATGCTTGAATTTCATTTTCGAATTGTAGTGTTACAGCAATATCATCAAGTCCATTAACAAGTTTATTTTTCCACGTTTCATCAATAACAAAGTGAAATGTTTTATCATTCGCAGTCACAGTTTGATTAGGTAAATCAACAGTGACTTTACCTGCTTTGGCAATGTATTGACGTTCTTCTTCATTTAAAACGATAGGTAACATCGCATTTTTAGTACAGTTCATATAAAAGATATCACTATAACTACCAGCAATAATAATATCAAAACCATAATCCTTAATTGCCCAAGCTGCATGTTCACGGCTCGAACCACAACCAAAATTATCCCCAGTTACTAAAATCGTGGCATCTTGGTATTCTGGCTTATTTGGATTGAAATCTGGATTGTCGGATCCATCCTCTAAGTAGCGCCATTCATCAAAAGCAAAAGGTCCAAAACCAGATTTAGAAATTCGTTTTAAATGTACTTTTGGTATGATTTGGTCAGTATCAATATTATCATGAAATAATGGAACAACTTTACCAGTATAGGTTGTGATAGGTTGGATTTCCATATTATACAACCACCTTTCTTACGTCTACAAACTTCCCATTAATGGCTGCAGCAGCTGCCATAGCAGGGGAGACTAAGTGTGTTCGAGCCCCTTTGCCTTGGCGTCCTTCAAAGTTACGATTACTTGTTGATGCACAATGCACACCAGCAGGTACTTGGTCAGGGTTCATACCAAGACACATTGAACAACCAGGTTCTCTCCATTCAAATCCAGCATTTTTAAACACTTTATCAAGACCTAATTTTTCTGCTTCTATCTTTACTGTTCTAGAACCAGGAACGACGATTGCTGTAATATTAGGATGCACTTGATTTCCTTTTACAATATGGCTTGCTTCTATTAGATCAGATAGTCGAGCATTCGTACAAGAACCTAAAAATACATAACCTAAATCAATATCTTCTGCTTTTTGGCCAGGTTTTAGTCCCATATAGTTATAGGCCCGTTCATCATTAACATCATTAATTTCAGGAAATGGTGTATTAAAGCTAACACCCATTTCAGGGCTAGTACCCCAGGTAACTTGTGGTTCTAAATCAGAAACATCAAGTCGTATGATTTTATCAAAATTTGCATCATCATCAGTGTAAAGTTCACGCCATTCATCTACATCATATGCAAAGTTTGTTGCATAAGGTCTTCCTTTTACATATTCAAATGTAGTTTCATCAGGCGCCATCATCCCATACTTTGCACCAGCTTCGATCGCCATATTACAAATCGTCATTCTTGCTTCCATTGATAGACTACGAATAGTTTCACCTGAAAACTCAAGTGCATATCCAGTTCCAAAATCAACACCATATTGGTTAATAAGATGTAAAATAATATCTTTTGCATATACGCCTGTAGGTAGTTTACCAGTAACATCAATTTTTAAATTTTTTGGCTTTGTTTGCCATAGTGTTTGTGTTGCAAAAACATGTTCGACTTCACTAGTTCCAATACCAAATGCAATAGCACCAAAAGCACCATGTGTAGCTGTATGAGAGTCTCCGCATACGATTGTTTTTCCAGGTTGTGTCAGTCCAGTTTCAGGACCAACCATATGCACGATACCTTGTTCGTCAGAACCCATATCAAAAATATGCACATCAAATTCTTTGGCATTTTTTTGAAGCGTTGTTATTTGTTTATTAGCAATTTCATCTTTAATATTAAAAATATCAACTGTAGGAACGTTATGGTCCAACGTCGCATAGGTTAAATCTGGTCTGCGCAGCTTTCTATTTTGTAGTCTAAGTCCTTCAAAAGCTTGAGGAGATGTGACTTCGTGTATAAGATGTAGGTCTATATATAATAATTGTGGGTCACCTTCTTTACCGGTTAAGACATGCTTATTCCAAACTTTGTCAAATAGTGTTTTACCCATATGACATCTCCTCCTTTTTAAAGATTTTGTTTAATGAATTTAAAAATATCAGTTGTTTTATACTTACCATTGAGATCTTGAGTTGTTTTTTCATCTTCGATAAGTTGATAAATAACTGATTCTAATCTATGAGCAGCCTCTGGTGCATTAAGACTTTCTCTTAAACACATAACCACTGATAAAAGCATACCGAATGGATTTGCTATATCTTTATTTGCAATATCAGGTGCAGAACCATGAATGGGTTCATAAAGTCTTGGTCCTTTTTCACTAAAACTAGCTGATGGTGAAAGACCAAGCGAGCCAGGAATTACAGATGCCTCATCACTTAATATATCTCCAAATAAATTTTCTGTCACAATGACGTCAAATTGAGAAGGATTTGTAATGATATGCATTGCACAAGCATCTACAAGTAAATGATTAACTTCAACATCTGGATAGTCTTTAGATACATCATTTATTACATTTCTCCATAATTTACTGGAAGAAAGTACATTTTCCTTATCTACAGAAGTTAATTTTTTGCGACGGTTTTGAGCTAAATCAAAAGCAACTCTTGCAATTCGTTCTATTTCTGTACGTGTATAAGTTAAGGAATCTAAAGCTTTATCCTCATTCCAATGTTTTGGTTCACCAAAGTAAATACCACCTGTTAACTCTCTCACTAAAATAAAATCTGTACCAGCTACACGCTCTTTTTTAATAGGTGATAAGTGACTGGTACCACTCGTTACTGTAGTGGGGCGAATATTAGCAAATAGACCTAAAGCTTTTCGAATACCAAGCAGACCTTGTTCAGGTCTATTATTAGGGTCTGTCCATCTTGGGCCACCGACAGCACCCAATAAAATTGCGTCTGCTTGTTTACAAGCACTTAGTGTCGTATCAGGTAGTGGCGTACCATGATTATCTATAGCAATACCGCCGAAATCATGCGTTTCTAATTCATAGTCGAAATTATAGATATTACTCAGTTGTGAAAGAATTTCTAGTGAACCATTTAAAATTTCCGGTCCAATCCCATCCCCGGGAAGTGCTACAATCTTATAACTCATGAGTGAATACCTTCTTTCACTTCTGAATTAGAAACGTATTTAGCATGTGCTTCAACATATGATTTACATGATGCTAATAAGATGTCATGATCAATACCTACACCAGTAACGATTTGATCTCCAATTTTAATTTGGACATGTACTTCTGCTTGTGCATCAGTACCTTCAGTTACAGATTCAATACGATAGTCTATAAGTTCAGTTTTGCGATTGAAAATTCGATCTACTGCATTATATACAGAAACAATTGATCCAGTACCAATACTTGAATCTTGATACGTATTTCCATCTTTATCTTGAATTACTACGACAGCACTTTGTAGTCCATTTGAGACGAATTGTAGTTGCAGAGCTTCAACTTTATAGATGGCATTTTGTTCATGTTCAGTTCCTTGAATTAAAGCGTGTATATCCCTGTCAGTAACAGACTTTTTCTTATCAGCAATTGTTTTAAATTGCTTAAATAGTTCTTTTTGTTCTTCAGCATCCACATCATACCCCAATGCAACTAATTTTTCTGAAAAAGCGTGTTTACCAGATAATTTACCGAGCGGTAATTCAGTTGTTTTGACGCCTACTAATTGTGGTGTCATAATCTCATAAGTTTCAGGATTTTTAAGAACACCATCTTGATGAATACCTGATTCGTGACTAAAAGCGTTTTGTCCGACAATAGCTTTATTTCTTGGGACTCGAATTCCTGCATATCGTGCTATTAAATCAGATGTATTTTTAGTTTCTTCGAGATTTATTTGTGTTTGATTACCATAATGATCTTGTCGAACGTATAGGCCAAGTGCAACTTCCTCAAGGGCTGTGTTACCTGCACGTTCACCAATACCATTTAAAGTACCTTCAATGCGTTTTGCACCATTTTCAATTGCAGACATACTATTTGCAACAGCTAAGCCTAAGTCATCGTGACAGTGTGCACTATAAATAACTTCATGATTCGTTTTAATGCTTTCTTGGAGTGTTTTAAAAATTTTGCCATATTCTGTAGGGTAGCTGAATCCAACTGTATCAGGTATATTGATGACACTTGCTCCCGCATCAACTGCAGTTTGAACACATTCGATTAAGAAAGGTAGTTCCGTTCTTGTAGCATCTTCTGGTGAAAATTGAACGACGTCAAAATATTCTGTAGCATAAGCAACATGCTCTTTGATTGATGCTAACACTTCTTCTTTGGACATCATGAGTTTTGAGTCACGGTGAATAGGGCTAGTTGCTAAGAACACATGTATTCTAGGTTTTACTGCCTCTTTTGTTGATTGATACACTGCATCAATATCTTTTTTGACACAACGTGCTAAGCCACAAACAGCAGTGGTTGTTAATGCTTTAGAAATCGCTTCTACAGATTTAAAGCTACCTGAACTTGAAGCAGGGAAACCAGCTTCGATGATATCAACACCCCATTTTTCAAGTTGTTTAGCAATTTTTAAGCGTTCATCGAAGGAAAAGTTTACGCCTGGCGTTTGTTCTCCGTCTCTTAGTGTCGTATCAAAAATTTGAATATGGCTAGTCATTTTAAACATCTCCTAATAAATAGATTTTAGTTCAATATGATGAATGAGCCGAAGAATCTAAAATTGTCCTAAAAATTAAAGTAGGGGACTTCTCTTGATTCTTCAGGCATCACCATAAAACTAATTATTTTTCAATACTCTTGGATTTAATAAATGGCATCATCTCACGTAGGTCTCTACCAACCGCTTCAATTTGATGTCCATGTTGTTCTTCACGTAGTTTATGGAATTCTTCAAAATTATTTTCGTTATCTTTGATGAAACGATCGCTGAAGTTTCCTTGTTGAATATCGTTAAGTACTGCTTTCATATTATCTTTAACATCTGGAGTGATTACGCGTGGTCCTGATACATAGTCTCCAAATTCAGCTGTATTTGAGATTGAATAGCGCATGTTTTCCATGCCACCTTCATACATTAAATCAACAATTAATTTCATTTCATGTAAAACTTCAAAGTAAGCAATTTCTGGTTGATATCCAGCTTCAACTAATGTTTCAAAACCAGATTGAATTAGTTTTGTTGTACCACCACAAAGTACTGCTTGTTCACCGAATAAATCTGTCTCGGTTTCTTCTTTAAATGATGTTTCTAAAACACCAGCACGAGTTGCACCAATACCTTTTGCGTAACTTAGTGCTAAATCAGTTGCTTCACCACTTGCATCTTGTTCAACTGCAAATAGGGCGGGTACGGCGCTACCTTCTGTGAAAGTACGTCTAACTAAATGTCCAGGCCCTTTTGGTGCTACTAAAAATACATCTACTGTTTCAGGTGGTTGAATAACATTAAAGTGAATATTAAAGCC
Source organism: Staphylococcus sp. 11-B-312 (assembly GCF_016743055.1). NCBI lineage: Bacteria > Bacillati > Bacillota > Bacilli > Caryophanales > Staphylococcaceae > Staphylococcus > Staphylococcus sp. 11-B-312. The sequence goes on from NZ_CP068241.1 coordinate 943,772, forward strand.
ATGTGCGAAAACAAGTGCATTATTTGGCTCTAAATTAGGTTCAATTTCTTCATTATATACTTGTCCTTGAATTTCATCTGGTAATAATACCATGATGACATCAGCTTGTTTTGCTGCCTCATTTACAGGATATACTTCGAAACCATCATCTTTTGCTTTGTCAAATGAACGACCTGGTCTGATGCCAATAATCACGTCATAGCCGTTATCTTTTAGGTTTTGCGCATGTGCATGTCCTTGTGAACCATAGCCGATGATGGCTACTTTTTTACCTTGTAATGCATCTTTCGTTACTGATTGGTCATAATAAACTGTTGTCATAATAAAATCCTCCATGTTTTAAATATAGTTTGATGAATTGTGTTTTAAACTAAACCGGCTGAACCAGTTCTTGAAACTTGTTCAATGTTATATGATGATAGATCATCTAATAAATTATCCATTGTATATTGTGGACCTGAGGCTTGAAGATAGGTGTAAGGATCCTCATTTTTTAAAATAGAGACTAGCGCATCATAAGGTTTAATTACTTTTTGTAAATCTTGATGGTTACTTGGTGTTTCTAATTTCACAAGCACTAATTCTCTGTTGTAAGTGTTTGTATCAGTGATGTCTTCTACATCAATAATATTTATTTGTTTTTCCAATTGGCTAATTAAGTTTCTTAAAACATCTGAATCTGGGACTTCCGCTACAAATGTGATATTAGAAACGCCATCTTCTCTCGTTGGAGTAACTGATAACGTGACAATGTTAAATTGCCTGCGAACAAAGATACTCGTTAATCTATTTAAAGTACCAGCTTTATCTAAAACTTTTGTTCTAAATGTGCGTCTCATAATAATCCCTCCATCTCATAATTAGCTTTACCGCTAGGCACCATTGGATTAACAGGTTCGATAGGTGAGATACGAACATCAATGAGAGCAGGCCCTTTGTGTTCAAAAGCAGCGTCTAGTTGTTCTTCTAAATGTGTTGGATCATCGATAAGGAAACCTTTCACATTGTATGCTTCTCCCAATTTTAAGAAATCAGGTTGTCCATTAAATACGGAATGAGAGAAACGTTTGTTAAAGAATTTATCTTGCCATTGTTTAACCATACCTAACGTGCCGTTATTTATAATTACAACTTTTATGTCTAAATCGTATTCTTCTAGTATTGCTAACTCTTGATTGGTCATTTGGAAACCACCGTCGCCAACAAAAGCTACGACTGTTTTATCAGGTTCAGCTAATTTTGCACCTATTGCTGCAGGTATGCCAAAGCCCATTGTTCCTAAGCCACCACTCGTAACTAATTGACCGTGATTTTTAAATGGATAATATTGGGCAACCCACATTTGATGTTGACCGACATCAGTTGTAACAACTGCGTCACCTTTAGTAATTTCTCCTATATATTCAATAGTACGTTGTGGTTTTGAAAATGTACCATCTGGATCTTCTTTGTATGCAAAAGGTTGCTCTGCTTTATTGTTAAAGCATGTTTCTAACCAGTCATCATGGTTGATTGAATAGCTGTCGAATTCAAGTAATGCTTCTAAAGTTGCTTTACAATCTGCAACAATACCTAAATCAACTTTGATTATTTTATTTATTTCTGATGGATCAATGTCGATATGAACAATTTTTGCATTAGGTGCAAATTCATCTGGTTTACTTGCAAGTCTGTCATCAAAACGACTGCCAAAGTTTATAAGCAAATCACAATCTGTTAATGCCATATTGCTTGCGTATGATCCGTGCATTCCCCCCATACCTAAAAATAGGGGATTTTCATATGGTATGGCACCTAACCCTAATAAAGTACTAACTACAGGCAATTGATGTCGTGTAACAAATTCAGTGAAAACTTCATTAGCCTTAGCGTGATTTACACCAGCTCCTGATAAAACCACAGGTTTTTTAGAAGATTTTAAATAATCACGTAATTTTTGAATTTCTGTTTTGTCTGGTTGATTAGGAACTGAATAACCAGGTAGGTTCAATTCGTTTGAAACTTCTGCGTTAGTAGATAAGATTCCCATATCCTTTGGGAAGTCAATAACGACTGGTCCTTTTCTTCCTGAGTTTGCCACGTGAAATGCCTCATGGATTATTTTAGGTATTTCATTTACATTTTTAATCTGATAATTATGTTTAGTTATCGGTGTAGTCATTGAAAGCAAGTCTGCTTCTTGGAAAGCATCTTTCCCTATACCCGCTGTTGCAACTTGACCCGTGATAACGACAAGCGGTAGTGAATCACTATAAGCATCAGCAATACCAGTGATTGCATTTGTTGCTCCAGGACCACTTGTAACGACAACGACACCAGTTTTTCCAGAAACACGCGCATAACCCTCAGCAGCGTGTGAAGCACCTTGTTCATGTCTCGCTAGAATGTGTTTAATTTTCCCATCATAAAATGTGTCATATAGTGGAAGTACAGCACCACCAGGGTAACCAAATATAAAATCTACATCTTCATTTACAAGTGAATCTACTAATAATTCTGAACCAGATTTCATTTCATCAATTGTTTCTTTTTCTAATTCAACTTCGGGCTCAATTGCTTCTGCTGTTTCAAAATAATCTAAATTTTCTGATTTTTCATATTCAAGTATTTCAGTTTGTTTAGACATCATACTCACTCCTTAAATGAGATCTTCAGGTACTTGCATAATACCACCAGTATTAGCACTCGTTACTAATGCTGTATAGCGTGCAAGATAACCTGTTTTCACTTTTGCTTTAAATGGTTTCAAGTTTTGCTTTCTAGATTCTAATACTTCGTCTGTAACTTCTACATTTAATGTTCTGTTTGTTAAATCAATTGTGATATCGTCGTTGTTTTCAATTAAAGCGATAGGTCCACCCGCCGCAGCTTCTGGTGAAATATGACCAACAGCAATACCTCGTGTTGCTCCGGAAAATCTACCATCAGTGATTAATGCAACGTCTTTACCTAACCCTCTTCCTACAATAGATGATGTAGGGGCCAACATTTCCGGCATTCCTGGTCCACCTTTAGGGCCTTCATACCTAATTACAACCACATGACCTTCACGTACTACGTGATTGTCAATTGCTTCAACTGCTTCATCATGTGAATCAAAACAAATTGCTTTTCCTTTAAAGACTTTAATTGAAGGATCAACACCACCGACTTTGATGACCGCACCTTTAGGAGCTAAATTACCATAAAGGATTGAAAGGCCACCTTGTTTATCGTATGGATTATCAAGGTATCTGATTACATCACTATTTAATATCTCTTTGTGTTCGTTATTTTCACGAAGTGTTTTACCTGTGGCTGTAATTCTGTCTGGATGAAGTGTACCTTCTTTTTTAAATAATTCGTTAATGATAGCTGGAACGCCACCAGCTTCATGTACATCATGCATAGAATAGGAAGAACTTGGTGCTATTTTTGACAAATAAGGCGTTTTTTTCGCAATTTCATTTATTCTTGATAAGTCATAATCAATGCCAGCTTCATTTGCAATCGCTAATGTGTGTAGTACTGTATTGGTAGATCCCCCCATAGCCATGTCTAAAGCAAATGCGTCATCAATTGCTTCTTTAGTAACAATATCTCTTGGTTTAATGTCATTTTTGATATTATCAACAAGTTTAAATGCTGCTTCTCTAATCATTTCTCTACGTTGGTCACTTACTGCTAGGGCTGTACCGTTATATGGGAGAGCTAAGCCTAAGACCTCCATTAAACAATTCATTGAATTTGCTGTAAACATACCAGAACATGAACCACAAGTAGGGCAAGCATTTTGTTCCATATCTAAAAACTCATCTTTTGAAATTGAACCATCTTTAAATGCTCCAACTGCTTCAAACATTGAAGAAAGTGTTAATGCTTTACCTTGTGATGATAAACCTGCTTTCATAGGTCCACCTGAACAGAAAATAGCTGGAACATTGGTTCTTACAGCTGCTAGTAACATGCCAGGTGTAATCTTGTCACAGTTCGGTATGTAAAAGACACCATCAAACCAGTGTGCATTGATAACTGTTTCTGCAGCATCGGCAATAATTTCTCTAGATGGCAGTGAATATCTCATTCCAATATGTCCCATTGCAATACCATCATCTACACCGATTGTGTCAAATTCAAAGGGGATGGCACCTGCTTCTCGAATTGCTTCTTTAGCAATGTCAGCTAATTCTCTTAGGTGAACGTGTCCTGGTACAATGTCGATATATGAATTACATATAGCTACGAAAGGCTTATTCATATCTGTTGGTTTTTCTAAAGCACCTGTTGCATGCAAAAGGCTTCTTGCTGGAGCTTGATGATCTCCTTTTTTGATCATATCGCTTCTCATATTAATTCCCCCATAAATTTGAAAATAAAAAAGCGTCCCAATAAATAATTGGGACGCTTTCAAGTCCCATTCAACTAGAAATAGGACTTAAACATTTAGTAGATTCTTTACTAAAGTTCCAGTCCTAATAGCATAATAAAATGACTAAAATATTTGAAGTTGTTGGTTGGTATTGCATTGTATATTTGGTCATCTTATTATGCTCCTTTCCGTTAGAATGGTTTATCTGTTAATGTGTTAAATTGAATTGTCTAAAAATTCGATAAATTAAATTTACTATATTGAACTTGTGCTGTCAATGATTTTTTTAAATTTTCTATCAATTCAAATAATTTCAAAATGTTGGAACTTGTTTTAGTTTGAAGTAAAATAAGAAAAAATTTGTTAAACTATAGTAGTTAATTTAATGATAATAAAGTATTAAAGTAATAGATGATCATTTAGTGCTGATAAAAATCAATAAGAAAGTAGTCACTTTTAATGTTAGTGAATTTAAAACATTTTTTATCCATCATTATTGATTTGGAAGTAAATAGAAATACTTGAGCGATGCACAAGCATATGCGACACTAATCCAATTGATTTGGAAGTGTCGTTAAAAAGGAGAGACATATGATTAAAATAAATGATTTAGAAAGTATGGAACATTTTGCAAAATTGTTAGCGAAACATTTATCAGCAGGGGATATTATTTTATTAAATGGTGATTTAGGTGCTGGTAAGACAACATTAACGCAATTTATTGGTAAAGCTATGGGCGTAAAACGCAATATAAATTCTCCAACGTTTAACATCATTAAATCTTATCAAGGAAACGCATTTAAGTTACATCATATGGATTGCTATAGATTAGAAGATAGTGAAGAAGATTTGGGATTTGATGAATATTTTGAAGATCAAGCTGTCACATTGATTGAGTGGAGTGAATTTATCGAATCATTTTTACCAAATAATCACCTAACTATAGATATTAAAACCATAAATGAAACGACAAGAAATATAGAAATGAAAGCAGTAGGTCAACATTACAAAACGTTAAAGGAGGCCGTTGAACATGATTTATCTGTTGATTGATACATCTAATCAACCGTTGTCTGTTGCAGTTATGCAAAATAATGTAGTACTAGGTGAAATCAATACTAACGTGAAGCAAAATCATTCTACTCAGTTAATGCCGGCGATTCAACAGTTGTTTCATGAGAGTGGAATTGCAAAAGAAGAAATAAATGCGATTATTGTCGCGCAAGGACCTGGCTCTTATACTGGACTTAGAATTGGCGTAACGGTTGCTAAAACTTTGGCCTATGCATTGAATGCTGAACTATATGGTGTTTCTTCGCTAAAAGCGTTAGCTGCAACTGTTCAAGACGATGAACGACTTTTGGTGCCGATATTTGATGCACGTAGAGAAGCAGTATACACTGGAGTTTATCGATATAATGGAAACCAATTGCTCCAAGTAGAAGAAGATCAATATTTACCAATACAAGAACTTCTCAACTTATTACATAGAATGGGAAAACCATATGTATTTGTTGGCATAGACACTGAAAAAGTAAAAGATTTATTAGATAGTGATTGCATACCTAATATACCAAAAGCAAAATATATGAAGCATTTAGTTGAAACTACTGAAGATATACATCAATTTAAACCCAATTATATTAAATTGTCAGAGGCCGAAAGAAATTGGTTAAACCAACAGAAAAAGAACTAAATATACGCTTGATGACTTTGAAGGATGTACCTCAAGTATTTGATATTGAAAGAAATAGTTTTAACGACAGTAGTTGGACAATCGATGCTTTTTATCATGAAATAGAACAGAATGAGTTTGCACATTATTTTATAATTGAGTTTAATAATGTGATTATTGGTTATATTGGCATTTGGATAGTGATAGATCAAGCGCAGATTACAACAGTTGCGATAGATGAATCATATAGAGGCTATGGATTAGGACAATTATTATTAAAATACGCGATGAATTATGTACAAACCAAATGTGAAATTATGAGTTTAGAGGTTCGTATAGATAATGTGGTAGCACAACATGTGTATACAAATTTGGGATTCCAATTCGGAGGCAAACGTAAGAACTATTATGGTGAAGGTGAGGATGCAATAGTGATGTGGGTGAATTTAAATGAGTAATCAAACATTGATTTTAGCAGTTGAGTCAAGTTGTGACGAAACAAGTGTAAGCATTATTAAGCAAGGCACAGAAATTTTAAGTAATATTGTATTGAGTCAAATTGAAAGTCATAAGCGATTTGGAGGTGTGGTACCTGAGGTCGCTAGCCGGCACCACGTTGAAGGTATTACAACGACAATTGATCAAGCATTATATGAAGCAAATGTATCCATGGAAGATATAGATGCAGTAGCGGTAACTCAGGGTCCTGGACTCATAGGTGCATTGTTAGTAGGCATTAATGCAGCTAAGGCGTTAGCTTTTGCTTACAATAAACCATTGATACCTGTACATCATATTGCAGGACATATTTATGCGAATCATTTAGAACAACCATTACAATTTCCTTTAATAGCATTAATCGTGTCAGGTGGGCATACTGAACTAGTATACATGAAAGATCATTTGAATTTTGAAGTCATAGGAGAAACTAGAGATGATGCTGTTGGCGAAGCCTATGATAAAGTAGCGAGAACGATTGGTTTAGGCTATCCAGGTGGGCCACAAGTTGATCGATTAGCTGCAAAAGGTCAAGATAGCTATAATTTCCCGAGAGTTTGGTTAGAGGCTAATAGTTACGATTTTAGTTTTAGTGGATTAAAAAGTGCAGTCATAAATAAATTGCATAATTTACGACAAAAAGGAGTTGAAATAAAACCTGAAGATGTAGCAACGAGTTTTCAAAATAGTGTTGTCGAAGTTTTAGTTGGCAAAGCAGTGTCAGCTTGTGAGGCATATGATGTGAAACAGTTAATTATTGCGGGTGGTGTCGCCAGTAATAAAGGTTTAAGAGCAGCGCTTGATAAATCCTGTAAGCAACATGAGATTAATTTGCGAATACCGAGCCCAAAACTTTGTACAGATAATGCTGCTATGATTGGTGCTGCAGCACATTATTTATATCAAGCTGGATTTGTTGGTGACATGTCATTAAATGGATTTAATGATATGGATATAGAGCAATTTTCAATAAACAATTAAACTTGATAGGATGAACATTTAAAAATGTAATCACTTCATTTAGTGTAATATTAACTTAATATGATATTATCTCTATAAAAATGGATATAGCTTAGATTAATTATATATGAAATTAGGAAGTAGGAATATTAAATCAATGTTTGATGTTTCTACTTCTTTTTAAAAGTTTAATGCTATGTATTTCGTTAAATAAAAAAATATGTACATTATAAATATTATTAAGTTCAAATGTTTAAATATTAAAAAAGGGGTATATATTTTAATGTGTAGTCATACTATATAGAATAATGTAAATTTAGAATTACATTATCAGGAGGCGGCTTATCAATGAAATCAGTTCAGTATTTTAATTTTGAAAATAGTTTAGCAGCATTAGACTTTTATGAAAAAAATTTAGGTGCCACAGATATTCAACGTATTGGTGGTGACCATGAAATGTTTAAAGATATGCCAGAAGAATTCCAAGTAGACAAAAACTTTACAATGAATGCTTCATTTAAAGTTTTAGGTGAAACATTTTATTGTAGTGACACATGGAAAAATAAAAAAATCGATAATAGTGGTGCAATTGTAACATTTACATTTGATCACAGTAATGAAGCGGATAAACAACTAGCCATCGATTTCTTTAACAATGCAATAGCAGCTGGTTGTGAAGAGGCAATGCCGTTAGGTAAAACGGAGTGGTCAGAATTATATGGCATGTTTAATGATCCTTTCGGTATTACTTGGATGATTAATGCTGAATAAAATAGTTAAAGCAAATAAAGGAACAATGAAGCGAATATAAACTTCATTGTTCCTTTTCTGTATTTATTAGCGCATTTGTAGTTAAATGATTTGGTCTAAGACTTAAAGGAATTGATTGGAGGATGTTTTAGCACGTGTATATACTTGATTAGGAAATTTTAAGATTCTTAATAATTCAATTGCATTTCTTGTATCTGCTTTGCCAGGTTTAATTTTAAAATCAAAAGCAATCTCATTTTCATAAATGGTTTCGTTAAAGTGAAAGTTTTTGTACTGATTTTCTAATAATGTAGCTAATTCAATATCATGGGTCGCAGCTATGATTTCGTAATTTTGGCTATTGCCTAAATAATTTAACACGGATTCAGAAGCGGCAATTCGTTCTGTTGTATTAGTCCCTTTAAATATTTCATCAATGAAGCAATAAATTTTATCCTCTGTTTTTAAATCAAACAATCGTTTAATAGATTTGATTTCTGTCATAAAATAACTATCGCCAGACAAGATATCATCTTGGTTCACCATGGAGGTGAAAATTAAGCCAGGTTTATATTTAAAGTACTTTGCTGTAACTGTATTTATCGTTTGAGCGAGTAAAAGATTTAAGGCGATTGCTTTCATAAATGTTGACTTGCCTGACGCGTTCGAACCAGTTAATAATATATGACTATTAATTACTAAATCATTAGAAATAGCATCGACAAGCAGTGGGTGTGTAAGTGCTTCAAATTCTACTGAATCATCATTACTTGCTTGAGGCAATGCATATTGTGTTAATGTTTCTCTCCACAATGCTATTGCATAGTGATTGTCTATACTTCCTATATATTCATAACACGCCATAACTTCAGCTTCATATTTTTTAAAGCTATGTTGTATTAGATGGAAGATATGGTAGTCCAACATAAATATTGCTTTTAATAAGAATGCAAATACCATAGAATCTTCTGCTGTATTTACTCTTCCCAATAGACCACTTAGCCTACGAGCAACTTTAAAATGACTAAAGTCAACATCAATGGTAGGGGCACCATCTATTTTGTGAATTGCATAAGCCTTTTTAATAACATTTGATGTATAAAATAATGAATTTAAGTCTTGATCAAATGTCCTTTTGAGTACGCCACTTAAAATCATATTAAATATAGCAACAAGTATAGTTAAAAGAATACCGATTTCAGGTTTTAAAAATGCAAACAGTAAAAAGACTAACGGTAAATATGTAGTCAACATATACAGATGATTGCGTTTCACTGTGGTTAGTTGATCAGGGAACGTTGGATAAATTGCTTTACCGATTTTAGCAAGGTGGGTCGATATCTTTAGTCGAAAAAGTTCGTCATTTTTAAATTTTTGAATTAACATCTGATTATGAATGGTAAACATTTTCCTTAAAGTTGCATATAAACGCATCTCACCAATAGCAGTAAAATTAAAGTTCATGCTGTCGAAAAGGGCTTTTAAATTCAAGTCTGCGTAAGTTTTATCATCTATCAGATTTGTTTCATCAAACTGGTGTTTATATGTATCGAATTGATAACTATACCTGTGATTTGGTCGTACAAAAGATTCTAAAGGCTTTCTTAAGGACCATAAAGGTTTGATATCATGTATTAACTTTTTATTGGCAATGATTGTTGTGATAATAAATAAAAGAGTTGTTCCAATTATTAAAGCGATTAGGAACCAAAGAATAGGAAACATAAGTTTCACCTCATACTAGATTAATATGCTTTATTATGTCATGAAATAAATTGATATACAAATCGCTATTTAAGTTAAATATTTATAGATGTCAATAGAGAACGTGCGTACTTATCAACAATTAGTGTATAACTTGTTGATAAGTCGTGGGCAAATGTGTGGACATACATTGTTTTCTGAATATTCATTGGCGAAAAAGTAACATTTTACCTGTGTATAACTAGGATAACTCTGTGGATAGCTTTGATGATAGGGTTAAAGTTGTGAATAGTTAATGTGTAAAAAGTTAATAAAAAAGTACGAAAAATGAATTTTTCATTTTCGTACTTTTAGTTCAAATATGCTTTAAATTAACTTTTCTTGTAATTCTGCCCATTCTGACATAACTTGTTCTAATGCTTGTTCGCTATTTTCTTTCTCGTTAGCTAAACGCTTTGCTTCCTCTGGATCACTGTATATATCTGGCAGAGTTAGCATTTCATTGATTTCATTGATTTTAGTTTCAAAGTTATCTATTTTAGTTTCGCATTCATCAATTTGTCTTTCAATTTGGCGTTGTTCACGTTTTTGAAGTTTTTGATCGGTATAATGATCATTTTGTGATTCTATTGGTTTTGTTTGATGTGAAGTTTCATTTTCCTTTTTAGCTTGAATTGCTTCATTTTCTTCTTTTTTCTCAATAAAATATTGATAATTTCCTAAATACATTGTGCCACCATGAATGTCCAAATCATAAACTTTGTTTGCAAGTTGATTTATAAAATAACGATCGTGAGAAACAAATAAAATCGTACCTTCAAAATGATCCAATGCTTGCTCTAACATTTCTTTTGAATCTATATCGAGATGATTTGTAGGTTCATCTAAGATAAGTACATTGTTACGCTCAAGCATTAATAAAGCTAATTGCAATCTAGCTTTTTCACCACCAGAAAGGTCATTAATGATTTTTTTAACATCTTCTTGTACAAATAAAAATCGGCCGAGTACTGCGCGAATATCTTTTTCATTCATTGAAGGGTATTGGTCCCACAGATAATCTAGTATTGTTTTACTAGATTTGAATTCAGCTTGTTTTTGATCATAGTAACCGATTTTTAAATTTGCACCAGTAGTGATTTCTCCGTTCAATTTCGGTTGAATACCTGCAATTGTTTTGATTAAAGTCGATTTTCCGATACCGTTAGGCCCAATAATGGCGATATGGTCTCCTTTAGTCACTTCAATATTGATACCTTTGGTAACTGGCTGCTCATATCCAATATCTAAATCTTTGATATGGAAAACATCATTTCCTGTATTTCTATCAAAGTCAAATTGGATATTAGCACTTTTGGCATCAATCATTGGTTTATTGATTCTTTCCATTTTTTCAAGCATTTTTCTACGGCTTTTTGCCATACCAGTAGTTGAAGCCCTTGCTATATTTTTCTCAACAAAAGTTTCTAAGCGTTTAATCTCATCTTGTTGACGTTCATATTCTTGCATGCGTTTTTCATAATACTTATCTCTTTTTTCAATAAATTGTTTATAATTACCTATATAATGTTGCACATCGCCAAGGGCTACATCATAGATTTGATTGACTATTTTATCTAAAAAATATCTGTCATGGCTAATGATAACAATAGCACCTTTAAAATAGTTTAAATAACTTTCTAACCATTGTGTTGTTTCCATATCCAAATGGTTAGTAGGTTCATCAAGTAATAATAAATCAGGTTCACTTAATAACATTTGGGCTAATGAAAGCCTAGTTTTTTGACCACCACTAAAATCATTAATAGGGCGATTGAAATCCGCTTCAGTAAAATTCAGTCCATGGAGCACGGTTTTTATTTTACTTTCATATTGATATCCATCCTGTTGTTCGAATTCATTGGATAAATATTCATAACGATCGATATGACTTTTATATTCGTCTGTATCATATGCATTTGCATGTTGTGCTAACCAATCTGTTTCTTTTTTCATTTCAGCTTCTAGCTTTTTCATATTTTCAAAAGGTTTAGACATTTCTTCAATCACAGTTTGGTTTGTGTTGAGTGTCATTTGTTGTGTTAAATAACCAAGTTTTAAATTTTTACTTTTTGAAACATGTCCACTATCATAACCTTCGACGCCAGCAATAATTTTCATTAATGTAGATTTACCAGCACCGTTACGTCCTACGATACCAATACGTTCACCAGTTTTCACTTCAAAATCTACATTGTTAAAAATATCTTCTCCGTCGAATGATTTAGTAATGTCATTTAATTGTAATAATATCATCCGATTTTGCACCTCTCTATTCATTATCATTCTACCGTATTCTGCGTGTTGTTAAAACTACCAGTGTTTATTTTTATAATGTATTAATGTATAATGTTGTAGTAATTATAAGATTAATTAGACATTATAGTATAGGAGGACAAGATCTTGGCTAACCAAAGCGAAAAGATTCCTCGTGCCACGTTAAAACGGTTACCGTTATATTATAGATTCGTCAATACTTTGAAATCTAAAGGGATAGACAGAGTTAATTCTAAAACAATTAGTGAAGGTTTGAACATTGATTCTGCAACAATTCGTCGTGATTTTTCTTATTTTGGTGAATTAGGCAAAAAAGGGTATGGTTATAATATTGATAGCTTGTTACATTTTTTTAAAAATGAAATAAGTGAAAATGATGAAATTAAAATAGCCATCGTAGGTGTAGGGAACCTAGGTAAAGCATTACTAACATATAATTTTTCTATTCATGATGAAATGACTATTACAGAGGCGTTCGATATACGAGATGATGTGATAGGAACACAAATAGGCAATGTGGTTGTAAGTCCATTTTCGAAAATCACCGATGTCTTAAAGCAAGAGCAAATTGATGTCGTGATATTAACAACGCCTGAAAATGCAGCACAACAAGTTGCAGATACATTAGTTGGAGCTGGCATTAAAGGGATTTTAAATTTTACACCAACACGTGTTTATACGCCATCAGATGTTCAAGTTCATCATATTGATTTAGGGATTGAACTACAATCTTTACTTTTCTTTATGAAAAATTACAGTAATAAATAATAATTTTTAATATTAACTTTGTATAGATGCAAACATTTTTGATGTTTAGTTGTCTATGCAAAGTTTTTTTACTAGCAAGTTTTCATAGCACATCTTTTCATAAGACTTAAAACAGAAAGGTTGAAATTTCACTGTAAATCTAATATGATAATTCATATTGATTTCATCGGAAAAGAGGTAATGTTATGACGTGGTTAGTAATCAGTGGCTTAATCGTAGGCGGGCTTTTGGGGTTTGTCATGCAACGTACACGGTTTTGTCTTGCTGGTGGATTTAGGGATATGTATATCCAAAAAAGTAATAAAATGTTTTATGCCTTATTAATAGCAATATCCGTTCAAAGTATCGGACTACTCGTTTTAACTTCAACAGGGTTAGTGCAAATACCAGAGTCCACATATCCAATCATAGGTACGGTTATTGGCTCATTTATTTTTGGTATTGGCATTATATTAGCAGGCGGTTGTGCAACTGGCACATGGTATAGAGCAGGAGAAGGATTAATTGGTAGTTGGATAGCACTTATTGCATATGCATTTACATCAGCTGCTACTAAATTTGGTTTATTATTACCTTTAATGGACGGTATCAATAAACCTACTAATGTAAATACAAGTATGGCTCAAACTACAGGTATTCCGACATGGATTTGGGTCACTTTATTAACAATGATAACGCTCATATTTGTTGTAAAAACACTACGCAAACCAAAACCCAAATTTGCCGTACCAAAGTTAAAACAAAAATTTACAGGAATTCGCTATTATTTATTTGAAAAAAAATACCATCCATTTGTTGCAGCTATTGCAGTTGGACTCATTGCATTATTGGCTTGGCCAGTGAGTGAATCTACTGGTAGAATGTACGGTTTAGGCATTACAACACCATCTGCAAACATTGTTCAATTCTTTGTAACTGGTGATGTCCAACTATTAGATTGGGGTGTCTTTCTTGTTTTAGGTATCTTTGCTGGTTCTTATATTGCAGCAAAAGGTGCTAGAGAATTTAAGTGGAGATTACCAGATAAAAAAACAATCCGCAATAGTGTTATTGGTGGCGTATGTATGGGATTTGGTGCATCAGTAGCAGGCGGTTGCTCTATCGGAAATGGTTTAGTTGAAACAGCTACAATGTCTTGGAAAGGTTGGATCGCGCTTGCATCAATGATATTAGGTGCTTGGTTTATGAGTTACTTCATATTTATCAAACCAATGAAAAAAGCTCAAAAATCTACAACGCAAAAAGTTTCTACACAAACACAGACGACGTAAATTTTATTTTTTAGGAGGATTTCATTATGGTATATGAATTAGGTACAGTAGGTATGGTTTGTCCTTTTCCTTTGATTGAAGCACAGAAGAAAATGACTACTTTAGAGAACGGGGACGAATTAAAAATTGATTTTGATTGTACCCAAGCAACTGAAGCAATTCCAAATTGGGCAGCTGAAGAAGGTTACCCAGTTACTAATTATGAACAACTTGATGATGCTTCTTGGACAATCACTGTTCAGAAAGCTTAGTGATATAAAACTAAATTTGGATATCTGAATAAGATAAAACACAATGCTATATGAAGTGATTTCACTTCGTTAAAGGCTGACTACAGAAAAAAAGTCCGAGACATATTTTATGTTTCGGACTTTATTTAGTTCTATAAAAATTTCTCATTTAGTTACACGCGTTGTAAGGTTAAACGAGGTTAGTCCGAGTTGAACTATTTATAAATTTTCTTAAAACTAACAAAGTATATTGATGATTTTTTGAAAGTGTTATTCATAAAGTTGTCAATTGTTAAAAGTGTTTATAAAGCAAGTTGACTTTGATTTTTAATAGTATTTAAAGGGATTACAATATGATAAAATAGAGGATGTTTACAGTGCCAAGTAGATTGATTGGAAGAGATAGTAAAAATGATTTACATATCAAAGCGAATTGTCTGTCAGATGATAGAATATCATTTCAATTACAGTCTATATGAATATTTATGATGTCAAAATAATGTGCGAAAAGTTAAATTAAGGCATTTAATAAAGCTATACTAATATTAATATTAAGTTAGAAACTATTTATAGGGATGAATGTTGATGAAACAGAACTTATGTTAAGCATTGTTGATCTGATGTGGTCTTAGACATAGGAATCATATATTGATTAAACATCATACAAGGTGTAATGATATTGAAGAAGAGAAGCCATAGCGCTTTGAATCGATAAAAAGACAAATCTAATTAAATAGGAATGAAATAAAAACAAATGATGCATAAATGTTATGCTGAGTTGAATTGAGATGGACAATATCCGGAAAGTAGTAGTTAATAATAGGAGGAAATAAAGTGAGTGAATGGACAAGAGATGAACGTTATCAGCGTTACGAAGATATTGATCAAGAAGTAATGGATGAATTAACTGAGCTTGTGAATCAATCTAAATATAGACAATTATTTCATATTCAGCCGAAAACAGGACTCTTAAATGATCCTAACGGTCTAATTTATTATAAAGGAGAATACTACATCTCACACCAGTGGTTTCCTTTAGGAGCAGTCCATGGTTTGAAATATTGGTATACATATAAAAGTAAAGATTTAATAAATTTTGAAGATCAAGGGATTTCACTAAAACCGGATACAAAAGATGATAGTCATGGTGTTTATAGCGGCAGCGCATTTACATATCACAATAACTTGTATTATATGTATACAGGAAATCATAGAGATGAAAATTGGAATAGAAAGTCGACACAACATATAGCTAAAGTACTCGATAATGGCGAGGTTCAAAAATTTCCAAAAGCAGTAATAGCAGCACCGCCGTCAGGATATACACAACATTTTAGAGATCCTAAAGTGTTTGTTAAAGATGGAATTTACTATGCAGTCATTGCTGCACAAAATGAAGAAGGATATGGAAGAATACTTCAATACCAATCAACAGACATTGTGAACTGGACATTTCAAGGAGAAATAAAAACAAAGCTTGAGGCGTTTGGTTTTATGTGGGAATGCCCAGATTATTTTAATTTAGATGGCTTCGATTTACTGTTATTTTGTCCACAAGGTATTGAACCGGAGGGTGAAAAATTCAGGAATATTTACCAATCTGGTTATATTATGGGGCAATACGACATAGATCACCTTGTTATGAATCATGGTGATTTTCATGAATTAGATTATGGTTTTGATTTTTATGCGCCTCAAACTTTTACAGATGAATTTGGCGACAGAATACTCATTGGTTGGATGGGCTTACCAGAAGTGACCTATCCTACAGATTCAGATGGTTGGGCGCATTGTTTAACAATTCCGCGTATTTTGACAATTGAACAAGGCAATTTAAAACAACGTCCTATTAAAGCACTTCAACAATTAAGAACGAATAAAGAAACAGCATTAGGTTACGCTAATAAATTTACGCGATTCTTAAAACCATATGAAGGTAAACAATTTGAATTGATTATTGATATCTTGGAAAACGAAGCTACTGAAATATATTTTGAAATAAGAGCCTCAAAATCACAATCTTTGCGCATCGCTTATAATACAAAAAATAAAAAAATTACATTAGATCGTAGTGAAAGTGGCGCATTACCAGAACCAGTAGAAGGTAAAACACGTAGCACTTATTTGGATACACCTTTATCACAATTACAAATGTTCGTTGATACATCTAGCATTGAATTATTTTGTAATGATGGTGAGCGTGTAATGACTTCAAGAATTTTTACAGATGATGATGCGATAGGATTTAAAGCTTCTACTGAATCTGGGCAAGCCTTTCTCAATTTCACAAAATATGATATAAAGGGTGGACAATAAATGAAACGTTTACTTGCAATCGGCGAAGCACTTATCGATTTTATTCCTAATCAAAAAGATTCAAAATTAAAAGACGTAGAAGGGTTTACAAGACAAGTAGGCGGCGCACCTTGTAACGTTGCTTGTACAACCACAAAATTAGGTGGTCAAGCAGCTATGATCACTCAGTTAGGAAACGATGCTTTTGGTGATTTAATTGTAGAAACAATAAGTAATATTGGTGTGTCTACAAACTATATCCGACGAACAGATGAAGCGAACACAGCTTTAGCATTTGTAAGTTTAACCAAAGAAGGAGAACGAGATTTTTCATTTTATCGTAAACCATCAGCAGATATGTTATATCAACCTAGCAATATAGATGCAATAACTGTAACAGAAAATGATATGTTACATTTTTGTTCTGTTGATCTCGTAGATAGTCCAATGAAACAAGCGCATAAATCGTTAATAAATAAAGTGAAATCAGCAAATGGTACGATTATATTTGATCCTAACGTACGGTTGCCATTATGGCCAAGTGAAGCGGAATGTAAAAATGCAATTCGTGAATTCTTGCCATCAGCACATATACTTAAAATTTCAGACGAAGAATTGTCATTCGTCACTGGAAAAAAAGATGAAAAAGAAGCAATCGCTTGGTTATTCCAAGGTAGTGTAGAAGCTGTTATATACACTAAGGGTAAAGAAGGTGCTGAAATTCATTTCAAAGATGGTACCGTGCTTAGTCATGGTGGTTATAAAGTGAAAGCAATAGATACGACTGGTGCCGGTGATGCTTTTGTAGGTGCATTAATTAATAGATTAGCAGCATCTGATATTATCAATCCGATAGAAGCATTAAAACGAGAAGGTGGAACTATGCTTCAATTTAGTAACATCGTTGCTGCAAAAGTTACTACAAAATATGGCGCTATTGAGAGTATACCTACTTTAGATGAAGTTCAAGTGTTACTTGATTATTAACAAGAAAGGGAAGGACTGCAATAATTCTCTCAAGTTAAGGTGATTAAGGTTGAATGGGTGTTGAAGGTTGATTTAAGCTAAACGCATATATGAGTTTCACACAATAAATTGAAGAGTGATGTTAAAAGGCTGAGACATTTTTGTAGTCTCAGCCTTTTAGTTTATGTATTAAATTTTTTTAACATTACGTACAGAAGCATAGCAGTGTTCATTATTTTTGAAATAAACAATACGTGACTTAGAATCAATGGATTCAATATTGTGTCTATTGACAACAAAACTATTATGACATCTGAAAAAACGCTCGTCTAAATTATCAATTTCTTTTAAATTACCATAAAATTCAATTTGCCTATTGTCCAAATGAGCAATCAAACGATGCGAATTCGAAGATGATTCAAAGAACATGACATCATCGTATTGTACATAAATAGAATTGCTGCCGCGTTTAAGTTCGATTGTTTCAACCGTGCTTTCTTTTGAAAGTAATTTCAATCGAGTTTCTGAAGTTTCGAGGCAATCAATCACTCTGGATTTTAATTCGTCAGGATCATCTTTGAAGATGAAATCCATAGCAGCAACTTTATATACAAAGGTTAAATAAGTAAGCTCACTATGACTTGTGACAAATATGATATTGCTCACAGGATCATATTTTCTAATCTCACTTGCTAATTTAATACCGTTAATATCGGCCTCTAATTGTATATCAAGAAAATAACAACCAATATCTTTAAGTTCCTTTGCACGTTCCAATACCTCATAAGGATCTGACGTAGCTACTTCAATTTCCATTGGTTTTTCTTCTATCATGATGTAATTATTGATAATAGAAACTATATTTTCACGTTGTCTTACATCATCTTCACAAATGAATATTTTCATATTTACACATCCTTATGAATTAGAATTTAGTATTTCTACTTTTTGAATAAAGTAGTTATTGTCTATAGTTGTATCTAATAAAACATTGGAAGTTGCATCGGTTATTTCTTTTAAGTTAGATAATCCTAAACCACGATTTTTTCCTTTTGTTGAGTAATTTTCTTGGAACAAGGTATGTACTCTAGGCATATCAGGCTTACATTTGTTCATGATGATAAACATAACTGAATCGTCTTCATTTTTGATAAAAGCAATGCGAATTAGAGGATCATCCTCTATTTTTTCTGAAGCTTCTATAGCATTGTCTAATAAAATACCAATAATTCTACTCAAATTGATAATAGGCATATCAATTTTTTCAATTGGCTCTGGAACTTCAATACTTAATCTTATATTTTTTTCTTGAGCTTGTAATATTTTAGTTGTGATTAAACCTTTAATTTCACGGACTTTTAAATTTTCAATACCATTAATTTTAAGTGTTTTCATTTGCATATTATCTTGCATTGGTATGATTTCTTCATTGAAATATTTGCGTAAACCTTCCATATCATTTTCTCGAATATAATCAGATAATGTAGAAAGGATATTAACATAATCATGCCGAAACTTACGCATCTCATTATTAATCTTTTCAATTTGTAACGTATATTTATAATAATTTTCTATTTCTTTAATATTACGTTTATATTGGATTTGACGTATAATGCTGAAGGAAATAGTAATGATTAAAATAGCCGTAGTAATGATAACCACAGCATACATGATTGAAATAAATTTAGCATCACCAAATGAAACATTTTGATTTGGTAAGTAAAAATATATCAACCCTAAGATAATAAGTAGAAATAAACTAACTAATATTAAATATAATTTATTCAAAGATAAATCTGAAAAGAGAGTCGTTTTATAAAAAACCTAGCTATGTATGCGTAAATTAATGAAAACATAGTGAAAGTAATTGCATAAAATATTGAAAAATTATATTTGATAACTATTACATCTACAATCAAACTACTTAACCACAAACTTGTAAAGTTGGCCATATATAAAATAAAAAAACAAATCATTGTAGTAACAATACCAAGAAATTTGTTTTTATAATACATAAATATTAATGTAGCAACGAATAAAAATAGTACTGCTTGTGAATCAATTATAAAAAATAAAATAGCAGAAAGGATTATAATTCCAATAATAGAAATATAATCCTTCTTTATAAAATGAATACCACTTATAAGGCTCAAAGTATAGAACAAAATAATTGCTTGTAATAATGATAAAATCAATAAAAATAAAACCGCCATGTTATACACACTTTCTAAGTAACTATTATTTTATTTGTATAAATCTGTTAATTCTTTAGGAATTTCAGGTTCATCAACAAATCCAGTACAAGGTTTTACACTTGAGATTGTACCAATGAAAGTAAAGAACTTAGCAAAAATAGTTAAAATTGATTCGAAAATATTCATAATTAATAATCCTCCTTAGGGAAAAATATTGGAATTTGTAAAATTGCAATGATGGTAATACCAAGCAACATTAGTTGTTGGTATGGTTCATCTAAAAATACAGAAATAATTAATAATAATAATGTTACGGCGATAGCTTTAATTTTTTTTCCTTTTCTAAGTCGTTGTGGAATAGGTTGCTTTTTAGTTGCAGATGGTGAGAAAATTATGATTAAAACTAAACCTATTAAAGACAAGGTATACATTATTTCAGACGGTACTTTCATATACCCGACTATCCAAGGAAGTAAAACAAAGTAAAAAAGACTTTCTAAATAACATAATAGAGAACTTCTAGCATGTGCACCATGTGCAAAATGTCTGATTAAAAAAAATGATAAGTGTACAGTTAGTGTGTATAAAAATAGGTTGCAAAGGATTGAAATGCCATAAATTACAATTGCTTTAAAAAAGTTACTTACTACAACTTGCATGCCTAAACGCATTTTCAAATACTCTATATTATCTAGATTGTTTCGTATTTGAAGTTGTTTAGCAAGTCTATCTATTTTATTGTCAATTAATTTTACCATTGGCTATTCTCTCCTCACCCGTATTATACAATTTTAATTATATTTTAGGCGTCTCATTGCTTAAGTGTATGTTTTGTATTCCTAACTGTTTGTATTTCTTATCTTTTTAATTTTAACATATAATTCTTAACAAATAAGTATGAAATATAACGAGTTAGGAATTATTAAACGCAATTTCAAAAATTCATGGTTTAATAAACTTGTATCACAAAGAAGTGATAAAATTATTTAGACTTAGCCGTTTAAATGATGTTGTTAGTTAGGCTTTTGAGCAGGAGTCTAATTGACTTTACTAAATTGTGACTGTATCTTCGTATAGTTATTGGAGTTACAAGTTTAGTTGTCGGTTTCATTTCTTTGAATACGGATAAGAGGAGGCTGATGTTGTGACAAGAACCTTTTCAGTAATAGCTAGTGGTTTCGTGAAATAGTACTAAATTAGTACACAACTCGCTTAATACGTTAAGCAAATCCCTTAAATTTGTATTTGTAGACCTTTCCCAGTCTCAAATCAAATCTATTTTAACATTGTCTATAACAGAGACAATTTAAAATTTAAACATGTAAGCTATCGGAAACATCATTCAATTTATCATTTTAATCGGTAAATTCACTAATTTTTTTCATAATTAATAACATCCCCAAAAATAGATAGAGAAATAACTGTATAAAACATTCCCTTAATAATAAGTTACAAAAAACCGTGAGTCCCTCCCAAGCTCACGGTTTTTTTATGTTTTATTTATAAAGATGAGGTCTCAAATTTTTAAATACGGGTATTGCTTCACGTTGTTTAGAAACCTCATCTAAATTTAACGAACAATTTAATCTTCCTTCTTTATCATTGAGTTGATCTATAATTTCACCATTTGGATTAATAATTATTGAGTTACCAGCATACTCAGTTTTACCATCGTCACCACAGGTATTACAACCGACAACAAACATATCATTTTCTATCGCACGTGCTTTTAATAAAGCTATCCAATGGTCTAATCTAACACTTGGCCACTGTGCTACATAAAATGCGATTTCTGCTCCTTTACGTGCTGGATAACGTAGTATCTCAGGGAAACGCAAGTCATAACAAATAATTTGAGCAATTTTTACACCGTTAGAAAGTGAAAATGGTTCAGGAACAGCATTGCCTGGGCTCATAAAGAGTGGTTCATCTAACATTGGTACAAGATGTACCTTATCGTAACTATTGATTAAATAGCCTTGCTTAGATACTGCAAAGGCAGTGTTATATACACTTTCTTTCATGATATTAGATACAGAGCCTGCTACAATATCTACTTGATACTGAATAGCTAATTTTGAAATGAACTCAAAACTTCGTGATAATTGTTGATCTGCTAGTTTGTTCAATTGGGGTAAGGCATATCCGTTGTTCCACATTTCTGGCAATACAACAACATCTGTGTCAGTCGTCACATAATTAGAGAACCAATTTTTAATGGTTGCTTCATTAAAAGAAACATTTGCTGGTTCAATTTTAAGTTGAAAGATTTCTATATTCATCAATTTCACCCCTTAAATTAGTATTAGACTAAATATACTAAATATATTTAGAAAATTCAAAATATGATAAATTGTATTATATCTAGATATGAAAAAAGAGGCGAAGACACAGAAGTCTAAGCCTCATATTTTGGCAATCATACTAATATTGATAGAAAAGGAATGCATTTTGTCCACGTTTTTGAAGGTGGATGTATAATAACATGTCATTCCATATATTTAATCTTTTATTTTTTTATAAGGAATCGTTTGCTTATATCATTAAATTCTTTTTCATTAGCTGCTTCACGAATATTACCGAAAGGCATTTGTGCCATCAGTTTCCAAGTTTTTGGAATATCAAAAGCTTCAGAAACAGCTACATCTACAAGTGGGTTATAATGCTGTAATGAAGCCCCAATACCTTCAGTGCTTAGTGCTGTCCAAATAGCGAATTGATGCATTGCGTTTGTCTGATTAGACCAAATTGCAAAGTTTTCTGCGTAATTAGGCATTTGATTTTGTAATCCTTCGATGACTTCTTCGTCTTCAAAATATAAAATTGTTCCATATGAATGTTTAAAATTATCAATTTTATCAGCAGTCGGTTGAAAATCGCGATCAGGTCCCATTGTATTTTTCAGTGCTTCTTTTGTAATTTCCCAAAATTTATCATGGTTATCATTTAATAATAAAACAATACGTGTAGATTGAGAGTTAAATGAAGATGGTACATGTTTAACTGCATGTTCAATTATATTTTCAACTTCTTTATCAGAAATTGAAATTTCTTTATCTAAACTATAAATTGTACGTCTTGTTTCGATTGCATTTTGAAATGCATCTAAATCTTTTGATTTTTTAGAGAAAATTCCCATTATAGTAGCTCCTTTATTAATTCAAAATATATATCTAGTATAATAATTATACCTGAGTTTGTAAATAGGGTTTTTACAAAAAATTTCAGATTTATTACTTTTTCCTTTCAATAACCATCTATTTAATGAAAAAAAGTGAGCTTTCTAATATAATTATAATGAATACAAGGATTACTAATATGGAGGTGAGAAAATGAAAGGGTATAAAATGAATAAAGTATTAATCTCTAGCTTCGCTTTTGCAATAAGTGCCGCTTTAATATCTAAACCAATTCAAGCTGTTGAAGATCAAAATAATAACACATCGACTGGCACAAAGAATAAATTTGCTGAAACTGATGAAATGGGACGTTCATATTTTGCACCTTCAATTTCCAACCTTTATAATGTAGACGATAAAGAAAATTCTGTCTCTAACGTTGAAAATAATAATATAATAAAAAATGAATTGACAGATGATAATTTAAAATCAGATGAAAACTATGATTCATTGAATGATAATGCTTCTAACAATGATGGAAGTGATACACACATTCAACCCGACAATCCAAGTGAAGGAGACATATCTGATACAAATGAAGAGGGTGGTACAGAAGAGACGCCAAAACCTGACCAACCTGATAAAGATGAAGATACATCTTCAAAACCAGATGAACCAAGCGAAGGAGACACTTCTGATACAAATGGAGACGGTGATACAGGAGAAACATCAAAACCAGACAAACCCAATAAAGATGAAGAATCACCTTCAAAACCAGATGAACCAAGTGAAGGGGACACGTCTGATACAAATGAAGACGGTGATACAGGAGAAACATCAAAACCTGACCAACCTGATAAAGATGAAGATACATCTTCAAAACCAGATGAACCAAGTGAAGGAGACACGTCTGATACAAATGAAGGTGGTGATACAGGAGAAACATCAAAACCTGACCAACCTGATAAAGATGAAGATACATCTTCAAAACCAGATGAACCAAGTGAAGGAGACACGTCTGATACAAATGAAGGTGGAGGTTCATCGCCAAAACCAGACAAATCCAGTGATGGAAATACATCCGGTTCAAATGGAGGTACAGGAACATCGACAAAGCCTGACCGACCAAATGAAGGTGGAGGTTCATCGCCAAAACCAGACAAACCCAGTGATGGAAATACATCCGGTTCAAATGGAGGTACAGGAACATCGACAAAGCCTGACCGACCAAATGAAGGTGGAGGTTCATCGCCAAAACCAGACAAACCCAGTGATGGAAATACATCTGGTTCAAATGGAGGTACAGGAACACCGACAAAGCCTGACCGACCAAATGAAGGTGGAGGTTCATCGCCAAAACCAGACAAACCCAACGATGGAAATACAACCGGTTCAAATGGAGGTACAGGAACACCGACAAAGCCTGACCGACCAAATGAAGGTGGAGGTTCATCACCTCAACCAGACAAACCCAGTGATGGAAATACAACCGGTTCAAATGGAGGTACAGGAACACCGACAAAGCCTGACCGACCTAATTTGACACCACCGTCAAACTCTCATTATCCCAATACACCAAGTAATGGAAATCATGAGAGTGGTAATGGAGATGCGTATCAACTAACAAAACCAATCAAACCATCATATTCTGCGCGTCCGAACTTAAAAGGATCAAGTGAAAATGCACAATCAAATAAATATCAAAGTGATTTTAATTATGGAGATTTAGCAGTTAAAGAAGATACAAATCAAGCGTCGACGCATACAAAAAGTGACCGTCAAATTTTAAATAGATTTAACCAAATGTCTACCGGTTCATTTAAATATAATCCTTTTGTTGTAAACCAAGTAAAACAATTAAACAATGGTGAAGAAAAAATTTCTAATAGAGAAATTTTATCCATATTAAGACCACAACGATTTGATGATAATGCTTTTTTAAATGAGTTACAGAAAGGAACGAATTATTTTAAATTTCAGTATTTTAACCCATTAAAATCGCAGGATTATTATAAAAATTTAGATAATCAAGTTTTAGCTTTGATTACAGGTGAAATTGGCTCTATGCCAGATTTGAAAAATCCAAAAACGGAAAGTGCTACAGGTAAATATGAGTATCATTCTAGTGGCGATGAAGAAATGACTGAAACTGCGGATAAAGATTCAAAAAATACTATTGATATAAAATTTGAACGTATATTATTTGCTTTAATAACAGCTATTTTTATTATCTTTGTAGGTGTCGTAGTTGGTTACTTTGTTCATCGTAAAAACAAAAATAATGAATAACTAAAATATAAAAAGGGTTAATCCATTTCATAAGATGGATTAACCCTTTATTTTGAGAATGTAACTATTTTCTTATTTTATAATAAAATGTTAGTTAAACAATAAGATTAAAAATAAATGAAGTAGTTTCTTGTAACTCTTTTATTTTTTCTGGTCCAATTAAAACTTGAATAATTACTACAAAACCATTTTGCATCATATGTACAGCAATAGGAACCCATATGCGCTTAGTAAATGCATATAATCCTGAAAAAATCATTCCCATACCAAAGTAAATGATGAAGAAAGCTGGGTCACCGTGTGCAGCACTAAATATAATAGAACTTACTACCGAAGCTACAATGAATTTTAGGGTCTTATTACCTTTCATAAGTTGATATAACTCACCAAAGATAACTTTTCTAAACACATATTCTTCAAGAATTGGGCCTACAATTGAAATTAAAATAATGAAGACAGGTATATCTTGAGCGACTTTCATTAACCTTTCTGTATTTGGACTTGATTGCGGTCCACCTAATACAAACATATTAATTAAATTAGCAATGATTTGATAAACCATAACACTAACATATCCAACGAATGCCCATAGTATTGCGTAGCGTTTCTTCTCTTTTGCTTGTTGTTCTAACTGTGTTGGATTAGCAATGAAATTATTGATTATAATGATAATGATGGATGCAATTATAAATAAAATCACTTGTGTATAAATATTGGTAAACATTAACGATTTACCACTTAAATTGCTGAAAAAACCAGCCATATGTAAAAATAAAACACCATATTGTGCTAGACCATAAATAACTAATGTCAATATGGATACCCACAAACGAGACATAATGAACCTCCAAAAATAGTTTATATCTTATTTTAGCGTAAATTATGTTCATACACAAAATATACAACGATGGTTTTAACTTGAAATATTGACCAACTTTGATTATTATAGAAAATAGATTAGCACTCAAGGTAATAAAGTGCTAAAGATTTCCAATTCTAAGGAGGAACAATCAATGTTAAAACCATTAGGTAACCGAGTAATTATTCAAAAAATAGAACAAGAGCAAACAACAAAAAGTGGTATTGTATTAACAGATAGCGCTAAAGAGAAGTCAAATGAAGGTACGATAATTGCAGTAGGTGCAGGACGTATTTTAAAAGATGGTTCTCGAGTTGCTCCTGAAGTGAATGAAGGCGATAACGTTGTTTTTCAACAATACGCTGGCACAGAAGTTAAACGTGGGGACGAAACATATTTAATTCTAAACGAAGATGATATTTTAGCAATTATTGAATAATAAAAATTATAACTACGATAAAATATACTAACAACATGGAGGTTAAGAAATATGGCTAAAGATTTAAAGTTCTCTGAAGATGCACGTCAATCTATGCTAAGAGGTGTAGATAAATTAGCAAATGCTGTCAAAGTTACAATTGGTCCTAAAGGACGTAATGTTGTATTAGATAAAGAATACACTTCACCATTAATTACTAATGACGGTGTAACAATTGCAAAAGAAATTGAATTAGAAGATCCTTATGAAAATATGGGTGCTAAATTAGTACAAGAAGTAGCGAACAAGACAAATGAAATCGCTGGAGACGGTACAACTACAGCTACTGTATTAGCACAAGCAATGATTCAAGAAGGTTTGAAAAATGTTACAAGTGGTGCTAACCCAGTTGGACTACGTCAAGGTATTGACAAAGCTGTAGAAGTAGCGATTGAAGCTTTACATGAAATTTCACAAAATGTAGATAATAAAAATGAAATAGCACAAGTTGGTTCTATTTCAGCAGCTGATGAAGAAATTGGTAAATATATTTCTGAAGCAATGGAAAAAGTTGGAAATGATGGTGTGATTACAATTGAAGAATCAAGTGGCTTTAATACCGAATTAGAAGTTGTAGAAGGTATGCAATTCGACAGAGGTTATCAATCTCCATATATGGTCACAGATTCAGATAAAATGGTTGCAGAGTTAGAAAGACCATATATTTTAATTACAGATAAAAAGATTTCATCTTTCCAAGATATTTTACCGTTATTGGAACAAGTAGTTCAAGCTAACCGTCCAATTTTAATAGTAGCTGACGATGTTGAAGGCGATGCATTAACAAATATAGTATTAAACCGCATGCGTGGCACGTTTACAGCAGTTGCAGTAAAAGCGCCTGGATTTGGCGATCGTCGCAAAGCAATGTTAGAAGATTTAGCAATTTTAACAGGTGCACAAGTGATTACTGACGATTTAGGCTTAGAACTTAAAGAGGCAACAATTGATATGCTTGGTACTGCTAATAAAGCTGAAATTACTAAAGACAATACTACAGTTGTCGATGGTGATGGTGATCAAAACAATATCGATGCAAGAGTAAGTCAAATCAAAGCACAAATTGATGAAACTGATTCTGATTTTGATAGAGAAAAATTACAGGAACGCTTAGCGAAATTAGCAGGCGGTGTTGCAGTAATTAAAGTTGGTGCAGCAAGTGAAACAGAGTTAAAAGAGCGTAAATTACGTATTGAAGATGCTTTAAACTCTACAAGAGCTGCCGTTGAAGAAGGAATTGTAGCAGGCGGTGGTACAGCATTTATGAACATTTTTGATGAAGTATCAAAAATTGAAGCTGAAGGCGACGTAGCTACAGGGGTTAATATCGTCTTAAAAGCTCTAGAAGCACCTGTACGTCAGATAGCAGAAAATGCTGGCTTAGAAGGCTCAATTATAGTTGAAAGACTTAAAAATTCAGAAGTAGGCGTTGGCTTTAATGCTGCTACTAATGAATGGGTGAATATGCTTGAAGCTGGTATTGTAGATCCAACTAAAGTAACACGCTCATCACTTCAACACGCAGCAAGTGTTGCAGCTATGTTCTTAACAACAGAAGCAGTTGTTGCTAATATTCCTGAAGAAAATAACAATGAACCGCAACCAGGTATGGGTGGCATGCCAGGCATGATGTAAAATATTTATCACATCTATGTTTAGTTGGTTGATATGACGAAATAATATAAAAATTAAAAACAAACTTTATAGAAGATACTCATGGACGTTTCTCATTTAAACAAATTTTTTGAGAAACGTCTTTTTTATATATCATAGTATAAGTTAAAGCAAAACAAACGTGTTATTAAACTGAAGATTTACTAGTGATAATAAAAAGGTGTCAGTGTATGCTTTTTGATTATAAATTATATCTAAATTTTGAATCGATGGATTAGATATTAATAATTAAAATATACATTGTTTATAATAATTTTACTTATGTGAATAAGTATTAAATAAAAGGGTAGAGAGTGGATGTACGTTTTTATAGCCACATTATATTTAAGTTGCACGATATTTGAAGAGTGGAGGGGATTAAATTATGACAAAGAAATCAGTATATGATGTTATTGATATGGGTGTTAATTATTTAATTTCAGGTTATGATAATTGGAGTAATGATCAAGTATTGGACGATAAAATTGATTTATTCCCAAATACAATACATTGGCAATATGGTCATGTTTTAACTATATTTGAATCTGCATTATCTTTATATGATAAAAATACAGTAGATGTAGAGAAATACACACGTTTGTTTGGTTATGGATCCTCACCAGAAAATTGGGGAGATGAAACAGTACCAAAAATAGATGAAATCTTGAACGATTTACAAACTTTACCAGAGCGTGCTCAAAAAATTTCAGATGAAGAACTACAAGCAGAATTAACTGAAACCATTGCAGGTTGTAATACGTTAGACGAATTGTTGGTATTAAATGCCATTCATATTCCTTTACATGCTGGTAAAATTGAAGAAATGTCTCGTGTTTTAAAACAACAACAATAAATTAAAGGGATACTGATATATAAATCCTAGAAAAATAGCACACAGATGATTTAATGATATAATTTAATCCATCTGCGTGCTTCTTTATTCTTCAGTATTTCGTATTGTTGACTCGCTTTCTTAGGGGGGGCAGCTTCATCCTGTGATCTTCAGCTTATCTTGTTCCCCCAAGCGTCTCGCTAGAATACAACTCATTCACATGTAATTCCACATTAAAATACTTTAAAAAACAAGGCTCTATATCAAACCAGGTAGTAGCTCAATGAGCTAACTATAATTAACACAATATTGAAAAGGGCAATTTCTATATGATTTCAATAGAAATTGCCCTTTTTTACTTGTCCAAGAACTTTATGTCCCAGTGACTTTTTTATACATTTTGTAAATCAGAAATGGCTTTAGCTATTGAATCAAAGACATGAGGGATATCATCTTTTTCTACACAACTAAAAGCAATTCTAATGTCAGAATCATTTAATGCAATTACACCAATAGAATAATTTTCGATTAAATGCTTACGTAACTGTTCTGGATTAACATTTTTAACTTTAAGCGCCATAAAGTATCCAGAGTTAAAATCATAGGGTTGCCAATATGTTGAATATTTTTCGTCATAAACAACAGATTTTGTAGTTTGGTATCTTGCATTTAATGTATCTATATTCTTTTGAATCTCTTTGTCAAATTGATCATGGTTTTCAAGTACATATTTAACTGCACTTTGAGAAGGCATTGGTCCACTAGAAATATTACTTCTAATTAACCCTTTTACTTTGGCTTCTAAGACTTGTTTTGTAATAGGATCGTTCACACCAAAACTAATAAATCCAACACGTAACCCCCATGCAAAGAATTCTTTAGTAGCTCCATCTAAGCGGATAGGTAATAAATTAGGCAAATGTAAATTTGTTAATGCAGTAAATAGAGATTGCGTGTAAACATCTTCATAGAATAAACCATAGTAAGCGTCGTCTATTAATGCAATAACATTAGTGCCACGCTCTGCAAGTGATTTGATGGCATCGACAATAACGGCTACTTCATCTTTAGTAGGCGTATAGCCAGTTGGGTTATTAGGATAATTCAGGATTAAAATAACTTTATCTTTGTTATATTGTTCTAAAGTATGAACAAGTTGTTCAGTGGTGAAATGTCCATGCTCATCGAAGATATCATATGTTTCAATTTCAGCACTATGTCTTGTACTATATACTAATTTATAGTTACCCCAATTATGTGATGGTAGTAAAATTGTGTCTCCGCTATCAACAAACATATCTCCCACAATAGATAGACCGTGTGTCAATGCATTCGTAACAATAGGTCTTGTCATGTGATTCGCAGTTAAATCAGGATTGTCTTTCAACATTTTTTGTTGCCATAAATCGCGAAGTGCTTCTAAACCTTGAGGAGGTGCGTACGGAAAGATGTCATTTGGTTCTAAATGATTGAACATATCATTTAACGTTTCAGCATACATTTTACTATCTTTATATGTTGCCATACCAATTGTGGCATTATACTTAGTAGCTTTCGCTTCTGCAGATTGTGATAAAATGCCTTTTGGATAATACATTAATTTGCCTAAATCAGAAAGCATATCTGCGATTTCTGGATTGGATTTAGATAATTGTTCGTTTAAATCTAAAGCTAAAGGATTCATAGTTTGTTAACCTCTCTTTACTTTTTAAATGATATAACTATATTATCTTGAAATCAGTCAAAATTAAAGCGTTCTAAACATTTTATAAGAAAAATATAAATTTATGGTCATTTTATACGAACATGTGTTCTGATTTATGTTAGAATATAGATAGGCCATCAAAATCCTACATGGTACTTTTTTGTGGGGGGTGTAGTATGATTACGTGGTGGCAAGAAATTTTAGTAACTTTAATAACAGGTGGCTTACTTGTTGTATTCCGTGTTTGGTTAGAAGATAAGTGGAAAGACAAATAGGTGGCCTTACACAAAAAACCCCAAGTCTGATAGCGCAGACTTGGGGTTGTGTAGTATAATTCGTGGATACAATTATATTTTAGCACCACCAAGTATAAACTGCAAACAATATATTCTATTGCGTGTAATGGAAATTAATAAAATAATAAATTTAAATAGAAATAATACGAATGAGTTTTAGAAATTGCGAGTAAATTTTGATACAATATAATTATTTGAGGTGAGTATAGTGAAGCATTTAACAAAAATATTTGTGGTTATTGCTATTGTATTGTTTGTCGTTGGTTATTATTTGCAGGCTACTGGTCATGAAAATTCAGGCATAAAATTATTAATTGCAGCAATTATGTTTATGATATGTGCATTTATAAATAGAAGTAATGATAGACGCAAAAGAAATAACCAAAATCATAAAAGGAAATAAATAGTAAGATAGAGACAACAATTTCTTTCTTACTAAGAGCAAGGCTACCCATTTTTTATGTGAACTGCACCCTGTCAAGTAGACAGTGAAAAAAACAAAATGTTTATGGCTACCTTATATTTACGATATAAGGGTAGCCATTTTTAATGTTATTCTTTCTTGATTAAAAAATTCTATATATGAATTAATTGCTTTTATTGCTGTAGCCTTGTCTTTAAAAATCACTTTTTTTCTTCCTCTAAACAATTCACTTTTAATAGTTCCCCATACACCTTCCATAGGCCCATTATCTATGCAACATCCTGGTCGTGACATACTTTGTTTTATACCAAGTTGCTCTAACGTAACTTTAAATAATCTGCTTGTATATTGATATCCTCTGTCGCTATGCAAGAGTATACCTTCGGTATTCGGCACAAGTTTGACTGCTTTTTTGAGCGTATCTAATACAAATTTATTTATGACTGATAATCTGTTTGCTGCCTAAGTCATAAATAGCACTTAAGTAAAGTTTTTTACCATTGCTGAGTTTGAATTCTGTAACGTCAGTTAACCATTTTTTATTTGGGATTTGTTCTTCAAATTTTCTATTTAATATATTATGTGCTGTAATTTCAGGTGTTGTTTTAATATATCGTTTTCTTTTAGGGCGGATAGTAGATTTTAGATTAAGTTGATTCATCAATCTATAGACACGTTTATGATTTACTTTTTGATGTAGTTTAAGTCTTAAATATATGTATATACGACGATATCCATATATGCCTTTGTATTTATTGTAGATATCAACGATATCTTTGATTAATTTTTGATTTTCAATTTCTTTATTTGATGGTTTGCGATGTAACCATTTATAGTAACTTGAACGTGATATCTTTAATACTGAACATAACCAAGCTATCGGATAAAGGTTTTTAAATGCTTTTACCGTTTGGTATGATGCTTTTTGTCTGATGCCTGTTTCATCAACTTCCTTTCTATTTCTTCTTCCTTTTTTAAAACGTCATTTTCCATTTGAAGAAATTTATTTTTCTCTTTAAGTATCTTAATTTCAGCTTTTAATGCCTCTTCAGGTGTTAATACAGACTGGGGTTTCCCTTTTCCACGTCCATCTTTAAGCCCATCATACCCATGCAAGTTGTACTTTTTTACCCAGTTATATACTTGGCTATAATTGATGTTAAAATGATTTGCTGTTGTCTTATACGATTGGCCATGATTCATATAATAATCAACGATTTCTACACGATCTTCAAATGTTAATGATTTATATTTCAATTGATACACCTCGGGTTTTGGAGAATATGTTTTTAATATTTTACCCGATAAATACTTTGAAATCCATTTGTTTACAGTTGAAGTAGTGGGGATATTATATTTAACTACTAAATCAGTTAAAGATAGGCCATCATTTATATATTCGTGCACAACTTTAAGCTTAAATTCATTTGAGTAGGTATTATTTCTCTGAATTGGTAAAAGCACCTTTATTCCATGCTTCTTAAATTTATAATAGTTAATCAATAATGTTCTAGGAGAACAATTTAAATTTAATTTTTGAATTACATTTTTCATACTATATCCTTCTTCATATAAGCTGAAAGCTTTTTGATAAGTTTCAGGTGATAATTTTCTATGAGTCATAAAAAGCTCCCTTCAAAGTTTACATTTTTAAGTGTCTACTTTGAAGGGAGCATATCAATGTTGGTTAGCCTTTTTATTTTAAACGATATAGTTATTGGTTTTAATATTTAAAACAAAATTTTCAATCACTGTAAATTTTTATTTAAAATGAAATTTTGACTTTACAAGTGTGTATATATTGTATATATTGTGTATATACAGTTATGAGGGAGGACGTTAATGAAAATACTTTTAAAAAATAGTAGTGAAAGGCCGATTTATGAGCAAATCAAACAACAAGTAAAAGAGAACATTTTAAAAGGATACGTTGCTCCTGGAGAACATTTGCCTTCAATGAGAGAATTAGCACAGGATTTAAGTGTCAGTGTAATCACCACAAAGCGTGCCTACGAAGATTTAGAAAAAGATGGTTTTGTTTTTACTATAAGAGGAAAAGGTACATTTGTGAAGGAGCAGGACAGTTCAATTTTAAAAGAAAAACAATTTATAGTTATAGAATCCTTAGCTAAATCAATGAGTAAAGAAGCCAAGACCATTGGGATGACTTTGTCAGAGTTACAAGAAATATTAGCGTTGATTTATGAGGAGGACGACGAATGAATGCAATAGAATTGAAAAACATTAATTATCATTTTAAAGAATTTCAATTAAATGATATTTCATTTAAAGTCCCTCAAGGATTTGTAACTGGTTTTATCGGAGCAAATGGTGTTGGTAAAACGACAATTATCAGGTTAATCATGGATTTAATTGAACCTAATGATGGTGAAATATTCGTTTTTAACCAAAAAATGAAAAATAATGCTGTAGCAATAAAAGATAAAATTGGTTTTATTTATTCTGAGTTATATCTTAATGATAAATGGACAATAAAGAAAACAGAAAGTTATATTGCGCCATTTTATAGTTATTGGAGTCATGATATTTTTAAACATTATGTTGAGTTGTTTGGTTTACCTTTTAATAAAAAGATTAAAACATTTTCAACAGGAATGAAGATGAAGTTATCTATTGCAATCGCATTTAGCCATCAAGCGGAATTATTTATTTTAGATGAACCTACTTCAGGCCTAGATCCTATTGTTAGAAATGAAGTTTTAGATATCATTCAAAAAGAACTTATTGATGAGAAAAAGACTGTTTTTTTATCAACGCATATTATTTCTGATTTGGAAAAAATTGCTGATTATTTAGTCTATATTAAAGATGGAGAAGTTGTTTTGAATGATTTTTTAGATAAACTTTTAAATCAGTTTAAAATTGTCAAAGGTGATTCCGATCAAATTGATGAAGAGTTAAGGCAATTAACTCAATACTTTGAAAGTAATAAAACGGGTTATACTGCACTAACAACTCAAGCCAATGTGTTTTATGAAATATTTGGAAACGCCGTTGCAATCACTAGTCCAACAATTGAAGACTTAATGGTTTACCTCGAAAAAGGTACCCAAAAGAATGATTAGGGCCTTTCTAATAATTAACAACGCGGGAGGTATAAGATGAAAAATTTACTTATTCGAAACCTTAAGTTACGTAAATGGACGATTGTTTTATATGCAGTTTTACTTGTTATTTCGCCTTTACAATTAATTTTGAATCATGACACCTTGATGAATAAAGTGATTTATTCTGCACTTGTTATGGTACTGGTAGTTATTTCAGTTTTAGATTCAGGACATGTTTTTCGTTTTAATAAAAAGCTAGGACACAAACAATCCTATGACTTTTTTGCTAGTTTACCGGTTTCTAAATTATCTTTATTAAATGCGAACTATATAACTGTTTTGGTATTTACTTTTATTGGTGCAGGCATTTTATCTTTATATGGTATTTCCAATGATAACTATACAAATAATACAATTAACATTAACTTCACATTGCCATTTTCTTATATTGCCATCAACTTCTTTGCCATACCATTAGGCTTTAAGCGTTATACAGAACAAAAGGCAGAATATATTTCATTTATTCCTTACGTGCTAGGGATGTTAATTTTCTTACCGTTTGTCATTGCAATTATCATTATCGGTTGTTCATTACTATTTGATTATGACTTTGAACATTTAAGATATTTTAAAAATTTCTTTAACTATGGCTTTTTGTCACTAAGTGTTATATTTTTAGGAATAAATTATATCATTCAATATAGAAAGCTAAATTAACTTTAAAGGAGGCGCATTATGCAGTTAAAACAAATTACTAAAACATATGGTAGTAATAACGTATTAGACCATATTGATTTTGATTTTGGCCATAGTCAAATTGTTGGTTTAATAGGTAAAAATGGAGTGGGTAAAACCACTTTAATGAAAGTGATGAATGGCAACATTGTAAATTATAAAGGTGAAGTTCAACTAAGTAATAAAGAAAACGTAGGTTATTTAATTGAGCATCCTAAATTATACGATAATAAATCTGGCTTATATAACTTGAAGCTTTTTGCAAATGTGTTAGGAAAAGGATTTGATAAAAAGTATGCTGATCAAATTATCGATGCATTTGGAATGCGCGGTTATATAAAAAAGAAAATTAAAAAATATTCAATGGGTATGAAACAAAAGTTAGCTATTGCAGTGTCTTTAATGAATAAGCCCAAATATTTAATTTTAGATGAACCAACAAATGGAATGGATCCTGACGGTTCAATTGATGTTTTAAAAACGATACAATCACTTGTTCAAGAA
This sequence comes from Staphylococcus sp. 11-B-312, assembly GCF_016743055.1. Lineage (NCBI taxonomy): Bacteria > Bacillati > Bacillota > Bacilli > Caryophanales > Staphylococcaceae > Staphylococcus > Staphylococcus sp. 11-B-312. Next base: position 979,710 of record NZ_CP068241.1, read on the forward strand.
CTAGATATGAAAATCCTGATTTCAAGTCATAAACTTGAAGACATAGAGTTAATTTGTGATAGAGCAGTCTTTTTAAGAGATGGAACATTTGTACAAGATGTTGATATGAAAGAAGGTGCTCCAACAGATTCTACGGTATTGAATCTTGAAGCAGGTGACTTTGAGGCAGGATTAGCTTATTTAAATGAACATTTTGATGTTATACAGTCTCAAAAAGAAACAGGAGAAGTTATATTAAAGGCTCAAAAAAGCTATAAAGACATATTACGAGGGTTAGCAAGTAAAGAAATTTTCCCTGAATTTATTGAAACACGTAAAAGTTCGTTACGTGATACGTACTTTAATATCAATCAGAAAGGTGGCCAATAATGAACAGTATACAACTCGTAAAATATGACTTGATTAGTATATTTAAAAGTCCTTTAACTTACTTAGCATTATTATTGACGATTTTACCAATGATTGGATTTACAATTTTATTTGTTCAACAATCTGATGAAATGAATGGTAATACATTACTTTCAATTGGTAGTTGGTTCTTTTCTATTATGGGTCTACTTTTTGTAATTAAAACAATTACACGTGATATTTCTCAAGGTACGATTCAATTATATATGAATAAAACATCGAGTCGTGTGGGTTATGTTGTTGCAAAAGTTGTTTCTATTATACTAATTGCTATATTAATAACAGCTATTCTTGTTGCATTTGTTTTAATTGTTCAAGGTATTGTAGATGGTAAAAATATTAAAATGGATAAAATTTTTGAATTACTATGGTTTTTCCTAATGTTCCATTTATTCTTTGGATTACTATTATATTTATTTGCATTAGTAGTGCCTAAAACAGCGCTTATTTTCACATTAGGAATTTTCTTAGTATTGATTGTGCCTTTTGCAGAGCCTTTCTTACCAATGATTCCAAAAATTGGAGATAACATACAAGACTCATTAAAATATATTCCATTTAGTTATTTAACATCGAAAACGACTTCTGGAGATTATACATTCAGTAATTGGCAATGGTTTATTACCTCAGCTTCAATTGTTATTTTATTTATTATTAATCTATTCTATGCATCTAAAAAAGATATTTAATAGTAGAAATTAAACTTCAATAAAAACACGTATGAATTGTAGTAAAGCTCATCCAATTCATACGTGTTTAATTATTTAGTGATTAATTTATCTAAGATTGAATCGTAAACATGTTTCCACATTTGTGAGTCTGTTTTGTAACGATTTGCAATAATTGTGTGTGTTTCTGCTGATTTGTCTTTAAATGTAGGGTCGTCTTTTTCAGGTAATTTTGAGCGCGTGTCATCTACAAAGTTTTGGACTTGTCTAGCACGAGGCCCCCAAACAGTTTGTTGTTCAAAATCATCATTTAGAAAGACAAATATTGGAATAGATCTAGCCGTGCCATTTGTTAAGTATTGATCTATTAAATCAGTATTTTCATCGCGATGGAATACTCTGACTTCCAAGTGTAATGCTTCACTAATATGTTTTAGAATAGGAAGATTCATCATAGCATCTCCGCACCAATCTTCTGTTATTACAAGCACTTTGCTGTAAGGTAAAGATTTGATTTTTTCAAGACGTTCATCATCTTGAGGAAGTGAGAATGATTTATAAATTGTAAGTAAATTTTCTTGGTTTTCAGTCATATCCTCAATGTACTGATCAAGTGGCTGACTGTTTTTGAAATAAGTTTCTAAACTTGTCATTATTTTTCCCCCTTTAATTTATTAGCTATTATTATAGCAACAATTTTTAATGAAAGAAAATTTTTAATACTTAGAAAAGTAATAAGTTTTAATATTTGTTTTAAATGAAAATACTAAATGATTATGCTATATTAATTTAGTATGAATAGTGTAAAACAACATTGGATTACATAACTTTTTGATATTAGTTTTTAACTAATAATATTTAAACATTAAATTTATTATATTTAATCATTGAATCGATAAAGTCCGTATAATTGTGTAAAAGTAAAAAGGCCATATAACAGTCCTTTTACGGTACAATGTTTTTAACGACAAAAACATACCCAGGAGGACTTTTACATGACCCAAGTACATTTTACACTGAAAAGCGAAGAGATTCAAAGCATTATTGAATATTCTGTAAAGGATGACGTTTCTAAAAATATTTTAACAACGGTATTTAATCAACTAATGGAAAATCAACGAACAGAATATATTCAAGCAAAAGAATATGAACGAACAGAAAACCGACAAAGTCAACGAAATGGCTATTATGAGCGCAGCTTTACGACACGTGTAGGCACGCTAGAATTAAAAGTACCCAGAACACGTGATGGCCATTTTTCACCCACAGTGTTTGAACGTTATCAACGAAACGAAAAAGCCCTCATGGCTTCAATGTTGGAAATGTATGTATCAGGCGTTTCAACTCGTAAAGTATCAAAAATTGTGGAAGAACTTTGTGGTAAATCCGTCTCTAAGTCCTTCGTTTCTAGCTTAACAGAACAGCTAGAACCTATGGTTAACGAGTGGCAGAATCGTTTATTATCAGAAAAAAATTATCCTTACTTAATGACCGATGTACTCTATATAAAAGTACGAGAAGAAAATCGAGTACTCTCAAAAAGCTGTCATATAGCGATTGGAATAACCAAAGATGGCGACCGTGAAATTATCGGCTTCATGATTCAAAGTGGCGAAAGCGAAGAGACCTGGACAACATTTTTTGAATACCTAAAAGAACGCGGTTTACAAGGTACGGAACTCGTTATTTCTGATGCGCACAAAGGATTAGTCTCTGCCATTAGAAAATCCTTCACCAACGTAAGTTGGCAAAGATGCCAAGTTCACTTCCTAAGAAATATCTTTACCACCATTCCTAAAAAATTCAAAATCTTTCAGAGAAGCTGTTAAAGGAATTTTTAAGTTCACAGATATTAACTTAGCGCGTGAGGCTAAAAATCGATTGATTCATGATTATATCGATCAACCAAAATATTCAAAAGCTTGCGCATCATTGGATGATGGATTCGAAGACGCCTTTCAATATACCGTACAAGGAAATTCCCACAATCGACTAAAGAGTACCAATCTAATTGAACGACTGAATCAAGAAGTACGCAGAAGAGAAAAGATTATTCGCATCTTCCCCAATCAAACATCAGCCAATCGCTTAATTGGAGCCGTTCTTATGGACCTACATGATGAATGGATTTATTCTTCAAGAAAATACATCAATTTTGATAAGTAGAAATGGTAAAAACATTGTATAGCATTTTACACAGGAGTCTGGACTTGACTATATTGAATCTTTGATATGTTAGATTATGTTTACTTAATAATCTTAACGCAACATTTAGATGATGAATATATTAAAGTGTTTGTTATACATAGAAATGATGAAATTAGAGCGTTGAAATTTGTATTATTAAATTTGATAATGACATGCCTTATCGGTTTGCCATGTTTTGAATTGAAATAGAAATCGATGAAATCTTACAATTTGAATGGCGGTAGATAACTTGGATAAAATCACATTTTTAAATGCGTTAGAACAAGAATTAGAAAACCTACCTCGAAATGAACGAGATAAAGTGATGTATGAATATGAGCAGTATTTTTTTGAACAAGAAAACAATGGGAAAAATGAATACCAAATCATTGGAGCTTTAGAATCGCCAAAGCAGATTGGTAAACAGATAATGGCAAAAAATGCTATTGTATCTGCCGAATATAGACCAAGTACTAAAAATATTGTCAGAGCAATAATGGCTTCTCTAGGTATGGGGATTTTGTCATTAATTATTATTTTGATACCTATGGTAATATTAGCTGTATTTATGTGTGGCTTATTACTCGTTGCGTTTTTCTTAACTATTAGCCCTATATTGTTAATTGTTCATGGATTATTGAATCACATGATTAGTCTTGCGATAAGTAATTATTTTTTTGCTTTTTCTTTTACAGGGTTAGGTATTGTTTTATTTGTAATTATAGCTAAACTAGCTCAACTTGTTTATCGTTTAATTTTAAAATACTTAAGATGGAATATCCGAACAATTAAAGGAAGTGTAGATTTATGAAGCGGTTATTTTTAGGTGGATTAACTTTATTTATAACGTGCTTTCTTTTAGGAAGTGTTACATGGTTCGGTTTTGAAAAGCAAAATGAAAAATTAAATAGTGTTAATAAAGTATTAGATTCTAAAGATATTAAAAATTTAGATGTTTTAACTGAAAATTGTAAAGTTTTAATTAAAGCTGGAGATAAAACGTCAGTGAGATATAAAGGTAAAAGAAATCTTGATATTAGCAATCATGATAAAACGTTGAAAGTTAAAGAGACTGAAAAACTAGAAAACCATTATGGTTTAAATTACAATCCTTTTAGAAACTTTGAGGATAACTTAATTATCACTTTACCTGAAGAAAAATTAAATGAACTGCATGTTTCAAGTAAATATAACACTATAACGGTTAAACAATTAAATGTAAATGATGCAGATTTTTCAAAAAAGCATAAAAATGGAGGTAAGGTGTTTGTAAATGAATCTAAGTTTGAAAAGTTAAGGTATAAAGGACTAAATTCAGCTATAACGTTTAAAAATAGTGAAATAAATAATGCTAATATTAAAACTGAAAATGCCAGAATAAATAGTGAAAATACTCTTATCCAAGCGTCTGTGTTATTAGTAAATAATGGAAGCATAAACTTATCTAATACAGAAATCGATTCAAATTTTAAGGCTTCTGCTAAAAAAGGTGATATTAATATTAGTTATAAAGCGGCGCCGAAAAATACACTTCTAAAGTTATATCCATTTCATGGAGATGAAAAAGTTAACAATAAGCATTTTGTGAATCAAAAAATAGGAAATGGGGATAATATTTTAGAGTTATATACCACTGACGGAGATATAGTGATTGATTAATTACTTTTATAGAATCTGGGACATCATTGACTCGTCCCAGATTTTTTCATATTGTTAGTGAGCCTTATGTATAAGATTCAGCCCAGGTACTCATTTTGTACTTTTTTCGATTTTAATCATCATTGCTAGGAGAGAGACAATAAAATCTTTTTAATAAAATTAGATCTCTGTTTCACTCCTTTTGTATAGTCTAATAAGTTGCAAAGGTTAATTCGGTATCTAATTGACCAAAAAGTGTGTCTGTAGATAAAGCTTGCCCATTAAGCCAGTTTGCAAAGTTTATTTTGGTCGGATGTTTATTTTCACCGATTGCAATATATGCAGTTAAAGTCTGTGGTTCATACATACTCGTATGTATTGTTCCTGACCAACTTCTAAAAAGCTTGCTATAAATGTTATATGGAGGGTTATTAAATAATTTAAAAGCTTCTGCTTTATTTAGGTGTGCTGGTTTATGTTTAATAAGCCGTTCTAAACGCGCCTCTGATTCTGCTGTATAATTTCTATTTTCATGTGTTAATAATTTAAAGTGATTCGTACAAGTTTGGTCATAGCGCACGTTAATTGAACGGGGTGTAACTTCAATAATTGCATGATCTAGATTTTTATCCATAACAATGTAGCTAAATGAACTTCTATGTGGGATTTCCTTTAATAGTTGTATTGCTTCTGGTACAGTTTTACAATACTGTAGAATAATTCTACCTATCATATAACATACAAAACCGTCTCCAGGATGTTTACGGTGCATGAAATTGTAACCCATAGACAGCCCAGCTTCGTTCATTCCATCCATTCTTCCAGTTACACGCGAAGTTGGCCCAACCTGTGCTAAACCACCATCATTTGGTTGAAATAATAAATATCGTCCATCATAAGTGGCAGGATGGTAGTCGTAATTGCGTACCATGTAATCATTTCCTAAAAAGACAGTGCAACCGCTATTTTTTAATGGTGTAAAACGGTAATGTCCGAAGTTTAATATCATTTGTTTGGTAGGGAGATTCAAAACTTCTTGCATACCTTTTATTTCTTCCCAAATTTGTGGGGCATATATTTGGAAAATTTCATATGTTTCTTTAATATTTATATCAAATCTAGGCATGCGTTTTTTCCATTCTTTTTCTCTATTTTTTAGCATTGGTGTTTGCTGCATCCATTTAGCAGTTTTGACGCCTAAATCAAAATGTGATCCTCGGTGCGTTAAAATATCTGATTGTACTTTTTGCATAAAAAAACTCCTATGTTAAGTGTAACCTTACAATAATGTTATCTCATTGTAACGTCATGTTAATTGTATTACTGTTCTGTGGAAGTTATCATAAAATTAACTTTTAAAACTAAATCTTAATTTAGTTGAATGAGGTGATGATTATGTTAAATTACTATGGACAATTAAGAGATGCTCTATCAACTTGGTGGGGTAATTAATATCTAATGATTATTTTATAGTAGTATCATGTTTACTTCAAATGGTTATTAAATTCCAATTCTTTTCAAACTATTTAAGTTATAATGGTTATTTAGTATATTTATAATGTAATTTTATATTATGAATCCTTAGAATAATTTATTTGAAAAAGGGTATATATTTATTGATGTCTTTAAGTATGCTATCATAATTGTTAGACATGTTAATAAATTATTGAGGTGAAACAGAATGTGGAATTTTATTAAAGGTTTATTTAAATTTGTATTCGGTACAATTCTTACTGTATCGTTAGCAGCAGGAATAGGTGCTGTTGTATTCGCTTATATCTTCAAAAAAGACTTTGAAGATATCGAAAATAAAACAAAAGAAATCGTTTCAGACATCGAATCTAATAATTAATTACTGATAGAACACTTTTAAGTGTTCTATTTTTTTTAGCCTCCGTTCATCTGCCGAAAGCAGATGCTACGGAGGCTTATGCAGTCGGAAGACTGCGAACCAAAGTAAAAGAACTGCCGAAAGCAGATGCTACGGAGGCTTATGCAGTCGGAAGACTGCGAACCAAAGTAAAAGAACTGCCGAAAGCAGATGCTACGGAGGCTTATGCAGTCGAAGGACTGCGAATGACATGTGTGCAATAACTGACTTTTAGTACGATGTTGGTTGATGCTTTAGGTTTATGTTTGTGATATCAAAAAGTGATAGCTTTATTGTGTTTGAATTGGCAAGTGGATATCCCTCTAAGTACATATGAAGCATATCAATATTTTTAATTTCCAATGTGATATATTCTAGCCAACCATTCTTATAATATTCGATATCCACTGGTATATTTGCATGTAGTGCTTGATGTAGTTGAATATTAAGTTCATTTAATTGATCGTCTGATAAAATAGGACGGTCAATTTTATTTTGATCAATGATATGTTGTTGTACTGCCTCAAATTGTTCGGGTAACGTTGCAAATGGTGCCCACTTAACCATTCCGCGTCCTTGTGGAATATTAGGATTTAATTTTTCCCTAGGTATTTTTCTATAATCAGTTTCTTTATTATTATATTCATTTGAAAGCATCTAATCACCTCAATTCAATAATAGAACATTTGTTCGTATTATTGCAAGTTATTTTTCAATATTTAATAAAATGTTAGCGTAACGTCTGAAAACTGACCTGATTTATAAAAGAAAGCAGATAATAATTAAAGTGAAAGCTAGAAAATGATATGTTTAATTAAGATAAATTAGTTTAATAAAAGTAAAAGTTATTTTTGTCATATAGGTTACAATGAGATGATGTATAATCGCGTATTAGCACTAAAACCATTATATTGTCATTTAGCATTAATATTTATTAAAATGAAAGTATCATTATATGGAGGGGTTTACATGACTACAGTAGGATATATCGGTTCATATACGAAAAAAGAGGGGAAGGGCATTTACCGTTTCGAATTAGATGAACAAACAGGAACGATTGTTGAGGTAGAAACAGGTTATGAATTAGAAGCATCAACATACGTGAATCAGCATGACTCATTTTTATATGCTGTCACACGTGAAGGCGAAGACTGTGGTATCGCAAGTTTTAAAATAGACCAAGATGGCAAAATTAGCTTTATTAATAAATGTTTAGCTTCAACAAAAGGTAGCGGATGTTATGTTTCAGTTTCGCCAAATGGAAAATACATTTTTGAAGCAGTTTATGGTGCAGGACTGGCTCGTATTTATGAAGCGAATCCGACTACTGGTGAAGTTATTCGTTTAATTCAAGAGTTAACACATGATTACCCAACAGGTCCTTTAGAAAGACAAGAACAACCTCATGTCCATTACCTTGGTATAACACCAGATGAAAAATATGTGGTGGCTATGGATTTAGGGACAGATAAGATTGTAACGTATGAATTTGGAGATAATGGATACAGTGAATATGCAGTATATGACTTTGAGCCAGGAGATGGACCACGGCATATTGCTTTCCATGAAAATGGGAAAATCGCTTATGTTGTACACGAATTATCAAATATTGTAAGTGTTATGGAATACGAAAATGGTGAATTCTCAGAAATTGAGCGCCATGCAACAATACCCGAAAATTTTGAAGGTGCAACCAAGTTAGCTGCAGTAAGATTATCTCACGATCAAAAGTTCTTATATATTAGTAATAGAGGACATGATAGTATTGCTATCTTCAAACTTGGAGACAATGGCTCAACAATTTCACTCGTAGATATAGTGGCAAGTGGAGGAGCATTTCCTCGTGATTTTAATATTACTGGATCAGATGACTTCTTAGTTTGCGCCCACCAAGAGGGTGATTATGAAGTTGTTGTATTTAAGAGAGACAAAGTTACTGGAAAATTAGAGAAAGCAGATGACAACAAAAATGCACCAGAAGGTGTTTGTGTTCAGTTTTTAAAATAAAATAAATGATAAAAATCCCGAAAACTTAGCTTAGTTTTCGGGATTTACTATATTAAAATATTATTTGTTGAAGAATGCTTTAATATATTTAAATTTTCCTTTGTAAGGAGGGAACAATAGGCTTGATTCCAACCTTGTAGATTTAAAAATATATGATTTATCATGACTAAAAGTATCAAAAGAATATTTTCCATGGTATTTTCCTATACCGGAAGCACCAACACCACCAAAAGGTAAATTAGGGTTTGCTAAATGCATTAAGGTATCATTGATTGCACCACCACCAAAGGATAATTCATTTAGTATTCTCTCTGAACTGTTTTCATCTTCACTAAATAAATAAAGGCTAAGTGGTTTAGGTTTAGTACGTATTAAATCAATTGCTTCGTCAAAATCATCGTAAGCTATAATAGGTAAAATTGGTCCGAAAATTTCATTTTCCATAATTTTTGAATCGAAAGTAGTACCGTCTAAGATAGTAGGTGCAATAAAATTTTCATCAATATCAGTTTGACCACCAAAAGTAATCTCAGGGTGATGAATATTTAACAATTCATTTAAACGATGATAATGTTTTTTGTTTACAATACGTCCAAAGTCTGGACTATCTTGAATATTTGTACCATAAAATTCAGTTATTGTCTTTTTTAATGCACTGATGAGCTCATCTTTTACTTTACGATTTACCAGTAAGTAATCCGGTGCAACACAAGTTTGTCCAGCATTTGTAAACTTACCAAAACAAATACGTTCACTTGCAACTTTAATATTTGCACTTTCGTCAATGATTGCAGGTGACTTTCCACCTAATTCTAAAGTTACAGGCGTTAAGTTTTTGCTTGCAGCACTATATACGATGCGTCCAACTTGCTCACTACCTGTGAAGAAAATATAATCAAAAGGTAAATGAAGTAAAGACTGAGTTGTATCAGCATTTCCTTGAATGATATTAATATACTCAGGATCAAAGGCGTCGGAAATGATTTGCTGTATGACATCAGATACATTCGGTGTGAATTCAGAGGGTTTTAGTATTATAGTGTTTCCTGCAGCAATTGCACCAATCAACGGTTCTATTAACAATTGGAATGGATAATTAAAAGGTCCAATAATTAGCACTGTGCCATAAGGTTCTTTCATAATGTAACTTTTGGTAGGAAACATAAATAAGGGTGTATTGACTTGTTTGGTTTTGGCCCAATTTTTTAGTTCTTTACGAGCTGATTTAATATTTTTTAATGTAAAGCCAATCTCAGTTGCGTAGGCTTCTACTTTATTTTTACCTAAATCTTTTTGAAAAGCTTCAAGTAAGTCATTTTCATAATTTTTAATACTCTTACTTAACTGTTTGAGTTGTTTTTTTCTAAATTTAAGTGATTTGGTTTCATGAGTATTAAAATATTGTTTACTATTGTGGAAAGATTGTTCTATTGAATTCAAATATTATTCCTCCTAGTATATTGATGATTTAGATAGTTTAAAAAGATGGATAAAAAACTGGAACATAATTATTATTATGTCCCAGTTTTTCTATATAGTAAACTATTTAAGTTTTTACTATATAGTGTTATATATTGATAAAGTATGAGATTAGCTTAAAGCTTCTGTAATTTGTGGTACAACTTGTTTTTTACGAGATACAACACCTGGTAAAAATGCAGTATTATTGTCTAGTTTAACGTTGAATGCGTTGCCTACTTTATCTTTTTCAGCACCAACAACTAAAATTTTAGAATCACTGTTGATGATATCAGTTACAAGCAGTACAAATAAATCATATTTTTCATTTGTACTTACTTCTAACATTGCTTTTTCTAACTCTTCTTGACGTTGGAATACTTCATCAATATCTACAGTATTAACTTGACCGATACGTGTAATATAGTCACCCATATTAAATGATTTTGCATCCATATTTAATAGCTCAGATGCAGTTTTGTCAGTTGTTGAAGCACCTGCTTTTAACATTTCTAAACCATAAGATTCTAAGTCAACATCTGCAATTGATTTTAAAGCTTCAGCAGCGTCAATATCTTCTTGTGTACAAGTTGGTGATTTAAATAGTAAGCTATCTGAAATGATAGCAGAAATCATTAAACCAGCAATTTCAGGTTTGATTTCAAAACCACGTTCTTTGTACATTTTGTATAAGATTGTTGCAGTACAACCTACTGGCTCAGCACGGTAATATAATGGTCCTGCAGTTTCAAAGTTTGAAATTCTATGATGGTCAACGACATGTTGAATTGATGACTTATCAATTGTATCAGCACTTTGTTGGAATTCATTATGGTCAACTAAGATAACATTTTGATTATTTAAATCATCACTAAGTAATTCTGGTGTGTCTACATTAAAATGATTTAATGCATATTGAGTTTCAGGTCCTACTTCGCCTAAACGATAAGGTGTTGCGTCTGTATTTCCTGTTTGTTGTTCAAAATCTGCCATAATAATAGCTGATGAGATTGCATCTGTATCTGGATTTTTATGACCGAAAATATAAGTTTTTGCCATGTTTTAATTCTCCTTAATTTTTTATTTAATTTTATTTTATCATGATTTTCTATTGTTATTCTACTTCAGCACCTAATGAATTTTTAAAATGATCTAATGCCCATTGATGCCCTGTTGGATTAAAAGAAGCGACACCCTTATGAGAAATTGAAATAGCATATCCCAAATTGTAAGCAGTGATTGCGGTGTGCAGCACGCAAATATCTGTACATACACCAACAATTTCTAAATGCGTAATGTTGCGTTCACGTAACATAATGTCTAAGGGCGTACCACAAAATGAATCATAACGTGTTTTATCTAAATAATGCACATGATCATTAAATAAGATATTTTGAAAAATATCATTTACTTTACCGTAAAGTTCTCTTCCAGTGGTATCAATTATATTATGAGGTGGAAAAAGATTGTTTTCTGGATGATAGCTATTTTCTTCATAATGTAAATCCATAAGAAAAAAGATATTAGCCTGTTTTTTATTATATGCTTCAATTCTTTCAACAATATAACTTTCAATTTGTTGACCCGGAAGGCCACAAGTTAATTTACCATTATCAGCAACAAAATCATTTGAATAGTCAACAATAATAAGCGCGCTATTTTTCATCTAATGTAACACTCCCAAAATTAAGATTATAGTTATTATATACTAAGTACATAAATCATTAAAGGTGCATTTAAAGCGTTTGAAAAACGAACTATTAGTTTATTATAAAGTATTAAGTGAGGAGGAAGAATTACTAATGATAATTAATGCAATGCAGTTCGGCCTAAAAGGTAAGCATAGATGGGCAGATACACGCGCGATTCAAAAAGCGTTAAAATACGCTAGAAAACACAAAAACACAACAATTTATATTCCTAAGGGAGAGTATCATATTCGTAGACCGTTGGTAATATATGATTCAACTACTTTGATAATGGACGACGAAGCAGTATTAAAAAGAGTAGGCAAAGATACTTTATTGAAAAATGGTAGATGGCTGAAATCTTATTATGGATATGAAGGTAATAGTGAAATCTGCATTGCTGGTGGAACATTGGATATGAATGGTTATGAGTATCCATATAACAATACAGCAATGTGCATGGGGCATGCTCAAAATATTCAAATTTTAGGTGTAACATTTAAAGATGTTGTTGGAGGTCATGCAATAGATGCATGCGGCATTAATGGCCTATATATAAATGGTTGCGAATTTTTAGGATTTAAAGACGATAAAGGAGAAAGGTTATTTTCAGAAGCGGTACAAATTGATATACAAGTAAAAGGTGCTTTCCCAAAATTTGGTGCCACGGATGGTACGATAACTAAAAATGTAATAATTGAAAATTGTTATTTTGGAAATTCAAAGACACCAACGATGGGTGCTTGGAATAGAGCAATTGGATCTCATGCGAGTAGATTTAATCAATTTTACGAAAATATACACATTCGTTTTAATACATTTGAAGGTATCAACCAATACGCACTGACCCCTTTAAAATCAAAAGATACTTTTATCCATGATAATATATTTAAAAATTGTGGAGGAGGGATTCGATTTTTAGCAGTGAAAGATGGAAAAAATGCACAAGATCTCACAGGTAAGGCAAGACCAACGCAATCTGGAAGTAATTTAAATATTTATCATAATCACTTTATAGGTCATATGTCTAAAGATGCCATTCGAGTGCAAAGCTATAATAACGTAAAACACAACAATATATTTATAGCACAGAATTATTATGACAATAAGCAGCAAAGACTTTATTTAAAAGATATAGAAGATTTGTATCTCTCAAATCAGGAAAATATAAGCGTTAAAAAATAAATATAAAATAATGATTCTTTATTTTAGTAGTTCTGAATTAAAACACAATATAAAACATATTGTAATTTAATAGAAATTATATTATGTTAAAGAGTAATAAAGTAAGAAAATTCAGAAAGTAATTGAAATCGGGGGAATCATTATGAATAATATAAACAAAGGGGAATATAGGCGTTCGCAGTATTTAACATTTTTTTCTAAAAAAAATAAATCTTATAATGCAGGACAGCTTACAGGGTTGATTTTAGGGCCACTACTATTTATTTTGACATTGTTAACTTTTGAACCTGAAAATTTATCGTATAAAGGCGTTTTTGTATTAGCGATTACTATTTGGATCGCTATTTGGTGGATTACTGAAGCAATACCAATTGCTGCAACTAGTTTGTTGCCATTAATTTTATTGCCTGTTGGACATGTACTTAGCCCAGAAGAAGTATCTGCTCAATATGGTAATGATATTATTTTTCTATTTTTAGGTGGATTTATATTAGCTATTGCTATGGAAAGATGGAATTTACATACACGTGTTGCCTTAACAATCATTAGTATTCTAGGTACAAGTACTGGAAAGATTTTATTAGGTTTTATGATAGCGACAGGATTCTTATCTATGTTTGTTTCTAATACTGCAGCTGTGATGATTATGATACCGATAGGTTTAGCGATTATTAAAGAAGCAAATGATTTAAAAGGGGAAGAAATGAATGCTACAAGCATCAGTAAATTTGAACAATCGCTAGTGTTAGCCATTGGGTATGCAGGAACCATTGGTGGTTTAGGAACTTTGATCGGAACGCCTCCACTTATTATCCTTAAAGGCCAATATCAATCTGCATTTGGTGAGGAAATAAGCTTTGCTAAATGGATGGTCATTGGCGTACCTACAGTCATTGTACTATTGATTTTAGTATGGTTGTATCTACGTTATGTTGCATTTAAACATGATATGAAAGAACTGCCAGGCGGTCAGAACTTAATTAGGAAAAAATTAGATGAGTTAGGAAAGATGAAATACGAAGAAAAAGTGGTACAAGCAATTTTTATATTAGCAAGTTTGTTATGGATTAGTAGAGAATTCTTATTGAAAAATTGGTCGTTCACCTCAGAAGTGGCAGACGGTACAATTGCCATGTTTATAGCTGTATTATTATTTTTAATACCGGCTAAAAATAAAGAACAACATACGCGAATTATTGATTGGAATGTTGCCAAAGACTTGCCATGGGGCGTACTCATTTTATTTGGTGGAGGTTTGGCACTTGCTAAAGGTATCTCAGAGAGTGGCTTAGCGAAATGGTTAGGTGAACAATTAAAGTTGATTGAAGGCGTTAGTCCATTAATTATCGTTCTTGTCATTACAATATTTGTGTTGTTTTTAACAGAAATAACTTCGAATACAGCTACTGCGACTATGATTTTACCTATACTTGCAACACTTTCAGTTGCAGTTAATGTACATCCGCTACTACTCATGGTACCTGCTGCTATGGCCGCTAATTGTGCTTATATGTTACCAGTTGGCACACCACCAAATGCTATTGTATTTGGAACTGGAAGGATTAGCATTAAAAAAATGGCGTCAGTTGGATTTTGGGTTAACCTGTTGAGTATTATTGTTATTGTGTTAGTAGTTTATTTCTTAGTACCACCAGTATTAGGTATAGATATTACCAAACCATTACCATTAAAATAAATCAAAAATAATAGAGCCCGAGACAATTAAATGTCTCAGGCTCTATTATTTTTGAAGTATCATATCATGATAAGTTTTTGAATTTTACTTTCTGATTAATCGTGATTTAACTTATTGAAAGATCCAATGATTGTAACTTGAAAATCTAAAGTGTTCAAGATTTTAATGACTTTCGATAACGCTTCTGTTAAACCAGTATCTGCTTGGACGAAAAAATGATACATGCCCAGCTGTGTTTTTAAAGGTCTAGACTCAATCCAAGATAAGTTGATGTTAAAAAGCACAAAAGTGTTTAAAATACTTGCAAGTAAACCTGGTTTATCAAATTGTGGTGTAATGAGTAACATTGTGTCACTAGCATTGTCCGAATGTTGTGGCTGGTTACTTACGACTAAAAAACGTGTGACATTGTGAGGGAAGTCTTGAATGTTTTGTTCTATAGGTTGAAAGCCATAAGTTTCCCCACTACCTAAAGGTGCGATTGCACCCACTTGGTTGGTTATTTTTTCTAAACTTTGTATCGTGCTATCTACATAATCATATGTGAACTTATGTTGTTGTATATATTGGCTCGTTTGACTAATTGCTGGGCTTATTGAATAAACTTTTGATATATCATTGACTGTTGCATTTTCAGGGCCATATAAAGCAAATTGTATATCTAAATGTATTTCTCCCTGTGCATAAATATTTTGTTGTGTTAAGGCATCGGCAACAATATTGATTGTACCTTCAATTGAATTTTCGATGGGCACGACAGCAATACTATGATTATCTTCTGAGACAGCAGTAACGACTTCATACAAATTAGATTTAGACGTATATTCGAACTCAGATTCTGATAGATATTGTTTTGCCGCTAAATATGAAAATGTTCCTTTTGGACCTAAATAATATAATTTCATGTGACGTTACCCCTTGTATATATGTGTTAAAAATTAATGGAAAGGACACCCAGAAACAGATGATTGTTTTTTATAAAAGAAATTCGGTTCTTTCATCTCATTTTTATACCCGTGATGGTAATTAGATACTAAAGTTGGAGATAAAGATGGTGCCAACCAAGACCATTTTCCGGTTACATCTCTTCCATTTTTCCGTTCGTTTTTTTCAAATCTTTCAAATTGTTTTGACGCAGTTAGATGATCAACCATTGATACGCCTTCATTTTTAAAAGAATGATATACTGCATAATTCAATTCGACTAACGTTCTATCTTTGTTAAAAGAATTATTCTTTAGTGTATCAAATTCAAAAGCTTCTGCAACGGTTTCTAGTAAATTGTAGCGATATGAATCAGTAAAATTTCGCACCGCAATTTCATTTACCATGTACCAGCCGTTGAACGGCGCGGTTGGATATGTGATTCCACCAATTTTTAAGTCCATGTTAGATATAATTGGTACGGCATACCATTTTAGCCCAAGCTTTTCTAATTTTGGAAAACGATCATGAGTAATAGGCACTTCTTTTATCATTTCAGGTTGATAATTGTAAAACTTTAACGATTCACCAGGAATTTTATAAATTAAAGGTAAAATGTCAAAATCTGTATGTTTGCCTTGCCAACCTAAATGTTCGGCTAATTGTGTGATTTTTAGTTCGGAAGGGTCACCTACGTCTTCATAACCTGCATATCTGATAAGTTGATTATTATATATTTTTGGAGGATGTTGAGCATCAAAAATAGTGATACATGGTTTTATTTTCCCTCCATTTGTAGCGAATTGAATATGATTTTCTATTGCATCTAAAAATTCTTGTTCAGTCTGGATATGTCTTGCATCATTGACGGTTAATGAGTCCCAGAATGCACGGCCTATACAACGATTTGAATTTCTCCAAGCCATCTTAGCACCATATACAAGTTCCTCGTTAGTATGTTTATACGTACCAGTTAAGTTTATTTGTGTTTCTATCTGATTAATTCGTTTTAAAATAGTATTTTCGTTATAATTTAATTCTTTATACATTGTTTGAATAAATGATTTAGCTTCATTTAACATATAAAACACCTCGCACACATTATACGGTATTTTTTCTATTTTTAATGTTTAATTATAGAATTGTCATGATTTTGTCGCTACTATTTTGAATTTACTACTAACTAAATAATAATTAAATAACAAAATTATATTTAATATTATGATGCGTTATGTTTGAAGTAATATGGATAAATTCATTTCAGATATAAACGTTTAATTTTTTGTGTTAAACTAATGAAAAAGCCGATAGGAGAGATAGCGGTGTACCAATTTGAGGATGATACATTAGTATTACATAATGATTTATATCAAATAAATATGGCGGAGAGTTATTGGAATGACGGGATTCATGAAAGAAATGCTGTATTTGATTTATATTTTAGAAATATGCCTTTCAACAGCGGATATGCAGTGTTTAATGGATTGAAACGAGTGATTGCTTATATCAATAACTTTCATTTTTCGGAATCGGATATTAAATATTTAAAATCCATTGGTTATCAAGAAGACTTTTTAGAATATTTAAAAGATATGAAATTTACTGGTAATATTCGTTCTATGCAAGAAGGAGAATTATGTTTTGGTAATGAACCTTTATTAAGCGTAGAAGCACCACTTATCCAAGCACAATTAATTGAAACGATGTTGTTAAATATCGTGAATTTTCACACGCTAATTACTACGAAAGCAAGTAGAATAAAACAAGTAGCGCCAAATGACACATTAATGGAATTTGGAACAAGACGTGGACAAGAAGCAGATGCTGCTTTGTGGGGTGCAAGAGCAGCATATATTGGTGGATTTGATTCAACGAGTAATGTGCGCGCTGGAAAACTTTTTGGCATACCAGTATCAGGAACGCATGCGCATGCAATGGTTCAAACTTATGGTGATGAATATATTGCATTTAAAAAATATGCAGAACGCCATAAAGATTGCGTGTTCTTAGTTGATACTTTTCATACTTTGAAATCTGGTGTACCAACAGCGATAAAAGTTGCTAAAGAGCTTGGTGATGAAATTAACTTTGTTGGTATACGTTTAGATTCTGGTGATATCGCTTATTTATCAAAAGAAGCACGTCGCATGTTAGATGATGCAGGATTTACTGAAACTAAAATTATTGCATCAAATGATTTAGATGAACAAACGATTACAAGCTTGAAATCGCAAGGTGCAAAGGTTGATTCATGGGGTGTTGGTACTAAATTAATTACTGGTTACGATCAGCCTGCCTTAGGTGCAGTATACAAACTTGTGGCAGTAGAAGATGCTTCAGGGAATTATGTAGACCGAATAAAGCTATCAAACAATGCAGAAAAGGTAACTACACCAGGAAAGAAAAACGTCTATCGTATTATTAATAAGAAAACAAACAAAGCTGAGGGTGACTATATCACGTTAGCGCATGAAGATCCTTATGATGAGTCTCCACTTAAATTGTTCCATCCTGTACATACGTATAAGATGAAATTTATAAAATCCTTTATAGCCAAGCCGTTACACCATGATATTTTTAAAGAAGGTGAACTCGTTTATGATTTACCAAATGAAAAGGAAGCACAAAATTATTTGACTAAAAGTCTTTCGTACTTATGGGATGAGAACAAGCGTCATCTTAATCCTCAGGAGTACCCAGTTGATTTAAGTACAGAATGTTGGGAAAATAAACATAAACGTATATTTGAAGTGGCAGAACATGTGAAGGAGATGGAAGAAGAACATGAGTGAAATTCAAGATATTATCGTAAGAGAAATGAAAGTCAAGCCCAGCATTGATAGCAAATTAGAAACGCGTAATATTATTCAATTTATTAAAAATTATATCCAATCTCATTCATTTATTAAATCATTGGTTTTAGGTATTTCAGGTGGGCAAGATTCGACTTTAGCTGGTAAGCTATGTCAAATCGCGATAAATGAATTAAAAGAAAAAGATATTGATTGTCAATTTATTGCAGTTAAATTACCATATGGCGAACAAAAAGATGCTGATGAAGTTGAAGATGCTTTGAAGTTTATACAACCGGATCGAACAATTACAGTCAACATTAAACCTTCAGTAGATCAAAGTGTAGAATCGCTAAAAGAATCTGGAATTGTGTTGACGGATTTCCAAAAAGGGAATGAAAAAGCGCGTGAACGTATGAAAGCACAATTTTCGATTGCATCCAATCAACAAGGAATTGTTGTGGGTACTGATCACTCAGCGGAAAACTTGACTGGATTTTTTACAAAATATGGCGATGGTGCAGCAGATATCGCACCGTTATTTGGTTTAAATAAACGTCAAGGGCGACAAATATTAGCATATTTAGATGCTCCAGCACATTTATATGAAAAAGTACCAACTGCTGATTTAGAAGAAAACAAACCACAATTACCAGATGAAGATGCACTTGGTGTTAGTTATGCTCATATAGATGATTATTTAGAAGGAAAACAAGTGCCAAAAGAAGCAAAAGTTATCATAGAAAATCATTATATTAAAAATGCACATAAAAGAGAATTAGCTTACACAAGATATACATGGCCGAAAAATCAAACAGATTTCGAATGATTTTAGTGACAAAATAATAAGTTACTGATAAAATAATTTGAATTTAATGAGAAAGAAAGGGAAATGAACATGTCAGTAATTACTTCTAATCCATGGTTAATGGTTTTAGCTATTTTTATTATTAATGTTGCTTATGTAACTTGTTTGACAATGAGAACGATTTTAACACTCAAAGGTTATCGTTATGTTGCAGCAGTGGTAAGTTTCTTAGAAGTTTTAGTATACGTTATCGGTTTGGGAATGGTTATGTCTAGTTTAGATCAAATTCAAAATGTCTTTGCATATGCATTTGGGTTTTCAATCGGTATTATTGTAGGAATGAAAATTGAAGAGAAATTAGCGCTTGGTTATACAGTTGTGAATGTTACTTCATCTGAATATGAATTAGATTTACCAAAGCAATTGAGAGATTTAGGTTATGGCGTTACACATAATACTGCTTATGGCAGAGATGGCACGAGATTAATCTTACAAATATTAACACCAAGACGTTTTGAGCTGAAATTGATAGAAACCATTAAGCAAATTGATGAAAAAGCGTTTATCATCGCATATGAACCAAGAACAATTCACGGTGGTTTTTGGGTTAAAGGTGTGCGTAGCAAGAAACTTAAACAATATGATCCAGATAAAGTGGAAAGTATATGAAAAAGCAGCAAAAGTTTAAAGTAGAAGAAAACGAAACGATACAAGCTTGTTTGCAACGTATGCGAGATGCTGGATATATGCCTATTAAACGCTTTGAAAAACCAATTTATAAAGAAAATAAAGATGGTAAATATGAAGTATACAGGCAAGAAATTCAATTTGTTGGGAAATTAATAGAATAATTGTTTAAAACAGATACTTAGTGTTAGATATATAAACGCAATCGTTGGCAGAGATAGAAATCTCAGGTCAACGATTTTTTTATCATATAATCGCAAATTAATATAAAATGATAAGTCTTGAGGAGAATAAGGTTTTTATGCACGGCTTTTGATAAAACGTGTTAAAATTTCTATAAAGAAGATAGAAAAGACTTATACATTTATGATTAATTCTGTTAAACTAATAATGACAAGAATAAACACGAACTTTAATTGTATTTTTTGATAAAATGTACATGTTTTTGGAGTTTGTGAACTAAAACTTACGCAAGATAGGAGCTTATTTTAATGATAGAACGTTATTCTAGAGAAGAAATGTCTAATATTTGGACGGATCAAAATCGCTATGAAGCTTGGTTAGAAGTAGAAATACTAGCATGTGAAGCTTGGAGTAAATTAGGAGATATACCTGCTGAAGATGTATTGAAAATTCGTCAGAATGCAAAGGTTGATGTTAACCGCGCAAAAGAAATTGAGGAAGAAACACGACACGATGTCGTTGCATTTACAAGACAAGTATCAGAGACATTAGGTGAAGAGCGTAAATGGGTACACTACGGGTTAACATCAACTGATGTAGTTGATACGGCATTAAGTTATGTCATTAAACAAGCAAACGATATTATTGAAAAAGATTTAGAAAGATTTATTGATGTTTTAGCACAAAAAGCTAAAAATTATAAATATACTTTAATGATGGGACGAACTCATGGTGTACATGCGGAACCAACAACATTTGGTGTCAAAATGGCATTATGGTATACAGAAATGAAACGTAATTTAGAGCGTTTTAAGCGTGTGAGAAAAGAAATAGAAGTTGGTAAAATGAGTGGTGCAGTAGGGACTTTTGCAAACATCCCACCTGAAATTGAAGCGCATGTCTGTGAAAATTTAGGTTTAGATACAGCCGCTGTTTCTACTCAGACGTTACAACGTGACCGACACGCATATTATATAGCTACTTTAGCGTTGATAAGTACTTCTATGGAAAAATTTGCAGTGGAAATACGCAACTTACAAAAAACTGAAACAAGAGAAGTTGAAGAAGCTTTTGCTAAAGGCCAAAAAGGTTCGTCAGCGATGCCACACAAACGTAATCCAATTGGCTCAGAAAATATTACTGGTATTGCTCGTGTTATCAGAGGATACATTACAACTGCATATGAAAATGTAGCTTTATGGCATGAAAGAGATATTTCACATTCATCTGCAGAAAGAATCATGCTGCCAGATGTAACGATAGCTTTAGATTACGGGTTAAATAGATTTACAAATATTGTAGAAAGACTTACTGTATTTGAAGATAATATGTTAGCAAATATCGATAAAACTTTTGGTCTTATTTATTCGCAACGTGTATTATTAGCGTTGATAAATAAAGGTTTAGCACGTGAAGCAGCATATGATAAAGTACAGCCAAAAGCGATGGAGTCTTGGGAAACAAAAACACCATTTAGAACATTAATTGAACAAGATTCATCTATTACAGATTTATTGAGCACTGAAGAATTAGATGAATGTTTCAATCCAAAACACCATTTAAACCAAGTTGATACGATTTTTAAACGTGCAGGATTAGAATAATTGAAATTTACTTATGAAATCGTTACACTTTAATGTATTAGCACGTTGAATTAAGATTAAAATGAAAGTACAGGGGTTGTTTTTAATGCAAATAGAAAAATTAAGAGGAAAAGCATTAGATGAATTATTTGATGCAATTCTTACATTAGAAAACAGAGAAGAATGTTACCAATTCTTTGACGATTTATGTACAGTAAATGAGATTCAATCGTTATCTCAACGATTGCAAGTCGCAAAAATGATTAAGCAAGGATATACTTATGCGACGATTGAACAAGAGTCTGGTGCTTCAACTGCAACGATTTCTCGTGTTAAGAGATCTTTACAATGGGGAAATGATGCTTACACAATGATTCTAGACCGCATGAATATTGAAACGGCCGATTAATTAACAATTCTATATACTGTAGCGAAGTGTAATTTTAATGATTTCATTAGTAAAGCTGTTAGTAAAGAAACTTTCTTTGCTGACAGCTTTTTATGTTGTTAATTTAAAGTGTATTGATAAAATAGATACGAAGCGATTATTTTTCTGAAAAATTTTGAATATATTTAATGAGAAACATGATTAATCTACCATTGATATGTCATGTTAGAATTCAATATAAAATCCTATATCGTTTTAGAACTCAGTGGTTAAAAATGATATAATCAAAAGTATGCTAAAAAAAGGAGTAACATATCATGTATGACATTAAAAAATGGAAACATATTTTTAAATTAGATCCTGCTAAGTCGATTTCTGACGATGATTTAGATGCGGTATGTATGTCTCAAACCGATGCAATTATGATAGGTGGCACAGATGATGTTACTGAAGATAATGTTATTCAATTGATGAGTAGGGTGAGAAGATATCCTTTACCTCTCGTTTTCGAAATTTCCAATATCGAAAGTGTAATGCCTGGTTTTGACTTTTATTTTGTACCGACTGTATTGAATAGTACAGATGTAAAATATCATAACGGTGTACTTTTAGAAGCATTGAAATCATTTGGACATGTCATAGATTTTGAAGAAGTTGTTTTTGAAGGATATGTTGTCATGAATCCTGAAAGCAAAGTAGCACAAGTTACACAAGCTGAAACAAATTTAACAGATGAAGATATCGAAGCATATGCTCAAATGATTAATGAAATGTATAAATTACCAGTTATGTACCTTGAATATAGTGGTGCATACGGAGAAGTTGAAAAGGTAAAGACAGCTGCAAATATGTTAAGTGATACACAATTATTTTATGGTGGTGGCATTAGTAATCAAGAAGAAGCTGAAGAAATGGCTTCGATTGCTGATACGATTATCGTTGGTGATATTGTTTATAAAGATATTAAAAACGCATTAAAAACAGTTAAGATAAAGGAGTCACATAAATGAATGCATTAGTAAATAAGATGAATGATGAACAAAGTTTAGCAGTACGCACTACAGAAGGGCCACTACTTATTATGGCGGGTGCGGGTTCAGGCAAAACACGTGTTTTAACTCATCGTATAGCTTACTTGCTTGATGAAAAGGACGTATCCCCATACAACATTCTAGCGATTACTTTTACAAACAAGGCAGCAAAAGAAATGAAAGCACGTGTGGAAGCTTTAGTAGGAGAACCGGCTCAAGTTATATGGATGTCAACATTTCACTCAATGTGTGTAAGAATACTGAGAAGAGATGCGGATAGAATTGGTATTGAACGTAATTTTACTATAATTGATCCTACGGACCAAAAATCAGTTATCAAAGATGTATTGAAAAATGAAAATATAGATAGTAAAAAGTTTGAACCAAGAATGTTTATAGGTGCTATAAGTAATTTGAAAAATGAATTGAAAACACCAGAGGATGCACAAAAAGATGCTGAAACATATCATGAACAAATGGTTGCTACAGTGTATAAAGGATATCAAAGACAGTTATCAAGAAATGAAGCGTTAGATTTTGATGATTTAATCATGGTTACAATTCGATTATTTGAACGTGTGCCAGATGTGTTAGAATTTTATCAAAATAAATTCCAATACATTCATGTCGATGAGTACCAAGATACAAACAAAGCACAATATACATTAGTAAATCTTTTAGCATCTAAATTTAAAAATTTATGTGTAGTTGGTGATTCTGATCAATCTATTTATGGTTGGCGTGGTGCTGATATTCAAAACATACTTTCCTTTGAAGAAGATTATCCTGAAGCTAAAACGATATTTTTAGAACAAAATTATCGCTCAACTAAAAATATATTAAATGCAGCTAACGAAGTAATCAAAAATAATTCAGAGCGTAAACCCAAAGGGTTATGGACAGGTAATACATCTGGAGAAAAAATTCACTATTATGAAGCTACTACTGAGAGAGACGAAGCGGAATATGTAGTTAAGGAAATTATGAAACAACAACGTAATGGAAAAAAATATAAAGATATGGCTATCTTATACCGTACCAATGCTCAGTCTCGTGTGTTGGAAGAGACATTTATGAAATCTAATATTCCATACACAATGGTTGGTGGTCAAAAATTCTATGATCGTAAAGAAATTAAAGATCTACTTAGCTATTTGAGAATAATAGCCAATAGCAATGATGATATCAGTTTACGTCGTGTAATCAATGTACCAAAACGTGGCGTAGGTCCATCGACAGTAGATAAAATTCAGGCATATGCTGCTCAAAACGAGATAAGTATGTTTGATGCACTAGCAGAAGTAGACTTTATAGGCTTATCTAAAAAAGTAACACAAGCATGTATTTCATTTTATGACATGATACAGAACTTAATTAAACAACAAGAATTTTTAGAGATTACAGAAATCGTTGAAGAAGTATTGGTGAAATCAGGTTACCGTGAGATGTTGGAACGAGAACAAACATTAGAATCAAGAAGTAGATTAGAAAATATAGATGAATTTATGTCAGTCCCTAAAGACTACGAAGAAAACACGCCATTAGAAGAACAGTCGTTAATCAATTTTTTAACAGACTTATCTTTAGTTGCTGATATAGACGAAGCGCAAATAGATGATGGCATAACGTTGATGACAATGCACTCAGCCAAAGGATTAGAGTTTCCTATTGTATTTATTATGGGCATGGAAGAATCATTATTTCCACATATAAGGGCGATAAAAAGTGATGATGATCATGAAATGCAAGAAGAAAGAAGAATTTGTTATGTAGCGATTACACGTGCTGAAGAAACGTTATATTTAACGCATGCGACATCAAGAATGCTTTTTGGAAGACCGCAGTCCAATATGGCTTCAAGATTCTTAAATGAAATACCTGAAGATTTATTAGAAAACGAAAATAAATCACGAGCAACTACACAAGGAAATCGATTTAAATCTGCAACCAAACAACCTGAAAAAAGAGGATATAGTAAACGTGTGACATCCTCGAAAAAAGCACAACAATCGACGGATTGGCATGTTGGTGACAAAGTTATTCATAAATCATGGGGTGAAGGTATGGTAAGTAATGTTAATGAAAAAAATGGTTCGGTTGAATTAGATATTATCTTTAAATCTGAAGGACCTAAACGTTTGCTTGCTCAATTTGCACCTATTGAAAAGAAAGGGGAATAAAGCGTGGCTGACTTACAATCGCGTGTCGATGTATTACATCAATTACTAAATCAATATAGTTATGAATATTATGTACAAGACAACCCTTCAGTACCAGACAGTGAATACGATAAACTTTTACATGAATTGATAGATATTGAGGCGAACAACCCAGAATATCGAACAGCTGATTCACCTACAGTAAGAGTGGGCGGCTCAGCTCAATCAACTTTTGAAAAAGTGAATCATGATACACCGATGCTAAGTTTAGGGAATGCTTTTAATAAAGAAGATTTAAAAAAATTTGATCAGCGTATACGTGAACAAATTAATCATGTGGAATACATGTGCGAATTGAAAATAGATGGTTTAGCAGTTTCTCTCAAATACGAGAATGGTAAATTCGTACAAGGTTTGACACGTGGTGACGGTACTACGGGTGAAGATATCACCGAAAACTTAAGAACGATACATGCAATACCATTAAAGATTAATGAAGCTAGAACATTTGAAGTTCGTGGTGAAGCATACATGCCCAGAAAATCATTTTTTGATTTAAATGAAGCTAAAGCACAAAATGATGAGCAACCTTTTGCCAATCCAAGAAATGCAGCTGCTGGTTCACTTCGACAATTAGACTCCAAACTTGCAGCAAAGAGAAAGTTAAGTGTTTTCTTATATAGCGTAAATGACTTTACACAATTTCATGCACATACACAAAGCGAAGCTTTAGATGAATTAGATAAATTAGGTTTTAAAACAAATAAAGAAAGAGAACGTGTCCAAACTATAGAAGAAGTATTCGATTATATTGAAAAATGGACTGAAGCACGTGAACAGTTACCTTATGATATCGACGGCATTGTTATCAAAGTAAATGATTTAGACCAGCAAGATGAGCTTGGCTATACACAAAAATCTCCTCGTTGGGCAATTGCGTATAAGTTTCCTGCTGAAGAAGTCATAACAGATTTATTAGATATTGAACTGAGTATTGGTAGAACAGGCGTTGTTACACCTACGGCTATACTTGAACCAGTTAAAGTAGCGGGCACTACAGTTTCTAGAGCTTCTTTACATAATGAAGATCTAATACATGAAAAAGATATTCGAATTGGTGATAGTGTTGTAATTAAGAAGGCGGGAGACATTATACCAGAAGTCATAAAAAGCGTATTAGATCGTCGGCCACAAAATGCTGAAGTTTACCACATGCCTACACATTGCCCTAGTTGTAGCCATGAACTTGTAAGAATTGAAGGGGAAGTGGCTTTAAGATGTATCAATCCAAAATGCCAAGCACAACTTGTTGAAGGTATGATTCATTTTGTATCACGACAAGCAATGAATATAGATGGTTTAGGTACTAAAATTATTCAACAACTTTATGAAAATGAAAAAATAAAAGATGTTGCTGATATATTTTACTTAACTAAAGACGATTTGCTACCATTAGAGAGAATGGGTGAAAAGAAAGTAAACAATCTATTAAATGCGATTGAAGATGCTAAATCAAACTCATTAGAACATTTGCTATTTGGTTTAGGGATTAGACACTTAGGTGTCAAAGCGAGCCAAGTCATTGCTGAAAAATATGGAACCATGGATGATTTATTTAATGTTACAGAAGAGTCATTGATTGAAATCTATGATGTTGGTCAAAAATTAGCACAATCATTAGTCACTTATTTAGAAAATGAAGATATCCGTGCACTTATTAATAAATTAAAGAAAAAACATGTTAATATGACTTATAAAGGTGTCAAAACAACAGAGTTAGAAGGGCATCCAGAATTTATTAATAAGACCATTGTTTTAACTGGAAAGTTATATCAAATGACAAGAAATGAAGCTTCAAAATGGTTAGAGATTCAAGGTGCTAAAGTTACAAACAGTGTTACAAAAAAGACAGATTTAGTAATTGCTGGAGAAGACGCTGGTTCAAAACTTACAAAGGCTGAACAATTTGGTACAGAAGTTTGGACAGAAGATGACTTTGTCCAGAAACAAAAAGAAATAGAGGGATAGAGGAGATAATGCATGAAAAGAACGATTATACTATTCATCTCAGCAATTTTTCTATTATCAGCATGTGGAAATGAGGATAATGAAAAAAGTAAAGAACAATCTAATGACAATAAGCAGCAAGAAAAATCAGGTTCAGTTAAAGAAATTGCCACCGATAAAAATGTTCAAGGCAATAATTATAGAACGATTTTACCATTTAAAGAAAGTCAAGCACGTGGTTTATTACAAGATAATATGGCAAATAGTTATAACGGTGAAGATTTTGAAAACGGGCTTTTAGAATTGAGTAAAGAAGTTTTTCCAACTGACGATTATTTATATCAAGATGGTCAATACTTAGATAAAGATACGATTAACGCTTATTTAGACCCGAAATATACAAAATCAGAAGTAGATGCAATGGATGAAGATGAACGAAAAGAAAAGAAAGCGAATGAAAATTTAGGTTTAAATCCATCACATAATGGTGAAACAGATCCAGAAAAAATTGCGGAAGATTCACCTGCATATCTTTCTAATATTTTGGAACAGGATTTTTATGCGAGTGGTGATACTAAAGGGAAGAAAATTAAAGGTATGACCATTGGGCTAGCAATGAATAGTACTTATTACTATCAAAAAGAAAAAGATGGCGAGACCTATAGTAAAGATTTAGATGATAAAGAAATTAAGAAACAAGGAAAGCAAATGGCAGGCGAAATTTTGTCAAGAGTCAGAGAAAATAAAGCTTTGAAAGACATACCTATACACTTTGCAATTTATAAACAAACTGGCGAAAATTCAATTGTACCAGGAGAGTTTATTGCTGGTACGACAGTTGAAGATGGTAAGACACGTATTAATGAATGGAAAGATATTAATCAAACAACAGCATTGTTACCTTCTGATGAAGCAAGTAAAATTGATGAAAATTTAAATAATAATTTCAAACAATTTAATGATGATTTACAGACGTATTTTAATAACTTTACTCAAGCAGTAGGGACAGTTAAATTTGATAATAAAAAAGCGAAGCAACTAACTGTTGATGTACCGATTGATTATTATGGCGAAGCAGAAACAATTGGTATCACACAATATATCACTGAACAAGCAGAGAAATACTTTGATGATATTGACGAATATGAAATTCGTATAAAAGATGGTAACAAGGCAAAAGCTTTAATCAGTAAAACTAAAGATGACAAAGACCCACAAGTCCATATTTATAAAAACAATAATTAATAAGCATATACACATTAAAAGCCACACTTGTAATCAAGATATGTATTACAAGTGTGGCTTTTAATGTGTTAATTTATAGTGAGAGAGTTATTATACGATTATTCTTTGACAATCTCTTTTACTTTATTTAAATCGTTATTTACAAACTCACCGGGCTTTTTCGTAATTTTACTTACTAGATAAGTAACGATCACACTAGCTAGGAAACCAGGAATTATTTCATACATACCGAAGATTTCATTTATTGATGCTAATGGTTTAATCCAAGCAATCCATACAATAACGACTAAAGCACCGGTAATCATACCGCTCAAAGCACCAGCGTGAGACAAACCCTTCCAGTAAAGTGAGAAGATTACTAACGGACTAAATGCCGCGCCAAACCCTGCCCAAGCATTACCTACAAGGTTTAAAATTGTATCATTTGGAGACCAAGCAATCCAAATTGCAATAATTGCTACTAGTAAAACAGATAGTCTTCCTATCATTACAAACTCTTTTTCGTGTGTTTTTGCTTTCGATTCACCGCGAATAAGTTTATAAAAATCTTCAGTCAGTGAACTAGAAGTTACTAATAACTGAGATGAAATTGTGCTCATGATAGCTGCCAATATAGCTGCTAATAAGAATCCACCAACGAGTGGATGGAATAAAATTTGGCTCATAATGATAAATAGTGTCTCTGGATCTTCCATTTTAATATGGTATTGAGGTATAAATGCGATACCTGTTAACCCTACAGCAACTGCACCTAAGAGCCCTACAACCATCCAGCTTATACCTAAACGTCTAGCTTTTGGTAAAAGTTTATGTGTTTTAATGGACATAAAACGAACGATGATATGTGGTTGTCCAAAATAACCTAAACCCCAGGCAAATAAGGAAATAATACCTAAAAATGTAGTCCCTTTAAACAAGTCCATATTGGTAGGTTTCATTGCTGCTACCTCACTAAATGTATCCAAACCGTTGAGTTTTATAAGTGCTACGATAGGGACCATGACCATAGCAATTAACATAATTACACCTTGAAAGAAATCTGTAATGGATACAGCTAAATATCCACCAAAAAACGTATAAAAAATAACGATTGCTGCAACAATGATAAGCCCCCAATGATAGTTCAAGCCAAAAGCACTTTCAAATAATTTACCACCAGATACAAACCCAGAATGTGTATATAAAGTAAAAAACACAACGATGATTAGACCTGAAATTATTTTTATGTAATTTTTGCGGTCGTTGAGTCGATTTTTAAAAAAATCTGGTAAGGTAATAGCATCTCCTGCAATTTCAGTATAAATACGAAGTCGAGGTGCGACTACAAAATAGTTAACATAAGCGCCAAGTGATAAACCAATTGTAATCCACATTGCAGATAATCCAGTACTATATACAGATCCAGGAAGCCCCATAATCATCCATCCACTCATATCAGATGCACCTGCTGATAGGGCAGTTACATAAGGGCCAATACTTCTACCTCCAAGCATAAATTCACTTAAATTACCTGTGGATTGCTTATAACCGTAATAGCCAATAACTAATAAAATGATAAAATAAATAATAATCATGATATACGTTTGCCAAGTAGCGTGAACTTGATTCGCTAAAGATGTGCCTAGAATAAACATAATACTTCAACTCCCATATCCCCAGAATATTAAATTGTGTTACATGAATTATTATACAATGAAATTTATAAATAGAGTAGAAATATTTTTTGTTTTTCAAAATAATTAGCTCAATGACAAAAATGAAAAAGCTTACATTAAATGAAATAATATTACACTATTTATAAAAAATATGGTTTATTATGCAATGATTGATATAAATGCTGTGATACTTAAGTAGATTATGTTCAAAATATATTTAAGTCACATAATTCCAAAAGGTTGAGCAAAAGGAATTAAAATAAACAAGGTTATTTATTGTTATTGGTGAAAAGTTTAGATTTTTGCTTGGAATTTTGATACAATTTTATAATGAATGAGTAAAAAGGAGGCTTTTATTTAATGGCTAAAGTTACACGTGAAGAGGTAGAGCATATTGCTAATTTAGCTAGACTTCAAATATCAGAAGAAGAAACAATTGAAATGCAAGATACATTAGAAAGTATTTTAAATTTTGCTAATCATATAGATACAGCAGACACTAGCTCAATTGAGCCAACTTATCATGTATTAGATTTACAAAACGTGTTAAGAGAAGACAAAGCAATCGAGGGCATTCCTCAAGAGCTTGCATTAAAAAATGCTAAAGAGACGGAAGATGGACAATTCAAGGTGCCATCTATCATGAATGAGGAGGACGCTTAAGATGACCATCCGTTATGAATCTGTGGAAAATTTAATTACATTAATAAAAAACAAAGAAATTAAACCTTCACAAGTAGTAAACGATATCTACGATGCAATTGAAGAAACTGATCCAACAATCAAATCATTTCTTGCATTAGATAAAGATAATGCTATTAAAAAAGCACAAGAATTAGATGAGTTACAAGCCAAGGACCAAATGGAAGGCAAACTTTTTGGTATTCCAATGGGAATTAAAGATAATATTATTACTGAAGGTGTAGAAACAACATGTGCTAGTAAAATGCTAGAAGGATTTGTACCTATCTATGAATCCACAGTTATGAATAAATTACGCAACGAACAAGCGGTTTTAATTGGAAAATTAAACATGGATGAATTTGCAATGGGAGGTTCTACAGAAACTTCTTATTTTAAAAAAACGTTAAATCCATTTGATCACACAGCTGTTCCTGGTGGTTCATCTGGTGGTTCTGCAGCAGCAGTTGCAGCAGGATTAGTTCCTTTTAGTTTAGGCTCTGATACTGGTGGTTCAATTCGTCAACCTGCAGCTTATTGTGGAATCGTAGGCTTAAAACCAACTTATGGTCGTGTATCACGTTTTGGTTTGGTAGCATTTGCGTCTTCATTAGACCAAATCGGACCGTTAACACGCAATGTTAAGGACAATGCATTAGTATTAGAAGCAATCACTGGTTTAGATGAAAATGATAGTACAAGTGCACCAGTAGAAGATGCAGACTTTACATCTGATATTGGTAAAGATATTCAAGGACTTAAAGTAGCATTACCAAAAGAATATCTTGGCGAAGGTATATCTGACGAAGTGAAAGCATCTGTGAAAAACGCTGTTGAAACATTGAAAGAACTAGGTGCTACAGTAGAAGAAGTTTCATTACCAAACACAAAATATGGCATTCCTTCTTATTATGTAATCGCATCATCTGAAGCATCATCAAATTTATCGCGTTTTGATGGTATCAGATACGGTTATCATTCACCAGAAGCAAATTCACTTGAAGAATTATATAAAATGTCAAGAAGTGAAGGATTTGGTGAAGAAGTTAAGCGTCGTATTTTCCTTGGTACATTTGCGTTAAGTTCGGGTTACTATGATGCGTTCTACAAAAAATCACAAAAAGTTAGAACATTAATTAAAAATGATTTCGATCGTATTTTTGATAACTATGATGTTGTAGTAGGACCAACAACACCAACAACTGCATTTAATATAGGTGAAGAAATCGATGATCCACTTACAATGTATGCGAATGACTTACTAACAACACCAGTTAACTTAGCTGGTTTGCCAGGTATATCTATTCCTTGCGGTAAAGCGAATGGACGTCCAATTGGTTTGCAATTTATTGGTAAACCATTTGATGAGAAAACATTATATCGTGTCGCTTTCCAATATGAAACAAAATTTAATTTGCATAATGAATACGAAAATTTATAAGGAGTGGAAATCATGCATTTTGAAACAGTTATTGGACTAGAGGTCCATGTTGAGTTAAAAACAGAATCTAAAATGTTTTCTCCATCACCAGCACATTTCGGAGCAAAACCTAACTCAAACACAAACGTCATTGATTTGGCTTACCCTGGTGTATTACCAGTTGTCAATAGACGTGCGGTTGATTGGGCGATGAGAGCATCAATGGCATTAAATATGGATATTGCAACAGAATCAAAATTTGATCGTAAAAACTATTTCTATCCAGATAATCCTAAAGCATATCAAATTTCACAATTTGATCAGCCAATTGGTGAAAATGGTTATATTGATATTGAAGTAGATGGTGAAACGAAACGTATAGGTATCACACGTTTACACATGGAAGAAGATGCTGGTAAGTCAACGCATAAGGATGGTTATTCACTAGTTGACTTAAATAGACAAGGTACACCATTGATTGAAATTGTATCTGAACCAGATATTCGCTCACCACAAGAAGCGTATGCATACTTAGAAAAATTGCGTTCAATCATACAATATACTGGTGTCTCTGATTGTAAAATGGAAGAAGGATCATTGCGTTGTGATGCTAATATTTCTTTACGACCATATGGTCAAGAAGAATTTGGAACAAAAGCAGAATTGAAAAATTTAAACTCATTTACTTATGTACGTAAAGGGTTAGAATATGAAGAAAAACGTCAAGAAGAAGAATTATTGAACGGCGGAGAGATTTTACAAGAAACGAGACGTTTTGATGAAGCTACAGGTAAAACGAATCTTATGCGTGTAAAAGAAGGTTCTGATGATTACCGTTACTTCCCAGAACCAGATATTGTGCCTTTATATGTTGACGATGAATGGAAAGAACGCGTACGTCAAACAATACCTGAATTACCAGATGAAAGAAAAGATAAATACGTCAATCAATTTGGTTTACCAGCATATGATGCACATGTGATTACATTGACAAAAGAAATGTCTGATTTCTTTGAAGGTGCAGTAGCTGAAGGTGCAGATGTAAAATTAACTTCAAACTGGTTAATGGGCGGCGTTAATGAGTATTTAAATAAACATCAAATAGAATTATTAGATACTAAACTTACACCACAAAATCTTGCAGGTATGATTAAGTTGATTGAAGATGGCACAATGAGTAGTAAAATCGCTAAAAAAGTTTTCCCAGAACTAGCTGAAAATGGTGGAGATGCCAAACAAATTATGGAAGATAAAGGCTTAGTTCAAATCTCTGATGAAGCAACACTGCTTAAATTTGTAAATGAAGCGTTAGACAACAATCCACAATCCGTTGAAGATTATCAAAATGGTAAGGGTAAAGCTATGGGCTTCTTAGTTGGTCAAATTATGAAAGCTTCCAAAGGTCAAGCTAACCCACAATTAGTGAACCAATTATTAAAACAAGAATTAGATAAAAGATAACATCATCATTTATTTTTAAACAGTTTTAATCTAATTAAAGAAAAACCTGAGACTGAAGCATCTTAAATTAAAAAATAAACGTCAATTTCTATTACAAATATAGGAATTGGCGTTTTTTGTTGGTGTAACATTCAGGAATATATCATTATCATCTTTTTTTTAGCGATTTTGGCAATTATTGACACCAGGGGGATTATTTAAAATGAGCAAATGAGGATAAGGTATATTCATGTAAAATGTAGCACAATCAAAACTTTAAAATTTCTAATGTGATCGCAATTCTTAATTATGGATTAATGCTTATGTTTTAGCCATTGGTATGGATGTTTCAAAAACTTTAATATTGAGTAGTATATTATATTTTCTTTTAAAAACAGCCTAAATGCTTTTATCATTTAACTAAATCATTTAATATATATACTGAGTATAAAAAGTTGAGGGATAAAATATGAGAAAACGAGCTAGAATCATTTATAACCCAACATCTGGTAAAGAATTGTTTAAGCGAACATTACCAGATGTGTTAATAAAATTAGAAAAGGCCGGTTTTGAAACGAGTGCCTATGCGACTGAAAAAATTGGAGATGCTACCACTGAGGCGAAGCGTTGTTTAACACAAGATTATGATGTTTTAATAGCTGCTGGTGGTGATGGGACACTTAATGAAGTCATCAATGGCATAGCAGAACATCCGAATAGACCTAAGATTGGCATTATCCCAATGGGAACTGTAAATGATTTTGGGCGAGCTTTGCACTTACCTAATGATATTATGAGCGCGATAGATGTCATTATTGAAGGTCATTCAACACGCGTTGATATCGGGAAAATGAACAGTAGATACTTCATTAATTTAGCTGCAGGTGGACAATTAACACAGGTATCTTATGAGACACCAAGTAGATTAAAATCAATTGTCGGCCCTTTTGCATATTATATTAAAGGATTTGAAATGTTGCCTCAGATGAAAGCTGTTGATTTACGTATCGAATATGATGATGAGGTTTTCCAAGGAGAGGCGCTCTTATTTTTATTAGGTTTGACCAACTCTATGGCAGGATTTGAAAAGTTAGTGCCTGATGCCAAATTAGATGATGGCTATTTCACCTTGATTATAGTTGAAAAAGCTAATTTAGCAGAATTAGGACATATTATGACGCTTGCATCTCGAGGTGAACATATTAAACATCCTAAAGTACATTATAAAAAAGCCAAATCGATTAATATTTCTTCATTTATAGATTTGCAATTGAATGTGGATGGTGAATATGGTGGCAAGTTGCCTGGTAACTTTTTGAATTTAAAACAGCATATTGAAGTCTATACACCAAACGATATTAAAAACGAGGAGTTAGTTGAGCAATAATAGACAATATATTAAAATAAAGCATCATCGTGAACGAGATTAATGAATAAGATAAAATGAATCTTCCAAAATGTTAATAGACAACGAGGTTAGGTAAAACTACAAATAGCCTAACCTCTTTTATATGGGGTGACAAAATGAGCATAATACAAAAAAATGAAATTATAGAAGGACGCGTAATTGATTTAACACATGAAGGACATGGCGTTGTAAAGTTAGACCGTTATCCTGTGTTTGTCCCTAATAGTTTAATAGATGAAACGATTAAATTTAAAGTGATCAAAGTAAAAAAGAATTTTGCGATAGGTAAATTAATAGAAGTTAAAGAACAAAGTAGTGAACGTGTCGAGCCACCCTGTGTATATTATTACAAATGCGGGGGCTGTCAATTACAACATATGACATACCAAGCTCAATTGAATATGAAGAAAGAACAAGTGGTTAATTTGTTTCATCGAAAAGCAGATTTTAAAGAAACGATAATTAATGAAACAGTTGGTATGGAAAACCCCTGGTATTATCGAAATAAATCACAAATACCCGTTGGAAAGAATAAAGAAGGAGAGATTATCTCAGGTTTTTATAGACAAAGAAGTCACGATATTATAGATATGGAAACATGTTTAATTCAAGACCAATTGCATCAAAAAGTTATGAACCAACTTAAAGTTTGGTTTAACGAATTAAATATTAGTGTTTATAATGAACAAAAAAAACAAGGGCTTATGAGACATGTTGTTATACGTACTGGACACCATTCAAGAGAATTAATGGTTATTTTTGTGACAAACGGCAGGAAATTTAAACAAAGTGATTTACTTGTACAAAAATTAATTGATACATTTCCTGAAATCACGAGTATTAAACATAATATCAACAATACACATTCCAATGTGATATTAGGAGCCGAGTCTAATACCTTATATGGTGAGACAACAATTAATGATAAATTATCAGACGTTACTTTTAAAATAAGCGATCAATCTTTTTATCAAATTAATTCGATACAAACTGAAAAATTGTATCAGCTTGCGATTGAATATGCAAACTTAAATCAAGATGATATTGTCCTGGATACATATTGTGGTATTGGAACAATAGGTTTATATATGGCACCAAAAGCAAAACATGTTTATGGAGTAGAAGTCGTGCCAGAAGCCATTGAAGATGCACAACAAAATGCGACTATAAACCAATTCGAAAATACTACTTTTGTCTGTGGTAAGGCAGAAGAGGTTATATTAAAATGGAAATCACAAGGAATTAAACCAGATGTAGTGATGGTTGACCCACCTAGAAAAGGCTGTGATGAAACATTTTTACAAACATTATTAGAATTAAATCCAAGAAAAATTGTCTATATTTCATGTAATCCATCTACACAGCAACGTGATGCGCAATATTTAGCGCAACATTACAAACTAACGAAAATTACACCAGTAGATATGTTTCCACATACAACACATGTTGAAACGGTTGCACAATTCAACCGTATTTAAAAATAGCTTAATAGATAAGTGTTATTCAATAAACATTGTGTAAAGTTAATTAACTTGTTATTTACTCAGTATTGCAGTTTATTTCATTCTAAGAAGATTTGTTAAAATTCAATTACAAGTCATTAACTTTGTTCAATAGCTCTTTCTAAGTGGATAAAATCATTGTATACTCTAGGTAACAACAAAGCATTTGGAGGGTTGCTAATGTTTAAAATTGAGTTGTTTTCTAATAAAAAGTTATTAGAAGGATTTTTACTATTCCAATTGACAATAGTAATGATCAGTATATTGCTATCGTATAAATTTGCTTATTTATTTGCTTCAGTTATAGAGCAAAATATCTTATTTAATTTAATCTATGGTATTTTAGGTTTTACAATTGTTTATTTCATACATGAATTGATTCATAACTTAATGTTTCGCATTTTATCAAAAGGTCAAAAACCAATTTATCGAGTTAAATATGGTTTGGTAAAGTCACATATGCCACAAGTTTATTTTAAAAAATGGCAATATAGCTTGATTATGTTAGCCCCTTTAATTGTTATATCATCCGTTTTATTTATCGTATTTTTTATTACGCCTTATTCATCTATCATATTTATAGCAAGTTTTCACATTGGCTATTGTGTTATGGATTTATATTTACTTTCCGGCGTATTAAATGACAAGGTTGAAGTGATAGAAGACACTGAGGATGGTATTAAATATTATACAAAAAACCCTTCAAATGAATTGCAAACTGAACCAAAATCATAAAAAATAATTAATCTGAGTTAGTATTACTACTATATACGCAGTTGCTTTTATGGATCATTGCGTGTTAAAAAAGTGGTTAGCTAACTCTTTTTTTTATATGCTTTTTGTTATGAGCATATATTATGTAACAAAATCATTTAGATTGTAAGATAAATATCAAAAGCATCATAATATGAATTTTAAAAGGGAGGTGTGTGCATTGTCAGAAAGAAGGATTATTCATATAGATATGGACTATTTCTTTGCTCAAGTAGAAATAAGAGATAATCCAAATTTGGAAGGGAAGCCAGTCATCGTCGGTGGAAAGGCAAGTGGTAGAGGCGTGGTGTCAACAGCTTCTTATGAGGCAAGAAAATATGGTGTTCATTCTGCAATGCCCACCGCACAAGCACATAAATTATGTCCGAATGGTTTTTATGTATCACCTAGATTTGAAGCCTATAAAGAAGCTTCAAATACAATTATGAATATTTTTAAAAGTTATACTGAAATTGTCGAACCATTGTCATTAGATGAGGCTTATTTAGATATTACGCATTTAGTGCGACCTGATTTACCGGCGTCTATGATTGCACAATATATTCGCAGAGATATATACGAAGCAACTAAGTTAACATCCTCTGCAGGTGTCTCATACAATAAATTTTTGGCGAAGTTAGCGAGTGGTATGAATAAGCCTAATGGTCTAACTATTATTGATTATAAAAATGTACACGATATTTTAATGGGATTAGATATTGGAGATTTTCCAGGGGTGGGTAAAGCTTCAAAAGAAAAAATGCATGAACATAAAATTTATAATGGTCAAGATTTGTATAATCAAAGTGAACGTGAATTAATTCGTCTTTTTGGAAAACGCGGTTATGGATTGTACAATAAGGCAAGAGGTATAGACAATAATGAAGTGAAAGCTACAAGAATTAGAAAATCCGTCGGAACAGAACGTACTTTCGCAACCGATATTAACGATGATGATCAAATTCTGCAAAAAATATGGGAATTAAGTCATAAAACAGCTGAACGCTTAGCCAGAATTCAAAAATCTGGCAAAACCGTTACTGTTAAAATTAAAACTTTTAAATTTGAAACCTTGTCAAAACAAAGAAGTTTGAGAGATCCAGTAAGAAATGAGACGGATATTTATAATATTGCTTATAGTTTATATACTGAACTAAAAGATTCAGAAACACCAATTAGATTGGTTGGTGTGACAGTGGGTAACCTAGAAAAGGCGACCTATGAAAATATGACAATTTACGACTATATTTAAGTAAAATACAAAGGTAATATAGACTGATTTTAAATCCATTAATCTTTATCTTTTAACTGTTTACCAAATATTGATAACATACTGTTTAAATCATCATAGTGTTGTAATAGTCGAAAGGTAATCATTGCACATGCTTTCGCATCATTTAAAGCATCGTGATGACCATGAAAATCTAGATTGTAATAATGCATCATGTGGCTCAACCCATAACGATGACTATTTATTGTTTTTCTAGACAGTTGTAGTGAACAAAAATAAGTAATTGTTGGTGTTTCTTGTCCAATTTGTTTAATGCTGTCATACAACACATTCATATCAAAGGATGCGTTATGAGCAACTACTGGTAAACCATCAATGAATTGCATCATATATGGATATACTGATTCAAATGTCGGCGCATCTTTCACATCATTTGGATTAATACCATGAACTGCAATGTTTTGTTTTGAAAAATAGTCATTTGGATTAACTAGTGTGTAAAAAGATTCTGTAATTTGATGATTGATCACTTTGACCATTCCCACTGAACATATACTCGTTCTTTTTCCATTTGCAGTTTCAAAATCTAAAGCAATATAAGCATTGGCTGTCATCAAGCAAGAATCCTTTCTCTTATAGAATATGTTATGACTTTATATAATTCTCTTTTCGAAGTCAAGTGAGTAAAACTCAATGAAACAAATAGTTGCATCTGCTAGTCTTTGCTGCTGACTCATAAATACTTAAAAAGCATGCCAACATCATTGGCATGCTTTTGTATAGTTATTAATAACTATATAGAAATAAGTAGTGAGTTACCACACTAACTCTATGCTTCATCTTCATTAAATGAACGTGAGGCTAATTCTTTCTCATATAAATATAAAGTATTACTATCATCACCGATACGTTTTAAGTAATCAATATGTGTATCAAACATTGATTCTTCTTCGACTTGTTCATCTAGGAACCAATTTAAAAATGAAATCGTAGCATAATCTTTATCTTTATTAGCTAAATCAGATAAGTTATAAAATCTGCGTGTTACGTCTTGTTCTTGAGCTAAGCCATCTTCAAAGGTTTCTAAGATACTTGTGAATTCAGATTTAGGTGCTGGTATCGAATTAAAGATTGCTTGTTCACCACGATCATTGATGTAATCATAAATTTTCTTACCATGAAATCTTTCTTCTTTTGCTTGCTGGATATAGAAATTAGCAAAGCCTTCGTAGGATTTGCTATCACAATATGCAGCCATTGCCATATAGGCGTGTGCAGCAAAATATTCGTGATTCATTTGTTCATTTAATGCATCTAATAATTCTTTATTCAACATAAGTCAAAGCCTCCATGTATCATTTTTTATTAGTATAGCAAATTTATTCTCATTCGTAAATAATAATTATTCTAATCTGGGAGGTTGATATATATTTGCATTGAGAATTGTTTGGAATACAACTTAATCGTGTTATAATATTTGAGTGAATAGTAGAGGAGGAAGTAGATGAGACAATGGACTGCAACACGCCTAGCGAGATTGGCAAGAC
This sequence comes from Staphylococcus sp. 11-B-312, assembly GCF_016743055.1. Taxonomy (NCBI): domain Bacteria; kingdom Bacillati; phylum Bacillota; class Bacilli; order Caryophanales; family Staphylococcaceae; genus Staphylococcus; species Staphylococcus sp. 11-B-312. The sequence goes on from NZ_CP068241.1 coordinate 1,019,959, forward strand.
AAGTAAGTCGTACTGTTGGGAAAAAAGGAACAGACTTACCAGGTCAAGTCGCTAGAAGAGTGGATAAAAATATTTTAAGAGAATTAGCATCTCATGTTGATGAGATTGTATTTATAAGTGGTACAAATGGGAAAACGACTACATCAAATTTAATAGGTCATACGTTAAAAGCAAACCAAATTGAAATCATACATAATAATGAAGGTGCAAATATGGCTGCTGGAATTACATCAGCTTTTATTTTGCAACTTAAAAAAAATACTAAAATTGCAGTTATTGAAATTGATGAAGGTTCTATACCAAGAGTACTAAACGAAGTTACACCTACAATGATGGTCGTCACTAATTTCTTTCGTGACCAAATGGATCGATTTGGGGAAATCGATATTATGGTAAATAATATTGCAAAAGCAATTGATAATAAAGGTATAAAATTATTATTAAATGCCGACGATCCTTTTGTTAGTAGATTAAAGATAGCAAGTGATACTGTTACTTATTATGGTATGAAAAAGCATGCGCATGATTTTGAACAAAGTTCTATGAATGAAAGTAGATATTGTCCTAATTGTGGTCGTTTATTACATTATGATTATATTCATTATAACCAATTAGGCCATTACTATTGTGAATGTGGTTTTAAACGAGAAAAAACAAAATATGAAGTATCTCAATTTGATTTAACTCCATTTCTTAACTTAAATGTTGGTACTACAACATTTAATATGAAAATTGCAGGCGATTTTAATGCATATAATGCAATTGCTGCTTATACCGTGCTCAGAGAACTTGGATTAAATGATGCGTCAATTCGAAAAGGGTTTGAAACTTATACTTCTGATAATGGCAGAATGCAGTATTTTAAAAAGGGTACCAAAGAAGCTATGATCAATCTAGCAAAAAACCCTGCCGGTATGAATGCAAGTCTCTCGGTCGGTGATCGAATAGAAGGGAATAAAGTTTATGTAATCAGTTTAAATGATTATGCTGCGGACGGACGTGACACATCTTGGATTTACGATGCTGATTTTGAAAAATTAGTGAATCAACAAATAGAAGCTATTATAGTTACAGGTTCACGAGCGGAAGAGCTACAATTAAGATTAAAACTTGCAGAGATTAATGTACCGATCATATTAGAAAGTGATATCTACAAAGCGACTGCGAAAACAATGGAATATACAAATAGCTTTACTGTAGCAATACCTAACTATACTTCACTTTCCCCTATGTTAAAGCAATTGAACCACTCTTTTGAGGAGGACAAAGTAAAATGAATGAGTTGACGGTCTATCACTTTATGCCCGATAAATTAAATTTATATAGTGATATAGGAAATATCATTGCACTTAAACAACGTGCTAAACGCCGTAATATCGAACTAAAGGTAGTAGATATTAATCAGACAGAAAATGTTACTTTCGATGAATGTGATATCTTTTTTATTGGTGGCGGTAGTGACAGAGAACAAGCATTAGCTACACAAGAATTAACTAAAATTAAAAGCAAGTTGAAAGATGCGATTGAAGATGGCTTACCCGGTCTAACTGTGTGCGGTGGTTACCAATTTTTAGGACGTAAATACGTTACGCCAGATGGTACAGAATTAGACGGTTTAAATATTTTAGATTTTTATACAGAATCTAAAAAAGATCGTTTGACAGGAGATATTGTAATCGAAAGTAATACTTTTGGCACAATAGTTGGATTTGAAAATCATGGGGGACGTACTTATCATAATTTCGGGACTTTGGGAGAAGTTACGCATGGTTTTGGTAATAATGATGACGATGCCAAAGAAGGTATTCATTACAAGAATTTATTAGGTACGTATTTACATGGCCCCATACTACCTAAAAACCATGAAATTACAGACTATCTATTAGAAAAAGCGTGTGAACGCAAAGGCATTGTATTCGAACCGAAAGAATTAGATAATACTGAGGAAGAAGCAGCTAAGAAAGTCATTATTGAACGCGTTTCTCAACAGAAAAAATAGAATTCCGACTTTATTAAAATATAAAAAATAGCCTAGGACCTTTGTCCTAGGCTATTTTTTATGTTACGTATTTAATGTTATTCTTTAAGCAAATCGACTATTTAAAATTCTATAAATTAATAGTATTTCATAGACAATATGACTTTTTAATTGGTTTTTATCAAACTCATCTAAACCTTTGACCGTGGATTTAAGTAATGACGCTGATTCAGGATGACGTTCAAAATGTCCGGTACTATGTATATTATTTATACTGTCAGCAATATTCAGCATAGCAAGTTGCTCTTCTTTAGTAAAGGTAACCTGCGTGTCTTTTGGCAAATAAACTAAGTTAGATAGGTGAGTTATGAATAAGCGATTTGTATGTGTACGTGTAGTTAAAGACTTTAAACGAATCCATTCTGAATGATGATGTTTATGATAACTGAGTTCGTCTTTTTGATAAGAAAGCAACGTTTCGACTTTTTGATTTAAATTTAATAAAGTGGCAAGTTGTTGATTGGTCGATCCATTATAAAATTTACCAACAACTAGTTGGCGTATACGCTTATGAAATAGTGCATACATTTTTTCTTCTGTTAAATTAATAGCATCATCCAGTTGATCATAATATTTGGGTGGTAAGACAATAAAGTTTACTAATCCAGCTGTTACTAATCCAATAATAGCTGTTAATAGTCTGGAAAAGAAATTAAAATAATAAGCATCATGTATACCAGGAATCATAGCCATTGCGGTTAATGTTGCTACAGTAGTACCAACTTGTAAGTTCAATTTTGTACATAAAATAATGGTGAATGTTGCACTAAATGCATAGGCAAAAGCAGATTGATCACCAAAAATAAAAGTGAAAATCACGGCAAATAATGCACCAATAATTGTAGCAGGAAGTCTTCTATACCCTTTTATTAATGAAGCCTTAGCGGTTGGTTCAATTGTGACTATAGCTGTTAATATAGCGAAAATTGGGTTTAAATTTAAGGCTAAACAAAAAAGAGCAGTTAAAAATGTAGCTAAACCTGTTTTTATTGTACGTGCACCAACAATATTTTTATACCAAGAATCATTCATATTAAAACTCCTATATAAATAAACGTTTAATGATTTAACCAGAATTGTAAAACTGGTTATGTCATTACTTCGTTAAAATGTTAAACTATATATGATAAAATTTTCTAATTTATTATATCAAAAAAAGTCTGCTATAATAAGAAGGAATATAATTTACAAAAAGGAACGGGATAAAATGATTGTAAAAACAGAAGAAGAATTAACAGCACTAAAAGATATTGGATACATTTGTGCACTTGTCAGAGACAAAATGCAAGAAGCTACTAAACCTGGTATTACTACAAAAGAACTTGATGATATTGCAAAAGATTTATTTGAAGCACATGGAGCTATTTCTGCGCCAATTCATGACGAAAACTTTCCAGGCCAAACTTGTATCAGCGTAAATGAAGAAGTGGCACATGGTATTCCTGGAAAACGAAAAATTCGTGAAGGCGACTTAGTAAATATTGATGTTTCTGCCTTGAAAAATGGCTATTATGCGGACACAGGGATTTCATTTGTAGTTGGTGAAGCGGATAATCCATTGAAACAAAAAGTTTGTGATGTTGCATTAGAAGCATTTGATGCAGCTATGACCAAAATCAAGCCTGGTGCGAAGCTAAGTCAAATTGGTAAAGCAGTCCATGCGACGGCACGTAAAAATGATTTAACTGTGATTAAAAATTTAACAGGTCATGGTGTAGGTCAGTCATTACATGAATCTCCAAGCCATGTGATGAATTATTATGATCCAAAAGATAAAACATTGCTTAAAGAAGGCACTGTAATTGCTGTTGAGCCATTTATTTCTTCAAAAGCAACATTTGTCACAGAAGGTAAAAATGAATGGGCTTTTGAAACGCAAGATAAAAGCTTTGTTGCTCAAATTGAACATACCGTTATAGTAACGAAAGAAGGACCAGTTTTAACTACTAAAATAGATTAGAATAAGTTTCGGTCTAAAGTCCTAATATAAGATGGTTCCGGAGCCTATACTAATGGTTCCGGATATTTTTTATAATAGAATCTAATCAATCATGAGGTGATTCTATGAATTATATTACGACTTATTTAGAAAAAATGACCAAACAAACCTTTTATTCAAGCTTAATTGAGTATAGACAATATCTTGATAAAAAATTAAGAAGTATAGAAATGTACATAAATTATCTATTTGAAAGAAAAACTTATGTAGCTAGGCTAATAGATCATTTAACATTATCTTTAGAAAATAAATATATCGACATTTTAGATGAATCTGATATTGAATGTGCACAGGAAATTGAGCACTATGATATAGAAAAAATTAAAAATGATTTGAATGAAATGGAAGCAGACTACGCACGTATTGTAGCCGATTTATCACAACAAGCTAAAGAAAAAGTAAATGTTGAAACAGAATGTGATTTAATCGAACAAATTAGTTTAGTCGCTTGAAGAAAGGTGGCGAAACATGACTCATAAATATATATCAACTGAGATGTTGATTGTGTTTACAGCATTAATGATAATAGCTAATTTCTACTATATTTTCTTTGAAAAAATTGGCTTTATTTTTGTATTATTATTAGGCTGTATATTGGTTTATGTAGGATATTTATATTTTCATAAAATACGAGGTTTATTATCATTTTGGATAGGGGTATTACTTATTGCTTTTACCTTATTATCTAATAAATACACGATTATTATATTATTTATATTTTTAATTGTGTTAATAGTGAGATATATCTTTTATAGATTTAAACCGTTGAAAATTATTGCGACAGAAGAGGCAGTAGAATCTCCAGAATTTATTAAACAAAAGTGGTTTGGTGAGCAACGTACACCTATTTATGTTTATAAATGGGAAGATTTACAAATACAGCATGGTATTGGTGATATTCATATAGATATGTCTAAAGCTGCTAATATTAGAGAACATAATACGGTAGTAATCAGACATTTTTTAGGTAAAGTGCAAATTATTGTGCCTTTAAATTACAATATAAAATTACATTTTTCAGCACTTTATGGCAATGCATACGTCAATGAAACATCATATAAAGTTGAAAACAACAATATTAAAGTTATTGAAGAAACAAAAGAAGATAATTATGCTGTTAATGTCTATTTGTCAACATTCATAGGAGATGTTGAGGTGATTTATAAATGAATCACTACATAAGAGCAATAGGGTCGATGTTGATATTAGTTTATAGTACATTTTTCGCTATGTTTTTTATAGATAAAGTATTTGTGAATATTATATATTTTCAAGGTATGATTTATACACAAATCTTTGGTATTCCAGTTTTACTATTTATTAATTTATTAGTTATATTACTATGCATCATAGTTGGCTCAGTATTAGCATATAAAATCAACCAACAAAATCATTGGTTACAAGATCAAATTGAACGTTCTATTGAAGGACAAACAGTTGGTATCAACGACCAGAATATAGAATTATATAATGAAACAATTGAATTATATCAGACACTTGTACCGCTCAATCAAGAAGTTCATAAATTACGTTTAAAAACACAAAATTTAACGAATGAATCATATAATATGAACGATGTGAAAGTTAAAAAAATAATTGAAGATGAAAGGCAAAGACTGGCTCGTGAGTTACATGATTCCGTTAGCCAGCAACTATTTGCAGCAAGCATGATGCTCTCTGCCATTAAAGAAACTGATTTGAAAGCACCTTTAGATCAACAAATTCCAGTATTGGAAAAAATGGTCCAAGATTCACAATTAGAAATGCGTGCCTTGCTATTACATTTAAGACCAATTGGCTTGAAGGATAAATCACTTGGCCAAGGTATCAAAGATTTAGTAGTTGATCTACAGAAAAAAGTGCCAATGAAAGTCGTACATGATATTGAGGATTTCGACGTTCCTAAAGGCATTGAAGATCATTTGTTTAGAATTACACAAGAAGCAATTTCAAATACATTAAGACATTCAAAAGGTACAAAAGTTACAATTGAATTGTTTAATAGAGAAGAATATTTATTATTACGTATACAAGATGATGGTAAAGGCTTTAACGTTGATGATAAGGTAGAACAAAGCTATGGGTTAAAAAATATGCGTGAACGAGCACTTGAAATTGGCGCAACATTTCATATAGTATCACTGCCAGATTCAGGAACACGGATTGAAGTTAAAGCCCCATTAAATAAGGAGGATTCGTATGCCGATTAAAGTATTATTTGTTGATGATCATGAAATGGTCAGAATTGGTATTTCTAGTTATTTATCTACTCAACCAGATATAGAAGTAGTCGGAGAAGGGCAATCGGGGAAAGATGCAATTGAAAAAGCACATGAACTTAAGCCTGATTTAATTTTAATGGACTTACTCATGGATGATATGGATGGTGTAGAAGCTACAGAACAAATCAAGAAAGATTTGCCACACATTAAAGTTGTTATGCTAACCAGTTATATTGAAGATAATGAAGTATACCGTGCTTTAGATTCTGGTGTAGATAGTTATATTTTAAAAACGACAAGTGCCAGCGATATCGCCGAAGCGATACGTAAAACATATCGTGATGAATCTGTGTTTGAAGCAGAAGTGTTGGTTAAGATGAGGAATCGTATGAAACAACGCGCTGAATTATATGAGATGTTAACTGAACGTGAGATGGAGATATTATTATTAATCGCTAAAGGATACTCAAATCAGGAAATTGCTAGTGCTTCACATATTACAATCAAAACAGTTAAAACACATGTCAGTAACGTGTTGAGTAAATTAGAAGTACAAGATAGAACTCAAGCTGTAATTTATGCATTTCAACATAATTTAATACAATAAAAAAAGCTAAAACCTAAGCAAATAATGTGTGCCTAGGTTTTAGCTTTTTAAATTTATATATAAAGAAAATTAAGTCGTTTCATTTACATCGTTATTTTTTTCTTCTTCAAGTTGATCAATGGTAATTTCTTCTGGTGTCTTACCTGCAACAACTTTTCTTTGATGCATAATAGCATTGATTTCAGCACCAATGATGATGATAAAACCAGTGATATAAAGCCATAGCATTAATATAATGATACCGGCAATACTACCATATGTTTTAGAATAATTAGCAAAGTTTGAAATATAAATACCAAATAAATAAGAGCCGCCTAAAAATACGATAGTTGCAAAAATAGCACCGGGTATAACTGAAAGCATTTTAATTTTAACATTTGGCGCTAATGTGTATAAAACCATAAATGCAATTAGAACGACAATAACGGGCAATACAAAACGTACTGTATCAAATACCCATTTCACTTGTTCACCAAGTCCAATAGGCCCAAATAATAGATCGCCAATTTGTTGACCAAATGTAGGTAAAACAAGCGCAACTGGCATTACGATTATCATTGCTAAGGTGAATAACACGCTATATAGTTTAGAAACTACAAAGTTTCTACTATCTTCAACATCATATGCGACATTGAACGAATTCATTAATGCAGTCATACCGTTGGATGCAGACCATAATGCTGCGATTAACCCAATAGATAGTAAGCCACCACTAGCATTGTCCATAATATCACCGATAATAGATGATACTTGTGGTGCGTAATCTTGTGGTACATGTTCCTTAATCATGCTTCTAATTGAACCTTGTTTAATACCGAGATATGGCACAATAGATAACAAGAAAAGTAACATAGGAAATAGTGACAGCATAAAATAATAGGATAATTGTGCTGATAATCCTGATGCATCGTCTTTTCCTATTCTATATACTAAATAAGAGAAAAAATTTGAATCTTTAGTATATTTTGCTGGTTTATTGATACGTGAGACAAAAAATTCTTGATTATCTTTTTTTGGTGATTTCGATTTGAATTCATTTGGTGTTATGTATATGCGATCACGTTCAATTTGTTCGTGCTTATCTTTTTTGTTCTTTTGTTCTTCAACTTCTTTAGTTTCATTCAGAAAATTAGAAGATGTTTTTTCATTTTTAGACATATCAAATCTCCTTGTATACTGATATTTTACGTATACAGTTTAATATACTGTAAAATCTATTAAAGGTAAATATGTGTTGCCACATTCTTTTGAAATAAAGTATCTTTTGAGAAATAAAATATCAGATAATAAATCAAAAATAAAGAGGGTAGGAAAGAAATCATAACTAACAAGTTGATTTCCAATTCCCACCCCCGCTAAGTTGACTATGTTATATTTCTGCTAGTCATCTTTGACGATTCACTTCAATTTATAAATATGAAATAGATAAACATTTATAATGTTCATTAGTAAAGCTGTTCCTTAATTTTTCAAACGATTATTTTTGCATTCAACAAATGTATCCTTTGCATCTTTTAAAGAGCGTTCTAACTCAGGATTATTACGTCTAATTTCTTCAATTGCATCTTTCCAATATGAAACTTCATCTTTAATGTTAGAAAATGCTGAAGGCTTTTGTGAACGATTACCTTCTTTAATATCTTTAATTGATTGTTTTAATGATTGGCGTGTAGATTTGTCAGCAAGTGTTGCTGCGCCTCCTATTACAGCACCTAATAATATACCTGGAATTAATTTGTTTTGCATGATGTTGTTACCCCTCTCTTAAATTAGCATCTTTAATAATGAAATCAATTAAATTATCACAAGACGATTGTACCATTTTATACACGCCTTCGAAATTGTTTGTATAATAAGGATCTGGTACATCAGTTTCAGTCATATCACTGAAATCTAACAATTTAAATAATTTTCCTTTAATATTTGGATTAATACTTTGAATATCATCAACGTTGCTTTGATCCATAGCAATAATATAATCAAAGTCGTCGTTAGAATCAAATAGTTCACTAATCATCCCATCAAATGGAATATGATGTTCAGTTAATATTTTTTGTGTCCCTTCGTGAGGTGATTGACCAAGATTCCATTTACCTGTACCTCTTGAAGTGACTTCTATACCATCGATACTTCTATCTTTTAATCTTTGGCGCATTATAGCTTCTGCCATAGGTGAACGACAAATATTTCCTAAACAAACAAATGCAACTGTAATCATATATTGACCTCCAAATTATATAATCCTATTTCCCATTTTAATGTTTTTTTAATCATTTCTAAAGAGGAATTATGATAAAAGTTTTACAAGGTTAGCAAATTTGATAAAATAAATTAAAAAGAGGTGAGAGTTGTGACTAAAAATAACGAAGAAATGATTGAAGAAATTCGTGATCGTTTAAATCTAGTTAATCAAAGTTTAATCAATCCCGAAAAATATAAATCTGCTGATGCGCAAGAAGTAAAAGAGGTATATGATTATGTAACTTCGAAAGCCTCATTTACGCCAAGTGAAGCTTCAGCAATTGCAGATGCGCTTGGACAAATTCGTAAATAAGGGAGAGTTTAAATATGGGGCAATTACAACATAAAATGAAACAGTACGCTGAATTATTAGCAGGCATTGGCATGAACGTACAAGAAGGCCAACCAGTATTCATCCGTTCAAGCGTAGATGCTTTAGAATTGACACATTACATAGTTGAAGCAGCATATAAAAGAGGGGCTTCAGATGTGAAAGTAGAGTATAGTGATGATCGTTTAGCACGTCTTAAATTTGAAAATGAAACAGTTGAACATTTTGAAAAAAATGAAGTTAAGACATACGAGGTAGCTAAACGCATGGATTATGTTAACCGTGGTGCAGCAAATCTAGCATTAATTACTCAGGATCCAGATTTATTAAATGGTATAGATAGTGATAAATTAGCCACGTTCCAAAGACAATACGCTACAGCATATAAAGGTTATATGGAAGCAAGTCAGAAAAATCAATTTCCTTGGTGTGTAGCTGCATTTCCATCAAAAGCGTGGGCAGCACGTGTATACCCAGAATTAACTGTAGAAGCAGCATATGAAAAATTTATTGATGAAGTCCTAGACATTGTACGTGTAGACGGAAATGATCCAGTGGTAAATTGGGAAAAGCATATTGCAAATTTAAGTAAACATGCAGATAAATTGCAACATAAAAGCTATGAGGCTTTGCATTATATCTCTGAAGGAACTGATTTAAAAATTGGACTTCCAAAAGGGCATATTTGGGAAGATGCAACGAGTTATACAGAGAATGGTCAAGCATTTGTTGCTAATATTCCGACAGAAGAAGTATTCACAGCACCGCATCGATTGAAAGTGAATGGATATGTAACGAATAAATTACCATTAAGCCATAACGGTAATATTATTGATGGATTTACACTTACATTTAAAGATGGTGAAGTAGTAGACTTTAAAGCCGAACAAGGTGAAGAAGTGCTACGTGATTTACTGAATACAGACGAAGGAGCCAAACACTTGGGTGAAGTGGCTTTAGTACCAGACGATTCCCCAATTTCTAATCGGAATACAATATTTTATAACACGTTATTTGATGAAAATGCCTCTTGTCATATTGCATTAGGTTCAGCTTATGGCTTTAATATTGAGGGTGGCACAACGATGACTACTGAAGAAAAATTAGCACATGGATTAAACGATTCACTGGTTCATGTCGACTTTATGATTGGTAGTTCTGATTTAACGATTTATGGAATCACAGCAAGTGGCGAGCAAGAACTGATTTTTGAAAATGGTAATTGGGCTAATTAATCATTTTAAAATAAAAATAGTTTAATCATTAGATATTTTCCAATTAAAATCATCATTTTCGGGGTGGGACGGCGAAATCTTTTTAATAAAAATAGGTTTCTGTCCCACTCCTAATTTATATTTGCTTAAGTTTAAAAAAGGGAAGGAATATATTATGGGAACTACTAAAATGAAATCGATGTCTGAATCGAGAAGTGTTAAAGCAAGACAAGTATTTCCGCAAGATACGAATCATCATCATACGATGTTCGGTGGAATGTTGATGGCTAACATTGATGAAATAGCAGCAATTACAGCAATGAAGCATAGTAACGCACAAGTTGTTACGGCATCTACAGATTCTGTTGATTTTTTAAAGCCAATTAAAACGGGCGATATCGTATCATATGAGGCAATGGTGTCATATGCAGGTACATCATCAATGGAAGTATGTGTACAAATTACAATTGAGGATGTTTTGAAAAATGAAAGGCACCTAGCAGCACTGAGTTTTTTGACTTTTGTTGCACTGGACAATGAAGGTAAACCATCAAATGTACCGCAAGTGTATCCAGAATCAAAAACTGAAAACTGGTTTCATGAAACAGCATTAGCGAGGGTTAAACGCCGTAAAGAAAGAAGACAAGAAAGTAAAGAAACAATTGAGTTTTTAGCTAGTGTGCAGCATATTGAATAAAGATAAGGAATGTCTATTCCGAATATGATGATTGAAATCTTAGTTTTGACTAAGGATATTCATCTTATTTGAAAATGACATTCCTTTTTTGATTGAATTATCAAATTTAATAGAGATGATCAATGCATAGGATAACGTCGATGCATATCTATTTCATTTTGTTTGAAATTTGTATCAGGATAATACATATTTTTTACGAGTACATTTGGTCCTAAGCAATTAAATTTAGGGCAATGGCAGTTTAATGATTGTGCTAAAGGTGTCTTTAACCATGCATCAAAAACATCTGTGAGTTTATCATTTTTAATATTTGATAAAGTACCATTTTCATCACCAAAATCAGTCACTATAATGTTTCCAGAGAACACATTCACATTTAATCTATTTCTACCATCTGGATCATTTCGCATCGTAACATTTTTGGAATTTCTTAATCTATGTAGTAATGCTTGATCATCTTCGTTGGAAATACATGGATAAATGGGTAATGTACCAAAAAGCATCCATATATCTGGATGTCGAATATCTAGTAAGTGATGAATTGCTTCTTTGATTTCAGCTAATGATAACACCTCTAATTGACTAGCAAAGTCAGAAGGATACATCGGATGAATTTCATGTCTTTGACATTTCATATCATTAACAATTTCATTATGTATTTTATTCAGATAAGGTCTTGTACTTTTGTTTAACATTGTTTCAGCAGAAATGAACATGCCTTGTTCAGAAAGTGTTTGAGCGTTTGATAACATTTGATCATAAAGTCTCAATTTTGCTTTCAATGGTGGCTGTTTTTCCATTGCTCCAAATCCAACTTCTGTAAATTCATCTATCGTTCCCCAATTATGTGAAATATGCATTACATCAATATATTCAGCTATATCTAAATATCTGTCGATAGGTAATGTAAGATTTGAATTCATTTGAACATAAATCCCGCGTTCATAGGCGTATTTCAATAGTGGTTTCACAACATTTTTAATAGATTTCTTTGAAAACATAGGTTCACCACCAGTGATGGACATCGTTTTTAAATTTGGGATTTCATCCAAACGTCGATAAATTAAATCTATTGGTAAAGGAGAAGGGTCTGCAGTTTGAAGTGTGTATCCTACCGCGCAATGACTGCAACGCATATTACAGAGATTCGTCGTGGTGAATTCAATATTACTTAAAGTTAATGCATTATGTTCTTGAATATCATTATAGGTTTCCCATGGATCATTAAATATAGATATAGGTTTTTTAATACTAGATAATATAGATTTTTGATATGTCATTTAAAACATCCTTTTATTAAAGCTTGGTTTAGGTTTAAATATATGAAATGGTTAAACATATAGAAATTATTCTAATTTTGTTAAATTATTTCAGTTTATAATTATTAAGACTTTAGCAAAATTTGTCAAATCCATGTTAGTATAATAATATCTGAAAAAAGGAGTTACTAATACAATGGATGACAATCAAACAATAGATCAAATAAAAAAGAGATTAGAAAAATTTATGAATGATATCGATCATGTGAACCCAAATGAAGTAAAAGTAGAAGACATAGACGAATGGATTGGCTTATTAGATCAATTAGAAGAAAAAGTTAAATCAGTTTCGAAATCATCAGATTAAATTTCGGAGTATTGAAAGTTTTTATGTTTAAAAAACTCTAGTTTCGTCTATACAGAGTATATAACATAAATATGGAAAGGTGATAATTCATGGCTAAAAAAGTAGCAATTATTGTAACGAATGAATTTGAAGATGTAGAATTAACAAGTCCTAAAGAAGCAATTGAAGAAGCAGGACACGAAACTGTTGTTATTGGAGATGAAGCCAATAGTGAAGTTGTTGGGAAACATGGTGAAAAAGTTTCTGTGGATGTAAGTATTGCTGATGCAAAACCAGAAGATTATGATGGATTATTAATTCCAGGTGGTTTCTCACCTGATCATCTACGTGGTGATTCTGAAGGCAGATACGGTACATTTGCTAAATACTTTACCAAAAATGATGTCCCAACGTTTGCAATTTGCCATGGACCACAAATTTTAATAGATACAGACGACTTATCAGGTAGAACAGTAACTGCAGTACTAAATGTTCGTAAAGATTTAGCGAACGCTGGTGCACAAGTTGTTGACGAATCTGTAGTTGTTGATAAGAATATTGTAACTAGTCGTACACCTGATGATTTAGATGACTTTAATAAAGCAATCGTAGATCAATTAAATGCCTAATCATTTGTGGTACGTCAATTTTAAAAAATGGTATTAATGAAATAGTTGTCTATGTTTTAGATGAATTTACTTTGAATGTGCTAAAGTGGTTCATTATAAAATATAGGCAACTTTTTTGTTTCTTATTAGCATTGAATTTTAAATTCAAACCGTATTTTGGTATTGAGATATTATAAATTTTAAAAGCTTTGATCATAATGCCATGATAGGAGTTACATATACACCCTTGGACCGATTTTTATGATTTACTATAGATAAAAATTCCAACAATTGATAAACTCACTTATAATGATATGAGAGCAATATAAAGGAGCTACCGCATGAAAAGAAGCGATCGTTATAAGCAAACAACCAAAAAATCTCAAGCTGATACTGTAAACGAACCTCAATATAATACTTATTTTCAGCCAGTAACAAAAACAAAAAAACAGAAAAAAGGAAAAGGACTTTTCTTCAAATTGCTTATTCCTATTTTAATTGTTTTAGGAATATTTATTGCTATAATGTATGCTTTGAGTACGCGCGCAGATATTGATGAATTAAAAAAAATAGAAAATAAGAATTCGTTTGTATCTGTCTCAAACATGCCAGAATATACTAAAGGTGCATTTATAGCTATGGAAGATGAACGCTATTATAGGCATCACGGATTTGATATAAAAGGAACGTCAAGGGCACTTTTTTCGACATTAAGTGATAAAAATGTACAAGGTGGAAGTACAATCACGCAACAGGTAGTAAAAAATTATTTTTATGATAATGAACAGTCTATTACACGTAAAGTTAAAGAATTGTTTGTAGCTCATCGCGTTGAAAAAAACTACAGTAAAGATGAAATACTTAGTTTTTATATGAATAACATTTATTACGGTAGTGATAATTATTCAGTAGAATCAGCTGCAAATTATTACTTTGGGGTTACGACAGATAAAAATAATCAAGAGTTGCCACAAATTTCAGTTTTACAGAGTGCCATTTTAGCAAGCAAAATTAATGCACCTAGTGTTTATAACATCGATGATATGTCGGATAATTTCATAAATCGAGTGAAAACGGATTTAGAAAAAATGAAACAACAAGAATTTATTTCAGATGAACAATACAAAAATGCATTATTAGAATTAGGCGTATGATTATAGTAATATCAGCAAGTATCACGAGAAGTATAAGATAAGTTGTCAAAGAGAAGTCCCTGCCTTAGTAGTCATGAAAAAATGAATGCTTGGAAGGGGCTTTTTTAAATATTTTAAAAATACAAAATACGTTAATTTCAACTGTGCAATGAAGGTTTTTTAAATGCTTGTTAAGTACTATAAAATATATTGAAATTTGTAGATTAACGATGTCATTTTGTGAAAGGAATAAACCTTGAACCATGATATAATTTGTATATAAAAATAATGAAGTTGAAGTTTGCAAATAAAAATCACTATAATTCCATTCATAAACAATATAAGTTATTCTTATAAGTGGAGTGAAGATAATGCCGAAAATCACAAAAATAGAAGTTCAAAAAAACAATAAAGAACGTTTTAATTTATATTTAGATGATGAATTTGAGATGGGTATTGATATTGATACTTTTGTCTATTTCAATCTTAAAAAGGGACAACTTGTTGAAGCAGCTGAAATGGAAAAAATTCAAAAGTATGAGCAATATAGACAAGCGATTAATATAGCGATTCAATATCTGTCATATAGAAAAAGAACTGAGCACGAAGTGGCACAGCATCTAGCAAAGAAAGATATTTCAGAAAGTGTTATTGCAGATGTATTAGATTATTGCCATAAGCAAAATTTAATAGATCATAAAGACTACGCGAATAGTTTAAAAAACACTATGATTTTAACTACGGATAAAGGACCTGAAATTTTCAAACAAAAATTACGCGAAGCTGGTATAGAGCAAAATATCATTGATGAATATGCGCTTTTATATAATGAAGAACAACCTTTAGACAAGATTATAAAATTAGCAAATAAAATATTGAAACAAAAAAAAGGACCACAAATAAAGCGTGAAGAAAAGTTGAAACAATCTTTGATGCAAAAAGGTTATACATTTGAAACGATTAACATTGTGATGGAAGAATTAGATTTTTCACAATCAGAAGAATCATTAGACATGTTATTACAAAACGATTTAGAAAAAGCGTATACTAAGAGTTCGAAAAAGTATACAGGTAGAAAATTAGTCAATAAAACGATTGAAACACTTATGAGAAAAGGCTATCAATATGATAAAATAAAATCTAAACTAGAAGAGAGTGGAATTGAGAATGGAACGGAAGAAATTGAGTGAAATGAGTGAAATAGAATTACGTCATGAAATTCAAGGGTATAAAGAACAAATGCGCAAAGCAGAAATGAATGGTATTTATAACGAGTATGACGTATATGCAAGTAAAGCAATCATAGCAGAAAGCTATTTAGTAGATAGAAATAAAGTAGAACTTGGCAAAATTTATCAACTGAATGATGGTACAAAAAGTTATTTTAAGGTAGAACGACTTAAAGGTATTTTTGCATGGGGATTCAGAATCAATAGTTCAGAGCCAGAAGAAGGTTTGCCCTTAGCATTATTAAAACTGTAGAAGGATGAAGATAGTATGGGTAGTTCAATTATTTTAAAGTTACTTAATGTAACACATTACTATAGAAATAAAAAATCAAAAAAGTGGTATCAGCCTTTTGGTTATGATGCAGATAACATAGAGTTAAATAATATTAATCTACATATCTATCAAGGTGAATCACTTGGCATCATCGGTGAGCCTGCGTCTTCAAAATCTCTTGTAGGTCGGATATTAAGTGGTGAAATTAAACCTGATAAGGGAAGAGTTGTGCGCAAAACAGATTTGTTTTATGCAGATATAGACGATAAATATGCTCAAAATATATCGGTTGAAGATTACATATCTAATGCAGTTACATTATTCCCATACAAAGTCAATACGCATAAAGTTGAACAAGTTCTAAAATATGCACATGTCGAAGCGCAAAGTGATACGCCTATATGTGAATTACCAGATGAAGTATATGCCCGCATACTTTTTTCACTTGCCAGAACATCTAAAGCAAGTATTATTATTTTTAATAAAATACTGCAAAATTTAACGGATGAATATTTTGAAAAAGCAATTGAACTATCAGATGAATACATAAATAATAATTTAACCATTGTTATGATAGATGACAATGTTGAAAGAGTTAGTAAGGCAAGTAATTATATAGCGTGGGTTTCGCATGGTCAACTTAGAATGGAAGGTTCTATTAAACAAGTCATTCCTGTATTTAATGAACATGAGAGAGATAGAGCATCTTTAGAAAGTGATGAAGAAAAACGAAATTTTGATTTAGATTGGAAAAAAAGTAGAGCGCGTACGCCTGAGTTAACTTATAATTTCAAACGAATTGAAAGATATAACCACGTTAAACCACCGGTTGTACTAGTTAGATTCTGGACATTTATAACTATTTGTATACTAGGTGTGCTTTTAACAGCAGTGTTAATATTTAATGATATTGGTAAAATTAACATAGGACAAAATGAAGACCAAGCCACTATTCAAAACCAACCTAAAAATCCTTACGAAGCTAAACTATCATATGGAATCGTATTAGATGATTCAGTTAAATTAAAGAATCTAAAAAAAGGAAATGAGTTAAGTCCTAGCAAGTACGCTTTGCTTACCATTACTGGGGAAAACACAAAAAATTATCGTGTTAGTGTCGATAATCAGTCTTATAAAGTCGGGAAAAAAGATATTCGTTATTTTGAACCAGCAGGTTTATTTGAAGAACATAGTGGAGATGCACTCGCGCCATTTATGAGTAAAAATTATAGTAATTATTTTGAATTTTTTAATAGTCACTTACATAAAAAGCATGGTACTGTGACAGATTCACTAGTTCCAGAAGAAGGGAAAAATGATCGCTTTATTGTACCTATCGTTCAACAACCGATTGCAATGATATTTAATGATCAAAATAAACTTTCCGGGTTTACAATTCCGATGAAAGATAAAGCGAAGTTAAAAGAGAAATTTAATATTGATAATAACTTCTGGATTACTAAATCAGGTGATGGTTATTTCATGGCAGATTTTAAAAATGATAAATGGATATATATTGAATTGTAGGTGTAGTAAATGATAGATAATTTAATTAATTTTTATAAGAATGCACCATTTTTAAGTAAACACTTGTACCATCGATTAAAGGGGCAATGGAAATGGTTTGTAATACCATTTATTATTAGCATCCTGTTATTATGTCTGCTAATGTTCATATTTAATGTGAATGGTACAGAAGAAATAAAACAAGCACGTGGTTATTTTAGATTAGCAGCATTAATAAGTTTTTCATTTATCTGGATAGCTATTTATCAAAGTTATCAATTGTTTAAAAAAGAGTATTTTACTGCTAAAGTTTTTAATTTGAATCCAATTTTTCAAACGATTATGATAGCTATTATTTCTAATTTATTAATGTTTATTGCGTTAATGATGATTATATTAATGACACCAGTTAATATAGAGAGTTCCATTCCATCGACAATATACTTTGTTATAATGTCAATTATCTTTGTCGTAGTTATTTCTACAGTATTTGGTTTACTAACTATTACCAAAAATAATGTAGATATCATATTTTATATATTATCAGTCATTATGTTTTTTCTCGTACCAATTGTGTATATTCCGTCCAGTAATTCAACAGTAATTTCTCATATTTTAATGTTGAACCCGTTATTTTATCTTATAGAGGGAATCTCACAGTCTGTTGTTTTAGGTGCATTAAGCTTAAATAATATACCATACCATTTTTATTTTATATTTTTAATGGCGACAGCTTGTGCATTGATATTTGCTCTGTTTAGAACGACAGCATAT
Organism: Staphylococcus sp. 11-B-312; assembly: GCF_016743055.1. Classification (NCBI taxonomy): domain Bacteria; kingdom Bacillati; phylum Bacillota; class Bacilli; order Caryophanales; family Staphylococcaceae; genus Staphylococcus; species Staphylococcus sp. 11-B-312. Next base: position 1,038,437 of record NZ_CP068241.1, read on the forward strand.
CAGAAATTTAGAGTTGCGCATGAGAAAAAGGATACTGATGACAAATTAAAAAATGATTCAAATCATAACGAAAATGTAATTGCTCAAAATACAAACCATAAATAATGATTTTAGTCATTTTCAATCTTATTAGTAAAGGCTGAGACACAATCTTGTGCCCCAGCCTTTGTTACTACCAATAAAATTTTTACTTTGCAAATAATTTTTTTTGTAATTTATCTTCACTAAACACCCAACCAATATAAGAATGATCAATATTCATAAATTCGTCTAGATGTGCGATTGCTACAAAAGAATAGTGACCATTTTTTAGATAGCGTAAATCGATTAGTCTAATTTCTGTCGTGTCATCATCTAGCTTTCTAGCTTGCCAGCGATATATAGATGAAAAGTTAAGGAAAGTTTTTATGTTTTTATCATCTTTAACAAATTGCATTAAATCATTACTAGGAAAAGGATGACGCTCAGATTTATCACTAAAAACGATATTTCTACCATAACTGCGTCCAACATAATCGTGATTTTCTGTTTGAATAGCAACACGCCATTCCATAAATCGCATGGTAGGTGCAACAAAAACTTTAACAGGGTTATGTTCTTGCTTTATTTGTTTAAGCGCTTGTTGTTTAATGATGGCTTGCATCCTAAACCGAATAATATAATAAACAACAAGAATAACAAAAATAGGGAAAAATGAAAGGTATGGATGTAAGCCTAATACCCAAAGCAAAATGCCGACACACCAAAGGATGAATATGATTGGGTCAAATGTATTGATGACACTGAGTTGAATCCATTTATTTGTGATGGGTCTGAGCGCTTGGGTTCCATATGAATTAAATATATCAACAAAGACATGAAGAAAGACCGCAAGCTGAGCCCATAACCAGATATGGCTAGCATCAATATTTTTAAAAAATGTAAATATAAATAAAGTTATAAGTAATGGCCACAGAATTGTAAAAGGTATTGAATGTGTTATACCTCTGTGATTTGATATATAAGTGGCATTATCCTTAAGTTTTAAAACTGTGTCTCCATCTGGTATCAGAGAACCGATGATTAGAGTAGTTGCAGTTGCTGCAAATGAACCAGTCATCGCTGGGTCTTGTGTTGCCAAAGCGGTTAATCCAATACCCATGACAATATGCGTACCTGTATCCATAAGTATCCTCTCATTTCATTTCAATATTATTTCTATTATAATCTAATATACTAAATAATAAAATTAACATACTAAAATGAAGAAAAAAAGTTTTAGAATCACGTAGAGAAAGAGATGTATAACATGTATAACGAATCAGAATTTAAAAATAATCTCGTAAAATGGTTTGAGAAAAATCAAAGACAAATGCCATGGAGAGAAACTAAAAATCCATACTATATTTGGTTAAGTGAAGTAATGTTACAACAAACTCAAGTGAAGACGGTTATCGATTATTATCATAAATTTGTAAGTAGGTTTCCAACAATAACTGATTTAAGCAACGCACATGAAGATGAAGTGCTAAAATATTGGGAAGGACTCGGCTATTATAGTCGTGCACGTAACTTCCATAATGCAATCAAAGATGTAGCGGTAAATTATAATGGTGAGGTTCCTAATGATCCGAAGCGTTTTGGAGAACTGAAAGGCGTTGGTCCATACACCAAAGCAGCAGTCATGAGTATTGCTTTCAACCTTCCATTAGCAACAGTCGATGGTAACGTTTTTAGAGTGTGGTCAAGACTAAATAATGATTATCGCGATACCAAATTACAAACTACGAGAAAAACATTTGAAAAAGAATTAGAAACATATGTTCAAGAAGATTCAGGTACTTTTAATCAAGCGATGATGGAACTAGGCGCATTAATTTGTACACCAAAAAATCCGTTATGTTTATTTTGTCCTGTACAAGAACATTGTGAAGCCTTTGAACAAGGAACAGTTGAGCAGTTACCTGTAAAAACGACTAAAGTGAAGAAAAAACATATAAAACAAAATGTCTATATAGTGCGTAACGAAAAGGGTGATTTACTTATTGAAAAAAGAACTCAAAAATTATTAAATAATATGTGGGAATTTCCTATGTATGAAGCGGAAAGCAACGAAAATATTAATACACAATTATTTACAGAAATTGAATTTCAAGCTAAACCTGTTTATTCTTTAAAACATCAGTTTACACATTTAACATGGGATATTGATGTGTATATATCTAAAAGTTGTGTTAATCGGCAAGAGATTACATTAGCTAACAATATGCAGTGGATGCCTGTAGATGATAAAGTTAATTATAATTTTCCAGTAAGTATGTCAAAAATATATAATTTTTTAATAACAAATAATTAAGGTCGTTCTGTAATCGTTAATTATGTTATAATTCAATATGTGAAATCAGAAAAGGTGGTGTGGAGCATGGTTAAAGAGTCCATACCTAAAGAGGGTCAGACGATAAAAATTCAAAGTTATAAACACGATGGAAATATACACCGTGTTTGGTCTGAAACAACTATTTTAAAAGGTACGGATCATGTAGTCATTGGTGGTAATGACCATACATTGGTAACAGAAAGTGATAATCGCACATGGATTACAAGAGAACCTGCAATTGTATACTTCCATTCCGAATATTGGTTTAACGTTATTTGTATGTTTAGAGAAGATGGTGTTTATTATTATTGTAATTTATCCTCACCATTTGTCTGTGATGAGGAAGCACTCAAATATATAGATTATGATTTAGATATTAAAGTCTATCCCAATGGTAAATATCATTTATTAGATGAAGATGAATATGAACAACATATGCGTCAAATGAATTATTCATCTGATATTGATGTAATTTTACGAAGAAACGTAGATATTCTTCAACAATGGATTGAACAAAAAAAAGGTCCTTTTGCACCGGATTTTATTAAAGTTTGGCGTGAACGGTTTAAAAAGATTAGAGATTATTAAGCATATTTAATGTAATTGATAGTTATATCCGATATAGTATTAAAGGTATATATGATACAAGTTAATTGTATAGAATAAATCTTAATAGCAAATGCTTAACTAAATGATCTGATGTAGATAATTGTAATAACAGCCTCGTTGAATTTCAACGAAGGCTGTTTCATTTGCTGAAATAAGCAGGGAGGTATAGTTTGTATGATTCGCAGATATATACAATTCGTAAAACCATATAAATGGCGGATCATTGCCACAATTCTTGTTGGTATATTAAAATTTGGTATTCCAATGCTTATTCCGTTATTAATTAAATATGTTATTGATGACATTATCAATAACGGTGCAATCTCGGTAGAAGAAAAATTTGCTAGATTGGGAATTGCGCTAGGAATAGCCGTATTTATTTTTGTAATCGTAAGGCCCCCTATAGAATTTTTAAGACAATATTTAGCTCAGTGGACAAGTAATAAAATATTATATGACATTCGTAAGCGTCTATATAATCATTTACAAGCACTAAGTGCAAGATTCTATGCTAATAACCAAGCTGGGCAAGTTATTTCACGGGTTATTAATGATGTTGAACAAACAAAAGATTTCATCCTGACAGGCCTTATGAATATTTGGCTTGATTGTATCACTATCATTATCGCTTTATCTATTATGTTTGTACTAGATGTAAAATTAACACTAGCTGCAATTATAGTATTTCCAGTTTATATTTTGACTGTCTACTTCTTCTTTGGACGTTTAAGAAATCTGACACGTAAGAGATCTCAAGCCTTGGCTGAAGTACAAGGATTTTTACATGAACGTGTACAAGGCATGTCAGTCATTAAAAGTTTTGCAATAGAAGATAACGAAGCAGTGAATTTTGATAAGCATAATAGCAATTTCTTACAACGCGCATTTACGCATACGAGATGGAATGCCTATTCATTTGCTGCAATTAATACAGTAACTGATTTAGGGCCATTAATTGTAATAGGTTCTGGTGCGGTTTTAGCTATTAACGGTTCCATTACAGTTGGTACGCTCGCTGCATTTGTGGGTTACCTCGAACAATTATTTGGACCTTTACGTAGATTGGTTTCTTCATTTACAACATTAACGCAAAGTTTTGCATCGATGGATCGTGTGTTCCAACTTATGGATGAAAGTTATGACATAAAGAATAAAAAAGGTGCCTTACCATTAGAAATTCAAGAAGGACGTATTGAAATTAATAATGTGAGTTTCCGATATAATGCGGATGAATCTACGATATTAAACCATATTAATTTGGATATCGAACAAGGCGAAACAGTAGCGTTTGTCGGTATGAGTGGTGGAGGTAAATCAACACTTATCAATCTCATACCAAGATTTTATGATGTTACAGATGGTGAAATTAAAATTGACGGCACCAATATTAAGTCCTATTTAACAGGTAGCCTCAGACATCAAATTGGATTAGTTCAACAAGATAACGTACTATTCTCAGATACGATTAAAGAAAATATTTTATTAGGCAGACCCGATGCAACAGATGAAGAGGTCATTGCTGCTGCAAAAATGGCAAACGCACATGATTTCATCATGGAATTAACAGATGGATATGATACAGAAGTGGGTGAAAGAGGAGTTAAACTCTCTGGAGGCCAGAAGCAACGTATATCTATAGCACGAATCTTCTTGAATAATCCACCGATTATTATCTTAGATGAAGCAACGAGTGCATTGGATTTAGAAAGTGAATCTATTATACAAGATGCATTAAATATCTTAAGTAAAGATCGTACTACGTTAATTGTGGCACATAGATTATCTACAATTACTCATGCAGATAAAATTGTTGTTATAGAAAATGGTGAAATAGTAGAAAGTGGCACACATCAAGAATTATTAGCGAAAAAAGGTGCTTATGAACATCTTTATAGCATTCAAAATTTATAAAAAGACTTTGAACGAACTAATAAATATAAAAGACCAGAGACATTTTTAAATGTCTCTGGTCTTTTTAGTTAAAATATTGAGTTTTTATAGATCAAAATCTTCTTCTTCAATTTCAATTTCATTATCATTAGAATGATATGAGAAGAAACTGATAACTAAACGATCCAAGTGTTCTATAGTATAACGATATTCTTCTATAGCTGAAATAATCTGCATTATATTAGTGAATGAATATGTTGTTTGATAAGGATCTTTAATGATTTCGCGTTGGAAAGCATCCATTAAATCTTTTTTTTGTGGATTTTCTATCTGACTATCAAAGTGACTAATATCATAACGTGCTTTCTTTGAAATACTAATAAAGATTTGTTCGTGATAGGCGATTAGCAAATCTATTTCTAATTTTATTTGAAGTAACAGCTCGTTATTCAAATTATGAAGATCGTTTTGATAACGATTCATTCGTTTTAAAACATCGTATGCTTGCCGTGTGCTACGGACAACTTGTTTAAATAGAATTTTTTTTCTATTTTGCGCATACATTTGCTTTTTCGTCCAAGGTCGTTCTTCTTCGTAGTATTCAAAGATTTGTTCTAATTTTGTTATACGTTTGCTGATTAGCCCTCTATCCTCTTTTATATGATGATATTCAGAGGTATCATTTAATACAAGTTTGAACCATACAAAGATATCTGAACAAATGTTTAAAGAATTATAATAAATTTTAGACTCGAATTTAGGGGGTAAGAATAAAAGATTAACTGCAGAAGAACTAATTACACCTACCATAACAAGGACAAATCTGTAAAATGCAGAAATATAAAAGTTACCAGTATGTGTTCCCATAATAATTAATGCAGTTATACTTGCAAGTGTAGCTACATGTTCCAATTTAAAACGGAATAAAATAGCAATTAATAATATAACAGTAACCCCCATGATTACTGGATTATTACCAAAAACAGTAACCATAACAACTGCCAGTATTGCACCGATCAGGTTACCAATTGCTCTTTCAGAAATTGTTTTAATGGAACGAAAAACACTTGGTTGCATCGCGATTACCGCACTGACAGCAGCGATTGCTTTTAATCCTGCTTCATCAGGGAACAGAGAAGCGATAAACAAAGCAAGTATAATAGCTATACCTGTCTTCAGAATGCGTGCTCCTAATTTCAAATGTACCGCTCCTTCATATATTTAATAAATTTATGTTTATACTTGTTATACAACGATTCCCTATAAAATTCAAGTTTATTTCATTTGACTAAAAGCATAATCTACAGCATCTAATGTTTTTTCAATATCATTTTTAGTGTGTTCAGTTGTTAAAAACCAAGCTTCAAATTTTGAAGGGGCGAGATTAATACCTTGATGTAACATAAGTTTAAAGAATCGTGCAAAAGCATCACCATCTGAATTTTCAACTTGATCATAGTGTGTGACAATTTCGTTTGTAAAATAGAGCGTTAATGCACCATAAACTCTATTGACTGTAGCAGTGATATTGTGTTTTTGTATTAATTTATTTAAACCATCTTCTAATTGTTGACCTAGGCTATCTAAATATTCATAAATACCATCTTGTTCTAATACTTCTAATAATGCGATGCCTGCTTTCATGGATAATGGATTTCCAGCCATCGTTCCAGCTTGATATGCAGGGCCTAGGGGAGCAACTTGTTCCATAATATCTTGTTTACCACCATAACCACCGATAGGTAAACCACCACCTACAATTTTACCGAAGGCAGTTAAATCTGGATAAACTTGGTATAAGTCTTGTGCACCACCATAATGGAAACGAAAAGCGGTAATAACCTCATCATAAATCACTAAACTTCCATTATTATGTGTAATTTCATTTACTTGTTCTAAAAATCCTGGTTTAGGTTTAACCATACCAAAGTTACCTACAATAGGTTCAACGAGTACTGCTGCAATATCATCTCCCCAATAATCAATGGCTTCTTTATAAGATTCTATATCATTATAGGGTACTGTGATGACTTCTTGGGCTACACTTTGAGGTACACCGGCAGAATCGGGTGATCCTAATTGGGAAGGTCCGCTCCCAGCTGCAACTAAAACTAAATCTGAATGACCATGATATTGGCCAGAAAATTTAATTATTTTATTTCTTTTAGTATACGCACGTGCCACACGTATTGTCGTCATTACAGCTTCAGTACCAGAATTAACGAAACGAATCTTTTCTAATGAGGGGATAGCATCGCGTAATTTCTTAGCGAAGTTTATTTCAAGTTCTGTTGGCGTTCCATATAATACGCCAAGTGCTGCTTGTTCTTGAATAGCTTGAGTTACATGAGGATGAGCATGACCAGTAATTATTGGTCCATAAGCTTGTAAGTAATCGATATATTTATTGCCATCTACATCATATAAATAAGCGCCTTGGCCAGATTTCATCATTACAGGAGCACCACCACCTACAGCTTTATATGAACGAGAAGGTGAATTTACGCCTCCTAATATATATTCATTTGAGTAATTTTGAAGTCTTTCACTTTCAGTAAATTTCATTAATATCAACCTCTTTTATTTAATATTTTCGTTTATTATCGTATCATATAATTATTAATAAAAAGAAATAGGGTGAGTTATTTGTTGAAAAAAGGAGATCAATTTCCGGAATTTAGACTTGAGAATCAAAATGGTGATATTATTTCTAATGACACATTAAGAGGAAATAAAGCAGTGCTTTATTTTTATCCGAGAGATAACACGCCAACATGCACGACAGAAGCCTGTGATTTTAGAGACAATTTATCATATTTTAATGAACTTAATACAAAAGTTTATGGAATTAGTGGAGATACAAAGAAAAAACATCAAAACTTCAGCGAAAAACATAGTTTGAATTTTGATTTATTGGTAGATGAAAATTATCAATTATCCGCGGAAGTGGGTGTATATCAACTAAAGAAAAATTTTGGAAAAGAAAGTATGGGAATAGTAAGAACTACGTTCATTATTGACGAAGATGGCGTTATTATCGATGTCATAGAAAAAGTAAAAGTAAAATCACAAATGGACGAATTAAAAGCAATTCTGGGGTGATTAGAGATGAAGGCAGTCAGTTTACAAAGAATGGGAGATTTAGAAAATGATTTAGTTGAAGCTTTTCCAAACGTTAAGTTTATATTTACACAGGGTGTTTCTGATATTAATGACCATGATAAAAAGGATTTGGACATACTATTTGGATATGATGGTAAATTAGATGAAGATTTTTTGGAGTCATGCTCGAATCTGAAATGGTTGGCCTGGTATGCTACCGGTGTAAACAAGCTTCCTTTAGACTATATCGATAGTAATAATATCTTGTTGACGAATGGTCGAGGTGTACACGCAAAACAAATGTCTGAATTTATCATGGCGTTTATATTAGATGACTATAAAAAAATGAAGACTTCATTTATTAATCAAACAAATAAAAAATATGATTCGAAGCTAACTGGAAAAAGAGTAAGCGGGCAAACCCTTTTATTTTTAGGGACAGGAAGTATAGCGCAAAAAACAGCAACCATTGCTAACGCGATGGACATGATTGTACAAGGTGTTAATACAACTGGTCGTGATGTAGAAGGGTTTTCCAAAACGTATACTATCGATAATTTATTTCAAGCACTAGAAGAAGCAGATATTGTTGTTAATACGTTACCAGAAACGAAAGAAACAATACATCTACTACAAAGAGAACATTTTGAAAAGATGAAAAACGCTGCTTTATTTATTAATGTAGGAAGAGGAACAATCGTAGACGAAAATGTAATAGCAAATGTGATGAAAGAAAACATCATACGACAATCATATTTAGATGTGTTTGAAAACGAACCACTTACTCCAGATAACCAATTATATAATATAAATAATATTACAATTACAGCACATATTACGGGCAATGGCACAGAAAACAAACAAGAAGTTACTCAGATATTCAAACGAAATCTTAGTTATTTTCTCAATAACAATACTTTAATTGAGAATGAAGTTGATCCCGATACAGGATATTGATTGAAATGGTCTTTGTTTATTGACAATTCGATAATGCAACAGTTATATTAATATTAAGTAATAATTATTATTAAATAGAAAGATGGTGAGGGACATGAGTGCAGAGATGGAAACAGTTGAACATCAATTAGAAGACTCGATTGCGTCTTTAAGAGATAATGGAATAAGAATAACACCACAAAGACAGGCGATATTGAAGTTTTTAATTGTTTCAGAAACACATCCCACTGCTGATGAGATTTATCAAGCACTTTCACCCGATTTTCCAAATATAAGTGTTGCAACGATATATAATAATTTACGTGTATTTAAAGGAATAGGCATTGTTAAGGAGTTGCCTTATGGCGACGCTTCAAGTCGATTCGATTTTAATACACATAATCATTACCATGTTATATGTGAAAATTGTGGAAAGATTGTTGATTTTCATTACCCACAACTAGATGAAGTTGAACAATTAGCTCAACACGTAACGAATTTTGATGTGACACATCATCGTATGGAAATTTATGGTCTATGTAAAGAATGTAAAGATAAAGAGAATTTACAGCAGTAATTATAATTGAACAATTACGAAAAAAACTATTAAGTTAGAAAGTGCTATATTTATAAATGTAGCACTTTCTATTACTATGAGCTTGTTTTATATCAATATAAGTGAAAGCAAAAAATGCAATTTTAATTGACGGTATAGTGGCTAATGTGTCCCAACAGTACTGATATAATTATACAATTTGACATATTTATACATATAAAAAATAATTAGTTATTACAAAGGTAAAATTTAACTAAAAAGTTATTGAAATTGAATTGACGAGTGAGATTAATCTTGATATTATATAAAAGTCGTCGAAACGAGACGGCTTTAAAACAAACCAAAATAAAAATAATAGAAAGTGTAAATTTGACACTTGTTAAAATTATTGAATGGTTATACAATGTTAAATGTTGAGTTAACAAACGAAACAAACTTAACAATAACAAATGAAAATTTATTATTGACTTAACAAAAACTTAATGTTACAATTAATTCTTGTAACACATCAATGAACATTGAAAACTGAATTGCAATATGTCAACGTTAATTCCGATTTCAACATTAAATGTTGAATCAAAACAACGTGTTATTGATAACACAAATTAGTATTTTATGAGCTAATCAAACATCATAATTTTTTATGGAGAGTTTGATCCTGGCTCAGGATGAACGCTGGCGGCGTGCCTAATACATGCAAGTCGAGCGAACAGATAAGGAGCTTGCTCCTTTGACGTTAGCGGCGGACGGGTGAGTAACACGTGGGTAACCTACCTATAAGACTGGAATAACTCCGGGAAACCGGGGCTAATGCCGGATAACATTTAGAACCGCATGCTTCTAAAGTGAAAGATGGTTTTGCTATCACTTATAGATGGACCCGCGCCGTATTAGCTAGTTGGTAAGGTAACGGCTTACCAAGGCAACGATACGTAGCCGACCTGAGAGGGTGATCGGCCACACTGGAACTGAGACACGGTCCAGACTCCTACGGGAGGCAGCAGTAGGGAATCTTCCGCAATGGGCGAAAGCCTGACGGAGCAACGCCGCGTGAGTGATGAAGGTCTTCGGATCGTAAAACTCTGTTATTAGGGAAGAACAAATGTGTAAGTAACTGTGCACGTCTTGACGGTACCTAATCAGAAAGCCACGGCTAACTACGTGCCAGCAGCCGCGGTAATACGTAGGTGGCAAGCGTTATCCGGAATTATTGGGCGTAAAGCGCGCGTAGGCGGTTTCTTAAGTCTGATGTGAAAGCCCACGGCTCAACCGTGGAGGGTCATTGGAAACTGGGAAACTTGAGTACAGAAGAGGAAAGTGGAATTCCATGTGTAGCGGTGAAATGCGCAGAGATATGGAGGAACACCAGTGGCGAAGGCGACTTTCTGGTCTGTAACTGACGCTGATGTGCGAAAGCGTGGGGATCAAACAGGATTAGATACCCTGGTAGTCCACGCTGTAAACGATGAGTGCTAAGTGTTAGGGGTTTCCGCCCCTTAGTGCTGCAGCTAACGCATTAAGCACTCCGCCTGGGGAGTACGACCGCAAGGTTGAAACTCAAAGGAATTGACGGGGACCCGCACAAGCGGTGGAGCATGTGGTTTAATTCGAAGCAACGCGAAGAACCTTACCAAATCTTGACATCCTTTGACAACTCTAGAGATAGAGCGTTCCCTTCGGGGGACAAAGTGACAGGTGGTGCATGGTTGTCGTCAGCTCGTGTCGTGAGATGTTGGGTTAAGTCCCGCAACGAGCGCAACCCTTAAGCTTAGTTGCCAGCATTAAGTTGGGCACTCTAAGTTGACTGCCGGTGACAAACCGGAGGAAGGTGGGGATGACGTCAAATCATCATGCCCCTTATGATTTGGGCTACACACGTGCTACAATGGACAATACAAAGGGCAGCTAAACCGCGAGGTCATGCAAATCCCATAAAGTTGTTCTCAGTTCGGATTGTAGTCTGCAACTCGACTACATGAAGCTGGAATCGCTAGTAATCGTAGATCAGCATGCTACGGTGAATACGTTCCCGGGTCTTGTACACACCGCCCGTCACACCACGAGAGTTTGTAACACCCGAAGCCGGTGGAGTAACCATTTATGGAGCTAGCCGTCGAAGGTGGGACAAATGATTGGGGTGAAGTCGTAACAAGGTAGCCGTATCGGAAGGTGCGGCTGGATCACCTCCTTTCTAAGGATATATTCGGAACATCTTCTTTAGAAGATGACAAAGGAATAACATTGACATATTGTATTCAGTTTTGAATGCTCATTTGAGTATTCTTAAACGAAGGGGCCTATAGCTCAGCTGGTTAGAGCGCACGCCTGATAAGCGTGAGGTCGGTGGTTCGAGTCCACTTAGGCCCACCATTAGAGTTTAATACGAATTTCGGGGGCTTAGCTCAGATGGGAGAGCGCCTGCTTTGCACGCAGGAGGTCAGCGGTTCGATCCCGCTAGTCTCCACCATAGAAATTGTAATTGTACATTGAAAACTAGATAAGTAAGTAAAATTTATGATTTTACCAAGCAAAACCGAGTGAATAAGAGTTTTAAATAAGCTTGAATTCAAAAAGAAATAATCGCTAGTGTTCGAAAGAACACTCACAGATTAATAACATTTTGGGTTTTCAACCGACGGTTGTCGAGTTGGAAAGCAAATAGATTAAGTTATTAAGGGCGCACGGTGGATGCCTTGGCACTAGAAGCCGATGAAGGACGTTACTAACGACGATATGCTTTGGGGAGCTGTAAGTAAGCTGTGATCCAGAGATTTCCGAATGGGGGAACCCAATACGAGTTATGTCGTATTATTGATACGTAAATACATAGCGTATCGAAGGTAGACGCGGAGAACTGAAACATCTTAGTACCCGCAGGAAGAGAAAGAAAAATCGATTCCCTGAGTAGCGGCGAGCGAAACGGGAAGAGCCCAAACCAACGAGCTTGCTTGTTGGGGTTGTAGGACACTCTATACGGAGTTACAAAGGAATAGGTTAGACGAAGCATCTGGAAAGATGCATCAAAGAAGGTAATAATCCTGTAGTCGAAAATCTGTTCTCTCTTGAGTGGATCCTGAGTACGACGGAACACGAGAAATTCCGTCGGAATCTGGGAGGACCATCTCCCAAGGCTAAATACTCTCTAGTGACCGATAGTGAACCAGTACCGTGAGGGAAAGGTGAAAAGTACCCCGGAAGGGGAGTGAAAGAGAACTTGAAACCGTGTGCTTACAAGTAGTCAGAGCCCGTTAATGGGTGATGGCGTGCCTTTTGTAGAATGAACCGGCGAGTTACGATTTGATGCAAGGTTAAGCAGTGAATGTGGAGCCGTAGCGAAAGCGAGTCTGAATAGGGCGTTGAGTATTTGGTCGTAGACCCGAAACCAGGTGATCTACCCTTGACCAGGTTGAAGTTCAGGTAACACTGAATGGAGGACCGAACCGACTTACGTTGAAAAGTGAGCGGATGAGTTGAGGGTAGCGGAGAAATTCCAATCGAACCTGGAGATAGCTGGTTCTCTCCGAAATAGCTTTAGGGCTAGCCTCAAGTGATGATTATTGGAGGTAGAGCACTGTTTGGACGAGGGGCCCTTCTCGGGTTACCGAATTCAGACAAACTCCGAATGCCAATCAATTTAACTTGGGAGTCAGAACGCGGGTGATAAGGTCCGTGTTCGAAAGGGAAACAGCCCAGACCACCAGCTAAGGTCCCAAAATATATGTTAAGTGGAAAAGGATGTGGCGTTGCCCAGACAACTAGTATGTTGGCTTAGAAGCAGCCATCATTTAAAGAGTGCGTAATAGCTCACTAGTCGAGTGACACTGCGCCGAAAATGTACCGGGGCTAAACATATTACCGAAGCTGTGGATTGTCCGTAGGACAATGGTAGGAGAGCGTTCTAAGGGCGTTGAAGCATGATCGCAAGGACATGTGGAGCGCTTAGAAGTGAGAATGCCGGTGTGAGTAGCGAAAGACGGGTGAGAATCCCGTCCACCGATTGACTAAGGTTTCCAGAGGAAGGCTCGTCCGCTCTGGGTTAGTCGGGTCCTAAGCTGAGGCCGATAGGCGTAGGCGATGGATAACAGGTTGATATTCCTGTACCACCATGAATCGTTTTAAGCGATGGGGGACGCAGTAGGATAGGCGAAGCGTACGATTGGATTGTACGTCCAAGCAGTAAGACTGAGTGTTAGGCAAATCCGGCACTCATAAGGTCAAGCTGTGATGGGGAGAGGAAATTGTTTCCTCGAGTCGTTGATTTCACACTGCCGAGAAAAGCCTCTAGCTAGATTTATGGTGCCCGTACCGCAAACCGACACAGGTAGTCAAGATGAGAATTCTAAGGTGAGCGAGCGAACTCTCGTTAAGGAACTCGGCAAAATGACCCCGTAACTTCGGGAGAAGGGGTGCTCTTTAGGGTTCACGCCCAGGAGAGCCGCAGTGAATAGGCCCAAGCGACTGTTTATCAAAAACACAGGTCTCTGCTAAACCGTAAGGTGATGTATAGGGGCTGACGCCTGCCCGGTGCTGGAAGGTTAAGAGGAGTGGTTAGCTTCTGCGAAGCTACGAATCGAAGCCCCAGTAAACGGCGGCCGTAACTATAACGGTCCTAAGGTAGCGAAATTCCTTGTCGGGTAAGTTCCGACCCGCACGAAAGGCGTAACGATTTGGGCACTGTCTCAACGAGAGACTCGGTGAAATCATAGTACCTGTGAAGATGCAGGTTACCCGCGACAGGACGGAAAGACCCCGTGGAGCTTTACTGTAGTCTGATATTGAAATTCGGTACAGCTTGTACAGGATAGGTAGGAGCCTTAGATACGTGAGCGCTAGCTTACGTGGAGGCGTTGGTGGGATACTACCCTCGCTGTATTGGATTTCTAACCCGCACCATTAATCATGGTGGGAGACAGTGTCAGATGGACAGTTTGACTGGGGCGGTCGCCTCCTAAAGAGTAACGGAGGCGCTCAAAGGTTTCCTCAGAATGGTTGGAAATCATTCATAGAGTGTAAAGGCACAAGGAAGCTTGACTGCGAGACTTACAAGTCGAGCAGGGTCGAAAGACGGACTTAGTGATCCGGTGGTTCCGCATGGAAGGGCCATCGCTCAACGGATAAAAGCTACCCCGGGGATAACAGGCTTATCTCCCCCAAGAGTTCACATCGACGGGGAGGTTTGGCACCTCGATGTCGGCTCATCGCATCCTGGGGCTGTAGTCGGTCCCAAGGGTTGGGCTGTTCGCCCATTAAAGCGGTACGCGAGCTGGGTTCAGAACGTCGTGAGACAGTTCGGTCCCTATCCGTCGTGGGCGTAGGAAATTTGAGAGGAGCTGTCCTTAGTACGAGAGGACCGGGATGGACATACCTCTGGTGTACCAGTTGTCGTGCCAACGGCATCGCTGGGTAGCTATGTATGGACGGGATAAGTGCTGAAAGCATCTAAGCATGAAGCCCCCCTCAAGATGAGATTTCCCAACTTCGGTTATAAGATCCCTCAAAGATGATGAGGTTAATAGGTTCGAGGTGGAAGCATAGCGATATGTGGAGCTGACGAATACTAATCGATCGAAGACTTAATCAAATTTAAAAGTTTTGTTGGTTGAACTAAATTTTACTTACAATCTAGTTTTGAGTGTATAAATTTTATACATGACATTGTCTGGTGACTATAGCAAGGAGGTCACACCTGTTCCCATGCCGAACACAGAAGTTAAGCTCCTTAGCGCCGATGGTAGTCGGACTTACGTTCCGCAAGAGTAGGACGTTGCCAGGCAAATATAAACGGAGGATTAGCTCAGCTGGGAGAGCATCTGCCTTACAAGCAGAGGGTCGGCGGTTCGAACCCGTCATCCTCCACCATTTTAATTTGCCGGCCTAGCTCAACTGGTAGAGCAACTGACTTGTAATCAGTAGGTTGGGGGTTCAAGTCCTCTGGCCGGCACCATCTTTAGAGCCATTAGCTCAGTTGGTAGAGCATCTGACTTTTAATCAGAGGGTCAGAGGTTCGAATCCTCTATGGCTCACCATTAATCAAATAACGCGGGTGTGGCGGAATTGGCAGACGCACTAGACTTAGGATCTAGCGCCTTACGGCGTGGGGGTTCGACTCCCTTCACCCGCATTTGCAGAAGTAGTTCAGCGGTAGAATACGACCTTGCCAAGGTCGGGGTCGCGGGTTCGAATCCCGTCTTCTGCTCCATTATTTTGCCGGGGTGGCGGAACTGGCAGACGCACAGGACTTAAAATCCTGCGATGAGAGATCATCGTACCGGTTCGATTCCGGTCCTCGGCACCATCTTTGAATTAAGCGCCCGTAGCTCAACTGGATAGAGTGCTTGACTACGGATCAAGAGGTTATGGGTTCGACTCCTATCGGGCGCGTAATTTAGATTGCTTTATCCTATGAAAAACGGGAAGTAGCTCAGCTTGGTAGAGCACTTGGTTTGGGACCAAGGGGTCGTAGGTTCGAATCCTGTCTTCCCGATATCTACTAAAATTCATTTAACTAAATGGGGGCTTAGCTCAGCTGGGAGAGCGCCTGCTTTGCACGCAGGAGGTCAGCGGTTCGATCCCGCTAGTCTCCACCATATTTATTGATACAAACTAAATTACAACGGCGGTGTAGCTCAGCTGGCTAGAGCGTACGGTTCATACCCGTGAGGTCGTGGGTTCGATTCCCTCCACCGCCACTATTGTTAGTTGTAAATTATACTCTGGACCTTTAGCTCAGTTGGTCAGAGCTAACGGCTCATAACCGTTCGGTCGCAGGTTCGAATCCTGCAAGGTCCATATAATTTTGGAGGAATACCCAAGTCCGGCTGAAGGGATCGGTCTTGAAAACCGACAGGGGCTTAACGGCCCGCGGGGGTTCGAATCCCTCTTCCTCCGCCATTTTAAAACAATTTAATAGTATAATTATCGTATATTTTTGGAGGAATACCCAAGTCTGGCTGAAGGGATCGGTCTTGAAAACCGACAGGAGCTTAACGGCTCGCGGGGGTTCGAATCCCTCTTCCTCCGCCATTAATATCATTAACGCGGGATGGAGCAGTTCGGTAGCTCGTCGGGCTCATAACCCGAAGGTCGGTGGTTCGAATCCGCCTCCCGCAATTACATAGTTTGGTCTCGTAGTGTAGCGGTTAACACGCCTGCCTGTCACGCAGGAGATCGCGGGTTCGATTCCCGTCGAGACCGCCATTATTTTTAACATTATGGTTCAATAGCTCAGTTGGTAGAGCAATGGATTGAAGCTCCATGTGTCGGCAGTTCGACTCTGTCTTGAACCATTTTATACAAGCCGGCCTAGCTCAACTGGTAGAGCAACTGACTTGTAATCAGTAGGTTGGGGGTTCAAGTCCTCTGGCCGGCACCATTTTCATGGAGGGGTAGCGAAGTGGCTAAACGCGGCGGACTGTAAATCCGCTCCTTCGGGTTCGGCAGTTCGAATCTGCCCCCCTCCACCATTCAATTTAATAGGGGCATAGTTCAACGGTAGAATAAAGGTCTCCAAAACCTTCGATGTGGGTTCGATTCCTACTGCCCCTGCCATGGCGGTTGTGGCGAAGTGGTTAACGCATCGGATTGTGGTTCCGACACGCGTGGGTTCGATTCCCATCAACCGCCCTTATTGATTAATGGGCTATAGCCAAGCGGTAAGGCAACGGACTTTGACTCCGTCACGCGCTGGTTCGAATCCAGCTAGCCCAGTTTTATTGGCGGCATAGCCAAGTGGTAAGGCAGAGGTCTGCAAAACCTTTATCACCGGTTCAAATCCGGTTGCCGCCTCCATGAATTATGCGGGAGTAGTTCAATTTCTAGAACACATTCCTTCCCGGAATGAGATATAGGTGCAAGTCCTATCTTCCGCTCCATTTAATTTAATATTATGCGGGAGTAGTTTAACTCTTAGAACACATTCCTTCCCGGAATGAGATATAGGTGTAAGTCCTATCTTCCGCTCCATTTAATTTATATTATGCGGGAGTAGTTTAACTCTTAGAACACATTCCTTCCCGGAATGAGATATAGGTGTAAGTCCTATCTTCCGCTCCATTATCACTTCCAGGTTGGAAGTTTTTTGTTTATAATATTGAGCCAGCGTGGCGGAATTGGCAGACGCGCGGGACTCAAAATCCCGTTCCTTTTTGGAGTGTCGGTTCGATCCCGACCGCTGGTATAATTAGTGTTTAAATAGAGAGAAAATATCTCAGAAATCCCATATTTATGGGGTTTCTTTTTTTTATGATTTAAAATGTATATGATTTATTTTGAATTCTGGTAGCTAGGTGTATATGCAGAAATTTAATGATTATATCTTAGTTTATAACTTTAAACTTAATATTGTACTTTAGTCGAAAATATAATATTATTAGTCTAATGTTATATTTGGAGGATACAAGAATGGTAAAATCAGGCACAGCTAAAATTACAGGGAAATCATTTTTTGGTAATATTTTACAAGCTGTTGGAGCAGGTGTAGTCATTGCATTAATACCTAATGCATTATTAGGTGAATTATTAAAATTTTTTAAAGAAGGTAACCAATTATTAGAGACTGTTTATCAGTTAGTAGTTTTAATCCAATCATTTATGGCATTTATTATTGGTGTTTTAGCAGCACATCAGTTTAAATTTAATGGGGCTGGCGCCACTATGATAGGTGTTTCCGCTATGATAGGTAGTGGTGCTGTTAAAATGACTGAAGGTGGATTTTTACTTAATGGTACTGGTGATATCATAAATACTATTTTAGTTGTAGTGATAGCTTGTACTTTGTATTTGTTATTACAAAATAAGTTAGGATCACTGGAAATGATTCTATTACCTGTTATTATTCCAGTTTTAAGTGGTGTTATAGGCTTGTTTACATTAGGTTATGTGACAAATGTCACTAAAGGAATCGGTCATATAGTAAATGCCTTTACAGAATTAAATCCATTAATGATGTCAATATTGATTTGTGTTACCTATGCGTTGTTAATGGTTACACCAATATCTGTAGTTGCTATAGCAACGGCAATCAGTTTATCAGGTTTAGGTAGCGGTGCAGCTAATATGGGTATTGTTGCAGCTTGTGTGACATTTTTATTTGGTTCAATTAGAGTTAACGGGGCCGGAGTCAATTTAGTATTGATAATTGGTGCTGCTAAGATGATGATACCTGTTTATTTTAAGCATTTAATTATTGCAATACCGTTAATAATTAATGGAGTGATTGGCGGTTTAATCGCTTACTTTATTGGCATTAAAGGTACACCAATGTCTGCTGGTTTTGGTTATACAGGATTAGTTGGGCCGATTAATGCATTTAATCGAATGGATGGAGATCCTAACATGAATATTATTTTATTAGTATTTGGATACTTTATAATACCATTTGTTTCCGCATTCTTTGTGCATGAAATTTGTAAAAAAATGATGCGTAAATATACAGATGATATTTATAAGTTTGAGATCCCTAAACAGTAATGAAGTAACAAAATTTAATAGATCATAAGTTTTTTGTATTTATTTGCCTTTTATTGTCATTGTGTATGATTACAACAGATATTTAACTTTAAACTGATATAAATAGTTAAAATCAAGACTATACTCAAGCACCTTCATTTAAATGGAGGTGTTTTTTTAATATGCAGTGAATATTACTGTCATCACACCATATCCCAAATACCATTTTATATAATCACATTAACTAGAATTTTTAAAATTAAGAAAAATGACACATATATCATATTGAATATTTTTGCGTTATTATGTATAATAATAAATATTATGGAAAGGGGATAAATAGATGAAACAAATATTGAAAATAATTACCGTTTTTTCACTCCTTATAAGTACTTTAATTATTTACATAAATCCAGAAGTAAATGCTAATGAAAAAGACCAATGGCAAAAAATTAAAGAACGTGGTGAATTGCGTGTTGGTTTATCAGCTGATTATGCACCTTATGAGTTTGAACATAATGTTAATGGTAAATCAAAGTATGCAGGTATTGATATTGATATCGCAAAAAAGATTGCGAAAGATAATCATTTAAAACTGAAAATTGTAAATATGCAATTTGATAGTTTATTAGGAGCGATTCAAACTGGTAAGATTGATATCATTATCTCAGGAATGACACCGACACCTGAACGTTTAAAAGAAGTAAATTTTTCAAAACCTTATATGACAGTCGACCAGAAAATGATTATTAAAAAGTCAGAAACTGATCGTTTTAAAACAATAGAAGATTTTGCGAATAAAAAAATCGGTGTACAAAAACAAACACAGCAAGAAAAAATAGCACAAACTGAAATAGATAATGCACAAATTCAATCTTTAACGCGTGTACCTGAAGTTATAATGTCGTTAAAAAGCGGAAAAGTTAATGGAATGGTGATTGAAGGTCCTGTTGCAGAAGCATATTTAAAACAAAATAAAGATTTAACTTTTGCTAATGATGTTAAATTCAATGAAGGTAGAAAGGAAACGGCAATTGCCTTACCTAAAAATTCTCCAATACTCATGGAGAAATTAAATACTTCAATCAAAGATGTTAAAAATAAAAATTTGCTAGAAGATTATAAAGCGTCAGCTGCTGATGCAATGCAAAAAGATGACGGTAATTTCTTTACAAAATATGGTGATTTTTTCCTAAAAGGAATTAAAAACACAATTTTAATTTCTATAGTTGGTGTTGTTTTAGGAGCTTTATTTGGTGCATTGATTGCATTATTAAAACTAAGTCAAATTAAAATATTGAGATGGATTTCTTCAGCTTATATCGAATTTTTAAGAGGCACTCCTTTATTAGTACAGGTTTTCTTAGTTTATTTTGGTACTACAGCAGTATTAGGTCTAGATATCTCAGCTTTAATATGTGGTATGATAGCACTTGTTATAAATTGTTCAGCATATATTGCTGAAATAATAAGAGCTGGTATAAATGCAGTTGATAAAGGGCAAACTGAAGCCGCAAGAAGTTTAGGTCTTACTTATGGTCAGACAATGAAATCGGTTATTTTGCCACAAGCTATAAAAAACATATTACCGGCTTTAGGTAATGAATTTGTCACTGTGATAAAAGAATCGTCAATTGTATCTGTCATAGGCGTTAGTGAAATAATGTTTAATGCACAAGTTGTACAGGGAGCATCATTTGATCCATTCACGCCGCTTATTGTAGCAGCAATTTTATACTTTATACTTACATTTACTTTATCGAGAGTGATGTATTTCTTCGAAGGGAGATTGAAAGTTAGTGATTAATATTAAAAATTTATATAAATCGTTTGGAAAAAATGAAGTTTTAAAGGGAATTAATCTAACTGTGGATAAAGGTGATGTTGTTGCTATAATAGGTCCTTCAGGTAGTGGTAAAAGTACGCTTTTACGCTGTATGAACCTGCTCGAAACACCTACAAGTGGGGAAGTAGTATTTAAAGAGCATAGTTTAACAAATGAAAAAACTAAATTAGAAGCATTAAGACAACAGATGGGTATGGTTTTCCAAAATTTTAATTTGTTTCCACATAAAAAAGTTATAGATAATATTATATTGGCGCCGAGTTTATTAAAAAAGGGAAGTCAAAATGAATTGAAAAAAGAAGCAATGGATTTGTTGAAAAAGGTTGGATTGGAAGATAAAGCTAATGCATATCCATCTCAATTATCCGGGGGACAAAAACAAAGAGTTGCGATTGCTAGGGCTTTAGCAATGAATCCAGAAGTACTTCTATTTGATGAACCTACTTCAGCATTAGATCCTGAAGTGGTTGGAGATGTTTTAGAAGTAATGAAAACTTTAGCTAAAGAGGGTATGACTATGGTAGTTGTAACACACGAAATGAATTTCGCTAAAGATGTGAGTGATAAGGTTGTGTTTATGGCAGATGGTGTCATTGTAGAATCAGGGACACCACAAAATATTTTTGAACAGCCGCAACATGATAGAACTAAAAACTTTTTAGCACGTGTTTTATAGTTACAAAATGGACCAAGATGTTATGAAAATGGATTATAGTTTTTCATTCATAGCATCTTGGTTTTTTTATATAAAAATTTGAATTCTCGAATTCTCTTATTAATAATGAATGTGTTAAACTAAAGAATGTATGTTTTTAAGGTGGGGTGTAAAAAATGAATATAAATCAATTGAAACAAGATGTTATAGACTATGCACATTCAATTGGTATTGATAGTATTGGTTTTACTACTGCTGACCCATTTGATGAATTAAAACAAAAATTAGTTGATTATCATGAAAAGGGCTATGCTTCAGGATTTGAAGAACCAGACATTGGATTACGTACTGAACCCAAATTAACATTACCTACTGCAAGATCTATCATTGCCATTGCTGTTGGTTATCCTAATAAATTGAAGGGTGCACCTAGAAGTGTGCGTGGAGACAGAAGAGGTATGTTTGCTAGGGCATCTTGGGGTCAAGATTATCATTCAATCATGAGAAAACGTTTAGATAAATTAGCTGAGTATTTAGAGACTAGAGTACCAGATGTAGAAATTAAATCAATGGTTGATACAGGTGTGTTGTCAGACCGAGCTGTAGCAGAACGTGCAGGATTAGGTTATGTAGGTAGAAATGGATTTGTTATAAATCCAGATCTCGGAACATGGACTTATCTAGGTGAAATGTTAGTAAGTGTTCCTTTTCCTCCTGATGACCCAATCATTGATAGTTGTGGAGATTGTACAATATGTGTTGATCGATGTCCAACAGGGGCCCTAGTAGGAGATGGCCAACTAAATAGTCAAAAATGTATTAGCTTTTTAACACAAACAAAAGGTTATCTACAAGATGAATATCGATATAAAATAGGTAATCGTCTCTATGGCTGTGATACATGTCAACAAGTCTGCCCAAGAAATCGTGGTATCAATACACAGCATGATGATATTGTATTAGAGCCAGAAATATTAAAACCAAGGTTAGTACCACTATTACAAATGAGCAATAAGGAATTTAAAAACACTTATGGTCATTTAGCGGGCGCATGGAGAGGTAAAAAACCAATTCAAAGAAACGCAATTCTAGCATTAGCACATTTTAAAGAAGAAACTGCGATACCTGAATTACAAGAAGTCGCATTGAATGATCCAAGACCGATGATTAGAGCTACTGCTTTTTGGGCAATTGGACAAATTCAAGGAGAGCAAGCAAGATCATTTATTGAATCACACTACGATAGTGAATTAGAGGAAGTCCAACATGAGATGATAAAAGGACTAAATATGAGGAGAGAATAAAAAGCATGACCAACCACATTGTATTATTTCAACCACAGATACCTGGAAATACTGGCAGTATCGCTAGAACTTGTGCTGGCACTTACACACATTTACATCTTATAAAACCATTAGGATTTAGTACAGATGACAAAATGCTGAAAAGAGCAGGATTAGATTATTGGGATGCAGTAAATATCAATTATTATGAAAATATAGAATCGTTTTTTGAAACTACGGAAGGTAAATATTATTTATTAACTAAGTTTGGAGAAAAAACTTATTCTGATTTTGATTTTACTAATAAAGATGAAAATCATTATTTTATTTTTGGTAGAGAAACGACGGGCTTACCTGATTGGGTAAAGGACAAATATAAAGATACAGCTTTAAGAATTCCCATGAATGATAATATAAGATCATTAAATTTATCCAATACTGCTTCTTTACTTATTTATGAAGCATTGAGACAACAAAATTTCCCAAATTTACATTAAAATCTATATTAATCAATGAAAAACGACTTTGACATTTGTATAATATAGTTAAAGCTAAAAGTGAGTATTTGAAAATTTAGTTGATTATTAAAATTAAGTAGTTTATGAAGATAGCTTCAAGGGTATTATTATAAATAATGCTAGAACGCGTCTTAAAAGATTAAGAGGAGTGTAATAACTATGGCAATGAACTTTAAAGTTTTAGAAAACGAAAAAAGTGTAGCAGAATATGCTGCAGATATTTTAAGAAAACAGTTTAACAATAATCCAACTACGATAGCAGGTATCCATTTATCTAATGATAATGCACCAGTATTAGATGAATTAAAGAAAAATGTAGATGATCATGCAGTAGATTTCAGTCAAATTAATATATTAGATTATGATAGCAATAAATCATATTATGAAGCGTTAGGCGTACCAGAAGGCCAAATATATGGTGTTTCATATGGTCAAGATACGGAGTCATTTATAAGTGATAAAATCAAAACTAAAGAAAATAAAGGTAAATTGATTACACAAATACTTTCAATTGATACAAATGGTAGACTTAATGTAAGTATTAATCATGGTCTATTTTCTGCAAGAGAAGTAATTTTAGTGATTACTGGTAGTGAGAAAAAAGATGTTGTGCATAAATTATATGAAGAAAATGGTAAAACTTCTTTTGAACCATCTGATTTAAAAGCACATCGCATGGTGAATGTTATTTTAGATGAGGCTGCTGCTGAGGGTCTTCCTGAAGATGTTCGTCACTATTTCACTGCACGTTTCGCATAAAATTCAAAATGTGAGGTGTAACCAATGACTAATGATAATGTAAATAAAAAGTCTACCAACCATGATGCAGAACCACAAAATGAAATGGTTGATGATTTTGAAGATATTGTAGAATTGGGCAAAGAAATGGAACAAATTTCAGAAGAAAATGATGAAGATAAATTAGATAAATCACATGATTCTAACGTACGTTCAGATTTAGATAATTAAGTTAGTGAGTTTATTTAGTAAGTGAAAAAATTGAAATAAAGTTTAAATTGTTAGTCAATACGTGTGATTTACATTAAAAATTATTAATTCGTTTATAAATACATGGAAGCGTGTAAGTGTTGATCAAATATTAATATTTGATGTCTTACTCGCTTCTATTTTTTTTATAAATGTAATCAATTTGCCACGTTATTAGTATGTGGTTATATGAATATTAAAAAAACAATGCCAACATAAATTTGATTATGTTATTATTAAGTCATTATTTGAATTTAAGGAGTTATCATTAATATGTTAAGTAACTATTGGAAATATCTCATGATATGTGCGGTAATTGTAAATTTAATTTCTATAAAAGGATTTCCTATGGCCATTGGTGCAATATATTTACCAATCTTATTTAAAATTATTCAATTACAAATCAACTTGTCACATGGTCTCGTAGATAAAGTCAATGCTTCTACATTTGTAAAAAGTAATCAAACTGGAATCATTATTAGTGTATTGTGTTGTATTGTTATAACAGTATTATTATTTAAACCGCTTGGTGATTTTTATAATAGTTTAACAGGGTTTTTAGGACTTCTTATCACAGTTAGTCCTGTAACAATGATTATTGGTGCAATACTTTTAATTTTAACTGCAATAGGTATAATACAAGCAGCAAAGATGAAATTTAATGATGTAACAATTACAAAATAATAATGAATGATGTTTAAAACCAGAGACTAAAATTAGTTTCTGGTTTTATTAATAGTTAGTAATTAATTGTTTGAATGTACAAATCAAAGTTAATAATCAGACATTTTTCAATGGAATGAAAACGCTATATTAAAGAGATTGCCCAGTTAAATTAATTAATGCTATACTAAAGTTAAATACATATTGAAGGGGAGATTTTTAAATGTCAGTTAGAATTGAACATGATACATTTGGTGAAATTGAAGTACCTGCAGATAAATACTGGGGTGCACAAACAGAAAGAAGTAAACGAAACTTTCCTGTTGGCAAAGAACAAATGCCAATTGAAGTTGTTTATGGATTTGCTCAATTAAAAAGAGGGGCAGCATTAGCCAATCATGAATTAGGAAAACTAAGTGACGCAAAAAAAGATGCTATTGTGCATGCATGTGATCGTATCTTAAACAAAGAATTAGATGAACACTTCCCATTAGTCGTTTGGCAAACTGGAAGCGGTACACAAAGTAATATGAACGTCAACGAAGTAGTGAGTTATGTTGCGAACATGTATCTCAAAGAGCAAGGTAGCGATGAATCAATACATCCAAATGATGATGTGAATAAATCTCAAAGTTCAAATGATACTTTCCCAACTGCGATGCATGTTGCACTATATAATGAAATTGAGGTAAAACTTGAACCGGCATTAAAATCATTACGTGATACTTTTAAAGAAAAAGAAGAAAAGTTTAATGAAATTATTAAAATAGGGCGTACTCATTTACAGGATGCTACACCTATTCGTTTAGGCCAAGAAATAAGTGGATGGCGTTATATGTTAGATAAATGTGAAACATTACTTAGTGAATCAAAAGCCCATATTTTAAATTTAGCAATCGGTGGTACTGCAGTAGGTACCGGTATCAATGCGCACCCAGAATTTGGTGATAAAGTTGCTAAATTTATTTCAAAAAATACAGGGTATCCATTTGTATCATCTGAAAATAAATTTCACGCATTAACTGCACATGATGAAGTCGTTCAATTACATGGTTCACTCAAAGCATTAGCTACTGACTTAATGAAAATTGCAAATGATGTGAGATGGTTAGCGTCTGGACCACGTGCTGGACTTGCTGAAATTTCTATACCAGAAAACGAACCTGGTTCATCTATCATGCCTGGTAAAGTCAACCCAACACAATGTGAAATGTTGACGATGGTTGCAGTTCAAGTTATGGGAAATGACACAGTGGTTGGCATAGGTAGTTCACAAGGGAATTTTGAATTAAATGTCTATAAACCTGTTATTTTGCATAATACATTGCAGTCTATATACTTATTAGCAGATGGCATGCAAACATTTAATGATAATTGTGCAGTAGGCATAGAACCAATTGAAGAAAACATTGATAATTATTTAAATCAATCACTAATGTTAGTAACAGCTTTAAATCCTCATATTGGTTATGAAAAAGCTGCTAGCATAGCTAAAAAAGCCCACCGTGAAGGTTTAACATTAAAAGAGTCGGCTGTTCAATCTGGATATTTAACTGAGGAACAGTTTAATGAGTGGATTAAACCTGAAGATATGGTTGAACCTAAGTAATTTTAAAAAATAAAGGAATATCAATATCTTTGATTAACGAAGAAACGTCAATTTCAATAGAAATTGACGTTTCTTCATTTATAAAAGTTTTCAATTACGCTAAACTATTTTTTATATTTATTAGCACCATTATAGAATTACATTTTTTGTTTACTTCTAAGTTAGAGTTAATAATATTAGGGTTTAAGTTATCATTTCCTAAATATAATCAAAAACTGATTAATAGTTTAAAGTTTACCAATTCTGTTTAAGTCTTCAGCTAATATGATATCGGTCTTCTTGTTGAATGAATGCGTAAGTGTCTACATTTATTGTGACTTTTATTAACAACAATGGTGTGTGTACGATAAAATCTATAAAAAGAATTAGAAATGTAACGTTACATATTTAGATTTCATCATCTAAACTAACTGAAATTTTTTCTTGTGTTAAAGGATGAATAAATTCTATTTTGTAACTATTTAATTGAAGTTGTCTTAACGTCGAATCACCATATAATGGGTCACCGATAACTGGATGTCCAATTTCTGCTAAATGTACACGTATTTGGTGTGTTCTACCCGTATCTAATTTCAAATCGACTTCACATACATTTTCTTTAACCATGCGAGAAGTTAAAATATGTGTAATGGCAGATTGACCTGTAGTAGACACTCGGCGCTTATTCGAGTGAAATTTATCTTTACCTATAGGTGCATCGATGGTTTGTGGTTTTATTGGTAATAAGCTATGTACGTTTGCCTTATAGATACGATCAATTTTATTTTCCTCTAACATACGGTCGAGGATTTTTTTCATTAAAGGATTTTTGGCAACTATTAAAAGACCAACTGTCTCTTGATCTAAGCGATGTATTGGTTCTACATAATCGCTTTTAATGGTATATATCACATGATTCATTAATGTATTACTTTCTTTTAAATCATTGGGATGCGTTTTAACCCCTTTAGGCTTCATAACGATGGCTAGATCATTGTCTTCATAATAAATTTGTGCAAATCGATAGCTTGGTAAATAATTACTCTTTTCATCTGGTGTAGGAATATAAACATGGTCGCCGGCATGTACTTGTGACGTAAGTTTTGCATTTTTATCATTGACTTTAATCTCTTTTGACATATTTAAATTGTGTAAATCTTTTTTTGGCAATTGTAATTGCTGGAAAATTTCTCTTAGTGTTAATGCATTATAATTTTCTGGGATTTGAAATTTCATAATATCCTCCTCTTTGACCAATTATTATCATACCATAAACACGCTGTTAAAAATATTAGACCTTGCGATTGATTTAATAATTTTTCATATTATTTAAGTCCAATTAAAAAGTAATTATTTATCTATTTTTAAATGCTTAACAAACTTGTATAATGTATGTAAATAGTGTTGTTAAAGAATGGACTGGTTAAATGGAAAAACCGACTAGATTAGCATTATTAAAAGAAATTGCTGAATTTTTAAATGAAGAAACAGAAACATATAGTATGCTACAAGGCGCATTGAAATCATTAATTGATGGAAGTGAATTTACAACGGGATGGATTTTTTTCATTGATGATGTGGGGCAGCATGAACTCGTATCATATAATGGTTTGCCAGGCGCATTGGAAAATAACCATTGTCAGTATATGCGAAAAGGAACGTGTTGGTGTGTTCAAGCATATCAAAATAAGAAATTAACGAAGGCTTCAAATATTATAAATTGTTCGAGAATTAATTTAGCGAATCGAGCTTATCATGAAGAAACTGATGGTATTACACACCATGCTACAGTTCCATTAAGATCTGGTGAAGAACAATTTGGATTACTCAATGTTGCAACGCCTTATACGAGGAGATATAGCGCAGAAAACTTAGAGTTGTTAGAATCTGTTGCATTACAAATTGGATCAGCGATTAAAAGGATTTTGTTAACAGATCAAGAAAAAGAAGCTGCGCGTATTAGTGAACGCAATAGATTAGCAAGAGATTTACATGATTCTGTAAACCAAATGCTTTTTTCTGTTAAGTTGACAGCACATGCAGCATTAGGGATGACACAAGAAAATGTTTCTCGTAAAGCGTTTCAAGTGATTGAAGATACGAGTCAACAAGCAGTTAATGAAATGAGAGCTTTGATATGGCAATTAAAACCCGTTGGATTAGAGCAAGGATTGGTTAATGCGTTAAAACAGTATAGTAAGTTACTACAGTTAGAGTTAGTCGTTAAAGTAGATGGTTTGATTAAACTACCAAGTCAAATCGAGGAAAATGTTTATAGAATTGTTCAAGAAGCGATGAATAACACAAAAAAGCATAGTGAAACCACTCAAGTTCGATTAGATTTAGTTCAAGATGATAATTATTTATTAGTTACGATTGCTGATTTTGGAAAAGGTTTTGATAAACATAAATCAAACCTTTATCACTCACATGGTTTAAATAATATGAAACAACGGACTAAACAGATAAGTGGTAATTTGACAATTGAAGGTGAACCAAACAAAGGTACAAAAATTCATATCTCAATACCGTTATAAAGTGTCGAAAGGAAGGTCAAGATGAATCAAATCATTTTGGTAGATGATCACCATATCGTTAGGCAAGGTTTAGAATTTCTATTATCAACAGTTGATGATATAGAGGTTGTTAAAGGTTTTTCAGATGGCAAATCATTTTTAAAATATTTAGAAGCGCATGAATTACCTGATATCGTATTATTAGATTTAGTGATGCCCAATATGAATGGAATAGAAATCACTGAAATTATGAAGCAAAAATATCCAGAAGTTAAAATATTAGTGCTAACCAGTTATGTAGACGATGAACATGTGATTTCGGCAATTGATAAAGGCGCCGATGGTTATGAAATGAAAGATGTTGAACCTGAGAAGTTGATTAAAACAATTAAAAACGTGTTGTCAGGTGAAAAAGTTATCCATCCACAAGCTCAAAGCGTTATGGAGTCAGTAAGTAGTAAACCGCACTATACAAATAAACTATCTAAACGTGAATCTGAAGTCTTGACAGAAATGGCAAAGGGTAAAACAAATAAAGAAATTGCGGAAACTTTATTTGTCTCAGAAAAAACTGTTAAAACCCATGTCAGTCACATATTCGCTAAATTGCAAGTATCTGATCGCACACAAGCGGCGATTTATGCTATGCAGAATAATCTTATATAAATTATTAGATGTTATGTAAATATTATTTTACATAGCATTTTTTGTCGTGTATATACTTTTGTTTCAAAATGTATAATATTACTATATAATGTAGCTAATAAACATAAAGGGGGATGTTGTTATGAAGACTAAAAATCTTTCATTGAAAATTGTTATAGCGTTAATACTCGGTATAGCAATAGGGTCTATATTTAATATGTTTGCTCAATCAAGTTTTGTGATCAACGTTGATAAATATGTCTTTAACGTGATTGGGCAAATTTTTCTGAATTTAATTTTCATGTTAGTAGTGCCTGTTGTGTTTGTTTCAATTGTATTAGGTGTAGTAGGGGTAGGTGATCCTAAATTATTAGGTGGTATTGGGTTAAAAACGATTAGTTTCTTTTTAACTACTACTGCAATAGCAATTATAATTGGGATTACTTTAGCTTTAGTTTTACAGCCGGGTGAGGGGAAATCAGATTTATTAAAAAGTGAGGATGTATCAAGTTATCAAAAAACATTAGATAAAGAGGATAATTCACAAAGTTCTGCAGCCAATCAATCATTTGATCAAACATTGATTAATCTATTTCCTAAAAACCCGTTACAAGCTATGAGTGAAGAAAATATGTTGCAAATTATTACATTTGCTATTTTCATTGGGATAGGTTTGATTATGGTTGGTTCGAAGGCTGAAGGGGTATACCGGTTATTTGAGCAAACCAATGAAGTTTTAATGTATATTGTAACGATGATCATGAGCGTGTTTGCACCTATTGGTACTTTTGGTCTTGTTGCACATGCGTTTACAGGAGCAGGGTTTGGAGCTATCCAACAACTTGGTATGTATTTCTTTATAGTGTTGCTTGCGCTATTTATCCATTTCTTTGTTATATATGGTTCAGCAGTGAAGTTTATAGCTAAATCAAGTCCACTGAAATTCTTTAAAGATTTTCTTCCGGCAATTACACTTGGTTTCAGTGCTTCGAGTTCTACAGCCACTTTACCAGTGTCGCTTAAATGTACTAAGAATATGGGTGTTAGACCAGAAGTAGCATCTTTTGTACAACCTCTTGGCGCTACAATCAACATGGATGGTACGGCAATCATGCAAGGTGTTGCAACGATATTTATTGCACAAATATCTGGGGTAGAGCTTTCATTTATGCAAATTATAACTGTTGTAGTCATCGCTGTAGTAGCATCCATTGGTACTGCAGGTGTCCCTGGGGTTGGACTGATAATGTTAGCGATGGTTTTAAATGCCGTTGGATTGAATCCAGCAGCAATTGGTATTATCTTAGGTATTGATAGATTGTTGGATATGACGAGAACATCTGTCAATATTACAGGTGATGCTGCATGTGCACTAATCATTTCAAAAGCTGAAGATAAAAAATTAGCTGCTAAAAATGAAAGTTAATTAAATAAGAGATATAAATTAAAGATATTTAAAATTTGAGAGTGGCCCTAACATTGAAATATGCTGGCCACTCTTTTTTGTGATACGTGAGAAGTGTTGCAAATGAGTTGTTGATTTATAAAATTTTTTTCTTAAAAAATAAACCATCACTATGATAGTTTAGTATTAGATTAACCTGATAGATGACTTATTAAGAATGAAGTACATTGTACAATTCTACAAATTTTTTACCATCTTTTCTAGGAACCTGATCAAATAGCCAAGGCTCTCCATCAGACTCCATAATCGTTATTCTAAAAGGAGTTAAAGATAGACCAAATTTAACACTTTGAAGTTCATTAAAAGGGAATAAACTTTTGATTTCATGATTTTCAATTATTCCTTTTGCTTTAAACGTAATTTTATCATTATATAACGTCAATATGCCTGGAATCATTTGCGCATTA
Source organism: Staphylococcus sp. 11-B-312 (assembly GCF_016743055.1). Taxonomy (NCBI): domain Bacteria; kingdom Bacillati; phylum Bacillota; class Bacilli; order Caryophanales; family Staphylococcaceae; genus Staphylococcus; species Staphylococcus sp. 11-B-312. Next base: position 1,069,906 of record NZ_CP068241.1, read on the forward strand.
ATAAATTTCATAGAAGCACTGATAGAAATTAGTTTTGTTGAAGAATGATTATTCAAAGAAACATCCCCCTTAAAATTTGTTTTAGTTAATATATCATTTTGCATAGTGTTATTCAAATTCGTGTTCATTAACAAAAAAGAAAAGTAGTGAATGATATCTATATTTCAACTGATATCAATTCACTACTTATTTGATGAACTACATTTTAATAAGCGCGATTATTTTAACGTGTCGTAATAAAGTTAAATAGGGGTGTAACCTTTAAAATTTACATATTGATAGGCCTGTTTTACTTCAGCCTCGGTAGGTGCTGTTATTTGATCTAAAGCATAAGTTAAACCTAGTGATTGCCATTTATGCATACCTAATTGGTGATATGGCAGTATTTCAAAGCGCTCAACGTTGTCGAGTGAATTTATAAATTCGCCTAACCGTATCAAATCTTTTTTATCATCTGTGAGACCTGGCACTAGTACATGTCTTATCCAAACGGGTTGATTTTTAAGAGAAAGTGTTTTAGCAAAGTTTAATATATGTGTATTAGGTTGGCCAGTTAATTTGTTATGTTTCATATTATCAATATGTTTAATGTCTAATAATATTAAGTCTGTAAACTTTAGCAAAGCATCTAATTGTTTTTCAAAAGTATGTGTATTTTTCGCTGTACCAGCTGAAGTGTCAATGCAGGTGTGAATATCATGTGCTTTTAATGATTGAAATAAGGCGGTTAAAAATTTGATTTGTAATAATGGTTCACCGCCACTGACTGTTACGCCCCCACCTGATGTATCGAAATATGGTTTGAAAGGAGTTATTTCATTTACCATTTCCTCAACTGTGACTGCGCGTGTATAATCATTTATTTTCCAAGTATCGGGATTATGACAGTATAAACATCTTAATAAACACCCTTGAGTAAATAATATATATCGTAGTCCTGGACCATCAACGGTACCCAAACTTTCAACAGAATGCAAATGTCCTTTTAGCATATAGCGGCCACCTTAAATTCAAATTACATTTTTTCATGGAAAGTACGTGAAATAACATCTAATTGTTGTTCGCGTGTTAATTTAATAAAGTTAACCGCATAACCAGATACGCGAATCGTTAATTGTGGATATGCTTCAGGATGTTCCATTGCATCTAGTAACGTTTCCCTATTAAACACATTAATGTTTAAGTGGTGTCCGTGTTGCATAGCATAGCCATCCAACATACTTGTGAGATTTTTACATTGATCATTACTTTCCTTACCTAGTGATTTTGGAACGATACTAAATGTATTGGATATGCCGTCTTTACAACAATCATAAGGTATTTTTGCAACTGTACTTAATGATGAAAGTGCACCTTTTTGGTCGCGTCCATGCATCGGGTTTGCACCTGGTGCAAAGGGTTCTCCGGCTTTACGTCCATCTGGTGTATTTCCTGTCTTTTTACCATATACTACATTTGATGTTATCGTTAACACACTCATCGTATGTTCTGAATTACGATAAGTTTTATGACTACGTAATTTTGTCATAAAGCGTTCTACAAGGTCGATTGCTAAATCATCAACACGTGCGTCATTATTACCATATTTTGGGAAATCACCTTCGATTTCAAAATCTGTTACAACGCCATTTTCATTTCGAATAGGTTTTACTTTTGCATATTTGATTGCAGATAATGAATCTGCAGCAACAGAAAGACCAGCTATACCTGTAGCCATTGTTCTAATGATATTTGTATCATGCAGTGCCATCTCAATACGTTCATAACTATATTTATCATGCATATAATGGATGACATTAAGTGAATTAATATATACTCCAGCTAACCAATTCATCATTTTATCAAATTTTTCAAATACCTCATCGAAGTTGAGTACTTCTGATTTTATACTTTCATATGATGGTCCGACTTGTTGACCTGATTTTTCATCTATGCCACCATTAATCGCATATAATAAAGTTTTTGCTAAATTAGCACGAGCACCAAAAAATTGCATTTGTTTTCCAATCGTCATAGCAGATACACAGCATGCAATACCATAATCATCACCATAAGATTCTCTCATTAAGTCATCATTTTCATATTGAATTGCGCTTGTTTTTATACTCATTTTTGCACAATATGTTTTAAAATTGTCAGGTAGGCGAACTGACCATAATACTGTGAGGTTTGGTTCAGGTGCTGGACCTAAATTATCTAGTGAATGTAAGAAACGGAACGAGTTTTTAGTTACTAATGCACGTCCATCAATACCTACACCTCCAATTGATTCTGTTACCCAAGTAGGGTCACCAGAAAATAATTCGTTATAATCAGGTGTTCGAGCAAATTTAACGATACGTAATTTCATAATAAAATGGTCAATGATTTCTTGTACTTCACGTTCTGTAATCAATCCATTGTTTAAATCTCTTTCAGCATAGATATCTAAAAATGTTGAAGTACGACCTAAGCTCATAGCTGCACCGTTTTGTTCTTTAATGGCAGCTAAATATGCTAAGTATAACCATTGTACTGCTTCTTTAAAGTTATAGGCTGGGCGACTTAAATCAAATCCATAAATATTGCCTAATGTTTTTAATTCATTTAATGCACGGTATTGTTCAGATAACTCTTCGCGTAATCGAATAACATCTTCTGACATTTCTTTAGACATATTATTGAAATCTTCCATTTTTTTCTGCAATAAGAAGTCCACACCATATAAAGCCACTCTACGGTAGTCGCCAATAATACGGCCACGACCGTAGGCATCTGGAAGTCCTGTAATAATTCCAGCTTTTCTACAATTTAGCATTTCTTTTGAGTATGCATCGAATACACCTTGATTATGTGTTTTACGATAATCAGTAAATATTTTTTCAGTTTCACTATCTAGGTCATAACCATACGCTTCGCAAGCTGCTTTTGCCATACGAATGCCACCAAAAGGTTGCATCGAACGTTTGAATGGTTTATCGGTTTGGACCCCAACAATGCTTTCTAATTCTTTATTTAGATAACCTGCCTCGTGAGAAGTGATGGTAGAAGGAACTTTTGTGTCCATGTCCCACATTCCACCGCGATCACGCTCTTCTTTAGACAATTGCATGACTTGATCCCAAAGCTGAGTTGTTGCCTCTGTAGGACTTGCTAAAAATTGATCATCACCTTCGTACAATGTGTAATTGAGTTGAATAAATTCTCTTACATCTACATGATGTTGCCAGCGACCTTTTTTAAAATCATTCCATGCTGTGGATTGCATATTATTTTCTTTTAACATATCATTACCTCCAAAAGTATGTTATTTTTTTCACAATAATTATATCATTTGTTTTGTTAAAAAAATCACAAAGTTTTTGAATAATTTTAATCTAAAATGTGAAAGCTTTTGGAATCTGTATTAAAAAGTAATACACTTAATATCAATTGTAGTTCTGTTATAGAACAGTTTTTAATGTGTATATAATGATATGTCATACACAAAACAATATATAAAGTAGATTGGCAAAGGTGTTTAGTAAAAAGTGAAAACAACCATAAATTAAAGTTAAGTAGTGTTGATTGGTTGAGGAATTATAATTATTTAATTGCACAGCTTAACGAAGACGCGTTGATATACTATTAATTTTTTAAAAAGGGATATTGTAAAAGTTAAAATTAAAGAAAGTAAGTAAGATGCTTAAAAATGTCAAAGTTTCTTTTTAAAGTTGTTGAGATTGCGTTGCGCTTCGAATAAAAAGACCTGAGGCAGATATCGGTCTCAGGTCTTTTAAAGTTTTTAATTAAAAACAATAGTCTTACTACTCGCAGTGACAATTACCTTATGCAGCACATGATATTCGACAGCTTGAGCTAACACACTTGATTCAACATGCCGACCAATTTTACGTAAATCTTGTACATTGTACCGATGATTAATTCTTATAACGTCTTGATCTATGATAGGGCCCTCATCTAAATCAGAAGTAACATAATGACTTGTTGCTCCGACCAATTTAACACCGCGTTCCCATGCTTGTTTATAAGGGTTAGCACCTATAAATGATGGTAGGAATGAGTGATGAATATTGATGATTTGGTTTGGATAGTGACTGACAAAATGGTCGGATAGTATTTGCATGTATTTTGCTAAAACAATGAGTTCAACTTGATGCTCAGAACAAACATCTAGTATTTTTCTTTCCACAATCGCTTTATCTTCGTTGCTCGGTATGTAATAAAAAGGGATATGAAGCGTTTCTGCGAATTGTCTATTGTTTTCGTGATTGCTAACGATACACACAATTTCGGCAGGCAATTCATTTCTGTTAACACGTAATAAAATTTCGTTGAAAGCATGATCTTCCTTAGAAACAAAAAGTGCTATTTTTGTATGTTGTTGATTGTCAAAGAGTTTAAAATCTATTTGATGTGTTTGCAACGTTGTTTCTAAATCTTCTTTCAATGATGGTACATTTTCAAATTCCAATCTCAAATATAATTGACCTGTAGCATTTGGTGAATGGTCATATTCTGTAAAATGATCTAAATGTAGAATATTAGAATCATATTGAGCAATTTTATTAGTAATTAATGAAGTAATACCGACTTTATCTGTACAAGTTGCAAGTAATATATATTTCTCTGTCATTTTTTTACACCTCAATTATTAAAGTAACCCTGATTATAATGAAAATTCTGAAAAATGTAAATAAATGATTAATTTCTATTATTTAAGGCAAATGGTATGCCAAAAAGTAAAATTTAAGATATAATAATAAATGGTGTTTTTATATCAAAAGAGTAATAAGTGAAAAATATAATCACATTTCATACTTGTTATACGCTTACAATAAAAGTACTAAAAATGTTTAAGTTAATTATAAGATATAAGATTGATTATTTAGATAATTTCGCAAATAACAAAAAACAACGAAAATATCATTTCGCTCTTTTATTTTATCGCAAATTGTATTAAGATGTAATTTGTGTTTCAAGAAACGTGTATTATTGCAATTTCTTGTGTCCGGATAAAATATTCTTTTATGAAAGGTAGATTAAAGTAATGGATAGACAGAGTTTTACAGATTTAATTCAAACAAAATTTAAAATGGTGCGCATCGAAGCGGGTTATACGCAAGATACGATGGCACAAACAATTGGTCTTTCAAAAAAGACACTAGTACAAATTGAAAAAGAGAGAGTATTGCCAAACTGGACAACATGTGTGTCAATTTGTGCATTATTTAGAGATTCTGATGTTCTAAATAGTACTTTCGGATGCGACCCATTAGAAATGGTACAAACAATTTCACGTAACCATTGTGCGTATCCAAATCATTCTACAACAAGTGATATATATTGGAACACAGTTGATACGCGTAACGGCTATATTTTACAAAGCAACAAAGTAAGTGATATCTACCGTGTACTAAATCAGGAAACACAACCTATTTTTGGTACTTCTAAATTAAGAGAAGCTGAAACATATTTTGGTAGAGTTTCTAAAGAAGAATTAATGCACGTATAAATAAATGTACTGTGTGATAGAAGAATCATTATTTATAACATTAACTAAAAAAGTTATGGCGTATATATTGAATGGTTTAGTCACTATAGTTAATTGAAATCGGTCATGAACTAATGAACTGAACTTAATAAGTAAGTTGATATAGTTTTTGACCCATGATAAAAAGAATACATCATTTTAAGAGCGAACACGGGAAATCAAATGTTGATTGATTTCTAAATCGCTCTTTTTTTAATTCTGTATTTTTACTAATACAAATTGAATGTACTCATAATGATTGCTACCAGCAATTTTATTTTGAAAAATAACAAATAGTATGCACATTTTTATGTTATATGTTATACAATGTAAAAATGACTGATATGATTGTACCTTCAGTTTATAACAAATTTTATTTGAAGGAGAATTAACTATGCACGCTTTTTTAATAATTATAGCGATGATGATTATTGGAGCAATAATAGGTGGCGTCACAAATGTAATTGCTGTAAGAATGTTATTTCATCCGTTTAAAACTTATTATATTTTTAATAGACGAATTCCTTTTACGCCCGGGTTAATACCAAAAAGAAGAACAGAAATTGCAGATAAAATTGGACAAGTTATTGAAGAACACTTATTAACTGAAACGTTAATTAAGTCAAAATTAAATGCACCTAAATCAAGAGAAGCAATCGAATCATTAATCTTAAAACAGATTCAAAAATTAAAAACAGAGCATGTGACGATTCAATCGTTGACGAAAAGTTTCGATGTTGATGTTGTACAGGTTACTAATGATAAAATGTATTCAGTTATCAATAATAAATTAGAACAATATTATGCTGAACATAAAGAAACCCCTATAAATCAACTGATTCCTTCAGATATTGAAGAAAATATTGATGCAAAGGTAGATGGGGTGCCTGAGTTATTATTTGAACGCGCACGTGTTTATCTTAAATCGGAAAAAGGTGCTGCTGATATAGCATCTATGTTAGATACTTTCTTTAATGAGAAAGGTAAAATCGTAGGTTTGCTACAGATGTTTATGACAAGAGAAAGTATTGCAGATCGAATACAACATGAATTGATTAGATTAACAAATCACCCCAAAGCTAAAGCAATTGCAAAACAGATTATTGAAAATGAATACGCTACATTTAAATCAAAAGCGTTAGTAGATGTCATCAATGAAGATCAATTCGACTCGCTTAAGGTAACGGTTACCGAATTACTAATAAACTATGCAAACATAGATAGTATATCGAATCGACCATTGAAAGAATTAATGCCAGAATTTATAACATTCTTAGAAACAAAAATTTCAAAACAACTTACGGAATTAATTATTGATAAAGGATCTAAGCATATTTCTCCAATCATGAAAAAAGTTAACCTAAGACAAATGGTTGAAGAACAAATAAATTCATTTGATTTAGCATATATTGAACGTTTAATCATAGATATCGCAAATAAAGAATTGAAATTAATTATGCTTTTAGGCTTTCTATTAGGTGGCATCATAGGTTTATTACAAGGCATAATTGCAATTTTTGTATAACATATTAAATTATGTTATTGTAATATCGATGTGGTTATAACACATATACAAATAAAGGAGTGAAGCACAGTGGCAGTAAATTTATACGATCATGCAAATCAATTAGAACAAGCTTTAAGAGAAAGTGATGAATATCAAGCAATACAAAAAGCTTATGCTAAAGTAAAAGAAAATGATGAATCAAAAGCACTTTTTGATGAATTCCGCGAAACACAATTAAACTTCCAACAAAAACAAATGCAAGGTGAAGAAATTGGTGAAGAGGAATTACAAAAAGCTCAAGAACAAGCACAAAAAATCGAAAATGATTCTAACATTTCAGAATTAATGGCTGCTGAGCAAAACATGAGCCAAGTATTCCAAGAAATTAATCAAATCATTGTTAAACCTTTAGATGAAATTTATGCTGACTAATTAATTAATCAGAATGATTATTTTAAAAGTAATCTAAAGTTCTTATAAAAATTTAAAAATATTTAATGTGTTGCCATATAATGATTTTCAAAATTAATATATGGCAACAACCATAGTTTGAAGGAATATATGTACTTTTATTCAAGCATATGTATGATAAACTCAATATATTGAGAAATGAAATACAAAAGAATTGATGCCAATAAATGAATTCTTTAATTGCTGGATAATGGTTCATGTTTTATTCAATGAATCATGGTTAATATTGAATTTAAAGCTGAGACATTTATTTATGTTTCAGCTTTTTTGTTTTATCGACTGTACAATAGTCGGTGTGGTAAAATAAAGAGATACGAGGTATTAGCGTGTACATAGGTGTTAGTCCATTTTTTAAGTCTCAATATCAATGCCTGTTTTTCATGCTTTTTATAAAAACCTTTAAATAAAGGAGAACTATAAATATATGGTTAAATTTATTCATTGTGCAGATTTACATTTAGATAGTCCATTTAAGTCTAGAAGCTACTTAAGTCAATCGATATTTGAAGATATGCAAAAAAGCGCATATGAAAGTTTCAAAAAAATCGTGGATTTAGCGTTAAATGAAGAAGTAGATTTTATGATTATAGCAGGGGATTTATTTGATAGTCATAACAGAACCCTCCGTGCTGAAGTGTTCTTAAAAGAGCAATTTGAAAGACTGGCAAAAGAACAAATATTTGTTTATCTTTGTCATGGTAATCATGATCCATTATCTTCATCTATAGGAACTGAGTGGCCAGATAACGTTTCGGTTTTTTCTGAAAATGTAGAAACATATCAAACAATTACTAAAAACGGTGAAGAAATATATTTACATGGTTTCAGTTATCAAAATGAAGCGAGCTATGAAAATAAACTTGATGCCTATCCGTCAAGTCAAGGTCAAAAAGGTATTCACATAGGTATTTTGCATGGTACATATAGCAAAACGAACACAAAAGACCGATATACTGAATTTAGATTAGAAGATTTAAACAATAAACTTTATCATTATTGGGCACTTGGTCATATACACGAGCGACAACAACTAAGCGATATGCCTCAAATTCATTATCCAGGTAATATTCAAGGTCGTCATTTCAAAGAAACTGGAGAAAAAGGTTGCCTATTAATAGAGGGCGATGATTTACATCTAAATGCTAAATTTGTGCCAACACAGTTTATTCGTTTTGAAAAGGCTGAAATAGATACAAACATGACTTCAAAACAAGGTTTGTTTGACGCAATACAAGATTTTAAATCACAAGTTAGAGCTGAAGGTAAAGCAATTTATCAATTAGTAGTAAATGTCAATTCAGATGAAATTATTTCTGATCAAGATTTAATGCAAGTGCATGAAATGATTAGTGAATATGAAGAAAATGAGCATAATTTTGTGTTTATAGAAGATCTGAATATAAAGAATAAAGATGATGAAAAAACGACCCTTGTCAAAGAATTTTCAGCAGATTTGATAGAAGATAATTCAGTTTATGAGTTAGCTATGAATGATTTATATCTTAATCCAAAAGCTTCCAAATACCTAGAAAATTATGATGATTTTGATCGTCGAGAATTAATTAAACGCGCTGAATTATTATTAAAGTCAGATATGAGGGGGGAGTAAAATGAAGATTAAATCATTAGATATATATGGTTATGGTAGATTCATTCAAAGATCCATTCAGTTTGATGAAAATTTTACAGAAATTTATGGGGAAAATGAGTCAGGTAAGTCTACGATACAGGCATTTATACATTCCATTCTTTTTGGGTTTCCAACTAAGAAAGAAAATGAACCACGACTAGAGCCACGTTTAGGCAATCAATACGGTGGAAAACTTACATTGATTCAAGATGATGGTTCTTTGATAGAAATTGAACGTATCAAAGGTGCAGCAACTGGAGACGTTAAAGTTTATCTACCGAATGGTGCCATTAAAGATGAAAGCTGGTTAAAGAAAGAACTTAATTTTATCTCAAAACGTACATATCAAGGTATATTTTCATTTGATGTCTTAGGCCTACAAAATATTCATAAAAATATGGATGAAAAACAATTACAAAACTATTTACTCCAGGCTGGTGCATTAGGATCAACAGAATTTACTAGCATGCGTGAGATTTTGAATGATAAAAAAGAAGCGCTATATAAGAAAAATGGCAGAAATCCAATTATTAACCAACAGCTTGAAGAGTTGAAGTCATTAGAGCGACAAATTCGAGAAGAAGAAGAAAAATTGTCATCTTACAAACGTTTAGTAGACGATAAAGATAAAGCAGATCGACGTTTAGAAAATTTGAAACAGAATTTAAACCAATTGTCTAAAATGCATGATCGTAAACAAAAGGAATTAGCTTTACATGAGCAAACACAAGAATGGAAAACATTGGAAACCCAATTAAATATAGAACCTGTCACATTTCCTGAACAAGGCATCGATCGCTATGAATCTGCAAAAATTCAAACACAAAATTTAAAAAGAGATATTGGCTTAAGAGAAGAACGATTAACGCATTTAAAAAGTGAAAATGAAAAAATCAATGTACCTAAGCAATCTGATATTGATGCTTTTAACCATATACAACAACAAGAAAATGAAATTAAACAAAAAGAATACGAATTAAAATCAGTTAAAAAAGAAATTCAAGATAAAGAACGTGAAAAATCAGGCTTGAAGTCTAATATCGGATGGCAAGATGTATACCATGAAGCCGACAGTTCAGAGGCAATGAAGAGTCATGTAAGCGATCAAATTAAAAATAAGCAAGAACAGACTGCTATTATTCAACAATTAGAACGCAATATTGAAGAAAATAAAATTGATAAAGAAACAAATCAAACTGAGATGGATGCATTAGAAAAAGATATTGTGTCTGATGAAAACTATGAAAAGAAAAAACAATATAACAATCGTGTATTCGAACTACAAGAGAAAAATAATTTATATCAAAAAATGAAAGAAGCTTTTGATAAAGAACAACAAGAAAATGAACGTAAACAAAATATTTTTCGATTTGCATTCGTTATATTAGCAGTTGTTGGTGTTGGATTAACTATCTTTTCATTTATTTCAGCTAATTTGGTCTTCGGTATTGTATTTGCATTACTATCTCTTGTATTTATCGTGGGTATCTTCTTAGTTAAATCGAAAGAGATAGGACATAGTGAAACATTTTCTAATGAAATTGAAGATTTGCAACACCAAATTAATGATTTAGAAGCCAATTATAATTTGGACTTTGATTTAGATGATCAAAATAGAATTCGCGAGCAATTCCATAATGCTATTAAAACGAAAGAGGCATTAGATAAAAAAGCAAATTATTTATCTTCCAATTTAGAATCTGCACAACAACAATACTCAAAGTCAGAGAATGAGATCAACCAAATTAAAGATGAATTACATTTATCTGATAAAATTTCAGACGAACTCATTATTGATAGTATTGCGACGATGAATAAAATTAAGGATTATGACAATCATACTGTTGAATTGAACGAGCAAAAAATTGAGTTACAACAGGCATTAGATACATTTTATGAACATGCAAAAGCAGTAACCCAAAATCAATTTACTTCTTTCAACACATTATCTTTATTTCATGACGTAAATCAATGGTTAAAAGAAGAAACAACTAATTTAGATAAATGGAATAGGAATCAAGAACAAATCACATTAATAGAAAGTGAATTATCACAGCTTAAACATCGCTTACATGAGAATAATAATGTGATATCACAGTTATTTAACTTTGTAAGTGCAAATGATGAAGAATCGTATTATCATCAGCATGCTCAATATCAGGCTTATCATCAACAATTAAACCGCTTTAATGATTTAACGAAATATCTAGAAAACCAAAATTATAATTACGAAGCTAGTTCTATGCTGAGTCAAAAAACATATGCTCAACTATCTGAAGAAGATGAAGTGTTAGAAAGACAAGTTGATCATTATAATGATCAATATTTAGAAATGCAGTCAGAAGTCAGTGATTTAAAAGCTAAAATCACGGATATGGAAACAGACAAAACGTTAGCGGATTTACGTCATAAGTTCCATATTTTGAAAAATAGAGTGAATGATGAAGCAAAAGATTGGGCAAGTCTTAGTTACTTACAATCTTTAGTGGAAGGACATATTAAACAAATTAAAGATAAGCGTTTACCACAAGTGATAAATGAAGCAACAGAAATCTTTGCACATTTAACAAATGGAAATTATGTACAAGTAACTTATGCGAATGAAGATTTAATGGTAAAACAAGTGAATGGTCAAATGTACGAACCAATTGAATTAAGCCAGTCTACTAAAGAAATACTATATATCGCATTGCGATTAAGCTTAATTAAAACATTAAAACCTTACTATCCATTCCCTGTAATTATTGATGATGCATTTGTACATTTTGATAAACATAGAAAAGAAACGATGATGAATTATCTAAGACAAATGCCTAATGATTATCAAATTTTATACTTTACATGTGTCAAAGATACAAGTGTGCCTTCAAAACAAATTATTACTTTGAATAAACCTGAGGAAGGCGGTAAATAATGAGAAATGTAGAAAAATTAAATCCTGGAGATTCAGTTGATCACTATTTCTTGATTCATAAAGCGACACAAGGCGTAACTGCTCAAGGAAAAGACTATATGACGATATATCTTCAAGATAAAAGTGGGGACATCGAAGCTAAATTATGGACTGCTACTAAGGAAGATATGCGTGTTTTAGAACCAGAAAAAATCGTACACGTTATTGGTGATGTTATTAATTATCGTGGTCGTAAACAGATGAAAATTAATAAAATTAAATTAGCTTCAGATGAAGCAGATTTAAACATACATGATTTCGTAGACGGCGCGCCACTCACACCAGAAGAAATCAAAGAAGAAGTCTCTCATTATATGTTAGAGATTGAAAATGCAAATTTACAACGCATTACAAGACATTTATTGCGTAAATATCAAACAGAATTTTTTACATTTCCTGCAGCAAGTACACATCATCATAATTTTTCAAGTGGGTTAAGTTATCATGTATTAACAATGTTACGGGTCGCAAAATCTATTTGTGATATATATCCACTTTTAAACCGCAGTTTATTATATAGTTCTATTATTTTACATGACCTAGGTAAAGTTAAAGAATTAAGTGGTCCTGTTGCAACAACATATACGGTTGAAGGTAATTTGCTGGGCCACATCTCTATTGCCAGTGATGAAGTAGCAGATGCTGCACGAGAATTAAATATAGAAGGTGAAGAGGTATTATTACTGCGTCACATGATTTTAGCACATCATGGAAAAATGGAATTTGGCTCTCCGAAACTACCACATATGAAAGAGGCAGAAATTTTGTTTTTCATCGATAACATTGATGCAAAAATGAATATGTTTGAAAAAGCATATAAGAAAACGCCAAAAGGTCAATTTACTGAACGTATTTTTGGGCTTGAGGGTAGACAATTTTACAATCCAACATCTTTAGATTAAGCGATACGGAAAATATACGCTTAAAAAAATAAAATTGAAACATTTTGAAAGTAAAGGACTAATCCAAATTTTGATATGCTCCCTTCAAAGTTTACATTTTTAAGTGTCTACTTTGAAGGGAGCAGTTCATTAGCGTGGATTAGTCTTTTTTATATGTAAAATCATTCGTTTCTGACCGTGATTATTTACAATTAATATGTCGTATTAGAAGGTAAGAAGTAGGGGGTGAGATAATCGTTTTTTATTCATGAGCATCGTATGATTTGATATAAGTAGATTGAATATGTGTTTATCCTGTGTTATATATCAGCGCAAGAGATAAAATACAATCGTCTCGAAAAATATGTGTACAAGCATAATTAATAAGTAAATATAAGTTAGTTTCATTCATAAAAAAACAAGGCAAATGCCCTAGAATGTAGCATTTGCCTTGTTTATTTATGAATTATGATTCTATTGTCCAGAGGTCATACCAGCTCCACCTTGTTGCATCGCTTGCTGTTGTTGCTGTTGTTGTTGTTGCTGTTTAATTTTATCAGGGTCTAGAATAGAATCTTCAATAGCTTTTTTAATATCTCTATCTTTATAATCTACTTTGTATTCATCTAACAGTTCTTTATAAGCGTCTGTTAGTAATTTAGGACTTTTTTGTACTTTTTGTTGGATTAATTGCGATTTTAGCTTACCTTTTTCTTTATCAAAGTCATTTTCTTTATCTGCTTTAATAATATGGTAACCATAATCTGTTTTAACTACTTTTGAAACGTCGCCTTCTTTAAGTTTGAAGAGCGCCTTTTCAAAATCTTTTTCCATTTGTCCTTTGATAACATATCCTAAGCTACCATCTTTTTTAGCCGAAGATTTATCCATTGATTCTTTTTTGGCAATTTCTCCAAATTTGTCAGGATTTTCTGATACTTGTTTTTGGATTTTTTCTGCTTTTGCTTTTGCATCTTTATCTGATAAACCTTCTTTGTCATCTTTATTCTCTTTAACTTTAATTAAAATATGCGAACCTTTTTTAGTAGATTCTTTAATTTCTTTATCAGAAATATTCACTTTATCGTTCAGTAGTGCCTTTTGATATGATTGTAATTTTTTTTGCTCTTTATAGTCACTAAGCGACATTTTTTGTTGTTTTAACATACTTTCAAATTGATCTTTGCCACCGTATTGTTTTTGTTCTTTTTCAACTTCTTTATCAATATCTTTCGTGTCTATTTTATCTTTATACTTATCTGCTAACAATTTATTTAATAATATAGAAAAAGATGTGTTTGCAACTTGCTCATCACCCATTTTATCCATTACATCTTCAACTTTAACATCGCCAGCTTTTGATGAAATAATTGTATCTTCTTTAGAATCTGTAGCGCTATTACCACAAGCACCTAATAATAATGCACTAGCAGTAACAGGAATTATAACTTTTTTAAATGTTTTCATGATTGGGAACTCCTTTTGTAAGAATAACAACGTAAATATAACATATAAAGTCGTTTTCACCAATTAGAAACCTAATATATACGACTATAGTTGTAACCATTTTATATAAAAAAGAGCGAATAAAAAAAGCAAACATTGCTGTTTGCTTAATCAAGTTCATGATTCGTATAAGGTGATACTTTGTTTAAAATATTAATACCAGTTTGATGTTCTTCAACATAAGTACCTTCATTTGAAAATAATATGATCTTTAAATAAAGAAAATCCATAACCGAATAACCTAAATTCAAAGCAATTAAAAACATTAAATAATGACCATATTGAGGGATGATAGTACTTATAAATGTGCAAACAATCGTTATAAATAAAGCTGGTGTGATTAAATCAAAACAAAAATAATATTTATTAACAGGTGTATTAACATACACATTATAAAAAGGCACAGACTTATGTTTTACTAATTTATATTTTTTAAATGACTTACGATAGGGATAGAAAAACAATAAGTGGATTAATTTATGTAAAGGGTACAAAAGCACTACTAAAATTAAAAATATTAAAAAGTGGTCGTCTGTTAATTTGGTATTTGAAAAGAAGTATAAAAGTTCGTATGCAATTAAAAATGTGATAATTGTAGTAACAAAACTAAGGAAAGCAATTCTAGGTATGCCAAAACGAGCGTTAATATCTATTTGACGTGTACATAAATACATTACGCAATCATACTCCTTTTTAAAATTTATTGAATATACTTTCGTATTATCTAACGTATTCTTACAGTCGTCAAGTTTAACTTTAAGTTAATTTTAGAGTTTGAAAAGTTCTCAAAACACTATAATGTAAGGATATTATAGTTTTTAATCAAAGAAAGATGAGTGTACTATATATTTTTAATTCAGCATCATTTTAAAGACATAGATGTTTTTATTGTATTAATCAAAACCACCCGTATAACGGGTGGTTTGTTCTTCGGCTATAAGCCTTTGTTACTGACCAGCCCTGATAAGGGCTCTGAGAAGATCAGCCATATGTACTACTTTCCCAGCAACCCTTAAAAGGGTTTTTTTATCCAAAGAAAAGAGTTATAACTCAGGTTTTCAAGTGAGTTATAACTCTTAGTTAATTGAGTTAATTATTTGTCTTTTTCAAATGCTTTTGAAATTTCTTCGCCACGATTTTGTAAATTTTCAATATGGGATTGCAAATTTTCAATATTAGGATCGATATCAGATTTAAAATCACCAATCATCGTTTTCACTTCATCACCAATAGTACTGCCAATTTCAGTACTTTCTGATTTGATTTGTGAAATGTAATTTACAATATCATTGACGTTTTGCTTTATAGTGTTGATTTCTTTATCAAATTCAGATTCAGCACCCGTAGGTCTGCGCGCTTCTGTCTCAAATTGGTTTGAATTTTTCTTATCACGATTCATTAATGCAACACCAATTCCAGTTGCAACACCAGCACCAAGACCTAGTAATAATTGAGCTGTTTTCATAAAAATTCTCCTCATTTCTAAAATTTCTGAGTCATTAATATTTTTAATATACCCTATATCATATCAGGTAAGCATAATTAATTAAATTGTGCTGCAATTTCTTGTGCAATTTTTTTCTTTTGTTCATCGCCTATGCTTTCTTCATGTGTTTCCCATTTATAACCAAAACCATCTACTTCATTTTCATATCTTGGTAACAGATGAAAATGTAAATGGAAGACAGATTGATCGGCAAATTCACCATTATTTTGTATAATATTTAGACCATCAGGGTTAAATGCTTTTTTGATTGCGTTTGCTACTTTAGGTAAAGCAACGCCTATATGTTTCATTGTTTCACTATCCGTTTCAAAGATATTTGCAGAAACTTTTTTAGGAACTAATAAAGTATGACCTTTGGTCACTTGAGAGATGTCTAAAAATGCATAAACATATTCATCTTCATATACCTTATAATTAGGAATTTCACCATTAATTATTTTACTAAAGATTGTTTCAGACATAAATTTTCACTCCTTGTCAGATGTTTAGTAACTATTATAGCATTACTGATTAAATTCCGTCATTTTTTGAAGTAACTTTATGAACAATGTTTGATTTTTGATACAATACTATTTGTGGAGGTGCCTTATGACAGTAAAAGTAGAGCATTTAACAGGCGGTTATGGCAAAAGACCTGTGATAAAAGATATAAATTTTGAATTAAAAAAAGGAGAAATTGTTGGACTGATAGGTTTGAATGGTGTTGGGAAGAGTACCACTATTAAACATATGTTAGGCTTATTAACGCCGATGGAAGGGCAGTTAACAATTTCAGATATTGATATCAAACAAGATGTAGAAGCTTATAGACGTAAGTTGTCATATATTCCGGAAGCACCAGTCATATATGATGAATTAACGTTGCAAGAACATATTAATATGACAGCAATGGCGTATAATATAGATAAAATGGAAGCGATGAAAAGGGCAAATCCATTATTAAAAACATTTAGGTTAGAAAATGAATTAGATATATTTCCGAGTCATTTTTCTAAAGGTATGAAACAAAAAGTGATGATTATTTGTGCATTCATTGTAGATCCAGAATTATATATCATTGACGAGCCATTTTTAGGATTAGATCCTTTAGGTATACAATCTATGCTTGATTTAATGGTCGAGAAAAAAGAAGAGAACAGAACTGTATTGATGAGTACACATATTTTGGCAACGGCCGAAAAATACTGTGACAGATTTTTAATAATGGACAAAGGTCAAATCGTAGCATTCGGTAATATAGATGAATTAAGAGAACAAACAGGGCTAAGTGGTAAAACTTTAGATGAAATCTATATACATGTTACTCAAGGTGGCCAGAACTCATGAGACAGCAAGCTAAACAATTATTTGATTTAAGGAAACAAGCAATCAAAAAAGAGAAAAGTTATTATAATAAATTTATATTTAATGGTCATTTTTCTGTATTTCTTGTAATTTTATTAGGTGCATTTATTTTAGGTTATGGAGATTGGTTGAAATCAATGCCTAAACATATTAATTATGCGTTAATTGCTAGTATAATCACAGCCATTACTTCCATGTTCCCAATTAGGACTTTATTGAAAGATGCAGATAAATTATTTCTCTTGCCATTTGAAAAACATATGTTTGAATATATGAAAAAAAGTTTGATGTATAGTTATGTTACTAGATTACCTATACAAATATTATTGATTATTATATTATTTCCATTATTTTATGTGCTTAATAACAAAACGTTTGGATTTTATATTATCTTTGCTGGACTAGCAATTATATTTCCGCTCTTAGGTTTATTATTAAAATGGCAGTGGTATAAATTTCGTCTTGAACGTTGGTCTTTATTTAGCATTTTGTTTGTGATATTTACATCTGGTTATTATGTAGCCTTAGATCCTAAAAATATCTCAAGTATTTTTTCAGTTATTATACTTGTTGCTCTGACTCTGTTAATAAGATATTTAAACAAAGACTATTTGTTCCCATGGGAGCATATGATTAATACAGAACAACAACATCATATGAATTATTATAAATTTGTAAATATGTTTACGGATGTAAAACAATTAGAAGAGAAAGCAGTAAGGAGAAGTTATTTAGATCCGTTATTGTGGAAACCGAAACCTAAAAAATTTAATGAAAACTATATGTATCTTTATTTATTTATTAGAAGTTTTGCTAGAGGTAAAGACGCATTTAATATTATATTACGCTTGATTATTATAGCTTTAGTTATGATGATATGGTTACATCAAGTCATCGTAGTTTTATTAATTGGTAGTCTATTTATGTATATTATATTGTTACAAATGGCTCAATTTTATACACAACAAGCATATGGTCTATGGCCTCAAGTTTGGCCTGTATCTGATAGTAAGGTCATTAAAGGATATGAACAATTTTTAAATAGATTAATGTGTATTATAGGCGTGATTTTTATCGTTACTTTTGCTATTGTTTTTCCACAATATAGTTTCTTTGGATTGATATTCTTTCTTGTAGGATGGTTGACGATTAGAAATATAACTAAAAAATTGAAATATCAAGAAAGTTTGCTAACAGATTAAAAAATCGCTACTCAGGTTTTAGCTTAGAGCTAAATTTGAGTAGCGATTTTTAATTAGTAATCGTCAATTGGGAATAAATATCTTTCGAAGTAACTTGAATGTTGACCACTAGAACCAAAGAATTGACTTAGTGCTAGTTTATCAAAGTTTTCTTGGAAAACGGCAGACGCTTTGAAATCTTCGTAATCTGTACGACTATTAAAGCCAAAATAAATTTTATATGTTAACCCTTGATTTGGTTTTAAAAAGCGATAACTTCTATAACCTGCAAATTGTTTGAAATCAGTAGTGACATTTTCTAATTTCTTTTCTAATTGATATGCATGATCCTCTGATGTTGGTATAAAAATAACAGAATAGAAGTAATTTTCATCTAAATTCCCTTCAGACTTAATGATGTCATAAGCCAGCGGGTGTTTTAAAACCGTTTCACCTTCTGTTTCTTCTATAATAACTGAAGAATCGGAAGCTGAAAATTGTAGTAGATGATGTGTCGGATTATTCAGTCTAATTTGATTTAAATAACCAAATGTACCGTAAGATGCGTAAATTTTCATAAGTTTTCCCCCTTGAATTGTTTAAGAAACATTGCATAACTATTATAATTTACTATATATACTTCTAATATTTCAAATAAATGTAAAATAGACTTTAACAGTATTATAATTGATTTCTGTTAGAAAACAATAGTCAAATAATTAAGAATAACAAAGTGACACACTTTGTCTTTTTTATGACATTTCTATTGATTGAATACGGGAAATTAGTGGATATGGTAATATTAATAAGAATGATTATAATGTAGGAGGATTACAAGGTGCATAATAAAAATAATACAATCCTAGATATGATTAAGGGCAAAGAAGTTAAACACACACCTGTGTGGTTTATGCGTCAAGCTGGTAGATCACAGCCTGAATATAGAAAATTGAAAGAGCAATACTCTTTATTTGAAATAACACACCAGCCAGAATTATGTGCATACGTAACACATTTACCAGTAGATAATTATAATACGGACGCTGCGGTTTTATATAAAGATATCATGACCCCATTGCAACCGATAGGGGTGGACGTAGAAATTAAGTCCGGGATAGGACCAGTAATTCATAATACGATTAAAAATATACAAGATGTTGAAAAATTAGGGAATATTGATCCGAAACGAGATGTTCCATATGTATTAGACACGATTAAATTATTAACTGAAGAAAAATTGAAGGTGCCATTGATTGGTTTTACTGGCGCTCCTTTTACCTTAGCAAGCTATATGATTGAAGGTGGGCCTTCTAAGAATTATAATTTTACAAAGGCAATGATGTATAGTGACGAAGCAACTTGGTTTGCGCTTATGGATCATTTAGTCGATATGTCTATTACTTATACGACAGCTCAAATAGAAGCTGGTGCAGAAATCATACAAGTATTTGATTCTTGGGTTGGTGCATTAAACGTTCAAGATTACAGATATTATATAAAACCAGCAATGAAAAAGTTAATTAATGGAATTAAGGCGAAATACGATGTACCTGTGATTTTATTTGGTGTGGGTGCAAGTCATTTAGTACATGAATGGAATGATTTACCAATAGATGTATTAGGTCTAGATTGGAGACTGTCTATTAAAGAAGCTAATGATTTAAATATTACTAAAACATTACAAGGGAATTTAGATCCATCTTTACTATTAGCACCTTGGGAAGTTATAGAAGCGCGATTAAAACCTATTTTAGATGAGGGCTTAGCACATGGTAAACATATATTTAATTTAGGACATGGTGTTTTTCCACAAGTTAAACCCGAAACTTTAAAAAGAATTACTACGTTTGTTCACGAATATACTCAAAGATAGTTAGACATACAAAAGGTGAACAAGATTTACATTTAATTATGTCATCTACATCTTAAAAATTTAAATAAAAGGATGATTTTAAAATGGCAAAAACAGTAGGCTTACTAGTAATGGCTTATGGTACACCTTATAAAGAAAGTGACATAGAAGCTTATTACACAGATATTAGACATGGGAAAAAACCTACAGAAGCAGAATTGCAAGACTTAAAAGATAGATATAAATTTATTGGCGGTTTATCACCACTTGCGGGAACTACGAATCGACAAGCTGAGGCATTATGTTCAGAGTTGAATAATCAATATACTGATGTTGAGTTCAAGTTGTACATTGGTTTGAAGCACATCCATCCGTTTATTGAAGATGCTGTAAAGGCAATGAATAAAGAAGGTATAGATGAAGCTGTTACTGTGGTACTAGCACCACATTATTCAAGCTTTTCAGTGGGTTCCTATAATAAGCGTGCACAAGAAGAAGCGGACAAATATGGTATTACGTTAAACCATGTTGAACATTATTACCAACAACCAAAATTCATCCAATACTGGACTGAAAAGGTAAATGAAACTTTAGAGCAAATACCAAAAGAAGAACATGATGAAACAGTCTTAGTAGTATCAGCACACAGTTTACCTAAAGGACTTATAGAAAAAAATAATGACCCATATCCGAATGAATTGCATGATACTGCTGAATTATTAAAAGCTAAATCAAACATTACTCACGTTGCTGAAGGGTGGCAATCAGAAGGTAATACTGGGACACCTTGGTTAGGCCCTGACGTTCAAGATTTAACTAGAAACTTATTCGAAAAATATAATTATAAAAACTTTATTTATACGCCTGTAGGCTTTGTATGTGAACATTTGGAAGTATTATATGATAATGATTATGAATGCAAAATAATTTGTGATGAGTTAGGCGTTAATTACTTCCGTCCAGCAATGCCTAATACAGATTCACTATTTATTGGTGCAATCGTAGATGAAATTAAAAATGTTTATTAAAGGAAGCGTGAATCACATTGACTAAGAGTATCGCAATTATTGGGGCAGGCATCACAGGCTTATCCAGTGCATATTTTATCAAATCAAAAAGACCTGACATCGATGTCACAATTTATGAATCTTCTAATAGAGTAGGCGGGAAAATACAAACATATCGTAATGAGGGCTATACCATTGAATTAGGTCCAGAATCTTATTTAGGACGAAAACAAATTATGACAGATATAGCCAAAGATATAGGGCTTGAAGATCAACTCATTACTAATAAAACTGGGCAATCGTATATATATGCTAAAAATAAACTCTATCCGATTCCAGGCGGTTCTATTTTAGGAATACCGACCGACATCAAACCATTTCTCAAAACAAAATTAATTTCTCCATTGGGTAAGTTAAGAGCTGGAATGGATTTGTTTAAAAAAACTATAGATATGGATAACGATATGTCGGTTGGTGAATTTTTTAGAACGCGGTTAGGTGACGAAGTGCTAGAAAATCTAATAGAACCATTAATGGGTGGTATTTATGGCACAAATATTGACGAGCTTAGTTTAATGAGTACTTTCCCTGAGTTTAAAGAAAGAGAAGAACAATTTGGTAGCCTTATTAAAGGAATGCGATATGAGAAGGCGCAAAGAATAAAACAACGTGAACTTTATCCAGGTGCACCTAAGGGACAATTTAAACAGTTTAGACATGGATTGAGTTCGTTTATAGAATGTTTAAGAGACGATTTGGTAGCAAAAGGTGTTAATATTAAATATCAAACGGCTGTTAAAGATATTACAGCGTCACAGAAAAAATATGAAATTAAAACAGTCAATGAGAAGCGCATCTATGATAGTGTCTTAGTTACAACGCCACATCAAAATTTCTTACAATGGTTTGGTAATGATCCTGCTTTTGATTATTTTAAAAACATGGATTCTACAACAGTAGCAACAGTCGTACTTGCATTTGACGAAGCAAATATCATCAACAATTATGATGGCACAGGATTCGTTATTGCTCGTACAAGCGATACGAATATCACGGCTTGTACTTGGACAAGTAAGAAATGGCCATTTACAACACCTAAAGGTAAAGTGTTAATTAGAGCTTATGTTGGTAAACCAGGTGATACGGTAGTTGACGATCATACAGATGAAGAACTCGTGAAAATCGTGAAAAATGATTTGAGTAAAATGATGACCTTTAAAGGTTCGCCTGATTTTAGTATTGTAAATCGTTTACCTAAAAGTATGCCTCAATATCAAGTAGGACATATTGAACAAATTAAATTGATACAATCGCATATAAGACATAATTATCCTAGACTACGTATTACTGGTGCGTCATTTGAGGCTGTTGGGTTACCTGATTGCATAAAGCAAGGAAAAGAAGCGGTTGAAGAGATTTTAGATGAAATCTAAATAAATAATAAAAAAGTCATTTTCTACTTTGTTAATTTTTAATTATTGTAGAATTGGCTTTTTTTTACTAAGTTGAAACTTACAATACTGGTGAAATATATGAGATACTTTAAAAGTAATATTTGTAAATGGGGGATTGATTTATGACAGATATAGTAATAGTACATTCAAAATTAGGTGATTCAACGAATCATTGGTATGAATGGTTAGCAAATAATC
Source organism: Staphylococcus sp. 11-B-312 (assembly GCF_016743055.1). Taxonomy (NCBI): domain Bacteria; kingdom Bacillati; phylum Bacillota; class Bacilli; order Caryophanales; family Staphylococcaceae; genus Staphylococcus; species Staphylococcus sp. 11-B-312. The sequence continues at coordinate 1,092,909 of NZ_CP068241.1, forward strand.
TTACATTAGAAGGTTACGTAGTTACACTTTTTAACATTCCGAAAGAACAAAATAGTGATATACGTAAATGGCTCAATGTTATGAATGAACAGATCCATATACGTAAACAGGATACCTATTTTGTAACTCATGGTTTTGGTACAATTGCTTCACTTGAATTTATTCAAAATAAAAACATAAACAATATTGAAGGTTTATTCAGTATCTCAGGTTTCAAAGAGGATGCACAAGAGATTGATGAGTCGTTGAAATTAGATGATAAAATCATTAACTATGATAAAGTTAAAGAAAAAGTGAATGAATTTTATGGTTTGTGTGCAAAAGACGATAAACATGTTTCTTACAAAGAAACAAAGCGTTTAATGGATGAATTGAATGGCAAATGTAAAATTACTGATTTTGGAGGACACTTCATGGAAGATGATGGTTTCACGACATTTACAAATTTACAAAGTAAAATGATGGGTATCATGAGTAAATAGATTGAATAAACCTACGACGGTCTATAATTATACAGCACAATACGGGGAAATAAGTTTTATATTTCAATTATAAAATGAACAGTCTTTATAGCTTACTTATATTTTAAGTAAATATGGGTAAGCTATAAAAATAAACAAATATGTGTCATTTCTTAACTAAAATTATAATATTATAGTTATATTCCTTTTTTACACAAAATACTTTAATGAAAGCATTGACGAAAGCTACAAAAGTTAATATACTAAATAAGTATTCAGAAATGAGGGAGTTTAACCACTCATTATGACATTTAATTTTTAATTATAAATTAATTATTTGTAAATTAATTTTAAAATAATGTTGATTTTGTAATGACATTATGGTATATTTAATAGGTAGGCGTCATTAATAATATTAACGCGGGATGGAGCAGTTCGGTAGCTCGTCGGGCTCATAACCCGAAGGTCGGTGGTTCGAATCCGCCTCCCGCAATTACATAGTTTGGTCTCGTAGTGTAGCGGTTAACACGCCTGCCTGTCACGCAGGAGATCGCGGGTTCGATTCCCGTCGAGACCGCCATTATTGATTTACCATTAAGGTTCAGTAGCTCAGTTGGTAGAGCAATGGATTGAAGCTCCATGTGTCGGCAGTTCGACTCTGTCCTGAACCATTTTATTTTTGGCGGTTGTGGCGAAGTGGTTAACGCATCGGATTGTGGTTCCGACATTCGTGGGTTCGATTCCCATCAACCGCCCCATAATCGTTATCAAGCGGGTGTAGTTTAATGGCAAAACCTCAGCCTTCCAAGCTGATGTTGTGGGTTCGATTCCCATCACCCGCTCCATTCAAATTAATCCACAGTAGCTCAGTGGTAGAGCTATCGGCTGTTAACCGATCGGTCGTAGGTTCGAGTCCTACCTGTGGAGCCATGGCCCCGTGGTCAAGCGGTTAAGACACCGCCCTTTCACGGCGGTAACACGGGTTCGAGTCCCGTCGGGGTCATACAAACAGAAGTGAAATATCGCTTCTGTTTTTTTAATTCTATATTGGAGAGTTGTCCGAGTTGGCCGAAGGAGCACGCCTGGAAAGTGTGTAGGCGCCACAAGCGTCTCGAGGGTTCGAATCCCTCACTCTCCGTTAATTCTATAAAACCCGTTATACATCGTTATTTAAAACGTTGATATAACGGGTTTTATATTTATCGATAACTTTGTTGGATACTATAGATGAATTTTGATGTTTTCTAAGTTATTGTAATACAATAACTTAGGGAACAAACTGCGTCTTAATTTCTAATATTTGGTATTGTGATTAAGGGATTATGAGCCATCTTAGGACATCGTTCTATTTATTATAAGTGTAACGATCTTTCGTTATTTGATGATTGCGTTAAACAAATATTATTGTTTGTCAATTTTAATTGCAATATCTTCTAATTTATCTCTTATTTCTTTTAGAGTATGGCTTTCTGAAAAAGTGAAATGGAACGGAGTATTTTTGTTAGTTTTTGCATATATCGTTATGAGGTCGTAGTACAAGCCTTGCTCAATTTCGTATTTAATAAATTTCATTTTATTGTGATCTCCTTCATCATATATATATAAATAAAAACGTTTATCTTTCTTCTTATCTAATATGGTGTAAGTAAACGGAGAGTGAGGGATTCGAACCTCTGATGCCTTAATAATCTATTATGATAATGAAGAGTCCTTCTACAGATCATGTTTTTTTATGTGTTTATAATTAGTTGAAACGAAGTCATTTTTATTATCATATCACCAAAATTCATCGCATACAACTTAAATTTTGACTATTTTACAAAAGAAATGTAAACAAATAGTATAAATATGAATTTATGGTAATAGTAACTAATAAAATGCACCAACACTGTTAAATCAAAGTAAAAACGTTATAATAGTCTTTGAGATGGAGGAATGACAGATTGGAATTTTGGTTGAAAACGCAAGCAAAACAAAATGGAAATAAAGTATTTATTGATGATGGTCTTAATAAAATCACGTTTGCTTCAATGTATTACGAAGCAAGCCGTTTAGCTTATCAAATAAAACAGTTGAAGAAAAAGCGTATAGGAATATATATAGAAAATCATATTGAATCTATTACTTTGATTAATGCGTTGTGGCTAGCAGGTGTTGAAATCGTGATGTTAAACACGCGTTTAACCAAAGAAGAAATACAAAACCAGTTGCATTCTATTGAAACTGATACAGTAATTACTACTACCAATTTAACGTTACAAGATATAGTCATAATTGATTTTGATGTATTGAAACGTGAAGTTTCTAATAATACTTATGAAGCTATATTCAATATGGATCAAATTGCTTCTATTATGTTTACTTCTGGAACAACAGGACCACAAAAAGCTGTTCCTCAAACATTTGGCAACCATTATGCAAGTGCACTGGGTTGTAAACAAAGTCTAGGGTTTAATCAAGACACAAAATGGTTATCTGTATTGCCTATTTATCATATTTCTGGATTAAGTGTCATAATAAGAGCGCTGATTCAAGGTTTTACAGTACGTATTGCAGCGAAGTTTAATTCACATAGGATGCTTGAAATAATAGAAAAAGAATTACCAACGCATGTATCATTGGTTCCTCAAACTTTAAAATGGTTAATGGATGAAGGGTTGACTCAACCGTATAATATTCAAAAGATATTATTAGGCGGGGCTAAGCTTTCTAGTACATTGATTGAAAAAGCTTTGAAATTAGGATTGCCGATTTACAATTCATTCGGAATGACTGAAACATGTTCCCAATTTTTAACAGCATCGCCAAGTATGTTAGCTGAGCGCTATGATACCGTCGGAAAACCAAGTGAAAATGTTTTTGTGAAAATAAAAGAACCGAATAACCTAGGACATGGAGAACTACTTATCAAAGGTGACAATGTTATGAATGGATACCTATATCCTGAAGATTTAATAGATACGTTTGAAAATGGTTATTTTAAAACGGGAGACATTGCTGAAATAGATGACGATGGATATGTAATGATTTATGACAGACGTAAAGATTTGATCATTAGCGGTGGCGAAAATATATATCCATATCAATTAGAATCTGTAGCAAAACTACACGAATCAATTACTGATGCAATGTGTATCGGAGAGCATGACAGCACGTGGGGGGAAGTACCTTATTTATATTATGTTTCAAAAACAAAATTATCCAATGAAACATTAATCGAACATTTTAAATCACATATAGCGAAATATAAAATCCCAAAATATTTTAAACAAGTAACAGAATTACCTTATACATCAACTGGTAAACTACAACGAAAACATTTAAAAAATTAGGCGTGAAAATTTATGAAATTGAGCGAAATGAAACTTTATATTTGTAATAATGATTTTAAACATTCAATTATTACTCCTAAGGTAAAATTGGACAAGCGTAAAGCACTTATTATTGAATTTATTACGGATAAGCAGAAACATTATTTTGGAGAGTGTAACGCTTTTGAAACAGACTGGTATGATGATGAAACGATAGAAGTAGTTTATGACCAAACAATAAAGTGGTTTGAATCTTTTAAGAATATTGAGTTTGAATCCTTTTCGGAAGTTCAAAACGCGCTTCAATGTTTGGAAAAATATCCAGCTACACGAAGTATGATTGTGATGGCCTGTTATCAAATTTTTTTCCAATTAGAGACGTTTAATGTGCCTTATGGTGCCACGGTTAGCGGCCTAACGGATAAACAAATTAAGGACTTAAAAGTCACACAACCACAACGCATAAAAATAAAATGGTCGGAAACGATTTTAGAAGATGTTAAGCGATTGCAGAGATTGCTATTTAAACCTCAAATTGTCATTGATGCCAATGAATCTGTTAGAGATAACGAAGTTGAGAAAATCATGTTACTTTCAAGCAGTGAAATTCTTTATTTAGAAGAGCCTTTTAAAGATATAGAAAAAGTAAATCATTTTAAAGATACGGAATTACCACCTATAGCTATTGATGAGAAAGCAGTATCTTTGAAAACAATTTTATATTATATTGAAAATTATAAAATCGATGTTGTCATATTAAAACCATTTAGACTCGGTGGTATTGATAAAGTCATGGAAATCATTGAAATATTAGAACAAAAAGATGTGAAATTTGTCATTGGCGGTATGTATGAATATGGTTTAAGTCGTTATTTTACTGCTTTATTAGCAAGATATACAACTTATCCAAGTGATATTACACCACAAGGTTATTATTTTGAAAATGATATTGTAGCACATTCAGGCATATTAAAAAGAGGTTCAATTTATTTTGAACCTCCTTTAGTAAACAAAGATAATTTAATGCAGATTGATTAATGTTTATGCTTTTTATCTTTTTTTAAAGGTACTGGATCAAATCCACCTTTGTGGAGTGGATGACATTTTGAAATACGTTTAACACCTAACCAAGTACCTTTAAAGGGGCCAAAAACTTCTATTGCTTCTCTAGTATATTCAGAACAAGTTGGGTAAAAGCGACATGTAGCTGGTGTCATAGGAGAAATGAAATGTTGATATATATAGATAAGTCCTAGAAAGATTTTTTTCATAAAATTTTGCCTCCAACAATTTACATCGCATTGATAGTTTAACATATATAAAGGGAGATTGATGTTTGTGAAGTTTAAAGATAAAGAAAATGATGATGTTTTTTTATCGTTTAAAGATGAAAATGATATACCAGATGCAGACCATGTCTTAGTTATTCCAATATATCAAGGACAATTGCTTTTTACCAAACATAAAATAAGAGGTATAGAATTTCCTGGTGGCAAAAGAGAAGCAGGGGAATCAAGTGTACAAGCGTGTGATAGGGAATTGTTTGAAGAAACAGGAGCGCTTATTAATTTTAAAGATAGACATTATATTGCTCAATATTGTGTTAATCGTCAAAATGGCACACCTTTTACAAAAGATGTTTTCATGGTTAAAGTAGATCGATTACAAATGAAAAATGATTATTTAGAAACTGATGGGCCATTAATTTTCAATAGTATCTCAGATATTTCAGAAGCATATAAAAGTTATTTATTGAAAGATGCTGCAATTTTAAAATGTTTAGAGAGAGTGATCGAGCTTGGATTTTATTCACAGAAAAAGAATGCCGATAGAAGTACCTGACCATATTTTTGATGAAGTCACTTATGAAGTGGATGAGATTAATGTTAGAGGTTTATTAATGCAACCACATAAAAGTGTAAAAAGAATAGTTATATATTTGAGAGGTGGTAAAGGACAAGTTGGTAAAGTAAGAGCAGGACGTTTAATGCAATTTTCAGATGCTCAAACACTTGTATTTGGACCTTATTATAGAGGTAACAATGGTAGTGAAGGTAAAGATGAATTTTATGGTAGGGATTTAAATGATGTAACCGTGGCTGTTCGAATATTAAATGCAATGTACCCTGATGCATATATTCATATGATAGGATTTTCCAGAGGTGGATTACAAGGTCTGCTTACATTTCAAGATTTACCAGTTACAAGTTTTATTATTTGGGGTGGTGTGTCTGATATTCACCTCATGTATGAAGAAAGAATTGATTTAAGAGGTATGTTGAGAAGGATGATTGGACATCCAAAGAAACAAGCAACAGCATATAAGCAAAGGGATGCGATTGCTAATATACACGCCGACAGTCCACCTATACTTATTGTACATGGTGGTAAAGATAAACAAGTTGGGATCCACCAAGCCTATTATTTGGAAACACAATTGAAACATATTGGCTCGACTTATCAAACATTTTATCAAATGGATGAAGATCATGTACCAAGGCCATTTGCAATGAAAACAGCGTTATATACAGTTAAACAATGGATGGATAAAGTAGAAAAAAATAAAAAAATTACTAATAAAGCACATGGGCCACAATTATAATGTAGTCCATGTGCTTTATTAAGTATTTATTTAAAGCCACCATTTTGTGCTAAATCTGAAACTTCATCACCAAATTTTTCGAAATTATGTTTAAATCTGTCGATTAAATCTTGAGCTTGTTCTCTATATGCCTCTGGCTTACTCCAAGCATTTATTGGATTTAGTAGTGTTTGAGGTACGTCTTCAACTTCCACTGGTATATTTAGTCCAAACATATCATCTTGAATATATTCTGTATCTCTTAGTTGTCCAGTGATTGCTTGATTAACCATTTGTCTCGTATAACTTAAACTAATACGGCGTCCTGTACCATATTTACCACCAGTCCAACCGGTATTCACTAAATAAACATCCACATCATGTTTATCAATTAAGTCGCCTAGTAAATCTGCATAAACTTTAGCATGTAAAGGTAAGAAAGGTGAGCCGAAACATGTTGAGAAAGATGGTTCTGGTTCAGTGATACCTCTTTCTGTTCCTGCAAGTTTAGCTGTGAATCCACTTAAAAAGTGATACATCGCTTGATCTTTGCTAAGTTTTGAGATAGGAGGTAAAACGCCAAAAGCATCAGCAGTAAGGAAAATAATCGTATTTGGATGTGCTGCTTTGGAAGGTGTAACGATATTTTCTATATGGTTGATTGGATAAGCGGCTCTTGTATTTTCAGTGTAATAGTTGTCATCAAAGTCGATATCGCCTTCTTCATCTACAACAACATTTTCTAAAATTGTACCGTATTTAATTGCTTCATATATTTGAGGTTCTTTTTTGTAAGAAAGGTTGATTGCTTTTGCGTAACATCCACCTTCGATATTAAAGATACCATTTTCATTCCAACCGTGTTCATCATCACCGATTAATTTTCGAGTTGAATCTGCTGAAAGTGTTGTTTTTCCTGTACCAGAAAGTCCAAAGAATAGAGCTACATCACCTTTTTCACCAACGTTTGCGGAGCAGTGCATACTCATTATATTATCTTTAGGCAGTAAGTAGTTCATTACGGAGAAAATACCTTTTTTCATCTCACCAGCGTATTCAGTACCGCCGATTAAAATGACCTTATGTTTAAATGAAGTAATAATAAATGTTTCTGAATTTGTACCATCTATATTTGGATCAGCTTTAAAATAGGGTGCTGATACAATCGTAAAGTCAGATTTGATTTCTTCTGCTTCTTCTTTTGTTTCAGGACGAATAAACATATTTTGTGCGAAGAGATTATGCCAAGCCAATTCGTTGACAACAGTTAGCTTGAGTTGTGAATCTTTATCGCTACCTGCATAGCCTTTAAATACATATAATTCATCTTTTTCATTTAGATAATTTAATACTTTATCATATAATTTTAAAAATGTGTCTTCTTCAATAGGTTGATTGATATTTCCCCAATCAATATCATCTCTGTATGATGGTTCATTAACAATAAACTTATCTTTCGGTGAACGACCAGTGTATTTACCTGTTTTAGCGTTAATTGCACCTAGTTCGGTTAGTTCTCCTTCATTATTATTAAGAATTTTCTTATACAACTGTGTTGTAGATTGTTGAAATAATGAAGACTTCTTGTCCAAAATGTTTTGAACTTTTTTTGTGTAAGTGTATGTATCTACCGCCATACTATATCCCTCCAACGCTATTAAATTAATGTAAGCCTTTACAATTACAGAGTATAACACATATGATTGATTAGTCCACACCATTTTTAAAGTAATTTAAATAAATATCAAATTGACATTAGTGCTTAGTTTCGGTACTATAGTGATTAACGGATTCTCTTATCCTGAGTGGCGGAGGGACATGGACCCAATGAAGCCCAGCAACCTCTTCTTACAACGAAGAAAGGTGCCAAACCGTTTGCGGACAAATAGCGTCTGAACGATAAGAGCGAATGGACGTATAAGGGCCTTCTCTCTATTCATATAGTGAAGAAGGCTTTTTTTAATGAGCTCAATAAAAGAGAATTTTCGTAATCAAAGACAAAGGAGCAAGTTAATTTATGACTTATAATAGAAGATTATTTACTTCAGAATCGGTTACAGAAGGGCACCCAGATAAAATCGCTGACCAAGTGTCTGATGCAATTTTAGACGAAATATTGAAAGATGATCCTCATGCGCGGGTTGCTTGTGAAACTACCGTGACTACGGGTATGGCATTAATTTCAGGAGAAATTTCTACAGCTACATATGTAGATATCCCTAAAGTTGTAAGAGAAACAATTAAAAACATCGGGTATACACGTGCTAAATATGGTTACGATAGTCAAACGATGGCAATATTAACAGCTATTGACGAGCAATCGCCTGATATTGCACAAGGCGTCGATAATGCATTAGAATATCGTGATAATTTATCAGAAGAAGAAATTGAAGCAACTGGTGCAGGTGACCAAGGTTTAATGTTTGGTTATGCGACAAACGAAACGGATACTTATATGCCGTTACCAATATTTTTATCTCATCAATTAGCTAAGCGATTATCAGATGTGCGAAAAGATAGTATTTTAAAATACTTGCGCCCAGATGGAAAAGTTCAAGTAACGGTGGAATATGATGAACAAGATAAACCACATCGTATAGATACAATTGTCGTTTCAGCTCAACATGCGGAAGACATTACTTTAGAACAAATTCAAGCTGACATCAAAGAACATGTCATATACCCAACAGTACCGGAAGGATTAATTGACGATAATACAAGATTTTATATTAATCCAACTGGACGATTTGTAATTGGCGGGCCTCAGGGTGATGTTGGTTTAACTGGTCGTAAAATTATCGTAGATACATACGGTGGTTATGCACGTCATGGAGGAGGTTGCTTTAGCGGTAAAGATCCTACAAAAGTAGATCGTTCAGCTACTTATGCTGCGCGTTATGTAGCCAAAAATATTGTAGCAGCTGATTTAGCGGATAAATGTGAAGTTCAACTCGCATATGCCATTGGAGTGGCTGAACCAGTATCGATTGCAATAGATACTTTTGGAACAGGAAAAGTAAGTGAAACAGAACTAGTAGAAGCAGTTAGAACTCACTTTGATTTAAGACCAGCAGGCATTATTAAAATGTTAGATTTAAAACATCCAATATATAAACAAACGGCAGCGTATGGTCACTTTGGAAGAACAGATATACTGTTACCTTGGGAAAAATTAGATAAAGTAAATTTATTAAAAGATAGCGTAGAAATATAAGCGTGACGTAATTAATTTTTTAAACTTTACTATCGAATGATGAACTCATATCTATTATAATTAAGTTACTGAACACATAAAGGAGCGTTGTTGTTATGAATTCATTTGGCCCGATGGAAATTGGACTAATCGTGGCAATTGTCGTAGCAGTTATTTGTTTGATTTTATTTTTAGTTGCTTTGAAAAGTAAGAAAAAAGCACAGCAAACCATTGAGGAGCAATACAAAACAAGAGAACAAAAACTTAGCGATGAACATGATGAAGAGTTAGAAAAAGAAAGAATTGAAAATAAAAAACAAGTTACTAAACAAAAAGAGGACTATGAAGCTACAGTAAATGCAAAAGAGCAAGAAATAGATGCATTAAAACTTTTCTCTAAAAATAAAAGTGAGTATGTAACGGATATGAGATTAATTGGTATTCGTGAACGCTTAGTTAATGAAAAACGTATTCGTCCAGAAGATATGCATATCATGGCAAATATTTTCTTACCGAAAAATAACTTTAGTGATATACGCCGTATAAGTCATTTAGTACTCACACGTACTGGACTCTATCTCATAGATTCACAGTTGTTAAAAGGTCATGTATTTAATGGCATTAATGCTAACCAATTCAAAGAACAACCGATGATGGAGCAAGTGTTTGAAACGTTAAACCTTGACAAACAAACGGCACAAACCTTAGTTATGGACCAAAATGATGACAAAGATTCTTTATCATTTGTAAATTATACGAATTATTTAAATGAAATTGAAAAACTAGCTGGTGAATTACAAACAGAATTAAACTTGAAATTCACACCGACATCAATTCTTTATTTTAATCCTAAAGATGAAGGTGCTGTGACAATTTCAAATTATGCACAAAGTACTAATTCTAAAGTGCTAGTTGGACCAGAACAACTTGATGAATACTTTAATAAGTTTGTTTTTCATGGTCGTATCCAGTACAATGTTGAAGATTTACAACGTGTGATGGATGAAATTGAAACATTTAACTAATTAAGTATCAAGAATATAAATCTTGTTATAATAGCTCATAAATGAATTTTTTCAAAAATTTATTTATGGGCTTTTTTACTTGTATTTTATAAGTGTGAACTTACTTTTCTACGAGCAAACTTTAATATAAATTATCTGGTTTGATTTGCCTATCAAAATATATGTATCTAAATTGCTATTTATTAATGTTATTCTAATTCTATATAATACCAATATATGTATAGGTCATTAAACAATAGGATTAAAATAACTTAACAAATGTGTTTTTGGTTTAGGAAAAGAATCGAATTTTTTAGAAGGTTATGACTATAGCTATTTGTTAAAAGTCTATATCTAAGTATATAAGTAATTTATTTAGACAAATTATTTAAAATTTAGGCATTTTAATTTAATTGTTTGATAAATTTGATTATTATTATAGATAGTTTAATAGTAAAGGGGAGTTTAAATTTGGAATTTGTAACATTTTATAATGGTAATGAAATGCCAATCATAGGCTTAGGTACTTTCCGAGTTGAAAATAATGATCAATGTAAGGATGCAGTAAAACATGCAATTGAAAATGGGTATAGACATATTGATACTGCAATGATATATGATAATGAGGAAATGGTTGGACAAGGCATTGCAGAAGGATTAGCATCCACAGGATTAGATAGAAGTGATCTTTTTGTTACATCCAAATTATGGCTTGATGATTATGGTCGCAGCAATGTGGCGGAAGCTTATGAGACTAGTTTAAGTAAGCTAGGATTAGACTATTTAGATTTATATTTAATGCATTGGCCAGGCTTAGATGAAGCATTGATGATAGATACTTGGCAAGGTATGGAAGATTTGTATAAAAATGATAAAGTTAAGAATATTGGGGTTAGTAACTTTAATGCAGAACATTTAGAAGCATTACTTGCTCAAGTTTCAATTAAACCTGTAATTAACCAAGTTGAATTTCATCCTTATCTCACACAGTCAGAATTGAGAAGATATCTTGAAGTTCAAAATATACACGTAGAATCCTGGTCACCATTAATGAATGCACAAATTTTGGAAGATGCTACAGTTAAGTCAGTAGCATCAGAAATAAATAAAACACCAGCACAAGTTATAATCAGATGGAATATTGAACATGGAGTTGTAGTGATACCTAAATCTGTCACACCATCTAGAATTGAAGAAAATTTAAATGTATTTGATTTTGAATTAACTAAAGAACACATTGAACGTTTAGACAGTTTAAACGAAGATAAAAGAATTGGTCCTAATCCATCAGAGTATAGTGGACACTAATAGAGTAATTGCATTTTGAATAAGACCGTAAATATAGTAGATTAAAACTATATTTACGGTCTTTTCTTTTTATGTAAGTTAAATCATAAAATATCCTAATAAACATGAAATGAACGCTACTACATATTGTAAAATTGAATAAATAATAAAATGAAATATCTGTTTGTTTGGTGTTAACATTTGAACTAATTCAGATGATAAAGTTGAAAAAGTAGTTAGTCCACCAAGAATTCCAACAATTAAAAATGTGTTAATCCAAGTAACGTTTAAAGTCAGTCCCATGCATAGACCAATCAAAAAACTACCTAAAATATTTACGACAAGTGTTGCAATCGGGTAAGTACTATTAATTCTATTGTTAAAGAAATTAGTAACAAATGCACGAATAACTGCGCCTATTCCGCCACCTAACATAACTAAAAAAAACTGAGTCATGATAAACGCGCCCCCATTCTAACTCCAATATAACAAACCAATATACCTATGATATAGCTGAGTAAAGCATAGGTTACTAACATTACATATGCTTGTTGTTGTAATAATCCAACAAGTTCGAATTGAAACGTTGAAAAAGTAGTCAGTGCACCAAGTAATCCAGTAGTTATACCTTTTTTGAGTAGTGGATTGTTTCTAAAATACTGTATCGCTAAAGACCCTAATAAGCCCATTAAAAATGCACCTATGATATTCGCAAAAAATGTGCCAGTTGGAAATCCTTCAGTACTATTAAAAACAGATAATAAATAGCGAATGAATGCGCCAATGGCACCGCCAACAAAAATATATAAATATTGCACTATGATATCTTCCTTTCAAAAAAATAAACTACAAAAGTAGTATAACTTTTGTAGTAGGATTTAGAAAATAATACCAAATGTTGAGAGAGAAGCAATAATATGAATTGCTATCACAATTAATATTATATAAGGTAAAACTTTGCTAACTGGACGAATCCAATCTGAATCTTCATGTAAATTTTTAATAGATTTATCAGAAAAGATAATAGCAAGTATTAAAATAATAGCATTGATAATACTACAAACAAAAATGAGTTTAATCATTGAATTAAAGTGCATATTTAGTAGAGGGTTTCTAGTATTAAAATAAAAGCTAATTATAATTAAAATGCATGATAAATAAAAATAAAGTTTTGAACGTGCCATAATAACCTCCTAATGCAATTTATTAAGTTATAATACCATAAATTAACTTAAAGTTAACTAAATTTACAATAAGAAAAGTTTTTAGTTAATAACAATATAGATTATAAAGCTTGATTTTTAGTGATATTAGATCTGTTACTGATACTATTATTTTCAGAAATTAATCATTTATAAGCAGAAAAATAGAATTTATGAAATAAAGGTGGTATAAATAAAGTGTATGGTTTAAACCGTTATAAAAATAATTCTTTATAGAATTATTTATTTTAGTCAGGAGGAATTAGTAATGGCAAATTTAAATGTTGAAGTGTTTGCAGATGGTGCAGATATTGAAGAAATGAAAGCAGCTTATAAAAATAAACAAGTAGATGGTTTTACCACAAACCCAAGTTTAATGGCAAAAGCAGGTGTAACAGATTATAAAGCATTTGCCGAAGAAGCTGTGCGCGAAATTCCTGACGCTTCTATTTCATTTGAAGTATTCGCAGATGATTTAGAAACTATGGAAAAAGAAGCGGAAATTTTAAAACAATATGGCGATAATGTTTTTGTTAAGATTCCAATTGTAAACACAAAAGGTGAATCAACTATTTCTCTAATTAAAAAATTATCAGCAAACAATGTTCGTTTAAACATTACTGCTGTTTATACTTTAGATCAAGTTAAAGAAATTACTAATGCTGTAACAGAAGGTGTTCCAACATATGTATCTGTATTTGCTGGACGCATTGCAGATACAGGAGTAGATCCAATTCCATTGATGAAAGAAGCGGCTGATGTTACACACAGTAAAAAAGGTGTGAAATTATTATGGGCAAGCTGTCGCGAAGTCATCAATGTCATCCAAGCTGATGAAGTTGGCGCGGATATTATTACATGTCCGGCAGATGTAGTTAAAAAAGTGAATAATAATTTAGGACGCGATATAAACGAATTATCTGTTGATACAGTTAAAGGCTTTGCAAAAGATATCCAAAGTTCTGGTCTGTCTATTTTATAGTCGTAAACACAGTTAGTTCATTTCTGTAGCTATTCCCAAATGATGGGAATAAAAAACACTTTCATTGAATTCATCATAAAATGAATTCATATGAAAGTGTTTTTATTATCATCTACCTTGCTTATACACACTCAAAGTTAAAGTATAGTTACTGAAGTAAAAGTTATTTTATTATTAAGCAATTAACTAAAGTTATAATATTATGACTTAATAATGAATGAAACGAGTAAATAATGAGCGATTATAGAAGCGAAATCATTTACTATTGGGTAAGCGATGGAAAGTTGTATTTCAATTCATTGTTGGCGTTGATTAAAGTAGTATTGAATAAATTGAATTTATGTGGTTACTTGAATGAAATAAAAAACTATCGAATGGCATGGTTAAGCAAAGAAAATATAATTTGATTGCAAAATTTTTTATAATTTTATTGAAACCATAAGATAAATAACTTATCCTGTATATTGATAGTATAAGTGTGATACTTTTAAGGAGAAACTTTAATGAAAGCAAATATTTTTAAACAGAAAGTTAAAAAGCATTTATGGTTTTTAAATAAAAAAGAAAAACAACAACTAGATCAAGTGTTATCGAAAGTCTTGGATAAAAACCATGAGGAAGAACTCAATCGACCGATTGCGTTTTCCAACCAATTTTTGAAAAATTATATCTTTGAAGAAAAGGTAGTTTCATCAGCTTATTTCTTCATGTTATTAATTGGTATTTTAATTACATATATTATTTTATTAGGATTATTCTTATTTGCTTTATTGACAAGTTTGTCGTCAGTCCAATTTTTTATTAAACCAGAAGTTGATTTATCTAGTATTATCGTTGTATTGACACTCATAGGTGCGCTACTATTATTGGTGATTAGTCTATACTTAATTAAGGTCGCAACAGGTTATTTTACGAAGAAGCTATTAGAATATAAGCATAATAGAGCGCTATGATGCGTTAAATTAAAAGGTGAGAAAGTGTGATGCTTTCTTGCCATTTTTTATATACAAAAGTGTAGGGTGCATCTACAATGATGAATGTAGCATTTTCAAAATAAATTGTTGTTTGTTCATTATTTGATTTAATCCCAACAATCGCATTTGCATTGATATAATATTGCAAGGGTGCGCGTCTCGCTTTAAGCGGAAATAAAGTAATATCTGGATTAATAAATATAGGGACCATTTTTCTGATTTTTAAAACTAGTTTAGCTTGTTTTGTTTGATAAGATAGTGATAAACCATAGGTTTCTAGAAGGTAAGTAAGTGTAGGCATGATTGAAGTAGGATAGTGAAATTGATGCGTGGTATATTGCCCGACTGTTATGATTTCATTTCCAACAACGGATTTGAGGTATAATAATTTTGTAAACTTTGTCATTTGCCAACTCCTATTTTTGATTTATTCCGTAATATTTAATGTATTTTATTTGCACCTTTTTCCGATAATTTTTTATTGTAGAAACAGAGCAGTTCAATATTGATGCAATCTCAAATTGTTTATAGCCTAGCAATTTTAAGTTAAGCCAATTTTTTTCATTAGTAGTTAATAGTTGCAAAAACTGTTGGTATATAATTTGATGATTCATTTGATCAAACAGGATATTTTCTCGTTCTTTTAAATCTGGAGAATTTATTGTAATTTCTAATTGTTTCTGACTGCGAAACAAATCAATCAAATAGCAATTCAAACGAAAATATAAAAATTGTTGTAATGAGACAGAATGATGGGGAGAATACTTCTGTGTTAGTTCCCACATTTTGATAGTGAGTAATTGAGTATATTCTTCTCGATTATACTTAATATGGTATTTTTTTAATAACACAAAAATAATAAATTTGAATTGAAAATATGTTTGTTCGAAGGACATGCTGTAACTCCATTGTTATATATATAACTTTTATTTCCGGATGCAATCATTTTATTTTAAAATTTAGTAATTTTCATTTGCTAAATAATGATAATAGGTGTTAAATAGAGTTAATAAGATAGATAAAATTTAAGTTTTATAACATCAACGCGTATTCAACTTAAAGATATAACACTTTAGAGTTTTAGTATTATCTTCGGACAACAAATCAGGAGGTTTATATGGATTACGCACATTTAAATTTAGAACATTTTTTTGCGAGACATGATGATTTAGATATGATTAAAGATAAATCAGACTTTGTTATGATAAATAATCTAACAAAAGAAATGATGTACCGCGATGGTGAAATTGAAGGAACAATTGATTTAAATCGTTATTATTATAAAAACAGATCCCAAGCAGTAAGCTTTGTTATGATGGAATATAATAAAAGTCAAGAGTAATGAAATTAAAATTTCATTACTTTTTTTATGAATATGTAACAACAAACATATTAAATTGTACGTTCAACTATTTAGTGTTAGAATTTAAATTTAGATAGTCTCTTAAAGTATATTTTAATAAAGAGAGGACTTAATATTCTTATTATTACCTATGAGGTGTGGACATGACGAAGCATAAGAAAGGCTCAATACTATCAATTATTGGCTTATTGGTAGTGTTAGTGATAGCTGTTGTCGTTGTATTTTCAATGATTTCAGATCAAATCTTTTTTAAAAAGGTTAACCAACAAGAAAAAGTAGAACAGCTCAATATTACTTTAGATAAAGCATCAAAAAAACAAATCGATAATTATACTAGCCAACAAATTTCAAATAAAAATAATGATTCATGGAGAGATGCGTCTTCAACTGAGATTAAAGCAGCAATGGATAGTAATAAATTTATTGAAAGTGAAACTCAAAAATATCAATTTTTAGAATTAGATAAATATCAAGGAATTGATGAAAATAGAATAAAAAGAATGTTAATCGATAATCCAGTACTATTAGAACATTCAGACGATTTCATAAAAGCAGCAAAAGAAAAACATGTAAATGAAGTATACTTAATATCACATGCATTGCTTGAAACAGGATCAGCTAAAAGTGAATTATCGAGTGGTGTTGAAATTGATGGCAAGAAATATTATAACTTTTTTGGGGTCGGTGCACTTGATGAAGATCCAGTGAAAACTGGTGCTGAATATGCTAAAAAACACGGTTGGGATACACCAGAAAAAGCAATTACTGGTGGTGCTAATTTTATACATGAACACTTTTTATCAAATAAAGATCAAAACACATTGTATAGCATGCGCTGGAATCCTAAAAACCCTGGTGAACATCAATATGCTACAGATATTAAATGGGCTGAAAGTAACGCAAGCCTAATGTCAAATTTTTATAAAGATATGAAAACAGAAGGTAAATATTATAAATATTTTGTATATAAAGATGATAATAAACATAAAAAGAATGATCTATGATTTTAAATATAATTAATTATAACAAATGAAAATGATTGAGTTTGTTATACGAACTAATGAAGGACTAATCCGTAGGAAAAATGGATTAGTCCTTTTTGAATACATAAATGATTGATTTTTGATATTTACATTAGTTAGTAATTTATATTTTATAGACATAGGTAATCGAATTCCGTAAACTGTGAATTAATTATCAAGATGAACGAGAGATGTTAAAGTAGTAAATATTATTTAGCTTTATTTTTCTGTCCAAATAATATAAAAAGCATAATCGTTGATATTATCACTTTTATAATGAATTTCATTAAATCACTTCCTTACTATGTAGCTATAGTAACACTTATCGATTAATATCACATAACATTAAATATAGAATTACACTTGAAATTTAATTTTCATCTTCGAAATAATTGTGTTTTTCTAAAAATCTTTTGGCTACAATTGCTGGTTCTTTACCTTCACCATCTGCTTCATAGTTTAACTTTTGCATTTGTTCAGTACTAATTTTATCATCTAATTTATTAATAGATTTTTTAATTTGTGGATGCTTTTGTAATAATTCATTTGGAGCGACCGCGCTAGCGTCATATGGCGGGAAAAAATTTTTATCATCCTTAAGTACAACTAAATCATATGCTGCAATTCTTCCATCTGTTGTATAACCAAGTGCAACATCGAGTTTATTATTTTTTAACGCGTCGTAAACTAGTCCAATTTGCATAGGTTTTAAATCATTGAAACCAAAACCATAATGTGCACGGAATGGTGCATAACCATCGCCACCTCTCTTGATCCATGTCGTATCTGTACCAACTCTTACTTTATCTTTTACTTTTTTTAAATCTGAAACGGTATGTAAATCATATTTTTTTGCGGTTTCTTTAGTAACCATAAAAGCAAAAGTATTTTCAAATCCATAAGAGTCGAAAAACGTTTGATCAAATTTTTGATTGAATAATTTTTGAGTTACTGCCATTGCTTTTTGAGTATTTGTAATAGGTTGTTGTTCTAAAGCTCCAACCAAATCAGTACCAGTGTAGCGTGTACTTGATATGTCGGCATCTCCGCGAAGTAATGCATTATGCTGTATTGTAGCTGAACCTAAGTTGTTAATAATCGATCCAGTAATCTTTCCTTTTGTATCATGTTCTATTAAATCTTTAAGCATATAAGCCATGATTTGAGATTCACTCGTAGCTAAAGCAGAAATTTTAACTGAGTTTTTAGATTGACCGCCGCCTAAACCAGGTAAGTCACAACTTGCTAATAAAATTGAACTAACAATCAATAAATAAATTATTCTTTTAAAAAATTTCATGTTTTAACTCCTTATATGTTTTAGAAATCTTTTTGATACAACATTTTTATATTAACATATATATTAATTTTGTATAATGGTGGCATAGTCCATTAATATGTAATATCAATTAAATACTTGATATACTAAGTATAAATTAATTAAAGTAAGGATGAGTGAAATGCGTATAGCTATCATTGGTATGGGTACCGCAGGTGTTAGTTTGTTAAAAGAATTAGTTAAATATAATGAATTCGAACAAATGGAAGTAGACGTTTATGATAACCCTAAAAACATGGGTCAAGGTGTGCCTTTTCAAAATGACAGCGACCAATTATTAATCAATTTACCTGCAAAGCAAATGTCTTTAAATTTGAATAATGAGCGAGAATTTTACGAATGGTATCAACAGCAATCTATATTTAAATTTTCTAATCCAGAGTATCTACCCAGATTTATTTTTGGACACTATATGAAAGATTATTTGGAAACTTATCATAATCAATATAGTAATATTCATATGATTAAAGAAGCAGTATTAGAAGTGTATATAGAATCTAATATTGGGGATACGCAGGTTGAATATGTTGTCTGCACATCTGAAAATTTAGAGAAACGCCGACGTTATGATATTGTATTTTTAACAATCGGTACGATGTCCTATCATGACCCATATCAATTAAAAGGAACGCCAGGTTACATAAAAACACCTTATCCTACTTATGACACATTAAATGAAGTTGATAGTACTGATAGAATTGCCATTATTGGTACTGGCTTAGCAAGTTTAGATGTCATTCGATTTGTAACGGCACATCATCCTAATTTACCTATTACAGTGACGAGTCGTAAAGGTCATTTACCCAGTGTTAGGGGAAATATGCCAGAAATTCAATTTAAATATCTTACTCCAGAAAAATTTAATGAAATCAAAAAAGCATATTTTGGAAACGTACCTTTGGACGAGGCATTGGCATTATTTAAAAAGGACTGTGAATATTATGATATTCCAATAGAAGCATTAGTACACAGAAGGCAAGGCGACCCGATTTTGGATTTAACCTATGATTTACAACATGCCGAAGCGCTAGGGAAATTTCAAAGTATCTTAGAATTAACAAAAGAAAATTTAAATTGGATTTGGAACAGTTTCAGTAGAGAGGATCAGAAGATATTCTTAGAAAAATACCAATCTATATTAAAAGAAAATTCGAACCCAATGCCTCCTCGTACCGCAAAATTAATTATCGATCATATCGAAAAAGGGCAAATTGAAATCAAAAAAGGGTTGGAAGACGTTAAATATGACGGGCATCAATTTTGTTTTAAATATGAGGATGATTTTAAAGCAATTGATAAATTTGATATTGTCATTAATGCTACTGGTTCAAAATCACATTTATCAGAATTAGACCAAGATGATCAACTGATTCTCAATCTGGAAAATAGGCAAGTAGTCCAAGCACACCCACTAGGTGGTATTCAAATCATTCCAGAAACAAATCAAATTATAAGTCCACGTTATGGTACCTTAAAAAACATGTTTGCTTTAGGTCAAGTTACAAATGGAATTAATCAATCACGTAACGGCGTTATGATGATAGTAAAACAAGCTGTAAGTGTGGTAGAGAATTTGTTGAATGCTAAGCATGATTGATTTTGTAGTGTAGTATACAAACGAATGTTTATCCAATTTAGATGAATCAGTTAAATATGAATTATGTTTCCGAATGAATTTAAATCCGGTTTCATTTTGAGGAAAGCAAAAGAGTAATTTTTGCTAGATGTTCGTTCGTTTTTGGTTTGAATTATAAAAATATTAAATAAGTATAGCATTTAATCATTTATGAAAATATTTTAAGATGTAAATTTTTGATGAATGGATTTGTAAACCAACTTATAAGCATTGTAAAGTCAATAATATAAGCAAGTTGTTACTGATATAAAGCCGACTTAGATAATATGAATTGTTTTTTGTCGAAATATATAGTACGATAACGATGTAGCTTTCAAAAGTTACTTTGACTCAATCATCAATTACAATTTCATAAATATTCTTTCGGGGCAGGGTGAAATTCCCAACCGGCAGTAAATTAAGCCTGCGACCTGCATTTGTTTTGGCAAATGTGGCTGATCTAGTGAAATTCTAGAGCCGACAGTAAAGTCTGGATGGGAGAAAGAATGAAGTATAACAAAAAGGCACTTATACAAGTGTTTATTTAACGTACATTTTTCTAAAAATTGGAGAAGTGTATCCAAATTTAAGTAAATTATGTTATATCTAAATACATCCCACACCTGAAATGAGTTTCAGGTGTTTTTTATTATTAAGAGGTGATTATATGAGTCAATATTTAAATTATGCAATTCAATTGGCGCAGATGGTAGATGGCCAAACTGGTGTAAATCCTCCTGTGGGTGCAGTTGTGGTAAATCAAGGTAGAATCGTCGGTATTGGTGCACATTTACGAAAAGGTGACAAACATGCCGAAGTACAAGCTTTAGATATGGCAAAAGCAGCAGCAAATGGAGCGACAATTTATATATCTTTAGAACCTTGTTCACATTATGGTTCAACGCCACCATGCGTAAACAAAATTATTGAATTTGGTATTTCAAAAGTTGTTTATGCTGTTAAAGACACAACCTTATCGTCTAAAGGTGATGAAATTTTACAAAATGCTGGAGTGAAAGTCGAGTTTCATCATAAGACAGATGCTGAAGCATTATACAAAGACTTTTTTATTACTAAGCGACAAGGCGTTCCTGAAGTTACTGTAAAAGTATCTTGCAGTTTAGATGGTAAACAAGCTACTGATAGTGGTGAAAGTAAATGGATTACCAACAAAACTGTTAAACAAGATGTATTTATGCTCAGACATAAACATGATGCAGTAATCACCGGGACTGGTACGTTAAACGCAGATAATCCACAATATACTACTAGGATTGAACAAGGTAAACAACCTATACGTGTGATACTTTCAAAATCTGGACAAGTCGATTTTACTTTAGACATTTTTCAACAACCGACGACGCCAATATGGATTTTCACAGAAAATAAAAATTTAAAAAATCAAAATAAAAATATAGAAATAATGTATTGTTCAAATTGTACGATTGAAAATATTTTAAAGCAGTTATATCAAAACGGGATTGGACGTGTTTTGGTTGAAGCAGGTCCCACGATTACTTCAGAATTTCTCCAATCTAACTTTACAAATGAACTCATCTTATATTACGCCCCGAAAATAATAGGTGGTTCTGGTGACAATCAATTTTTCAAAACAGAAAATGTCTTTAATTTATCAGACGTTCCTCAATTTGAAATTGTAAATTCCAAAATGCTTGAGCAAAATATTAAATTAGAATTGCGAAAGAAGTGAATAATTATGTTTACTGGTATTGTCGAAGAAATAGGAACTATAAAAAAAGTTACAACACAACAAGCGGTTGTTAATTTAACAATTGATTGTAGAACAATTTTATCTGACATGCATATTGGTGATTCTATTAGTGTAAACGGTGTATGTTTAACTGTTATACAATTTGATGAACGGTCATTTTCAGTCCAAGTAATCAAAGGTACTGAGAATAAAACCTATTTGAATCAATTAAATCAATCCGCTGAGGTGAATTTAGAGCGAGCAATGAGCGGTTCAGGAAGATTTGGAGGTCATTTTGTACTTGGCCACACTGATGAAGTAGCTAGAATTACTAGAATACAAAACTCAGATAATTCTAAAATTGTAACTATTAAACCATCTACTTCTGTGATCGATCAAATGGTACAACAAGGTTCAATCACCGTAGATGGCGTTAGTTTGACAGTATTTCAATTACGAGATACAGAATTTGATATTCATCTTATACCAGAAACAAGAAGATCAACTATTTTAAATCAAAAACGTGTTGGTGACTTAGTACATATTGAAACAGACATATTGTTTAAATATGTAGAAAAAATAGTTGGTAAAAGTGAAAAAGGTTTAAGTTTAGAAAAACTAAGCGCTTTTGGATTCTAGGAGGGGTAAAATGCAATTGGACAGTATAGATTTAGCACTTGAATCACTAAAAAAAGGTAAAAGTATCATTGTAGTAGACGATGAAAATAGAGAAAATGAAGGAGATTTAGTAGCAGTTACTGAATGGATGTATGATAATACTGTTAATTTTATGGCTAAATATGGAAGAGGATTAATTTGTGCACCGATTAGTAAAAAAATAGCTGAAGATTTAGAACTTCATTCAATGGTCAATCATAATTCAGATGTATATGGCACTCAATTTACAGTTAGTATTGATCATATTAACACTACAACTGGTATCAGTGCTGATGAAAGAATGCTCACTGCAAAAGCATTAATCGATAATAGTACAACAGCAGAAGATTTTAATAAACCAGGCCATTTATTTCCATTAGTTGCTCAAGAGAATGGTGTATTGGCTAGACGTGGTCATACTGAAGCCTCTGTAGATTTAGCTAAATTAACTGGCGCAAAACCGGCAGCGCTGATTTGTGAAATTATGAATGACGATGGTTCAATGGCAAAAGGTGATGATTTAGAAGCATTTAAAAATAAGCACAATTTGGTAATGATATCTATCGAAGATTTGGAAAAATATAGAAAGCAATCTGTTTCGTCTGTTGCAGCAAAAGCTAAAATAAAGTTGCCTACTGAATATGGTAATTTCGATATGTATGGTTTTACAACAAATGATGGTGAAGAAATTGTAGCAATCACAAGTGGTAATATTAACGAAACAGAGAATGTACGTATACATTCTGCTTGTTTGACTGGAGATATTTTTCATAGTCAAAGATGTGATTGTGGTGAACAGCTTGCTGCATCTATGAAATACATTGATAAAAATGGAGGCGTTATCCTTTATTTACCTCAAGAAGGTAGAGGAATCGGTTTAATTAATAAATTAAGAGCATATGAATTGATAGAACAAGGATATGATACGGTTACAGCAAATATTGCACTCGGTTTTGATGAAGATTTAAGAGAATACCAATATGCTGCTGAAATTTTAAAATATCTAGGTATCAAACGTGTGAATTTATTAAGTAATAATCCTAAAAAATTTGGAAGTTTGGAGAATTACGGCATTGAAATTGCCAAAAGAATTGAATTGGTAATACCATCGAACCAATATAACCAAGCTTATATGAAAACAAAAAAAGAGAAAATGGGTCATTTAATATAGGAGGAATAAACATGAATTTTGAAGGTAATTTAATAGGATCAGATTTAAAGGTAGCGATTGTCGTAAGTAGATTCAACGATTTCATTACGAATCGTTTGCTAGATGGTGCTAAAGACACTTTAGTTAGACACGAAGTGCCTGCAGAAAATATTGATGTTGCATATGTGCCTGGGGCTTTTGAAATCCCATTAGTAGCTAAAAAACTAGCTCAAAAAAGTAATTACGATGCAGTAATTACTTTAGGTTGTGTGATTAGAGGTTCAACGTCACATTATGATTATGTATGTAATGAAGTAGCGAAAGGTGTTTCAAAAGCGAATGATATTTCAGATACACCAGTTATCTTTGGAATTTTAACAACTGAAAATATTGAACAAGCTGTAGAACGTGCAGGTACAAAATCAGGAAACAAAGGGTCTGAAGCAGCAGTAAGTGCTATAGAAATGGCAAATTTATTGAAAAAAATTTAATGATTCAAGTAATAATTAGTAATGTCATTTAAAAATAAAAATTAGGTCAGAACTCTAGATATCATTGCCTCTGCTCAAAATAAGAGTCAGGCATATAAATCCAAAAAAATAGCACTCAGATGAATTGAATTAAATCATCTGAGTGCGTCTTTTTATTCAATACTTCATATTGTTGGCTCGCTTTCTTTGGGGACAGCTTTAGCCTGTAGCAGCTTGTCCTATACTTCGAGAGAATTGCTAAAATACGTCATATTTGTCAAAGAACTATATGATTCAAAAAAAATAATTTTGAGAAAGGGGATTTATGTCCCAGCCTCTTTTTTTTAAAAATTTTTGTTTTTGCTCGTCATACTTGGACTATAAATATCGTTTGCATAATCTGTAATCATTCACTTATTCATAAATATGATATTACATTTGATTATTCTAACAACATTTTTAAAAGGTTTAAATTACATACACTTTAACCATAAAATTTTATTTTTTAAATTTTTTGTATAGCCATGCACTTAAAGCTCCAATAGTTGACAGAGCTCCAGCGACTACTCCAATTTTTTTCAACACTTCGGGTTTCATAATTTCTAAAAACATTAGATTTAAATTTTGAGGTCGTTCTGCTAATCTTCTCATAAAGTAACTAAACCAATCATCACCGTATGGAACATAGATACAGAAATGATTGCCTTCGCGCGCTAGTGATTCTGCCAATTCTGAGCGGAAACCATACAACATCTGAAATTCATAGTTATCTTTTTCAATATTATTGTCTTTAATAAACTGTTTAATATGTGTGATGATAGCATCATCATGTGTAGCAATAGAAGTGACATTTTTCGCATTTAACAGTCGCTTTTTAATTAAGCGTATGTAATTATCGTCAATTTCTTCTTTAGTTTGATAGGCGATGTTTTCATTTTCTTTATATGCACCTTTGACCATACGTAATCGTAATTCTGGGTATTTATCGACGAGTGCATCTGCTTTATATAAATATCCTTGTATAACAGTTCCTACATTTTTAAATTCGCCTTTTAATCGGTCTAAAACTTGTGTAATATCAAATAAGCTATCATATTTTTCAGTGTCTATATTAATATGCATATTACCAAAATCGTTAGCTTTAAGTAATATTTCACGTAAATTACGATAAGCAAGATCAATGTCAAACTCAGAACCTAATTGGCTGATTTTGATAGACATATGACCATCTAAATTATGATTGTTGATAGCATACATCACTTCTAATATTTGGTCTTTTGCTTGTATTGCCTCACCTTCATTTAAAACAAATTCACCAAGACAATCTACTGTGACAGTAATCCCTTTGTTATTTAAACGTTCAATTGTGTCCACTAATTCTGGAATAGTGTTCCCTGCAACTACTTTCTTGGCACCGAACATAGGACCAATTTCCTTAGCTGCTTTATTTAAAAATGGATTGTTAGATAATCCTATAAAAAAATTTTTCACAATTGGCATATTAATTCCTCCCATTCTGCTTATAGCTGTTCTTTCAATAATAGTGTAGCATGAATCTAATAGTAATGAAATCGTTTACAATAAAATTTATTACACTAAATATTATATACTACACGATAACATTGTCTCACGCTTTAGCTTTGAGTTATAATCATAAAGTTATAGGAACACATAACAGTATGATTTATGCGTTAAAAATGGAAAAAGTACATCATATTTTGATACAATGTAGTTATTGAAATTATTGTAGAAGGGGAAGTATGGAATATGTGGAAATGGGAAACAGAAAACGAGGCAAAGGGTGTCATTGTAATCGCCCATAACATGCTCGAACATACAGGTAGATATGCATATGTTATAACAATGCTTCGTAGAAATGGCTACCATGTAATCATGGGTGATTTGCCTGGACAAGGTCAAACTACACGTGCTAATAAAGGACAAATAGCAAACTTCGAAGTATACCATGAACATGTGCTTGAATGGATTAGAATAGCTAATGAGTATAAACTTCCGACTTATTTTTTAGGTGTTGGCCTTGGTGGGCTTATCATTTTAAATTTACTTGAAAAAGTGGAAGTGCCTATTGAGGGGCTAATGTTGATTTCACCATTATTAGAATTCAAGAAAAATAAAAAAACTAGAAAAGATAAAATTGTGTCGAATGTAGGAAAATTAACTAAAGATACAAGATTTAAAATAGGTATTACAATTGAAGATTTAACACGTAATGATGAGGTTATTGAAGAGGCAAAAGCGGACCAACTCATGCTTCAGAAAGTTACGTATCATTGGTATAAACAAATCATTGAAATCATGAAAGAAACTGTTACACATTTAAAAGATATTAAACCACTTCCTTTATTATTAATGTATGGACTAGAAGATAAAGTGTCTGATATTTCTACTATGAGTTTAATTAAAGAAAAAATTACTACAGAAGAGTTATATTTTAAAGCTTGGCCTGGGTTGAATCATGAAATACATAATGAACCTGAAAGAGATGACGTAATGCGCTATGTTCTAGCATTTCTTAATAATAGCGCTAGTAATATTGGTTTTATTGTACATGATGAAAATGAACTTTCATAATTTATATAATAAATGATGGAATCGGATCTTGAGTATCATTTTATAAAATGCTTAATAAGTCTAAACAACCATCTAATTGATACAATTATGACTTAACAATCATTGATAAAAAGAGTGAATAAATTTAATCTGTCGTTGATTTTATTGACACTCTTTTATTTATAAAAAATAATGTGAAAAAAATCACAATAAACATTGATTTTTAAAATAATAATTGTTATATTTATATTGTGAAAAAATCACATTAATCTTTAGTAATATTTACTTTGAATTAAAAGGAGCGACTTAGCATGAAAATTGAAAAAGGGAATAAAGTAGTTTTAATAGGTGATGGAGCAGTTGGATCAAGTTATGCTTTCGCAGTAGTTGCACAAGGTTTAGCTGATGAATTAGTAATAATAGATTTAGATGAAGCAAAAGTTAAAGGCGATGTTGCAGATTTAAATCATAGTGCTCCATACGGTGATTCACCAGTAAAAGTAAAAGCTGGTAGTTATGAAGATTGTAGTAATGCTGACTTAATTGTCATTACTGCAGGAGCTGCACAAAAGCCAGGCGAAACGAGATTAGATTTAGTAGAAAAAAATACAAAAATATTTAAAGATATTGTCACTAAAATTATGAGCACAGGATTTAATGGCATTTTCCTTATAGCAACAAATCCAGTGGATGTATTATCCTATGTAACACAAAAAGTTTCAGGATTACCGAAAGCTCAAGTGATTGGATCAGGTACAATACTAGATACAGCACGATTTAAATTTGAACTAGCACAAGAATTTGGTGTGTCCCCTTGGAGTGTGGATGCACAAATTATTGGTGAACATGGTGATTCTGAATTAGCGATATGGTCACAAGCTAATATTGCTGGTCAACCATTATACAATTTATTAAATGATAACCCTGATAAACAACATAGAATAGATGAAATATTTACCAACACAAGAGATGCTGCTTATGAGATTATCCAATCAAAAGGGGCAACTTATTATGGCATAGCAATGGGATTGGTACGTATTACACAAGCAATTTTAAAAAATCAAAATGTAGTCTTGCCAGTTTCTAGTTATTTAGAAGGTGAATATAAACAAGATGATGTTTATATTGGAGTGCCTACATTAATTAATAGAAATGGTGCAGTTAAAGTATATGAGACGCAATTAAATAGTGAAGAAAGTGAAAAGTTTGAAAATTCTGCCATAATTTTGAAAGATATGCAAAATAAAATCAAACAACTAATTGCATAATTCATAATTTAATTTTAAACTGTATATAAGATTAATTTTATTGAAAATATCAAAATTTATTCCGATATGAATAAATTTTGCATTGAATGAATTTTTGGTAAATTAATTTTACATGTTTAACTTTATATTATGATTGGGGGATATTTCTATGGGGAAGACAATTGCTGATATGGTAGATAGTGTCCTTAGATTGGAATATGTACTTAAAGATATTGAAGAAATTTTTGAAAAAGTACAGAAACAATATAAAATGTCAAAAGAAGAAATTTTAATTCTTTTAACACTTTGGGAAGAAGGATCAATGACGCTTAAAGAAATGGATAATTATGTTAAAATAAAATCTTATAAACGTACAAGAACGTATAATGATTTAGTTGAGAAAGCGTGGATTATTAAAGAAAGACCTGTGAACGATGAACGTACGGTAATTATACATTTCAATGAGGATTTAAAAGGTCAAAGGGAAGAACTTTTAAATTGTTTTAAAGCAGAAATAAGTGAAAAATCATCTACTATACAATCTAGTCTTAAATCTATCTTAAAATTATAGGGAATAATTATAGTTACAAAATGAGAAGTTAGACCCAATATAGTATTAGGTAATCAATATCTATACTAAAGTAAAAATGCATCTCCATTTATGTGGAGATGCATTTTTATTTTTAATATACTTTATCTTTTTTCAATTGCACATAGAAATGGTGCATTATTTTTTTGATTAATAAATTGATATTGTAATATGTGTGCTTTGTTTTGATCAAAATGTTGAAGATAATTTAATAATGCATCACGTTCAATTTTGCCCTCATCATGTCCGTGATATATTACTAGTACAATTATGCCTTCTGTTGCCAATATATCAAATATTTCATCTATAGCTGTTAAAGTACTGCTGGGGATTGTCACAATTGATTTGTCGCCTTTAGGTAAATAGCCTAAATTAAAAATGGCTGCATCAATTTGTCCAATTTCATTACTTTGTATATATTGCTTTACTTTAGCATGACTATCTTGAATTAAGTGTACATTTTTAAATGCGTTTGTCTTGTTGCTCGTATTTTGAATTGCAACTTCTTGAATATCAAAAGCATACACTTTACCATTTGGAACTTGTTGTGCTAAAAATTCAGTGTCATGACCATTACCACAAGTGGCATCAATCACAATGCTGTCTTTGTTGATATGTTGTCGTAATAGCGTTTTAGAAAATGGTAAAATCCGTTCTAGTTTCATGATTTAATCGTCGATTCATAGTATTTTCCTTGATAAGAATTTCTGCGTGCTAATTCATCATCAATTTCGTTTAATACTTCCCATTTGTTGACACTCCACATAGGGCCAACCATTAAGTCAATCGGACCATCACCAGTAATTCGATGGACAATCATTTCTTTTGGTAAAATTTCTAGTTGATCACAAACTAAATTTGTATAATCGTCTTGAGACATGAATTCGAGCATGCCTTTTTCGTATTGTTTGACCATTGGTGTACCTTTAAGTAGGTGTAACAAGTGTATTTTAATGCCTTGGACATCCATTTGTGCTACTTCTTTAGCTGTTTCCATCATCATGTCATAATCTTCTTCAGGAAGCCCGTTAATGATATGTGTACACACGTTTATGTTATGTTTACGTAGCTTAGCTACACCTTCGTAATACGTTTTCATATCATGTGCACGATTAATCAAATCTGATGTTTTTTGATGTACTGTCTGTAGACCTAATTCAACCCATAAATAGGTACGTTCGTTCAATTCAGCTAAGTATTCGACAACATCATCCGGTAAGCAGTCAGGGCGTGTTCCAATAGATAATCCTACAACTCCAGGTTCTTTTAATGCAGTTTCGTACTTTTCTCTTAATACTTCAACTGGCGCATGTGTGTTAGTAAATGCTTGGAAATAAGCAATATACTGACCTTCATGCCATTTTTCATGCATTCTATCTTTGATTTGTTGGAATTGCACATCTATCGGGTCTACACGATCTCCTGCAAAATCCCCACTTCCTGCTGCAGAACAAAACGTACAGCCACCATGTGCAACTGTGCCATCTCTATTTGGGCAATCAAATCCTCCGTCAATTGCAACTTTAAAGATTTTTTGGCCAAATTTATTTTTCAAATGGTAATTCCAAGTATGATATCGTTTATTCTCGAATGCGTAAGGGAAGAATTGTCCCATATAACATTTTCCTTTCTAAATTCATTCTAGTTAAAGATTTTAACATATTTTAATGATATAGTGTTTAGAGTAAAAACAGAAATTTAAAATTAGAAAGGAGCTTATGGTTATGAATATGCCAAAATCAGTGTGGTGGTTGGTGATTGGTATGGCATTAAATATCACAGGCTCAAGTTTTTTATGGCCATTAAATACAATATATATGAATGAAGAATTAGACAAAAGTTTAACAATGGCTGGGTTAGTATTAATGATTAATTCATTTGGTATGGTCATTGGCAATTTATTAGGTGGTAATCTATTTGATAAATTGGGTGGTTATCGGACAATTATGATTGGAACTGTGATCTGTTTAAGTAGTACAACATTGTTGAATTTTTTCCACGGATGGCCATGGTATGCAGTATGGTTAGTCTGTCTAGGCTTTGGCGGTGGCATGATTGTCCCAGCAATTTATGCGTTAGCAGGTGCAGTTTGGCCGCAAGGTGGTAGACAAACTTTTAATGCGATATATTTAGCTCAAAATTTAGGAGTGGCGATTGGTGCAGCATCTGGTGGCTTTGTGGCAGAATTAAGTTTTAATTATATATTTATAGCTAATTTATTAATGTATATTGCATTTGCCATAGTCGCAATTAGCCAATTTAATATTAAATTGGACATTAAAGTTAAATCAAATGATGCTATGAGTTTATTAGATAAAGCGTACAGACCACAATTCATTGCATTAACTTTGCTGTGTGTCATGTTTAGCATTTGTTGGATTGCTTATATTCAATGGGAAAGTACGATTGCTTCATTTACTCAAGAGCTAAATATCTCTATGGGCCAATACAGTTTATTGTGGACTGTCAACGGTATTATGATATTAGTTGCACAACCATTAATCATTCCAATAATCAGATTATTAAAAGGAAATTTAAAGCATCAAATGTATGTTGGTATAGGTATTTTTATTATCTCTTTCTTTGTCACAAGTTTTGCTGAACAATTTTCTGTATTTATGGTAGGTATGGTTATATTAACATTGGGTGAAATGTTTGTTTGGCCAGCAGTTCCGACAATTGCAAATCAACTTGCACCAAATGGGAAAGAAGGTTCATTCCAAGGTTACGTTAATTCTGCAGCTACAGTTGGTAAAGCATTTGGTCCTCTTATTGGTGGTGTTGTTGTTGATATGTTTAACATGCAAATCATGTTTTTAAGCATGATTTCATTGTTAGTTTTATCACTTATATTTTTAACATTTTATGATCGCAAATTACCAAAGGATATTTAATATAATATTGAACCCAAAATGTAGGTTTCATTTATTTTTGTTACAGAGCAATCATGGTACATGAGATTAAAAATAAGCATTAATGATTCAGCGAGAAATGGTTATTGAATTAATAATATTTTATGTATAGTTTAAATAATTTTATATAAACATAAAGGCGAGTTTTGTAAATCAACTTTATACTTGAAATAAAGGGCTTTTTCAAATATCATAAGAAGAGTATAGGAGTAGTAATTTGAAAGCTTTTCAACAGAGAGCTAGGGTGGGTGGAACCTAGCGTAAAGCCTCAAGTGAACTTACCAGGACTTAAAGTGAATGAATGACATCTCTAACTATTAATTAAAATGAGCGCACATTTAGTGAAACAGGGTGGTACCGCGGTGAAAATCATCGTCCCTATTATATAATAGTTTGAGGTGTCTTTTTATTATTGAACAGGAGGAAATGAAGTGAATTACAATCATAATGAAATTGAAAGAAAATGGCAGAATTATTGGGAAAACTATAAAACGTTCAAAACTGAAGATAATTTAGGCCAGAAAAAATTTTATGCACTTGATATGTTCCCTTATCCATCAGGTGCAGGGCTACATGTAGGCCATCCTGAAGGCTATACAGCTACTGATATTATTTCAAGATACAAACGAATGCAAGGATATAATGTATTACATCCAATGGGTTGGGATGCTTTTGGTTTACCAGCTGAACAATATGCACTAGATACAGGTAATGATCCTCGTGAATTCACAAAACAAAATATCCAAACTTTTAAACGACAAATTAAGGAATTAGGATTTAGTTATGATTGGGATCGTGAAGTTAATACAACAGACCCAGAATATTATAAATGGACACAATGGATATTCATTCAATTATATAATAAGGGACTTGCTTATGTTGATGAAGTAGCAGTGAACTGGTGTCCTGCGTTAGGTACTGTATTGTCAAATGAAGAAGTAATCGATGGTGTTTCTGAACGTGGCGGACATCCTGTTTATAGAAGACCAATGAAACAATGGGTACTTAGAATTACTGAATATGCAGACAGATTACTTGAAGATTTAGATGATTTAGATTGGCCTGAATCTTTAAAAGACATGCAACGTAATTGGATTGGACGATCAGAAGGCGCATCTGTAAGATTTAATGTAGAAAATTTCAATGATCAAATTGAAGTGTTTACAACACGCCCAGACACTATTTATGGTGCAACATTCTTAGTGTTAAGTCCTGAACATGAACTCGTAAATAAAATTACTACATCAGAACATCAAGAAAGTGTTGAGAAATATCAACAAGAAGCGGCAATGAAATCAGACTTAGAACGTACTGGATTAGCTAAAGAAAAATCTGGTGTGTTTACTGGAGCGTATGCATTTAATCCTTTATCAGGAGAAAAAACGCCGATTTGGATTGCTGATTATGTTTTATCTTCATATGGTACAGGCGCTGTTATGGCAGTTCCTAGCGGAGACCAAAGAGACTATGAATTTGCAAAAGCTTTTGATTTACCAATTAAAGCAATAATTGAAGGTGGAGACCTATCTGAAGCAGCTTATGATGGCGATGGGCCTCATATTAATTCACAAGAATTAAATGGTTTATATAATCATGAAGCGATTGAAAAAGCTATTACACTTTTAGAACAAAACAATGCTGGTACAAGAAAAGTCAATTATAAACTGAGAGATTGGTTATTTAGTCGTCAACGTTATTGGGGCGAACCTATTCCTGTTATACATTGGGAAGATGGTACGATGACAACGGTTCCTGAAGATGAATTACCTTTACTTTTACCTGAGACAGACGAAATTAAACCTTCTGGTACAGGTGAATCGCCATTAGCTAATATAGATGAATTTGTTAATGTTATTGATGAAGAAACTGGGATGAAAGGACGTCGTGAAACAAATACAATGCCACAATGGGCAGGTAGTTGTTGGTATTATTTACGCTTTATTGACCCAGATAATGAACAGATGTTAGCTGATCCTGAAAAGTTAAAACATTGGTTGCCTGTGGATTTATATATTGGTGGTGTTGAACATGCAGTGTTACACTTATTGTACGCTAGATTTTGGCATAAGGTCTTGTATGATTTAGGTGTAGTGCCTACCAAAGAACCATTCCAAAAATTATTTAACCAAGGCATGATTTTAGGTGAAGGTAATGAAAAAATGAGCAAATCTAAAGGTAATGTTATTAATCCAGATGATATAATCAAATCACATGGTGCTGATACGTTACGTCTATATGAAATGTTCATGGGTCCACTAGATGCTGCAATTGCATGGAGTGATAAAGGATTAGACGGTTCAAGACGTTTCTTAGACAGAATTTGGAGACTTTTAATTACAGAAGACGGTTTAATCACAGATAAAGTAGTCAATACTAATAATAAAGCTTTAGATAAAAGTTACCACCAAACTGTGAAAAAAGTTTCGGAAGACTTTGAAACATTAAATTTCAATACGGCAATTAGTCAGCTAATGGTATTTATAAATGATTGCTATAAAGTTGATGAGATTTATAAACCATATATTGAAGGATTTATTAAAATGTTAGCGCCAATCGCACCTCATATAGGTGAAGAATTATGGGCGCGTTTAGGACATGAAGAAACGATTACTTATCAACCATGGCCTTCTTATGATGAAACATTATTAGTCGATGATGAAGTGGAAATTGTCGTTCAAGTAAATGGTAAAGTTCGTGCCAAAATTAAAGTTTCTAAAGATCTTTCAAAAGAAGAAATGGAAACAGTAGCATTAGGTAACGAAAATATCAAAGCTGAAATAGAAGGCAATGATATTAAAAAAGTGATTGCGGTGCCTCAAAAACTTGTTAATATTGTTGCCAAATAACACAAAAGGGGCGTATATATTATGGAAACAATTACTATAGATGAATTGAAATCAAAAATTTTAAATTCTAATCCTGTTCATGTCGTAGATGTAAGAACTGATGAAGAAACAGCAATGGGTGTCATACCAGATGCAGAAACGATACCTATGGATAAAATTCCTGATAATTTAAGTCACTTTAATTCAGAAGAAACGTATTATATTATTTGTAAAGCTGGTGGCAGAAGTGCACAAGTCGTCCAATATTTAGAACGCAATGGCATTCACGCAGTCAATGTTGAAGGTGGCATGGATGCGTGGGGCGATGAAGGTTTAGAAATTAAAAGTATTTAATCTTTTGATCGAGCAAAATCAAACGATGATTTTGCATTTTATGCAAGTTTAGTGTTATAATATATTTAACAAAGATATCAATACAGATACACCCAACCCCCTCACTATTGCGAGTAGTGAGGGGGTTTTTTGGTGTTGGCTAAATGTCGCCTGTATTATTTGTCATTACGATTGCGCAGCCAGTACGCAAATAACGTAACGATACAACCACTGATAACAGCAGTCATGAAATGAACAAAGATATCAATCACAAAATACACCTCCTCTCTACGTCTATTGACGCCTGAGAGTAGGCGACTTAAGTATTATAACATTCGGTGACTCAAGCGCATAGAAAATACAAAACATTAAAAATGAATTTGTTTTAACAGTGCGTAGTTGGTCTAGTAGATCACAAATTGATAGGTTTAATGTTGAAATTTACTTGCATTTGTTCCTGATATATGACCTGTAACTAAAGCGCTAGTAATATTATAGCCACCTGTATAACCATGGATATCGAGCAGTTCACCACACATAAATAATCCTGGCGTTAATTTTGACATCATTGTTTTGGGTTCGATTTCTTTAAGAGAGACCCCTCCGCCAGTTACGAAAGCTTTTTCAATTGATAGTGTTCCATTAACTTTAAAAATAAAACCTTTCAATAAAGTAATCAATTTATTAAATTGTTCATTAGAGATATGATGTGCTGTTAATGTTTCTGAAATATCTGCTAACTCTAACATATATAATAGATAACGTTCTTCAATTAAACCGTGTAAGCTATTTTTTACATATTTATCTGGCGTATCTTTTAATAATTTACGTACTTTGTCTTCTAATTGTGCAAAACTGAGTTCTGGAAAAGCATCTAATTGCATTTCGATATCCTCTCGTTTTTGGTTTTTTTGTTCTTTATATACAAATTGGCTGCATCTTAATGCGGCAGGGCCACTGATTCCGAAATGAGTAAATATCATGTCCATTTGATGTGTGACGCGCTTTTTACCATTTTTCTTCAATACAGATAACGCAACATTTTTTAAACTTAATCCTTTTAATCTTTTGTTTTTAATAAATTGCTCGGATGACGTAATTGGTACTTCAGTTGGGAAAAGTTCTGTAATTGTATGTCCAAAGTGTTCAGCGAATTTATAACCATCACCAGTCGAACCGGTCTTTGGTACACTCGTGCCACCTGTAGCGATAATCAAACTATTCGTTTCAATTGCTTGTTGATTACCTAAAAAGACTTTGAATGTCTGTTGAGGTGTATGTTCAATAGCGTGTACTGACGTTTCTTCTTTTACAGTTACATTATTTTTTTCAATCGTACGAATTAACGCATCTACAACATCCTGTGCTTTATTAGAAACAGGAAACATACGTCCATGATCTTCTTCTTTGAGTGCAACTCCACGTGATTCGAAAAAGTGAATAATAGATTCATTGTCAAATACGGAAAAAGGACTATATAAAAATTTTCCATTTCCTGGTATATTTTTAATTATCTCTTCATACGGTAAACGATTTGTTACGTTACAACGTCCACCTCCTGAGATTTTTAATTTGCGTCCGAGCCCTTTTTTCTTTTCAATGAGAAGGACTTTATCACTATGTTGACTTGCTGCGGCAGCAGCCATTAAACCACTAGGTCCACCGCCAATTATAATTGTTTGGTACATTTGATTGCCTCACTTTACTAAATAGTGTTATTTTATAGTTTATAGTAATATAGTTTTGAAAAAAAGTGTTTATAACGTTATGATTAAAGTTATGATTGTAAAAATTAAATTTGAGATAGGAAGATCTGAATGAGTGAAAGTAAAGAATTAGTTAGGGGTACCTTTTTAATCACCCTTAGTATATTGATTACTAAAGTCTTGGGTGTTTTATATATTATTCCTTTTTATTCCATAATTGGTGGAGAAGAAAAATTGGCACCTTTTAACTATGCATATACGCCGTATAATATTGCCATTGCAGTTGCAACTGCTGGGGTGCCATTAGCGGCGTCTAAATATGTGTCTAAATATAATGCTTTAGGGGCGTATAAAGTCAGTGAAAAATTATATAAATCAAGCTTTATAGTTATGACTATAACAGGATTTATTGGATTTTTCATTTTATATTTATTAGCACCGAGCATTGCCACAATTACTTTAGCCCATGAATCTGGTGCTAAGGGTGGCTGGTCCGTCGCTGACATCACATGGATTATTAGAATTATCAGTATGGTAGTCATATTTATCCCATTACTGGCTACATGGCGTGGTGTGTTCCAAGGTTATAAATCAATGGGTCCAACTGCTGTATCAGAAGTTATTGAACAAATCGCACGTATTTTATTTATTTTAGTAGGAAGTTATCTAGTTCTGAATGTTTTTGGTGGAAGTGTGTTACAGGCCAATGGTATAGCAACATTTGCTGCTGCAGTAGGTGCGATTGCAGGGATATTCACCTTATGGTATTACTGGAGAAAGAGAAAGCCTAATATTGAAAAAATGGTGGCAACGGATACTTCTGATATTTCTGTATCTTATGGAAAAATGTATAAAGAAATTATTTCTTATAGCATCCCATTTGTAATTGTTAGTTTAAATTTCCCACTATTTAATTTGGTAGATCAGTTTACACATAATGGTGCCTTAGATTTGGCTGGAGTGCCAAGTCGTTTACATGACTATTTCTTTACTATTTTAAACATGACGACAAATAAAATAGTAATGATTCCAACGTCATTATCTGCTGGTTTTGCAGTGAGTTTAATTCCATTTATTACTAAGACGTATGAATCTGGTGAATTAAAAGAAATGCACAGACAGATTCGAACATCATTAGGGGTGTTAATGTATATTACAGTCCCTGCAAGTCTGGGAATTATGGCTTTAGCGCTACCATTGTATACTGTCTTTTATAGTTATAATGTCGATGGTAGTCAATTGTTATTTTATTATGCACCTGTTGCTATTTTAATTGGATTGTTAAGTGTAACAGCTTCTATGCTGCAAGGTATTGATAAACAAAAGTTAACAGTCTTTGTAATTTTAGCGGCAGTAGTATTAAAAGTAATACTAAATACGCCATTGATTATGGTATTCCATACTGCTGGAGCAATTTTAAGTACGGCGATAGCATTACTATTTGCTGTTATCTGTAATTTTTATATACTTAAAAAATATGCGAGTTTTGACTTCTCGGAAACGTGGTTACATTTTGGTAAAATTTTCTTGTACGGCTTGTTAATGATGGTCGTAGTTGAATTATCATCGTTTTTATTACAAATGGTTATTTCTCCGCAAACTAAATTTGGTGCTTTAGCAATTTTAATTATCAGTGTCATAGTAGGTATGATTGTTTACGGTGGTATTACGATGAAGACGAAACTTGCTGACCAATTTTTAGGAGATATTCCAAATAAACTCAGACGTAAATTAGGGATTATAAAATGAGATTAGATAAATTTTTAGCTAATATGGGTGTAGGAACACGTACAGAAGTTAAACAATTATTGAAAAAAGGTATTATTACAGTTAATAATAAAATAGAAAAATCTCCTAAAAAACAAATAAATCCAGAAACTGATGAAGTACAGAAAAACAATGAAACAATTCTTTATATTGATAAAGTCTATCTAATGTTAAATAAGCCTAAAGGTTACGTATCTGCAACAGAGGATGAGCAACATCAAACAGTTGTGGACTTAGTTGAACCGTACCGGTTTTTAGATGTGTTTCCAGTTGGTCGCTTAGATAAAGATACTTCGGGTTTGTTATTAATTACGAATGATGGCACTTTTAACCATGAACTAATGAGCCCAACGAAACACGTATCTAAAACCTATGAGGTGATTTCCCAAAAAAATATTACAAATAATGATATAAAATCGTTTAAAATGGGTATTGAATTGAATGAGGGTTTGGCAAAGCCTGCGACTTTAGTAAAAAGTGATGAAGCATATAAATCATTTGTCACAATTTATGAAGGAAGATATCATCAAGTTAAACGCATGTTTCATGCTATAGATAATGAAGTTTTAGAATTGAAACGCATTAGCATTGGTGAATTAAAACTGGATGAATCTTTAGCGCCAGGTGAGTATCGCCATTTAACTCAAATAGATTTTAAACAATTAGGATTAAAATAATAAAGAGGTGTTATTATGTCAAAATTATTAAAAGCAATTTTAGGTGTTGGAGGCGCAGCTGCTGCAGTTGTTCTTTCTAAAAAAGAGAATAGAGATAAATTAAAGGATGAATATAGCAAATATAAATCAAATCCTGAATCTTATAAACAAAACGCCAAAGACATCGCAAGTCAGATTAGTTCAAAAGCAAATGAAACTTATAATGAAGTAAAACAAGACCCTAAAGGTTATGCTTCAAAAGTAAAACAAGATCCTAAAGGTTTTATTAACGAACAAAAAGAACGTTTTAAGGGTGAATCTGAAGACGAAGAGCATGTTGAGGAAGCAAGATTTACAGATGAAGGTGCTGCTGACCCTTCAAATAATCTTCGCGTCGTTACTGAAGACGAGCTCAAAAACAATAAAAATAAATAAGCAATTATACATTTGATTTTTTTACCTAGTTCATTGTTTTGAACTAGGTTTTTTTATATATTAATACAGAAATTGAAAGTTAGGTATATGAAAGGTTTTAAACTGTTTTTCATTTAATTATACAGTGAATTTTTTAAAATAATAATCACATCTCGCTGTAGTTTCTGTACTACTTCATGTAAAATATTAATTATATAAGTATTAAAAAGGAAGTTGATGCTAAATGTGGAAAGAAAAAGTGAAAGAATACGAAACAGATATTATAAATGATTTAAAAGGCTTATTATCTATTGAAAGTGTGAGAGATGATAATGAAATTTCTTCAGATAATCCAGTCGGACCTGGACCACGTAAAGCATTAGATTATATGTACGAAATTGCTGAACGTGATGGATTTGATACTCACGATGTTGAACATATTGCAGGGCGTATTGAAGCTGGTGAAGGCGAAGATGTTATGGGGATTTTATGTCATGTTGATGTAGTGCCAGCTGGTGATGGTTGGGATACTAATCCTTTTGATCCAGTTGTAACTGAAGATAAGATTATTGCAAGGGGCACACTAGATGACAAAGGGCCAACAATTGCCGCATATTATGCCGTGAAAATATTGAACGATATGAAAGTTAATTGGAAAAAGCGTATACATATCATTATAGGTACTGATGAAGAGTCAGATTGGAAATGTACAGAGCGTTATTTTAAAACTGAAGAAATGCCAACTTTAGGGTTTGCACCTGATGCTGAATTCCCAGCAATACACGGTGAAAAGGGTATTAGTACTTTTGATGTGGTTCAAAATGAAAAAGCTGAAGATAAAGATGAACCAGAATATGAACTTATTTCTTTTACATCAGGTCAACGTTATAACATGGTACCTGACGAAGCAATTGGTAAACTTGCGGTTAAAGAAAATATGACTGACGTCATTCAAAAATTCGAACAATTTCTATCTGATCATAATATAAATGGTGAAAGTATCGTTGATAGTGGCGTATTAGTGCTTAAAGCATACGGTAAAGCCGTACATGGTATGGATCCATCTATTGGTGTGAATGCTGGATTGTACTTATTACATTTCTTAGCCCAATTAGGTTTAGACAAAACTGCTGAAAATTTCACTCAATTTAGTGAACAGTATTTATTCAACTCTCATTTCGGTGAAAAAATGGGAATGAAATTCCACACAGATGTTATGGGAGATGTAACTACAAATATAGGTATCATTTCATATGATAATCAAAATGGTGGTCAATTCGGTATTAATTTAAGATATCCGCAAGGTTTTGAATTTGAAGAAGCCATGACTCGTTTTAAAGGTGAGATTCAGGAACTTGGTTTTTCTATAGCATTAGGTAAAAATCAAACACCTCACTATGTGGATAAAAATGATCCTTTCGTACAAACTTTAGTGAAAACATATCGTAATCAAACAGGTGACCAAACTGAACCATACACAATTGGTGGTGGAACTTATGCTCGAAATTTAGATAAAGGTGTCGCATTTGGTGCTATGTTTAATGATTCAGAAGATTTAATGCATCAAAAAAATGAGTATATTACGAAAAAACAATTATTCAATGCAACTAGTATTTATTTAGAAGCTTTATATGCTCTATGTGTGGAGGAATGATGATGACAAAAGTACTTATTAATGAACATTTAGTAGACGAACAAGACGCAAGCGTACCATACAATGATCGTGGTTATGTATTTGGTGACGGTATATATGAATATATTAGAACATACAACAATAATATTTTTACTGCCAAACCACATTTTGAAAGACTTTTGAGAAGTGCTAAAGAAATAGGTTTAGAATTGAAATATAATGTAGAAGAGCTTACAGAATTAATCCAAGAATTATTAGCAGCGAATGGTGTCGTTAATGGTGGCGTATATATACAAGTTACACGTGGAGCAGCCCCTCGTGACCATGCATTTCCTACGCCATCAGTAGAAGCAAATGTGATGGCATTTACTAAAACTTACGATCGTCCATATAAATTATTAGAAGAAGGTATTAATGCGATTACAACTGAAGATATTCGTTGGTTAAGATGTGATATTAAAAGCTTGAATTTACTTGGCAATGTGTTGGCTAAAGAGCGTGCAGTTAAATATAACGCTCAAGAGGCTATTCAACATAGAGGTGATATTGTTACTGAAGGATCATCAAGCAATGTTTATGCTATTAAAGCTGGAGAAATCTATACACATCCAGTAAATAATTATATATTGAATGGTATTACACGTATGGTCATAAAAGATATTGCTCAAGAAAAAGGTATACCGTTTAATGAAGGTACATTTACTGTAGATTTTTTAAGAAATGCAGATGAAATTATTGTGTCTAGTACATCTATTGAAGTAATGCCAGTCGTAAAATTAGATGGTGAACAAGTAGGAGACGGAGAAGTTGGACCAATAACGAAATCGTTACAAGAAGGATTTAATAGATACATTGACACAGATAGTTAATATTTTCCATAAAAGGAAAT
The DNA here is from genome assembly GCF_016743055.1 of Staphylococcus sp. 11-B-312. NCBI lineage: Bacteria > Bacillati > Bacillota > Bacilli > Caryophanales > Staphylococcaceae > Staphylococcus > Staphylococcus sp. 11-B-312. Next base: position 1,134,773 of record NZ_CP068241.1, read on the forward strand.
AAAATGTAACTTTTACCAAAGCTAAATTATGTTATAATGCTAACTGAGCCGATTTAAAAATTATAGAAAAATACTGTAGTAAAATGTGACTTTTTGTTTCTCATTATTGGTTGAAATAAATCCTTAAACATTATAAAATCTTCTATGAGACTTGAAATTGAGACATGAAATTTCATTTAAAAAAACTAAAGGAATTTTTCGAAAAAAATACTGTTACGAGATGATATATGATATGATGTTAAAGTTATTATCAATCTCGATACAGTATTTCATATTTAAATATAAAAACTTGATTCTATGGGACAAAATGGTCGTTATCATATAATGACAGTAATATAGAGTTTTAAGTTTAAAAGTGTGTGTATTAGAAAATGATTATATTTGGCTCTCGAAATCTGTTTTCTGGAGCCATTTTCTAATTGAAAGTGAGGTGAACGTGTTGGAGCAGTTTTATCAATTAGGGTGGACACTTGATTCAGCAGGTGGTGCATCTGGAGAAGCATATATGGCTGAACAAGATGGGCAGAAATTGTTTTTAAAACGAAATTCAAACCCATTTATTGCAGCCTTGTCTGCTGAAGGTATTGTACCTAAGCTCGTATGGACGAAACGAATAGAGACTGGGGAAGTCGTGACGGCGCAGCATTGGAAAAATGGCAGAGAGTTAACTTTTGATGAGATGTATGAACAACGAGTAGCTAATTTATTGAAAAAAATACATAGTTCAAAAACACTTTTGAATATGTTGAAGCGTATGGAAATGTATCCTATTACGCCTGATATTTTGTTGAATAAAATAAACGCCTCATTATCTAGAGAAGTGTTAACACACCATGTGGTGCGAAAGGCATTAACTTATTTAGAAGATCATATGCCAAGTCTTGACCCTAGATTTTTTACAGTTGTCCATGGAGATGTCAATCATAATAATTGGTTGTTGTCTGACCACGATGAACTATTTTTAGTGGATTGGGAAGGTGCAATGATTGCAGATCCAGCAATTGATTTAGGCATGCTGCTATACAATTACGTTCCTGAAAATAAATGGCCTCAGTGGTTAAATGATTACGGTACGAAAGATTCTATAGACTTGCAAAAAAGAATGAAATGGTATACTGCTGTACAATCTATTGGTATGGTTCAGTGGTATGAAGAACAAAAACGCTATAAAGATATGAATATGTGGCTGAAGTTCTTAAACCAAGTAATGAATAACAATGCATTTATATAAGGAGTTATCAAGAAAATGAGAATGCGTTACAAGCCATGGGCAGAAGATTATTTAAAATCGCATCCTGATATTGTAGACACAGATGGCAGCCATGCAGGACATATAAGTGAGTGGTTTGACAAAGAACAACCAATTTATATTGAAATTGGTTCCGGCATGGGACAATTTATAACAACACTTGCTGCACAAAGACCTGAAATTAATTTTATATCTATGGAACGTGAAAAAAATGTAATGGTCAAAGTGTTAGATAAAGTGAGAGAGCAAAATCTAACGAATATTAAATTGATATGTAACGATGCGATAGAATTAAATGAATACTTTAAAGATGGTGAAATTTCACGTATTTATTTAAATTTTTCTGATCCTTGGCCGAAAAGAAGACATACTAAGCGTAGATTGACGTATCATACGTTTTTATCTTTGTATAAACAAGTGTTAAAAACAGATGGTGAGATTCATTTTAAAACAGATAATAGAGGATTATTTGCCTATAGCTTAGAAAGTATGTCCCAATTTGGTATGTATTTTACAAAAATAAATTTGAACTTGCATCAAGAAGAAAAAGAAAATAATATTGAAACAGAATATGAGCGCAAGTTTTCAGACAGAGGTTCAAGAATTTATAGAATGGAAGCAAAATTCCATAGTAATTAAATATTTGTAATGACGCAGCCCAAAATCTCACGTTCAAAACAAAGGACTAATCCGCAAATGATATGCTCCCTTCAAAGTAGACACTTAAAAATGTAAACTTTGAAGGGAGCTTTTTTATGACTCATAGAAAATTATCACCTGAAACTTATCAAAAAGCTTTCAGCTTATATGAAGAAGGATATAGTATGAAAAATGTAATTCAAAAATTAAATTTAAATTGTTCTCCTAGAATATTATTGATTAACTATTATAAATTTAAGAAGCATGGAATAAAGGTGCTTTTACCAATTCAAAGAAATAATACCTACTCAAATGAATTTAAGCTTAAAGTTGTGAACGAATATATAAATGATGGCCTATCTTTAACTGATTTAGTAGTTAAATATAATATCCCCACTACTTCAACTGTAAACAAATGGATTTCAAAGTATTTATCGGGTAAAATATTAAAAACATATTCTCCAAAACCCGAGGTGTATCAATTGAAATATAAATCATTAACATTTGAAGATCGTGTAGAAATCGTTGATTATTATATGAATCATGGCCAATCGTATAAGACAACAGCAAATCATTTTAACATCAATTATAGCCAAGTATATAACTGGGTAAAAAAGTACAACTTGCATGGGTATGATGGGCTTAAAGATGGACGTGGAAAAGGGAAACCCCAGTCTGTATTAACACCTGAAGAGGCATTAAAAGCTGAAATTAAGATACTTAAAGAGAAAAATAAATTTCTTCAAATGGAAAATGACGTTTTAAAAAGGAAGAAGAAATAGAAAGGAAGTTGATGAAACAGGCATCAGACAAAAAGCATCATACCAAACGGTAAAAGCATTTAAAAACCTTTATCCGATAGCTTGGTTATGTTCAGTATTAAAGATATCACGTTCAAGTTACTATAAATGGTTACATCGCAAACCATCAAATAAAGAAATTGAAAATCAAAAATTAATCAAAGATATCGTTGATATCTACAATAAATACAAAGGCATATATGGATATCGTCGTATATACATATATTTAAGACTTAAACTACATCAAAAAGTAAATCATAAACGTGTCTATAGATTGATGAATCAACTTAATCTAAAATCTACTATCCGCCCTAAAAGAAAACGATATATTAAAACAACACCTGAAATTACAGCACATAATATATTAAATAGAAAATTTGAAGAACAAATCCCAAATAAAAAATGGTTAACTGACGTTACAGAATTCAAACTCAGCAATGGTAAAAAACTTTACTTAAGTGCTATTTATGACTTAGGCAGCAAACAGATTATCAGTCATAAATTAAGTACCTCAAATAACAATAAATTTGTATTAGATACGCTCAAAAAAGCAGTCAAACTTGTGCCGAATACCGAAGGTATACTCTTGCATAGCGACAGAGGATATCAATATACAAGCAGATTATTTAAAGTTACGTTAGAGCAACTTGGTATAAAACAAAGTATGTCACGACCAGGATGTTGCATAGATAATGGACCTATGGAAGGTGTATGGGGAACTATTAAAAGTGAATTGTTTAGAGGAAGAAAAAAAGTGATTTTTAAAGACAAGGCTACAGCAATAAAAGCAATTAATTCATATATAGAATTTTTAATCAAGAAAGAATAACATTAAAAATGGCTACCCTTATATCGTAAATATAAGGTAGCCATAAACATTTTGTTTTTTTCACTGTCTACTTGACAGGGTGCAGTTCAAAAAATGACGGATTAGTCCTTTTTATTATAAGCGTGCTACGATTTTGCTCGTACATGCTTGCCTGGGAATATGACTCGAGCCTGTACTCTCTCGTTCATATAATTTCACTAGGCATCAGTACTTAACAAAATCACCATGAAATTTTGTTGTAGCAGAAGACTAACAAATTTCGTTATTTTACGTGTACTGTGTATTATATTACTATATTAATTAATTAGTAATTAAATCAAGAAATGGGGATTGATTATGAAATTAGGAAATTTCAAGATACATTACCTGAACGGTGGCATTACAAATATTGATGGTGGAGCGATGTTTGGTGTGGTTCCGAAAGTTTTATGGGCTAAAAAATATGAGCAAAGTGAGGAAAATCGGATTCCATTACCTACACATCCAATTTTAATACAAACGGAAGAATTTAACTTTATTATTGATACTGGTATTGGTAATCATAAGCTTACCGAAAAAGAGCGTAAAATATTTGGTGTGCATTATGAAAGTAATATAGAAGAAGATTTAAAATTATTTAATTTGACAACGAATGATATTGATTATGTTTTAATGTCACATTTACACTTTGACCATGCGTCAGGATTAACTGATAGTGAAGGGCGTGCAGTTTTTAAAAATGCGATTCATGTTATTCAACAAGATGAATGGCATGAGTTTGTTAGCCCAAATATACGAAGTAAATCAACTTATTGGCAGAAAAATAATGGTGATTTCACCGATAAATTATTGCTGTTTGAAAAAGAAATTGAAATCGTCAAAGGGATTAATATGTATCATACTGGTGGCCATAGTTACGGTCATTCTATTATTACAGTAGAAAATGCAGGAGAAAAAGCAGTACATATGGGAGATATTTTTCCTACAGTCGCACATAAAAATCCACTGTGGGTAACTGCTTACGATGATTATCCAATGCAGTCTATAAGAGAAAAAGAACGCATGATACCTAGATTCATTTTAGAAAATTACTGGTTTTTATATTATCATGATGTAAATTACTTTGCTGTAAAATTTAATCAAAAGGAACCATCTGAAATCGAGCATTACATTACAAGAGAATAAAATAAAAGGTTAAAGTTTTGAACATTTGAAATAGCACTATATCTTAACTAAAAATACAATCAATGTCTTCATAGTTTGAGCAGTAATATAGTTTATTTCTTTCATTGTAATCATCTCAGTGTAGTCGACAAATATTTTCTACATGATACAAGTGTGTTCATAACTTTAACCGTTTATCATTTACATTCAATGATGTTTATCACTTCACCAGTTTTAGCGTCGGCATAAAAATCATAATAAGTGCGTTTGCCATTATGAAGGGTAGTGATACCACCTTGAAAGACTTCTAATTGATCGCCAGCATTTTGATACATTATCGTTTCATTTAGTATGTAAGAACCTACAACATTCATAAAATAAGTTTTTACATCTGTAATAATAGCTTCTGGATTACGATTTTGTAGTTGCTTTTGACGCGTATAAAAATAAATTGATCCAACAATAGTTGTTATTGAAATTAAGCCGATGAAGAACCAACTTTTTTTATTCAACATATTACAATCTACCCCCAATAAATTCATATTTATAGTTTACCATAATGAAGATGATATAATAAATATTAAGGAGTGAATGACATTGAGTATAGACAAAAGTAAAACATTATCAAGAATGAAAATATTAACAGAATTACATGGAGCGCCAGGATTTGAAGATGACGTTAAATCATATTTGAAATCTGAAATGTCACCGTATGTAGATGACTTTGTATACAATCGAATGGGCGGCTTTTATGGAGTTAAGAGAGCTAAATCTAAAAATTCAAAGAAAATAATGGTTGCTGCTCATATGGACGAAGTGGGCTTTTTAATAACGAACATCACAGATAATGGGCTCTTACAATTCACGAATTTAGGTGGAGTAGCGACTGATATATGGCAAGGTCAAAGACTAAAAGTTAAAACAAGAAACAATGAAGAAATCATAGGAGTTGTAGCGAATATACCGAAACATTTTAGGACAGGTAACGAAGGTGCACCAAAAATTGAGGACCTATTATTAGATATTGGTTGTGAAAGTGAACAAGATGTTATCAATCGAGGCATTCAAATTGGTGATACTATTGTTCCAGACACACCGTTCACACAGTTATCAGAGCATAGGTTTGCTAGTAAAGCGTGGGACAATCGTTATGGTTGTTTATTAGGTATAGAATTATTAGAATTATTAAAAGACGTAGAGCTAGATTTTGATTTATATGTTGGCGCAAATGTTCAAGAAGAGGTTGGGTTAAGAGGTGCAAAAGCCTCTGCTGAATTAATCGATCCGGATGTAGCTTTTGTAGTAGATTGTTCGCCAGCAAATGATATGAAAGGAAAGCAAAATCTTTCCGGTGAATTGGGTCAAGGGACATTGATTCGTATAAAAGATGGTACGATGATACTAAAGCCAACGTTTAGAGATTTTCTATTAGATTTAGCAAATAAATTTCAAATTCCATATCAATATTATATGTCTCCAGGCGGTACAGATGGAGGAGAAATTCACAAAGCAAACATTGGTATTCCAACTGCAGTTATTGGTGTTTGTGCACGCTATATTCACAGTACAAATGCAGTATTTGATTTTCGTGATTATGACGCTGCAAGAAACTTAATATTACAATCAGTTAAAAATTTAGATGACGAAATAATAAATACTTTACAGTATAAATAATGTTTTGGAGTGATTAGATGGAACAATTAGAAAATGAACAACAATTTTTAGAATTTAAAAGAGGGGACACTGTATTTTTATTTACTGCTGATTGGTGTCCAGATTGTAAAGTGATTGAACCAGACTTACCACAACTTGAAGCGAAGTATACAAATTATAAATTTGTATCAGTGGATAGAGATAAATTTATAGATATTTGCATTGAACATGGTATTATGGGCATTCCTAGCTTTTTAGTATTTAGTAATGGACAACAAATTGGAAGTTATATTGGAAAAGAGCGTAAATCCATTGAACAGATAGATAATTTTTTAGCTTCTTTATAAACATAAAGTGAATGAATCTTATTAAGTGCACGATAAAAATATACCCTTAGAACTTACTTTTTTTCTGTTCCTAAGGGTATATTTATTGTAAACTGTATAAAGACACGTAAATAGGAGTGTTAACGATGAATGTCTTTCAAATGAGAGATAAATTAAAAGATAGATTAAAACATTTAGATGTCAAATTTAGTTTTAATCGTGATGAAGAAACGCTACGCGTATCTAGAAATGATAATGGCAAAGGTGTCACTGTCAAACTTTCAACAATTGTAGCGAAATATAAAGAACAAAAAGAAAATATTGTAGATGAAATTGTATATTATGTCGAAGAAGCGATTGAACAAATGAAAGGGGAGGCGTTATCTGAAACAGAGAATATTGAGATAATGCCTGTATTAAGGTCGCCTAGTTTTGATAAAAAAGACAAAGAAGGTAATTCATTTGTTATAGATAAACATACTGCAGAAACTAATATTTATTATGCAGTAGATTTAGGAAAATCTTATCGCTTGATAGATGAGCAAATGTTAGAAAAATTAAATCTTACTAAACAACAAGTGAAAGAAATGGCTTTATTTAATGTTCGAAAACTTGAAAACAAATATAAAACCGATGAAGTTAAGGGTAATATCTTCTATTTTGTAAATTCAAATGATGGTTACGATGCCAGTAGAATTTTAAATTCTACCTTTTTAAATGACATACAAGCGCAATGTGAAGGTGAGATGTTGGTGGCAGTACCGCATCAAGACGTGTTGATTATTGCTGATATTCGAAATAAAACAGGTTACGATGTTATGGCACACTTAACGATGGAATTCTTCACGAAAGGATTAGTTCCAATTACGTCACTTTCATTAGCTTATGATAATGGACATTTTGAGCCAATATTTATTTTGGGTAAAAATAATAAACAAAAAAGAAACCCAAATGTCATCCAAAGATTAGAAGCAACTCGAAAACAATATGAAAATAAAGATAAGGAATAAGGAGTTAAAAAAATGAATTTATTTTACAATAAAGAAGCTGTAGGAGATGTAGCTTTTTTACAAATTGAGCCCGCAACAGGCGAATTTACGTATGAGACGAAGAATGATGTAGTAGCAATTCGTCAAGATAACAAGATTGTAGGTTTTAATATATTCAATGCATCAAAAGTGTCAGATATTGATGGAAATGGACATATAAAATTGGATGAGAAGTTAATTCAGGACTTACAACAAGCAATTAAAAATGCTGGTTTCACGTTTGAACTAAATGCAGATTTATCACCAAAATTTGTTGTTGGTTATGTTGAAACTAAAGAAAAACACCCTGATGCTGATAAATTAAGTGTATTGAATGTAGATGTAGCAACAGAAAAGCTACAAATTGTTTGTGGTGCGCCGAATGTTGAAGCAGGGCAAAAGGTCGTTGTTGCAAAAGTAGGTGCAGTAATGCCTAGTGGAATGGTTATTAAAGATGCAGCCTTACGCGGTGTAGATTCAAGTGGAATGATTTGTTCTATGAAAGAATTAAATTTACCAAATGCACCACAGGAAAAAGGTATTATGGTATTGTCTGATGAATACAAAGTTGGACAGGCATTTTTTGAAGAATAGAAGGAGGTAATGTCCGAATGAGCTGGTTCGACAAATTATTTGGAGAAGAAAATGATCCTAATAAAGACTATCTAAATAAAAGAAACCAACGACGTCAAAAGAGTCAAGAACATCAAGACACATTACTTCCTCAAAATAACGATGTTTATGAGAGACCTAAAGGGAAATTTAGATTTCCAATGCGTGTTTTAGAAGAAAATAGTGAAACTGAGGACGCTATTAATGGAAAATCAGAAAATGAATTTAAAAATTCTGACCATAAATCAACTAGTCACCATACTGAGAATCACAGTCATAGAAGAAGAAGACAAATGGCTAATGAAAATGCTACAGATAAATTTACTCAATCATCTAAAGAATCATATGCAACATCTCGTAGTAAAACAAATGCTTCATTAGATAATGAAGTTCAAAAAGAAAAGAGACAACACAAAGGCAAAAGAACAAGAATTCAAACAGACGTTTTAGGTGGTACTGGACGTGAAAATGGTCATAGTACAAAAAGACATGAGCCCACTACCCCTCAATATCATAAAAGTGAATTTAAAGCTAGCGAGGTTCCGTCAGCTATTTTTGGCACTAAAAAACCACACCCTTTAGAAAATGGTGTGATAAATCCTAATCATCGTTTTAAAGATGATAATGAAAATAAAGTGCAAGAAGAACGCAAGTCAAATTCTAATAATGACCATAATGACACTGCTGAAACAACGTTTGCTCAATCTTCTCAAGTTGATAGCGAACAACCATCAGCTAAAAAGAGCAATGAACAACTACAAGATAAGTCGATACAACAAGAAAATGTATCACAAGCTACTACTACTCCAAAAAAGAATAATACCATCAATATAGAAAATATCTATGCTTCTCAAATTGTTGAAGAAATTCGTCGCGAACGTGAACGTAAAGTGCTTCAAAAACGTCAATTTAAAAAAGCATTGCAACAGAAGCGTCAAGAAAATCAACAAAATGATGAAGATACAATTCAAAAAGCAATTGATGAAATGTATGCACAGCAAGCAAAACAATATATTGGAGAAAGTTCATTAGATGGTGCACAAAATAAAATTAGTGATACAGACTATTCAACAAAATCGTCTGGTGAAGATGCAACGGATGAACATGATACAACTGACCAAATTGATACGTCACAATACAATTATCAAGAAATTAATTTAGACAATATAAGTAATGTACATAACATTAACGACTCTGACGATGTTTCAAATACAAATGAAAATCAAACAGAAAATGTAGAAACAGCATCAAATCTTACAGAATCATCAACGAATCATGCTAACGATGAAACAAATCTTTCTCAAGATATTGATCATGCAGATATAGACAATCATTTGCACCATCATGACGAAAATTCAAATGGAACTATTGATAATACTGGTATTTCGGAAGCTACCTATAGAGAAATTTCAGATAATCAAAAAGATACGACACAAAATACAGTTGATTTGACTCAACAAACTAATAACAATGAACGAAAAACGTCACAAAGTGAAAATGATGATGTATTAGATCATACATCATTGCATACTAAACATCATTTTGAAAAAGAAGATGAGCAATATGTAGATGAGTCTAATGATATTAATCAGAATGAATCACGGAATGAAGAAGATTCATCAGCTTCAACTGAAGCGAATGAAAATGGTGAAGAAACAGTTGTTAATGACGTGCAAATGTCAGAGAATAACGAAAATGAAGCACAACAAGATCATGTTAAAACAAACGCTAAAGTGAATAGTGATGAACAAAACAATCAACAACATAAAAATACAATCAACTCGAAAGGAAGCAAACCAAAACCTTTCAATGTAGTAATGACACCATCTGACAAAAAAAGAATGCTTGATGCCAAGAAAAATCTTAACGACACACATGCTTTTGTGAACTCAAATGATACTGAATTACAACAATCAGATGAAAAAATAGATAAAACGGCACAAAGTGAAAAAGATGAATCAACTGCTGCATTTAATCAACAAATGCAAACTGAAACTAACCTGGAAGAACATAATTCTAATGCTAATGAGTCAAAAGATACGTTTATAAATACGGAATCTGAAACGTTGACTGAGGATGAAGAAGTAGCATCCAGCATAGATGACAAAAATGAAGTTATAAGTCACAGGTATAATGGACAACCACAAAATGCCGAAACCAATCATGTGGATAAACATTCTGTAGATGCTACCGTTTCTCATAAATCAAATTCTGTGAATCAGCAGAACCAAAGCATGCAAGCATCCCAAGAAAGCAAAACAACTATACGAAAAGGTCCAAATATTAAACTTCCGAGTATTGATTTACTGGATGAACCTAAGGTCCATGAAGTAGATAATCAGTGGATTGAAGAAAAGAAACAAGAATTAAATGAAGCATTTTACTATTTCAATGTACCTGCGGAAGTTCAAACTGTTACAGAAGGGCCAAGCGTGACTCGTTTTGAATTATCTGTAGAAAAAGGTGTAAAAGTATCAAGAATCACTAACTTACAAGATGATATTAAAATGGCGTTAGCAGCAAAAGACATACGTATTGAAGCGCCTATTCCAGGTACAAGTTTAGTAGGTATTGAGGTGCCAAATCAGTCTTCAACACCTGTTAATTTACGTTCTATCATAGAAGATAATACTTTTAAAAATGCTGAATCTAAATTAACAGTTGCTATGGGACTTAGAATTAATAATGAGCCGTTAGTTATGGATATAGCAAAAACGCCTCATGCATTAATTGCTGGTGCTACAGGTTCAGGTAAATCAGTATCTATTAACAGCATTTTAATGTCATTATTGTATAAAAATCATCCTGAGGAGCTAAGATTATTACTTATCGATCCTAAGATGGTTGAGTTGGCACCATATAATGGTTTGCCACATTTGGTATCTCCTGTTATTACAGATGTTAAAGCTGCTACACAAAGTTTAAAATGGGCAGTGGAAGAAATGGAACGTCGTTATAAAGTATTTGCTAAATATCATGTTAGAAATATTACTGCATTTAATAAAAAGGCAAATTATGAAGATAGAATGCCAAAAATTGTTATAGTAATAGATGAATTAGCTGATTTAATGATGATGGCGCCACAAGAGGTTGAACAATCAATTGCACGAATTGCACAAAAAGCACGCGCATGTGGAATTCATATGTTAGTTGCAACACAAAGACCATCTGTAAATGTAATTACAGGGCTAATCAAAGCGAACATACCGACACGTATTGCTTTTATGGTATCTTCAAGCGTAGATTCACGTACAATTTTAGATAGTGGTGGAGCAGAACGCTTATTAGGTTATGGAGATATGCTCTACCTAGGAAGTGGAATGAACAAACCAATACGTGTACAAGGAACTTTCGTTTCTGATGAAGAAATTGATGATGTCGTTGATTTTATAAAACAGCAACGTGAACCTGATTATCTTTTTGAAGAAAAAGAATTGTTGAAAAAAGTAGAAAGTCATCCGCAAGATGACTTATTCGACGATGTATGTCGATTTATGGTACAAGAAGGACATATTTCTACTTCACTGATACAAAGACATTTCCAAATCGGTTATAATCGAGCTGCTAGAATTGTAGACCAATTAGAACAGTTAGGTTATATTTCGGAAGCAAATGGTTCTAAACCCAGAGATGTGTATATCACTGAGTCTGATTTAAATGATAATTAATATAGAGATAAAGGAGTGTTACAATGACACATTACCATTTTGTCGGCATTAAAGGTGCCGGAATGAGTTCATTAGCACAAATCATGCATGATCTTGGAAATGAAGTACAAGGGTCAGATATTAAGAATTATGTTTTTACAGAAGTCGCATTAAAAAATAAAGGTATAAAAATTCTCCCTTTTGATGCAGATAATATTAAGGAAGATATGGTCATTGTTCAAGGTAATGCATTTCCTGATACGCATGAAGAAGTTGTACGCGCGCATGATTTAAATTTAGAAGTGATTCGTTATCACGATTTCTTAGGTCATGTTATTAACCAATATACTTCAGTTGCTGTAACAGGTGCGCATGGTAAAACATCAACAACTGGTTTACTATCACATGTTATGAATGGAGATAAAAAAACATCCTTTTTAATTGGTGACGGTACTGGATTAGGTATTCCAGCTAGTGATTACTTTGCTTTTGAAGCATGCGAATACCGTAGACATTTTTTAAGTTATCATCCGGATTATACAATTATGACAAATATTGATTTTGATCATCCAGATTATTTTAAAGATGTGCATGATGTTTTTAATGCCTTTCAAGAAATGGCGCAAAATGTAAAAAAAGCAATTATCGCATGGGGAGATGATCCATATCTTCGTGATTTAAAAGCAGATGTACCTATTTATTATTATGGATTTTCTGAAAATGACGATATTTATGCGGATAATATTCAAATTAGTGAGAAGGGTACACAATTTGATGTTTATATTAATAATAATTTTTATGATACCTTCTTATCTCCACAATTTGGAGACCATAATATCTTAAATGGACTTGCTGTAATAGCAATCAGTTATTTAGAAGGATTGAACGTTGATAATATTAAAGAAGCGTTAGAAACATTTGGTGGTGTAAAACGTAGATTTAATGAAACTAAGGCAGGTAAACAAGTATTAGTAGATGATTATGCTCACCATCCAAGAGAAATTAGTGCTACAATTGAGACAGCACGAAAAAAATATCCTAATAAAGAAGTTATAGCTGTTTTCCAACCACATACTTTCAGTAGAACACAAGCTTTTTTAGAAGAATTTGCTGAATGTTTAAGTCTTGCGGATAAAACATTTTTATGCGAAATTTTCGGCTCAATAAGAGAAAACAATGGCGAACTAACTATTCAAGACTTGGTTGAAAGGGTAGATGGTTCTACACTTATTGATGAGCAAAGTGTAAATACTTTAGAACAATATGAAGATGCGGTTATCTTATTTATGGGTGCAGGCGATATACAAAAAATCCAGCGCGCATATATGGAAAATATCGGTGTAACTACCTCATTTTAATATGTTTATGTTAAAATGATGTGGGTATTTATATTAAATAACAACATATGTTTTTTTAGGAGGCGTTTTTAATGGAATGGATTTTACCTATAGCTGGAATAATTGCAGCGATTGCTTTTTTAGTGTTATGTATAGGAATCGTTGTTGTATTACTTTCAGTTAAGAAAAATTTAGATCACGTTGCTAAAACTCTTGATGGAGTTGAAGGACAAATTCAAGGGATTACACGTGAGTCTACTGACTTACTTCATAAAGCGAATCGCTTAACTGAAGATATTCAAGATAAATCAGAACGTTTAAACTCTGTCGTTGATGCTGTTAAAGGTATCGGTGATTCAGTTCAAACATTAAATGGTTCTGTTGATCGAGTAACAAACTCAATCACGCACAATATTTCTCAAAATGAAGATAAAATTTCTCAAGTTGTACAATGGTCAAATGTTGCAATGGAAGTTGCTGACAAATGGCAAAACAGAAGAAATCGTAGAGAAAGTGCAAATTATAAAACAAGTAGCGTAGCAAATGATGCAAATCACAGCTATACTACACGTGTTGACCATTAATCATTTATATACTTAAAAAACAAATGCACTTAAATGAGGTATAAACTTATTTAAGTGCATTTGTTATAGGAGGCATTCAAATATGAAGTACTATAATCGAGATGATTACGAAAGAAATTTAGAAAGTTATGAAGTACCAGAATATTTTACATCCGGTGCTAGAAATGTGTTTGTTTATGGATTTATAGTAGGTGCTGTGATAGGTTCGGCTGTAGGATTAGTGTCTATTAGTAAATCACGTCAAAGTGAGAAATCCGTTCCTAAAAGTAATAAAACATTCAAATCAAATGTAGTTAAAGAAGCTGAAAATGACAAACTAGAAGCAGAACGTCAAGTTGCGCATATTAAAGAAAAAGCAATTACAAACAATGAATTAGGTGCGCAAAAAGTTGCAATTCAACAAGAGACGGCTACTCACAACTTATCTGATACGTCACCACAAGCACAAGATACATTAACTGAACAACAAGCGGATGAAACATCAGAAGGTTTGAATAATATTGATGAACAAGCACAACCAACTGATAGTGAAAAGAATGCTCAAAAAAATGCAATCAAGAAAGAGTCAGAAACACATCATTTAGCTGATTCTACAGTTGCTTCAACGTCTAACGAATCACAAAAAAATGATACAGTATCGGCTACGAAATTAGCCAATGCTGCTGAAGAAAAAAATAAAGCTTTAAAAAATGATCCGACAATTAAGAAAAATACAACTGAACTTGTAACTGAAGAAAGTGTAAAATCTAATTCTAAAAAAGAAGTACCTAATTTAATTACAAAAAATGACAAGACTGAAGCTAAAGATAGCTTAAATTCAGCAACAATTGCAGATGGTATTACTGCTTCGGGATTAGCATTAGCAGCGAGTCAAAAACGTGATGCAATGTCTAAAGACCCAAAAGTAGCTGAAAAAACCGTTAATTTATTAAAACCTGAATCTTTAACAGTCAAAGGTAATCAAGAAGTGCCTAATTTAGTTACAAAGAAATTAGATAATGCAGTTGAAAATAATAATAAAGTAGAAAATTCTGCTGATAAACATGATCAATCTTCAACTAAAAATACACCTCAGGCTGCAGAGCAACGTGTTAAACAAACACATAAAAGTGTGTCGTTTAAAGACGGTATAATTGTACATGATAATGCTGAACAAGGTATTAGTAAGCAATCTTCTAATAATAGTACTGATAGCTCTAATTCTGACAATGAGGTGCCAACATATTCAAAAAATAGATTGCAAAGCAAAAAGACTGAAAAAGCAAAAAGTAAAATAGATAAAAGAACATTTAATGATTAAAACTGTTATGTGATTTTAGAATAAATTCTATAATCAAAAGCAGTCTCGGACATAAATTCTATACTCAAAATAAGAGGGCCAATGCATAATATGGATTGGTCCTCTTTATAGTTAAAATCTTACGTTTTTGACTGTCCATGCTTGGCTAGGATATGGTTCGAGCCTGTAGTCTCTCACTCATAAGATTCCCCTGGGTGTCAGCACATTACAAAATCAGTATAATTGATATTTTGTTATTCAAAAAATAAGGCACTTACGTATAATTTAATAAACATTACTCAACTAAATTAACGAAATGCCTTATATGTGAAATGTATATCTTTACTCAATATACACTGTCAATGGACACTTCAGTACTTATTCCTACAATTATCAGTAAACTAAAAATTAACGAATCAACTACCCGCATTAGATAACATAAGTATAGTTACTTATGTTAAGTGGGGTTTAATATCCTTGCATACGCTGTGATGAGCGTTGGTATAAATTGATTATTTATGGAATAGTGTAAAAATACGGCTAGAAAATAACAGAAAATTCAGTTATCATTAAACGTATTCACTTTAAAATTGATTTTTTACGTTTGAGACTTGAACTTATATGCAGTTATTGTTAGAATTACGTTTAACAAATATTTTATCGCTTTAAAGCAGAATAAAATATCGCTGTAAAATTTTCATAGAGGTGACTAAAATGACAGACAAATTACAAGAATACAGAGATGAAATTGTTGGAATTAATGAACAAATACTAGACCTTTTATCTAAAAGAGGGAAGATTGCACAAAAAATAGGTGAAGAAAAGCGCAAGCAGGGTACAATGGTTTATGACCCTCAACGTGAAAAAGAAATGATTAACCAACTATTAGATAAAAACGAAGGTCCGTTTAATGATAATGTGATTAAACAACTATTTAAAGAAATATTTAAAGCCTCTACTGACTTGCAAAAATCAGAGAATGAAAAACATTTATATGTATCTAGAAAATTGAAACCAGAAGATACGATTGTTCAGTTTGATAATAAAGGTATTATCGGTGACGGTAATAAATCTTTTGTTTTTGGTCCATGCTCAGTTGAATCACAAGAACAAGTAGATACAGTTGCAGCAGATTTACAAGCCAAAGGTGAAAAGTTCATTAGAGGTGGAGCGTTTAAACCTCGTACATCACCTTATGATTTCCAAGGTTTAGGTGAAGAAGGACTAAAAATACTTAAAAATACAAAAGATAAATATGGTTTAAATGTTGTAAGTGAAATTGTAAATCCAGCAGATTTTGAAATCGCTGATCAATATTTAGACGTTTTCCAAATTGGTGCGCGTAATATGCAAAATTTTGAATTATTAAAAGAAGCAGGACGTTCTAATAAGCCAGTATTATTAAAACGTGGATTAGCCGCTACAATCGAAGAATTTATCTTTGCAGCTGAATATATTGCATCGCAAGGTAATGAAAATATAATTTTATGTGAACGTGGTATACGTACATATGAAAAAGCTACAAGAAATACATTAGATATTTCAGCAGTACCGATTTTAAAACAGGGGACACATTTACCAGTTTTAGTAGATGTTACACATAGTACTGGACGTAAAGATATCATGTTACCAACTGCAAAAGCAGGTTTAGCTGTTGGTGCTGATGGTATTATGGCAGAAGTTCACCCAGATCCTTCTGTTGCATTAAGTGATAGCGGTCAACAAATGGATTTAAATGAATTTGAAAAATTTTACAATGAATTAAAACCATTAGCTGATATGTATAACAATAAACAATTAAAATAATTTATATCATACGATGACTTTATAACCTCTATTTTGCATACTAATTATTTAGGTGCATATAGAGGTTTTTATATTTCTTTTAATAGCAATTCATACGAATTTATACTAATATTAATTACTATTTTTGAAAATGATTGTAATAGAAATAAAAACATATACTTAAATAAGATTTAATAAATTATTATGAAATTGACATTATTATGACATTCAAATCAAAATGATTTTACATTTTCGAAAAATATGGTAAACTTTGAAAATGTTATGAAAACAGAGTATAATGATAAAGAAATCGCTTTCAAGGAGGAAGTTTATGACTGTAACAATTTATGATGTAGCTAGAGAAGCAAGGGTATCTATGGCTACTGTTTCGCGTGTCGTAAATGGTAACCAAAATGTAAAACCGGAAACACGAGACAAAGTGAACGAAGTTATTAAAAAGTTGAGTTATCGTCCCAACGCAGTAGCAAGAGGATTAGCAAGTAAACGTACGACGACTGTTGGGGTAATCATCCCAGATATTTCAAATGTCTATTATTCACAACTCGCACGTGGTTTAGAAGATATTGCTACAATGTACAAATATCACTCAATCATATCGAATTCTGATAATGACCCTGGCAAAGAGAAAGAAATTTTTAATAATTTATTAAGTAAACAAGTAGATGGTATTATCTTTTTAGGTGGAACGATATCAGAAGAAATTAAAGAATTGATTAATAAATCATCTGTACCAGTAGTCGTGTCAGGTACGAACGGTAAAGATGAAGGAATTTCATCTGTCAATATCGATTTCCAAACAGCTGCAAAAGAAATCACAGCGCACTTAATAGAAAAAGGAGCAAAACGATTTGCTTTTGTAGGCGGAGACTATTCCAAAAAGGCACAAGAAGATGTGTTAGAAGGATTAAAAGAGGTTTTATCAGAAAATCAATTAACATTAGATGAACAATTAGTTTTCAATGGCAATGAGACCTATAAAGATGGTTTACGTGCATTTGGTGCATTAAAATCTAGTAAACCAGATGCTATCTTATCAATTAGTGATGAACAAGCAATTGGTTTAGTTCATGCAGCACAAGATGAAGGTGTAACTGTTCCAGATGATTTACAAATTGTTAGTTTTAATAACACACGTTTAGTTGAAATGGTTAGACCACAATTATCAAGTGTGATTCAGCCGTTGTATGACATTGGTGCAGTGGGAATGAGATTATTAACCAAATATATGAACGAAGAAGAAATTGATGAACCTAATGTGATTTTACCACATAGAATTGAATACAGAGGTACTACAAAATAAAGTTAATAAAACAGCAGAATTTGGACATAAATTTTATGTAACATGATTTCGTTGTCCGAGTTAAGTAAAAATGAACAGGATTTAAGTGTCACCTGAGCTGCAACTCGTGCAATAGCCCCACTAACTCAACGAACTGAGTAGTGGGGCTTTATCATGTCTGTATTTTTATGTAATAAAATAATGAATACCAATGTTATTTAAACCAACTTAATACTTGAGTTGCATGTTTCATATTGATTTCTGTAATTTCTTTACGTCTAGGTATTAATTGATAATCTAGTTTTTGGTCTTTCCAAGTTGTAGGTAATTCACAAGTAGCATAGGGTGTCCACTTAGCGATCCACTTTTCAGGTAATTCGCCTTGCTGTTGTTGTTCACCAATTAATGCTAAAAAAACATGCGTCCATGCCCTAGGTACAACTTTCCAAATATTGTAACCACCGCCACCAAACATAATTACTTTTCCATCAGTATATTTATCTGCTAATGCTTTAATTTTATAGGGGATTTCATATAGTGCATTTAATGTACAACTCATATGTGTGAGTGGGTCTAAATAATGAATATCTACACCGTGCACACTCACAATGATATCAGGTTTGAAAGAGGCAACCACAGGTTCTAATGTTTCATTTAAGACTTCTAGATAAGAATCATCTTCTGTGTAGGGTTCAAGTGGTATATTGACGGTATAACCGAAGCCTTGTTCATTGCCGCGTTCTGTATAGTTTCCCGAACCAGGGAATAAAAATTTGCCTGTTTCATGTATAGAATAAATTAATGCATCGTTGTTAGTGTAAAAACTCCATTGTGTTCCATCCCCATGATGTGCATCTGTATCTATACACATTACTCGTAAATCATAATGCTTGATGAGATAAGCAATCGTAATTGCCACATCATTGTATATGCAGAAACCATTGGCACGACCTGGCAAACTATGATGTAATCCACCACCTAAATGGCAACCATTGGTGAATGTACCGTCCATAATTTTATCAGCTAAATTAAGGGCACCACCCACAATGCGTGCACTGTGTTTATGCATCATTCTAAACTGTAGTGTATCGCTTCCATCTAAGCCATATTTCTTGGCTTCATTGTCATTTAAAATGCCATGTGATGCACGTCTAATAGATTGTATATAATCATAGCTATGAATCAAATTTAATTCGTCATCTGTAGCGATTCGCGGTTTAACAATGTGTTCAGGTTTTAAATAACCTAAATCACTTAATAGTTCAGTTGTCAGTTTCAATCTCATTTGATTGAAAGGATGTTGATTACTAAAACGGTATTGTAAGATTTCGTTTGAATAAACAAAACCAGTTTTTTGGGTATTGCTCATATTGATTTAACTCCCCTTTAAAAGAAAAAGCGATTCTTGTATCTTAAATCATCGAATGCTTGTAATTGATCAATGGAAATGCGTGCACCTATTCTTGCCATTAAACAATTTGCTGGATGACTAGTGATTTCAGGATCATCTGTAGCAAAAATTTCTAAGCCCCCATAACCCATTAATTTTTGCATTAATTTTTTATAAGCAAAAACATCTAGACCAGAATTTTTTAAATCCCAATGCCAATAATACTCAGTAGTTAAAACGATATAATCTTCATATTCATCAGCCGTCAAACTTAAACGAATGAGTTTACTGCCTAAATGTAAATGTCGATAAGGTAAACTGATTTCTATCGCACCCAGTTCAATTAAATACTCAAGGTTACCATCAGACCAACGTTCTAATGGATCAGGATAGTGATAAGTGACATAACCTACAATATGGTCATGCTTTCTAATCACAAAAATTCTACCTTCTTTTAATTCACTAATTTCTTTTATAGCTATAAATTGATCGTTAGGTTGTCGAAAAGCAGAAAGTCCATCATCAAAAGTCATAAGTTCAAGATTTTCTCTAGAGACAGGGCCTTCTATTATAAATGTACCTTCGTCCAAATGAAATGTTTGAAATTGATACGTTTTTATATGTTCCATTTTTTCACTCCAAACGACTGTAGATGAATGTCATATTCACCCTTTAATACTTTTAGTATAAGTGATTTCGGAGGAAATTAACACGAAAATGTATCCGTTTACACCAATTATTTTGAAAATTGTGAATTTGTTAGTTATAATATGCATTAAGCATTCGATTTCATTAAGAGGGGGATTTAGAATGAAAGTAGAAGTATATAAAGGGGAAGAAGGAAATTTTAACCTTCAAAACTATGAGAAACAATACAACAACTTTGATTGGAAAGAGGTCGAAAAAGCATTTTCATGGTATGACACAGGTAAAGTGAATATGGCGCATGAATGTATCGATCGCCATGTGGATGAAGGTAAAGGAGAAAAAGTTGCACTTCATTATAAAGATGATCAGCGACAAGAAAGTTATACTTTCAGTGAAATGAAATCAAAATCAAATAAAGCTGCAAATGTTTTAAAAGATAAAGCCAACGTTGAAAAAGGTGATCGTGTATTTATTTTTATGCCAAGAACACCTGAACTTTATTTTGCGTTATTTGGTATTTTGAAAATAGGTGCAATTGTAGGCCCATTATTTGAAGCATTTATGGAAAAAGCTGTTGGGGATAGACTAGAAAATAGTGAGGCAAAAGTAATAGTTACTACTAACAGTTTATTGCCAAGAATACCTGTAGATAAGTTACCAAATTTAGAAACAATCATTGTAGTTGATAATGATGTAGATGGTGCATATGTAGATTTCAATAGTGAATTTGAACAAGCGAGTGATCAATTTGAAACGGAATGGTTAGATTTAGATGATGGTTTGATTTTACATTATACATCAGGCTCAACTGGTCAACCTAAGGGCGTATTACATGCGCAAAAAGCGATGTTAGTACATTATATTTCAGGTAAATATGTACTTGATTTTAAAGATGATGATGTGTATTGGTGTACAGCAGATCCAGGATGGGTCACTGGAACATCTTATGGTATATTTAGCCCTTGGTTAAACGGTGTTACGAATTGTATTGCGGGAGGTAGATTTTCTCCTGAAGCATGGTATGGTATGATAGAAGAATTTAAAGTGACTATATGGTATACGGCTCCAACAGCATTAAGAATGTTAATGAGTGCTGGTGATGATATTGTTGAAAAATATGACTTGTCATCATTAAAGAGTATTTTATCTGTCGGAGAACCATTAAACCCTGAAGTCATTAAATGGGCAAAAGATGTATTTGGACTGCGTGTGCTAGATACTTGGTGGATGACTGAAACAGGTGGCCATATGATTGTAAACTATCCTTCGATGGATGTGAAATTAGGTTCAATGGGTAAACCATTACCAGGTATTGAGGCATCAATTGTAGATGATCAAGGTAATGAATTACCTCCTAATCGCATGGGTAATTTGGCAATTAAAAAAGGTTGGCCATCCATGATGATTTCTATTTGGAATAATCCTGAAAAATATGAATCGTATTTCATTGGTGACTGGTATGTATCTGGAGACTCAGCTTATAAAGACGAAGATGGATATTTCTGGTTCCAAGGTCGTGTAGATGATGTAATCATGACTGCTGGTGAACGCGTAGGTCCATTTGAAGTAGAATCGAAATTAGTGGAGCACGAAGCAGTTGCAGAAGCAGGCGTCATTGGTAAACCAGATCCTGTACGCGGTGAAATTATTAAAGCATTTGTTGCGCTACGCCCTGAATTTGAGGAAAGTGATGAGTTAAAAGAAGAAATTCGTAAGTTTGTTAAAGAAGGTTTAGCTGCACATGCTGCACCACGTGAAATAGAATTTAAAGAAAAATTACCGAAAACACGTTCAGGTAAAATTATGCGTCGCGTACTAAAAGCATGGGAGCTTGACTTGCCAGAAGGCGACTTAAGTACGATGGAAGATTAATTAAATACAAAGTGTTAAAGTTTTATTTCACATGCAAAAATTGCTAAAAACACTCCTTTATTGATAGGTTTTAACTTTGCTTAAAATTTTGAAATAAAGGAGTTTTTAGTGTAATAAAACAATATGAGTATAAATGTATATCATAATTTTACAAAAGTAGCTTATTATTTTGAAAGCGTTATCTCTATTAATCGACAACACAACATTATTTGGTTATTATGAATATGTAAGGAATTTTGACTCACTGATTGAAATTTGATTTTTAATAGTGATTAAAATTTATAAAAGAAGGGGCGAATGAATTTGGCACATTTATCAGACTTAGATATTGCTAATCAATCAACATTACAACCTATAGGGGACATAGCTGAAAAAGTAGGTATTCCAGCAGATGCTTTAGAACCATATGGACACTATAAGGCTAAGATAGATATTAACCAAGTTAAACAAAAAGATAACAAAGGGAAAGTCGTATTAGTAACAGCTATGAGCCCAACACCAGCTGGTGAGGGGAAATCAACAGTTACTGTTGGTTTGTCTGATGCATTTAACCAATTAAAGAAAAATGTAATGGTTGCATTACGTGAACCAGCTTTAGGACCAACGTTTGGTATTAAAGGTGGAGCGACAGGTGGCGGATACGCTCAAGTGTTACCGATGGAAGATATTAACTTGCATTTTAATGGTGATTTCCATGCGATTACTACAGCGAACAATGCTTTATCAGCATTTATTGATAACCATATTCATCAAGGCAATGACTTAGGCATTGACCAAAGAAGAATTGAGTGGAAACGCGTTTTAGACATGAATGATCGTGCGCTAAGAAATGTAATCGTAGGATTAGGTGGGCCAACGCAAGGTGTACCACGTGAAGATGGTTTCAATATTACAGTGGCTTCAGAAATTATGGCAATTTTATGTTTAGCTAATGATATTCAAGATTTAAAATCTAAAATCAGCAAAATTACAGTAGGTTATACAAGAGATCGTAAACCTGTCACTGTTGCGGATTTAAAAGTTGAAGGTGCATTAGCAATGATACTTAAAGACGCAATCAAACCAAATTTAGTCCAAACGATTGAAGGTACACCTGCATTAGTACACGGTGGCCCATTTGCAAATATTGCACATGGTTGTAACTCAATTCTTGCTACTCAAACAGCAAGAGAATTAGCTGATATTGTCGTAACAGAAGCAGGCTTTGGCTCAGATTTAGGTGCTGAGAAATTTATTAATATCAAGGCACGTGAAGCAGGATTTGAACCATCAGCAGTCGTAGTAGTAGCTACGATTCGCGCGATTAAAATGCATGGCGGCGTTGCAAAAGACAACCTTAAAGAAGAAAACGTTGATGCATTAAAAGCAGGAATTGTAAACTTAGAACGCCATGTAAATAACGTGAAAAAATATGGGTTAGAACCAGTGATTGCATTAAATGCATTTATTCACGATACAGATGCAGAAACTAAATTTGTTCAAGAATGGGCAAAAGAAAATGGTGTACGACTAGCTTTAACAGAAGTTTGGGAAAAAGGTGGTAAAGGTGGTATCGATTTAGCTAACGAAGTGTTAGAAGTGATCGAACAACCACAAGATTTCAAACATTTATATGAACTAGAGCAACCATTAGAAGATAAAATTGAAACAATCGTAAAAGAAATTTACGGCGGTAGCAAAGTAACATTTAGTAGTAAAGCTCAAAAACAATTAAAACAATTTAAAGAAAATGGTTGGGATCATTATCCTGTATGTATGGCCAAAACACAATATTCATTTTCAGATGATGCAACGTTATTAGGTGCACCTGAAGGTTTTGAAATTACAATCCGTGAATTAGAAGCGAAAACAGGTGCAGGGTTTATTGTCGCACTGACTGGTGCAATAATGACAATGCCTGGTTTACCTAAACAACCTGCCGCATTAAAAATGGATGTTACAGATGATGGACATGCAGTTGGTTTATTCTAAATATTTGTTTAAAAAGTTTAGAAAAAGGCCTAACGATTTCTGACTTTAAAATAGGGGTCAATTTATAACGAAACTGACCTCAATCAGTGAGACTAAATAAAAACACTTTCGTTGGATTCGTTTTAAATGAATCATTCGAAAGTGTTTTTCTATGTGCAATGTTGTTTATCTTAGAGATATAAAAACTAACTCATTTACGTGAACTGCACCCTGTCAAGTAGACAGTGAAAAAAACAAAATGTTTATGGCTACCTTATATTTACGATATAAGGGTAGCCATTTTTAATGTTATTCTTTCTTGATTAAAAAATTCTATATATGAATTAATTGCTTTTATTGCTGTAGCCTTGTCTTTAAAAATCACTTTTTTTCTTCCTCTAAACAATTCACTTTTAATAGTTCCCCATACACCTTCCATAGGTCCATTATCTATGCAACATCCTGGTCGTGACATACTTTGTTTTATACCAAGTTGCTCTAACGTAACTTTAAATAATCTGCTTGTATATTGATATCCTCTGTCGCTATGCAAGAGTATACCTTCGGTATTCGGCACAAGTTTGACTGCTTTTTTGAGCGTATCTAATACAAATTTATTGTTATTTGAGGTACTTAATTTATGACTGATAATCTGTTTGCTGCCTAAGTCATAAATAGCACTTAAGTAAAGTTTTTTACCATTGCTGAGTTTGAATTCTGTAACGTCAGTTAACCATTTTTTATTTGGGATTTGTTCTTCAAATTTTCTATTTAATATATTATGTGCTGTAATTTCAGGTGTTGTTTTAATATATCGTTTTCTTTTAGGGCGGATAGTAGATTTTAGATTAAGTTGATTCATCAATCTATAGACACGTTTATGATTTACTTTTTGATGTAGTTTAAGTCTTAAATATATGTATATACGACGATATCCATATATGCCTTTGTATTTATTGTAGATATCAACGATATCTTTGATTAATTTTTGATTTTCAATTTCTTTATTTGATGGTTTGCGATGTAACCATTTATAGTAACTTGAACGTGATATCTTTAATACTGAACATAACCAAGCTATCGGATAAAGGTTTTTAAATGCTTTTACCGTTTGGTATGATGCTTTTTGTCTGATGCCTGTTTCATCAACTTCCTTTCTATTTCTTCTTCCTTTTTAAAACGTCATTTTCCATTTGAAGAAATTTATTTTTCTCTTTAAGTATCTTAATTTCAGCTTTTAATGCCTCTTCAGGTGTTAATACAGACTGGGGTTTCCCTTTTCCACGTCCATCTTTAAGCCCATCATACCCATGCAAGTTGTACTTTTTACCCAGTTATATACTTGGCTATAATTGATGTTAAAATGATTTGCTGTTGTCTTATACGATTGGCCATGATTCATATAATAATCAACGATTTCTACACGATCTTCAAATGTTAATGATTTATATTTCAATTGATACACCTCGGGTTTTGGAGAATATGTTTTTAATATTTTACCCGATAAATACTTTGAAATCCATTTGTTTACAGTTGAAGTAGTGGGGATATTATATTTAACTACTAAATCAGTTAAAGATAGGCCATCATTTATATATTCGTTCACAACTTTAAGCTTAAATTCATTTGAGTAGGTATTATTTCTTTGAATTGGTAAAAGCACCTTTATTCCATGCTTCTTAAATTTATAATAGTTAATCAATAATGTTCTAGGAGAACAATTTAAATTTAATTTTTGAATTACATTTTTCATACTATATCCTTCTTCATATAAGCTGAAAGCTTTTTGATAAGTTTCAGGTGATAATTTTCTATGAGTCATAAAAAGCTCCCTTCAAAGTTTACATTTTTAAGTGTCTACTTTGAAGGGAGCATATCATACGTATGGATTAGTCTTTACTTTGGTAAAATATATTAATGAATTATTTTATTTAGTCATTAAATGAGATTTAATATCATAATTTTCTGCACGTCTATAATCATAAAGGGTAATTTCATCTTCTACTAACATACGTTTTAATACATAATGCTGTCTATTTAAACTGACTTGGATTTGATCACTAGGTTTAAGTGAGCCATCTTCATTATAGGGTGTGTAATAGTAGGGACTTTGTAATAACCCAACTAAATAAGCAGATTCAGCAATATTCAAATCCTCAGCAGGTTTGCCAAAAATACTATAAGCAGCTGAACCTATCCCAGAAAT
This sequence comes from Staphylococcus sp. 11-B-312, assembly GCF_016743055.1. Taxonomy (NCBI): domain Bacteria; kingdom Bacillati; phylum Bacillota; class Bacilli; order Caryophanales; family Staphylococcaceae; genus Staphylococcus; species Staphylococcus sp. 11-B-312. Next base: position 1,161,050 of record NZ_CP068241.1, read on the forward strand.
ATTTGTGCCATTATAATCACGACCAAAAGGAACAATATTTAAATATGTATATAAAATTTCATCTTTAGTCAGTATTTTTTCAGCACGCATTGAGAGTACTAGTTCATTTGCTTTTCGGTTATATGTTTTTTTATTGGTTAAAACTTGATTTTTAACAAGTTGTTGTGTAATTGTACTACCGCCCGTAGCATCCATCGAATTAAATATATCTTGACCAATCGCCCTTAAAACGGCTTTAGGTAAAATACCATTATGTTGAAAGAACAAGCTGTCTTCTGAAGCGGTTAATGCTTTGATCACATTACTATTAACATGTTTTGGACCAACGATAAGTGTATTAATAGAATTGTTATATTCTGATAAAATGTTATCACTTTTATAATCAATATCTTCATTACCAGACACATTTAATAATTTATGTTTTAATTCATTATCTGACATATGCGTTGCTTCTTTTGTTAAATTTTGAAAATAAAGTACAGATATTGCGAGTAAGATAACCAAAGAACAGCTAAATATGAAAAACAAACCTACGAAAAAGTGTTTGATTTTTTTATAAATAAATTCAAACTGTTCCAGTCTAGTAAGTTGTTTATTTTTATGATTGTCTATATCAAACGTCTGTTTTTCCATAGTGGTCCTCCTTAGCTAAACAGTATTATAACATAATACAGAGTGTTGACTTTTAAAATAGAATTAAATATAATTAATATCAATTCGATATCGTTTTTGGATAGAGGAGAAGTAATATATTGTATCATCTTCAGAGAGTTAGTGATTGCTGCGAACTAACGTTGGTCTTTATATGAATACACCTTTATAGCGTAATTATCCAAACGTTTTAGTTAATGAACGTATCATTAATAAAGTTGTTTGACTTAAAGTATGGTGGTACCGTGCATATGCGCCCTTACATAATTATGTAAGGGCGCTTTTTTGCATTTTCTGAGATTATTTTCTTGAATCATAGAAGTGATGCAAATAAAGCCTATTCAAAACTTTATCAATATTTAATTAGGAGGTTGATATCATGACAAATGCATTAATTGAAGAATTAAAATGGAGAGGCTTAATTTATCAACAAACGGATGAAACAGGTATTGAAAATTTATTAAATAAAGAACAAGTTACGTTATACTGTGGTGCCGATCCAACTGCAGATAGTTTACACATTGGTCATTTATTGCCGTTCTTAACTTTACGTCGTTTTCAAGAGCATGGTCATCGACCACTTGTGTTAATTGGTGGCGGTACTGGAATGATAGGTGACCCATCTGGTAAATCAGAAGAAAGAAAGTTACAAACTGAGGAACAAGTTGAAACCAATGTACAAGGTATTAGTAAACAAATGCATAAAATTTTTGAATTTGACACAAATAAAGGTGCAAAACTAGTTAATAATAAAGATTGGCTTGGACAAATATCATTAATTGAATTTTTACGTGATTATGGTAAACATGTCGGTGTAAATTACATGCTAGGCAAAGATTCTATTCAAACGCGTTTAGAACACGGTATTTCATTTACAGAATTTACTTACACAATTTTACAAGCAATTGATTTCGGACATCTTAATCAAACATACAATTGTAAAATTCAAGTGGGCGGTTCAGACCAATGGGGCAATATCACTAGTGGTATTGAACTCATGCGTCGTATGTATGGAGAAAATGAAGCATTTGGTCTAACGATTCCTCTAGTAGTTAAATCTGATGGTAAAAAATTTGGTAAAACAGAAGGTGGAGCAGTATGGTTAGATGCTGACAAAACAAGTCCTTATGAATTCTACCAATTTTGGATTAATTCAACAGATGAAGATGTTATTAAATTTTTAAAATACTTCACATTTTTAAGTAAAGCAGAAATAAATGATTTAGAAAAATCATTGCAAGAAGCACCGCATTTACGAGAAGCACAAAAAGCATTAGCTGAAAATGTAACTAGATTTATTCATGGCCAAGATGCATTAGATGATGCAATTAGAATTTCACAAGCGTTATTTTCAGGTGATTTGAAATCACTTTCAGCTAAAGAATTAAAAGAAGGATTTAAAGATGTACCACAAGTTGACTTAAACCACACGACTTCGAACATTGTTGAAGCCATTGTTGAAACGGGCATATCTTCATCTAAAAGACAAGCACGTGAAGACATAAATAATGGTGCGATTTATATAAACGGTGAAAGACAACAAGATGTAAATTATGAATTGTCAGATGAAGATAAGATCGATAATGCATTTACAATTGTGCGTAGAGGTAAGAAAAAATACTTTATGATTAATTATAAATAAGGACATTTTTAATCGTAAGAGTTGAAAGATAAAAGGTGAGTGAAACTGAAATCTAATTTTATTAAAATGATTTTGTCGTCCCACCACTAGTAGTGAAGACTACATTTGAAAAAATTAGAACTTAAGCTCATGCATAAGTCCCACTACTCAATTTATTGAGTAGTGGGACTTTATCATCTACTGACAATGTAAAGGAGTCTGGACATCATTGATGTCCAAACTCCTTTTTTAAAGATTAAGTTTTGTGTCTTGTTTTCTTAACATATTAATACATTTTATTAATTAAAAGGGACGGCTTCTTCTTTAGATGAGTCTGTGCTATTGGACTTTTGTTCTGTTAATTTTACATCAACACTTTGTGTTTTACCTTTTCTTTCAATTGTTAAATTAACATTATCTCCCGGTTTTTTATGTTCATATAAATAAGAGCGAAGTTCTGTATCTTCTTTGACTTTTTCATCATCAATTTTTGTAATAATATCGCCTTCTTTTAATCCACTATCAGCATATACTTTGGCTACATATATACCATGTTTTTTATCTGTGTTTAATTGTTTTTTATATTCATCTGGAATTTCGCTTAAATTTAGTAAACCAATACCAATAGAAGGGCGATCGATTTTCCCATTTTTAACGAGTTCTTTAATTGTAACTTTCACTTCGTTACTAGGTATTGCGAAACCAATACCTTCAACTTGTTCATTTGCTATTTTCATAGAATTTATACCTACTAAATTCCCATTTAAATCTACTAATGCACCACCAGAATTACCAGGGTTAATGGCTGCATCCGTTTGTAGTACATTTACTTTGTTCGCACCTGCTGATGTTTGCGTATCAATTGTACGTTCGCTAGCTGAAATGATACCTGATGTTACAGAATTTGCGAATTCTAAACCTAGTGGGTTACCCATTGCAAATACGCTGTCACCAGTTTTTACTTTAGAAGAATTTGCAAAGTCTATCGCTTTTGTACCTTTGGTATCATCAATTTTTAATACAGCAATATCAGTAAGTGCATCTTTACCTATTAATTTGGCATCTACTTGTTTAGAGTTATGTAATTGTACTTTAATTTCACTAGCACCATCGATTACGTGATTATTTGTAACAATATATGCGAATCCATTATTTTTTTGATAAATCACACCAGAACCCACGCCAGCTTCTTCTGATTTAGCAGATTTTCCTTTAAGTAAGTCATCTAAATTTTGAGCTTTTTGCATATTAATGACACCAACAATTGCAGGTGACACATCTGTAATCATTTGATTCACAGAATCATACTTATCACTTTTGCCATCTAATGAATTACCAGCATTATTGTTATTATTCGCTTCTTTAACAGTTGAACCGTTATCTTCCAAAACTGTATTTTCCATTACTTTACCAATACCTAAGACGATGAGTGCACCTATGATACCAGCTATGAGTGCAACAAGTACAGTTTTGAACCATGGAAATTTTGGTTTTGTTCGTTTACTAAATGTTGGTCGGCTGTAATTTGATGTTTGCGCATCAGGTTGTTTATTGTTTGTATTTTGATCATTGTTCAAATCTGACATATTATACCTCCGATTTATTCTTTAACTCCTATTATGAAAGCTTTGTCCAACTTTTTCTAGTATATCACTATACAACTTTAGACTGAAATATAAATTATCTTGTTCATTAATGCACTAAATGATAGAATCAATAAGGTAATATAAGGTGAAAAAAGTAGGTGGAAAAATGTATAGATTTATTAGCAGTATATTAAATTTAATTATACGTAAAATATGTAAATCATTAGAAGTGCAAGGGGAAGAAAATATTCCTCAATTACATAGGTATGTCGTCACTTGTACTCACGAAAGTTACAATGAAGTCATTATGTTAGGTATGGCTATTTATCCAAATCAAATTCATTATATGGCCAAAAAAGAGTTGTTTAATAATAAGTGGTTCGGTGGATTTTTAAGTTCACTTAATGCTTTTCCAGTCGACAGAGAAAATCCTGGTCCAAGCACGTTGAAAAAGCCAATTAAATTATTAAAAGAAAATAAAACAGTTGGTATTTTTCCAACTGGCCATCGTATGAAATATGACGAAGGTTCACCGATGAAACGAGGTGCAGTTACAATTGCTATGATGGCGCAAGCACCCATCTTACCAGCGGCATATATTGGTCCTAAAAAAATTCAGGGCTTAATCACAGGCAAATCAATTATTAAATTTGGTGAACCTATCGACACTAAAAATTTACCAAAAGATATGAAACGAAATGAAAAATTAGAATATTTAACAAAAGAATTGGAAAAAAGAACAATTCAATTACAAAATGAATTAAATGCATCTGTAGCACATAAATAATTCATTTTACTCATTTTGAATCTTATTTTATATACGAATTTTATAAAACTTGTGTTATTATGGAACTGTACAATGACAACAAGTATAACGCTTTCATTCACCACGTGGACATTTTGTACATGTGGTGATTTTTTGGGTAATTTATTGGGAAATGGGGAATGATTATGTATAGTTTCTTTCAACGTTTGGGAAGATCGCTCATGTTGCCAGTTGCAGTATTACCAGCAGCTGCTATTATCGTTGGTATTGGTAATGCATTAACAGCACTTGGTATATTGCCAACCATAGCTGCGTTCTTTTCTACAGCAGGCTCAACGATTCTAGAACAACTAGGAATATTATTTGCAATTGGGGTCGCTTTAGGTATGGCGAAAAAAAATGACGGTGCAGTGGCGCTTGCTGCAGCTGTTGGTTTCTTCTTAACAACCGTCGTGCTTAGTCCTGAAAAATTAGCACCATTATTGGGTATAAAAGAAACAGGAGTAAATGAAGCGTTCGAACAAATGAATAATCAAAACGTCTTAATCGGTTTGATTATCGGTTTAGTTGCTGCATATACGTATAACAGATTTAGTAAAACTGAGTTGCCAACAGCGTTATCGTTCTTTAGTGGTAAACGTTTGGTACCTATTTTAACTGCATTCTTTAGTATATTTATAGCAGTTATTATGTTATTTGTTTGGCCGGTTGTGTACTCAGCAATTGTTGCATTTGGAACATGGATATTAGATTTAGGTCCTGGTGGTGCATTTTTATATGGCTTTTTCAACCGTTTGTTAATACCGACAGGATTACACCATGCATTGAATGCAGTATTTTGGTTTGATTTAGCAGGTATTAATGATATCGCTAAATTCCAAACAGGTGATGGTGCCGTTAAAGGTATTACAGGACGCTATATGGCTGGTTTCTTCCCAGTAATGATGTTTGGGATTCCAGCAGCAGCATTAGCGATGTATCATACTGCTGAGACAAAACAGAAAAAAAGAGTTTATGGCTTAATGTTTGGTGGAGCGATTTCAGCATTTTTCGTTGGCGTGACTGAGCCAATCGAATTTTCATTTATGTTTGTAGCACCAATACTATTTGTTATTCATGCACTATTAACTGGTTTATCTCTGTTTATTGCAGCGCTATTCCACTGGACGGCAGGGTTCTCATTTAGTGCGGGGTTAATTGACTTTTTACTATCTCTGATTAATCCAGTAGCAAATCATCCACTGATGTTAATGGTTCAAGGTGTAGTGTTCTTTGTGATTTATTATGTTGTATTTAGATTAGCGATAAAATGGTTGAAACTTAATACACCTGGTCGTGGTGATAACTTACTACCTGACCCGACATCAGAAGAAGCTACAACAGGTGACACTGCAGATTCAGCTGAGTCTGAAGGGGAGTTACAGAAAAATAAGTATTCAAAAACGGCTAGTCAAATCGTAGAGGGTCTTGGTGGCAAAGAAAACATTACTTCTTTAACAAATTGTGCTACTCGTTTACGTATGGAACTCAATGATAATAGTATTATTGATGAAACTAAGATAAAAAGTGCTGGTGCAGTAGGTGTTACAACAAGCGGTAAGCACAACACCCAAGTTATCATTGGGACGCAAGTACAACAAGTAGCAGACGAAATGGAAGCGCAACTAGAAGATCATAGTTAGATAGACGTCGTTTGAAAGTTTTATTATAAAGTTGTAGCAATTCATACAATCACGTTTGGAAATTAGCGATAAGTACATGTTATCGTTTCATTTTCAAGCGTGATTTTATTTTCAAATTAATTTTATGAAATTAATAATATATTTCTATATATATCTTTTGGAAATACATTGCTCTTTTCACATGTAAATAGTACGATATACTAGTATCAGAATTTTCTGATTAAAGGAGAGGAACTAAGATGAAGTCGGTATTATTTGATGTTGATGGTGTGTTTTTAAGTGAAGAAAGGTGCTTTGATGTATCTGCATTAACGGTTTATGAAATGTTAATGAGTAAAGATTATATTGCTATTGACCCATCTATAGATTTTCATGAACTGGATGACGAGCAAATTTCTGAAATAAGAGAGATTGTCTTCTACCATGATGAGATCTTAACAAAGTTAAAATCTTTAGGGTTGAATTCAAACTGGGATATGTTATTTATTGTTATTGCATTACATTACATTGACTTATGCAAATCACTTACTCAAGAGGAATTGTCTATTGCATTGAATTCAAAAAGCTTTAGTGAACAAACGCTACAATTTCTCGGTGATCATATTTCTGATATTGAGCTTAATTTTGAATTACCACTTTCATTTTTAGATGGTTTAAGTTCTGGTAAAGAAAATATATATCAAGCATTAATTGAACATGCAAAAGTACAGTTAAATACAAAAGATGCTGAATTATTTGAGTTGAAAAGTCCTTTCTGGATGCTAGCACAAGAAATATATCAGGAATGGTATTTAGGTTGCGAATTATATCATGAAGTAGAACAGAAACAACAGCGCACTGACTTTAAAAAAGGCTATATATATCAAGAGGTAGTGCTTAGACCTGTTAGTGAAATCAAGCAATTGTTAGAAGATTTAAAAGAGGCTGGTTACCAAATTGCCATTGCTACAGGCCGACCACGTACTGAGACAATCGTACCATTTGAAACATTAGGGATTAAATCATTGTTTGGCGATTTACATATTGTGACTGCTAGTGATGTATTGATTGCAGAAGAACATTTTCCTGATTTAAAGCCGCTAGGGAAACCCAATCCATTTAGCTATTTAGCAACGCTAGATGGTAATGATTTGCAACATTATAAAAAATATGCAACAAATCAAGAAAATCGTGTAAACCCAGATGAAGTATTTATTGTGGGTGATTCATTAGCTGATTTATTAAGTGCGAAAAAGATAGGTGCAACTTTTATCGGTCCTTTAACAGGTTTGAAAGGCCAAAATGCACGTGAGGAATTAGAAAGTTATGATGCTGAATATATCGTTAATCATGTAGGTGAAATTCGAGATATTTTATTATAATACAAATATTGAAGATTGAAGAATATAAGGGATATTAATATATATTTACACCTTGTTAAAGCTGATTACGATTAATGACTTACAGGGTTTACTTAAACTAAAACGCATATATAAACATTTCGAATGATATGAGTAGCTCCACGATGATGTTGAATGCATCGCATACTTTTTAGGAATTGTTTCAACGATTTTATTTACATGTCGTGATACATTACTTATAGAGATTTTGTAATGTGTTGACGCCAGGGGGAATGATATGAGTGAGAGACTACAGGCTCGAGCCATATCCTCAGGCAAGCATGTACGATTAAAATCGTAGTATTTTAAATATAAAGAGGGGCAATCCATATTAAGGATTGCCCCTCTTATTTTGAGAATGGGGATTTAAGTCCTAGCCTTTATTTTTCTGCTATTTATGTCCAGACGCTTAAATAGTATTTCATATGAATAAGACAGTTAATAATAGTTCAAATTAAATGTATCTTGATAAAAAGTTGACAGGACAATCATTTTGTTGTCCTGTCAGTTTATTATTGTTAAATATTGTAATTTTCATTAGCTGCAACATCTAATTCTACACTTCTTATTAGATTAAATCCTTCAATTTCATATAAAGCATCGATTACATCTTGTGTTACAGGATGATCAATCGATAAAATCATCAACGCATTACCACCTTGGTTTGTGCGCCCTAAATGCATAGAAGCGATATTGATATTGTATTCACCTAATATTTGACCTGTACGTCCTACAATACCTGGTCTATCGTTATGATTGATAACCAATTGATGTTTTTCAGGTTTGAAATCAACAGGGTATTCATTAATACGTACGATTCTTGGGCCATAGCCATTTAGTACAGTTGCACCAATTTTAATTTGTGTGTCTTTATTAATTAAAGTTAATTCAATATAATTGCTAAATCCACGATGTTTGGTATCTTTTTCTATATTATATGATACACCTTGCTCATTTAGTAATACTAAGGCATTTATTAAGTTGACACGTTCTGCTAAATCTTGGCGTAATACACCTGATACAAGGGTTCTAGTAAGTAAACTTGTATCATCCAGTGCGATATCCCCTTTATATTTAATTTGTAACTCACGAGGGGCTTTTTCCAATAATTGAATACCTACTTCACCAGTTAATTTACTTAATTCAATATATGGCTTTAATTCATCATTAATTTCATTGAAGGACATTTTTGGTGCGTTAATCGCATTAACGACATTACCGTGTTCAAATATGTCTATGATTTCATTGGCAACGGAGACTGCAACTTTTTCTTGTGCTTCAACAGTAGATGCACCCAGGTGTGGTGTGACGATGATTTTATCATGTGCAACAAGAGGTGATTCTGTTGCTGGTTCACTTTCAAATACATCAATTGCAGCGCCCTGAATTTGATTAGTATCTAATGCTTCGACAAGCGCATCTTCATCAATGATACCTCCGCGCGCAACATTGATAATTTGAAGGGTCGGTTTTGCTTTTTCAAAAAATGCTTTATCTACAATACCTTTTGTTTTTGGAGTCAGCGGTGTATGCACTGTTACAAAATCTGCTTGTTCAGCAATTTCATCAACTGTAGCACGTGTCACATTAAGTTCTTTAGCTTTGTCTTCTGACAGATAAGGATCAAAAGCAAGTATGTTCATACCAAAGCTTTGTGCACGTTTTGCTACACCAATTCCAATTCTCCCAGCACCAATAACACCTAATGTTTTATTATAAAGTTCAGTGCCTCTATAAGCTTTACGATCCCATTTACCATTTTTTAATGATTGGTGGGCTTGAGGGACGTTACGTGCCATGGATAAAATCATTGCCATCGAATGTTCAGTAGCTGAAATTGTATTCCCATCAGGTGCATTAATAACGATAACACCATGTTTAGTAGCAGCTTCTACATCAATATTATCCACACCAACACCTGCACGTGCGATGACTTTTAAGTTTGGTGCAGCAGCAATGATATTAGATGTGACTTGTGTTTGGCTACGTACAATCAGTCCCTCATAGTTAGGAATGATTTCAGCTAATTCTGTTTCATTCAAATCAGTTTGAATGTCGACATTAAAATCGCTATGATCTGTTAAATTTTTTAAACCATCTGGTGAAATTGGATCTGAAACTAAAATTTTATACATATGCTTTTACGACCTCCATATATTGTGTGATAGCTTTACCAACATAAGATTCATTTCTAAATTCTGACAATAGTATTTCTAACGCTGATACAACTTGTAAAATATCAAAAGGCGATATTTGCCCCATATGGCCAATACGTAATATTTGGCCTTTTAAATGACCCTGGCCACCAGCAATTGTAATGGCAAATCTATTTTTTAATTCACTCTTAATATAGTTGAGTTCATCTTTAGATTTTGGAGTGAACGCAGTGACAGTAGGAGACGCATAAACATCTTGAACCAATAATTCCAAATCTAATGCTTTCAATGCTTGTCTTAATCCATCCCTTATCGCATAATGCCTAGCAACAACTTGATCTAAACCTTCTGCATTGATTAGTTCGGCGTATGCGTTTACACCTCTAAATAAAGATACATTGGGTGTGAAAGGTGTTGAATGTTCAGCCAATGATTTTAAATATTTATTTAAATCTAAATAAAATCTAGGCGTTTCTACTGCGTTAAATCGTTCTTTTGCACGATTATTATAAGCTACAAATCCGAGACCGGGTGGAAGCATAATTGCTTTTTGACTACCTGAAACAAGTACATCGATATAATCCCGGTCTAAATCTACATCAACAGCTCCAATACAACTAACACCATCAACCACAAAATATATCGATGAATCAAAGTCGTTTAATGCTTTGCCAAGTTCATGAACAGGATGTAATACAGCCGTAGAAGTCTCGCAATATTGACTAAAGACTGCTGTGATTTCAGTGTTTAAAGATTTTAAAAAGTCGATAAAGTCAGGAACACTGACCGCTTGTCCCCATTCAACTTCAAATATATGTACATTATCGTAATAAGTTTCTGCAATTTGTTTAAATCTATTGCCAAATGCACCAGAAACAATTACAACGATGTCATCATCTGGATTTGCTATATTTAGCATACTCGCTTCAAGTACGCTGGTTCCACTTGAAGTAAGTATCATAACCTCATTTTTAGAACCAAAGATAGGTTTAAGTGATTTAAAAGCTTGTTCTGCGATTGCTTCAAAATCACTTGATCGATGTCCGACCATTGGTAATTGTGTAGCGTGTAATATATGTTCTGGTACAGGTGTTGGTCCTGGTGTAAGTAACAAAGGATGATAATATTTCATGTGTAATTCCCCCAATGCTTATGATTGTCAAGTTTAGCAAATTTTCAGAAAATATAAAAGTGTAAAAATTTAAAATAATTAAATATATTCAAATTTCTAATAATATGTAAGGGCATACATTGTTATTATAATCATATTCCGTCATACATAAAATGATTGCAAAATTATTTTAATATAGGTTCTATTTTGACGTCGACATTGCCTCTTATAGAATTTGAAATCATGCAATTATTGTCTGCAATCTTTAGTAACTTTGGTAGTTTCTTTTTTAATTGTTCTTTCTGTGTTGTATCTACATTTATTTCAGGATAATGTGTAATGGTATCCATTTTAAATTTGGCATTTTCAAATATAGCTAATCCAATAGTTGATTGTTGTATATCAATATTGGTAAAACCTGAGCGTTCTAATACAGCAGCAAGGGAAATGATATAACAAGATGATGCTGCGGATACTAATAACTCATCAGGATTCGTACCAGTTCCATTTCCGCCTAGACCTGCTGGGATAGATATTTGTTCATTCAAAATATCACCAGAAAGTTTACCGACTGATTCTCGTCCATCTTCCCATTTTGTAGTTACTTTAAATTGATGTTGGACCATTGCTTTGACCTCCATTGTTTTTATGATAACTTAAGTTTAGTGGATTCTAGTTTATAATGAAAGGGGAGGGCACTTTTTATGTCATTTGAATACGAAAAACATCATATAATGTTAGTTGCGCATCGTGGCTTGGCAATGGATTATCCAGAAAACACCAGTATTGCTATTCAAGCTGCCCTTCAAAGCAATGCAGATATTTTAGAGATAGATCTACATAAAACGCGGGATGGTCAGTTAGTTGTGATACATGATGACACTATTGACAGAACATCAAATGGTAGGGGGAAGGTTGGAGAACAAACACTTAATGATTTAAGACAATATGATTATGGTATAAATAGTAATCCAAGATATACCAAACAAACATTGCTGACATTTGATGAAGTATTAACATTAATCAAAGCATCGTCTCAGGCATTATTAATAGAAATGAAACAACCTAAAAATTATCCCGGCATTGAAAATGATTTAATAGATAAACTAAAGCAATACGAGCTAGATAAAAATCAAGTGATCATTCAATCTTTTGATCAAAATTTTATAAAACAACTATATCTGAAGCATTATGGCTATCGATTAGGTGTTTTAATTAGCAAAAAACGATATTGGTATAAAATGCCATCTTTTAAAAAAATAGCTGAATATGCTGACTATGTTAATCCGCACTACTCATTAGTAACGAAAACCTTTATGAAAAAAGCACATTATCATGGATTAAAAGTAATGCCTTATACTGTTAATGAAAAAAGCCAAGCGATAAAACTGATCCGTATTGGTGTCGATGGTCTTATTTCTGACAAACCACATCGCTTATTTTGTTAATTCAATAACTACCTGAGCTAAAGCTCATGCATAAGTCCCACTCACCCAACAAGTTGAGAAGTGGTACTAGTGATTACCTGAGCAAAAGCTCATGCATAAGTCCCAATAACCCAATAAGTTGAGAAGTGGTACTAGGGATTACCTGAGCAAAAGCTCATGCATAACCCCCACTAACTCAACAAGTTGAGAAGTGGGGGTTACATTTATTTTTGTTGATTAATCCAATCATCTCTTAAAAGACCCATTACATGGCAATCATTATATTTACCTCGTGTATAGAAATGTTCTTGTAAGGTACCTTCAATTTTAAAGTTTTGTTTTTGGTAGATATGTACAGCTTTCTCGTTTGTAACATCTACAAATAAATATATTTTATGAAGGTTTAACACTAAAAAGGCATAATCTATGGCCATTTTAAAGGCTTGTGAGGCATATCCTTTACCACCATATTGTTCATCTACGATAATTTGAATTTCGCAATTACTATGTATAAAATCGATTTCTACTAATTCAACCACGCCGATACGCTCAGAATCATTTTCGATAATAAATCTTCTTTCAGATTCATCTAATAGATGCTTTTTATAGAGTGATTGTAACTCACTTAAAGATTGATATGGTTCTTCAAACCAATAAGACATAATGGAATATTCATTATTTAAATGATGTACAAAGTCCAAATCTGTTTCTTCTAAAGCTCTAATTTTCAATGTTAACACTCCTTTTTACTAAATATAAACAAAGTGAAGAAAAATGTAAAATTGAAAAGAAATACAGCGGAAGGTCTTTTAATTTCCTTTAACATTAAGTGAATACAATGGGGGATATCTTGAAGCCTTTCAATATGTTACGTTTATTATTTTAGCTTAGAAATGATTGCGTAATGAGTCACTGTCTACAAATTTGGATACAAAAAAACACCGACAAAAAATTTGTCGGTGTTTTAATATAAAACTTATTATCTTGAGTAGTACTCAACGATAAGTTGTTCATTGATTTCAGCTGGTAATTCACTACGTTCAGGAATGCGAATGAATTTACCTTTTAAGTTGTCTGCATCAAACTCTAAGTAATCAGGTACAAAGTTGTTGATTTCAACAGATTCAGCAATGATATCTAATTTAGCAGATTTTTCACGTACTGAAACTTCTTGTCCTGGTTTAAGTGTGTATGATGGGATATCAACACGTTTACCGTCAACTTCGATATGACCATGGTTAACGATTTGACGTGCTTGACGACGTGTACGAGCTAAACCTAATGAGTATACAACTGCATCTAAACGTGCAGCAAGTAATTGCATGAAGTTTTCACCGTGTACACCATGTTGGTTACCAGCGATTTCGAATGTGTTACGGAATTGTCTTTCAGTCATGCCATATAAATAACGTAATTTTTGTTTCTCACGTAATTGTAAACCATACTCTGACATTTTTTTACGTTGGTTAGGACCATGTTGTCCTGGTGCGTAAGGACGTTTTTCTAATTCTTTACCTGTGCCACTTAAAGAAATACCTAAGCGACGAGATTTTTTCCAGTTTGAACCTCTGAATCGAGCCATAAATAGACTCCTCCTTTTTCTTTTTTGTTGTTATGAAAAAACAAAAAAGAGTGTTGCATGCTTAATTGGATATATTGTTTTATGTGTCCTCGCCTCATAGCTACGGTTACACGGCACGCCCACTTTGGGAACAACATAGCGCCAATTAATATACAACTGCTAATTTCGTTTATTCACACAAAGAACATTGTACCATGATATATTAATCTGTCAATAGTTGACCTTGCGTTTGTTTGTAATAGAACAGGATTGGTTTATGATAATTGATTTTCAATGATAGCTACAATGTTTTCTAAGCCTTGCTTATCTTCATTATTGAAACGGTTTGTGATAGGTGCATCTATATCTAAAACACCTATGACATTGCTATCTTTATGAATAGGTATTACAATTTCAGATTTACTGTTAGCATCGCAAGCAATATGTCCAGGAAATGCATTTACGTCTGCTACTAATTGTGATTCATCTTTGGCAACAGCAGTCCCACACACGCCTTTACCAATAGCGATATGTACACAAGCAGGGTGTCCTTGAAATGGACCAAGAATTAATTCGTTATCTTCTACTAAATAAAACCCTACCCAGTTAATTTGATCTAATGAATCATTTAACAGTGCAGATACGTTACTAAGGATGGCAATCATATTGGACTCATCTTCAATTAAACTTGAAACTTGCTTTTGTAATAAATCATAATTTGTTTCACTAACCTCTAGCATAAAAAAACCTCACTTTTTACTTTTCATTTAGTATAAAGACTGTTTTAATAGTAATCAATCAATTGATTTTAGAAGATATTATAAAATTATCGTTATACATATGATTAGGAAAGAAAGAACTTAATGACTAATTTTAAATAATTGAGATGATTCACTCATTTTCTCTTTAATGGGTAGGTATCTTACGTTATAATGAATAGTGATAAAATAGGAGGAGAAAACATATGGTATTGTATGTCATTTTAGCAATTATTGTCATTATACTGATTATTGTCGGTATATTATTCTATATGCGTTCCAACAAAAGCCAAATAATTGAAAAGGCTGAAACGCGTAAAGTAAAAGTAGAACAATTACCCTATGATGAAAGTCTATCTCAATTGTCTGAGCTAACTTTAACAGGGGAGACAAAAACAACTTATAACAGTTTAAAACAAAATGCACTAGATAGTAAAAATCAATATTTATTACCAGTAGAAGAAAAAATTCATCATGCAGAAGGATTGCTTGATAAATTTAAATTTTCACAAGCTCAAACTGAAATTGATGAAGCACATGAATTGATGGATAAATATGAAGAAAACTACAATGAACTTACTTCAAAAGTTGAAAATATTTTAAATCTACATAAAGAAAGTGACCACCTGTATGAATCGTGTAAGGTGGATTATCGTGAAATGAAACGTGATGTGTTAGCTAATAGACATCAATTCGGTGAAGCGGCTGCTCCATTGGAACAAGAAATTGAATCATTTGTTCCAGAAATGGAAACATATGAAACATTAAAAGAGGATGGTAATTATAACCAAGCGTACAATCATATCAAAACGCTTAATGAAGATATGAATTATCTTAAAAAAGATATGGATGAAATTCCTGAGTTGATTAGAGAAGCACAAAAAGAATTACCAGGACAATTCCAAGATTTAAAATATGGATGTCGCGACTTGAAAGTCGAGGGTTATGATTTAGATCATGTCAAAATTGATAGTTCATTACAGACGCTTAAAACAGAATTGAGTTTCGTTGAACCAATGATCAGTAGATTAGAATTAGACGAAGCAAATGATAAATTAAATAGTATTAATGATCGTCTTGATGAAATGTATGAATTAATCGAACATGAAGTAAAAGCAAAAAATGAAGTAGAAGAAACAAAAGAAGTTATCACTGATAATCTATTTAGAGCTAAAGAAATGAATTATACGTTACAAACTGAAATTGAATATGTGCGCGAAAATTATTATATAAACGAAAGTGATGTTCAAAATGTAAGACAGTTTGAAAATGAAATTCAGAGCATGATTTCAGTATATGATGAAATATTACAAGAAATGGCGAAATCAGCAGTAAGATATAGCGAAGTCCAAGATAACTTGAAATATATCGAAGAACATGTTGATGTCATCAATGAAAAACAAGAAAAACTACAAAATCATTTAATTCAACTTCGAGAAGATGAAGCAGAAGCAGAAGAAAATATCTTGCGTGTTCAAAGTAAAAAAGAGGAAGTTTATAGAAAACTCTTGGCCTCAAATTTACCGAGTGTACCTGAAAGATTCATCATTATGAAAAATGAAATAGATTATGAAGTGCGTGAAGTAAACAAAAAATTTAGTGTGAGACCCATCCATGTAAAACAACTTAAAGATAAAGTCTCTAAAGTAGTTCTACAAATGAATAAATTTGAAGATGAAGCAACAGATGTTCTCGTCAATGCAGTCTATGCTGAAAAATTGATTGAATATGGGAACCGCTATCGTAAAGAAAGTTCAAATATTGATAAAAGTCTTAATGAAGCAGAGCGTTTATTTAAAAATAATCGTTACAAACGCTCAATTGAAATATCTGAACAAGCGCTAGAGAGTGTAGAACCAGGTGTTACAAAACAAATTGAATCACAAGTTATTAACTAAATAATAGTAATGTTTTTGAGGCTGGAACATAAAATTGTTCCAGCCTCAAATAATTTTTGGCGCTAGATGTTTGTATGAACAAATTATTAATATTTAATGATTATTTAAAAATTCATATAGACAGTGATGAAGAATTTATATTTAAAAAACTATTTTCTGTCTTACTCTCTTTTCTTTTTAATAAAACCGAGTATAATGCTAAAAGGGAAACTTTAAAATACGAAATGATATGTTGATATAAAAAATAAATATGAAAAATCCTTAAATATAAAATGATATAGAATTGGAGTGAAAACATTGATTTATCTTGATAATGCAGCGACAACGAAACCGCGACAAGACGTATTAGATACCTTTTTAAAAGTAAATGAATCGCTATATTTTAATCCAAACAGCCCACATAAAGCAGGTATACAAGCAGAGCAGTTATTACAACAATCAAAAGATCAAATTAAAGAACTATTTAAATTAGAAAAAGATTTTGATATTGTTTTTACAAGTGGCGCAACTGAATCCAATAATATTGCTATCAAAGGGATTGCTTACAAGAAAAGAGCATTTGCAAATGTCATAATTACTTCAGTTTTAGAACATCCCTCTGTTTTAGAGGTTGTTCGTTCATTAGAAAATGAAGGTTTCGATATAAAATACGTAAACGTGACTAAAGATGGACAAATTGATTTAGAACATTTGAAATCGTTGATGTCAGATAAGGTAGCTCTTGTAACGTGTATGCAAGTCAATAATATCATGGGACAAATTCAACCTATCGAAGCGGTGGCAAAAATTGTTCACCAATACCCTAAAGCACACTTACATGTTGATGCAGTACAAGCAATAGGTAAAATTGCGTTAGATTTTAAATCTGCTGACACAATGAGTTTAAGTGGTCATAAATTTCATGGCTTAAAAGGCCAAGGCCTTTTATTTGTTCGTAATTTACATCAAATTGAGCCAATTGTTCATGGCGGTGGTCAAGAATACGGACTTAGAAGTGGCACAGTCAATCTTCCTATTGATATAGCCATCGTGAAAGCTTTAAAAGTCGCTGTAAAAGAAAGTGCGCAACTATATGAAAAATTAAGTGAGTTCAATCAGGAAATCATACAATTTTTAAATGAATATAGTGGTGTAAAGGTTAATTCTCCTAGCGGCGCATCACCACATATTTTGAATGTTGGTTTTCCCGGCGTGAAAGGTGAAGTATTAGTAAATGCATTTTCAAAATATGATATTATGCTATCTACTACAAGTGCTTGTTCATCCAAAAAGGCATCCTTGAACGAAGTACTTTTAGCAATGGATATCCCTAAAACGCAAATAGAAGGCAGTATCAGAATATCAATGGGTGCCAATACTACTACTGATGATATACGTGATTTTAAGGAGAAATTTAATCTTGTATATGAAGAAGTGAAGGAGTTGTTAAAATGATTTATGATCACATTTTAGTGAGATATGGAGAGTTAACCTTAAAAGGTGCTAACCGTAAGATGTTTGTTAATAAATTACGTTCAAATGTTAAACGCGCATTAATGCCACTGCAAGGATATAAAGTCAAAGCCAATAGAGATAGAATGTACATTGAATTAGATGAAGGTGCAGATATTGAAGAAATGTGTCGCCGCTTAGAAAAAGTATTTGGTATTTATTCTATCAGTCCCGTATTGAAAATTGATAAAACAATAGAAGCAGTACGTGATATAGCTGTAAAATTTGCTCAAGGTTATGCACATGGAGATACATTTAAGATTGATGTCAAACGCTCAGATAAAAACTTTTCGTTTGATACATATCAATTGCAAAAAGAACTCGGTGGAACCGTATTAAACGCAACTGATGATCTAACAGTAGATGTACACAACCCGAACCATACGATTAAAGTTGAGGTTCGATTAGACGCTATTTATGTTTATGATCAAGTCATTGCAGGATCTGGTGGATTACCAGTTGGTACGGGTGGTAAGACATTACTTATGTTATCCGGAGGTATAGATTCTCCAGTAGCTGGTATTGAAGTTATGAGAAGAGGTGTCACTGTAGAAGCCATTCATTTTCATAGTCCACCATTCACGAGTGAAAAGGCTAAAGATAAAGTAATTGAACTGACAAGAATTATGTCTGCGCATGTTGGTCCTATTAAATTGCATATTGTACCCTTCACTGCTTTACAAAAACAAATTAATAAAGTCGTACATGAGCGCTATACGATGACTTCAACACGTAGAATGATGATGAGGGTAGCGGATAAGCTTGTGCATGATATTGATGGACATGCCATCGTAAATGGTGAAAATTTAGGACAGGTTGCTAGTCAAACCCTTAAAAGTATGTATGCTATCAATCATGTGACATCTACACCAATCTTACGACCACTTTTAACATTAGATAAGGAAGACATCGTGAAGAGAGCCAAAGAAATTGGTACATTTGAGACATCTATTCAGCCATATGAAGATTGTTGTACCATCTTTACACCTAAAAATCCTGCGACGGAGCCAGACATTGAAAAAGTCGAAAAATTTGAAGCGGTATATGATTTTGAACCTCTTGTACAAGAAGCATTTGAACAAATAGAAACTTTAACAATTACGCCAGACTATCAAAGTGAAAAAGATACTGAAACGCAAGCATTGGCAGATCATTTATTTTAATATTTACTTTGAGTATTCAATTCCATACGAACAACATGAGTTAATTAGACATAAGGATAAAACAGATAGGGGATGGAATCATGCTAGATTGGGATATTTCAATCGTACTTATAATTATACTTCTAGGATTTTTAGCGGCGTTTATTGATGCAGTTGTAGGTGGGGGCGGCTTAATTTCTATCCCGGCATTATTAGCTGTTGGTATGCCCCCCGCTATTGCATTGGGTACTAATAAATTAGCAAGTTCATTTGGCTCACTTACAAGTGCATTTCGTTTCTTGAGGTCGGGTAATGTCGATTTGAAGATAGTAGGAAAGTTATTTCCATTTGTATTTATTTTAGCAATATGTGGTGCTAGCGTTGCTACATTTCTACCCGCTGAACTGTTAAAACCATTAGTTATCATTATTTTGACGTTAGTGATGATTTATACGTTAGTTAAAAAAGATTGGGGAAATGTGCGTACATTTACAAAATTGTCGCTTGGTAAAGCAATCTTATTTATGAGTCTTATGTCACTCATAGGATTTTATGATGGTTTTTTAGGTGGTGGCACTGGCTCATTTATGCTTTTTATTTTACTTATGTTCGGTTTTGATTTTTTAAGTGCTGCCGGAAATGCGAAAGTATTAAATTTTGCTTCCAATTTAGGCGCTTTAATTTTGTTTATGATATTAGATCAGGTTGACTATTTTTATGGTTTAATTATGGCAGCAAGTATGATTTGTGGATCATATGTTGGGGCAGCTTTTGCAATTAAAAAAGGTGTCAGTTATGTAAAAACTTTATTTATTGTTGTAACTGCCATATTGATTATTAAAAATGCTTACGATTACATAATGCAATTAATAAATTGATCATTTGGAAAAAGAATTTGCTATATTTCAAAGGTATTCAGATACGTGAACATGGCTGAGACAATTAATTGTCTCAGCTTCTTTTCATTTTAAATAGACACTCATACTAGCCTATTGCTATCTTAATCCTTTTTTATTTTCGTATAATGGTATACATTATTGAATTGATTATGTTTAAATTGTATTTGAAACGATTGAAAAAATATTCTGGGAGTGAATACGTTATGTCGAAAAAGAGAATAATAGCAATAGTACTTGCCGTAATTATCGTGCTTGGTGGTATTGTTATGAGTTCGATATCTACTGTGATTTCTTCGCTTTTTAGTGAAGATAGTATGTCAGAAATAGATCCATTTACTGAAACGGTAGAATCAGAAGGTGATACTTCAAAACGCATTGTACACTTAACTTTAAATGGTGAAATTAGTGAGGGTACTGGTGAAGGAATGTTTGGAAGTTCTGGTTATAATCATGAAGCATTTCTTAAACAGTTGGATAAAGTTAAAAAAGATAGCTCGATTAAAGGTGTTTTATTAACCGTTAACACACCAGGCGGAGGTACATATCCAAGTGATGAAATTTATAAAAAAATTAAAGAAATAAAGAAAAAAGATAAAAAGGTTTATGTACATATGGATGCGATGGCTGCATCTGGTGGATATTATATATCTGCCCCTGCTGATAAAATATATGCTGGTCCACAAACGACTACTGGATCTATTGGCGTTATTATGTCAAACGTTGATTATTCTGGTTTACAAGAAAAATTAGGCGTTAAGGAAAATGTCATTAAATCTGGTGAACATAAAGATATTATGAGTAGTTCTCGAAAAATGACTAATGAAGAGAAAGATATCATGCAATCAGTATTAAATGATAGTTATGAAAGATTTGTTGGTATTGTTGCTAAAGGTAGAGATATGCCAGAGAAAAAGGTTAAAAAGTTAGCTGATGGACGTATATATAGTGCGCAACAAGCCGAAAAGAATGGTTTGATTGATGAAATTGGTTATAACGATAATGCGTTAAAAGCACTTAAGAAAGACATAAAAGCAAAGGATGCTGAAGTGTTTAAATATAGTGAAGACGAAGGTTGGTTTAGTTCTATTTATTCAACTAAAACAACATTACATCAATTCAAAAATGAATTAAGTGAATTGAAATCAATTATAAGCAATGATACAGAAGCTGAACCTATGTATCTATATAAAGGTTAGGTGTATATAATGGAGCAGTATACAAATCAACAAACATTACAGTCAACCCCAGAAAATGATAAATCTGATATAGAAGCAATGTATCATGAACAATTAACAAAGTCTGTATATGCTAGTTTTGGTATAAGGTTTTGGAGTTTTATTATTGATTTACTCATTATATTTGGCATTCAAGGACTATTATTAAAACCGATATACCATTTTACGCAAATTGATGAACTTAAGTTATGGATTGATTATTTTAGCTTAGGTCACGTTTTAGATGCGCTTGTATTTTATTTATATTTTGTATTATTAACTAAATTTTTCAAACAAACGATAGGTAAAATGATTTGTAACATTCGAGTAGAACGGATAGATCGTCAATCTCTTACATGGGCAGATGTGTTGTTTAGAGAATGGATTGGTCGTATTATAAGTGGCGTTTTATTTAACTTACCTTACTTGGTTGTTTTGTTTACAAATAAACACAAGGGTATCCATGATATCTTCGCTGATACAGTCGTAATCAGAAATAAATTTGAAAAGTTGTTTTATTTAAAAAAATAAATGTGAATTTTACTGAGCTATGAGTTTATTTTGATACGATAGATAGGTATACTATGGTTGTAAGAACTATTTAATAGGAGGCGTGCAATATGGCACAAATTACATTTAAACAAGAACCAGTAACACTATATGGTTCACAAGTAAAAAAAGGAGAATATGCTCCAAATTTTACTGTCTTAGACAATGATTTAAATGAAGTAACTTTAGAAAGTTATGACGGACATAAGAAATTAATTAGTGTTATTCCGTCTATAGATACAGGTGTTTGTGATCAACAAACACGTAAATTTAATGAAGAAGCTGCTAAGGAAGATGGTGTGGTTTTAACTATTTCTGTAGACTTGCCATTTGCACAAAAAAGATGGTGTGCTTCAAATGGTTTAGATAATGTAATCACTTTAAGTGATCATAGAAACTTATCTTTCGGTAAAACGTACGGCGTTGTTATGGAAGAATTGCGTTTATTAGCACGTTCTGTTTTTGTCTTAGATAAAAACAATAAAGTAGTTTATACTGAAATTGTTTCTGAAGGTACAAATTTCCCAGACTTTGATGCTGCTTTAGAAGCTTATCGTAATCTATAAATAATATAATATTGTCATATGATTAAACTAGTAAAACTCACAAAACAGTATCGTTGACATTATAAATTAAACTGTCCATAATTATTTGGTAATATAAGTTAGGGTACTGACTTAATTTCAATTAAATTATGGACAGTTTTTTTAGAAAGGACTTTTAAATGGCACAAGAAGAGACAGTAATGGAACAATTATTTAAGGCACTTGATGAAAAAACCAAATCTTTAAATGAAGAGAATGGTCAAAGTTTCATAGAAAATTTAGGACTTGCAATGGAAAATATTTATACTAATCAAAGGTCATTGTTGGAACAAGCCACGTTACAAGATAGACGTAAAGCATTTCAATTTGCTTATTTAAATTTAATGCAAAAAGAGGATGTTCAAGCAAATCATCAAATTACACCTGATTCAATTGGAATGATTCTAGGATTCCTTGCCGAACGTTTTTTAAAAAACAAAGATGAATTCCATGTAGCGGATATTGCGAGTGGTGCTGGACATTTGAGCGCTTCTGTACATGAAGTACTCACTGAACATACGATTATGCATCACCTGGTTGAAGTGGATCCTGTATTATCACGCGTTAGTGTACATTTGGCAAACTTTTTAGAAATTCCATTTGATGTTTATCCTCAAGACGCTATCATGCCACTACCTTTTGAAGATGCAGATGTTGTTATTGGTGATCTACCGATAGGGTATTATCCAGTAGATGAAAGAAGTAAAGAAATGCAACTAGGGTTTGAAGAAGGGCATAGCTTCTCTCACTATTTATTAATTGAACAAGCAGTAACAGCCTTAAAAACATCAGGATATGCATTTTTAGTAGTACCTAGTAATTTATTTGAAAGTACAAATGTGAAACAGTTACAAAATTTCATTGCAACAGAAACAGAAATGCAAGCTTTTTTAAACTTGCCATCTACACTATTTAAAAATGAAAAAGCGCGTAAATCCATACTTATACTGCAGAAGAAAGAAACGAATGTAACAAAGCCAGTAGAGGTTCTGTTAGCGAATATACCTGATTTCAAAAGCCCTCAACAATTTCAAGCCTTTTTACAAGATTTAAACGCTTGGATGATGGAAAATCATCCTGAAAATTAAACTGTAATATTCTTGAATTCTTACTGTATTAATGATTAAATAGATATGGATATAAAATAATTTAATTTAAATTGGAGGCATTATGCTATGTCAAAATTAATTTTGGCTATTAACGCTGGTAGTTCATCATTGAAATTTCAACTTATTGAAATGCCGGAAGAAAAAATTGTTACTAAAGGACTAATTGAACGTATTGGATTAAAAGATTCTGTATTTACCATTGAAGTGGGTGGAGAAAAACACAAGGAAACTTTAGATATTGCAGACCATGAACAAGCGGTTAATATCATGTTAGAAAGTTTCAAAAAACATGGTGTGATTGATAGCATTTATGACATTGACGGAACAGGTCATCGTGTCGTTCATGGTGGTGAATTATTCCCAAATTCAGTATATGTTACGGATGAAGTTGAAGAACAAATTGAGTCATTAAGTGAATTAGCACCTTTACACAACCCTGCAAACTTAATGGGTATTCGTGCTTTCCGTAAATTGTTACCAGAAATTCCACATGTAGCTATTTTTGATACTTCGTTCCATCAAACTATGCCAGAAAAATCTTATTTATACAGCTTACCATACCAATATTACGAAGATTATGGTATTCGTAAATATGGATTCCACGGAACAAGTCATAAATATGTATCTCAACGCGCAGCTGAGATTTTGGGCAAACCGATTGAAGAATTACGCATGATTTCATGTCACATCGGTAATGGTGCATCAATTGCTGCAATAGATGGCGGAGAATCTGTTGATACTTCAATGGGATTCACACCACTTGCTGGTGTTACTATGGGTACGCGTTCAGGAAATATTGACCCTGCATTAATTCCATTTATTATGGAAAAAACAGGAAAAAATGCAGAAGAAGTTTTGAATACATTAAATAAAGAATCAGGTTTATTAGGTATTTCTGGTACTTCAAGTGATTTAAGAGACATTATTGATGAAGCTAAAGCAGGTAAAGAACGTGCTCAATTAGCATTAGATGTCTTTGCATCAAGAATTCACAAATATATTGGTTCTTATGCGACACGTATGCACGGCGTAGATGTAATCATCTTTACTGCAGGTGTAGGCGAGAACTCTGATCCTGTTAGAGCAAAAGTTTTAGAAGGTTTAGAATTTATGGGAGTTTATTGGGATGCTAAAAAAAATGAAGCGATTCATGGAGAAGAAGGTTTCATTAACTATCCTCACTCACCAGTAAAAGTCATTGTTATTCCTACAAACGAAGAAGTCATGATTGCACGCGATGTAGTTAAATTTGGTAATCTAGAATAAGTTTGAAACAAAACTAGAGATTGTTTAATTTCAAAGTATAGAGACTTGATTCAGTTCAAAATCTTAAAAAGTTTCAAAACAAAATCTTGAATATAAGCATTTTGATTTATAAATAAACGTCAATTTCTATTGCAAGCTTATAGAAATTGACGTTTTCTTTTGTTTTATTATTAATGTTTTAACTACTTATTAAGTTTTAAAAAAATATACTTGAATTGAAAAACATAAGCTGATTGTTGTATTTTTAAGGTTTTATTTCGAATGCAGTTAGGTTCGTTTGTTGTTTTTGATTGAAGTTATTATCTGAAATAAAGACCAAGCTATCGTTACCATTAGGTAATTTCGGGCCAAATGACATTCCTTCTATATTGTCGATATGCCCAATGTCTTGCTCATTAAGATTTGCGATCAGTTGTTTTTTTACCGGTGCGACGTGAGATTTTTGGAGAGATTTAATATTTTTAATATCTGTTCCACTGGCTATATCGACTTTATAGACGCGAATATAATTTTTGAAATTACTATTTTTATCTTGAACAGTGGCACGCTCAAGTACAAGTAATTGTTTTTGATTCAAGGTTAAAATTTCAGCAATTCCATTTTCAGCATCTTTATTTTTTCCAGGTTTTTTAGGAATTGGATCTAGAGAATAAGCTTTTTCTGTTATAACATCTCCTTGACGATTATATTTTGTTAAGCGTGTTAGGGCGCCTGATTCTGTGGTTGGTAATTGATCATCTTGAAGTAAAGGTGCTTCCATAGAAGTCCAGATATACTTACCATTTTCAGAAAACGTACTCCCTTCTAGCGCCTGATTATTTCTAAATCCATATTTATTTTGATCATCCTTTTTGATAGGGTTATTGATTTGCAAATCATTGATCAATGTTCCAGTTCTACTAGTTATTCTTATGAAGGGATTGAAACCGAGATTTCGATCACCTTCACTTGTATAAAGTATATGGTTACGATTGAGAGGGTCAATTCTAATTGATTCTGGGTCAACTACAACATCTTGTGAATGGGGATTATACGATGCTTTATTTGGGTATTTTGTTCCATTAGCTTGTGTTAAATAGTGCATTCGAGTGAATTTTACTTTATTAAATTTGTGTTTATTATAATGAATTTGAGCTTCATAAAATCTGGCTGGATTTTCTTCTGAACGGTCATCGCTAATCATAAGCCATTTTTTGGATTTGGCATCATAGGAAATGCCAGAAAGACCGCCTACTTTTGTATCATTAAATGATTTATTATAAGGAATTGTTTCCGTATCTATATAATTTAATCGAGTAGCTGTTTTTTCACTTTTTATATCATCAGTTGAAGATGCGTATGTATGTGTTGGTGCAGAAATCAAAAAAGCATTAATGGCAAAACTAAGTATCATCAGTCTCTTAAATTGTTTCATATCATTGACTCCTTTAGGGGTATGTCTTAATTTTATTTTACTTACCTGATATGAAGCGCATTTGAATTTAATATAACAATTGGATAACAAGTAAATTATAGATGTTAAGAAAATTAATAAAAAGAGATAGTTTAACACTATATATCGTGCAAACTATCTCTCTTCTTTTAAATCTGTATGCTTTTATTAAATAGGTCGAATATTAAAGTTAGTGTGCTTGATACTTAGATCTAAATTCATCTGTAGCTACTTGTGGTTGGAAGTCTTCTGGAAGTTCTTCTGTGCGTACCACCAACACGTCACACGGAGAGTGTCGTACAATTGCCTCAGACACAGAACCTACGATAAATCTTTCAACTGCATTTAATCCTGACGTACCACACATAATTAAATCTGCTTCTACATCAGCTGCTAACTTTTTAGGTATGATTGCTTTAGGTGAACCAAATTCTAGTCTTGTTTCAACCGCGGTTACACCAGCATTTGTTGCTACTTCTTTATAACCTTTTAACAAATCTTCTGAGAAATTTTTTGATTTTTCAGTAAATTGAGCATCATAAACTTCATAAGAAGAGTAAGTTCTTGAATCAATAACATTGACGATTGTTAGTTTAGAGTCATTACGTTTTGCTACTTCTACAGCTTTATTAAATGCCCATTCAGCTTCATGTGATCCATCGACAGCGATTAAAATATTTTTATACGTTAGCATCACAATTACCTCCTTCATCTTCTTGCTTATATTATACCACTATTTACAGAATATTAACATAATTCCCCTTAATACATGTTGTAAAAATACCCTAAACTATGATTGCGCTTTCATATAATACGCGTTACTATAAATTTGGAGGTGGATAAAATGAGAATAGGTATTCCGAAGGAGATTAAAAACAATGAAAATAGGGTGAGTTTATCACCAAGTGGTGTACATGCATTAGTAGAACAAGGTCACTCAGTCATTGTTGAAAAATCTGCTGGTTTAGGTTCATATTTTGAAGATGATGATTATGTTACGGCTGGGGCGAAAATTGGTGATGGACCAGCTGAAGTATGGAACGTGGATATGGTTATGAAAGTCAAAGAGCCATTAGAAGAAGAGTTCCAATACTTTAAGGAAGGACTCATACTATTTACTTATTTACATTTAGCAAATGAAAAGAAACTCACACAAGCTTTATTAGATAATAAAGTAATAGGTATTGCTTATGAAACGGTTCAATTGCCAGATAAATCATTACCACTATTAACACCAATGAGTGAAGTAGCAGGGCGTATGTCTGCTCAAATTGGGGCAGAATTTTTACAAAAATATAAAGGTGGCATGGGCATTTTACTTGGCGGTGTGCCTGGCGTCTCTAAAGGCCGCGTAACGATTATCGGTGGAGGTCAAGCTGGCACAAATGCTGCTAAAATAGCATTAGGATTAGGTGCCGATGTAACAATTTTGGATGTTAATCCTAAGCGTTTACAAGAGCTTGAAGATTTATTTGATGGTCGTGTGCACACAATTATGTCTAACCCATTAAATATTGAACAATGTGTTAAAAACAGCGACTTAGTTATCGGTGCGGTATTAATTCCAGGTGCCAAAGCGCCAAATCTAGTTACTGAAGACATGGTAAAATCCATGAAAGACGGTTCGGTAATCGTGGATATTGCTATAGACCAAGGTGGTATTTTCGAGACAACTGATCGTATTTCAACGCATGATGATCCAACGTATAAAAAACATGGTGTTGTACATTATGCTGTGGCTAATATGCCTGGTGCAGTACCACGTACTTCTACCATTGCATTGAATAATGCAACGTTACCATATGCATTACAAATTGCGGGAAAAGGTTACTTAAAAGCATTACAAGATAACGAACCTCTATCATTTGGTTTAAATACAATTAATGGTGTATTAACAAATAAAGGTGTAGGTGAAGCTTTGAATTTACCTTATTCTAATGTTGAAAGTTCTCTTAAATAATAAAAAATAACAAACAAAAACTGGTAATCTCTTCTATAAAGTAGAGGTTACCAGTTTTTAATTTGGATTTTAAAATAATTTATGAAATTTAATGTGTTTAAATAATGATAATTGTAAAATATAATCTAAATATTGAGACACGAACACAACAATCGTTAATATGATGAAATTTGTGTTGCAGTTAAGCATTTGAATGTCATATAAGATTATTTGATACTGCTATACAATTTTTGTACCGTGTACTTCTTGAAAAGGAAATGCAGCAACGAGCGCTTGAACATTAGATTTTGTTAAACCACCACCAGGCATGATTTCAATATTTCCACCAGAATTCACGACCAATTTACCAAGTTGATTTAAATTATCAAAAATATCAGTTTCTGCTGGACCACCATGTGTCAGTAACCTGGTAAAACCTAGTTCAATTAATTTGTGTAATGCTTTTACTTGTCCTTCTAAATGAATTTCGTCGAAAGCCATATGACAAACAACAGGTATTGGTGATGCGAGTTGTTTTAAAGTTTTCATTTGCCATTCGTTCAGTGTATTATCTTCTGTTAAACAACCGAAAACAAAGTAGTCAATATCATATGATTTAATAGCTTTAATATCTCGTTGCATAATTTCAAAGTCGTATAAGCTATATACAAAGTTGCCTCCGCGAGGGCGTATCATGATAGCAATTTCTACGTGATTTGCTTTACAAATTTCAGTAGCAATTTCAATCATTCCAATACTAGGTGTGGTACCTCCGACATGTAAGTTATCACATAATTCAATACGATCTGTACCATTTTCAATTGCGTATTCAACTTGTTGGATTGTTTCGACTACGGCCTCTTTGATCATTTTTCGTAACCTGTTAAGCTTTCGTTTCCATTTTCAGTAACAAGAATATCATCTTCTATACGCACACCAGCTACTCCTGGAAAATAGATGCCAGGTTCGACTGTTACAACCATACCCGGTACGAATTCATTTGTATTTGTACTAGAAACATCTTGGTATTCATGCTCTTCTAATCCTAGGCCATGTCCTAATCGATGAGGGAAGTAGTCTCCATAACCAGCATCTGTGATAATATCTCGAGCAATAGCGTCTACATCTTTGATTTGTACACCAGGTTTAATTGCAGCAATCGCCGCTTGTTCAGCTTTTAATACGGTATCGTAAATGTTTTGAGCTTCTGAACTAGGCTTTCCAAATTTAATTGTTCTGGTCATATCACTACAATAATTTTCGTAAATGACGCCTAAATCAAATAACACAAATTCATTATTTTGTAATTGACGGTCGCCAGGTATACCGTGTGGTGATGCTGCGTGATCACCGAAAAGGACCATTGTATCAAAGCTCATTTCATTAACGCCATAAGCTTTGATTTCATATTCAATGTGATTAACAACTTGTCGTTCTGTCACACCTTCTTTTAAGAAATCTGCTCCAATTTCTATACATTTATCTGCTAGTTCACAAGCTTTCCGAATTTTAGCGATTTCAGATTCACTTTTAACATTACGTAGTGACTTTATCGTTTGATCTATGTCACCGAACGATTGTACTTTGAAAGCTTCGATTAATTCACGTTGACGCTGTACAGTTAAATGAGCCGCTTCTACTAACATTTTATTGAAAGTATGTGGATATTTATCTAATGCATTTTCTGTATCAAGGTAACCAATGACCTCTCCCTCAAAAGGTGAAGCTTTAACTTCTTCAACTTCAAGTTGTGGGCAAAATAAAACTTGATCACCATTCGCTTTGATTAAAAGAGCTAGTAACCGTTCGTGAGGATCACTTAAATAGCCGGTGAAATAAAAGATGTTTAATGGGGTAGTAATCCATGCTGCATCAGCTTGTTGTGACTTTAATGATTCTATAACTTG
The DNA here is from genome assembly GCF_016743055.1 of Staphylococcus sp. 11-B-312. Taxonomy (NCBI): domain Bacteria; kingdom Bacillati; phylum Bacillota; class Bacilli; order Caryophanales; family Staphylococcaceae; genus Staphylococcus; species Staphylococcus sp. 11-B-312. The sequence goes on from NZ_CP068241.1 coordinate 1,191,178, forward strand.
TTGTAACTTCATTTTACTGCCTCCTATATATATGATTATATTAATTTTATGTTAGTTGTGTAAGGAATTCAAAAATAATATGTTGAAATAGAGTATATTGCTAAAATTATTAAAAAATTTATCGTTCATAAACACGTATTTTGGTAAAAGTGTGTTATAACTATTAATCATTGTGGTATATATAAAATAAATAGTTTTATGGGAGGAATTATCGATATGAAATTATCTTTTCATGGACAATCAACGATTTATTTTGAAGCAAATGGTAAAAAAGTAATTGTTGATCCATTTATTACGGGAAACGATTTATCTGATTTAGATGCTGAAACTTTAGAAGTAGATTATATAATTTTAACACATGGTCATGGCGATCATTTTGGTGATACAGTTGAATTAGCAAATAGAAACCATGCAACAGTTATTGGTTCAGCTGAATTAGGTGATTATTTAACGACTACTAAAAATGTTGAAAATGTTAGACCTATGAATATTGGTGGTAAAGCAGAATTTGATTTTGGAACGGTTAAGTTTGTACAAGCGTTTCACAGTTCTAGCTTGACTGATGACAATGGTATTCCCGTATATTTAGGTATGCCGATGGGGCTAATTTTAGAAATAGAAGGCAAGACGATTTATCATACTGGTGATACAGGATTATTTGGTGACATGAAATTAATTGCTGAACGTCATCCAGTTGACATTTGTTTTATTCCAATTGGTGATAATTTCACAATGGGCATTGATGATGCTAGTTTTGCAATTAATCAGTTCATTAAACCTAAAATTACAGTACCAATTCACTACAATACGTTTGACTTGATTAAACAAAATCCAGAAGATTTCAAGTCAGCTGTTTCAGAAGGTGAAGTACAGATATTAAATCCAGGTGATGCAGTCCAACTTTAAAGTGATTGTGACATAAAAAATCTTGGATAAAACAAAAACGCCAATTTCTACTAGGATTTTAGAGGAATTGGCGTTTTCTTTGGTTTTATAGAATTGGATCGTTTGATGCAATGAGGTGACTATTAGAGTCATATTAAGTGTTATGCTATTTTACAATAAGCACAGGGATGCTTGCTCTTTTAGCAACTTTATGACTCACACTACCTAGCACGAATTTTTTCTTGGCTTCAGCACGACGGTTACTAAGTACAACAATTTCATATTTACCACTATTTGCCTCTTTTACCAATTGTTCTTTAGCATTACCGCGAACAATGATTTCATCATATTTAATGCCATATTCATCGAGCGTATTTCGTGTATTTTCTAAACCTTTACTACGTTTTTCAACAAGTTTATCTAAATGAACACCAGATTTAATCGATGCTTGTGCATCTTGTTCACTGATTGCGTTAAGAATTGTTACAACAGTACCTTCACCAGCTAATTTTGAAACTTCTTCTAGCGCTTTTTCATTTTTAAGTGTGGTATCAACACCGAGTAAAATATTTTTAAACATTATTCCATCCCTCCTTAATTCTATTCTAATTAGAGTTTATCACAAATCAAATTAAAAATTATATATTTTCATAGTAACTGAGTAAAAAGTTTTATAAATATTAATATATTACTGAATATATGTCATAATTATAGTTAAAATATATTTTTTAAGTGATTAAATCGCAATTTTAGCTATAAAAAGTTATAATATCATAGAAAATGTCAAAAATGAGGTTATTAAAATGACAAAGCATGAGCAAATTTTATCTTATATCGAATCTTTAGCAGTAGGACAAAAGATTTCTGTTAGAAAAATAGCGAAAGATTTAAATGTCTCTGAGGGGACAGCGTATCGTGCGATTAAAGATGCCGGTAGAATTGGTTTAGTAGCAACAATAGATAGAGTTGGTACTGTCCGAATAGAAAAGAAATCACGTGAACAAATTGAACAACTTACATTTGGAGAAATTGTAAAAATAATTGATGGACAAGTATTAGGAGGAAGAAATGGCCTTATTAAGACATTATCAAAATTTGCGATTGGCGCAATGGAAATTGAAGATGTGGTAAAGTATTTAAGTCCTCACACATTATTGATTGTAGGAAATCGTAAAGATGTCCAATTGGCCGCATTGAAAAGAGGAAGCGCAGTATTGATTACTGGTGGTTTCAGAACGTCTAATGAGATAATCAAATATGCCGATGAACATGATTTACCGATACTGTCATCTAATTATGATACATATTTAGTTGCAAATATTATTAATAGAGCGATGTATAATCAAATGATTCGGAAAGAAATATTGGTCGTTGAAGACATAGTTAAATCAGTGAATGAAGATACTGTGGTTTTTGATAATATGACCTTGCACGATTACAAAGAAAAAGCAAAACGCACAGGACATTCCAGATTCCCGGTTATTGATGAACATTGGCGTTTAGTTGGTATTATCACAAGTAAAGAAATAATTAAAATGGATGACAATGATACTTTAGCACATTTTATGACGAAGTCTCCACTCAATGTACAACTTTCAACTACTGTTGCAAATTGTGCACACATGATGATTTGGGAAGGTATTGAATTATTACCAGTGATTTCACCAAGCAAAAAATTAATAGGTGTAATTACCAGAAAAGATGTATTAACAGCAATGCAATTGCTGAGTCGTCAGCCACAAGTAGGTGAAACCATTAATGATCAAGTAGCTAAACATATTACAATTGCAAACGATGATATTCAAGTACAAACTTCGCCTTTACTTACAAATCAATTTGGCACATTGAGTAAAGCAGTTTTTGTAGCAATTATTGAAGAAACCGTTCGTTATGAAATGCGGAAATTAAAGAAACTTGAAGTAATGATTGAAAGTTTAAATATCATTTACATTAAGACTGTGCAAATTGAATCTGAAATCAATGTACATTATGATATGTTAGATGTAGGTAGAAATTTTGCTAAATTAGAGGTAACGATGACAAGTGATGGTAAACATGTTGCAAAAGCAATGATCATTTGTCAGATGATAGATTAAAGGGTATATATAAATTATAAAAAGGAAGATATAAAATGACGATGGAATTTAATCAAATTATGGATGAAATAAAAGCGGTTCAAACAGTAATTATACATAGACATGTGAGACCAGACCCGGATGCTTATGGATCGCAACTCGGCTTGAAAAATTACTTAAAACTTAAATTTCCAGAAAAGAATATTTTTGCAGTTGGAGAAGGAGAACCGTCGCTTGATTTTATCGGTACTTTTGATGATATTAGTGATGACCAATATAACGAAGCATTGGTTATCGTATGCGACACTGCTAATGCACCGAGAATCAGTGACCATAGATTCAATACTGGCAAACGTCTTGTTAAAATTGATCATCACCCAGCAGTTGACCAATATGGAGATATAAATTATGTCAATGATGAAGCATCATCAACGAGTGAGATTATTTTTGATTTCATAAGTCATTTTAACGATCAATCTCTGATTGATGATTCTGTAGCAAGAGTATTGTATCTAGGTATTGTTGGAGATACTGGGCGTTTTTTATTTAATAATACAACACCACATACGATGGAAGTCGCAAGCCAATTATTAAAATATTCATTTAATCATCAACAAGAATTGAATAAATTGGGTGAAAAAGATCCTAAATTATTGCCATTTCAAGGCTATGTTTTACAAAATTTTGATTTAAATGATAAAGGTTTTTGTAAGGTGAAAATCACAAAAGATGTACTAGAAAAATTTGATATTGTAGCGAATGAAGCTTCGCTATTTGTCAATGCGATTGCTGACATTCAAGGATTGAAAATATGGGTTTTTGCGGTAGATGAAGGAACTGAAATTAGATGTCGCATTCGTTCTAAAGGTATCGTCATTAATGATATTGCTAATGCATTTGGTGGTGGAGGCCATCCGAATGCATCTGGTGTTTCCGTTGCAGATTGGCAACAATTTGAAGAATTAGCACAAGCATTAAATAATAAATTGTAAGATTTGGGAGGTATTTGCTGATGGTTGCGCATTTAAACGTTCATACATCGTATGACTTATTGAATTCAAGTATTAAAATTAAAGATGTCATTGCGAAAGCAACGAAAGAAGGTTACACATCATTAGCAATTACAGATACAAATGTTTTATATGGTTATCCCCAATTCTACGACGCGTGCATAGCAGCAAATATTCATCCAATATTTGGTATGACGATTTATCTCACAGATGGTTTAGCTTCAGTTGAAACCATTGTCCTTGCTAAAAATAATCAAGGTCTAAAAGATTTATTTAAATTATCATCTGCAATTAAAATGAAAGAAAAGTCTGAAACGCCCTTAGAGTGGCTTAATAAATATATTGATCATTTGATTGTCATATTTAAAGATGTAAATGATTCACACCAAAGCATATTACAAAATTTTATTGGTAATGAAGATATATTTGTAAATCACAATAGCCAACAAGGATTAGATTTTCCGGTCGTGTGGGCACAAAGTACAAACTATTTAAATGAAGAAGATGCGGATACTTTAACGGCATTAGCTGCTATAAAAAATAATGAGAAATTAGATTTAGTTAAAGAAGTGCATGATTACAACGCACATATGTTTAGTAGAGCTGATTTAGATACATTCCATGTTAGTGAGCGTATTTGGCAAAATACAAATTACATCGCAACCATTTGTAATGCCGAACTACAATATCATCAATCATTATTACCTAAATTTAAAACACCAAATAATCAGCCGTCTAAAGATTATCTTTATGAGATGCTTCAACAAAATTTGAAACAGTTAAATCTATCCCAAGCATCACTACAAAGATATGCTAAAAGGCTTAATCATGAATATGAAATTATTACACGCATGGGTTTTGAAGACTATTTTTTAATTGTAAGTGATTTAATACATTTTGCTAAAACGCATGATGTATTAGTTGGTCCAGGTCGTGGTTCATCTGCTGGTTCTTTAGTTAGTTACCTATTAGATATTACGACGATTGATCCCATTAAATATAACTTGTTATTTGAGCGTTTTTTAAATCCTGAGCGTGTTACTATGCCAGATATTGATATTGATTTTGAAGATACACATAGAGAAAAAGTGATTAAATATGTACAGGAAAAATATGGCAATAATCATGTTTCTGGTATAGTGACATTTGGTCATTTATTAGCAAGGGCAGTTTCAAGAGACGTCGGTCGGATTATGGGTTTTGATGAAATAACATTAAATGAAATTTCATCTTTAATCCCTCATAAATTAGGCATTACATTAGATGAGGCATATGAGAAAAAGGAATTTAAACAATTTGTGCATAGAAATCATCGGCATGAACGCTGGTTTGAAATTTGTAAAAAATTAGAAGGTCTACCACGACATACGTCAACACATGCAGCAGGGATCATTATAAACGACCACCCTTTATATGAGTATACACCATTAACTTTAGGTGATACTGGCATACTGACACAGTGGACTATGACCGAAGCGGAACGTATTGGTCTGTTGAAAATTGATTTTCTAGGTTTACGAAATTTATCTATTATTCATCAAATCGTTAAGCAAGTGAAAAGAGATATGAACATTGATATAGATATTGAAGCCATTCCTTTTAATGATTCAAAAGTATTTCAGTTACTCTCACATGGTGATACAACAGGTGTATTCCAATTAGAATCTGATGGTATAAGAAATGTATTGAAAAAATTACAACCAGAACAATTTGAAGATATTGTAGCTGTAACTTCTTTGTATAGACCTGGACCTATGGAAGAAATACCAACGTATATTACTAGGAGACACTTCCCTGAAAAAGTACAATATTTGCATAAAGACTTAGAGCCTATATTAAAAACAACGTATGGTGTTATTATCTATCAGGAACAAATTATGCAAATTGCGAGTAAGTTTGCTAATTTTAGTTATGGTGAAGCAGATATATTAAGACGTGCAATGAGTAAAAAGAATCGTGCAGTATTAGAGAGTGAGCGACAACACTTTGTGGAAGGTGCTTTAAGTAACGGGTATGATGAACGATTAAGCAAACAAATTTTTGATCTGATTTTAAAATTTGCAGATTATGGCTTCGCACGTGCACATGCGGTGAGTTACTCCAAAATAGCTTATATTATGAGTTATTTAAAAGTACATTATGCTAATTATTTTTATGCCAATATCCTAAGTAATTCAATTGGTAGTGAAAAGAAGACAGCACAAATGATCGATGAAGCGAAACATCAGCAATTAAATATATTGGCACCCAATATTAATGAAAGTCATTGGTTTTATAAAGCAAGCAACAAAGGTATCTATCTATCTTTAGGCGCAATTAAAGGCATCGGCTATCAGAGTGTTAAACTTATTGTTGATGAAAGAAAAAGTAATGGTATATATAAAGATTTCTTTGATTTTACACGTCGTATACCTAAAAGAATAAAGAGTAGAAAATTACTTGAAGCATTAATATTAGTCGGTGCTTTTGATACATTTGGTAAAAATAGAGCGACGTTATTGCATGCGATTGATCAAGTGTTAGATGACGTCTCCAATGTGGAACAAGATGATTTTATTTTTGATGTATTGACCCCAAAAACATCTTATGAAGACAAAGAAGAATTACCAGATCAAGTACTAAGTGATTATGAAAAAGAATATTTAGGGTTTTATGTCTCGACACATCCTGTAGAGAAGGCATTTGAAGAAAAACAATATCTTGGTATTTATAAGCTTAATAATGCTAGAGATAATCAACCTATCTTTATTCAAATCGACCAGTTAAAACGTATTCGTACTAAAAACGGACAAAATATGGCATTTATTACGTTAAATGATGGACTTAATAATTTAGATGGGGTAGTGTTCCCAGACGCATATAAAAAATTCGAAATATACTTAAACAAGACAGATACACTTATTGTGAAAGGTAAATTTGAATATAGAAATAATAAAAAACAACTTATTATTAACCAAATAGAAAGTGTTGCGTCGTTTGAAAGTAATAAACTAGCAAATGCAAAACAAATCATCATTAGAAATATAGAAGATTTATCAGAAATAAAAAAGCAGTTAAATTTACAAGCAGCGGCAGATGACATCCCAGTGAAATATTTTCAAGAAAACCAAAATCAATTTAAAATTATAGGTTTTATAACACGTAAAAAAGAAAAAATTGAAACGCTGATAGCCAAGTTTTCACCATGGGATATAAGGATAATTTAACTTTATCAAGTCTATAAACTATGATATAGTAAACTGATGGTTAAGTTGATACTTACCATCAGTTTATATTAAATGATAGTTTAAATACTACATATAAAATATATGTTTTTATTACAAAAGTTATCATACAACATGTGCTTATGATTTAATGCTAACGATAACATTTGTAATTTTTGTTAGATTGTAATAAAAATATATATGACTGATTAAAATTATTGAATGTAAGGGGTAGGTTTACATGACATTAAGAGACGACGCACTAGAAATGCACAGAATTAATCAAGGTAAATTAGAAGTTACACCAAAAGTTCAAGTGACCAATAAAGAAGAGCTAAGTTTGGCATATTCACCCGGTGTAGCTGAACCATGTAAAGAAATACATGAAGACCCTAGAAAAGTATTTGAATATACAATGAAAGCAAATACAGTCGCTGTTGTTACAGATGGTACAGCTGTACTTGGATTGGGCAACATTGGTGCAGAAGCTAGTATTCCAGTAATGGAAGGGAAAGCAGTTTTGTTTAAAAGTTTTTCAGGCATTGATGGTGTGCCGATTGCACTTAATACAACGGATACAGATGAAATTGTAAATACAGTAAAATTATTAGAACCAAACTATGGTGGCATTAATCTTGAAGATATTTCTGCACCACGTTGTTTTGAAATTGAAGCGCGTTTAAAAAAAGAAACAAAAATACCTGTTTTTCATGATGACCAACATGGTACTGCAATTGTTACAGTTGCAGGTATGATCAATGCACTGCGCATTATAGATAAAGAATTATCTGATATAAAAGTGGTACTTAACGGAGCAGGTGCAGCAGGTATGGCAATTGTTCAATTGCTTTATTCATATGGTGTTAGAGATATGATTATGTGTGATTCCAAAGGTGCTATTTACGAAGGTCGTTCTTATGGTATGAATGATACAAAAGCATTTGTAGCTAAATGGACAAACAGAGATAAAGTAGAAGGCTCGTTAAGTGATGTCATAAAAGATGCTGACGTATTTATTGGCGTTTCTGTAGCCGATTTGTTAACAAAAGAAATGGTTGAATCAATGGCTAAAGATCCAATTATATTTGCTATGGCAAATCCGAATCCTGAAATCAATCCTGATGTAGCAAAAGAAGCAGGTGCTAAAGTAATTGGAACTGGTCGTTCGGATTATCCAAATCAAATCAATAATGTCCTTGCATTTCCTGGTATTTTTAGAGGTGCATTAGATGTAGAAGCTACGCATATAAATGAAGAGATGAAACAAGCTGCAGTAGAAGCAATTGCAAATTTAATTAAACCAGAAGAATTAAATCCAGATTACTGTATTCCTGGTCCATTTGATAAACGTGTGGCACCTTCTGTTGCTAGAGAAGTTGCAAAAGCAGCAATGGAAACAGGGGTAGCAAGAACAGATATGGACCCAGAAGAAATTTATAATAAAACAATGAAATTAACAGATTTAGATAAATAATATTCATGAATACTGATCTCAAAATATTGTGTTTATAATATTGGGAAGACAGTAATGGTTAAGTGGAGGTTTAAAATGTTTAAAGATTTTTTCAATAGAAGTAGTAAAAAGAAAAAGTATGTGACTGTTTCCGATTCAAAACAAAGTGATGTTCCAGCAGGAATTATGACAAAATGCCCGAAATGTAAGAAGATCATGTATACTAAAGAATTAGCTGAAAATTTAAATGTATGTTTCAATTGTGATCATCACATCGCTTTAACAGCGTATAAAAGAATTGAAGCCATTTCTGATGAAGGTACATTCACAGAATTTGATAAAGGAATGACCTCTGCGAATCCATTGGATTTTCCAAGTTATGAAGAAAAAATTCAAAAAGATCAACAAAAAACAGAGTTAAATGAAGCTGTTGTTACTGGTACAGCACATTTAGAAGGTATTGAATTTGGCGTAGCTGTGATGGATGCTAGATTTAGAATGGGTAGCATGGGTTCAGTGGTTGGTGAAAAGATATGTAGAATTATAGAATATTGTACTGAGCATCGTTTACCGTTCATCCTATTTTCTGCTAGTGGTGGCGCTAGAATGCAAGAAGGTATCATATCTTTAATGCAAATGGGTAAAACCAGTGTCACTTTAAAAAGACATATGGATCATGGATTGCTATATATTTCGTATATTACAAACCCAACAACAGGTGGTGTATCGGCAAGCTTTGCTTCAGTTGGTGATATTAATTTAAGTGAACCTAAAGCACTTATTGGTTTTGCTGGTAGACGAGTGATTGAACAAACGATTAATGAAAAGCTACCTGACGACTTCCAAACTGCTGAATTTTTATTAGAGCATGGACAATTAGATAAAGTTGTACATAGAAAAGAAATGAAAGTAACACTATCTAATATTTTAAAAATGCACCAAGAGGTGAAAACGAATGCTTGACTTTGAAAAGCCACTTTTTGAAATAAAAAACAAAATTGAATCGTTAAAAGAATCACAAGAAAAAAATGACGTGGACTTACAGGAAGAAATTGATATGCTTGAGGCTTCATTAGAGCGTGAAACACAAAAGGTATATACTCATTTAAAACCTTGGGATCGAGTACAGTTAGCGCGTTTACAAGAAAGACCTACATCTCTAGATTATATACCACATATTTTTGATTCCTTTATTGAGTTACATGGAGATCGTAATTTCAGAGATGATCCAGCTATGATTGGTGGTATTGGCTATTTAAATGGCCAAGCAGTTACAGTTGTTGGTCAACAACGTGGGAAAGATACCAAAGATAATATTTATCGTAACTTTGGTATGGCGCATCCTGAAGGATATAGAAAAGCCTTACGCTTAATGAAGCAAGCTGAAAAATTTAATAGACCTATTTTTACATTTATTGATACAAAAGGTGCTTATCCAGGGAAAGCAGCAGAAGAACGCGGTCAAAGTGAATCTATTGCTAAAAACCTTATTGAAATGGCAGCACTTAAAGTGCCAGTCATTGCGATTGTAATTGGTGAAGGTGGAAGCGGTGGTGCTTTAGGTCTTGGCATTTCGAATCGTTTATTAATGCTGGAAAACAGCACATATTCTGTAATTTCACCAGAGGGTGCATCAGCATTATTATGGAAAGATAGTAATTTAGCACAAATAGCTGCGGAAACAATGAAGATTACTGCAGAAGATTTATATGAATTGAAAATTGCCGATGAAGTTTTAAAAGAACCACTTGGTGGCGCTCATCATGATATTGAAAAGCAAGCTCAAAATATAAAAAGTGCATTTTTAAAACATTTGAATGAATTAAGTGCGTTTAATGAACAACAAATCATAGATGATCGCTATGACAAATTTAGAAATATCGGTTCTTTTAATGAATAATTAAAAAGACACGAAATAATATACTTCTGCAAAGCCATTTTTTATAGTATTCATACTAACCATGTGGATTTTAAAGTCTAAGGTTTTAAAAGAGCATTAAATTGCAATCAGGTATACAAACCCCTGATTTCATATTAGTGCTCTTTTTTATTGAGTAAAGTAAGTCAAAAGTGGGAATTTGAGATATCTGTTTAATAAAGTAAAGTTAAAGGTATGATAAAGTATCATTGTTTTGAAAATATAAAATATAAGGAAACGCTTTCGTATTGTAAAATGTTTTTTTACAATAATTAAAAACGTTTACATGAGTTACAATGCCCTATTTTAATGGCACCTTCTATAATTTTATGGTATTTTTAGAATAAGAAATACATGTTAGAAAGGTATGTCGTCATGAAAAAAATTGCAGTGTTGACTAGCGGTGGAGATTCACCAGGCATGAACGCGGCTATTAGAGCTGTTGTTAGAAAAGCGATTTATAATAATATTGAAGTTTACGGTGTTTACCAAGGCTATCAAGGATTATTAAACGATGATATCGAGAAGTTGGAGCTCGGTTCTGTTGGAGATACAATCCAACGTGGCGGAACTTTTCTGTATTCAGCAAGGTGTCCTGAATTTAAAGAAGCAGAAGTTCGACAAAAAGCAATAGAGAACTTGCGCAAAAGAGGTATTGAAGGCCTAGTAGTAATAGGCGGAGATGGTAGCTATAGAGGTGCGCAACGCATTAGTGAAGAATGTAAAGAAATTCAAACGATAGGTGTACCAGGTACGATAGATAATGATATCAACGGTTCAGACTTTACAATTGGATTTGATACTGCATTAAATACCATTATAGATTGTGTTGATAAAATTCGCGATACGGCTTCAAGTCATGCAAGAACATTCATCATAGAAGTTATGGGTCGTGATTGTGGAGATTTAGCACTATGGGCTGGACTTTCAGTAGGAGCTGAAACAATCATTGTCCCAGAAGTGGAAACAGATATTAAAGATGTAGCTGAAAAAATTGACAACGGAATAAGACGTGGGAAAAAACATTCCATTGTTATGGTTGCAGAAGGTTGTATGTCTGGAGAAGATTGTGCAAAAGAACTGACAAAGTATATTAATGTTGATGCGCGTGTATCTGTGCTTGGTCATATCCAACGTGGCGGCAGTCCAAGTGGCGCAGATAGAATGCTTGCTTCACGATTAGGTGGACATGCTGTAGACTTATTACTAGAAGGAAAAACAGCAATCGGCGTTGGTATTCGCAACAATGAATTAACAGACACTTCATTTGAAGAAATATTTAGGTCAAATGAACACAAGTTTGATTTTGAAACATTTGCTTTAGCAAATGAATTATCGATATAAAATACTGGGAGGCATTAATAATGAGAAAAACTAAAATTGTTTGTACAATTGGACCTGCATCTGAGTCTGAAGAAATGCTTGAGAAATTAATTAAAGCTGGAATGAATGTTGCGAGATTAAATTTCTCACATGGTGATCATGCAGAACATAAAGCTAGAATTGATAGAATTCGTGAAGTATCTCAAAGATTAGGTAAAACAGTTGCAATATTATTGGATACTAAAGGTCCTGAAATCCGTACTCACAACATGAAAGATGGTGCTATTGAACTTGAAAAAGGTACGGAAGTCATCGTAAGTATGACTGAAGTTGAAGGTACACCTGAAAAATTCTCAGTAACGTACGATAATCTAATAAATGATGTTCAAGAAGGCTCATATATTTTATTAGATGATGGCCTTATTGAATTACAAGTAAAACAAATAGATAAAGCAAACGGTGAAGTTGTATGTGATGTTTTAAACACTGGAGAATTAAAAAATAAAAAAGGCGTAAACTTACCAGGTGTTAAAGTAAGTTTACCAGGTATCACTGATAAAGATGCTGAAGATATTAAATTCGGTATAAGTGAAAATATTGACTTTATCGCTGCAAGTTTTGTGCGTCGTCCGAGTGATGTACTAGACATTCGTAAATTACTTGAAGATGGTAAAAACACAAACATTAGCATTATACCTAAAATCGAAAACCAAGAAGGTATTGACAATATTAAAGAAATACTTGAGGTTTCAGACGGTTTAATGGTTGCTCGTGGTGATATGGGTGTTGAAATACCACCTGAATCCGTACCAATGGTGCAAAAAGACTTGATCAGACAATGTAATAAATTAGGTAAGCCTGTTATCACAGCGACGCAAATGTTAGACTCAATGCAACGTAATCCTCGTGCGACACGTGCTGAAGCAAGTGACGTTGCGAATGCCATTTATGATGGTACAGATGCAGTTATGCTTTCAGGCGAAACAGCTGCTGGATTATACCCAGAAGAAGCAGTCAAAACAATGCGTAATATTGCAATTTCAGCTGAAGCTGCACAAGATTATAAACGATTATTATCCGATCGAACTAAATTAGTGCAAACTTCTTTAGTTAATGCAATTGGTGTTTCAGTAGCGCATACAGCATTAAATTTAAATGTAAAAGCGATTGTAGCAGCAACTGAAAGTGGTTCTACTGCTAGAACGATTTCTAAATATCGTCCTAAATCAGATATTATTGCGGTTACACCACATGCTGAAACTGCGCGTCAATGTGCATTGGTTTGGGGTATTCACCCTGTCGTTAAAGAAGGACGTAAAACAACAGATGCTATGTTGAACACAGCAGTTGCTACAGCGGTCGAAACTGAAAAAGTTCAAAATGGTGATTTAATCATTATTACAGCAGGTGTACCTACAGGAGAAAAAGGGACAACAAATATGATGAAATTACATCTAGTAGGTGACGAATTAGCTAAAGGTCAAGGTATCGGTAGAAATTCAGTTGTTGGAAATACTTTAGTAGTGAATGATGCGAGTGAACTTGAAGGCAAAGATTTAAGTGAAACGGTCATTGTCACAACTTCTGTAGATGAAACGCTTGTCCCTTACATTGAAAAAGCCAGTGGCTTAATTGCTGAAGAGAGCGGCATCACTTCTCCGAGCGCAATTATAGGTCTAGAAAAAGGCATTCCAACAATTGTAGGTGTTGAAAATGCGACTAAAGAGATACAAAATGATATCTTGATTACGGTAGATGCAAATCAAGGAAAAGTATTTGAAGGATATGCGAACGTACTTTAATCATAGTTATCATATGCTAAATCCTTACTCATAATATAAGCAACATAAGTGATAATACAAATTAAAAATGCACTTCCATTTATAAATGGAAGTGCATTTTTTCTAGATATAAAACTTTAACATCGTTACTCGATTTATAATCGTCACTTAAAGTAATACATCATACCATAAAAACATTAACAGATTGCGCTTATTTGATTGATATATAACACATGTTAAGCATGTCAAAAGTTATCTGTTTAAATGATTTCGATATGATATATACACCGTGTATTAAGATACTCAAATACTATTGTTAAATACTACACATAACGATGTAGCATCAATTCTCTTTTTTATACAGAAATAGCCCAAGACCATTTTATGTCTTAGGCTATTGTATTAGATTATTGATGTGTTGAAGCATTCAACAATAGTTGTTGATAGGATTACTTCATATCTGAAGTAGCGAATTTTTTATATCTTAGATACATAAGACTCAAGATGATAAACCAAATAGGTGTTAAATAGACTGCTCTTCTTGTTTCTACATTTACGAAAAGTAAGCAAAATACTAAAAAGAAGAAAATCAAAATGATATACCCAATATATTTACCACCAAATAATTTATATGTAGCATTTTTGTGCATTTCTGGGTTTTGGCGATGATAATTAATGTAAGCAACAATAATTAAAGCCCAAACGACTAAAAATAGTACTGTTGAAACAGTTGTAATATATGTGAATACTAAAGTTGCGTTTGGAATAATATAGTTCAATAAGGCTGAAATTAACAATAGAGCACATGAGACTAAGATTGCTATGTGAGGCACACCATTTTTGTTTGTTTTTTCAAAAATAGGGGGTGCTTGTTTTTGATTTGAAAGCCCAAATAACATACGGCTGTTTGAAAATATACCACTATTACAAGAAGAAGCAGCAGCTGTTAATACTACAAAGTTGATGATGCCTGCTGCAAATGGAATACCAATTAAAGCAAATAATCTCACAAAGGGACTTTCTTCTGGATTAATATTGTTCCAAGGGATGATTGACATAATTACAGTCAATGCACCAACATAAAATACTAAAATTCTAATCGGAACGCTGTTGATTGCTTTTGGAATTGTTTTAGTTGGATCTTTTGTTTCACCAGCCGTCACGCCAATCAATTCAATCCCTACAAAGGAAAAGAGTGCCATTTGAAATGACATTAAAAATCCACTAATCCCTTTTGGGAAAATACCATGTTGATATAAATTAGTTAACGAGGTGTGTCCAAATTGTGTATCGTATGCCATGACAATCATTACAATGCCAACGACAATAAGTGCTAAGATTGTAACTACTTTGATGATGGAAAACCAAAACTCTAGTTCTCCAAAAAGTTTAGCGCTTAATAAATTGAGTGACATTAAAATTAATACACAAAATAGAGCACTTATCCAATTGGGTATATGTGGGAACCAGAAACTAACGTATTTAGCAACAGCTGTAACCTCTGCCATACCTGTAATAATCCAACACAACCAATATGTCCATCCGGTAACAAATCCAGCAAATGAACCTATGTATTGATTTGTTACATCAGCAAAAGATTTAAAATTCGTATTTGTTACAAGAATTTCACCTAAGCCTCGCATAAACATAAATAACATAAATCCTATAATGATATATGTAAGTAAAATCGAAGGACCAGTTAATGCTATGGTTTGACCTGCTCCTAAGAAAAGCCCTGTGCCGATTGCACCTCCAATTGCAATTAACTGTATATGCCTATTGCTGAGTTCTCTTTGTAACTGTTGTTTTGCCATAAGTTTTAACTCCTTTATTAAGTTATTTATTATTATGATACGCAATTTAAAATAAAACAACACTTTTTTATAGTTGTATCTTAAAAAAGTCAGTGTAATATTATATTAATAATTTGTTATTAATCATGATAACCAATTAAAAACTTTGATAAATTGAAGAAAGGGTAATTACATATTAGAATGATGATATAACAACGTTCATTAATTATGGCGTGTTTATGGGCATATAAACAAATCATCATTTCTTAATGATTAACTAGGAATTTAAACTGAAATATTCACAAAAACGTAAATATTGGCTATAATAGTTTATGAAAGCCGTTTCATTATGAAATAGAAAAGGGGAATATATATGGCAGAGTTACAAAAAGGTTTAGAAGGGGTAATTGCAGCAGAAACTAAAGTGAGCTCTATCATTGATAGTCAACTTACATATGCTGGCTATGAAATTGATGATTTAGCCGAAAATGCTGAATTTGAAGAAGTAGTCTTTTTATTATGGCATTACCGATTACCTAATAAAGAAGAATTACAATCATTTAAAGAAAAACTCTTTAACTATATGACATTAAATCCTAGAGTATATAATCATTTTAAAGAGTACGCTACTAGTAATGTACATCCAATGACAGCATTAAGAACATCAGTGTCTTACGTTGCGCACTTTGATGAACATGCTGAGGATGAAAGTGAAGATCAAACGATGGAACGTGCAGTACGCATTCAAGCTAAAATCGCTTCACTTGTTACAGCATATGCTAGAGTTAGAGAAGGCAAAGAACCTGTTAAACCTAGTAGTGATTTAAATTATGCTGGTAATTTCTTATATATGTTACGTGGTGAATTACCAACAGATATCGAAGTTGAAGCATTTAATAAAGCATTGGTATTACATGCAGATCATGAGTTGAATGCTTCTACCTTTACTGCAAGATGTGCAGTGTCTTCATTATCAGACATGTATTCAGGTATTGTAGCAGCCGTCGGTTCTTTAAAAGGTCCATTACACGGTGGGGCAAATGAGCGTGTAATGAGTATGTTATCAGAAGTTAAGTCTATTGATGATGTAGATGAATACATTGATAATAAAATTAAAAATAAAGAGAAAATAATGGGATTCGGTCACCGTGTATATAAAAATGGTGATCCAAGAGCGAAATTCTTAAAAGAGATGAGTAGAAAGATTACATCCGAAACAGGCCAAAGCCAGTTATTTGATATATCTGTAAAAATAGCTGATAAAATGAAAGAAGAAAAAGGCCTTATTGCTAATGTGGATTTCTATAGTGCAACTGTATATCACAGTATGAATATTGAACATGATTTATTCACACCTATTTTTGCAGTTAGTAGAACTTCAGGTTGGATTGCACATATTCTTGAACAATATAGAGATAATAGAATTATGCGTCCAAGAGCACAATATATTGGTGAAACTAATAGAACTTATGAACCAATTGAAGAAAGATAATCACGAATTAACATAAATAAAACAATTCAAATGATGGAGGTATTTTTACATGGCAGGAGAAAAAGTAGTAAAAACAGCAGAAGGGTTAACTGTACCAAATAATCCTATCATTCCTTATATTATCGGTGACGGTATTGGACCAGATATTTGGTCAGCTGCTAGTAGAGTCATTGACGCAGCCGTAGAACAGGCTTATAACGGTGAAAAGAAAATTGAATGGAAAGAAGTACTTGCAGGTCAAAAAGCTTATGATGAAACAGGCGAATGGTTACCACAAGAAACTTTAGATACAATCAATGAATATTTAATTGCAATTAAAGGACCACTTACTACACCAATCGGCGGAGGTATTCGTTCATTAAACGTTGCACTACGTCAAGAACTTGATCTATTTACTTGCTTAAGACCAGTACGTTGGTTCCAAGGCGTACCTTCACCAGTTAAACGTCCGGAAGATACTGATATGGTTATTTTCCGTGAAAACACAGAAGATATCTATGCTGGTATTGAATTTAAAGAAGGAACACCAGAAGTTAAAAAATTAATCGATTTCTTACAAGATGAAATGGGTGCTAAAAATATAAGATTCCCAGAAACATCAGGCATTGGTGTGAAACCAGTTTCAAAAGAAGGTACAGAGCGTTTAGTTCGTGCAGCGATTCAATATGCTCTAGATAATGATCGTAAATCTGTAACTCTAGTTCATAAAGGTAATATTATGAAATTTACTGAGGGTGCTTTCAAACAATGGGGCTATGATTTAGCACATAATGAATTTGGTGATAAAGTCTTTACATGGCAACAATATGATGAAATTGTTGAAAAAGATGGTAAAGAAAAAGCTAATGAAGTTCAAGAACAAGCTGAAAAAGACGGTAAAATTATCATCAAAGATTCCATTGCAGATATTTTCTTACAACAAATATTGACACGTCCTGCAGATCACGATGTAGTAGCTACGATGAATCTTAACGGTGACTATGTGTCAGATGCGTTAGCAGCACAAGTTGGCGGTATTGGTATTGCACCAGGCGCAAATATTAACTATGAAACTGGCCATGCGATATTTGAAGCTACACACGGTACTGCACCAAAATATGCTGGTTTAAATAAAGTAAACCCATCATCTGAAATTTTAAGTGCTTCATTAATGCTTGAGCACCTAGGTTGGCAAGAAGCAGCTGACAAGATTACTGAGTCTATCGAAAAAACAATTGCTTCAAAAGTCGTTACTTATGACTTCGCACGTTTAATGGATGGTGCAAAAGAAGTATCTACATCTGAATTCGCTGATGAATTAATCAAAAATATTAAATAAAATGACAATAAATAACAATAAAGAAGTATTTTTCTAAGGAAAATAAATACTTTAGCTTAAGAGCGAGAATATGAAATCATGATTATTATGATTTCTATCTCGCTCTTTTATTTTGATTAAAATATATTTTACGAGCAAGCAAATCTTAGCAAAATATAATTTAAACGAAAGATTTAATAGTTAGAATATAAAATTAATGTTAAGGTATTATTAAAATCAGGAATAATAAGTATATTCAATACCAGTTATTGATTCATTGAAGAATTGTTTATGTAGACGATACAAATTCTTTGTGCTTTCTTTACAAATAACTAATTATTTTCTATTTATTAAGTTTATGTAAAAATACTTTTAAGTATGTTATTTTTATTAAAATTTACGTTATAATTAATTTGTAATCATAAATTTGGAGGTATACTATGTCACAAAAAGTACTTGTAGTAGATGATGAGCAATCAATTGTAACCTTGTTAAAATATAATTTAGAGCAAGCTGGATATATCGTGGATGTTGCCTATGATGGTGAAGAAGCATTAGAAAAAGTGAATGCTGTAAATCCAGAATTGGTTGTATTAGATGTTATGCTTCCTAAAAAAGATGGAATCGAAGTTTGTAAAACGATCCGATCTGATAAAAATTTAGTGCCAATTTTAATGTTAACTGCTAAAGATGATGAATTTGATCGTGTGTTAGGTCTAGAACTTGGTGCAGACGATTATATGACTAAGCCATTTTCACCGAGAGAAGTGGTAGCTAGAGTTAAAGCCATTTTAAGACGATCTGCCATGATCAATGAAGCAGTACCAGTTGAAAATGATGAAGATGATATTTTAATTGGTTCTATCAGAATTAGACCAGAATATTTTGAGGTTTACCGTGGTGATGAATTATTAGAACTCACACCTAAGGAATTTGAACTGTTACTATATCTTATTGAAAGACAAGGCAGAGTAATTACACGTGAGCATATGCTAAACTCTGTTTGGAATTACGAATTTGCAGGTGACTCAAGAATTGTGGATGTACATATAAGTCATTTAAGAGATAAATTGGAAGAGAACCCTAAGCAGCCTAAATTGATCAAAACAGTTAGAGGTTTAGGCTATAAATTGGAAAGACCTAAAGTCTAATGTTGAAGTTTCACCAAAGACTCTTATTTTTATTATGTACCATCGTTATCATTAGTTTTGTTGCATTAGGTGCAATAATTACACATGTCATTTACAATACAGTCATATCAAGCCAACAAGGTGACTTAGAACACCAAGCACAACATTTAGTCAGTTTATACAATCATGATAAAACAGATGAAATCAAAGATATTGCAAAAAACGAAAATTTTACTTTGATACTTACTGAAGGTAACGATGAAGTATTTTCCACAAAATCAGGGACCCCATTTAATAATGATATTAATAATGAAGCGAATCCTTCCAAAATAATTTACGATAAAATAGGGGATGACCGTAGATATACTTTTAAAACTTCGATTAGAGATAAAGATGTGATTATCAGTGGTGTTAATAATCAAATACTAGAACTACAAATAGGTATATGGAAATATGTAGGTTTAATTGGATTATTTGTATTGGTTATTATTTTCTTTGTCGTGAGAAGCATTAATAGAACTTACATTAGACCGATAAATGAAGTTACATATGCAACAAACCTATTAGCCGAAGGTTATTATCATGTAAGGGTTCCAGAAAGTAATGTTAAAGAAACGAGAGAATTATTCGTCACCACTAATGAGCTAGCCAGAAGATTACAACGATTAAATCATAAACAAAAGTTACAATCTAATCGATTGAAAACAACGATAGAAAATATTCCTAGTTCAATTTTAATGATAGATAAATATGGTGAGATTGTAATTGCAAACAAATCATATTATGATGTGTTTAATCCTGAGAATGTTGTAGAACATAAAAGCTATATCGACTTTATAGATCCAGAGATTCAAAAGTTAATCGCCGAAGCATTTAAAGTTGAAAAATCAACTTATGATCAAATAGAGTTGACAATTGACCAAGTCCACCAAAAATACTTTGACACAGCATGTATTCCAATTTTATCTAAAAGTAAAAAGAATCTTTACGGTATGGTAGTCGTGCTACATGATATTACAAATTTGAAAAAATTAGAAAATTTAAGACGTGAATTCGTAGCTAATGTATCACATGAATTGAAAACACCTATCACTTCTATAAAAGGCTTCGCCGAAACACTTTTAGATGGTGCTAAAAATGATGAACAAACATTAAATGACTTTTTAAACATCATTTCTAAAGAATCGAATCGTATTGAAACATTAGTATATGACTTATTAGATTTGTCTCATGTTGAGCAACAAACACAATTAGAAACAGAACCAACAAGTTTATCTGAAATTGCTGAGTCAACAATGAAGCATATGCAAAATATCGCAGAAAGTAAAAATATAACAATAGTTAATGAGATTGAACCAGATATTATTATTGAGGCAAATAAAGATAAAGTTTCGCAAGTAGCACTTAATTTACTTTCGAACGCAATAAGTTATTCTAAAGTTTCTAGTCAAGTCATTGTGCGTGTTTTCAAAGAAGGTAATAAGCGTGTGCTTGAAGTTCAAGATTTTGGTATTGGTATTAGTAAGCAAGATCAAAAACATATCTTTGAACGCTTTTATCGTGTAGATAAAGCCCGCAGTAGAGATTCAGGAGGCACAGGTTTAGGCTTATCTATTACAAAGCATATTATGGAAGCCCATCAAGGTAGAATTAATGTGTTTAGTGAACCAGAAAAGGGTTCTACTTTTAGAGTCACATTTTTTGATTAAAATAATAACTACGACCGATTTAACCATAACCATCATAGGCCAAGGTTAATCGGTCGTTTTATTTTGTGTTAGTAAAAATAGAGTAAGAAAAACTCAAATTTATTAGAAATCATTGTTTTGTCCTATACAAAGAGAAAAGTGCTTGTGAATGAATAGGTTGGAAAGCTGCCTGTGATAGAGACGATAAACATGTGCATAGTGATGCTTAATCATTAAACTATAATATGTGGATTAACAGTGACTGACAATAACATGGAGATTAATTGAAATAATTATTTTATCTCAACCTCATCGAATGAATACGGATTGACCTATAATTTATGATAAAATGGAAAGTAAATATGTGTTGGAGGTTAAAATATTGAATAAATTAATTTTAATTGATGGAAACAGTTTGAGCTTTAGAGCTTTTTATGCGTTACCATTATTACAAAATAAAGCTGGTATTCATACGAACGCCGTTTATGGTTTTGCAATGTTGTTGGAAAAAATTATAAAAGAAGAACAACCCACACATTTTTTAGTTGCTTTTGATGCTGGGAAAACAACATTTAGACATGCGCAATATAGTGAATATAAAGGTGGACGACAATCCACTCCTCCAGAACTTAGTGAGCAATTTCCATACGTTAGACAATTATTGGATGCATACCGTATCAAACGTTACGAATTAGAAAACTATGAAGCAGATGACATTATAGGTACTTTAAGCAAACAAGCTAATCATGAAAACTTCCAAACAATAATCATTACTGGTGATCGTGACTTAACACAATTAGCTACTGACGATGTTACAATCTATTACACTAAAAAGGGTGTTACAGATGTCGACCATTATACTCCAGAATTTATAGCTGAAAAATATAATGGTTTATCGCCGAAACAAATTATTGATATGAAAGGTCTAATGGGGGATAGTTCTGATAATATTCCTGGTGTGGCAGGCGTTGGAGAAAAAACAGCCATTAAACTATTAAACCAATTTTCCACAGTAGAAAATGTATACGAACATATAGATGAAGTTTCGGGTAAAAAATTGAAAGAAAAGCTTGAAAATAGTAAAGATGATGCTTTAATGAGTAAAACGTTGGCGACTATCAATTGTGATAGTCCAATTGAAGTATCATTAGAAGATACTAAATTGCCTGATCAATCAGATACTGATGACAAAATTGAACTATTTAAAAAATTAGAATTTAATCAACTCTTAGACCAGATGGATGCTTCAATTAATGACTCTGACGTTCAAGAGATGGATATTGAACTAGAAGATGATTTTACAAAAATTGATTTCAACTCATTAAAAACAGCAATCATCCATTTCGAGTTAGATGGTGCCAATTACTTAAAAGACAATATTTTGAAATTTGGCTTCTTCGATGGTCAACATTATGTCGTAGTCAATGCCGAACAACTTTCACAAAATCAGTCACTGGTTGCTTGGCTTGAAAATGAGAAGACTGAAAAAATCGTCTACGATGCCAAAAAGTCTTATATCGTAGCACATCGACTTGGTATTAATATTAAGCATATTGTGTTTGATGTGATGCTAGCTAGTTACATTATTGATCCTTCACGCACAATAGATGATGTGAATTCTGTGGTAGCAAACTATGGTCAGCATTATGTTCAATCAAGTGTAGCAATATATGGAAAAGGCAAGAAAAAACAAATTCCATCAGATGACGTATTAAATCCTTATGTGGGAACTATTATCAACGCCATTAACCAAGTTAAACCAAAAATTCAACAACAATTGGATGACTATAATCAAACTGATTTATTACATGATTTAGAATTACCGTTGGCTCGTATTTTAAGTGAAATGGAAGAGACAGGTATTTATACTGAACTTAGTGAACTACAACAAATGGAAGTAGAAATTCAAAGTAAATTAGATGTCTTAATTGACAATATCTATGATGCTGCAGGTGAAAAGTTTAATATTAACTCACCAAAACAATTAGGTGTTGTATTATTTGAAACATTAAAATTACCTGTCATTAAAAAGACAAAGACAGGATACTCTACAGCGGTTGATGTATTAGAACAGTTACAAGGAGAACATCCAATCATAGAATATATTTTAGAATATAGGCAATTAGCTAAATTACAATCAACGTATGTTGAAGGCTTACAAAAAGTGATTGCTGAAGATAATCGTATCCATACTCGATTTAATCAAACATTGGCTCAAACTGGACGTCTATCATCAATCGATCCAAACCTTCAAAATATACCAGTACGTTTAGAAGAAGGTCGAAAAATTAGAAAAGCATTTAAGTCAAGTGATAAAAATAATGTTATCTTTTCAGCCGATTATTCACAAATTGAATTAAGAGTACTGGCACATATTACACAAGATGAAAGTTTGAAACAGGCGTTCATCAATGATGAAGATATTCACACAGCCACAGCAGTGAAAGTTTTTGACGTAGAACCTGAAAATGTTGATAGTTTAATGCGGAGACAAGCAAAAGCTGTGAATTTTGGTATTGTTTATGGTATAAGTGACTATGGATTAAGCCAAAGCTTGGGAATAACTAGAAAACAAGCCAAAAAATTTATAGATGATTATCTGGACAGTTTCCCTGGTGTTAAACAATATATGGAAGACATAGTTAAAGATTGTAAAGCGCAAGGTTATGTAGAGACACTGCTTCATAGAAGACGCTATATTCCAGATATTACAAGTAGAAATTTTAATTTAAGAAGTTTTGCTGAAAGAACAGCAATGAATACACCTATACAAGGAAGCGCAGCAGATATCATCAAACTTGCGATGGTTCATTTTGCTAACGAGGTTAAACATACAGATTTTCATGCTCAACTATTACTACAAGTACACGATGAGTTAATTTTTGAATTGCCAGAAGAAGAAGTAGAAGACTTTGAAAAATTTATTGAAAAGATAATGGATAATGCATTGAAATTAGATGTTCCATTGAAAGTAGAATCTAGTTATGGACAAACATGGTATGACGCGAAATAGAAAGAGGGGAATATGGTGCCTGAACTACCTGAAGTTGAACATGTTACAAGAGGGATAAGGCCTTTTGTAAAAGGGCAAAAAATTGAGGATATTATGTTCTCTGATAAAGTGATAGAAGGAAAAAATAATAATAAAGAAACGATTATTAAAGGGTTATCTTTAGATACATTTAAACATTATACTAAAGGCTACACGATTCATAATATTGAAAGACGTAGCAAATATATTGTTTTTTATATTGAAAATAGTTCGACACAAAGAATAATTATTAGCCATTTAGGTATGGCAGGTGGTTTTTTTGTCGTAGATCATTTAGAAGATATCAGTGCTCCCAATTATCGTAAACATTGGCATGTTATTTTTAAATTAGATAATGACAAACTCTTAGTTTACTCAGATATTCGGAGATTTGGTGAGATTAGAAATGTTGCTTCATTTGAAGGATATCCATCATTTTTAAAAATCGCACCGGAACCTTTTGAGAAAGAAGCATTACCACATTTTATGTCATGGTTTGATAAAAAATTATATCAAAATAAACCAATCAAACAAATGATATTAGACCATAGAGTAGTTTCAGGTTGTGGTAATATCTATGCCTGTGAAGCATTATATAGAGCAGGTATCCATCCAGCACGTATATCTAAAGATTTAAATTATCAAGAAAAAGAAATGTTATTTTATTATGTTCGAGAAGTGTTAGAAGCGGGTATTAAATATGGAGGTACCAGTATTTCAGATTATCTCCATGCAGATGGAAGTACAGGTACGATGCAACAACATTTAAATGTATATAAACAAAAGACATGTAAAGTGTGCGGAAATGATATTGAGACACAAATCATTGCAACACGTAATAGTCATTTCTGTCCTGTATGTCAAAAATGAAGGAAGAGTGAAATTATGCCTAAAGTTATTGGATTAACTGGTGGTATCGCATCAGGAAAATCAACTGTTTCAGAATTGTTAACAGCACATGGTTTTAAAATTGTTGATGCAGATATTGCATCTCGTAAAGCTGTTGAAAAAGGTTCTGAAGGACTAGAGCAGGTGCGTTCAACATTCGGAGAAGAAGCAATCGATGAAGATGGTAATATGAACCGAGAATATGTAGGAGATATTATTTTCAACTATCCAGAAAAAAGATTAGAATTAAATGAAATCGTACATCCAATTGTTAGAACCATTATGGAACAAGAAAAAGAAGCATTTCTAAAAGATGGATATAATGTAATAATGGATATCCCATTACTTTATGAAAATGAACTACAAGATACAGTCGATGAAGTATGGCTTGTCTATACTTCTGAAAGTATCCAAATTGATAGATTAATGCAACGTAATGATATTTCTATGGAGGATGCAAAGGCACGTGTTTATAGTCAAATATCCATAGATAAAAAACGCAGAATGGCAGACCATGTTATCGATAATCGAGATTCTAAATTAGATTTAAAACAAAACTTAGAACAATTATTAACTGATGAAGGTTATATCGAAAGTGAAACAGGTCATTCGCAAGAAATTTAAATAACAATGTTTTTAAAATCATACTTATTTGATTCCTTCAAAGTGGACATTTAACAAATGAAAACTTTGGAGGGATTTTTTGTATATCAATAATAATAAGGATAAAGATTTTTCTAAAATTAATCGTTTAGAAAACTACAATTTTAATTATTTTAAGTTTTTTAAATTTTTCTTTAAGAAAACGCTTTCGCATTCGTCGATTTATGTTATACTAATTCCATAAAGTATAACACTAAAACGAGGGGTGCTTCGAATGACGACAAATATTGCAATTAATGGAATGGGTAGAATAGGTAGAATGGTATTAAGAATAGCGCTAAAAAATGAAAATATGAATGTAGTCGCGATTAATGCTAGCTATCCACCAGAAACAATTGCTCACCTAATCAATTATGATACAACACATGGTAATTTCGATTTAAAGGTAGAACCTATTGAGAATGGTATAAAAGTCGATGACCGCGAAATAAAACTTGTTGCTGACAGAAATCCAGAAAATTTACCATGGGGCGAACTTGATGTAGATATTGTAATTGAAGCTACTGGTAAATTTAATCACGGTGATAAAGCAGTCGCTCATATTTCGGCTGGTGCTAAAAAAGTGTTGTTAACAGGACCATCTAAAGGTGGAGATGTACAAATGATTGTTAAAGGTGTGAATAATGATCAATTAGACATTGAAAAATATGATATCTTTAGTAATGCTTCTTGTACAACGAATTGCATTGGGCCTGTGGCAAAAGTACTTAATGACCAATTCGGTATTCAAAATGGTTTAATGACAACAGTGCATGCTATTACTAATGATCAAAATAATATTGATAATCCACATAAAGACTTAAGACGTGCGCGTTCATGTAATGAAAGTATTATTCCTACTTCGACTGGAGCGGCTAAAGCACTTAAAGAAGTTTTACCTGAACTAGAAGGCAAACTACATGGCATGGCTTTAAGAGTGCCGACTAAAAATGTATCATTAGTTGATTTAGTGGTTGATTTAGATACTAACGTCACAGTAGAACAAGTTAATGAAGCTTTCAGAAATAACACATTAGAAGATGTGATTGCGACTGAAGATGCACCGCTTGTATCTATGGACTTTAACACAAATCCACATTCAGCCATTATTGATACACAAAGTACAATGATTATGGGTGAAAATAAAGTGAAAGTTATAGCTTGGTATGATAATGAATGGGGTTATTCAAATAGAGTTGTTGATGTTGCCGAAGAAATTGGTCAATTATTAAAAAATAATGTATCAACTGTTGTTAATTAATAGCCTAATTACTGTAAATATTTAATGTGGTTACTGCTTTGTAATTGCGTATCCAAGAAAATTAATTTATTGTTAACTTATATCTTTACCTCTCTTTAAAGTGAATGTGCATTTTCACTTTAAAGAGAGGTTTTATTTTAAATATGAAGGATTAAATGTATTTATTATAAATAAATAGCGTTATTGTGTAATACGATTCTTTTGTGGCATAACGATTTATAGTATAATGAATGGTAATCAAATTGAGAGGGTGGTAATTCGATGAAATGCCCGAAATGTAGTTCAACGCACTCTCGCGTTGTAGATTCACGACATGCTGATGAAGTTAATGCGATCAGACGTAGAAGAGAATGTGAACAATGTGGCACAAGGTTTACTACGTTTGAACATATTGAAAAAAGACCGTTAATCGTTGTCAAAAAAGATGGCACACGTGAACAATTTTTACCTGAAAAAATACTCAATGGTTTGGTGCGCTCATGTGAAAAAAGACCTGTGCGTTATCAACAATTAGAAGATATTACTAATAATGTAGAATGGAAATTAAGAGATGAAGGACGTGCCGAAATTTCTTCAAGAGAAATAGGGGAACACGTCATGAATTTATTGATGCATGTGGATCAAGTTTCTTATGTGCGATTTGCATCTGTTTATAAAGAATTTAAAGATGTTGATCAACTATTACAATCAATGCAAGGAATTTTAGCAGAAAACAAACGGAGTGATTCTTAAATGGGATTACAGTCCTATGATTATGGTTTAAGACCACAAGATGATTTCCACGTGTTGCGTCATTTTTATTTAAATCATAAACATTTAGAAATACTTAATAGATTATTTACGCCAATGATTGGCTCAAATGCTATTGGTTTGTATCATTATTTGAATCAGTTCGTAGAATTTGAACAAGATGTTGTGTTGACACATTATATTATTATGAATGAATTAAAAATAAACTTACTTGAATTCAGAAAGGAAATGGATTTGTTAGAAGGCATTGGATTATTAAAATCTTTTGCGCATCATTCTAAACAACACTCTTCTTTTGTATATAAGCTTGTACAACCACCATCAGCAGAGCAATTTTTTAATGATCCTATGTTATCTGTATATTTATATAGTCAAGTAAGTAAGCAACGCTACTTGCAACTGAAATCACATTTCGAGGATCAAATGACCATTGACTTAAGTCAGTACAAAGATGTGACGCGCACATTCATTGATGTGTTTAAAGTGCCTAACAAAGCACTGACTGAAGATACACAGATGATTGAAAGTGAAGAAACTTATGGTGGTGCAGATTTATCTAATGTAAATTTTGATTTTGAAGCACTTTATGATTTATTACAAAATCATTTTATTAGCACTAAAATAATTGATAGTGAAGCTAAAGCATTGATCACACAGATTGCGACTTTATATGGTTTAACACCAGAAGCAATGAAACGCATTATTTTAAAATCAATCACTAGTGCACAAGAGCTCTCTTTTGAAGAAATGCGTAAACATGCTAGAACGTATTACCTCATAGAACATGAGCAACAGCTTCCAAAATTAAAGGCTAAAAAATCAAATTATATAGATGGTGTCAGCACGGAAAAAAATAATATAACAGAAGATGATTCAAATCATTGGTTAAAACAATTAGACGAAACTAGCCCCATCGATATGCTTGCTTCGTGGTCAGAATCTGAACCGACGACGCAGCAAAAGTATATGGTCGAAGAATTAGTTGAAAGAGAACAACTACCATTTGGTGTAATTAATATACTTTTACAATTTGTAATGTTAAAAGAAGACATGAAACTTCCTAAAACTTATATCTTTGAGATTGCATCAAATTGGAAAAAAAAGGGTATCAAAACTGCAGAAGAAGCGTATCATTATGCTAAAAAGGTGAACCAACCTACATCCAAACAGTCAAATCAAACTAAAAATGGTAGTTATAAACCTAAACAACTCGTTTCTAGGGAAATGACACCTAAATGGCTAGAAGAACGAGATAGTAAAGAAACGAAAAATCAAAGTTTAGAAGAACTTAATAATCCAGATGAAGATAAAGCGTTAAAAAGAGACCGTGAAGCGTTGTTAAAACGATTGAATAGTAAGCGAGAGGAGGAATAATATATGAAGTCTTTCAATCATATTATGGGTGACTCTAAGGATTTAAGTCAGCGAATTGAAAAGATAAAAAAAGATGTTATCAATGATCCAGATGTCAAAATGTTTTTAGAGACACATCAATCAGAAGTAACTAATGCAATGATTGATGAAGATTTGAATATTTTACAAGAATACAAAGATCAAGAAAAACATTATGATGGCCATGCCTTTAAAGATTGTCCGAACTTTGTTAAGGGTCATGTGCCTGAATTATATGTAGAAAATCAGCACATAAAAATTCGTTACCTACCTTGTCCATGTAAAATCAAACATGACGAAGAAAAATTTGATGCCCATTTAATTGCTTCACATCATATGCAACGAGATACATTAAATGCGAAATTAAGCGATATTTATATGGACAAAAGAGATCGTATAGATGTTGCAATGGCAGCAACCGATATTTGTGAAAAAATAGTAGAAAAAGCGCCCCAAGTCAAAGGTTTATATATACATGGTCCTTTTGGAACTGGAAAATCATTTATATTAGGTGCGATTGCCAATGAATTAAAAGTTGAAAAAGTACCTTCTACGATTGTATATCTACCAGAATTTATTCGCACTTTAAAAGGTGGATTTAAAGATGGCAGTTTCGAATCAAGGTTAGCGAAAGTACGTGAATCACATGTGTTAATGTTAGATGATATTGGTGCTGAAGAGATTACACCTTGGGCAAGAGATGAAGTAATTGGCCCATTACTTCATTATAGAATGGTTCACGAATTACCAACGTTTTTTAGCTCTAACCTAAGCTTTGAAGAATTAGAATATCATCTTTCTGTTACGCGCAATGGTACTGAAAAAACAAAAGCAGCTAGAATAATGGAAAGAATTAAATCGTTAGCAACACCATATTTTTTGGAAGGCAAAAATTATCGTAACGATTGAATTATTAAAAAAATGTTGTATAATATAATTAAATCTAAATCAAGCGAAATAAAATGAAGACATGATAGATAATTTCATACTTCACAGAGAACCAATGTGTGATGAGAATTTGGTAAGTATCATTATCTGTTACTACTTCATGATAGATGTTCTAATCAACATCCGGCTCAAGACCGTTAACTTATGTAGAGTAAAGTATTTTTATCATTATAAAAATTACTTTAATTAGGGTGGTACCGCGAAGACCTCGTCCCTTTTAGGGATGGGGTCTTTTTGTTTTACGTTTGTAATATGACTATTTCGTGATGATTTAAGGCAAGTATAAATAGGAGGAATTTAAATGGATCAAATAAATATTACTTTTCCAGATGGTAATGCGAAAGCATTTGAAAAAGGAACTACTACAGAAGAGATTGCACACTCAATCAGTCCTGGTTTAAGAAAAAAAGCTGTAGCGGGAAAGTTAAATGGACAAATGATTGATTTAACAAGACCAATCGAAACAGATGGTGAAATTGAAATAGTTACACCTGGTAGTGATGAAGCATTAGAAGTTTTGCGTCACTCTACTGCACATTTAATGGCACAAGCTTTAAAGCGTTTATATGGAGATGTGAAATTTGGTGTGGGTCCAGTCGTTGATGGTGGATTTTATTATGATTTTGATATGTCTGAAAGCGTGTCATCTGATGATTTTGAAAAAATAGAAAAAACAATGAAACAAATCGTCAATGAAAACTATCCTATAGAACGAAAAGTAGTATCGAGAGATGAAGCGAAAACATTTTTTGCTGATGATCCGTATAAACTAGAACTAATAGATGCTATTCCAGAAGATGAAAATGTTACTTTGTATTCGCAGGGTGAATTCACTGATTTATGTCGTGGTGTTCATGTACCATCAACTTCAAAAATTAAAGAGTTTAAACTTTTATCAACTGCAGGCGCATATTGGCGTGGAGATAGTGATAATAAAATGCTTCAACGTATATATGGTACTGCTTTCTTTGATAAAAAAGACTTAAAGGCACATCTTAAAATGCTAGAAGAACGCAAAGAACGCGATCACCGTAAAATTGGTAAAGAATTAGAACTATTCTCAAACAATCAATTAGTAGGTGCAGGTTTACCATTGTGGTTACCGAACGGTGCAACAATTCGTCGCGAAATTGAACGATATATTGTAGATAAAGAAGTAAGCATGGGTTATGATCACGTGTATACACCAGTGATGGCAAATGTAGATTTATATAAAACATCAGGACACTGGGATCATTATCAAGAGGACATGTTCCCAACTATGAAATTAGATGAAAATGAAGAAATGGTGTTAAGACCTATGAATTGCCCTCACCATATGATGATTTATGCGAATAAACCACATTCATATCGTGAATTACCAATTCGCATTGCGGAATTAGGTACAATGCATCGTTATGAAGCAAGTGGTGCTGTTTCTGGATTACAACGTGTTAGAGGAATGACTTTAAATGATGCACATATTTTTGTAAGACCAGATCAAATAAAAGAAGAATTCAAACGCGTTGTTAATTTAATTGTCGATGTTTATGAAGACTTTGGATTTGAAAATTATAAATTCCGCTTGAGTTACAGAGATCCTGAGGATAAAGAAAAGTACTTTGATGATGATGAAATGTGGAATAAAGCAGAGAGCATGTTGAAAGAAGCGGTAGATGAACTAGGTTTAGCATACGAAGAAGCCATTGGGGAAGCAGCCTTTTATGGTCCTAAGTTAGATGTTCAAGTACAAACAGCTATGGGTAAAGAAGAAACGTTATCTACGGCTCAATTAGACTTCTTACTACCTGAAAAATTTGAATTGTCATATATAGGAAAAGACGGTGAGCAACACAGACCTGTAGTCATCCATCGTGGTGTTGTTTCGACAATGGAGCGCTTTGTTGCATTTTTAACAGAAGAAACTAAAGGAGCTTTCCCTACGTGGTTAGCACCAAAACAAGTTGAAATTATTCCAGTAAACGTTGACTTGCATTATGATTATGCTCGACATTTACAAGACGAACTTAAATCACAAGGTATAAGAGTCGAAATAGATGATCGAAATGAAAAAATGGGTTACAAAATCAGAGAAGCACAAATGCAAAAAATCCCTTATCAACTTGTCGTTGGGGATAAAGAGATGGAAAATAATGAAGTGAATGTTAGAAAATATGGTTCGCAAGATCAAGAAACGGTTGAAAAAGAATCATTTATTTGGGATTTGGTAGATGAAATCAGACTTAAAAAACAAAGATAACCTTGAAAGTAATGTTGAAATCATGTATATTGAATCTTAGTGAAATAAAAAAATAAAAAAATTGAGTTAGAGGTTGCGTTTTTAATCAGTAACAATCTGTAAGCTATTTGGAGCGTATGTAGGATTTGTGAAAGGTAAAAATGCCGAAATCAAAAGTGACCATTTTTCACTATTGGTTGGGTCAGTTTTCGAAAGAGACTGGACTGTCACATATGTGATGTGCTACCTATATAAATGCTATGACTAAAATGGTTGCATATCTAATAGGTATGTAACCATTTTATTTAGGTTTAAGATTATTATTCATACTAAAATGGGAAATTTATAGCAAATTGGTTAAATAACATGTATATTCCGATGTAAAGGTTATTAATAACTATAAAAGTATAATTATAATCGCATAGTAAGTTGGCCTCTAAGTTTAAAGGAAAGGGAGCATCTATGGCAAAAGAAGTAAATCAAAATAATGGAGTTAAAAGAGGGCTAAAAGATCGTCATATATCCATGATAGCTATTGGTGGTTGTATTGGTACTGGTTTATTTATGACTTCTGGTGGTGCAATTCATGATGCAGGTGCCTTGGGTGCATTACTTGCATATGCAATTATTGGAGCAATGGTATTTTTCCTTATGACATCTTTAGGAGAAATGGCTACTTATTTACCTGTTTCTGGTTCATTTAGTACTTATGCTACGCGTTTTGTTGATCCATCACTTGGATTTGCATTGGGATGGAATTATTGGTTCAACTGGGTTATTACAGTTGCTGCAGATGTTACGATTGCTGCACAAGTGATTCAATATTGGACACCTCTTTCAGGTATACCAGCTTGGAGTTGGAGCTGTTTGTTCCTAATTATTATATTTGGACTAAACGCTTTGTCTGTTAGAGTTTATGGTGAAAGTGAATACTGGTTTGCATTAATTAAAGTTGTTACAGTTATCATTTTTATTGCCATCGGTCTACTTACTATACTTGGAATTATGGGTGGAGAATTCGTAGGTTTTGACACATTTTCTAAAGGCGGTGGCCCAATTCTTGGTGACGGCTTAGGTGGTAGTCTACTGACAATTCTTGGTGTATTCTTAGTTGCAGGCTTCTCATTCCAAGGTACTGAATTAATCGGTATTACAGCTGGTGAATCTGAAAATCCAGAACGAGCAGTACCTAAAGCAATTAAACAAGTATTTTGGAGAATATTGATTTTCTATATATTAGCAATTTTTGTAATTGGTATGTTAATACCGTATGATAGTCCTTCTTTAATGGGTGGTGGCGATGATATTGCTACCTCACCATTTACACTTGTATTTAAAAATGCTGGATTAGCATTTGCAGCATCATTTATGAATGCCGTTATCTTAACATCGGTATTATCTGCTGGTAATTCTGGAATGTATGCATCGACTAGAATGCTATACTCCATGAGTAAAGACAAATTAGCATATCCAGTTTTTGGTAAAACAAATAGAAACGGCGTACCGTATGTATCGTTAATTACGACAGCTGTGATTGTCGTGGGCATCTTTGTATTGCAACATTTGAGTGGTGATGCTTACGAATATATTGTTGCTGCAAGTGGTATGACTGGTTTTATCGCTTGGGTAGGTATCGCAGTCAGTCATTATAGATTCAGAAAAGCATTTGACAAGCAAAATTATGATAAATCTAAATTAAAATACAAAGCTAAACTATTCCCATTTGGCCCAATCTTTGCTGGTGTCCTATGTGTGTTAGTCATTATTGGACAAGACGTAGATTTTATCAAAACAGGTGACTTTAACCTGAACCGATTTATTATCACATATATGGGTATTCCAGTATTTCTAGCATTCTTTATTTATCATAAATTACGTTATAAAACGAAAATGGTACCATTAGAGAAAGTGAACTTACGACAAGACATAGATATGGACGAAATTAAACATAATTAAAATAAACTGTTGACTTA
Organism: Staphylococcus sp. 11-B-312; assembly: GCF_016743055.1. Taxonomy (NCBI): domain Bacteria; kingdom Bacillati; phylum Bacillota; class Bacilli; order Caryophanales; family Staphylococcaceae; genus Staphylococcus; species Staphylococcus sp. 11-B-312. The sequence continues at coordinate 1,225,329 of NZ_CP068241.1, forward strand.
TTTGAAGATAGTTGCTAAGATAGGTAATGTTGAATACGAAACGAACCAAGTAGAAGCTCCCGCTTCTCACCTGTAGCGACGCTAAATGCAGTTGGCAGGTCTATATATACATGAAAATATCATGTGTAGAGAAGAGCGGGTATATTATATACTCGCTCTTTTTGCTTGGGATAATTTCGTAAAAATCTTGGAGGTGTCAACCATAGCAAAAGATCAGACTCAAGTTAACGAAACGATTCGCGCAAAAGAATTACGTTTGATAGGGCAAGACGGAGAACAAATTGGTGTTAAATCAAAATCCGAAGCCCTAGAAATGGCTGAAAGAGTAGGTTTAGATGTAGTCTTAATGGCTCCAAACGCTAAACCACCTGTTGCAAGGATTATGGATTACGGTAAATACAAATTCGAACAACAGAAAAAAGAAAAAGAAATGAAGAAGAAACAAAAAACAATCAACCTTAAAGAAATTCGCTTAAGTCCAACAATTGAGGAACATGATTTCCAAACTAAATTGAAAAATGGACGTAAGTTCTTAGAAAAAGGCGATAAATGTAAAGTTTCTATTCGTTTCAGAGGACGTGCGATTACGCATAAAGAAATTGGTCAACGAGTTTTAGAAAAATTCGCTGAAGAATGTAAAGATATCGCAACTATTGGGCAAAGACCTAAAATGGACGGTCGTCAAATGTTCATTATGCTTAACCCAATAAACGAAAAATAATATTAGATAATACAGGAGGAAATGAATCATGCCTAAAATGAAAACCCACCGTGGAGCTGCTAAACGTGTTAAAAGAACTGCTTCAGGTCAATTAAAACGTTCAAGAGCTTTCACTTCACATATGTTTGCAAATAAAACAACTAAACAAAAACGTAAATTACGTAAAGCTTCATTAGTGCACAAATCAGACATGAAACGTGTAAAACAATTATTATCTTATAAAAAATAATTGACGAGATAGCCTGAGAAACAGCGAAAAATTTAAGAATGTACACATTTTAAGGAGGAATTTATTATGCCACGAGTAAAAGGTGGAACAGTAACAAGAGCGCGTCGTAAAAAGACGATTAAATTAGCTAAAGGTTACTTTGGTGCAAAACGCACATTATATAAAGTTGCAAAACAACAAGTTATGAAATCAGGTCAATATGCTTTCCGTGACCGTCGTCAAAGAAAACGTGACTTCCGTAAATTATGGATTACACGTATTAATGCTGCAGCACGTCAACATGACATGAGTTATTCAAGATTAATGAATGGTTTGAAAAAAGCTGATATCGACGTAAACCGTAAAATGCTTTCTGAAATCGCGATTTCAGATGACAAAGCTTTTGGTGAATTAGTAGCAAAAGCTAAAGAAGCTTTAAAATAATTTTCAAATAAAGCCTGGGACACCATATTGTCTCAGGCTTTTATGTGGTATTGGCACTGCGTAAATACTTTATGATAGATATGCTTGTGTTAATACCTTTATAAGGTTAATGATTTAGATTCAAAGGTTGAAATATTAGATGATTAATAATTTACCTGCGAGTAAGCGTTTTGCTATTAGTATTGTTTTGAGATACGTGAATGTTTTGATAAAATGACAAGGAAGTCACATATGAAGGAGAAACTAATGTCTAAATTTGACGAAATGATTACGGTAGTACCAAGAAAAATTTTATTTGATAATGAAAATAATCAGTTTAATGGATTTTTAGATAAAAATTCGAACAAGGGACAAGACATTTTTGAAACACTATCGAATTATGAAATTAAACGACGTGGTGATATGGAAGAAGATCCAAGTTATAAACAACTTATTTCGTATTGCATTTTAGAAAATGAGCACGATGAAATATTAGTTTATGAACGACTCTCAGGTGGCGGAGAAACACGTTTGCATGGTCAGTCTTCGATCGGTGTTGGTGGCCATATGAATGACGTTAAAGGTGCTGAATCTATTAATGAAGTGCTTAGAGTGAACGCTCAGAGAGAATTAAATGAAGAAGTAGGCCTTTCTGAAAGTAAATCACAAAATTTAGCATACATAGGCTTTATCAATGATGATACAAATGAAGTTGGTGAAGTACATTTAGGTGTTGTATTTAAGATTAATGTTAACAGTAATGATGTAGAAGCAAAAGAGACCGACACTTTAAAAATTAAATGGGTCAACTATAACAAGATAGACAATTATGATGACTTTGAAACATGGAGTGCGCTCATTTTACAGGCAATACAATAGAGGTGTTGATTAATGTCTGATATCATTCCATTTCCGAGATCAAAAGAAAAGTTGATTAGAGAAATTAAACAAGCTTTTAATGAAAATAATTTAGCACAAGCTTATCAGTTGTTTGAGTCATTAGAAGCTCAGTTCGAACTTGATGAACAAATGGCTTTATTAAAATGTGCGATGCTTTTTAAAATGGAACATTATTTAGAGCTACGTGAAGAAGCAATCATTCTATTAAAACAAGGTATATCTAATTATGATGATTTAATGATTTATTATGTTAAAAGTTTAAATGGCTTAGGACAATATTTTGAAGTTGTTGAAATTATTAATCAAATCATAGATGAAGTCAATGATCATAAGACTAGAATGGAATTATTTCCAATCAAGGAATTTGCTTTAAGCCAAATTGATAAACATAATGAACATGCAGCTCAAATGCTACAAAGTTTTGATACATTAACACTTAAAGAACAAGTTAACATTATGCTGACGCTCATAGATCATAGTCAATATCGTTATCAAGATACAGTGATTCATTTGTTGAATGAGCTGAAACTCGCACCGAATGTCGTAACTATTATGTTGGAATACTTGCGTTTTGCAAAAAATGACCAAACGATTTCTATTCATAAATATGGATATGAAATCAATGTGATTCCACAGAATCTTGAAGGGCTAGAACAAACTTTATTTAAAACTGAAGTTATACCTAACGTTCTGAAGCAACTTGAAGATGGTGCAGCACAACAACTTGTAGAAGAAGCGCTTCATATGCTGAATAATCATGCCATTTTACTTTATCCATTAAATGTTGAACTCATTGCAACAAAGGAAACTTGGATAGAAGGTTATACAAATTATTTCAAATCAATGTTAGGTTTAGAAAGTATCGATGAAACGAATCATGTGCTTGCATTCATTGAGTCGTTAGATAAAGAAAAATAAGTAGTTTTATCATTAACTCATATGAAAAATGGGTAATGGAGTTAAGAGGTAATATAAAATTATAATAAATTTCAACTTTTTATTAATTATTCATATAAAATTCATAATTTGTGTCGAGCTTTGACGTGTGCTATAATAATGAAGTTGAAAAAATAAAATAGGATAATCATGGAGGTTTTTATACATGACAGCAACTTGGGAAAAAAAGGAAGGTAACGAAGGTGTTTTATCTGTTACTGTTCCAGCAGAAAAAGTAGACAAAGCAATTGATCAAGCTTTCAAAAAAGTGGTTAAACAAATTAATGTGCCGGGCTTCCGTAAAGGGAAAGTACCTCGCCAAATTTTTGAACAACGCTTTGGTGTAGAAGCATTGTATCAAGATGCAGTTGATATCTTATTACCAGAAGCGTATGGTGAAGCTATTGACGAAACTGGCATTAAACCAGTTGATCAACCAGAAATCAATGTAACATCAATTGAAAAAGGTAAAGACATGACATTTGAAGCAAATGTTGTAGTTGAACCTGAAGTTGAACTTGGTGATTACAAAGGTTTAGAAATTGAAAAACAAAATACTGAATTAACTGAAGAAGAAGTACAAGAATCAATCGATCATCAACTTGGACATCTAGCAGAAATGGTTGTTAAAGAAGATGGTGCAGTTGAAAATGGTGATACGGTAAACATTGATTTTGATGGTTATGTTGATGGTGAACAATTTGAAGGTGGACAAGCTGAAGGCTACGATCTTGAAATTGGTTCAGGTTCATTTATTCCAGGTTTTGAAGAACAATTGGTTGGTGTTAAAACTGGCGAAGAAAAAGATGTTAATGTAACATTCCCAGAAGAATACCATGCTGAAGAATTAGCTGGAAAAGAAGCTACTTTCAAAACAAAAGTTAATGAAATCAAATATAAAGACGTTCCAGAATTAAATGATGAAATTGCAAACGAATTAGATGCAGAGGCTAACTCAGTTGATGAGTATAAAGAAAACTTACGTAAACGTTTAGCTGAACAAAAAGCTACAGACGCTGAGAATACTCAAAAAGAAGAAGCTATTAATAAAGCTACGAATAACACAACAATTGATGTTCCAGAAGCGATGATTAAAACTGAGTTAGACCGCATGGTTCAAGAATTTGGACAACGTATGCAACAACAAGGTCTTAATTTAGAAACTTATTTCCAAATTTCTGGACAAGATGAGTCACAATTAAGAGAGCAAATGAAAGATGATGCTGAGGAACGCGTTAAAACAAATTTAACATTAACTGCGATTGCTGATGCAGAAGAAGTAGAAGTATCTGATGCTGACATCGACAAAGAATTAGAAAAAATGAGTGAACAGTTTAATATATCTGTAGAAGATATTAAACAAACACTTGGTAACACTGACATTGTTAAAAATGATGTACGTATTCAAAAGGTTATTGATATGTTAGTAGAAGAAGCGAAATTAGTAGAACCATCTAAAGATGACTCTGAAGCATAACTAAAAATGTCACAAGCATATTGTTTGTAGAAACAAAGTATAGTTGTTTAATATTGTAAACTAGTAGCAGATGCATTCAATTAATGTGTCTGCTACAATGTTTTGTGCAAAAAACTTGAGATTTGTTCAAGTTGCATATTAAAATGCTATCTAGTATAGTCTTTAGGGAATAGGGGTGTAAATAGAATGTTCAAATTCAATGAAGATGAAGAAAATTTAAAATGCTCTTTCTGTGGTAAAGATCAAGACCAAGTTAAAAAATTGGTCGCAGGAAGTGGCGTATATATTTGTAACGAATGTATTGAGCTATGTTCAGAAATAGTTGAAGAAGAGTTAGCTCAATCAGAATCAGAAGGACTAACAGAATTACCAACTCCTAAAGAAATTATGGATCAATTAAATGATTATGTTATTGGCCAAGAAAAAGCTAAAAAATCTCTAGCTGTCGCAGTATATAATCATTATAAACGTGTTCAAAATTTAGGTCCAAATGAAGATGACGTGGAATTACAAAAAAGTAACGTTGCTTTAATTGGTCCAACAGGTAGCGGTAAAACCCTTTTAGCCCAAACTTTAGCTAAAACATTAAATGTGCCTTTTGCAATCGCAGACGCTACGAGTCTCACTGAAGCCGGATATGTTGGCGATGACGTTGAAAATATATTACTTCGCTTAATTCAAGCAGCTGATTTTGATATAGATAAAGCTGAAAAAGGTATCATTTATGTCGATGAAATCGACAAAATCGCTAGAAAATCAGAAAATACTTCTATCACAAGAGACGTTTCAGGCGAAGGTGTACAACAAGCGCTATTGAAAATTCTTGAAGGTACAACTGCAAGCGTGCCACCACAAGGCGGACGTAAACATCCTAACCAAGAATTAATTCAAATAGATACTACAAATATCTTGTTTGTACTTGGTGGTGCATTTGACGGTATTGATGAAGTCATTAAACGCAGACTAGGTGAAAAAGTCATTGGATTTTCTAGTAGTGAAGCATCTAAATATGATGAGGATGCTATCTTAGAACAAATCAGACCTGAAGATTTACAATCATACGGTCTAATTCCAGAGTTTATTGGTCGTGTGCCTATTGTTGCAAATCTAGAAACACTAGATGTTGATGCATTGAAAAATATTTTAACACAACCAAAAAATGCTTTAGTAAAACAATATACAAAAATGTTAGAACTAGATGATGTAGAACTAGAATTTACAGACGAAGCATTGTCTGCAATTAGTAACAAAGCGATTGAGCGTAAAACAGGTGCGCGTGGCTTACGTTCAATTATTGAAGAAGCATTAATCGATATTATGTATGATGTTCCATCTTCCGATGGTGTTGTAAAAGTGGTAATCACTGAAGAAACGATTAATGATGAAAAAGATCCTGAACTATACGATAAAGAAGGAAATCTCGTTAATAAGGAACAAACTTCTGCTTAATAAAATAGTTTGAAAATAAAGGGCTGAATCAAAGCGAATCAATTGATTAGTACTGGTTGCCCTATGAGTTTTGATTAACGTTGTATATATTAGATTATCAAAGTTTTATATTAGTCAATGTTGAAAATTAAGACTAAAAGGCTGAGACATTATAAATGTGTCTTAGCCTTTTTCTTTTAAAATGGAATATAAATCATATAAAAATACATATAAATAAGTGAAATTGTGTAATATAATAATGAAGTGACTTTAATAGAAAAGAGGGTCGGTAATGAAAATAAATCCTAATGAAATAGAATTATTAATCAGTGCGGTAAAGCCTGAACAATATCCTGAAACTGGTTTGAGCGAGGTAGGACTCAGTGGTCGTTCCAATGTTGGTAAATCATCTTTTATTAATAGTATGATTGGACGTAAAAATATGGCACGAACTTCACAACAACCAGGTAAAACACAAACGCTCAATTTTTATAATATTGATAATCAACTGGTATTTGTAGATGTGCCAGGTTATGGTTATGCTAAAGTGAGTAAAAAACAACGTGAAGCGTTTGGAAAAATGATTGAAAAATATATTTCTCAGAGAACGTCTTTAAAACTTGTCATTCAGCTTGTTGATTTGAGACATAATCCTACAGAAGATGATATTTTAATGTATAACTATTTGAAGTATTTTGATATTCCGACATTAGTAGTTGCTACAAAAGAAGATAAAATCGCTAAAGGTAAAGTACAGAAACATTTAGCCAATGTCCAGCGAAAACTTGAAATGGAACCTGAAGATGAAATTATCAGTTATTCTTCTATCCAAGCGAATAAGCAACAACAAGTATGGGATATAATTGCAAAATATATATAGAATGTTGAGAAAACGGTTAAAGCCTATAAATTATGACAACTATTTGAATGTAGATTAGAATATTTCTAATTTACGTGTGCAATATGCTTAACTCAAATGATAATTGTGTTATAATTTAGTTATTGTAATATGTATGGAGGGCGTTATAAATGCATTTAATTGCGATAAGCATTAATCATCGTACAGCAGATGTAGCACTAAGAGAACAAGTTGCTTTTAAAGATGATGCCATACGTTCAGCCAATGTTGATTTATTCGAAACTAAATCTATTTTAGAAAATGTAATATTATCAACTTGTAATCGCACAGAAGTATATGCTGTTGTTGATCAAATTCATACAGGTCGCTATTATATTCAACGTTTTTTAGCGAGAAATTTTGGGTTTGATGTTGAAGAGATTAAAGAAATGACTGAAGTAACTGTGGGGGACGCAGCAGTAAGACATTTATTGCAAGTTACTTCAGGCTTAGATTCTGTAGTGTTAGGAGAAACTCAAATTCTTGGACAAATTAGAGATGCATTCTTTATTGCTCAAGAAGAAGATACAACTGGTACTATATTTAATCATCTGTTTAAACAAGCGATTACTTTTGCGAAAAAAGCGCATAATGAAACGGATATTGCAGATAATGCAGTTAGTGTTTCATATGCAGCAGTTGAACTTAGTAAAAAAGTATTTGGCAAAATTAATAATAAAAGTGCTTTGATTATTGGTGCAGGGGATATGAGTGAGCTATCACTCTTGAATTTGATAGGTTCAGACGTAACTGATGTAACCATTGTTAATAGGACTGTGAGTAAAGCACAGAAATTAGCAACTGCACACAATGTTAAATATGAATCTATAGAGGCACTACCACAACTTTTGGCACATGCGGATATTGTGATTAGTTCAACGAGTTCAGATGAATATATCATTACAAATAGCATGATGGCTACGATTCAATCACAACGGAAAAATGATTCTCTCGTGTTGATAGATATTGCGGTTCCAAGAGATATTGAACCAGGCATAGATACGATTCAAGATGTTTTTAATTATGATGTTGACGATTTGAAAGGTTTAGTAGACGCGAACCTAAAACAACGTCAAAATGCTGCTGATGAAATTTTACAAAGAATTCCAGCAGAAATTGATGCACATAATGAATGGGTTAATATGTTAGGTGTTGTTCCTGTTATTCGCGCGCTTAGAGAAAAAGCGATGGATATTCAAGAAGATACAATGAGTAGTATTGATCGAAAACTCCCTGGATTAACAGAAAGAGAACGTAAAGTGATATCAAAACACACTAAAAGTATCATAAATCAAATGTTAAAAGATCCTATTAAGCAAGCAAAAGAGTTGAGTAGTGACAAAAAAAGTAACGAAAAATTAGAGCTATTTCAAAACATTTTTGACATTGAAGCTGAACAAGCCTATAAACCAAAAGAGAAAAAACGCAATGTAACAACAACAAGTCAAATTTTTAGTTTTGAATAAGTAAATGCAAATGGTGATGATATGCAAGAATTTTCGTTCATTAGATTAAATGAACTTATATTATTAATTTATTTATTTAGCATTGCTTGTTATTTTTATGATTTTTTGAAAAAGCATCATAGAGTTAAAATGATTGGTTTTGTTTCATTGGGGATTGTTTGGATGTTACAAACAATCTCTTTATCTTTATATGTAAATGTAACGAAACAAATTCCATTAGGTAATATATTTGATGTGTTTTTTGCTGTAGCATGGCTTATTATTTCTATTTCCATAGTAATCAATGTGATAAAACAAATAAACTTATCTATATTTTTATTTAATATGATTGGTTTTTTATTTATTGCAATCAATACGTTCCAACCTATGCATTATCAAAGCACTGGTGAAAAACTCAATATTATCAATGAATTGCTTATTGTGCATATAAGTTTGGCGGTAATTAGTTACGCATTATTTGCCTTTGCGTTTGTAAATTGTATCTTATATTTAATACAATACAATAATTTGAAGCAAAAACGGTTTGACCAGAAATATTTTAGAATAGGTAGTGTAGCTACGCTTGAACAAGTGGTATTTTACAGTAGTTTAATTGGTTTCATATTCATCATATTAAGTATTGTATTAGGTGCACAATGGGGGTTTAATACATTAGGGGTAAATATCATTGTAGATCCTAAAGTTATTATGTCTTCAATCATAACATTACTATATGGAATTTATTTAATTTTTAGAGTTAAAAAAATGCTAACAAAGCACAAATTAATTTATTTTAATATCATATTGTTTTGTCTTAGTATGATTAATTTATTTTTCGCTTCACATATATCTGATTTTCATCAATGGACAGGTATTTATTGAAGTGTGATTTAGTTGAATGAATAGACTTGTTTCTAGGAGGTTGCGCATGATGCGTAAATTAGTAGTAGGTTCACGAAGAAGTAAGTTAGCTTTAACACAAAGTAGACAATTTATTGATAAATTAAAAATGGTAGATCCAAGTTTAGAAGTGGAAATAAAAGAAATCGTAACGAAAGGCGATCGAATTTTAGATAAACAATTATCTAAAGTGGGCGGAAAAGGTCTATTTGTTAAAGAAATTCAAAATGCTCTATTTAATGGAGAAATTGATATGGCAATTCATTCTTTAAAAGATGTTCCAAGCGTAATTCCAGATGGATTGACTTTAGGCTGCATACCTGACAGAGAAAATCCATACGATGCATATATTGCTAAAAATCATGTTCCGCTAGAATCATTGCCAAATCAAAGTATTGTTGGTACCAGTTCGCTAAGACGTGGTGCACAAATACTTGCAAAATATCCACATTTACAAATAAAATGGATTCGCGGTAACATTGACACACGATTGAGTAAATTAAATAATGAGGATTATGATGCCATATTATTAGCTGCAGCAGGGCTAAAACGTATGGGTTGGTCAGATGATATCGTAACATCATATTTAGATGAGCATACTTTAATCCCTGCAATCGGTCAAGGTGCATTGGGTATAGAATGTCGTTCTGATGACAAGGAGCTGCTAGAGCTTCTTGCTAAAGTCCACAATGAGGATGTTGCAGAATGTGTAACTGCCGAACGTACATTTTTAGAACGCATGAATGGAAGTTGCCAAGTGCCTATAGGGGGCTATGCTAGTAAAAATAGTGATGGTACAATAGAATTTACAGGACTAATTATGTCACCTGATGGTAAAGAACGTTACGAACATACCGAGCGCGGGAAGGATCCTGTTGAATTAGGTGAAAAAGTAACAGAAGTCTTAAATACACAAGGTGCGTACGAAATAATAAAAGCACTAAACGAAGAACAATAATCGTTCGAGGTGAAAATAATGAGACCAGTTATAGTTATGACACAAACTTCTAAATTTAAACAAGATGATAAGCATATTTTACACAAGCCGTTTATAGATGTAGAACCTTTATCATTTGATATAAATTTATTAGATGTCGACTATGACTGGCTTATTTTTTCGTCTAAGAACGCAGTGAAGTATTTTCAACCATTTCTATCGCAAGTGAACGTAAAAAATTTTGCTGCAATAGGCGCTAAAACTGCAGAATATTGTAAATCATTGGGATTAGATGTATTATTTTATCCTTCAGATTATTCACAAGAAGGTTTTCTTAAATGTTTTCAAACTGCAAAAAACAGTAAAATATTGATTCCTTCAAGTGCTTATGCACGTCCTTTATTGCAGAGAAGTTTATATCAACAAGGGTATCAAGTTTGTAAAATTGATTTATACCGTCCAGTGCCACATACTAAAAATATAGCAGATGTTAAACGTATGATGCGAAATAATGAGCTAGATGTCATTACTTTTGCGAGTTCATCTGCAGTAAAATATTTTTTTGAGCAAAGTGAAACACCGCGATTTAATCATTATTATGTCATAGGACAACAAACCTTAGACACGGTCAAACAATATGGTTATGATGCAACAACATCAAATATTCAAACGTTAGATTCATTAATAAATAAAGTTGAAGAAAGTTGGGAAAATGATGCAATTTGATAGACATAGAAGATTACGTAGTAGTAAATCTATGAGAGAAATGGTTCGTGAAACACATATACACAAAGAAGATTTAATTTATCCTATTTTTGTGGTAGAACGAGACAATGTTAAAGAAGAAATTAAGTCAATGCCAGGTGTGTATCAACTTAGTTTAAATCTGCTTGATGAAGAAATTAAAGAAGCATATGATTTAGGTATCAGAGGCATCATGTTCTTTGGCGTACCTAATGAAAAAGATGCCATCGGTACAGGCGCTTTTGATCATAATGGTATTGTTCAAGAAGCAACAAGAAAAGCCAAAGCAATGTACAGTGATTTACTCGTTGTTGCAGACACTTGTTTATGTGAGTATACTGACCATGGTCATTGCGGTGTTATTGATGAAAAAACAAATGATGTAGACAATGATAAATCTTTACCATTACTAGTGAAAACTGCTATTTCACAAGTAGAAGCGGGTGCTGATATCATTGCACCAAGTAATATGATGGATGGTTTTGTTGCAGAAATTAGAGCAGGTTTAGATGATGCTGGTTATTATAATATACCAATCATGAGTTACGGTATAAAATATGCTTCTAGCTTTTTCGGTCCATTCCGTGATGCTGCTGAGTCTGCACCTCAATTTGGCGATAGAAAAACGTATCAAATGGATCCAGCAAATAGAAGAGAAGCATTGAGAGAGCTAGACAGTGATTTACATGAAGGTGCAGATATGATGATAGTTAAACCGGCATTAAGCTTTTTAGACATTATTAGAGATGTGCGAAATACGACTAATGTACCAGTAATTGCATACAATGTAAGTGGTGAATATAGCATGACAAAAGCTGCTGCACTTAATGGTTGGATTGATGAAAAACAAGTTGTGATGGAACAGATGATTTCAATGAAACGTGCAGGCGCAGACATGATTATCACATATTTCTCTAAAGATATTTGTAGATATATTGATGAACAATAAGGAGGCAATTTTAAATGGGATATAATAATTCTATAGAAGCAATGAAGACAGCTGAAAATCTAATGCCAGGGGGCGTAAATAGTCCAGTTAGAGCATTTAAATCTGTAGATACACCTGCGATTTTTATGGATCATGGAGAAGGTTCAAAAATATACGATATTGATGGCAATGAATATATTGATTATGTTCTAAGTTGGGGACCATTAATCTTAGGTCATAAAAATAAACAAGTTAATGAAAAATTACATGAAGCTGTTGATAATGGAACAAGTTTTGGTGCTTCTACATTAATTGAAAACAAGTTAGCAGAATTAGTTATTGATCGTGTACCTTCCATTGAAAAACTACGTATGGTATCTTCAGGAACAGAAGCAACATTAGATGCATTACGTTTAGCAAGAGGTTATACTGGTAGAAATAAAATAGTGAAATTCACTGGATGTTATCATGGTCATAGCGATTCGCTTTTAATCAAAGCTGGATCTGGCGTTGCAACTTTAGGATTACCAGATTCTCCTGGCGTACCCGAAGGTATTGCTAAAAATACAATATCAGTGCCATATAATGACTTGGCATCATTAAAAGTAGCTTTCGAAGAGTTTGGTGATGACATTGCTGGCGTTATCGTTGAACCAGTAGCAGGCAATATGGGTGTTGTACCACCAGTTGATGGATTCTTACAAGGTTTAAGAGATATCACAAATGAATATGGCTCATTATTAATATTTGATGAAGTTATGACTGGCTTTAGAGTAGGTTATCATTGTGCACAAGGTTACTTTGATGTGATGCCAGATTTAACTTGTCTCGGTAAGGTTATAGGTGGTGGATTACCTGCAGCAGCATTTGGCGGTAAAAAAGAAATCATGGACCATATAGCACCATCAGGTAATATATATCAAGCAGGAACATTATCAGGAAATCCGCTAGCTATGACAAGCGGTTATGAAACTTTGAAACAATTAACACTAGAGTCATATGATTATTTCAATAGACTGGGAGATATATTAGAAAGTGGATTAAAAGATATTTTTAAAAAACATAATGTACCCATAACTGTGAATCGTGCAGGTTCTATGATAGGGTATTTCCTGAATGAAGGACCGGTAACTAATTTTGAAGAAGCAAACCAAAGTGATTTAGAAATGTTTAGTCAAATGTATAGAGAAATGGCTAAAGAAGGCGTATTTTTACCACCTTCTCAATTCGAGGGGACTTTCCTTTCTACTGCCCATACAGAAGCGGACATAGAAAAAACATTAGCAGCATTTGATACTGCTTTAAGTCGTATTGTTTAATGTTAGTCATTTAAAAATTTAATGTTGGTATTTACTACTTAGCCAAATTAAACAGTATTTTAAAAGCTTCATTAACAAATATTTAATTGTACTTACTTTTTAGAGTTCTTTTTACCTTAATGGGGCGAGGATTCGAAATCAAATTAAGCATTTTGATTTCTAACTCGCTCCATTGTTTTAGTTAGACATGTATATATAACGATACTAAGGAAAGTTGTGAGCATATGAATAAGCATTTTAAAAATAATATAATCGTATTAATATTAGCGCTTATTTTTAGTTTGGCACTAAATGCTGCCCATGTTTTGCTACCATTTATGTTTGGTCCAATTATTGCTAGTATCGTTTGTATACGCTATTTACATTTAGATATAAAGTGGCCGTTTTGGTTGAGCCAAATCGGGTTAGTGCTTTTAGGTGTTCAAATTGGCTCTACGTTTACTAAAAATGTCATATTTGACATTAAAGATGATTGGCTCACGATTGTTTTAATAACAATTATGTTACTTATTTTAGCACTAATCATTGCTTATTTTTTCAAAAAAATTGCCAATGTAAATACTGAAACGGCAATTTTAAGTGTAATTCCTGGCGCTTTAAGTCAAATGTTAATAATGGCAGAAGAAAATAAAAAAGCGAATATCATGGTTGTTAGTTTAACTCAAACATCAAGAATCATTTTCGTAGTTATATTAGTGCCATTTATTTCGTATTTTTTTCAAAGCCCTGGAAATCATTCAACGTCTGGACAATCTACAGAAGTTTTGACACGGGCTTTAACAATTCCCAATATGGCTTTACTCATTATCGCAATAGTCGCTATTTATTTTGTTATGTCAAAAATAAATTTTCCAACCAAGCAATTACTTGCGCCTATCCTCGTACTGATATGTTGGAACTTAGTTACAGGCGTGACTTTCACATTAGATAATTACATCATTGCTGCAGCACAAATCATATATATGATTCGAATAGGGATACAAATAGCAAAATTACTTGACCAAATGAAAGGAAGAATTGCAATAGCAATAGCATTTCAGAATATTTTATTGATATTATTAGCATTTGTCATGGTCTTGTTTATAGCAACGGTATCTCATCATCAAGTAAATGAACTATTCCTTGGTGCTGCGCCTGGGGGTATGAGTCAAATCGTATTAGTTGCTATTGAAACTGGCGCAGATGTTGCGATGATATCTAGTTATCATATCTTTAGAATTTTCTTTATATTATTTTTAATTGCACCGATGTTAAATTATTTTCTTAAATTTAGAGAAAGTCAACGTGAAAGCAATAAAAATGATTAGCGAAATATAACTTTGTAAATCTTTTATTTTTTTACAATAATTTAATATTTAATATATTGAACAACACATTTCTGTTTGATATTATAGAAGAGAAGTACCTCCAGTACTTCATCCTTTTGACCACTCTTCGGAGTGGTTTTTATAAATTTAAATTTTCATGATTTTATGCATATCATTTATATATTTATGACATCGATTCACTTTTGAAAGATTCCTAGTTGTTTAATCTAAAAACATGAACAAAAGCTCATGCCAGACTGACGACAAAGTCTCTAATATGCTCCTCCATGTAGACATTTAAAAATAAAAACTATGAGGGAGCATGTCACTTTTTATACCAAAACTAGTTTGATGTTAATGAAAACCCTCACCGTTGTATATATTAGGATTATAAGGACATGATTGTAAGTGAGCGTTATATAGTCCTGCTGCCTCTAAAAATGAGAAGACAGTTACCGGACCTAAAAAACTAAATCCATATTGTTTTAATTTTTTAGAAAGTTCAGTTGCACGTTGATCGACTGTAATCCGTTCACTTGATTGAATATAACCTAAATCGAGTGGTTTATGATCGACATAAGACCATAAAAATTTACTGAAACTGCCGTAATCTTGCTCAATTTTGAAATAACCTTTAGCTTGATTGACAATAGCCTCTAATTTTTTTCTGTTATGAACAATATTAGGAAATGCCATTAACTTATCAATATCTTCTGAAGTCATTTTTACAATTTTAGCTGGATTGAAATTATAAAATGCTTGTTCATACGCTTCTTTTTTCTTTAAAATGGTTAACCAAGATAGACCAGCATGTTGGGATTCTAACGCCATTAATTTAAACAATTTCAAACTATCATATATAGGATGTCCCCAACTTTCATTGTGATAATTAATATATACAGGATCTGTAGTGCCGAACGCACATTCATTCATAAATTTCACTCCATTTTATTGACTTATTTTCATATCCATTATACTATAATCAAGTAAAGAAATATTGTCTAATGGGAAGAGTAAATAAGCTGAAATTTAACAGAGAGTACATGGTCGCTGAAAATGTACAGTTTAACTTATTGAAGGTAGCCCTCATTGAACTTTAGCTGAAATTTGTCAAAACAAAGATAATAAAGTAGGTTAAAGCGTGTTTGAGCGTTAATCATAATTTTAAGTGCTTGAAATTATTATGTTAATTTCTTGAATTTAGGTGGTACCACGGTAAACCCGTCCTATTTTATAGGATGGGTTTTTATTTATTTAAGGAGGATTTTAAACATGGAAATGAACCCCAAATATAATCCAAACGAAGTTGAAGCTGGGCGTTATGACCAATGGGTCAGTAATGGCTATTTTAAAGCAGCAGAAGATCATTCAAAAGAAACATATACAATTGTTATTCCACCCCCAAACGTAACAGGTAAATTACATTTAGGTCATGCCTGGGATACAACATTACAAGACATTATAACAAGAATGAAACGTATGCAAGGGTATGACACACTATATTTACCAGGTATGGATCATGCTGGCATCGCGACACAAGCTAAAGTAGAAGCGAAACTCAAAGAAGAAGGTTTATCTCGCCATGACTTAGGTAGAGAAAAATTCCTCGAAAAAGCCTGGGACTGGAAAGAAGAGTATGCTGATTTTATCAGACAACAATGGGCAAAATTAGGTTTAGGTTTAGATTATAGTAGAGAACGCTTTACGTTAGATGAAGGACTTAGTAAAGCGGTAAAAAAAGTATTCGTCGATATGTATAATAAAGGACTCATCTATCGAGGTGAATACATTATCAACTGGGACCCAGTTGCACGTACTGCTTTATCTGATATAGAAGTCATTCATGAAGATGTTCAAGGCAAGTTCTATCATTTCAAATATCCTTACGCAGATGGCAATGGGTATATAGAAATAGCAACTACGCGCCCTGAGACAATGTTAGGTGACACTGCAATCGTGGTGAATCCGAATGATAACCGTTATAAAGATGTGATAGGTAAAACTGTAATCTTGCCTATAATTGGAAGAGAATTACCAATTCTAGCAGATGAATATGTGGATATCGATTTTGGTAGTGGTGCGATGAAAGTTACGCCATCACATGATCCAAATGACTTTGAAATTGGTAACCGTCATGATCTAGAGCGCATTACTGTTATGGATGAGTCTGGTCATATGAATGCACATGCTGGTAAATATCAAGGTATGGATAGATTTGAATGTCGTGAAGCATTAGTAAAAGATTTACAAGAACAGGATTTAGTGATTAAAATTGAAGAACATGAACACTCTGTTGGACATTCTGAACGTTCTGGTGCGGTCGTTGAACCTTATCTATCCACACAATGGTTTGTTAAAATGAAACCATTAGCAGAACAAGCGTTAAATAACCAAAAAACGGATAATAGAATTGATTTTGTACCTCAAAGATTTGAAAAAACATTTAATCGTTGGATGGAAGAAATTAGAGATTGGACGATTTCACGACAATTATGGTGGGGGCATCAAATACCTGCATGGTATCATAATGAAACAGGAGAAATTTACGTCGGTGAAACACCTCCACAAAATTCAGAAGAATGGACGCAAGATGAGGATGTATTAGACACTTGGTTCTCAAGTGCGCTTTGGCCATTTTCAACATTAGGTTGGCCTGATACTGAAAACGAAGATTTTCAACGTTATTATCCAACTAATGTACTTGTAACCGGTTATGATATTATTTTCTTTTGGGTTGCCAGAATGATATTCCAAGGACTTGAGTTTACAGGACAACGACCATTTAATGATGTGTTATTACATGGATTAGTACGTGCTGAAGATGGCCGTAAAATGAGTAAATCTTTAGGCAATGGTGTTGATCCTATGGACGTAATCGATGAGTACGGCGCAGATAGTTTAAGATATTTCTTAGCAACTGGGTCATCTCCTGGTCATGATTTACGTTATTCTACGGAAAAAGTTGAATCAATTTGGAATTTTATTAATAAAATTTGGAATGCTGCTAGATTTAGTCTGATGAATATTGGTGACAATTTCAAAGTTGAAGATGTTGACTTAACTCGTAATTTATCATTAGCAGATAAATGGATTTTAACACGCTTAAATGAAACAATAGATACAGTCACTGATTTAAGTGAACGTTATGAATTTGGAGAAGTTGGCAGAGCTTTATATAACTTTATTTGGGATGAATTCTGCGATTGGTATATAGAAATGAGTAAAATACCTATGAACGGAGAAGATGAAGATCAAAAACAAGTTACACGTTCTGTATTAACATATGTATTAGATAATACGATGAGAATGTTGCACCCATTTATGCCATTTGTAACAGAACAAATCTGGCAAAATTTACCACACGAAGGTGAAACGATTGTCAATGCAGCTTGGCCAAAATCCAATAATGAGTTAGTATTTGATGAAAGTAAAGAAACGATGCAACAACTTGTTGAAATAATTAAATCCGTAAGACAATCACGCTTAGAAGTAGATACGCCATTATCTAAAGCAATTCCAATTTTTATTCAAGCAAAAAATGAAAATATAAAAGAGACTTTATTAAATAATTCAAATTATATTGATAGATTTTGTCATCCAAGTGAGTTGATTATTAAAACAACAATAGATATCCCTGAAAAAGCAATGACATCTATTACTTCTGCTGGTGAAGTCGTATTACCATTAGAAGGCTTGATTGACATGGATAAAGAAATTACACGCTTAGAAAATGAACTCAAAAAATGGGAAAAAGAGTTAGACCGTGTTAATAAGAAACTAGCAAATGAAAACTTTGTTAATAAAGCACCTGAAAAAATTATTAATGAAGAACGTGAGAAAAAGCAAACATATCAAGAAAAATATGATGGTGTACAAGAACGCATTAATCAATTAAAAGCATAGGAGTCCTTAACATGAATTACCTAGACAGCTTATATTGGATACATGAACGAACTAAATTTGGCATTAAACCAGGTGTTAAACGCATGGAGTGGATGCTAGATAAATTAAACAATCCACAATTTAATATCAATGGTATTCATGTCGGTGGTACAAATGGTAAAGGATCAACAGTTGCCTATTTAAGGTCAGCGCTTGTTGACAATGGATATGAAATTGGGACCTTTACATCTCCTTTTATAGAAACGTTTAATGAACGTATAAGTTTAAATGGTGTACCAATTAGCGATGATGCCATTGTAGAATTAGTTCAAAAGGTAAAACCAGTAAGTGAAGCATTAGAAGCAGAAACAGAACTTGGAACAGCAACAGAATTTGAAATTATTACAACGATGATGTTTCTATATTTTGGAGAAATTCATCCAGTTGACTTTGTAATAGTAGAAGCAGGCTTGGGTATAAAAAATGATTCTACCAATGTATTTAAACCAATACTTAGCATTTTAACAAGTATTGGTTTAGATCATGTTGATATTTTAGGCGACACATATGTAGATATTGCCAAAGATAAAGGTGCAATTGTTAAACCTGAAACACCTGTTATATATGCTGTGAAGAATGAAGATGCACTTAAAGTCATTCGTGATTTTGTAGAACAACAAAATGCAGAAGGTATCGAGTTAGATAGAGATATCAGTGTGATTTCACAAGGTGAGGAATTTACATATCGCTATAAGAATTATGAACTAGAAACGCTTATTTTGGATATGTTTGGTGAACATCAAAAAGAGAATGCAGCATTGGCAATTACAGCATTAATCGAATTAAATGAATCAGGATTAGTGGAATTAGATTTTAACAAGATGATCAATGGGATTGAAGCGGTGCATTGGACAGGAAGAATTGAAAAGGTTAAAGATGATCCATTGATGATTATAGATGGTGCGCATAATTTAGAAAGTATAGAAGCACTCATAAAGACATTAAAAGATTATTATAAAATAGACAATGTGGACGTTTTGTATGCAGCTATTAATGGCAAACCTATCCACGCAATGGTTGATCAATTAAAAACAATTGCTTCTACAATGTATATTACCGATTTTGATTTTCCAAAAGCATGTACAAAAGAAGAAATTTATGATGAAATACGATTCGAGCAAAAAGAAACTGTAGATGATTTTGTTCAATTTATTGAAAACTATGAAGGACAAGGATTAGTCATTACAGGTAGTTTGTATTTCATTAGTGAAGTTAAAGCGAAAGTGAATTTCTAAATATTTTTATTTGAATATCATAAAGCTAGTTACTATTTTACAACTAAACCAAAGGTATTTATTGTTTTTGTTAAATAGTTAACTAGCTTTTTCTACAAATATTTACTATTCTTTAAAAAATGATGTTTTTGTTAAAAAGCTAGGCTCTTGCAGGTATAATAAGCAAGAGGAGGCGATTCATTGCTGTTATTGTTTGTTGTATGTCCTGTATTATTTAGTTTTCTTTACCAGTTATGTTTTGTAGAAACTTTTAAATTAAAGTATTTGGTAAGTAGATCTAAATGTGATTTCTGTAATAAGCAATTGAGGTACAGAGATATCATACCAATATTCAGTTATATTAGACTTTTTGGAAAGGCGTCGTGCTGTAATCAAACGCTTAGTAGATGTTATATCTTAGGTGAAATATTGTCAGTAGTACCAGCACTTTATACATTATTTCATCCAAGTGTACAAGCGTTAAGTACTTTCATATGTTTATATTTATTTCTGCTTGTTTTTGCTCTCTTTGATATACAAACACTTTCTATCCCATTACATATATTTTTAATATTTGCTTTTGTTAGTGCAATAATTTTTGAGGGTCATCTTAATTATTTTGTCATTGTTACATTCTTTCTACACATATTTTATTTCTTGTTCAAACATGCTATTGGATATGGCGATATATTAATTTGTTCACTTTTATCTTACTTAATACCTTATTCCATCTTTATTAACATACTCTTTCTTACTTTCTTACTAGGCAGTGTAATTTCAACGATATTAGTGCTTCAAACAAAAAAACGAAAAATTAAAATACCACTTATCCCATTTATATATCTTGCTTTTTGTATAGAGACAGTTTTATTACATTTAAGAATTTTCGAAGTAGGATTTAGATATTTATGATTAATTCAGGCAACTATAGCGATTAAAAATGCTTAAAAGAGGGTAAAATATAAAAGTAATGATTTAAAATCAATTTAAGGTTGATTTGTAACAAAACTCACCTAATATTGAAAGGAAGTTATAAATTGAGTTTAAATAAAAAGTTTCTATTAAATGATGGTACCACATTACCTCATATAGCATTAGGTACAGTTAATATTCAAGGTGGTAAAGGTGTTAAAGAATTAGAAAATGCATTAAATCTAGGTTATAGCGTCATTGATACTTCTACTAACTACAATAATGAAGGGATGTTAGGTGAAGCTATTCGTCGTTCTAGTATTCCAAGAGAAGAAATTTATGTCAGTGCCAAATTACCAGGTTCGGCTCATGAATATGATAAGGCAATTAACTTGATACAAGAATCTCTTTATAGAACAGGTTTAGATTATTTTGATAAATATCTAGTTCATTGGCCTAATCCTAAACAAGGTAAATATGTAGAAGCTTGGCAAGCATTAGTTGATGCTCAAAAATATGGATTAATAAAATCAATAGGTGTATCTAATTTTATGCCTGATCATTTAGATGACATCATTGAGGCAACAGGAGTTACTCCAGTAACTAACCAAATAGAAATTCACCCATACTTTAATAATAGTGAATTAATTGAAGAAAATGATAAGCGTGGTATTTTATCAGAAGCGTGGAGTCCATTGGGTCGTGAGATTAATGATGTGCTAATGAATGATACAATTAAAGAAATTGCTGAAAAATATCATCGTTCTACAGCACAAGTCATTATTAATTGGGTAAACCAAAAACATGTTTTTCCTGTAGTTAAAGCATCACAATATAACCATCAACGTGATAACTTTAACTATCTAGACTTTGAACTATCAGATCAAGATATTGCTAAAATTGATGCATTAGACAAAGGTGAAAATGGTCGTGTTGAAGGACAAAATCCTTATGAATACGAAGAGTTTGTATAATAGAATTTAAAGTTACATTTAAGTACTAAAATCTTTAGAAGCTTAGTATTTTAAAAATCTGTGTTTGTTAACTCCTAGAAGCGGGAAATAGAATTGATTAATTTTAGTCGATTTTATTCTCGCTTTTTAATATATTTAAATAACATAAGTATAAATCTGCTAACAGTATAGCATATGCTATTTTAATATTTAAAAATATGATAATATCAAGAAAAGGGAGGGGAACTCATAAAATGGCAGAAAAGAAATTCCCAAAAGATGCAATGCGCGTTTTAAAAGAGACAAGCCGTACGTTTTATATTCCAATTACTTTTTTAGAAAAAGAACTAAAACATTCTGTAGCTTGTGCATATTTAGTTATGCGTGCAATTGATGAAATTGAAGATCATGAAGAAATTAGTAATGATTTAAAGTATCATTTGTTAATGCAAATTAGCGATTTACTTAAAACACCTTTTGATTCAGAAAAATATTTAGAAATCATAAATCCAGTCAAAGATAAATTACCAGAGGTTACAGTAAGATTGGAAGATTGGTTGGATGCTTGCCCTGAACACACACGGTCAATCGTTAGAGAATCTTCTAGTGAAATGGCGTATGGTATGGCAAAATGGGCAAAAGCTAATTGGAGAATTAAATCTCGCGATGATTTAGATGATTATACATATTATGTGGCTGGGCTTGTAGGTGTAATGCTATCTAAACTCTGGGATGTTTGTGCAAATGTTAAAACAGATAGAGATTTAGCAATAGGCTACGGAAGAGGACTGCAGGCTGTCAACATCCTTCGTAACGAGGAAGAAGATCTTGAAGAACGTGACGTAAGCTTTGTTCCAGATGGTTGGACTCGCGCAGATTTATTTGCATATGCTGAAGAAAATTTAGCAAAAGCCGATGAATACATGAAGGCTATCAATAAAAGAACGATATTGTTGTTCTGTCGTTTACCATTAGCGTTCGCACATAAAACATTAAAAGCAATGAAAAATGGACGTGAAAAAATGACACGTGAAGAAGTTGAAAAAACAGTAGAAGAAGTTAAAAAAGAAGAGTAGTTTGATTAAAAGCATAGTTATTTTAATATGTAAGATTTACATGTTGAAACTTACTATGCTTTTTAATTATATATAAAATGTATGATTTTATTTGTCGAATTTTAACGCACTATTATGAGATATCTTTGAACAGACATTAATTTAAGGATGGATTCAGTTATGAATAGAACGACACTATTAAGTTTATTAAATTTTGTATTTTTAATAATATTTGCTTTAGCATTTTTAACTAATATATTTGGGAAACTCACAATATATTTCATCATCATACTTCCTTTAATCATACTTGGATTAGGCATTTTCATTTTAATAGATAGTTTTAGAAAATATCAGCATGATAGTAATCATTTTGATAATCATAAATTTTAATGATGCAACTGTTTCATATTGAATTAAAAATTTTTAGCTAGAAATTAACAATTATTAGATTAATGAGAAAAAAGTCTACATGAGATATCATTCGTAGTAGAATAAATACATCTCACTTTTGAAATCTTCTAAAGAATCTTATTCCAATGACATTACAAATGATTAAGTTTACCAATATTGTAATACATCTAGATTATTTCATAGGAGTTGTTATTTATTGAAAATAAATGAACTTGCAGATCATCAAAAACCAAGAGAACGTATGTTGAGTCAGGGTGCTAGGTATTTATCACATGCTGAATTATTAGCTATTCTAATTAATACAGGTAGAAAAGGTAGTTCAAGTTTAGACATAGCTAATGAATTACTAAAATCAGTAGATAATTTAAAGGAGTTAAAAGCATTATCCATTAACGATTTAAACAAAATAAAAGGTGTGGGACTGTATAAAGCACTTATATTGAAAGCAGCATTTGAATTAGGAGAGCGCATACATTCTGGCAGCGTCGATGATAAAATTCAAATCACTAGCCCTAAAGATGTGGCGGACTTTATGATGGGTCAGATGGAACACTTAAAACAAGAAAAATTTATTGTACTTTTCTTAAATTCCAAAAATATCGTTATAAAAAAGAAAACAATATTTATAGGTACGTTAAATGCTTCAATCGTACATCCAAGAGAAATATTTAGTGAAGCGATTAAATGTGCCAGTAATGCGATTATCGTTTTACATAACCATCCATCTGGTGATACATTAAACATAGTATCCTAAACTAGAGTACTCTAAGTACTCGAAGTTTAGGATTTTTTAATTACAGTGCTTTAACTATTAAATATATAAGGGTATTATTAATAGTAGTTAAAGTATTTAAAGGTGGTGGAAAGATGAAGGTTCAGAAAGTAATTGTGGAGGAAAAATCATATCCGTTATACATATTGCTAGATAAAGAATTTGAAGTGATAGAACCGGTTAAGCGATTTATAAAGTACTTGGATAATACGGGCAAAGCTCCAAATACCATTAAAACATATTGTTATCATCTCAAGCTGTTTTATGAATTTATGAGCCAAAGTAGAATCGAATTAGGAGATTTACAATTTGAGGATTTAGCAAACTTTGTAGGATGGTTAAGAAATCCAGCAGGGCATTTAAAGGTAATAGATATACAACCAAAGAAGGCTAAAAGAGAGGAAACATCAGTTAATTCCATACTTAACGCTGTAACTAGTTTCTTAGAGTATTTAAATCGCACAGAAAATTTTAAAGCTATAGATATGTCTAAAGAAGCAAGAGGAAGAAACTTTAAGGGGTTTCTTCACCATATTTCTAAAGGTAGATCCTATAAAAAAAATATTTTAAAGCTTAGGGTCAAAAAGAAACTTGTACAAGTATTAGAACATGGACAAGTCAAAGCAATAATTGAGGCATGTCATACCAAAAGAGATAAGTTACTTATTATGCTTATGTATGAAGGGGGACTTCGGATAGGAGAAGCATTATCCCTTCGTATTGAAGATATTTCAACATGGGATAACCAGATTAACATCAGGCCAAGAGATCATAATGAAAATGGAGCTTATATTAAACTTAAAAAAAAAAGAACTATTGATGTAAGTAAGGAATTAATGGCATTATATACCGATTACTTAGTACATGAATATGGGGAAGATTTAGATCATGATTATATATTTATTAATCTTAAAGATTCTTATTTTGGCCACCCTCTAAAATATCAAAGTGTATTAGACTTAATAAGAAGACTAGGAAAACGGACAGGGATTACTTTCACTGCCCATATATTACGTCATACGCATGCCACAGAGCTTATTAGAAGTGGATGGGATGCTGCATATGTACAAAAAAGATTAGGGCATGCCCATGTACAAACAACACTTGATACGTATGTTCATCTTTCTGATCAAGATATGAAGAATGAATATAAAAAGTATCTTCAAGGGAGAGAAACATGACAATGAAATTTCCAAGTGTAGCAACTAATCGAAAGCTTATCGCTAGTACAGAGATTAATAAAAAAATAGCTAATATGACAAGTGTTTTAAAAGGTTATTGGGCAGCAGATAGATGGGATATAAGAATTTGTCCGCATCCTAGTGCAATTGAGTTAAGTAAGAATCCGTCACTAAGAAATCGTTGGGTAAATTTCGATAAGGTGGAAAATGTCTGGTTGAAAACAGAATTAAAATATTTTTATTACCTTCACTTGAATAATGGAGCTTGGAATGCAAAATCCGTTTGGATTAGAAAGGGAACAGTGATAAGCCGGATGATGGGATTTTTAAATTTAAAATATCCTAATATTACATCGATAACCGAAGTGCCTATAAAAAAAGCTTTGACAGAATACCGGACCTACTTAACAGAACAAAAAGTAAAAACTACGACTACTAATTACAAACTTGATGTAAATCAGCAGAAAGTTACTGTACATGCGAATTCCTATTACGTTACTCATCTTAAGCAGTTTATGGAATTCTATGAGGACTTCTATTTTGATGGGGAAGAATGGGAAAAAGATGTTTGGAATCGAAGAAAATTATCATTACCGGAAGATAAGGTAAACCCAACATCCTACGAATATACGATCAACTTTAAGGGTTTTAAGAATAATTATTTTAAAGAAATAGTTAAGCGATATTGTAAACTAATGTTAAACACAGCTAGCTTTTCTCACGTAGTAGATATAGCTTCAAAATTAAAAGAATTTTTTAATTTCATGAACAAAAATTGTGAAGGTATACAAAGGATTCATCAATTAACTAGAAATGAAATTGAGCAATATTTTAATTATATTAATTTAAAAGGTTTAAAACCCAGTACTGTAACTGGACGAATATCTACTTTAGACGTTTTTTACTACAATTCAAAGATATGACTGGAAGGATACACCTTCTAAGATCCTTATCTTTCAAGAAGATTACCCTAAAGTGCCGAAGGCACTACCACGTTATATTGATGAACATATACTTGAACAATTAAATGGGAAATTAGATAAATTGGAACCTTATATTGCTACAATGGTTATGGTACTTCAAGAATGCGGGATGCGTATCAGTGAACTTTGTACATTGAAAAAAGGGAGCGTCATAACCGATAAAGAAGGGGATTGCTTTTTAAAGTATTATCAGTGGAAAATGAAGAAAGAGCATATCATTCCTATTTCTAAAGAAATTGCTGCATTGATATTAGTTCAAGAGCAAAGGGTGGCTGATGAACTCGATGATGGATGTGTATATGTGTTTCCCCGAAAAGATTGCTCACCATTGAAACAAGATACCTTTAGGGTTAAATTAAATGAACTAGCTTATGAAGAAAAGATAACGGACAGCAACGGAGAAATTTTTCGTTTTCATGCTCATGCCTTTCGGCATACAGTTGGCACTAGAATGATAAATAACGGAGTGCCACAACATATTGTCCAGAAGTTCTTGGGTCACGAATCACCGGAAATGACGGCAAGATATGCACATATTTTTGATGAAACCCTAAAGAAGGAATTTACGAAATTTAAGGAAACCTTAGTAACGAATAACGGTAGCATTCTGGATTTAAGTGAGGAAAATACTGAAGCTGACAATACAGATCTTCAATGGTTTAAAAAGAATATCAATGCACAGGCACTTCCTAATGGCTATTGTCGGTTACCAGTAATTGCAGGACCATGTCCTCACGCAAATGCATGTTTAGATTGTACGAATTTCTGTACAAGTAAACAATTTCTTACTGAACATGAAGAGCACTTAGAGCGAACTAAAGAAATACTAAATAGGGCTAAACAAAACCAATGGCAGCGTCAGGTTGAAACCAATGAACGTGTTAAAAATAGATTAGAACAGATTATTCATTCGTTAAAGGAGACGAATTAAAATGATTAGAAAAGGTAACACAACTGCCATAGTTCAGCTAGCTAAAGACAAGTCGGAGAAAACAAGAATTAGGGTTGAAAAGACAATTTCAGAGATGGCATTGAAAGAAGAGAAGATTAATTTTAATTCCGTTGCACAAAAAGCAAATGTTTCAAAGTCATGGCTTTACAAACAAAAAGATATTAGAACTAGAGTGGAGACATTAAGAGGGATGCAGATAAGTGAGTTAACCCCCCGTAAACCTAGTAAAAGCCCTCGTTCAGAGGACGTATTAATAAAAACCTTAAAAAGCCGTATAAAGGCGTTAGAAGAAGAGAATGAACGGTTAAAGGATCAAGTTCAAAAATTACATGGCAAGCTGTTTTAGCAGATTTGTGTTTCTTGGAATTTATTGGGCACTTTGAATTGGCTACCTAAAATGAAATCGCTAAAACCTTCAATAACTTCAATAGCCCATTTCCCTAAATGTGTTAAGGGGAAATGGGCTTTCTTCTAGTATTGTTGGCATGATCGCAGAAGTGTTTTATGCTCTTAAATAATACTTTTTAATATATTGCAAATACTCATTAGCACTTTTCTGTATCTCTTCGCCCTTCATATCCGAATTAGCACCGTAAAGTACAAACTCTGGTACATATTCAGCATGAATCTATGCACATAAAGATTTGAATGGTGTTAACATCTGGGTTAATGTATGCTTGTTTTTACCCATACTTGTAAATTCACCTTTTTTACGCCAGCTGATATAGCTAATCCTAATTTTCGATTATAAAATATTCTTTTACCCTTTGATCCGTAAGCCCATCCATATATAATCACTTCATCGATCCATTTTTTTAATAATGAAGGAGAACTATACCAATATAATGGAAATTGAAAAATAATATTATCATGATTTTCAACTAATTCCTGCTCTCTTTTTACATTCATAATAAAATCAGGATACTCTCTATAAAGATCATGAATGGTAATTTCGTTTGAATAAGACGCTGCTTTTTCTACCCAAACTTTATTGATTCGAGAATTTGGCATATCTGGGTGAGAAACGATCACCAATGTTTTCATTGTTTCATCCTTAACATACTCAACTTTCGCACCAATAAAACAGTGTACGAAAGTTGAGTTACTTAAAAGTATTCTATTCTAAGAAATTCAAATTTGCGTGATTCCTAAGCTATTTATTTACAGCTTAAACTATAGAAGATGAACTAAACAATAACTAATCTTTACATAACTAAGTTATTACCCACGCTTTTTAAACCTAATCCAGCTATTAAGGCAATGAGTATTGCCCCTGTAGCTGCAAGGAACGCATCTGAGTAGGACATAGCGTCCAATATATATAATGGATTTATCGGCTCAGTAGCATCACGTCGAGCGGATAATAATGCTCCAATCATACCTGCTCCAGTTCCTGCTCCAAGGTACAAAGCACCTTGGAAAATCCCCATTCCGACACCAACCTTGTCTGCATCGAGTGCACTTACTGCGGCGTTATTTGCGGGAGAATTCGTGAATGCAAAAGCAATCCCTACTCCGAGGACCCCCACGGAAACTAACAGAGGTGAAGCACCAGATGCATAGGTGGACAAGAATAAGGTAGACAGCCCCATCAGAGTCATCCCAGTAATTATCAGACGTTTATCCCCAAATCGATCAGAAAGACGGCCAACGAAGGGAGATAAGATTGCAACAGCCACACCACCTGGCAACAATATCATTCCAGCCTGTCCAGAAGAGAGTCCATTCACCTCAACGACTAGTAATGGGACGAACATAAGAACAGCGAAATAAGCAAACATCGAAAAAAATGCAATTATGACCGTATTGACATAATCCTTGTTATTGAACAGGACAGGTGGTACAAATGGATTTTCTGCGGTAACAATTCTCCAAATAAATCCCACCAAAGCTACAACAGAACCAATTAGGCTAGTTAACGATGAGAACGAAGAAAAACCAGAAGTTTCTCCTTGAGTGATGCCAAAAAGGAGTAATCCTACTGTGAGGCCGAGGAATAAACCACCAATGAAATCAAAGTTCTTATTGCTTCCTACGGATTCTGCCGGTTTAATTGTCGGTAACGCGTAGTAGGCACCAATAACAATCATAATGGCTAACAAAAATGTGAACCAAAACAAGGCATTCCACCCTAAATATTGACCAACTACTCCACCAAATATTGGACCAGCAGCAGTTCCAACACCAATACTTCCTGCGATAATTCCCAAAGCTCCCCCACGTTTTCCTTGTGGGAAAACCTTCGAAATTGCAATGACTGATAGAACTGGAATTGCGGACATCCCAGCACCCTGAACCATTCTTCCCAAAACCAACAATGGGAGGTTCGGGGCAATTGCACATAAAAGACTACCACTTGCCAGAATCATAATGGCAAAGATATATAGCTTTCGTAACTCAAAAAAGTCTGAGATTCGACCATAAATCGGAACTCCAATCGCAAGAACAAGTGCAATACCACTAACTATCCAACTCACTTGAGATTTCGAAGCTTCTAAATCTTTGCTTATTAGTGGAAGTACGGGATTGACTGAATCAGCCGTAATTGCACCTACAAGTACAGATAGGGAGAGTACCATCATTAAAAGCCTAGTAGAACCCCTTTTTTCAGATTGAATCATTTCTTTAGATTTACTATCCTTTTTCATTTTATTTCCTCCTAAAATATATTGTGATTTTAGGAGGCTAAATCCACTGCTTTCACCATAAACCTCACCTCATATCTATTTATATTGTAAAACCAAATCAACGAACTCACCATATTTCTACAGCATGATTAAAGATTCGGTTCTCCAAACTAACTGAACTGATCAAACAAAAAAAAGGCACCAGTTTAACAACCGGTGCCTAATCATTCGTATGCATTTTTACAAATGCAATAGATTCATAAATTTTTGCCCATTATATAAAAGGAGGCAAAAAGTTTTCCGGTAGTGTTTCCATTTTTTGTTTTTGTGAAAAAGGACATACTGATCCCGTTGTACCTAAATCCCTGAAACTTTTACATGCTTTCTAAACTCGACATTAATGAAATCAATTCCCATTACTTTTTGCCTCCTTTCTCATATTGTGATAATAACACAATAATAATTGATGAAAAAGAAATAATCAACCCTACTTTTTGAAAACCAATTTAAAGCTTTACTACTTTTACTTACATAATAAAGGCAGGTGCAGTATAAACTTTTTTAAATAGGTCTTCTTTAACGAGCAGGTAGCGTCAGTTAAAGTAGATAATTTAAGATCGAAATCATATTATAGATATTCCGAAATTGGGCGTGATTGTTGCAGGTCAAAAGCTTAATTCCTCGATAAAATAAAAAGGAATTAGTTTTTTTATTTGTGGTACATTCTTCTGACCGTAATCAATTGTCATCTAATAATGACATTGTATTTTTTCATTTGATTTAACACGTTAAATATATGTTCTTAAAGTAAAAACATTGATGTTAATGGATTTTTAGTAATTTACTCTTGATAAGACATCACACCTTCAAATGAAGATATTAAAACCACCGAAAGACTTAGAGAATGTGGACAACTTTTAGGTATTGATTTATTAGACCATGTCATTATAGGAGACCATGAATATTTAAGTATGGTAGAAGAAGGATATTTTGATTAAACTGTGTTAGTTTAAATGGAGTTAATATTGCTGATGATATTGAATAGCTCTGTCATTATATACTAGATAGTTATTTTATATCCGAGACATCAAATTAGCTGGTTAAGCAGTAGGCAATATACTTTTAGTTGCGCTATTATTACCTGTGATTTATTAAATGCAAATGATTAAAATGATTATAATGATTATAATGTATTTATATAGTACTATTTTGATTTTGACGGTTGGCGGTACAGTTTCATCAACGCGTCTTAATTTTTGAAAGATTAGGATTATTCATTTATAGTACGGTCGTCGTTAGATTAATTTGGGCGTTATTATTGTGTGCTTGTTATTAATGTAAGCGTGTAATTGCGAAAACAGTCATATGAATTAAAAAAGGCGCTTATTGGACATCAATGTCTATAAGCGCTAAAATTTTAATTTATAAAACTGAAAAATTGATTATAATTTTCCATTAACCAAAGAATGCCTTGGTATCCTAGGTAAATACATAATACAATTATGCCAACATAGATTAAAAATCTTAAAATAGATAAACCTACTCTAAATAATAAGATAACTAAGAGTGCAAGCAGGATTATAGATAAAATACTCATTGTCTATTCACTCCTTTTAATATAGTTTAATATTAATGCATGAAACATACATCGGTCTATAGTTAAAATATAAATACACCTATAGTCTGATGATAAACTTTATTAAACATACTATAATTTTGATGAATAAAATAGGAGGATGGTTCATGCGTTTCATATTTAGCATTATAAAGAATATTATAGCTATTATTGCCATTATAGTAATTGTATTTTTCGCACTCAAATACGCGCCTTTTTTAAAAGACCAAGATTGGAATCCAATGCACAATGATGAATCATCCTTAAATAATAGCGCAAATAAAGGGCATCTAACAGGTGGACAAAGATATTCAGTGGAAGATAATGATATTTTAAATAACGTTCCACTTAGTCAAACGAAGAATATGTTTAATTGGATTGATAAACGAGAGTTTATGTCAGTAACTGGTATTGAAAGAATGGGATATAACGACTCTTATTTGGCTGGGCAACGTGGCGATGAATTTATTATATATAAATTTGGTTCTGAATCTATGAGAGTTTATAAAACTGAAATAGAAATGAATCAAGACCTTAATCAATTAGGTGAACATATAGAATTAAAGCCAGCATCAAATTATGAGTAATGGATTTGAATTCTTTTAATAAATAAGTTAGCCTTATATAAGTAATAAGAAAAGGTTGGTGTTTATAATGAGTGAAAAATCTAATGAAAAAAAAGCAGACGAACAAGCAAAAGCACAAAATTTATTTGCACGTTGGCGTAAAGAAGAAACGCTTTATAAAGAAGATGAAAAAGAATCTAGTAAGTCTAACGACTCTAAAACATCATCAGATGAAGAAAAAAATTAGATTTATTTAATCAAGTACTAAAAGTTAATCGAATGTGTATGTAAGAGCAGTTTACACTGCTTCTAAGCATTTCTTAGATTTTTAAAAATAAATAGGATAAATAAGCAGGACGAGTTTTAAAGTCGATTTGGATATGATTGATTTTGACTCGTTCTTTTTTTATGCGGTTGGATATTTATTGAAATGAATAATGGGTTACCTTGACGTTATTTTTAGTTGCCTATTATAAAAATTAATTGATGTGTTAAAATCAATACTAAATAATACACTATTCTATATAATTACTGCTATAATACAAGTTATCACAATGTTTGAATATAAAATATAATAAACTTATCTTCATATTTAAATCCGTAAATAAATTTTGTTCTATATTCTTTATGTTCGTGCTTTATTTCGTTTTAGTAGTAATATAAAATGATAAGAAGAAGATAAAATAGTTGGTTAATAGAGGTGTTTAGGTTGTCAAAGTTTTTTAGAAACAACAAATTGATTGTTATATTATGTGCAATCATTGTGTTTATAGCCTTGATTGGTGTGTCATTACGCTCACAATCACAATCACAT
Source organism: Staphylococcus sp. 11-B-312 (assembly GCF_016743055.1). NCBI lineage: Bacteria > Bacillati > Bacillota > Bacilli > Caryophanales > Staphylococcaceae > Staphylococcus > Staphylococcus sp. 11-B-312. The sequence goes on from NZ_CP068241.1 coordinate 1,257,897, forward strand.
GTTGAACAATATGTGGGAGATACGGTTGCTTTTGGCCAAAAAGCTGTGAGTTATCCAGTCCACTTTGTTACTGGATCTATCAATAGTATTTTTTCTAATGGCGACTCCAAAAAGCAATCAAGTGAAATAAAACAGTTAGAAGCAGAAAATCAAAGGTTAAAATCAGAAAATAAAAAGTATAAAAAAGAATTAGATATTGAAGATATATCTAAATTTGATCCAATTTCAAGCACAGTTCTTTCAAGAAATCCTGATCAGTGGATGAATACATTAGTGATTAATCAGGGTGCAAAAGATGGCATCAAAAATAATATGGCAGTAATGACTTCTGATGGATTAGTTGGACGTATCTCTAAAGTGAATCAATTCTCTTCACAAGTAGATTTAATATCAACAAATACAAGGGCGAATCGCTTATCTGTCAATATTCAACATGATGACAAAAATGTGTTTGGTCTCATAGACCATTATGATGCTAAAACTGAAGAGCTAGTAATATCTGATATAAACAATAAAGACAGTATTAAAAAAGGAGATAAAGTAGTTACAAGTGGATTAGCTGATCAGCTTCCAACAGGGTTATACATAGGTGAAGTAGCAAAAGTTGAAAATGATGAGTATGGCTTATCTAAAGAAGTTAGAGTGAAAACTGGTACTGATTTAGCTGATTTAAGCCATGTTTATGTTGCTAAAAGAGACCCTAATACGGTGCCTGATACTGAAAGTGGTGATAATTAATGCGTACGTTTTACTACTTTCTTATTGGTATCATTCTTTTTTATATTGATACTGCAATTGCACTAGTGATACCTATGCAAATTTCTGGAAATGAAATCATCTTCGTGCCTCATTTAACGATAATGTACATCTTAATCATGAGTGTCTATAGAGGTTTTGGTGTAGCAATGGTTTTCTCAATTGTCTTAGGATTAATTACCGATTTATATTATGGAAGTTTTTACGGACTATATTTATTTGGTTATATTTTATTAGTTGTCATCATGGATTTTTTCTTCAAAGTATTTTATCGAGATCATTCGATGCTATTTACAATCGTATTGTTGAGTACACTCGTGTTAGAAATTTATGTAGCAATTATATATAGTGCTTTAGGATTAGTTCAATTTAATTTATTTGAATTTGTGATTTTTAGAATGTTACCGACGTTTATACTTAACTTTATTTTATTAATTATTTTGTATCCGCTAATAACAAAATTTCTCAAAAAAATCCAATTGAAGATTGACAGTAAAAGATTGTAATGCTAAAATGCAGTAGTTGAGTAGTTTCTAGCTACATACAACCGCTCAAATTCAGGTTCAAGTACAGTGATGTCACCTGATTTTGGCGTGACTTAAATTATAGGAGGTGCAAAGTATGTTTGCTATTATTGAAACAGGTGGAAAACAAGTAAAAGTTGAAGAAGGACAAGAAATTTTCGTTGAAAGATTAGACGTAAATGAAGGTGATTCTTTCACTTTTGATAAAGTATTATTTGTAGGTGGAGATTCAGTTAAAGTTGGTGCGCCAACAGTTGAAGGTGCAACAGTTACTGCTACTGTAAACAAACAAGGTCGCGGTAAAAAAATTACTGTATTCACTTATAGACGTCGTAAAGACTCTAAACGTAAAAAAGGTCATCGTCAACCATACACTAAATTAACAATCGACAAAATCAACGCATAATTATGATTAAAGTAGATGTTACATTAAATGATTCGGGCCAAGTAACAGACGTTGTCATGGATGGTCATGCCGAACATGATGAGTATGGTTATGACATTGTATGTGCAGGAGCATCTGCAGTTATTTTCGGTAGTGTTAATGCTATAATGGGATTAACAACCGAGAAACCCGACATTGACTATAGTGATGACGGTGGATACTTCCATGTTAGAAGTGTCGATACACATAACGAAAAAGCGCAATTAATTCTTCAGGCAATGTTAGTCTCTTTGCAGACAATTGAAGAAGAATACAAAGAAAATATTAGATTAAATTATAAGTGAGGTGCAACCAAATGTTAAAATTAAACTTACAGTTCTTCGCATCTAAAAAAGGGGTAAGTTCTACAAAAAACGGACGTGACTCTGAATCAAAACGTTTAGGTGCTAAGCGTGCGGATGGTCAATTCGTTACTGGCGGTTCTATTTTGTTCCGTCAACGTGGTACTAAAATTTATCCTGGTGAAAATGTTGGTCGTGGTGGCGACGATACATTATTCGCTAAAATCGACGGCGTTGTAAAATTCGAACGTAAAGGTCGAGACAAAAAACAAGTATCTGTATACGCAGCTGCTGAGTAATTTTTGTTAATGTTAACACCAGAAGTGATGACTTCTGGTGTTTATTTTTGTCTTTATTTTCTAGTTATCTAGAAAATGCTATAATATACAAGATATGTAAATTAAATTTAGTAAAAAAGAGGTGAAATCATGTTTGTTGATCAAGTTAAAATATCACTTAAAGCTGGTGATGGTGGTAATGGCATAACTGCATACAGAAGAGAAAAATACGTACCATTTGGTGGACCAGCTGGTGGTGATGGTGGTAACGGAGCTTCAATTGTGTTCGAAGTAGATGAAGGTCTAAGAACGTTATTAGATTTCAGATATCAAACACATTTCAAAGCTAAAAGAGGTGAAGGTGGCCAAAGTAGTAATATGCACGGGAAAAACGCTGAGCATTTAGTATTAAAAGTGCCACCAGGTACAATCATTAAAAGTGTTGAAACTGAAGAAGTATTAGCAGATTTAGTAGAGAATGGACAGCGTGCTACAGTTGCTAGAGGCGGTCGTGGTGGTCGTGGGAATTCACGCTTTGCTTCTCCACGAAACCCTGCACCAGATTTTAGTGAAAATGGTGAACCAGGTGAAGAAATTGAGGTTACTTTGGAATTAAAACTACTTGCAGATGTTGGTTTAGTCGGTTTCCCAAGTGTTGGGAAATCTACATTACTATCAACAGTTTCTAAAGCAAAACCAAAGATTGGAGCTTATCATTTTACGACTATTAAACCTAACTTAGGTGTTGTCTCTACCAAAGATCATCGAAGTTTTGTGATGGCGGATTTACCTGGTCTTATACAAGGCGCTTCTGAAGGTATCGGATTAGGTCATCAGTTTTTAAGACACGTTGAGAGAACCAAAGTAATTGTGCATATGATTGATATGAGTGGTTCAGAAGGTCGAGATCCTTACGAAGATTATCAAATTATTAATGAAGAATTAAAAGCTTATGAACATAGATTAGAAGATCGACCACAAATAGTTGTTGCTAATAAAATGGATATCCCCGATGCAGAAGATAATCTAACTATTTTTAAAGAACAATTAAATGATACCAGTGTACGTATTATTCCGTTGTCTACAGTAATGCACGACAATATTGATGAATTATTATATGCTATTGCTGATACACTAGAAGAAGTTAAAGATGTAGATTTTAATAAGGAAGAAGAAGATTTGGGTGTTAATAGAGTTGTCTATAAACACACGCCTAGCCAGGATGCATTTACGATTACAAGAGACGATGATGCTGCTTACGTAGTGAGTGGTAAAGCCATAGAAAGAATGTTCAAAATGACTGACTTTAATAGTGATCCAGCCGTTAGACGTTTTGCGCGTCAAATGCGTTCAATGGGTATTGACGATGCACTACGTGAACGTGGTTGTGAAAATGGAGATATTGTAAGAATACTTGGTGGAGAATTTGAATTTGTTGAATAGGAGTGCTTGATATGGACAAAAATGAAAATAAAAAGTTTTATTTAATTCGTGAAGATGTTTTACCTGAATCAGTGGTTAAAACTTTACAAATCAAAGAAGTTTTGAAAAATGACCCATCATTGTCCATATTTGAAGCAGTGAAGCAATTCGATTTATCCCGCAGTGCGTTTTATAAATATCGAGACACGATATTTCCAGTTGACGAAAAATTAGAGGAAACAAGAGAGTTTACATTGATATTGTATGTAAATGACATCATAGGTATGTTAGCTAAAGTTTTAAATACACTTTCTAAATTAGATTTGTCAGTGCTGACGATTCATCAAAGTATACCGATGGACGGTAGAGCTACCATTACACTATCATTAGATGGTAAAGACACAGATTTAGAAATAGATGAAGTTATAAATTCATTGAAAAAGATTGAACATATTTCTAATGTTGAACTCATTAGTATGACTATATAAGGAAGTGTGACTGTGTACGCATATATTAAAGGAACTTTAACTGTTTTAAATCCTACTCATGTAGTGTTAGAAGCTTCAGGTGTAGGTTATGAGATTCAAACGCCAAACTCATATCGATTTCAAAAATATAAAGATCAAGAGATTTTGATCCATACTTCATTGATTGTAAGAGAAGATGCACAGCTGCTTTATGGCTTTATTAATCAAGAGGAAAAAGACATGTTCTTAAGTTTAATTAAAGTGACAGGCATCGGTCCTAAATCAGCATTAGCAATTTTAGCTAGTAGCTCACCAAATGAAGTGAAAGTTGCAATTGAGAATGAAAATGATGCTTATTTAACAAAATTCCCAGGTATAGGTAAAAAAACAGCGCGTCAAATTGTTTTAGATCTTAAAGGTAAAGTACAAATAACTGAGGAAGATAGCAGTCACTTATTTAATGTAGAACATGATAATCAGCAAAATTCTGCTATTGTTAAAGAAGCGTTACTAGCTTTAGAAGCGCTAGGTTATTCTAAGAGAGAGTTAAATAAAGTTGAAAAAACTTTAAATAAAGAATCTTTTGACTCAATAGACGATGCAGTGAAGCGTGGTTTACAATTGCTCATAGCTTAAGTTTGTTGAAATTTTAAGAAGGGGGAATTACAAATGGATGATAGAATGGTAGATCAATCTATGCATGAAGATGAATCATCATTTGAGTTATCTTTAAGACCAGAAAGATTACGCCAATATATAGGACAGTCAACGATTAAATCAAATTTAGAAGTTTTTATCAAAGCAGCTAAAATTAGGAAAGAACCGTTAGATCATGTGCTATTATTTGGCCCCCCTGGATTAGGCAAGACAACTTTATCCAATATCATCGCGAATGAAATGGAAGTTAATATTAGAACCATATCTGGCCCATCTATTGAAAGACCGGGTGACTTAGCAGCCATTCTGTCTAGTTTACAACCTGGAGACGTGTTGTTTATCGATGAAATACACAGGTTAAGTAGTGTTGTGGAAGAAGTTTTATATCCAGCAATGGAAGATTTCTTTCTTGATATTGTAATAGGTAAGGGAGAAGAAGCGCGAAGTATACGTATAGACTTGCCGCCTTTTACATTGATAGGTGCTACAACCAGAGCAGGAAGCTTAACTGCGCCTTTACGTGATCGATTTGGTGTTCATCTGAGATTAGAATATTATAGAGAAGATGAATTAAAAGAAATTATAATACGCACCGCAGAAGTATTAGGTACGACTATTGATGATGAAAGTGCAATTGAACTTGCGAAAAGAAGTAGAGGTACACCGAGAGTTGCGAACAGACTGTTAAAACGCGTAAGAGATTTTCAACAAGTTAAAGAAGATGAATTGATTAGTATTGATACGACAAAACAATCACTAGCATTGTTACAAGTAGATGATGAAGGATTAGATTATATTGATCATAAGATGATGAACTGCATCCTAGAACAATATAAAGGTGGCCCAGTAGGTTTAGATACAATTGCTGTTTCTATTGGAGAAGAACGTGTCACAATAGAAGATGTTTACGAACCATTTTTAATACAAAAAGGTTTTATTGAACGTACACCAAGAGGGCGTAGAGCGACAGCTTATGCTTATGAACATTTTAGTAAGAATGGAAAGAAGGAATAGTTTTGGATATTGAAGCATTTGATTATCATTTGCCAGAATCATTAATCGCTCAAACGCCTCTAAAAACTAGAGATGAGAGTAGATTGCTTGTGCTTGGTAGAAAAACTGGAAATATTGTGCATAAACACTTTAAAAATATCATTGATTATTTAGAAGCAGGAGATACATTAGTACTTAATGACACAAAAGTCATGCCTGCACGCTTATTTGGTTTGAAAGAAGAAACAGGTGCAAAAGTGGAAATGCTGATGCTAACGCAACTCGAGGATAATGACTGGGAAGTCTTATTGAAACCAGCCAAAAGAATTAAAGTAGGAGACAAATTGTCTTTTGGTGAAGGCAAAATAGTAGCTGAATGTATCGAAACATTAGATCAAGGCGGAAGAATCATGCGTTTAAACTATGAAGGTATATTACAAGAGCGCTTGGATGAATTAGGCGAAATGCCCTTACCTCCTTACATTAAAGAGCGTTTGGATGACCCAGATCGTTATCAAACCGTTTATGCAAAAGCATCCGGATCGGCGGCGGCTCCTACAGCTGGACTTCACTTCACCGATAAACTACTTGAGCAATTGCAAGCTAAAGGTGTTAATATCGCATTCATTACTTTGCATGTTGGATTAGGTACATTTAGACCTGTGAGTGTTGAAAATATAGATGATCACGAAATGCATAGTGAATATTATCAGATGGATCAAGATACGGCAGATTTACTAAACCATACAAAATCAAATGGACATCGTATTATTTCAGTAGGTACGACTTCTACTAGAACATTGGAAACAATCATGCAATCACGTAACAATTTTGTAGCAGACAGTGGATGGACTGATATTTTTATCTATCCTGGCTTTAAATTTAAAGCGATAGATGGATTAATTACCAACTTTCACTTGCCGAAATCCACATTAGTTATGTTAGTTTCTGCATTTAGTTCAAGAGATTACATACTGAACGCCTATCAACAGGCAGTCAAATTGGAATATAGATTTTTTAGTTTCGGCGATGCAATGTTAATTTTATAGGAATGAAACGAAAGGAGTTTTTGTATGCCAGCTGTAACGTATGAACATATAAAAACATGTAAACAATCTGGAGCAAGATTAGGAATCGTGCATACACCTCATGGATCGTTTGAAACACCAATGTTTATGCCTGTTGGAACCAAAGCCACAGTGAAAACGATGAGTCCTGAAGAATTGCATCAGATGGAAGCAAAAATAATATTAGGAAATACATATCATTTGTGGTTGCAACCAGGAAATGATATTATCAAAAAGAGTGGGGGATTACATCAGTTCATGAACTGGAATGGTCCAATACTGACAGATTCAGGTGGTTTTCAAGTATTTAGTTTAAGTAATTTAAGAAAAATTACTGAAGAAGGTGTTGAATTCCGTCATCATACTAATGGTTCGAAATTATTCTTGAGTCCTGAAAAATCAATGCAGATTCAAAATGACCTTGGTTCAGATATTATGATGGCATTTGATGAATGTCCACCTATGCCAGCTGAATATAAATATGTAAAAGATTCAATCGAAAGAACAAGTAGATGGGCTGCTAGATGTTTACAAGCGCATCAAAGACCCGAAGATCAAGCTTTATTTGGTATTATCCAAGGTGGAGAATATAAAGATTTACGTCAACAAAGCGCTGAAGAGTTAGTGGCGTTGGATTTTCCTGGATATGCAATTGGAGGTTTATCTGTTGGAGAACCAAAGCCAGTAATGTATGATATGGTCTCGCATACACAACAATTTATGCCTAAAGACAAACCGCGCTATTTAATGGGTGTGGGTTCGCCAGATGCATTAATAGAATGTAGCATTCGAGGTATGGATATGTTTGATTGTGTATTACCTACGCGTATTGCACGTAATGGTACATGTATGACTTCACATGGCCGTGTTACTATAAAAAATGCTAAATATGCTGAAGATTTAGGTCCACTTGATGATAATTGTGACTGCTATACTTGTAAAAATTATAGTAGAGCATACATAAGGCATTTAATAAAAGCAGAAGAAACTTTTGGTATCCGTCTTACTACTTATCATAATTTACATTTCTTGCTGAAATTAATGGAAAACATCCGACAAGCTATTCGTGATGATCGTTTACTTGATTTTAAAGAAGAATTTTTTGAACAGTATGGACTAAATGTAGAAAACCCAAAAAACTTTTAAAAGGGAGCAATAACTATATGCAATTTACTTCATTGATATTACCGATATTATTATTAGTATTAATGTGGTTCTTCTTAATTAGACCACAACAGAAAAAGGCTAAAGAGCATCGTGAAATGATTAGTCAGATTTCATCTGGACAACACGTTACGACTATAGGTGGCATTAAAGGAACTGTACGTAGCGTTGACGAAACTACAGTTGTATTAACTTTAAATGGCAACGGTACAGAAATTACTCTAGAAAAGCCAGCTATTAAACAAGTTGATCCTTCATAAATCACGTTATAATTACGAACTGATATATACTATCAGTTCGTTTTTTGTTTAACAAAACCTAAAGATATTGGACTTTAAAGATATAGTTGGTGTTATAATGAAAGATAGACAAAAGCAAATATTTTATATAGCTTAAGTAATCATTACAATTGATAACACTTACATTTAAAAAGAAGTTACAAATAAGTTAAGTTTGTTTTTACACTACATGTAATGTGTTAAAATATGTAAGGTTATTGAGAAAAAGTTTAATCGTCGAGTAAATGATAAAGATGGCGATTGAATTCTGACAAAATTATAACATAAGCTTACAATGAGGTGTTCAAGTGAAGAAGAGTAGTAGAATAGTTGCATTTATATTACTTGTGGTTCTATTGTTAGGCGGGATAGGACTTACATATAAAAATGTAGTTAAAAATGTCAGCCTCGGATTAGATTTACAAGGTGGTTTTGAGGTTTTATATCAAGTTGATCCTTTACAAAAAGGAGATAAAATTGATGATAAAGCTGTCAAAGCCACAGCAAAAACACTTGAAAACCGTGTGAACGTTTTAGGGGTTTCTGAACCTAAAATTCAAGTGGAAGATAAAAATAGAATCCGTGTACAATTAGCAGGTATAAAAAATCAATCTCAAGCTAGAGAAATTTTATCATCACAAGCTAATTTAACGATTCGTGATGCTGATGACAATATCAAACTTACGGGTAAAGATATACAACAGGGTTCAGCGAAACAAGAATTCAAACAAAATACGAATCAGCCCGCGGTTACTTTTAAATTAAAAGATAGTGATAAATTTAAAAAAGTAACAGAAGAAATTTCAAAAAAAGATGAAAATGTCATGGTTGTATGGCTAGATCACGAAAAAGGTGATACTTACCATAAAGAAATGAATAAAAAAGATCCAAAATACGTGTCTGCTGCTTCAGTTGACAAACCTATCAATTCAGATAGTGTGGAAATTTCTGGTGGATTTAAAGGTGAAAAAGGGATTGAAGAAGCAAAACAAATTGCTGATTTATTAAATTCCGGGTCATTACCTGTAGATTTAAATGAAATTTACTCTAATTCAGTAGGTGCACAATTTGGACAAGATGCATTAGATAAAACCATATTTGCTGCGGCAATTGGTATTGCAGTTATTTATTTATTTATGTTAGGTTTCTATCGTTTACCAGGATTAGTAGCTGTTATTGCACTTACTGTTTATATTTACTTAACATTAGTAGCATTTAATTTCATTTCTGGTGTCTTAACGTTACCAGGCCTTGCAGCTTTAGTGCTGGGTGTCGGTATGGCAGTCGATGCGAATATTATCATGTATGAACGGATTAAAGATGAACTGAAAATTGGACGAACACTTAAACAAGCTTACAAAAAAGCGAATAAAAGTTCATTCTTAACCATAGTAGATGCGCAGCTTACAACTGTGATTGCTGCTGCTGTATTGTTCTTCTTTGGTGAAAGTTCTGTTAAAGGTTTCGCAACGATGTTGTTACTTGGCATATTAATGATTTTTGTAACAGCAGTATTTTTATCCAGATGGTTGCTATCATTGCTTGTTTCTTCAAATTTCTTCAAAAAATCATCTTGGTTGTTTGGTGTGAACAAGCATCATATTGCAGATATAAATGAAGGTAAGGAAGTTCATGATTTAAAAACCCCTTATGAGCGTTGGGATTTCATGAAGTTAGCCAAGCCATTGTTGTCACTAAGCGTACTAATTTTAATTGTCGGTGCAGTGATACTGTTTATTTTCAAACTAAACTTAGGTATTGATTTTACAAGTGGTACAAGAGTTGACTTTGAATCAAAAGATAAAATATCTGAAGCGAAAGTGACAAAAACACTTGAAGATCAAGATTTTAAACCTACACAAGTTTCTTTAGGTGAAAATGGTAAAAATGCAACAGTACAATTTAAAAATGATTTATCTAAAGATGAAGTTTCAAAAATTAAGAACACAATTGATAAATCATTTGGCAATGATCCAACGGTAAATACTGTTTCACCAGTTATAGGTCAAGAATTGGCTAAAAATGCGATGATGGCATTATTATATGCTGCCATTGGTATCATTATTTATATCACTTTCAGATTTGAATGGCGTATGGGACTGTCTTCAGTACTAGCATTATTACACGATGCATTTATGATTGTGGCAGTTTTCAGTCTATTTAGATTAGAAGTTGATATTACATTTATTGCAGCCGTGCTAACTATCATTGGTTACTCAATTAATGATACGATTGTAACGTTTGACAGGGTGCGTGAGAACTTGCATAAAATAAAAGTGATTACGAAACCTGAACAAATCGATGATATTGTCAATAGATCGATTCGTCAAACAATGACGCGTTCTATCAATACAGTACTGACAGTGATTATTGTCGTAGTTGCACTATTAGCATTCGGTGCACCAAGTATTTTCAATTTCTCATTAGCGTTGTTAATTGGTTTAATATCTGGTGTGTTCTCATCAGTATTTATAGCTGTTCCTTTATGGGGAATTATGAAAAAACGTCAGCTTAAAAAATCAGACGACAATAAACTTATTGTATATAAAGAGAAAAAATCAAATGATGAAAAAATATTAGTTTAATTAATATCTAATAGGTACTAACTTAAAAATCAAACATAAATCAGTATGGGAGAAAAAGCCCGTTTCTAAAATAGATGACTAATCCGTGGTAAAATGAACTGCACCCTGTCAAGTAGACAGTGAAAAAAACAAAATGTTTATGGCTACCTTATATTTACGATATAAGGGTAGCCATTTTTAATGTTATTCTTTCTTGATTAAAAAATTCTATATATGAATTAATTGCTTTTATTGCTGTAGCCTTGTCTTTAAAAATCACTTTTTTTCTTCCTCTAAACAATTCACTTTTAATAGTTCCCCATACACCTTCCATAGGCCCATTATCTATGCAACATCCTGGTCGTGACATACTTTGTTTTATACCAAGTTGCTCTAACGTAACTTTAAATAATCTGCTTGTATATTGATATCCTCTGTCGCTATGCAAGAGTATACCTTCGGTATTCGGCACAAGTTTGACTGCTTTTTTGAGCGTATCTAATACAAATTTATTGTTATTTGAGGTACTTAATTTATGACTGATAATCTGTTTGCTGCCTAAGTCATAAATAGCACTTAAGTAAAGTTTTTTACCATTGCTGAGTTTGAATTCTGTAACGTCAGTTAACCATTTTTTATTTGGGATTTGTTCTTCAAATTTTCTATTTAATATATTATGTGCTGTAATTTCAGGTGTTGTTTTAATATATCGTTTTCTTTTAGGGCGGATAGTAGATTTTAGATTAAGTTGATTCATCAATCTATAGACACGTTTATGATTTACTTTTTGATGTAGTTTAAGTCTTAAATATATGTATATACGACGATATCCATATATGCCTTTGTATTTATTGTAGATATCAACGATATCTTTGATTAATTTTTGATTTTCAATTTCTTTATTTGATGGTTTGCGATGTAACCATTTATAGTAACTTGAACGTGATATCTTTAATACTGAACATAACCAAGCTATCGGATAAAGGTTTTTAAATGCTTTTACCGTTTGGTATGATGCTTTTTGTCTGATGCCTGTTTCATCAACTTCCTTTCTATTTCTTCTTCCTTTTTAAAACGTCATTTTCCATTTGAAGAAATTTATTTTTCTCTTTAAGTATCTTAATTTCAGCTTTTAATGCCTCTTCAGGTGTTAATACAGACTGGGGTTTCCTTTTCCACGTCCATCTTTAAGCCCATCATACCCATGCAAGTTGTACTTTTTACCCAGTTATATACTTGGCTATAATTGATGTTAAAATGATTTGCTGTTGTCTTATACGATTGGCCATGATTCATATAATAATCAACGATTTCTACACGATCTTCAAATGTTAATGATTTATATTTCAATTGATACACCTCGGGTTTTGGAGAATATGTTTTTAATATTTTACCCGATAAATACTTTGAAATCCATTTGTTTACAGTTGAAGTAGTGGGGATATTATATTTAACTACTAAATCAGTTAAAGATAGGCCATCATTTATATATTCGTGCACAACTTTAAGCTTAAATTCATTTGAGTAGGTATTATTTCTCTGAATTGGTAAAAGCACCTTTATTCCATGCTTCTTAAATTTATAATAGTTAATCAATAATGTTCTAGGAGAACAATTTAAATTTAATTTTTGAATTACATTTTTCATACTATATCCTTCTTCATATAAGCTGAAAGCTTTTTGATAAGTTTCAGGTGATAATTTTCTATGAGTCATAAAAAAGCTCCCTTCAAAGTTTACATTTTTAAGTGTCTACTTTGAAGGGAGCATATCAAAAGCGGATTAGTCATTTTTTATATTGAATGTATTGTAATTTTTGACTATGCATGTACTCATAGATAAATGATTTATTTATGTCATAAACTATTCAACTATTAAGAATAGGAGTTTTAAGTTATGGTTGAATTAAAGGTTACTACTTTTTATTTTTTGGATTCTTTTGTATAATTGCTTGTGGAAATGAGGGAGAATAGTATGATTAAATCAAAATATAATTGGGACGTTAAATTACCTGAAGTTGAAATATCAGATCATATTTCAGCAGATTTAAAGCTAACTCCTATTGTAAAAAAAGTTTTGGAAAGTAAAGGTATTACAGATGAAACCGATATTCGTAATCTTTTAGAAGGAGTCCAAATGACACATGATCCTTGGAAGATGAGCGATATGGAAAAAGCTATTGAACGTATCAATGTGGCGATAGATCAAAATCAAAAGATTTTAGTATATGGTGACTATGACGCGGATGGTGTTACTTCAACGACTATATTGGTCACTACATTGAAAGAACTTGGTGCCCATGTAGGTTGGTATATACCAAATCGTTTTTCTGAAGGTTATGGTCCTAATGAATTGGCTTTTAAGAATGCCTATGATGAGGGGATATCTTTAATCATAACCGTAGATAATGGTATTCAAGGACATGATGAAATACAAATGGTTCAAGACTTGGGTGTTGATGTTATTGTCACAGACCACCATGAAATTGGTGAAACGATGCCTAATGCATACGCTATTGTCCATCCAATGCATCCTGAGTTTGAATATCCTTTTAAATATTTATGTGGTGCGGGCGTTGCTTATAAGCTAGCTCAATGTTTATTGGAAGAACCACCTGTTTATTTTTTAGGTTTGGTTGCAATTGGAACAATCGCTGATTTAGTATCTTTAACGGATGAAAATAGAACATTGGTTCAAAACGGTTTAGCATCATTAAATAAATATTGTCCTCCATCAATAAAAGCTATACTTAACCAAGCAGGTTATAATGATGAAATCAACGAGGAGACCGTCGGGTTTATTATAGGGCCTCGATTAAATGCTGTTGGTCGATTAGAAGATGCTGCACTTGCTGCAGAGCTACTAATGACTGAAACAGAAGATGAAGCGATGTTTTTAGCCGAACAAGTTGAATTTTTTAACCAAGAGCGTAAAGACATCGTGTCTCAAATTACCGAAGAAGCACTTGTAATGGCAGAAGAACAAGTACAGCAAGGCTCAAAATTTTTATTGTTAGCCAAAGCAGATTGGCATGAGGGTGTACTTGGTATTGTAGCGTCAAAAATTGTGGAAACATACAGTCTACCAACATTAATTTTAAATATAGATGAAGCTCAAAATCACGCAAAAGGTTCAGCTCGAAGCATCGATCAAGTGTCGATGTTTGAAATTTTAAGTGATTATTCTCAGTTAATTACAAAATTCGGTGGTCACCATATGGCAGCTGGGATCACAATGCCTATAGAAAATATTCAACAACTACAAAACAGTTTAAATGAGTGGATGGCACAATTAGCCAAAACAACTTCACTTGAACCACGTAAAAAAGTTGATGTATTGATTTCAGAAAGTGACATTACGATACAAAACATCAAAGATATTCAGAGATTACGACCATTTGGCACAGATTTCACTAGCCCGTGCTTTGAATTACAAGACGTTCTTGTACAACAAGTTAAAGGCATTGGTCAGGAGAAAAAACATTTGAAACTCGTTATCGGTGAAAGTCAATTACAAGCAATTTTTTGGCAAAATGGTGCTTTAGTAAAAGAATTGGGTGTACAACAGCCTATTAATGTCATTGGCACATTACAAATTAATGAATGGAATGGATTTCAATCGCCTCAATTTATGATTGAAGATTTAGCGAGTCATAATTTACAGATTTTAGACTATAGAAGTAAAAACAAAGTAAATGATTTAAATGCTGATGCTAAGGATGTTGCTTATTTAATTCATCAAAGAAGTGAAAAGTTAGGTGAAAATTATCATTATTATGGTGATGAAATTAGTAATAACTATGAAAAATACGTCTTTAGAGATCTGCCAACGTCTATAAATGATTTAAAAACAACATTAAAAACTGTTGATATATCCCAAATATATCTCGTGTTAAATCATGATAGATCAATATACTTTGAAGGTATGCCAAAAATGGAAACATTTAAACAATGTTTTAAGGCACTTGCTACTAAAAAAGAAACAAATTTAGCTAATGAAGGCGTACAACTATGTAAATTTTTAAATATTCAACCAAACATGCTTAAATTTATCTTGAAAGTTTTCTTGGATTTAGAGTTTATTCAAGTTGAAGATGGTATAATCAAATTAAAAGATGTTTCAACGAAACGTGACATTGCTTCGAGTAAATATTATCAAAGTCGTATTGATAGAATTGAAGTTGAAAAGTTATTGCTTTATGAAGATTTTAATCGCTTAAAGCAATGGATAAAAGATGAATTGGTACAATAATAGGAGGAAGTTTGTATGGATTTAAAACAATATGTATCTGAAGTTTCAGACTGGCCACAACCAGGGGTTAACTTCAAAGATATCACAACAATAATGGACAACGGTGAAGCTTATGGATATGCAACGGATCAAATTGTTAAATATGCAAAACAACGAGATGTTGATGTCGTTGTAGGACCAGAGGCTAGAGGTTTTATCATTGGCTGTCCTGTCGCATATTCAATGGGTATTGGCTTTGCACCAGTGCGAAAAGAAGGCAAACTTCCTAGAGAAGTCATTCGGTATGAGTATAATTTAGAGTATGGCACAAATGTATTAACTATGCACAAAGATGCAATTAAACCAGGGCAACGTGTGTTGATTACGGATGATTTACTAGCTACAGGTGGTACGATTGAAGCGGCAATTAAGTTGGTTGAACAATTAGGTGGTATAGTTGTAGGTATCGCTTTCATTATAGAATTAAAATATTTAAAAGGTATTGAAAAAATTAAAGCGTATGATGTAATGAGTTTAATCTCATATGATGAATAATAATATTTATAATTGACGAAATTTTAAAGCCAAATGAAAACATTTAAGATGATTTCATTTGGCTCTTTATATTTATTAAAATAGTATTTATGATTAATTAACTGAAACATCTTTTATGTGTATTAAAAAAATTAAAATTCAACTACATTTTGCCAATTGTCAAAGGTACGCATTTATTTATTTAATAACATGTAGTATTATATAACTATTATACATAATTTGACCTAATAGCGTAAAAATACGTTACAATCGATATAAAATAATACTGGGTATCTAATCATGATTAATATTTAGTATAGGGGTGTCTTAAGTGAACAATGAATATCCATACAGTGTGGACGAAGTATTATCTAAAGCAAAATCATATTTGTCAAAAGAAGATTATGAATATGTATTGAAAAGTTACCATCTAGCTTATGAGGCACACGAAGGTCAATTTCGTAAAAATGGCTTGCCATATATTATGCATCCTATACAAGTAGCTGGGATTTTAACCGAAATGCATTTAGATGGTCCAACCATTGTTGCAGGTTTTTTACATGACGTGATTGAGGACACACCTTATACGTTTGATGATGTAAAAGGCATGTTTAATGAAGAAATTGCCATAATCGTAGAAGGCGTGACGAAGTTAAAAAAAGTAAAATATCGTTCTAAAGAAGAACAGCAAGCAGAGAACCATCGCAAGCTATTTATTGCTATCGCTAAAGATGTCCGCGTTATTCTTGTTAAATTAGCGGATCGGTTACATAATATGAGAACATTGAAAGCAATGCCACGAGAAAAACAAATAAGGATTTCAAAAGAAACCTTAGAAATCTATGCTCCTTTAGCACATAGATTAGGGATTAATACGATTAAATGGGAATTAGAAGATACAGCACTTAGATATATTGATAGTGTGCAATATTTCAGAATCGTTAATCTCATGAAGAAAAAACGTAGTGAACGAGAAGAATATATACAAAATGCTATCAATCGCATAGATACAGAAATGGGAAAAATGAATATAATCGGCGATATTAATGGTAGACCTAAACATATATATAGTATTTATAGAAAAATGGTTAAACAAAAGAAACAATTTGATCAAATATTTGATTTATTAGCTATTAGAATCATCGTTAATTCAATCAACGATTGCTATGCTGTATTGGGTCTTGTGCATACACTATGGAAACCTATGCCTGGTAGATTTAAAGATTATATTGCTATGCCGAAGCAAAATATGTATCAATCTCTACATACTACGGTCGTTGGACCCAATGGCGATCCTTTAGAAATTCAGATAAGAACTTATGAAATGCATGAAATTGCAGAACATGGGGTTGCAGCACATTGGGCATATAAAGAAGGTAAAAAAGTTACTGAGAAAACACAAAATTTCAATAAAAAATTAAATTGGATCAAAGAACTTGCTGAAACGGATAGTACTACGACCGATGCAGAAGAGTTTATGGAAACTTTAAAATTTGATTTACAAAGCGATAAAGTATATGCCTTTACACCAGAAAGTGATGTAATAGAGTTACCTTATGGTGCTGTGCCAATCGATTTTGCATATGCTGTACATAGCGAGGTAGGAAATAAGATGATTGGTGCTAAGGTCAATGGGAAAATTGAACCAATAGATTATGTGCTGAAAACCGGTGATATCGTTGAGATTAGAACAAGTAAGCACTCTTACGGTCCAAGTCGTGATTGGCTGAAAATTGTTAAATCTTCTAGTGCCAAAAGTAAGATACGCAGTTTCTTTAAAAAACAAGATCGATCTTCTAATATTGAAAAAGGTAAGTTTATGGTCGAAGCAGAAATAAAAGATCAGGGTTACCGAGTAGATGCAGTCTTAACGGATGATAATATAGAAGTTGTAAAAGATAAATATAATTTTTCTAACGAAGAAGATTTATTTGCTGCAGTAGGATTTGGTGGCGTAACTGCTTTACAAATCGTAAATAAGTTAACTGAAAAACAACGGATTCAAGACAAACAAAAAGCCTTGAATTCAGTACAAGAAGTACAAAAATCTGTGCCCATTAAGGACGACATTACTACAGATAGTGGCGTTTACGTTGAAGGAATTGAAAATGTACTGATTAAATTATCAAAATGTTGTAATCCAATCCCTGGTGATGATATTGTTGGATATATCACTAAAGGTCATGGTATTAAAGTGCATCGAACGGATTGCCCTAATATCAAAAATGAAAAAGACAGATTAATTAGTGTCGAATGGGTACGCTCTAAAGATGCGACACAACGATATCAGGTTGACTTAGAAGTTACAGCTTATGACCGCAATGGTTTATTAAATGAAGTTTTACAAGCCGTTAATTCCACTAAAAGTAACTTAGTTAAAGTTTCTGGTCGTTCAGATATTGATAAAAATGCAATCATTAATATTGGTGTTATGGTGAAAAATGTAAATGAAGTCTATCAAGTTGTTGATAAAATAAAACAGCTTGGTGATGTTTACACAGTAACAAGAGTTTGGAATTAGAGGTGAAACATACATGAAGATTATAGTTCAAAGAGTGAAAGAAGCATCTGTTTCTAATGGTTCAATAGATAATAAAATTAATAAAGGCTATTGTTTGTTTGTTGGAGTAGGTAAATCATCTACAGAAGCTGATATTGATACATTAGTAAGAAAAATCGTGAATGCCCGATTGTTTGAAGATGATAATGGCAAACTTAATTTGAATTTGCAACAAGTACAAGGCGAGATTCTTTCTATCTCACAGTTCACACTATATGCAGATGTAAGAAAAGGCAATAGACCTGGGTTTACCAATTCAATGCCGCCAGATAAAGCTAATGAACTTTATGAAAAATTTAATGATGCTTTACGCGATTATCACATAAATGTATTAACAGGTGAATTTGGTACAGATATGCTTGTAAATATTGCTAACGATGGACCAGTGACGATTATTTATGAAAGTCAGGATGGCAAAATCGTATGAAAACAATCAATACTTGGCTAGATAAACATAATTTTAAAAATTTTCCAACGCTAATTGTTGCGTTAGCATTTGTCATATTTATTTTTATGCTCATCGCTTTTCTAAATCATAATGATGAAGATTCGAATACGATATATATCACTGAAGATACTGATTTGAGAACAGGTCCTAATGCTGTATATCCAACTATTAAGCCGGCAAACCAAGGTCAAAGTTATAATAAAATTGGTAAGTCTGGTAAATGGATAGAAGTTGAGTCAAGTAATCATAAAGATAAAGGATGGGTGGCTGGTTGGCATACAAATCTAAATATTCAGGCAGATGCGAACGTAAACGAGAAACCACTAAAAGATAAAACAATTGTACTTGATCCTGGTCATGGAGGAAGTGACCAGGGTGCTTCAAGTAATACAAAAAAGAAAAGTACTGAAAAAGTTTACACACTGAAGACAGCTAAAGAAATGAAAAAACTGCTTGAAAAAGAAGGTGCTACTGTAAATATGACGAGAAGTTCAGATAGTTATGTGAGCTTGGACGATCGTAATATTAAAGGTGATGCTTTTATCAGTATACATAACGATTCACTCAAATCTTCTAAAGCTAATGGAACGACAGTTTATTGGCTTAAAAACAACCAAGAGGCACTTGCAGAAACATTAAATATGTACATACAAAAGAAAGCCTTACTGACAAATAAAGGCGCTAGACAAGAAAACTTCCAAGTATTGAGACAGACGAATGTACCCGCTGTTTTATTAGAGTTAGGTTATATTAGCAACCCAACCGATGAAAATATGATAACAAATCAATTACATCGCCACATTGTTGAACAAGCAGTTGTCGATGGTTTACGTGCATATTTTTCAGAATAAAAAGGTTGCATATTAATCAATAACTCGTTATTATTAAATATGAATTCTATATTAAAACCGTTATTATTCTTGACTATGCTAAATGAAACGTCAACATTTTTAAATGTGTAGAGACATAATTCGTGGCTGGAAAATTATGCTTAGTAGTTTAGTTATAAAAACACAAGAAGAGGTGCTTTATGAAATTAAAGCCGTGTGACGAACGTTATCCGTATGAAGTGGGTTAGAAAAAATTCATTGATGACTTTTTCTAATCAATTAGGGTGGCAACACGGATATTCGTCCCTTGTATAACTGAATAGTTATGCAAGGGACTTTTTATTGTATAAAAGGAGAGGTTTTATGATAAATATTCCTAGAGGAACACAAGATATTTTACCAAGTGAAACAAAAAAATGGCGATATATTGAAGCAAAATTAGATGAATTGATGGAATTATATAATTATGAAGAAATCCGTACACCGATATTTGAAAGTACTGAATTATTTGCACGTGGTGTTGGTGATTCAACGGATGTCGTACAAAAAGAAATGTATACATTCAAAGATAAAGGTGATCGCAGTATCACTCTGAGACCTGAAGGTACTGCTGCAGTCGTACGTTCATATATTGAAAATAAAATGCAAGGGTTACCTAATCAACCAATAAAATTGTACTACAATGGGCCAATGTTCCGGTATGAACGAAAACAAAAAGGTCGTTATCGTCAATTTACACAATTTGGTGTAGAAGCCATAGGTGCAGAAAATCCAAGTATCGATGCTGAAATTTTGGCAATGGTCATGCATATCTATCAGTCATTTGGTCTTAAACATTTAAAATTAGTCATTAATAGTATTGGAGATATTGATTCTCGTAAAGAATATAATGAAGCTTTGGTTAAACATTTTGAACCAGTAATTGGCGATTTTTGTAAAGATTGCCAAGCACGCCTGCACACGAATCCAATGAGAATTTTAGATTGTAAGATTGATAAAGATAAAGAATCAGTTAAAACCGCACCACGAATTACGGAATATTTAAATGCTAATTCAAAGACTTATTTTGAGGAAGTAAAACAACATTTAAATGATTTAGACATTGAATATGAAGAAGATCCTAACTTAGTAAGAGGTCTAGATTATTATACACACACAGCATTTGAACTTATGATCGATAATCCGAATTATGAAGGTGCAATTACGACATTATGTGGGGGTGGCCGTTATAATGGTTTACTTGAATTGTTAGATGGTCCAAGTCAAACTGGTATTGGTTTTGCACTTAGTATTGAGAGATTATTAATGGCCTTAGAAGAAGAAGGCATTGAATTAGACGTAGACCACGACTTTGATTTATTTATCGTTACGATGGGTCAAGAAGCAGACCGTTATGCAGTAAAATTATTAAATGATTTACGTCAAAATGGTGTGAAAGCGGACAAAGATTATATGGAGCGTAAAGTGAAAGGGCAAATGAAACAAGCTGATAGATTAAATGCCAAATATACTGTTGTGATTGGCGATCAAGAGTTAGCAGAAAAAAATATTAATGTAAAAAATATGGAGACCGGGGAATCAGAACGTATTGATTTGAACGAACTTGTTAACTATTTTAGAAATTAAGGAGAAGATATCATGAGTAAGCGTACAACATATTGTGGTTTAGTGACTGAATCACTATTAGAACAAGAAGTTATATTAAAAGGTTGGGTACACAATCGTAGAGATTTAGGTGGACTGATCTTTGTAGATTTACGTGACCGCGAAGGTTATGTACAAATTGTGTTTAATCCAGATTTTTCTGAAGAAGCATTACGTATAGCTGAAACAATTAGATCTGAGTATGTAGTTGAAGTAAAAGGTATTGTAAAAAAACGTGACCCAGAAACAGTAAATCCCAAAATTGCTACAGGTCAAGTTGAAGTACAAGTATCAGATATTGAGATTATTAATAAAGCTGAAACACCACCTTTTGCCTTAAATGAGGATAATCAAAATGTGGATGAAAATATAAGACTAAAATATAGATATTTAGATTTAAGACGTCAAGAATTAGCACAAACGTTTAAGATGAGAAATCAAACGACACGTTCTATTAGACAATATTTAGATGGTGAAGGTTTTTATGATATTGAAACACCAGTGTTAACTAAGTCAACACCAGAAGGTGCGCGAGATTATTTAGTACCATCTCGTGTTCATGAAGGTGAATTTTATGCATTACCTCAATCACCACAAATATTTAAACAATTGTTAATGATTAGTGGTTTTGATAAATATTATCAAATTGTTAAATGTTTCCGTGATGAAGATTTACGTGCAGACCGTCAACCAGAATTTA
Organism: Staphylococcus sp. 11-B-312; assembly: GCF_016743055.1. NCBI lineage: Bacteria > Bacillati > Bacillota > Bacilli > Caryophanales > Staphylococcaceae > Staphylococcus > Staphylococcus sp. 11-B-312. Next base: position 1,279,739 of record NZ_CP068241.1, read on the forward strand.
CGCAAGTTGATATTGAAATGAGCTTTGTTGATCAAGAAGATGTCATGGACATGGGTGAAGAAATGTTACAAAAAGTTGTAAAAGATGTAAAAGAAGTGGAAGTGCCTCGTCCATTCCCAAGAATGACTTATGATGAAGCAATGGCGCGTTTTGGTTCTGATAAACCAGATACACGATTTGGTATGGAATTAATGAATGTTTCAGAACTTGGTGAAATCATGGACTTTAAAGTCTTCAAAGATGCAGTAAATAACGATGGACAAGTGAAGGCAATTGTAGCTAAAGGTGCGTCTGATAATTATACTAGAAAAGATATTGATGCTTTAACTGAATTTGTTAATATATATGGTGCCAAAGGTTTGGCATGGGTTAAAGTAGTTGATGAAGGTTTAAATGGCCCTATAGCTAAATTCTTTGAAGCAGACCATGTTGAAAAATTAAAAGCCTTGACTGGTGCGCAATCTGGAGATTTAGTCTTATTTGTAGCTGACAAGCCTAATGTTGTAGCTCAAAGCTTAGGTGCACTTAGATTAAAATTGGCTAAAGAACTAAATTTAATCGACGAAAGTAAGTTGAATTTCTTGTGGGTAACAGATTGGCCATTACTTGAATACGATGAAGAGTTAAAACGTTATACTGCTGCACACCATCCATTTACAGCACCGAAACAAGAAGATATTAGCAAATTAGATACTGAACCTGAAAATGCTCAAGCTAATGCATATGATATTGTTTTAAATGGTTATGAACTTGGTGGCGGTTCAATTAGAATTCACAATGAAGATTTACAATCAAAAATGTTTGAAGTATTAGGATTTACTGAAGAACAAGCTAGAGAACAGTTTGGTTTCTTATTAGATGCATTTAAATATGGTGCGCCACCACATGGCGGTATTGCTTTAGGCTTAGACCGCTTAGTTATGTTGTTAACTGGACGTACAAACTTACGTGACACAATTGCATTCCCTAAAACTGCATCTGCAACTTGTTTATTAACAAATGCACCTAGTGAAGTATCAGAAAATCAATTGGAAGAACTCTCATTAAGAATTAGACATTAATTTTTATTAAGTCTTTATTCTTGCTAAATTCTAATAATGTGTTATTATACTTGCATAAGGTAGTCATCTGTAGTGTTCGTAAGTTTGCTTCATATTTGGGCCTAACACTCTTTGATCCGGGAGCCCAATAGGTTTTCTTGCAGCGCACACGCCTCTTAAGGAGGACTTGCAAAACAAGAAACAGGGCACCCACCTGTTAATAGCAGGCCGAATGATCAAGCAATTTATAACTACGGCACGCACGGACTCTATCGGTACGCAAGACTTCGGTCTTGCGTATTTTTTTTATCGTTATAATTTATTGTTTTACAATTAATCGGATCGTAAAAATGTTATGATTATAGTATTCGCTAAATAAGGAGTTTAAAAATGAAACATCAATTTTCAAGAAATGAATTGGCATACGGCAAAGAGGGTTTAGAATTATTAAAACAAAAAACCGTTGTTGTTTTAGGGATAGGAGGCGTTGGCTCATTTGCAGCTGAAGCATTAGCGCGTACGAATATAGGTCATATTATATTAATAGACAAAGACGATGTTGATATAACGAACGTCAATCGACAGTTACATGCTTTAACATCTACAATAGGTCAAAGTAAAGTCACATTAATGGAAGAGCGCATCAAATTAATCAATCCTGAATGTGAAGTTACATCACTCCATATGTTTTATACAGAAGAAACATACGAAGCCTTGTTTAATAACTATGATATCGATTATTTTATAGATGCAAGTGATACACTGATATATAAAGTTCATCTTATGAAAGAATGTCTTGAAAGAGGTATTTCTGTAATTTCGAGTATGGGTGCAGCAAATAAAACAGATCCGACACGTTTCCAAATTGCAGATATTTCTAAAACTTATATGGATCCAATGGCTAAATTGATACGTCGTAAATTGAAAAAATTAGGTATATACAAAGGGATACCTGTAGTATTTTCAGATGAAAGTCCAATCGTTATAAGAGAAGATGTCAAAGAAACAGTTGGCGATGCAAATGCACCAACTAGGAAAGGGCAAATGCCACCCTCATCAAATGCATTTGTACCCAGTGTTGTGGGGTTGATATGTGCAAGCTATGTGGTTAATGACATACTCAAAGATATACCTGTAACAAGAATCAAAGATAAATAAAGATATCAACGAACCGCGTTAACACAGGATGTCATTTCAAATGTGTTAACGCGGTTGTTTGATATAACCTTAAACTAATGATTATTTTGTTGTGCCTTGTTGATATTGTCAAAAATAGATTTAAGCTGTTGTTCTGTTTTTGATGTTGTTTTAGGTGTATAGTAAATTTTATTTTTTAATTTATCAGGCAAATATTGTTGTGCGATAAATCCATTATCATAATTATGAGGATACTTATAACCTATTGCTCTACCCAAAGCTTTGGCACCTGAGTAATGACCATCTTTTAAATGGTCGGGAATTTGTCCTACATGACCTTTTCGAATATCTGACAGTGCTGCGTCGATAGCAGTGATTCCAGAATTAGATTTAGGAGACAGACACAATTCAATTACCGCTTGACTCAAAGGAATTCTTGCTTCTGGAAATCCTAGTCTTTCAGCAGATTCAATTGCTGCTAAAGTTCGTTGGCCTGCACCAGGTGAAGCTAAACCTATGTCTTCATAACTAATCACTAATAATCTTCTGACAATGGTGGGTAGGTCTCCAGCTTCTATTAAACGTGCTAAATAATGCAATGCTGCATTTACATCACTTCCTCGAATTGACTTTTGAAATGCACTCATCACATCGTAATGCATATCACCATCCTTATCACTGACAAAAGCACCTTTTTGCAAGCAATCTTTAGCATCTTCTAATGTAATATGTCTTTGATTTTCTTTAACTTCAGCACTGAGCACAGCTAATTCTAAAGCATTCAGTGCACTTCTAACGTCACCTTGGCTTTGTGTAGTGAAATAATTCATCGCATCTTCATCAATGACTGGATTGTATGAAGCTAATCCACGTGATTCATCGTGGAGAGCCCTTTCTAAAGAAATTTTTATATCATTATCATCTAATGGATATAATTCGAAAATTTGCGCTCTTGATCGAATTGCAGGATTAATTGCGTGATATGGATTTGATGTTGTAGCACCAATCAACACAATTTTTCCACTTTCGAGATGCGGTAGTAAAAAATCTTGTTTAGCTTTATCTAAACGGTGTATCTCATCTAATAATAAAATGACTTGTCCAGACATTTTTGCTTCTTCAACAATGAGTTGCATATCTTTTTTAGTATTTGTAACAGCATTTAGCTGACGGAATTTAAATTGAGTACTACCTGAAATTGCTTTAGCAATACTCGTTTTACCAATTCCAGGTGGACCATAAAAAATCATGGATGATAGTCGTTTGGTATTGACCATTCTACGTATAATACCTTTATCACCAACTAAGTGATCTTGTGAAATAATTTCATCAATATTATTTGGTCGCATTCTTGAAGCGAGTGGTTCGTTCGTCACAATCTTTCACACCTTTCTAATATTATCTTAACGTAAAAAATGATAGAATGTTAATATATAGTATTCGAATTAAGTGAGGTTATATAATGAAAATATCAACAAAAGGCAGATATGGCTTAACACTAATGATATCTTTAGCCAAAAAGCAAGGGCAAGGATGTGTTTCGTTAAAATCTATAGCTGAAGAAAATAATTTAAGTGATCTTTATCTAGAACAACTCGTAGGTCCATTAAGAAATGCTGGTTTAATCCGAAGTGTTCGTGGAGCAAAAGGTGGTTATCAATTGAGAGTATCAGCTGAAGAAATTACTGCTGGTGACATTATTCGTTTGTTAGAAGGACCAATTACATTTGTAGAAAGTATTGATTCTGAACCTCCTGCGCAAAAACAACTTTGGATTAGAATGAGAGATGCAGTTAGAGAAGTATTAGATAATACAACTTTAAAATATTTAGCAGATTATAATGAAACTAATAATTTAGATGGATATATGTTCTATATATAAGATGTAAAATTGTTATTTATTAAAACGTTTCTTTGTCATTAACTGAAAATATTTAAAAAAATTTGTTTTAAATGTTTACGTCTTAAGTATTGTGGTATTTAATAAATACATTGCTAAGGAGGTATTATTTATGGCAGATGAAAATAAATTCGAACAAGCAAAAGGAAACGTTAAAGAAACAGTTGGTAATGTTGCCGACAATAAAGACTTAGAAAAAGAAGGCAAAGAAGATAAAACTTCTGGTAAAGCCAAAGAAGTAGTAGAAAATGCAAAAGATAAAGCAAATGAAGTTATCGATAAATTTAAAAAATAATAATCGGTAACTAATACTAAAAAGGTGGTTTTATTATGTCTGATTTCTTGAATAAAGCAAAAGAAACTGCAAAAAATGTTTCTGATAAATTAAAAGATACGGATAACGAAAAAGCAAAGCAAGCATCTGAACAAATCGATAATTTCACTGGTGGCAGTGACGATAAAAAAGATGACAAAGATAAAAAAGACGACAAAAAATAAAAATGTCTTTAAAGTTTAAGTTTATTCGCTGAAATATAGAAAAGCCCAGGTTTCTAACTAGAAACTGGGCTTTTTTATATTTAATTAAAAAGTTGAAATAATATTTTTAAGTTTACGATACGATTCAAGTTGTGCTTCTTGATCATAGATGTAACTAATAGCCATTAATTCATCTATTTCACCATATTCATCAATAAATGATTGTAATTTTTGTTTAACCGTTTCTTCAGAACCGATGAGTGAACTTTGCATACTTTGTTTGGCAATTTCATATTCAGTAGGCGTGAGTAGTCCCTTTAAATCGTCAGTTGGTGGTTGTACAGGTTGCATTCTTCCTCTAGTAATGCTTACCATTACCTGAGCCTGTGTTGTTGCCAAATATTCTGCTTGAGTATCTGTATCAGCAACGATGGCATTTAAGCAAACAATCACATATGGCTTGCTTAATATCTCTGAAGGTTCAAATAGTTCTTTATAAATTTCAATTGCTTCTTTCATTTGTTGTGGTGCAAAATGACCTGCAAAGACATAAGGTAATCCTTTGCGTGCAGCCAAGTGTGCAGAATCAGTTGAAGAACCCAATATATAAAGAGGTACATTTTTACCAACAGCTGGATATGCACGGACATACGTTTGTTGATTACCTGGACCAAAATAAGTTGCAAGTTGTTCTACTTCTTCAGGGAATTCATAAACGCCATTGTGTTGGTCTCTACGTAACGCACTTGCAGTCATCATATCAGTACCTGGCGCACGCCCTAAACCTAAATCAACGCGATCTGGAAATACAGTTTCCATTGTCCCAAATTGTTCTGCAACAATAAGAGGTGCATGATTAGGTAACATGATGCCACCAGAGCCTACCCTTATTTTAGAAGTATGTTCTAATGTATGTTGTATTAATAACGCAGTGGCTGAACTGACAAGGTTAGGTGCGTTATGATGTTCTGCAATCCAATATCTTTCATAATCCAGTTCTTCTAAATTTTGTGCTAATTTAACCATATCACTAATTGCATCTTGGTCGGATTGACCTTCTCTAATTGGAACTAGATTAAGTGCAGATAATTTAATATCGCTCATTTCACTATGTCCTCCTTAAATATATTAATATATTGCAGTATAACAGTCTAAATAAAACTTGCGTAAGAAATTGCTCACTGTTATACTATATGAAATTAAAAAGTTAGGTGGCCTTATTAAGACAATGGATAAATCTCATGAAAACAAACAATATCAATTATTTAATCAAAAAAGTAATATATGGGATAAGACCATGTCTTAATGCAAAATCATCACTCAAGTACCTAACATAAATAATGTTCGGATTGTTAAGGCATGTCGTATCCCTTAAGAAAGAGGGAATTGGTATGTCTTTTTATTTTGTTCAAAAACCATTTGAAAAATTTGGTAAAAATTTAATTAACTCTGTAGAAATTCAAATTGATAAAGGCGAACATATTGCAATGATAGGTAACAATGGCGTAGGCAAAACGACTTTGTTAGAAGCGATAAAATCGAAATATAAAGATGAAACTTATTTAATGTACCAAAATATGTTAGCTTATGAACACTTAACAGGGTTAGATTATGTAATGGAAATAAACCCCGAAATATTGCAGATAAAGCAAAAACTTGAAGACAATTATGAATATATTGCAGACTATAGTGCATTAAATGGTTACGAATTTGAACAGAGTATTATTACGCAAGCGAATCAAATGAATTTAACAGAAAAAGATTTAGAAAAACAAATTCAAGATTTAAGTGGTGGTCAACAAACACGACTGGCGTTATTAAAAGCATTCATGTCAAACAAACCACTGATCTTACTGGATGAACCCACGAATCATTTAGATTTAGAAATGTTGGAACAACTGATTAGAAAAATTCAAAAATCAAAACGTACGATTGTTTATGTATCACACCAGCGTGATTTTATCGATCAAACAGCGACTCATGTCATTGAAGTAACATCTGAAAAAACGAATAAATATAATGGTAATTATTCCAAGTACCGTGAAATTAAAGATTTAACGTTACAAACACAACAAAATATGTACGAAAAGCAACAAAAAGAAATAGCAGAACTTAATCGCACGATACAACGAATCCAAACATGGCATCATTCAGCACAACAAAAAGCAAGTGTTCGTAGCCCTATTGAGCAGAAGAAGCTTAGTAAGTTAGCTCAAAAGGCTAAAGTAAAAGAAAAACAAATGACCGAAAAATTAAATGAGAAGACCATAAACCAGCCAGATAACGAACAAAAACATTATCATTTTAATCATGAAGCCCAATTACGTAAGCGTTTTTTAATTCATTTTGAAGACTTCAATGTTGTTATAAGTGAACATCATGTATTTGAACATGCGCATTTCGAAATGAAACAAAAAGAAAACGTATTAATAACGGGACCAAATGGAAGCGGAAAATCTCTTTTAATTGCGATGATCAGACAAAAGATATTTGCTAATCAAGGACATTTAAAAATCACACCTTCACTAAAAATTGGATATTTCGATCAGACGAACAAAAATTTGAATGAAGCAGAATCTCCACTGATGATGCTATTAAGTACGAATAAAATATCAAGAAGCGAAGCGCAAACTATATTAGCTTCATTTGGTTTTAAAGAGGAAAAAATTAATGCACCAATTGGTCAATTATCTATGGGAGAGAAAAGTAGATTTCAATTTGTACTGCTATATTGCTCTGGTGCCAATTTATTAATTTTAGATGAGCCAACTAATTATTTTGATATTTCAACACAGGACTTAATTTTAAATATGATAAAAAGTTTTAACGGTCAAGTATTAGTTGTGAGCCATGATGAGTATTTTCAAGCTAGGTTTAAAGCGACACACTGGGAAATTAGAAATAAAAAATTATATAACTTAACCCAAAATAAAAAGACAAAATCAAATGTAAACGAAACATTAACATTGTTAGATGAATATGAAATGATAGATGAAAATGGTCATTTTGAAACAGACAACTAGAAAAATTAATTAGATGGTGCTATCATTGGAACATTGATAAATTTGTAAGGAGTGTCAAACATGGAAGTATATGCAGATTATGCTGCTACAACGCCTGTTAAACAACAAGTAATAGATAAAATGATGGAAATCTATACAACACATTACGGTAATCCGTCTTCTATACATAGTATAGGTAGAGATGCACGTAAATATTTAGATGAGTCTCGTCGTTTTGTAGCTAAACAACTCAATGCGAAGCCTAGTGAAGTAATTTTTACTAGTGGTGCAACAGAATCTAATAATACAGCGATTAAAGGTATTGCGTATGCAAACCAAGATAAGGGTAAGCATATTATAACAACTAAAATAGAACATCATTCTGTACTCCATGTTTTTGAACAATTAGCAAAAGAAGGTTTTGATGTAACATACCTTGATGTAGATGAAGAAGGTCTGATATCGTTAGAACAATTGAAAAGTGCAATGACTGATGAGACAATCCTTGTTTCAATCATGTTTGTTAATAACGAAATTGGCACAGTGCAACCAATGTACGATATTGATGAAATTGTTAGTCATTCAAATGCTTTATTTCACGTAGATGCTGTACAAGCTATAGGGCACTTAGACATAGATTTTCATGAATTTGATATCGATGCAATGAGTATTACGGCACATAAATTTGGTGGACCAAAGGGTGTCGGTGTATTACTAATAAAATCAGGTACAAACATTAAGTTTCCACAATTAGGTGGAGAACAAGAAGTGAAAAGAAGAGCAGGTACAGAAAACGTACCTCAAATTGTCGGATTGGCTGAAGCTTTAAAACTAGCAAACCAATATAGAGATGAAAACAATGTCCATTTGATGAATTTAAAAAACCAATTTCTTGTATCTTTACAAGAACGTTCAGTGCCTTTTGAATTAAATGGTTCAATGACTGATACTACTGGTCATATTGTTAATTTGTATTTTCCATTTATTGATGTGGAAACTATGTTAACATTGTTAGATTTAGCTAATATATATGTAGCTTCTGGTTCAGCATGTACTGCAGGTTCTACATCACCTTCACATGTTTTAGTAGCAATGTATGATGACGATACAAGAGCGAATCATTCTGTGCGATTTAGTTTTAATGAACAAACGACCGAACAAGAAATTAAATATTTAGTTACCGAAATTCACAAAATTTATCATAAATTCAAGGAGGAAGTTTAGTTGTCAAATAAAGATACACGTGTTGTAGTAGGCATGTCAGGTGGCGTAGACAGTTCCGTAACAGCACATATATTAAAAGAGCAAGGTTATGATGTCATTGGTATTTTTATGAAAAATTGGGATGATACGGATGAAAATGGTGTTTGTACAGCTACAGAAGATTATAATGATGTTATAGCTGTATGTAATCAAATAGGTATACCATATTATGCAGTTAATTTTGAAAAAGAATATTGGGATAAAGTGTTTACTTATTTCTTAGATGAATATAAAAAAGGCCGTACACCAAATCCTGATGTGATGTGTAATAAAGAGATTAAATTCAAAGCATTTTTAGAGCATGCGCTTAAGTTAGGTGCAGATTATGTAGCAACTGGACATTATGCTCGTGTACGACGTCATGAAGATGGACATGTTGAAATGTTGAGGGGCGTTGACAATAATAAAGATCAAACTTATTTCTTAAATCAATTATCACAATCACAATTATCTAGAGTAATGTTCCCAATTGGCGATATTGATAAAAAAGAAGTGCGTAGAATTGCAGAAGCACAAGATTTAGCTACAGCTAAGAAAAAAGATTCAACTGGTATTTGTTTTATCGGTGAACGTAACTTCAAAACATTTTTATCTCAATATCTACCCGCACAGTCAGGTGAAATGAAAACTTTAACTGGTAAGAAAATAGGTACACATGCAGGATTAATGTACTATACTATCGGTCAACGTCACGGTCTAGGTATAGGTGGAGATGGAGACCCTTGGTTTGTAGTAGGCAAAAATTTAAATGATAATGTCTTATATGTAGAACAAGGTTTTCATCATGAAGCGCTTTACAGTGACTATTTGATTGCTTCAGATATTTCATTTGTTAACCCTGTTGATTTAGAAAATGGATTTGAATGTACAGCGAAATTTAGATATCGTCAAAAAGATACTAAAGTTTTTGTTCAAAAAGAGCATGATAATGCAATTCGAGTAACATTTGACGAACCTGTTCGCGCAATTACGCCAGGTCAATCAGTCGTTTTATATGATGGCGATGTTTGTCTAGGTGGCGCTACTATAGATGATGTATATAAAACATCAGGACAATTAAGTTATGTTGTTTAAACAAATTAATTAAATGCTTCGTAATGATTAAAATAGCAAAATGACATTGCTATATTGTTAATTAAATATAAAGTTTCATAGTTTAATCGTATTTTGAGGAGTAAGCATACAATATCAAATTTTAAATTTTTGATTTGTGACTTACTCCTTTTTACTATTTTTTCATTCTTAAATGTTATAATAAGATGTTGAGAGAGAGGGATAGCATGAATCAAGAACAAATTTATACATTGATTAAACAAGGTAATTTTGAGCAAGCTTTAACAGCATTATTCGAAAATATAGAAGCAAACCCGAATGAAGTAGAAAATTATATCAATGCAGGTATATTAATCGCTGAAGCGGGTGAAATAGATAAAGCGGAAAAGTTTTTCCAAAAAGCACTAACCATTGACCCAAAAAATGGGGCTGTTTATTACAATTTAGCTAATGTTTATTATAATGAAGGGCGATATAAAGAAGCGGTTAAATTATACCAACAAGCATTACAATATAAAGTTGACGAAATCGACACCAATTATATGATAGGTATGTCGTTTAACCAGTTAGAAGCATTTACAGAAGCACTTCCCTTTTTAATGACTGCTGCTGAAAAAGATAATCGTAGGGATGTAGAGGTACAATTTCAATATGGATTGGTATTATGTCACTTAGAAATGTACGAACAGGCTGTTTCACAATTACAGTATGTAGTCTCATTAGATGACAAACATACAGACGCTTTATATAACTTAGGTCTAGCAACTTATATGCTAACAGAGGATACTGAATGTGCTATCGAATATTTTGAACGTGCAGTTGCTATCAACCCAGAACATTTGATGAGTCAACATGCCATCAAAACGTTTAAATCCATCGCAGAGGAGGAGTAATTAAGTGGACAACCCTACATTATTCAATAATTCAATGATTAAAGGTACTGTAGATGCTATCTTGTTTCAAAACAAAGACAATTTTTATACTGTTTTAAAAGTAGATACGATAGAATCTAATGAAGATTTTGATTCTATGCCTACAGTTGTAGGGTTCTTTCCAGAAATTGCTGAAGGCGATGTTTATACTTTTAAAGGTCAAGTCGTTTCACATCCTAAATATGGTAAACAGTTAAAAGCTGAAACGTTTGAAAAAGAGCTGCCTCAAACCAAAGAGGCTATTATTAGCTATTTATCTAGTGATTTATTTAAAGGAATAGGTAAAAAAACAGCTCAAAATATTGTGAATACACTTGGAGAAAATGCTATTTCAGACATTTTAAATGATCCATCTGTTTTAGAAAAAGTACCTAGTTTACCTGGGAAAAAACAAAAGCAAATTGCTGAACAAATTGCGAGTAATCAAGAAACAGAACAAATTATTATTCGATTACATGATTTAGGATTTGGGCCTAAACTCGCTATGGCAATCTATCAGGTTTATTTAGGTGATACACTTAATATTGTAGAAAATAAACCCTATCAATTAGTTTACGACGTGAAAGGAATCGGTTTTAACAAAGCGGATACTTTAGCACGAAATGTGGGTATTCAATTTAATGATGATGAGCGTTTAAAAGCGGGTTTATTATATGTATTAGAAGAAGAATGTATTAAGCAAGGGCATACATACTTACCAACACAAAATGTATTAGAAATGACACAAGATATGTTATCACAATCACCAAATGAAGTGATTGAACTTCAACAATTAGAAAATATGATTCAAATCTTAGTTGAAGATACCAAATTAGTAAAACAGGAACACGAATTAGCAATTCCTAGTTTATACTATTCGGAACTTAAAAGTGTTCAAAACTTATATCGTAATTACACCTATACGAATAAATTAAAAGAAATTGAGCAGTCTGAATTATTATTAGAAATTGGTGAAATCGAACAACGCAATCAAGTCACTTATGCTAATTCCCAAAGAGATGCGCTACAGACTGCAATCAATAGTAAAGTTATGCTGCTAACTGGCGGGCCAGGAACAGGAAAAACTACTGTGATTAAAGGTATTGTCGAATTATATGCAGAAATACATGGTTTATCTTTAGATTATGATGATTATCAAAACGATGATTATCCAGTTGTATTAGCAGCACCTACAGGTAGAGCTTCAAAACGATTGGCTGAATCTACAGGGTTGGAAGCTATGACTATACATCGATTGATAGGTTGGAATCAAGATACACAGCCAGAAGATATTTTAGATAATGAGATTTCAGCTAAACTAATCATTATTGATGAAATGTCAATGGTCGACACCTGGCTGTTTCATCAATTTCTTAGCGCGGTACCTATTGATGCCCAAGTGATATTAGTAGGTGATGAAGATCAGTTGCCTTCCGTAGGCCCAGGACAAGTGTTTAAAGATCTCATTGATTCTAAAGTTATACCTAGAGTGAATCTGACTGAAGTTTACCGACAACAAGATGGGTCTAGTATCATAGAATTAGCGCATAGAATGAAATTGGGAGAACCGATTGATATCACACAAAGATTTCATGATCGTAACTTTATTAATTGTTCAACTGAACAAATACCTTCTGTTGTTGAAAAGGTTGTTTCAAGTGCTGTTAAAAAAGGTTATGATATGAGTGATATACAAGTATTAGCCCCTATGTATAAAGGTTCTGCAGGTATAAAAAAATTAAATGCTGTATTGCAAACAATCTTAAACCCTAAAGAAAAGGATACGCGTGAAATTGAATTCGGTGATGTTGTCTTTAGAAAAGGGGATAAGGTGCTACAGCTAGTAAATAGGCCGAGTGATAATATATTTAATGGCGATATTGGTGTGATTGTTGGCATATTTTGGGCAAAAGAAAACGCCTTAAATAAAGATGTATTGGTCGTTGATTTTGACGGAAATGAAATTACTTTTGTAAGACAAGATTTGTTAGAATTAACACATGCATATTGTACGTCTATTCACAAATCGCAAGGTTCTGAATTTCCAATTGTAATTATGCCTATGGTTAAGCAATATTTTAGAATGTTACAAAAACCTATATTATATACAGGATTAACAAGAGCTAAGCAATCACTAGTATTTCTGGGTGATCCACAAGCTTTTGAAATCGGTTTAAATACACATGGTCAAGTGAGAATGACTCAGCTCTGTTCATTCTTAAAAACGTATTTTAATAATGATGATCGTAAAGATGAGGTTGCAGTTGAAGATACGTTTGATGCCACGACTATTTTAACAGAAGAAAATATATATAAAATTAATCCTATGATTAATATGGGAGATATTTCGCCATATGATTTTGTTGAACATTGACAACGTAGGTTAAAGTAAATACAATATAATTGATTGTGCATAAAGATGAGTAAATTATGGTAGTCGACAAGAGATGTACTGGCTGGTGAAAAGTACAGATAGCATAGTTGAAAGCTACTTTATGTTAAATAATAAATATACTTATTTTAAGTGATAAGCGGAATTATTAATTATGATTAATGCTTATAACTAGGGTGGTACCGCGAAACGTTCGTCCCTTTTGATAGGATGGACGTTTTTTATTTTCATTTTTATCAAATAACTGATATAACTTGAGTTGAGATGGAGGAATTTTAAGTATGAAAAACTTAAAAGCAAGTGAAATTAGACAGAATTTTATTGATTACTTTGTTGAACAAGGACATATGGTTGAACCTTCTGCACCTTTAGTACCTATAGATGATGATTCTTTACTATGGATTAACTCTGGTGTTGCGACATTGAAAAAATATTTTGATGGCAGAGAAACACCGAAAAAGCCTCGTATTGTCAATTCTCAAAAAGCCATAAGAACAAATGATATTGAGAATGTTGGCTTTACAGCTAGACATCATACTTTTTTTGAAATGTTAGGTAACTTTTCAATTGGTGATTATTTCAAAAAAGAAGCCATTGAATTTGCTTGGACATTTTTAACGAATGAAAAATGGATGGCTATGGATCCAAAACGATTGTATGTAACCATACATCCTGAGGATACAGAAGCTTATAAAATATGGAATGAAGACATAGGCTTAGAAGAGAGTAGGATTATTCGTATAGAAGGTAATTTCTGGGATATCGGTGAGGGACCATCAGGCCCTAATACAGAGATATTCTATGATCGAGGGGATCAATTTGGACAAGATGATCCTGCAGAAGAAATGTATCCAGGCGGTGAAAATGAAAGATTTTTAGAAGTTTGGAATTTAGTATTTAGTGAATTTAATCATAATAAAGACCATACGTACACACCATTACCAAATAAAAATATTGATACTGGAATGGGTCTCGAAAGAATGGCATCTATCGCACAAAATGTTCGTACAAACTACGAAACGGATTTGTTCATGCCTATCATTAATGAAGTTGAAAATGTTTCGGGTAAAAAATATCTTGAAACAGATTCTTATGATGTCGCATTTAAAGTTATCGCTGACCATATTCGCACAATTTCATTTGCAATTGCTGATGGCGCGTTACCTGCAAATGAAGGAAGAGGTTATGTGCTACGCAGACTTTTACGTCGTGCTGTAAGATTTAGCCAATCCTTAGACATTAATGAGCCGTTTATGTATAAATTAGTTGATATTGTTGCAGATATAATGGAACCATACTATCCAAACGTTAAAGAAAAATCAGATTTCATCAAACGTGTGATTAAATCTGAAGAAGAACGTTTCCATGAAACATTAGAAGAAGGCCTAGCGATATTAAATAATTTAATTACAAAAGCAAAGTCGACGACAAATGAAATTAGTGGTAAAGATGCATTTAAATTATATGACACATATGGTTTTCCAGTTGAACTTACTGAAGAAATTGCAACTCAAGAAAATCTTACCGTTGATATGAATACTTTTGAAGAAGAAATGCAAAAACAACGTGACAGAGCTAGACAAGCACGTCAAAACTCACAATCTATGCAAGTACAAAGTGACATATTAAAAAAAATAACAACAGATAGTCAATTTGTAGGTTATGATGTCATGGACCAAAAAACGATTATTACGGACATCATATATAATGGTGAATTAGTAAATGAAGCTGAAGCAGGAGAAACTATTTACTTTATTTTAAAAGAAACACCATTTTATGCAGTGAGTGGTGGACAAGTTGCAGACGAAGGTACTATAAGTAATGAACAGTTCGAAATCAATGTTACTGAAGTTACCAAAGCGCCCAATGGACAAAACTTACACAAAGGTGAAATTCAATTTGGTACTGTTAAAAAGAATGACGAAGTGTTTGCTAGTGTAAACCACATTGAACGTAGAGATATTAAAAAGAATCACAGCGCTACACATTTATTACATGCAGCATTAAAAGAAGTGCTAGGAGACCATGTCAATCAAGCAGGCTCACTTGTTGAAGCAGAGAGATTAAGATTTGATTTCACGCACTTTGGACCTTTAAATCAAGCAGAAATTGATCAAGTTGAACGAAGAGTTAATGAAGAAATTTGGAATAGTATAGATGTGGATATTCAAGAAATGCCTATTGCTGAAGCTAAAAAGTTAGGCGCGATGGCATTGTTTGGTGAAAAGTATGGTGAGGTTGTTCGAGTAGTGAATATGTCTCCTTTCTCTATTGAATTATGTGGAGGTATCCATGTTAATAATACTTCTGAAATAGGTTTGTTTAAAATAGTAAGTGAATCAGGTACTGGTGCTGGTGTGAGACGTATAGAAGCATTTACTGGAAAATCAGCATTCCTATATTTAGAAACAATTCAAGAACAATTTAATGCAGTGAAAGCACAAATTAAAGTGAAATCAGATGATCAAGTTTTGGATAAAGTCATCCAAATGCAAGCGGATGAAAAAGAATTAACTAAACAACTTGAGCAAAAAAATAAAGAAATCACTACACTAAAAATGGGTGATATTACAAATCAAGTGGAACAAATTAATGGATTTAAAGTTCTTGCAACTGAGGTTGAAGTCGCAAATGCAAAAGCGATTCGTGAGACAATGGATGACTTTAAATCTAAATTGCAAGATGCTATTATAATTTTAATTAGTAATATAGATGGTAAAGTGTCATTAGTAGCAACAGTGCCAAAAGCTTTAACAGACAGTGTAAAAGCTGGTGATATTATTAAAAACATGGCACCTATTGTAGGTGGTAAAGGTGGTGGCCGTCCAGACATGGCTCAAGGTGGAGGCACTCAACCTGAAAACATAACAGAATCATTACGTTTCATTAAAGATTACATTAAATCTCTATAAGTTCTAACTATTGTCATGTAGAATTAACAATAAGTACTTTTTACTCGATATGAAGGAGTGTTACAAAATGGAAAACTTTGATAAAACAATGAAATTTAATTATGATGAAATTCCAAAAGAAGATGTCAAAACAGTACTTCAAAATGTCTATAACACATTGAAAGAACGTGGCTATAATCCTGTTAATCAAATCGTTGGTTACTTATTATCAGGAGATCCTGCGTATATTCCACGTAATAATGAAGCTAGAAACCAAATTCGTCGTATTGATCGTGACGATATCATGGAAGAATTAGTTTCAAATTATTTACAAGAGAATTCAAAGTAATTAATGCTAAAACATAAAATTTTAGGTTTAGATGTAGGAAGTAAAACTGTTGGCATTGCTATAAGCGATCTCATGGGTTGGACAGCCCAGGGATTAGATACACTCCATATAAACGAAGATAAGAATGAACTTGGTATAGACAGACTAGTAACAATCATAGAGAAAGAAAAAGTTGGTACTGTTGTCATTGGTTTGCCAAAGAATATGAATAATTCTATTGGATTTCGAGGCGAAGCTTCGTTACAATACAAGGAGCAACTTCAAGAAGCATTGCCATCTGTAGAGATAATCATGTGGGATGAGCGTTTAAGTACCATGGCTGCAGAACGTTCCTTACTTGAAGCAGATGTTTCTAGACAAAAACGAAAAAAAGTAATAGATAAAATGGCTGCAGTATTTATATTACAAGGCTATTTAGATTCTATACAATAAAAAGGAGCGTTTTATAATGACTGAACACAACCATGAATCTGAATTAGAAATTAATAATCAAGAGGAACTATTAACTTTATATGATGAAGATGGAAACGAAGTACTTTACCGTAAAGTATTAGAATTTTTCCATCCTGAATTTAAAAAAGAATATGTGATTCTTGCTGAAGAAGGTGCAGAATCAGATGATGATGATTTAATCGAATTAGTACCAATGATTAATGAGCCTGATGAAGATGGTGAAGGCGGAAAATTCTTACCGGTTGAAACAGATGAAGAATGGGATATGATTGAAGAAGTCGTTAACACTGAAATGGACGATCATGATCATAACCATGAATAACCTCTAATCTGAACAACTCAAATAATTTGCACCACTAATTAAAACGTGAACGTGGACGACACATTGATTTAATAATGTTTATGTTTTTCTTTGGTGACAATGCTTGTTAGTCAAATCTTGTACAATCGTTAAGGGATAAAATATGAGATACAAAGTGCTTATTTCAAATTATCAAGCCGAGACTTAAAAGTCTCAACTCAGACTGTCAACAAAGTTTCCAGCTTTGTTGACAGTCTTTTTGTGTTTGAATTCTACTGGCGCTAATTTACTCTGTCTCTACCGGCTTTTATTTTATTACATATGCCAGTTTAGTTTTCATATTCGAATAAGTCGAAGAAAAATATCGATTTAATAATGTCAAACTATTTTTAGATTCTGTTGTTTTAAAAAAAGTATCGTTTATTTTGAACATTTTTAATATCAAATCAAAAAGAAATTTTTCAAAAATACACACAAATGTAGCTTATCGTAACTGAGACTTTTAAGTCCCAATTTTTATATTTAAGAATAAAAGTACTCAATCAGCTACAGTTATATTAACTAGTTAATTATCACAATTTACACTTATAAAATATATGGGTTTGTGGTAAAATATATAAAGTTAAATTTTAAATTTATGAGATATTTTCAAAGAATTATATAAAGTAGTTCGAAAATAACAACTTATAGACGTCATTATTAACCATAATACAATCAGTCACGATTATTGGCTGATTTATTTTATTTGTCAAAAATGCTTTGAAATATCTACATTGAAGGAAGTTTTAAAATGGAAAATAATCAATCATATTTATTAGAATTGCACAAAGAGAATGATATTGCTATTGAACAACTTAGACCGTATGCGTTGGAACACCATGTTCCAATCGTTGATAGACTAACATTAGATATGATTAAACAACTGATCAGAATACATAAACCCAAGCGCATTTTAGAAATAGGTACAGCGATTGGTTATAGCAGTATGCAATTTGCTTCTGTTTCTGATGAAATAAAAGTGGTTACCATCGAGCGTGATGATGATATGCAATTAAAAGCCAAAGAAAATTTTGCGAAATTTGGATTTGAAACTCAAATTGAGTTAATTGAAAAGGATGCGTTAGAAGCTTTAGAAAATATCAAACATGAATCTTTTGATATGATATTTATTGATGCTGCAAAGGCACAATCAAAAAAGTTTTTTTCTTTGTACGCCCCTTTATTGAATGAAGGTGGGATAATAGTTACAGATAACGTTTTGTATCATGGTTTTGTTTCTGATATTTCCGAAGTGAGAAGTAGAAATGTTAGACAAATGGTAAAAAAAGTACAAGAATATAATGAATGGCTTATGGCTCAACCTCATTTCACAACTAATTTCCTTAATATGGATGATGGTCTAGCTATTTCGATTAAAGGAGAATCAAAATGACAGAGTTATTAGTAACACCAAAATCTGTTAAACATATTGAGACACTAATTGAAAAAGGTGCAGATGCTTTTGTAATTGGTGAGCAAAGATTCGGCTTAAGATTAGCAGGAGAATTTAAAAGAGAAGCATTGATAGAAGCAGTGGAATTAATACATAATCATGGTAAAAAAGCCTACGTAGCAGTAAATGGTATTTTTCACAATTATCATTTAAATGCACTAAAATCATATATAGATTTTTTACACGAAGTAAGCGTTGACCGCATCATATTTGGCGATCCAGCAGTAGTTATGTATGTGAATGAACAACCAAATCCGATTCCATTAAATTGGGATGCAGAAGCACTAGTCACAAATTATTTCCAGTGTAACTATTGGGGGAAAAAAGGTGCACAACGTGCGCAATTAGCTAGAGAATTAAGTTTAGATGAAATATTAAATATAAAACAAAATGCAGATGTAGAGATTGAAGTACAAGTACATGGTATGACTTGCATGTTTCAATCAAAACGTATGTTATTAGGTAACTATTTTACTTTCCAAGAAAGACAAATGAAAATTCAACGAAATAAAGAAGCGAATGAGTTGCTTTTATATGATGAAGAACGGGATAACAAATATCCTGTTTTTGAAGATTATAATGGAACGCATATAATGTCACCTAATGATATTTGTTTGATCGAAGAGTTAGATCAGCTTTTAGCAGCCAATATTGATGCATTCAAAATCGATGGTGTATTACAAACTGAAGAATATATCAATGTATGTACAGAGCAATATAGAGAAGCGATTGATTTGTTCAAAGAAGATCCTGAAACCTATGATGATGAAAAATTTATGCTTGTAGATCCGATTGAGGCCATTCAGCCTGAGCACCGTCCGTTTGATGAAGGATTCTTGTATAAACAAACAGTCTATTAAAGGAGGTTTAAGTAATGGAATTATTAGAAAAAGTTGAAAATCATACTAATAATAAGATTAAAAAACCTGAACTACTTGCACCAGCAGGTAATTTAGAAAAACTCAAAATAGCAGTACATTATGGTGCTGATGCTGTATTTTTAGGTGGACAAGCATATGGTTTAAGATCAAATGCAGATAATTTTACGATGGAAGAAATAAACGAAGGTGTGACATTCGCTCAGCAATATGGGGCGAAAATTTACGTTACGACTAATATTATTGCTCATGATGAAAATATTGAAGGATTGGACGAGTATTTAAAAAATATTGAGTCAGCAGGCGCCACTGGAATTATTGTTGCAGATCCACTTATTATTGAAACCTGCAAGCATGTAGCGCCGAACTTAGAAATTCATTTATCAACACAACAATCTCTTTCGAATTATAAAGCTGTAGAATTTTGGAAAAATGAAGGTCTAGATCGTGTAGTATTAGCACGTGAAACTGGTGCTATGGAAATGAAGGAAATGAAAGACAAAGTAGATATTGAAATTGAATCATTTATACATGGTGCGATGTGTATTGCGTATTCTGGTAGATGTACATTAAGTAATCACATGACTGCTCGAGACTCTAACAGAGGCGGTTGTTGTCAAAGTTGTAGATGGGATTATGATCTGTTGGAAGTTGATGAAGATGGTGAATTAGATTTATATTATGACGAAAATGCAGTGACTCCATTTGCAATGAGTCCAAAAGATTTGAAACTTATTGAATCAATCCCTAAAATGATGGATATTGGTGTGGATTCACTTAAAGTTGAAGGACGCATGAAATCAATACACTATATTGCAACTGTAGTGTCTGTATATCGCAAAGTCATCGATGCTTATGCAGAAGATCCTGATAACTTTAAAATTAAGCCAGAATGGTTAACTGAGCTGGAAAAATGTGCTAATAGAGATACTGCTTCTGCATTTATTGAAGGCACACCTGGATATGAGGAACAAATGTTTGGGCAACAAAATAAAAAGAACTCAGCTTATGATTTTTGTGGATTGGTTCTGGCTTATGATGAAACAACTAAGCTTGCTACGATTCAACAGCGGAACAAATTTGAACCTGGAGACGAAATAGAGTTTTTTGGTCCTGAAATCGATACATTTAGACAAGTTGTTGACACTATCTATGATGAAGAAGGTAACCAACTTGATGCTGCACGACATCCATTGCAAATCGTGCAAATTAAAGTTGATCATCCAATTTATACCAACAACATGATGAGAAAGGAAATTGGATAATGAAACGTACGACTATTATTGGAATCGCTGGTGGTTCGGGTTCGGGTAAAACCTCAGTGACAAATGAAATAATGAAAAATTTAGAAGGCCATAGTGTTGCATTATTGGCACAAGACTATTATTATAAGGACCAATCGCATTTAAGTTTCGAAGAACGTTTAGAGACCAATTATGATCATCCTTTTGCTTTTGATAATGACTTATTAATAGAAAATTTAAACGATTTGAGAAATGGCAAACAAATCGAAGTACCAACATATGATTATACAAATCACACTAGAAGTGAAGAAACGATTGCATTTAAACCAAAAGATGTTATTATCGTAGAAGGCATATTTGCGCTTGAAAATAAAACGTTAAGAGATTTAATGGATGTCAAGATTTATGTTGATACAGATGCAGATTTACGAATTTTACGTCGCTTACTTCGTGATACAGAAGAAAGAGGACGAACAATGGATTCTGTAATAAGTCAATATCTAAATGTAGTTCGACCAATGCATAATCAATTTATAGAACCCACAAAAAGATATGCAGATATTATCATTCCAGAAGGTGGAAGTAATAAAGTTGCGATCGATATAATGACGACGAAAATTCAGACTTTAGTAAGTAAACAATAGTATTATAGTAAAGGAAGATGACAATATGGAAAACCAAAAACAATATCCTATGACGCAAGAAGGTTTCGAAAAACTAGAAAATGAACTTGAAGAGTTAAAAACGGTTAAGAGACCAGAAGTCGTAGAAAAAATAAAAGTAGCACGTTCATTCGGAGACTTATCTGAGAACTCTGAGTATGATGCTGCGAAAGATGAACAAGGATTTATCGAACAAGATATACAAAGAATTGAGCATATGCTACGTAATGCCCTAATAATCGAAGATACTGGTGATAACAACCAAGTACAAATTGGTAAAACTGTAACTTTTGTAGAATTACCTGGTGAAGACGAAGAGGAATACCAAATTGTTGGATCAGCTGAATCTGATGCATTTAATGGTAAAATTTCAAATGAATCACCAATGGCAAAAAGTTTAATCGGTAAAAAATTAAACGAAGAAGTTCGTGTTCCACTACCAAATGGTGCAGAAATTAATGTCAAAATTGTAAATATCAAATAATATCAAAATCCCCTTAACACTTATTGTTAGGGGGATTTTACACTTTATAAATAAAAACATATACTTATCTTCAACTATTTGATAAATTTATATCATTGATACAATAATTGAAATATTGAGATAATTTTGGATTAATTTGTATTTAACAATAGTAGTTTATTATCGACAATTATAACTATTTTTAATTAAACATAGTCTGACAGTTAATGATACAATTATAATGTTGCACACATATTAATGTTTGAATCATAGTTTAATGTATAAAATACAAAGGGGGAAATGTGTTGGAATATAAATTGATCAATGAAGAGACAATTATGATTTACTTTGAACAACAAATCAATCCTTCGACATTTAAGGAAGTTCAAAAAGTTGAAAATTATATTAAAGATCAACAACATAAAGCAATTATTGAAGTGATACCTTCTTATCGGGCAATTATGCTACATATAGATATTACAAAACAAAGTTTAGTGGAAGTAGTTAAAGCGTTGAATCTAGAACGATTAAATCAACTGGATTTTGATGAAAATAAAAATGAAGTAAAAATAATTAGTTTACCAGTTCTTTATGGTGGTGATTATGGTCCAGATATTCAAGAAGTAGCCACACATCATCAATTATCAATAAAGGACGTCATTAATTTACATACAGAAAATCGATATTTAATTTATATGCTTGGATTTATGCCAGGCTTTCCGTTTTTAGGTGGTTTAAATCCAGAGCTGGCTACACCTAGACGCGAAGAACCAAGAACGAGCATTCCTGCGGGTTCTGTAGGTATTGCGAATAATCAAACAGGTTTATATCCAAAACAATCTCCAGGTGGTTGGCAAATCATCGGACGTACACCAATTACTGTATTTGATATTTCAAAAACACCTATGTGTTTATATGAATCTGGTGACTATATAAAATTCTATCCTATCGATGAATCAACGTTCGAACAGATTATAGAAGAACAGCAAGGTGAATTTGATATTAAGAAATGGGTGAAAATTCAATATGAGTATTAAAATTATTAATCCAGGGTTATTTAGTACGATTCAAGATTTAGGAAGAATCGGCTATCAAGACCAAGGATTTTCTACTGCAGGTGTTTTAGATCGGTACGCTTATCGAACTGGACAAGCACTCATTGGCAATGAAGGGCCAGCAATTGAATGTACAATAATTGGCCCAACAATTGAATTCTTAGAAGACAATGCTTTTGTATTAATAGGTGCTGAGTTCAAAGCAACTGTTAACGAAGCAATTATTGATGAATCTACTGTAATAGCAGTAAAAAAAGGTGACGTTTTGAAAGTTGGACAGGTCACTAAAGGGGCTAGAGGGTACTTATTATTTGGTAAACCTTTGACAATTCATAAAGTAGCAAATAGTTATTCTACACACACACGAAGTCAAATTGGTGGTTTTAAAGGGCGCGCATTAAAATCTGGTGATGTAATTGAGTGCGAAAACGATTATCCATATGCACAAAATCTTGGATTGAGTGTACCAAAAGATGTAGGTGAAGTTGAAGAAAAACCTATTCAAATCATCAAAGGGCCTCAATTTGATAGCTTTAGCGAAGAGGCACAACAAAAACTAGTAGCTAATGAATTTAAAATATCAGAAAAGTCAGACCGTATGGGATATCGGTTACAAGGTGAAGCGATTTCACCAAACACATCGGCTGACATAATATCAGAGCCTGTTGCCTTAGGCAGTATACAAGTGCCAAATGATGGCAATCCGATCATTTTATTAAATGATAAACAAACAGTAGGCGGTTATACAAAAATAGCAACTGTTTGCGCATCTGATTTACATAAATTAGCTCAAATGCAACCTAATGATACGATTCGTTTTGAATGGACGACAATCGAAGAAGCAGTTAAAAAATTAGAGCAACAAGAAGAAGCGTTTAAAAATACAATCAATAATATTAAAGAGCAACCAATTTTTGATATTTCACAATTGAGAAATACATCTACTCGTATTAATCATTTATTGAAAGGGGAATTATAATGAATTTTGAAAAAGTAGAACAATTAATAAAGATGGTAAAAGATAACGGGGTTAAAAAATTTAATTATAAAGATTATGAAAATGAAATCACTATAGATTTTACCGATAATACATCTGCGTCAACTGCACAACAACAATTAGTTTCAAATAATGAATCAAGTTTAAATGAACAAAGTGCATCAAATGAAGAACAATCCGATCAAGTTATCAAATCACCAATGGTTGGTACGTTTTATTTACAAGACGAGAAGGAATTAACAAATCCACTTATTCATGAAGGTGATGAAATTAAAAAAGGAGATATCATTGGTTATATAGAAGCGATGAAAGTCATGAATGAAGTAAAAAGTGATGTGAGTGGAGTAGTCGACACAATACATGTCAATCACGGCGCAAATGTTGAGTATGATCAAACGATTATAACTGTGAAATAAGTATAAAGGGGGTATTTGAGTTGTATCGTTGTTTAATTGCAAATAGAGGAGAAATTGCTGTAAGAATCATCCGCGCTTGTAGAGAAATGGATATTGAAACTGTAGCTATCTATGCTTTAGGGGATGAGTCTAGCCTACATGTCAGCTTAGCTGATCAAGCGATATGTATTGGTGAAGCCAATGCATTAGATAGCTATTTAAACCAAGATAGAATTATTAGTGCAGCAAAAATTAGTGGTGCAAATGCAATTCACCCAGGATATGGTTTTTTATCAGAAAGTACTTCATTCGCTAAAAATGTTGAAGAAAACGGTATTTATTTTATAGGGCCAACTGATCAAACTATGGAGATGATGGGTGATAAAATAACAGCACGACAAACAGTAGACCAAGCTAATGTGCCTATCATACCAGGTTCTACTTCTGCTGTAGAGTCAATCGAAGAAGTTAAGGAAATTGCGCAAGATATTGGTTATCCACTTGTATTAAAAGCTGCCAGTGGTGGTGGCGGCAAAGGGATAAGGATTGTCAAAAAAGAAGAATCTTTAGAAAAGTCATTTAAAGAAGCCAAAAGTGAGGGGCAAAAATATTTTAATGATGATCGCGTATATGTGGAAGCGTTTATCCCAGTAGCTAAACATGTGGAAGTTCAGGTGTTAGGAGACGGTAAAGAAAATTACATACACTTAGGTGAACGTGATTGCTCAGTTCAGAGAAAAAATCAAAAATTAATTGAAGAATCGCCTTGTGCTGCATTATCTGAACATATGAGAACATCTATGTGTAATGATGCTGTGAAAGTAGCAAGAGCATCTGGTTATAGAAGTGCAGGTACTATCGAATATTTAGTGACAGAAGATGCTTATTACTTCATAGAGATGAATGCGCGTATCCAAGTAGAACATACAGTAACTGAAATGAGATCAAATCGTGATTTACTACACGCACAGCTCTATTTAATGAAACACGGTACATTACCGTTCAATCAAGATGAAGTGATATTTGATGGTCATGTCATTGAAGCAAGAATCAACGCAGAAAATCCTCAGAAAGGATTTCAGCCTTCACCAGGTAAAGTAAAAGCATTACATTTGCCTCAAGGCTTTAACGTCCGTATCGACAGTTTACTTTATCATGGCTATACGGTATCGCCAAATTACGATTCACTTGTAGCTAAAGTGATTGTAAAAGCACCAAATAGAGATTCAGCAATAAAAAAATTAAAAGTAACATTGGATGAAATGGTAATCGATGGCTTTACTACGACAGCTGATTTCTTATATGCTGTTTTATCGTATCCGCAATATGCTAATGATGATGCAAAAGATGTAGATATTAAATTCTTAGATAGACATCAAATAATTAAGGAGGAATCATGATGAAAGTTGATTTAAACTGTGATTTAGGCGAAGCTTTTGGAAATTATTCATTCGGTGGAGACAATCAAATTATTCCGCTAATTACTTCAGCTAATATTGCATGTGGTTTTCATGCTGGTGACCAACATGTCATGAATCAAACGGTGGAATTAGCTAAAGCAAATGGTGTTGGTATAGGTGCTCATCCTGGCCTCCCAGATTTACAAGGATTTGGACGTAGAAATATGGACTTGTCACCCAAAGAAATTTATGATATCGTCATTTACCAGCTCGGTGCATTAAGCGGATTCTGTAATGTTCACCAAGTTAAAATAAATCACGTGAAACCACATGGAGCACTTTATCAAATGGGGGCGCGTGATAAAACAATTGCTAATGCAATTGCACAAGCTGTATATGATTTTGATAAATCATTAATTTATGTTGGATTATCAAATACACTACTTGTTACAGAGGCGCAAGCTGTTGGTTTAACTACTGCTGCCGAAGTGTTTGCAGATAGACGCTATGAAGATGATGGTCAATTAGTTAGTCGTAAAGAAAGTGATGCATTGATCACTGACACTGAAGAAGCTATTGAACAAGTTGTCAAAATGGTTAAGTCACAAAAAGTCGTTACGAAAAATAACAAGGAAATTGATATTCAAGCAGATACAATTTGTGTTCATGGAGATGGTGAACACGCACTAGAATTTGTTACAAAAATAAGAGACAGATTATCGAAAGAAGGCGTTTCTATATCTAAGCTGGGAGGCTAACACATGGGAGAAAAATTAAAAACAGAATCAAAGGATTTTGAATTTACAAAAAATCATAAAAGATTATTATTAGGTTCTGTATTCTTAATGGCTACATCTGCAATTGGACCCGCGTTTCTAACTCAGACAGCAGTATTTACTGCTCAGTTTACTTCAAGTTTTGCTTTTGCAATTTTATTATCAATATTGATTGATATAGGGGCGCAAATTAATATTTGGAGAGTGTTGGTAGTTACAGGTAAACGTGGACAAGAAGTAGCTAATGAAATCTTTAAAGGATTGGGTACTTTTATATCGATATTAATTGCAATAGGAGGACTTGCATTTAATATCGGTAATATTGCAGGTGCTGGATTAGGATTAAATGCAATTTTTGGCTTAGATGTAAAGATTGGTGCAGCTATTACAGCTGTATTATCAATACTTATTTTTGTAAGTAAAAGTGGTCAAAAAATTATGGATGTTGTCACGATGTTTTTAGGCGTTTTAATGATTGTAGTTGTTGCATTTGTAATGTTTAAGGCAAACCCACCATATGCAGACGCAGCTAAACATCTCGTGATGCCAGAGCAACCATTAGCGCTTGTCTTACCGATTATCACATTAGTAGGAGGAACAGTTGGTGGTTATATCACTTTTGCTGGTGCACATAGAATATTAGATTCAGGTATCAAAGGTAAACACTATTTGCCATTTGTCAATAAGGCGGCAATTTCAGGAATATTAACAACGGGTGTACTTAGAGCCTTATTATTCTTAGCGGTACTCGGTGTGGTCGTTACAGGTGTAACTTTAAATGATACTAACCCACCAGCTTCTGTATTTGAACATGTATTAGGACCAGTCGGTCGAAATATTTTTGGTGTCGTTTTATTTGCTGCAGCAATGTCTTCAGTTATTGGTTCAGCATACACAAGTGCAACTTTCTTAAAAACATTGCATAAATCTATCTATAATAAAACAAACATTATTGTAATTTCATTTATAGTCATTTCAACTTTTGTTTTTCTATTTTTAGGAAAACCAGTTACATTATTAATCGTTGCAGGTGCTTTAAATGGACTTATCTTACCAATTATATTAACGACAATACTAATTGCTAGTAAACGAAAATCAATCGTCGGAGATTATCATCATCCAACATGGATGTTAGTCTTTGGAGCAATTGCTGTGATCGTTACAGTTGTTACAGGTGTTTATTCACTACAAGGATTGACAGAATTAATGGGTAGTTAACAAAACAATTATAGTGACAAATAAACCATTCTCTAGTTCTTAATGCAAAACAAGGACTTAGGGAATGGTATTTTTTATGATGATTTTTTCACTAAATAGCCTCGAATAGTTTGATATATTAAGCAAGAAATTTACAGATTAATTCAATTGAAAGCAGAGAAATTATTCTTATGTTTCTTATGGAAAAGAATGAAATAATAAATTGATATAAATATCGTTCAATCGTCGAGCTATTGGTTTAAATGTGGTAGAATAACTAAGGTTAGGATTTTAAATTGAGGTGAAAAACGATGATCGGTATTATAGGAGCTATGGAAGAAGAAGTAGCAATCTTAAAAGATAAACTTGTTGACTTTGAAGAGATTAATATTGCACATGTATATTTTTATAAAGGGTATATAAATGATAAAGCAATCGTATTAACTCAAAGTGGTATTGGTAAAGTGAATGTTGCAATTTCAACAGCATTATTAATTGAAAAGTTCAAACCTGATTTAATTATAAATACTGGTTCTGCAGGAGCATTGGATAAATCATTAAGCGTAGGAGATATCGTGGTAAGTGATATGGTTGCTTATCATGATGCTGATGCTAGAGCATTTGGTTATCAATTAGGACAAATTCCACAAATGCCAGCGCAATTCGTAGCAGATAAATCATTGATTGATAAAGCGACACAAGTAATTACTAATCAACAGTTAACTGCAAAGACAGGCTTGATTGTAAGCGGCGATAGTTTTATTGGAACAAAAGATCAACGAATGAAAATTAAAACAAATTTCCCTCAAGCGATGGCTGCAGAAATGGAAGCAACTGCAATTGCTCAGACTTGCTATCAATTTAATTTACCATTTATTATCACGCGCGCAATTTCAGATTTAGCTGATGGCGACGCAGGTATCACATTTGATGAATTTTTAACAAAAGCAGCAAAGTCTTCTAGTACAATGGTAGAAAATTTAATAAAAAAAATATAAAAAAGGTGAATAGAAATAATGGGTATAATAAAGAAATACTTTATGCCAAATGAATATGTACAGTCAATTTTTCAAATTGATATAGATAAGCTTGCAGAATCTGGCGTAAAAGGTATCGTTACTGATTTAGACAATACACTAGTAGGATGGGATGTAGCCGATCCTACTGAAGCGGTTAAAACATGGTTTGAAGAAGCAAGACAAAAAGGGATTACAATTACAATTGTGTCTAACAATAATGAAAAAAGAGTCGGTAGTTTTTCAAAATCATTAAAAGTAGATTATATTTTTAAAGCTAAAAAACCTAGAGGACGTGCGTTTGATCGTGCAATGCATTCTATGAATTTAAATCCATCAGAGATTGTAGTGATTGGTGATCAAATGTTAACGGATGTATTTGGTGGGAATAGACGCGGTTTATTTACTATTATGGTAGTACCTGTTAAACAAACGGATGGTTTTATTACTAAATTTAATCGCCTTATTGAACGCAGATTATTACAACATTTTAGAAAAAAAGGATATATAAAATGGGAGGAAAATTGATTGAGTGAAGTGGATGTATTGAAATGTATAGGGTGTGGTGCACCATTACAATCTGAAGATTCTGATGCACCTGGTTATGTTCCGGAACATAATTTATTTCGTGAAGATGTTGTATGTAAAAGATGTTTTAGATTAAAGAATTACAACGAGGTACAAGATGTAGGTTTAGATAGTGATGACTTTTTAAATTTACTTAACGGTCTAGCAGATAAAAAAGGAATAATAGTAAATGTTGTAGATGTTTTTGATTTTGAAGGATCATTTATTAATGCAATCAAACGTATTGTTGGCAACAAAAAAATTATTCTCGTAGCTAATAAAATAGATCTACTGCCAAAACAAATAAATAAACGTCGTGTAAAAGAGTGGTTGAAGAAATCAGCCAAAAAATATGGACTTGATGCCGAAGACGTAGTACTTATTTCTGCTGACAAAAATGAAGGTATTGAAAATCTATTAACTTCTATTAACAATATTAGAAATGATGAGGATGTATATATAGTAGGAACTACAAATGTAGGTAAATCAACCCTAATTAACAAATTAATAGAACGCAGTGTAGGAGAAAAAGATGTTGTTACTACTTCAAGATTTCCTGGCACAACATTGGACATGATTGATATTCCACTTGATGAAACAACATTTATGTATGATACACCAGGAATTATTCAAGCGCACCAAATGACACATTTAGTATCTGAACATGAACTTAAAACAATTATGCCAAAAAAAGAAATTAAACAACGTGTGTACCAACTTAACGAAGGACAAACATTATTTTTCGGTGGACTCGCACGTATAGACTATATAAGTGGTGGTAAAAGACCATTAGTCTGTTACTTTTCTAATGATTTAAATATTCATCGAACAAAAACAGAAAAGGCTAATGAATTATGGCGAAATCAATTAGGATCTGTATTAGCACCACCGCATAACCCTGAAAATTTTGATTTGAGTAATGTTAAAGCCGTAAGATTAGAAACAGGTAAGGAAAAACGTGATGTGATGATTTCGGGATTAGGTTTTATCACAATTGATGTAGGTGCAAAAGTAATTGTACGCGTGCCAAAAAATGTTGATGTTATTTTAAGAAATTCAATTATGTAAGGTGTGAAGAGTATGAAATATGCAGTAATAGGCCACCCTATCGATCATTCTTTATCTCCAGTGATGCATAATGCCAATTTTGAAACTTTAAATTGCAATGCAACATATGAAGCGATTAATATTCCTGAAGATAAATTCAACCAAATAAGAGAAATTATTTCAGATAAAGCACTCTCAGGTTTCAATGTAACAATTCCTCATAAGGAACGCATTATACCTTTTTTAGATGAAATTGACGAACAATCTGAAACTGTAGGTGCCGTGAATACAGTTAAAATAGAAGACGGCAAATGGACTGGTTATAATACAGACGGCATCGGCTACGTTAAAGGATTACAACGCGTGTACCCAGATTTAAAACAGGCTTATATTTTAATATTAGGTGCAGGCGGTGCTAGTAAAGGTATTGCGAATGAATTAACCAAATATGTACAACCGAAACTTACTATAGCCAACAGATCTTTAGACAGGTTTGATCAATGGCATTTGAATGTAAATAAAATTCGCTTATCAGATGCTGAATTAGCTTTATCTGAATTCGACATTATTATAAATACGACACCAGCAGGGATGAATACAAATCAAGAAATACCAATTAGTTTGAAAAATTTGGATCCGGAAACTTTAGTAAGTGATATTGTGTATGTACCCTTTAAAACACCCATCTTAGAACAAGCTGAAGCCCAAGGTAACCCAATTTATAATGGTTTGGATATGTTTGTTTATCAAGGTGCAGAAAGTTTTAAGATTTGGACAGGTACAGAACCAGACGTGGAAGTTATGAAACGCACAGTATTAGATTATTTATAAAAGGAGCATTTTATGTTAACAGGTAAACAGAAAAGATTTTTGAGAAGTAAAGCACATAATATTGATCCAACTTTCCAAATCGGAAAAGCAGGTGTTGGTGAAAATATGATAGAACAATTAAAAGATATTTTAGAAAATAGAGAATTAATTAAAATACATGTATTACAAAACAACTTTGAAGATAAAAATGACTTAGCACAAACTTTAAGCGATGCAACTCATAGTGAAATTGTTCAAGTAATCGGGTCTATGATTGTCTTGTATAAAGAATCACATGATAATAAACAAATTCAATTACCATAATGTCTAAAACGATAGTCTTATATGGTGGGCAGTTTAACCCGATTCATACGGCTCACATGGTTGTTGCTAGTGAAGTGAATCATGTTATTAAACCAGATTTGTTTTATTTTATTCCAAGTTATATGTCGCCGCTCAAAGCGCATGATGATTACTTAGATGCAGCATATAGAATCGATATGATTCGGTGTGCAATTAACGAACTAGGGTTTGGCTTTGTTTATTTAGATGAAGTAGAACGCAAGGGACAAAGTTACACATATCTCACAATTAAACACATTTTAGAAAAGCATCCTAATGCACAACTATATTTTGTTATAGGGACCGACCAATATATACAATTGGAAAAATGGTATGAGATTGATAAATTGAAATCGATGGTAACCTTTGTAATTGTGAATCGTGGAAAAGCAAAGCAAGAAGTTTCAAATAATATGATTGCAATTAATATTCCACGCATAGATATAAGTTCAACGCTGATTAGGGATAGAGTGAAACAACAGGGAAATATTCATACGCTTGTTCCTCAAAGTGTAGAAAAATATATCAGAGAGGAAGGATTATATGAAATTTGATGAAGCAGTCTCGTTAGTAAAAGATAAATTACCGGAGAAAAGATTTAATCATTCACTAAGAGTAGCAGAAACGGCTGTTAAATTAGCTGAATTATATGATGGGGATAAAGATAAAGCAGAACTTGCAGGTATCTTACATGACTATAGTAAATATGATGATTTAGGATCTATGTATCAGATTGTTAGACAAAATGATTTAGATAGTAACTTGTTGAGCTATGGATCAGAAATCTTACACGGCCCAGTCTGTGCAGTTATAATGGAACAAAAATTCGCTGTGAACGACGAAGAAGTTTTGCTTGCCATTAAAAATCATACTACTGGTCGTGCTCAAATGACTAAAACAGAAAAATTAGTTTTTATTGCAGATTATATTGAACCTGGTCGTCAAACCCCAGGCGTTGAAGAAATTCGAGATTTAGCATACAATCAAGGTAGCTTAGATAAAACCATTTATGAAATATCTAAGCGAACTGTTTTATATTTAATCACGCAAGATATTACCGTTTATGATGCCACGATTGCCTGCTTGAATTATTACAATTATAGTAACGAAAGAGTAAAGGATGATTAAATGAAATCAGATCAATTATTAAATTTAGCTGTCAATGCAACTGAGAATAAAAAAGCGGAAGATATAATTTCTTTAAATATGCAAGGTATTAGCGATATGACCGATTATTTTATCGTATGCCACGGCAATAATGAAAGACAAGTACAATCCATCGCACGCGCAGTAAAAGATGCTGCTAACGAAGCGGAAATTGAAGTGAAACGAATGGAAGGTTTTAATGAAGCAAGATGGATTTTAATTGACTTGGCCAATGTAGTCGTACACGTATTCCATAAAGATGAACGTGATTATTATAACTTGGAGAAATTATATCGTGATGCACCTTTAGAATCTTATGGACAGGCAGTTTATTAATAATGGTTCAATATGAAGAAATGAGCTATTACTATGATCAATTAACTTTAGATCAGCCTTACGAATCATGGCTTGATATTGTAGAATTTTATGCTAAAAATAAATCAACCATCTTGGATATAGGTTGTGGAACAGGCAGTTTCACCTCGAAATTAAATGATTTTGATTGTATAACTGGTATGGATTTAAGTGTTGATATGCTTTCGATAGCGATGCAAAAATCTAGTGAAGTAAATTGGATTGAAGGCGATATGACTGATTTCGACCTAAACCAACAATTTGATGTAATAACTATTTTTTGTGATTCTTTAAATTATTTAACAGAATATGAAGATGTGTTGTCCACTTTTCAGCAAGTATATCATCATTTAGAGCCGAATGAAGGTATATTTATGTTTGATGTGCATACAGAACATAAAATGAATACTTTATTCAATAATCAAAGTTATATTGATGAAACTGAAAATGTATTTTTAGCTTGGGAAGCTGTTCGCGGGGAAGAACCATTAAGTGTATGGCATGATATGACGTTTTTTATAAAACAAGATGATAAGCATTATAAGAGATTTGATGAGTCACATTATCAAAAGACTTATTCAAAAGATGTTTACACTAAAATGTTAGAATCATGTGGTTTTAAAAATATAACAACATTCGTTGATTTTGAAATCAATAACCATAATCAAAAAGGAGAGCGCTTGTTCTTCGTTGTAAAAAAATAAAAAGTAAAATCACTCCTTTATGCGTGTAAAGTATAAAGGAGTGATTTTTTGTTACCATTATGGGAATTATTCAAAGAAAGATTCAGTCGATGTAATTTAAAAATAAAGGCCTGTGTTATGCTAATTATAATAGTGATTGCAGTGCTAACACTATCATTTTTGATGAATCGTGGTGTTGATCAAATCAAGCAAAATGATGAATCTGCACTAATTGAAACATCTGACCATAATCAATCATTACCACATGTGAAAAGTGAACGGTCATCTAAAAAAACTACTGCAAAAAGCAATAATGATAGTAAAGATTCATTTGTTTATGTTGATATTAAAGGTGCAGTAAAACATCCTAATGTTTATAAAATGAGCAGTAATGATAGAATTAAACAGTTGTTGGACAAAGCTATTGCTACAGAACGTGCTGATTTAACGAACATTAACTTATCCGAACGATTAATCGATCAAAAAATGATATATGTTCCAGAAAAAGGGCAACAAACTAATAATCCATTGAATAAAAATAAAACTGTTACAAATTTATCAGAAAATAAGGATGCTGATGTAGCAAAAGTAAATATAAATACTGCAACAGAAAGCGAACTCACAACGATACCAGGGATAGGAAAGGTTAAAGCCAAATCTATCATTGAGTATCGTGAGCAGAATGGAAATTTTAAATCTATTGATGAGTTAAAAGAAATTAATGGTTTCGGTGCTAAAACGATAGAAAAATTAAGTTCACATTTAACAATGTAAAATTTTGTTGTATTTTTCTAAAAGCGATATAATCTATAATAAACATATTAAAGAATACATAAATTGGAGGCTAAGTATCATGGATCGTATTAAATGGGAAGAATACTTTATGGCGCAAAGTCACTTATTAGCATTGCGTTCTACATGTCAAAGACTATCTGTAGGGGCAACGATTGTAAAGGATAATAGAATTATAGCAGGAGGGTATAATGGTTCTGTGTCTGGCGAAGTACATTGTATTGATGAAGGATGTCTATTAGAAGATGGTCATTGTATTCGTACGATTCACGCAGAAATGAATGCTTTATTACAATGCGCAAAACAAGGGGTGTCAACAGAGGACGCAACGATTTATGTTACTCACTTCCCTTGTTTAAATTGCACCAAGTCTATTATTCAAGCAGGTATTAAAACAATTTATTATGCTGAAGATTACCATAATCATCATTATGCTTTAGAATTGTTAAAACAATCAGGTATTGTGTATAAAAAAATTCCATTTAATCAAGAACATGTAGCACAATATTTAATAAATAAATAAAATTGATTTATTATGCTTTAGCTTATTTAGCTGGTAACTTATTACTTTTTAATAAAGTTTTATCTCTTATTTTAATATTGGGCCTATTTATTATAATGAAAAGAAAAAGATTTAATGTAATTCATTTTATAATGGTTGCCATCATATCTTTAAGTAGTTATATGATGTTTCAAAATGATTTAAAATTAGAAAAAATAACCATGCTTTACTTTTGAACAAAGCATTTCAAGGAGAAGCAAAGTTAATTACAAAACCAATTTTGGAGCATCATAAACTTAAAGGTAAGATTGAAATAAATAAAAAACATTATACTTACGTTTATAATTTACAAACATCAAAAAATATAGATTTAAAAAAGTTTCTGCTTTTTTATTACAAAAAACCTGTAAAGTCAATGGGAAGTTTAATACTATAAAAAACGAACCAAATTCTAATCTTATTTTTATGATTCAAAATATTCATCTTTCAAGTTGTAAAACTAACAATAATAACTTTACTGATATTTTAAATAAACATAAAGCATTGATTTACGAAAGAATGCAACAATGGAAAATAATTTCACCTGAAAAAACGATCGCATTTATAACAGGTGATACATCACTTATGAATAAAGATGAATTAGATAGAATAAAAGAAATTGGCATAGCGCATCTTCTGGCTATTAGCGGGACACATATTGCTATTATTATTACAATTATATGCTATATACTTAACAGATTAAAATGCCCATTGTTTTTAATTAAAATAATATTAATCATATTATTACCTATCTATTGCATGTATACAAACATGTCGGCAAGTGCTGTCAGGGCAATATTAATGAGTTTGATAATAATCATTTTTCCAAAATACATTATAAAGCATTCAATGAACGTTTTAGCTTTTTTATTTATTTGCTTAACAATTTTAACCCCCTCGTTAATTTATCATATCGGATTTCAACTTTCGTTTTTAATTACTTTTTCAATCCTTTTTGCCAGCCCGTTACTAAAGAATTTAGGTATCTTTAAATCTTTATGCGCTATCACATGGATAGCACAATTAAGTTCATTTATTTTAAGTTGTATCCATTTTCACCAGATTCAATGGATTGGCTTGATATCTAATATCTTTTTTGTTCCATTTTATTCTTTCATACTATTTCCTTTTGTTATTTTTCTTACTTTTATAATACATTTACCATTCAAACCTATTATTATAACCAATTTATATAACTTATTAATTATTTTTCATGATAAAATGGTTGAACTTTTTGATAAACTCAACTTTTTCAAATGGTATATTCCTACATTAAATAATCTTCAAATAGCTATAATAACTATCGTTGCATTTTTGACCTTAGTTCTATTCGTTCATAAATGCTATAAACTAATGTCAATTACTTTAATTACTTTGTATATTGTCTCTACAATGCTACCTCAAGTGCATGCATATCAACTTACTATGTTGGATGTAGGGCAAGGGGACTCACTTTTATTTGAAACTCAATACCACGAATCACTATTAATCGACACGGGTGGTAACTTTAATTCGAAACAAAAAGTTGCGAATCATAATATTTCTAGATATCATATCTTACCAACTTTAAAACGACATAATGTAAAAGAACTTGATTACGTTATAATTACTCATCCTCATCTAGATCATATGGGTGAACTAAGTTATTTAATTAAACAACTCAAAATTAAAAGTATCATTATCAATGCTAATAGTTTTAAAATGAAAGAATTAAATCTTTTAAAAGTGAAAT
Organism: Staphylococcus sp. 11-B-312; assembly: GCF_016743055.1. Classification (NCBI taxonomy): domain Bacteria; kingdom Bacillati; phylum Bacillota; class Bacilli; order Caryophanales; family Staphylococcaceae; genus Staphylococcus; species Staphylococcus sp. 11-B-312. The sequence goes on from NZ_CP068241.1 coordinate 1,316,497, forward strand.
GTATAAAAAAAGGCATAAAGTTAATAGATTTTAAAAATAAATCACAATTTTTTATGAATAAAGCGAAACTTAATCTGTTAGATGCTACTATTCCTAACTCTAATAATTTAAATGAACAATCAATTATAATATTGATACAGTACAATAGTTATAAAATATTACTGATGGGTGATGCTACAAATCATAACGAAGAGAAATTGATACATAAATATCATTTATCCAATGTTAATATTTTAAAAATTGGTCATCATGGTAGTCGTACGAGTACAAGTAACAGTTTATTGCAATCAATTAGACCAAAAATAGCTCTAATTTCGGTAGGAGAAAAAAATAAATATGGTCTTCCTAATCGTCAAATTATTGATAGATTAAGATATAATAATATTAAAGTTTTTCAAACAAATGTAAATGGAGAAGTGAACATTTTATTTAAAGATCAAATAGAAATAAAATCTCAATACCATTGAAATTTTTTAGTTAGTGAGAAACTATTAGGCGTGTTATAATTACAAAATGTGTAATAGAATTGAAAGGGTGCCGAGAATGAGTAGCAATATAATAACGATATATGGTGAAGTACCTGAATTAATTGAAAAAAAAGCTTCTGAAGTTATTGAACAATATTTAGATGCACCAAAAGATGAATTCAACTTCGTTAAATATAACTTATATGAAAATGATTTAGCTCCAATTATTGAAGAAACGCTTACCATGCCATTTTTCTCTAATAAAAAAGCTGTTCTAGTACAAAATGCATATGTTTTTACTGGTGAGAAACCGCCTAAAGAATTAAATCATAACATTGATCAAATGATAGAATTTATAGAAAAATATGATGGTGACACTTTAATATTGTTTGAAGTTAATCATTCTAAATTAGATGAGAGAAAAAAAGTTGTTAAATCATTGAAAAAACATGCGCAAATTAAAAAGATAGAACAAATGTCAGAAGAAGAAATAAAACATTGGATAAAAAGTCAACTGCATGAGAATTATAAAGATATTAAGCAAGATGCGCTTGATTTAGTTATTGAATTAACAGGAGTTAATTTTAATGTTGTTAAGCAAGAGATAGAAAAACTCATTTTATTTTTGGGTGATAGAACGACTATTAATAAAGATGATGTTCATCAAATTGTAAATAGAAGTCTAGAACAAAATGTTTTTTTGCTCACTGAATATATACAAAAAAATAAAAAATCAAAAGCCATTCAACTAGTTAAAGACTTAATAGCAATGAAAGAGGAGCCTATAAAATTATTAGCACTGATTACAAGTAATTATCGACTTTTTTATCAAAGTAAAATATTGGGACAAAAAGGATATAGTGGCCAACAAATTGCTAAAACAATCAACGTTCATCCCTATAGGGTGAAGTTAGCTTTAAACCAAGCAAGGCATTATGAATTAGAAAGTTTATTAAATATTATTGATAATTGCGCAGAAACAGATTATAAATTAAAGTCATCTTATATGGATAAACACCTTATCCTCGAATTGTTTATTTTGTCCTTATAAATGTGAAGCTTTTTGTTTTCGTCTAGTCATTTCACTGGATAGATTTCTGTAGATGAATTTTAAAGCATGTTGATAGTTATGATGCTAAAACTAATAAATATTAAAGTTGTAAAAAAGCCCAGAAATGATTTCTCTTATTATAAATCATTTCTGGGCTAATCTTATGTAGCAGGTCGCATGAAATATTGAAATAAAAAAAGTTCAAGCGTAGGCTTGAACTTTAGTTTATTTAGCAGCTGTCATTAAAGAAGATTTAATTCTAGCAGCTTTGTTAGAATGTATTAAGTTGCGTTGCGCAGCTTTATCTACTTTTTTCAATGCAAAGCTAATTAATTCAGCTTTGTTGTCAGCGTTAGTGTCAATTGCTGTATGAGCTCTTTTCACAGCTGTACGCATTGCATTTTTTTGTGAAATATTACGTTCCTCAGTTACACGAGTAGTATTAACACGTTTAATTGCAGATTTAATGTTTGGCATGTCTGTCACCTCCTAAAAGTGTGATCTTCGCTATCAAAAATTAATTTGATTACAACAAGAAATATTTTATCAAAACAACCAAGTTTCTGCAATCATTTATTTATAATAAGGCGCGTAAACTCGCGATAAATGATACAATAATAATTATAACAAGAAAAGATATTAGTAAAAATAGTAACATAAGCGACGAAAGATAAACATAAATTGAAATTTTACTATTAATTTTATCAAGTTTGCAATTAGTAGATAAAAACGTTATTATATCAAAGAATGTCATACATATTACGGGCTAGAATTATGAAAGTGAGACTGATAATACATGGATAAAGAAAATCGTTTAAACAAGCGTGAAAATATAAGAAACTTTTCTATTATTGCACATATTGATCATGGAAAATCTACATTAGCAGATAGAATTTTGGAAAATACTAAATCTGTTGAATCACGTGAAATGCAATCACAGTTATTGGATTCCATGGATTTAGAGAGAGAACGTGGTATAACAATAAAATTAAATGCGGTACGTTTAAAATATGATGCAAAAGATGGTGAGACTTATACGTTTCATTTAATTGATACACCTGGACACGTAGATTTTACATATGAAGTTTCAAGATCATTAGCTGCATGTGAAGGCGCTATATTAGTAGTAGATGCTGCACAAGGCATAGAGGCCCAAACATTAGCCAATGTTTATTTGGCATTAGACAACGATTTAGAGTTATTACCAGTTGTGAATAAAATAGATTTACCAGCAGCGGAACCTGAACGTGTAAAGCAAGAAGTAGAAGATGTCATAGGACTAGATAAAGATGATGTTGTATTAGCTAGTGCAAAATCAAATATTGGTATTGATGATATATTAGAAAAAATTGTAGAAGTCGTGCCACCACCACAAGGAGATCCAGACGAACCATTAAAAGCATTGATTTTCGATTCAGAATATGATCCCTATAGAGGTGTTATTTCATCAATTAGAATTGTTGAAGGTACTTTGAAAACGGGTGATGAAATAAAAATGATGGCTACAGGAAAATCTTTTGAAGTTACAGAAGTAGGCATCAATACACCAAAGCAATTACCAGTTAGCGAGCTAACTGTTGGAGATGTTGGTTATGTCATTGCTAATATCAAAAATGTAGATGATTCACGTGTCGGGGATACAATTACCCATCTACACCGTCCAGCAGCTGAGCCGTTAAAAGGATATAAGAAAATGAACCCAATGGTTTTCTGCGGTTTATTCCCTATAGACAATAAAGACTATAACGATTTACGTGAAGCATTAGAGAAGTTACAGTTGAATGATGCTTCATTAGAATTTGAACCTGAGTCTTCTCAAGCATTAGGTTTTGGATACAGAACAGGGTTTTTAGGCATGTTGCACATGGAAATTATCCAAGAACGTATTGAACGTGAATTTGGAATAGAATTAATCGCTACAGCCCCATCTGTAATTTATGAATGTATTCTTAAAAATGGTGATGAAATCTCAGTCGATAATCCAGCGCATATGCCTGAAAGAGATCAAATTGATACGATTTATGAACCTTTTGTAAGAGCGACAATGATGGTACCAAACGATTATGTGGGTGCAGTTATGGAATTGTGTCAACGTAAGCGTGGCCAATTTATTAATATGGAGTATTTAGATGATATACGCGTCAATATTATCTATGAACTGCCTTTATCTGAAGTAGTGTTTGATTTCTTTGATCAGCTAAAATCAAATACAAAAGGTTATGCTTCTTTTGACTATGAATTTATTGATAATAAAGAAAGCGACTTAGTTAAAATGGATATATTACTAAATGGAGAGAAAGTAGATGCACTTAGTTTTATAGTTCATAAAGACTTCGCATATGAAAGAGGGAAAGCGTTAGTTGAAAAGCTTAAAACGCTAATACCTAGACAACAGTTCGAAGTACCGGTACAAGCAGCAGTTGGACAAAAAATAGTTGCTCGTACAAATATAAAATCAATGGGTAAAAACGTTTTATCTAAGTGTTATGGTGGCGATATTAGTCGTAAAAGAAAATTATTAGAAAAGCAAAAAGCTGGTAAGGCAAAAATGAAAGCAGTGGGGAATGTTGAAATACCACAAGATGCTTTCCTTGCAGTGCTTAAGATGGACGAAGATTAATATGATTTTTTAAACATTGGGGCCTTAAATCCATTCGATTTATGGCCCAGTTTTTGTTATATGAATCTATTTTATTTAACGAAAGAAGGTCATTTCAAAAATGGAAGTGAAAAGTGCTTATATCCATATCCCTTTCTGTGTCAAAATTTGTACTTATTGCGATTTCAATAAATACTTTATACAAAATCAACCAGTGGATCAATATTTAGATTGCTTAATTAACGAAATGAAACAGAGCGAAGTTAGATCTTTAGAAACCGTTTTTGTGGGTGGTGGGACACCTACCGCGTTATCATATGAGCAACTGGAAAAACTATTAACTGCAATTACCGATATTTTTGAAATTAAAGGTGAATTTAGTTTTGAAGCCAATCCGGACGAACTAACTTTAGCCAAAGTACAACTTTTAAGAGATTATGGTGTAAATAGATTATCGATGGGCGTTCAAACATTCAAACCCGAATTACTAGCGATATTAGGACGTTCTCATAAGACAGAGGACATTTATAGAGCAGTGAACAATGCAAGGAAAGTTGGTATACCTTCTATAAGTTTAGATTTAATGTATCATCTACCCCAGCAAAGCCTAGAAGATTTTCAAGAAAGTTTAGAAAAAGCGTTAGCGATGGATATTGATCATATTTCAAGTTATGGATTGATTTTAGAGCCAAAAACTCAATTCTATAATATGTACCGTAAAGGTCAATTGAAAATTCCAAACGAAGATGTTGGTGAAGAAATGTACGAATATTTATTAAAGCGAATGCACGAGACTGAATTACACCAATATGAGATTTCAAATTTTGGTAAAAAAGGACATGAATCAGAGCATAATAAAGTATATTGGAAAAACGAAGGCTATTATGGATTTGGCGCAGGGGCAAGTGGTTATGTAAATGGCGAGCGATATAATAATGTAAACCCTGTGAATCATTATATAAATAAGATACAAAATAAGGAAAGGCCCGTTCTTGACTCAGTTTATCCAACAGAAAGTGAACAAATGGAAGAGGAAATGTTTCTAGGTTTAAGAATGAATCAAGGCGTTAGTAGAAAACGGTTCGAACAAAAATTTAATAAAACAATTGATGATGTTTATAACGACACAATCAAAGATTTAAAGCAACGAGAATTAATTAATGATACTGGCGGATATATTTCTTTAACAGAGAGAGGTAAAGTAATTGGAAATCTAGTATTTGAGTCGTTTTTACTAAATGTTTAATTTTTTTCAAAAACTAGGGCTTTAACATTGACTTACTTTGACCAATTTGATAAATTATAATTAGCACTTGAAACAAAAGAGTGCTAATGAGGTGAAAACATGATTAGTGATAGACAATTGAGCATTTTAAATGCAATTGTTGAAGATTATGTTGATTTAGGTCAACCGATTGGTTCCAAAACACTGATTGAAAGACATAATTTAAATGTTAGTCCTGCTACTATTAGAAATGAAATGAAACAACTAGAAGAACTACAGTTAATAGAGAAGACACATACTTCATCAGGACGTTCGCCGTCAGAGTCAGGCATCAGATATTATGTGAATCAATTATTGCAACAAACATCTCATCAACAACACAAAAAAATACAACGTTTAAGAGACTTACTGGTTGAAAATCATTATGATATCTCCTCAGCTTTGAGTGAGTTCGCAAATGAACTTTCAATCGCTTCTCAGTATACAACGTTGGTAATGCGTCCAAATCACAAAAAAGATATTATTAATAACATTCACTTGATTCGAGCGAATGCATATTTAGTAATCATGGTTGTTGTTTTTACTTCTGGCCATGTTGAGCATTTACATTTAGTATCCAAAGCACGTTTATCGAGTGATGAATTGACTAAAATAGCTAACTTTGTGACTGCAAGATACAATGCATTAAATCAACAACGCTTAGAAAATGAACTTAATGCTTTTGCGAAGTCGGATTTTGAAAAAGACTTTATAAAAGAAATGTTAGATACGATAGATGTTCATTTTGATAATCAAAGTAATGGCATTTACATGGGTGGAAAGGTTAAACTAATTGATGCACTTAATGAATCAAATGTTTCTTCTATTCAACCTATCTTGCAGTATATTGAATCAAACAAAATTACTCAGCTACTTGATGAAATGTCAAATTCATCAATTAATGTTAAGATTGGACAGGAAATCGAATCAAGCTTGAGCGATATTTCTATCGTCACTACAGAATATCATATTGATGATAGACTTAAAGGCCAAATTGCGGTTATCGGACCAACGGCAATGAACTATCAGAATGTAATACAATTACTAAATACGATTTGGTAATTAAGAATTGTATTGGAGGGCAGAAAATGACAGAAAAAAATGAATCAGTATTCGATGAAAACGAAAAAACTGAAGATATTAATCAAGAATCACAGAACGACCAAACTACTTCAGTTGAAGATGCTGATGAAATGAATAATGAATCACAAGATAATCTGCAAGAAGAAAATTCTGAAGATACTGAGGCAGATATCGATCCTAAAGATGAAGAAATTCAACAATTAAAAAATAATGTTCAAGAAGAAGAAGAAAAATATTTAAGATTATACGCAGAATTTGAAAATTATAAGCGTAGAATCCAAAAAGAAAATCAAACGATGAAAGCATATAAAGCTCAGGATGTTTTAAATGACATTTTACCGACTATAGACAATATAGAACGAGCTTTACAAATCGAAGGCGAAGATGAGCAATTTAAATCATTACAAAAAGGTGTGGAAATGGTTTATGAAAGCTTATTGAACGCATTGAAAAATAACGGTTTAGAAAAAATTGAGGCTGAAGGTCAACAGTTTGATCCAAATATACATCAAGCTGTAGTACAAGACGACAATCCTGATTATGAATCAGGTCAGGTCACTCAAGAACTACAAACTGGTTATAAATTGAAGGAACGTGTTTTAAGACCTTCAATGGTTAAAGTAAATCAATAGTTATATTGATGAAAATACCAAATTTTCAAAACAAACAGGAGGAATTTAGTTATGAGTAAAGTAATAGGTATTGACTTAGGTACAACAAATTCATGTGTAGCAATTTTAGAAGGTGACGAACCAAAAGTTGTTCAAAATCCAGAAGGTGCTAGAACAACACCATCTGTTGTTGCATTTAAAAATGGTGAAACTCAAGTAGGTGAAGTTGCTAAGCGTCAAGCAATTACTAACCCTAATACGATTCAATCTATCAAACGTCATATGGGTACTGAACATAAAGTAGATGTAGAAGGTAAATCATATACACCACAAGAAATATCTGCGATGGTATTACAAAACCTTAAAAGTACAGCAGAAGATTATTTAGGTGAAAAAGTAGAAAAAGCAGTTATCACTGTTCCTGCATACTTTAATGACAGTGAACGTCAAGCTACAAAAGATGCTGGTAAAATAGCTGGCTTAGAAGTTGAACGTATCATTAACGAACCAACAGCAGCAGCATTAGCTTATGGTTTAGATAAAACTGAACAAGACCAAAAAGTCCTAGTATTTGACTTAGGTGGCGGTACATTCGACGTATCTATTCTTGAATTAGGTGACGGTGTATTTGAAGTACTTTCTACTGCAGGTGATAATAAACTAGGTGGAGATGACTTTGACCAAGTTATTATCGATTATTTAGTAGCAGAATTTAAAAAAGAAAATGGCGTAGATTTATCACAAGACAAAATGGCATTACAACGTCTAAAAGATGCAGCTGAAAAAGCTAAAAAAGATTTATCAGGTGTTTCTCAAACACAAATCTCATTACCATTTATTTCTGCAGGTGAAAATGGTCCATTGCACTTAGAATTAAGTTTAACACGTTCAAAATTTGAAGAATTAGCTGATTCATTAATCAGAAGAACAATGGAACCAACGCGTCAAGCTATGAAAGATGCTGGTATTAGTAGTTCTGATATCGATGAAGTTATTTTAGTTGGTGGTTCAACAAGAATCCCTGCTGTTCAAGAAGCTGTGAAAAAAGAAGTGGGTAAAGATCCTCACAAAGGTGTTAACCCAGACGAAGTAGTAGCAATGGGTGCTGCTATCCAAGGTGGCGTTATCACTGGTGACGTTAAGGATGTAGTATTATTAGACGTAACACCTCTATCATTAGGTATTGAGATTATGGGTGGACGTATGAATACATTGATTGAAAGAAATACTACTATTCCGACATCTAAATCACAAGTGTATTCAACAGCAGCAGATAATCAACCAGCAGTTGATATTCACGTATTACAAGGTGAACGCCCAATGGCTTCTGACAACAAAACACTTGGCAGATTCCAATTGACTGATATTCCACCAGCTCCACGTGGCGTACCACAAATCGAAGTAACTTTTGATATCGATAAAAATGGTATCGTTAATGTTACTGCAAAAGATTTAGGTACTAATAAAGAGCAAAATATCACTATTCAATCAAGCTCTTCACTTTCTGACGAAGAAATCGATCGTATGGTTAAAGATGCTGAGGAAAATGCTGAAGCAGATAAACAACGTCGTGAAGAAAGTGATTTAAGAAACGAAGCAGATAGCTTAGTATTCCAAGTTGAAAAAACAATTACTGATTTAGGTGAAAACATCAGTGAAGATGATAAAAATAATGCAGAAGAGAAAAAAGAAGCTTTAAAATCTGCGCTTGAAGGCGAAGATATTGATGATATTAAAGCTAAAAAAGAAGAATTAGAAAAAGTAGTTCAAGACTTATCTGCTAAAGTTTACGAACAAGCTGCTCAAGCACAACAACAAGCACAAGGTGAACAAGCAAATGGTTCAGATGATAGCAATGTTGAAGATGCTGATTTCACAGAAGTGAACGAAGACGATAACAAAGACGATAAAAAATAAGTTTAGTTATTAATTGCTATTAAAAGCAAAATATGACACAATTGCTTAGCCAAATTAAGTCAAAGTCAATTGAACATTGGCTTTGACTTTTTCCTTTTTAATAAGTAATTTAATCCATCGTAAAAGGAGAGATAAAAGTGGCCAAAAGAGATTATTATGATATCTTAGGTGTCAGTAAAGACGCTTCTAAAGATGAAATAAAAAAGGCTTACCGTAAATTATCAAAAAAATATCATCCTGACATCAATAAAGAAGAAGGCGCAGACGAAAAATTTAAAGAAATCTCAGAAGCATATGAAACATTGAGTGATGAAAACAAACGTGCAAATTATGATCAATTTGGTCATGATGGACCACAAGGTGGTTTTGGCGGCCAAGGATTTGGTGGTCAAGACTTTAGCGGTTTCGGTGGTGGCTTCGAAGATATATTCAGTTCATTCTTTGGTGGTGGACGTCAAAGAGACCCAAATGCACCTAGAAAAGGTGATGACCTACAATATACAATGACTGTTACCTTTGAAGAAGCCGTATTCGGTACAAACAAAGAAATTTCAATTCGCAAAGATGTAACTTGTCATACCTGTGATGGCGAAGGTGCTAAACCGGGTACTAAGAAAAAAACGTGTCATTACTGTAATGGTTCAGGACATGTTGCAGTAGAACAAAATACGATTTTAGGTAGAGTTAGAACTGAAAAAGTTTGTCCAGTATGTAGTGGTTCTGGTCAAGAATTTGAAGAACCTTGTCCAACATGTCATGGTAAAGGTACTGAAAATAAAACAGTTAAAATTAATGTGACAGTACCTGAAGGTGTAGATAATGAACAACAAATAAGATTAGCAGGTGAAGGTGCACCAGGAGAAAACGGTGGACCACAAGGTGATTTATACGTTGTATTTAGAGTTAAACCATCTGAAACTTTTGAAAGAGACGGCGACGATATTTACTTTTCACAAGATATTAGTATTGCGCAAGCAACGCTTGGTGATGAAGTCAAGGTTCCAACCTTAAAAGGTCATGTAATGTTAACAATTCCTGGCGGAACACAATCAGGTAAACAATTCCGTCTTAAAGAAAAAGGCGTCAAAAATGTTCATGGATATGGTTATGGTGACTTGTTTATCAATGTAAAAGTTGTTACACCTACTAAGATAAATGAACGTCAAAAAGAATTGTTAAGAGAATTTGCTGATATTGATGGTGAATCATTAACTGAACAACCATCAAATTTTAAGGACAAAGCAAAAAGATTCTTTAAAGGAGAATAAAAAATGAACTGGACTGAAATATCAATCACTGCAAATCATGATACGATACCTATTATTTCTAATATTTTAGAAGAATTCGGGTCAAACGGGGTTGTTATCGAAGATTCATTAGATCTTCAAAATGGTTTTGCTGATAAGTTTGGTGAAATTTATGAGTTAAACCCTGATGATTACCCAGTTAACGGCGTAAGGGTTAAAGCTTATTTTAATGAAATGAAATATACTCAAGACTTTAAAAAAGATCTGATTCATGAAATTAAAAGCATTGAATCTTTGGATGCAAACATATTTGAATATCAACAACAAACGATTCAAGAACATGACTGGGAAAATGAATGGAAAAATTATTTTCATCCTTTTAGAGCTTCTGAAAAATTTACGATTGTTCCAAGTTGGGAAACCTATCAAAAAGAAGACGAAGCAGAAATGTGTATTGAATTGGATCCGGGAATGGCTTTTGGTACAGGAGACCACCCAACCACTAGCATGTGTTTGAAAGCGATTGAACACTTTGTAAAGCCAGATGATTCAGTGATTGATGTTGGTACAGGTTCAGGTATACTTAGCATTGCATCATATTTATTAGGAGTAGAACGCATAAAAGCGATTGATGTAGATGAAATGGCTATTAAAGTTGCGAAGGAAAACTTCGAAAAAAATAATTGTGTTAAAGCAATTGAAGCTGTGCCAGGTAATTTACTAACAGAAGAAACTGAAAAATTTGATGTCGTTATTGCGAATATTTTAGCTCATATTATTGAAGAAATGATTGAAGATGCTTATAATACTTTAAATAAAGATGGTTATTTTATAACTTCTGGTATTATAACAGAAAAGCATGAAACAATTTTAGCACAGATGAAGCGTGTTGGGTTTAAAATCATTTCTATTAATCATGAAAACGGTTGGGTATGTATCGTTGGACAGAAAGTGAGCGATTAAGCAATGCAGAGATATTTTATTGACCAAAACGCTGATGTAAATCAGCGTTTTTTTATTACTGATCAAAGTGATATACATCACATTACAAATGTAATGCGATATCAAAATGACGATCAAATTATTATTACTTTTTCAGATCAAAAAGTCTATAAATGTAAAATTGAAAATATAACTATGGATCAAATCGAAATTGTATTAATAGAAAAAATGGATATCAATACAGAGTTACCACAACATGTAACAATTTGCAGTGGTTTAATTAAAGCAGATAAGTATGAATGGATGATACAAAAATCAACAGAGTTAGGCGCAAGCCAATTTATTGCTGTTGGTATGCAAAGGTCAGTTGTAAAACTTAATGAAAATAAAGTAACTAAAAAATTAGAACGTTGGCAAAAGATTATAAAAGAAGCTGCTGAACAAAGTTATAGGCTAATTATTCCAGAGATAGAGTATAAGTCGAATTTAAAGGAAATCTATGATATTATTGATGAATATGATTATGTATTGATTGCTTATGAAGAATCTGCTAAGTGTGGGGAAAAAAGTACTTTTAAAGCAGTTGTTCAAAAATTTGAACCTGGTGATCGTGTGTTAATCATTTTTGGACCAGAAGGTGGTTTGTCTGAATCAGAAATTAAGTTATTTGGAAGTTCAGCATATCAAGTCGGTCTAGGTCCTAGGATATTAAGAGCTGAAACTGCACCTTTATACACATTAAGTGCTGTAAGCTTTCAAAAAGATTTATTGGGGTGATATTTATGTCAACGGTTGCATTTCATACATTAGGATGTAAAGTGAATCATTATGAAACCGAAGCAATTTGGCAATTATTTAAAGAAGCAGAATACGAGCGTGTTGACTTTGAAACAAATGCTGATGTATTTGTTATCAATACATGTACGGTTACGAATACAGGTGATAAAAAAAGTAGACAAGTTATCAGACGTGCTATAAGACAAAATCCAGACGCAGTTGTATGTGTTACAGGTTGTTATGCACAAACATCTCCTGCTGAAATTATGGAAATACCTGGTGTAGATATAGTGGTCGGCACACAAGATCGAACGAAGTTAATCGGTTATATCAATGAATTTAAAAAAGAAAGACAACCAATCAATGGTGTAGGAAACATCATGAAAAATCGTACATATGAAGAATTAGAGGTTCCATACTTTACAGACAGAACAAGAGCTTCATTGAAGATACAAGAAGGATGTAATAATTTTTGTACTTTCTGTATTATTCCTTGGGCACGTGGATTAATGCGTTCCAGAGATCCTGAAAAAGTGATAGAACAAGCAACAACACTTGTAAATTCAGGATATAAAGAAATTGTTTTAACTGGTATCCATACAGGTGGATATGGCCAGGATTTAAAGAATTATAATTTAGCACAATTACTACGTGATTTAGAAACGATAGATGGATTAGAACGTATCAGAATTTCATCAATTGAAGCCAGTCAATTAACGGATGAAGTCATTAGTGTAATTGAACAGTCAAACAAAGTTGTGCGTCATCTGCATATTCCTTTACAATCTGGATCTGATTCAGTATTGAAGAGAATGAGAAGAAAATATACTATGGCTCATTTTTCAGAGCGATTGACGCGTTTACATGAAGCGCTACCTGGATTGGCAGTTACAAGTGATGTCATTGTTGGCTTCCCAGGTGAAACAGAAGAAGAATTCCAAGAAACATATGATTTTATTGTTGAACATCAATTTTCAGAACTACATGTATTTCCGTATTCTTCTAGAATTGGTACACCAGCTGCAAGAATGGATGACCAAGTGGACGAAAATATTAAAAATGAACGTGTACATCGTTTAATTCATTTAAGTGATCAACTGGCTAAATCATATGCATCTAAATTTGACCAAGAGGTACTTGAAGTCATTCCAGAAGAAGTTGGCAGTGAGCAAGGGACTTTAATAGGTTTTGCGGATAATTATATGAAAGTTCAATTTGAAGGTGATGAATCACTGATTGGCGAGCTTGTAAAAATTAAAATTACTCAACCTGATTACCCAATCAATCATGGGGAGTTACTAAGAGTAGTGGATCATGCTACCAATACAACAGAACATTCAATTACTGTTTAAATTTTAATGAACAATGATTTAACTGCAAACATCTTTTGATGGTGTAAAATGAATCATGAAATTAAAATTTTACTAATTGACCACATTAATCAGATATATTATACTAATTAATACATGGTAATTACCGTGTAATGATTATAAAGTTTCGTTGATATTTGGAGGGAGGGAAATACACATGTCTAAAACAGTAGTCAAAAAGAACGAATCACTTGAAGATGCGTTACGTCGTTTCAAACGTACAGTTTCTAAAAGCGGTACAATTCAAGAAGTACGTAAACGTGAATTTTACGAAAAACCTAGCGTTAAACGTAAAAAGAAATCAGAAGCTGCACGTAAACGTAAATTCAAATAATTAATTGTTTCGTTGACTCCCTCAACACCAACATTAATTATAAACCATAATAGCCTTAGTTGTTTATTCAGCTAAGGCTATTATTTTTATATGTTAAGAAAGTGACTATCTATAATCCTTCTCCCTATACAATGATGTCATAAACATTGAAATAACATGATACATATTTAAGAAAACAACCACATTTACATTATGAACAAATATTAATGTTTACTTCTTTTACAGTAGATTGAAAAAGACTATATTTGTATTTCTAGCATTTAATTAAAAATGAATAACATTATGAATTTTATTGTGTAAACGGTATAATCATATATTTATTTCATGTATAATTAAATTGAGAGTGAGGTGATATAGTGATTCCTTCGATAAGCAGTATACATACAATCTTTTCAACTAGACTTGTTGAAAACGGAAACTGGATAGACAACGTTTCTAACTTTATTGTTAGTCCAATAGGTGCTTTGATATTAACTTGTATTATCTTCTTAGGCTTTTTGTATCAGTTATATTCAAATAGGATAAATATTATCGGAATTATATCAACATTAGCGTTATTCATCTTCTTTTTAGGATTTTTTATAAAAGGCGATGTTAACTTTTATTCAGTTGTCTTATTTGCTATTGGTGTGATATTCGTCATTATTGAATTATTTGTAGTAGGTGCAATCATAGGCATTATAGGTATGGCATTAATCGTTTTTAGTATTGTTACTTTAGGTGACAATTTAGTGTACATGATTGCTAATGTTGTCGTTGCCTTAATATTATCAATCATAGAGTGGGTGATACTTGTGAAATTTTTCAAACGTAAAATACCGTTTTTAGATAAAGTTGTATTGAAGGATTCTACAAATGCAGAAGCAGGTTATACATCACATGAAGATCGCTCTCATTTAGTTGGAGAAGTTGCAGTTACATCTACAGATTTAAGACCAGCAGGAATTATTATTTATAACGATGAACGTATCGATGCAGTTTCAGACGGTTCTTTTATATTACGCAATAAAAAAGTAACTATTCTTGAAGTTGAAGGTACCCGAGTTGTTGTGAGAGAAATAGAAACATAAAGGAGAATGAGTATGATTGGAATTTTAATTATAGCAGTTATAGTCGTAATTGCATTATTGTTATTATTTTCATTTGTACCTGTTGGATTGTGGATTTCAGCAATCGCAGCGGGTGTAAAAGTAGGCATTGGTACCCTAGTAGGAATGAGATTACGTAGAGTTTCTCCACGTAAAGTAATATCACCTTTAATTAAAGCTCATAAAGCAGGATTAAACTTGACAACAAATCAACTTGAATCACATTATTTAGCAGGTGGTAATGTTGATCGTGTTGTTGATGCAAATATCGCTGCACAAAGAGCAGATATTAATTTACCTTTTGAGCGTGGTGCAGCTATAGACTTAGCTGGCCGTGATGTGCTAGAAGCTGTTCAAATGTCTGTAAACCCTAAAGTAATTGAGACACCATTTATCGCTGGTGTAGCTATGAATGGTATCGAAGTTAAAGCAAAAGCAAGAATTACAGTACGCGCAAATATTGCAAGATTGGTCGGTGGTGCTGGAGAAGAAACAATTATTGCACGTGTTGGTGAAGGTATTGTATCTACAATTGGTTCTAGTGAACATCACACACAAGTGCTTGAAAACCCTGATAATATTTCTAAAACAGTTTTAAGTAAAGGTTTAGATTCAGGCACAGCTTTCGAAATCCTATCGATTGATATTGCAGACGTAGACATTAGCAAAAACATCGGTGCAGATTTACAAACTGAGCAAGCGCTTGCTGATAAAAATATCGCACAAGCAAAAGCCGAAGAACGTCGTGCAATGGCAGTAGCACAAGAACAAGAAATGAAAGCAAAAGTACAAGAAATGCGCTCTAAAGTTGTTGAAGCGGAAGCAGAAGTTCCACTAGCTATGGCCGAAGCATTGCGTTCAGGAAATCTTGGTGTGAAAGATTATTATAATCTGAAAAATGTTGAAGCAGATACTGGTATGAGAAATTCTATTAACCAACGTACAAAAAAAGAAGATGATGAATCACCGGAATAATAAATAGGGGTGATTAAATGAATATAGGTATTATTATCTTTGTAGTATCTGTCATTTTTACAATAATTGGAGCTATTAACGATGATAGTCATAAAAAACGAAAAAAACAACAACCGCCATCTAACAAACAGCCAAATCAATCTGAAGCACCACCACAAAAACGTGGTTTCCTTGAAGAAATCGGTAAAACATTTTCTGAGTTAGAAAAACAATTTAATGATGGTCCTTTTTCTCAAGAAGAACATACACCAAAGCAGAATAAACCTGCTGAGACACGAGCTGAAAAGATGGAAACTGAGACACCTCAACAAGAATCATCATCAGCTCCTAAACATAATGAAACAGAAGCTGAAAAAGTAAAACGTGAGCAAAAGCAACAAGATGATAAACTTCAAAAAGAGCTTGAAGCTGATTTAATGGGTCAAATAGAAGACGTGCGTAATGAGATTGATCGTGAAACTGAGAAAAAAATACAAAGAACTGAGAAAAAAGCACGAGATATTATTTCTGATAAATATTTATCAGAGAGAACTAAGCGTTATCGTTTAAAACAGTTAATGAATGCGCATTCTGTTCAAAGCTCTGGCACAAATGCTCAATATAGATTTGCAGATGATGAAGTTGTTAATGGCATTATTTGGTCTGAAGTTTTAGAACGACCAAAACAATTATAAATTTATTTAAACTCAACTTATAAAGTTAGAATCTTGACTTTGTGAGTTGAGTTATTTTTAATTTCAAAGTACTTATTGCTTGATAAATTTCACGCAGTCTATCACAATGCTTTGCTTTACATAAAAATAACAATTAATGTCAATTTTTAATTCACTTTGAAATAATATGAGATTATTTCATGATATAATAATATTGAAGTTGCAGTATGATTTATTCAAATTATTATTTTTATAATAATGCTTATTTCATATCATGCATCATAATTATTTTTGTAACTTAAAATCTAATAGGATAAAATAATAGAAACGAATATATTTGTAAAGGAGCAACTATATGCCTGGAATTATTCAAATAGATGACATCAATGAAGCACAAGCACTCATTGGTAACAATGATGAAAATCTAAAATCAATAGAAGAGGGATTTGATGTCATAATACATGCTCGAGGACAAGAAATAGCCGTTAAAGGTGAAAAAGTTGAGCATGTAGAACAAGCAGAATCAGTACTAATTAATTTATTGAAAGTCATACAGCAAGGCGTTACAATATCGCTCAAAGATGTAGAAGCTGCTGTTAAAATGGCAAAAAATGGTACGATTCATTACTTATTAGATTTATATGAGGACGAAATTACTAAAGATGCGTTTGGTAAAACAATAAGGGCTAAAACTATGGGGCAAAGACTTTACGTCAATGCTATGTATCATAATGACTTGGTATTTGGTGTTGGACCAGCAGGTACTGGGAAAACATTTTTAGCTGTTGTTTATGCTGCCAAGCAATTACGAAAGGGTAATGTTAAACGCATCGTCTTGACTAGACCTGCAGTAGAAGCTGGGGAATCATTAGGATTCTTACCTGGTGATTTGAAGGAGAAAGTTGATCCTTATTTACGTCCATTATATGATGGTTTAAATACCGTTTTAGGAAGAGAACAAACTGCTAGATTTATCGAGCGTGGTGTTATAGAAATAGCACCGTTAGCATATATGCGAGGGAGAACGCTTGATGATGCATTTGTTATTTTAGATGAAGCACAAAACACTACACATGCTCAAATGAAAATGTTCTTAACAAGGTTAGGTTTTGGATCGAAAATGGTTGTTACCGGTGATAAGACACAGATTGATTTACCTAAAGGTGTTAAAAGTGGTCTTAAAGAAGCAATAGCAAAGTTACACAATGTAAAAGGTCTAAGTATCCATCATTTAGACCAAAACGATGTTGTGCGTCATCCACTTGTAAGTAAAATAATTGATCGCTATGAGGGAGAAGAATAAATGTTCACAATAGATTTTAATGATCATACTGAATTAGTCGATAAAAAATGGTTTAAGCAAATAGACGACCTTCTTTCTTTTGCAAAAGAACAAGAAGGCATAGAAAATGATGCCGAATTATCTGTGACATTTGTAGATAAAGTGGAAATTCAACAAATTAATAAAATGTATCGAGATAAAGATAAGGCGACAGATGTAATATCCTTTGCATTAGAGGAAGATGAACCTGAAATCAGTGGGTTAGATATACCAAGAGTACTCGGAGATATTATCATATGCACTGAAGTTGCTCAATCACAAGCAGATGCATATGGGCACTCTTTTGAAAGAGAACTTGGTTTTCTCGCGCTTCATGGCTTTTTACATTTATTGGGTTATGATCATATAAATGAAGCTGATGAAAAGGTAATGTTTGGTCGACAAGATGAAATTTTAAATGCTTATGGATTGCCAAGAGATTAGAGATAGTTATGAAACGTTTTAAGTACGCTTTTCAAGGTTTACTGGTCCTCTTTAACAAAGATAAAAAGTTTTTAATCCACATTATTTTTGCATGTTTTGCAATTTTACTGAGTTTTTATTTAAAAATAAATATAGTTGAATGGTTTTTAATCATCATCGCTATAGGATTTGTGTTAACTTTTGAAGCCATGAATACAGCACTAGAATATGTAGTGGATTTGATTACAGATGAATATCATGAACTTGCAAAGAAAGCTAAAGACACTGCAGCTGCTAGTGTTATGCTTGCTTCGATAATTGCGTTGGTAATAGGACTTATTGTTTTTTTACCATATTTTATAAAATAGAAAATACGATTTTTAATCTATCTATATATTAAGCAACATTTAGTTTGGAAAAATACTATAATAATTAAAAATTGAATAGGAGTGTTAAATTATGGCTTACCAACCCGATTATTTCAAGGAAGTAAGAACAGCACAAAGCAAAGCTTATGCGCCATACAGTAATTTTAAAGTAGGTGCGTACTTAATTACGAAAGATGGTAAAACTTATCACGGCGCAAATGTAGAAAATGCCGCTTATCCATTAGGTATATGTGCAGAAAGATCAAGTCTGGTTGCAGCTATTGCTGATGGATATCGACCTGGCGATTTTGAATCAATCACTGTAACCGTTGATGCAGAAACACCTTCTTCGCCATGTGGTTCTTGTAGACAGGTTTTAAAAGAACTTTGTGATGACGAAATGCCTGTATATATGACTAATCACAAAGGTGACATGATTCAATCTACAGTTAGTGATTTATTACCTCTAGGATTTTCTGGAAAGGATTTAAAATAATGACAGCACATAAATCAGGATTTGTAACAATAATTGGTAGACCTAATGTAGGTAAATCTACCTTTGTTAATCGCGTCATCGGACATAAAATTGCTATTATGTCTGATAAAGCACAAACGACAAGAAATAAAATTCAAGGTGTCATGACTCAAGAAGATGCACAAATTATTTTTTTAGATACACCGGGTATACACAAACCTAAACATAAATTAGGCGACTATATGATGCGTGTTGCAACAAACACACTATCTGAAATTGATGCCATTATGTTTATGGTTAATGTTAATGAAGATATTGGTCGAGGCGATGAATACATAATGGAAATGTTGAAATCAGTCAAGACACCAGTGTTTTTAGTGTTAAATAAGATTGACCTCGTCCATCCGGATGAGCTCATGCCAAGAATAGAAAAATATAAAAAATATATGAATTTCACCGAAATTGTCCCTATATCTGCTTTAGAAGGATTAAATGTTGAGCATTTTATCAATGTTATTAAATCATATTTACCTGAAGGGCCAAAATACTATCCGGATAATCAAATTTCTGATCACCCAGAACAGTTTGTAGTGAGCGAACTCATTCGTGAAAAAATATTACACCTAACGAATGAAGAAATTCCACATGCGATAGGCGTCAATGTTGATCGTATGATTAAAGAAGATGAAGAACGCGTGAGGATTGAAGCAACGATTTTTGTAGAACGTGATTCACAAAAAGGAATAGTGATTGGTAAAGGTGGTAAAAAACTTAAAGAAGTAGGGAAAAGAGCACGTCAAGATATTGAAGGCTTGTTGGGGTCTAAAGTGTACTTAGAACTATGGGTAAAAGTTCAAAAAGATTGGCGAAATAAAGTAAACTTTATTCGTCAAATGGGCTATTTAGAAGATCAAGATTAAGTTGAGAGTCGGTGAGCTAAAATGTTAATCAAACAAAAAGGTATCATTATTAAAACGGTTGATTATGGCGAATCCGATAAAATTATTACAATTTTAAATGAATACGGTGCAAAAATTCCACTTATGGTTCGTCGTGCCAAAAAGAGCAAGAGTGGTTTGCAAGCTAATACGCAATTATTTGTTTATGGCTTGTTTATTTATTCTAAGTGGAAAGGCATGGGAACTTTAAGTTCAGTAGATGTCATCGATCAAAATTATCATCTTCGATTAGATATTTATGAGAGTAGTTATGCTAGTTTATGTACTGAAACGATAGATCGATCTATTGATAATGATGAACTGTCACAGTTTAGCTACGAATTATTACATTTTGTATTAGATAAAATTAAAAGCGGTGTATCTGCACAGTTGATGTCGGTAATTGTATTAATTAAATCAATGTCAAAGTTTGGGTTTAGCGCAATTTTCAATCATTGTGTAGTCACTGGTGATGATGACCAAGCTAAACTCATTGGCTATAGTTTTAAATTTGATGGTGCAATTTCAAATCATGCAAAATTTCAAGATCCAAATGCTTTACTACTATCCAATAAAACGCTTTACTTATTAGATGTGCTACAAAATTTACCTATAAGTAAAATGAACGCCTTGAGTATACATCAAGATATTATTAATGAAATGTCGCAATTAATGATAATGTTATATAGTGAATATGCAGGTATGTATTTCAAAAGTCAAAAGCTTATTAATCAATTACAAAGATTAGATCATTCAAATTAATATAGTCAAAATTAATGAAAAATAAATTTTTATAAGTAAAAAACGTCAATTTCTATAAATTATATAGAAATTGACGTTTTCATTTTGTACTACTATTTTCAAAGTATAACTTGAAAAAGTTAAATTAAAATTTCACTTTTTCAGTTAAGAAACTTTCTAATTCAGCAATCGGCATACGTACTTGTTCCATCGTATCTCTGTCACGTACAGTTACTTGTTGATCTTCTAGTGAATCAAAGTCAAATGTTATACAGTATGGTGTACCGATTTCATCTTGACGGCGGTAACGTTTACCAATTGATTGTGATTCATCAAAATCAATTGCAAAGTTAGCACTTAATTGTTCAAATATTTTAATTGCATCACCAGATAATTTTTTACTTAATGGTAAAACAGCAGCTTTATAAGGTGCTAATGCAGGGTGGAAGTGTAATACAGTTCTTGAATCCTTACTACCTTCAACACCTTCTTCAGCATAAGCATCACAAAGGAATGCTAATGTAACACGGTCTGCACCAAGTGATGGTTCAATACAATATGGAAGGTATTTTTCACCAGTTTCTTGATCATGATATTGGAAATCTTCACCAGAATGTTCACTGTGTTGTTTTAAATCATAATCTGTTCTACTTGCAATACCCCATAATTCTCCCCAACCGAATGGGAAACGATATTCTATATCAGTTGTTGCATTTGAGTAGTGGGATAATTCATCTGCATCATGGTCACGTAAACGCGTTGCCGATTCACTTAAATTTAAGTCTTTTAACCATTGGCTAGCAAAAGTTTTCCAATAATTTTGCCATTCTATTTCTTCACCAGGTTTACAGAAAAATTCTAATTCCATCTGTTCAAATTCACGTGTTCTAAAGATGAAGTTACCAGGTGTAATTTCATTACGGAATGATTTACCGATTTGACCAATCCCGAATGGCAATTTTTTACGCATTGTACGTTGAACATTTTTGTAATTGACAAAAATACCTTGCGCAGTTTCAGGACGTAGGAAAATTTCATTTGTAGAATCTTCCGTCACACCTTGGAAAGTTTTGAACATTAAGTTAAATTGACGAATATCTGTCCAATTAGCAGTTCCACTTACAGGACAAACAATACCTTCTTCATCAATAATACGTTTCATTTCATCGAAACTTAAACCATCGGCTACGAAATTTTCGTCTCCTTTTTCATTCGCCATGTAGTCTTCTATTATTTTATCTGCACGATAACGAATTTTACTATCTTTATTGTCTATCATTGGATCGTTAAAGTTTCCTAAATGACCAGATGCTTCCCAAGTTTTTGGATTCATTAAAATTGCTGCATCAATCCCTACATTATATGGAGATTGCGTGATAAATTTTTGCCACCATGCTTTTTTAATATTATTTTTTAATTCTACACCTAATGGGCCATAGTCCCACGTATTTGATAAACCACCATAAATATCACTGCCAGGGAATACAAATCCTCTGTGTTTTGCTAACTGAACAATTGTTTCCATATCTTTTGCCAAAAAAAACACTCCTTTTAACATAAAAACGCCCCAAGACAAAGAAAAAGAAAAAAACTTAATCATTGCCTTGGGACGAGTTAATTATTTTTAATCACATATAATTATGTGTTTTTAATAAAATATTATTAACCCGCGGTTCCACCCAATTTAGTGAGTACACTCGCCTTTGAAACTTCTTTTTAAATTTTTAGCCAATTGTTATGTTAAGCTTTCACCACCCTTAACTCGCTTTAAATATAATTTTAATGTATTGGTTGATTATTAGCAAGTAAATATATGTATTTGTAGCAATTTATAATTCAATGTATAATTAAATGTAATGAGTAAAGGGGTGAAGTCTTATAGAACTGAATAAAAGACAACAACAAATTATTGATATTGTCAAAAATAATGGACCAATTACTGGTGAACATATAGCAGAACATCTTAGTCTTACAAGAGCGACCTTGAGACCAGATTTAGCAATACTTACAATGTCTGGTATTTTAGAAGCACGCCCACGCGTAGGCTACTACTATTCTGGAAAACCCAAAAATAAATTAATTGCTGATCAATTAAAACAATATATTGTTAAAGATTATGCGTCACACCCTGTAGTAGTGAAAAGTGAAATGTCAGTTTACGATGCGATTTGTACTATATTTCTAGAGGATGTTAGTACGTTATTTGTTATAAATAATGAAGGAGATTTTATAGGCGTTTGTTCTCGGAAGGATTTATTACGTGCTTCGATGATAGGTAAGGATATACATACTATGCCTGTTAATATTATAATGACTCGTATGCCTAATTTAAGCTTTGTATTGGAAGACGAACGTGTCATATTTGCTGCAAACCTAATGATTGAAAAGGAAATTGATTCTTTACCAATTGTGAATAAAAAAGAAAATGGAAAATATGAAGTGAAGGGCCGTATTTCTAAAACAACAATTACTAAAATTTTTGTCTCTTTACTAAATGAATAGGTGGTATGTATTAAATGGAAAATATTAAAATTATTGTTGCTTCTGACTCAGTAGGTGAAACTGCTGAACTTGTAGCAAGAGCATGTATTTCACAATTTAACCCAAATCAATGTGAAAGTGAAATTAGTAGGTATCCGTATATAGAAGCTTTAGAAAACGTAGATGAGGTAATCTCAGTTGCTAAAGATACTGAAGCGATAGTTGTTTATACATTAGTTAAACCAGAAATAAGAAAGTATATGGAAGCAAAAATTAAAGAATTTCAAATTAAATCTGTAGATATTATGGGCCCATTGATGAATATATTATTAGATAAAATAGATGAGCAACCATATTTTGAACCCGGACTCGTGCACCAATTAGATGAAGCATATTTTAAAAAAATTGACGCTATAGAATTTGCAGTAAAATACGATGACGGTAAAGACCCAAAAGGTTTAGATAAAGCTGATATCGTTCTATTGGGCATATCTAGAACTTCAAAAACGCCTCTTTCACAGTATCTTGCACATAAAAGTTATAAGGTGATGAATATTCCTATTGTGCCAGAAGTCACACCCCCAGATAATTTATTTAATGTTGATACTTCAAAATGCATTGCCTTAAAGATAAGTGAGGATAAATTAAATCGCATCAGAAAAGAAAGATTAAAGCAATTAGGCTTAGGTGATAGTGCAAGATATGCTACCGAGCAACGTATTGAAGAAGAATTAAATTATTTCAATGAATTAGTTGAAAAAATTGGATGTCCTGTTATAGACGTAACTGATAAAGCGATTGAAGAAACTGCAAATGACATCATTAGTATTATTGAGCAAAACAGTTTCTTAAAATAAGAATTTCTATTATAATATTATAACTACTGTCTAATAGGTGATAATTTTGCGAATTGAACAAGCAACCATTAATGAAATAAAAGAGAAAACAGATATTCTCGATTTAGTAAGTGAATACGTTAAATTAGAAAAAAGAGGGCGCAATTACATTGGGTTGTGTCCTTTTCATGATGAAAAAACACCGTCATTTACTGTTTCTGAAGATAAACAAATTTGCCATTGTTTTGGTTGTAAAAAAGGAGGAAACGTCTTTCAATTCACTCAAGAAATTAAAGACGTTTCTTTTACTGAAGCTGTAAAGTTATTAGGTGAACGTGTAAATATTGAAGTGGAAACACCTCAAGCAACGTCAGAACAGCATACTAATCATCAAATTGCTTCTGAAGATTTGCAAATGATTGAGATGCATGAATTAATGCAAGATTACTATCATTATGCATTAAAAAAAACCGTTGAAGGAGAAGCAGCGTTAAACTATTTAAAAGAACGTGGGTTTACAGATGAACTCATAGATCGTCGGAAAATAGGTTATTCACCTAAAAATGCACATTTTTGCCATGACTTTTTACAGAAAAAAGGTTATGATATTCAATTAGCATATGAAGCGGGTTTATTGTCTAGGAATGAAGAGAATTTCAGCTATTATGATCGTTTCAGGGATCGAATTATGTTTCCATTATCAAATGCACAAGGTCGAACAGTTGGTTATTCAGGAAGAACATATACAAATCAAGAGCCTAAATATCTCAATAGTCCTGAAACACCGATATTTCAAAAAAGAAGATTGTTATACAACGTTGATCAAGCTAGAAAAGCAATTCGTAAAAATGATGAAATTATACTACTTGAAGGTTTTATGGATGTGATAAAAGCTGATTACGCAGGTTTGCATCAAGTTGTGGCAAGTATGGGAACTCAGATTTCACAAGAACATATCGCATTTATGAAAAAACTCACTTCAAATGTGACATTAATGTTTGATGGTGATTTTGCGGGTAGTGAGGCCACTTTAAAATCTGGGCAAATATTATTGCAACAAGGATTTAATGTTTTTGTAGTTCAACTACCAAAAAACATGGACCCGGATGAGTATATTGGAAAACACGGTGCAGATGCGTTTAATTATTTTGTGGAACATGAAAAAAAAGCATTTATTCTTTATAAAGTCCATATGCATCAAGAAGAAATAGAAAATAATGATTTAGCATATGAAAGGTATTTAAAAGAAATCACAAATGATATTTCATTAATGAAGTCATCGATTTTACGCAAAAAGATATTGCAAGACGTGTCAGAATTGTTTAAAGTAAGCATGGATAGTTTAAATAATGAAGTAGGACTACGTGAAGATTATTATCAACCACAGTCATATCAAATGCCTAGTGTGCCACAATTCACTCATTTAAATAAGCAAGAAAAAGCAGAACGTGCTTTATTAAAACATTTTATGAATGATAAGGATATTTTTTTAAATTATCATAAATTACTTCAAACAGAAGACTTTACAAATCAGTATTTTAAGCGTATATTTAATGTTTTACATGAGTTTTATTCTGAGAATGATACGTTTAATATTAGTGATGTTTTACAATATATCGATACAAATGACATTAAAGAAGCATTTATATCATTGGATAACTATTTGATAAATGAAGAACCATATGAACATGAAATCGATGATTATTTAGACACACTTTTAACAAATAGAAATGAAGAAACGATTGAATCGCTTAATCAAAAGTTACGGGAGGCTTCTAGATTAGGTGATTTAGAGTTGCAGAAATATTACCTAGAAAAAATTGTAAACTTCAATAAAAATAGAATGAATTAAATTAAAAATGAATATATCTGTAGATTATTGGGTTTAACAACTTGAATAAACCGTATGATTTATGGGTAGATAGTATTAAGATTATCTATCAAATGATATCATGGTTTCAAGTTGATATTATATTCGGGAGGCCTTTTCATGTCTGGAAATAAAGTTACACTTAAAAAGCAAACAATAGACCCATCTCTAACTTTAGAAGATGTAAAAAAACACTTAATTGAAAAAGGTAAAAAAGAAGGGCATCTTAGCCATGAAGAAATTGCAGAGAAATTGCAAAACTTCGAGATGGATTCTGATCAAATGGACGAACTATTTGATCAATTAACAGATAACGATATCAGTTTGGTAAACGAAAAAGATAGTTCTGACAAAGATGCAAAATTAAATCCTAATGATTTAAGTGCTCCTCCAGGTGTTAAAATTAATGACCCTGTTCGTATGTATCTTAAAGAAATCGGACGTGTCGATTTATTAAATGCGCAAGAAGAAATAGAATTGGCGAAAAGAATTGAACAAGGTGACGAAGTTGCTAAGTCAAGATTAGCTGAAGCAAACTTGCGTTTAGTAGTCAGTATAGCCAAAAGATATGTTGGTCGTGGCATGCTTTTCTTAGATTTAATTCAAGAAGGTAATATGGGCTTAATAAAAGCAGTTGAAAAGTTCGATTTTAATAAAGGATTTAAATTTTCAACATATGCGACATGGTGGATACGTCAAGCGATAACACGTGCTATTGCAGACCAAGCTCGTACAATACGTATTCCAGTGCATATGGTAGAAACAATTAATAAATTAATCCGTGTACAAAGACAATTATTACAAGATTTAGGTCGTGATCCAGCACCAGAAGAAATTGGTGAGGAAATGGATTTACCACCAGAAAAAGTAAGAGAAATATTAAAAATAGCTCAAGAGCCAGTTTCATTAGAAACACCAATTGGTGAAGAAGATGACAGTCACTTAGGTGATTTTATTGAAGACCAAGAAGCCCAAAGTCCATCTGATCATGCAGCTTATGAATTATTAAAAGAACAACTGGAAGATGTATTAGATACATTAACAGATAGAGAAGAAAATGTACTGCGCTTACGTTTTGGACTTGATGATGGAAGAACACGTACACTAGAAGAAGTAGGCAAAGTCTTCGGCGTTACGAGAGAACGTATTCGTCAAATTGAAGCTAAAGCATTGAGAAAATTAAGACATCCGAGTAGAAGTAAACGTCTTAAAGACTTTATGGACTAATTTTTCAGCTCTTTTGTACCTAGTCGTACAAAAGAGCTTTTTACATTTACATAGAGGAGCGCTTTTATGGTTATATTAAATCAAAGATTAAAAAAAGTAAGTACATATATAATAGGGGATTGTTTAGCGGATATTGGTTCAGACCATGCATACCTTCCGATTTATGCGATTGAAAACAATTTAGTCAAAAATGCAATTGCTGGAGAAGTTATCCAAGGACCATTTGAAGCTTCGAAAAAAAATGTTGTGGAACATGAGTTAAGTAATCATGTCGATGTTAGACTAGGTGATGGATTGTCGATATTACAGTCAAATGATCAAGTTAATTCCATCACTATATGTGGTATGGGTGGACCGTTAATAGCTAAAATCCTTGAAGAAGGTAAAGAGAAATTAACTGCCCATCCGAGGCTTATTTTACAAAGTAATATACAATCTAGTGCGATTAGAAATTTGTTAGATTCCATGCATTACAAGATTATTGAAGAAGTTATTTTAGAAGAAAAAGGGCATATATATGAAATAATAGTGGCAGATTATTTTGAACAACAAACACAAACACTTACTAAATCAGAAATAAAGTTTGGACCGATTTTATTAAAAAAGAAACATGAATTATTTTTTAAAAAATGGGAAAGAGAACGACAGGCATTGCAAAAAATCAAAGATCAATTGAACACTGAAAAACATCGTGAACGGCTAAATGAAATTAACAACGAAATCAATTTAATTAATGAGGTGTTGTAAATGAAAATTAAAACGTTACTCCAAGTAATAAATCAGCATGTACCATTTGAAACTGCAGAGTCATGGGATAATGTTGGCTTGTTAATCGGAGATGAATCTGCTGAAATTTCAGGTGTTTTAACCGCGCTAGATTGTACTAATGAAATTGTTGATGAAGCAATAAACCAATGTTTCAATACAATTATTTGTCATCATCCACTCATATTTAAAGGTGTTAATAATATCATTCAACAAGAAGGCTATGGTGCTATCTTACGAAAATTAATTAAAAATGATATTAATTTAATTGCTTTACATACAAATTTGGATGTTTATCCAAAAGGTGTTAATGCAATGTTAGCAGAAAAGCTTCAATTGAAGAACCAACATATTTTAAATCCAGAAACTTTAAAATACTATAAGGTACAAGTGTTTATACCTGAAGAGAATCTTAAAACATTTAAAGATGCATTGAGTGATGCAGGTTTAGCTGAAGAAGGAAATTATAAATATTGTTTCTTTGAAAGTTCAGGGAATGGACAATTCAAGCCTACTGGTAGTGCCAATCCACATATTGGCTCAATAGATAAAATTGAAGAAGTAAAAGAATTTAAATTAGAATTTATGATTGAAGCATATCAAAAAGATTTAGCAGAACAATTAATTAAAAATAATCATCCATACGAAACACCAGTTTTTGATTTTATAAAAATGGAAAAAGAAGCGAATTATGGTTTAGGTATGATTGGTGATTTAGAATCCGAGATGGATATATCTACATTTGTGAAGCATGTCAAAGCGAATTTGGCAATGCCAAGTGTAAGATATGTTGGTAATTTAGATCAAATTATTAAGAAGGTTGCGATTATTGGTGGTTCCGGTATTGGATTTGAGACTCAAGCCGCTCAACAAGGTGCAGATATCTTTATCACTGGTGATATTAAACATCATGATGCATTAGATGCAAAAACTGCTGGTATTAACTTATTAGATATTAACCATTATAGTGAATATGTAATGAAAGATGGTTTGTGTAATTTATTAATAGATTGGTTTAACCCAGATGATATTACTTTTGAAATTAAGTCATCTAACCTCAACACAGATCCATTTAATTATTTATAATTGCCATGCATGTTACTATCAAGAAATAAAATTTATTTTAGTCAATGACTAGTAATCTTTTTCTAGGCTGTGCATCCTTATGTTCCAGCTTCACTTACATTTAAATTATATTTGATAACTGCCAATTTAGTATAAAATAATTAGTTCAAAATCGTTTGCGAATGCTTTATAATAGAAAAGATGAAGATTTAAGGAGGCCAAATCATGGCAAATCACCCATTCGATAAGTTTAATTTAGACCCAAGTTTAATTGACGCGGTACGAAATTTGAACTTTAATCAACCTACAGAAGTACAAAATAGAGTTATTCCAAAAATATTAAAACAAGTAAACTTAATTGGACAATCTCAGACAGGCACTGGAAAATCCCATGCCTTTTTATTACCACTGATACATTTAATAAATGTCGATATTAAAGAACCACAGGCAATCATCGTTGCTCCAACAAGGGAATTAGCGCAACAGCTATTTGATGTCGCTAGTCATTTAGCTGATTACAAAGGTGATTTATCTGTTAAACTTTTTATTGGTGGCACAGATATAGAAAAAGATAGACAGCGCGCTAAGAATCAACCGCAACTTATTATAGGAACACCAACTCGGATAAACGATTTAGCTAAACATGGAGATTTGCATGTGCATTTGGCTTCTTATTTAGTTGTGGACGAAGCTGATTTAATGATTGATTTAGGATTAATAGAAGAGGTAGACCACATTGCTACACGTTTAGATGAATACTCCCATATAGCTGTGTTTAGCGCTACTATTCCTAAATCATTACATCCATTTTTAAATAAATATTTAGAAAATCCTGAATACGTCGAAATTGAAAATGTTCAAAAAAATAAAAAAAATATTGAATTCTATTTAATTCCGACAAAGGGTGAAGCAAAGATAGAAAAAACAATAAAACTCATTGATATTTTAAATCCATATCTATGTATTATATTTTGTAATAGTCGTGATAATGCAAACGAACTTGCAGACCAGTTAAATACTGCCGGTTTAAAATTAGGTATGATACATGGTGGTTTAACGCCAAGAGAGCGTAAACAACAAATGAAGCGTATTCGTAACTTAGAATTTCAATATGTTATTGCAAGTGACTTAGCATCGCGTGGAATAGATATTGAAGGCGTAAGCCATGTGATTAACTTTGATGTACCAAATGATATCGATTTCTTCACGCATCGTGTTGGACGTACAGGTAGAGGGCAATACAAGGGCGTGGCGATTACCTTATATAGCCCTGAAGAAGAAGAAAACATAGCGTTAATAGAACAACGAGGTTATCAATTTGAAAATGTTGATATAAAAAATGATGAGTTATCGCCAATTAAAGCACACAATACACGTCAATCACGTAAGAATAAAGATGATCATTTAACAAATGAATTAAAAAATAAAGTGAAGAGAAATAAGAAAAAAGTAAAACCTGGCTATAAGAAAAAATTCCAACGTGATCTTGAACATTTAAAACGTCAAGAGCGTAAAAAATACAGTAAGAAACAAAATCGTCAAGCCAGAAAAAATAAATAAAGGATTGGTGACTACTATGTTATTAGGATCTCATGTATCTATGAATGGTAAAAAAATGTTGGCAGGTTCAGCTGAAGAAGCACATAAATTCGGTGAATCTACTTTTATGATTTATACAGGTGCACCACAAAATACAAGAAGAAAGCCAATAGAAGAGCTAAATATTGATCAAGGACAAGAATTAATGCAAACGTACGGTCTTTCAAATATTGTAGTACATGCACCTTATATAATAAATATTGCAAACACTGTCAAACCACATGTGTTTAATCTAGGCGTAGAATTTCTACAAAGTGAAATTGAAAGAACGCAAGCCATTGGTGCTAAAGACATAGTATTGCACCCTGGCTCACATGTGGGAGAAGGTGCGGACGCTGGTATTAATAAAATCATAGAAGGTCTAAATGAAGTGCTGACGAATGACAATAATGTACGCATTGCACTTGAAACAATGGCTGGCAAAGGTTCAGAAATTGGAAGAAATTTTGAAGAAATCGCTCGGATTATAGATGGTGTCAAACATAATGAACGTTTATCTGTGTGTTTCGATACATGTCATACTCATGATGCAGGCTATAATGTAAAAGAAGATTTTGATGGTGTGTTGAATGAATTTGATAAGATAATAGGCATAGATAGAATACAAGTTGTTCATGTAAATGATAGTAAAAATGATATTGGTGCTCATAAAGATAGACACGAAAATATAGGTTTTGGTTATATCGGATTTGATGCCTTAAATTATATCGTTCATCATGATACGTTTAAAAACATTCCCAAAATACTTGAAACACCCTATGTTGGTGAAGATAAAAAGAATAAAAAACCACCTTATAAATTTGAAATTGAAATGCTTAAACAACAACAATTTGATCCAAGTTTAAAGGATAAAATTTTAATGCAATAATACTAAAAAAATGAATTATAATCAAAAATGTGAAAAATTAGATAAATGTATTTAAAGGATGACATAGTGAACTCAATTCAAAATGAGTTTCTAGATCATCCTTTTTTTGTTAATTCGTAAACATTACTATTTACATAATTGTTTGCAAGTTGTATAGTATAGAACGAGGTGAAAAGATGACTACTCCAGTGTTCGAATTAAAAAACATCGATTATTATTTTGAAAACAAAAAGTATTAGAAAATATTAATATTAAAATTAATAAAGGACAATTTTTGGCTATAGTTGGACCTAATGGTGCCGGTAAATCAACTTTGCTAAAAATTATTTTAGGATTGTTACCGTTGCAAAAAGGTGAAATACTTGTAGATGGTAATGTATATAATGGAAAACAATCTTTATACAAGATCAGTTATGTTTCACAAAAAGCTCAAGCTTTTAAAGCAGGTTTTCCTGCAAGTGTTAAAGAAGTCGTGATGAGTGGGCTGACGAAACGTAAAAAGTTATTTCAGTGGTTTAATAAAAAGGATGAAAATAAAGTGGAAGCCGTATTAAATCGATTGAATATAGGCCATTTAATTAATAAAAATATTGCCGAATTATCTGGTGGACAACAACAACGTGTATTAATTGCACGAGCGTTGATCAGTAACCCTTCAGTCCTTATATTAGATGAACCAACTAACGGTATAGATGCAAAACACGTTAGTGAATTCTATGAAACACTAGAAACTTTAAAAAATGAAGGCGTAACTATCATTTTGGTTACGCATGATATAGGTGTCGTGGCTGATACTGCTACAGAAGTAGCATGTTTAAACAAGCATCTGCATTTTCATGGCACGACAGAGGATTTTAAATCGTTAGATGAGGTAGAAATATCTAAAATATACGGTCATCCTATACAATTTGTAGATCACCAACATAATAGGGAGTGTTGTTCATCATGATTGAGGCATTATTAAATTTTGATTTTATGAGATACTCTCTATTAAGTGGTATTTTGATTGGTTTTATTGCCCCATTAATTGGTGCATTTATTGTTGTACGAAGGCTATCATTAATTGCAGATGCTTTAAGTCACGTTACACTTGGTGGTATCTCATTCGGGATGTTTTTCGTGACTATTGCACCCGCACTAACTTTTATTAATCCAATGTGGTTTGGGATATTGTTCGCAGTCATTGGTGCGTTATTGATTGAAAAACTTAGAACATCGTATAGTAATTATCAAGAAATTGCGATTCCTATTATAATGAGTGCAGGCATAGCATTAAGTGCCATTTTTATTTCACTTGCAGATGGTTTTAATCAAGAAATTGTTGGACTATTATTTGGATCAATCAGTGCTGTAACTATCAGTGATTTATCAACTATTATCGCAATCGTTATTATTGTATTAGCATTTATATTGTTATTTTATAAGGAATTATTCATTCTTTCATTCGATGAAGAATATAGTAAAGTGATAGGTATTCCGAAATGGATACAATTTTTATTTATTATTATCGTCGCGATGGTCATATCTGCTTCTATGAGAGTCGTAGGTATTTTATTGGTAAGTGCATTAATTACATTACCGATAGCTATAGCAATGCGTATGACAAAAGGATTCAAACAACTTATTATATTAAGCGTGTTAATTGGTGAATTTTCAGTTATAGCAGGGCTAGTATTAGCATTTTATATGAATATTTCCCCTGGAGGCGTAATTGTCGTATTACTTGTACTTTTATTAGCAATGATGATGTCATATCAAAAGTTTAAATTTAAAACTGTGAAAGGGGCTATTAATAATGAAAACAGATGAAGCAATTAACATTCTAAAAGCAGAAGGACACAAGTATACAAATAAAAGAAGAGATATGATAAATGTTTTTATAGAAGAAGATAAATACATTAACGCAAAACATATACAGCAAAAGTTAGACAAAGATTATCCAGGTATCTCATTTGATACAATATATCGAAATTTACATTTATTTAAAGATTTAGGCATCGTTGAGGGTACCGAACTCGACGGTGAAATGAAGTTTAGAATAGCATGTACAGATCACCACCATCATCACTTTATTTGTGAATCATGTGGTGATACAAAAATTATTGATTTCTGTCCAATTGAGCAGATAAAGGCTTTTTTACCAAAAGTCGATATTCACACACACAAATTAGAAGTATATGGCATATGTGAATCTTGTCAGCATGCTTAAAATTTTTAGCGTGTATCTAATGTAAAATAGCACCTATCGACGCTTATTACTAAAAAGTTCCCTTCAAAATATAGGTCATTAGTCTGAATTTTATTGAATTTTTAAAATACTTTGTCCTTTATGTTTAAAATCCACTATTTTGAGATATAATAGTAAAGGAACTAAAGATAACAAATATAATTTTATGACTTTTGAATAAGTTTGTAAGCATATTCATTGTTGTAATCATTTTTAGTTGTTATGCTTTATTTACAGATTAATTAGGAGGATGATTATTTATGGCTTTTGAATTACCAAATTTACCTTATGGTTCTGACGCATTAGAACCACATATTGATCAACAAACAATGGAAATCCACCATGACAAACATCATAACACTTATGTTACTAAATTAAATGCAGCAATTGAAGGTACTGATTTAGAATCTAAATCAATTGAAGAAATTGTAGCAAATTTAGACAGTGTACCAGAAAATATTCAAACAGCTGTTAGAAATAATGGTGGTGGACACTTAAACCATTCATTATTCTGGGAATTATTAACTCCAAACTCTGAAGAAAAAGGAACTGTAGTTGATAAAATTAAGGAACAATGGGGTTCTTTAGATGCATTTAAAGAAGAATTTGCAGATAAAGCTGCAGCTCGTTTTGGTTCAGGTTGGGCTTGGCTAGTTGTTAATAATGGCAATTTAGAAATTGTTACAACTCCAAACCAAGATAACCCATTAACTGAAAGTAAAACACCTATCTTAGGCTTAGACGTTTGGGAACATGCTTATTATCTTAAATACCAAAACAAACGTCCAGAATATATTAGTGCTTTCTGGAACGTTGTAAATTGGGAAAAAGTTGATGAATTATATAATGCTGCTAAATAATTAAGCTTCTATTTTTGACGGCCTTACACAGGTCGTCATTTTTTTATTTAAAATAATAGAAATCTGTATCAATTTCATATATCATTTAAAGTGATCACTTTTGAATAGAGGTATGTTGTTTTGCTAAAAAGATTAAAGGAAAAATCAAACGATGAGAAAATAAGAAATACGATGAATAAAAGAATAAGCTTTGTGTTTGGTCTAATTGTATTTATTTTTGCAATAATTGTCTTACGATTAGGTTATTTGCAAATTGCACAAGGCTCTCATTATAAACAATTAATTAAAAATAGTGAGAATTTAACTGTTAATGAAGCTGTTCCGAGAGGAAGAATTCTCGATAGAAATGGTAAAGTTCTAGTAGATAATGCATCAAAAAAAGCTATCACTTTTTCTCGGGGAAGAAAAACTTCTCAATCAGAGGTTTTAAAAATAGCTACTGATTTATCAAAACTTATAAAAATGGATACCGATAAAATCACAGATCGAGATAAACAAGATTTTTGGATTTTGAAACACCCTAATCAAGCTGACGAATTAATGAAAAAAGAACAAGCATTGTTAGATGATGGGAGTATTTCTCAAGAAGAATATGATGAAACGTTACATAAAAAAATTGGAAAGCAACAATTTGATTCATTTTCAGACAAAGATTTACAAGTATTAGCGATATTTAGAGAGATGATGTCAGGTTCTGCATTAGATCCTCAAATGATTAAAAATGAAGATGTTACTGATGAAGAATATGCTGCAGTGTCACAAAAACTTTCTGATTTACCAGGGGTTAATACAACAATGGACTGGGATCGAAAGTATCCATATGATGATACATTACGTGGTATTTTTGGTGATGTCTCTACGACACAAGAAGGTATTCCAAAAGAATTAACAGAACAATATTTGTCAAAAGGTTATTCAAGAAATGATCGTGTAGGAAAATCTTATTTGGAATATCAGTATGATGATATTCTCAAAGGTAAAAAGAAAGAAATGAAATATACAACAGATAAATCAGGAGAAGTTATTGACTCACAAGTGATTCATAAGGGGTCACGCGGAGATGATCTTGTTTTAAGTATTGATATTGATTTGCAAAAGAAAACTGAAGAATATTTAGAAAAACAAATAAGCAAATTACGTAGTGAAGGTGCTAAAGATATGGACAATGCTTTAGTGGTTGTTCAAAATCCGAATAATGGCGATATTTTAGCAATGGCTGGTAAACAAATTGATAAAAATGGTGATTTAACCGATTATGATATCGGAACTTTCACATCACAATACGCTGTTGGATCGTCTGTTAAAGGCGGAACATTACTTGCTGGTTATCAAAACAATGCAATTAATGTGGGCGAAAAAATGGTTGATGAACCATTGAAATTTTCTGGTGGTCTTTCTAAACGTTCATACTTTAACCAAGATGGTAAAGTAACTATAGATGATAAAGAAGCTTTAATGCATTCATCAAACGTATATATGTTTAAAACAGCATTAAAAATTGCAGGTTCACCATACGCGCCAAACATGTCACTACCTACTGATATCTCAGAAGCAGGTCAAAAATTACGAAAAGGACTAAATCAAGTTGGTTTAGGTGTTAAAACAGGTATCGATTTACCAAATGAGACTGGCGGACAAATAGAACCGCTAACAGATAATCCGGGTAATTATTTAGATTTGGCAATTGGACAATATGACACTTATTCACCGTTACAGTTATCACAATATGCTTCCACGATTGCGAACAGTGGTTATAGAATTCAACCACATATTGGTTTAGAAATCAGAAAAGCAACAAATAAAGATTCATTAGGACCCGTGAAACAAAAAGTAAAAGGCGACGTATTAAATAAAGTTAACAATACATCAGATCAAGTTAAGCAAGTGCAAGAAGGTTTCAAAATGGCATATAATGAAAAAGAAGGTACAGGTTATCAAAGTTTCAATGATACTGTTGTGCCTTCAGCTGGTAAAACTGGTACAGCAGAAGTATTCCAGGACGGTAAACCAAAAGTAAATTCAACTTATGTAGGTTATGCACCAAGTAATAATCCTAAATTAGCATTTTCAATTGTATATACAAATCAACCTGTTCCAGAACCTTGGCTTAATGGTGGTGACTTAGGTAGAGACATCATTAACTATTATTTTAAGGAAAAAGATAAAAAATAAAATTCATATAACTCATTTTTAAGTTAAAAACCTATGGGTATGGTATATATGAAAAATAATACTTTTCAATTTTATAACTAAATGGTATGATAAATAAGTCGTATTTTGAAAAGGTAAGGAGGAATTAGCATGCGCGTAAACGTAACACTAGCTTGCACAGAATGTGGGGAAAGAAACTACATCACAACAAAAAATAAACGTACTAATCCTGAACGTATCGAAATGAAAAAACACTGTGCTCGTGATAACAAACATACATTGCACCGTGAAACAAAATAATTAAATTTTTAACCAGATTCTAATTTTAGAATCTGGTTATTTTTTTATTAAAAATATTGAAATGACAGTTTGATGACATAATATATTATTATCGTTATAATAAAAGAGGATATAAAATGGGAAGGTGTCATATATGAGTAAACATAAGTTAAGAAAAGAAACCATAAATAAAATGAAACAATTTTCGGATCAAGATCAAAAATTATCTGCTGATCAATACTTAACACAACAATTAATGAATACATCTGAATATAAATCGGCATATCGTATTGGAGTTGTCCTCTCAATGCAACATGAAGTAGATACTTATCCCATCATTTCGAAAATATTAAATGATGATAAAAAAGTATTTGTACCAGAAACTAATTATAAAAATAAAACAATGTCATTTAAGGAGTTAGATAATTTATCAAATATTGCACCTGATGATAAAGGAATTAATTATGTTACAAGTGACACAGAAATAACAAATGATTTAGACCTATTGATCGTGCCTGGTGTAGTATTTAATAATAAAGGTTATAGAATCGGCTATGGTGGCGGCTATTTTGATAAATTTTTATCACAACATCAGCAGCCAACAATAAGTTTAATTTATGACTTTCAAATAAATGATTTTGAAATAGAAGCACATGATCAACCAGTGCAAAAACTAATTATAGCGACTACAAATTAATGGAGGGAAAAATGATTACAGAAAAGCATTTTTGGAAGTCAATTTATACTTGGATAAAATATTTAAATTATCAAGTTGTGCATCGTAATCAAGATGATACTGAAGTTTGGCTTGCAAATAAAAGAAAGCAATCCGTTGCAATATTTAAATTTGGTGCTAATTCTACACAAGAAGTAAGATTTGATAAAAGTAGAATCCAAGACCATGAAGAAGATATAATTACATTTTTAGGTTTTAAACCCCATAATTATAATTTATATATATATACCGATAAAACATTTACAAATGAAAATTTAGATGAGCTAAAATCAGTTAAATTCAAAGTAAAAATTTTACGTCAAAAAGAGCATATAGATCAAATAATGCCCAACTTTTTTGTGAAGTTTGTGTTTAATCGCGATGCGAACCATACAAAAGGTTTTTATAAACAAAGAGCATTAAATAATAATCCTATTGAAAAACATATGCTAAAATTTGCACCAGTTACATATTTATTAATAATAATTAATATTATTATCTGGCTTTCGATGGTATTATTGTTAAATCGATTTTCTGATTTAAAACTTTTAGATGTTGGGGGTCTTGTACATTTTAATGTTGTCCACGGAGAATGGTACAGACTCATTACATCCATATTTTTACATTATAACTTTGAACATATATTAATGAATATGCTAAGTTTATTTATTTTTGGAAAAATAGTAGAATCTATCGTTGGGCATTGGAGATTTTTAATTATTTATTTTGTTTCTGGTTTGTTTGGTAATTTTGCTTCATTATCTTTTAATACAGACACCGTCTCCGTTGGTGCAAGCGGTGCTATATTTGGTCTGATAGGTGCCATTTTCGCTTTTATGTATATTGGTAAACAATTTAACCAAAAGTTGATTGGTCAATTGCTAATTGTTCTTTTCATCCTAATTGGCGTTTCATTACTAATGCAAAATGTAAATATTGTAGCACATGTTGGTGGATTTATTGGTGGTTTATTGATAACACTTATAGGATATTATTTTAGAATTAATCAAAATAAATTCTGGTTTTTTCTAATTGTAATGATTATTTTATTTATTGCAGCACAAATTAGGATTTTTACGATTCAAGAAGATAATATTTATAATACAATCATTGAAAAAGAAATGAAAAATGGCAATTATAAAAGTGCTGAAGATATGGTACAACATACGGTGAATAAAAGTTATGCTGATGATGAAACATACTACCTAAAAGGACTAATTAATGCGACAACTGATTCAAAATCAGAGGGTATGGCATCATGGGAAAGAGGTTTAAGAAACTTCCCAGATTCTGCATTATTAAATTACCAACTAGCGGTTGCAAATAGATCCATCGATAACAAAGATAAAGCAAGAAAATACATTAAGTCCGCTTTGAAATTAGATCCAACAAATAATGATTATATAAATTTAAATAAAGAATTGAGCGATGACAGTGATTCATGAGATTAATACTTTTTATGATGTTCAACAACTTTTAAAAAATTTGGTTTTATTATATATTTTAAGGATAAAAATGATATTTATGAAATGATGGAACAAGAGCTTCATTCACTATATTCCTATAATTTAATTTCTAAAGATGATTATATTAAGTCCAAATTAGTGATTAGTCAAAGAAAAAATGAACACTGATTTTACGAAAGTTTTATGAAAATGTAGTTACTGACATTATAGATATCTACCAAAATAAAGTGATAAAATATTGAAACTAAATAACAGCAATCATGCAAGTGCTGATATAATGTATCTTTATATTCATTATCATTGCATTTATGAAATGAAAAATATTAATATAGATATATATGTTTTATACAGAGAAAAATATATTTTAAGGAAAAAGACTACTATGTTGACACGTTAATCGTTAAAATCGTCTATTGACGAAACAAGGATTCAATTTAGCATTCCTTAAAAATAAGAGAAGGATGAATAAAATACATGAAAAAAATTATCTTAGCAGCAGATATTGGTGGTACAACTTGTAAGCTAGGTATATTCGACGAACAATTAGAACGAATTGAAAAATGGTCTATAAAAACTGATACGTCAGATGTTACAGGTTATGCACTTTTGAAAAATGTTTATGAATCTTTCGTTGAACATGTTGATAATTCAGAATTTGTTTTTTCAGATGTTTTAGGTGTTGGTATAGGTATACCAGGACCAGTGAATTTTGAAACAGGTGAAGTGAATGGTGCCGTTAACTTATATTGGAAAGAAACAGTTAATGTCAGAGAAATTTTCCAACAATTTGTAGACTGTCCAGTTTATGTTGATAACGATGCCAATGTTGCAGCATTAGGTGAAAAGCATAAAGGGGCAGGACATGGCGCAGACGATGTGGTTGCAATTACATTAGGCACTGGCCTTGGAGGCGGTATTATTTCTAATGGAGAGATTGTACATGGTCATAATGGCTCTGGTGCTGAAATTGGTCATTTTAGAGTTGACCATGACCAACGCTTTAAATGTAATTGCGGGAAATCAGGTTGTATTGAAACCGTTGCTTCTGCGACCGGCGTTGTCAATTTAGTGAATTTTTATTACCCTAAATTAACGTTTAAATCTTCGATACTTCAATTAATAAAAGATAATGAAGTTACCGCGAAAGCAGTATTTGATGCGGCAAAAGCTGGAGATCAATTCTGTATCTTTATTACAGAACGCGTGGCTAATTATATTGCATATTTGTGCAGTATTATCAGCGTAACAAGTAATCCTAAATATATTGTTTTAGGCGGAGGAATGTCAACTGCTGGTTTAATATTAATAGAAAATATAAAAACAGAGTACCATAATCTAACTTTTACACCAGCACAACAAGGTACAGAAATCGTTCAAGCTAAACTAGGCAATGATGCGGGCATTACTGGTGCTGCTGGTTTAATTTATACTTATATAATTGAAAAGGAAGGTGTGAAATAATGGCTATAGTAGATGTAGTAGTTATACCTGTGGGTACGGAAGGACCAAGTGTTAGTAAGTATATTGCTGAGATACAAACAAAATTAAAAGAATTTAAAGCACAAGGTAAAATTGATTATCAATTGACACCAATGAATACTTTGATTGAGGGAGATTTACAAGATTTATTTGAAGTTGTTCAAGCAATCCATGAATTACCATTTGATAAAGGTATTGATAGAGTTTGTACTAATATAAGAATTGACGATCGAAGAGACAAATCTCGAAA
Organism: Staphylococcus sp. 11-B-312; assembly: GCF_016743055.1. Lineage (NCBI taxonomy): Bacteria > Bacillati > Bacillota > Bacilli > Caryophanales > Staphylococcaceae > Staphylococcus > Staphylococcus sp. 11-B-312. The sequence continues at coordinate 1,357,279 of NZ_CP068241.1, forward strand.
AATGAATGACAAACTAAAATCTGTTGAAAATCATTTAGATAGTGGAGGTCACTAACAATGCAAATATCTAGTTTAGCATTGGGCTTAGTTAAAACGAATACTTATTTTATTGAAAATGATAAGAATGTGATTTTAGTAGATCCAGCGGCTGATTATGAATTAATTATAAAAAAATTAAATCAAATTAATAAACCTGTCATTGCAGTATTATTAACACATGCACATTTTGACCATATCGGGGCTTTAGATCAAATCGTTGATAAATTTAATGTGCCTGTTTATATGCATCCTAGTGAGTTCGATTTTTTAACTAATACAGAAAAAAATGGTTCACAAAAGTTTAAACAATATGGATTAACACCTGTCATTAGTCATGTATCACCACAAAAAATTGATGAAGGCTCTATGGAAATTGAGGGCTTTAAATTTAAAGTACTTCATACACCTGGACATTCCCCTGGTAGTTTATCTTTTATATTTGATGATTTTGCTGTAGTTGGAGATACTTTGTTTTATCAAGGTATAGGAAGAACTGACTTATATAAAGGCGATTATGAAACTTTGGTTGACTCTATATTAGATAAATTGTTCAAATTAGAGGATGACTTACCATTATTCCCAGGACATGGGCCATATACAACGATAGAAGACGAACAACTTAATCCATATTTGCATGGTTAGTTTTATTTCATAAAGTAATATTAACACCTCCTACGTGTATTATTGTAGGAGGTGTTTTTTTGAAGTTACTCTTTAAAAATATCATTGATAAAGCAATTAAGGAAAATGTATCAGATGTACACTTTATTCCAAACCACAAAAAGGTATACATTAAATTTAGAAAAAAAGAATATTTAAACACTATAGAAACGATAGAAGTCAATATTTATAGGAAGTTGCTCACATATATGAAATATCAAGCAGGTTTAGATGTATCAACACACAGCACCGCACAAAGTGGAAGATACGCTTACAAACTTAAACAATTATACTATTTAAGAGTTTCAACTTTACCTTTATCTCTTGGATTTGAAAGTTGCGTAGTGAGAATTATACCTCAATATTTTCAAAGTTCAGCAAAAGCACTTAGTATAAATCAATTATTTAAACTAGTCCATAAAAAACAAGGTTTAATACTGTTTAGTGGACCTACTGGGTCTGGCAAAAGTACGCTAATGTATCAACTGATAGTGCACGCAAAGGAAAAATTAAATGTTAATATAATTACTGTAGAAGACCCTGTAGAACGTTTGGTTGAAGGTATAACACAAGTTTCTATTAATGAAAAAGCAGGGATTAATTATGCTAATTCATTCAAGGCGATTTTAAGATGTGATCCAGATATTATACTTATTGGTGAAATCAGGGATGCTATGATTGCTAAACAAGTTATTCATGCAAGTTTAAGTGGTCACTTAGTACTTTCAACGATACATTCAAATAATTGTAAGGGCGCATTGAGTAGATTATTAGAAATGGGTATAAGTATTCAAGAACTACGACAGACGGTATTAAGTATTATCAATCAGAGATTAGTAAACACCTCAAAAGATGAACGTTCTTTAATTTATGAACAATTAACTCGAGAAGATATAGCATTTTATTTTGAAAATCAACTTACACTTCCAAGCACATTCAAAAATTTGTCGTATAAATTGAATGAAATGGCAAAAGAAGGGGAAATTTGTGAAGAAACACTTAATAGATATCTTTAGTTCACCTCGATTTATGATTATCAGTGAAAAAAACCAAATTGAATTACTTCAAAGATTACATGATTTACTTCAGCATGGATTCACATTATCAGCATCATTTAAATTTTTACTACAACACTTAACAATAAAAGCACCAAAAATAGTGACTCAGATTAATACTCGTCTAGATCAAGGCGCACAATGTTACGAAATATTATTGTTACTAAAATATCCCAAAATTATTATCATGCTAATATATTTTTCAGAGTTATTCAGTGAACTCACATCAACATTACCACATGCCCAAGACTATTTAATTCGAAATAACAAAGCAAAGCTACAACTACTAAAAACACTTCAATACCCTTTGCTATTAATTACAATTTTTATAGGTATGTTAATCATTTTAAATCATACTATTATACCTGAATTTCAATCTCTCTATAATAGCTTTGATGTTGAAATTTCAAAAACACAATTAATTTTATCATCTTTATTAATATATTTACCTAGAACACTTTTTATTATTTTATTTATCTTCTTAATTTTTTCTTACTTATTTTATATATCTACAAAAAAACTACCCATTAACTTAAAGTACAAAATTATATTAAAAATCCCGATTTTACGTACTTTTTTCAAATTTTATAAAACTTATAGACTTTCTACTGAATTTGCATTGTTTTATAAGAATGGTGTGAACTTACAATCAATCGTTGATATTTATTCTAAACAAAAAAATGACTCATATTTAATTTATCTTGCTAGAAAATTGGCAACAGGTACACAAAATGGCTATAAGTTAAGTGAAATATTAAAAAAGATTTCCTGTTTTGAAGAAGGCTTGATTAACTTTATTGAGGAAGGCGAAAAGATAGGAAAGCTAGACATAGAATTAAAATTATATAGTGAAATTATATTTACAAAAATTGAACGCTATCTGCAACGATTAATTAAATTTATACAACCAACTATATTTTTAATGCTAGGCATCTTAATCATTGCGCTATATTTAGTGATTATGTTACCTATGTTTGATCTAATGCAAACGATTAAATAATAAGATTTGGAGGCTTTTAATGAATAAACTAAAACAATTTTTTAATAAACGTGCTTTTACTTTAATTGAGATGCTCCTCGTACTTTTAATTATCAGTTTATTACTGATATTGATTATACCCAATATTGCAAAACAATCTTCACATATTCAAAGTACAGGTTGTGATGCCCAAATAAAAATGATTGAAAGTCAAGTTGAAGCATATACTTTAAAACATAATAAAAAACCACAATCTATAGATGAATTGATTGCGGATGGCTATATTAAAGAAAACCAAAAAAATTGTAAATCAGGTGCTACTATCACAATTAACAATGGTGAAGTAATTGCAAACTAGTAAAGCATTTACATATATCGAGATGTTAATGGTTATGGCTATTATTAGTATCTTATTAATTGTTCAAGTCAATCATATACCTATTAATGATAAAAAAAATAATGCGAACAATAATTTTATGAATAATTTAATCACTCAACTCAATTATTTAAAATCTAAAGCAATAAAAGATGATAAGTCTATAACACTTATATTTAACGACTATTCAAATAAAATTATAGTTAGAGAACAGTCAATTGAAAACAAAGATATACTATTTCCACCAAATACATTTGTACATCCTAAAAGTAATATAAAATATTTAACATTTAACAATAAAGGTAATATAAATAAATTTGGTAGTGTCTTACTTTCAGTTGATAATGAAATTTTCAAACTAATATTTCATATTGAAAAAGGAAGATTAAGATATGAAAAAATTAAACATTAACGGTAGTATACTTATGGATGCATATATCGCTTTTACTTGCATGCTTATAATGTGTAGTGTATTTTTGCCTATGGTTTTAGAACTAAATCATACTTTTAATGATAAAATTGAAAACATAAGTATGAAAAGAATCATATTATTAGCTTTGAAATATAATGATAGTGAGCGTTTAATAAACGGCGTAAATATTGACGATTATAAAATAAAATTAACTAATTCTAATTTATGCATAAAAACAAAGGATAATAATAATGAAAAATGTTTTCACAAGTAAATATTCCAGCTTTACTTACATCGAAGTATTATTTACATTATTTATAACTATATTAATATTTACTATGCTACCTCTATTATATAAATCAATCGTTCCAACAAAGAATCAATCTAATTTAGAATCATCAATTGATATAGAATTTTTTCAAGAGACATAACTGAAGCAATGTTACAAAACAATTCAAAAGCACTTGAAATTGATAAAAGCGGCCGTATTTTAAAATTTAACATAAGGAAAAATATTATAAGGTACGAGTTTAAAAATAATAAGATTATTAAAACTGTAAATAACACAGGAAACATTACCTTATTAAACAATGTAAAAAATGCGCAATTTATATTACTAAAAAATAAGCATTTAAAATTAAAATTGAAAATGTATTATACAGGGGGTTCCTTTGAAAAGGCAGTTCAATTCTAATATGAAAGGATATATATACCCTTTTGTGATGGTTATTTATATGCTATATTTATCACTAATAGCAAAATATACTTCTCAATTTAATCTTCAACTAAAAACGCTTGATAACATTGAATCATATTATGATAAACAAATTAAATTACAATTACAAAAGGAAGATATTTTTGAAAAATAAAATTAACACACCACTGATTTTAATAGGTTTTATGGGGACAGGAAAAACAACATTAGGAAAATATATTGCACAAAACAATCAATTAAGTTTTGTAGATTTAGATGAATTTATAGTGCAACAAGAAGGAAAAACAATACCAGAAATTTTTGAACAATTAGGTGAAAAAGGATTTCGCAATTTAGAGTTTAAGTATTTAAAAAAATGTGCGAACCAATTTGACGTCATTGCTACAGGCGGGGGTATCATCGAAGGCAATGATGCATTTAACTTATTAAAAGAACAAAAACATGTTATATGGTTAGATTGCGACATAGAAATTCTATACGATAGAATTAAAAATGATAGTAATAGACCCAATGCGAATAATAAACCGTTTTTTAAATTAAAAAGCTTGTATTCAACTAGAGTTTCAAGATATAATGAAATCGCATTCATCAAAGTGAATAGTAATAAGTCGCTTCCAGTTACATATAAAAAAATATTGGAAACGATGAAAGCGAATGACCAGTATTAGAGAGAATGGTTAATCATTTATATAACCATCGCCGAAGGTGCAAGTTTAACGAAACTCTCAGGCAAAAGGATAATACTGAGACGCATTCCTGGATTTATTGACAGGGTAGGCTTAGTCTACTCTGTCTTTTTTTAATATATTAATAGGGGGTTTAGCAATGGTAAATGAATTAAAACGCACACCACTTTATCAAAACTTTGTGGATCTCGGTGCAAAAATTGTTGAATTTGGTGGTTGGGCTATGCCAGTTCAATTTTCAAGTATTAAAGAAGAACATAATGCTGTAAGAACTAATATGGGCTTATTTGATGTAAGTCACATGGGTGAAATTTTAATAAAAGGTTCTGAAGCAGATCAATTAGTACAATACTTGCTTTCAAATGACACTGACAATTTAGACACAACAAAGGCGCAATATACAGCATTGTGTAACGAGCAAGGCGGTATCATCGATGATTTAATCACCTATAAACTCAGTGAAAAAGCATATTTATTAGTCGTAAATGCTGGAAACACAGATAAAGACTTTGAATGGATGAAAAAACAATCTGAAAATTTTGATGCTGAAGTCTTAAATGTATCAACAGATTATGGCCAATTAGCTATACAAGGTCCAAATGCACGTGATTTTGTTCAAAAGCATGTGAAACAGAATATATCAGAAATGTCTCCTTTTGAATTCTTACAAGATGTTGAATTCTTTGGTAAAAACGTAATATTATCCCAATCTGGTTACACAGGTGAAGATGGATTTGAAATTTATTGTAAATCAGATGATACACCATTTTTATGGGATTCAATATTAGAATTTGACGTAGAACCTTGTGGTCTTGGTGCAAGAGATACATTAAGATTAGAAGCTGGTTTACCACTTCATGGACAAGACTTAAGTGAATCAATTACACCATATGAAGGTGGAATTGCATTTGCTGCTAAACCATTAATTGATGCCGATTTTATAGGTAAAAAAGTGTTGAAAGATCAAAAAGAAAACGGTTCTAAAAGAAGAACAGTTGGCATAGAAATGATTGATAAAGGAATTCCAAGAACAGGTTACACTGTTTATGATATCGATGGAAATGAAATTGGAGAAGTTACTTCAGGCACACAATCTCCATTAACTGGTAAATCAATTGGTTTAGCTATAATTGATAGAGATGCATTTGAAATGGGCAAAGAGATTATTATTCAAATTAGAAAAAGACAAGCAAAAGCAAAAATTGTGAAGAAAAATCAAATCAGTAAATAATTTAAAGGGGTGTTACCGTGAGTCATCGTTATATTCCATTAACAGATCAAGATAAAAATGAAATGCTAGAGACAATTGGTGCTGAATCAATCAGCGAATTATTTGGAGATGTTCCAAAAGATATTTTATTAAATAGAGAGTTAGCTATTCCCGATGCTGAATCTGAAACCACATTAACAAAAAGACTTAATAAAATTGCTAGTAAGAACATTACTAAAGAAACACATACTTCGTTTTTAGGTGCAGGCGTTTATGATCATTATGCCCCAGCAGTAGTAGATGCAATGATTTCGCGTTCTGAATTTTATACTGCATATACACCTTATCAACCTGAAATTTCACAAGGTGAATTACAAGCTATCTTTGAATTTCAAACTTTAATTTGTGAATTAACAGATATGGATATTGCAAACTCATCTATGTACGATGGTATGACAAGTTTTGCAGAGGCTTGCATTTTAGCATTTAATCAAACGCGTAAAAATAAAATTGTCGTTTCAAAAGGCATGCATTATCAAGCATTACAAGTCTTACACACATATGTAAAAACACGTGAAGAATTTGAAGTTGTTGAAGTTGATTTAGATGGCACAATTACAGATTTAGAAAAACTTGAAAATGCTATTGATGATGATACTGCTGCAGTTGCAGTCCAATATCCAAACTTTTATGGTTCAATTGAAGATTTAGAGAAAATACAGTCATATATCGAAGATAAAAAAGCATTATTTATTGTTTATACAAACCCAATCGCACTAGGGTTATTGACACCACCAGGTAGTTTTGGTGCAGATATTGTAGTTGGAGATACACAACCATTTGGTATTCCAACACAGTTTGGCGGTCCACATTGTGGCTTCTTTGCTACTACTAAAAAACTCATGAGAAAAACACCTGGTAGACTTGTTGGACAAACCGAAGACCAAGATGGAAACCGTGGTTTTGTGTTGACACTTCAAGCACGTGAACAACATATTAGACGTGATAAAGCAACATCAAATATATGTTCAAACCAAGCATTAAATGCATTGGCTTCATCAATTTGTATGTCTGCTTTAGGAAAACAAGGTATTTACGACATTGCAGTTCAAAATTTTGAGAATGCAAACTATGCTAAAGAACAATTTAAGCAACAAGGATTTGAAGTTAGCAATGGCACATCATTTAATGAATTTGTAGTAAAATTCGATAAACCAGTTAAAGATGTAAACGATGCTTTAATTCAAGAAGACATAATAGGCGGATTTGATTTAAGTGAAATAGGAGAAAACTTCGACAATCATATGTTAATTGCAGTTACAGAATTACGAACTAAAGATGAAATTGATACATTTGTTAAGAAAGCAGGTGAAATAAATGGCAGTAAGTAAATCTAGTCCATTAATTTTTGAACGTTCTAAAGAAGGTCGTTACGCGTATTCTTTACCTAAAAAAGAAATTGATAATGGAGCAGTTAACAAGCTATTAGATGACAAATTTATTAGAAAAAACAAAGCTGAATTTCCCGAAGTGGCAGAACTAGATTTAGTGCGTCATTATACAGAATTATCAAATAAAAACTTTGGTGTTGATTCAGGATTTTATCCATTAGGTTCATGTACCATGAAATATAATCCAAAAGTAAATGAAAAAATAGCTAGAATACCTGGTTTTGCTGAATCACATCCACTACAAGATGAATCTCAAGTACAAGGTTCGCTAGAAATTATTCATAGCTTACAAGAAGAACTCAAAGAGATAACTGGTATGGATGAAGTCACTTTACAACCAGCAGCTGGTGCACATGGAGAATGGACAGCACTGATGATTTTTAAAGCTTATCATGAAAAAAATGGTGAAGGACATCGTAACGAAGTCATCGTTCCTGATTCTGCACATGGTACAAACCCTGCTTCAGCGGCATTTGCTGGATTTAAAGCTGTTACAGTAAAGTCAAATGAACGTGGAGAAGTTGATATAGAAGATTTAAAACGCCTTGTCAACGAAAACACAGCTGCAATTATGCTTACGAATCCAAATACACTAGGTATTTTTGAACAAAACATCATGGATATTCGCAATATTGTACACGAAGCTGGTGGATTATTGTATTATGATGGTGCCAACTTAAATGCAATCATGGACAAAGTTAGACCTGGAGACATGGGCTTTGATGCTGTTCATTTAAATTTACACAAGACATTTACTGGACCGCATGGTGGTGGCGGACCTGGTTCAGGACCAGTTGGTGTTAAAAAAGAACTTGCAAGTTTCTTACCAAAACCAATGGTAATTAAAGAAAATGATGTGTATAAATACGATAATAATATCGAGCATTCAATCGGACGTGTCAAACCATTTTATGGTAACTTCGGTATTTATTTAAGAGCATACACATATATTAGAACTATGGGTAATAAAGGACTTGAAGAAGTTTCAGAAGCAGCAGTACTAAATGCAAACTATATTAAAGCAAGATTAAAAGAACATTTTGAAATTCCTTATGAACAATATTGTAAACATGAATTTGTTTTAAGTGGCTCAAAACAAAAAGAATATGGTGTACGAACACTAGATATGGCTAAACGTTTACTTGACTTTGGTGTACACCCACCTACTATCTATTTCCCATTAAATGTAGAAGAGGGTATGATGATTGAACCTACTGAAACAGAATCTAAAGAAACTTTAGATTATTTCTGTGACACAATGATCGAAATTGCGAATGAAGCAAAAGAAAATCCCGATAAAGTTTTAGAAGCACCTCATACAACGATTATTGATCGATTAGATGAAACAAAAGCTGCTCGTCAACCAGTATTAAAATTTGAGCATTTAAGATCAGAAAAATAATTTTTAAAATGACATATTAAAGGATTTTTTGAATTGATAATCAAATTATGTATGAAGCATTCAATTCAATTAAAAATTAATAACTTGATATAAACCTCATTTAGAGAACAAAGGGCTAATCCGTATTAATGAACTGCACCCTGTCAAGTAGACAGTGAAAAAAACAAAATGTTTATGGCTACCTTATATTTACGATATAAGGGTAGCCATTTTTAATGTTATTCTTTCTTGATTAAAAAATTCTATATATGAATTAATTGCTTTTATTGCTGTAGCCTTGTCTTTAAAAATCACTTTTTTTCTTCCTCTAAACAATTCACTTTTAATAGTTCCCCATACACCTTCCATAGGCCCATTATCTATGCAACATCCTGGTCGTGACATACTTTGTTTTATACCAAGTTGCTCTAACGTAACTTTAAATAATCTGCTTGTATATTGATATCCTCTGTCGCTATGCAAGAGTATACCTTCGGTATTCGGCACAAGTTTGACTGCTTTTTTGAGCGTATCTAATACAAATTTATTGTTATTTGAGGTACTTAATTTATGACTGATAATCTGTTTGCTGCCTAAGTCATAAATAGCACTTAAGTAAAGTTTTTACCATTGCTGAGTTTGAATTCTGTAACGTCAGTTAACCATTTTTATTTGGGATTTGTTCTTCAAATTTTCTATTTAATATATTATGTGCTGTAATTTCAGGTGTTGTTTTAATATATCGTTTTCTTTTAGGGCGGATAGTAGATTTTAGATTAAGTTGATTCATCAATCTATAGACACGTTTATGATTTACTTTTTGATGTAGTTTAAGTCTTAAATATATGTATATACGACGATATCCATATATGCCTTTGTATTTATTGTAGATATCAACGATATCTTTGATCAATTTTTGGTTTTCAATTTCTTTATTTGATGGTTTGCGATGTAACCATTTATAGTAACTTGAACGTGATATCTTTAATACTGAACATAACCAAGCTATCGGATAAAGGTTTTTAAATGCTTTTACCGTTTGGTATGATGCTTTTGTCTGATGCCTGTTTCATCAACTTCCTTTCTATTTCTTCTTCCTTTTTAAAACGTCATTTTCCATTTGAAGAAATTTATTTTTCTCTTTAAGTATCTTAATTTCAGCTTTTAATGCCTCTTCAGGTGTTAATACAGACTGGGGTTTCCCTTTTCCACGTCCATCTTTAAGCCCATCATACCCATGCAAGTTGTACTTTTTTACCCAGTTATATACTTGGCTATAATTGATGTTAAAATGATTTGCTGTTGTCTTATACGATTGGCCATGATTCATATAATAATCAACGATTTCTACACGATCTTCAAATGTTAATGATTTATATTTCAATTGATACACCTCGGGTTTTGGAGAATATGTTTTTAATATTTTACCCGATAAATACTTTGAAATCCATTTGTTTACAGTTGAAGTAGTGGGGATATTATATTTAACTACTAAATCAGTTAAAGATAGGCCATCATTTATATATTCGTTCACAACTTTAAGCTTAAATTCATTTGAGTAGGTATTATTTCTTTGAATTGGTAAAAGCACCTTTATTCCATGCTTCTTAAATTTATAATAGTTAATCAATAATGTTCTAGGAGAACAATTTAAATTTAATTTTTGAATTACATTTTTCATACTATATCCTTCTTCATATAAGCTGAAAGCTTTTTGATAAGTTTCAGGTGATAATTTTCTATGAGTCATAAAAAGCTCCCTTCAAAGTTTACATTTTTAAGTGTCTACTTTGAAGGGAGCTTATCATTAAATTGGATTGGCCCTTTATTCTCTATAAATCTTATGAAGTTAATTGTGTGAATTTACTTGGAAATATTATAAAATCACTGCCTTTCACCATGTATTTAAATTCATTCAAAACAGGTTATTTATAATATTTAGCAAATTATAAATTTAAATTTTTTAATTATATAAAAAATTGAGCTACTAGTTATTTAACTAACAGCCCAATTTTAAAATGTTAACTTATTCATTTATTTTTTTGATTTGATTTTACCAGTCCATTTTTTATATCCGCCTTTAAGCATGAATATATCTTTATAACCATTCTTTTTTAAGATTCTAGCGGCACGATAACTGGCAATACCATTCGCATCACAAAGATAGATAGGTTGATCTGTTCTCAAGCCTTGATATCTTTGCTTAAACATTGTGATTGGGATGTTACGGGCACCATTAATATGACCATAATCATAATCTACTTTTTCTCTTACATCAATCACTTGAGCTTTTCGCAAACCATTATGGAATTCATTTTGGTTTAATTCTGTTACCGCTTTTTTGTTCAAATATCTATTGAACAACATATATGCGATGATTATTATTAAAATTGCTAAAGCTATAAACCAAAAATTACTCATCTTGCATCCTCCCTAATTAACCGATATTATATATTATAAGACTGTTAGCACAAATTATCAAAATATTTTTATCATGATAATTACGTAAACTGACATTTTTGTACAATTATTGAAAACGATAACACAAATTAGATGTTATCACAATTTAATTTTAATGAATGGAGTTTTGATTGTGACTGAAACATGGCATTTTATCAATACAGGTAGTAATGATCCATTTTATAATATGGCAATGGATGAAGCGTTATTAAATTTTGTATCTAGAGGTGAAATTGATCCAGTAATTAGATTTTATACATGGGATCCAGCTACACTTTCAGTTGGTTACTTTCAAAGATTAACGAAAGAAATTGATATAGACAAGGTGAAAGATAAAGGTTATGGCCTTGTTAGAAGACAAACAGGTGGCAGAGGTGTCTTGCATGACAAAGAATTAACTTATAGTGTTATTGTACCGGAATCACATCCAAACATGCCCAAAACAGTTACAGAAGCATATAGGGTCATTTCTGAAGGGCTACTTGAAGGATTCAAAACATTAGGTTTTAATGCTTCATTTGCTATCCCACGAACTAAAGAAGAACGGTCTAAATTAAAACAACCAAGAAGTGCGGTTTGTTTTGATGCTTCCAGTTGGTATGAATTAGTCGTAGAAGGACGCAAAATTGCAGGTAGTGCCCAAATGAGACAAAAGGGTGTGATTCTGCAGCATGGTTCATTGTTACAAGATATAGATATTGATGATTTATTTGATATGTTTATATTTAAAAATGATCGTTTGAAAGAGAAAATGAAGCAAGCTTTTGTCGATAAAGCAGTAGCAATTAATGATATATCTGATCGCTACATCACTTTAGATGAAATGGAACAAGCATTCGAAAGTGGATTCAAAAAAGGATTAAATATCAATTTAAAACCTTTAGAATTGACTGCTCAGCAAAACGCAGAAGTTGACGCATTAATTAATAAGTACCAATCATCAGAATGGACTTATAGAAAATAATTAAATTCGCTATAAAAAAAGCATTTACCCAACAATTTTTGAATTTAATTGTTGGGTAAATGTTTTAATTTATTCAATAATGTTAAATATTCAGAACCTAATTTCTATTATTTTTTATGCCTTTTTCTATATTTTCTTTGGGCACGTTTATACTTTCTTTGATCTTCTGTTAAAAAGAAAAAATAATAAATTAAATAAATGATACCTGCAAAAATTGCTAAACTGATAGCCATTCTTACAAAACTAAATAAGAACGCATCTAAGTTAAGTATTAAACCAACTAATGCAATTGCGATTACGATATAAAATATTGCTTGTTTCAAAATACACACTCCTATTTATATGTCTCATTACTCATTGCTTATGCTCACTTTTGATAAAGTAGTTTGCCCTTTATTAAGTTTTTTCTTATCTTTCTCGTTATAACCATCCCTTATATCACTCATGGCAGAATCTAATGACTTGTTTAATTTAGTAATATTTTTATGTTTCTTCTTATCTTCGTCATTCATTTTATCTTTATCAATTTTACTTTTATATGTAGTAAATGCACTATCAATTTTATTAGTAATATCGGTTAATTTATTTTGAACTTTTTCGCTCTGCTTATTTTTTGAGACTTCGTCTTCAATATCATTATAATCACCAATTGCTTTTGCGACATCTTGATAATATTCAGAAGACGCCTTAATATGATTTAATTTCTTTTTATTACTTTTCGCATTCTTGATATTATTTTTATCTTTTTCTAATGCAGTAATATTTGTTTTTTCTTCTTTTATTTCAAGTTTTAAGTCTTGTATATCACTTTTTAATTTATGATTTTCGTCACGTAATTTTGTTGTTTTCTCTTCTAATGGGCCTAAATTTTGGCTTCCACATCCGGCGAGTAAACACGAAGCGCATAAAATAGCGAATAATTTTTTCTTCATAACTCTCTCCTAATTCAAAAACTATAAATTTGTACACTAATTATGCTATCATTTTAATGTATATATTGGAAATGTACAAATTTATTGAATAGGGTGATTACTGTTGAATAGAATTGAAAAGTTAAAATCTGCTCTAAAGACAAAACATTTGGAAGCAATTATCGTTTTATCTGATTATAATAGAAGATACTTATCTGGATTTACTGGAACCAGTGGTGCATTGATTATTACAAATAGCGAAAAACTATTGCTTACTGATTTTAGATACATAGAGCAAGCAACTGATCAAGCTGCTGGTTTTAAAGTGATTAAGCAACAGGGACAACTGATAGAATCTATAAAATCCACACTAGAAGACTTAAATGTGCAAAATGTTGGCTTTGAAGGTAATTTAGTAAGCTATGATACTTATTTACAATTAAGTAAATCTTATATCAGTTTAATAAGTATTTCTGGTTTAATTGAGAGAATAAGAGAAGTCAAGGATGAACAAGAAATAGCAAATATTCAAAAAGCTGCTCAAATTGTTGATGATGCTTATGAGTATATTTTAACAGTTGCTAAAGCTGGAATGACAGAACTTGAGTTAAAAGCAAAATTAGAAAGTAAAATGCTCGAATTAGGTTCAGAAGGACCATCTTTTAATACTATTGTTGCTTCTGGAGTGAGAGGAGCACTTCCACATGGTGTAGCAAGTGATAAAGTCATCAATCAAGGAGAATTAATTACCTTGGATTATGGAGCTTATTACAATGGATATGCCTCAGATATTACCCGTACTTTTGCTATTGGCGAACCAGATGCTCAATTAAAAGAAATATATAACATTGTATTACAAGCAAATTTAAAAGGAATTGAAGCAGCTAAACAAGGAATGACTGGTAGAGAACTTGATGCAGTAGCAAGAGATTATATTAACGAAAAAGGATACGGTGAGGCTTTTGGCCATTCATTAGGGCATGGTATAGGATTAGACGTACATGAAGGTCCAAATTTATCTAAAAAATCTGAATCTCCATTAGAATTAAATAATTGTGTTACAATTGAACCCGGTATATATTTAGATGGAATTGGTGGCGTACGTATTGAAGATGATATATTAATTACCGAAAATGGTTGCGAACGCTTTACTAAATCGTCTAAAGACCTTATTATTTTATAGAAGACCTTATATTAAGGAGGAAACTGAATGATTTCGGTTAATGATTTTAAAACAGGTTTAACAATTTCTGTAGATAATGGTATTTGGAAAGTTTTAGATTTCCAACACGTAAAACCAGGAAAAGGTGCTGCATTTGTACGTTCAAAATTACGTAACTTAAGAACAGGTGCGATCCAAGAGAAGACATTTAGAGGCGGAGAAAAAGTTGAAACTGCTATGATTGAAAATCGTCGCATGCAATATTTATACGCCGATGGTGATACACACGTTTTCATGGATAACCAAACATTTGATCAAATTGAATTACCTGCTGATTACTTAGAACATGAATTAAATTTCTTAAAAGCAAATATGGAAGTTCAAATTCAAAGTTATGAAAATGAAACTTTAGGTATTGAATTGCCAAAAAACGTTGAGCTTACAGTAACAGAAACAGAACCAGGTATTAAAGGTGATACTGCTACTGGTGCAACAAAATCTGCGACTGTTGAAACAGGTTATACACTAAATGTACCATTATTTGTTAATGAAGGAGATACTTTAGTAATTAACACAAGCGATGGAAGTTACGTGTCAAGAGCTTAATTCATCAGTGACACTCACCACTTGATGACAGCATTTGCAAATTATTTTAGAAGCCTTTCCACTTACTTTAAATGGAAGGGCTTTTATTATTTGCGTAAGGACGGAAAATTATTTTGACACAAAACTATAGTTAATTATTGATTAACTATAAAAGTTAATGAGTTATAATAGAAAATATGTATATGCTTGAATTGAACATTTCACTAAAGTAAAATAAACTAGGTAAATGAAAACAATCTGAAGGAGTCAGTATTTATGAATTTTAAAGAAATTAAAGAATTAATTGAAATTCTTGATCAATCTAGCTTGACTGAAATAAATATAGAAGATAAAGGGAATATAGTTAACTTAAAAAAAGAAAAAGAAACTGAGATTATCACACCTCAAGTTTCACAACAACCGATGCAACAGATTGCACCACAACAATCAGCTGTTTCAAATCAACTTGATACACAAAGTTCTGATGATACAAGTTCTTCCCAAGAAAATGACAATTTAAAAACAATCAATGCACCAATGGTTGGCACATTTTATAAATCACCTTCACCAGAGGAAAGTCCATATGTTCAAATAGGAGATTCTGTTTCAAACGAATCAACAGTATGTATTTTGGAAGCTATGAAACTATTTAATGAAATACAAGCAGAAGTCACAGGGGAAATTACTGAAATACTAGTAGAAGACGGTCAAATGGTAGAGTATGGCCAACCGTTATTTAAGGTGAAATAATGAATAAAATTTTAATTGCAAATAGAGGGGAAATTGCTGTAAGAATTATTCGAGCCTGTCACGATTTAGGTTTACAAACTGTGGCAATATATTCTGAAGGAGACAAAGACGCATTACATACTCAAATTGCTGATGAAGCATATTGTGTCGGTCCCACTCAATCTAAAGATTCTTACCTAAATATCCCTAATATTTTATCTATCGCGACTTCAACAGGATGTGATGGGGTTCACCCTGGATATGGTTTTCTAGCAGAAAACGGTGATTTTGCTGAACTTTGTGAAGCATGTCAACTTAAATTTATTGGCCCAAGTTATGAGTCCATACAAAAAATGGGTATCAAAGATGTCGCTAAAGAAGAAATGAAACGCGCTGAGGTTCCTGTAGTTCCTGGAAGTGAAGGGTTAGTTAAAGATATTAAAGAAGCGAAGAAAATTGCAAAAGATATAGGATATCCAGTCATTATCAAAGCTACTGCAGGCGGTGGTGGCAAAGGTATACGTGTTGCACGTGATGAAAAAGAATTGGAAACTGGCTTCAAAATGACTCAACAAGAAGCAGAAACTGCTTTTGGTAACAATGGATTATATCTTGAAAAATTTATTGAAAACTTTAGACATATCGAAATACAAGTAATTGGAGACAGTTATGGTAATGTCATCCATCTAGGTGAGCGTGATTGTACCATACAAAGACGTATGCAAAAACTTGTAGAAGAAGCACCGTCACCAATCTTAAACGATGCTAAACGGCAAGAAATGGGTAATGCAGCAGTAAGAGCAGCAAAAGCTGTAAATTATGAAAACGCTGGAACAATTGAATTTATTTATGATTTGAACACGCATGAATTTTATTTTATGGAAATGAATACACGTATTCAGGTAGAACATCCAGTTACAGAAATGGTAACTGGTATTGATTTAGTAAAACTACAACTTAAAGTAGCGATGGGTGAAAAGTTACCATTCACACAAAAAGATATTGAAATCAAAGGACATGCAATTGAATTTAGAATTAACGCTGAAAATCCTTATAAAAACTTTATGCCTTCACCAGGTAAAATCACACAATATCTAGCACCGGGTGGTTTTGGCGTAAGAATTGAATCAGCATGTTATACTAATTATACAATCCCTCCATACTATGATTCTATGGTAGCAAAATTAATTGTTCATGAACCATCAAGAGATGAAGCAATTATGACAGGATTGAGAGCGTTAGGTGAATATTTAGTATTAGGCATTGACACTACAATTCCATTTCATATTCGCCTACTAAATAACGATATATTTAGAAGTGGTGAATTTAATACTAATTTCTTAGAAACTTATAACATAATGGATGAATAAACTAAATAGGAGGTTTGTGAAATGGTCAAAGTAACAGAATCATCACATTCCAATTTAGGAAAAATAGAAATTGCACCTGAGGTTTTGACTGTTATTGCAAGTATAGCAACCTCAGAAGTAAAAGGCTTAGAAGGTCACTTTAAAGAAATAAAGGACTTAAGTGTTGAGAAAATTACAAAAAAACAATTGGCACGTGGTATTAAAGTAGATACTAAAGATGATGGTATTCATATTGATGTATATTGCTCATTTTCATATGATATTAATATCTCAGAAACAGCAAGAAAAATACAAAATGCCATATACAATTCAATATCTACGATGACAACGATCATACCAAGTCAAATTAATGTTCACATTACACATATCGTATCTACAAATTAAATATAGCACTTTGACTTTAATGCGGTCATAAAACTGAGTTCTATAATCAAGAGATTAACAAAATTCTATTTTATATTAGTCATAAAGCGTACAATGCTAAAAGGAGTTTATAATGAGTCGAAAAGAATCAAGAACACAAGCCTTTCAAACACTATTTCAATTAGAAATGAAAAATAGTGATTTAACGATTGATGAAGCAATTAGTTTTATTAAAGATGATAATCCTGATTTAGAGTTTGATTTTATTAATTGGCTAGTTACAGGCGTAAAAGATCATGAATCTGTATTAGATAATAAAATTGCACCACATTTAAAAGATTGGACAATAGATAGATTATTGAAATCTGACCGAATTATTTTAAGAATGTCAACTTATGAATTACTAAATAGTGAAACGCCACAAAAAGTAATTATCAATGAAGCGGTTGAATTAGCAAAACAATTCAGTGATGATGAACATTATAAGTTTATCAATGGTGTGTTGAGTAATATTGAGTAAAAGAGTGATATAATATGTCAGATTATTTAAGCGTTTCAGCTTTAACTAAATATATTAAATATAAATTTGATCAAGATCCGCACTTACAGACTGTCTTGCTTAAAGGTGAACTTTCTAACTTTAAAAAACATAGTAGTGGTCATCTCTATTTTAATGTTAAAGATAAAAATAGTGTCATCAGTGCAATGATGTTTAAAGGAAATGCTTCGAAAATTGACTTCGACCCTAAAGAGGGAGATGAAGTGTTGTTAGAAGCACGTGTTTCTGTATATGAAAGACGTGGTAATTATCAAATTTATGTTAATAAAATGCATATAGATGGTATTGGTAATTTATATCAAAAATTAGAACAGTTAAAAAAGAAATTAACTAAAGATGGTTATTTTGATCAAAACCATAAAAAGATTATTCCTAAGTTTCCTAAAAAAATCGCTGTGTTGACTGCAGGCACGGGTGCAGCGATTAGAGATATCCATACTACTATTAATAGTCGATATCCTTTAGTTGAACAAATACAAATCAACACTTTAGTACAAGGTGAGCAGGCTAAGTATGATATCATTGAAAAAATAAAACAAGCTGATGATTTAAATGTAGATACTATAATCATTGGTCGTGGTGGTGGTTCTATAGAAGATTTATGGAACTTCAACGAAGAAGATGTTGTCAAAGCGATTTATGCGTGTGAAACGCCAATCATATCAGCAGTAGGCCACGAAACAGACTTTACGCTTAGTGATTTTGTAGCAGATGCACGTGCTGCTACACCTACACAAGCAGCAGTGATGGCAACACCTGATCAATATGAATTGAGGCAATATATTCAACAACAAAAACTTTCTTTAACCAGGTTTATGAAACAACAGATTCAACATCAAAAGCAGTATTTAGAACACGTTGCTTCATATTACAAATTTAAAACACCAACCTTGTTATATGATCAACAGATTCAAAAACGGGATGACTTAGAGAAACAGCTTAATTTAGCTATTACTTTTAAAGTTAATCAACATAAGCAAAAGCTAGAGTTAATAAAACAAAGTTTCAACTTAAAACATTTCAAACAAAATATTCAAAGAGAACAAACAACTATCAATCAAAAACAAACGAATCTTGTAAAATTAATGAATCATCTTATTGTAAAACAAAGAAATAATTTAACTAATAAAATAGAGAATTTGAATAATCTTAGTCCAACCAATACAATGTTACGTGGTTATACGATTGTGAACAAACAAGATAAAATAGTTACTAGTACTAGCGATCTAGCTGAAAATGATAATATTGTATTAACGATGAAAGACGGTTCTGTTGATGCACAAGTTATGAAAGTAAGGTGTAATGATGACGAATAAATCACAAAGTTTTGAAGAAATGATGAAAGAATTAGAAAGTATAGTTCAAAAACTAGATAATGAAAATGTTTCTTTAGAAGAATCTTTAAACTTATACCAAAGAGGTATGACATTATCAGCAAATTGTGATGAAACATTGAAAAATGCTGAAAAAAAAGTTAATGAACTGATGTCTGAAGAAAATGTTGAAGGCGATGAAGAAACTGAAAAGGAAGAAAATCATGATGAATCATAAAATAGACAATTTAACTGACGAAATAAATGAATTATTACAAAATTCAATTCCGAATTCATCACTGAATACAGATTTAGAACATAGCATGAGATATTCGTTAGAAGCAGGCGGCAAACGAATTAGACCTGTTTTACTTTTATTAACATTGGAAATGCTAGCATCGGATTATAAACTTGGTTACGCTTCAGCACTTGGATTAGAAATGGTACATACGTATTCTCTTATTCATGATGATTTGCCTGCAATGGATGATGATGATTATCGAAGAGGTAAATTGACAAATCATAAAGTCTACGGTGAATGGAAAGCAATACTAGCTGGTGATGCATTACTCACTAAAGCATTTGATATCATTGTTAACGACGACAAGCTGAAAGATAATACCAAAATAAAACTGATTAAACGCTTATCATCTGCAAGTGGACATTTAGGTATGGTAGGTGGTCAAACACTCGATATGCAAAGTGAAGGTGAAGGATCTGCGGTAGACCTAAATACTTTAGAACATATCCATCAAGCTAAGACAGGTGCTTTATTAAAATTTGCAGTAATGGCAGCTGTTGATATTGCCGAGGCTGAACTAAGTGTAGCTAATTTATTAGAAAAATTTAGTGAACATTTAGGATTAATGTTCCAAATAAAAGATGATTTATTAGATATTTATGGAGACGAAGCGAAACTAGGTAAATCTACAGGTAGTGATCTTGAAAATGATAAAAGTACTTACGTCTCATTATTAGGTCAAAACGGGGCAGAAGATAAGCTGAAATCACATACTGAATCTGCATATGCGTGTTTAGCTCGTTTACCTGAACAATATGACACAAGTAATCTAAAATATATCGTAGAATTATTCAATTATAGAGAATCATAATCAGACGTAGATTCTGTTTTTACAGATTTTATAAAATTTCTACCATTAAATTATGCTAAATCATGCTACTTTTCGTAGCGTGATTTTTTATTTATAAAAATTTATAATTTTATAAATAAATATTCATTTGTTACTAAAATAGTATCGGTATAAGTGATTCAAAATTTAATTATGGCTTATTTTTAATTCACTTCGAAAATAGACAGGCAGTATACACAACAGTCAATAAAAGTATTTCTGTTAAATTAACTTTAGTAGTAGTATCATTGTCCATGTGTTAAAATCATTGTATAAATATTCGTTTACAGAGGTGCTATACATGGCAAAAAAATCAGTAAGACATATTAAAATAAGAGAAATTATATCTAATGAAAAAATTGAAACCCAAGATGAACTGGTAAAGCGTTTAAATGAATATGAGTTAAATGTTACCCAAGCAACTGTTTCTCGTGACATTAAAGAATTACAGTTAATAAAGGTCCCTACACCTTCTGGTCAATATGTTTATAGTTTACCTAATGACAGAAAATATCATCCTTTAGAAAAACTTGGTCGTTATTTAATGGATTCATTTGTAAATATTGATGGTACTGGAAACCTTTTAGTACTTAAGACCTTACCTGGTAACGCTCAATCAATTGGGGCAATTTTAGATCAAATAGACTGGGATGAAGTGTTGGGTACAATTTGTGGTGATGATACTTGTTTAATTATATGCAGAGATGAATCAGCCAGCGAAAAAATTAAAACACGTATCTTTAATTTATTATAAGTATAAGGAAGTGATTATAAATGCTACAAACCTTATCAATTAAACAATTCGCTATTATAGATGAATTAGAAGTAAACTTTGGTGATGGCTTAACTGTTTTGAGTGGCGAAACTGGTGCTGGTAAATCAATTATTATAGACGCGATTGGTCAATTAATTGGTATGCGTGCTTCATCAAACTATGTTAGACATGGTGAAAAAAAAGCTGTTATTGAAGGAATTTTTGATATAGATAATAGTAAAGAAGCCATTTCGATACTTCATGATTTATCTATCGATATCGATGAAGACTTTTTATTAGTAAAAAGGGAAATATTTAGCTCAGGTAAGAGTATTTGTAGAGTTAATAATCAAACAGTTACTTTACAAGATTTGAGAAAAATAATGCAAGAATTATTAGATATACATGGGCAACATGAAACACAAACATTATTAAAGCAAAAATATCATTTACATTTATTAGATAATTATGCCGAAAATACATATAAATCACTGCTTGAATCGTATGTTGATACTTTTGATAAATACAGCGCTAAGAAAAAAGAATTAGCAGATTTAGAGTCAGCCGATCAAGCGTTATTACAACGGTTAGACTTGTTAAAATTTCAATATGAAGAATTACAAGAAGCGAATCTTATTGAAAACGAAGTCCCTCAACTTGAGAGCGATATCAAACGTATTCAAAATTCAGAAAGTCTTAGTTTAGCCTTAAACAATGCACACGTCACGTTGACAGATGAGCATGCCATTACAGATCGTTTATACGAATTGAGTAATCAGTTACAATCAATTAGTGAAATTTTACCTGATAAATATGATGAACTAAAAGAAGATGTCGACCAATTTTATTACACACTTGAGGATGCTAAACATCAATTGTACGATGATTTAACGAATACAGAATTTGATGAACAATATTTAAATGAATTAGAATCTAGAATGAATTTATTAAATAATTTGAAACGTAAATATGGTAAAGATATTAATGAACTAATTATGTATCAAGATAAAATGGCTGACGAAATTAATAAGATTGAAAATTATGAAGAAAGTACTGCTCAATTACGTCAAGAAATCGATGATTTATATAAAAATGTTATGGAACTAGGAGAAAAGTTATCGCAAGAAAGAAGAAATGTTGCACAATCTTTGCGTAATCATATTGTAGATGAAATTCAAAATCTTCAGATGAACGATGCTAATTTAGAAATTTCATTTAAACCTTTAGATAAACCGAACCGAGAAGGAATAGAATTTGTGGAATTTTTAATCAGTCCAAATAAAGGCGAACCTTTAAAGAGCTTAAATAAGATTGCTTCTGGAGGAGAATTATCAAGAATTATGTTGGCGCTAAAAACTATCTTTGTAAAAACAAGAGGCCAGACAGCAATTTTATTTGATGAAGTAGATTCTGGTGTATCTGGTAAAGCTGCTCAAAAGATGGCAGAGAAAATGAAAGGATTGGCTGAACACATACAAGTGATATGTATATCACATCTACCACAAGTTGCGTCCATGAGTGACCACCATTTATTTATTAGTAAAAATTCTAATGATGAACGAACAACAACACAAGTTAAAGAATTGACTGGAGAAGAACGTATTGATGAAGTAGCAAGAATGATTTCTGGTGCTACTGTGACAGAATTAACCAGACAAAATGCGAAAGAAATGATAGAGCAGAACCACAATTTAAAATAAAAATCTATATTCACTATTGTTAATACAAGTGCTAGCTGGGTTAGATAAATAATCAGTGAAGGATGTTGATTTTATGCGATTCCAACATTTAGTTGAACCATGTGAAACAATGAATGGAAATGTAGCCGTTTTATATGCAAATGACGAAAAAATGATATCAGTACTAGTTAAGGCTTTAAAATTAACTAACATAGACATTTTTATTTATGATACCCAAGACACTACGGAAATCATTCGTTCTTTTGATTTAGAACCTCAAATCCTAAATAGGATTCATGTGCTAACATTTTCAAGTGATTATCAATTACTTAAGCAATGCGCAGAAGATTTATCGCAGGGCAAAGTGACTGTTTTAATGAAAGGAAAAATGAAAGCCACATCAATGATTTCTTTTATTTTAAGCAATAAAAATTTTATAGACCAATATGGGTTTTTAAACCATGTTGCGTGTTTTAGTATACCTAATTACCATAAAACTTTAATGATTAGTGATGTAGCATATAATGTGGCACCTACGATAGAAGAAAAAAAGCAAATCATTAAAAATCTAACTACATTTAGTAATACATTAGGTTACGATAAATTTAATATTGGATTATTATCTGCAGTCGAATATGCGTCTAAAAAGATACCATCATCTATTGATGCTGAAAAATTAAAAAATATTTTCAATCGAACTTCGGATGTATATGTAAAAGTAGATGGACCAATTCTATTTGATTATGCAATCAGTAAAAAAAGAGCGATTGAAAAAAATTACACATCTAGTATTGCTGGTGATGTTGATGCACTTATCGTTTCAAATATAGATGTTGGGAGTGCATTATTAAAATCTTTAACTCATTTTGGAAATGCTTCTGTTTCCAGTTTGTTACTCGGCGCAAAATTCCCAATTGTTTTCACGTCAAGGGCAGAAAGTAAGCAAAATAAGTTAAACTCCTTATTACTTGCTTTGAAAACACAAAATAAATTTAACCACTAAATAAATTTGAATTTTTACACTATTATTTAGGTTATTAATTTTATAATACTGAATTTTGATGTAAGATAGTAAAGGATATCAATTAATAGAAAATTTAATTGCTGTTGCACTTGTTTATGTAAAGTAAGTAACGATTTTCTATATAAGACTTATTGTAATAATAGTATCTATTCATATTTCATTATTTAAACATTTTACTGAAAGTATTCGTTTTTAAAAATTGGTGAAATGGAGTTATTTTAGTAAATTTCAAAAACTTGTATTGAAATCACTTTTAAAATTCAAAGGTGATTTTATTCGTATGTTTAAATTAATTAACATTAAACAATTCAGTTTGTTAAATACTTTAAACTTGCTATACAATTCTTTTATCAATGTTCTTTCAAATAAATATTAAACTGTAAACTATAGATTGAATTTTAAATACTATACGAATTTAATGTTTAAATATGATTTTTGACATAATACTAAGATTGCAGTTAGGAGCAAAAATATGGCAGATGAAAAATATGATCTAGTAATTTTAGGTGGAGGAACAGCTGGGTATGTATCAGCAATAAGAGCATCTCAATTAGGTAAAAAAGTTGCGCTTGTAGAAAAGTCACTTTTAGGAGGTACTTGCCTACATAAAGGATGTATACCAACAAAAGCGCTCTTAAAATCCGCTGAAGTATTAAGAACAGTTACAAATTCAAGTGAATTTGGTGTAGATATTGATGCATTTAAGTTAAATTTTTCAAGAATGCAAACGCGTAAAAATGAAGTAGTCCAACAAATGTTTAACGGTGTTGAACAACTTATGAAACATAATAAAATAGATGTGTTTAATGGTATCGGACGAATATTAGGTCCATCTATTTTCTCACCTCAAAGTGGCACTATTTCAGTAGAATATGATGATGGTGAATCAGAATTAATTCCTAATAATAATGTATTAATTTGTACAGGATCATCTCCAATGCCCTTGCCTTTTTTATCTTTTGATGGCAACACTGTGTTATCTAGTGATGATATATTGAAGTTAGATAAATTACCGCAAACACTTGCTATCATAGGAGGCGGAGTAATTGGTTTAGAATTTGCATCTTTAATGGTGGACTTAGGTGTAGAAGTTTCTGTTATCGAAGCAGGACCACGTATTTTGCCTACTGAAAGTAAATCAATAGCAAAAGCGTTGCAAAATGATTTAGAACAACGTGGCGTTAATTTTTATGTAGATGTCCAACTATCTGAAGAACATGTTTCTACTAAAGATAACAGTATTGAAATTCAAATCGAGGAAGAATTATTCGTTTTTGATAAATTATTAGTAGCCATAGGTCGTAAACCAAATACAACAGATATTGGATTAAACAACACAAAAATAAAACTGACGGATAAAGGCCATATAGTCGTAAATGAATATCAACAAACAGAAGACAAACATATCTATGCTGCTGGAGATTGTATAGGTAAATTACAACTCGCACATGTTGGATCTAAAGAAGGCATAACAGCCATTGAGCATATGTTTGATGCTACACCAATCTCAGTAGACTATAATAAAATGCCAAAATGTGTCTATACACAACCAGAAGTTGCAAGTATTGGTCAAACTAAAGAATCAGCGAATGAGGAAGGATTCAAAACAAAAACATTTAAAGTTCCATTTAAGGCAATTGGAAAAGCAGTCATTGAAAATACAAAAAATTTGAATGGTTTTTGTGAAATTGTAATTGATCAAGAAAACGATAACGTCCTAGGTATAAATATGATTGGCCCCCACGTAACTGAGCTCATTAATGAATTATCATTATTTCAATTTATGAATGGTTCAACATTGGAATTAGGGTTAACTACACATGCACATCCGTCACTTTCAGAAGTGCTGATGGAATTAGGATTAAAAGTCGAAAATAGATCGATTCACGTTTAATTAAGGAGGATACAAAATGTTTGATTATAAATCAGTAGGTCTTGATACTTCTGAATTAAAATCTATGTATAAATGGATGGATTTAGGCCGAAAAATTGATGAGCGCATGTGGCTACTTAATCGTGCAGGTAAAATACCTTTTGTAATAAGCTGTCAGGGACAAGAAGCTACACAAATAGGTATGGCATTCGCAATGCAAGAAGGGGATATTTCATCACCTTATTATAGAGATCTTGCACTTGTTACATATTTAGGTATGACGCCACTTGATTCAATGTTAGCTGCTTTTGGTAAACGTGATGATATCAGTTCTGGCGGCAAACAAATGCCATCTCATTTTAGTAAAAAAGAAAAAGGAATTCTATCTCAAGGTTCACCAGTTGCTACACAAATATTACATGCAGTTGGTGCTGCACTAGCTTTAAAAATGGACAGTAAACAAAATATTGCAATAACTACTGTAGGTGAAGGAAGTTCTAACCAAGGAGATTTCCATGAAGGTTTAAACTTCGCTGGTGTACATAAATTACCTTTTATTTGCGTTATAGAAAATAATAAATATGCTATTTCTGTACCTGACTCATTGCAATATGGTGCTGAAAAATTATCTGATCGTGCTATTGGATATGGTATACATGGTGAACAAGTAGATGGCAATGATCCTATTGCAGTATATAAAGTTATGAAAGAGGCTCGTGAGCGTGCATTGAGTGGCGAAGGTTCAACTTTAATTGAAGCGATGTGTACACGTTTGACTGCGCATTCTTCTGATGATGATGATAAATATCGTTCACAAGAAGAACGTGAAGGATTAAAATCATTGGATTGTAATCAAAAATTCAAATCTTTCTTATTAGAAGAAGGAATTATTGATGAACAGTGGTTGGATGAAATAGAAAAAGAACATAAAGAAATTGTTAATCAAGCTACAAAAGAAGCTGAAAAAGCACCTTATCCATCACCAGAAGAAACTTACACACATGTCTACGAAGAAGGGAGCTTAAATAATGGCTAAATTATCTTATTTAGAAGCGATTCATCAAGGTCTAGACCAAGCAATGGAAAAAGACAATGATGTTTTTGTATTGGGTGAAGATGTAGGTAAAAAAGGTGGCGTCTTTGGTGTTACTCTAGGATTACAACAAAAATATGGGGAAGCACGTGTGTTAGACACGCCATTAGCTGAATCTAACATTGTGGGAACTGGTATAGGAGCAGCAATGATGGGTAAAAGACCAGTGGCAGAAATACAATTTGCAGAATACATTTTACCTGCTACCAACCAAATTATGAGTGAAGCTGCTAAGATGAGATATCGCTCAAATAATGATTGGCACTGTCCATTAACCATTCGTTCTCCATTTGGCGGTGGAATTCATGGCGCTTTATACCATTCTCAAAGTGTAGAATCTATTTTTGCATCAACACCTGGTCTAACAATAGTCATACCTTCTTCACCTTATGATGCAAAGGGGCTATTACTTGCTTCAATCGAATCTAATGACCCAGTCCTATACTTTGAACATAAAAAAGCATATCGTTTATTAAAAGAAGAAGTACCTGAGTCATATTATACGGTGCCAATTGGTAAAGCTGATGTAAAACGTGAAGGAGATGACATTACAGTATTTACCTATGGCTTATGTGTCAATTATTGTATACAAGCTGCTGATATGTTAATGGAAGAAGGCATCAATGTTGAAGTTGTAGATTTACGTACCGTGTATCCATTAGATAAAGATACAATTATTGAACGCGCGAAACAAACAGGTAAAATATTATTAGTTACTGAGGATAATTTAGAAGGAAGTATTATTTCTGAAGTAGCCGCTATTATTTCAGAAAACTGTTTATTTGACCTTGATGCACCGATTATGAGACTTGCCGGGCCAGATGTTCCATCAATGCCATTTGCACCGACGCTTGAAGATGAGTTTATGATAAATCCAGAAAAAATAAAAAACAAAATGCGTGAACTCGCAGAATTTTAAGGAGGCACAACCATGGAAATTAAAATGCCTAAACTCGGTGAAAGTGTACATGAAGGAACAATTGAACAATGGCTTGTTTCAGTAGGCGATAAAATAGAAGAATATGACCCACTTTGTGAAGTCATAACTGATAAAGTTACAGCAGAAGTGCCATCATCATTTGCAGGTACAATCCGTGAAATTATTGTGGAGGAAGGTACAACAGTTGAAGTAGGTGAAGTAATTTGTTACTTAGATACTGAAGAAGATGTATCAGATGAAAATACCGATAACGGTGCTACAAATGACCAACCTGAAGATGTAAAAGAAACATCACAAACTCAAGAGAGTAACTCAAATGTAAACAATAGCGAAAACGCTGCAGCTGATCAGCGCCCTCAAAATAATGGACGTTTTTCACCTGTAGTATTTAAACTAGCGTCTGAACATCAAATTGACCTTTCACAAGTTAAAGGAACTGGCTTTGAAGGAAGAGTAACTAAAAAGGACATAGAGAAAGCAATCAAAGAAGGTACCCATAAATTAGGTTCAGAAATCATCGCGCCTAAAGACTCACCTAAAGTCAATAAGCAAGTGCAATATAATGAACCCTCTCCGGGTTCAGCAATACCAGTAAATGGCGTTCGTAAGCAAATTGCTGAAAATATGGTCAACAGTGTTAATGAAATCCCACATGCTTGGATGATGGTAGAGGCAGATGCTACAAATCTAGTTAAAACAAGAAATTATCATAAAAATAGTTTTAAAGAAAATGAAGGTTATAACCTTACTTATTTTGCATTCTTTGTAAAAGCAGTAGCAGAAGGCTTAAAAGCATATCCTTTACTAAATAGCAGCTGGCAAAATTCTGAAATAGTAATGCATAAAGATGTTAATATTTCAATTGCAGTAGCTGATGAAGAGAAATTATATGTTCCAGTAATCAAAAATGCTGATGAAAAATCTTTAAAAGGCATTGCTAGAGAAATTAATGATTTAGCTCAAAAAGCACGTAATAAAAAATTAAGATCTGAAGATATGCAAGGTGGTACTTTTACAGTCAATAATACTGGTACATTTGGTTCAGTATCATCTATGGGAATTATCAATCACCCTGAAGCAGCAATACTTCAAATTGAATCTATTATCAAAAAACCTGTCGTTATTGATGATATGATTGCAATTAGACATATGGTTAATTTATGTATTTCTATCGACCATCGTATATTAGATGGCTTGCAAGCAGGTAGATTTATGAATTTCGTCAAAACGAGAATCGAGCAATATTCTATAGAAAACACAAGCATTTATTAGTTTTGTAATATCGGTAAATACTATTAAATATGATAAATAGTAAGTTAGAAATCAAATTTCATTATTTTGATTTCTAACTTTTTTATTTTAAAAACTTTATTATTGAAGGTTCCATGATGAACGAACTTGTTGTCAGATTAAACACACATGTTGAACTATTGTCTATATATTAGTAAAATGAAATTAATAAATTGATAACGAAAGGTGATTTGAATATGGATTTAAATTTTGATTTATATATGAATGATGTAGTAAGCCAAGCAAGAAATGAAATCGAAGAAGCAGGTTATGAACAATTAACGACAGCTGATGAAGTTGATAAAGTCTTAAATCAAGAAGGCACATCACTAGTAATGGTTAACTCAGTTTGTGGTTGTGCCGGTGGTATTGCTAGACCAGCAGCTACGCATGCATTACATTATGATAAATTACCAGACAGACTTGTAACAGTGTTTGCTGGACAAGATAAAGAAGCAACTCAACAAGCAAGAGATTATTTTAAAGGATATGCACCATCAAGCCCATCATTTGCATTAATAAAAAATGGTGAAATCACACAAATGATAGAACGCCATCAAATCGAAGGCCACGATGTGATGGATGTTATTAATCAATTACAAAATTTATTTGATACTTATTGTGATGAAAGATAGAGGTTAACATCGATGATGCGATTAAATCCATATCGAATCGGATTTAGAACAATTAAAACTGCTGTAGGTATGGCACTAGGAATTATCATTGCTAAATTAATGGGGTTAGATAATTTTGCTTCTAGTGCCATTTTAGTGGTGCTTTGTATTAAACATACAAAAGTACATTCACTACAAGCGATAATATCTAGATTTGTCTCTTGTATATTAATCCTTGTGATTGGCTCAATAGCTTTCAGTTATTTTGGTCAAAGCGCGATTATTTTAGGTGTGATCGTACTTTTATTTATACCGCTCACTGTTGTTTTTAAAGTACAAGAGGGAGTAGTTACAAGTTGTGTTATTTTGCTGCATGTATTTAATGCTAAAGTCATTGACATACACTTGTTTATCAATGAAATTTTATTGTTAATCGTTGGTCTTGGTATTGCATTTTTAATGAATTTAATCATGCCTAGTTTAGACTTTAAACTAAAACAATATAAAGAGGAAATAGAAAATCAATTCACAAAAATCTTTGAAACATTCAGTACTACTTGCAAAGCACCTAACCCTTCTTTAGATATGTCCTTCAATCAATTACAACTTACGATACAAAAAGCAAAATCAATTGCATTTAGAGATGTTAAAAATCATTTTGTACGTAATGAAAATTCTTACTATCATTATTTTGATATGAGAGAAGCACAGTTAGAATTATTAGAAAGAATGTCTAAAATGATACAAAACATTGAAACAAAAGACACGTTATTAGATAAAATCAGTATTTTGTTTTTAGAGGTAGCTCAAAACGTAAATAGTAATGATTATACTGCCTTACGCTTGCATTCTCTTTATGAAATCAAATTAGAGTTAGATCAATTAGAGTTACCAAACTCACATGCTTCTTTCAGAACTAGAGCAAGCATTAAACAATTACTCAATGAATTAGAAGAATATTTAGAAGTTAAATCACAATTCGGATCCTTAAAATTACATAAAGATACAAAATCAACAATTTTTTCATAATATGCATAAATAATAATCACCTTGACCTAGGTAAAAGAAATGGCGCACTCACTTTCTTTTACCTAGGTCATTTTAATGTAAAAAAGCACAAAAAATGTACCATAAAGCAATATAATTTACATCGCTAAATGATACATGACACAATTTTAATTAATATTTATTTTCATTTTTTAATTTGTTAAAGGAACGATACTCGTCAAGATTAATGCAAGTACGACTGCTATCAACATAACTACAATTATAAATCTAAGCACTTTATTGTTATTCAAACTTAATTCCTCCAAAATATATCAAATGCGTTTTAAAAATCAATATTGTACTGTGACTCATCCACAATATTTCAAGTCACTACTATTTTATCAATGTATATTATAACATAACTAGACGAATACGTATAAACATATTTGTTTTGCTAAGCTTTAAACTTATGTAAACTAAAATAAATTGTGATTATAGAAAAGGGGATTTATATGATAAATAAACAACGTCTATTAGAGACATTTTTAGAACTCGTTCAAATTGATTCTGAAAGTGGCAATGAACAGGATATCCAATACCATCTTAAAAAAATAATGGAACAGCAAAATATAGATATCTATGAAGATAAAGCCAGTATTCAAAATGATACTTTAGGTGCGAATAATTTAATTTGCACCTTAAAGGCAACGCCCAATTATGAACATCTTGAAAAAATATATTTCACAAGTCATATGGATACAGTTGTACCAGGTCAAAAAATCACACCAACTGTAAAAGATGATGGATACATATACTCAGATGGAACTACGATTTTAGGTGCAGATGATAAGGCTGGCTTAGCAGCTATTATAGAATTTATCCATGTTATTAATGAACAACATTTGCCTCATGGTCAAATTCAATTTGTTTTGACTGTTGGTGAAGAAATTGGCTTAGAGGGGGCGAAAGCAATAGATAAAACTTTACTAGATGCGAGTTATGGGTTTGCAATTGATGCAAGTGTTCCAGTTGGCACAACTGTAGTTGGTGCGCCAACTCAAATGAAACTGAATGCGACTATATTGGGAAAAACAGCGCATGCCAGTACACCTAACCATGGTATAAGCGCAATCAATGTAGCTGCAAAGGCAATTAGTGAAATGAACTTAGGTCGAATAGATGACTATACCACTGCAAATATTGGTCGTTTTGAAGGTGGTTCTGCTACCAATATTGTGGCAGAAAAAGTAACATTAAATGCAGAAGCACGTTCACATTCAGAAGAAAGTATCGTCAGACAAGTCAATCATATGAAATCTGTTTTTGAAACAACAGCAAAAAGGTATCATTGTCATGCCGAAGTAGAAATCATCAAAAGTTATCCAGGATTTAAAATTTCTGATGATGCAGCGGTAACTTCTATAGCAAAATCTAGCGCTTTAGCTTTAGGTTTAGAAGCAAATACTGTCATTGCTGGTGGTGGATCAGATGGTAATATAATAAATCAACTTGGAATACCTACAGTCATTTTAGGTGTAGGTTATGAAAACATTCACACTACAGAAGAAAGAATTTCAATTGAATCTTTAAATCAGTTAGCTAGTCAACTTTTAAGTATTAACGACGTGCTTATTAAACAATCTATAAACTGATTAAGTGAATATAAAGATACCTTTGTGATACAATATACTAGAAAACTTTAATAAGAGAGGTTAGTTAAATGACACAACAAATAGGTGTAGTAGGTTTAGCCGTAATGGGTAAAAACCTTGCTTGGAATATTGAATCACGTGGATACAGCGTATCAGTTTTTAACCGTTCTTCAGAAAAAACAGATGAAATGGTAAAAGAATCTGAAGGAAAAAACATACATCCAACATATTCAATGGAAGAATTTGTAAATTCCTTAGAAAAACCCCGTAAAATACTACTAATGGTAAAAGCAGGAACAGCTACAGATGCAACAATTGATACGCTTTTACCATTATTAGACGATGATGACATTTTAATTGATGGTGGAAATACTAATTATCAAGATACAATTAGACGAAACAAAGCACTCGCTGAAAGTGGTGTTAATTTCATTGGTATGGGTGTATCTGGTGGTGAAGTTGGTGCATTAACAGGACCTTCACTTATGCCTGGTGGACAAGAAGCAGCTTTTAATAAAGTGAGTCATATATTAGAAGCTATATCAGCAAAAGCAAAAGACGGCGCACCATGTGTAGCCTATATCGGACCAAATGGTGCCGGACATTACGTTAAAATGGTCCATAATGGTATAGAATATGCTGACATGCAGTTAATTGCAGAAAGTTATGCAATGATGAAAAACTTACTAGGTATGTCACATGAAGATATCGCTCAAACATTTAAGGATTGGAATGCTGGGGAATTATCAAGTTATTTAATAGAAATAACTGGTGATATTTTCAATAAATTAGATGATGAAACAAATGGACCATTAGTTGAACAAATACTAGATACAGCCGGCCAAAAAGGTACTGGTAAATGGACATCTATCAATGCTTTAGAACTAGGAATACCTTTAACAATAATCACTGAATCTGTATTTGCTCGTTTTATTTCTTCAATTAAAGAAGAACGTGTAAATGCTTCTAAACAATTAAATGGACCTAGTGCTAAATTTGAGGGTGATAAAGAAGCATTCCTTGAAAAAATCCGCAAAGCACTTTATATGAGTAAAATCTGTTCTTACGCGCAAGGTTTTGCTCAAATGAGAAAAGCTAGTGAAGACCATGCATGGAATCTTCAATTAGGTGAGCTTGCTATGATCTGGCGTGAAGGTTGTATAATCCGTGCGCAATTCTTACAAAAAATTAAAGAAGCGTATGATAATGATAGTGAATTACAAAACTTACTATTAGATCCTTATTTCAAAGACATCGTTACAAATTATCAAGATGCTTTACGTGACGTTGTAGCAACAGGCGTACAAAATGGCGTACCAACACCTGGTTTTTCTGCAAGTATTAACTATTATGACAGTTATCGTTCAGAAAATTTACCAGCTAACTTAATCCAAGCACAACGCGATTATTTTGGTGCACACACATATGAGCGTAAAGACCGTTCTGGTATTTTCCATACACAGTGGATTGATGAATAATTTAGATGTTTTATAACATTCATGTTCTAATATAATTATCTCAGATGGAACTGAAAAATTACCAAAAACATAAGTAATTCTAGCTAAAGCGTGTTAATTGTCATTAAAATTAACGATGGATTGGCCTCAAATAGTGAAGTTCATAATTATAATATAAACACTTTCGCTAAATTCATAATATAAAATGAATTTATACGGAAGTGTTTTTCTATAAATAAAATTACTTATTCAATCGAATTTAAAAATAAAGTTATTGTTTAGCTGATTTTTAAAAATGAAATCTATATGTATAAACTAAATATCTTTTTTATATCATACCTGTTTCATTTGGAAGCGATTACGCCAAACTTTTGACTTTTATACATACATTAATTAACCTAATAATATATGTAATTAATTCTTTTATATTTAATATTGTATTAACCTATAACAATGAAATATTCGCTACTGCTTGTCATGCAAATATTTTATGACAATACAACTCATAGGTAACACTTCAAATATTAATAATGAACGGATTTAACGAATTCAATACCTTTGAAGGGGGATTTATATGAACAGGAAATGGTGGAAAGAAGCAATTGCTTACCAAGTTTATCCAAGAAGCTTTAATGATACAAATAACGATGGTATCGGAGATTTAAAAGGTGTGATAGAAAAATTAGATTACTTAGATGATTTAGGCATTGATGTTATTTGGCTTAGCCCAATGTATAAATCTCCAAATGATGATAATGGTTATGACATTAGCGACTATAAAGATATTATGGATGAGTTTGGGACTATGGAAGATTTTGATCAATTACTATATGAAGTACATCAAAGAGATATGAAATTAATATTAGATTTAGTCGTAAACCATACGTCAGATGAACATCAGTGGTTTATAGAATCAAAATCAAGTAAAGATAATCCTAAACGTGACTGGTATATCTGGAGAGATCCGAAACCAGATGGTTCAGAGCCAAATAATTGGGAAAGTATATTTAATGGATCTACATGGGAATTTGATGAACATACAGGTCAATATTATTTTCATTTATTCAGTAAAAAACAACCAGATTTAAACTGGGAAAATAAAGAAGTAAGAAATGCTATTTTTGAAATGATGAATTGGTGGTTTAATAAAGGTATAGATGGTTTTAGAGTAGATGCAATAACACATATTAAAAAAACATTTGAAGCTGGTGACTTAAAACTACCAGAAGGAAAAGATTATGCGCCAGCATTTGAAGTGGATATGAATCAACCTGGCATACAAACTTGGTTACAAGAAATGAAGGATAAATCTTTAAATCATTATGATATTATGACTGTAGGGGAAGCAAACGGCGTCAGTCCAGATAATGCTGAACCATGGGTAGGTGAGTCAACTGGTAAGTTCAATATGATTTTTCAATTCGAACATTTAAGTTTATGGAATTCAGGTGATGTTAAATTTGATGTCAATGCCTATAAAAATGTGTTAAATGAATGGCAAAAAAAACTTGAAAATGTTGGTTGGAATGCATTATTTATTGAAAATCATGATCAGCCAAGACGTGTATCAACTTGGGGAGATGATTCGCATTATTGGTTTGAATCTGCTACAAGTCATGCAGTCGTTTATTTTTTACAACAAGGTACACCCTTTATCTATCAAGGGCAAGAAATTGGTATGACCAATTATCCATTTGATGATATTAAAACTTTTAATGATGTTGCAGTAGTCAATGAATACCAAATTGTCAAACAGCAGGGTGGCGACGTATCCAAACTTTTAGATAAACATAAAAAAGAAAATAGAGATAATTCACGAACGCCTATGCAGTGGAATAATTCTAACTTTGCAGGATTTTCAGACGTAGCGCCTTGGTTCCCTGTAAATCCAAACTATAAAACGATTAATGTTGCACAACAACAACAAGACCCAAATTCAATATTAAATTTCTATAAAGCTTTAATAAAATTAAAAAAATCTCAAGATATTTTTACATATGGAACGTTTAATCTAGTTGATTCAGAAAATAGTCAAGTATTTGCATATACACGAGAATTAGATGGTCAAAGTGTACTAATTGTTGGTAATTTAACAAATCAAGAAGCTAAATTATACTTTGATATGAACGTGATAGAAGAAAATATCTTACTACACAACTATAAAAACAATACTATTGATTTTGAAAATATCCAACCATACGAAGCATTTGTAATTAAATTATAAAACATTTTCGATTTACCACATTAAATAGTATTACAAACGCAAAAATAGCGAGTAAGCAACTCAATTAATAATAAGTTTGCTTACTCGCTTTTTGTTATTTAAGCATTTTTGTGTATTGTTATTCAAGTATGTCATATTGCTCTTGATCAACAGGCATCCATAATTGAACTTTAGTGAATGGATCATCGAATGAAATATCAAATGGATAAACTTCAACGTACAAACTATTATGTTCATAGGGTAAAGTCATCTGCAGGCTAGTCTCAATATAATACCAAGCTTCATTGACGACATAATCCATCTCACCTTGCAAATTAAATTTAGCATATTGTCTTTCAGGTAAGTAACGACTTTCTAGATGAGCAGGGTATCTTTCACTTGGCACGCCAACAAAAATTTCCATACCATGATCAAGTGGACAATTAACCACAAATAGCTCATGTGGACTCGTATCATTATATCGTTGTAATTCCTTAACTTTATCGTCAATTAATAAATCTTCTAAAAAATCAGGCACTTTAAATGGGTTGTCAATCTCGTCTGAATTCAAAAATTTAGCATAACCCACTAAAGATAAGCCTTGTGTATCTTCTAAACGATACGTATAAGGCGCACGTTCTGTAGTAGTAAGTTTAATATAAAGTCTTGGTTGCATTTTTAAATCGTCTCGTTTTGTATTGACTTGAATAGGAGAAACACCATGAAAATCACTAAAATCATTAGCAAAATCATTAGCATCTTTATAGCTATACTTTTTTGCAACATCTACCAAGCGAGCTGAACCACTTAAAATGTCTTGAGCAGCTAAAGTCAATCTTCTTGACCTTGCATATTCTGTTGGCGATTGACCTACAATCATTTTAAATGATTGATCAATATGAAATGGTGAAAGACCAACGTAATCACTAAGTGCTTGCAAATGTAAAGGTTCTAGCAAATGATCTTCAATATATACAATTGCCTGTTGGATTTGCTTGATAACGTCCAAAACTTTCACTCCTAAATTATAACTAAATACAATTAAATATGTACCTCGCTACTTTTCTATACACTATGTTATGAATCATTGTTGATTAGTTCTATTTTACATCATTTTTATATGACTTACATCTCAAAAATATTAAATAGGGTAAAATGTAAACAATCTAAAATTGTATATTCATAGTTTAATCAATAGTCTAAATCATAACACAAATAGGGTATAATAAAAAAGCAACAACACAAGCACAAATAGAAACTTGTATCATTGCCTTATTTTTTAAAAAGTTACATGTTAACTAATGAATATCGTCCCACCAGTGGAAACCATCTCTACTTAATAGTAAATCACTTGCTAATGGACCATTTGTTCCAGCTGTATAATTAGGGAATTCAGGTTCATTTTGGTTCCATTCTTCTTGAATTGCATCAACGAATTTCCAAGTTGATTTTAATTCTTCCCAATGTGTAAAGTTAGTTGCATCTCCATTTAAACAGTCAAATAATAAATTTTCATAAGCATCAACCGTATTCATTTTATCTTGCGCGCTCATTGCGTACGATAATTGTACTGGCTCAGTTTCAATGCCTTGTACATTCTTTTTAGCATTTAAGTGTAAGGAGACACCCTCATTTGGTTGTATGTTAATAACTAGGAGGTTGGAATCTAATTTTTTATCTGTTTTATAGTATAGGTTCATAGGGACTTCTTTGAATTCGACAACTACTTGAATCGTTTTACTTTTCATTCGTTTACCAGTTCTTATATAGAACGGTACACCAGCCCATCTAAAATTATCAATCGTTAGTTTACCTGAAACAAAAGTTGGTGTGGTAGAATTTTCTGCTACACGATCTTCATCTCTATAACGTTTTACTTGCTGACCTTCAATGACACCTTCATCATATTGACCACGAACAAAATTTTGCCGAACTTCTTCTGGTTCTAATTTACGTAAAGATTTTAAAGCTTTAACTTTTTCTGCTCTGATATCTTCACTATTTAAACTAATAGGTGCTTCCATTGCGAGTAAGGCAACCATTTGTAACATATGGTTTTGAACCATATCTTTTAATGCGCCGCTAGATTCGTAGTAGCCACCTCTGTCTTCAACACCAAGCACTTCGGATGAAGTAACTTGAATGTTAGAAATGTATTTGTTATTCCACAATGGTTCGAACATTGCGTTGGCAAAACGTAATACCTCAATATTTTGAACCATATCTTTACCTAGATAATGATCGATACGGTATATTTCTTCTTCCTTAAATGAACGACGTAATTGTTCATTTAATTTTTCGGCAGATTCTAAATCTGAGCCGAATGGTTTTTCAATTACTAGGCGTTTAAAACCTGTTGTATCTGTTAATCCAGAAGATTTTAAATAGTCAGATATAACACCAAAGAAATTTGGAGCCATAGCTAAATAAAAGAGTCTATTACCTTGCAATTGGAAATCATGATCTAATTTATTACTGAATTCTAATAGTGATTGATAACTCGCTTCATCACTTACATCGTGTTTATGATAAAATACGTGTTCCATAAATTTATCTAAGTGTTTAGTATCTTTAACGTGTTCTTGAATTGACGACTTCACTTGACTACGGAAATCATCGTTTGTTAAATCTCTTCTACCAATTCCAACGATTGCAATGTGCTCATTCAAATTTTCTTGTTGATATAAATGGAATAATGATGGAAATAATTTTCTGTGACTAAGATCACCAGTTGCTCCAAAAATAGTAATTAAGCATGGGATATCTTTATTTCTAGTATTCAAGATCAAAACCTCAATTCTTTATTAAATCTGTATTTATTATAGACCAATATACCAATATCTTCCCACAATTTTGCTTGTAATATCATATTTTATTATATTTTTAATACTTTTATATGATAAAATATGAACAAGAAGAGGAGGCATATGCATGGAAATTACGTTTTTTGGGACAAGTGCTGGTCTGCCAACTAAAGAAAGAAATACGCAAGCGATTGCATTAAATTTGGAACCATACTCTAACAGCATATGGCTTTTTGATGTTGGTGAGGGCACACAGCATCAAATATTACATCATTCAATTAAATTAGGTAAAGTTGATCACATTTTTATCACGCATATGCACGGAGATCATATATTTGGCTTACCTGGCTTGCTAACAAGCCGATCTTTCCAAGGAGGTGAGGGTAAACCGCTTACGATTATTGGTCCCAAAGGTATTAAATCATATATAGAAACAACTTTAACTTTATCAGAATCAAAATTAAATTATCCTATTACCTATATTGAGATTGAGGAACAATTGTCCTATCAACACAATGGATTTAATGTTGAAGCACATATGTTAAATCATGGTATTCCTTCATTTGGATATAGAGTGGAAGCACCATATAAATCTGGTAAAATAAATGTTGAAGCACTTAGAAGCATCGGATTAGAACCCGGCCCTAAATATCAAGATGTAAAAAACAATGAAACATTTGAATATAAAGGTGAAATCTACAACTCCAAGGACTTTAAAGACGACGCAGTTAAAGGTCCAGTAGTAGCAATATTTGGAGACACTATGCCTTGTAAAAACGAATTATTAATTGCACGTGATGCAAATATCATGGTACATGAAAGTACATATATAGAAGGAGATAAATCATTGGCTAATAGTTATCACCATAGTCATATTGATGATGTTTTTGAATTGATAAGAGAAGCCAATGTCGACTACAGTTTAATCACACATATCAGTAATCGTTATACTAAAGAAGAAGTATGTGAAATTAGTAAATCACTTAAACTTTTAAGTGATACACCACCATTTAATTTTGTTAATGACTTTGATGCTTGGCAATTTTAAAAATGAAAAGTGGGGCAGTTATCTAAAAATTGATGTATTCCAAAACGAGTCTTAATAATAAACTTTGGAAGTATTTTACAATTTAGATTACTGTCCCACTTATCTATAATAATTTAATTTTTTTAAAAGATATTAATCATTGTCTTGGTTGGATAATTCAATACTTCTATTAACTGCAGAACGTAAACAATCTTCGAATATAGCCTCTATATCATGATCTGCAAGTGCATTAAGTCCTGCTTGTGTTGTACCACCTTTAGAAGTGATATTTTTTCTTAACTGTTCCATACTCAGTTCTGAACGTTCTATCATTTTACTCGTTCCTATAATTAAATTCCGAATCGATTCTTCTACTTGTGACTTTTCTAAACCTAAACGTGTACCTGCTGTAACATATTGCTCAAAGACATGGTATAAAAATGCTGGACCGCTTCCAGTAATCGCTGTTACCTGATGTAAATTATCTTCTGAAACTTCTATTGCAGAACCAAATGCATTTATTAAACTATCAACTTCTTCTTTTGATTTAGCTCCAAAATTATTGGAAAAGCTAATGCCAGTAACTGAATGTCCGACATGTGCATTTGTGTTTGGCATGATACGCGCAATTGGATTATTAGAAGCCAATTTTTCACGAATATAGCTTATCGGTAAACCAGCCATAATAGAAATAAATTTATTCTTTTCTGCAATATATGGTTTGATACGATCTGCTAACTCATCAAAATCATATGGTTTCGTTCCTAAGAATACATAATCTGCATCTTTTAACAATGCCGCATCATCATAGCTATAGTTCACACCTAATTCGTCAGCATATTCTTTTAATGCAACTTCATTCGAACGATTCGTTAAATAAATATTTTTAGAATCAATCACTTTTGAACTAACGATACCTGTAAAAATTGCATGCGCCATATTTCCGGCACCATAAAATACTAGTTTCATGTGAAGACTTCACTTCCTCTTTGCTTTTTATGTTTCCATACTAACATAGTTTTAAATTATGGCTAAGAATTTTTAAAGATCTATAGTAAAATATCATTTACACTCATATACTTAAACTATGAATTTAAAGCTAGGAGAATTTACTATGATAGGTAAACATTTTATATTAACAGGTGGTACAAGTGGATTAGGAAAAGCCATATTAAAAACATTATTAACTAAAAAAGTACATGTTACGGTACTTGCACGAAATCCAGAGAAATTAAAACAATTTAAAACACAATATAACACAGAACATCTTAATATCATTAAATGTGATTTACAATCACAACAGGAAATCATGGATTTAAAAAATTACTTTCAACATCAAACGATTGATGGACTCATCTATTGTTCTGGTCTTGGGTATTTTAAATCCATTGAAGACCATACATCTGTTGAAATGTTTGAAACATATAAGTTGAATGTATTGCATTTTAATCTATTAATGAAAGTTGTACAACCGGCTTTCTCTAAAAATCCAATTATCGTTGGTATAGGTAGTCAAGCTGCCTTTATAAGCCAAGGTTATGCTGCACATTATGGTGCAAGTAAAGCGGCTTTCAATCAATTATTAAATGCACTGCGCATTGAAAAACCAAATTATCATATTATGACAGTTAATACAGGGCCAATAGCGACGCCATTCCATGAAAAAGCAGATCCATCAATGAAATTTGCTAAAAAATACAGAGATATAATGCTTGATCCCGAAAAACTAGCAAACCAAATTATCGAAGGTATAATTAGGCAAAAATTAGAAATTAATCAACCTAGATGGATGCATAATTTACTAAAAATTTATCAATTAATGCCACGCTTTATAGAAAAACACCTCACTTCTTTATTTAAAAACAAAAGGTAACGCTACTTCAAAAATGAGAAATTGTCATTTTGACAATAGCATTAAAATAGAAGATAGCAATAATGGTGTTACGGATAATTAAGCTTTTAATATAAAAACGTCAATTTCTATAAAATCACAATAGAAATTGACGTTTTGGCTTTGATTGAAGTTATTTATTTTTTAGCTTTCGGTCTTAGAAACAATCTCGTTTATACAATTAAAACTTTAAGATTTTCAATTTTTCGCATACATACATATTGGAAACAAGTAAAAGAGATTTATTTTAAATGTTGGGTATACTCTAAATTTTTCACGCGCTCTTGTGCTGCTTTTAAAGCTTCTAAACTTATGTCTTTTGAACGTTGATAATTTTTTACATTTTCATCAAGTTGATCTGTACTACTTGCACCAACAATGATGGAACCTAAAGCATCATGAGACGTTAAATAATTAAACGTAAGTGCAGTTAAATTACTTTCTATTTCTTTTATGGATGCAATTGTTTCGCCGAGTTCTTGATAAGTATAGTCAAAAATACCTTCACTGAATTTTGAATCTAACACATTATTACTTTTAGCAGTTAATAATCCTTTAAACACTGGACCGCGAGCTAATACTTTAACTTTTTTAGCATGTACATCATCTAAAAGTTGTTCCGGTCTGTTATCAATTAAATTAAATTGAGACATTAGCGTTTCGATATCGCTATGTTTTAAATAGTAATCGATTACGTTAGGTCTTATTGAGGAGATACCGTAAGCACGGATAATACCTTCTTTCTTTAATTCATCGAAAGCGCTAATCGTTTCATCTATAGGATCATCAATTGTACCACCATGTAGCTGATATAAATCTAAATGATCTAAACCAAGTCTTTTCAATGAGCCTTTCACTGCTTCTTTAATATAAGATTTAGAAGGATCCCATGTTGTAGACCCATCTTCCGTTAAACGATTTCCTACTTTTGTGCCAATGATTATATCATCTCTATTTTGGTATTTCTTTAATGTCTCACCAACGATTGTCTCATTTACACCTTTGTCATACATATCAGCTGTATCAAAATAAGTGATACCATGTTCAATTGCACGTTCTATGATAGGCTCTGCTTGCTTTTTATTTGTCCCAAGACTCATACAGCCTAAACCTAACTCTGAAATTTCTATACCGCTTTTCAAAACATTTTTTTGCATGTTTTATCTCCTTTCGATACACTTGGATAATAGGGCGTAGACGTAATAAAGTAAGTTGGATTTTTTCAATATTAACTATTCTATACAAAACAAAAATCAAACTCAATATGTGTTCATTCGCTATTCCCATAATAACTAACTAATGAGTACATCTTAACAATATCTTAAACCAATTAAAAGGACAGTGATTATTTATGAACCTATTTGAAAAGACATTGCATAGCGCTTCTATTTATAAAGGAGCAATCATAGATTTAGAAGTCCACGATGTTGAACTACCCGATGGACAAACTTCTAAACGTGAATTAATATACCACAACGGTGCTGTCGCTGTTTGTCCAATTACACCTGATAATAAAGTGATATTAGTGAAACAATTTCGTAAAGCTTGCGAAAAACCACTATTAGAAATACCAGCAGGTAAATTAGAAAAAGACGAAGAACGTATATCCGCAGCTAAGCGTGAACTTGAGGAAGAAACTGGTTATATTGCAGATGAATTAGAACATATTACT
Organism: Staphylococcus sp. 11-B-312; assembly: GCF_016743055.1. NCBI lineage: Bacteria > Bacillati > Bacillota > Bacilli > Caryophanales > Staphylococcaceae > Staphylococcus > Staphylococcus sp. 11-B-312. Next base: position 1,400,749 of record NZ_CP068241.1, read on the forward strand.
GAAATGTATGGTTCACCTGGTTTCTCAAACGAAAAAATATCAATTTATATGGCAAAAAATTTAACAAAAGGTGAAATGCATTTAGATGAAGATGAATTTTTAGAAATAGCATATTTTGATATAAATGAAATTAAAACATTATTAGATAATAAAGAATTGGAAGATGCAAAAACCATTATTGCTTTACAACATTTACTACTTAATTATAATCATTATAAATAAGAGGCGAGAATACTTGCGAATTTTATCAATTATTGGTATTTTAAATATATATATCATAACTAAATTAAAATGATTATAATTATTAGTAGGGGAGTGAGGCTTCCGTGGAAGAACGATTAAATCGCGTGAAGCAACAATTACAGCAATCATCTTATAAATTGACGCCACAACGTGAGGCAACATTGAGAGTTTTAATTGAAAATGAAAAAGATCATTTAAGTGCTGAAGATGTTTATTTAAAAGTTAAAGACAAAGCACCTGAAATAGGACTTGCAACTGTCTATCGTACATTAGAATTGCTAGCAGAATTAAAGGTAGTGGATAAAATAAACTTTGGCGATGGTGTTGCACGATTCGATTTAAGAAAAGAAGGAGCAAAACATTTTCACCACCATCTTGTGTGTATGGAATGTGGTAAAGTAGAAGAAATCGAAGAAGACTTATTACCTCGCGTAGAGGAAAGAGTAGAAAATGAATTTGAATTTAAAATATTAGACCATCGTTTAACATTCCATGGTATTTGTGCATCGTGCCAAGCAAAAGGAAAATAATTTAAAAAATACTATTTCAGAAACAGAGGTAGTACAGTGAAAAATATTATAGATGAATATTTGAAATTTATACAATTAGAAAAAGGATTAAGTGTAAATACAATTGGTGCATATCGAAGAGATTTAAAAAAATATGATGAATTTTTAACATTACACAAAATTAGTCATATTGATTTTGTAGATAGACAACTTATTCAAGAATGTTTGGGTCACTTACATGATGAAGGTGCATCTTCAAAATCGTTAGCACGCTTCATTTCCACTATCCGCAGTTTTCATCAGTTTGCATTAAGAGAAAAATATGCAGCAAAAGATCCAACAGTATTAATAGAAACGCCGAAATATGATCGTAAATTACCAGATGTTTTAGAAATAGATGAAGTACTTAGACTATTAGAAACCCCTGATTTATCCAAAAATAACGGATATAGAGATCGCACGATGTTAGAATTACTTTATGCCACTGGCATGCGTGTGTCAGAACTGATTCAAATAGAGTTAGAAGATGTTAATTTAATTATGGGCTTTATACGTGTTTTTGGTAAGGGAAATAAAGAAAGAATTGTGCCATTAGGAGATACAGTGATTGAATACTTAAATACTTATTTGGAAACAGTAAGACCACAATTATTAAAAAACACGGTAACTGACACACTCTTTTTAAATATGCACGGTAAACCTTTATCAAGACAAGCCATATGGAAGATGATTAAACAAAATGGTATCAAAGCAAATATACTAAAAACTTTAACACCACATACATTAAGACATTCATTTGCCACACATTTACTCGAAAATGGAGCAGATTTACGTGCAGTACAAGAAATGCTCGGCCATTCTGACATATCTACAACACAATTGTATACACATGTTTCAAAATCACAAATTCGTAAAATGTATAATGAATTTCATCCAAGAGCATAAACACAGCCTGGTTTATTCTATTGAATAACTAGACTGTGTTTTTTATTGTAGTTACATTATTTAAATAAATATATTCATATAAGATTAATGCTTATATCCATTTGTTTCGAGCTTGTAGAGCGCGTTTTCTTGCTGCTTCGACTTCAGTTCTGTCTCTTTTTAAATGGTGGTCAATGATATAATCATCTTCAATTTTATAATATGTCATCGCATAATGCGGGTATTGTTGTAATATAACTTGCTCCATTGTCGCAGTTAATGGGAGATGAATAGGCTCGAAAGATTTCTCCTTCTTTGTAGCATTAATTAATTCGACTAATAGCGCTTTATACGCTTCTATATCGAGTCCAATATTAATTGCTGAGTCGTACTTTTCTATTACTTTTAATGACTTACCAAACGATTTATAGGCACCTACATAATTATGTCTACGGTAATGATAAGCGCCAGTTGCAGTCAATATAAGACTTACAACAGCATCTCCTTTATTGTAATTTGGGTTTGTTTTCCAAGCGTCTTCTAAAATATCGTGACAAAGAAAGTAATGTTGCTTTGTATGGAATTGGAAATAAAAATCTTGAAGTGCAATTTTTAACATGTTTATCGCTCCGATTTTAAATGTTTGTATTAAACATGCTATAATATTTTAGTGAATTACGCACTTAACTTGCTAATATGAGGTAGATAAAATGTATGAAGTAAAACTCGATGCCTTTAATGGTCCTTTAGATTTATTATTGCATCTTATTCAAAAATTTGAAATTGATATTTATGATATACCAATGAAATCTTTAACAGAACAGTATATGCAATATATTCATGCGATGAGTCAATTAGAAATTAATGTGGCAAGTGAATATTTAGTTATGGCATCAGAATTACTAATGATAAAAAGCAAAATGCTTTTGCCTCATTCAGATGAAGTTGACGATTTAGAAGATGACCCACGTGAAAATTTGGTTGAGCGATTAATTGAATATCAAAACTATAAAGAATATACAGTGCTATTAAACGAAAAAAGAGCAGAAAGAGAGAAGTATTATTCTAAACACCCAACGGATTTAACACATTTAGAATCAAATGAAACTTGGGACCCTAATAATACGATTGATTTAACAGAACTCATCATTGCTTATCAAAAAGTGAAAAATCGTGTGGAATACCAAACACCCAAAACCGTTGATATTCGAAAAGAAACGTTCACAATACAAGAAGCTACTACACAAGTAACTCAACGTTTGCAAAAACATGAATCATTCAACTTTTTTAGTTTATTTAATTTTACTGAACCACTGGAAATGGTAGTCACTCATTTCCTCGCCATACTAGAAATGTCGAAATCTGGAATAGTAAATATTGAACAACAAAAAAGTTTTGACGATATTAATATTTTAAGAGGAGTTAATTATGGCATTGAACGATAAAGGAATCCTAGAAGCATTACTTTATACTGCAGGTGATGAAGGACTTGAAGAAAAGCAAATACTAGAAATTTTAGACATTGACCAACATCGTTTTCATACATTAATCAATGAATATGACGCTTGTGGCTTAGAGATCCAACATTATGGTAAAAATTATGTCTTAACCACCAAAAAAGATGCGTCAGAATTTATTGAGAAGTTAATTGAACAAAAATCAAAAATGAAATTATCACAAGCAGCTATGGAAGCTTTATCGATAATCGCATACAATCAGCCATTATCTCGTAGTGATATTGAATTGATTAGAGGTATAAATTCGGACGGAGCCGTCAAAACCTTGATAGCACGAGGTTTAATTGAAGCCAAAGATGAGGCAGATTCTAGAAGCCAACAATTATATACAACAGAACTATTCTTAAATGTATTTGGTATTGAACAATTAGATGATTTACCAACTACGGATGAAGAAGATGAGGAAATAGAAGCCTTCTTCAGTAATTTAGTAAATCAAAAAGGAGAAAAAAATGAATAAAGAAACAGAAAGATTACAAAAACGTATCGCAAATAGTGGCTATACTTCAAGACGTAAAGCGGAAACATTAATTACAGAAGGTAAAGTGAAAGTAAACGGTGAAATCAAAACAGAATTAGGTACTAAAGTAAAACCAACGGATACAGTAGAAGTTGAAGGCATTAAATTAGAACAAGAAGACAAACTATATATTCTTTTCTATAAACCTTCACAAGTTATCACTAGCGTTTCTGATGACAAAGGTAGAAAGGTCGTTACTGATTATTTCAAACAAATTAAGACAAGAATATACCCTGTAGGACGCTTAGATTATGATACATCAGGGCTACTTTTACTTACCAATGATGGTGAATTCACTAACTTAATGACACATCCACGTTATAAAATCAAAAAGAAATATGTTGTTAAATTAAAAGGGTATCTCATGCGTGAAGAAGTTAAAGCATTAGAACAAGGTATTAATTTAGAAGATGGGCAAACGCAACCTGCGACTGTTAAAGTTAAAAACCAAGACAAAGATAAAAATACGACACTTGTTGAAATTACAATAACTGAAGGTCGCAATAGACAAGTTAGACGCATGTTTGAATACTTTGGACATCAAGTATCAAAATTACAACGCATAGAATTTGGACCCTTAAATTTAAAAGGACTCAATGCTGGTGAAGGCCGAGTACTCACACCGCATGAAGTAAAAATATTACGTCAAATTGCAGAACACGGACAATAATTATGACATTCCTTTAACAAAATCCTGATATTGATAATTTTTTCACAAACTTTTCATTCATAAACACTTTTATAGCTCAACCTATGATATAATATGGTTGAAATTGAAGTTAGCAGTGTGGGAGGGTACGAACCTATGTCAAACGAAATACTTATCGTTGATGATGAAGATAGAATCAGACGATTATTAAAATTGTACTTAGAAAGAGAATCTTTTGAAACTCATGAAGCTAGAGATGGACAAGAAGCCTACAAAATGGCAATGGAACATGATTATGCATGTATCTTGTTAGATTTAATGTTGCCAGAAATGGATGGCATTACTGTAGCAGCTAGACTCAGAGAACAGAAAGAAACACCAATTATTATGTTAACTGCTAAAGGAGAAGAAACAAACCGCGTAGAAGGTTTCGAATCCGGTGCAGATGATTATATTGTAAAACCATTTTCACCACGTGAAGTGGTCTTACGTGTCAAAGCGCTATTAAGACGAACTCAAGTTGCACATACAGAACAAAGTGAACCACATGCACGAGATTTAATAGAATTTGAACATCTTGTGATTGATAATGATGCTCATCGCGTGCTAGCTGATGGCAACCAAGTAAACTTAACGCCAAAAGAATATGAACTTTTAATCTTTTTAGCAAAAACGCCAAATAAAGTCTTTGATCGTGAGCAACTATTAAAAGAAGTATGGCATTATGAATTTTATGGAGATTTGCGTACTGTTGATACACATGTAAAACGTTTAAGAGAGAAATTAAATCGCGTTTCTGATGAAGCTGCCCAAATGATTCAAACAGTTTGGGGCGTTGGCTATAAATTCGAGGTTAAATCTGAAAATGAACCGCCTCAATAATGTAGTAGTAAAACTGTGGTTAACTATAATTTTTATAGTAACGACAGTTTTAATTTTATTAAGTGCAGCACTTATAACGTTTATACAATCTTACTTTACGCAAGAAACAGAAGATTCATTACTTGAAGATGCTAAAAGAATCAGTCATTTAGTTGAGCATTCAGAAGATAAAACGACTGCCATAAAGCATAGTAAGTCTCTTATCGAGGGTCCAGTGGGGCTTATTATCATGAATCATAAACACATGGATAGCATCAATAATGATGAGACAAAAGAAAAGATGTTCAAAGAAATAAAAAGTAATAAAAACTACGAAAAAGTGTTTGATAAAGGAAAGCAGATATCTGAGCACGTGACAATAGATATAAATAAACAGCAAAAAACTTATGTTTTAATAGGTTATCCATCAAAAAATTTAGAATCGAGTGCACATAATAGTAAATATAGTGGTGTTTTTATCTATCAAGATTTGAAAACGATAGAAGATACCAATAATGTGATTACAGTCATTATTTTAATTATTGCTATAATCTTTTTATCTATTACTACTGTGTTTGCCTTTTTCTTATCATCTCGAATTACAAAACCACTAAGAAATTTAAGGACTCAAGCATTAAAAGTTTCTAAAGGAGACTATACACAAGTAGTTCCTGTTAATTCTCGAGATGAAATTGGTGAGTTATCACGTGCTTTTAACACGATGAGTTCGGAAATACAACAACACATCGACGCATTATCCTCATCAAAAAATATCAGAGACAGTTTAATAAACTCTATGGTTGAAGGCGTTCTAGGTTTTAATGATAAACAAGAAATAATTATATCAAACAAGATGGCACAAAATATTTTAAAAATATTGGATGCACACGATTTAGACAAACTTGATCGTCAAAATGAATTAACATTTAAATCCAAAAAAACACAATTCGAAGAATATGAAATTAGCACACGCTATTTTGTCATTATTACAAGTTATATTGAACAAATTCAGCCTGATGGCAGAAGTGGTATTGTAGCTATTATTCGTGACATGACCAATGAACATAATATTGATCAAATGAAAAAAGATTTTATTGCTAATGTATCACATGAATTGCGTACACCTATTTCATTGCTACAAGGATATACAGAGTCGATAGTGGATGGTATTGTAACAGAGCCAGACGAAATACATGAATCATTGTCGATTGTCCTTGATGAAACAAAACGTTTAAATCGATTAGTAAATGAGTTGCTCAATGTTGCACGTATGGATGCTGAAGGGCTAACTGTAGAGAAAGTGAAACAGCCAATTGATCCACTGCTTAATAGAATGCAACAAAAATACCAGAAACAAGCAAATGACTTAAAGTTAACGATGAATTTAAATCCAAATACACACAATCAATTATGGTATTTCGACACCGATAGAATTGAACAGGTTTTAACTAATCTTATAGATAATGCTACTAGATATACAGAACCTGGTGATTTAATATCGATTAGTTATGGAGAGTCAGAAAATGAAAATATTTTATACATTTCAGACACAGGATCTGGTATTGCTCCAGAACATTTACAACAAGTATTTGATCGTTTCTATAAAGTCGACACTGCTCGTAAACGAGGTAAACAAGGTACTGGGTTAGGTCTGTTTATCTGTCGTATGATTATTGATGAACATGGAGGTACGATAGACGTTAAAAGTGAGCTTGGCAAAGGCACAACATTTATAATTAAATTACCAAAACCAACAGAAGAACGTGAAGATACATGACTATTAAAGTAATCATAGAAAGTGAAATGTAATTTAATTTATAATCTTAATGTAAATCAAGCATGTGTGTTCTATAAATGACGAGATTGAGAGTCAATACATTACTATTGATTTTCAATCTCGTCTTTTTCATAAATTATGTAATTTACTTAGCATAAGCAGGTCTATTGTTTTTATCTGAGTAATAGGCTATGATATATTTATAAAATTTAAGAAATTCATCTTCGGGGTAGGGTGTAATTCCCAACCGGCAGTAATTGAAGCCTGCGACCCATTTATCTATTAAAAAGATAAATGGCTGATCTAGTGTAATTCTAGAGCCGACAGTATAGTCTGGATGGGAGAAGATGGAGGGTTTTTGTTGTGCAATTAAATCCTCCTTTTCTAAGTAAGATGAATGGAAGGAGATAATTGAATATGCAACAACAAACCAAGCGACTTATTACGATAAGTATGTTAAGTGCGGTGTCATTTATTTTGATGTTTATCAAATTTCCAATCCCATTTTTACCACCATATTTAACATTAGACTTTAGTGATATTCCAGCTCTATTAGCAACTTTTAGTTTAGGGCCAGTAGCTGGTATTATTATATTATTTATAAAAAATTTACTTAATTTCTTATTTAATATAGGGGATCCAGTTGGACCAATTGCTAATTTCTTAGCTGGCGCTAGTTTTATTTTAAGTGCCATTTATATAATTAAAAATAATCATACAGTCAAAACACAAATCATTGGATTTACAATAGCGACGATTGTTATGACGATTGTTCTAAGTATTTTAAATTATTTTGTTTTATTGCCACTTTATGGGATGATTATGAATTTATCAAATGTAGTTGAAAATATAAAAATTGTGATAGTTTCCGGTGTTATACCTTTTAATATAGTAAAAGGTATAATAATTTCTTTAATATTTATGTTATTATTCAAACGTTTAAAAAGATTTTACTTAGATAATTTTTAATTAATTAGCTTATACCACGAATATGAAAAAATGGACACGCAATAATAAAAGAAGCTGAGACAATTTATTTGTCTCAGCTTCTTTATTATTGAAAACTTTTGCTAAAGTTGAAAGTGAAGTTGCTTATCATTATTTTTGTACTTAAACGCATCTTTTAAAATAGTTTTTTAACTTGTTAACACTTAATGGAATGATATAAGCACAAGATTATAGAATCGAGTCATATCTCCAGACGAGTGAACAACCTGGTCGAATTTGTCGAATTTTAAAATTTAAAATGACCAAGCTATTTCATATGGATTAGTCATTTATTTTGATTGTGAGATTTACATGCTATATTTCAACTTGCTTTATTTTCATACTACAATTAATAAATGATTATTTTTCATAAAATAAGAGCTCAGCTTTTTCATTAAAACAATGAATATACTGAGCTTTTATAAATTCATTTCATGCAAAAATGAATATCTATTTGATTAATTTTATTATTCAAATTTTAGAGGGTCTCCGTCAAAAGATTCCTCTTCAATTTTAATAGAATCTGTAGGACAACCTTCTAAAGCATCTTCCATGTCTTCATATAATTCTTCTGGTACTTCCGCAGTACCTTGGTTATCATCTAGTATAACGTATGCGATACCTTCATCGTCGTAATCATATATATCAGGAGCAGCAGCACCGCAAGCACCACATGCAATGCATGTATCCATATCAACAATTGTATATTTAGCCAAACTCTTCGCCTCCTTTAACAAACATGCTACACTAATAACACAATTAGTATTGTAGTTACTGTTTAAAATTTTATCAAATGTTTTTGTTTTATAAAATGAGGGAGCACACATGTATAATTTAATTCGCTTTACACGAATGCAAGCACATAATTACAAAACAGAAAAAAGCATATATAATATTATCACAGGCAAAAAATCCCATCAAACCTTTTTTGACGCCTGTAGTCAACAACTATTATCATTGTATCATAGCTTACCAAACTTAAAATATCCATCATTTGTTGGATATATTCAAAATGGACAACAGGATGTTGATGGTACGCGATTAATTCGTACACATCCAAGGTATACATATGATAGTTTATTAAACACCTTTAAGGCACTTCAATTATTAACCCAAACAATTTCGAATATTTCACATGATTCATTACATTTTGTGCCTATTACACACAACAATACAATTCAACATAGAGTTAAAAAAGTATATAACAGTGCTAAAAATAAGAATATATCTTGCAAATTAAAAGAAGAATTAAATCTTCTTTTCTCTTCAATTTCTGAAAAAAATAGTAAAACGTATTTGCACTATTATTTACAAGGTTATAAAGAAAGTATGTATACAAGACAACAAGTCAGCTTAATAGAAAATATTTCGCAACAACAATTGTTCGAACTAGAAATAAATGAATTAGTAATCATGATGTTTGAATTGGAAAATGCGATTAAATATCCTATTTTAAATCAATTAATTATTTTACCAACGTTGCTTTTTAAAACAGAGGAAACTTACATAGGTATTAAAAAAGGTCTCAGCTTTAACGAATTAGCTAAGACACAAAATGTAAAATCAAACACAATTGAAGATCATATTCTAGAATTATTTATAAAAGGGTATCTTTCACAATACGATGTATTTATAAATGATAATTCATATTCACAGTTTCTAAGTTACTATGTAGAAAATCGCAGCGAAAGATTAAGAAATTACAAAGAGAAATTTCCAAAATTAAATTACTTTGAAATTAAACTATTAATCATCGGTGTTGAAAGAGGTGATTTAAATGTTACATCATGAATTAAAAAAATGGTTTGGTTTTGATTCATTTAAGCCTGGACAACAGGAAATTATAGAGCATGTATTAAATGATGAAAATACTTTGGGTATATTGCCGACTGGTAGTGGAAAAAGTTTATGTTATCAATTACCAACCTATATCAAACAAAAGCCCACCCTTATCATCTCACCGTTAATATCCTTAATGGATGATCAAGTTATGCAATTAAAACTACAAGGCGAGCATTACGTTTCATGCATCCATTCCGGATTAGATGAAAATGAAAAAAAACAAAATTTACAATACTTAAAGCATAGTCGTTTTATATTTTTAAGTCCCGAATTTTTGTTGCAACCACATAATTTTAAACTTATACAACATCTAGATTTAGGTTTAATCGTTTTAGATGAAGCCCACTGCTTATCTGAATGGGGTTATGATTTCAGACCACACTATGCACTTGTAGGGAAAATCATCAATTATTTTCCTAAAGCCAATATACTTGCTTTGACTGCCACAGCACCACCTTATTTAACATATGATTTAAATCACATGCTAAATAAAACATTTACTGTTGTGAAAACAACTACGAATAGAGAAAATATTACATTATCACACATAAATTTCGAAAATGATCATGAAAAGTTAAAATGGTTACTTCCAACGTTAGAACAATCAGGTCCAACTATTATCTATGTTTCATCCAAAAAAATGTGCCTAACTTTAGCAAAGGCAATTTATCAATATGGTTTTTTAACTGGGATATACCATGGTGACTTAACCTATCAGGAAAGACATACTGTACAGCATCAATTTATAAATAATGAAATACCAATTATTGTTGCAACAAGTGCTTTTGGAATGGGGATAAATAAAAAAGATATACGAACCATCATACATTTTCATCTAGCCACAAGTCCATCAAGTTATATGCAAGAAATTGGTCGTGCAGGACGTGATGGCTACTCTAGCCAAGCAATCAGTCTTTACCAACCAGATGATAGTTATCTATTAGAAACGTTATTGTTTGCAGATATAATTACTGAAGAAGATGTGAATACATTTGAATTAGGTATGTTTTTACCACCTGAAAAAAATGAAATATTAGAGGTTCTAAGTAGTAATTTTAAAATTGAACAATTGCGTACTATTTTCAAAACAGCATTTGAAAGAAAACAACGCGGTTATTATCGAATGTTAGGTTATAAAAATTTAGACCAATGTCGTAGGTCATATATGGTAGAGTTTTTCGGTGAAAATCTATCAACAAAACCAACACAGTGCTGTGATAATGACACAGAATTAAAACCAATTAATATTATTAATAGAAAAAAGTGAAAAGAAAAATGGATTTTAAAGAAAAATTACGAAATATATTCAAATAAAAGATAAATACTTTACTTCACTTTTTCAATCAAGCTATAATACTAGATATACGCTAAATTTTTATTTGTTTTTCATATAAAATTAATACATATATACTGGCTTTTAGGGTAAAACAGTATATACTAAAATTAAATGATGGAAGGATGATGAATTTGTCTAATAATAATTTCAAAGATGATTTTGAGAAAAATCGTCAATCTATTGATCCAAAAGAACATCGAGATGATGTAAAGGATTCTGTTAACGATTCCGTTGACAATGTAAAAGAGGAAGTTTCTGATAAACAAGACGAACAATTCCCTCCAAGAAATGCCCAAAGAAGACAACGTAGAAGAGATACGGCAACACATCAAAATGAAGGAAATGAATCACCTGTTGATGAGAAAAATGATACATCAAGTCAACAAGACAGTAAGCAACAACAGGAAACACATTCATCATCCAAGACGGTTGCGGATGAAACCAATAAAAATCAAGACCCTTCAGAAAATAACAATATTAATCAAAATAGAAGTGAAAAAGATCACGACATTTCTGAAGATAACCAATCTGAAGATAAAAATGATAAGAAAAAAGGCGCTGCCGTAGCTGGCGGAGCAGCCGCAGCTGGTGCAGGTGCATATGCCGCAAAAAAACACCATGACAAGAAAGATGATTCTGATCATGCTAAAGATAACAATGCAGCCTCAGACGATAACGAAAAAAGTGATGCTGCTACAGGCGTAGGTGCTAATAATAAAAATCAACATACTGAAGAAGCTAATTCTGAAAAAAGTAATGATTCAAAAGACAACAAGAAAAAAGGCGCTGCCGTAGCTGGCGGAGCAGCCGCAGCTGGTGCAGGTGCCGCTGGAGCAAGTGCTGCGCGTTCGAATGGAAATGGCTCCGGTGGAAATAATGGTAACGGTGATCACAACAACGATCCAAATGATGATAACAACAATAAAAAGAAAAAAGGCGGCTTATTTGGAAAAATATTACCAATCGTAGCAGCAATTTTAATTTTAGCAGCAATCGGAATTTTTGGAGGTATGGCATTAACTGGCAACAATGATGATAGTAGTAATAACGACGATAAAAAGGTAGCGGACAACAAAGATAAAAAATCTGACTCAGATTCAGACAAGGACAGCAAGAAAGATTCAGACAAAAACAAAGACGATGATAGTGAAAAAGCAAATACAAATAATGACGATAACGCTGAATCAGATAGTAATGATAATTCAAACCAAAGCGATTCTAATTCTGACGATGCAGCTACTAGCGATCAAAATCAAGCTACTGAATCTGATCAAAATAACCAAAGTGATCAAAATGCACAGAACAGTCAAAATGATCAATCACAACAAAATAATCAAGCTACGAATCAAGGTAATGATTCAGCAAACCAAGGTCAAGCAACTAACAGCCAAAACAATCAACAAAACAACCAAGCTTCAAACAACAATTCAGGACAACAAACACATACTGTAAATGGTCAAAATCTTTACAGAATAGCCATCCAATACTATGGAAGCGGATCTCCTGAAAATGTAGAAAAAATCAGAAAAGCAAATGGATTACAAGGTAATGATATTCATAACGGACAACAATTAGTTATTCCTCAATAAAACATTCATCTTTAACAAATAAAATGAAGCTTGATTATCGAGCCTGTTCCTAAAAAAGGACTAATCCATAACATGATATGCTCCCTACAAAGTAGACATTTAAAAAAGTAAACTTTGTAGGGAGCTTTTATATGAATTAGTCATTTTTGTAAACAAATTTTCAAAATCTATCACTTGGTTTTTTTAAATCTACTGGTATAATAAATGGGTGGTTAAAGGAGGACAAATACTATGCAAACAGTAGAAAGTATAATCATCGGCGGTGGACCATGTGGGTTAAGTGCCGCTATTGAACAAAAGAAAAAAGGGATTGATACTTTAGTAATTGAAAAAGGAAATGTTGTGGACGCTATTTATAACTATCCAACACATCAAACATTCTTTTCTTCAAGTGATAAATTAAGTATTGGCGACATTCCATTTATTGTCGAAGAAAGCAAACCACGTCGTAATCAAGCATTAGTGTATTATAGAGAAGTTGTTAAACATCATCAACTGCGTATCAATGCTTTCGAAGAAGTCCTTACTGTTAAAAAAATTAATAATCGTTTTACACTCACTACTACGAAAGATGTTTATCAGTGTCGATTTCTAACCGTAGCTACTGGTTATTATGGTCAACATAATACTTTAGAAGTAGAAGGTGCAGAATTACCAAAAGTAAAACATTATTTTAAAGAAGCACACCCTTATTTCGATCAAAATGTTGTCATCATTGGTGGAAAAAACTCAGCAGTTGATGCAGCACTGGAATTAGAAAAGGCAGGTGCACATGTCACAGTTATCTATCGTGGTTCTGACTATCCAAAAGCAGTTAAACCATGGATTTTACCTAATTTTGAGTCATTAGTGAAACACGAAAAAATAAACATGGCCTTTAACGCTGAAGTCACAAAAATTACTGAAGATAGTGTTATTTATGAGCAAGATGGAGAAGTAATTGAGATTCCTAACGATTACATTTTTGCAATGATTGGTTATCATCCGGACTATAATTTCTTAGAATCAATTGGAATTGAAATCAATGAAAATGAATTTGGGACAGCACCAGTTCATAACAAAGAAACTTACGAAACAAATGTAGAAAATTGTTATATTGCTGGTGTGATTGCTGCAGGTAATGATGCAAATACGATTTTTATTGAAAATGGTAAGTATCATGGTGGCATTATCACTCAAAATATTTTATCTAAAAAGCAAACGCCTTTAGAATCATAATATAAAAAAGAGCTGGATAAGTGATTATTATTTGAGAATACTTTCAATATTCTTAAATAAAACGTTACTTATCACAACTCTTTTTTTATAATTGAGCTTCAAAATACCTTTTTAATTGTGCTTTAGTTAAATGATTACTTAAGCCGATTAATAATTTCAGTCTCGCTTTTTGTCCATTTAATCCATTAGAGAAAATAACTCCTTTTTGTTCTAATGTTGCACCGCCACCTTCATAAGCATAAATAGGACCGACAATACCATTAAACGATCTAGATACAAGTATAACTGGAATATTGTTATTTAAACATTGATTCAACCCTTCTAAACATGTAGGTGGCAAATTGCCTTGACCTAGCGCTTCTATTATAATCCCATCAACTTGCTTTTTACTGTAAAAAGCCAAAACATCGCTATTCATTCCCATATACGCTTTCACGAGTGGGATATTTAAAGATTGATTGATATCAGTCAATACTAAATGCCCAAATGGTTTATGATGAAACTGTACACTTTGTTTTGTTATCACACCTAAGGGACCATGATTCGGACTTTGAAATGTATTCGTATTAGAAGTGTGCGTTTTCGTTACATTTCTAGCTGTATGAATCTCATCGTTAAAAACGACCATAACACCCATATTTAATGATTCATCACTAATTGCAACTCTAATTGCTGATAAAAAGTTATATAAACCATCTGCACCAATTTCATTGGAAGAACGCATCGCACCAGTGATTACAATTGGTTTTGAGGTGTCTATTGTTAAATCTAATAAATAAGCTGTTTCCTCTAGTGTATCAGTACCATGTGTAATCACATAACCATCATAATCATCTTGATCCTCAGATTGATTTATAATTTGTTTTAAAGTTTCCACATACGCAATATTCATGTGTGGAGATGGTACATTAAAAGGTGTTATTTCTGTTACATCAGCATATTGATTAATAATATTTTGATGATTAGAAATTGGATTGTCTTTATTTGTAACAACTTTGTTCGATTCATCTTGTGACATGCTAATCGTGCCGCCAGTATGTATGACAAGAAGTTTTTTCATGTGTGCATTCCTCCTATTTATAAAATACATATTTATGATAAAATATTATTTATAAAACAACAAGGAAGGGTTACTAAAATGAAACCAATAAATATCGCACTTGATGGACCTGCAGCTGCAGGTAAGAGTACAATAGCAAAACTTGTGGCAGCCAAGTTATCTATGGTGTATGTAGATACTGGTGCAATGTATCGTGCTATAACATATAAATATTTACAATTAAATAAAACAGAAAATTTTTCTGAACTTGTCGAATCAACTGAACTTTCATTAACTTATAACGAAGAAAAAGGACAAAGAGTCATTTTAGACAATCAAGATGTGACAGATTATTTAAGAGAAAATGATGTGACAAATCATGTTTCTTATGTATCTTCAAAAGAATCAGTGCGCTCATTTGCCGTTGAAAAGCAACAAGAGTTGGCGCAGCAAAAAGGCATTGTAATGGATGGTAGAGACATTGGTACGGTTGTGTTGCCAGATGCTGATTTAAAAATATATATGATTGCCTCTGTTGAAGAACGTGCTTTACGTCGTCAAAAAGATAACGAACTAAGAGATATACAATCAACAGTAGAACAATTAAAAAAAGAAATAGCCGAACGCGATCACTATGATATGAATAGAGAAATATCTCCTTTGAAAAAAGCAGAAGATGCAATAACTATTGATACTACCGGTATGAGTATCGAAGAAGTTACTGATAAAATTTTGACATTAGTAGAAGATATCTAAATTCATAAAATCATATTATCTATTGATTTTTTTTGTAGTCCTTTTGTTAAAATTGTGTAAAAAAGTTATAAAATATCAAAATCAGGGTATATTATCGTAGTAGGTTTTTAAAACTTGTACTACATATAAGTCAATGTAAATTGCTATTGATATTAAAACTATTATCTACATGTTAAGTATCAATTAATATTTTTAAATGTATAGAATGAGAGTATTCACTATAAAGTGGAATTCCTTGACAATTCTGTCAAATTATAAGATGTTATAAATATGTAGTGTAATAAGGAGGCAGACAAGATGACTGAAGAATTCAATGAATCAATGATTAACGAAATTAAAGAAGGGGATAGAGTTACTGGTGAAATTCAAGAAATTGAAGATAAACAAGTAATTGTACATGTTAATGGAGGTAAATTTAACGGTATTATCCCTATAAGTCAACTTTCAACACATCATATTGATAATCCTAGTGATGCTGTTAAAGTTGGTGACGAAATCGGTGCATATGTCACAAAAGTGGAATATGACGAAGAAAATGAGACAGGTGCTTATATCTTATCAAAACGTCAATTAGAAACTGAAAAATCATATGAATTTTTACAAGAAAAATTAGATAATGATGAAATCATCGAGGCTAAAGTCACTGAAGTTGTAAAAGGTGGTTTAGTAGTAGATGTTGGTCAAAGAGGATTTGTACCAGCTTCATTAATTTCAACTGATTTCATCGAAGATTTCTCTCATTTTGAAGGACAAGTTCTAAAATTAAAAGTTGAAGAACTAGATCCAGCAAATAATCGCGTCATTCTTAGTCGTAAAGCTGTAGAAGCATTAGAAAATGCTGAGAAAAAAGATGACTTACTCAATAATCTTAATGAAGGCGATGTCATAGAAGGTAAAGTTGCACGCTTAACAAACTTTGGTGCGTTTATCGATATTGGTGGTGTAGATGGACTTGTACATGTTTCCGAGCTATCACATGAGCATGTTAAATCGCCAGAAGATGTTGTTTCAATTGGTGATCAAGTCAAAGTGAAAGTAAAATCAGTTGATAAAGATTCTGAACGTATTTCATTATCAATTAAAGATACATTACCAAGCCCGTTTGAATCGTTAAGAGGAGAAGTCAATGAAAGTGAAGAAATCGAAGGTAAAGTTGTCAGACTTACAAGCTTTGGTGCCTTTGTTGAAATCAAACCTGGGGTGCAAGGTTTAGTTCATATTTCAGAAATCAGTCATTCACACATCGGTACACCTGGTGAAGTATTAGAACCAGGACAAGTTGTCAGTGTTAAAATACTCAGTGTCGATATTGACAATGAACGTATTTCACTTTCTATTAAAGCAACATTACCTGACGAAAATGTTGCTGAAAGTGATAGTGAAACAACACAATCATATTTAGATAATAATGAAGACGAAGACAATCCAACACTAGGTGATGTTTTCGGAGATAAACTTAAAGATATTAAGTTTTAATAATTATCATAAGACTAAAAATAAATCTTGTCCTATTTTTACGTTAGGGCAAGATTTATTTTTTTAGTATACATATCAATCAATAAATTAATTGTATTTCATGAAAGTCATTTAAATTGATTCATTAATAATTTCTTTTGAAATACTTACCCCGTATGATAGAATTATAGAGATTAAAAAAGAGAGGAAGTTAGTTATGACTAAACCTATAGTTGCTATTGTAGGAAGACCCAATGTTGGAAAGTCTACAATTTTTAACAGAGTCGTAGGTGAACGTGTCTCAATTGTTGAAGATACACCAGGTGTGACTCGTGACAGAATTTATTCATCAGGCGAATGGTTAACTCATGATTTCAATATCATTGATACTGGAGGTATTGAAATAGGTGATGCACCATTCCAAACACAGATTAGAGCGCAAGCAGAAATTGCCATAGATGAAGCTGATGTCATTATTTTTATGGTAAATGTTAGAGAAGGTTTAACACAAAGTGATGAAATGGTAGCTCAAATGCTATACAAATCTAAAAAGCCCGTTGTATTGGCAGTGAATAAAGTTGATAATCCTGAAATGCGAAATGAAATTTATGATTTTTATTCACTAGGTTTTGGAGATCCGTATCCAATTTCTGGTTCACATGGTTTAGGGTTAGGTGATTTATTAGATGAAGTAGTTAAAAATTTCAAAGAAGAAGAGCCCGATCCATATGACGAGGATACAATTCGTTTATCAATTATTGGTCGCCCTAACGTAGGTAAGTCGAGCTTAGTTAACGCGATTTTAGGTGAAAATCGAGTCATAGTATCCAATGTTGCTGGAACAACTCGAGACGCTGTTGATACTGAATATAGCTATGACGATCAAGATTATGTGCTCATAGATACTGCTGGTATGCGTAAAAAAGGTAAAGTATATGAAAATACAGAAAAGTACTCAGTTTTACGTGCACTTAAAGCGATAGAGCGATCAAACGTTGTTTTAGTAGTTATCGATGCTGAACAAGGTATCATAGAACAAGACAAGCGTGTTGCTGGCTATGCGCACGAAGAAGGAAAAGCGATTGTTATCGTTGTCAATAAATGGGATGCTGTAGATAAAGAAACAAATACTATGAAGAAATTCAAGGACGAAGTACGCAAAGAATTTCAATTTTTAGATTACGCACAAATCGCTTTTGTTTCAGCAAAAGAACAAAAAAGATTATCTACGCTATTCCCGTATATTTTGGAAGCGAGTGAAAACCATAAAAAACGTGTTCAAAGTTCAACATTAAATGAAGTAATTACAGATGCAATTTCTATGAATCCTACACCAACAGATAAAGGTCGTCGATTAAACGTATTTTATGCTACACAAGTTGCAATAGAACCTCCAACATTTGTTGTGTTTGTAAATGACGTAGAATTAATGCATTTTTCTTATAAACGTTATCTTGAAAATCAAATCAGAGCTGCCTTTGGATTTGAAGGTACACCTGTACACATCATAACTAGAAGAAGAAATTAATAAATGGAGGGGTTACATGTCTAATATAGCTGTCTTTGGTACTGGGAGTTTCGGTACGGCATTAGCAAATGTCTTAGCTGAAAACGGGCATCAAGTATTAATGTGGGGGAAAAATGAAACGACTGTTAATGAAATAAATGAATTTCATACAAACACTAAATATCTTAAAAATGCACAACTTGAATTATCAATTAACGCAACTACAGATATTCATAAAGCAATAGCGCATTCAGATGTATATCTCATGGCTTTACCTACAAAAGCGATGAGGGAAGTTGCAAGTGAAATTGATTCACACTTAACATCGAAAAAAACTTTTATCCATGTTGCTAAAGGAATAGAAAACGATACTTATAAACGCGTCTCTGAAATGTTAGAAGACTCAATTAGCTCTGAACATAATGCAGGTATTGGTGTACTATCAGGTCCAAGCCATGCTGAAGAGGTTGTTATCAAACAACCAACTACAGTGGCTGCTTCTTCTAAATCACCAGAAGTGAGTAAATTAGCTCAAGATTTATTTATGAATGATTATTTAAGAGTTTATACGAATGATGATTTAGTAGGCGTAGAATTGGGTGGCGCATTAAAAAATATTATAGCTGTTGCAAGCGGTGTAATTTCAGGCATGGGCTTCGGAGACAATGCCAAAGCGGCATTAATGACTAGAGGTTTAGCTGAAATAAGTCGACTTGGTGAAAAATTAGGCGCAGATCCACTGACATTTTTAGGTTTAGGTGGTATTGGCGATTTAATTGTAACGTGCACGTCTACTCATTCTAGAAATTATACATTAGGGTATAAATTAGGTGAAGGTAAATCACTAGAAAAAGCATTAGAAGAAATGAATATGGTGGTTGAAGGTGTATATACTACAAAATCAGTTTATAATTTAGCTAAAGAACATCATATTGATATGCCAATTACAACTGCATTATATAGAGTTTTGTTTGAAAATCAACCTGTTGATGAAAGCGTCAAAGACTTAATGGGACGGGGCAAAAAGGCCGAATAAGATAGAACTATTACACTTTTTTGCAAATATATAACAATTTGATATTAAAATCCTATTAATTCAACGTTTTTTACACATAAATCATTGCAGTTGCAGTATTCGTTGTGTTAAAGTCATACCATAATGATATTAAGTTATCATTATAAACCCTAGGGGAGGTGAATTCATAATGAACAAAACAGATTTAATCAATGCTGTTGCAGAACAAGCTGATTTAACTAAAAAAGAAGCTGGTTTAGCTGTAGATGCAGTATTCGAATCAATTCAAACATCACTTTCTAAAGGTGAAAAAGTACAATTAATTGGATTCGGTAATTTCGAAGTACGTGAACGTGCTGCTCGTAAAGGACGTAATCCACAAACTGGTAAAGAAATTGATATCCCTGCAAGCAAAGTTCCAGCATTCAAAGCTGGTAAAGCTTTAAAAGATGCAGTTAAATAATTCTTTACTTAAAAGTGAAGCCCTTGTTACAGGGGCTTTTTTTCTTTTGGTAAAAACTTTTAAATACAAATAAAAATAGATTGTAAACTAAGTCTCTTAATATGGTATCATTCGATATGATGATATGATATTAAGAGATTTTTAAAGTGATCAAACATCAATTTAGTTTTTATAAAGATAATAAACAAACATAATTCATTTATTTTTATAATTTTTACTATTCACAAAATACATAAAACGTATATATTTATCACTTTGAAAACCGTTGATTTTAATTTTCCCTATATAATGTTAATATGTATATTGATAATAACGTGAGGTGTGAACATGGAAACGACATTAAGTATTTTTGAAAAACAAATTACCCAACGCTTGAAAGGTATACATCATTATGACGCTATTTATATAAATGAAGTATTAGCAAAAATCCTTGATTCTTATGATATACCTGAAGATGCTAAATTAGCTTGCCTCACTATAGATACTGCGATGCGTCATTTAGATGAGGTTTCCAAAAATTTATCCTCTAAGAAAGCCATTTTGATTGGTGATTTACTAAGCGCTCACTTTTATACATTATTAGCGAAGTTACATGATCCAATTTTTCAAAAGCAAATTAGTTCAGCGATTGTTGAAATTAATGAAATGAAATCCTCCATCCATAACGGAGTGATTCCCAAAGAAGAAATCGGTCATTTTATTTTAAAAATCGAAAATAAATTTCCACTTATTACTATCAATCGATACGTACCAAACATAGAAACAACAGATATCAATCAAAAATTATTAACAAACTTATTAGAAAATCATCCTTCGTATTTAAAAAAATATTCGAAAGATGAACTAAATACATTTTTAGAAGAAATTAAATTAGAAATTAATTAAAAAAGAGGTAATCAATGATGGCAGATAATAAAGCAAAAAAAGAACAAGTACATAACGTTTTTCAAAATATTTCTGGAAAATATGATCGCCTAAACAACATCATCAGCTTTGAACAACACAAGACATGGAGAAAACGCGTTATGAAAGAAATGAATGTTAAAGATGGTAGCAAAGCATTAGATGTTTGTTGCGGAACGGCAGACTGGACCATTTCTTTAAGCAAAGCAGTCGGTCCTTCTGGTGAAGTATTAGGTGTAGATTTTAGTGAAAACATGCTTGAAGTAGGTAAAAAGAAAACAGCGGACATGCAAAATATCCAACTCATTCATGGTGATGCAATGCATTTACCATTCGAGGATAATGAATTTGATTATGTCACAATTGGCTTTGGTTTACGTAATGTACCTGATTACCTTGCAACGCTTAAAGAACTAAATCGAGTTTTAAAACCTGGTGGAATGGTTGTTTGCTTAGAAACAAGTCAACCAACTGCTCCAATATTTAAACAATGTTATAAATTATACTTTAAATTTGTAATGCCTATATTTGGTAAAATATTTGCGAAATCGAAAGATGAATATGAATGGTTACAGCAATCTACTTTTGATTTTCCAGACAAAGAAAAATTAAAACGTTTATTTTCACAAGCAGGATTTAGTAATATTAAGGTACGTAGCTTCACTGGTGGCGTTGCAGCGATGCACCTAGGCTATAAATAAAAATGAAACAACCAAAGGTGATGACTGTGTCAAAGTTAAGTATGAACAATGAAATTAAAATAATTGAACAGCGATTGGAAGAAGCATTAATAAGTAAGGATCAAATCTTAGAAGATGCTTCTTATCATTTATTTTCATCAGGCGGAAAACGTGTAAGACCTGCCTTTGTAATATTAAGTAGTCAATTTGGCGAAGAAATTAATGAAGATGTCTATCGTGTTGCTGTAGCACTCGAATTAATCCATATGGCTACTTTAGTACATGATGATGTTATTGATAAAAGTGATAAACGTCGCGGTAGTTTAACGATTGCCAAAAAATGGGATCAAGACACTGCAATTCTCACAGGTAATTTTCTATTAGCTGTCGGTTTAGAACATATTTCAAATATTGAGGATAACCGAGTACATAAAGTGATATCTAGTGCAATTGTCGAAGTATGCATGGGTGAATTGTACCAGTTTCAAGATCAATTCAATGCTCATCAAACAATTACTAATTATTTAAGAAGAATCAAACGTAAAACTGCATTGCTTATACAATTATCAACAGAAGTTGGAGCAATTGCTTCACATGCTGATACCAAAACGGTTCGTAATTTGAAAATGATTGGTCATTATATTGGTATGAGTTTTCAAATCGTTGACGATATTCTAGATTTTACTAGTACTGAAAAGAAATTAGGAAAACCAGTGGGCAGTGATTTAATGAACGGCCATTTAACGTTACCAGTATTGTTAGAAATGCGTAAAAATCCTGAGTTTAAATCACAAATAGAACAACTTGGCCCAAACAGTGATCAATCCTTATTTGATAAATGTATACAAACCGTTAAACATTCTGATGTCATAAAACAATCACAAGCAATTAGCGATAGATATTTAGATAAAGCGCTTCATCTTATTGATCAATTAGAAAAAGATGATGCTAAACCAATATTTAAAAAAATTATTAAAAAAGTAGGGAAAAGAAACGTATAATTGTGTGAAAAGCATTGAAAGCGCTTAAATTAACTGTTAATATTATAATGTGCTTCAAGACATTATAATATTTTGTTTTGTATTTTTATAAAACTTACATCACTAACAGGGGGATAAACACACAATGGAAAGAACATTTTTAATGATTAAACCGGACGCGGTTCAACGTAATTTGATAGGTGAAATCGTTTCACGTATTGAACGTAAAGGACTAAAACTTGTAGGTGCTAAACTAATGACAGTACCTAAATCGCTTGCAGAAGAACATTATGCTGAACATACGGATAAACCATTCTATGGCAATTTAATCGACTTTATTACTTCTGCACCTGTATTTGCAATGGTTGTAGAAGGTGAAGATGCAGTACATATTGCGCGTCACATTATTGGATCAACAAATCCATCAGAAGCTACACCTGGTACAATCAGAGGAGACTTTGGTTTAACTGTAGGCAGAAACATTATTCATGGTTCAGATTCAGTTGAATCTGCTAATAAAGAAATCAATCTTTGGTTTAATGCAGAAGAATTAAGTGATTTTACAGAATCACGTGAAGCATGGTTATACGAATAATCATCGTTGAATCGATACACCATTACTTGTAAGATGATATGCGTTATTAACTTAATTATTTAATACGCTCAACAATAAAGATAAAAAATAATAGTAAAAATACGATTCATGGTCGTATCCGTAAAATCAAAACACTTTCGTTGTATTCATAATAAAATGAATTTATGCGAAGGTGTTTTTTTGTATAAAAGTTGCAATTGCATTCTAAAGTGAAGTCGTTTAATATCTTAAGTTATTACTGAATTTTAGACAGATGTTATAGTTGTATGTAAGGAAATCTTATAAAGTTTAGTTATTTGAAATTTTTCTGTTAATTTGAACAATTGAATGTGATAAGATAAGGAACATATAATCATTTAAAGTACTAAAGAACGGAGTGGGTAAATAATGAGATATTTAACTTCAGGAGAATCACATGGTCCGCAACTAACAGTAATTATTGAAGGTGTGCCAGCAAATTTAGAAATTCATGCTGCCGATATAAATGAAGAAATGTTTAAACGTCAAGGTGGATACGGTAGAGGTAGACGCATGCAAATTGAAAAAGATAGTGTTGAAATTGTATCTGGGGTACGTAACGGATATACGCTTGGTAGTCCAATCACGCTTATTGTCACAAATGATGATTTTAAACATTGGAGAAAAATCATGGGCGCTGATCCTATTAGCGATGAAGATCAAGAAAACATGAAGCGCGTAATTACAAAACCACGTCCAGGTCATGCCGATTTAATAGGCGGTATGAAATATAATCATCGAGACTTAAGAAATGTATTAGAGCGTTCTTCTGCTAGAGAAACTGCTGCGCGAGTGGCTGTAGGTGCTGTATCGAAAATATTACTAAAGCAACTCGATATTCATTTTTATAGTAGAGTTATGGAAATTGGTGGTATTAAAGATGATTTAGCTTATGACCTTGAAACAATCAAATCTAATATTGATAAAAATGATGTCCGTGTGATTAATGATGATATTGCTCAACAAATGAGAGATAAAATTGATGACGCCAAAAAGGCAGGAGATACTATTGGCGGTGTTGTACAAACTATTATTGAAGGAGTACCAATTGGTATCGGCAGTTATGTACATTATGACCGTAAATTAGATGGTAGAATTGCTCAAGGGGTTGTAAGTATTAATGCTTTTAAAGGCGTCAGTTTTGGAGAAGGATTTAAAGCAGCCGAAAAACCTGGCAGTGAAATACAAGATGAAATACTTTATGATACAAACAATGGTTATTACAGAGGATCAAATCATTTAGGTGGTTTTGAAGGTGGTATGTCTAACGGAATGCCTATTGTTGTCAATGGTGTTATGAAACCAATTCCAACATTATACAAACCGCTAAATTCAGTAGATATTAATACTAAAGAATCTTTTAAAGCTTCTGTTGAACGCTCTGATAGTTGTGCCGTTCCAGCTGCAAGTGTTGTAGTAGAAAATGTCGTTGCTTTTGAACTTGCAAAAGCATTATTAGAAGAATTCCAATGTAATCATATCGAGCAATTAAAATCACAAATTGAAGAACGCCGCTTGTTGAATATTGAATACTAAATTATAAGATTAGCCAGGTGATATCGATGAAATTACAAACTACGTATGAGACTAATAATTATCCTATTATCATAGAACATAACGCGCTAAAACATTTACGTCATTACATTGAAAATTACAAAGATATTGTACTAGTCGTAGATAATACAATTGCTCAAAAATGGGATGATACATTAGAATTTATTACATCTGAATACGATGCTCACATGTTGGTTGTACCGTCAGGTGAGTCTACAAAATCTCTAGATTATTATGCAGAGACTATAGAAACATTATTGAGCAAAAATTTGACTAGAAATACTTGCATCATTGCAGTAGGTGGTGGCGCTACCGGTGATTTCGCTGGATTTTTAGCTGCTACCCTATTGAGAGGCGTTGATTTTATCCAAGTACCTACGACGATATTAGCACATGATTCTAGTGTTGGTGGTAAAGTGGGAATCAATTCAAAACACGGTAAAAATTTAATTGGTGCATTTTATAGACCAACTGCGGTTATCTATGATTTGAATTTTCTCTCAACGCTTCCTTATACAGAAATATTGAGTGGTTACGCTGAAGTATATAAACATGCATTGTTAACTGATGCCGATGCAGTACGTAATATTGAATCACATTTTTATGATAAGACAACGTTAGCGTCTTTAGATGAAATGGAATATTATATTTATAAAGGCATAGAGACAAAGTTAAATATTATTGTAAAAGATGAAAAAGAATCAAACGTTCGTAAATTTTTAAATTTAGGACATACTTTTGGTCATGCCGTTGAATACACATTTAAAATACCACACGGTCATGCCGTGATGATTGGCATTCTTTTTCAATTCATCGTATCGAACCATATTTTAAACCAAAAATTTGATATTTTACATTACGTCAATTATTTAAGTTCTCTAGATTATCCATTAAATATCATCAATACCTTCAAATTCGATTCACTTTATGAATTAATGTTAAGAGATAAGAAGAATGACCAACAAGGCGTACAGATGGTTTTATTAGAAGGTATAGGAAATCCTGTGGTTAAACATGTCGATAAATCCACTTTAGTAGAGAGTTTCACGACATTACAAACATATTTTAAAAAGTAGGTGGCATAATTGGTTAATAGTAAAACAATTGATATAAATGGTCCTCTGATTGGAGAAATAGAAGTTCCAGGAGATAAGTCAATGACACATAGAGCGATTATTTTAAGCTCATTAGCATCAGGTAGGTCAACGATATATAAACCCTTACTTGGTGAAGATTGTATTCGTACAGTAGAAATTTTCCGTCTACTTGGTGTCGAAATAGAAATTTTAGAAGATAAAATTGAAATAAACTCACCTGGATATAAATTTTTCCAAACACCACATCAAGTACTCTATACTGGCAATTCTGGAACGACGACACGTTTAGTTGCTGGATTATTATGCGGACTAGGCATTGAAGCAGTCCTTTCTGGTGATGCTTCTATTGGTAAAAGACCGATGGATCGAATTATGAAACCTCTAACGTTAATGAATGCAGATATTTCAGGTGTGAATCATAACTTTACGCCTTTAATCATCAAACCTGCTCAAATTAAAGGCATATCATACCAAATGGAAGTCGCAAGTGCTCAAGTTAAAAGTGCAATATTATTTGCAAGCTTGTTTGCAAACGAAAAAACAACGATTTCTGAAATAGGTATAACGCGCAATCATACAGAAACAATGTTTGAACATTATCAAATTCCGATTACTTACAATGATAAAATGATTCAATTACCTGAAAATAGTATTGAACATATTACTGCCACTGATTTTCATGTACCTGGGGACATTTCCTCAGCTGCATATTTCATTGTTGCAGGGTTGATAACTCCAGGAAGTGATATTACAATTCACAATGTTGGCATAAATCCAACACGTTCAGGTATCATAGATATCGTGACACAAATGGATGGCAATATAACTTTATTCAATCAAACTAATGGTTCAGAACCTACCGCTTCAATACGCGTACAATATACACCAAATATGAAACCTATCCATATTGAGGGTGAATTAGTACCAAGAGCGATTGATGAATTACCAGTTATCGCCTTACTTTGTACTCAAGCAAATGGAACAAGTATTATAAAAGAGGCGGAAGAATTAAAGGTCAAAGAAACCAATCGTATTGACACTACGGCAAACATGTTGAATTTATTAGGTTTCACCTTGCAACCAACAAGTGACGGCATGATTATCCATCCATCAAGATTGGAACAAACTGCCACAGTGGATAGCTTTACTGATCACCGCATTGGTATGATGCTTGCTGTAACTTCTTTACTAACTAGTGATACATTAACGATTGATCAATTTGATGCAGTCAATGTTTCCTTCCCAGGTTTCTTAGCTAAATTTAATCAATTAGAAAAAGAGGGATAAAGTATGGAAGATATCTATAAACTTATAGATGATATCAACTTACAAAAACTAGATAACTTAGATACACGGGTAAATGACGCGCTAAGTTCTCCAAAAGATGATGCGCTCTTTATACTCGGTGAAACATTATATAACTATGGACTAATGCCACAAGGTCTTGAAGTATTTCGTACACTTTATCACAAATACCCAGATGAAAGTGAACTGTTAATTTATTTCATTGAAGGACTGATTGCGGAAGATCAAACGGATGAAGCATTAGAATATTTAAGCACTGTTGAACTATCTACAGAACGTTTGATGCTAGAAGCAGATTTATACCAACAATTAAATATGCTTGAAGTGGCTATAGATAAATTAGTAGAAGCTATTGATATTGAACCAAACGACCCAATCATACATTTCGCATTGGCAGAATTACTTTATTTTGATGGTCAATATTTACGTGCTTCTTCGGAATATGAAACGGTATTAGAAACGGGAGAATATCAAATCAATAATGTTAATTTATTCTCACGTTTAGCTGATTGTAGCTTACAAAGTGGAAATTATAGTGATGCCATCACAATGTTTAATGAAATCAGCGAAGATGAAATGGATTCAGAAATATACTTCAAAAAAGCCATTGCTTATGAAAAAAATGACTTAACACAGGAAGCTATCAAATTAGTGCAAACACTATTATCAAAAGATCCAGACTTCCTACAGGGCTACTTTTATCTACAACAATTATATGAAAACGAGCATAATCATGCAGATGCCATTGAAATTGGTAAAGAAGGGTTGCGCTTGAGTCAATTTTATAAAGAATTAATGGTATCAACAGGTAGTATTCAAATAGAACACGGAGATGCTAATGAAGGTGTACAATTGTTACTACAAGCCTTAGACGTAGATAATGCTTATCAAGAACCACTTTTAATCTTGAGTGATTTCTTTAGACAAGAAGAAGATTACGATTCAATTATTAGCTTATTACAATATGTAGATGAAGAAGATTTAGATCCCGTATTTATGTGGCATGTAGCACATGCTTTAGGTCAAGAAGAGCGAGATAAAGAAGCACAACATTTCTTTGAATTAGCCTATCCAACCATGAGAACGCAATCAGCATTTTTAAGTGATTATTATTTCTATTTAGTTGAAATAGGTTATATAGAACAAGCACAACAAATCTTAAAGCAATTGCTAGAAATAGACCCATCGAACGAAACTTGGCATGATGAAGCTGAAAGATTGCAATCATTCTAAAAAGTAAAGAAGGTGAGTATATTGACTGATACCTTACAACAATTAAAAGCAAGTTTTATAGAATACGTATTATTTCAGTATCGTTTTAAATCTCGAATTAGTGTATGGGTATTAAATTTGATAAAATCCTCACCTGAACTTTTACAAAAAATATACTTTGTAGATGAGCAAATTCCCAGTCATAACACTTTAGAAATTGCAACTGTGAATACAGACAACATCGCCATAAAACTTATAGTAGAGGATCAACAATATATTAATAATGAAAAAATATTTGACTATATCGCAAATCAAAATATCTTTTTTGATATCAAATTATATTTAAATAAAGAAGATTCTAGAGATACGAAATTAGACGATTTATTGTTAACACAATTACTTCACTCTCCATATTATGCCGTATATATTCAAGATATATATGGTTTGCCATTATCAAAAAAAAGTGAATCATCTATTATCAAATATTTACAAGACAATATTGACTTAAGTCTGCAACTTCAGGATAGAGCTTTATTTTATCAATTATCTCAAATCCTAAATACATTTAAGTTGAGGAATCTTAATACATTATCGAAGGATTGACTATATGAACATTTACTCACTATGGCAACTTATCATTTTTAATAAAGGTATGCTGTATTTCTTATTAATATGTAATTTATTAGGCACAGTTTACGGGTATATTTGGTACGGTTCACAAATGAGTGCTACACCTTGGCAATTTATACCATTTGTACCTGATAGCCCAACTGCATCATTATTTTTATGTATTGCTATTCTAGGGTTGATTGTTAACAAGAACTTACCAATCATCGAAGCACTCGCTTTTGTCACATTAATCAAGTATGGAGTATGGGCTGTAATTATGAATATCATTCTTTTTATTCAATACGATATGATTACAATTACAGGTTGTATGTTGATACTTTCTCACGGCATTATGGCAATTGAAGGTTTTATTTTTTATCCAAGATTTAAAGTGACGATTTCTGCCTTTTTCGTAGCGATGATATGGGTGTTTCATAATGACATTATCGATTATGTATTTATGCAATATCCTTTTTATGATTTTATTGCAAGTCACATTGAAGCAATTGCATACTTATCATTCTGGTTAAGCGTTATACCTTTAGTTTTATATTTAAGTTTAACTCTATTTAAAAAAGATAAAATATTTGACCATTATTAACGTCCACAGTAAAATGTTTATAAAGGAGTGAGGATTTTTGTCTTTTATTTATATGATTATATACTTTGTTATTTTAATGGTTCTGCCTCTATGGGCACAACACAAGGTTAAATCTAACTATGAAAAGTATTCTCAAGTGAGATCAACTAGTGGGAAAACAGGGCGTGAAGTAGCGCTTGAAATACTCCATTCAAATGGAATTTATGATGTAGATGTTGTCGAAGGTAAAGGATTTCTAACAGATCACTATGATCCTAGTAAAAAAGTTCTTGTCTTATCACCAGCAAACTTCAATAGACCTTCAGTTGCTGGTACAGCAATTGCAGCCCATGAAGTAGGACATGCTATACAGCATGCCCAAGGATATTTCTTCTTAAGATTTAGAACTTCATTAGTACCTTTAGCAAATATTGGTAGTTCTTTAGGTTACATGGCAGTGTTTGCTGGTATTGTTTTAACGAGTTTACAGAGTACATTGGGATCAACTGCACTTTGGATAGGAATTGCATTAATGTCATTCGCAGTATTGTTCTCAATTGTTACCTTGCCAGTCGAATTTGATGCTAGTAGTAGAGCAATGAAACAAATTAAAAGCTTAGATATTGTTAATGAAAAAGAATATCGCCATGCAAAAAAAGTATTATCAGCTGCTGCAATGACTTACGTTGCATCCACTGCTGTAGCATTAGCAGAACTTGCACGTTTCATTTTAATCGCTAGATCAAGTGAATAATTTATCCATGCAAATGAGACAGAAATATAAATTATTTAAATTTATTTCACTGTTTCACAACGCTTAGGTTGATAAAATTAGGATAAGAGGTTGAGGCAATCATTTTGCCCAATCTCTTTTTTATGTATACAATTATTATTTTTTAAATATAGATTTTAAATGGTGACTTTCTTTACATCTATTATTGTTATACCTCAGCATATCATATTATCATTTAATTTAACTACTTAATTCATATTGAATAGTGTATAAAGGTTGCAGGAATAATGCATGAATCATAGAATTAGTCTATACTATAAAAGAAACTGATAGAATGAGAGGCGTTTATCATGAAATCGATGAAAGACATGCAAATCGAAGTAGATGACTATATAAATCAATTTAAAACTGGCTACTTTTCACCTCTAGCAAATCTCGCAAGGTTATCAGAAGAAGTAGGAGAGTTATCAAGAGAAATCAATCATTTTTATGGAGAAAAAAAGAAAAAAGATAGTGAAGCTGCAAACACGGTAAAGGCAGAACTTGGAGATAATTTATTCGTGTTACTATGTATAGCTAATTCCTTAGATATAGATATGACTGAAAGTTTTAACGAAACAATGGATAAGTTTAATACACGAGATAAAAATCGTTTTGAAAGAAAATAGATTGATATTGTTTAAGAAAGGATGTGCCACCTATGAAAATAGGAATTACATGTTACCCTTCTATGGGTGGTTCTGGAATTATCGCCACTGAGTTGGGTATCAAATTAGCAGAAAGAGGACATGATATCCATTTTATAACATCGAATATACCTTTTAGAATTAGAAAACCTTTACCTAATATTACATTTCATCAAGTTGAAGTGAATCAATATGCTGTATTCCAATATGCACCTTACGATATTACCTTAAGTACCAAGATTGCTGAAGTAATCAATGAATATGACCTAGATTTATTACATATGCATTATGCCGTACCGCATGCTGTTTGTGGTATCTTAGCAAAACACATGTCTGGTAAAGACATTAAAATAATGACTACCCTACATGGCACTGATATTACAGTATTGGGATATGATCACTCATTAAAAAATGCGATTAAATTTGGTATAGAGGGTAGCGATGTAGTGACAAGTGTCAGTAAATCACTTGCAGAACAAACGACTGATATTATTGAAACAGATAAAACAATCATTCCAATTTATAATTTCGTTAGAGAAAATGAATTCCCTACAAAACATTCAATGCCAACTGAATCTGATATCAAATTAAAAGCTTGTTACGGGATAGAACCTGAAGAAAAAGTGATTATTCACGTTTCTAATTTTAGAGCAGTCAAACGAATTGATACAATCATTGAAACTTTCGCAAAGATACACCAAAAATTGCCATCAAAACTTATTTTATTAGGTGATGGACCTCAATTAATGGATATGAAAGCAAAAGCACGTGAATTAGACATTGAAGATGCTGTGTTATTTTTAGGTAAACAAAATTGGGTGAGTGAATTTTATCAAATATCAGATTTAGTATTATTATTAAGTGAGAAGGAAAGCTTTGGTCTCACATTGCTAGAAGCAATGAAATCAGGTGTACTTCCAATTGGCTCTACTGCTGGAGGTATCAAAGAAGTAATTAAACATAACGAAACAGGTTTTATAGTAAATATTGGTGATAGTGATACAGCCAGTACGTATGCGTTACAATTGTTGACAAATGATGAACTTTATAAAAAAATGCAGCAGCAAATGCTGGATGATGTTGCTGAACGTTTTTCTTCAGATTTAATTGCAGACCAATATGAATATTATTATAAAAAAATGTTAGAGGGTAATCATGACTAAAACATTATTCGAACAAGCAAAACCAATATTAAAAACTTTACAATCTAACCATTACCAAGCATTTTTTGTTGGGGGTTCTGTGAGAGATTATCTAATGCATAAAACAATACACGATATTGATATTACTACGAGTGCGACGCCTGAAGAAGTAGAAGCTATTTTCGAAAAGACAATTCCTATAGGTAGAGAACATGGCACAGTCAATGTTGTCTATAATGGTGAACACTATGAAGTAACAACATTTCGTGCAGAAGGTGATTATGATGATCATCGAAGACCTAACGAAGTCTTTTTTGTGCGTGAATTATATGAGGATGTTAAAAGACGTGATTTCACAATGAATGCAATAGCTATGGACGCCGATTTTCATATTCACGACTACTTCAATGGTCAACAAGATATTGAAAATCACATAATTAGAACCGTAGGCAATGCGCATGAACGTTTTAAT
Source organism: Staphylococcus sp. 11-B-312 (assembly GCF_016743055.1). Classification (NCBI taxonomy): domain Bacteria; kingdom Bacillati; phylum Bacillota; class Bacilli; order Caryophanales; family Staphylococcaceae; genus Staphylococcus; species Staphylococcus sp. 11-B-312. Next base: position 1,433,522 of record NZ_CP068241.1, read on the forward strand.
GAAGACGCGTTAAGGATTATTCGAGGTCTACGTTTTCAAGCACAATTAGGATTTGCATTAGAAAATGAAACTTTTTATGGTATGAAATCACATATCCATGATATTAAATATTTATCAATTGAACGAATTGTGGTTGAACTAAAAAAACTCACTTCTGGTAAGTATCTAGCCTATAGTTTTGAAAACTTACAGTACTTGAATGCATTTAATTACATTCCTTTTTTCAAACATTATAAACTAAATGATTTTATTTTAGATGAAGCCATTCCGTTCACTTTATTTGTAGCTTTATTGAAAGCACAACAACCTTTAGTAAATGGTGCGCTTAATGATTTAAAAATTAGTAATAATGAAAAAAAGTATATAGGTAAATTAGAACGGCTACTTAATCAATTACCCAATATTAAATCTAAATCAGACTTTAAAATACTTCTTTATGATTATGGTGAACAAGATATACTATTAATATTAAATTTCATTGATTTACATATTAAAAACCATTTACCTTCTTTTTCACCGCTTATTATAAATATACAATCTGTAAAAGAAGAATCTAAAAAGTTACCTATTCACTCAAGAAAGGATATTGATATTAATGGTAAAGATATCCTTGAGGCAGTTAATAAGCAAAGCGGTCCTTGGCTAAAAACACTATTGAGAGATATTGAGATTGCTATTATCAATAGAGATGTTCAAAATATTAAACCAGAAATCATTAGGTGGGTGAAGTCACATGTCGAAATACAGTAAAGATGTTATTCAAATCTTATATACAAACCAGTCAGAATATATTTCTGGACAGTTTATTGCAGAACATCTTGCAATTTCTCGAACAGCAGTCAAAAAAGTAATTGATCAACTTAAGCAAGAAGGGTGTGAAATTGAATCAATTAACCATAAAGGACATCGCTTAATTGAACTACCTGATAAATGGTATAGTGGGATTGTAGAACCTTTAATCGATGAACAAAAAATGTTTGATCATGTAGAGGTCAAAGCGCAAGTTGATTCCACACAGTTACTCGCAAAACAAAAATTAGTTGGAAACTCAAACACCTTTTTAATTTTAAGTGATGAGCAAACGAAAGGAAAAGGGCGCTTCAATAGACCATGGGATTCATCACGCGGCAAAGGATTATGGATGTCTATTGTGTTACGTCCAAATGTCCCATTTGAAATGATAACAAAGTTTAACTTGTTTATGGCATTAGGTATCAGAGATACAATGCAACAATTTAGTAATGAGAAAGTAACGATTAAATGGCCAAACGATATCTATATTGAAGGAAAAAAAGCTTGTGGATTTTTGACTGAAATGGTAGCTAATAGTGATGGTATAGAAGCGGTGATATGCGGTATTGGCATAAATATGAATCACTTGCCTGAAGATTTTCATGGTGAGTTGCAATCAAAGGCCACGAGCTTAAGAATACATGCTAACCAAAAAATACATCGTTATCATTTATTAGAGCAATTAATAAATCAGATTGAAAAACGTTACCATCAATTTTTAAGCCAGCCATTTTCCACGATACGACATGAATACATTGAAGCTTCAAATATTTGGAATAGAACTTTAAAATTCACTGAAAATGGTCAACAATTTCAAGGTGAAGCTATAGATATTGATGAGCATGGTTATCTAATTGTCATTGATGAGCAACAGACACAACACAAACTCATGAGTGCAGATATAGAACTATAAATTTATAAGAAAAGGAGGAATGAAAATGACACAGCCTTGCTACGCTGTTGTTGATTTAGAAACAACAGGCAACCAATTAGACTACGATGAAATTATTCAAATTGGTATTACTTTCGTCCGCGATAATAAAATAATTGGCACCTATCACTCTATGGTAAAAACAGATTTAGAAATTCCTCCTTTTATTCAAGCATTAACCTCAATTGAAGATGAAATGCTAAAGCAATCACCATATTTCCATGAAATTGCTGACGATATATACAAACAACTTGAAGGCTGTATCTTTGTCGCACATAATGTAACTTTTGATTTAAATTTCATAAAAAAATCATTTAAAAAATGTAATATCAGATATAGACCCAAAAAAGTATTAGATACATTAGAATTGTTTAAAGTTGCTTTCCCAACAGATAAAAGTTATCAATTAAGTGAATTAGCAGAAGCACATGGTATTACGTTAAATAATGCCCACCGTGCGGATGAAGATGCTGCAACGACTGCACAACTTATGATACTTGCTTTCAATAAATTCGAAGCACTACATTTAGATACTTTAAAACAACTTTATTATTTAAGTAAAAATTTAAAATATGATTTACATGATATTCTTTTTGAAATGGCTCGAAACCATAACCATGAACAACTAAGTGAAGATTTCGAACAATTTGAACAGATTATTTATAAAAAGCAAAGAGATTTTAAAGCGCCCACAGTAAACTTTGACGGAACTTTAAAAGATCTTTATACAGACATTACTGAAAAATTAAATTTAACATATAGACCCCAACAATTATATTTAGCTGAAATTATATTAGAACAGTTGATGCATAGCGAGAAAGCTATGATTGAAGCGCCGTTAGGGAGTGGTAAATCATTTTCATATTTATTAGCTTCACTAATGTATAACATACAAACAGGAAAACATGTAATGATTTCTACAAATACAAAATTATTACAAAATCAGTTGTTGGAAAAAGATATACCTGCATTAAAATCAGCATTGAATTTTAAAATAAATGCATCTTTAATCAAAAGTAAACGAGATTATATTTCGTTAGGATTAATCAGTCAAATCTTAAAAGATGAATCTAATAATTACGAAGTTAGCATTTTGAAAATGCAATTATTGATCTGGATTACAGAAACACATACTGGAGATATACAAGAGTTAGATTTAAAAGGCGGACAAAAAATGTATTATGAACAAAAGTTAGAAACTTATGTTCCAGTGCGTAATGACATTAATTATTTTAATTTTATTAAGCGCAACGCAAAAAATATACAAATTGGTATAACAAATCACGCTCATTTAATACATGCTTCACATGACAATACAATTTATCAATTATTTGATGATTGTATCATTGACGAAGCCCATAGGTTACCTGATTACGCATTAAACCAAGTTACGAATGAATTAAGCTATTCTGATGTCAAATACCAATTAGGCCTAATTGGTAAAACTGAAAACGATAAACTACTTGCCGCTATCGACCATTTAGAACAACAACGTATACTTGAAAAATTAGATATACCACCAATCGATGTTTTTGGCCTTAAAACAAATATCAATGAAATACATGATTTAAACGAACAATTGTTCAGTACGATGTTTAATAGTATCCAACAATCAGAAATACATGATGATGAAGTGCATAAAGTTCATTTTGTATATCATTTTGATGTAACACCTATTTTAAATGATTTGCATGCCATCATTCATAAATTAAATATGACCTTAGAATTCTTTAACGGCATGAGCCATAAAACAATTAAAACAGTAAGAAAACAATTACTTTATATTAATGATAAGTTTAGAGCAATTGAAACTAGTTTAAAAAATAATCATACTAGTTATTTATCCATTAAAAACATTAACCAAAAATCTACAATCAAATTAAATGTGAAAGATTATGATGTGAAAGAAATATTAACAAAACAAGTGTTAGATAAATTTAATGCACTTACATTTATTTCAGGTACCTTAACTTTTAATCACTCATTTGAAAATTTCAAGCAATGGTTTAATAAGGACATCATATTTAATACTTATGAGCTTGATACTGCAACAGTATCTTCAAACCAGACAACTGTATTTATACCAAATGATGTCGTTTCATATAATTATAAAAATATTGATGACTATGTGAGCTCTATTGTCAACTATGTTATAGAATATACAACAGTTATTGAATCAAAATGTTTAATTCTATTCACTAGTTATAAGATGATGCATATGGTACAAGAACTCTTGAATGAATTACCTGAGTTTGAGGATTACGTAATACTCACACAACAACAAAATCAAAACTATAAAATTGTACAGCAATTTAATAGTTTTTCTAAAGCCATCCTATTAGGGACTAGCACATTCTTTGAAGGTTTTGATTTCCAATCAAATGGTATCAAGTGTGTAATGATTACAAAATTACCTTTTATGAATCATAACAATACGAAATATTGGTTAATGGAATCTGAATTCACTTCCACATTTAAAGATTTCGTTTTACCTGATGCTGTTACTCGTTTCAGGCAAGGACTAGGCAGACTTATTAGAAGTGAGCAGGATAAAGGTATCATCGTATCATTTGATGATCGTTTAATTAAAAGTAATTACAAACAATTCTTTGAACAATCATTAGAAAATTATCGTCAAAAGAAAGGCGATATAAAACAATTTTCAAGCTTACTTAAAAAAATAAAAAAAGAGACAATACATCATAAAAGTAACTCGCGCAACTAGAAGTTGTACCTTGATTTTGTTAAAATGTATAAGGATTAATAAAAGAAGACTACAAAAATATTAGGAGTTTGGTTATGAAAACAACGATAAAAGAAGCAAAACATTACATTAACCAAGAAGTAACGATAGGTGCTTGGTTAACGAATAAACGTTCAAGTGGTAAAATTGCATTCTTGCAGTTAAGAGATGGTACTGGCTTTATGCAAGGCGTCGTAGTAAAAGCTGATGTAGATGAAGATACTTTTCAGTTAGCTAAAGATATTACGCAAGAAACTTCATTATATATTACTGGTGTCATTTCAGAAGATAATCGCTCTGATTTAGGTTATGAAATGCAAGTAAAATCTATTGAAATCATTGCAGAAGCTCATGATTACCCAATCACACCGAAAAACCATGGTACAGAATTCTTAATGGATCATCGTCACCTTTGGTTACGTTCAAAAAAACAACATGCAGTTATGAAAATAAGAAACGAAATTATTCGTGCAACATATGAATTCTTTAATAATACTGGGTTTACCAAAATAGATCCACCTATTTTAACAGCTAGTGCACCAGAAGGTACAAGTGAACTATTCCATACTAAATATTTTGATCAAGATGCTTTTTTATCTCAAAGTGGTCAACTCTATTTAGAAGCAGCTGCAATGGCTCATGGTAAAGTATTTTCATTTGGACCTACATTCCGTGCAGAAAAATCTAAAACACGCCGTCATTTAATTGAATTTTGGATGATAGAGGCTGAAAAAGCGTTTTGCGATCATAACGAAAGCCTAGAAATTCAAGAACAATATGTGACACATGTTGTTAAATCAGTACTAGAAAATTGCAAATTAGAATTAAATATTTTAGAACGTGACACTGAAAAGCTTGAAAAAGTTACAACGCCTTTCCCACGTATCACATATGATGATGCAGTTGAATTCTTGAAAGAACAAGGCTTTGATGATATCGAATGGGGAGAAGACTTTGGTGCGCCTCATGAAACTGCAATTGCAAATCATTACGATTTACCTGTATTTATTACAAATTATCCAACAAAAATCAAACCTTTCTATATGCAACCAAATCCAGATAATGAGGATACAGTGTTGTGTGCAGATTTAATAGCACCCGAAGGATATGGAGAAATAATCGGTGGTTCTGAACGTATCAATGACCTTGCATTATTAGAACAACGTATCGATGAATTTGAATTAGACCCTGAAAGTTATAGTTACTATTTAGATTTACGTCGTTATGGTAGTGTACCTCACAGTGGATTCGGTTTAGGTCTAGAAAGAACAGTCGCATGGCTATCAGGTGTAGAGCATGTTCGTGAAACTGCACCATTCCCTCGTTTATTAAATCGACTATATCCATAATATTATCAATACAAGAAACTACCTAAACTACGTCCAGTCTATTTTACGGCTGGACTTTTTTATAATATTTACACATGATAAGGAGGGGTGCTTTTGAATATAGATATGCTTAAAACTAGACCTGTTGTAATTCGTAAAGAATTACTAGATTATTATAATGAATTAGGTATCAATGAGCGTGAATTAGTTATCTTAATAAAATTAATTTACGCGTCGGAAACGACCAATAAACAACCATCCATTGAATCTTTACAAAAAGGCACATCACTAGATTCTAGAGAAATTACTGCTATTATACAAAATCTTATTCAACGTGATTTATTAGAGTTAAATGTTAACAAAGACGAAGAAGGTAAATTCACTGAATATATGAATCTCGATCAGTTCTATCATAAACTAAATGATATTATGCAACACGTTAATAATAATAGTAACCAAAAACAAGTTGAACTTGAATTCAATAAACTTTTCCAACAGATTGAGCAAGCTTTTGGTAGACCATTATCACCGTATGAAATCGAAACATTAAACCAATGGTTAGACATAGATAAACACGACTTAAGTGTGATTCAAGCAGCATTAGATGAAGCGCAAAGTCAGAACAAAATGAGTTTTAAATACATTGATCGAATTTTATTAAATTGGAAAAAAAATAATGTAAAAACCATTGAGGATTCCAAAAAAATAAGTCAACAGTTTAACCAACCTAAAATGAAACATACTGTTAAAAAAGTGCCTAAATTTGATTGGCTAAATGAGGAGAATCAAGATGATAAGTAATAAAAAAGCTTTAGAAATGATCGATGTCATTGCTAATATGTTCCCAAACGCTGAATGTGAACTCGTACATGATAACCCATTTGAACTAACAATTGCAGTACTATTATCAGCACAAACTACAGATGTTTCTGTAAATAAACTCACTAGAGAGCTTTTCAAAAAATACAAAACACCTGAAGACTATCTAAATGTAGATATATCAGAATTAGAAAATGATCTGCGTACCATTGGTTTATACAGAAATAAAGCTAAAAACATTCAAAAATTATGTGCGTCATTACTAAATAAATTCGACGGGGTGATTCCGCAAACACATGCCGAACTTGAAAGTCTAGCTGGAGTGGGGCGTAAAACAGCAAACGTAGTGATGAGTGTTGCTTTTAATGAGCCTTCACTTGCAGTAGATACTCATGTAGAACGTGTAGCTAAACGTTTAGGCATTTGTAGGTGGAAAGATAATGTTAGACAAGTAGAAGATAAATTGTGTAAAGTCGTACCAAGAGAACGTTGGAATAAAACACATCATCAACTTATTTTCTTCGGACGCTATCACTGTTTAGCACGTAGCCCTAAATGTGATATATGCCCCTTATTTAATGAATGTAGGGAAGGGCAAAAAAGATATAAAGCCAGTTTGAAAGAAGTGTGACACAATTGATTTCAAAAGAAGCGTTTAAACAATTAGAAGAACAAATAGATTTATTTTCTAAACAGAAGAAATTAAATTCTTCTGAAGCCAAGGTATTAATTGATAAATACTTTGATATGATTGAGTCTTTTTTTAAACAAATCAATCACATTCATACGATTGATTTTGAACAATTAAGCGATTATCCAGTTGTACCAATGAATTTTAAAGAGCGTTATCAATATATGCTTGCCCGTAAATACCATTTTATGGGTTATAGTCAAATGAAGACAGTCAAATCAGAATTAATAAAAATGAATGCATCCTATCAAATACGTAGAAAAAACAAAGGTAATCCTTAAAACCACTTCCCAACTTGTTGGGTTAGTGGGACTTATGCATGAGCGAAAGCTCAATACTTGATAGTCAGTTGCTCACTCATACAAAGCCATCAATCTTCAATTAGTTACGAAAACTCTATAAAATAAAGAAAACGCCAATTTCTATAATATTTCAATAGAAATTGGCGTTTATTTGTTAGTAAAGAATAATGATAATCAAGTGTTTATTAAGCACTTAGTTACTTGTTCAAAAATTTATTTGGTCACTATTGTGCTCTTGATAAGCCAGTAGAATTATTTGCATTATTACTGTTCGAGTTAGCTGATGATGCATTATTGTTATTGTTGTTGTTATTATTGCTACCACCGCTATTATTATTACTACTACTGCTGCTGCTTCCACCTTGTCCTCGAGGCTTATTACTTGTTGTGTTGTCATCAGGATGTCCTGCAACAGATAGGCTGTCTTTACTATCACCATTTACTGAGTCAGGTTTACTAAAGTCCTTGCCGTCTCTTGGTGAGATATTACTCATTACATCCTCGAATAAATATTGCGGATATTCTTGTTCGTCATGACCAACAAATGAATTTACGCCGCCTTGTTTAACTTCTTTGAAGCCCATCCACACAGACATGCTGTATTTTGGCGTGAAACCATTCATCCATACATCTTTTGCAGCATCGTCAGGTAAACCATATTGTTGATAAGTTTGATCACCATAAGTACCTGTACCAGTTTTGGCTGCAACATTTACACCAGATATACCGTGGCCATATGCAGAACCATATGCTTCAAATGTACCTTTAAGTACTTCTGCAAGCATATAAGAAGTGGAATCTTTCATTGCTTTCTTACTTGTGTGATCGTAATTAATTGTTTCCCCATCTTCTTTTTCTACTTTTTTAATAGAATGCGCATTATTATATTCGCCACCATTTGCAATTGATGCAAAAGCAGATGCTAATTGAGTAGGTGAGAATTCTGATGATGAACCACCTAATACTTCAGAAGGTCCAATATCTCCTTCATATTCCAAACCTACTTTATTTGCGAAATCTTTTGGTGCGTCATTTCCAGCGTTCTCTTTTGAAGATTGCCATGCTTTTAATGCTGGAATGTTGAAACTTTGACGTAAAGCGTCATACAATTTAACCTCGCCGTGACCTTTAGTATCATAGTTTCTAAAGGTAACACCATCTACTTGATATGCTTCTTCATCCTGAATTGCATGGTTCGTAGCCCAATTCATATTTTCTATAGCAGGGCCATAAGCTAAGAATGGTTTTAATGATGAACCAGTAGGGTGTGCATCTGTAGCTAAGTTTCTATCAACAATATCTTTATAGTTTCTACCGCCTGATATTGCCACTAATCCGCCAGATTCACTGTCTACGATAGAAGCACCAACTTGTTGGTCTTCGTTTTTATAGTAACCACCATTATCTACACGATCTTGAAGTGTTTGTTGTACGTCTTTGTCCATATTTGTGTAGATTTTAACACCACTGTTAAGAACTTCTCCTAAATCTTTACCTTTGAATGCTTTATTATTCATTAATTCAGATTTTACGAAGTTAACATAAGAATCGTATTCAGGATTTGAACTTTTATCACTAACTTGACGTTCTTCCGAATCACGTTTTACTAAATTATCTTCTAATGATGTATTTTGTGCTTCTTCTTTTTGCTTCTTAGTAATACGATTATGATATTCCATTAAGTATAAAACAGTATCTTTACGTGATTCTGCTTCTTTTGGATGATCATAGATATTATAAGTATTCGGAACTTGTGGTAAACCAGCAAGATAAGCCGATTCAGCTAAATTTAAATCTTTTAAATCTTTATCAAAATAATATTTAGCTGCAGCCTTCACACCATAAACACTGTCAGAATAGTAAATTTTATTTAAATACATCTCAAATATTTCATCTTTACTATATTCTTGTTCAAGTCTATATGATAGGTAAGCTTCTTGTGCTTTACGGGCAATTGATTTTTGATCCGTTAAGAATGAACGTTTAACTACCTGTTGAGTCAATGTCGATGCACCTTGTGAACCAAATCCTCCCGTAAAGTTTTTAGCCACTGCACCAAACAAACGTTTATAGTCAAGTGCACCATGGTCATAGAAACGATTATCTTCTGTAGCCAAGACAGCTGCTTTCATGTTTTTAGGTACTTCATCTAAATCAACATGTTCACGTCTTTGCCCATTATCAATCGTTTTAATCAAATCGCCATCTTTATCATATATTTTAGCAGGAATTGGATCTTGTAATTTTGATTCTGTAAATGCTGGTGCTTTCCAAGCATAATATGCAAATAACAAAATACCAATTAATGCTAGAACAATGAAGGCTATGATGAGAAATCCGATTATCTTAATAATCGTTCTTTTTATATTCCTATTCTTTTTTTCTCCGGACTTATCATTCTTTTTTGAATCAGAAGTCCTTTTTTTCTCCGTCATACGCGGTCCTCACTTTCATCTAATATCAACTTATCAACTGCTTTGAGGTAATTCAATCTTGGTTGATACTGATAAGGAATATAGTAACCATTTTTTCTAATTTCTTCAACCGTAATCGACTTTTTAATTTCTTTTTTGTACCGATGCCAATAATATTTAAATTTGCAATAAGGCAATAAATAAACTTCATCTAATAATTTAAAGCGAATTAATAAAAAAACAATACCTCCTTGATCATAACAAGCATCCATGTGTATCACTTGGTGCTCATGCATATTATTCAATGGAAATGAAGTTTTATTTTTAGTTTCTTTCGCTTCAAAATCTAAATAGTGCCCTTTATAAATACCATTGTAATCAGTAGTCGAAGGCGTTCGGAAATAAGCCTCATTAATTACCGCCTTACTTCTCATAGGATAATGAACATTAACTATTTGAACAGGGGTGGGCTTTTTATGTATAACAGCTTGCCCAAGTTTCAAATAGTGCGTATTAGATAATTCAATATCGCTCTCAAGTGACATACCTCTGCCACCATAATTTATTTTACTCTTATCATCCTTATAAGTTCGTCCGACTTGAGACTTATTTCCGTAAAATGGTTTCCCATTTGGATAATTCATTGTTTTTCACCACTTTAATTTGGTTTCAAAAACTTTTTCCATTATACATGAAAACAGTCATTTTTTCCAAACTATGAAATATAAAGCAATGTATCTGTACATACATCAATATTTATTTTAACGTGCTTTTCTCAATTAAACAATATTTCCCTATAAATAAGCCTATAATATAACATAAATGTAAGTTCATTGTTTCTCAAATGACTATCAAATTCATTTATGGTAAATTTAATATGTAGGAGGAAACTTCATGCAACAATTAATTACCCAACTCTTAAATGATGTACAAAAGATGCAAAATAGATACGAAACAGTCAAATCGAAAGATATAGATTATGACTTTTACAAAGATGTTGTTCCATTTACGAGTTACATAGATAATCTGTTAGAAACGTTTAGCACCTTCGAACCTAAAATACTAAGATTATCCTATATGAATAAGAAAAAATTTGATTTACTTATTTCAAATATTGAATCACTGTCCGTTGAATGTCATTTTAAAAGGACTAGTCGGAAATTATTTACTGAAAAAGTCAAGGCAGTACAATACGATTTAAGTTATATACAAAGAAGTGATGCTAAATTATGATAAAGACAATTTATGTGACTGGCTACAAGTCATTTGAACTTAATATCTTTAAAGATGACGCACCTGAAGTTTCATATTTAAAAAAATTTATAGCACATAAATTAAAATCATTGATTGAAGAAGGACTTGAATGGGTATTAATACAAGGAAAGATGGGTATAGAATTATGGACTGCTGAAGTAGTAATTGATTTAAAAGAAACGTATCCTGATCTTAAACTTGGTGTCGTTACACCATTTTATGGCCACACAGATAGATGGAATGAACAGAATCAAGCAAAATATAATCACATTGTACAGCATGCTGATTTTGTAGATAGTGTGTTTCATACATCATATGTGGGACCACACCAATTTAAACAAACAGATCAATTTATGCTCGACCATACAGATCAAACATTACTAATATATGATGAAGAACAAGAAGCTAGTCCAAAATACTTTAAGCAAATGTTAGTTGATTTTATGGAAAAAACAAATTATACTTGTGACATTGTTTCGTTTGATGAATTAACAGAATTTATCAACGATTTACAGTGGTCTCAAGAACAAAGTTTCGAATGAGGTGGAAAAAATATGTCAGATGTTTCATTAAAACTATCAGCTAAAGATATTTATGAAAAAGATTTTGAAAAAACTATGACACGTGGTTATAGAAGGGAAGAAGTGGATGCTTTCTTAGACGACATCATAGCAGATTATCAAAAGATGGCAGATTTAGATAATGAAGTTGTTAAACTTTCCGAAGAAAACAATAAACTAAAAAAAGAACTAGAAGAATTGAGATTGCGTGTGGCTACTTCAAGACCACAAGAAAACAAAAACTTTTCAGCAAATGGGAATGCTGCAAGCAATGCTACTAATAATAACAACGTCGATATACTAAAAAGAATTTCAAACTTAGAAAAAGCAGTTTTTGGTAAATAATAAAACAAGCAATCATAACAAATGCGATGTCCAAGTAGTTATAATTGCGTACATAAAGATAAGTTTTGTTTTTCTCAAAACTTATCTTATTTTTATTTGTTCTGATCTTTGAAAAATGATATACTCTTAAAGATGGTGTTTTGGGTAATCGCTATAGCGATATAGAGGAAAGTCCATGCTCACACAATCTGAGATGATTGTAGTGTTCGTGCTTGATGAAACAATAAGTCAAGGCATTAAGTTGACGGCAACGAAATAACCTAAGTCTTTAGATACGGTTAAAATAGTTTGAAAGTGCCACAGTGACGTAGCTTTTATAGAAATATAAAAGGTGGAACGCGGTAAACCCCTCGAGTGAGCAATCCAAATTAGGTAGGAGCACTTATTTAACGGAATTCAACGTATAAATAAGGCATACTTTAAAAGTATGTAGACAGATGGTTACCACCAGCGTACGAGTGTAACTAGTACACGTTGGCAGTACAAAGGTACAAAACATGGCTTATAGAAACATCATTACTAGACCCCAAGCTCTCCCAATTAGGAGAGCTTTTTTAATGTTTAAATTTAACATAAAGCCTTAATATAATCCAGAACAGAAGTAAGGTCATATCTATTTAAAATAACTTTTGATAAAATAAAATTAAATCTACTTAAAAAAGGAGCAAAACAATGTATCAATTATTAGCTGTGTGCCCAATGGGGTTAGAAGCAGTTGTTTCTAAGGAAATTCAAGAACTTGGTTATACAACAACAGTAGAAAACGGCAAAATCTTTTTCGAAGGTGATGAAGCAGCAATAGTTAAATGTAATTTATGGTTAAGAACTGCTGATAGAATAAAGATTGTTGTTGGACAATTTAATGCAACAACATTTGATGAATTATTTGAAAAGACAAAAGAACTCCCTTGGGAAACAATCATCGAAAAAGAAGGAAACTTTCCAGTACAAGGTCGTAGTGTAAAATCTACTTTGTATAGTGTGCCAGATTGCCAAGCAATCGTTAAAAAAGCAATAGTAGAGCGTTTAAAATCTGCTTATAAAGAAAAAGGGTGGCTAGATGAATCGGGAGCTAAATATCCAGTGGAAGTATCTCTATTAAAGGATAAAGCACTACTGACAATAGATACTTCTGGATCAGGACTTAACAAACGTGGTTATAGACTAGCTCAAGGTGAAGCACCTATAAAGGAAACACTTGCTGCTAGTTTAATTAAATTAGCAAATTGGACAGGTGATACACCATTGATTGATCCATTTTGTGGTTCTGGAACGATTGCGATTGAGGCATGTTTAATTGCTCAAAATATTGCACCCGGTTTTAATCGAGATTTCGTTTCAGAAACATGGGATATTATGCCTGATAGATTATACGATGAATTGAGAGATGAAGCTGATCAACAAGCTAATTATGATAGACCTTTAAAGATATATGCATCAGATATTGACCCAGAAATGATAGAAATTGCACGTAGAAATGCTGAAGAGGTTGGCTTATCAGACATTATTAACTTTAAAGTTCAAGATGTTAACACTTTATCAATTGAGTCGGCAGAACCAGTTGCATTGATTGGCAATCCACCTTATGGTGAACGCATTGGCGATAGAGCAGAAGTGGAAGAAATGTATCGTTATATCGGCCAATTAATGCAGGAGCATCCTTACTTATCAACTTATATTTTAACAAGTAACAATGAATTTGAATTTTTAGTTAATCAAAAAGCAACCAAAAGACGAAAGTTATTTAATGGTTATATAGAGTGTACTTACTATCAGTACTGGGGGAGTAAAAAACCTAAAAAATAGACTGCATGAGCAATCAGAAAGAGGTGTGACAAATGAATAACGAGTTTAAAAAAGGCATATTTTTTGCTTTTGGTGCATATATTTTATGGGGGATTTTACCTATATATTGGGATTTAATAGAAGATATTGGTGCTTTTGAAATATTAGCTTTTAGAATTATACTTTCAATGATATTTATGTTAATAGTGGTAGTCGTCACTAACAATACAGCACCATTTAAACGTGATTTACAACAGCTCATAGCAAATCCTATACAACTCATTGCTATCATAGCTGCTGGTTATGTAATAACAATTAATTGGGGCACTTTTATATGGGCTGTTACGAATGGCCACGTATTGCAATCCAGTTTAGGCTACTACATTAATCCACTCGTAAGTATTCTATTAGCGTTAATTTTTCTTAAAGAGCGATTTAATAAATTAGAATGGATTGCCATTGGATTTGCAGTTATCGGTGTTTTGTATATGACTATAAGAGTCGGTGTATTCCCTAGTATTTCGTTACTACTAGCATGTTCATTTGGTATTTACGGATTGATTAAAAAAATCGTACCGATTGATGCAATCAGTAGTATTACAATAGAATGCATTGTTACTGCACCAGCAGGCATTATATACCTATGGTACATATGGCAACAAGGTAGTTTAACGTTTGGCTATAATACCTCATCTTTCTGGTTAATCTTCTCAGGAGCTGTAACGGCAATTCCACTTATACTATTCTCAGCTGGCGCCCGTAGAATTCCGCTATCACTGACTGGTTTTATACAATATATCGGACCGACAATTATGTTTGTATTAGGTATTTTCTTATTCAAAGAACCTTTTAGCATCGATCAATTTATTACATTTATTTTTATTTGGGTTGGCATTGTAATTTATAGTATTTCACAATATGTAAAAATTAAAAAGAATAATAACCCTGTTATTCACTAAACGATATTTTCAATTCCGTAAAGGTAACTTTATATAAGTTATCTTTACGATTTTTATTATGTTTTGAAATTGTTCAAAACATGTTTACATATCAAATCGGTCATTTTATTATATTCAATGTCGCAAATATATCATTAGTATAAATTATGCATTTGTAGTATTGTAAAATTAGATAAAAAGTGAACCAATCGAAAATTTATTATATACACTATTATTTTTAATCATATATTATAATGGAGTGATTATATGACGAGAGTATTAATATTAGGGGCAAATGGAGCTATTTCTAAAGCAGCTATTAATTCTTTTTTAGAAAACACCTCATATACGCTGAGATTATTTTTAAGAGACGCTAACAGATTACCTGATTATGCATCAGATCGCATCCGTGTACGTGAAGGAGATGCTACAAACTTCGAGGATGTTAACAGTGCAATGGAAGATGTAGATATTGTATTTGCTAGCCTTTCTGGTGAATTAGATAAAGAAGCAAGTACTATTGTTAAAGCTATGGAACAAAATCACGTTGATCGTTTAATATTTGTAGCGGCTCTTGGTATTTACAATGAGGTACCAGGTAAATTTGGTGAATGGGTAAATAAACAAATCCATAATCACTTACCTATTTATAAACAAGCAGCTGATATCATTGAAAGTTCAAACCTCGATTATACTATTTTAAGACCTGCATGGTTATCAGATATTAACGAAATTGATTATGAGATTAGTCATAAAAATGAATTATTTAAGGGAACAGAAGTTTCCAGAAAAAGTGTTGCTGCTGTTGCAGTCCAAATTGCCAAAAACCCTGAACTGTATTTAAAAGAAAACATTGGTATTAACAAACCTAATACTGATTTTAATAAACCAAGATGGAAATAAAAATAAAATTGTAAAATCGACTAATTTATTAATGATTGCGAATACCACCAGTTAAGGTGGTATTTTTAATTTTAAATTAAGTCACATTCAATAAGTGGAAAATACTTTTTACATTTCTACTTATAAAACATTGCTAAATACAATTTAATTTTGCTAACTTACTTTAGACGCACATTAATTTGTTATACAATAGAAATTAATTACATATAAGTAATAAAGGGGATACATAACATGTCTAAAACGAAGCAACTCGATATACTATATAAATTAAAAAAAGAGGTTGAAAAATCAAACAATCATAGATTGATTCATATTATAAATCAAGTCATTAAAAAAATATTTTTAGAACAGTTTACTGCTACTTTTGTCGGCCATTTTTCAGCAGGCAAATCCACACTTATCAATATGCTACTAGAAGAAAGCATACTACCAAGTTCACCAGTGCCCACAACCAGTAACACAGCAATTGTCTCTGTATCAGATGAACCAGGTATTATAGCTAATTTGAACAACCAAAAATATACTTTATTAACAAACTACGATGAAGTTAAACAAATGAATCGTGAAAATATTGACGTTGAATCTGTAGAAATTAAATTTCCTTCTGATAAATTTAATAAAGGGTTCACACTTCAAGATACACCAGGCGTTGATTCAAATGTATCAACACACCAATCTAGTACTGAAGAATTTATGTATACAAGTAATGTTTTATTTTACACAGTAGACTATAACCATGTTCAATCTGCAATGAATTTTCAATTTATGAAACAGCTGAACTATGCTGGTGTTCCGGTCGTTTTTGTTATCAACCAAATAGATAAACATCATGAATCGGAAATTCCATTCGACACATTTAAACAACGCGTTGAAAAATCAATTGCTGAATGGGAAATCAAATTAGATCAAATATTTTATGTTTCTAAATTTGAACATGAACACAACCAAATTCAAGCACTTTCAGATTATCTCATCGATAAAGATCAACATAGAGAATCAATGGCGGATTATGTGGAGCGTACTGTGAATTTTATTACAGACGAACAACTATCTTTTATACAACATGAAATTCAAACGATTCTAAATGAGCTAGATATATTTGAAGAAGACTTTGACCAAGCATATTTAAACTTTCAACAACATCAACAAGTAAGTGAAGAAGCGAAGTTACTTAATAACCCTGATCAATTGTATGATTTCTTAAAACAAAAGCGTAAAGCGATTCTCGACAATGCATATGTTATGACGCACGATACTAGAGAAAAAATAAGAACTTATTTAGAGAGCAAAACTAAAGACTTTAAAGTAGGCGGCATATTCAATAAAAAGAAAAAAACATTAGAAACGCAACAAATTAGACTTCAAGAATTACTTGAGCAATTACAAGAAAAAGTAAATCAAGAAATACGCCAACCTTTGAGAGAAGATATGTCATTTTTAACGCGATTTATTAACTCATCCGAAGTAAATGATGCGATTTTAAACCAACACTATCAAATGCCTCCAAATCTCATAGATGATTTGTATCAAATGCAAATATCTATTAGTAATCAATATGTTTTAACATTTTCAGATGACTTAATGAAATCTATTAAACAATTTATTATTAAAGAAACTGAACCATTATTTGAGAAAGCAATCAGCCATTCTCAAGCAAACGACATTGGCACAGAAGAAGTAGAAGATTACAATGATTATGTTAAATTTATGGAGTTGCGTAATCTAAGAGAATCACTTGAAACACAAAATTATAGACACTACTACATTCATATTGATGATTCACTAGATAAATTAATAGATAGAGAAGAAATCACATATCAAGCTAAACCAGAGCATTCAGAAGTTCAAAAACAGAATCGTTCTAATACCACTAAAACAAAAACAACGGATACTTCAATTCAAGATATAAAAAATTCATTAAACTTGATAAAAGATATTCCATTATTCGAACAAACAAAACAAGATATCAACGATACACTGAAACGCCTAGATCATAAAATCATTAAAATAGGTGTTTTCGGGACGTTCAGTGCTGGAAAAAGTAGTTTAATCAACGCACTACTAGGCGATGCATATCTTGTTAGTTCACCAAATCCTACAACAGCAGCAATGACAGAACTGACATACGGTGAAGAAAGTCAAATTACACTTAAATCACCTGAGCAAATCTTAGAAGAGTTAAACCAATTATTTGAATTGGAAAACAAAACTTTTGATTCAATAGAGGCATTTTTAAATCAAAACACAGAAAAACTAACAGCATCTTTAGAAAAAAACAAATTAGCATTTATCAATGCGATTGAGAAACATTATGCGATGTATCAAGAAATGTTAGAACAAGGTTTAACACATACCATTGCACGGGATGAAATAAAAAAATGGAGTGCAGAAGACGAATATGCAACCTTTGTAAATACAGTTCATTTGAAATTACCTATCGATTGGTTGAAAGATAAAGTTATCGTAGATTCACTTGGGTTACATTCCAATAATCAACGTCATACAAATGAAACAGAAAAGATTTTAACTTCTTCAGATTTAATACTTTATGTAAGTTATTTTAATCATTCATTCACAGATAATGACAAACGCTTTATAGAACATATGAAAGAAATGAACCAATTAAGTGAAAATCAAGCATTTAAAATGGTCATAAATGCAACTGATTTAGCTGAAACTGAAGAAGACTTAAATGCAGTCATAAACTATGTAAGTGATGCACTTAACCAAGTAAATATGAATTCGGACATTTTTGCAGTTTCGAGTCGAGAAGCTTTAAAAACAGGAGACTTAGGAATTGATAAACTAAAAAATAGTATAAACTATTTTACTCAAGTTGAGTCTAAAGATATATTGCAACAACAAATGACGAAACAATTAACCAATATTTCAGAAGCATTTGACCAAATGATAGAAGACGCACAGCATAATCAATCTAAAATTAAGCAACGTAAAAACAAACTCGAGCAGTATCATAATCAAATATTACTGAATAATAATATATTACAAATTGCCGTGCAGCGTGCTTCAAATGAAGTTGAAGATCAAATTTATCACCTCAATGAACGTTTGAAAATTCAGTTGTTAGATGAAGTTAAATCAATTTATAATGGGCAAATGACACAGAGCAACAACTTTAACGAAGCAAAACGTCATTCCACAAAGCAATACTTAGATCAAATTCATCAAAGATTGTATTTAGAACAATCCTTACTAGTGGAACGTGTTAAAAAGTATTTCATTCAACAAATACATGAAGAAATTGCTCCTTTAAAACAAAAATTAGAGCAATTACACATTTTCATTGAACCTGAATTTAATAAGAGTAATATAGAACTAGACGATCCTTATTTAAAAATTGATTTAAGTCAAATGCTTTCCGCTTTGCCTAAATCATTAACGAAAAAGAACATCTTGCAGCCAAAAATGCAAAATGAAGTTCAAACCACAATAACTCAAAACACGCTCGTACAACTTAAACCTTGTATAGCTGAATTAAGAAAAGCATTAATTGAAATCGTGAATAATTTGAATAATGATGCAGAAATAAAATTCAATCAGTATGAAAAAGATATACACACACAAATTAAACAACTCTTAGCATTTGAAATGGATCATTCTTTAATAAAACAACTCCAAGAAACAAATAGCGAATTAAAAGCTCAGTTGTTAATTTAGAAAGAGGTACTTACGATGTCCAAAAAGATATTATTAATAGACGGTATGGCTCTGCTGTTTCGTCATTTTTACGCAACTAGCCTACACAAACAATTCATGAGAAATTCATCAGGTATTCCTACAAACGGTGTTCAAGGGTTTGTTCGTCATGTATTTACTGCGATAAACGAAATACAACCTTCACATGTGGCTGTGTGTTGGGATATGGGTAAATCTACATTTCGAAATGAAATGTTTGACGGATATAAACAAAATCGACCCGCACCACCAGAAGAATTGATACCACAATTTGATTATGTTAAAGAAATATCAAACCAATTTGGATTTGTAAATATTGGTGTCCAAAATTATGAAGCAGATGATGTAATAGGCACTTTGGCACATCAATATTCACAACAAAATCAAATTTTTGTAATCACTGGTGACAAAGATATTCTACAATGTATTAATCCTAATGTTGAAATTTGGTTAACTAAAAAAGGATTTAACTTATACAACCGCTATACATTAGACAGATTTCAAAATGAATATGGATTAAATCCGCTACAATTAATAGATGTTAAAGCATTTATGGGAGATAGTGCTGATGGTTATCCTGGTGTTAAAGGGATTGGTGAAAAAACTGCTATAAAACTTATTCAAAATCATGGTTCTGTTGAAGCAGTGATTGACGCTTTAAACGAATTGACACCTGGTCAAAGACATAAAATAGAAGATAATTTATACAATTTGAAACTTTCTAAATCACTAGCTAAAATTCATACAGAAGTACCTATTAATACTTCTGATTTATTAAACGACATGAAGTTTGGGACGGATTTAGCTGAAATACTAAATATTTGTAAAGAACATGAACTCTATGTATCAGGAAAATACTTAGCTACACATTTTAGTTAAATAAAAAATAAAGGGCTCATACGTATTCAAATAAATACGTACGAGTCCTTTATAATTATTGTCTAATCCTTTTCATCGTACATGTTTAACGAGATAAAAATGATATCCTTCTATCCTGTAGTCACACTCATATATTTTAAAATAAAGGTTTAAATTCAAAAAATGTGTTTAGAATCATCTATTAAAAGTTTCTCACTATAGAAAGGGACTATTTCTGATTTTCGTCATAATAAGTTTTCAAATATCCTACTGACTTTGAATTGTTAAGATACTGTTTTGATTTAACGCTTTTTTGCTCTTGTTTTAGTAATTTTATATAAGGCATTTTTGGCATGATGATTTGCTTCTTTATTTTGATTCCTTGGAACCCATTTAACAAACAATAAATCAAAATATGACTCTAATGATTTTATTTTGAGCAAGTAATTTATAAACTGCTTATTTTTTACTTGTCCTTTGTTCATACTATCTTCTATTAATTTCGAATCAGTGTATACGAGTGCTGTAGTAATCCCGTGGTGTTTTGCACATTCCAATGCAAATACGAAAGCTGCCCATTCTGCACTATGATTGTCTAAGATTCCTAAATCACAGTCATAATGCAATCGTTCTTGCTCAGTAATGATAACGATAGAACATGCGCTTTGACCAGGATTGCCTGCTGTAGCAGCATCAAAATATATTTTCGCCATAAATTCACCTTCAAATTTAATAAGTTAATTTTATATTATCAAAAGAACATAAATAAGTATAATCATGTAGATGCATTTTTCTTGGAAAAATACATCAATATAACGTAAGCTATTACCGTCGTTAAAAAAGCACAACATTAATTTAATAAAGGATGATCTAATTGAAAAATATGTTTATTATACATGGCTATCAAGCTAGTACAAAAAGCCATTGGTTTCAATGGTTAGCCTCACAAATAGAGGCATATGGTTATAATGTTGAAATTATACACTTACCAAATTCTGATCATCCTGAACTTGATTCATGGTGTCAAGCAATAGATGATATTATTCAAAGTAAATTGAATTCAGAAACTATTATCGTTGCACATAGTTTGGGAGTCATATCAATATTACATTATTTAACTTCTGTTAAGCCTCATTCAAAAATAAAAGGCCTTTTTCTAGTTTCAGGTTTTAACGAAAAGTTATCGAACATACCCGAATTAAATCAATATATAGATAACACACGTATAAAACTCGATAAATTATGCGCGCAACACATTATTACAATTGGTGCTTTAAATGATCCAGTAGTGAATATAGACGCGACAGATAGATTATCAAAACAATTAAATGTCAATACACATTATATAAATCATAACGGCCACTTTTTAGAAACTGAAGGGTATCACACATTCAAGTTCTTAAAAGAAAAGATAATTGAAATATTATAATTATATTAAATCACCAGAAATAAATAAGCCCGTAAATGAACTTATCTGTTAATCATTTACGGGCTTTTCCTCAGTTATATTAAAACATGTCATTAATAACCTTCATCTAATTTTTGTATTTTGCCTTTTCGGTACATTGATTTTGCCCAATAACCAAAAGGAACATTAAAGATAGTAGAAACAATTTTTAATAAATATGTTGTAATAAAGATTTCAAATACCGCTTCATTTGGCATTGCACCTAAAAAAGCAATGATGACAAATAACGCAGTATCCACGATATTACTTAAAATAGTACTACCATAAGCTCTTATAATAAATGTTCTATCTGAACTAAACACTTTTTTGATTAATGAGAAAAGTAATACATCTAAATGTTGTCCAATAATGTATGCTATAACCGAACCTAAAGCAATCCTTGGAACAATATTAAAAATAGATTCTAATGCTTTTTGTGTATTGTCTACCGGGGAAGGCGTGAAATGAAGCGAAAATTGCATCACGATAATCATCACCAATGTCGAACAAAAACCTAACCAAACTGCACGTTTAGCTATTTTGCGTCCGTAAATATCATTTAAAATATCAGTTGCTAAATAGATAGATGCAAACATAACATTTCCCAGGGTTGCTGAAATAGTAAAAATATCGATTGTTTTAATAACTTGGATATTAGCTATAATGGTGCCAATAGCAATCCATGCAATCAAACCATGTTTACCAAACAAACGATACATAGTAACTAATAATATGAATGTTACTAAAAAAGTAATAACGCCAAATATTTCATTAAACAATTTTATTCCTCCTAAATTTTGATAATGCGGGTGTTTAGAAACCGCAAAATAAACAACTACATTATTTTACTAGAAAATATTAAAAAAGCAAGTTCAAACTTCAACTGATTTTTTAAATATTTATACTAATGTTATATTTCATATTAATGATTAAACAATCGTTGTTACAAATGATATAATATCAACAAGTCTCAAATCTTATAATAAATTAACTAGTTGGGTACTTATAATTCATTTTTAGAAGTACAGGAGCGTGAAACGTATTCTAACCTATTCTGAAAAAGAGGCAATTGATGCCATAGACCAATTAATGAACACATATTGTAAAGCGTGTTTATTGAAACGTCATATAAAAAAGACAAACGGCAAAACACAAGCACATCATTTTTGTATTAATGAATGTTCTGTCGGAAAACAAATTAAGCAAATTGGCAATGAATTACAATAAAAAGGAGCATACGATTATGGAAATAATAAATATAGCTACGACACCAAATCCAAATACGATGAAAATTGATTTAAACATAGATAGTGGGGATAACAAACCTAACACATATACAAAAGTTAAAGAGGGACAACCTGACTTCATCAATGCAGTACTAGATGTAGAAGGTGTTAAATCTATATTTCAAGCAATGAATTTTATTTCTGTAGATAAAAATTCAGAAGTAGATTGGGATACACTTTTACCAAACATCACAAAAGCTCTAGAAGAAATATAAACATAAGGAGGGTGCCTTAATGGAAATAGTACGTGTTGAACCTACACCAAGTCCAAATACAATGAAAATTGTACTAAGTGAAAAAAGAGAAGATAACCAGTCTAATACTTATTCATCAGTCGCAGAAGGGCAACCTGATTTTATCAATGATGTTTTAGCAATTGATGGTGTTAAATCTATATTTCATGTAATGGATTTTTTGGCTGTAGATAAAAAACCAAAATTTGATTGGGAAGATGTTTTACCAAAAGTAACAGCAACACTCAATGATGAACAAGAAATAACTTCCGAAGCACAACCAGATGAACATTTTGGTGAAGTAAAAGCAGAGGTTTTGACATTCAAAGGTATTCCTTATCAAATTAAACTAACGACAAGTTCAGAAGAACAACGTAAACAATTACCTGAAATATATGTTGATAGCATGTTAGCTGCACAGAAAGATGATGATAATGTTGTGTTCCAACGTAAATGGGAAGATTTTGGAATACGCTATGGCGAACTCTCAGAGGTAATGGAAGACGTCGTTGAAGAAATAACGGCAATCTATCCTAAAGATCAATTGCAAAAACGAGTTGAAGAAGCTTTAGCATCCAACGTTACAATTCCTGAAACTAAATACCGACATGTAACATTGGAAGCATACCAAGCAACTGAAAGTTGGAAAGAACGATTAAGAATGCTAAAATCATTCCCAACACCTACAATTGAAGATTTACCGTTGCTCGGTGAGGTCGTGAGTGATGAACAGAAAACACCATTAAGACGTGAAGCAATTATACTCCTTGGAATGATTGAAGATGAAATCGTACTCCCATACCTCTATAAAGGCTTAAACGATAAAAGCCCTGCAGTAAGAAGAACTGCTGGTGATTGTTTAAGCGATTTAGGTTTCAAACAAGCATTACCAGAAATGGAAAAAGCATTAGACGATCCACATAAAATAGTCAGATGGAGAGCAGCAATGTTTATTTTTGATGAAGGTGGGCCAGAGCAGTTAAATTCACTTCGTGAACATGCTGACGATTCAGCCTATGAAGTGAAGCTGCAAATCGAAATGGCTATAACAAGAATTGAAAATGGCGATGAGGCATTAGGTTCCGTTTGGAAGCAAATTGCAAATCGAAATAATAGCTAAAGAAACTATCATTAAATGAAATAGGAGTGTTATAAATGAATGCTTATGAAGCATATATGAATGAACTCGCAACACAAATGCGCAGCGAACTCACAAATCACGACTTTAACAGTTTAGAAACTGCTGTTGATGTTGATAACTTTATGAATAATGTATCTGAAGATGAAACAACTTTTGTTGTGATTAATTCAACTTGTGGTTGTGCTGCTGGATTGGCAAGACCTGCTGCAGTTACTGTTGCAGAACAAAATGAAAAAAAACCAACAAATAAAGTGACTGTTTTTGCCGGTCAAGATAAAGAAGCAACCGAAGAAATGCGCGCTTTTATTCAACAAGTACCGTCCAGTCCGTCGTATGCATTGTTTAAAGGAAAAGAATTAAAACATTTTATGCCAAGAGAACATATAGAAGGTAGAGATATACAAGATATTTGTATGGATATTAAAGACATATTTGATGATTATTGTGATTAATCAATAAGACCAAGGCTGAGATATAAATAAATGTCTCAGCCTTAAATTGCTTTAATAACAAGTACAACATCCTTAATACTTATCATGCATTAATTTAATGAGCATATTTTTACTGTTTTTTGAGTAGTTTCTAGGTCATCCTTTTATTGATTATAACTATTTAAAAAGTTTATAATACTTCTAATTATTTATCATAATCATTAGAACAACCAGCCAATATTATTAAGGCATAAACTGAATACATATTTTATTCTCAAATTCCACTCATATTTTCACTTTACTAGTGGTTATTTCTTTAAATTATTGGTATTTTAAAATATGATTAACTATAAATAACTTTACTGTTGAAAGGAGTGTGTTCGTCATGCTAAATACATTTGATCAATCCTATCATGATCTTTGTAACGAAATATTAGAAATAGGAAAGCAAAAAGAAGACCGTACAAATACAGGTACTATTTCAAAATTCGGACATCAATTAAGGTTTGATTTGTCAAAAGGATTTCCATTGCTAACTACCAAAAAAGTATCATTTAAATTGATTGCAACTGAATTACTATGGTTTATCAAAGGCGATACAAATATTAAATATTTACTCCAATATAATAATAATATATGGAATGAATGGGCGTTTGAAAATTATATTAACTCAGTTGATTATAAAGGTCCAGACATGACAAACTTTGGTCATAGAGCCCAAACCGATGAGGCATTTAATAAAAAATATAAAGCGGAAATGCTTAAATTTAAAGAGCTAATTTTAAATGATGCGTCTTTTGCTAAAAAATATGGTGATTTAGGAAATGTTTATGGCAAACAATGGCGTGATTGGGAAGATAAAAATGGCAATCATTTTGATCAGTTAAAAACTGTTATCGAACAAATTAAACATCATCCGAATTCAAGACGCCATATTGTCTCAGCTTGGAATCCAACTGAAATCGATACTATGGCATTACCACCTTGTCACACAATGTTTCAGTTTTATGTCCAAGATGGGAAATTAAGTTGCCAATTATACCAAAGAAGTGCAGATATCTTTTTAGGTGTACCATTTAACATTGCTAGTTACAGTTTGCTGACACATTTAATTGCTAAAGAATGTGGTTTAGAGGTGGGTGAATTTATACACACATTCGGCGATGCTCATATTTATACAAATCATATGGAAGCTATTGAAACACAGTTGTCTCGTACAAGCTATGCGCCACCACAACTTAAAATAAATTCAGATAACTCTATTTTCGACATTAACTATGAAGATTTAGAAATAGTAAATTATGAATCACATCCAGCAATTAAAGCACCAATAGCTGTATAAAATTTTAAAAAATGATTAGTATTAATAATGATTTAATATAATTACTGATAATATTATATTACTATTAGGAGGGAAATTATGACACTTTCTATACTTGTTGCTCACGATCAGCAACGTGTTATTGGGGTAAATAATCAACTACCATGGCATTTACCAAATGATTTAAAGCATGTAAAAAAACTATCCACTGGCAATACACTTGTTATGGGCCGTGCAACATTTGATTCTATAGGAAAGCCGCTTCCTAATAGAAAAAACGTAGTATTAACAAGAAATAAATCATTCGCACATGACGGTGTAGATGTTATCCATTCAATTGACGAAATATATAATTTGCCAGGCCATGTGTTCATTTTTGGTGGACAAACATTATTTGAAGAAATGATTGATAAAGTCGATGATATGTATATTACAGTAATTGAAGATAAATATAATGGAGATACATTCTTTCCACCTTATACATTTGAAGAATGGGAAGTAGAATCTTCTATTCCGGGAACATTAGATGAAAAAAATACGATTCCACATACATTTCTACATTTAGTTCGTAAAGATACAACATAGGAGGAAAGAATAATGAAAATGAAAATTGTAACTGATTCAACATCAGATTTATCTCATGCTTATTTAAAAGATAATGATATACATGTCATCCCACTTAATTTAACTATTGATGGTAAGTCGTATGTAGATCAAGTCGACATTTCCTCTGAAGCATATATAAAAAAATTAGAAGAAAATGCTGATGTAAAAACGAGTCAACCAGCTATCGGTAATTTTATTGAGTTATATGATGAATTAGGCAAAGATGGTTCTGAAATCATTAGTATCCACATGACATCAGGGCTTAGCGGTACTTATCAAACCGCACTTCAAGCAAGTCAAATGACAGATAGTACGGTAACTGTCATAGATTCAAAATCTATTTCATTTGGATTAGGATATCAAGTCCAACATGTTGTAGATTGGAATAACCAAGGTTTTTCATCAGAAGAAATTGTTTCAAAAATAACTGACTTACAAAGTAATATAAAATTATATGTTGTTATTGGCCAATTAAATCAATTAATCAAAGGTGGTAGAATCAGTAAAACGAAAGGATTAATTGGTAATATGATGAAAATTAAGCCAATTGGGACGCTTGACGATGGTAAAATTGAACTCATTCATAATTCTCGTACTCAAAATGGTAGTATTCAATTTCTAAAAAAAGAAATCAGTACGTTTTTAGGAGATAAAAAAATTAAATCTATCGGTATCGCACACGCTAATATTTTAGAATTTGTGGATAAAATTAAAAAGCATTTTACCGAAGAATTTAATATCACTGAATATGATACAAATGTTACAACACCTATAATATCAACACACACTGGAGAAGGCGCAATAGGTCTAGTTGTTTTAAAATCATAAACTAATTTATAATAAATTAAGGTTCGTTTTAATTATTCTTTCATTTGTTAAATTTTCAAAACAATTTAATAGCTTATCACTGAAAATAATGATAACTTAATGACAAGATAATAAAAAAGGAGGTATACCATGGCATATGCGACATTAGCTGGGGGTTGTTTCTGGTGTTTGGTAAAACCGTTCACCTCTTATCCGGGCATTGAAAATGTTGTTTCTGGCTATAGTGGTGGACATGTTGAAAACCCTTCTTATGAAGATGTTAGTCATGGACAAACCGGCCATGTAGAAGCAGTACAAATCACATATAACTCTGAAATTACTTCCTTCGAGAACATTTTAGATGTTTATTTTAAAACATTTGATCCAACTGATAATGGCGGTCAATTTTTTGATAGAGGCGAACATTATCAACCAGCTATTTTTTATCATAATGAAGCACAAAAAAAAGCTGCAGAAGCAAAAATTCAAGAGTTAAATGAGCAGGCAATATTTAATAAACCCGTAATTACACCCATAAAACCATACAAAAACTTTTATCCTGCTGAATCCTATCATCAAGATTACTATAAAAAGAATCCATTGCATTATGAGCAATATCAACGTGGTTCTGGCAGAAAAAGTTTTATAGAAAAACATTGGGGGAAACAATATGATTAAGAAAAATAAAAATGATTTAACAGAAATGGAATACTTGGTAACTCAAGAAGATGGAACAGAGCCTCCTTTCCAAAATGAATATTGGAATCATTTTGAAAAAGGGGTTTATGTTGATAAAATTTCTGGTAAACCTTTATTTACCTCAGAAGAAAAATTTGAATCAGACTGTGGTTGGCCTAGTTTCTCAAAAGCTTTAGATGATGATGAAATCATAGAGCTCGTTGACAAAACATTTGGTATGGTGCGCACAGAAGTACGCTCTGAAGATGCGAACAGCCATTTAGGACATGTTTTCAATGATGGTCCAACTGAAAGTGGCGGTTTAAGATATTGTATTAACTCAGCTGCCGTGCAATTTATACCATTTGAAAAACTGGAAGAATTAGGTTACGGAGATTTAATACCACATTTTGAAAAATAAGGAGCGAACAAGACATGTTTAAAAAATTATTTGGTAAAGGTAAAGAAGTCGACAAAGAAACGAGTGTATATGCACCTATTACTGGAGAATATGTGAAAATAGAAGATATCCCAGATCCAGTGTTTGCGCAAAAAATGATGGGAGAAGGATTTGGAGTAAATCCAACTGATGGTGAAGTTGTTTCTCCAATCAATGGTAAAGTAGATAATATCTTCCCAACAAAACATGCAATTGGTTTACAAGCTGATAATGAACTTGAACTACTTGTTCATATTGGTTTAGATACAGTACAACTTGACGGAGAAGGTTTCGAAGTATTAGTCGAAAGTGGCGATACTGTTAGTGTGGGAGACCCATTATTACGTTTTGATTTAGATTATATAAAAGAAAATGCTAAATCAGTTATTTCTCCAATAATTGTTACAAACTCAGATAACACGTCATCTGTGGCAATTGCCGACGATATAACATCAGTAACTAAAGGTGAAACTAAAATTATTGATGTGACAATGAACTAATGAAAGATCATTCATTTTATCAATTTGCATTAACAGCACGTGGTCGAAAAGACGAAAAAGGCGAATTAGCTGAAGAAATTTTTGATGATTTGTCTTTTCCACGACAGGAAAAAGATTTTCATGCTCTATCAGATTACATTGAAATGCAAGGAAGTTATACCGTTTCAATGTCTGTTTTTGATAGTTTATATGATGAATATACTGAATGGTTAAAATTTTAGTCTTAGTTTATATTTGAGAGAATATAGTAAAGTATATTAAAATAATAAAGTATCATAGAGAGCTGGGATTAATCTTTAATGATTCAATCCCAGCTACTTTTATTTTCAAATCAATAAAATTTCGATTTGAATTATACATATATTTAGGAAGTGATAAAATGTCGGAAAGATCAGACATGCAAAATGAAAACCACGAAGAAACTAAAAATAACGATGCTAATAACAAATATTCCACTAAAAATATGAGCTTTAAACGGAAAAATTTCATTTTAACAATCATAAGTATTGTGCTTATAACAGCAGTTTTAACAGTTTTTGCAACCATAGCAGTCATGAACTGGACAAGTGGGTTAGATGGAAAACAAAGAACAGAAATGAAAAAGGTTGAAGATGTCTATAGTATTTTAAATAAGGAATATTATAAAAATACAGATTCAGAAAAAATATCGGAATCTGCAATTAAGGGAATGGTAAAAGATTTAGATGATCCATATTCGGAATATATGACTAAAAAAGAATCTAAATCGTTTAACGAGGATGTCTCAGGTGATTTTGTGGGTATTGGTGCAGAAATGCAAAAAAAGGGAGATAAAATTCAAATTACAAGCCCTATGAAAAACTCTCCTGCAGAAAAAGCTGGCATTCAACCTAAAGATGTAGTGACTAAGGTGAATGGTAAGTCTATTAAAGGCCAACCACTTGAAGCTATAGTCAAAAAAGTGCGTGGAAAACAAGGTTCAAAAGTTACATTAACAATTGAAAGAGCGAACCAAGAACACGACATCACTATTAAAAGGGATAAAATACATGTTAAGAGTGTTGAATATGAAAAACATGGTAATACTGGTGTGTTTACAATAAATAAATTTCAAAGTAGTACTTCTGGTGAATTAAAATCTTTAATTATTAAAGCTCATAAAGATGGAATTCGAAAAATTGTTCTAGATTTACGTAATAATCCTGGTGGATTGCTTGATGAAGCTGTGAAAATGGTAAATATTTTCGTGGATAAAGGAAAAACCGCAGTTCAACTTGAAAAAGGCGATCAAAAAGAACAAATAAAAACATCAAACGATGCAAGCAAAGAAGCTAAGAATATGGATGTTTCAATTTTAGTGAATAAAGGTTCGGCCAGCGCGTCAGAAGTATTCACTGGTGCTATGATGGATTATAATAAAGCTAAAGTTTACGGTTCAAAAACTTTTGGTAAAGGTATAGTACAAACCACACATGAATTTGATGATGGTTCTCTATTAAAATTTACGAATATGAAATGGTTGACTCCAAAATCTCGTTATATTCATGGGAAAGGCATTAATCCTGATACAAAAATTAATGAACCTGAATATCAATCTTTAAGCGTCATACCTAATACACAGACATACCAGTTGGGTGATGAAGACAAACATGTTAAAACAATTAAAGTGGGTCTATCTGCATTAAACTATCAGTCTAATAATAAATCTAAACGCTTTGATAAGGAATTAGAAGATGCTATTAAATCATTCCAAAAAGATAATAATTTAACAGTTAATGGAAAATTCAACAAACAAACCAATGATAAATTCACACAAGCTTTAGTTAATAAAGCAAATAAAGAAGATACTGTATTACAAACCCTATTAAACAAATTAAAATAAAGAGGTGAACCTCGCATGATAAGATTAGGTACCGTAGAAGATTTACCAACTATTTTAACGATTGTAGAAGAAGCAAAGTCAATAATGCAACAAGAAAACAACAACCAATGGGATGAACAATATCCATTAAAATCACATTTCAAAGAAGATATTAGTAAAGATTCATTGTTTGTTTTAGAAGAAAAAGATACAATTTTTGCCTTTATAGTTGTCGACCAGCAACAATCTGAGTGGTATGATGAACTGGCATGGCCAATTGATAGAAAAAATGCATACGTTATTCATAGATTGGCAGCCTCATCAGAATATAAAGGTGCTGCTACAAAATTATTTGATTTTGCTGTTAACCTTGCTTTACGAGATAATGTACATGTAATGTTAACTGACACTTTTGCATTGAATAAACGTGCTCAAGGATTATTCCAAAAATTTGGCTTTATCAAATTAGGTGAAGTAAATATTGATTATCCTCCTTTCGATAAAGGAGAACCATTCTATGCCTATTATAAAAAATTAGAAGAATAGAGGTAATAATATGACAAAAATCGCATTTACTGGTGGCGGTACTGTTGGACATGTTTCTGTTAATCTAAGTTTGATTCCAACAGCTTTAGAAGAAGGACATGAAGCATTTTATATCGGCTCCAAAAATGGTATGGAACGAGAAATGATTGAATCCCAATTACCAGAAATCCCATATCATAAAATTTCAAGCGGTAAATTAAGACGATACATCTCTTTTGAAAATATTAAAGATATTTTTAAAGTATTAAAAGGTATCTTCGATTCAAGACGCATATTAAAAAAAGAAAAACCTGACCTATTATTCTCAAAAGGTGGTTTTGTATCTGTGCCTGTAGTTATCGCTGCTAAATCCCTAAAAATTCCAACTATTATACATGAATCTGATTTAACACCCGGACTAGCAAATAAAATTGCTTTAAAGTTTGCTAAAAAGATTTATACAACCTTTGAGGATACATTACAATACCTGCCGAGTGAAAAAGCGGATTTTGTAGGTGCTACAGTGCGGGAAGATTTAAAAAGTGGTGATAAAAATAGAGGCTATCAGTTAACAGAATTTAAAGATAATAAAAAGGTTTTATTAATCATGGGTGGTAGCCTTGGAAGTAAAAAGTTAAATGATATTATTAGAGATAATTTAGACGCATTATTAAATAATTATCAAGTGATTCATTTAACTGGTAAAGGATTGCTGGATCAATCCTTGACAAATAAAGAAGGATACGTTCAGTTTGAATTTGTTAAAGACGATTTAACTGATTTATTAGCGATAACAGACACAGTTATTAGTCGTGCTGGCTCAAACGCTATATATGAATTCTTGGCATTAAGAATTCCAATGCTCTTAATTCCATTAGGCCTTGACCAATCTAGAGGAGATCAAATTGACAATGCGAAAAATTTTGAATCTAAAGGTTTTGGAAGAACAATTCCTGAAGACACTTTAACCGAGGATAAACTCATCGATCAGTTAAAAGATATCGAAACTCACCGTGAATCTATTATAACTCAGATGCAAACATACAAAGAAAGTTTTACACGCCAAGATTTATTTCATAAAATTATTAAAGATGCAAATAACTAATAATAGGGAGGATACGCAATGAGTCGTTGGAAAAGAATAAGTCTACTCATTATTTTTACATTAATTTTTGGCATTATTGCATCCTTCCATGAATCAAGATTAGGGAAATGGATAGACAATGAAGTTTATGAATTCATATATTCTTCTGAAAGTTTTATAACTACTACATTTTTCTTAGGAGTAACTAAAATCGGGGAAGTATGGGCAATGGTTTGTTTATCATTATTACTTATCGCCTATTTAATGCTTAAAAAATTAAATATAGAGGCACTTTTCTTTGCAATAGCAATGAGTTTATCAAGTACTTTAAACCCATTATTAAAAAACGTATTTGACAGAGAACGACCTACACTATTACGTCTCATAGATATCTCTGGTTTTAGTTTTCCAAGTGGACACGCAATGGGGTCAGCCGCTTTCTTTGGCAGTACCATTTACATTGCTAATCGTGTCTTGAAAGGTAAAACAAAAGGAATTATGATAGGTCTTTCAGCACTATTTATTATTTTAATTTCATCATCAAGAGTATATCTTGGTGTTCATTATCCAACTGATATCATTGCTGGTATCATTGGTGGTGCTTTTTGTGTCGTATTATCAACATTAATATTAAGACACAAATTAAAAATTTAAAAAATAACGAAATAGAACAAATGGCAATTTCTATATAAAATAGAAATTGCCATTTTTTAAATTCATCTGAGATACTTATATCTCAAACTTAATTTAATTGTGTCAAAAATTATTATAAAAACCGATTTCATAATGCAAACCGGTTTCTATATATACGTTGATTTACAACGTTAGTCTTTTACGGGCATATAAAAGGGGATATTTACGAAAATGATCAATTCTACTAAAACAAATATGTGTGGGGGGAATGTCTATGTAGTATTGATAATCATTTTCAATTACATTATACAACACTGAGAATAATTGTCAATTAGATTTCGAATATTTTCTTATTTTTTATTTCAACATCGTTATACTTATTTATATTCAATATCTTATTTTATTTTTAATACCCTGTTACTTTCTATAAACTGTTATTTCATATATTATATATTTTGAGGTGTAAGCAATGACAAAAATTTTAATTGTTGAAGATGAACAAAATCTTGCACGTTTCATCGAGTTAGAATTAGAGCACGAAAACTATGCAGTAGATATTGAATATGATGGCAAACCTGGGTTAGAAAAAGCTTTAACAGATGATTACGATTTGATTTTGTTAGATTTGATGCTACCTAATATTAATGGTTTAGAAATTTGTAGACAAGTCAGACAAAATAAATCCACTCCTATAATTATTATCACAGCAAAAAGTGACACTTACGATAAAGTAGCTGGATTAGATTATGGGGCAGATGATTATATAGTAAAACCCTTTGATATTGAAGAATTATTAGCAAGAATAAGAGCAATGTTACGTAGACAGCCACAAAAGAACATCATCGACATGCAAGGCATTATTATAGATAGAGATGGCTTTAAAGTAACTGTAGATGGTAATTCTTTAGATTTGACGAAAACAGAATATGATTTATTGACCTTATTAGCTGAAAATCGTAATCATGTATTACAGCGAGAACAAATTATCGCAGATGTGTGGGGTTATGATTCAGAAGTTGAAACTAACGTTGTTGATGTATACATCCGCTATTTAAGAAATAAGCTTAAACCATATAATAAAGATAAAATCATAGAAACTGTACGTGGCGTGGGATATGTGGTTAGAAAATGAAACAGCGTAAATTAAAAACCAAGTGGATGATTATCACAACAACGATTACATTTTCAACCATATTTATATTTAGTTTAATTATCATATTCTTTCTAAGTAACGCATTACGTCACAACGAACTAAGCGAAGCTGAAAGAAGTTCATCGGATATCATTCAACTTTTCGAATCTAAACAATTAAACGATATTACACCATTAGACTTAAATGCTTCGTTAGGTAATTTTCAAAAAGTGATTCTTTATAATAAAAATGGTGAAAAACAAATAGAGACTTCAAATGACAACGATATCGTTTATTCACCTAATTTCAAACCTAAAGAAATTGATACGGCTTTAATAAAAAAATACCATAACAACGATTATTTAATTATTACAAACCGGATTAATACGCACCATTTTAAAGGATATAGCGTAATCATTCATTCTTTAGAGAATTATAATGCACTCGTCAATTCATTGTATTTTATTGCACTCATATTTGGAGTGATTGCTACTTTTATAACTGCAATGGTAAGTTATTTCTTCTCTGCACAAATTACAAAACCATTAATCTTAATGTCTAATAAAATGCAGCAAATTCGTCGTGATGGTTTCCAAGAAAAAGTGGACTTAGTTACTAATTATGAAGAAACAGATAATTTAATTGTCACTTTTAATGAAATGATGTTCCAATTAGAAGAATCGTTTAACCAACAGCGTCAATTTGTTGAAGATGCTTCACATGAGCTACGAACTCCATTACAAATTATTCAGGGTCACTTAAATTTGATACAGCGGTGGGGCAAAAAAGATGCAGCAATTCTTGAAGAGTCACTCGACATATCCTTAGAAGAAATGACTAGAATTACAAAATTAGTTGAAGAATTATTATTGTTAACAAAAGATAACAACAATAGTAAAGAAAATGAAACCGAAAGTGTAGAAATTAATCAAGAGATTACATCCAGAATTAAATCACTAAAACAACTTCATCAAGATTATGTTTTTGAATTTGTACCTTATCAAAAACCGCTTAATATAAAAATAGACCGTTATCAATTTGAACAAGTACTAATTATCTTCATTGATAACGCCATGAAATATGATCAAGTTAATAAATATATTCAAATTCAAACAAATCTAAGGAACAAACAAATATCAATTGAAATCACTGACCATGGTGTAGGTATTCCAAAAGAGGATATAGATTTTATTTTTGACAGATTCTATAGAGTTGATAAATCCCGTTCCAGAAAGTTAGGCGGCAATGGTTTAGGTTTATCGATAGCTAAAAAAATCATTGAATTAAATCATGGAACAATTCATGTAGAAAGTGAAGTAGGAAAATACACGACATTTAAAATCACATTTTGATTTTTAATAGGTTACTCATTCAAGTAAAAATATGTTACGCTATAAAATGAAAATACAATTAGCAGAGCCAAATACAATCAGGTTCTGCTTTTTTCATATAACTAGTTATTGATACTTTAATTTGCATTTATTTAATGCTATTATTGATTTGTAAGCGTTTTAACTATTTTGTGGAGGGTGTAATATGAGCAACGAAAGTCAGGTTACCCAGGCACCTGTAAATTTCGGGGCAAATCTTGGATACATTTTAGATCTATATGATTTATATTTGAATGATCCAGCTTCAGTCCCTGAAGATTTACAAGTCCTATTTAGTACAATCAAAAACGGTGAAGCAAACATCACAACAAATACAGCTGATGGTCAACAAAATACGACTAAAGCTGATAGCACGATTAAACGTGTTATGCGTCTCATAGATAACATACGTCAATATGGGCATTTATTGGCAGATATTTATCCAGTTAACAAACCTGAAAGAGAAAATGTTCCAAAATTAAATATTGAAGATTTTAATTTGGATAAAGAAACACTAGAGTCAATTTCAGCAGGTATTGTATCTGAACACTTTAAAGATATTTACGATAATGCTTATGAAGCTATTGTTCGTATGGAAAAACGTTATAAAGGACCTATTGCATTTGAATATACACATATCAATAACAATAGGGAACGTGTATGGTTAAAACGTAGAATAGAAACACCATACAAAGCAACATTAAACGATAATCAAAAGATTGAATTATTTAAAAACTTAGCACATGTAGAAGGCTTCGAAAAATATTTACACAAAAACTTTGTGGGCGCAAAACGTTTCTCAATAGAAGGTGTAGACACACTAGTGCCAATGTTACAACAAACATTAAGACTTGCTAGTGACGAAGGCATTCAAAATATACAAATAGGTATGGCCCACCGTGGTAGATTAAATGTACTTACACATGTGTTAGAAAAACCATATCAAATGATGATTTCTGAATTCATGCACACTGATCCAATGAAATTCCTACCAAAAGATGGTAGTTTAGAATTAACTTCAGGTTGGTCAGGAGATGTAAAATACCATCTCGGTGGTGTAAAAACTACAAATTCTTATGGCAGTGAGCAGCGCATTTCCCTTGCGAATAATCCAAGTCATCTTGAAATCGTTGCGCCGGTTGTATTAGGTAAAACACGTGCAAATCAAGATGATACCGACAAACCTGGAAAAGTTCATACTGATTTCCATAAATCTATGCCGATATTGATTCATGGTGATGCTGCTTACCCAGGACAAGGTATTAACTTCGAAGCTATGAATTTAGAAAATTTAGACGGCTATTCAACAGGTGGTACACTCCATATTATCACTAATAATAGAATTGGCTTTACAACTGAGCCAGAAGATGGTCGTTCTACAACGTATTCATCTGATGTTGCAAAAGGCTACGATGTACCTATCATGCATGTTAATGCAGATAATGTTGAAGCAACTATTGAAGCAATTGAAATTGCTATGGCGTTTAGAAAAGAATTCCATAAAGATGTTGTCATTGATTTGGTTGGTTATCGTAGATATGGGCACAATGAGATGGATGAACCATCCATTACCAATCCGTTACCATACCATAATATTCGAAAACATGACCCTGTTGATGTACTTTATGGTCATCAATTAGTTCAAGATAATATTATTTCTGAAGATCAAATGAATCAAATCTTTGATGAAGTTCAAAAAGAACTCCGTGCCGCTCATGATGAAATAGATAAAAACGACAAGATGGATAATCCAGATATGCAAAAACCAGATAGTCTTGCCGAACCACTCCAAAGTGTCGATGTGAATGTAAGTTATGAACAACTTAAAGAAATTAATGATGCAATGCTATCATATCCATCTAACTTTAATGTTCTTAAAAAATTAAATAAAGTCTTAGAGAAAAGAAGAGAGCCTTTTGAGAGCGAAGATGGATTAGTTGATTGGGCTCAAGCAGAACAATTAGCATTCGCAACAATCACTCAAAAAGGTACGCCTATTCGCTTAACTGGACAAGATAGTGAACGTGGTACATTCAGTCACCGTCACGCCGTACTCCATGACCCTGATTCAGGTGAAGAATATATCCCACTTCACAATGTTCCAGGACAAAAAGCAACTTTTGAAGTGCGTAACTCGCCACTATCAGAAGCAGCGGTTGTTGGTTTTGAATATGGTTATAATGTGCAAAATAAAGATTGTATGACAATTTGGGAAGCCCAATATGGAGACTTTTCTAATATGGCTCAAATGATATTCGATAACTTCTTATTTAGTGCTAGAGCTAAATGGGGTGAACGTTCAGGTTTAACACTATTCTTACCTCATTCATTTGAAGGTCAAGGGCCTGAACATTCATCTGCACGTTTAGAAAGATTCTTACAATTAGCTGGGGAAAATAACAGTACAGTAGTAAACTTATCAAGCTCAAGTAACTACTTCCATTTACTGAGAGCTCAAGCTGCTAGCTTAGGTACACAATCAATGAGACCACTAGTAGTAATGTCTCCTAAGAGTCTCTTACGTAATAAAACAGTTGCTGACCCAATTGATAAATTTACATCTGGAAAATTCGAACCAATTTTACCAGAAGAACATGATAAAGAAGCTGTTAAAAAAGTAATTCTAGCGTCAGGTAAAATGTTTATTGATTTAAAAGAATATTTAGCAAAAAATCCAAATAATTCAATTTTACTAGTTGCCGTGGAAAGATTATATCCATTCCCAGCTGAAGAAATTGAAACATTACTAAATGAATTACCTCATTTAGAAAATGTAGCTTGGGTACAAGAAGAACCTAAGAACCAAGGCGCTTGGTCATTTGTTTATCCATATCTGAAAGAATTAACTACAGATAAATACGATTTAAGCTATCATGGCCGTATTCAACGTTCAGCTCCTGCTGAAGGTGATGGAGAAATACACAAACTTGTTCAAAATATGATAATCGAACAAAGCACAAAATTTAACTAGGGGGAAGTTAAGCATGCCAGAGGTAAAAGTTCCAGAATTAGCAGAATCCATTACAGAAGGTACCATTGCAGAATGGTTAAAACAAGTCGGTGATAGTGTAGATAAAGGTGAAGCTATCCTTGAATTAGAAACAGATAAAGTAAACGTCGAAGTAGTTTCTGAAGAAGCTGGTGTATTGCAAGAATTACTTGCAAATGAAGGTGATACGGTAGAAGTTGGCCAATCTATCGCTGTTGTAGGCGAAGGAAGTGGCAATAATAATTCAGAAGCACCTAAACAAGATAATTCTGAATCACAAGCAGCTGATAGTAACGAAAAATCAGAGCAACCAAAATCAGAAGCTCAAAATGATAATGAAAGTACTGCTGACGATTCACAAAATAAAGGACAACGTGTTAATGCGACACCATCTGCACGTAAATATGCACGTGAAAAAGGCATTGACTTATCCGAAGTAGCAACGCAATCAAATGATGTTGTTAGAAAAGAACATGTTGATCAATCACAAAATAATAAGAATGAACAAGCTGCACAATCATCATCAAAAGAAGAACCTAAAAAACAAGCAGCTCCACAAAACCCAACAAAACCAGTTATCAGAGAAAAAATGTCTCGTCGTAAGAAAACAGCTTCCAAAAAGTTATTAGAAGTATCTAATAATACAGCAATGCTAACAACATTTAATGAAGTTGATATGACAAATGTGATGAACTTACGTAAACGTAAAAAAGAACAATTCATTAAAGATCATGATGGTACAAAACTAGGTTTCATGTCATTCTTTACAAAAGCATCAGTAGCAGCATTGAAAAAGTACCCTGAAGTAAACGCTGAAATTGATGGTGAAGACATGATTACGAAACAATACTATGACATCGGGGTTGCCGTATCTACAGATGACGGATTACTCGTACCATTTGTAAGAGATTGTGATAAGAAAAACTTTGCCGAAATTGAAGATGAAATAGCTAATTTAGCTATCAAAGCGCGTGATAAAAAATTAGGTTTAGATGATATGGTAAATGGCTCATTTACTATTACCAATGGTGGTATCTTTGGTTCAATGATGTCTACACCAATTATTAATGGTAGCCAAGCTGCGATTCTAGGTATGCATTCTATTATTACACGTCCGATTGCTATCGACGCAGACACAATTGAAAACCGTCCGATGATGTACATTGCATTAAGTTATGATCATAGAATCATCGATGGTAAAGAAGCAGTAGGTTTCTTAAAAACTATTAAAGAATTAATTGAAAATCCAGAAGATTTACTATTAGAATCTTAATCCACAACACAAAATAGTTTACTAACCTTAATACAACGGCGTTCAGCGTCGTTGTATTTTTATGTGCTTATTTCATTTTTAATAACATTCAAATGCCCGCTCTAGCATTATTTTACTATTGAAAGTCATTGTGATTATTTGAATATAAAATAAAAAGCACCTAAATTATTTAAGTGCTTTTGTATTATATGAAAGATATTATTACTAATAATAAAGCACAAGCTAAGCAGATGTAGCCTGTAACTTTAAAATTTTGCTTAAAAAATACATAACTTAAAATGAAAATAGATAGAGTTAGACTTAAGATGGATAGTAGAACAGATACATGAATGATATTAAAACTTATGAAAATATGAAAAACAAATAACATTGTAGCTATTATTAATAATATTATTTCAAGTGGTTTTAAATCTTTCATTTGAGGATTGACCAAAATATTGTCCTCCCTGAATTTATCTAATTAAGCATATCCTTATCATCAAACATGAAAAGCTGTAAAAATATTCATTTCAATCTATTGATATTATTACATATTAATAATGAATAGTCATATGTAAGTACACAGGTTCATCATGTTGGTTTAAATATTGGTGAAATATATTTCCATTGAATTTAATAGCTTCATTTTTATGAATAACAAAGGTTTCTCCATCTAATATAAGTGTTAAGGTACCTTCATAGACTGTGATATATTCCATTGTATTTGATCCATGGGGCGACCCGTCCATTTGCCCTTCAACTCCAATAACAACCATATAGCTTTCAAACTTCTTTTCAATATCAAACTTAAATAGAGGATATGCTTTATATTTATTATCTTCTGAAATTAAGGGTTGTATTTCATTCAAACTAACTTTCTGTATAATATTGCTATTTTCTTGTGTTAATTCTGTGAATGATACTTTTAAACCATTTGCTATCTTCCATAATGTTGTGATAGATGGAATGGATATCTTACGTTCTATTTGTCCCAACATTGTTTTACTTACACCTGTGACATCAGATAATTGTTCCAATGAATAACCACTTTGTTTTCTATATAATTTTAAATTTTCAGCTATAATGTCGTTAATTTCTCTCATCAATTTAAGCACCTCTATTTACAATATAACGTATAAACCATATACTTTAAAGACCAAACATTATAACGTAAATTTGGACGTTATAATGTTTTGATACGTGGGGGAGATTAAAATGTTAATAATATCTATGCTTATATATGCTGTTGTTGCAAGCTTTACACCCGGTCCTAATAATATAATGGCTTTGTTTTTTTCACAAAATTTAAATTTTAAAAGCAGCTTGCGATTTTCAATTGGTGTTGGATTTGGTTTTCTTTTGTTGTTACTAATATCCAGTATATTTAATACAACTTTGCATGCCGCTTTTCCTAAAATTGAATTTTTGATGAAAATATTTGCATTTATATATTTACTTTATTTAGCTTTAAAGATTTCTATGAGTTCTATTTATGGGACAAAGCAAACTTTTAGTCACAAGCTCAGTGGTTTAAAATCTGGTGTAATGCTACAATTCATTAATCCTAAAGGAATTATTTATGCTTTAACAGTAATTTCTACTTTTATCACACCTTTTTCTACGGATTGGCAAAAACAATTACCCTTTATTATCTTACTGGCTATTATCGGTTTTTTAGGTACTTTGAGTTGGGGTGTTTTAGGTTCTTTATTTAAATCATTTATATCAACACATGAACGTATATTTAATTTTGTCATGGCTGGTCTATTAGTTTATGTTGCTATAAATATTTTAATACACTAGTTATGAAATGATTGTTATTTAATGATTATCATATTGTTGTGAAAATTCGCGCGGACTACAACCATATGAGGTTTTAAATCTTCTGTAAAAATTCGAATAATCACTAAAACCACAATGAGTTGCTACTTGTTGTGGATTTTCTCCATTTTTTAATAACCTTTGAGCATTTTGCAAACGCAGATTTAATAAATAACGATATGGTGGATAGCCAACTAGTTTTGTAAATTGTTGCGTGATTTTATGTCGACTTACAAAAAATTTATTTTCAAGTTGCTCTAATGATATTTCCTGACTGTAATGTAATTCCATATAGTCTAATACCTGTCTAACTAAGTGACTAGATGGGTCATCACTATAATCAACGATACCTTCATTTTCTATTGCTACTCTATTAAGTATGATTAAAAACTGTGTCAGTAAAGATTTAGCAGCTAAATCTTTACCAAAAGCTTGATTATCTTGTTCATTAATTAAACCTTGTAACAAATAATATAATTCTCTTTTTTGATATTCCGATAACTGCAATAGATATTTAAATTTAGATGAATATTTATCAAAACACACGCTTAGATCACAATTTTCTACAGAAAGTTCATTTATTATTTCAGCATCAAATCGTAAGCCGATACGCTCTGCGTGACCATCCTTTTGTTCATCCAAACGATGGAATTCGTATGGTGGAATAATGAGCATTGAGCCAACCTCTAAATTAAAAGATTGTCCTTCTATGGTATAAAGCAAATTTCCAGATAATGAAAAAAATATTTCATAATGATCATGATAATGTAATTCATTTCCAAAATGACCGTCACTTATTTTATGCCATGCGGCGTATTGACCATCAAAGGGTAATGAAATTGTATCAAATTGTTGGGTAAATGTTTCTCTATCTTTCATGAAAATATCCCTCCTGCTCAAAAAACATACTTTTTTCCATGATTTACAATGTTGTTATTTTTCCCTCAAATTATAATTATATTATAACACTAAAATATAAATATTTTTGAAAGGAAGAATGAATATGACATCAACTCAAATTGGCGTTCAAATGATGATGCTCAAACAAAAAGTACAAGAAGAAGGATTATATAACGTACTGAAGAAAGTCAGTGATTTAGGTTATAATGCGGTCGAAATTTCTCAAATCGACATGAACCCACAGAATATTGAAGCAATGCAACAAGCGATTAATGATTTTGGAATGAATATTGCAGCAATGTCCTGTGGTGTAGAGCATATATCTGCCAAACAAAAATATCCTGGAGATACATTAGAAGATGATTTCGATAAAATTGTAGCTGATTGTAAAGCTGTGAACTGTTCTATCTTGAGAATAGGGATGTTACCAATTAACTATATGGGGTCCAAAGAAAGCACCTTACAATTTGCTGAAATTTGTGAAACTTATGCCAAAAGACTTAAAGAAGAAGGCATTGATTTATACTATCATGCCCATAATTTAGAATTTGTTCAATACAATGGACAATTTATGCTTGATTTAATGAGAGATCATACAAATCATTTAGGTTTCGAACTAGATATCCATTGGATTTGGAGAGCAGGACTTAATCCAATAGATGTCATTCCAAAATATGCAAATCGTATTCGTGCTATACATTTAAAAGACTATCGAGTAGGTGAAATAGATATGTCACAATACCCTGGCGAAGGACATGAAAAATTATATTATATGTTACATATGATTACTCAATTTGCTGAATTAGGAAAAGGCACTTTACCGCTTAAGGATATTATTGAAATTGGACGTGAAAGTGGCAGTGAATATTTCTTCGTTGAACAAGACGAGCTATACGGCGAAGATCCATATAATTGTTTAACAATTAGCCGGGACCACTTATATGATCTGGGTTATAAATCTTGGTTTTAATGTTTACTCTAAAATAAATATTCTGTGCTTATTTACATTTAATTAAGTAAGCGCTATCAAAATGATAAGGATGTAGATACGATGTTTAAAAATATTGAGATCTCTGGATTTTCTGATGAAATCGCTTCAGATTTTCAAACACAGTTAAAAACGGTAAATGAGCTAGGCATGAGCTATATTTCCTTACGTGGAATCGATGATAAAAATATTGGTGATTACTCAGTAGAAATGATTAAGAAAGATGTAATTCCTCGCTTAAAGCAATGGAATATCGGAGTATCATCTATAGGTTCACCAATTGGCAAAATTTATATAGATGATGAAGCAGCGTTTGAAAGACAATTAGTAATGCTCAAATCATTATGTGAAATAAGTCAATTGCTCAATTGTCAGTATATTAGAATATTTAGTTTTTATATTCCTAAAAAAGACAATTTTGATGATTATAAAAATGTAGTGATTTCAAAATTAAAGGAATTTGCAAAAATAGCTGAGCAATACAATATTGTACTGTTACATGAAAATGAAAAAGATATTTTTGGTGATATTGCTCGTCGATGTAAACTTATTCTTGATGAAGTAAACTCTCCAAATTTCAAGGCGATATTTGATTTTGCGAACTTTGTCCAATGTGGAGAAGATACACAGGACTGTTACGACTTACTTTCAGATGACATAGCGTATATCCATATTAAAGATGCAGTATACAAAGATAATGTTAATGTGCTATGTGGTACAGGTGATGGTCAGATTGAAAGTATCTTAGTACAATTTTTTGAATCAGGTTATCAAGGATTCTTAACACTTGAACCTCATCTTGTCGTTTTTGATGCTATTAAAGACTTAGAATTAGAACATTCAACTGAAACA
Source organism: Staphylococcus sp. 11-B-312 (assembly GCF_016743055.1). Lineage (NCBI taxonomy): Bacteria > Bacillati > Bacillota > Bacilli > Caryophanales > Staphylococcaceae > Staphylococcus > Staphylococcus sp. 11-B-312. Next base: position 1,478,156 of record NZ_CP068241.1, read on the forward strand.
ATTCAAAATTCTGCTGCAAAAGATGGTGCAGAAGGATATAAAATGCAATATGAAGCACTTTTGAAAATATTATCGAATATAAACAATAAGGAGAATACACAATGAAAAAAATTCGTTTAGGCATTATTGGTTTGGGCGCTCAAGGTAGTACGTATGCTGAATTTATTAAAGCTGGTAAAATTCCACAAATTGAAATTGGAGCGATTTGCGACATCAATACTGAAAAGAAAAATGAAGTAAAAAATCATTATCCTAATGTACCATTTTATAATGACTATATCGCTATGCTAGAAAGTGGGGATGTTGATGCAATTGTTACAACCGTTCCTCATTATCTGCATACTGATATAGGTAAAGAAGCCTTAAAACGGGATATTCACGCTTTACTTGAAAAGCCGGCTGATATTTATGCTGAAAAAGTGAAAGAAATAAGTGAATTAGCAGCATCCAAACCACATTTAACATTTGCGATATTCTTTAATCAACGCACAAATCCACTTTATCAAAAAGTAAAATCTCTTATTGATGACGGTGTAATTGGAAATATTCGTCGTACGAATTGGATCATCACGACTTGGTGGCGTCCTCAAGCATACTATGATCAAAGTTCATGGAGAGCTACATGGTCAGAAGAAGGCGGCGGTGTTTTAGTAAACCAAGCGCCACACCAAATAGATCTATTACAGTGGCTATGTGGGATGCCAAAATCTGTGTTTTCAAATATTAAATATGGCTATCAGCGTGATTTAGCGGTTGATGATGATGTAACAACCATTCTAGATTATGGCAATGGTGCGACAGGTGTATTCATTACATGTACCCACGATATTATCGGTACTGATCGTTTAGAAATCACAGGTGATAATGGCAAAATATTAGTTGAAGATAGTAAGACAATCACATTGACACGTCTAAAAGAATCAGAAACACAAATGAATCGAAATATGTCTTGGGAAGAAGCAGCTAAAATCTTTAAAGGCAACGGATTAGAAAATATTTATGATCAGCAAACATTTGAATTTGAAAGTGTATGGGGTGAGCAACATATAAATGTATTAGAAAATTTTGCCGCTAATATCATTGACGGGACACCTTTAATTGCGCCTGGAAATGACGGCATAAATGGCGTGAATTTAGTAAATGCAATCTATTTATCTAGTTGGACAGGTAAAGAAGTAACAGTTCCAGTAAATCCCTCAGAATTTAAAGATGCATTAAAGCAACAAATTCAAAACGAAGCACATTAAAAATGTTTAAAATCGGAGCTGGTAATATGTTGAAAATTGGAATTATAGGACTAGGTGATATTTCAGCAATACATCTCAATACGATAGAGGCAAATTCCAATGTAGCATTAGTAGCTGCATGTGATATTGATAACGCCATGCAAACTAAAGTACCCAATGCTCAATTTTTTACAAATTTTGAAAATATGTTAAAAGAAGTGGATCTAGATTGTGTACATATTTGTTTGCCTCATCATTTACATGTATCTGCGACAACTGCCTGTGTAGAAAGAGGTATACATGTTTTGCAAGAAAAACCTTTATCAATTAATACTAAAGAAGGATTAAAATTAATACAATTAGAGCAAAAATATCCAGATACTAAAATATGTGTTTGCTTTCAAAATAGATTTAATGAAACATTTCAAACTTTAAAACAGATAGTACAAAGCAAAAAGTTTGGTGAAATCATTGGTATAAAAGGTATCGTTACTTGGTTCAGACCTGAATCATATTATACTGATAAACCATGGCGTGGAAAATTAGATACTGCTGGAGGTGGTGTATTAATCAACCAAGCCATACACACCTTGGATTTAATGCAATTACTTTGTGGCCCTGTTGATACAATTAAAGGCAATGTATCACAATTGTTAGATTATCATATTGAAGTCGAAGATACCGCTTCTGCACATATTAAATTTAAAAATGGGGCGAATGGAATGTTTTTTGCCACTAACGCTAATTTTGGCAATTCAAGTATCGAACTTCAAGTCATTTTTGAAAATGAAAAATTCACAATTAAAGATAATATACTTACACGTGTTAATAAAGAAGGATACAAAATTCATATTATTGAAGATAAAAAATTGCCAGGTACAAAATCATATTATGGACCAAGTCATGGGACACTCATAAATCAATTCTACGATTCCATTTATAATCACACTAAAAACTATATACATGTTAAAGATGCATTACCATCAATAGCAATCATAGATGCAATACAAAAATCTTCACAAACAAATGAGACAATTCATTTTACGAGTATTTAGCAAACAAATGAAATTTTGGTATTTTAATTTATTGTGGAACATAATCATAGCGATTAAAAGTAAACTCATTCAAGTTAATTAATGAACTGGTCAGAAATCCTTTTTATATCGATTTCTGTCCATTTTTATTATTCTTAGCTTTATTGTAAATAGTAATTTTATAAACTATAATGATAATAACCAAAATAAGGAGTAATCATGATGACCACAAATAAAATTATTTTAGATTTAGCGATTACATTGGATGGATATATAGAAGGGCCGAATGGAGAAGTTGATTGGTGCATCATGGACGAAGAAATGAACTTTAATCATTTTCTAGAACAAATTGATACTATTATATATGGTAGGAAAAGTTATGATTTATGGGGAGAATTTATGCCAAATTTAAAGGATGATCAATTTGGAGATAAAATGATGTGGGACCAAATTCATAGCAAGCAGAAATTTGTGTTTACTAACCAAAATTATAATGATAAAGCGCATACAAAGTTTATTAACGGTGATGATATCAGTAGCAAGGTTTTGAAAATCAAAAAACATAGCAACAAAGACATTTGGCTCTATGGCGGCTCAAATATTATCACAACTTTTATAAATCTTAACCTTATTGACGAATATAGACTTTCAATCCACCCAGTCATTTTAGGATCTGGAAAACCTCTTTTTGAACACAATCAAAATCGCGTCAACATCTCATTATGTAATACACATGTTTATAAAAGTGGTGTAGTGCAAATGATTTATCAAAAAATAGATTAAACATAGAAGCAAAAATATCTTATTTTTGCATAAACAACTTTAAATGGGAAGTGGTCTTTATCTTATTTGCATTAAAATTAACAAAATGTCAATTTCTATAATTTTTCAATAGAAATTGACATTTATATTATTTCACCAATAATATTAAAATCTTTGGCTAATTTAAAGCGCGTTATTTTAAGCAATAAATACAAAAAGCTCAATAATCGCTAAAATTAAAAACACTAGAAAAACAATGCCATAAATATTATTTTTCTTAATACTTTCTTTGCTTGCTTTTTGCTGTTTTGCTTTATTATTTATATTGGAAAAGAAAGTAATACCTGAATAAACTGCAATCAGTACTGTGACACCAAATAAAATCCATGTACCAAACATATATATAACCTCCTTAAATAACTAAAATAAAATTTTTCATACATATAAAATAATTATTCCTATTATATACCTATATTAATACATTTCTGCTAATCCTCCAATGTTTAAAATTTACAATTTTGTAAATACAATCACAATCAGATACTTCATCATACAAATAACATGTAAAATAAGTTATAATGTATTGAAAGAATATGAATAGAGGGGTTAATATAATGAATGGTCTTAGAAGTGTAACTACAGGGACAAATGATTTAAGTAAAACCAAAGAGTTATTCTCCAGCATACTTGGATTAAATGTGGCAGATAAAGGACAAGCTTTACGTTTTGGTGATGCTGAATTAAATTCAGGTACACGTATACATTTTGTAGAAGTACCAAACTATATTAACAATAACAACCATATTGAAAATATCGGTTTAAGAGTTCCAAGTGATGAAGGACTTGAAGAATATCAATCAATTTTAGAACAGCATCAAATTGCTTTCGGTGCGCCTACTGATTTAAACGGTCATAAATATTTCAATTTCCAAGATCAAAATGGGCAGACATTTAATATTTATTCCAATGAACATAATTCTGGTACACCACTCGGTATACCAACCTTCGAAAGTAATGTTAACCCGCTGCATCAAATTCAAGGCCTAGGTCCTGTTATCTTAAAAGTTAACGATATAGTACTTACACAATCTATTTTAACTAGGGTGTTTGGCCTAGAACATTTTGCAGAATATACTCCTAACGACCATGCTAATTTTAAAATACAAGTTTTTCGTATTGGTGATGGTGGTTTAGGCGGCGAGCTGCATGTTCACGCATCAGACGAAGAAATTTTAATGCCGGAACATGGTATATTAGAACAAATTGAATTTGGAATAGAATCTAAATCACAATTCCAAAAGACTATTGAAGAACTTGAATCCATTGGAATCCCTTATCAAACATTAGATCAAGAAGGCGAAAGATCACTAAGAATCACTGAAAAAAGTGGTATTACATTCATTTTAACCTTAGAAACTTCATAATAAAAAAGAGAGGATTTTTAGCTATGCTACATGAAACTTGGAAAGATCATACACCCATTAAAAAAGTAGAAGTTACACATACAGATGCACAAAAATTCACAGTGTCTGACATGTTAACTGTAGGACAACAATATGATGTAATAAATGAAACTGAAGAATATTATCAAATCATCGACAACTCTGGACTTGTCGGTGGCTACTTTAAAACCTATTTTAAAGAGGTATAATTTACAATATGAAACATGTGAAATAGAAAACGTGTAATATTAAATATAACTTAAATTAATAAGACTAGGGCTATATAATTTCAAACATTATCCAAGCCCCAGTCTATTTTTAATGATATGAATTTTATAAATTATTTTATTTTTAAAGGAGCAAGGAACAATGACGAATTCGCAATATATTAACAAAGATGAAACTGTGTTTGATGATGCGACATCAATGATGGCATTGAATAAAAATATTTTATTAAAAGGACCAACGGGCTCTGGAAAAACAAAGCTAGCTGAGACTTTGAGCGAAACAATAGATCGTCCAATGCACCAGGTCAATTGTTCAGTAGATTTAGACGCTGAAAGTTTATTAGGTTTTAAAACGATACAGACAAATGAAAATGGCACACAAGAGATTGTATTTATTGATGGACCAGTTATCAAAGCAATGAAAGAAGGCCATATACTTTATATCGACGAAATCAACATGGCAAAACCAGAAACTTTACCCATTTTAAATGGCGTATTAGATTACCGTAGAAAATTAACAAATCCGTTCACTGGTGAAATTATCAATGCTGCCCCTGGATTTAATGTAATCGCTGCAATAAACGAAGGATATATTGGTACATTGCCAATGAACGAAGCACTTAAAAACCGGTTTGTCGTTATTCAAGTAGATTATATTGATGGCGATATTTTAAGTGATGTAATTAAAAATCAAAGCCAATTATCAGATGATAAAACAATACAAAAAATCATTAATTTTAATGAAGATTTACGAACAATGACCAAACAAGGCCAAATTTCTGAAGAAGCAGCGAGTATACGTGCTTTAATTGATTTAAGTGATTTGGCTACCGTGATGCCTATAGAGCGTGCCATTAAACGTACAATTATCGATAAACTAGAAGACGAACGTGAACAACAAGCCATATTAAATGCAGTAGAATTAAACTTTTAGTGAGGGATATTTATGAGCGATCGTTTTATATTATTTAATGACGAACAGCTAGATGCAAAGCAAGTAATGATGTTGCAAGATTTGGCTCGATTATTACTAAAAAATGAACAAACACAAGTTAAAATTCAAAAATTCCCATATTACGATCCAATCAATAATATGTTAATAACGAGTGCTTTTTGGTCGCATAGAAGAAATGACATTGAAACAACGGGGCTCAAGACTGATGTCATGCTTGCTGCTTACGGCTACAAATTGATGGATGAAACAGTTGTCAACGAAGTTATTCATAATAATACGTTTAAACATCCAAAATTTTTCCAACAACTTTTTAAATTATTAGAAGATAAAAGAGTATTAAACGAAATAGTTAAACAACGGCCGTCTACTAAAGATGCCATTCACATGCGCAATGAAATTAGATTAAGTTATACTAGTACACAAATCAATGTATATAAAACCAAAAAGACGTTTACAGATTTACTCTTTTTATATTTGGAATCGTCGTTTTTAAGTGAAAACTTTTACGACATACCCCAAATTGGTCCACAAATTGATGATATTCTGACAAATATGTATCAATATTTGCCTAATTTTTTCTATAATGATTCGTCCGAGGATAATATGTACTTAGCTGAACGGATTATGTTCCAAATTGATGATATCTTAAATGAAGATATGTTAAATGAATATTATCATTTACCTAAAAAAGTATATGAAGCCATTCACGAACTCAAATTTGAAGATATAAAACGAACGGATGCAAGTAATACTGATAAATCTTCAAACAATGACCATGATGAAGAAAGTGTTAGTGAAGATATAGAATCTAATCATCAAGATAGTGCTTCACAAGGTGGAGCATATTTAGAAATGGAACTACATGAAGGTGAAAATAGTGAGGTTGTTGGTGATAATGACACTGCTAGAGAAGGCGACAGCGGTGATGATATGACAGATATGCAAACTAAAAAAGGTAAAGGATCTACGAATCAAGTAGAAAGTGAAGAAGGTGGGTCAGTAGGCAATCATTCTGCTTTTGCATTAAAAGGGATAAACGCAAACGTAGACGTTAAATGGAACATACCTGAAATACTACCTGAATATCATAATGAATATCATGATGTTGAAAAAGAAGTCCAATTTGAAACAAAAGACTTGATACAAATTATCAAAAAAACAATAGATAGAGAATACCAAGATGAGCGTCGAAATCTAACAAAAGGACGATTACAAAAAAATCTATTAAATTGGTTTATTGATGATCAATATAAATTATTTTATAAAAAACAAGATTTAAGTCAATCATTTGATGCAACCTTTACTTTATTAGTTGATGCTTCAGCAAGTATGCAAGATAAAATGTCTGAAACAATTAAAGGTGTCGTTTTATTTCATGAAACGTTAAAATCTTTAAACGTAAAACATGAGATACTAGCATTTAATGAAGATGCCTTTGATGCTGATGATACAAAACAACCTAATATTATTGATGAAATTATTGCTTATGATCAATCAACTATAAAACGAGAAGGACCTAGAATCATGGCATTACAACCACAAGATGATAATAGAGACGGTGTTGCGATAAGAATTGGCAGCGAACGCTTAATGCGTAGAGCGCATAATCAACGTTTTCTAATTGTGTTTTCTGACGGTGAGCCATCAGCTTATAATTATAGTCAAGATGGTATTCTTGATACTTATGAAGCTGTGGAAACAGCTCGTAAATTGGGTATTGAAGTTTTTAATGTATTTTTAAGTCAAGACCCAATTACAGAAGATATTGAAGAAACAATTCATAACATTTATGGCAACTATGCAATTTTCGTAGAAGGTGTAGAAAATCTACCAAGCCATCTTGCACCATTACTTAAAAAATTATTATTAAAATCTTTTTAGTACGTAATTTATTTATAAAATCACACATAAATTGAAATATTCAGAAATTTATATAGACGCATTCTTATAAATCGTGATAGAATAGTAAATATTATTTTATAGGCAAGAAGGAGAACGATTTATGAATAAAAATACATGGATTATAGGATTCACGCTGTTTGCTATGTTTTTCGGAGCCGGCAATCTTATATTTCCACCAAATTTAGGTTTAGATAGCGGCCAATTCTTTTGGCCTTCCATATTAGCATTTGCTTTAACTGGTATAGGATTGCCCTTATTAGGGGTAATCGTTGGTGCTTTAGATAAACAAGGTTATATTGGTTCTTTAAATAAAATTTCACCAAAATTTTCTGTGATATTCTTAATTGTCATATATTTAACAATTGGACCTCTTTTTGCAATACCACGTACTGCATCTACGTCATTTGAAATGACAATTACACCAATTGCCCATACAAATAGTAGCTTAGCATTGTTTATATTTACAATCATTTACTTTTTAGTAGTTTTATATTTATGCATTAATCCAAATAAAATGGTAGATCGCATTGGGTCATTGTTAACACCATTATTATTAATTACTATTTTAGCGATGATTATCAAAGGGTTTGTTGATTATGGTGGTAATACACATAGTCAGGCAGCTGAAGCTTTTACTTCTAATTTTGCAGGTTTTTCACAAGGATTTACGAATGGTTATTTGACAATGGATGCGATTGCTGCCATTGCTTTTTCAATGATTGTGGTTAACGCGGTAAAAGCAACTGGCATCACGCACGCCAACAAAATTTTCAGACAAACACTATTAGCTGGAATTATTGCTGCAGTGGCACTTATGTTTATTTATATTTCCTTAGGATTTATTGGTAACCATATGGCTGTCCCGCAAGAGAAAGTTGCCAGTTTAATTGCTAACTATCAAAATATTGGTACATATTTACTAACGACAATGGCAAGCGCTGGATTTGGTGCTTTTGGAAAGTACTTGTTAGGTATCATCGTAGCTCTTGCTTGTTTAACAACTGCTTGTGGATTGATCGTATCTGTTTCAGAGTATTTTAATAGAATATTCCCAAGAATTTCATATAAAACTTACGTTATCATCTTCACGTTAGTGAGTTTTATTTTAGCAAATCAAGGATTAAACTCAGTGATTACAATGTCAGTTCCTGTTTTAAGTATTGTATATCCAGTAGCGATTACTTCGGTACTTTTAATATTACTAGCACGTTTTATTCCAACAAAACCAATTGCACAGCAAATTCCTGTAGCAGTAGTTTCTATTATTTCAATCCTTAGTGTGATTCACACACAAGGTTGGTTCAAGTTAAGTCTTATTGATAACTTACCACTGAAAGATTATTCATTAGAATGGTTCCCAATAGCAGTGATCACTACAATTATTGGTTATATTGTAGCACCGTTATTTAAGAAACAGAAAACTATCGTTTATGAAAAAGAATAATAAAATCAAATAACTCGTAGGGTATAAACATCCCTCATTTACGAAAAAACGTCAATTTCAATAGAAATTGACGTTTTTGTATATTAAGATTACTTGTTCTAGGTGAAAGGAGTACGTAACTGATGGACAGTAACAAGCTCATGATATAACAACCAAGACAAAATATACAATGAAAAAAGAGACCCGTAAATGAATCATTAAAAACATTCATTTGCGGGCTTAATATCTTATAAATTATTTTTGTATCCATTTTATTTTTGCTGTTTCATACCTAATAATTGATTTTTCATTTCTGTTTCTAATTGGTTTAATTCAGTTTCTGCTTGTTTACGTTTATTTCGACCCTGTTCTTGGATTTGGAGGGTCTGTTCAATCGTGTCTATGATATCTTGCTGTGTTGTTTTTAAGGTTTCAATATCGACAACGCCACGTTCATTTTCAGTAGCTGTAGCAACAGCATTTTGCTTTAAAAGTTCTGAATTCTTGAGTAACAAATTATTTGTAGTATCTGTTACTGCTTTCTGTGCAGAAACTGCATTACGTTGTCTCATTAAAGTCAGTGCAATAGACATTTGGTTTTTCCATAAAGGAATGCTCGTTAAAATTGAACTTTGAATTTTTTCTGCTAATGCATGATTCACATTTTGAATCATTCTAATTTGTGGCGCAGTTTGTATAGCAATTTGTCTGGATAGTTGTAAATCATAAATGCGTTTATCTAATCTATCTATAAATTGTTCCATATCTGATACAGCTTGTACATCCATTTGATTACCTGTGGATTCAGCTTGAGCATTTAATTTCGGCATATCTTCTTGTTGTATCACTTGTTGCTTTCTTTTAGCTGCTTCTATATACAGTGTTAATTCATCAAAATACGTTTTATTTAAATGATACAATTCATCTAGCATTCCAATATCTTTATTTAAATTATTTTTATGTTTATCTAGTTCAATTGAAATGCGATCAATTTGAGATCCTACAGATTGCATTTTTGAAAAAATTTCATTAACTGAAGCTTTTGTTCTTCTAAAAATACGTTTTAATTTTGATTGATTTTCTGGGTTTAACTCATCTGGGTTTACAGATTTAAGTTTGCTCATCAATCCATTTAAAGATTCCCCAACAGGACCAACATCTGTCGTTTTCACCTCATTAAGAATACGATGTGAAAATTGAGACATATCAGATTGTGCAGAAGTACCATAATTTAATAAGCTATCATTATCCATTGGTTTTATTTGTTTAGATAATTCATCAATCTTCTGTTCATCTTCTTTAGTATATTGTTTTGTGCTGTTAATAATTTCTGATTCATTTGCTGATTGTTCATCAATATATTTATCCAATGGGTGCGAATTTAAAAAGTCTTGTTCTCTTACCATTTAATTTCACTCCACTTCTTTATATAAGTTACTTTTGTCTTTTTTGTTCAATTTTATTTAATTCCATTTCTATATCTAATTGGCTATAATCTTCTTCATTAATTCTCTTTAAATCTGCTACTAAAGTTCGTTTAACTTCATCTAAAGTGATGCGAGTTTGTGCTAACTTTTGCTTTTCTTCTTCTGATTTTTTTGGTGATTTTGCTAATCTCGTATAAGATTCAATGAGATTTAATGCATTATCAATATGAGAGTAGAAAAAACTTTCTACTTTAAAAAACATTCTGGGTTGTTGCTTTACTGCATAGTATATTGCTCGAGATATTCTATATATTTCGTTTACTTGTCTAAAATCTTTGATTGATCTTACGTTAACAAAAGTTTTTAAAATTCTTCTTATCTTGTCTTGTGCATTATTTAATTGACTATTTACAAAATGATAATCTCTTCGTGTTAAACCAATCTCATTTAAATATTTTCTAGAAGTTAAACGCTGAGTAGGGAAGTAGAATGCTATAAACGCTACTGCAGAAATAAGAAAATCAAAAATAAAATTTAACTCTAATGCAAATACACTAGAAATCCACGCGATAACAGCTATTGGAAAAGCAATAATGGTCCCATAAATTCGCGAAATATTATATCTCAAACTTCATCTTCCTTTATATTGTACTAAAATTTTCCCATGATTCATTCGTTTCTATCTCTTCAATTTCATAATCTTCAACTTGAGAAGCAGGTGAAGCACCCTCAGTGATAGCATTAATAAATGATGTTAGTGATGATTCATCTCCTTGAGCATAAATCTCTACATAATCAGATATATTTTGAACAGTACCTACAACATTATATTTTTTTGCTATCTTCTCAGTATAATAGCGAAAACCAACGCCTTGTACTATACCAAATACTTTAATATGTTTGCATTGCATATAATCACCTCTTATTATCATTATACGAAATTTTATCATACAAAACTAATATTTTTGTCTGAATAACAAGTGTCTATCCGTCAAAAGTATGAAACAGATAACTTGATTTTATATATGATACAGTTAAAATATTACACATAGCTATTTAGCAATATCTTTTGCGTATGGATGAATAAATTTTTTAAAATACGTTACATAACATATAGACAATATATAAAATTATATACAAATAATTCAAAATAAACGTAATAAATCATGATTAATATAATGATGATCATTACAATGATTTATTTGATAAGAGCAAGTATGAAGTTGAAAGTGAAAGGGTGTAATTTACATGTGGACAGTTGCAAAAATTCGGGCTGATTACGAAGGCTGGTGGTTATTTAGTGACTGGACTGATCATATCGTGGAACAATATCATTTTGAAAACTATGAAAAGATGCTAAATTACTATCAATCTATCATTGAAAATAGTAAAAAGCACTATGACAATTTTCTGGTTGGTAAATACAATATTCATGCATTTTATAATAATTGTGAATTAGGATTTTGTGAAGATTGTGATGAAGATTTACAGATTTTTTATAGTTATATTGTTTTAAATAATAATGAAGTTTATTATAAATTACCGATTGTTTAAGAAATTGTTTTTTCACAATTGCATTGCATTTTCAGCTATTATGGCTTATAATATAAGTCAAGCAATTGTTTTATTCCATATTGCAAAGAATATTGTAAGACAGATTTACACTGTGAAATTGTATTTTTTGTAATATGCGAATAATGCATATTGAATGAATATTAGTCTTGGAGGTTTCACATTTATGAAACAAGGTACAGTAAAATGGTTTAACGCTGAAAAAGGATTTGGTTTTATCGAAGTAGAAGGAGAAAACGATGTATTCGTACACTTCTCAGCGATTAACCAAGAAGGTTACAAATCATTAGAAGAAGGTCAATCAGTTGAATTTGAAGTAGTTGAAGGCGATCGCGGTCCTCAAGCTGCAAACGTTGTAAAACTATAATATAGATTGCAATATTGACTATAAAAAGAACCTTGTTAAAGGTTCTTTTTTAATATATAAATTTTTAAAATGTAATTTAAAAAGCTCTTTTAAAGTGAATACTCGTTAATCGAGTACTTTAAAAAGAGCTTTAATTATGATTGATTCTTTATATTATTAACAAGTTATTTTGTATCATTTATGATTAATTGTCGCAATGATTGTCTTTTTATAACTTCTCTAGCTTTACTATCTTTTAGAAAGAATACTGACGGTTTTTGCATTTGGTTGTAATTAGATGCCATGGAATAATGATAAGCACCTGTTGATAAAACAGCTAGATAATCACCGCGTTTAACGGTACTAGGTAACTTAGCATCTTTAATTATAATATCTCCAGACTCACAAAGTTTTCCAGCTATTGTTACAGTTTCATCTTTTGGTTCATTTCTATTAACTAATAATGCTTCATACTGAGCATCATATAATGCAGTACGAATATGATCACTCATCCCACCATCAACTGATACATATTTGTTAACATTGGGAATCTCTTTAATTGTACCAACTTCATATAATGTTACACCGGCTTCTCCAACTATAGATCTACCAGGTTCTATTCCAATTTCTGGAAGAGGGTAGTTAAATTCAGTTGAAATTTCTTTTATCGCATCAGTAATTTCTGAAATTCCAGTTTCGATAGGGAAACTTACATCACCTTCAACATATCTAATACTGAAACCACCGCCTAAGTTAATCAGTTCAACCTCTATAGCATTTTCTTTTAACCATTGAATTACTATTTTTGCTGTTTCAATCATCGCTTCTGTGCCTTCAATTTGCGATCCTACATGAAAGTGAACACCTTTTAAATTTAAATGTTTCGTGTTTTTTACTTTTTCAACTGCTTGATTTGCCAATCCATGTTTAATTGACAAACCAAATTTACTATCTTCCTGACCAGTTTGAATAAATTCATGTGTATGGGCTTCAACACCAGGGTTTAAACGTAATACGACATTTACCGTTTCACTCGCATATTTATCTATGAGTTCTATTTCTTCTAATGCATCAATAACGATATAGCCAACTTTGCTTTCTAAAGCATACCGTAACTCATGCTTTGTCTTGTTGTTACCATGAAAATGTATATGCTGTGGGTCAAAACCGGCTTCCAATGCTGTATACAATTCTCCTTCAGATACTACATCAAGTTCAAGACCTTCTTCTTGTACTAATTTCACCATTTGTAGACAAGTAAATGCTTTAGAAGCATATGAAATGTTATAGTTTAATCCACTTTTCTGAAAAGCAGTGTGAAATCGTTGCATTTGTGATCTGATTTGATGTTCATCGTAAACAATAGTAGGGGTTCCGAAACTTTGAGCTATTGTTTTAAGACTTGTACCTCCCATTGTTAACTCGCCACGATCATTATATTCTACTACCATAATTTATCTATACTCCTTTATTAGTGAGTCGTGATTCATTGCACTTAATTGTTCAGAATTCGCGCCAACACCTTTAAATGTAAACTCGTCAACACGAATATCATTATTATATAATATTACTTCATCTTGTGCATGCACGTTGTTATCAACTTCAACAAACATATGGCTCATCATCAACGCACGAATAGGGTAACGCTTGCCGTTGATAAGTGCCTCATGTTTTGCTCTTGATTTAAGAATACCATCTCCATAGCCAATATCAACTACTGCTAATTTTGTGTGATTATGCGTAGCTTCGAATGCAAAACTATAGCCACAATAATCACCCTCATTTACTTCACGAACTTGGATAACATTACCTTTAACGGTCAGTGATTGTTCAATCTCATTTACATCAATCGTTTGATAAGGTCTAGAACCGTAAAGCGCAATGCCAACGCGCGCATGTGTATGGTTATCAAACACACCGTTTTCCCTATAATAACTTGCACTGTTTTGTGCATGTATCATTTCAAAGTGATAACCTTCGTCTAATAATGCGTCAACAATCTCTAACCAAGCTTTACGCTCTTTATGATATTCTGATACATCAAATTCATCTGCATATCCAAAGTGAGTCCATAAACCTGTAATGCGCATTTTATCTTTACTTTCATCTTTCATATGATGGTGCAACACTTCTTTTATTTCATCTATACTCTTCAAACCTGAGCGATGCAGTAAATTTTCAAATTCTAAATGAACTTGAATACCTTGTAAATCTTTAATATGTTCATAATAGAAATTTAACGAGGGTAGGGTCATTTGAATTTGATAATCTCGCACTTTATCAAATTCATATACTGCATTCATTAAGAAAATCGTTGCATTAGGGGCTAATTGTCTTATGCGAATTGCTTCTCTTAAGGATGTCGTACTAAAAGTATTAATACCAGCTTCTAAAAATTGCTGTACTGCAAACTCCAACCCATAATGATAGGCATTATTTTTAACTACTGCCATAATTTGATTGTTTTGGATTACTTTAAGCACATTATTGTAAAATCGTTGAGTGTCAACAAACCAAACTGCGGTCATTGTGATTCCACCTCACTATAGGATTTTAAAATCGCTTCATAATAATCTGCAATTTTAATCAACATATGTTCATTAAAATTTAAAAGGGCAGTATGCAAACCTGTGACAAAACCTTTTGTCTCGTCTCGTACACCGACAAAAATAAAATAACTAGGTGCAAGTTGACTATAAAAGCTGAAATCCTCGCCAAATAAGTAAGGTGTAGGTTTATCAACTATTGTTAAGTTAGCAATGTTGAGACCATTTTCAATATGTTTACGTAATTCAGGTGAATTATATGTTGGTGGATAGCCTTCTTCAAATTTCACTTCACAATCAACGTCAAATAACAATTTTACACTTTCAGCAATTTTGTGCATTTGCAGTTTCACAGTTTCCAAATCATGGACATCATAAGTTCTAATAGTGCCTTCTAAATAGCCATTGCTTGGTACTGTGTTTATGGCTTCTCCGGCTTCAAAATGACCCATATGTACAATATTTCTCTTTAAGCCATTTAAATGGAATTGTTGTATCTGACCCACTTGACTTAAAACATGCTGCAGCGCTTCTCCAGCAGAATGTCCTTGTTCTTTATCCGCAACATGACTTGATAGACCAGTTAAATAAAAACGATACTCTGTAGCACTTGCTGTAATTTCTTCATCACGAATTACAACTCGACCTTCATCTTCAAAAGGCATCACGTGGATACCAAATATAGCTTCGATAGGGTATTTATCAAAAGCGCCTGCATGGATTAAACGGTTTGCGCCACCTCCTGTTTCTTCAGCTGGTTGAAAGATAAATACAATATTTTGAGGCAATGTGCCTTGATCAGCCATAGACTTACAACGTTTAACAAATAACATTAATGCAGTTGTATGCCCATCATGTCCACATGCGTGCATGACATGATCTGTTTCACTTCGATAAGAGACATCATTTTCTTCATAGATAGGCAAAGCATCTATGTCTGCGCGATAAGCAATCGTATGATTACCATTACCTGGTAGATAAGCAATCAAACCTGTTTCCAATGGACGATCGTATTGGACACCAAGTTCATCTAAAAATGCAGCAATATATTTAGTGGTTTCAAATTCATGGAGGCTTAATTCTGGATGTTGATGCAAATGACGTCTATGCGTTGTAACAAATTCTAACTCATTCATTAAAATCAAATCCTTTTAGTTATTTTAATATGTATTAATATAAAAAATGCTTATTTATGTATAAAAAGGAGGTTAGACGATTTTATAGTTACAAATTAATATATACATTAATAATAAATGAATACATTAGTAATAAAATGTTATATCGTCTAAAACCTCCTACAAATATTAAAATTTCAGTTTTTATGATCTATCTTCTTAATTCAGTATTAATCATTTAATTTTCTTAGTGCTGAAACGATTTCTCTTTTTGAATCTTCAACTTCACTTGTTTGCTTAATTACTTTTGCTGGTGTTCCAGCAACCACAGATCCGGCAGGGACATCTTGCGTAACGATTGCACCAGCTGCAACAATAGAGCCTTCACCAACGCGAACACCTTCAAGTATTACAGCATTTGCACCAATGAGTACGTCATCTTCAATGATCACAGGTGATGCACTAGGTGGTTCAATTACGCCAGCTAATACTGCACCAGCTCCAACGTGAACGTTTTTACCTGTAGTAGCACGACCACCAAGTGTTGCGTTCATGTCAACCATCGTTCCTTCGCCGACTACAGCACCAATATTGATCGTAGCACCCATCATAATCACTGCACCATCTTCAATCGTAGCTTGTTCACGAATAAATGCACCAGGTTCTATACGTGCATTCGTATTAGTTAAATCTTTCAATGGAATTGCTGAATTACGACGATCCATCTCAACTTCTAATTCATCAATCGCTGATTGATTTTTTTCATAAAATTGTTTCCAATCATCCGCTTCACAAAAGATTACTTTAGAGTCAGGTCCACCAAACACTTTAAAATTATCAGGAAATGTTACTTTATCGAACTTACCATTCACATAAACTTTAAGAGGTGTAGATTTCTTTGCATCACTTATATATTGAATAATTTCTTCTGCCGTTAAATGTTGTACCATAATTTTTTCGCTCCTTAAAAGTTATAAATTATCAAATGTATAAAAATCATTTGATTTATTAATTAATTTTTCTGCTGCACCAATCGCTCCATTGGCAAAAATATCTTTTGATTGAGCACGATGGGTGATTTCTATTGTTTCATCAGTACCTGCAAATAACACATCATGTTCACCAACAATCGTACCACCACGAATTGAATGGATACCAATTTCATCTTGTGTACGTTTTTCATCTAACTCATGTCTGTCGTAAACTGGCGTTGTTTTTTCACGTAATGACTCAATTACATCATAAAGCTTTACTAATGTACCACTAGGTGCGTCCACTTTTTTATTATGATGTGCTTCAGTTAGTTCAATGTCAAAATCTTGAAGTAGGGGAACCGCAGCTTCCAAAATTTTAGTTAAAGCATGAACTCCATAACTCAAATTTGCACTGAAAAATACTGGCATTTTACTACTTAATTCTTTTAATTTTGCAATAATTTTTTCTTTTTCTCCAGTTGTTGCGATAACTAATGGCAAATTAAATTCATCATCTAATAAAGGCAACAATAACTCTGGATTTGAAAAATCAATTGCAACATCGGCATCTTTAACGTCTGAAATACGTTGGAACGTTGGATAAGGGTATGATTTAGATGAATTAGGTACAATCACACCTTCAATTTGATGTCCTTTTGCTTCAGCTAATCTTGCTACACGTTGATTCATGGCACCATAGCCTATTAAAACAATGTTCATGTATTGTCACCTGCTTTAAATTGTTCATATGCTTCTTCTAACGTTTGACGTTCTGCATCTTGCAGTTTCACTAGTGGAAGGCGTACTTCATAATTACCAAACCCTTCAACGGCTGTTAATGCTTTGATAGGAATAGGGTTAACATCAACAGCTAATGCATCTAATAGCGTTTGTATAGGTTGAAATTGTGAATTGATATCTTTTCCACTTTGTTTTGCATCGAATAATGACTGGAATGCATTAGGAATTACATTTGCAGCGACAGAAATGACACCGTTACCACCTTTTTCAAAATAATCTACCACATTATCATCATTACCGCTATACAAAGCAAAATGATTTAAATCTAAACGTTTTTTCAATTCATCCATATATTCAAAATCATTAGTAGCATCTTTTATCGCTACAATATATTCATTATCACTTAATGTTTCAACCGTTTCTGGATTAATAGTCATATTCGTACGTGAAGGTACATTATACAAAATGACAGGTAATTTTACTGCATTAGCTATGGTTGTAAAGTGTTCAATCAATCCACGTTGATTTGTTTTATTGTAGTAAGGCGTGATTAACATAATACCATCTGCGCCAATTTCTCTCGCACGTACTGAAGCTTGAATAGATTTTTGAGTATTATTCGTACCTGTGCCAGCAATCACTGGTACTTTGCCATCTACATAATTAACAACTGTCTCTAATACTTGATCTTTTTCTTCATCAGTTAATGTAGGGTTTTCGGCTGTTGTACCATTAACCACGATACATTTCGCATTATTTTCTAATAAATATTTTACATGTCTTCTAAGGGCGTTTAAATCAACTTCGTTGTGTGTGAAAGGTGTTGTCAAAGCAACACCTACACCTTCAAAAATATGTCCCATTTTATCTTACTCCTTTCAAACTCATTACTTGTTCTAAAACTTGTACTGCATTTAAAGCTGCACCTTTTAGTAAGTTATCTGAAGTACACCAAACATGGAAAGTATTATCTAACGAATCATCTCGACGAATTCTACCAACAAATATTTCATCCTTACCAGTTGCATTTATCGCTAGTGGATATTCATTTTGTTCTGGATTATCAATCAGTACGACACGTCCGTCATTGTCAAAAAGCTGCTGAATTGCTTGTACTGAACTTTCGCTTTCAAGCGTAACGCTCATATGCACACTGTGACTATCTTGAACAGGCACACGCACACAAGTTGCTGTTACTTTCAAATCTTCATCTTTTAAAATTTTTCTTGTCTCATCAATCATTTTTTGTTCTTCTTTTGTATACCCATTTTCTAAAAAACTATCGATATGTGGTAAAACATTATTATAAATAGGATGTGGATATGCTTCAGGTGCTTTACCATTCGCACCTTCAGATAAATCTTGTCTGCCTTTTACACCAGACCCTGAAACAGCTTGATATGTTGTATAAGCTACACGTTCTAATCCAAATGCTTCTTGCAATACTTTTAAAGGTACAACCGATTGAATAGTAGAGCAATTTGGATTAGCGATGATTTTTCTTTTTAATACAGGTTCATTAACTTCAGGTACAATTAAATCAATGTCATCTGCCATTCTCCATTGACTAGAATTATCAATAACAATGGCACCAGCTTGTTCAAAAATAGGGGAGAAATGGGCGCTGGTACTTCCACCGGCACTCATTAAAACATAGTCATAATGTTCACTTGCAGCTTCTTCAGTTAATTCTTTAACCGTATATGTTTTGCCTTGAAATTCAATTTTTTCTCCTGCTGAACGTGCTGAAGAAAACAATACTAATTCATCAAATGATATGTTTTTACGATCTACTGTTTCTAACATTTTTCTTCCAACTAAACCAGTTGCGCCTGCTATTGCTAATTTTGTCATATATTATACACTCCATTTTCATTTTAATAAGTTTGCTAAAATTAATTATATTTAGAAAATTCAGATATCAAAAGTTTGATACAAGGCATGAACTGCGCGTTCACCATTTTCAGAATCTATTACACATGAAATACTTATTTCGGATGTGGTGGTTTGATAAAATGCAATATCATTTTCAATCAATGTTATAAATGCTTTTGAAGCAACACCAGACATATCTCTCATACCAGAACCAATTAATGAAAGTTTAACGTATCCCTCATTTATCTTGAAGTCTAAAGCATTAAACCTTTCTTTTAAGTCATCTAAGATGTTTGTTATTTGAACAGCATCTGTATCTTTTATCGTGAAAGACATTTGTAACCCTTCCAAATTAACGATTTGAGAAATCATATCGACATTGACTGATCCTTCTTCTAAATGGTTGAATAAATCTGTCAGTAATCTATTATCCGGTAGGGGATAACTAATTGTAACATGTTGCATATGTTTATCTAATGCAACACCAGTAACTGCTTTTTTTTCTAATAATTCTGCTTGTGACATAATCCATGTTCCTTTCACATTTGATAAAGTTCTTCCTAAATACAAGGGGATGTTATAATTTTTCGCTAATTCAACGCTTCTCGTTTCAAGTACGCCTGCACCTAAAGCGCTCATTTCCATCATTTCTTCATACGAAACATAGGACAGACGTTTCGCATCTTTGTAAACCCGGGGGTCAGTCGCATATACACCATCTACATCAGTGTATATCTCACAAGTCGTTTGGTTACTTGCAGCTAAAGCTACAGCAGTGGTATCTGAGCCACCACGACCTAAGGTAGTTACTTCTAATTCATCATTTACCCCTTGAAATCCTGCTACCACTAGTACATCGTTACTTTCAAAAGCTTGTTCAAATGTACTTGGGTCGATTTCAGCAATTTTACTTTTTAAATGATGACCAACCGTTTTGATTCCTGCTTGATATCCAGTCATCGCTTTTGCATTTATACCGATGTCATTTAATACCATCGATAAATAGGAAACGGTCTGTTGTTCACCAGTTGTTAATAACAGAGCCAATTCTTGATCTTTTGGTGTCGTAGTAAGTGTTGAAACATTAGCCATCAGCTCATCTGTTGTTTTACCCATTGCACTTACAACAACGATAAGTTGCTCACCTTCATCAACTCTTGTTTTTAACATGCCTGCTATATTTTTAATTTTAGTAAAATCACTTACTGAAGAACCTCCAAATTTCAAAACACTTCTTTCCAATTCCATATCCTCCTCATTTGATAGGGGAGAATCACAGTGATATAAAAAAGAACAAGTCCGGAATGCGAACCTGTTCTATAATTTATATACAAGTGATGCACTCCATTATTTTAAAATAATGACAGACTCTTAGCTCTTAACCATAAAGTCCAACTTGTTATAAGCTGCTATTATAACTGTTTCGGCATCTCACCCTTTCAAAATTAGCTGCTAGCAGACAGGTTCTTCTAAAATTTACTAATGATTGATGCGCCTCATCAAAACTTATTTAATTTTTGTTTATGAATCATATTATACATATGCTTATATGTACTGTAAACCGCTTTTACAAAGTTTTTTAAATTTACTGAAAAATTAAACGTTTTTATAAACGTTTTGCTAATTAAGTGTAATTTATATACTTTTAAAAAGAACTAAAATATTAAACTTTTAAAATTTATGAGCTTTCTCTTTAAAATTCTTCATATATGGCTGGATCTTGGTCTTTACGTCTACCATCTACACGTGTTAATGCGTTGATTTTCTCAATGTCATTATTATCAAGGGAAAAGTCAAAAATATCAATATTTTGTAATTGTCTTGATACTGTCGTAGATTTCGGAATAGGTACAACACCATTTTGAACATGCCATTTTAATATAACTTGAGGAATAGTTTTATTATGTTTTGTGGCAATTTCCACAAGGTTTTCATCATTGATAACACTAGAAGCACGACCTAATGGACTCCAAGCTTGAGTAATAATTCCTTTAGAAGTATTGTACTGAACCAATGCTTCTTGATTGAAGTATGGATGTAACTCAATTTGGTTCACAACTGGCAAAACGCCAGTTTCTTGTTGTAGTGTATCGATATGTTCTGGTAAAAAGTTACATACACCAATTGATTTTATTAAGCCAGCTTTTTGTGCTGCAATCATTGCTCGCCAAGCTTCAACATACTTTCCTTGTTTGGGATTAGGCCAGTGAATTAAATATAAATCAAGATAATCTACACCTAGACGATAAATTGATTCCTGAATTGCAGTCAGTGCATCGTCGTAAGTTTGATAACGACCAGGTAATTTTGAAGTAATCATAATTTGTTCGCGTGAAACTCCACTCATCTCGATTGCTTTACCTACAGTACCTTCATTCTCATAATTATAGGCAGTATCTAACAAACGATAACCTTGTTCTAAGGCATTCACAATCGCATGTGTGCCATGCGCGCCATTTAACTTATATGTACCAAAACCAATTTGAGGAATTACTTGTCCATCTAACATATTTAACTGTTTCATTTGCATACCTCCATAACGAAATATGTATTTGATTATATTATGCTTAACCATTTATGCCTAATATTTAGACTCGTAGGGAGGAAGTTACTATAAACAAAAAAGCTAAGATATGTTAATATCTCAGCTTTTAACGTACGATTTCAATCATTGATAATATTTTGCATTTATTTTTAATAACGCGATTTACAATCTGAATTTTTGAAATATACAATACGTATCATCAATTCAATATGATACTTTATATATCGCTTTGTATTTTTAAAGGGTTATTTACTTAATACACCAGTTTCTTGTAAATAAGCTTCATAAGATATTTCTTTTGATAAACCACCAGTAGGGTTTAAGTCAATTACTCGGTTTGCAATTGTATTGATAAATTCAAAGTCATAAGATGTGAAAATCATAGAACCTTTGAAATTTTTCAAACCATCGTTTACTGCAGTAATACTTTCTAAGTCTAAGTGGTTTGTTGGTTCATCTAGCAATAGAACATTTGCGCTAGATAACATCATTTTACTTAACATACAGCGTACTTTCTCTCCACCAGATAAAACACTAGCTTTTTTCTTAACTTCTTCGCCACTAAATAACATACGACCTAAGAAACCTCTTAAGAATGTTTCAGTTTGTTCATCTTCAGGTGCATATTGACGTAACCAATCAACTAAATTCATATCTACACCTTCAAAGTAGTCAGAGTTATCTTTAGGGAAGTAACTGCGAGAAGTTGTGACACCCCATTTTACTGATCCTTCGTCTGGTTCCATTTCACCTGCAAGTATTTTAAGTAGAGTAGTTTTCGCAATTTCACTATCTCCAATTAAAACCGCTTTATCATTAGGGTTCATTGTGAATGAAATATTGTCTAACACTTTATTACCATCAATCGTTTTTGATACATTTTCCACAAATAGCAAGTCATTACCAATTTCACGTTCTGGCGTGAATTTTACGTATGGATAACGGCGTGAAGAAGGTTGAATATCGTCTAATTCAATTTTTTCTAGTTGTTTTTTACGACTTGTTGCTTGTTTAGATTTAGATGCATTTGCAGAGAAACGAGCAACGAAATCTTGCAATTCTTTAATTTTTTCTTCTTTTTTCTTATTTTGCTCTTGTGCCATTTTCATTGCTAATTGACTTGATTGATACCAGAAATCATAGTTACCAACATAAACTTTTATTTTTCCATAATCTAAGTCTGCAATATGTGTACATACATTATTTAAAAAGTGTCGGTCATGTGATACCACAATTACTGTATTTTCAAAGTTAATTAAGAAATCTTCTAACCAGCTTATCGCAGGTATATCTAAACCGTTGGTCGGTTCATCAAGTAGAAGTACATCGGGCTTGCCGAATAAACTTTGAGCTAATAATACTTTTACTTTTTGATTATTTTCTAATTCAGCCATTTTTTTATCTTGTAAATCAGCAGATATACCCAATCCAGATAATAAAGAACCTGCATCTGCTTCGGCATTCCAACCGTCCATTTCAGCAAATTCGCCTTCTAATTCTGCAGCTCTGATTCCATCTTCATCACTGAAATCTGGTTTCATATAAATCTCATCTTTTTCTTTCATTACTTCATATAAACGTTCATGACCTTTAATCACAACATCTATCACACGTTCATCTTCATAAGCAAAGTGATCCTGTTTTAAGATTGCTAAACGTTCGTCTTTTCCCATAGATACATGACCTGATTGTGCATCCAACTCACCAGATAAAATCTTTAAAAACGTTGATTTTCCAGCACCGTTGGCTCCAATCAAACCATAACAATTTCCTTCTGTAAATTTAATATTTACATCCTCGAATAATTTACGATCACCAAACCGTAAACTTACATCAGTAACTTGTAACATGCATTTACTCCTTTACGTTAATCTACCGGACAAATTATAACACACTTAAGAAGGAGTTTCGACCATTCACAATGAGGTGATGCTTGTTTCTTTATAGCATGTTATAATAGTTAAGAATAAATTTAAGTACGAAGGAGAACAGTATGGCCCAAGAAGAGAAAAATATTGTAGGTTCCATTGAATTTCTTGAAGTCGTTGGATTAGAAGGATCTACTTACAAGTTACAAGGACCAAACGGAGAAGAAGTTAAACTCAATCAATCAGAAGTTAATGAAGAAGACGAGTTAACGATAGGCGAGGAATATAGTTTCTTCATTTATCCTAATAGATCAGGTGCATTGTTTGCGACACAAAACATGCCAGACATTACTACTAGCAAATATGATTTTGTGAAAGTATTAAAAACCGACCGAGATGGTGCACATGTCGATGTAGGTCTTCCAAGAGAAGTTTTAATTCCATGGATAGATTTACCAAAAGTCAAAGATGTATGGCCGACACAAGGTGATGAATTATTAGTTACTTTGCGTATTGATAGTGAGAATAATATGTATGCTCGACTAGCAACTGAGACAATTGTTGATTCAATGTACACGCCAGTACACGATGATACATTACAAAATAAAGTTATTGAAGCAAGACCATACAGAGTTTTAAGAGTCGGAAGCTTTATGCTATCCAAAGATGGCCATAAAATATTCGTACATGAATCTGAACGTAAATCTGAACCTCGTTTAGGTGAAAAACTAGAAGTTCGTATCATCGGACATAATGAAAAAGGGGAGCTTAACGGTTCATTTTTACCATTTGCACATGAAAG
This sequence comes from Staphylococcus sp. 11-B-312, assembly GCF_016743055.1. Taxonomy (NCBI): domain Bacteria; kingdom Bacillati; phylum Bacillota; class Bacilli; order Caryophanales; family Staphylococcaceae; genus Staphylococcus; species Staphylococcus sp. 11-B-312. The sequence goes on from NZ_CP068241.1 coordinate 1,502,938, forward strand.
ACTTGACGAAGATGGTCAACATATTTTTAATTTACTCGTAGAATATGATGGTGAGCTTCCATTTTGGGATAAATCAAGTCCTGAAGCGATTAAAGAAGTATTCAATATGAGTAAGGGTGCATTTAAGCGCGCAATTGGCCATTTATATAAAAACAAAATTATCACTATTGAAACTGGTAAAATTGCATTAACTAATAAAGGTTGGAGTAGAGTCGAAGATTAGTTTCTACTATATAAAATAGTGTTTAGATACTTATAAATTAAATTTATCCTGTACTACATAAATCGTTGTGTAGTACAGGATTTTTTTGTTTTTATATTACAAAACAAACGTATTTTGTAATATTTATATTTTTACAAATACCGTCATATCAACATTTCAAAAATCATAGCATACATAGAATCTCTTATTGTGAATTTTGTAAATGAGGTCAATAAATACTTAACAAAAGATTTACATTATCTATATTTGTATTTAATAAAAGGTGTGTAGTATAGGAACTGTAAGAAATACATATAACTTTTGGGTTATTCACTTATTAGGAGGATGTTTCAATGAAAAAATGGCAATTATTTGGTACTACTGTAATCGGCGCTTCACTTTTATTAGGAGCTTGTGGCGGTGGAAATAGCGATTCTGGTAAAGGAAGTGGAGAAGTTAAAGGTGATGGTTCATCTACTGTAGGTCCAATCATTGAAAAATTAAATGAAAAATTCGCAAAAGATAATTCAGATGTAACTGTATCTAATGGTACAGCTGGAACTGGTGGCGGTTTTGAAAAATTCATTTCAGGCAGCACTGATTTCTCAAATGCATCTAGACCTATAAAAGACGAAGAAAAGAAAAAATTAGATGATAAAGGTATTAAATATGATGAGTTTAAAGTTGCTCAAGATGGTGTGACAATTACTGTAAATAAAGATAACGACTTTGTAGATGAACTTACTAAAGAACAATTAAATGAAATCTACTCAGGCAAAGCAAAAACATGGAAAGACGTTAATTCAAAATGGCCAGACAAAGAAATCAAAGCATTTTCTCCTGACCAATCTCACGGTACTTACGATTTCTTCTCTGAAGAAATTATGGACAAAAAAGATATTAAAGCAGAGAAAAATGCTGATACAAATACAATTGTTCAGTCAGTAGAGAAAAATAAAGATAGTGTCGGCTATTTTGGTTATAACTTCTATAAACAAAATAAAGACAAGCTAAAAGAAGTTAAAATCAAAGATGAAAATGGTAAATTAACTGAACCAACTAAGAAAACAATTCAAGATGGTTCTTACGCATTAAGTAGACCACTTTATATCTACACTAACGAGAAAAAATTAAAAGATAATGAAGGATTCCAAGACTTCATGAAATTTGTCATGAAGGATAAAGGAAAATCAGCTGAAGACGCAGGATTTGTTGCCTTACCTGAAAAAGATTACACTGAACAACAAAGCAAATTAAAAGACATCATTGGTAAAGATAGCGACAAAAAAGACAGCAAAAAAGAAGATAAATAAACATAATAGCAATTTTAAAGTTGGGATTCAGGAAGTAGATAGACAAATAGCATGATTAAGTTATCTATCTACTTCCAAGTTCAATTTATCTAGCGTTTAACAATATAGTGAAAATCGCTATGTTGCTCAACACTAGATGATGAACAATCCCGACTTTTATTTTAAATATTGGGAGTCTATAAGAAAGAAGGGTATTTACATGGCTAATCAGAATACTTCTGTTAGTGAAATGATTGCTAAAAACAATGCTAAGAAAAAAGGTATTAGCGATAAAATTGTACCGATCATTCTGGGAATCATTGCAATTTGCTCAATTTTAGCAACAGTAGGGATAATCGTTACATTATTAACAGAGACCATTACATTTTTTACACGTGTTCCAATTACTGAGTTTTTATTCTCCAAAGATTGGAATCCATTCTCATCAACACCACAATATGGCATTTGGGCATTGATCTTAGGTACGCTTAAAATAACAGTTATTGCAACAATTGTTGCTGTTCCTTTAGGATTAGGCGCTGCTTTATATTTAAGTGAATATGCTTCTACAAGAGTGAGAAAAATAATAAAGCCGATTTTAGAAATATTATCTGGGATACCAACAATTGTTTTCGGCTTTTTCGCTTTAACATTTGTTACCCCTGTACTCCGTGCAATATTTCCTGAATTAGGTAGTTTCAATTCAATTAGTCCAGGTATTGTCGTAGGCGTTATGATTATTCCACTAATTTCGAGCATGAGTGAAGACGCGATGTCATCTGTGCCAAATAAAATGCGTGAAGGTGCACTCGGTTTAGGCGCAACAAAATTTGAAGTTGCTACAAAAGTGATATTACCAGCTGCTACTTCAGGTATTATGGCATCTATCGTATTAGCTGTCTCACGTGCAATCGGGGAAACGATGATTGTATCACTTGCAGCAGGTAGTACTCCAAGTTCTTCATTAGATTTAACCGGATCTATCCAAACGATGACTGGATATATTGTGCAAGTTGCAACAGGAGATGCGACATTTGGCTCAGATATCTATTACAGTATCTATGCTGTTGGTTTCACACTATTCTTATTCACACTTGTGATGAATTTAATTTCACAATGGATTACGAAACGCTTTAGAGAGGAGTATTAAAATGGCAGAGACAAATACTAAAGCGCTTGTTAATCAACAAAAAGTTGAGAAAAAACTTTCCAGTAGGTTAGCAACAAATAAATTCAATAAATGGGCATTTTTCACATGTACTTTAGTAGCCTTACTTTTTTTAGCTGCTTTAATTATAGATACACTCATTAAAGGTGCAGGGCATTTAACACCGTCGTTCTTCACCAATTTCTCATCTTCTACGCCTTCAATGGCCGGTGTGAAAGGCGGTTTAATCGGTACAATTTGGTTAATGATTACTATTATTCCAATTTCAATTATATTGGGTGTAGGTACAGCAATTTATTTAGAAGAATATGCTAAAGATAATGCATTAACAAGTTTTATTAAAGTTAGTATTTCAAACTTAGCTGGTGTACCTTCAGTCGTTTTTGGTTTACTTGGTCTCACTATTTTTGTAAGAGGTATGGGTATAGAAGCGCTTGCTTTAAGTAACTCTGTACTTGCTGCGGCTTTAACTATGTCGTTACTTATCTTACCAGTCATTATCGTTGCAAGCCAAGAAGCCATCAGATCGGTACCAAGCTCTGTTAGAGAAGCTTCATATGGCTTAGGTGGAAACAAATGGCAAACGATTCGTCGCGTTGTATTACCAGCAGCGATTCCTGGTATATTAACAGGCTTCATTCTAGCATTATCTCGTGCATTAGGTGAAACTGCACCACTCATACTTATTGGTATACCAACCGTATTATTAAGTTTACCTTCAAGTGTATTCGACCAATTCCAAGCGTTGCCAATGTCGATTTACAATTGGGCAAAACTACCACAAGATGAATTCCAAAATGTTGCGTCGGCCGGTATCATTGTCTTGCTAGTGATTTTACTGCTAATGAACGCAATCGCAATATTCTTAAGAAATAAATACAGTAAAAAATATTAATGTTATTTCAAAATCAAATTTAATTAAGCGGTTATTTTGGGGAAAATTATAATTTTATAGTTTATAACATAATCGCAAAAGGAGTTTTAATTATGACTAAAGATACAATTAAAGAAGAAAAATCAAAAATCGCAGAACATACAAATCAAGATTCTGCACCAATTGCATCGATTGATAGAGAAACAAATAAAAATGACAATAAAATTCCTGATAGTGAGAAAAAAATAGTTTATTCTACAAAAAATTTAGATTTATGGTATGGCGATAATCATGCTTTAAAAAACATCAATCTAGATATTTTAGAAAATAATGTCACTGCAATCATAGGACCATCAGGTTGTGGTAAATCTACTTATATTAAAACATTAAATAGGATGGTAGAACTTGTGCCATCTGTTAAAACAGCAGGTAAAATCATTTACCGTGATCAGAATATTTTTGATGAAAAATATTCTGTTGAAAAATTAAGAACAAATGTCGGAATGGTTTTCCAACAACCGAACCCATTCCCAAAATCTATATATGATAACATCACTTACGGACCTAAAATACATGGTATTAAAAATAAAAAGATTCTTGACGAAATTGTCGAAAAATCTTTACGTGGCGCTGCAATATGGGATGAGTTAAAAGACCGCTTAGATACAAATGCATATAGCTTATCAGGTGGTCAACAACAACGTGTTTGTATCGCACGTACATTAGCAATTGAACCAGATGTTATTTTAATGGATGAACCAACATCTGCGTTGGATCCAATTTCAACATTGAAAGTAGAAGAACTCGTACAAGAGTTAAAAGAAAAATATTCAATTATTATTGTTACACATAATATGCAACAAGCTGCGCGTGTTTCTGATAAAACAGCATTTTTCCTTAACGGCTATGTAAATGAATACGACGACACTGATAAAATCTTCTCTAATCCTTCAGACAAACAAACAGAAGATTATATCTCTGGTCGCTTCGGTTAATATATGGTTATTAGAGAAAAATATGAAGGCCAATTAGACGAATTAATGAAAGATTTACGTCGACTTGGCCTTCACGTATATTATAATATTGAATATGCATTAAGATCGTTAAGTGAAGAGGATAGAAATTATGCGCGCCAAACGATTGCGAACGATAAGGATATTAATGCCTTAGAAACAGAAATAAATGAAAAAGTGATTATGTTAATCACCAAACAACAGCCTATTGCTACTGATTTAAGATTAATGATGGCTGCACTAAAAATCGCTTCTGATTTCGAAAGAATAGGTGATAATGCCGCAAATATTGCTGAAATTAGATTACGCGCTAAAATCACCGATGAATATGTGCTTACAAGATTGAATACTATGGGTAAACTCGCATTATTAATGTTAAAAGATTTAGATGATGCAGTAAAAAGAGATGATGTCACTTTAATTAAGGAAATTATCGAACGTGACGAAGATATAGATGATTTATATAAAAATATCGTTAACACAACTTATTTAATAGATAACGACCCTTTTGTTGCAGGACAAGCACATCTAGCAGCTAGACATTTAGAACGTATTGGTGACCACATTAGCAATGTTGCAGAAAGCATTTTTTACTTTGTTACAGGTGAACGTTACGAATCATATGATTAAATACAAATAGCACGATGTCGAATATTAGCTACATCCAGTTGGAAATCCGGATTTGCTTATTTTATCGGCATCGTGCTTTATATTTAAGATAGATCTTTGTTTATATTATAGTTATTGATCTTCAGCCTCGATTTCATCTGTAAGTTGTTCTAACTCATCTACCAAGTTACCTATATATGCAATTGTCGCTTTTAGTGGTTGATCCGTGCTAATATCAATACCAGCTAATTGAGCTAATTCGGCAGGTGATTGGCTACCTCCTGCTTTCAATGTAGTTAACCAATCATTCACAGCAGGTTGTCCCTCTTGTTGAATACGTTGTGACATTACCGTACCAATTGTTAAACCAGCAGAATACGTATACGAATATAATCCCATATAATAATGTGGTTGTCTCATCCATGTAAGTTCAGCACCTTTTGTAAATTTAACACTTTCTCCAAAAAATTGAGAATAAACATCCAACATAATTCGATTCAATAACGGGGCAGTCAATGATTCACCATCATCAACTTTTTTATATACCTCGCGTTGATACGCTGCTTCTAGTAAGTGCGTTACCATATTGTGATAATAAGTTCTAGAAACGATAGAACCAATTACCCAGCGCTTAAATTGAGCATCACTACTGTTTTTGAATAAATAATTTGCCATTAGCATCTCATTCATTGTCGATGGTGCTTCTACAAAATACATGGACGGTTCTGATTCTAAATAATTTTGATGACTTTGTGCTAAGGTAAAATGACCAGCATGACCTAATTCATGTGCTAAAACAAAGGTTTCAGTCATTTTTCCAGTCCAAGAAATAAATATATATGAATGTGTAGCATATGGACTTGCACAATACGCACCAGTATCTTTACCTTTATTTTGAGCAAAATCTATCCATCTATCTTGATAGGCCGTTTCAACCATATTTAAATAATCTTTACCTAAAACATTTAATGCACCATAAATATACTTTTTAGAATCCTCAATAGAGATATCGGGTTCGTAATTAGGATCTATAGATATTTTTAAATCTTCAAAATGCATGACTTCTAAGCCATGAACACGTTTAATCAATTTTGCATATTTTTGCATAATAGGTGCTAAATCACTCATAATAACATCAATTTGGCGATCAAACATATCTCGATTAATTTCTTGATCTTGTAGTAGGTAATCTATTACAGAATCATAACCGCGTAGATCTGCTTCAATTTTTTCTTGTTGTACTTGCATATTATATGTCGCAGCAGTTGTATGTTGATACTTATTTAATGCATCGCTAAATTTTTTGAAACTAATTCTTCTAAATGCTTCTTCTGGATGATCTTCATATTCATTTTCAAAAGTAGCATAATCTAAAGAGTATGTTTTGCCTTTATATTCAAATGAGTCAAAATCTATATCTAACATCTTCGTGATACCATATAATTCAAAAGGGCGTTCAAACACTGATGATAAACTTGCTAATGTTTTTTCAACTTCAGGACTAAGTTGATAAGGTTTGCGTGCCTTTAATTTTTCCAAAAAATGTGGGTATTTAGATGTTGAGATAAAACGCTTGAACGTTTCATCTGAAAGTGCCAATATTTCGGACTCAACAAATGATAATTCACTGGCAATTTTCCCATAAGTATTTGAAAATTTAGCACTTAATGTTTGTGCATGTTCATTTGTTGTATCCACACTTAATCTCAACTCTGCATAATTTGCCATTTTATCTAATTCAATCAGAATATCAGAATATATAGCCAATGCCTTTTCAATTATAGTAGGATTATCCAATTGATGAACATAGTTTTCATTAAATGTTTTAGCAGCAGCTGTTGTTTTTTCTAAAGTTTGATAAAATGCTTCATCGGAAGAAAACAGAGCTGAAATGTCCCAAGTTATTTCATCAGAAACTTCATTTCTAAGTGGTAAAGTATCCGCCATTTAATCACTCCTAGTTATGTATAATAAATTCAATTTTAATTATACATGAAATCACCTTGTAAGATACAATTGTGCGTTTATATGCTAAATTCGCATCAGAAAACAAACTTTCTACTTGAACAAAACAAATGTTAATTGACGTGATTAATGCAATATTTTAATATATTATTATACGACTCAAGATGGATATGATATATAATTTCGTTTAGTATAATAATATTATTATAATGACAAGTATGTCGATTTTTATAAGGAGCGCTATAAATGACTATTTTTGATTTACCCAATTTTTTATGGATTACAGTGGTAGCTGTTATAATAGTTACATTATTCTGTACACTTGTTTTAAATAAATGGTTTACATCAGCTATTTTAACATTTGTAATTTTAGCTATTGCTGCATTCTTAATACCTAATTTCGAAAATATTACTTACGAGCCATTATTAGGTTTTGCTGCATTTATGGCGGTACTAAGTTTAATCATGAGCTTTTTAATTTGGTATTTCACACGTGACTTTAGACGTAAACGTCGAGAAAAAAAGGCGCTTAAAGAAATGCGAAAACGTGGTATCTCACCTGAAGACGAAGCACATGAGTTTAAAAGAAGAAAATAATTATTTAAATATAACATAGAAAATTAATCCCATAATAATTGCGTCAACTAATATGGTTAAAAGTCCCAGACATATTTTGTCTCAGGGACTTTTTTTATACTGCTATAAATTATGTAAAAAGTTATTATTGACCCTAACGTTCCGTTAAAGATTATAGTTATTATATAAGGAGGTAAATTAAATGCAAATGACAGTTAAACAGATTGCAGATTTAGTAGGTATCAGTGTGCGTACGTTACATTATTATGATGAAATTCATTTATTAAATCCTACCAAACTGTCTAAATCAGGGTATCGGCTATATTCAGAAGCAGACTTAGATAAACTACAACAAATATTATTTTTTAGAGAGCTAGATTTTCCTCTTAAAAAAATTAAATCAATCATTGCTAGTCCATCCTTTGATAGACAAGAAGCCTTAAAAATGCACAAACAATTGCTTATAGATCGAAAAAATCGAACCGATCAAATGATTCAAACAATCGATCAAACGTTACGCTATATGAGGGGAGAAATAACTATGACAAATGAAGAAAAATTCAAGGGTTTTAATTTTGACAATTTACCCAAAAGCTATGATGAAGAAGCACGTAAAAAGTGGGGCGATTCTACCGTTACGAAAGCAAACCAACATATCAACGCGTGGTCAGATAAAGAAAAAGTTGTGAAAACTAAAGAAATGAATGATATCTTTTCAACTTTTGCCAATTTAAAAAGCCAATCGCCAGAATCTGCTGAAGTCCAATCAAATGTGCAAAATTGGTTTGATTATCTAAATTCAAACATAAATTTTGATTACACACTAGACATCTTTGAACGTTTAGGTCATATGTATGTTGAAGACGAACGATTCAAAGTAAATATAGATAAATTTGGAGCTGGCACCGCTCAATTCATTAAAGACTCAATTGAAGTTTATGTAAAGAACAATCAATAATCATATACGCCTTTATTAAATCCAAAAAATTACGATTTGATAAAGGCATATATTTTATATGACATTATCTGTTAATTACGTTAAATAACTACGTCAAAATCAACAATAATAAATTATAGATTTACAGCAAATATTTAACATACAATCTAACTTACTGGCTATAAAAACACATGGTCGTTTGATATTTACAGTCATGAATACAGTATTAATATAACTCATAATCTAATTTAAACAGAAACTAAAATATAAATTAATGCAAAATAGGTGCCCTATATCAAAATATACATAACTTCCTATAATATATATTATGTAAACTAAATTGTTAACTGAAATATGTATGCCGATTTTCGTCTTATTTAAAAGATATTTATCACTTACTTTATTTAAGTCCAAGTATTGCTTAATTCAGCTTTGATAAATCATCAAAATCTATACGTTTAAAATGAATTGAAAACATACATTAACAACAATTTCAATATGTCTATGTTAGTCATCATCATTATATGTATTTAGTTTCATTCATTTGCTCTTAATTTTTCAACAGCAATGCTCAATATATAATTTTTATAATCTTACTGTAGAGATCTAAATACCGATAACATATTTATAAACAAATTTTTGTTCGCTCATTTGCAATCATATCTACATTGATACACAAAAACAAAGTTCAACGTTCAAAAATCAACTTCTCAGCGTTTCAAAATGATATAGCTTTATTAAAATAATTACAATTTTTAAAAATATAAGCGAGAATGCTATCAAACATTACTCGCAATAATCTTTAACTGTATGGTTTTTAATTAAACCTATAATATTTATAGTTTACATAACATAAATAAAATAAACTATAAATGCCAATTACTTTAAGTACTATATAAATATAAATGGTGTTAAAACAGAAAATTAAGTTTCAACACCATTTATCAAAATTTTTGTATTAATTATCACAGTATAAATAATCTCTTGTCATTGGAAGTTCATTATTAACACCTTTTGTGATTAAAAATTGATGCAAATCGGAAACACCACATGTGAAGTTTGCCGCACATGCATTTAAATACAAACGCCACATTCTTATAAATCGCTCATCAAATTGTTCGCGTACTTTATCTATATTTGCTTCAAAATTTTCTGCCCAGTTACGTAAAGTTAAAGTGTAATGCCTTCTTAAGCTTTCTACATCTACAATTTTCAAGTTATTCTGTGACATATTGTCAACTAATGCTCTTATTGAAGGAATTGCACCTCCGGGGAAAATATATTTAGTGAGAAAGTCGTTACCTTCTACTTCAACAAGTCCAGTAATACAATGTAACAATGCCACACCGCCATCGTTCAATAACTTATGTGTATTTTCCATGAATATAGGAATATGATCATGCCCAACATGTTCTAACATGCCTACACTTACAATTCGATCAAAAGTTCTTTTTTCATTAATAAGTTCTCTATAATCCATTAACTTAACATCCACCTGGCCGATCAAACCTTCAGCCTTTATGCGCTCTTTTGTTTTGATATATTGTTCTTCACTTAATGTAATACCTAATGTTTGAACATTATATTGTTTTGCAGCTTCAATAATAAGATGTCCCCATCCAGATCCAATATCCAATAAACTCTGGCCAGACTGTAAATTTAACTTTTTTAATATATGGTTAATCTTGTTAACTTGAGCGGTATATAACGAATCTGCTTTCGTTTTAAAATATGCACATGAATAATTCATCGTTTTATCTAACCATAAGCGATAAAAATCATTGCCTAAGTCATAATGAAATGAAGCATTTTCTTTAGCAATTTTTTTAGTATTTTTATATTTTTTTCGAGAATGCACATGCTTTTGCTTAGGTTTATTTATAAAACTTCTTTGTTGTGAAAAAATGGATTCCATAATATATTCTAAATCCCCATCGACTTCAATATCTTTATCCATATAGCCTTCAGCTAATGCAATCATGGGATTTGTTTTTAGCAGTTTTTTATTTAGCGGTTTGTTAAAAATTAAATGGAATTTAGCAACTCCATCGTTATAATTTACCACTGAACCATCCCAAAACGTTACACTAAACGGTTCAGTAGCTAAATTTTTTAGTATTTTTTTATAAATTGATTTTTGAATCGAAATACCCATTAATCAAACACTCCCTAACGTAAAATGAATATTTATTTTAAAACCCTATATCTTATACATTGGACCTAAATATTGATTAAATCAAACAAAACAGATTACTTTGTTATTCGTTTTTGTTAACATAACATTATTATGATTCACCAAAGTGTTGAATTCTTTCATTACGGGTAAATGTTATTAAGATTGGAGTGTAAAACATGCAACAAAAAACGGGAATTAGATGGTCCAGTTTATTAATTGGTGTTTTCTTCTTGATTATAGGTGTTTTTATCATTAGTTTTCCTGAAGAAAATTTATTTGCTATTACTTGGCTAATAGGTATTTTATTCGTTATTAACGGTTTCATTGAAATTTTTGTGAGACGCATTATGAAACAAGCTACGCAAAAGGGTTCAAATTTGCTGATTGTCTTAGGTATTATCAACATCATCATCGGCATGCTTATATTATTTAATGTAGTAACAAGTACGACATTTATTGTTTACTTATTTGCTATATGGTTTATTATTAATGCAGTTTTAAATATGTTTACAATTACACCCGCAGAAGGTTCAAACAAACGATTTCATATGGTATCTATCTTATTAAATATTATAGAAATTATATTGGGTGTAATATTATTATTTAATCCATTGATCGCTGCTGTTATTATCGCTGTATTTATGAGCGCAGTTTTCTTTATTATTGGAATAACTTATCTCATAGACGCCTTACGTTAATTTATTCTTTTAAAAACGTATTTAAAATGTAAATGTATAGTAAGCACATTTTAAAATTATAATAAATTAATAATATAATATAAGAATTTACTATTCAATTATAGAATAAAATAATATTGCGCTTCTTATGAGTGAGTTATATACTAAAAATGTGGAAACAACCAGAATAGACATCGCATGATTATCCACATAAAAGGAGTTGGCAGAAATCTAATTTTCAGCCGCGGCAAAAATGACTAGAATTGAAAAATTATTAGGGTTTATCAGAGCTTCAGTTCAGTCATCTATTGCCAAAATAAAATGAGGTTCGGCGAATACATTATGTCGCTGCCTTTTTTGAACATAAGAAAGCATACTGGCTTAGGGCTTATATACCAGTATGCTTTCTTTTTATTTTTATTTTTTAATTTTTTTCCTAATATTGTTAAGCGTATTGAATAACTTATATTTTGTTTTTTTGATTGGTTTATAAAAATCACCAATTAATTCTTCGATTTGTACACCGAAACCACGCTTAAATCGGTAAACACCATAGTCTTCACTATTTTCAGTGAAGTCACCAGATAAGCCATAGAAATTATAACGACCATATCCGTGATCAAAACAATAATTAATCATAAACCAATGCATCATATATGGCCCCATATATTGATTGTATTTCTCAGATGACCCACCTGAGAAGTAATTCACTTCATATGCATTAGCAAAATATACGCCTGCTGCAAGATTTAAGATTGAGCCATCTGTCTGTCTTAATTCACTCGCATGTAATAATTCTTTTTTATCATGTTCAATTTGTTTATCGATTTCAGCAATTTTTTTCAATTGCTTGTCAGATTTATTCTCATTTTGCATCATTTGATCTCTACGTGCTTCTTTTTCATTAATACTTTCTTGTGTATGCGTAACATATTCATCTAAATCTAAATAAGCTAGAGGAATCAAAGCTTTATCCCCATAATTATCTATGAAATTATAGAAATATTCATCCGTTTTGGATACAAAACCAGCACGTTTTTCAGTTTCACGATAAAGTGATAAAAAGATATCAAATTCTTCTCTTTCTAAAAATCTTACTCTTACGCCGAAATTAATAGCTTTATTTATATTTCGTTTTCTTTGACTATCAAACTGTTTTTTTAATGACGCAGGTGTTTTACCATCTAAATTAAGTACACCCATCCATCTAACCTGACTTGAGGTATCATATTCTGTTGTAAACCCATGATGCGTATATCCATGAGATTTAAATAAATTAACAAGCGCATCATTTTCTTGATGATCAGCCATTGGATGAATATCTTTATCATAAATTTGGTATATCCAATAAGGATCCATTTTTACATATAAGCAATTTTGTTTTTGAAGATAAGTATCTAATTCACGTAAATAGAAATCAACTAAACCTAAATCTTTATAATCCATGACTGGACCACGGTTTGAATAATAAACATAGCTTCCCATAGTTGGGATTTTAGAGAAAAGACTAGCTGCGATAACTTGATTATCATCATCTTTTAAGCCTAATAAAACAACTTGAAAACCATCTTCTTCTCTAGTAGCTATATTTTCTTTTACTTGAAAGTAATGACTCTCTAATGCTGGATTTTGTACAAAATTGTCAAATTCTTTGACAGTTAACTCTGTAAATTTCATTATAGCTAGTTCCTTTCTAAATATAATACATATTACTTTTTATCTTTTAATCCCTTTAACATTGTATAAATTTTGTACATTGGCTTATTGATTGGTTTTATAAAATCACCAACATATTCAACTACATCAGCGTTGAATCCCTTTTTAAACTTCACAACACCTGCATCTTCTGCTTCTTCCGAAAAATCACCACTAATGCCATAGAAGTTATATCTATCGATATTATTATCGATTGCATAATTAATCATTTTCCATTGTATTGCATAGCTTCCTGCAAAATGTCTAAACTCGTTAGATGTTCCTCCCGCATAATACACTACTTCGTATGGATTGACGATAAAGAATGCTGCTGAAATTGGTAATTCATTACCGTGTTGTTCTTGTAATGATTTAGCTTCATCAATCTTTTGTTGATTTGCAATAAGTTGTTTTTCTAAATTTTCTTTTTTATTATATGCTTTTTTATTTTCTGGACGTTTTTCTATATCTTTAAGCGCTTTGTTAATATCTTTACTTAACACTTCACGCTCTGACTTGAGTTCATCGATGTATGCTTCAAAATCCATATAAGCTAATGGCACTAATACACGATTCTTATAATACTTCAGTCTATTGTAATAGAAGCTGTCTTCTCTATCATCAAAATCTTTCGATTCTGAAGTATCTTCCATAAACGAACGGAAAATTGGTAATTCATCTTCGCCTAAGAATCTGACTTTCACACCATTTTTTTGAACTTTTTTTGTATTACGTTTACGCAAACTATCCATATCATTTAGGACATCTTTTGCTGTCTTATCTTTTAAATCTAAAACAGAGTGGAATCTTATTTGAATAATTGGATCAAAACCAGTTAAAAACCCTTGATGTTTATATCCAAGTTGCTTCATTTTATCGAAAATCCAATCATGACCAGCATTTTCTAATACATCTCCATCATGATTTCGATATTGATATGCAAGGTATGGATCTACTCTTAAATACAATGCATTATGTTTTTTCACATATTTAGCTAATTCATTGAAAAAATAATGGACAAGTTCTTTATTTTCGAAATCAATCACCGGTCCACGATTTGTATAAAAATATTTGAATATTTTCATAACCGGTACAGCAGTTAATAAGCAGGCTGCTATAACTTCATTTTCATTATTTTTCACGCCTACCAAATGCGTTTCTGTACCTTCTGCAATTTTCAACTCATAATTCCCTACCATTTGTGTAAAATGACTGTTGGGCATATGGTCAACAAATGCACCAAACTCTTTTGCAGTTAAATTCGTAAATTTCATTTTATATACTCCTATTTGTCTATAGTACTTTATTTCGAGTTTAAACTTTAATCTTAATTATTATACAATATTCAATTATAAAACTAAATCGATACCCTAGTTAGAATTACTAAATGCTACAATTTACTTATAATTTATGTGTTGCTTTATTATAGCATTACTTTTATTTTAACAAAGAATAACTATTTAAACACAAATCTTAATTAAATTATGAAAAAATAAAAACTACTAACAAGTTTTATACTTGTTAGCAGTTTAGGTTATCTAAAATCACCTGGTTTTTAAAGACTAGCTATTTTAAGGCATCTTTTAGTGCTTCACCGATTGCTACACTAGATTGAGGATTTTGGCCAGTGATGAATTGGTTATCTGTTTCAACATGTTCTGTGAAGTTATCTTTTGGAACAAATTTAGCGCCTTGTTGCTCTAACTCTGTTTGCGTTAAAAATGGTACTTTATTTTCTAGTCCCATCGTACGCTCTTCATTATCTGTAAAGGATGTTAAAGTAACACCTTCTACAAGATATTTACCATTTTTGTCTTTTGCACCGACAAATGCACTTGGACCATGACATACAGAACTGATAAATTTGCCTTCATCTTTAAAATCAGACAATATATTCGTTAATTTTTGATTATGCGCGAAATCAAATACTGTACCGTGACCTCCTGGTAGGTATACTGCATCATATTCTGAAACATTAATGTGATCTATATTTGGCACATCACTAATTTTTTCTACAAATTGTGCGTATTTCGTTAATTCATCATTTTGAGTTGAATTTGGATCTAAAGGAATTTCTCCACCCTCAATTGAAACGATATCTACGTCGATACCTGCTTCCGTTAAAATATGATGCGGTTCACTTGCTTCCTCTAACCATAATCCTGTTGGTGTACCGTCTTCATATTGTGCTCTACTTGTTATAATGAATAAAACTTTTTTATTCACGATTGTCACCTCTTCATTTATTTAGGTTTTTATCTACTTGAACTCAGTTAGAATTCAATTCTGTGTTTTGATATTGACTATCTATTTCAAACAATACCCACCTAAAATAAACTTTACACATCAACCGTTAATTTATACATCATCTAACGCTGTTCTAATAGATTTTAGATAAGCGATTGTTGATGCATTTTGATCTTGTTCAAACCGTTTAACAATTTCACTACCGATGACTACGCCATCAGCTACTTCGCTAATATCATTAACATGAGCTTTAGTTCGGATACCAAAACCTGCCACTACAGGTACATGCGCTTTGTTTTTAATTTTTTCAATTTTTCGTTTCAGCTCTGGATGGAACTTTCCATTTTCTCCTGTTGTCGCATTCATTGTAACTGTGTAGATAAACCCTTCAGCATTTTCAGCAATTTGATTGATGCGTTCATCAGATGTTGTCATAGCAACTAATGAAATAATATTAACTTTACGGTGAGGATGTCTATTTTTTAATTGTTGGACTAGTTCATGTGGCAAATCAGGTATTATTAAGCCATATACACCAGCTTTCTCACATGCGTCAAAAAAAGCGTCTTCTCCATAATGATTAATGATATTGATATACGTCATAAGTACGTATTGACTGTTTATAGCATCACGATGTGCAGTCAGTTCATCAAAAATATATGTGATATTCACACCTTGTTGTATGGCTTTATTACCGGCTTCCATAATTACTGGTCCATCAGCTACTGGATCTGAAAATGGCACCCCTATTTCAATAATATCCGCGCCTGAGTCACTTAATATTTTCATGTTTTCAATAAAATTTTTGTTCCCCATGATATAGGGAATAAATAATTTATGCATCACTTTCGCCACCTTGTCTCATGTAATTTCTAATTGTTTCCATATCTTTATCACCGCGCCCTGACACAGTAACAACAATGATTTGATCTTTATCCATAGATGGTGCTAACGCTTCTACAAAACTAAGTGCGTGTGCACTTTCTATCGCAGGTATAATACCTTCTGCCTGAGTGAATTTCACTAAGGCATCCATAGCTTGTTTATCGCTAGCAGTTGCATATTTAACTCTACCTATATCATGATAATATGAATGTTCCGGTCCTACACCCGGATAATCTAACCCAGCTGAAATTGAATGTGCTAATTTTATCTGTCCATTTTCATCTTGTATTAAATACATTTTCGTACCATGTAAAATACCTTCTTGTCCTTTATTTATTGCGAGTGCATGTTTGTCACTGTCAATGCCCTCACCTGCTGCTTCAACACCATATAGCGCCACATCATCTTGAATAAATGGGTAAAATGTACCAATTGCATTTGAACCTCCACCTACGCATGCAACCATCGCATCTGGTAAACGTCCTTCCTTAACTTTGATTTGATCTTTGATTTCATTACCTATAACTTTTTGGAAATCTCTCACGATAGTTGGAAATGGATCTGGACCTAAAGCAGACCCTAATAAATAATGTGTATCGTCTACATGACTTACCCAATATTGTAGCGCCTTATTAACTGCATCAGATAACGTACCCTGACCTTCCGTTACGGGTTCTACTTTTGCACCAAGTAATTCCATTCTAAATACATTTAATTCCTGTCTTTTGATATCTTCTTCACCCATAAACACTACGAGCTCCATATCAAACAATGCCGCTGCTGTCGCACTAGCAACACCATGTTGTCCTGCACCTGTTTCTGCAACTAATTTATTTTTGCCCATTCTTTTAGCTAAAAGTGCTTGACCCAAGGCGTTATTAATTTTGTGAGCACCGGTATGATTTAAATCTTCTCTTTTTAAATATATTTTTGCGCCACCTAGCGCTTTTGTATATGATGCTGCATATGTTAACGGTGTCTCTCTTCCCACATAATCTTTTAAATAATTATTCAGTTCATTCTGAAACTCAGGATCTATTTTAGCTTCTCCATAAGCTTGTTTAAGTTCTTGAATTGCTGGCATTAACGTTTCAGGGACATATTGACCACCAAAATCACCAAAAAATCCAAATTCATCTGCTTCTGTCTGTATGTTTTTAACCATATTTAATTAACTCCTTTTACAAGTTCTATGATTGCTTGCATTTTATTGCTATCTTTTATACTATTTGTTTCGATACCACTTGCAATATCATAACCATTGTGATTTAAATTAAGTTTATTTATACTTTGAATATTTTTATAATTCATTCCGCCAGCTATTAAAAAATCTACATCTTTTATATCTTTTAAGATTTCCCAATCATAGGATTGGCCAGTACCACCGTAAGCAATTGAAGGTGTATCAATTATAAATTGGTCTACAAAATCTTTATAATAT
Source organism: Staphylococcus sp. 11-B-312 (assembly GCF_016743055.1). NCBI lineage: Bacteria > Bacillati > Bacillota > Bacilli > Caryophanales > Staphylococcaceae > Staphylococcus > Staphylococcus sp. 11-B-312. The sequence goes on from NZ_CP068241.1 coordinate 1,520,695, forward strand.
CGAATGTCTTTTGCTAATGTATTTGCATTTTTTGCAGGCAAAGCTTTAATAATTTTTATATTACTTTTTTTCTGACGTATAAAATGGATAGTTTCTAAATTTTCTGTTCCATGTAATTGAATGGTAGTAATATTTGTATTATCTATGAGATGACTGATTGTTTGATGATCTGGATTTACTACAATTACTACTTTGTCTTTATCTTTTGGTATTAAATTTGCAAATGCCTGTATCTTATCAATTTCCACATAACGTTTACTGTTGGGATAATGAATAAAACCTATTGCATCAATATTTAAATCTTTTGCTTTATATACATCTTCAAGTGTTTTAAAACCACAAAATTTCAACTTCATCCTTTCACCTTATCTAACTTAAGACTTGGTAAAAACTGACTTAAATCATCGCATTTCATTAAAGATTCACCAATAAGCAAACCATCAATACCTGCGTTTACAATGTTTAATACATCTTGTTGATTACGTATGCCACTCTCAGAAATATAATAATAACCTGCTTTTTTATTTTCTAAAATTTCATTGGTATGCAAAACATCTGTTACAAATCGTTTTAAATCTCTATTGTTTACACCAATAATTTTGGGATTCAACTTGTAAGCACGTGCCAACTCTTGTTTATCATGAACTTCTACTAAAACTTCTAAATTTTTTGAAGTCGCGTAATCATATAATTCTTTCAACTGCTTGTCGGTTAATACATTTACAATGAGTAAAATAATAGACGCCCCTGCTTTTTTGGCAACATCAATTTGAATAGGATCAACTACAAAATCTTTACACAATACAGGTAAATCTGTGACCTGTGTCAATGTTTGTAATCGTTCGTAACTTCCGCCAAAATAATGTTCGTCTGTTAAAATTGAAACTGCATTAGCACCAAATGCTTCATACGCCCTAACTTGTTGTGTTAAATCTCTTCCTGGAAGTTCAGATAATGTCGGACTTTTTGATTTTATCTCAGCAATTACTGATAATTGATCAGCCTGTGATAACTGTGATTCAAACGTTTGTTTATGCGTGATGTCTATTTGCTTAAGGTCAGATAATTTTTTTGTATAATAACCGCTTTGTAACAATTCCTTTTTATAAGCTACGATTTCATCCAATATAGTCATACGTTTTGCCTCCCATTTTGTTGTATTGTTTGAGCGCATCTCCATTTTTAATCAGCATCTTTGCTTTATGAACACCTTCTTGAATGGTGGTAGCTTTTTCAGAAACATATAAGGCAATGCCTGCGTTCAATAGCACCACATCTCTTTTCGCGCTTTGATCTTTACCATTTAATATTTGTTTTGTGATTTCTAAATTTTCCTGGGGAGTTCCTCCTATTAAATCTGCATTTGGGGCATAATCTAATCCTACATCTGTCGCATTAATAGTATAAGATTTAATATATTTATCTTTCGTTACTTCATATAGTGTGTTTTCCCCGGATAATGTAGCTTCATCCATACCATTGGCCCCATGTAAGACGATTGCTCTCTTTCTACCTAAATCAGCTAATGTTTGAGCAATTTTATTTAACTGTGAAGATTCATAGACACCCATCACTTGATAATCTAATTTGAACGGATTAATGAGTGGTCCAGTAACGTTAAAAATAGTTGGATTACTAATGGCTTTCCTTAACGGTTGGATATGTTTCATAATTGGATATGTTTCAGTCGCATTTAAAAAAACAAGCCCTTGTGCTTTTAAATGCGTTTCTGTTTCCTCAACATTTCGCGTTGGAATACACATTGCATTTAATAAATCGGTACTCCCTGAAGCTGACGTAACACTTCTATTACCATGTTTAATCACTGGAACACCTGCACTAGCCAATACAAAAGATACTGTTGTTGAAATATTAAAGCTATTAGATTTATCTCCACCAGTCCCACAAACGCACATACTATTAGGATAAGTTGGTTGTTCAGGGTACATAGATCCTATTAAACTTTTCGACATATATGTTAATTCTGCTTGACTCGGTTCTCTCTCTGAAAAGGCTTCTAACAGTTCTCTTTTAGTATCGATTTCTAATTGATCCGTGATCAATAATTCTATAAATTCATTCATTTGTGCTTGATCAAGTGGTTTATACTGTTTTATATGATTTTGTAGACTCAATATAATTGGCCTCCTCTACTATATTTAAAAAGTTACTTATGATTGCTTCCCCATATTCTGTCGCAAAAGATTCTGGGTGATATTGAATACCAAAATGTAAATAATTAATATGTTCAAATGATTGAATACTATCTTTTGTTTGAGCAGTTATTTTTAGTGTATCTGGTAACGTTTTTGGGTCACTAATCAATGAGTGGTACCTCATTATTTCAGAATATTCTGTAATATTCCGGTATAGTTTAGACTCACTTACAATCTGCATTGTATCTTTTTTTCCGTGACATATTTTTTTACTTTGGATAACATCTCCGCCGTGGTAACATGTCAATGCTTGTGATCCCAGACATACACCTAATATCGGTTTATATTTATAATGTTCAATAATATTGACTAAATGGTTAGTATCTAGCGGATGTCCAGGGCCAGGTGATATAACCAAACCATCTATTTCTAAATCAAATATATCTGCATCGTCTGGATATTTAATAATTACATCAGAAGTCTTTCCTACAATATCGACTAAGTTATACGTAAAAGAATCGTAATTATCCACTACTAATATCATGGTGTAACCTCCAATAAACTTTTGGCTTTTAATTTTGTTTCTTCTAATTCTTTTTCAGGTATTGAATCATAGACGACACCACATCCTGCTTCTACATTGATATACGTTTCATCAATCATCATTGTACGAATCGCTAAGGCAAAATCTAGGTCATGATTACAGTTGATATATCCTATACCACCACTGTATACACCTCTTTTTTGAGGTTGTGCTTCATATATTCTTTGTATCGCTCTTAATTTAGGTGCGCCGGATACGGTACCCGTTGGTAATAAACTTGCGATTACAGTCATCGGTGAATAATTTGATTTCAGCTTTCCTGTTACCTCACTCACAATATGCATCACATGTTCATAGCGTTCTATTGACATTAATTTTTCAATTTTAGAACTAGCAATTTCACTTACTCTATGAATATCATTTCTGCCTAAATCAACAAGCATGCTATGTTCGCTTATCTCTTTTTCATCGCTGATTAACTGTTTTTCATTTTCAAGATCTTCTTTGTCAGTCGCGCCCCGTTTTATTGTTCCAGCTATTGGGTTTGTTACTACATTTTGTCCTTTCACTTTGACAAAACTTTCAGGCGAACTACCTACAATAATTGGTTCATCAAAATTCAAATAATACATATAAGGACTTGGGTTTTGTCTCTTTAAATTTTGATAAAGCTGATAAGATAATTGTTGTAAATTCATTCCAAAATCATGTTTGTACTTATATATAATTGAAGGTACAACTTGAAACATATCTCCTTGTTGTATCAGCGATTTCATTTCGCTAACAGTTTTTTTAAATTGATCAGGAGCAATATTTGACTCAATTGCTTTTGCTTTTGTGTCATTTTTTATAGGTGCAGGATATATATTTACGTCTTGTAACTCATCAACATGACGTTTGACACGGCGTGTTAATTGTTCTTCACTTTCATTTGAAAACAAGTTTGTGGATATAACATATAGATGCTCTTTGTAATGATCAAATACATATACATCCTCTACCATGTAAAATTTAGCATCGTGTTGTTTATGGTCAGCTAAATCGATTTGCTTTAATACAGGAAATTCATGTCTTACCAAGTCAAAACTACACGATCCAACAAATCCTGATACAAACGGTAATTGTGCTAAATCTTCATCTTCTATTTCTGCTTTATATTGATCTATAAAAGCTTTCAACTTTTCATATGGTGCTTCGTTTTCTATTTCATTTTGCCTATCATTGTATTGAATGACCATATTTTCATTATCTAAAGTCACGGCGCCGTACACATCAAATATTACAATTGAATAGCGTCCTTTTACTTTAGATTGTTCTGTACTTTCCAATACTATTTTTCGTTTTTTCAATCTTGCCAATGCTTCTGGTGTTACTTCAGCATTTATCCTTTGATATTGTACTTTCATTTTTATTCCTCCTCATAAAAAAATCAGCATCCTTAAATATTAATTAAGGACGCTGATGCGCGGTACCACCTAAATTAGTAGACATTATCAGTTTCATCTACTCACTCATTTAATTATGCAATTTTAATCCAACAAAACCCAATTTCAGTATGTGTAGGTGTTAGTTTTCATCTACCACTAACTTTCTGCTTGCTACCATTCACAACTTACTACATTTTGTTTTTTTATAAAAAAACACCACACTAACGCATGCTGTAAGGACGCGTTACCGTGGTGCCACCTTAGTTAACAATTTCATTGCTCACTTTAAATGCTATTATATTATCCTCACGTTTAAAAGCCCAATTCACAATATATGTTGTGCTAATTTTCATCTGCCATTAGCTTTCTACTTGCTACAAATCATATACGTTACTTTATCTTTCAAACGGCAACTATCGTTGCAAAATGAATTAACTAGAATAATACAAGTATCATTTAATTTTGTCAACTCTTATTTTAAATTTCTTCAGTTTATTTAAAGTTAATTAGTGACTAACCTTTTTAAATATATAGCCTTTGTTTTAGTTAAATCATTTCGAATCAAAAGTGTTTTAAAATCGTGTCCTTATATGTTAAGTCTGTTTATGAAATAGAAATTGAAACACGTATTGCGAATTAACTTCACCTACTATACAATGTTACTATTCTGAAAATTTTGATAGAGGTGGTCAGCAAAATGAAACAAATACTTTTTGTAGGTTTAGGCTTAATTGGTGGTAGTCTGGCCAGTAATTTAAGATATTATCACAATGACATTGAAATTACTGCATATGATGCAGATCGCTCTCAACTAGAAAAGGCTTTATCTATTGGAATTATTGATTATCAATCTAGTGATTATAAAGCCTGTGTAGAAAATGCAGATATTATTATTTATGCCACGCCTGTGCAACAAACAATCAAATATTTACAAGCACTACCAAACTATCAAACGAAGCCTAATGTCATCGTTACTGATACTGGCAGTACTAAATTGACAATTTTGCAATATGAACAATATCTTTTAAATTACAATATCCACTTAATTGGTGGTCACCCAATGGCAGGTAGCCATAAATCCGGGGTGCTCAATGCAAAGAAACATTTATTTGAAAATGCTTTTTATGTTTTAGTTCACGATGAACCTGCAAATGATAAAGCTTTTGATGAAATACGTTTATTACTTAGTACAACAAATGCTAAATTTATTGCTACCAATCCAAAAGAACATGATTTTGTAACAGGCATTGTTAGTCATGTCCCTCATATCATTGCATCGAGTCTCGTGCATTTAAATGCAAACCATGCGTCTCACTCTTCACTTGTTAAGACACTTGCTGCTGGAGGTTTTAGAGATATTACAAGAATTGCAAGTGGCAGTCCAATTATGTGGCGTGATATTACCATTGAAAATAAAAATACCATCGTTGATATATTAAAGGAATGGAAATCACAAATGGAAGATGTCATCACGCTCGTTGAAGAAAATAAACCGGAGGCGTTATATGATTTTTATAATGACGCAAAAGTATATAGAGATGAATTGCCACTTAAATCACAAGGAGCACTGTCTATAGAGTATGATCTTTATGTAGATATTCCTGACAAACCAGGTATGATCAGCCAAGTAACACACATCTTAAGTTTACATAATATTTCTATAAGCAACTTAAGAATATTAGAAGTTCGTGAAGATATTTATGGTGCATTAAGAATTAGCTTTAAAAATCCTGAAGACCGAAAAAAAGGCGCTGAAGCATTAAGCGACTTTGATACTTATATTGAATAGACTTTATCTTATCTTTATAATTTAATAACTTCATTGTGATTGTGTTAAGTAATTGCTTAATTTAATTTTTCTTTGCACAAATGCAAAACTTGAAAAAACATTTAAGTCAGTTACTTATTTAGAATCTGTTAAATATTAATTAGTTCAATGTCAAAATAAAAACGTTTTAGTATATGACCAAATATGAGCCTAGCGCAAGTTTTATTAGAAAACTTGCGCTAGGCTCATATCATTTAGTTCTTTTGTCGATTTCATTTGAATTAAAACCATCCAATATATCATACGCTGTGCTACATATTTAATTTATCAATTTCCCTTCTTCTTCTTGTATCATCTCTATAATTTCATTATCTTCATTCATAAGTGCAACTTTTGGACTATGATTTAATGCTTCTTCTGCTGTAACTTGTACATAAGACATGATAATAATAATATCATTTACTTGAACAAGCCTAGCAGCTGCACCATTTAGGCATATTTTTCCACTATTACGTTCTCCTTCAATCACATAGGTTTCTAATCTTTCTCCATTGTTATTATTCACAATTGCAACTTTCTCATTTGGTAATATATCTACCGCATCTAAAATATTGCGATCTATCGTGATACTTCCTACATAATTAAGATTAGCTTCTGTTACACGTGCACGATGTATTTTTCCATTCATCATAGTTTTTATCATTTGTTTTATACTCCTGTTCAAAAAATTAATTTTACATTTTTAGTTGATTAACACTTTATTATTTATTACTATCATAAGCATATCTATTATAATTTTATTTTCTAAATAAACGGAGGTCAACTATAAATGAAAAAAATAGGTATTATTGGTCCTGGCGCTGTCGGTAGTTGTATCACAGTTCAACTTTTAGCAACAGAACATAAAGTCTATTTAATTGGTAGACGTAATGCGTGCATTACCTATCAAGATCCTTCGAAAAATGTAAATATGACACTTAATGTTGTTACAGCATCGGACATTACCGAACCATTAGATATTATATTCATCGCTGTTAAAATCCCACACTTAGATGGATTATATAAACAAATTAACCATTTAACTCAAGATACTACTATTGTTATATTAGCTCAAAATGGATATGGACAACACTTTAAGCTCCCCTTCCCAAATATGTATCAAGCTGTAACTTATATTAGTGGTCAAAAGACTGATCAACACGTGATTCACTTTAGAGATGAGATACTTCACTTACAACGAGATGATAACACAGAGTCATTGAAAAAAACATTAGCTTCAAGTGGACTTTCACTTGTGTTACATAAAAACATTGAAGTGGAAATATGGTATAAACTATTAGTAAATCTAGCAATCAATACAGTTACTGCGCTTGGAATACAGCCTGCTTCTATACTCAAACAACCTCATATTTATTCGCTATGTGTATCACTATTAAAAGAAGGTTATATAATAGCTAAACACTCTGGTATTAATTTTTCTGAGGATGTTATTGATGAAATAATGACAATTTATCAAGGTTATCCAGATGATATGGGAACAAGCATGTATTATGATGTACTTGCAAATACTCCATTAGAAATCGATGGAATACAAGGTTTTCTATATCGACAAGCGCGAAAGTATAAATTAACGACACCGCACCTAGATACGATTTATGCTTTATTATTATCTAGACATCATGTTTTTTCAAATAATTCATAGTAAGCATGTGCACCCTATTATTTTATACATGCTTCTTATGCTGATATTATATTTACAGTTTGGTGGGTGTGTGTTTATTTTATCCTTACGTAGTATAGACAAGACAATTCGTTAATGATGTTATAGATATATGATTTAAATTGTGTCGTTAAACGCTCACTCAATTTGATTTAATAATTATTTTTGGAACGGGCCGCCCCATATAAGCTTATTTAAAATGATACCCGTTCCACATATTGATAATGAAGTTAATTTATAACTACTTTAAATCTTTAGTTTATCATTATTCCTTTTCACATTTTATGGCCTGCCATAAGCCCTAAACGCCCATGTTTTGTACCTGCGTCTGTATAAGAGATTGCTTTAGATACGATACCCTTACCAAATTTTTGATGTAACGCGTCAATCGTTTTGGCCAATTTTTCATTTCTTTTTCTTTCGTATTCATCTATAAATAAATTCAATTGTGTATTTCGCTCATCTATAAACTGTGTGAGTGAAATACTCACTTTTCTATATAGCATTGTTGAATCACATAATTTGTCAGCTAAAGATTCTACCACCTTGAAAATCGTACCTTCTAAATTAGTTGGATCCTCTAATGTGTATTGCTTATGCACCCCTCCATGATCACTATAACCAAATGAAAAATGTATCGTCTTAGCTAATTTATTTCTTGCTCTAACACGACTCGCTACATCCTCAATTAACTCCTGCATCACTACTTTAGCTTCCTCATAACGATAATCACGCATCAATATTTGACTTTTACAAATCGAGGGATTAACTACACTATACTTGTCTCTTATTCTACTTTGATCAATACCATTCGCATGCAAGTGTAAATCCACACCTACTGTACCAAAATCCCTTTTTAAATATTGATATGGATAATGCGCTAGATCTCCTATAGTAAAAATACCGCGTTTATTCATTTTTGCTTCTGTTTTTTTACTAATTCCCCAAAATTTACTCAATGGTGAAACAGGCCAAAGTTTGTGTGGCACATCTTGATATCTCCATTCAGCAATGAAACTATTAGTATGTTTTGCTTCTATATCCATTGCAACTTTACTCAATAACATATTTGAACCAATTCCTATTGAACAATGTATACCTGTTTCTTCTAGAATTTCATATTGTAGCTTTTTGCAAAAAGACTGAATTGTACTACTAAATCTGTGATAACTATTTGTTACATCCATAAAGAATTCATCAATGCTATATTGATGTAAGTCTTCCGGAGCGACATAGCGTAAAGCAATTTTAGAGATTGCTACTGAAACTTCCAAATATTTTCTCATGCTTGGATTGATAATATATATATCATTTCTATGAGGAATTTCGAATAATCTCGATCCTGTTTTAATACCTATAGCTTTTAGTGGACCCGTAGCAGCTAATACAACTGATCCCTGTCTCTTAGTATCTGCAACAACTGCTAACTTTTCTTTCATTGGATCTAGACCTTTTTGTATACAAGAAACACTTGCAAAAAAACTTTTCTGATCAATACACAATATATCTCTTTCCTCTAGCAGATTGTAATCATAAAATTCATACATATGACATTCCTCCCCTAATCACTTATATTATACAAGAACAAATGTTCTATTTCAACTTAAATAAGAACGTTTGTTCTTGTTGTTATTTTTATAATTTTGTGAATTTTCATGCTATAATATATAAAAATAGATTAAGGTGGGATTTAAATGCCAATAGTAAATGTAAAATTGTTAGAAGGTCGCTCTGATGAACAACTAAAAAATTTAGTCACAGAAGTTACTAATGCAGTAGAGAAAACAACAGGCGCAAACAAAGAAGCTATACAAGTTGTAATAGAAGAAATGAAAACTTCTCATTATGGCGTTGCAGGAATTAGAAAATCAGATCAACAATAATTTACATACGAACATAAACATCAATATCTATTGCATCATATAGATATTGATGTTTTTTTACTTTTGCCAAATCTAACTATACATGAATGGTATGCTTAGAGAAACGTATCATGTGTAGGCATATAAAACTGTTTCAACTACATCATTTAAAGCAATTGGGTCATTTGCTGACACCCGAGGAAACAAATATGCAAAAGAGGCTATGGGCACGAATCATATTCCTAGGCAAACTGCACAATCAAAATCGCAACATTCAAATAAATAAGGACTAATCCATTGGCACATGATATGCTCCCTTCAAAGTAGACACTTAAAAATGTAAACTTTGAAGGGAGCTTTTTTATGACTCATAGAAAATTATCACCTGAAACTTATCAAAAAGCTTTCAGCTTATATGAAGAAGGATATAGTATGAAAAATGTAATTCAAAAATTAAATTTAAATTGTTCTCCTAGAATATTATTGATTAACTATTATAAATTTAAGAAGCATGGAATAAAGGTGCTTTTACCAATTCAAAGAAATAATACCTACTCAAATGAATTTAAGCTTAAAGTTGTGAACGAATATATAAATGATGGCCTATCTTTAACTGATTTAGTAGTTAAATATAATATCCCCACTACTTCAACTGTAAACAAATGGATTTCAAAGTATTTATCGGGTAAAATATTAAAAACATATTCTCCAAAACCCGAGGTGTATCAATTGAAATATAAATCATTAACATTTGAAGATCGTGTAGAAATCGTTGATTATTATATGAATCATGGCCAATCGTATAAGACAACAGCAAATCATTTTAACATCAATTATAGCCAAGTATATAACTGGGTAAAAAAGTACAACTTGCATGGGTATGATGGGCTTAAAGATGGACGTGGAAAAGGGAAACCCCAGTCTGTATTAACACCTGAAGAGGCATTAAAAGCTGAAATTAAGATACTTAAAGAGAAAAATAAATTTCTTCAAATGGAAAATGACGTTTTAAAAAGGAAGAAGAAATAGAAAGGAAGTTGATGAAACAGGCATCAGACAAAAAGCATCATACCAAACGGTAAAAGCATTTAAAAACCTTTATCCGATAGCTTGGTTATGTTCAGTATTAAAGATATCACGTTCAAGTTACTATAAATGGTTACATCGCAAACCATCAAATAAAGAAATTGAAAATCAAAAATTAATCAAAGATATCGTTGATATCTACAATAAATACAAAGGCATATATGGATATCGTCGTATATACATATATTTAAGACTTAAACTACATCAAAAAGTAAATCATAAACGTGTCTATAGATTGATGAATCAACTTAATCTAAAATCTACTATCCGCCCTAAAAGAAAACGATATATTAAAACAACACCTGAAATTACAGCACATAATATATTAAATAGAAAATTTGAAGAACAAATCCCAAATAAAAAATGGTTAACTGACGTTACAGAATTCAAACTCAGCAATGGTAAAAAACTTTACTTAAGTGCTATTTATGACTTAGGCAGCAAACAGATTATCAGTCATAAATTAAGTACCTCAAATAACAATAAATTTGTATTAGATACGCTCAAAAAAGCAGTCAAACTTGTGCCGAATACCGAAGGTATACTCTTGCATAGCGACAGAGGATATCAATATACAAGCAGATTATTTAAAGTTACGTTAGAGCAACTTGGTATAAAACAAAGTATGTCACGACCAGGATGTTGCATAGATAATGGACCTATGGAAGGTGTATGGGGAACTATTAAAAGTGAATTGTTTAGAGGAAGAAAAAAAGTGATTTTTAAAGACAAGGCTACAGCAATAAAAGCAATTAATTCATATATAGAATTTTTTAATCAAGAAAGAATAACATTAAAAATGGCTACCCTTATATCGTAAATATAAGGTAGCCATAAACATTTTGTTTTTTTCACTGTCTACTTGACAGGGTGCAGTTCAACACGGATTAGTCCTTATAGCGTGAAATTTGTATTCCATTCTCATTTAAATGAATTCACTAAACTCGTTATTCATTCAAAAAATTCTGTACTTCCTTTTTATTTTTGGCTTTATCGATTTCTAACGCACTACCATCCATTGGTGATTGGATATCTTGATAAGTGTTTTGTATAGGTAAAGTAATAGAATCTACCTTTTTATCACCACGTATTCCAAAATTCAAACCAGTTTGAATGAGTGCAGAATCAGGCATATTTGTATTTAAATAACCTCTCAAAATACCCGCAACTCGAGGTAATTTAGGTAGCGTATCCAAACTCGCTAATTCTTGTTTAAGTGATTGCATGACTTGTTGCTGACGTCTTACACGACCGAAATCGCCTTCTTCATCATGTCTAAATCTAGCATACCCTAATAATTCTTTACCATTTAATCGATGATGACCTTTCTTCAGTGACACACCTATATTTTTAGACATATCTTTTTCAACATCAATTGGAACACCATTAGGTTCCAATTCATCAATCATTTTTTCAAAACCAGTAAAATCAAGAATTGCATAATACTCAGGGTCTATACCTAAATTTTTCTTTAATGTTTGTCGCAATAGTTCAGGTCCACCGATAGAATAAGCAGAATTAATTTTATGTTGACCATTTCCCGGTATATCCGCATAAATATCTCGCATGACAGACATCATCTTCATTTTTTTATGAATATAATCATACTGTGCAATCATAATCGAGTCTGTTCTAGAAATACCACCTTGCTCTTTATCTGCACCTAAAACCATAATTGTGATTTTTCCATCATTTTTTTTAGCACCGTTAAATTTGTGTTGCTTGAGCGTTTTGCCCTGATCTTTTGCGTATTCAATACCTGATTTATAACCATGCACAGAATAGCCAACAATAATGGCTAAAATAATTACAATAATTAAAATTATAATTGGAAATTTTTTAATTTTTCTTTTTTGTCCTACGCATCGTCGGTTGTTCTTCTGTGTTTGTGCTTTCTTTACTTCTGTGTTTATGTTCATTCATATGTAATCAACCTTATATCTTCAAAATTGCACTGCTATGTACTATAATTAACATATATTAAAGTTATATAAAAACTGAATAAAAATCAAGTAATATCTTAATATATGGTACTAAGGTCTAATATGGAAAGGATGTTAAACATGAATATAAATAAAGCATACTTCGCTGGAGGTTGCTTTTGGTGTATGGTCAAGCCTTTCGACACATTTGAAGGGATTGAGAAAGTGACTTCTGGTTACATGGGAGGTCATAAAGATAATCCGTCGTATGAAGAAGTTAAGACGGGTGACACCGGGCATTATGAAACAGTTGAAATAGAGTATGATGTCGCTCTATTTTCATACAATAAATTATTAGAAATATTCTTTTCTGTAATAGATCCAACTGATGAAGGAGGACAATTCCAAGATAGAGGATCACAATATAAAACAGCAATTTTTTATACAAACGAAGACCAAAAAGCAGTAGCTGAAGATTATGTAGCACAATTAAAACAAACTATAGACAAAGAAAAAGCTATTGCTACAAAAATATTACCCGCTTCTACATTTTATGAGGCTGAAGCAGAACACCAAGATTTTTATAAGAAAAACCCTGAACGATATGCTCAAGAACAACAAGAACGTCAAAAATATAAGTAAACAAAAAAACCGGTGCTTTTGCATCCGGTTTTTTGTTTACTCGCACTTTAACATAAATTACTGCCGCTTCATTTCTAAAGGAATTTTATTCTTTTTCTCAACCTTTTTACCATTATATAAATCCATTATCGTTTTAACACTTTCTTCACCCATCAAATTAGGTTGTTGCGCCACTGTAGCAAATAGCTTACCTTTTTCAACAGATTTAATCGCATCTTCATTACCATCGAAACCAACGACTTTAATGTCTTTATTTCCTATCGCTTCTACAGCACCTAATGCCATTTCATCATTTTGAGCAAAAATAGCTTGTATTTCAGGATGAGCTTGAATAATATTTTGTGTCACATTTAGACCTTCTGTTCTATTAAACTTAGCACTTTGTTTGGAAACTACATCAAGTGATTGATCTGCGACGTTATGGAAACCTTTACCACGTTCCCGTGTAGCACTGGCACCTGGGACACCTTCAAGTTCAGCTACTTTCGCATCTTTACCTAATTCATCAACAATGAGTTTCCCTCCCATATCACCGCCTTTGATATTATCCGATGCTATAAATGAAGCAACATCCCCTTTAGCTACATCTCTATCTAATGTAATGACTGGTATTGCCTCATCATTTGCGATTTGAATACTACCTGATATCGCATCAGAATCTGTCGGGTTTACAATCAAGTAATCTACTTTTTGTTGAATTAAGTCATCAATATCATTAGCTTGTTTCGCTGCATCATCTTGAGCATCTGCAAACTTAACTTTGACGCCTTGTTTCTTCGCTTCTTTTTCAATACCATCTTTAATTTTCACAAAGAAAGGGTTATTTAATGTAGAAATACTCACACCAATAACAACATCAGATTTTTTCTTATCTACTTTACCATTGTCATTTTTTTCTATAGGTGATTCTAGTGAACAACCTGTTAAAAATAATAATATAGCTGTTACAGTTATAAAAAGCTTTTTCAATACCAACACCCCCTGTTATTTGTTTTTTCTATCTATAAGTACTGCAATGATAATCACGACACCTTTAACCACTTGTTGGTAAAATGAAGATACACCTAATAAATTTAAGCCATTGTTCAAAACACCGATAATTAACACACCAATCAACGTCCCAACTATACGTCCTTTACCACCTGTAAGCGAAGTACCGCCAAGAACTACTGCTGCAATAGCATCTAATTCATAGGACATCCCTGCAGTTGGTTGTGCCGAATTTAAACGTGAAGTTAAAATTGATCCTGCCATAGCTGACATTAAGCCGGCTAAACTATAAATCATTATTTTAATTTTATTGACCTTAATCCCTGAAATAAATGCCGCCTTTTCATTACCACCCATAGCATAAGTCTGTCTACCAAATACAGTTTTATGCAGTAGGATATATAATATGATAAATGTAATAAACATCGTGACAGCTGGTACTGGAATACCTAAAAAGTAGCCTCTACCAAATAATTGAAATGCATAACTACCATTTAAATTTGTAATAGGATTTCCATCTGTAATAACAAGTGTTAGCCCTCTAAATACGGTCATTGTAGCTAATGTCGCAATGAAAGGCGCCATTTTACCTATCGTGATGAGCAAGCCATTTATAGCACCCAATACCGCCCCAAATATGCAACCTATAAATAAAGCTACAATAGAATCCATACCAGAAACCATTAAAATCGCAACAAATGCACTAGATAAGGCAAGTGTCGATCCTACTGATAAATCAATACCTCCAGTTAATATTACGAAAGTCATGCCAAATGCAATTAAACCATTAATTGAAACCTGTCTTAATAAATTAAATAAATTAGAAGGCTCTAAAAAAGCACTATTTAATACACTGATAATAACAACTAATAATATTAAACCAATAAAAGGTATAATTTTTTCTAAATACGAATAAGAAAATGATAATTTAGACTGCTTCATTTAATTTTCCTCCTGTAGCTAAAGTCATAATACGCGCTTCCGTGATAGCTGAATCTTCTAATATGCCTGCAATGGAACCTTCATGTACAACTGCGACTCTATCACTCATGCCTATAATTTCTGGTAATTCTGATGAAATCATAATAATAGACATACCTCGGTCCGTTAATTCATGCATCAATTGATATATTTCTCGTTTAGCACCTACATCGATGCCACGTGTTGGTTCATCTAATATTAATACATGTGGTGCAGTCGCAATCCATTTAGCCAAAACAACTTTTTGTTGATTACCACCAGATAAAGTGCCACATATATCTCCTATTTTGCCTTTAATATTTAAACGCTGAATCATCTGTTCTGAATATTGTTCCATAGCATGTTGTGTTAAAAATCCAGAGCTTGAAAAGCTTTTTAAAGCTGGTAAAGTAATATTTTCTAAAATTGAATCTTGTAAAACTAACCCTTCTTCTTTTCTATTTTCTGTAATAAAAGCTAAACCTTGTGAAATAGATTGATTAGGATTTTGAATTTGTAATTGTTGATTATTTAGTTTTACCGTTTTATTCCCTTTATCTAATCCAAAGAGTACTCTCATAATTTCTGAACGACCCGCACCCATCAAACCACTAAAGCCAAGTATTTCTCCTTTATGTAAATCAAAATGTATATCCTTTAAATGATGTTCATCTGAATCTAAATTTTCAACAGTAAGCACAACATCTTCTTGATGATATTGTCTAACAGGGTATTGATTATCTAAATCTCTACCAATCATAGATTTTACTATTTCAGCATGTGTCGTATTTTGTGTTTCCTTAGTTAAAATCGAACGACCATCTCTCATAACTGTAATACGATCTGAAATTGTAAAAATTTCTTCCATTCTATGAGAAATATATACAAAAGAAACGCCATCTTTTTTTAAATTTTTAATTTGTTCAAATAATGTATCTATTTCATTATTTGTTAAGGCTGCAGTAGGTTCGTCCATGATAATGATTTTTGATTTTTCCATTAATGCTTTACTGATTTCAAGCATCTGCTGCATACCAACGGATAAAGTGCCTGCCATACGATTTAAATCGATTTCAATATTTAGCTTTTTAAAAATGGCCAAAGCACGTTGTTTCATTTTATTATTATCAACAATGCCAAATAATTTTGTTTCTTCTTTTCCTAAAAACAAATTTTCAAGTACTGTAAGATTAGGCCAAATATTTAACTCTTGCTGAATAAACGACACACCATTTTGTTCAGCATCTATTGTATTTTTAAAGTGTATCGGCTGACCATTTTCTAAAACATTACCACTATCCGCATTATATACGCCAGTTAATACTTTCATAAGTGTACTCTTACCAGCTCCATTTTCACCCATTAACGCATGTACTTCTGCATCATTGATTTCAAAATCAACACCTCTTAAAACATCGTTTTGACCAAATGACTTATATATTTGATTCATCGTTATCATATTTTTCACCCCTTAAAATAAAACACCACTAGATAAAATTACATTAGCGTAAGGTGTCGCTTCACCTGTTCTTATAATTGCTTTAGTTTCCTTACTATACATTTTTAAAGTTTCATGAGATTCCGTGATCATATCAATATTTTCAGCTAATAATTTCACATATAACTCACTATTTTGTTTTATCATTTCATTTGCAATAGTAAGCTGTTCAATTGCCATATGTTCTTTAACTACATTAAATACTTCTTCAAATGATGGATGTCCAAAAGTTAATGCTAAATCTATTTTTTTAACACCATCTGGTACCGGCAGTCCACAATCAGCTATGATAATTGTATCTGTATGACCTAAATCACTAAGCACTTTAGAAATTTCGCTATTTAAAATACCAGTTTTATACATTTAAATCCCCTCTCGTTAAATCTTATTTTATGTAACCCGTTACACATTACTACTTAAATCTAATACTATTTCTGCGTTTAATTGATAACTTTAACCTATTATCTTGTTGTTCAATTATAGAATTTTTATTTAACTTTAATAAAATTGATACCGCTTGCTGCCCTAAAAAATATGCGGACTGATCAATAGTTGCAATTTGAGGAAACGTCATTGCAGAAAAAGGTATATTATCATAGCCCACAATTTGAATATCCTCGGGAACTTTCAATTGAAATTGTTGAACAAGGCCCATCGTTTCAATTGCCAGTACATCATTGCTGCATATAATACTATCAATCTGAAAATCTTTAATTAATGAAATAAATGCACTTTTATTATTTAATGTTTCTGCTGAGCAATCATAATAGCTCACATTATAGTTATTCAATTCTTGTTTAATACCATCTGTCCTTAATTTAAATGCCCGTATATTCAAATCTAAATGGAGGATCAAAATATTTTTTGGTTTACCTTCTAACACAAGTCGAGCTTGTAATTGTCCGCCTTCAAAATGATTCATAGAAATACCATTACCTTCATTTTCAACACGATCTACAAATACATAATGAATACCTTGTGACACTAATAGCTTTTCAATTTGATCATCAGCAAATGCTGTTGCAATAACTCCTACACAATTATAAGCATTGAAAGTGAATAAATACTCTTTCGCCTTATCAACATCGTTGTCACTATTTCCAATTAAAACTTGAAAACCGTGCGCAAGCGCTATATCTTCAACACCTCTTGCTATAAGTGTAAAAAAAGGATTACTGATATCTGGTAATAATAAGCCAATCATTTTTGACTTACGTTTATATAATGTACGTGCTGCTTCATTAGGTTGATAGTTAAGCTCATGAATCGCACGTTCAATTTGTATTTTTGTTTGAGCTTTGACATATCCATTATTATTTATCACTCTAGATACCGTTGCTACTGAACAACCAGCTAACTTAGCTACTTCTTTAATTGTTACTATAAAAATCACCTCTATTTTTGTAACCGTTTTCATATTATCATAATCATTTACATTTTGATAGTTTATTTGAAAATTTAATTATTGTAATATTTAATATTCTATATTTTTTTAATTTATTTATATAAAACGAAAACGATAATTTATAGTAATCAAATCAGCAGTATAAATAATTTTTTATTTTATGATCAAAAAATTAGCGTTAACTTTTCTATTAAATAATTATATAAGCAGTTGAAATCAGTTATATTAAATTCGTACTTATACAAATTTTTATTTAGCGCTTACCTCATTATGTTTTTAAAATATATTTCTGTCATATCGTAAAATTCAAATAAAAAAGACCCATCCAGTAGTTCGGATAAGCCCTTTATGCTGATAATAAAATTTTTATTTTCTAACATTATAAATTTATTTTATAGTAGACACTTGATCTATATTCTCTATTGCTTTCACCTTTTTATTTGAATCAAAATATACTTTAACAGAGAAATAATTGGATGGATTATCATCGTATATCATCGTACCATTGTGATTATTGTGTACTCTATAACCATGTACTTGCGAAAATGATTCAATAGTAACATTATCAGGTACAACAAAAATTCGTTGAACTTTATTATTTTTGAATAAAAAAGCCATGTCACCATATTTATGTGCTTTCATATTAGCAATTTGTATTGTTTTTTCACTATCACCAAAGTATGTTTCAACTTTGTGTTTGTCCATGCCTTTAGAAACGTGCATATAATGATTTCTTACATCACTATTCATAAAATTTTCACTGAATTGTTGTGACAAAACATTGATCTTAGGCAATTTATACTTGGTCTTTTTCTCCTGTTTAAATTTTTCGTTTTGAGCAGATTGATTTGAACCTTTGTAATTTGTATGTATGTTATCATATAACGATTTAATTGAGAGTGTTAACGCAACTAAAAGCATCACGATTACCAAACTAATTATAACTTTTTTCATTTCCCCACCCCATTGTTCACTCTGCAAACATTAATATTTACATATTACTACATTATATTGAAATTTTAAATGTATATTAATAATATAACAAATGAAAATAATTCAAAAAGCTAATGTTACTACAGTGAAAAAATACAATTATATTTCAAAAAGAAACCAACTATATAAAATGTCAATTTTTATTCAAATAAGATGATATCATGATGTTGAAAGCGTTTTCTAATGATGATATATTATAAATACACCTTGAACAAAGGGGTAACTAGAAATTCATAAATATAGTTAGAGTCAAAATGATATTTAGAAAGTATATCGTTAGTTTATTAAAAAGTAGTTAATAACTTCTCCGGCGTTAACTACAAAAACCATTAAAAACTATAACTCCAAAAAACAACCAACAATCATTAACGGGATTGTTGGTTGTTTTGTTTTATTATTTTTTTCTAACTACACGCATGACTTTTGTCATACTTACCCACAATGAGTTATCTTTACGATACACTAAGAACCTTGGCTGCCAATTGGGATTAAACTTTTCTTTATAACGTCTTAATCCTTGAAATCTATATAATCCATTGAAATGCTCAAATACTCTACCTGCAAGTCTTTCTCTATAAAAAGAAAAAGGTACTTTACCCACATTGGACAGTGTAGCCATGCCCATATTAAAGTATTGATACCCATTTGCCTTAGCCCATAACAGCATATGAAGATATAAACTATCCATCAGAGGTAAGGAGGTATCCGATTTCCAACGTATTAAATCAATAGACACAGTTGAATTATCATTAACAGGCATAAATGTACAAAAACCAATTATAGCATTTTCTTTATCTTTAATAACTCCGATCGGCGCCTTCGATATATAATGTTCACTAAAATGTCCTACTGAAAATTGCATTTCTGTAGAGCCTGATAACCAATCATCGCTTATTTGTTTTAATTCATCAAAAATGTTTTTTGAAAAAGGAGGTTCCAATACCTCAAAAGTACACCCCAAATCATCTAACTTATTTAAAGTAGCACGTAAACCACGCTTCTTTTTACCTGAAGTAGTGAAAGTTGATAAATCAATAATGGCTTCTTCGCCTAATTTAAAAAACTGATTTCCAAAATCATGATAAATTGACATATATTTATCAGTGACTTGATAGAAAATAATGTCGTAACCTAAATATTGAGCTTCATTATAAAATCTTTCGAGCAACTCATGGAACGAAGCACTATTTCCAATGGGGTCACCTAAAACAATATAGGCATTCCCCTTATAACGATACATCACAAATGCGTCTTGTTGTTCATTAAAGAAAAACTTCTTATCACCACTGTATATGAGATGACTTAAATAATTTCCCCCAAATTTCTGAATAATCGTTTCACATTGTTCTAGTTTTTGACCACTGCCTGCAGATTTGAATCTTGCTTCAAACCACCACACAACAATACTAACTATAATTGCTACTGTAATAATCGTGAACCAAAAATAATATCTTAAAAGAGACGTATCTACTTCTATATGATAAATATCTAAAGTGTAAAATGTATTTTTTATAAACACATGATTAATGAATAACACAAGAGCCCCAATAATTACACTAGACAATAGTTTCGTATATCTAAACGGACGCTTTATGACACGTGCACTTCTATAAAATACAGCGAGCATTACAAACATAGTAATTAACCAACCTAAAAGTACCAAAGAAGGATAAGTATAAACAGTGACACTAAATATGATAATGATTGAACAAATTGCAAACAAAAGTGCTCTCTTAGATAAATGATATACACCTATCACATTTAATAATAGTAATAGACATGCACATGTATGAATAGAAGCGATAATATAATAAAACGCATGGTTATTACTATATAACCCATCATAAATTATTGTAATGTTATTAAAGAAAAATAAAGCACTCGTAAATAAAAGTAACAATGCAATGGAAAATGCTGGTATCCTAGTTAAGATATCTTTTTGATAAGATGCTAAAAGTGATGACATATCTTTCACAGGTATCATAATTTTAGAATCATCCAAATAACGTTTTGCCGTATTTCTAAATTCAAACGTTGAGAGAATAAGGGCAATTAAAACAGGAAATAAGTAATAAGCAAACCTGTAGAGCAATAAAGCTAAAACAATTTTTTCTTCTGGAATATTTAAACTTTTCAATCCTAGTAATAGTACCAAATCAAATGTACCAAATCCTCCAGGAATAAAACTGATTAACCCTGATAATGCACCAATGATAAATATTCCCATAAATACAGAGAAATGCACCTGTATACCAACAATTAATAATGCCATATATAATACTGCAGCAGCAATCATCCATTCAATACTAGAAACAATGGTGCAATAAATTCCAGTCAATTTACTTTCTTTATTTACTGGTTTCCAAATTGTAATAAAAATAAAAATAGGCAAAAACAACGCAACAACATACATTAACCATCTAACCCAAGGGAACGGACTAAATACATGTCTAACATCAAACACATGAAATACTACTAAAATAGAAAGCATACTTAAACCCGTCAACATGGAGATTAAAACAATAGAAATAGTATGCAGTAATGCTTTTTTATCTTCTGTAGTATCTTTATATAATAAAAATCTTACGCTCGCTCCTATGAATCCTCCAAAGCCCAATACTGCGTTCAAAGCATTTACAATATATCCTATACGTACGGTTTTAACTAAAGATATCTTCAAGTGTAAAACTTTAGCTAAAATCACATCATACATTGATAATACCAGTATGGCTAGACCACCACTCAAAAAAAGCACAACCAACCATACACTATTAATATCTTTTATAGAATGAATCGTTTCTTTTAAATTTATATTTGCTAGTTCTTTATATAAAGTAAAAACAACAAATATAAATAATGAAAGTGCAAATAAAACTTTCATTATCGTTAATATTTTATTTACTAGCTTCTTTGACATGTGTTCACATCACTTTTCTATATTCATATAACATTTAAAATATAGCACAATTTTTATTTTTTATAAATAATTTTTATACGAGTTAAATATTACAATATTGTTAGACCACACACTCAGTTACAAAAAATATAGACATACTTTCATTTTATATGCACAACAATAAAAAGTATCTTAATATATCAATTCACTTAACAACATGTCATTCCACTTCGGTTATGATAAGAGGCTGAGACATTTGATTTGTCCCAGCCTCTGTCGTACATTATTTATAATTTAACTTTTACGAATTTCTTCATCAGAAGTAATTTCATATTCTCCTGCATCATCACCATAATATTTGTTATAACGACGTTTGTACATTGTATATAAATGTGAAACTAGTACTTTCAATATTGCATAAGCAGGAATACCTAAAATGACACCGACAACACCTAATAAATTACCTGCACTTAATAAGATGAATATAATTGTAAGTGGGTGAATTTTCAATGTTTTACCCATGATATTTGGAGAAATAAAATGCCCTTCAATAAATTGAACAGCCGTCCAAACTATCACTAACTTCAACAACATAATTGGTGAAGTAATTAAAGCAATAATAATTGCTGGTGATATCGCAATCGTTGGACCAATATATGGAACAACACTAGTAACTGCAGCTATTGAAGCTAAAATTAAACTGTAGTCTAAACCGATGATACTATATCCGATAAATAATAATATACCAATACAAAATGATACAATAATTTGTCCTTGGATATAAGAACCAACTTGTAGACTCATTTTATCTAACAAATCATGAAAGTCTTTTCTAAATTTAGGGGGCATTAAGTTTGTTGAAAACTCTTTGAAGCGGTGCCCATCTTTTAACATAAAGAATAAAACAAATGGTGTTGTAGCAATTACCACACCAACATTCACTAATGCTTCAGCAAAATTTTTAACTTTAGAACCAAAACCATTAAAGTAATCAGACACCATTGAAGGTAATTTTTTAGCCAATGAATCTAATTGATCTTGAATTTGACCATAAAAATTAGAAATTAAAGAGTATTTCGTTACACTATCTATAAATTTATTAACCTTATCTACATAGTACGGGAAGTTATTTCCAAAACTTTTAAACTGAGCACCAATTACAGGTATTAATAAATTAATTGCTAGCGCAATAACACCAATAATGACTAAGAATAATATGATTACACCCCAAAGTCTTGAAATATTATACCGTTCCATCAAATTAACTAATGGGTTAAATAAATAATATAATATAATCGATACAATAATCGGTGCTACAATTGTATTAAAAACAATTATAAATGGTTTAAAAATATAAGAAACTTGATCAAATATAAAAATAGCACAGCCAATAAATATTAATATAAGCAAAGCAAAAACTAAATCTTTGCCACCTAAAAATTTCATAAAGCGTGTTTCAGGGAAACTTAGTTTTAATCTATTTTCCTTAGATGTCGTTTCTTGTTTTAAATTATCTTCATTTGACATAACATCACCAAACCTTATTTTTCAAAATATATTGTTTATTTAGCGCATAGCAAAAAATAATGCACCTTTGTAATACAATACATAACGTTCAATATTTAAAATAACTAATGTTAATCATAACACAATGACCATTTACCAAACATATATTTTGCCATGTTTTATTAAAAATTAACTAAACATCCATAATAATAGCAACGAACAATATGTATTAATACGATATAAGTATATTATACTAAAATATAAAAATGTATATTAAAAAGCAGTAATATAAAATCAAATGTTTATCATCCATTTTATATTACTGCTTATATATGAATTATTATTAAAGAAACTATGATAATGATGTTGAAGAAAATTCAAATCTTTGCATTAATGTTTAAATACAATTATTTCTTCTTCATTCCCCAACTCTCAATACCAAACAAGTTAATTTCTAACTCTTCAGGTTTAAATACAGGTTTTTTGCCAGCTTTACGTTGACGTTGGTAATCATTCATAACTGCAAAAGCAATGTTAGATAAACCAATAATAGCAACTAAGTTAACGATGGCCATTAGACCCATAAACACATCTGCTGTACTCCATACCGTTTCAGTTTTCACAACAGCACCGACGAAGACAAGTACAACAACTAAACATCTGAAAATAAATAATACTGTTTTATTTTCCCATAAAAATTCCATGTTCGATTGACCATAGTAGTAATTACCAATAACCGAAGAAAATGCAAATAAAGTGATAGCAATCGTTAAGAAAATACCTCCTGCACTACCTAAGTGTTCATTTAAAGCTGATTGTGTAACTGCAACGCCTTGTGCTGCATTCTCTCCAAATTCTAATCCTGTATATAATAAAATCATGATCGCCGTTGCTGTACATACTAGCATCGTATCAAAAAATACGCCCAATGATTGGATTAAACCTTGTTTAACTGGATGTGGCGCTGCAGCAGTAGCAGCAGCATTTGGCGCAGAACCCATACCAGCTTCGTTTGAGAACAAGCCACGTTTTATACCTTGCAGAACGGCTGCTCCAATCGCGCCTCCCGTTGCTTGTTCAAATCCAAATGCATTTTTAATTATAGTTGCAATCATCGGTATGATTTGATCATAGTTAAATATTAATATTACAGCAACTAATCCTATATATATAATTGCCATCACAGGTACAATAATCGAAGATAATGTTGCAATACTTCTTACCCCACCAAATATAATAATAGCAGTAATAATAGCTAAGATTACACCCGTTATAATAGGACTTACATTATATTGCGTTTTTAATGATTCAGCTATTGTGTTTGATTGTACTGTATTAAAAACAAATGCAAATGTCACTGTGATTAGCACCGCAAACACAATGCCTAACCATTTTTGATTGAGTCCCTTAGTTATGTAATAAGCTGGTCCTCCACGATAACCACCTTCTTCATCAGGTACCTTGTACACTTGCGCAAGCGTTGCTTCAATAAATGCACTGGCTGCTCCGATAAAAGCAATAATCCACATCCAGAATACTGCACCAGGACCGCCTAATACAATTGCTGTCGCAACACCGGCTATATTACCTGTGCCAACACGAGAACCTGCACTAATCGCGAATGCTTGGAATGGTGAAATACCTTTTTTCCCATTTTCTAACGTTTCAGGTTTTTCTCCAATTGCTCGAAACATTTCCGGTATCCATCTTAATTGTACGAACTTAGATCCAATAGTAAAAAATATACCTGCTGTGATTAATAGTCCAATTAAGTATTGTGACCAGATTAAATCATTCCCGACTTGAACAAATGCTTTGAACCAATCCGGAATCAAACTATCAAAATTGCTCAATTTAATCCCTCTCATCTATACAATTTAATTTTCATAGTAAAATCAAGAGATTTATAGTCGCATTCATGTTTATAAACAATATTCAACTGCTTATGTAGACATGAAAATGAATGAATCAGTTCAGTATAAAACATTACGCCTTGCACTAAACTTTTTCACATTGCTATAAATCTCTTGCTTCATTTTTGTTACACCTTATAGGTATTTTATCATTATATTGTTGTATTTACTAACAAAATTTTAAAATTAAAGTTATTTAACAATCATACTAACAACGTCGCCAAACTCTTTAACATCTACTACAAAGCTGCCATTAGTATATTGTTCTGATAGATGAATATCTTTAATATTGCCACTTTCTTCATGTTGTTTTGAATATATTGTATAAGTCGTATGATCTGGCTGCACAACATTAGCAGCTACGATGCGATGTGGTGATTTTTTAAGCTCTTTTAATAAAGTAATACCACGTTGTGCACGTTTGGCATTTTGTAAAATATTGAATCCTATGCGTTTTAATGAACCTCGTTGTGTTGCCATCAAGATCGTATTTTTTTCATTAACGATTTGGGTTAAGACAACAAAGTCTTCACTTTTAAGATTAATCGATTTAACACCAGCGGCTCTAAGTCCTGTATCTGATAACTCTTCACTACTGTATGTTAATGACATACCTTTGTGTGTTAGCACGGTAATCGCTTGAGGTTCATCTAATCTCATTACATTTATCACTTCATCATTATCTTTTAGTTTCATAGAAACAAGTGGTTTGTTATATCTTGATGTTTTAAACATAGAGACATTGCTTTTCTTAATCATGCCATTGCGCGTAGCTAAAATATAAAATGCGTCTGGTCTAAAATCATTTTCACAGTAAACATCGATAACATGCTCGCCTTCATCAATGGGTACAATCTGTGATACATGCTGTCCTAAATCTTTCCACTTAATCTCTGAAAGTTTATGAACTGGAATATAAAGATGTCTGCCTTTATTCGTAAATACTAATGCTGTGTCTAATGTATTGACTTCTTGGTATTTGAGCATTGCATCGCCATCTTTCACACCTAGCTCCTCTACACCACTTGCATTAAAGCTACGTAACGATGTTCGTTTAATGTAACCATGTTTCGTAATACTCATAATCACATTTTCACTTGGCACCATAACTTCTTTATCAATCTTAATTTCACTGATTTCAGCTTCTATAGAAGATAAACGTTGTTGTTTATATTTATTTTTAATTTCGCTCAATTCTTCCTTGATAACATTTAACAAAGCATCATGATTATCTAATATATTTTTTAAATGTGCAATTTTAGCTTTTAATTCATCATGTTCTTCTTGTAGTTGTACAATATCTGTATTTGTCAGACGATATAACTGCAACGTAACTATCGCCTCAGCTTGTGCTTCTGTAAAATCAAACTCAGAAACTAAATTATCTTTAGCATCTTTTTTATTTTTTGAATTTCTAATGAGCTTAATAACTTCATCTAAAATTGACAAAGCCTTCATGAGACCTTCTACAATATGCATTCTACTCTCTGCATTATCCAATTCAAAACGTGTACGCTTTGTAACTACATCAATTTGATGATTGAGATAACTGTCTATAAATTGACGAATACCCATAAGAAGCGGTCGACCATCACTTATTGCTACCATATTAAAATTATATGCCACTTGTAAGTCTGTATTTTTATATAAATAATTAGCAACCGCTTCGCTATTAACATCTTTCTTTAATTCGATGGCAATACGTAACCCTGTACGGTCAGTTTCATCACGTACTTCTACAATACCATCTACTTTTTTATCTGCTCGCAGTTCATCCATCTTTTTAACAAGTGCACTTTTATTAACTTCATAAGGTAATTCAGTAACGATGAGTTCTTTTCTACCATTTCTTAATTCTTCAACATCAACTTTAGAGCGCACAACAATTTTACCTTTTCCGGTTTCATACGCTTTCTTAATACCGTCTATTCCTTGAATAATACCACCAGTAGGAAAATCGGGACCTTTGATATACTTCATCAACTGGCTTACTGTGATATTTGGGTTATCTATATACTTCAATGTTGCTTGAATAACTTCAGCGAGATTATGCGGTGGTATATCCGTAGCATAACCTGAAGATATGCCTGTACTTCCATTAATTAACAAATGTGGCAGTCTAGCTGGTAAAACCATAGGTTCCATTGTCGTATCATCGTAGTTAGGCATAAATGGCACTGTTTCTTTATTAATATCTCTTAATAGCTCTTCTGAAATTCTGCTTAATTTCGCTTCTGTATAACGCATAGCTGCTGCTGGATCGTTATCGATACTACCATTATTACCTTGCATTTCTATCAAAACATGTCGCAATTTCCAGTCCTGACTTAATCGAACCATCGCATCATATACAGATGAATCACCATGCGGATGATATTGTCCGATGACATCACCGACTGTTTTTGCACTTTTACGGAAATTTTTATCAAATGTATTACCACTAGCATACATAGCGTATAAAATACGTCTTTGAACAGGTTTAAGCCCATCACGAACATCTGGTAATGCACGCTCTTGAATGATGTATTTACTATATCTACCAAATCGGTCGCCAATAACATCTTCCAGCGACAAATCTTGAATTATTTCACTCAATTCATTTCCTCCTCATCAGAATAATCCTGTTCTAGTATTTGAATTTCATTGTTATCCAGAATACTTTGATCTTCTTGAAGACCAAATTCAACGTGGTTTTCAATCCACTCACGTCTAGGAGCTACTTTGTCTCCCATTAAAGTTGTTACGCGTTTCGATGAACGTAACTCATCATCAACTTGTACTCGAATCAACGTTCTTGTATCTGGGTTCATCGTTGTTTCCCATAATTGATCAGCGTTCATTTCACCTAAACCTTTATAGCGCTGTAAACTAAATCCTTTACCTAATTTTTTTTGTAATTTTTCTAATTCTTCATCTGTCCATGCATATTCTATTTTCTTAGAAGCACCTTTACCTTTTTCCAGTTTGTATAATGGCGGTAAGGCTATAAATACTCTTCCTGCTTCTACTAAAGGTTTCATATATTTAAAGAAAA
Source organism: Staphylococcus sp. 11-B-312 (assembly GCF_016743055.1). Lineage (NCBI taxonomy): Bacteria > Bacillati > Bacillota > Bacilli > Caryophanales > Staphylococcaceae > Staphylococcus > Staphylococcus sp. 11-B-312. The sequence goes on from NZ_CP068241.1 coordinate 1,549,017, forward strand.
ATGTTAGTAAAAGCACTTGAATGTGCGCACCATCAGTATCAGCATCTGTCATTATAATGACGCGGTTATAATTGCTATCTTCTAATTTAAATTCATTACCTACACCTGCACCTATTGTGTGGATAATCGTGTTAATCTCTTCATTTTTAAAAATATCTTCTAAACGTGCTTTTTCAGTGTTTATAACTTTACCTCTTAATGGTAAAATCGCTTGATATTTGCGGTCACGTCCCAATTTTGCAGAACCGCCAGCTGAATCACCCTCAACTAAATACAGTTCTTTTTTCTCTGTATTCTTACTTTGTGCAGGTGTTAATTTTCCTGATAACAACGTATCTTTTCGTTTATTTTTCTTACCAGATCGTGCATCTTCTCTTGCTTTACGTGCTGCCTCTCTTGCTTGCTGGGCTTTTAATGCTTTTTTAACGAGTGCTTTTGACAATTGTCCTTTTTCTTCTAAATAATAAGGTAATTTTTCAGATACAACAGAATCTACTGCACTTCTCGCTTCAGGCGTGCCTAACTTAGACTTAGTTTGTCCTTCAAATTGTAATAATTCTTCTGGAATACGAATAGAAATAATCGCTGTCAAACCTTCACGTATATCATTACCATCTAGATTCTTATCTTTTTCTTTCAATTCATTAATACGTCTAGCATAGTCATTAAATACTCTCGTCATGGCTGTTTTAAAGCCAACTTCATGCGTACCGCCATCTTTAGTACGTACATTATTGACAAAACTTAAGATACTCTCCGAATATTGATCATTATATTGAAATGCGACCTCTACTTCTATTCCATTAGCAGTTCCAACAAAATTTGCTACATCATGTAACACTTCTTTACCTTCATTTACATAACTTACAAATTCTTTAATGCCATCTTCATAATGGAATACATCTTCTCTTTCTTTACCAGATCTTAAATCCTTAAGCGTAATTCTAAGATTTTTAAGCAAAAATGCTGATTCTTGTAAACGTTCGCTTAGCACGTCATAGTTAAAAGAGGTTGCTGATTTGAAAATTTCAGCATCTGGTTTAAAGGTAACTTTAGTACCTGTTTTTTTAGTTTTCCCTAGTTTTTCTAGGCCTGTAGCTGGTATACCACCTTGACTGAATCGTTGTTTATAAATAGCGCCATCTCTGTAAATTTCTACTTCTAACCATTCACTTAATGCGTTTACGACTGATGCACCTACACCATGTAAACCTCCTGAAGTTTTATATCCACCTTGTCCAAATTTACCGCCTGCATGAAGTACTGTAAATATTACTTGAACAGTTGGTTTGCCCGATGTATGAATACCAGTCGGCATCCCACGTCCATCATCTTCTATAGTAATACTTTCATCTTTATTTATTGTAACTGCTATTTCATTACCAAAGCCGTTTAATACTTCATCGACGGAATTATCGACAACTTCATACACTAAATGATGTAATCCTCTTTTATCGGTAGAACCAATATACATACCAGGTCTTTTTCTAACGGCTTCTAGCCCTTCCAAAACCTGAATGGAATCATCCGAATAATTATTTTGTTTGTTCATTGCCAATCGTTTCGCCCTCCTACAAACGTACGTTCGTTTTTAAAACTATACATTAGTTATTCTTATATAAATCTTGATAAATTGCAAGTATCAAATTATATTTGAACCGTGTTTTACTACAGTTATAAATTTTTGTTCGTCTAACCGTGGTCATATGTGGTAAAATAATTTTAATGTCATTAAAGGATGTGGATTATGTATGGTGATGATAATAATCATGTTAATTTTAAGTTATCTCATTGGTGCTTTCCCAAGTGGCTATGTAATAGGTAAATTATTTTTCAAAAAAGATATTAGACAATTTGGTAGTGGGAATACAGGAGCAACAAATAGTTTTAGAGTGTTAGGTAAACCTGCAGGATTCCTAGTTACATTTTTAGATATATTTAAAGGATTTATTGTTGTATTCTTACCACTTTGGTTACCAGTACATGCAGATGGTGCTATTAGTACATTTTTCACAAATGGACTCATCGTAGGCGCATTTGCAATTCTAGGTCATGTGTATCCAATTTACCTTGGATTTAAAGGTGGAAAAGCAGTTGCCACAAGTGCAGGTGTGATACTTGGAATCAATCCTCTACTATTACTCATTTTAGCAGCGATTTTCTTTGGCATACTTTATTTAACAAAGTATGTATCACTTTCGAGTATCATAGCATCAATCTGTTGTGTTATCGGTGCGCTGTTAATTCGTGATTATATCTTATTAGTCGTGAGTTTCGGTGTAGGCGTCTTATTAATATTTAGACATCGAACAAATATCGTGAGGATTTTTAAAGGCGAAGAGCCAAAAATTAAATGGATGTAACTATTACAAAAGTCACTAGCAATCAATAAAAAATAGCAAACATTGCTCAGTCTGAGATATTCTTATGTCTCAACTATTGAAAAGTAGATATGAATATTTGGCTAATAGAAAACGACAACACAAAAACTTGTTTATTAGCCAGCTTTCCAACATAGTGAAACAGAAATCTTTAACACAGACTTCTGTTTCACTATTTTTTTATTCACTAAAATAACAATATACACTTCAGAATATTATAATACTCTTAATTATGTCACACTAATTCACAACATTATTAAAAATTCCTTCCCTCAACCTAAAACATATTGAACAATTTGAATTTAAAGAAAATAATACTTAATTATGTTATACTACTTTTATTGTTACTCAAATTTGGGTAATAGATATAGTACTAATTTAAAAATTAGTAACCAATGGTCACAAGTTTTAAACTTGTGAAATGAGAGGGGACTTTTATTATGGATATAAAACTTTCAGATAACGCTGTATCTTGGTTTAAAGATGAACTTGATTTACCTGAAGATAACAAAGTCTTACAATTTTTCGTTCGCTATGGTGGAGAATTCCAATTAAAACAAGGATTTAGCCCTGCATTCAGTGTTGATCAAAAAGATGATGTAGAAATTGGTTACGAAAATCATTTTGACGGCTTAGATGTAGTAATTGCAGAAAAAGACTTATGGTATTTTGAAGACCATGATTTATTCATAGACGTCAATGATAGTGTCGATGAAATTTCATATTCTGCTAAATAATAATAGAACTCAATTCACATAACACAATTGATCATTCATATATAAATATATACTTAAAAAGAGCCTGGTTCCATTCCAGGCTCTTTTTATTTATCATTTTGATAATCTTGTGTACATTTCAAAAACACATTGCAAATCAATCATTGTATATAAATACATACGCATACACTTAATTATGCATTTATACATTTAACTACAACTATATTAAAGTATGCCATTTTTCACTTCAAATGTTTCTCCTGCTTGATTTCTTTTATCTACATCGGCATACATTGCATGCCATTCAGGAAAATATCTATCCAATCTAATAGGCTTAAAGTTATCCTTTCTAATACAAGTCAAAACAGTTGAACCAGTAGTCGCTAAATCACCTACTTCGTTATATACTTCATAACGATAAATTGATCTTAAACGCGTATATTTTTCAACCCATGTCTTAATTTTCACAGTTTCAGGATACTGTATTGTTTTTATATACTTAATATCTAAATCTGTAACCGGTGAAATAATACCAGATTCTTCCATAGCTTTATAGCTAAAACCTAATTTTGATATATAATCTGTACGTGCAACCTCAAACCATGTTGGGTAATTACCGTGATAAATCACACCCATTTGATCTGTTTCTGCATAACGTGAAGGAATTTCTGTAATACTATAAATCATTATAAACGTCCTCTTTTCAATTGTTCGTAGTACTTATATATAAATATTAACATAAAAAAGAATGCAAGGCAGAAATCACATTTTAAAATTCGTTGATTATAGACTCACCGAGCTAAAAATAAAACGCTAACGTTTAAAAAATCTATTCAACGTTCGCAAATTAAAATAAAGGCTGAGACACAAAATATTGTCTCAGCCTTAACTATATTCATAATGAACAGTTAATTTGCTAATTTATTTCTTAATACTAATTGTAAAATACCGCCATTACGATAGTAATCAATTTCTACATGTGAGTCGAAACGTGCAACTGCTTCGAAGTCAATAACTTCTCCATTCTCTTTTTCAGCAGTTACTTTTACTAAATCATGTGGTTTTACACTTTCATCGATATCTACTGAAATCGTTTCTGTACCATCTAAGCCTAAACTATCAGCAGATTCGCCATCTTTAAACTGTAAAGGTAACACACCCATCATAACTAAGTTAGAACGGTGAATACGTTCATAACTCTGAGCGATTACAGTTTTAACACCTAGTAAATTTGTACCTTTAGCTGCCCAGTCACGAGAAGAGCCCATTCCGTAATCATTACCAGCTAATACTACTAAACCAGTGCCATCTTCTTTATATTTCATCGCTGCATCATATATAGGCATTTGTTCACCAGTAGGCCAATAAGTTGTGAAACCACCTTCTGTACCTGGTGCTAATTGGTTTTTAATACGAATATTAGCAAAAGTACCACGAACCATTACCTCATGGTTACCACGGCGAGAACCATAAGAGTTAAATTGACGAATAGGTACGTCATGATCTAATAAATATTTACCTGCTGGTGTATCTTTACCGATAGCACCTGCTGGAGAAATATGGTCAGTCGTAACTGAATCTCCAAATTTACCCATAATACGTAAATTATTTAATGATTTAATATCATCAGGTTCTTTAGATAAGTTTTGGAAGAATGATGGATTTTGAATATAAGTTGACTCTGGATCGAAATCATATAACGGTTGGTCTGTTACATCGATTTCATTCCACATTTCATTATTATTATAAACAGTTTCATATTCTTCTTTAAACAATTCAGGAGTAACAACACTGTCTACAGTATCTGCGACTTCTTTAATTGTTGGCCAAATATCTTTCAAGTAGATATCTTCTCCATTTTTACCTTTACCTAAAGGTTCATTTTGTAAATCAATATCGACTGTACCAGCAAGTGCGTATGCAACTACTAATTGAGGTGATGCTAAATAGTTCGCTTTTACTAATGGATGAATACGTCCTTCAAAGTTACGGTTACCTGATAAAACAGAAGTCACAAGTAAATCTTCTTCAGCAATCGCTTTTTCGATTTCTTCTAATAATGGTCCTGAGTTACCGATACATGTCGTACAACCATAACCTACTAAATTAAATCCTAAGTCATCTAAATATTCTTGCAGACCAGAATCTCTTAAATAACCAGTAACAACTTTAGAACCTGGCGCTAATGATGTTTTAACATATTCAGGTACTTTCAAGCCTTTTTCTACTGCATTCTTAGCTACCAAACCTGCACCTAACATAACATATGGATTTGACGTATTTGTACAAGATGTAATTGCTGCAATAGCAAGGTCACCTGTAGTCATTTGTGTTTTAGAACCATCTTTAAATTCAATTGTTGCTGTTTTATCAAATTCACTCTCATCAAAACCATGACCTTGGTTACCAGCTGGTGCAGTAACAGATTTTTCAAATTCTTCTTTCATATCACTTAAGAAGATTAAATCTTGTGGACGTTTCGGACCTGAAAGTGAAGCTTCAACTGTAGCTAAGTCTAATTCAACAACGTCTGTATAATCTGGTTCATCTTTATCAGCAGTAAAGAACATATTGTTTTCTTCTAAATATGTTTTAACTAATTCAATTTGTTCGTCTGAACGACCAGTTAAACGTAAATATTTTAAAGATTCTTCATCTACAGGGAAGAAGCCACAAGTTGCACCATATTCAGGTGCCATATTTGCAATTGTAGCTCTATCTGCTAATGGTAGATGTTCTACACCTGGACCAAAGAACTCAACAAATTTACCAACAACGCCTTTTTTACGTAATTCTTGTGTTACACGTAATGCTAAATCTGTTGCAGTAGCACCTTGAGGTAACGCATTGGATAATCTAACACCAATCACTTCAGGAATTGGGAAGTATGAAGGTTGACCAAGCATACCAGCTTCGGCTTCAATACCACCTACACCCCAACCTAATACACCTAGACCATTAATCATAGTTGTATGTGAGTCAGTACCTACTAAAGTATCTGGAAAAGCAACTGTTTCTCCGTCTACTTCACGTGCGTGAACAACGTTTGCTAAGTACTCTAAGTTAACTTGGTGTACAATACCAGTTGCTGGTGGAACTGCACTATAGTTATCAAATGCTTTAGTAGCCCAATTTAAGAATTGATAACGTTCATAGTTTCTTTCAAATTCTAATTTCATATTTCTTTCTAGTGCGTCTGGATTCGCATAGCTATCTACTTGAACTGAGTGATCGATAACTAAATCTACTGGCACTTCAGGGTTGATTTTGTTTAAGTCTCCCCCAACATCATTCATAGCTTTACGTAATGACGCTAGGTCAACAACTGCAGGTACACCAGTGAAATCTTGTAAAATAACACGAGATGGTTTGAAAGGTACTTCACCTTCTGTACCTTTATTGAATTCTGACAATGCTTTGATGTGCTCTTCAGAAATAACAAATCCATCTTCTTGTCTCAATTCAGATTCTAGTAAAACTCTAATCGAATATGGTAATTTGGATATCTTTGTTAAACCTTGTTCTTCTAAAGTTTTTAAATCATAGTATGTGTATGATTTCCCATTTAGCTCGAATGACTTTTTCGCTTGCTCTTTTAAATTAGAAGCCATATAAATCCCCCTTGAAAATTTTAGTAAATATATGCCGTTAATTAAATTGTATAATTATATGTAACTTAAAACAACTACCTAACATTATAAACCTCTATAATTTAGATTTGAATTTACAATCAGCATGTATAAGCAAAACTTATCGCAAGTGTATCGTGTAATAAGTTATTATTATTAATTGAGAATCATTATCATTAATTTAGAGCAATTAGTATATATACAAAAAACTGAGAGCCTATGTTGGCCCTCAGTTTTTAAGACTATTTTTCAGATTTTTCAGCGTCTCTTAACGGCGCTCTTCTATTAATTATATCATCTTCAAAATCTTCTTGTTGATATTGTACATAATCTTGTAATCTGTGTTTGTTAGGCGTTAAAGTTAAGCCTAAGAATTTACGTTCCTTATTTGCATCCTTGTAGAAAGAAATCATCATCATTATAACTACAAAGGAGAATGGTAACGCACTAATTATCGCAGCACTTTGAATTGCATTCAACGCATCTGCACCATTTCCTCCACCTGCAAATAGTAATACGAAAGCAATTAATGACTGAGCAATACCCCAAGTCACTTTAACAACATTTGAAGGTTCTAATGAACCAAATGTCGTTTGCATACCTAATACAAATGTTGCAGAGTCGGCAGATGTAATAAAGAATGATGCAATGAGTACTAGTGCTATCAACGACAATATAATTCCAAATGGTATTTCATTAAACACACCAAATAGTTGTGTTTCAGCAGTCATATTAAATAGTTCTGGATTTTTCTTACCAGTTTCAATACCTAATACACCAAATACGCTGAACCATACAAAACTTACTAAAGCAGGTACTAAAAGTACACCAGCAATAAATTCACGTACTGAACGACCTTTAGAAACACGTGCTATAAAGATACCTACGAATGGACTCCAACTTAACCACCAGCCCCAATAGTAAAGTGTCCAGCTAGACATCCATTCACGTTTTTGTGGGTTTTGAGCTGCTGTATCAAAAGTATTAAATAGGAATGAATTTAATAAACTACCTGTTGAACTTGTCATCATATTTAATATCAACACAGTTGGTCCAATAATTAAAACTGCAATCATTAAGACCGCACCCAAGCTAATATTTAAATTACTTAAGTATTGGATACCTCTACTTAAACCTGACCATGCACTCATAATAAATAGAATCGTAACGATCACAATAATGATTGCTTGTACCCAAATAGTATTTGGTACACCAAATAGGTAATTCAAACCACCATTGATTTGTAGTGCACCCATACCTAACGAAACAGCAACACCGACAACTGTTGCAAATACTGCTAACACGTCAATGATCGTTCCAATTGGACCTTCTACTTTATTGCCTAAGATAGGGCGTAACGTTCTTGAGATAAGTCCTGGTTCTCCTTTTCTAAACTGAGCGTAAGCAAGTGCTAATGCAACCACACCATAAATAGACCACGCATGGAATCCCCAATGGAAAAACGTAGAACGTAATGCTTCAGTATATGCTGCAGTAGTTTTAGGTTCCGCATTTGGCGGTGCAGCAAAATCTGCCATAGGTTCAGCAGCACCGTAGAACACAAGTCCTATCCCCATACCAGCACTGAATAGCATCGCAAACCAAGATATCGTATTAAACTCTGGTTTATCATTTGGTTTACCGAGCTTTAATTTTCCAATAGGACTAAAAATTAGGAAAATACAGAAGAAAACAATAAACGTTGTAAGAATTAAGTAATACCAACCCAATTTATCTGTAATCCATAGCTTAATTGTGTTAGTAACATTGTCAAATTGTTCTGGAACAATTGCCCCGATTAAAACAACGATACCAACAATAATCGCACTATAAATAAATACTGGGGATATCTTCTTACCGTTTGGTTGATTTTCAGAAGAATTCACAATTAATTACTCCCTTTCATATTCATATTAAATTTTTAAATCTAAATAGAAATTTGCAAAAATAAATTTATTTCTATTTTTTAGTTTAACCATTCATAAGAATAACAAACATCTATGTTAATATCAAATTCACTTTTAAAAAGTATTTTCATAATTTAATAAATATTGTATAATAACATTTATATTAAATATATTTAATTAAGAGAGGTTAATAATATGCTACAAGAATTTAAAGATTTTGCATTGAAAGGGAATGTCTTAGATTTAGCAGTAGCTGTAGTTATGGGTGCAGCTTTCAACAAAATTGTAACAGCTTTGGTTTCATATATTATCATGCCATTAATCGGTTTAATCTTCGGTACCGTTGATTTTGCCAAAAGTTGGTCCTTCATGGGTATCAAATATGGTATGTTTGTACAATCGATTATTGACTTTATTATTATTGCATTCGCACTATTTATATTTGTTAAAATTGCAAATACATTGATTAAACAAGAAGAAGAAGAAATTGAAGAAAACACAGTACTATTAACAGAAATTCGTGATTTATTACGTGACAAACAATAAACGTTAACACGAAATATTATTTAGTACGCTCGTATTTTTGTAAGAAATTAGGATAAAATTCCTTAAACTATAAGCCCGTAAATGAATTTTCGACATTCATTTACGGGATTATTTTGTGATTTGGACATTCTACCTTTAATTCATAAGACGAGCTAACTTGTTGCTATTTCCTTTTTATAATAAGACTCTTTGTTACAAATACTTCACCCCTAGTTTTAAATTTAGCGTTATTTGTCTAAGCTATTCTCAATAAAAAACAAGGCCTTTGCATATTATTAATAGATGATTAAACTAAACTTATAACCTAAATCAACATATCATCCATGTATGAACTTTCCTTAAGTTTATTTTAAAATGAAATTATTTAAATAAGTATCATCAATGCCCTTATATACCTATTTCTTTAAGATTAAAAACAGTGAATTACTGTTCATAAAGCAATTCACTGTTTTTATGCTTTTATTGTTTTATAAACTTTGTTTTACTTTGGTATTGTTCTGTCTGCACTTCTAAAATAAGTGGAATACGTTGCTTTAATTCACTAACATGAGAAATAATTCCAACCATTCTTCCAGAAGATTTTAAACTAAGTAGTGTATCCAAAGCAGTTTCTAGGGTCTCCTGATCTAAAGTACCAAATCCTTCGTCTATAAACATCGAATCTAATGCAATGCCACCAGATTCCTGTTGTACTACTTCACTCAGACCTAAAGCCAGCGCTAAGGAGGCCTGGAAGGTTTCTCCTCCTGATAACGAAGTAATATGTCTTTTCTTATTAGAGTGCGAATCAAATACATCTATTTCTAAGCCACTATACCCTTTTGAAGTTTGTTCCCTTCTAACTAATTGATACCTTTCACCTGTCATCAATGATAAGCGTTGGTTCGCATGCGCAAGTATGCGTTCTAAATAATAAATTAAAACAAAATTTTCTAAAGTTAATTTTTGTTCATTTTTCCCAGATAAAACTTCTGCTAATTGAAAAACTTCTTGTTGTTCTTGTAGTTCTTTTTCTAAATGATTTATAATAGCATAAATATTATCAATTTTCTTGTTGTTAAACTCAAGTTTATAATTATGTTTACTTAACATCGCTTTGGCATGATCTAGTTGTATTTTTTCCTGCTCATAATCTTTTTTTAATTGATTAATATCACATAATTCTTGGTCATTAATTTCTGTTTCAAGCTGTTTGATGATAATCTCAAATTGTTGTTTCTCTTGATTAAATTTGTTGATTTCTGCTTCTATTTTCGTTTTATTAGGAATTTCATTAATCGTGTGTTCTACATCTTTTAATGATGTAAAGCCAATTCTATTCATTTCATTGTTGATTTTATGGTCCGCTTCTTTAATATCCTTTTGCAAACTCTTTTCAGTATTGTCAAGATGTGTTTTGTTATTCATTTCAAGTGACAATGCGTTTTTAGATTCTTGAAGTTGCTGTACTAACCATTCATATTGCTTTTGATAATCATTGACTTTCACTAATGAATTGTCATAAGCAGTAATAAATTTATCCACGTCTGTATATTGTGTTGTATTTTCAAAATCATTTATCATCAATGTATTTTCATCTAATTTGAATTGTTGCGTTTTTAAATCCAATTCTAACTCATGTGCTTTCTGCCTTAGATTAAAAATTTTCTCTTGAAGGTTTCTAATTACTTCATTTTCCTCTTCTAGCAATCTTTTTTCTTTTAATAAGTTATCTTTAGTTAATTCTAGCTCAGTATAATTTGTTTTTTCTAAATCATCTAAGTTAAATCTATGTAACTGTTCTGAAATGTGATGCCATTCACTATCATATTTAATTTTTTGCTCTTTTAATTTTAGACGTTGTTGTTCTATATGATCAAGCTGACTATGTCTTTTGGTAAGTTCATCAAAATCTATATGATGTTCAATTTCATGAATTTCATTGCCACAAAGTGGGCAAGTATCACCTATAGCTAGCACTGATTGTAACTTAGATATCATATCTTGTTTATTATTTAAATCTATATTAGTTTTATCGATTGCTTCATATTTAGCGTCTAATGCACGCATTTCAGAATTAATATGTTCAGTTTGGTTTGTTATGTTAGTTTGTCGCTTTTGCAAGTCTTGATATTCGTTTTTATTCAACTCATTTTGTTTGTTAACCTTAATTTCATAATCCAACTGATGTATTTTTTCATTAAGTTGTTCATTTCTTTTATAATCTGGTTCTCTGTCATTTAATTTTTCAATATATTGATTAAGTAGTTGTTTTTGTTGCTCATACGTTGATTTTAACTCGACATATGTGTAATTTAAATTTTCTCTTTGTTGATATATATCTTTATACTTATCAAATTTATTGTAAAATATTTTAGAATTTTCTATAAATGATTTCGATTTGTCTATTGTTTCAGATAGTTTCTGATGTTTTTCAAATTGTTTCTCGTAGTCTTCTAATTGTCTTTGTAAATTTGAAATGACTGCTTTTGTTTCTGTTTTATCTTTTTTTATCTCTTCGTGCTTTTTTAAAAGTTTCTCTTTTGAATCAAGTAAATTAGAAAGTGGTCTTACCTCATTGATCTCATTTAATAGTTTTATTTGATTTTTTATATGATTTTCATTGGATAACAAATCTTCTTGCTTTTGCTTATTTTGTTCAAGACTTGTCATAGCATCTTGAAGTTTTAAATTACGATTTAATAAATTTTCAGCTTGCTCAAATTTTTCAATACTTCTTTTTTCAGCTGCTAATAAATCATTTTGAATAGAATCGCCTATACTTTTGAATTGTGGTATTAATGCTTTAATTTTATCAGTTTGTCTTGAACTAACTTCTTTATATTCTTTTAACACACTATCATCAAAAGTATCCAAATCCATCCAATCCGTTTCAAGTGTATGATATCGCTTTTCAATATTCGCCCTTACCTCTTTAACATCATCATTTAACAATTTTTGTATTTCTTCAAATCTTTGACTATTAAACAATGTTCTTAGTATTTCTTGTTTTTCTATACTTTTAGATAATAAGAAACGTTTAAATTCACCCTGAGGAAGGATAAATAATTGTCTAAACTGTTCCGAATTAACTCCAAGTAACGATCTAATAAATTGATTTCCAGCATTCACTTTACTTTCACGTAATTCATATGTATCTTCAAGTTGATAAATTGAAAGTTGTCCAAGTGTTTTATTTTTATTGCCTTCTTTTACAAATGCACCTTGTCGATTAATTTTATAAATACTATCTCTCAATTTAAACTCGAACTCAACAACCATTGGTAATTTAGCATCTGCAAAGTGACTACGTAAATCCCCTTCGTTTCTATCTTTTGTCGATGCTTCACCAAATAAAGCGAACACAATAGCATCAAAGATCATCGTTTTCCCTGATCCCGTTTTTCCGCTAATTAAAAACAATTGATCATTGTTTACTTGTTGAAAATCAATTGTTTCATCTAAAAAAGGGCCGAAATTAGTTAATTTTAAAGTTAAAGGTCTCATTTAGTCTGATCTCCTTCAAGTAAATGATTTAATACTTTACCAATTTTATTATTTTGAACGCTCGTTAATGTTTCATCCGTCATATTTTCAAAAAATTTATTAATGATTGTTTTATCATCTAATTTTTGTATTTCTATATTTTCATGATGTAACGAGGTATTAAATTCAAACGAACTATTGGTAAGTGACAACGTGTTTGGATAAATTTGTTTCAAATGCATCATAGGATCACTAACATGTGACATGTGTTTTAGTTTAAAATGTAAATAATTGTTTTTATCTTTTATGTCTAATTTTTCTTGGATAGCATCTTCGTAGTCCCCTTCAATGACTTCTAATAGTCTTAAAGGTGTTAATGGTTTAAATTCATTTTTTAATTTATGATCTATCACTTCAATTACCCTATAACCTTTAGGTTGTGTAGCTTCTGAAAAAGAATATTGTAATAAAGAACCACTATAATGAATAACATCCGAATTTATACTAAATGGATGATGTAAATGCCCTAACAATACTGCATCAAATTGTTGGAATGAATTTTCTGCAACTGATTCAACAGTGCCAATTGTCAATGCTCTTTCAGATTCGCTGCGAATACCACCTTGGACTGTGAGATGTCCTACCAGCATATTCACTTTATTTTCATTTATATTCTGCGTTATAAATTCTATTGATTTATTCACGGCTTGTTGATGCGTTTCAATCGTTTTATCATTAAAAAAATAACTTGTTTCATTCACAGTAGAAAATGGTAATGTATAAAAATCAATATTTCCAATCGAAATAGGATAACACATATCTTCTAATGAGGTTCTAATATAAAGTTGAGATTTTTCAAACCACTTTGAGCCATAATTTAACCGTTCTTTACTGTCGTGATTTCCACTTATAATCACTAAAGGAATGTTCATTTCTAAATTTAACGTATTAATTGTATTTTCTAATAACTGAATTGCTGCTTTGTTCGGATAACTTGTATCGTATAAATCACCTGCTATTACGATTACGTCTGGTTTTTCGTCGTTCATTTTATCTATAAATTGGTTTAATATATGTGATTGGTCTTCCAGTAAAGATTTTCCATTCAAAATCCTACCTAAATGCCAATCAGCTGTATGTATAATTTTCATTCTATCACTCCTAATAGAACATCCGTTCGATTTTATGATATAATACTCCAACTTAATACTCAAGTAATTTCTCAAAATATAAAACAGGCTACTTAAATTCCGTGATTTTTAAGGAAATTTAGTAGCCTTTTGTATCAAGCATATTCAATTACACTAGTATTATTACATATTTCGCTTATTTAATTAATGTTTTCTTAACTTTTTTATATTGATATAACATAGCCAATCTCCAAGGTACAATCATACAAAATGCTAGTAAGAAAAACATGCCAGCAATTTCACCTGGATCTATTTTATTACTAATAAATATTTTTATAATCGTTCTAATCAACAATAGCGAAATTAAGATAATAGGAAAAGCTTTAGAACGCTTCATATATATTTCACTACCGTATGTCTCAAAACGAGACGTCCAAATCAATATCGTTGAGAAAAGCACGCCTAATATAATGCATTCTATTATTTCCATACCTGTTAACCTGAAATAAGGAACAACATACATTAATGCACCTGTTGCCATAAAAAACGGCGGTAAAATAATTTTCTTTTCATTTACTGGATATTGTTGCGCCTTCATTCTTACAACGATTACCCCAATACCCATTAAAAAAGCTACAACTATAGAAAAAACTAAATATAACATGCTTACACCTTCTTTATGTTACTGGCTAAATCTCCACCTAAAATAGTATATCATTTTACTATTTAACATTCAGTAATTTTAATATGTTTCATTTGATCTGTATAACATGTTATTTAGCCTTATTTGTAGATTTCAAAATTCAATTATGTATATATCAAATGATTAATGCCAACGTCGGGAGGTATTGATAGAAAATTACTCAAAATAAAATAAGCCTTGTTTCAGACTTATCTTATTCATTGCTATTTAAATAGCACGTGTTGTATCACAAGCTGACAATGCATTTTCTAAAGTATATCTAAGATAATTCATATCATGCATTTGCATCGCATTGTGATATTCTTTGAAAGCTTCATCAGTAGAAAAGTTAATATGCATATTTGCTAGTCGATCTAAAACTTCTTTGTCTTCCATGTCATAAGCACTCTTCACTTATTAATACCTCCCTTATATATACAAATTATAACAAATATGATTTTACAATCAAATATTTACTGAATATTTAAAAAATAAATTACATTCACTATCACTTTAATTATTTTAATGCCCATTTAAAAAACTTAATCCATCTATAAAATTTCGAATCATTATAGTATGGTTTGCAAATAGCAAAATTAAGCACCATCACATTTATATGACCGAACCTAGATTATATTCTCATTTTTTAAATATAATAGGTATTTGTTCAAACCAAAAAAGCTGACGATTTACTAGTAGGTAGTAATCATCAGCCTTCACAAGACGTTATTTCTTCTTCTTGAATGCGTCGTCTTGATTTTTATTCATCATTGTCATCATTTGATTTATTTTCTTTTGAGATGGTTTTTGACCCATCTGCATCATCATCATTCGTAGCATTTCTTCATTAATTGGCGGGTTCTTTTTCAAATAATCCATCATATATTTTCTCGCAAGGAAAAATCCACCGACTAGTCCTAGAATAAGTGCTAACACGATTAATAAAATTGCTAACCAAGTTGCCATTGTTTCACCCACTTTCCTATCCTAATGCATTTTACTAAAATAAGCACTCCTTTTCAAGAGTGACTCAATTCATTTATATTTCCAACCTTATGTATTATATCAATTATAATTTCAGTTTGTAAATATAATCCAATTTTTATTTATAAATAAAAATTGGTATGAAAACAAATGCTCTCATACCAAAATATTAGCTATCTTTTATACAAATGATTAGAACGATTGAATTTGATTTAGGACGTTTTCTTTAGTGAAACCATATTTTTCAACTACTAAATCACCAGGCGCACTTGCACCAAATCCATCAATACCAATAACTTTACCTTCAGTACCTACATATTTATGCCAACCTAATGATGATGCCATTTCTATAGCTATACGTTTTGTAATTGAAGATGGTAATATTGATGCTTTATATTCATCTGATTGTTGATCAAATGCATGCCAGTTAGGCATTGATACAACACGTACACCTTTACCTTGTCCTTCTAAATCTTTAGCAGCTTCAATAGCTAAATTAACTTCTGAACCTGTAGCTAATAATAAGAACTCTGGATCTTTATCTGATTCAAACACCACATAAGCACCTTTACGTACACCTTCTTCAACAGTTTCTTTAGGTAAATCCATTGTTGTTAGGTTTTGACGCGTTAGTACTAAAGATGTAGGCGTACTTTCTGATTCCATCGCTACTTCCCAAGCTACACGTGTTTCATTACCGTCTGCTGGACGAATAACATTCATGTTTGGAATTGCACGTAAACCAGCTAATTGTTCGATAGGTTCATGTGTAGGACCATCTTCACCAACAGCAATTGAATCATGTGTAAAAATAAACGTTGAATTTAATCCCATGATTGCTGATAAACGAAGTGCTGGTTTTAAATAGTCACTAAAGACGAAGAAAGTTGCTCCATATGGGTGTAAACCACCATGAGCTGCCATACCATTCACTGCAGCACCCATTGCAAATTCACGTACACCAAACCAGATATTTTTGCCTTCAGGTGTATCTTTATCAAAATCAACCGCATCTTTAACGTTTGATTTATTTGATCCTGCTAAGTCAGCTGAGCCACCAAACAATGAAGGCACTGTTTTACTAAGTGCTTGAATGACTTCACCAGAATCTGCACGTGAAGCTCCACTATGTCCTGCTTCAAATTCTGGCAATTCATCTGAGTAGTTCGTTGGTAATTTACCACTGATTGCTAACTTAAATGTTTCAGCTAATTCTGGATATTTTTCACTGTATGTTTCAACAAGTTTATTCCAGCTTTCTTCTTTTTCATTAGCACGTTTCAACATTGTTTGTTGGAAAATTTCATATACTTCATCAGGTACGTTAAAGCGTTTTTCAGGATCCAAACCATAGTTTTCTAATGCTAATTTTCTTTCTTCTTCACCTAATGGAGCTCCGTGTACACCATGAGAAGCTTGTTTGTTTGGTGCGCCGTAACCTATGATTGTTTTTACTTCGATAATTGTTGGTACATCAGAAGCTTTAGCTTCTTTAATAGCATTATCGATAGCATCTATATCATTACCATCTTTAACTAAAATATGTTCCCAACCATATGATTCAAAGCGTGTTTTAACATCTTCAGAAAATGCTTTGTTTAAATCACCGTCTAAAGAAATATCATTTGAATCATATAACACGATAAGCTTATCTAATTGGTTATGACCAGCTAATGATGCAGCTTCATGCGAAATACCTTCCATTAAATCCCCATCAGAAGCTATCACATAAGTATGGTGGTCTACTACGTTAGCGTCTTCTTTATTAAACTTACCAGCAAGATGTTTTTCAGCCATTGCCATACCTACAGACATAGCAAAACCTTGTCCTAATGGTCCAGTTGTTACTTCAACACCATCTGTATGTCTAAACTCTGGATGACCTGGAGTTTTTGAACCCCATTGTCTAAATTGTTTTAATTCATCCAATTCTAAACTACCTGAAACATGTAATAAACTATAAAGCAACGCAGAACCATGCCCTGCAGATAATACAAAACGATCTCTATCAAAGAAATCTTTTGATTGGGGGTTGAAATTTAAGTGGCGTGTCCATAAAGTATATGCCATTGGAGCAGCTCCCATTGGTAATCCAGGGTGACCTGAGTTTGCTTGCTCAACAGCATCGATACTTAAAGCTCTTATCGTATCTATTGCTAATTGATCTTTTTCTTTATTCATCTAAATGACTTCCTTTCTTATAGCAAGTTTCAGTACTATTATACCTTATTTAGTATTTATTTAACAAAAAATTGATTTAGTTATTATCTTTTTTATCTTTAGAATCTAATATTTTTTTCACCTTTTCAGGTGTTACATCATTGCCCTCGGGATCAATAACTCTTGTACTTTCAATTTGTTTTTTAAAGCTTTTTCGGAAAGAATCTAAATATGCCTTCCTTAATTTCGATTGCTCTTTTGATTCAGATTCAGTTAACCCTTGTTCTTTTTTCTTTTTTGCTAACTCATTTATACGCTTAATATCTACGGCATCATTTTTCGCCATAATAAACCTCCGTAATTCATAATATAGAAAATATAACAAAAAAATAAGCGAAACTAAATAGTTACGCTTATTTTATCAATTTCCTAAGCAAATTCACTTTCACAATAAAAGTAGCTTAATATTTTATTTGGCTTTAGCTAAAAATTGATTAAGTGTCCGTTCGCTTTTTTCATCTGAGTTCATTTGATACTGTTCGTCTTTTGTAGAAACATTTGTCATTTGATGATCTGTCATTTCGTACGTCTGTTCTGATTCGGTATTATAATAAGCAGTCAATATGAATACAGTACATAAAACCATTGTAGCTAACAATACTGCAATATAAGGTTTGATTTGATATATATATAGTTTAAACATATAAGTCACTCCTAGGAACGTTTGTTTGTAGATATACTTTATCAGAACATCTGTTCTCTGTCAATACGAAAACGAACAAACGTTTGTAAACGTTAATAATACATGCTATAATAAAAATAAATTAACGTAGGGAGTGCCTATTATGAGAGAATTAACTAAGCGACAAAATGAAATTTTTGAATATATTAAGCATACTGTTCATTCAAAGGGTTATCCGCCAAGTGTTCGAGAGATTGGTGAAGCTGTTGGTTTAGCATCAAGTTCAACTGTGCACGGACATCTTTCTAGATTAGAAGAAAAGGGTTATATAAAAAGAGATCCAACTAAACCACGTGCAATCGAAATCGTTACCGAACAATTAGGTGAAACTTTAAACATGGAATCCACAATCCACGTGCCAGTCATCGGTAAAGTAACAGCAGGTATACCTATCACTGCTGTCGAAAATGTTGAAGAGTATTTTCCGTTACCTGAGCACTTTACATCTACACATAACAGTGATATTTTCATCTTAAATGTTGTTGGTGATAGCATGATTGAAGCTGGAATATTGGATGGAGATAAAGTTATCGTAAGAAGCCAAACGATTGCTGAAAATGGTGATATTATTGTAGCCATGACAGAAGAGAATGAAGCTACAGTCAAACGTTTTTACAAAGAAAAAACACGTTACCGTTTACAGCCGGAAAACAGTACAATGTCGCCAATCTATTTAGATCAAGTTGCTGTGTTGGGTAAAGTTGTCGGCCTATTTAGAGAAATTTAATTTTATAGATAAAGACACTCTCAATAAATAAGAGGCTACGCTTAGAGCGTAGCCTCTTATTTATTGTCATTTTTTTCTAAAACATCTTTTACTTTTTCTAGTATATCTTCTGTTTGATCTTTTTTATTTGTTGTCATAATACCTCATCCTCACAGAATACAGATACCCTTTTCAACAATGTATAAACACTATCCCGTATAATTTTCAGTCCAATAAGGTTGTTTGTGTTCATTAAAATCAACTCCGACACCTAACGTACTAAATTCATCTTTAAGGATATTTTTTCTATGGCCTAAAGAGTTCATCAATCCTTGATGAGCATATATACTACTTGGTTGACCATAAGCTAAATTCTCGCCAGCTGCATTAAAATCATGGCCATCTTGTTCTAATCTATCAAATGGTGAATCACCAGATGGATTATTATGGTCAAAATAATTATTCTCAGCCATATCAGTGCTGTGTTTACGTGCTGTATCAGAGATAGCCGTCGAATAATCTAACGTATTTAACCCATGTTGTACTCTTTCAGCATTGACCAAATCAAGGTTTTGCAGTTCAAAACCTTTTGCTAAATTACGCGATGGTGTTGCATATTGATTTTGAAGTCTATTCTCCATTTTTTCACTTACTAATAGTAGCGCAGTAAGATTATTGTCATTATGTTTGTCATAAAAAGCAGTTGTGTAAATGTTGTCTTTTTTAAAATTGTCAAATTCATTATCGCGAACGTCTATACTTAAATGACCTTTGCGTTTTGCAGTTATCGGATCACCTAATCGTTCTCTAACTATATTTTTAGGAGTATTGTATTTGATTTTAGATTTTGAAGAAATAACATTTTGATTACTGTATAGTCCGTTCACTTTACCTTTAATATAACTTACCATAATAAAACGCTTATAATTCTCCGAATAGTAAGTATACCATTGCGTACCATATTCATTTGAAGTAACACGTTTTGCCTTACCCAGTTTTGTTTCAACTTCATCCTTTGACATATTCATTTGAATGTTATTCAAAGCAAATTCTTGCTCATCAGGTACTTTTAAAGCATTTTCAGTTTGTGACTGTTCAGAAGAAGACCAACTATCTACTTTTGCTTTAAATTGTTGCTGTAAATTTTCTAAAGGTGTAAATGCTTTGATTGGAGTAATTAAAACAATACAAAGAAATACAATTACATATAATAAAAATCGTTTAATTTTTTACACCCACTAGTTTATTAGTCTCTATCTCCATTAAAGATTGAGTTTCTTACTATAACATAATCCACTTTAGTTAATGAATTTAAATCATTGCCACCTGCATATGAAATAGAACTTTGTAAATCTTGTTGCATTTCAATTAATGTGTCTTTCAATAAACCTTTATGCTCAACAAACATTTTTTTACCTTCAACATTTTTGTGTTCACCTTTTTGGAATTCTGACGCACTACCAAAATATTCTTTATACATTTTTCCATCTAATTCAACGGTTTCACCAGGTGATTCTTCATGTGCAGCAAACAGTGATCCTACCATAACCATTGATGCACCAAAACGAATTGATTTAGCAATATCACCGTGAGTTCTGATTCCTCCATCAGCTATTATTGGTTTTCGTGCAGCTTTACTACAATGGTTCAACGCGGCTAATTGCCAACCACCTGTGCCAAAACCTGTTTTAATTTTTGTAATACAAACACGACCTGGTCCAATACCAACCTTAGTTGCGTCTGCACCAGCATTTTCCAGTTCACGTACGCCTTCCGGAGTACCAACGTTACCAGCGATAACAAATGCTTCAGGTATGTGCTTTTTAATATGTTTAATCATATTAATGACAGCATCTGAATGACCATGAGCGATATCAATTGTTATATATTCAGGAATCACATTATCATGTGCTAATTTTTCAACAAAATCAAATTCACGCTCTTTGATACCAACTGAGATTGAAGCAAATAATCCTTTATCATGCATTTTCTTAACAAATGGTATACGCGCTTCTTCATCAAATCTATGCATAATATAGAAGTAATCATTTTCAGCGAACCATTCTGCTAACGTCTCATTCATTACTGTTTGCATGTTTGCAGGTACCACTGGCAATTTAAATGATTTTGGTCCAAATTTCACAGTAGTATCACATTCTGAACGACTATTTACAATACATTTATTTGGAATAAGCTGTATATCTTCGTAATCAAATATCTTCATAATTAAATAAACCCCTAACATTTATTAATAAAATAGTATTTAAAGGTAAGATTTTCAAATGAAATTCATAACTATAACTGAAAATACTTATACATACGATAGTTATTTCCGAACAATGACATTTAATTTATCTTTACCAATAGTTAATATACATGCTTTTACCTTAAATGTAAATGAACTAAAGTCTGAAATTACCAACTTGATTTTTTTACGCCTGGTATTTGACCTTTATGCGCATGTTCTCTAAATGCAATACGTGACATTTCAAACTTTCTGAGCACCCCTCTTGGACGGCCAGTTACTTTGCATCTGCGTGTCAGTCTTGTCGGTGAAGCATCTCTAGGTAATTTGCGTAATGCTTCATAATCTCCTTGCTCTTTCAATGCTTTTCTCAATTCGTAATATTGTGCTACTAAGCGTTCTCTCTTTTGTTCCTTAGCAATTTTGGATTTTTTAGCCATAATATTCTCTCCTTTTAAATCGTAATAATTACGTTTTGTATAATAACACATTCTATTCATTTATCAAACTAAAATAATTAAATGATTAAAATCCAAATAATGATTATCAATTTAAAATATAATTAACTATACACTTTTCAAAATTAAATCTTATTGAAATTAATAATAGAATATGGTAATATTTTAAAACGTAATGATTCCTGTTAAGAAAGAGGTGTTAACTTTGCGCGTAAATATAACATTAGCTTGTACTGAATGTGGTGATCGTAATTATATTAGCACTAAAAACAAGCGTAATAATCCAGAACGAATTGAACTTAAAAAATTCTGTCCACGATTAAATAAATACACTTTACATCGTGAAACAAAATAATTCTGTGCTTTCATTATCTTTTTAATACGACACTTCAAGCTAATTGTCTGGGGTAAGACATCTCGGACTTAGCGTAAACGTCAATTCTATTTCATTACAATAGAATTGACGTTTTTTATTATATAGTCATTTTTTAAGTTTCAATATTCATTGAAAAAATGGTGATTTAAAAACTTTAGATACACAAATTTACTATCGCTTATTACAAATTATAATTTATTTACCAAATTTAATAGTTATTTAACAATAAAGTGTTTAATTAACACTTTTAAATAAGTTAAGCGTCTATTAATCATGGTCCCCAAGCCTTATAATGAGATCGTATATTAAAATATATGGAGGCATTTTATATGGAAAATCGTCATATTACTGAAAATCAAAAAAAGCACATAATCAATTCAATAACGGAGAAAACAAAAGATAAAAGCGTATGTAACTGTGAACATCCAAATATTGAAATATTAGATGGACATTATTTTCTACCATTGTTAACAGCTTCTTTAGGAAATGATCCAACACCTATGATAACTTTATTGTGTAATAATTGTGGGAAAATGCATTTCTATTCACAAAACTTCTTAGGTATAAAAACACGGTAAAGATTTTTAATAACTGTGTTATAAAATTAGGTATCATTCAGTCGAACATTAAGTTGTTAGCGTTAATTAAACAATTCTTTAATAGCTTACAATTCTCCAACTTTGTAAGCTATTTTTATAAATGGAACAACTTAAAAACTAAACCATACTTAATACTTCAGCACGAAATATAAAAACGGATGATTTTTTACAATATAAAGTAAAAAATCATCCGTTTAATATCATATACGCATTACAGATAACTCAAATATTTAGAATAAATGAACTGTTTTCATATCATTCTATACGCGAATAGAACATGGTTATGCATGTATAACAAAATACACTTATTAATCTGCAATTTCTAGGTCTACATCATTAATGTCAATGCCTAGTGCTTTCGCAACACCTTTACCATACTCGCTATCCGCTTTATAGCAGTGACGAATATGACGATGTTGTACCTCTAAAGTAGTACCTTGCATTTCATTGGCTGTATTTTCAAAAATACGTTCTTGTTGTTCTTTTGATTGTAATCTGAATAAACGACCTGGTTGTTCGAAGTAGTTATCATCGTCTTCTCTGAAATCATATTCATACGCTTCTCCTTCAACTTTAAGCCCAGGTTTTTTAAATTCAGGTTGATCTTCAAATGAGCCATCACTATTTGGATAGTAGTGTGTACCGCCACCTTGATTATTATCAAGAATTCTCATTTGACCATCACGACTGAATGGGCAAATATTTTCAATGCCTACACCTTTAGGTTGGTTAACTGGGATTTGCCAATGGTTCACACCTAATCTATAACGTTGCGCATCACCGTATGAGAATAATCTACCTTGTAACATTCTGTCTGGAGAGAAATCTATACCAGGTACAATATTTGTTGGTGCAAAAGCAGCCTGTTCAACATCTTGGAAATAGTTATCTGGATTACGGTTAAGTTCCCATTCCCCAACTTCAATAAGTGGGTAATCGCCTTTATACCAAACTTTAGTTAAATCAAATGGATTATCTTTATGATTTCTAGCTTGTTCTTCTGTCATTACTTGTATATACAATTTCCATTTTGGATAATCTTTATTCTCAATTGCTTCAAATAAATCACGTTGTGATGATTCTCTATCATGAGCAATGATATTAGCAGCTTCATCAGGTTGTAAGTTTTCAATACCTTGTTGTGTTCTGTGATGGAATTTTACCCATACACGTTCACCTTTGTCGTTATACATTGAGTACGTGTGTGAACCAAAGCCGTGCATATGTCTAAAGCCTTTAGGAATACCACGGTCTGACATTAAGATTGTGACTTGGTGCAATGCTTCAGGCAAAGATGTCCAGAAATCCCAGTTGTTTTGTGCGCTTCTCATATTTGTTCTTGGGTCACGTTTTACAGCGTGGTTTAGACTTGCAAATAATTTTGGATCTCTAAAGAAGAATACTGGTGTATTGTTTCCTACTAAATCCCAGTTTCCTTCATCTGTATAAAATTTCAACGCAAATCCACGGATATCACGTTCAGCATCAGCCGCACCTCTTTCACCTGCTACAGTTGAAAAACGTGCAAACATTTCCGTTTGTTTACCAACTTCAGAAAAAATGCTTGCTGAAGTATATTGTGTAATATCATTTGTAACTGTAAATGTACCAAATGCACCTGAACCTTTTGCATGCATACGTCTTTCAGGTATAACTTCTCTATCAAAATGAGCCATTTGCTCTAAAAAGTACCAATCTTGCATTAATAATGGACCTCTAGGGCCTGCTGTCATACTATTTTCTCTATCTGAAACTGGTGCGCCAAATAAGCTCGTCAATTTTTTCTTGTTACTCATAATATTTCCCCCGCTTTTTTCTTATTAATAATAATTATTACCTAGTACTTATTTTAATCTATAATATTTGTAAAAGCAACTCACAATACATGTATAAATAACAATTTTCAAAATATTTGAACATTTTATGGCTTTAAAGTCATAAAAAGCATTGCTCTTAAATCATAAAACCATTAAAATGAAGAATATATTTAAAATTCAATAGACTATAGGAGACTGTATTATGGCACAAAACAATATGAATCGTGGTCTAAATTCAAGACACATTTCTATGATAGCAATTGGCGGTGCAATTGGCACAGGCTTGTTTGTAGCTACTGGAAGTGTAATATCACAAGCTGGACCAGGTGGTGCAATATTAGCTTACTTGATTATTGGTGTAATGTTATATTTCTTAATGTCTTCAATTGGTGAACTTGCTACCTTTTACCCTGTATCTGGTTCTTTTAGTTCTTATTCAACCCGTTTTGTTGATAGTTCCCTAGGCTTCACCATGGGGTGGCTATATTGGGCAATTTGGCTATTAGTTACAAGTGTTGATATTATTATTTCTTCAAGTGTAATTTATTATTGGGATTTCTTCCAATTTTTCAGCCCAGTTACTTGGAGTATTATCTTCCTTGCTATACTTTTCTTACTTAATATTTTCTCTGTAAAAGCATTTGGTGAAACAGAGTTCTGGTTATCTCTTATCAAAGTTGCAACAATAATTATTTTCATCGTTATTGGTGTATTAACGATTATTGGTATCTTAGGTGGAAAGACATATGGTTTAGGTAACTACGTAACAGGAGAAGCTCCTTTTGTAGGAGGTATCTCTGGCTTCCTGGGTGTTTTACTTGTCGCTGGATTCTCTGTCGGCGGTACTGAAGTCGTAGCCGTAACAGCTGGAGAATCTTCAAATCCAAGTCAATCCATGCCAAAAGCAATTAAACAAGTATTTTGGAGAATATTATTGTTCTATGTTTTATCAATCGCCGTTATTTCAGCAATCATTCCTTACACAGATCCATTGTTATTAAACAAAAGTGAATCTGTCTCACAGAGTCCTTTTACAATCGTTTTTGATCGTGTAGGTATTGCATTTGCTGCATCTGTTATTAATGCTGTTATTTTAACTTCATTATTATCTGCTGCAAATTCAGGTATTTATACTACAAGTAGAATGTTGTTCTCAATGGCTGAAGATAAACAAGCACCTAGATTTTTGAGTAAATTAAATAAAACTACAAAGTTACCTTTGGTATCATTGTTCGTAACTTTTATGATCGTTTTATTAATAATTATAATCGCTCAGTTTAAATCAGATATCGTCTTTTCATTATTAAATATTATTGGTTCTTTAGTCATCGTTGTTTGGGCTTCTAGTATCGTAGCACAAATCCGACTGCGGTCTGCGATAAAAAAACAAAACAAGAACCCTGATGAAGTACTACCTTATAAAGCTCCCTTTTATCCATTAGGGCCAATCATAGTTATCATTGCGTTATTATTCTTATTCATAGGAAATTCAATTGGTGCAATTTTAGCAGGCGACATTAGTGTCTTAATTAGAAACCTATCGCCAATGATCATTTTAGCCATCATATATTTTGTCCATAAATTATTGCGACAAACTAAAATTGTTAAACTCGAAGATATTGATTTAAAAGAACATGATTATAATTAATGAACTGCACTGTAAAAGTATTTTAAGATACTTTTTGCAGTGCTTTTTTAATATTAAAAACCTTACAGTTATTTATTACCTGCCTATTCTAAAATAAACCTTTATCATGAGATTTTATAATAATTAAAAACATATCATATTTTCAGATAGTCAAAATTAGGGTATAATGAAGTTAATAATTTAAAGACTTAGAGGTGGAAATTATGATTGGACAAACAAACCTATTTGACGATATTTTAGAAACTGATGAACGTTTCGTTATTGTTGTACAATCACTTGAAGAAAGACATGATCAACTAATCAAACGCACATTAAGAGAGTACCCAAGTTTAGATCACTCACAAATGGAAAGTCTTTTTAGCCATCTTAAAGAACTATTTTCAGAAGAAGCATTTGAAGATAATCAATCAGCGTTTTCAATTACGGTTTATACCAATTTAAATTATGCAGCAGACAATGTCTATGCGCATGTTAAAAGACATCGAGGTAAAAATGAATGGACACATACTGCAAAATAAGTACTTACTTAAGATGAGTCTGAGATATAAAATTCTTGGACAAATGTGACGTATTTTAGCGAAACGCTTGAGGGAACAGGACAAGCTGAAGACTACAGGTTAAAGCTATCATTCAAAAGGCGAGTCAATAATAGGAAGTATTAAATAAATGAAGCACTCAGATGATATAATTTAATTCATCTGAGTGCTATTTTTAGATTTGTGCCCCACTCTCATCTATATTCAGAATGAGGTTTTTGAATAAGACTATCAATCAAAGACATAATACAACATTTTAATTGAGTAAAGATTTCAGAGTATGTGGGATACCATCATTATCATTTGTTAAAGTAACTTCATCAGCAACAGCTTTGACATCATCATTTGCATTACCCATAGCAACAGCTTTACCAACTACTTTTAACATCGATATATCATTCGAACTATCACCAAAACCAATAACTTGAGATAAGTTTATATCTAATTTTTGACACAACTCGGTAATCGCATTGCCTTTTGATACACCTTGAGCCATAAATTCTAAGAAAAAAGGTTTACTTGTAGTAACATCGATGTTTTCATTAAAATGACCATCTAAATTATTTCTAATACTTGTAATATTTGGAACATAATCAATGCCCATAACTTTAGGTACATCTTGTTGAATATATGCTTTTAAATCATTTACCTGTTTCATTGGCAAGCCTGTGAGTTCTGATTCAATGTTCATATATTCATGCTCACCCTCATAGACGATATAACCATCTTGATAAGTTAAAACAAACAAGCTATGTGCTCTACAAAAATCAACAATACTATCAAAATCAGATTTTGATACAGTGCGACTCACTTCCACTTTTTCATCAGAAACGTTAACCGTTTTTCCACCATTATAACTTATGACATAACTTTTATATTGGTCTAATTTCAAATGTTTTGCTGTAGGCATCATACCATCTGTTGGTCGACCTGAAGCAAGTACAACTTTATAACCTTGCGCTTGGATATTCATTAAATACTTGGCTGTTTCAGCGCTAACTTCGTTATCCGAAGTCATTAATGTATCATCCATATCCATCACTATTAATTTATATCCCATCTTATAATCTCCTTTCAACATCTACAAAACTATATTATAACAAATCAATCAAACTAATATACTACTTCAGATTCAACACCTGTGATATTGACTGTAACGAGTTCTGATCGACAATTCGTAAATTCACGTTTCAATTCTCTTACTAGTTCGCCGCTTCGTTCAGGTGCGATCAGGGTTAATACAGTTGGTCCTGCACCACTAATAACAGTAGCATAAGACTTATATTGTTTTGCAATCTGTTTAATCGTTTGGAATTCTGGGATTAGATGTTGGCGATATGGTTCATGAAAACCGTCTTGTTCCATCATTTTGCCTGCCAATTCATAATTCTGTTGTATTAAAGCACTAATCATCGTATTACTGATTGCACTATTTCTAACAGCGTTTTTATGCGAGAATGTTTCCGGCAAGACATTCCTTGAAAGCGTTGTACTCAATTCATTTGATGGTATTGTAATGATAATATCAGCTTTTGGCGGGTCAATATATGATACATCCGTCACTTTTGTTTCAGGATCATAATATCCTAAGACAAGCCCACCATAAATCGTGGGTGCCACATTATCAGGATGTCCTTCAAATTCAGTTGCCAACTGCAATAATTCATATTTAGAAAGCTCTATATCACCAAAATAATTCGCTATGTATAATCCACCTACGAGTGCAGAAGCAGAGGAACCTAAGCCTCTTGCTAACGGGATTTCACTTCTCATTTCAATAGATAGGGACGGTAAAGTCACATCATATTTATTGGCTACTTGCTGTGCAATTTGATAAATATAGTGTGTTTCATCTGTTGGTAATGATTCAACATTAGGGCCTATATGTTTAAATGACCATCTATTGCTATTATTGATACGCACATCAAGATACAAAAATTTATTTAATGCCATTCCAATAGAATCAAACCCGACACCTAAATTAGCAGTAGATGCCGGTATTTTTAAATGTAAGTGTACACTCATACTAAAGTGCTCCTTTAATATATTCTAAAATACTTTCTCTATCATTTGGTAGTGGCTTAATTGGGTTATCTAATAATGAAATAGCTGTATCTGGATCTTTTAAGCCATTACCAGTCAATACTGACACTACGCGTTTACCCTTAGGTAACTTACCAGCACGATGCAACTTAATCAAACCAGCAATAGAGGCATTACTTGCAGGTTCACTAAATATACCTTCTTTTTGAGCCATCAATTGGTATGCTTCTAAAATTTCTTCGTCTGATACACTATCAATGAGGCCTTGTGATTCTTTTAGGGCATGATTAGCTTTATCCCAACTTGCTGGGTTACCAATTCTAATTGCAGTAGCTACCGTATCTGGATTCTTCACTACTTTATTTTGAACGATTGGTGATGCACCTTCAGCTTGGAACCCGTATAAATGAGGAAGTTGTGTATCATTTACGTCATGATACTCTTTAAATCCTTTCCAATATGCTGAAATATTACCAGCATTTCCAACCGGAATCGATAATATATCTGGTGCTTGACCATTCAGCTGTTGAATTACTTCAAAAGCGCTTGTTTTTTGACCTTCAATACGATAAGGATTAACAGAGTTCACAAGCGCGATTTCACCATTTTTAGCCACTTCTTGTACAATTTCAAGCGCTTCATCAAAATTGCCTTCTATAGAAACAATTTCTGCACCGTACATAACTGCTTGTGACAATTTACCTAAAGCTATTTTCCCTTCTGGAATAACGACAATCGCTTTTAAGCCTGCTCTCGCAGCATACGCTGCTGCAGAGGCTGACGTATTGCCAGTTGAAGCACAAATCACAATTTTCTTGCCTTCTTCTTTAGCTTTTGCCATTGCCATTACCATGCCTCTATCTTTGAATGAACCTGTTGGATTTGCACCTTCATACTTAACATGTAATTCAATACCAAGCATTTCAGACATATTCTCGCAATATATCAAAGGCGTATGACCTTCATTTAAACTTACTTTTGGTGTATCAGCTGTCACTGGTAAATATGCTTTAAATTCTTCTACAAGTCCTTGCCAATTTTTCATAAACATTAAACTCCTTCAACTGGATATATTTTCTGTACTACATAGCCTGATTCTTGAATCGTTGCTATCGGTGATTCATCAATACCTATAATAACCACACCTGCAGTATGTGCATCACGTTCAGCCACTACTAATGATTTATGAACAGGTAATTCGCCTTTTAACAAGGTTTCAACTTGTTTTATATCTTCCCCATCTGTTTGGACTACAACATAATAACTTTCCTTACCTTTAATAACAATCGTATCTTCTTCTTCATTCATCATTTCTTTGGTTTCTTCAGTTTTTAATTCAAAATGCGGGGGTAACGTATGTAAATTAGTATCAAAATTAAATGTTACATTTAATAAATCACTGACAACAGCACTTCCTGTTGCTAAACTACCCGCACCTTTACCATAAAACATTGTTTCTCCAACAGCATCACCAATAACATAAATCGCGTTAAATTCATCTTCAACAGACGCTAACTGATGGCTTTTATCAATCAAAGTTGGTGCAACAGATGCATTGACCTGAGCATTTTCATATGTACCTTTACCTATCAATTTTATCTTATAGCCAAGTTTATCAGCTACTTTAATATCTGGTAGCGTAACATCGCTAATGCCATATCTATCAACTTCATCTAAATTAATTACTTGGTTAAACGATAAATACGAGGTAATGACGACTTTTCGTGCTGCATCAACACCTTCAACATCATCAGTTGGATCCGCTTCTGCAAACCCTAAACGTTGTGCTTCTGCCAAAGCTTCTTCAAATGATGTCTCATCTTGAGTCATCTTACTTAAAATAAAGTTAGATGTACCATTTAAAATCCCCATAAACTTACTTATATTATTAGCATTTAAACCATTGTTTATCGCATTTACAATAGGAATACCGCCTGCAACACTAGCTTCATATTTTAAAGCAACGTCATTTTCTTGCGCTAAATGTTCTAACTCTCGTAAGTTTTCAGCTAACAAATCTTTATTTGCTGTAATCACATGTTTTTGCTCACTCAATGCGCGTTTTAACCATTCTACTGTAGGTTCAACGCCTCCGAGCACTTCGACGATGATATCTATTGAGTCATCATTAAATATATCTTCTATATCTTCTGTTAAGTTATATTTTGATGTGTTAATAGGCCGTTTTCTAGACTTGTCACGTACTAATATATGTCTAATATTAATATCTTTATTCATCGTTTCTCTAATTTGTTCTCTATTTTCTTCTATTATTTTTACTACACCAGAACCTACTGTTCCTAAACCAAGTAGTGCTACATTTAATTCTTTCATGTCTTCATTCCTCCGTTTGTTTATCTAAAAAATACAATTGTACAGTTGAAAAATACTTGAATATGGTATAGTATAAATTCATTCATTATTTTTGTAAAGTCTACGTATATTTAAAACGTATATATATATTATCACTCCTGTGATAAAAACTAAACTAAATTTTCTGATTTTTTAGAAAGGTTGTATAACATTATGAAAGTAACTAAATTCGGAGGAAGCTCTGTTTCCAATGCAGAGCAAATTAAAAAAGTATTAGATATTGTTAATTCAGATGAAGCTCGTAAAATTGTAGTTGTTTCAGCTCCAGGAAAGCGCGATAAAGATGATGTAAAAACCACTGATTTATTAATTCGACTTTACGAAAAAGTAATAGAACGATTGGACTACACTTCTAAAAAAGAGGAAATTATTCAACGCTACAAGGATATTATTAATGAACTCAACATGAGCGACACACTTTTAAAAACAATTGATGAGACTTTAGAAAATTACATAGCAACATTGAGGAAAAAACCATCAAGACTACTTGATGCTCTACTTTCATGTGGCGAGGATTTTAATGCTCAAATTATTGCAGAATATAATAACAGCCAAGGCATTCCAACGCGCTACATTTCACCTGGAGAAGCTGGTATTACCGTTACAGATTTACCTCAAAATGCGCAAATCTTAAATCAATCATATGAAGCACTGTATAAATTACGGTCATTTGAAGAAAAGTTAATCATTCCAGGATTTTTTGGTATTTCAAGACAAAATTACGTGGTCACATTTCCTCGTGGTGGTTCAGATATAACAGGAGCCATAGTAGCAAGAGGTGTGAGAGCAGATTTATATGAAAACTTTACAGATGTTTCAGGCATTTTTAGAGCCAATCCTTCTATTGTTAAAAACCCT
Source organism: Staphylococcus sp. 11-B-312 (assembly GCF_016743055.1). Classification (NCBI taxonomy): domain Bacteria; kingdom Bacillati; phylum Bacillota; class Bacilli; order Caryophanales; family Staphylococcaceae; genus Staphylococcus; species Staphylococcus sp. 11-B-312. Next base: position 1,581,018 of record NZ_CP068241.1, read on the forward strand.
GAAGTCATAAATGAAATTACCTATCGTGAAATGCGTGAGTTGTCTTATGCTGGTTTTGGTGTATTCCATGATGAAGCGTTGCAACCATTACACAAAGATAGAATTCCTGTCGTTATAAAAAATACAAATAGACCTAATGATATAGGCACCTATATTAGACATGATAGAGAAATTGATTCAAATAGTGTTGTAAGTGGTATTAGCTGTGACAAAGATTTCACAGTATTAAATATTAAAAAATACCTTATGAATAGACAAGTTGGTTTTACACGTAAAATATTAGCTGTACTAGAAGACTATAATATTTCATTTGATCATATGCCATCAGGTATAGATAACATTAGTATCATCATGCGCTCTAAAGAGATACAAAACAAAGAGGAACAAGTACTTAATGATATACGTAAAAATTGTGATGTAGATGAGTTAAGCATTGAACATGATTTGGCAATTTTAATGGTAGTTGGTGAAGGCATGCATAGAATCGTTGGCACAGCTAGCACAATTACGCATGCACTTGCAGAATCAAACATCAACTTAAAAATGATGAACCAAGGCGCCTCAGAAATTTCTATGATGTTTGGTATCGATGTGACAGATGCAGAGAAAGCGGTCAATGCAACTTATGAATATTGTTACACTAAAAATTGTTTGAATACTTAAATAATAATTCAAAACTTTATGTCTATAAAAAAATCCTTCAAATCGTATAGACTCATTTGAAAGTTAATGAATACTATTGAATGATTTGAAGGGTTTTTAAATTGCTTTTTTTTCAGATATAAGTGCTTGGTTAATACGTTCATCTCCGACTACTAAGCGTAAAATAACAAATTGATAATAACTTAATGAATCAATTACGCTTCTATAATTCGGTAATTGATGATAATCAATCGGATCTAATAATTCATACATTAACACAATTTCAGGTTTAATATAATCTACATCCCATTTGATAGAATGAAAATAAATATGCTTTTCAGGTAATCGAATATTGTGATTCCATCTAAACATCCATTCATCATTTTCTACGTCATAAACGATGATTGTCATGATTAACTCATCATTTATATAAATATTTGCGTGAGTAACATCTGCAAATTTTAACTTTGAAAAATCAGTAGTAGTATTTGTACCGTCATGTAACACAATCGTATTATCTTTAGGTATAAACTTTAAAACTTCACCTAGATATTTTCTTTCGACACTAATATCAACCTTATCGTCTAAATTAAACTCATCATGAAGAAAGAGTTGTTTTGCGACTTCACCATTATATTTAAACAGTTCAGGTACATTTTCAGTTAAATTTTTTACAACTTCTTTAATATTTTTATTATTACTAACTGCCAAATCTGTACCTCCTATCAAAAGTAAGCGTTTCCATTAATAATTATTATATTATTTGTTGTCGTATTTTTCAATGTGAAAAGCACAAAAATGTGAACTTAAACACATTTTTATTTAAAACTTGCCAATATAGCTATAGTCTTGTCGATTTTGTTGGTTCAAAATGCTCGGTCTGTTAACAATAAATAATGCTTCTGAACTATGGTATAAAGCCAACTGAATTTCAGCAATTTCTGGCAATGTTTGGTACAGCGCCTTATCTACCATGTAAGGTGCAGTTGCAAAATAGTAACGAATGCGGTATCTCGCAAATGTTTGGATCACTTCCGAACCAGTAATAATATGTAGTGCATTGTCTACTTTTCCATTCGGCATTATGATATTAAAATCAGTGTATCTTGCGACATATTTAATGATATCTGTTGAAAAAGTAATCACTGAAATTTTAAGATTAGCATCATATAATTCGTCAAGAATTTGATAATTAACTGGATGATTATCGAATGCAATAACATCTTCATTATTTATATTTTCTATTATGTAGTTGATATATTTTTTCATAGTCGTCAATTCAATGTCCTCCAAACAGACTTTTCAATACTAAGTTTCATTGATAATATATGTATTACCCGATTTAGCACTTATTTAATAGACATATATGTTTTTTAAATCATTAATTTTTATAATAAATCAAATCGCTCCTTTATATATTAAGTAGGAATTGCTTATAATTAAAAAATATGATTATACTAATATTGAACTTATTAGTTAGTTGTATTTGTACTAATATAAATAAAAGAGTAAAATATAGTTTATTAAAAATATTTAGATTAGGATGATACCAATGTTTTTCCCGATTATTTTAGCAATAATTATTGTAATACTATTATTAGTTATTATTATTGAAAGAAGAGTGATGAATCATAAGCTTGAGACTGAATCATACGCAAAAGATCAGTTAATAAATAAAATTAGTATCATCACGCGTGAAAACACATATTTAAAAAATCAAATGCTTGAAAAAGATGTAAATAATGATACACATCATCATGGATTAAGAAAAGCAAAACAGGATTTAAACGACATATTAAATCAATATCGAAGTCAAGGTTCAATTTCATTTTTTGATATTATCACAACTGGAAATTTAGCAGTGAAACATCCTTTGTTTGAATATGCTAGAGCTTTTGATTACATCGTCATTACTGAAAAAGGATTATTTAATATCAACGTGAAAAACTGGAAGCAAAAAACATTTTATCATTTCACGGTTGACCCAACAAATGACACACAAAATAATGGAAGCGATACAGTAAATCAAACGGTTGGACGTTATATTGCAAACCAATTCCACAGTCAATTTCAATCAACACGACCAACAACATACACATTTGTAGAAAGAATTAGAAATAATTCTATTATTTATGACTTTTATAATTATGATCCATATGAACAGTCTTCAAAAAATGCCAAAGCATTGGAAGATAGAATTGCAGACCAATTAAACCATAGAATTCAAAATATTGGTTTAGTTTATTTTACAGATGGCAGCGTCAATTTAATTGATGGACCTACAGAAAGACAAGATTTTGTAGAAACAGTTTCATCCAAATCTTCACTAAAAGAAGTCATTGGTGAGACGATTGTAAATGCTCAAGAATCATTAACTGAGGCACAATACAATGAATTGCTTGCACATTTTCACTAATTAAAAGGTATTTAAAAAGCTGCAATAGAAATTTTGTTACGTGACGACATATCTGAAAGTGATTTAAATGAAAGAATACAAACTTAAATTAAGTAATGTTGAACACAGACAAACAAGCACGGTTAAAATCATAAAGATTTAAATATAAAAGAGAGCTAATCCATTAGGGTAGCTCTCTTTTTTGAGTATGGTTATTTATGTACCAGCCTCATTTGCGTTTAAGCCATTTGAAATTTTTAACTCCAAATATTTACTTTATTGCTTTTAGCAATCTGTTCTGCTTTTTCGAATAAATCTCTATATTTTCCATTTGGTGAAAAATATTTTTCTCTTGCCAATCCTTTTTTCACTAACAGTTCATTGAACATGGTTTCTTTATCCAACCATACATATGCTAATGTGCGTCCATAGCGATCTTCTTTTTCTTTATCATATTCTAAAAAGACATCTTTATCGGTTAAATGTTCTTTTGAAAAATCAGATGCTTCCTTACCATATGGTTGTACAGGTGTATTTGGTTTAACAGTCTCTGGCGTGTCTACACCTATCAACCTTACTTTAATTTGTTCATGCTGACTATTGTTTGCTACTAGTGTGTCTCCATCAACCACACGCGCTACATGTACTTTCTCAGTTTTTTTTGGTCCAGTATGATTGTTATTGGAATCATTGGATGAAAAAGGACCAGTACCATTAATAAACTGAAATGCCAGTACACCTAGTACAACTATACTTATAATTAATGTCGTAATTTTCTTTGTTGATTTCATTGTTGCACCCACTTTTTTTGAATATACCAAATTATCATATAGAAAATTAAAGTTTACGTCAAGATGCTCATTCCAAAGAAAAATTACGTTTTTACAACAAATGAAACTATAATAGTTCTTTATTTTAACTCACTTAACAAATCGTGCTATAATACTAAGATGATAGGAGTGAACAACTTGAGTATATTTAAGGAGAACATGATTACAGTTATTGCGATTGTTATAGCAATCATAGTGGGATTAATATTACAGTACCAATATCAATTCCCACCTCTTGTATCTGCAGTTGTAGCAATATTTTTAGGCCTTTTTATTGGATTTATTGTCTTTCTCATTCAAGTGATTGTAACTAAAAACAAGAAAAAATAGTACCTTCTGCCGAGTGTTTAAATCGGCAGTTTTTCATTTAAGTTACATAATATTGTTATTGTTATTTTTATATATAGTAAAAAATAAGTTTTGCTTTAGAAGTTATATTTATAAAATCGCTCGGTTTAATGTTTTTTCTAATAACGTCCATGCTTCGTAATCTTTTTCATTTGAAAGGATTGGTCTAAACCCATAATTTAGATACATATTAACCGCTTGATAACTAGTGGTTTGAGAAGTTAAAAACGCTTGGTTATGATATTGAGGTAGGCGATTCATTGCTTCAGATAATAAAGGTTTAGACAATTGCTTACCTTGATACTCTGGGAGTATCGCCACCCAATGAATGCGTCCGCAAATTTTACTATCTCTTGTTAAATTTCCATACCATGCTGTTGTAGTACCTATGACTTCACCTTTAGGATTTTCAAGAAACAAACATCTTTGTTCCATTTCATGCATATTTTGTCCGAATTCAGTGTTAAAATGTGTCAATGCTTGATCTGTAGTATCAAATTCATTTACTTTCATTTCTAAATTTGCCCATTTTACTTCTTCTCCTATTTTAAAATTTCGAATTTTATATCCAACAGGCAATTCATACTGTGGAATACTTTCTAAATTTTCTCTTATCATCTGTACTTTTAAATATTTCATACCTTAATCCCCTCACTCACAAGCCATTTGTCATCAGAAAAAGGTTGAGACATGATGTTCGTCTCAACCTCAATTAGTATAGTTTTCAATTCACTGAACCTTACTTGCATTATAACTGATAACGCTTGTATTTACTCTACTTCTTTTATAAATGTTAATATAGCATGAAACTCTTCTTCATTTGCTGAGAAAGCACGCTCTTCCACTTCACGAACGGTTGAATTGAGTAATTGATAATCCGCTACTTCTTCATCTTTTAAATATGCATTTATGCTACTTTCTAATTCTTTTAAGGAACTCGCTTTTAATGTACTTAGTTTTACTTCTTGCATGTAACTACAACCCCTTTTAATTATTTTTAATCATTTTAATAAGATTAAAAGTTATTTTTACTTAAAAAACTATAAATATGATATGTTTTTTCAAAACCCCTAATCTTATTTTCAAAAATTATATCACTTCATACATATTTTACATAGTTTTTTTATTCTTTAATAGTTCAAACAATGCTTATCGTCCTCAATTTCCACCCAAAAAGCTTTAATTAATACAAATAGGTGCTTAAAAAAGCAATCCAAATCACTTATGAGTAAGTGACTCGGATTGCTTGTATACCTAGTGTTTGCCCCTTTTGCTTAGCACCTAGTATTGTTTTAAATATTGCTCTCTTTCCCATTCAGAAACTTGAGTTCTATAATAATCCCATTCAATAGATTTTGAATTTATAAATTGATTATAAATGTGATTACCCAAAGCCTCTTTAATAGAATCATTATCTTTCATTGCTTTAATAGCAGTATATAATGTTGATGGTAAATCTTGAATACCAACGGCTTCACGTTCTTCACGATTCATTTCATATATATTTTGATTTACTGGCTCAGGTACTTCTAATTTATTTTCAATACCATCTAAGCCCGCTTGTAAAATAGCCGCTAATGCTAAGTAAGGATTGGCTGCTGGATCTACTGAACGAACTTCTACACGTGTTGATAAACCACGTGAAGTTGGTACACGAATTAATGGCGAACGGTTTTTACCACTCCAAGCAATATAGCATGGTGCTTCATAACCTGGAACTAAACGTTTATAAGAATTAACCAATGGATTACATACACCAGTTAAACCTCGTGCATTTTTTAGAATACCTGCGATAAAATGATATGCATCTTTAGTCATTTCCATATCGCCTTCAGGATCGTAAAAGGCATTTTCTTTACCCTTGAAGAGTGACATATTGAAGTGCATGCCGCTTCCGTTCACACCAAATAATGGTTTAGGCATAAATGTTGCATGAAGATTGTGTTGACGTGCAATTGTTTTAACAACTAATTTAAATGTTTGGATATTATCACACGCAGTGATAGCATCTGCATATTTAAAATCAATTTCATGTTGTCCTGGTGCCACTTCATGGTGACTTGCTTCAATATCAAAGCCCATGTCCTCTAATTCTAAAACAATATCACGACGACAATTTTCACCTAAATCTGTAGGCGCAAGGTCGAAGTAACCACCATTATCATTTAATTCTAATGTTGGTTCGCCTTTTTCATCTAATTTAAACAAGAAGAATTCAGGTTCTGGTCCTAAATTAAGTTCACTAAACCCTAAATCTTGCATGTTTTTTAATACACGTTTCAAGTTTGCACGTGGGTCACCTTCAAACGGTGTGCCGTCTGTTTTATAAACATCGCAGATAAGACGAGCCACTTTGCCTTGACCTGCTGTCCATGGGAAAATAACCCATGTATCTAAATCTGGACATAAATACATATCTGATTCTTCAATACGGACGAAGCCTTCGATTGAAGATCCATCAAACATCATTTCATTGTCTAAAACTTTTTCTAATTGGCTTACTGGTACTTCCACGTTTTTAATAACACCTAAAATATCAGTGAATTGCAAACGTAGGTATCTGACATTTTCTTCCTTAGCGAACTTGTGTATGTCTTCCTTGGTAAATGTACGTTTTGCCATTATAAATGTCCCCCATTAATTTTATTTGATAAATCGAGATAAGTCACCACGATTTATCGGAATCGCTTCTCGTTGTGGTTTCTGTGTAGCATCAACAATCATTTGTTTTCTCGTTTCTTGTTCATCATCAGAAAGGTGATCTTGTTCGTCATTTAAAATCTGTTTAATACCTTTTAAATTAAAGCCTTTTTCAATCAATCTTTTTATCTCTAAAAGGCGTTCCAAATCGTTTAACGAAAAAAGTCGTTTATTTCCTTCTGACCTATGTGGTTTAATCAGTTCATGTGTCTCATAATAGCGAACTTGTCTAGCAGTTAGTTCACTTAATTTCGTAACAACACTCATAGAGAAGACCGGCATGCTTCGTCGTATCGTATCTTTTGACTCCAATCCAATCACCTCTATTTTTGAACTTGTATTTAATTTAGCATAATTCTTAAAGCAATTCAAAAATATGTCAGGTTTTCTAACATATACTTCAAACCATTGATTTAATTAACTTTATAATGCACTTCCTACATTTAATCGCAGAATTTTCCGAAATTTTTTCTATAATTAGAAATAGCCACATATGCATTTTAATTTGCTATTTGACATAGCTATAAATACAATGTGGCCTCTCTTTAAATTTATTAAAATATTTTTTCAACAGCTCTTGTTACAGCTAATTTAACGTGTTCATACGTTAAGCCACCTTGAACATAAGCCTCATACGGTGGTCTTATAGGACCATCTGCTGATAATTCAATTGAAGAACCTTGAACAAACGTACCCGCAGCCATAATGACATCATCTTCATAACCCGGCATATAAGATGGTTCAGGACTAAAATGTGCGTTAATCGGTGAAGCTGCTTGAATACTTTGGCAAAATTGAATCATCTGTTCCTTCGTATCAAAAGTGACCGTTTGAATTAAATCCGTTCTAGGCACATCAAATCTTGGTGAGGTGTGCATATTCATTTGTTCTAGTAACAAACTCGTAAATAATGCACCCTTCAAACTTTGGCTCACAACATGAGGCGCTAAGAAAAATCCTTGATACATTTCTTGTAACGAATATAGTGAGGCACCAGCTTCTTTACCAATTCCTGGCGCAGTTAAACGGTATCCACATCTTTCCACCAATGTTTCATTTCCAACGATATAACCACCGATTTTAGCTAGCCCTCCACCAGGGTTTTTAATTAAGGAACCAGCCATTAAATCAGCGCCGCACTCTATAGGTTCTCGTTCTTCTACAAATTCACCATAGCAATTATCTACAAATATTATGATTTCAGGATATTGCGCTTTTATTTGTTGAATTGCACTTTCTATTTTTGTTAAATCTATGGATGGTCGTTGATCATAACCTTTCGAACGCTGAATAGCGATGACCTTAGTTTGTGGTGATATTTTAGTTAATACCTTATCAATATCGATTTCACCGTGCTTTAAGTCTACTTTATTATATATTACTCCGTGTTCTTTTAAACTTTCTATACCATTACCATTAATACCTATCACTTCTAATAATGTATCGTAAGGATCACCTGTAATATACATTAATTCATCCCCATATTTCAAAGTACTTTGTAAAGCAATTGTAATCGCATGCGTACCAGAAATAATCTGAGGGCGCACTAATGCGTCTTCCGCCTTAAATGCATGTGCATATACAGCTTCTAAATGATCTCGACCTATATCATCATATCCATAACCCGTTGTGCCAAGTAAGTCACTTTCGGATACTTTAACAGCGTGGAACGCGTCCAACACTTTTTCTTGATTGATATAAGCAATCTCTTCTATATTTTTAAAATAAGGTTCTAGTTTCGCTTCTGTATCTGCTATTAATTGTTTCATATTTTTCATCGTAATTCTTCTTCCTATTCATTTTTAAACCCTTTTACAGTATATGTTGCATCTTTCTCATTAAATATGATTTCTGTGACGAGTGTATGTTGTTTCAAGAAATATAATCTATCCGCATCAGCACTTGAGACATTTTCTTCATAAAAAGTTAAAGCTGATTTAACTTGCTCTATAAGTAATTGTTTCACTTTGTCTTCATCTTCTTCATTTTTACTTGAAACAAAAACTGATGGTAAATGAGTTGTTGGCATAGTTCCTTCGTGTAAATCTTTTTTATTAAAAATAATAGCTTGTGGAATATGCCCCATATCTAAGTCACCTATGATTTGGTTTACTGTATCATACTGAACTCGATATTCAGGATGACTAGCATCCACAACATGTAATAGTAAATCTGCGCCTTTCGCCTCTTCTAAAGTGGATTTAAACGCAGCAATGAGTGTAGTTGGTAGTTTTTGAATAAAACCAACCGTATCAGATATGATTAGGTTAAATCCATCATTGATTTGAATTTGTCTTGTTTTAGGATCTAGCGTAGCAAAAAGCAAGTTTTTCTCATAAGTAGCTTCATTCGCCAATGCATTAAACCAAGATGATTTACCAGCGTTTGTATATCCAATAAGTGCTACTTGAAACACATTATTTTGTTCACGTTTGTTGCGATATCGCTCTCGATGTTCAACCACCGTTTCTAATTGATGTTTGATTTCATTCATACGTGTTCTAATATGACGACGATCCATTTCTAACTTAGTTTCACCTGGACCTCTCGTTCCGATGCCACCACCTAATCTTGATAAACTACGCCCATGACCTTGAAGTCTAGGTAATAAATAATCTAATTGCGCTAATTCTACCTGAAGCTTACCTTCTTTACTTCTTGCTCGAAGTGCAAATATCTCTAAAATCAGTTGTGTTCTGTCGATAATTTTAACGTTCAGATTACCATTTAATGTTTTTGACTGGGCTGTAGTCAATTCATCATTAGCAACAAGTACATCTATATCATTCATTTCTATATAAGCTTTTATGTCCTCTAATTTACCTTTTCCAACGTAATATTTATTATCAAAATGTTGTCTGTTCTGGGTAAATTCAGCTTGTACATTTAATTGGCATGTTTCAGACAATGAAGCTAATTCTTCCATTGTTGATTCAAAATCAAACACTTCATCGGTTTGAGCTTGTACGCCAACTAAAATCGCTGTCTCTAATTCTTTTTTAGTCGTATGTGTTTGTTGGCTCATAACATGCACCTCTTTCAAAGTTTTCTTTGCTATTTTATCATAGTGTTTATATAAAGACTATCTTCTCAAATTATGTTAAATTAATAATAAGAGGTGACATGATATGACTATATACGATATAGAAGTTCAAAAACCAAATGGCGAAACTTACAAGTTAGAAGAATATAAAAATAAAGTATTACTAATTGTCAATACTGCAAGTGAGTGTGGCTTCACACCACAATTTGAAGGACTACAACACTTATACGACAACTATAAAGATCAAGGATTTGTTGTGCTAGGTTTTCCATGTAACCAATTCGGAGGTCAAGAACCAGGTACGGGTGAAGAAGCTACTCAAAACTGTAAAATTAACTATGGCGTTTCTTTCCCAATGCACGAAAAAATTGATGTCAAAGGCGAAAATCAACACCCTTTATATCAATTTCTGACAGAACAACAAAATGGATTTTTCAATGAAAAAATCAAATGGAACTTCACCAAATTTTTAATCGATAGAGAAGGTAATGTAACTAATCGATATGCGCCACAGAAAAAACCGAGCCAAATTGAAGCTGATATTGAAGCGTTATTATAAATAAATTACTGATTTAAAGAAGAAAGCTACACTTGATAATTTCTATCAAAGTGTAGCTTTCTTCTTTAAAAGTATGCAAAAATAAATTGTTTTTTTAATGTTATACTTCTTCTACTGCATCATCAAGTGTGAATGTACTGATAGCATGTTTATAAATAAGATGTTGCTTTCCTTGTGTTAATAAACAAACCAAATTGTCATCATAATCTTCGATAATACCTTTCATTTGAAAACCATTCACTAAAAATACGATAACTTTTGTTTGATCAGCCTTAAATTGTCCTAGGAATTTATCTTGGATGTTTTCTGTTGTATTCATGTTATGTTCTCCTTTTCTTTATTTGGACTGAAACTTCATCTAACATCAATGAAAGTGACATTATCTCTCTATCTAACCATACTACGTCGAGCTTGTTTTTGAACCAAGTCATTTGTCTTTTAGCATAATTTCTAGAATGCTTTTTCAATTTATTTGTTGCTTCGGCTAGACTAGCCTCATTTTTAATTACAGGTAACATCTCTTTATATCCGATAGCTTGCATACTTTGACAAGTCTCAAAACCATCTTCAACGAGTTGTTTCACTTCATTTAGTAATCCGCGTTCCAACATTATATCTACACGTTTATTAATTCTTTGATATAAAGTTTCGCGTGACATTTCTATCCCTATTAATAATGTATCATAATTTTCTGTATATTGTTGATTTTTCTTGCGTGAACTTAAAAGTTTTTTTGTTTTTAAATAATATTCAATCGCTCTACGTACCCTTTTACGATTATTTGGGTGAATAGTATCAGCTGAATCTTTATCTATCGAAGCTAAATAATCATGCAATGCTTCATTTGATAATGAATCTAATTCATTTAGCGTATGGTCTACTTTAATTTGTTGTGCTTCAGATATCGTTTCATCTTCGAAAGCATAATTATAAATTAATGATTGGATATACAAACCTGTACCGCCTACGATGATAGGCATATGACCTCTAGCCGTAATTTCATCTATTAAATTTTGCGCTCTATTTTTAAAATCATACGCAGAAAATGTTTCATCAGGTTCAAGAATATCTATCATATGATGTGGAATATCCGCCATCTCTTCTCTATTTATTTTTGCTGTTCCAATATCCATATGTTTATAGACTTGCATAGAATCTCCGCTAATAATTTCACCATTAAATCTTTTAGCCAATTCGATGCTTAATTCTGTTTTACCAACAGCTGTTGGACCAACTAATGCAATTATAAAAGGTTTATCGCTCTGCACTTATATCAACTCTCTTTATGCTTTATCTACTCTGTTATATTTTTTTAAAATTTGTCTTTCTATCCAATCATACATATGTTGCCACGTAGTCGTAGCATCTTTTTCAAATAACACTTCATGTCTTTTATTTTTGTATAAATGTACTGTAATATGATGAATTTTACCCTTTTTATATAGTTTTCCTAAATGTCTAATCCCTTTTCCATAATTACCTATCGCATCATCTTTTCCAGAAATTAGTAAAATAGGAAGATCTGACTTCATTTTTTTTATGTTTTTTAATTTGCTTGTCTGTAACATATACTTTACTGTTTCAAAAATCAGTTGATTTGAGACTAAAAATCCAGTGAAAGGGTCTTTTTCAAATTTTTCAACTTCTTGGTCATCGCTAGATAACCAATCATTTTTCGATTTGTTGTTTTCTATATTTTTATTGAAAGTTTTATACATTATTTGGTTTAACCATTTTAAACGACGTCTTTTACCAGTTATTAAAGTGATAAGCTTTAAAATTATTTGTACGCATTTCCCTAAATACTTAGGGTATTGCATTGTTCCTGATAGAATCATGCCTTGTGCGACATCTGGATATTTTTGTGTGAAAATTCTAGCAATAATAGAACCCATAGAATGCCCCAATATAATATATGGCGTATGCACAGTATCTGAATACAACGTCTGTGCAATTTCAAAAGTATCATCTGCCACTTGCTCCATACTATCAATGTGACCACGTTCATATGATGCTATATCTTTACCATGCCCTCTATGGTTGTGTCGTAGTACATCATATCCTTGTTGGTTTAATGAATCAATAAGTGCATCATATCGATCCATATGTTCTGCCATGCCATGAAGTAAGTGTATCACACCAATCGTGTCTTTTTTCGCCTTATTCAATTTCACTTCTAAAGTCGTTCCATCTGCAACAGTGATTTTAAACTCATTTCCACTCATGTTTTACCCCCAAATCACGTTTCATTTCATTCATCATACATTATACAATATACCTTCAAAATACACTGTTTTCAAATACAATGCTATTCGGCTTATCACTTGTTACAGCGCTATTATTGATAAAATTAAATGCAAAACCTCATTAAAAATATAAAAACCCCTCCAAAGTCTACATTTTTTAATGTCTACTTTGAAGGGAAAGAACTATTGTTCAAAATTTAAATCTACTAACTCATTATTGGATAAAGATCAAATGTTAGATTCGGACAATATTTAATTTATTCTTTAACTGCAGGTTGATTATTACCTGTTTGTGCTTCATCAATTGCAGTTTGAAGTTCTTTTGTAAACAAGTCTTTTTGAATATCTGTGTAACCTAGTAATTCAGCCATTACATCAATAACTTGATCTTTATAATTGAGAACGTCATCTATTTTGAAATAAAGTTTACCAGTACGACGAATAAAGAAATCTGTTGGACGATGAACCATTTCGTTTTGAATAGAGTAAATCAATTCTGTATAAATATCTAATGGTAAACCAGATTCTTGATATTGTGCTGTTTGAGCAATTTTGAATAATTCTTCTACATTTGAACCATATTTCGTTGCAAAATGACGTGCTGTCGCATCATCTATTTGATAAGCTTTAGCATCTTCAACTTTTTTATCAATAAATTGATCAAAGTTTGCACTACCACCAACATCTCCACCAGAAATTGGTAAGTGTTTTGTAGCACATTTATCAAATTTCAAACCGTATTCTGATTTTAAGCGTTTAGATAAAAGGTCTACAATTTCTAATGCCATATGACGATAACCAGTTAATTTACCACCAGCAATTGTAAGTAGGCCTGATTTACCTTCCCAAACTTCATCTTTACGAGATATTTCTGATGGGTCTTTACCTTCTTCTAAAATTAATGGTCTTACGCCAGCCCATGATGACTCAATATCTTCATCAGCTACATTTACATCTGGGAACATATAGTTGATCGCATCAATTAAGTAATCTCTGTCTTCTTGTGTAGCTAATGGTGATGTTTTATCGTTATCGTAAAATGTATCTGTTGTACCTACGTATGCTTTACCTTCACGAGGAATCGCAAAAATCATACGTCCATCTTTTTCAGTATCAAAGTATACTGCTTGTCCTAATGGGAATTTTGATTGATCAATAACAATATGAACACCTTTTGTTAAACGTAATTGTTTGTTATTACGTGCATAATCACCACTACGTACTTCATCTACCCATGGGCCACTTGCATTGATTACTTTTTTAGCCTTAATTGGATAAGTCTCACCAGAAATTTGGTCTTCTGCATGAATACCGTTGACCTTTTCATTTGAATCATATGTGAAATGTACTGATTTCGTATGATTGATTACTGTGGCACCTTTTTCAGCTGCACGTTTCATGACTTCAATTGTTAAACGCGCATCATCTGTCCGATATTCAACATAAGATCCGCCACCTTTTAATCCTGATTTTTTAACAAGTGGCTCTTTCGCTAACGTTTCTTTAGCATTTAACATTGTTTTACGTTCTGATTTTTTAACGCCTGCTAGTCTATCATACATTGCTAAGCCAATAGATGTAGTAAATTTACCCATAGAACCACCTTTATGCATTGGCAATAGCATACGTTCAGGTGTCGTTACATGAGGCCCATTTTCATATACAATTGCACGTTCACGTCCAGTTTCTGCTACAACGCCAACTTGCAATTGTTTCAAGTAACGCAAACCACCATGCACTAATTTTGTTGAACGTGAACTTGTACCTTGTGCAAAGTCTTGCATTTCTACTAACGCGACTTTCATACCTCTTTGTGTTGCATCTAATGCAATACCTGCACCAGTAATACCTCCACCGATAATGACAACATCAAAAGTATCATTTTTTAAATCTTGCTTAATCTGTTCTCTTTTCAAAGTTGATAAACTCATAAAATCTAGCGCCTCCTAGTAGTAATAAAAAAAGAGAGACCTATCCCATACATATATAATTGTACGAACAGTGTCTCTCAATTCTCATCTCGATAATATTAACTTACCCTTATTATAGCATAAGAAACTTAGATAAGTCTAATTCTTTTATTCTTCGTCTAGCTTAAAGACTTGAGTGGCCTCTACAGCTTTTTTCCAGCCTTTGTATAATTTATTTCTTTCTTTTTCTTCCATATCTGGATTAAATTCTTTTTCAAGTTTCCAACGGTTAGCAATTTCATCTTTACTATCCCAGAAACCTACAGCTAAACCAGCTAAATAAGCTGCACCTAAAGCTGTTGTTTCGTTAATTTCTGGACGTTCCACACTCACGTTTAATAAGTCTGATTGGAATTGCATAATAAAGTTATTTTTAACAGCACCACCATCGACACGTAGGTTATTTACTGTAATATCAGAATCTTTTTCCATTGCTTCAAGCACATCACGTGTTTGATAACACAATGATTCTAATGTAGCACGAATAAAGTGTTCTTTTTCAGTACCACGCGTTAAACCAAAGATTGCTCCACGTGCATCAGCATCCCAATATGGTGTTCCTAAACCTACGAATGCTGGCACAACATAAACACCTTCCGTAGATTCTACACGTTCCGCGTAATTTTCTGATTGTGGTGCAGAATTAATCATTCTCAATCCATCTCTCAACCATTGAATAGCTGATCCTGAAACAAAGATAGAACCTTCAAGTGCATAATTAACTTTTCCGTCTAGTCCATAGGCAATTGTTGTTAATAATCCACTTTCAGATGCTACAGCTTCTTCACCAGTGTTCATCAGCATAAAGCCACCAGTACCGTAAGTGTTTTTTACATCTCCACGTTCAAAGCATGCTTGACCAAATAATGCTGCCTGTTGGTCACCTGCAATACCAGCAATTGGAATTTCTTGTCCGAAGAAATGATAATCAATGGTATTTGCATAAACTTCACTAGATTCTTTAACCTCAGGTAACATAGTATTTGGAATTTCTAATATATCCAATAATTCTTGGTCCCATTCTAAATCATGGATATTATAAATCAACGTACGGCTTGCATTCGTATAATCTGTAATATGAGCTTTACCACCAGATAATTTCCACACTAGCCAAGAATCAATAGTACCGAATAATAAATCTCCATTATCAGCTTTCTCTCTAGCACCTTCCACATTATCTAGAATCCATTTAACTTTTGTTCCAGCAAAATATGGATCTAGTAAAAGACCTGTTTTTTCTCTAAATTTATCTTCTAAACCTTGTTCTTTTAATTCTTGACAGATGCCTTGAGTTTGACGAGATTGCCAAACAATCGCATGATACACTGGTCTTGATGTTTTCTTATCCCATACAACCGTAGTTTCACGTTGGTTTGTAATACCAATACCAGCTATTTGATCTGCACCGATGTTTTCTTCATTTAAAACTTCCGCCATAACAGCTAAAACGGACGTCCAAATTTCATTGGCATCATGTTCTACCCAGCCTGATTTTGGAAAATATTGTTTGAATTCACGCTGTGCAACTCCTTTAATTTTTCCATCTTGATCAAATAGAATTGCTCTCGAACTCGTAGTGCCTTGGTCGATTGACAAAATATATTTTTCCATAATGATTAGCTCCCTCTTCAAATGTTCGTAATACGAATTACATATGTAATTCACATTGATATATATATTTCTCTGTACCCAATTTTTATTAGTTCACTCAACTAATAATTTTATATTAATACAATGACAATAATATCTAGTTATATTTTAACGTAAATACACTTAAATTAAACGTAATTAATATATAGTTTCTATACCTTTAGCATTTTTCGCTTTATTTAACGTTACGCCTAAAATAAGTGTGATAATTAATAATACAATAGCAACTACCGACATTGTATCAAATGCACCTTTGTAAAATAATCTGTAAATCACTGCACCAATCATACCACCAGTTACAGGTCCTAACACAGGTACAATTGCATATGACCAATTAGAATCACCTTTACCTGCGATTGGTAAAATCGCATGTGCAATACGTGGGCCTAAATCACGAGCTGGGTTAATTGCATAACCTGTTGGCCCACCTAGACTTAATCCAATTGCAACGATTAAACTACCGACAATTAATGGATTTAAACCATCAGCAATTTTGTTCATACCAATGAATAAAAGCCCCATTGTTAAAATACCTGTACCAATAATTTCACTCATGAAGTTTGCAAAATAGTTTTTAATGGCAGGTGCTGTAGAAAATACAGCTAATTTTGTGCCTTGATCTTCTGTGGCTTTCCATTGTGCTAAATACATTAACCAAACTAATGCACCACCAACGATACCACCTAGAATTTGACAGATAATATAGCCTGGCACCATAGCCCAACTAATGGCACCATCCATGGCAAATGATAAAGTAACTGCAGGATTTAAATGTGCACCTGAAATATTACCTACCGCGTACACTCCCATAGTAACTGCTAATCCCCAACCTGTAGCAATAACAATCCAATCTGCGCCATTCCCATTACTTCTTTTTAAGTTGACGTTTGCAACAACGCCTCCCCCAAATAGTATAAGTATTGCTGTTCCCAAAAATTCAGCAAAATATTCACTCATAAAGACTCCTCCTAAAATAAGACAGGGAGACCCCTACAATTATATCCAGTTGTGAACCACCGGTTTAATTACTGTAGAAATCTCCCATCTCTGTTCTAAATATTAACTTGTGTACATCTTACACCGTTGTTGTAAGCGTTGTCAAATACTTTGTAAAAAAGTTGTCACAACTCAAGTTGATATCACACTATTTTCATCAATACTAAATTGACTAGTCAATGGGTCAATTTGTGCCGTTAACCCATAAGGAATCGCATGTTTGGGCTCGTTATGACCAAATGATAAATTATAAAAAACTACCATTTTAGGATTATTGCTTTTTTTAATTATTTTTAATATCTCTCTTTTATAATTTTCATAATATACATTATTAAATGGCTTACCAAAAATCATACCATTCAGGTGATTTAAAATCCCTTGCTTCAGCAATTCCTCTAAATATTTAGCAAACATATCAGGTGTAGGTGTGTCTTCTGAGGTTTCTAAAAATAATATTGCACCATTAAATGCTTCAATTTCAGGAAATATTGATGTATGCATTAAATCAACAAAAGTTTCTAGATTTCCACCTAAAAGGTGTCCGCTCACTTTTTTATTTCCATTTAATATTTCGTATCCTTTTTGTTCTATTTTAGCTCTACATGTATATTTGTTTTGTTTATTCCATTTTAATCCATATGGTCTCATATAAAATGCTGGTTCTATTTTTCCTATTTTATTTGTATTAAACCAACACTTGTTAATATTCTCTACTGTATATGTATCCATTGCTATATTTTCTGCAAAGTCAGTAAGTAATGCCTGACCATAAAAACTAACTATTCCCATTTTATAAAACATCAAATGTACTGTTGTTGTATCTGAATAACCACTGAATATTTTAGGGTTGTTTGCAATTGCTTGGAAATCTACATAAGGTAAAATACGTATCGCATCTTCTCCGCCAATACAACTAATAATAGCTTTAACTTCTTGATCTTTTACTGCTTCATTTAAATCTTTAGCTCTACATTCTGGATGATTGTGAATAAACGCTACACCTTTTAAGGCATGTGGCATTACCTTGACTTTTAAGCCAAACTCATTTTCCAAACGTTGAATGCCTTGTCGAGTCCGCCATAACATATTACTTTCACCTGCTAAACCAGAAGAAAGAGACACAATTGCTACTGTGTCTCCTACTTTCAATTGCTTTGGTTTTATCATTGTCGTCATCCCCTTATACTCGTTCACAATGATTGATTACAAATAAATGAATCAATAATATGGAAATAGTTAAATTTTTATCATTTTAGTGACACCACATGATTCGATTACCATAGTGATCGGTCACTTGTTGTAATATATTTTGCGCCATTTGAAACTGCAATATCTACTTCTTCATTGCTATTTATGAGCCCACCTGCAATTACTGCAGTATTTGTTTCTTCGTTAATGATACGTATTGCTTTAGTAGCAATACCAGGTAAAACTTCCACAAAATCTGGTTCTACACGCTTAATCAATTCGATACTTCTAGATAGTGCATGACTATCTAATACAAACACTCTGAACACGGTTGTAGTATTTAATGATTTTGCTTTATTAATTACTTTTGTCTTAGTTGAAACGATGCCTTTAGGATGATAATTTTGAATGATATATTCACAAGCAAATTCATCATGGCTCATACCTTTGATTAAATCGATATGCATGTATGTTTCAATCTTATTCTTGTTTAATAGACCCATAATACTTTTAACATGTCCGATATGCGCATCTAACATGACACATGCCTTGTAATCGGTCATCGTTAATTTTTCTAAATCTTTCATTGAGCGAACTGCAGGCAAAATATGCGGTTTCAACATGAATTCCTCCTTAGACAATACGTTTAAATAGGCGTTCTAATTCATAATTTGAGAAATTAATAATAATGGGTCTACCGTGTGGACAGGTAAATGGGTCTTCAGTGTCTCTCAATTGATTAACTAAATCTGCCATCTCGTTATTTTTTAGATAGTGGTTAGCCTTGATTGATTTTTTACAGCTCATCATAATCGCAGCTTCTTCACGAATTTTTCTCACGTCAACTTTTTTATGTTCTAATACATATTCGATCATATCCTTGATGATTTCTTCAGCTTCTTCTTTAGGAAACCATACTGGATAGCTATCTACAATGTAATCATGTCCACCAAATGGTTCTAAATGCACGCCTACTTTATCTAATTCATCTTTATATTGATTAATTATCATTAATTCATCTTTTGAAAAATGGAAAGTTAATGGAATCAATAAATTTTGACTTTCATTTACAACATCACCAATTTTTTCTCTGAAATATTCATACTTTATTCTTTCTTGAGCTGCGTGTTGATCAATCATAAACATACCATTTTCATTTTGAGCGATGATGTAAGTGCCATGCACTTGTCCAACAATTTCCATATAAGGTATTCTACGTGTTGGCGAAGCACTCACGCGCCCTTTAATATCTTCTTCACCATTGTCTTGTAAAATGTTATCCGCGGTTGATACTTCGTTATCAGTAGAATCACTACTTGTCGTTTCTAAATCATAAAGCAAATCATTTTGTATTTTCTTATAATCATCATAATCATTTTGTGACTCTTGAATGCCGCTTCGTTCATTATCCGGTTGATTTATATAGGATGTTGAATTGTCTGCACTTGCGTTATTTGCATTATTCACGTTTGGTTCACTTGATTGCTCAACATTTTGCTCAAGGTTATTTTGTTGTTGCCGTTTTTCGAAGTCCATTTTCTGTTGCTCAAATTGGTCTAATACCTTGTTTTTCTTCGTCATTTTATCCATATCATTTTGAGGAATTAAAATACGATCTTTAAATGCTTCACGAATTTTTGTCACAATTAATTCAAAAAGCTGGTCTTCTTTTGATAACCTTACCTCTAGTTTAGTTGGGTGCACATTAACATCTACCAATATCGGATCCATTTCAATGTTGATATAGCATATTGGATAACGACCGACCATTAATAAAGTATGATAGCCCTCTAAAATTGCTTTATTTAATAAGAAGTTTTTAATATATCTGCCATTAATAAAGATAGAAATATAATGCTTATTACTTCTAGAATGTTCTGGCTTTGCAAAATAAGCATCTAAATGATAATCACTTGTATCACCCGTTACATGAACTAGATCTTTTGCAATTTTCATACCATAAATTTCTGCCATGACTTCATTTGTTCTACCTGATCCATTTGTTTTTAATATTGTTTTACCATCAGAAACTAGTGAAATACGAATATCAGGATGACTCATAGCCATACGGTTCACGATATCTGTAATCTTTCCAAGTTCTGTATAGAGACTTTTAATATATTTTAAACGTGCTGGCGTATTATAAAACAATGACTCTACCAAAATATCTGTGCCTCTTTTTGCTTTAGCTGGTTTTCGATTTAAAACTTCCCCATTTTCCACATAAATTTCTTGGCCTTCTTGATTATCTGTACATGTTTTCAATGTCACCTTAGAAACTGAAGAAATACTAGCTAAAGCCTCACCGCGAAATCCTAATGTGCGAATATGGAACAAATCATCATCTGCATCTAATTTACTTGTTGCATGGCGATGGAATACTAAGTCTAAATCATCGATTTCTATACCAGTACCATTGTCAACCACACGTATAGAAGCGACTCCTGATTGTTCAACCTCTATGTTTATTTCTGTCGCTTGAGCATCAATTGCATTTTCCAATAATTCTTTCACAACCGATCCAGGTCTTTCTACTACTTCACCGGCTGCTATTTTATTTGCTAAAGATGTCTGTAATTCTTTTATTTTACCCATTGAATGACCTCACCTCTATTTTAACTGTTTTTGTAATTCACTAAGTTTTACTAGAGCTTCTATCGGTGTCATATTCGATAAATTTAATTGCTTAATTTCAGTCTCTACTTCACTTTGTTCCGCAGGATAATCAAACAAATCAAAAGCTGCTTGTTCAAATTGGTGGCTACTTTGTGCTTGCTTGTCATCGTTATAGCTGTGCTCGTTTTCAGATACAAATGATTTTTCTATCGACGGTGCTTCCACGCCCGATTTAATAACGTTCATTTGTTCATTTGTCGCTTGTCCATGATTATTATTTTGTTCAAATGCATCTAGAATCACTTGTGCACGTGATATAACTGCTTCTGGTAAATGTGCTAACTTCGCAACTTGGATACCATAACTATCATCGACAGCCCCATCTTTAACTTTGTGTAAGAAGATAAGCTCACCTTTGTATTCATTTGCTGCAACATGAACATTTTTCAACGAAGGCAACGACTGATCTAATGTTGTTAACTCGTGATAATGTGTAGAGAATAATGTCTTAGCATGAGAAGTATGTGCCACGAATTCAATCATTGCTTGTGCCAATGCTAATCCATCATAAGTAGAGGTTCCCCTACCTATTTCATCAAAAATAATTAAACTATTTTCTGTAGCGTTAGCGAGTGCTTTTTGTGCTTCCAACATCTCAACCATAAATGTACTTTTACCAGAAACTAAATCATCTGCAGCTCCAATTCTTGTAAATATTTGATCAAAAACTGGTAATACAGCTGTTTCACACGGCACATAAGCACCCATTTGTGCCATAATGCTTATGATTGCAACTTGTCTCATATAAGTAGATTTCCCAGACATATTAGGTCCAGTGATTAAATAGATAAACGTATCTTGATCTAAATTACAATCATTTGGCACATAGTCGTTGTGATCCATAACGCGTTCTACAACAGGATGTCTCGAATTTGTTAATTTAAGTGTTTTGTCTTCGCTAAATGCAGGTCTTGCATAATTATATTTTTGTGCTATCTCGGCAAAACTTTGCAAACAATCTAATTCAGAAATAACTTTTGCTTGTTTTTGTAAGCGTTCTGTATATGTCTTTATTTGTTCACGTAATTCAACGAATAATTGATATTCTAATTCAATCGCTTTATCTTCAGCGCCTAATATAATGTCTTCTTTTTCTTTTAATTCATCCGTAATAAACCGTTCTGCATTTGATAAGGTTTGTTTACGATGATAACCATATGCAGAAGGGTCAAAACCTTGCAAGTTGGCTCTTGTAATTTCAATAAAGTATCCAAACACTTTGTTAAAGCTAATCTTCAGTGATTTAATACCAGTGCGTTGACGCTCCTTAGTCTGAAGTTCAGCCAACCAAGATTTACCATTCTTCGATGCTTCTAAATATTCATCTAGCTCCTGATTAAACCCTTTTTTGAATAATCCACCTTCTTTAACAGATATTGGCGGTTCTTCTTTCAAACTATTTTCTAATAATGCTAACAGTTCATCTAAAGGTTCAAGAGCTTTAAATTGCTCAGTAGTTTCTGTATCTAAACGATCTAATAATTGCTTAATATTGGGTATTTCAGAAATTGAATGTTTGAGTTGAATTAGATCTCTAGCATTTACATTACCATAACTCACTCGACCAACTAAGCGCTCGATATCATATACTTGATTAAGATGTTCTCTCAATGTATCTCTCTCTATAAAAAAGTCTATAAATTGCTCAACTGTATCTAGACGTGATTCAATTTGATTTTTGTGGATTAACGGTCTATCAATCCATTGTTTTAATCTTCTTGCACCCATAGGGGTCTTAGTTTCATCCATCAACCATAGCAATGTCCCTTTTTTACTTTTCAGACGAATACTTTCTGTCAATTCTAAATTTCTTTTTGCATAAAAGTCCATTTTCATAAAATCTACTGCTTCATATTTAACAACAGTTTCTATATGAGATAGATCTCGTTTTTGCGTATGAAAAATATAATCAAGTAATAACTGAGTCGCATTGTATAAAGATTGTTCATTACTAGTATTTACTGCATAATGTGCATCTGATATTTCATTCAATACTGTAATCGTTTCAGTTGTTAAACTTATTTGACGTTTTAGTTCTTCATCAATATGCTCATTTACCACGATTTCATTTGGATTAATGGTTGTTATTTCATTTATTAATGTAGCTTGATCGTTAAAGGAAGTTACTTTTAGTTCTCCCGTAGACACATCACAATAACTTAATGCATAACAGTCATTTATTTGTACAAAGCTCAAAATATAATTATTTTGTTTTTCATCTACGCCACCTTGATCCATAACCGTACCTGGCGTAACGATTCTAACAACTTCACGTTTCACCATTCCTTTTGTCTGTCTAGGATCTTCCATTTGCTCACAAATAGCTACTTTATATCCATTATTAATTAATGTTTCAATATAGCCATCTGCTGAGTGGTAAGGTACCCCACACATAGGAATAGGATTTTCTTTTTTAGCATCACGCTTTGTTAATGTAATTTCTAGAACTCTAGAAGCTTCTTTCGCATCTTCAAAAAACATTTCATAAAAGTCGCCTAATCTAAAAAATAATAAACAATCTTGATATTGTGATTTTATTTTTAAATACTGTTGCATCATTGGCGTTTGGTTAGTCATTTAATCTTTCACAATCCTTCTATTAGTTTCTTACTGTTATTTACAATACATTAAATAAACTATTATTTATGTATGTTATATCATTAAATCAGATGGTTGCTCACTTGTTTAACTGATTGCTATTTTTACTTTATAACTAGTTTCTATTCTTATATTATTTCGTACTTTTAAACCATATTTCGATATTTTTCTTGTCCATTTAACTCTTAAATTTTAACATAACTTTAGTTTTTACGCTTATGCTTACAAATTAGGATTGATGTAAAATGTTGTCGTTTAACTACTTGATGAATGATATTTATAAAATAAAAAAGATTAAGCTTCATTTGCACATACAATTAGTTAATTACAAATCCACATTATAATTAAATCATTGATATGTTAAAAGTAATGAAACTTAACCTTTTCATATTTATAAGAATCGTTTTAAGATGCCTTTTCTTTTCATAACCATTAAAATAACATAACTAATCATTGCACCAATCACACTTGAAGCAATAAAA
Organism: Staphylococcus sp. 11-B-312; assembly: GCF_016743055.1. Classification (NCBI taxonomy): domain Bacteria; kingdom Bacillati; phylum Bacillota; class Bacilli; order Caryophanales; family Staphylococcaceae; genus Staphylococcus; species Staphylococcus sp. 11-B-312. Next base: position 1,605,341 of record NZ_CP068241.1, read on the forward strand.
GCAATCATTAAAGGCTTGACAGCAAAGTTAGCAAAACCTAATACCCAGGCTAATGGTATACACATAATACTACCAATGATGCCTGTACCTATAACTTCACCGATTGCTGCCATAAAAATATGCTTGCGATAAAAGTAAAAACCACTTGCTAATAATACACCTACCATACTTCCAGGAAATGCAAAGAAACTACCGGTACCAAACACCATTCTTAACAGCGAAGAAATAAACGCTTGTGCCAGACCAAACCAAGGCCCCACAAATACCGCACATATCACATTGATTAAATGTTGTATAGGCGCCGCTTTGATAGGCCCAAGTGGTATAACAACAATGCTACTTAACACTACATTTATTGCAATCAATATCGCAGTCAGTGTTAATTTTCTTGTTTTCATATTGCTCATTTCCTTTCTACATATGGATTATGCATTAATCTTTATCTTGTTGAATTTCATTTAAACGGTTTGACATCGTACTAATCATCATTTGCAATAAGTCATTTGCCTCTGCTTGTGATTCTCTAAATTCTTCAACAATAGGTATAATATTGAGGTTTTGCTCGATATCTTGAATTTTATCTTCAGACTGACGCAGTGCCTGCTGTTTACCATAATTTTGTAAATTAACAGACTGTTTCTGCGTTTTTTTCAAGTCTTTCATACGTGTTTCAATATTTTTATTTTGATGAATTTGCTGTTCAATCGCTTGATATTCTTTAACAGTGTCTAATGATTGAATACGTTGACTGAGTTTATCTGCCTCTGCCAATATTTCATCTTTTTCATACATTATTGTGTCACCACTGCTTTTTCACTAACGCCTAAAAACGTACCATTCAATGAAAACTGTTTAGCTTCATCAACTTTTACATCAACAATCTTTCCAATCATTTCTTTAGGTGCTTTAAAATTAACTAGTTTATTTTTATTCGTATAACCTGCAAGTACAGTATCATCTTTCTTACTAGCACCTTCACAAAGAACTTGTACTGTTTGGCCTTCATATTGTGCCATAGCTTGTTCAGAATAATAGGCTACTTTTTTATTTAACTGTTGTAATCTTGACTTTTTTTCCTCTAATGGTACATTATCTTTCATTTTAGCTGCTGGCGTGCCATCTCTTTGAGAATAAATATACGTATATGCATGTTCAAATGCTACTTCATCATATAAAGTCAATGTTTCTTCAAATTGTTCTGCTGTTTCATTTGGATAGCCTACGATAATATCTGTTGTTAAAGCAACATCAGGTATTTTTGACTTAATACGATTGACTAAATCTAGATAGCTTTCTCTCGTATATTTACGTCCCATAATTTTAAGAACAGCATTATTTCCTGATTGTACGGGCAAATGTACATGTGGAACGATGTTTCCACCGTTAGCAATCACTTCTATCATACGATCGGTGAAATCCCATGGGTGACTCGTAGTGAAACGTACTCTAGGAATTTCTATTTTCGAAATATCTTCTAGCAAGTCGCCAAGTCCATATTCTAATCCATCAATATCTTTACCATATGAATTAACATTTTGACCTAATAGTGTAACTTCTTGATATCCTTGACGAGCTAAATCTCTAACTTCGTCTATAATATCTTGTGGTCTTCTACTTCGCTCTTTACCTCGTGTAAATGGCACAATACAGTATGTACAGAATTTGTCACAACCATACATGATATTAACCCATGCTTTTATATTACCTTTTCTGACTTTAGGTAAATTTTCAATTACATCGCCTTCTTTAGACCAAACTTCTATCACCATTGCTTTTGAGAGATAAGCTTCTTCGAGTATTTCAGGCAGTCTGTGTATATTATGCGTACCAAAAATCATATCCACATTTTGATATGATTTTAATATTTTATTCACGACTGATTCTTCTTGAGACATACAACCGCAAACACCAATAACTGTTTCAGGTTTTTCTTTTTTCAAGTGTTTTAAATTGCCAATCTCGCTAAACACTTTATTCTCTGCATTTTCACGAATTGCACAAGTGTTAATTAAAATAACATCCGCTTCATCGATTTCTTCTGTTGGCTGATAACCTAAAGCACTTAAAATACCTGCCATTACTTCTGTATCATGTGCATTCATTTGGCAACCATATGTTTTTATTAAAAATGTTTTACCTTTACCCATACCACGATATTTTTCATCGATTTGAAAATCACGGTTATAATGTACTTCTTCTTTACCACGTTTACGTGCTTCTTTTAAACTTGGTGGTTGGTATACATGCTCAAAATACTTACTATAATCTTTTGTCTTCTTATCGCGCTCGGCCAAAACATCTATAGAAGTTTGCTTTCTTTGTTCTTCATTCACGCTAACAAAACCCTTTCTATATCATAAAAACTATGAACAAACGCATTAAAATAGATCTTATCTCGCTGTTTTACAATCGAGTCGTTCAAAGTTCTATAACTTTATCTATAATCATTATTTCATTATATTAAATTTAGCAATAAAGTGCAAAAGTCATCTACAATAATGAATGTTGATTTCAAAAGTACATTTTACAATAAAAACCATCTTGATTAAATATACTTTGTCCAATAACAAACATTTTTAATAAAATAATGATACAAAAATAAGGCACTTACGTATCATTTAATAACATTTATTAAATAAACGATGTACCTTATAGTTATGACTTTAATTTCAATTTTACACTATCATAATGCAATACCTTACAAGAAAACTACTTAGATTTCATCATATTTTCCAGTTAATGTTTCAATCGTTATACCTTCTGGAACATGATAAAATTTCACTTGACTGATAGTACTTGGTATTTCTAGTTCTACCATTCGCTCATTAAGCTTTTGGATTAATATTAAACATTCATTCATCTCACCTTGTACAGTTGTTTCTAAAGGTCCAACGCGATATTCCAAACCAGAATCATCGATCACTTGAATTGCTTCATCTACGTAAGGTATAACATCTTCACCATTAGCAGTTTTAGGAATAATTTGTACACTCATTAAAGTATCATTCATACTTGTTCAACCCCTTAAATTTTACTTACCTTCAGTTTACCAAAACATTAACTTAAGGTATAGAAATCGAAAGCTTTGTTTATTTATTGATAGGTTTCGTTTATAAGTGACATCATCATATTTTTAGCAACGTTACCACCATTTGAAGCCGCATCGATTAATTGGCTAGGAAAATTGTCCTTAGTCTCTCCAGTTACATATAATCCATTAATATTTGTTTCTCCATATGGTGATGATTTGATTTTGCCCTGTTCATCACGTTCTAACAATATATTATTTAGAAAATTGAATTCGGTATCCCACCCCATTTGTGTAAATGCACCTTCTATTTTTATGACACTACCATCTTCTAATTCGACTCCTTTTAATTGTCCCTGCTCTCCTAATAGTTTTTTGATCGTTGTTGAACAGACCTCAATATGATGTTGTTCTAAAAATTTAATTGCCTCTGGCTCTAACGTTTCAATACCATTAGTAAATACAGTGATTTTTTTCGAAAAATTTCTCAATAATTTAACAATGTGTATTACATCTTTATCAGAGTAAAATACGCCTAATTGAGTATGTTTCATTTCAAAGCCATCACACCAAGGACAATAAAATACCGTTTTACCGTAAAAGGATTCAATATTATTTATTTTAGGTAAATGTTCTCTAACACCTGTAGCAACAAGTATTTGCTTGGCTGTATAGGATTTTGATGCTGTTGATACTTTAAATCCGGATTCAATTTGTATAATATCTACGACCCTTGCATTCACTATGGATACATCTTTGTATTTGGATACATCTTCTATAGCTTGTTGTTTAAATTTTTGTGGCGAAATACCATCTTGCGTTAAATAACCATGTGATAATTGAGTAACTTTATTTCGTGGTTTATCTTCATCAATGACTAATGTATGCATCATTCCTCTACCAAAATTCAATGCAGCGCTCATACCTGCTGGGCCACCGCCTATGACAATTACTTCATATTCCATCATTCCACTCCTTTTAATTACACGTCTATTAAAGACTTTTAATATCTATAATAGTTTTAAAAAAGTGTATAGAAATAGTTTATGCTTTGCTATTTCTATACTATAAAATTATTTAACTACAGGTTTTAGCAGACTCGATAGTTTCTTTTGCTTCAAAGTTGTTACCAAAGTTGTTTCAGCATCTTCCATTATAGCTTTGATAGGACAGCCTTCATCATGATTAAAAGTGTCTTCTAATAAACTTTGCTCCCCATCTATCGTAACAATGACTTCATAGATAGATACTGAATCCCATCCATTCTTTAATTGATATCCGCCTTTAGCACCACTACTAGCAGAAATGATATTACGCTTAACTAAACGTGTCATTACTTTTGATAAATAAGTTGTAGAAACACCTAAAACTGATGCTAAGTCTTGTACAGGAATCTTTTTTTGATCACCTTGATTATTAATCATAAATAACAGTGCATGTAAAGCATAATCAGTCGCTTTTGAAAATTTCATAAATTTATCATCTTCCTATTATAGATATAATAAATCTATAATAACTTATTTGTTTTTCTTTTTCAATATTACACTAAATTTTTAGTAGCATTAATAATTGCATCTGCAAAATCATACATAAACTGAGCCCAGTTACTACTGTTCTCTCTACTTTTTTTATTATAACGTTCATTTTCAAACAATTTCTTTCTTATTCCTGAGGTTAACTCGAGTTGGACACCTTTCTCAGTTTTACAGCAATTTACAATATTGTCATCATGCGCACCAGACATATGTGACGGGGCTTGTCTGACAATTATCCCTATTTTTTCAAATTCTGCCGTCATCTCATCCATTAATTGCTCATCCTTACCACCCATATAAACAATTTCATCTTCACCTTTACAACCATGTATCGCGATGGCATATTGATTATTTGCAATCATTTTCATTAATTTAGGTTCATCATAATTTCTGGACGTCACATGTAATTCTGCATTACCTTTTGTTCTAATTGCTTTAAACGTAAAGTAGTCAAAACCACCTTTTTCAGCTGTTAATTCCGCCAATTCGGTAGTAGCAGGTTCTATTGCTCCGCCATGAATTGCAGTTATGATAACGTTGCTATTTCGGTCAATTGAATTAATAATCCAATCCGTATTTTCCTCTGTTAGCTGCATTAATTCCGTCATAGATTTAAATCGATCAGCCATTGATTATCCCCCTCTATTTTATATGTACACTTTTTGTATACCACATTTTAGCGTCCATTATTTTAAGTCACTGTTAAGTTTTTGATAATTTATTAACTCAATATTGACAGTTAACTATTACTGATTATTGATTGCTTTAATCATTGCTTTTGAAAACGCTTCTAAATAGGTTGACCAGTTCGAACGATTTTCTCGGTCATTTAAATTAAATTTTTTATTAACAAAACAATGCTTCCTAAAGTTAACAGTCAATTCTAACTGTACCCCCATACCTTTTTGACCACAATTCACAAAGTTATCCTGTTGTTTACCAGAAATATGAGAAGGTGCATCCTTTGTAACGATTCCTGTTTCATTTAACGTTTGTTTTATCCGCGTAATTAGTGCTTTATCTCTACCACCGATATACACTTCATTTTTCTTACCCATGCAACCATGTATAGATATAACTTGAGCATGTTCAGTCACAATCTTTTGTAATTTTGGCTCATCAAAATGAATTGAAGTTACATGAAGTTCATTGTTTTTATTTTTTCTTACACCTTTAAAACTATAAAAACTATAATTACCTGTTTCACTTAAATGTTGTGCAACTTCAGTAGTTCCTCTTTCTATAGCACCGCCATGGACAGCAGTAATAAGTACTGGTGAATCTCTTTCACACGTTTGAATTTCCCAATCTTTATCTTCATTTGTGTAAGTTAATAATTCCGTCATTGTTTCAAAGTAATCAACCATATCTCTCTAACCTTCCATTTTTCGTATATAAATATAAAACTAGCTGATTCACAAATATAAAACAATGATTTTTTCTATGAAAATCATCTTTTGTGATCAGCTAGTTATTTTACGCTATTGATTCTTATTTAAGTAGATAAACGCTTATACAAACTGCTTTGTTAAGTCTTTAAATTGTTGTTCATCAAGGTGAATATCTTTATTGGCTAATGCTGTACCTTCTATTTCTTCAATTTGAGATTCATAAGAAGGTGTTTCCGTGTCTTGATATACAATGCCTTTAAGTAATGAATTATACTCTAAAACCTTTTGAGTAGCTTTTTGTTTGTCGGTCGCATCAAAATCTTCAATTTCATCAATACTTGTAAGATTTTCTTTAAACCAATCATAAGTGTTGACTTTATTATATGTTACACATGGAGAGAATACGTTAACAAATGAAAAACCGTCATGGTTAATTGCATCTTCCAACATTTTAGTTAATCCTTTAATATCACTAGAAAAACCTTGTGCAACAAATGTAGCACCTGAAGACAACGCAAGTTCTAATGGCGCAACATTTTTCTCAATATTACCTTTAGGCGTAGATTTAGTCACAAAACCTTGTGCTGATGAAGGTGATGTTTGTCCTTTAGTTAAACCATAGATTTGATTATCCATCACTATATATGTCATGTTCATATTTCTACGCAACGCATGGATCGTATGTCCCATACCAATCGCATACCCATCACCATCACCACCAGAGGCAATTACGGTCAAGTCTTTATTAGCCATTTTCACGCCTTGTGCTAATGGTAATGAACGACCATGGATCCCATGTACACCGTATGAATTAACATAACCTGATAAGCGGCCTGAACACCCGATACCTGTTATAATTGCAACTTCTTCAGGTTCTAGCCCAACATTTGCAGCTGCTTTTTGAATAGCTGCTTGAACAGAGAAATCTCCACAACCTGGGCACCAATTGGGCTTCACATTATTTCTAAAATCTTTAAATGTTGCCACTTATACCAACTCCTTTAAATTTTTGGCAATTTCTAATCCTTTGGCTTCTATTTCATTTGGTAAGAATGGCGTACCATCATATTTCGTTTGATTAATTAATTTATCCCCAACGTTCACATTCATTTTTAATATATTAGAAAGTTGTCCTTGATAGTTATGTTCCACAACGACAACTTTTGAAGCTTTATCAACCGCTTCTTGTATCGTTTTGCTTGGGAAAGGATGTAGTTGTCTGATTTGTAAATGATTAACCTTCAATCCTTGTTGCTCTAACCTTTCTTTACCTTCTTGAATCGCACCTTTTGTAGAGATGAAACCTAAATAAAGTATATCTGCTTCATCATGGACTGCATTATTTTCTACAGGTTGATTGATCAATAGATGTTCTGTTTTTCGCATCCGTTTATCCATTTGCTGTTGTCTGTTATCAGCTGCTTCACTTGTCTTACCTTCTTCATTATGTTCCACACCTGTGACATGGTGGATGCCCCCTTTAACTCCAGGGATTGGTCTTGGAGAGACCCCACTTTCAGTCAACGCATATCGTTTGAAGTATGTTTTATCATCTTCATCTCTTTCTATATCCGATTGAATCGTTTCTCCTCGGTTTATTTCAATTTTATTATAATCTAATGATTCTACAGTTTGTTTGCCTAATGACAATTGTAAATCACTTAAAATAATGACCGGGCATTGATACATTTCAGCAAGATTGAAAGCTTCTATCGTAAGGTAAAATGCATCTTCAGCATCTGTTGGTGCTACAACTATTTTAGGTATATCGCCATGCGTTCCGTAGATCATTTGCATAAGGTCTGATTGTTCTTGCTTGGTAGGCAATCCAGTGGACGGACCGCCGCGTTGTGTATTGATTACAACAAATGGCGTTTCCGTCATACCAGAAAGGCCAATTGCTTCCATCATGAGTGAAAGACCAGGACCAGCGCTCGCTGTAAATGCACGTACACCAGCATAGTTAGAGCCTATTGCCATATTTGCCGCAGCGATTTCATCTTCAGTTTGTACAACAGTACCCCCAACTTTGGGTAAATTTTCAATCATATATTCCATGATTTCAGATGCTGGTGTAATAGGGTAAGCTGCCATAAATCGAGAACCAGCCGACAACGCACCTAGACCTATCGCATCATTACCAATCATATATAGATGTGGTGTGCCTTCTGTTTTTTCTAAAACAAAATCACCATCAATATGACTTAATTGTTCGTTCATTAAACGGTAACCTTCATTCAATGCTTCAATATTCATTTCTACAACTTTATCACCTTTTTTAGTAAACATATTGGTGATAAGTGTCTCAAAATCTGAAATGTCTAAGTTCATTACTGCACATGTCGCTCCAACCGCGACCATATTTTTCATTAAAGTAGTGCCTAATTCTTTCGCAGTTGCAGTAAAAGGTAGCGCAACCAATTGTGCGTCACAATGTTCAGGTTTTTCTGGTTTAGCTTTACTATCAACAATAATCACACTGTCTTTACGCATCTCATGGTGGTTCACTTCAATTGTTTCTTGATCAAATGCGATTAATATATCTAAATCATCACTAATTGCATGTACTGGTGATGTTGATACTCTAATTTTATTATTTGTATGACCGCCTTTGATTCTACTTGAAAAATGACGATACCCATATAAGTAGTATCCTTTACGGTTCATAGCAGTGGCAAAGATTTCACCTGTTGATTCGATGCCTTCCCCTTGTTGTCCGCCCACTTTCCATGATACTTGAGATTTCATATCATCTAGCCTCCTAGTGGTTATAATAATTCATATTTCATCATACCAAAACAAACCACGCTTTTACTATGAAAAGAGCGGTTTATTTTAAAATTCATACTAATGGACGATTATTTAAAAGGATGGTCATCATTGATAAGAATACGTTCGATACGTTTTGTTTTACCATCTTTATTTAAATCTATAATCACACCTGATAATACACTACGACCTTCGTCAGGAACAACATGTCTTTGTGGTAAGCTTGTGATAAAACGCGTAATCACCTCTTCACGATTAATACCAAGAATACCATCATAGTATCCTGTCATACCTACATCTGTTATATATCCTGTGCCTCCAGGTAATATTCTTTCATCTGAAGTTTGGATATGTGTATGCGTGCCGACAACAGCACTAACTCTATTATCTAAATACCATCCCATTGCATTTTTTTCTGAAGTCGTCTCAGCATGAAAGTCAACAAAGACATAATCTGTTTCTTTTTTTGCTTCAGTTACTAACGCATCAGCTTTTTTAAATGGATCATCAATATCTTGCATAAATGCTCGTCCCTGTAAATTAATGATAGCCAATTTGATTTCGTTAATTTGAATGTAGCGCATACCAACACCAGGTGCTTCATCTGGAAAATTGGCCGGGCGAACCATACGATTGGCATTTTCTATAAAATCATAAATTTGTCGTTGACCATATGTATGATTACCCATTGTCATAAAATCAACGCCTTCTCTTAATAAAGATTTGTATATTTTTTCAGTCAAACCTTTACCATGTGCTGCGTTTTCTGCATTTACGATTGTAACCGTAGGTTTATAAGTTTGTTTTAGCTTAGGCAAATAGTTTGCAATAGCTTCTCTACCTATTTTACCAACAATATCCCCAATAAATAAAATTCTCATTTACGTGTCATCCTCTCTTACTGTTAGTTTAATTGAAATTAGCGATGATGAAAAGACTCTTTAATAAATATTCATAAACATTACTTTGTTTTAAATTTATGATTGGTGGTAATATTTATATTATAGTTATGTATCATTTCAAAAAAATAGGAGTTGTATGTAAGATATGTCAATTAATATTGATCCACAACATTTTGCTGATTTAGTTGTTTCTGCAAACCCTTCAAATAGTGACAATCCGGAGGAGATTGCTAAAGATAGCTTGGAGTTATATATCAATGCTTATAGACTTGCTGAAAGATATGCCAATATCTCCACGAATTGTTATGACACTGCCGAAGTAATTAAAGAATTAAGTAAAGTAGATTTAGAATTAAAATAACTTAACGTAATTCACAGTAATAAAAGAGACTGAAGTATAGTGTTTAGTTTCAAAACAAAGGAGTCTGGGGAACATTATTGTTCATCCTAGACTCCTTTGTTTTTTTCCAGATTTCTAACCTAGTCTTTTGAATTAAAGCATGTACGAGTGTGATTGTGCTGTAATATGGTTTACATAATCCGATCTTGCAATAGCTCTCACAAATAAATCATTCTATCCAATCCAAGTGTCAGCTGTTACGAGTGAAATATGTTAAATCGAAAAAGGGTGAAGTTAACCACAATGTATTTTTACTTTAACTATACTTCTTAATAATATCGGTTTTACAAACTAAAAATAACTGCTAGTAAAATTTTACATCTCTACTAGCAGTTATTCCGTAACTTAATTAAGTTCTTATTTATTATTTTGCGTATTCAATTGCTCTAGTCTCACGAACAACTGTCACTTTTATATGGCCAGGATATTGAAGTTCATCTTCAATCTGACTCTTAATATCTCTTGCTAAGCGGTGTGACTTTAAGTCGTCGATAGTTTCTGGTGATACGATAACTCGAATTTCTCTACCAGCTTGGATTGCAAATGCTTTTTCAACACCATCATAACTTTCTGAGAGTGTTTCTAGTCTTTCTAACCTTCTAATATAATTTTCTAGGGTCTCTTTACGAGCACCTGGTCTTGCAGCTGATAGTGCATCTGCTGCTGCAACTAATATAGAAATAATAGAAGTTGGTTCTACATCACCGTGATGTGAATGTATAGCATTTAATACTGTTTCACTTTCAGCGTATTTTTTAGCTAATTCTACACCAATTTCAACGTGACTGCCTTCAACTTCATGGTCGATAGCTTTACCAACATCATGAAGTAGTCCAGCACGTTTGGCCAATGTAACATCTTCTCCTAATTCAGCCGCTAACATGCCGCTTAAATGGGCAACCTCTATAGAATGTTTTAACACATTTTGACCATAGCTAGTACGATATTGTAAACGACCTAGAATTTTAACTAAATCTGGATGCATATTATGCACATTAATTTCAAATGTTGCTTGTTCACCAGCATCTCTTATAATATCGTCAACTTCTTTTCGAGCTTTTTCAACCATATCTTCAATTCTTCCAGGATGGATACGTCCATCTGAAACAAGATTTACTAATGCAGTTCTTGCAATTTCGCGTCTAATTGGGTCAAAACCTGATAGAATAACTGCTTCTGGTGTATCATCTATAATTAAATCAATACCAGTTAACGTTTCTAACGTTCTTATATTTCTACCTTCTCTACCAATAATTCGACCTTTCATTTCGTCATTTGGTAAATTAACAACTGATACTGTAGATTCTGAAGTATGCTCTGCAGCTAACCGTTGTACAGTAGTTGCTAATAATTCTTTTGCATTTTTATCGACTGCTTCTTTTGCTTCTTTCTCTTTTTCCTTAACAAGTATTGCAATATCATGTGACAATTCTTCCTCGACTCTTTGAAGTTGTTCGTTAGCAGCTTCTTCTTGAGTGAGACCAGAGATGCGTTCTAATTCTTGTTCATGCTTATTTATTAATGACTGAACACTACTCTCTTTTGCATCTACTTGTTGTTGTCGTTCTTCAAGTTTAGACTCTTTTTGCTCTAAAATCTCATCCTTTTTATCTAAAAGATCAGATTTTCGCTCTAAGTTTTCTTCTTTTTGAAGAAGTCGTGCTTCTTGCCTTTGAAGATCACCGCGTCTTTCACGAAGTTCATTTTCACTTTGCTCTTTTAAGATTTGATTCTCTTCTTTAGCTTCAAGGAGCTTTTCCTTCTTAATATTCTCTGCTTCTTTATTACCATGTTCGATAATATCTTCTGCAGTTTGTCTTGCTTGTAATTGCTTTTGATGCAATATATTTCGGGCAATAATATACCCTACAACAACTCCGAGAATAATACCTAGCAAAATGAGTAGGAGGTTTAATAAATTCACACAAACACCCCCTTTTTCTAGGATTTTGCTCTGTATATCAAATTCAATATGATTATATGAAGTTATATAAGAATCATACAATGTAATTGTACGGTTTCAAACTAAGAAGTGTCAAGGTGTGCAACTACATTAATTAAATATTTGAATAGCTTCTTTTACATTAAAATAGTTACAGTTACTGCTATTGCTTATTTCTTGTTGTTTTTTCATCATAAAAATTTTTATTTAATAATTTTGAACCTATATGCAATCACAAAAAAATAAGTATGTATTTATAAATACATACTTATTTTATAAGGAAAACTATTATATTTTAATTTAAATTATAAGTTACTCATCTTTTTCATCAAAAAGTGTAGCTGGTGCATCTTCTTCCTCTTTTTCATCTACGTCACCATCAAAAATACCAAGTTTTTCTCGCAATTTCTGATCGATTTCTTGTTTAACTTTTGGATTTTCTTTTAAATATAATTTAACGTTTTCTTTACCTTGACCCATACGCTCACCATTATATGAATACCAAGCACCCGATTTATTAACGATTTCATTTTCTACACCAAGGTCTATGAGCTCTCCTTCTTTAGAGATACCTTTTCCGTACATCATATCAACTTCAGCCACTCTAAATGGAGGTGCTACTTTGTTTTTTACCACTTTGATTTTTGTTCTGTTACCAACAATTTCTTGACCTTGTTTCAACTGTTCAGCACGACGAACTTCTAAACGTACAGAACTATAGAATTTTAATGCACGTCCACCTGGTGTCGTTTCAGGATTACCAAACATAACGCCAACTTTTTCACGAATTTGGTTTATAAATACAGCAGTTGTATTTGATTTAGAAATAGCACCAGACAATTTACGTAATGCTTGTGACATTAAACGTGCTTGTAAACCGACATGTGTATCGCCCATTTCGCCTTCAATTTCAGCCTTCGGTGTTAACGCAGCTACTGAGTCGACAACGACGATATCAACCGCACCACTTCTAACAAATGCTTCAGCGATTTCTAAACCTTGCTCACCATGATCTGGTTGAGATAAGTATAAGTTTTGAATATCAACACCTAATGCTTCTGCATAAACAGGGTCTAAAGCATGTTCAGCATCAATAAATGCAGCGATACCACCATTTTTTTGTACCTCGGCTATGGCATGTAATGCAACTGTTGTTTTACCAGAACTTTCTGGCCCATATATTTCTATGATTCTACCTTTAGGGTAACCACCAACTCCTAATGCGTTATCTAGTGTTACCGAACCACTTGATACACTAGAAACTTTACGTGCTTCATTATCACCAAGTTTCATTACTGCACCTTTACCAAATGATTTTTCCATATTTTTAATTACTGTATCTAAAGCTTTTTGACGATCATTATCCAAAACACTGGACCTCCTAAATGAGATTTATCTCTGAAAAATATCTTAACCATACTATACATTGATTTAAAGTATTCTGCAAGCATTTTGCGAATATTTGTTCGCTACTAATAGAACAATTCTTCACAAAAAGGGAACGTACGTACTAATCATTGTTTGTTTTGAATTATTAATTTTTTTCTCTAAAGTAGTTTAATAATCTAATCAATGAATAGTTTTGTGATCTTTTTTTTATTAAATTTCTATTCTTCGTCATTTTAAATGATTTAATGGTTAGGTATTCGTTTTCTAAAATACCTAAGTATACTGTACCATTTTCATGTAATAATGAAATACCAATTTCAGCATTATACAAATCTTTGACGATACGGCATGAAATTAGTAATTGATGCTCCATATCCTCTTTAGAATTTATAAACTGTTGGTGATGGGGTAACATACCAAATAGCTTATTTGAATAATCATGATCTTTCATTCTAGAATATAATTCGCCATCTGTTACACCATCATAGATTGCAAATGATTGTTTCATATGTGCTAAAAAGGATGATTCTATGGAATTATCATCTGACCCATAATAATATTTACCTATACGTGACAGGATTTCTTTTTTTACTGGTGCTATTAGTGCTTCACACTCTTGTTTAGAGTTACCATTCGCCGTCAGTCTTATATTAACTTCATGCGTACCAGCTAATGGTGCAATAGTAGGATTTGTTTGATTATCTATCAAATCAATTAAAATAGTTTCAACTTTAGATTCACCTATCCCTGCAAAACGCAATAATTCTGAAAAAATAATACCTTCTCCAGTTAAAAAATATGGTAATAAGCCATCTTTTGCCATCGGTTGCATTTCTTTAGGTGGACCAGGCAATAGAGCGATGTGTTTATCGTTATATTCAATCAGCATACCTGGTGCCATACCTACTTTATTTTCTAAAACTGTTGCACCTTCAATGACTAGTGCTTGTTGTTTATTGTTCGGAGTCATTTCAACATTTTGATCTTTAAAATAATGCTCAATATACATCAATGACTTTTCATCCGTTACTAAATTGCGATCTAATATTTGAGCTACCGTATGCTTTGTTAAATCATCTTTAGTAGGTCCTAATCCACCAGTAAGAATAACAGCATCATATTGTTCCAATGATGAATGTATTGCTCTTTCAAGTCTATTAGGATTATCTCCTACTACAGTGTGTTCTACAACACTATGTCCTATATCATTAAATAATTTTGATAGATATTGACCATTGGTATTTGCAATTTGACCCAGCAATAATTCAGATCCAACTGCTATAATTGATATATTCACACTTTCCCCTCCTTGTCCGAAAGAAAAATTTCGCTATTTAATTTGTTAAACTTATTATTTATATTATAAATCCAATTCTATTTAAAAACTAAAATTTCGTTTGAAGATTATTCTGTCTTAATTAATAACGATTCTGTATCAAGATATACTATTTTAACAAAAAAACTGGAAAGGTGCTTAAAAACACTTTCCAGTTGAATTCATGTTTGCCAGAACCAAACTCATATTATTTAGCCTTAAATACATCTCTACCTTTATAAAAGTATTCAATACCAGATAGAATCGTAAAGAATACCCCTATGTATAATAGCACCTGACCTATTGGAAAACCAATCCATGTAGCTAATGGGTCGCCTAGTAAAATCCATACTAACGCAATCATCGTAACCGCCGTTTTAATTTTACCTAATTGGCCTGCTGCGCTTACAAAACCTTGTTCGATTTGTAATAAACGTAACCCTGTAACCGCAAATTCACGTGCAATAATAATAATCGCAACCCATGAGTTTGTTAACCCAATTTCAACAAGAGCAATCAAAGCACTTGAAACGAGTAATTTATCTGCTAATGGGTCTAAAAATTTACCCATATTTGTAACAAGCTGCCATTTTCTTGCTAAGTAACCATCTGCAAAGTCACTTAACGAAGCAACAATAAAGATAATACCACTAATCAATAATTCAATTCTAATTTCATATCCACCAATAAAAGTTACATTACCAAAACCAAAATCTACTAAAGCGAATAATAGAAATACTGGAATTAATATAACTCTAAAGACAGTTATCCAATTCGGAATATTCATTTCAAATCCTCATTTCTATATATATAACTTACAACAAAACTACAATAACATTTTTTATAAAAATAATACCGCTAATATCCACAGTATGGCAGTGATAATAATCACTAGACTTATTACTACTGCTAACTGCAGAGGTTCTTTGTTTTTACTACGATAAGTAGGTTGATGATCTGAAGAAAAAGCATCAATCGTTTCTTTCAAATTGTTATCATGATTAGGAATTTCATCTCTATGTGCATGAATAAGCTGTTCAGCATCAATATTTACAGCCTTTGCATATTTGCGAATAAAACCTTCTACATAATCTGCATTTTTAAGGGACTCAAAATCATTATTTTCAATGAGTGTTAAAGCTTGGCGTTTGATTTCTGTTCGGTTTTCTAATTCTGTTAATGTCATACCTAATCTTTCGCGACGTCCTTTTAAAGTTTGACCAACTAAACTCACGATGTTAGTCCTCCTCATCCATTATCTTTTACTATTCAAAAAATCCAAAACCACCACCGAAAACATCGTCACCGAAATCAAGATTATTTTTACTTTTTACGGTATGTTTTTTCATTTCTTCATAATGGATTTCTTGATTTTTATTTTCTCTTAGCTCAATGATATAATCAAAGTCACTCATCTCATAATCACTAGTTTCCACAAATAAATCTGGATGTTCTACAACTTTAATCGCTGGTAAGCTCATAACTTCTTTCACTAATTCTTGATGTTTTTGGTTAGATTCTCTGGCTGTAACCGCACCATCAATAATATAGACATGATCAGAATCATACTCACCTTTGATGAGCGAACTACGAACAGTTTGTTTAATTAGCGTAGAACTAATAAATAGCCAACGCTTATGGGCACAGACACTACCAGCAACAATCGATTCAGTTTTACCTACTCTAGGCATACCTCTAATACCGATTAATTTATGCCCTTTTTCTTTAAATAATTCGGCCATAAAATCTACTAATAAACCTAAATCTTCTCTTTCAAAACGAAATGTTTTTTTATCAGCAGCATCTTGTTCTATGTATCTACCATGTCGTACAGCCAATCGATCTCGTAATTCTGGTTTACGCAATTTAGTAATAGAGATGTCATCAATTTCACTAACGATATTTTCAAATCTACTAACTTTTTCAAGGTTATCTGATTTAATTAATAGACCTCTTCTGCCTTCGTCAATGCCATTTATTGTAACAATACTAATACCCATCATACCTAATAAACTGGAAACGTCACCTAATAATCCAGCTCTGTTCATTGTAATTTCATATTCTAAATACCATTCTTTTTTTGTAGCAACTGTCATGGCATATACACCCCTTAGTTTATAAATCGCAACAATGCGCTTTGACTAAAATCTATCACATTTTCAGTTATTTATTTAATGAAAAAAGCATAGTACCACATAAATAATTTAAAAAGTAATGTAATGAATGATATTGATATTATATCATTGAATGATTCACAGGTGGTTTATTTTTTCTATTATATCAAAAATTATAAATACCAAGCACCATTCACTTTTTGTATTGTACCAGTGACACTTTTGGCTAATGGATTACAAAGATAACTACAAGTATGGGCAACTTCTTCTGGTTCAATAAATCTTTGTTGTGGTAAATCTTGAGATAAAGTTTCAAGATCATTTTCTCCCCAAGCTTTTAACATATTACCACTTACAAAACCAGGTGCGATCGCGTTCACAGTGACTGAAGTCAATGATAATTCTTGACTCAGTGCTTTTACGAAGCCAATTTGAGCTGACTTCATCGCCGAGTAGACTGTTTCCATACTCGCACCTGTTTCTCCCCATATTGATGAAATAACTATAATCCGCCCATTTTGACTTTGTCGTAACTGATCTACAAAATATCTACACATTCTAATGAATTGGCGCACGTGAATTTGATAATGCTCATCAATCATTGCATCCGTCATATCTTGCAACTGACCATACAATGCAGTGCCACTCGCATAAATAAGACAATCTAAATTTTTTATAAAATGAAAATATTGGTTAAAATCATCTACGTTGCGCAAATCACATTGTACCAATTGCACTGAACTATGGTTGAACTGAAACTTTAATTTATTGATATCTGTATTATTATAATGAACGATGACTTCATACCCATCAGATAATAAGCGATTAACGATTGCAGAACCAATTGACCCTGAGCCACCTATAACTAAAGCTTTCATTGTTTATTTCATCTCCAAACGACTATCTACAATTTGGGATAAATTCAAACTCGATTGTGCCGTTTCATTTACGCTTTCCAATGTAATACTTTCAACAATATCTAATAGATCAAATAAACTTACACCTTCAAAATAAAGTTTTGTATATTGGTTCGCAATATATTCAGGCGAATTCAAACCAGATATAAACTCACCAATAAATTGCTTTTTCAATAAATTAAATGCTTCTGTATCAGTTAAATTGCCCTGTTTTGCTTCGAGTTCATCCAACAATAATTTTTTTAACTTATCTGGTTGTTGAGTCGCACTGGTAATCATGGAAAAACTATATGTAGGCTCTAATACAAATTGATACCCAAATGTTTCATCTATCAACTCTTCATTAAGTAACGTTTGATAAAAGTCAGTTTCTTCACCAAATAGTAATTCAAAAAACAAAGTCATTTCTAAATCTTTTTTTACCAATAATCTATCTGGCACATCAGTTAATGGCATATTTTTAAAGCCAAGCATAATTCGAGGTGATTGCAATTTCATCTTTTCAGTTACTACTTTTTCTTTTACACTATCCTGTTCTTTTAAAGAATCCCTAACTATTCGAGGTTGATTCGTTTTATCTCTTTGATTTTCATGGTCAGCAACAACATTGTAAATATGGTCTACATCTACATCTCCAACAACAAATAAAACCATATTAGAAGGATGATAGAATGTTTCATAGCATAGGTATAAATCTTCTTTAGTTATTTCATAAATACTTTCTACACTACCAGCTATATCTACACGAATTGGATGTGATTCATACATAGCTCTTAATGTATTAAACATTAATTTATATCCAGGTTGCTCTTGATACATTTTTATTTCTTCAGCAATAATACCTTTTTCTTTATCTACAGATGCTTCGGTAAAGTATGGTGTTTCAACCATGGTTAACAAGCGTTTTATATTGCTTTCAATATTATCTGTTGCACTAAACAAATAACTTGTTCGGTCAAAACTAGTAAAGGCATTTACTTGTGCATTATCTTCTGCAAATGCAGTAAACAAGTCTTCTTCCTCATTTTCAAATAGTTTATGTTCTAAAAAGTGCGCTACACCATCTGGTACAGTAACAAAATCTTCACTGCCATGTGGTTTAAATTTACGGTCTAAGGAACCAAATTGAGTTGTATATGTAACAAATGTTTTCTGAAAGCCAGTTTTAGGTATAACAAATAATTTCAATCCATTGTTTAACTCAGCTTCAAATACATTTTCATCTATTTGCTTATAGTATGTGCTATGCATTAATAATTACCCCCTTTCGTTAAAACATAGATTGTATTGAGTTCTATATTTTTTGCTAAATCTATGATTTCAGCATGATCCACATCTTGAATGTGTTTAATGTACGCTTCCTCTGATATATCATGTTCTAATAGAATATTATTATTTAATATCTCTATGATACGTTTAGGACGGTCATATGACTCTTGACGCTGTGAAATAATAATCTTTTTAGCAAGTTCTAATTTTTCTTCGCTAAATTGACCTTGCTGGAACTTTTCAAATTCCGCAATAATTGTATCTTTCGCTACTTCATATTTGTCAGATGAAACACCACTAAGAACAAACATAAAACCATTTTTTGCATCTATTTGGGAATGAATTGAATATGCTAAACTTTGTTTTTCTCGTACTTCGTTAAACAAAACGGAAGATGGATCTCCGCCAAACATAGTATTAAAAACAACACTGGCAAAATATTGTTTATCTCCAAATTGTACAGGCAATTTAAATCCAATATTTAATTTAGCTTGATCCACTTCATCTGTTTCAATAATTTCTTGTGGCACTTTATCTGCTTGTGGCACTGGCGTCGCATGAGATTGTTTGAATTGGAATGGTTTTATATCAAAATAAGTTTTGATTTGAGATTTTACTTCTTGTTCATCTACATTACCCACGACATAAACAGCACAATAGTCGTTGTGTAGCATAGATTGATATGTATGATATAAATTTTCAGGTGAAATATCTGCTATGTAATCTACTTGTCCTGAAGCTAGGTGACGATATGGTTGTTCACCAAACATATATTTCAATAAATTTAAAAAAGATATTTGAGATTTATTATCAACCATTGCTTCTAATTTTTTAGTTAATAAAGCTTTTTCCTGTGAAACGAAGTTTTCGTCAAAACGATCATTAACAACTAAAGGATTCCAAATCATTTCTCTCAACAAATCTAAACCTTTTTCAAATAATGGGGTTTGATCAGTAAGATAGCGTTCATTCACTAATTCCAATGATATTGTGATGACATGTTTGTCTTTAAATTTTGAGACAAAGCTATTAACATACGCGCCATACAATTCTGAAAGATGACGGTTAAACGCCTTGTCTGTTGGCCATTTTTTTGTAGCACGCACGAGTAACTTACTGAGAATTGATCGAGCTGTCATGGTTTCACTATCTAATGGTGCCATAAATTTTAAAGTAATTGTGGTCGTTTTGAACTTTGTTGTTGGTAACACATTAATATGCAAATTATTTTGTTGTTCATTAATTTTCAAATTGTCAAACCTCACTTTCATAATTTTGTTATTATATACTATTTCTAACCGTTTTAAATTTTACTAAACTACTTTTGAAATAATTAAAAGAATAAAGTATTGGTTGATCATTTTTATCATAATGAATTAATTTCAATAACATAAGTCCTTCATGCGGCGAAGCATCTAAAACATCCGAAATATGTGGTTCATAACCAATAGCTTCAATCTCAGTTTCTGCATATGCCACTTTTTTCGAAGCATAATATTCCAAAGCATTTAACAAAGATTCATCACTATTTTGATACTCTGCACATGTTAAATCTTCAGCTGGTAGCTTATCCAAACAATAAACAACTGGCATGCGGTCAGCCATTCTCACACGTTCAATAATTGTCACCAACGCCTTTTCAGGAAGATTTAATCTTTTAGCATCTAAAGAGGTCGCAGGTTTTTCGTCTAAATTTATAAATTCTGTACTCGCATGATACCCTTGATCTTCTATCATTTTACTAATACTAACCAACTCATCTAATGGATAGAAGAATGGGTGCAACTTTTTAACACTTGCACCTTCTTCTAAATTATTAGATAGCACTTGCTCAGTAATTAGTTCATCAACTGCATCGTATACATCATCTGTTTTAACATTTAATTTTCTAGCAACCGCAAGATTACTAGGTAAAGCATCTCCCGGTTTCAATCCTCTCGTACTTATCTCTTGAATCAGCCATTCTTTTACTTTATAAACAGAAGTTAATTCCATATTTACACCTCATCACTATCTAAATCCACAAGTATTTGTCTAGGTTTACTACCTTTTTGTGGTCCAATCACTTGATTACGTTCTAAATCATCCATCAATCTAGAAGCACGGTTGTAACCAATTCTAAATTGTCTTTGCAATAACGATGTACTTGCCTTTTGTTGTTCAATTACAAATAAATACGCTTCATCATATAAGGCATCTTCACTCTTCATTTCTGATTTTTCAACTGGGGCATCAGGTTCCATTTCTTTTACATAATTCGCTTTTTGTTGCTCTACGACATAATTTACGATGTCTTGAACCTCTTGGTCACTTAAAAACGCACCTTGAACTCTTGTTCTAGTTGATCCACCATTAGCTACATAAAGCATATCACCTTTACCAAGTAATTTATCTGCTCCGCCACTATCAATGATTGTTCTAGAATCAGTTTGTGAACTCACAGCAAAGGCAATTCTAGACGGAATATTATTTTTGATTAAACCAGTAATTACATCAACGGATGGACGTTGTGTTGCGATTATTAAGTGAATACCAGCAGCACGTGCCATTTGTGTAATTCTTTGAATTGCGTTTTCTACTTCTTTACCAGCAACCATCATTAAATCTGCTAACTCATCTACAATCACGACAATGTATGGTAATTCTGATTGCTTTTCATCTAACGCTTCATTTTGTTTTCTAATCGCTTCATTATAACCTTCAATATTTCTAGTAGAAGAATGTTGAAACAAGTCATACCTTCTTTCCATTTCTGCAACTACTTTTTCCAAAGCTTGTGATGCTTTATGAGGATTGGTTACAACAGGTATGAGCAAATGAGGGATGCCATTGTATACGTTTAATTCTACCATTTTCGGATCAATTAACATAAGTTTAACTTCATGTGGCTTTGCATTTAATAGGATACTTGTAATAATACCATTGATACAAACAGATTTCCCGCTTCCTGTAGAACCTGCTACAAGTAAATGAGGCATTTTGTTAAGTTCTACTGTGATTGGGTCACCTGAAATATCTCTACCTAGTCCTACTTCTAATTTATTCGAAGCTGGAAATTTTTCATCTAACACTTCTTTTAAAGAAACAAGTGAAATCTTATCATTTGGTACTTCTATACCAACAGCAGATCGGCCAGGTATTGGTGCTTCGATACGTATGTCCTTAGCTGCTAATGCTAACGCAATATCATTATGAAGATTAACAATCTTACTTACTTTAACACCTTGAGCGGGTTGTATTTCATATTGTGTCACTGCTGGACCTATTTTAATTTGAGTGACTTTAGCATCTACACCAAAGTTTTTTAAAGTGTTTTCTAACAACTGCCCTTTTTTCTGCACTTCAGCTTTAGAAGTTGATTTCTGTTTAGCTGGCTGTTTCAATAACGTTAATGGCGGTATTTTATAGGCTTCGTTTTCTACTTCTCCTGCCTCAGATATAGAATTTGAAGCTGCATCTTCATCATATGCTTCACTTTCTTCTAATTCGTTTAAAGGTTGCTCTGTAATTCCATTATCTTCTTGATTCATTTGCTGCGCCGCACTTTGATTATTTTGATCAAAAACGCGTTTAGACCTTTTATTTTGAGGTTGTGCTTGTTGAATATCTTCATCTTTATAATCGTTATGACCATAAATCGGAATTGATTGTTGCTCAGTCGTGTTGCTGCTAATCTCAGGTAAATCAGTGACATCTTTAACGTTATTTTGAGATTGTGATTGCTCAGCTGCTTTTTCAGCTTTTCTTTCTGCTTTTATACGTGCTTTAGCATCTTTCTTAATTTTATTTTCTTTGCGACGCTCTTTAAGATTTGCAGAAGCATCCTGACTTTTTATTTTCATTTTTTCAAAAGCAACTTTAGATACATCTCTATGTCTTTGTTTTGTCAATAAGATAAAACTAGAAGCGATTAATAATATCGTTACAATAATAACTCCGACAATTGAAATAAGAGGTATCAATAATGCCAATAAGTAATGTCCAAATAAGCCTCCACCAAAATTTGGAAATGTCGTATGTTCATAAGATTTATAAACATATGATAGCACAGGCTCTCTGAGCGATTGTGCTCTATGCATGAAATAGTATACTATTTGAGTCACAAGTAACAATGCAATTTGCAAAACAAATGCGCCAGTGGTACGTCTTGTCTTTGGTAACGCTTTATAATAAGTAATGAATACAGTACTAATCAAGATTAATATATAAGTTAAATACCTACTTGTACCAAATAAGTAATTGAAGAAACTATCTATCATGGTGCCTATAATACCCAATTGAAAAACACCAAGGATGATAGCAATAAAAATCACTATCGCAATAATATATCTTAAAGGACTATCACTTTTCTTTTTTTTATTATTTGCGGTTTTCTTTTTCGTATTCGATGTTTTTTTCTTTGTTGTTGAGCGCTTTCTTGTTTGTGCCAACATTCACACCTTCTTTTCAACTCTGTTTTTTCAATATGTATATGAACCATAAATGTGTATTTTAATTACAAGTGAAAATACACATAATAAATATGCTTTTAAATACTATAAAATCATTTTATTACATACTTATAATAACATAAAAGAGGTAAGACATTATTCGCTCCAGTATATTTAAAGGTTGTATATAATTTGTTTAGATATAACATATATACAATGTACTTTTAAATAACTTTACCAAAGCGTCTGTCTTAACCTCTTTATTTTAGAATAGAAATTATTAAATTTCAGAAATTACCGGAATAATCATCGGACGGCGTTTTGTATTTTCAAAAAGTAGTTTGCTTACTTGATCACGCATATTTTGCTTGATTTCTGACCATTCAATACGTTTTTCTTGTAAACCTAATTCAACGATTTCACGTACTTTTTCTTCAGCTTCATTTAATAAAGCCTCACTTTCCCTTACGTAAACAAAACCACGTGATTGAATTTCTGGACCAGCAGCAATTCTACGATTCTTAGGATCTAGCGTTACGACTGCGATAAAAATACCATCTTCAGCAAGTAAATGACGGTCACGTAATACGATGTTACCAACATCACCTACACCTATACCATCAATGAGCACATTGCCAGAATTAACTTTCTCATTTAAAATCATTTCTTCGCCATCGTAGTTTACTACATCGCCTTTTTCCACTAAGAATATTTTTTCTGGTTGGACGCCTGCCTCATTAGCTAACTTGGCATGGGCAATTTGCATTTTAAATTCACCATTTACTGGGATGAAATACTCAGGTTTCATGATATTAATCATCATTTTTAACTCTTCCATACAACCATGACTTGATGTATGAATTTTTTTACTGTTTGGAATGATTTCTGCGCCTGCTCGAACGAGTTCATTTAACGTATTTCCAACAATCACTTCCATATTAGCAGATGCAGTAATTGCTAAGAAGACGGAATCTCCTTCTTCAATATTCATGATTTTATGTTTCTTTTGAGCCATTTGACTTAAAGCTTCAACAGGTTCTCCTTGCATACCAGTAGCAATGATAATCACTTCGTTTTTGGGATAATTTTCCACTTCATTAATTGGTATTAGTAGATCCTTAGAAATATCAAAATAGCCAAGCTTTCTAGCGATATTAAACGAACTTTCTAACGAACGACCTAGAAAAGACACTTTTCTATTTAACCTTTGTGCAATGTTTAAAACTTGTTGAATACGAATAAAATTAGATGCATAACATGAAACGATTAATCTACCTTTCACCTTTGTAAACGCATCATACATATGAGATTCTATCACGTTTTCAGGTGTATTATAACCTGGTTTTTCTGCTTCAGTAGAATCACTGATTAACGCAAACACACCATCTTGTCCAATTTCAGTCATCTTTTTCAAATCTGGTGCATAATGACCTTGTAAACTTTGATCGAATTTGAATTCTCCAGTGTAAACAATCGCACCATATGAAGTGTGTATACAAACACCTAAACTATCTGGAATACTATGAGTAGTATTAAAGAATGTGACATTAACACCCTTAAAGCGCATAATTGATTCATTATTAACAGTATAATATCTAACTTTCTTATTAACATTGCGCGCCTTCATATTTTCCTTGATTAATGCAATTGTTAATTTCGATCCATAAACAGGCGCATCAACTTGTTCAAGCACATAAGTTACAGCTCCTATCGCATGCTCATGCCCGTGCGTTAGGAATATACCTTTTAATCTCTCTTTATTTTCTATCACATATTGAATATCAGGAATAACAATATCTACACCTAACATTTCATCTTCTGGAAACATCAGTCCCGCATCTAACATAAACATTTCATCGTCTACTTCAACGATATACATATTTTTCGCAATTTCCCCAACGCCTCCGAGAGGGATAATACGAATATTTTTATTTTTTTTCTTAATTAAACTCAAAATGTTACCTCCTATTTAAATTACCCGTCCATATATAAACTCATAGTTTATTATAAGTGAAAATAGGCCTTATGTACACTATTAAAGTAGTTCTTTAGTTGTTTTAAAATATATCATTGGAGGATTTGTATTTATGCAAAAATTTTTCTCAGGAGCGTAATGTCGTATTAATCGCACTTTTTAATGTGCATTTTCAAATATGTATTTAACTTTTGACTTAATATTTTTTATTAGACTAGCTCAAACATTAAAAAAAGAAACCAGTGAACTGACTTGAACTTTTCTACAATAGAATTAAAGTAATTCTATTGTAAGCAGTTCTCATCATTTTACCAGTCTCTAGCAATAAACATTATTTAGAATGATTAGATAGTAATGCTTTATGCGAAGCATTTACTCTACCTTGTTTATCAATTTCTGTAACTTTAATTTTAAATGTGTCTCCTACTTTCAACACATCTTCTACTTTATCAATGCGCTCATTAGCAATTTGCGAAATGTGTACAAGTGCGTCTTTACCTGGGAATAATTCAACAAAGGCACCATATTTTTCAATACGTTTAACTGTACCATTGTATACCTCTCCAACTACCGCTTCTCGTGTGATTTCGTCTATGATACTACGTGCTTTTTCAATCGCATCTTTATCTACTGCACCAATAAATATCGTTCCATCTTGTTCGATATCTAATTTAACACCCGTTTCATCAATGATTTCATTGATTTTTTTACCACCAGGACCAATGACATCTCTAATTTTTTCAGGTTTAATAGACATCGTAACAACCTTAGGTGCAAAAGCACTAAGTTCACTACGTGGCGTATCAATTGTTTTTAACATATGATCTAATATGGCTAAACGACCTTCTCGAGCCTGTTCAAGCGCTTCTTTAATAATTTCTTTAGTTAAACCATCAATTTTGATATCCATTTGTATAGCTGTAATACCTTCCGATGTACCTGCTACTTTAAAGTCCATGTCTCCAAGCGCATCTTCCATGCCCTGTATATCTGTTAAAATCGTATAACTATCGTCACGTGTCACTAATCCCATGGCAATACCCGCAACTGGGGCTTTGATTGGAACACCTGCGTCCATCAACGCTAGTGTGGACCCGCAAATAGAAGCTTGTGATGATGAACCGTTTGATTCTAATACTTCACTCACTATTCTCACAGTATATGGGAAATCTTTAACGTCTGGAATGATGTGGCTAAGCGCACGTTCTCCCAACGCACCATGTCCAATTTCACGTCGACCAGGTGAACGAACTGGACCAGTTTCACCAACTGAATAATTTGGGAAATTATAGTGATGCATAAAACGTTTTTGTTCTTCTTCACCAAGACCATCTAAGATTTGGTATTCACTCATTGACCCTAATGTTAATACTGAAAGTGCTTGAGTTTGTCCTCTTGTGAATAAACCTGAACCATGTGCTCTTGGTAAAATACCTACTTCAGATTCTAATGGACGAATTTCATCTGTTTTACGACCATCTGGTCTAATTTTTTCTTCTGCAATGAGACGTCTAACTTCTTCTTTAACCAAGTCATCTAATATACTGTAGACCTCTTTGATTAATGCTTCATTTTCGTCATCATTTTCATCAACAAATTCTGATGCAACCTTCTCTTTAAGTTCATCTAAATTAATATCTCTTTGTTGCTTATCAAATGTTAATACGGCCTCTTTCAAACCATATGATTCAGTTAATGATTTTACATTGGCAACCAGTGATTCATCTTTTTCAACAGGAATAAATGCTTTTTTCTCTGGTTGAATATGGTCGATAATTTCTTCTTGGAAGCTAACTAGACGTTGAATTTCTTGATGTCCAAAGAAAATCGCTTCAAGCATTTCATTTTCTGTAATTTCACTTGCACCAGCTTCTACCATATTCACCGCATCTTTATGACCAGCTACTTCTAAATCGAGTCTAGATACTTCTTTTTGTGCAACGGTAGGATTAATCACATATTCACCATCTATATAACCAACGTTTACACCTGCTATTGGACCTTGAAAAGGTATGTCAGAAACACTTAATGCCATTGACGAACCTATCATTGCTGCCATTTCAGGAGAGCAATCTGGATCAGCACTCAATACTGTATTCATAATTTGAACGTCATATCTGTAACCTTTAGGGAACAGTGGTCGAATGGGTCTATCAATTAAACGTGCAGTTAACGTGGCTTCATCACTTGGACGTCCTTCGCGTTTTTTAAAGCCACCAGGTATTTTACCTGCAGCATACATTTTTTCTTCATAGTTAACCATTAATGGGAAAAAGTCACCATCTCGTGGTTCTTTTGATGCTACTGCAGTAGATAAAACGACTGTATCACCATATCTAACAAGTACTGCACCGTTTGCTTGTTTGGCTAATTGTCCCGTTTCAATCGTTAAAGATCTATTTGCCCACTCGGTTTTGAAAACTTTTTTTTCTTGAGACATTACGAATCTCCTCTCATTTATCTGTTAATCCTATCATATCATTTATTAATAAAGATTTATATTAGTATATAGTTTAATGTATAATTATAAATGCAAAAATTATAAAAAAGGGAAAGACCCCAAAGGTTCTTTCCCGATAAATATACGTCTAAAGATTAACGACGGATACCTAATGATTTAATTAATTCACGGTAACGTTGAATATCTTTGCTACGTAAGTAGTTTAATAGGTGTCTACGACGACCTACCATTTTCAATAATCCACGACGTGAATGGTGGTCTTTCGTGTGTTCACGTAAGTGAGTGTTTAATGCAGTGATTTCTGCAGTTAACACAGCGATTTGTACTTCTGGAGAACCAGTGTCCGCTTCGTGTGTGCGATATTCTTTAATTAATTCATTTTTACGTTCTTGTGAAATTGCCATAGTCAATTTCCTCCTTTTTATTTTTATGCGCCTTTATCCGAGCAAAACGTCGGAGTCTCGAACTGCCAAGATAAAGGTGCCTAGTATGTGTGTTTAACACATCAGACTTAAATATTATATGATATTTCGTCACCAAAATCAACAGAAAGTAAATATTTCGCTTTTTCTTTATCTTTATTCATTTGTTCAACCAAAGGATCTATACCATCAAATTTAACTTCTGGTCTTAAATAATGATGCCAATAAACGATAACACGCTCACCATATATGTTTTCATGAAAGTCAAACAGGTTAACTTCTATTACAACTTGCGCTTTAGACGGATCATGAAATGTGGGTTTGACGCCAACATTGGCAGCTCCACGATAAACTTTATCATCTGCACCTATTTTCATACTCACAGCATAAACGCCATTTTTAGGCAAAACGTATTCTCCACTTGGCTCTACATTCGCAGTGGGAAAGCCAATTGTTCTCCCACGTTTTTCGCCTTGTACAACCATACCTTTAATTCGATATCGATATCCAAGTTCATCGTTAGCTTTTTGTAAGTCTCCTGTTTTGAGTGATTTTCTAATATCTGTTGTAGAAATTTTTTCCGATTCGAGCTCTTGTTTACTCACGATAGTCGTATTAAATTCCGTCATTTCATCTAAAATCATCATGTTGCCTTTTCCAAATTTGCCGAAAGTGAAGTCAAATCCTGCAACCACTTCTTTTACATGATTATTAATGATATATTCTCGTATAAATTCTTCGGCACTTACATTGGCGAATTTAGATGAAAAATTAATAACGATACAATAATCAATACCATATGATTCTAATATTTCTATTTTATCTTGAATCGGTGTTAAGTAATCTGTACGTTTAAGTTCAGGGTTTAAAACAACAGAAGGATGTGGATCAAATGTCATTACAGCTTTCTTTAAATTCGATGCCTCTGCCTTTTTTTCTAAAGTATCAAATACCTCTGCATGTCCCTTATGCATGCCATCAAAAAAACCAAAAGCCATTGCTACATCTTCTGATATATACTGATTTTCTTGAATCGGATGAGTTACTTCAATTACTTTCATGGTTATTTCTCCTTTAGTTAAATACCTTCTTTGGTTTTATTTCATATGGTTTATCAGGATGTGGTGTGTAAATTGCTAATGCCTTATTTTCTTTTGTGTCAAACATCACAACCAACGTGTTAATAGAATGATCAAATTCATTCTTACTAAATTTTTGACCATTCAATATTTTATTTTTTTGATTTTCGTTTGAAATATTGACTTTTTTCAAACCTCTCAAACCATATTCTATCGGAAAAAGATTTTGTTGTAATGTTTCGTGCTCATGTAGTGATTGTACATGTTCGATTGAAAGACTATCTTCAATATCAAACCCACCGCTTTGTATTCTTGTTAACTTTGACATATGTGCTGGTATATCAAGCATCTTTCCTATATCTGTTGCCAACGTTCTAATATAAGTACCCTTACCACACTTTACTCTGATATCAAATTGACAACCTCGATTTTCAAATCTTAAATCAGACGCTCGTTTAATATCGTAAATCTCAACTTCTCTTGAAGGCCTTTCGACTGTTTCATTTTTCCTTGCATATTCATAAAGCTTTTTACCATTCACCTTTACTGATGAATACATTGGAGGAATTTGCGTAATGACACCTTCAAAACGTGCTATTGCGCTATCAATCTGCGCCTCTATAAGTGTATTTTCCTCAATGTGCTTTTTTTCTAAAATTTCACCTGTCTGATCTTCTGTAGTTGTACTAAACCCTAAATATACAGTTGCAAAATAAGTCTTTCCCATTTCCATAATATAATCGCTTACCTTTGTTGCTGAACCTATACATATGGGTAATACACCTGATACTTCAGGATCTAATGTACCAGTGTGTCCAACCTTTTTTGTTTTTAAAATCTTCCTTAATTTAAATACAACATCATGGCTTGTTAAACCACGTTCTTTATAAACAGGTAAAATACCGTTATACATTTTAATGTCACCTTCAATCGTCCTTTTAATATCATTCCTTATTTATATTAACACGTCTCAATAAATAAATGGTTATAAAAAAGCTGAAACAAATATCTCAATAGGTATTTGTTTCAGCTTTTAAAATTAATCATTTTTGTGTAAATCTTGAATCATCTTTTCAATTTTATTACCGTAGTCTATCGATTCATCGTATTCAAATTTTAAATCTGGAACAATTCTTAAGCGCATTCTTGAACCAATTTCAGATTTTATAAAACCTTTCGCTTTCTCTAAACCTTTAAACGTATCATCAATTTGTTTATCATTTCCAAGTACAGTTAAATAAATTGTTGCAATAGATAAATCATTCGTCAATTGAACTTCTGTTATTGTTAGGAAACCAATTCTAGGGTCCTTGACTTTATTATTAACAATATCCATAATTTCTTGTTTCATTTGTTCGCCAACACGTTCAGCTCTCATATTCATATTATATTTCACCTCACAAATATCATTCATACATGTATATTTATCTTACTTAAAGATTATATGACAGTTCATTTCACAACGTCAAACAAACTTCCTTCTTTTTTACGTTTAAAAATTTAATTACAAATTCATTATAACTCAAAAAGGTAATAGCTCTGAAACAATTAAACATGATTTCATAACAGTTAGGCACAATTATATTTCCAAAGTGTTATAAAATGAAACTTTATTACATTTTTGTTTTTTAAATACAATGATCATTTATGAAAAACTAAGTTTAATTTTATAAAAAATCACTACTTTAATATCATTTAAGTTTTTAATTTATTTTATAATGTTTTACACATTATAGAAAGTATCATGCTATAATTCAAACTAATAAAAAATGAATTTTTCTATTGAAATGATAAGGAGCGTGTATACTTGGATAAATCAGAAAGACTACTTTATATTTTCACTCGTCTA
Source organism: Staphylococcus sp. 11-B-312 (assembly GCF_016743055.1). Lineage (NCBI taxonomy): Bacteria > Bacillati > Bacillota > Bacilli > Caryophanales > Staphylococcaceae > Staphylococcus > Staphylococcus sp. 11-B-312. The sequence continues at coordinate 1,636,528 of NZ_CP068241.1, forward strand.
TTTAACGGAAAAAAATTAAGCAAAGAAGAACTTGCACAACAATTAAACGTTAATGTAAGATCCATTCAACGAGATTTTAGTGATATAAATAACTTTTTATATGAAGACCATGAATGGGAAGGGCTAAATGCAAGGATTGTTTATGAAAATAATATAGGCCGACATCGCATTAGTATAGATCGCTATAAATTTAAAAATAATCGGTTACTTAACTTACTATTTAGGATGAAAAATTTCACGCCTCACATTCATATCGATACCTACAATTTATTTAGAGGGCTAAACAGTAATTCGAATCTAGCTGAAAAATTTTTATCTAATACATTACTTAATCAATTTACAATCAATCACGAATTAACAGAATCCACACTTATTTATAAAATTCAACTTGCTATACAAAACAAACAGATTATATTGCTAAATGATGTTGACAATCAAACGTATAAAGTCGTACCGGTATACACAAGATATTTCAAAAATAAATATTGGATTACTTATATATATCAACACGAAATTTTTACACAAGATTTAAATTCAATACAAGATATCGAGCAATATGATGAAGCATTTGATGAAAATATCTTTCTGCAAGTTCCAACAGTCATTATGAAATTTCGCCCTTCCATATGGGAACAAATTCAACGGCAATTTATAGTACTAAATTCACAAAATAATGAAGCATTTATTGAAGCAGAACTCATAATCTCAAAAAACGAATGCCTAAATTTAGCATATGAATATCCACAAGAAATCATTTTATTAAAACCAGATCATTATGTAGAAGATTTTAAAAATCAAATCAAATCATTATTCAAGCATTATCATATTTAACTACATATTAAAGGTAACTTTCATATCATTTGAAATGAAAGTTACCTTTTTAGTCAGTTCAATTTTACTAACGCGGTAATGCTTCTTTATATTGAATAGCTTTAAGCTTTCTTATAAAATCTGAATTCCCTAGCTCTCGCTCTTTCTTTTGTTGCTGATTCCACTTATAATAATCTATTTTATTCAATGACTCTTTCTTTTTTAAACGTCTAATATGCTCTTTATAACTCAATACATTACATGCTGTAATATGTCTATTCTGTTTAGATGAAAGCACAAACAAATTGTCAACAAGATATTGATGTAAATCACTATTAGTAAAATTTTTAAAGATTGAAATAAAGAGTTCTTCTTCACTAACAATATAAATTCGACGCTTATCATCATTTATAATTTTTAGTAAGAGTTCAAAATTCATAACTTGTGACGGTAGATAATGGTTAAATGTTAAAAAATCTTTTGGTATACCTGCTGTATGACCAGTTTGATATGGGAAGAAATTCATAACCATCACTCTATTGGGATTAATATTGAATTGCTTCAAAATGGATCCGTTACTATATATATATTTCTTAAACCAACAATGATGATCTATATAAGGAATAAATACCTTATGACCGTTTAAATTCAATTTACCTTGTATGTCTTGCAATATTCTATTACGATAATGTACCACCATATCATCTGGTAAGGTAGGATCATTAATTATAAAATCATTTTCCGCCTTTTTTTTCAATATTACAATATCTGCTCTTTCAGGATTTCCAAAATACGGTCTTGCTATGGCTGGACTTAATTCTGCTTCATTTTGGACAATTCGTTGTCTATGCTTATTGATTTTTACTTTTCCATTTGCAAAATCAATCAACTTTTTAAATCTTGGTATGTTACTAAAATCTTCACCAAAATTTCTTTTTAAATATGCTAAATCTTGAGGGTGTAGAAAAGCAGTCATGTCATGTCTTTCTCTGATTTCATTTAAAGTTTCTAAATCATAAATAGAGTTATATTGATCCAAGTATTCTTGCCAAAATTCATTTATTTCTTTTAAATATTCACTCATCACTTATAACCTCCTATTTATGCTAAGTTTAATTAAGTACATAGACAGTTAGTGTCCATATTGAAATAACAAGCAATTTTACTAAAAAATTTTTAACTGGTTTACAATGCTTAATAAATAGCTAATTTTATGAGTAACTATGCACTTAAAACAAAACATTATATTAAATTATAAAAATAAACATTTTTTTCAAATGCTTCAAAGCCACACCTTCTCTTACCCAAAAGATAACATATTTAAAAGAAAAAAACCGTAAGCTAACATGATAAATTAGCCTACGGTTTAAAATTTTTGTATTTTCTTAAGATAACTGTCTTTATCTTTTAATTTCAACCATTTCGAAAGCTTCTATTATGTCGCCTTCTTTTAGGTCGTTATATTTTTCAATCGTGATACCACATTCATAGCCTTGAGCTACTTCTTTTGCATCGTCTTTATAACGTTTTAATGTGTCCAGTTCACCTTCAAATTGGACGATACCATCTCTGATAACACGGACACCCGCATTTCTCGTAATCTTACCATCTGTGACATAACTACCAGCTATTGTACCCACTTTTGAAACTTTAAATGTTTGACGCACTTCTGCTTGGCCAATCACTTGTTCTTCATATTCTGGATCTAGTAAGCCTTTCATTGCAGCTTCTATTTCTTCAATAACACTATAAATAACACGGTGTAATCTCATATCTACACCTTCTGTTTCGGCTGCACGTTTGGCACCAGTATCCGGTCTTACGTTAAAGCCAATGATGATACCATTTGACGCATTCGCTAAAGTTACATCAGATTCATTAATCGCACCTACTGCAGTATGAATTATGCGAACATTAACGCCTTCTACTTCAATTTTCATTAGTGAAGCTGCAAGTGCTTCGACAGAACCTTGAACATCACCTTTAATGATGACATTTAAATCTTTCATTTCACCTTGTTTCATTTGTTCAAATAAATTATCTAGTGAAACGCTCTTACTTTCTTGACGCTGTTGTAAAACATTAGCTTCATGACGTGCTTCACCAATACGTCTTGCTTGTTTCTCATCTTTAAACACAACAAAACGATCCCCAGCTTGTGGTACATCATGAATACCTGTGATTTCAACAGGCGTAGACGGTTCTGCAGATTTAATTCTTTGTCCTAAGTCATTAACCATTGCACGAATTCTACCATACGTATTACCAACAACCAAAGCATCTCCAACATGCAGTGTACCATTTTGCACTAGAAGTGATGCAGATGGACCACGTGACTTATCTAATTCTGCTTCTATCACTGTACCTACTGCTTTTTTAGCAGGATTTGCTTTTAGTTCTTGAATTTCAGATGTAAGCACAATCATTTCTATTAAATCTTCTATACCATCGCCACTTAAAGCAGAAAGCGGTACGAAAATTGTATCGCCACCCCAGTCTTCTGGAATTAAACCGTATTCTGTCAATTCTTGCATTACTCGATCAGGGTTAGCAGTCGGTTTATCAACTTTATTAACTGCTACAATCGTTGGTACATTCGCTTCTTTGGCATGGTTGATTGCTTCTATCGTTTGAGGCATTACACCATCATCTGCTGCTACAACTAAAATTGTAATATCAGTTACTTGCGCACCACGTGCACGCATTGTTGTGAATGCAGCATGTCCTGGTGTATCAAGGAAAGTGATTTTTTTGCCATCATTTTCAATTTGATAAGCACCGATATGTTGTGTAATACCACCAGCTTCACCTGCTGTTACTTGTGTGTGACGGATAGAATCCAATAACGTTGTTTTACCATGATCAACGTGTCCCATAATAGTAACAACTGCTGGTCTTTCTACTGCATCTTCATCTTCAGATTCATCATCAAAGTAAATTGATAAATCTTCTTCATCAACAACAACTTCTTTTTCAACTTCAACACCATAATCATCAGCAATTAATTCTAAAGTTTCATCATCTAATGCTTGATTAATGTTAGCCATGATGCCTAATAAGAATAACTTTTTAATTATTTCTGAAGAATCAACATTGATTTTTTCAGCAAGTTCTCCAACTGTGATACCTTCTTGATAAGTGATGTGTGAAGGTATTTCTTTTGGTTCTTCTTGTTTAGTTTGTTTATTTTTGTTGTTATTTTTGCTGTTTTTGCTGTTTTTCTTATTTTTGTTGTTATTTTTGTTGTTTTGATTATTATCTTTTTTATTAGCATTAGACTTGTTATTTGATGGTTTTTGTTGATTTTGACCTTGTTGTTTATTTTCTGATGCATTCGATTTCTCTGGTTTATAAACCTTATCTAATGCCTTGATTTGGTCATCTTCTAACGTTTGCATATGGCTCGTTACCTCAACGTCCATTTTCTTTAACTCATCTATAATATCTTTACTTTTTAATTTTAAATCTTTGGCGTATTCGTAAATTCTTATTTTACTCATATAGTCACTCCTTACGATATTCATCTATCATTGACACTAACTTTTTAGCAAAGCCTTGATCAGTGATTCCAATGTTAACTCGTTCTGCTTTACCTAAAGCTTGTCCTAATTCAGCTCTTGTTCCAAATATGCGAAATGATATATGGTAACTTTCACACTTGCTCTGAAACTTTGTCTTTGTATTTTCAGAAGCATCAGTTGCAATAATTACGAGCTTTAACCTATTTTTCTTAATGTCATTTAAAATGACCGATTCACCTGTTTTTACTTTTCCAGCACGCATTGCTAAACCTAAAAAATTTACGATTTTCTCTATAGTCATTTAGGTATCTCTTCGCGATAAATAAGACGTATAATTTCCTTGTATACAGGATCTAGAGTTTCTGCATCAACTTTAAAGTATTTTTCTAATACACCTTGTTTTTGTGCATCTTCTACTAATTTAACATCTTTTGATACATATGCACCACGACCTTGTTGTTTTCCTGTAGCATCGGCAAAAATTTCGCCTTCTTTATTAATAACAACTCGAATCATATCTTTTTTTGGATGCATTTCATTTGAAAGTATACATTTACGCATTGGAATTTTTTTCTTTTTCATAAAAGCTCACTCCAAATTATTTTTCAGCGTCATCTTCATCTATGCTATCTGTTTCATCATCCGTTTTTAAGTCATGCGTTTCAATATTCACATCTTCCAAATCAATGTTTGTATCCTGTTCAATATTTTCATCTTCTTCTATTTCTAGTGCTTCGTCTGTCGGATAAACACCTTCAGCTCTAGCATCACTTTCTGATTTAATATCAATTTTCCAACCAGTTAATTTCGCAGCTAAACGTGCGTTTTGTCCACGCTTACCAATCGCTAACGATAATTGATAATCAGGCACAACTACAATAGTTGATTGGTTTGCTTCATCAACAATCACTTGTAGTACTTGAGATGGACTTAAAGCATTTTTAACAAAGACCTTCGGATCTTCATTCCATTGAACAATGTCAATTTTTTCGCCACCTAATTCTTGTACAACCGCTTCAACACGAGAACCTTTAGCACCCACACATGCACCTACTGCATCGATATCTGGGTTATCTGAATGAACACTGATTTTAGAGCGGTCTCCTGCTTCACGTGCCACAGATTTTACAATGACTGTACCGTCAAAAATCTCTGGTACTTCTTGTTCAAATAAACGTTTGAGTAATCCTGGATGGCTACGAGAAACGTAAATTTGCGGTCCTTTTGTCGTTTGCTCTACTTTATTGACATACACTCTAATTCTTTCATTAGGAATATAACTATCATTAGGGCTTCTTTCAGCCTCAGATAATACAGCTTCTGTACGTCCTAAATTAACATAAACATAGCGGTGATCTACTCTATCAATAAGACCATTAACAATATCATCTTCTTTATCGATAAATTCATCATATAATATTTCACGTTCAGCATCACGTAAACGCTGCATTACTGCTTGTTTCGCAGCTTGTGCACCTACACGCCCAAAGTCACTTGGTGTTACATCTTCTTCGTATATATCACCAACTTCATATGCTGGGTTTTTAACTAGCGCTGTACTTAAGTCAATTTCTTCTCTATTATCCATTACTTCTTCTACAACTTGTTTACGAGCAATTACATGAAATGTACCTTCATCCATGTTTAACTCAACGCGTACACTTCTTGCACTGTCATAGTTCTTTTTATATGCAGTAATTAGCGCTGCTTCAATTGCATCAATTAATACTTCTCTTGGAATCTTTTTTTCTTTTTCTAAATATTCAGTTGCTAATAATAATTCATTACTTGACACGACTTATCATCCTCCTCATCACATTAAAGCATTACAGCATGACGTGCTTTAGCGATTTTATTTCTTGGAATTTCAACTTGTTTCTTCTTTGACTTTTCTTTTACTTCCATAATAATCGTTTCACTTGTTACTTCTTTTAAGATACCTAACCATTCTTTTCCACCTTCAATTGGCGCATATAAAGAAACGTATATTGGTTTTGTAACAGCATTTTGGAAATCTTTTTCTTTTTTTATAGGTCTTTCAGCACCTGGAGAAGCTACATCTAAATAATACATTTCTTGAATAGGATCTTCTTCATCCATAATTTCACTAATCTTTTCAGAAGCTAAGGCACAATCGTTTAAATCGACGCCACCTTCTTTATCAATGGATACTCTTAAGAAGTAATCTTTTCCTTCTTTTGTGTATTCGACTTCAACTAATTCAAAATTTAAGTCGTTAAGGACGGGTTGAATAATTGATTCAACTTGCTCAGTTACTTTACTCATACTGACCTCCTTTTTTGGCAAATAGAAAAGAGCGGGTATAACGCCCACTCTTCCTGCCTGAGTCTAATTTTTTAAGCAATATTATTATACCATATGTTCATTTCCTATACAAACAACTATATATTTTCATATAGTATGACAATAACTAATATCAAAATTTTATACATTTAACATTTTTTATTCCATACCTACTAATATATTGCTCGATTACATATCAAATATTGATAATTGTGCTTTATCTGGCAAGTTAGGTAATGAACCAAGTTCATCTAAATACTCGATGACTTTTTGTGACAATCCAGCTTTTTTATTTAAATCTTCTTTTGATAAAAACGGTCCTTCTTCACGTGCTTCAACGATACGTTGTGCAACGTTTTCGCCTAATCCAGGAACAGCAATAAATGGCGGAATCAAACTATCATCTTCAATGATAAAATCAAATGCTTTACTTTTCTCTAAACTAATTGGTTGCATACGATAACCGCGTTGCGCCATTTCGTTCATGATTTCTAATACTGTTAAAGTATCTTTTTCTTTTTTGGCTAAATCCATATAACGTGAATACATATCGTTTACTGTATTTCGAATACTTTCTTTATCCTTAATCATTGAAATTAAATCAAAATCAGATGCACGTACCGTAAAGTAACTTGCATAATAATAAAGTGGATAATGAACTTTGAAATACGCAATACGTACTGCCATCAATACATATGCTGCCGCATGGGCTTTAGGGAACATGTATTTAATTTTTCTACATGAATCTAAATACCAATCTGGCACTTCATTGTCTACCATTGCTTCAACCATATCGTCAGTTAGCCCTTTACCTTTACGTACAAATTCCATTGTCTTGAAGGCGAGTGAAGGCTCTAAACCGTTATACATTAAATAAACCATAATATCATCACGACAACAAATAACACTTGATAAATCACAAGTTCCTGAGCGTATTAAATCTTGTGCGTTACCTAGCCAAACATCCGTACCATGTGATAATCCAGATATTCTAACTAACTCTGAAAATGTAGTTGGCTTGGTATCTTCTAACATTTGGCGCACAAATCCTGTACCAAATTCTGGCACACCAAATGTTCCAGTTTTACATAAAATTTGTTCTGAAGTTACACCTAAAGGTTCTGGCGAACTAAAAATACCCATAGTTTCCTTATCATCGACAGGTATCGTTTTAGGATCAATACCTGATAAATCCTGCAGCATACGAATCATCGTCGGATCATCATGTCCTAATATATCCAGTTTCAAAACGTTATCATGTATTGAATGGAAATCAAAATGAGTCGTCATCCAAGCCGATGATTGATCATCTGCCGGAAATTGAACAGGTGTAAAATCGTAGATATCCATATAATCTGGTACAACGATGATGCCTCCAGGGTGTTGTCCTGTTGTACGTTTTACACCAGTACAACCTTTTACGAGTCTATCAACTTCAGCGCCTCTTTTGTGAATACCTTGATCATTTAAAAATCCTTTCACAAAACCGAAAGCTGTTTTTTCAGCCACCGTACCAATTGTACCTGCACGAAAGACTTTATCTTCACCAAATAATTCTTTTGTATAATTATGAGCTTGTGGTTGATATTCACCACTAAAGTTCAAGTCGATATCAGGAACCTTATCACCTTTAAAACCTAAGAAAGTTTCAAAAGGAATATCCTGGCCTTCTTTAATTAAATCACATCCACATGTGGCACATTTTTTATCTGGTAAATCAAAACCAGAACCAACGGATCCATCGTTAAAGAACTCACTTTCTTTACATTCTGGACAAATATAATGTGGAGGTAATGGGTTAACTTCTGTAATTTCAGTCATTGTCGCTACAAAACTCGAACCTACAGAGCCACGTGATCCAACTAGATAACCGTCATCTAATGATTTTTTAACCAGTCTTTGTGAAATTAAATATATCACAGAAAAACCATTCCCAATGATACTTTCAAGCTCTTTCTCTAATCGGTCAATTACAATTTGTGGTAAATCTTCACCATACAATGTTCTGGCGTTAGCATAACTCATATCTCGTATTTCATCATTAGCACCTTCCATGCGGGGCGTATACAATTCATCCTTTATCGGAACTACGCGTTCAATACGGTCTGCTAAGTCATTTGTATTTTTCACAACTAATTCATGTGCTTTTGCTTCACCTAAGAAATGTAATTCATCTAACATTTCATCCGTAGTTCTAAAGTGCGCCTCAGGTAAAGTACTACGATTTAACGGGTTACCTGGCTGTGATGCTATTAAAATTTTACGTGCAATACCATCATGTTCATTTAGATAATGCGCGTTTCCTGTTGCAATAACAGGTATATCATTCACATCTCCAGCTTGGATGAGACGTTGATAAATTTCATGTAATGTTTCATTATCTCTCACCAATTCTCTATCTATTAAATCTTGGTATAATGCAGGTGGTTGTACTTCAATAAAATCATAGTATTTTGCTATTCTTTCCACTTGAGATTGGTCTTTTTGCATTACTGCAGTAAATACTTCACCTTCATCACATGCGGAACCAACAAGAATACCTTCTCGATATTCATCTAAAAGTGAACGTGGAATTCTAGGTGTTCTATAATAATATTTAACTAAAGATGCGCTCACTATTTTAAATAAGTTCTTTAAGCCCTGTTGATTTTGCACAATAAGTGTTACGTGATTTGGGCGAGCACGTTTATAAGCGTCTTCATTTGATAAAGACTTATTAATATCTTGATGATTATAAACTTCTGCTTCTTCTAATTGTTTTAACATCTTTATAAAAATATAAGCTGTTGCTTCAGTATCATAAATCGCTCTGTGATGTTGTGTTAAATCTACACCATATTTTTTAGCTAAAAAGTTCAGACCATGTTTTCCATATTCAGTGTTGATGGTTCTAGAAAGTTCAAGTGTATCTATCACACCGTTAGTTGATGCGCCTAGGCCAGTTTTTTCATAACCGGTATCAATGAATCCCATATCAAATGATGCATTATGTGCTACAAATATCGCGTCACCGACCCACGCTTTAAACTCGGTTAAAACAGTTTCAATTTCAGGTGCATTGACGAGCATATCGTCTGTGATATGCGTTAAATTCTTGATTGTTTCAGATAAACGTTCGTGTGGATTACTAAAACGTTCAAACTTATCAATAATTTCTCCTTCTTGTACTTTTACAGCTGCGAGTTCGATAATTTTATCATACTGATTAGATAGACCTGTTGTTTCAACGTCAAAAACAACATATGTTGCAGTTTTTAAATCAATGTCTTGAGGCTTATACGCTATGGGCACACCATCATCGACCAACATGCCTTCCATGCCATAAATCATTTTAATATCATTTTTTTCTGCTGCAGCATGCGCATCTGGAAATGCTTGAACCACATTATGATCAGTAATTGCAATAGCTTTGTGGCCCCATTTAGCTGCTTGTTCTACATATGCACTTATATTCGGAATGCCGTCCATCTGACTCATGGACGAATGCAAGTGAAATTCTACGCGTTTTTCGTCTGCTTTATCTTGTTTAACTGCTTTTTTTATTTCTTCTATATCAGACATCATCATGACTAAATCTCGTACGAATGTATCTTCTTCTATTCTGCCTTGTGCTCGAACCCATTTACCGACACTGAGAGCTTTAAAATGAGCTAAATCATCTTTATTTTTTCTAGTGAACATTTTCAATACTAAGGAGTCTGTATAGTCTGTAACTTTTAGTTCTACTATATGGCGTCCACTTTTCAATTCTTTTAAATTAATATCAAAGATAACACCTTCAACTGCAACTTTAAATTCTTCTTCAATAATCGATTCAATAGGTTTTACATTTTCTATTTGGATTGGTTTTCCAATTTGACATTTAGCTACAGTACTTTCATTATTATCTTGTTGTTTAGCTTTTTCAGCACGCATCTTTTCTAACTTTTCAGTGGCTTCACGTGCACTTTGCTCATCTTCTTGTTGAATGTGTGCTTCTAACGATGCCAAGTCGTCTCCATTAGATGTTTGGTCTGTTTCAAAAATGATACTGCTGATTGCAAAACCACATTGTTGAAATGCTTTAATCAAACTTCCATTGCACGCTTTGTCAAAATGATCTCGCTCTATATCATTCTGACACATGACTTTGAGCACATCCCCTGACATAATTAAGCGCTTTTGCTTAAGCTGACCTTTTACTTTAGGTGATAATTTTGTTTGGTCAATGCAATAACTAAAGTATTTCAATGCATATTCATCTTGATTCGCTTTATTTGTGATTGTAAAATTACAATCGACTTTAGCGATTGTTTTAAATTCTTCAGTAATTGCATTCATAAATAACAGATAATCTTCAATTGGTAAAAAATATGGAAATGTTATCTGAAATACCCAGGTACGATCCGTTGTTTTAACATCTACACGTGTTAATTCACTTTGTGCTAAAATTTCTGGATCCAAATGATCTGCAATTTTAATTTGATCAGCTAAAATCTTGAATTTTTCTTGATTTGTCATTGACATGACGATAACCACCTTACTATTAATTACACTACGTTACTATTTCATATAATTTCTTTAACTGTCGCGTTTGTATTTTGTACATTATCTATCTTATAACGTAAAACCTTTAATTTCTAATACTTAAACTTTACTATTTTTACATTATGGTTTCTTATCATAAATAAGAGCGGGAATGAAATCAAACATGATTCATTCGATTTCGCTTTCCCGCTCACTAATTAAGGATGATCAAACATTAAAGTACAGGTTAAACTAAACGTTTCATCTAATACTTTTAGCAATGATATGCATTTATATAAAGTATATGCGTATTAATGTTTTAACTTACATCTTAATTTTAGCAACGTATATGATAGCAATCATTTTGTTAAAGTTGACTGTTGACTTATATACTTAGGTATAAATCATTAATATAACTATTTAAGTTATCAATTTGAACATCTTCACTTTCACCTGTATCACGTCGTTTAACTTCTACGATACCTTCAGCAGCATTTTTACCAACTACTACTCTAATTGGTAAGCCTATTAAATCGGCATCATTAAATTTAACACCTGCACGTTCTTTACGGTCATCATAAAGTACATCATATGTTTCTTTTAATTGTTTATATAATTGATCAGCCAATTCACGTTGTTCTTCTTTTTTAGGATTGATTGTAATTAAATGTAAATCAAATGGCGTTACTGATTTCGGCCATATAATACCATTTTCGTCATTATTTTGCTCAACAATCGCACTTAAAGTCCTAGAAATACCTATACCATAACATCCCATTAATAAAGGTTTAGCTTTACCTTGATTATCCAGGAATGTTGCATTCATTGCTTCAGAATATTTAGTACCAAGTTTAAATACTTGCCCAACTTCAATTCCTTCGGCAAATTTAGCATCACCTGATCCATCAGCTAAAGGTTCTCCTTCTAAAATAAATCTAAAGTCTCCATAAGCTTCGATTTCAAAGTCACGCCCTACATTTGCATTCAATAAATGGTAACCATCTTCATTAGCACCTACAACAATATTATTTAAATCTTTTATAAAATTATCAGCATATACTTTGATGTTTTTATCGAAAATAGGACCAAGTGAACCAGGAGATGCACCTAATAAATTTTTAATTTCATCTTCTGTAGCTAATTCGATGTGATCCGTACCAAAGAATGCTTTTAATTTCACATCATTAATTTCATGGTGACCACGTACAAGTACCATAATAAATTCACCATCAACATTAAATACCATGGATTTTGTAATTTCATCCAGTGGTTTTTCTAAAAATGTTGCTAATGCTTGTGCTGTGTGCACTTGAGGTGTTTCTATTTTTGTTAATGACGCTATCTCATCATGCTTTTCATTGGGATGATATACAACCTCAGCTTTTTCAATATTAGCTGCATAATCACTATTTTCACTATAAACTATTGTGTCTTCACCAATTTCACTTAAAGCCATAAATTCATGTGTATGACTGCCACCAATAGCACCTGAATCTGCAACTACTGGTCGCGCATTTATTCCGACACGTTTAAATATGCGGTCATATGCGTGATACATATCTTGGTATGTTTCATCTAATGAAGTCTCATCAGCATGAAATGAATATGCATCTTTCATAATAAATTCACGACCACGTAACAATCCAAAGCGCGGGCGTTTTTCATCTCTAAATTTAGATTGTATTTGGAATAAAGTAAGTGGTAATTGTTTATATGATTTAAGTTCATCTCTGATTACAGATGTTATAAGTTCTTCATGTGTTGGTCCAAGTGCAAACTCACGACCATGTCTGTCTTTCAAACGCATCAATTCTGGACCATATGCACTCCAACGACCGGATTCTTCCCATAGTTCAGCTTTTTGTAACGCTGGCATTAAAATTTCCACAGCGTCGATACGTTCCATTTCTTGTCTTACAATACTTTCAATGTTATTCAAAACTTTAGCAGCTAACGGTAAATAGCTATAAATACCACTCGTACTTTGTTTGATTAATCCTGCTTTTAACAAAAGTCTATGACTCAAAGCTTCAGCTGCTGCAGGTACCTCTTTCATCGTTGGTATAAATACTTTAGATTGTTTCATTTACATGCTCTCCTTTTATAAGAAATAACGTTGAATGTCATTCCACGTCACTAAGACCATTACAATTAATACAAATACTGCACCAATTGCAATAATTGTCGTTTCTGCTTTTTTGTTTAATGGTTTTCTGAAAATCGCTTCATATATTACAAATAAGATTCGTCCGCCATCAAGTGCTGGGACTGGTAATAAATTCATTAAACCTAAATTGACGCTTAGTAAAGCTGTCCAAGAAATCAAATTAATAATACCTGTTTTAACAACAGAGTCAACTGTATGATAGATACCGACTGGACCATTTAACATATCAAATGAAAATTGACCGGTGAAAATGCTCGCAATCATGCTTAAAATCGCGGTAAATATCAGTTTTCCAGCTACAATTGTTTGCTTTACGCCTTCAGTAATCGGTTTAAATACCGTATGTTCTGTAGAAGCAGTATAACCTAACAAATATTTAGTTTCTGAATGTGTTTTAGTTACTTTTTGTTCATATTTTTTTGGTTTTACTTGCAAGGTTTCTGTTTTACCATCTCGTTCTACTTTAATTTGTGTCTTTTTGTCTTTAACCTGTGATATTGCTTGATCTATATCAGATTTACTATTGATAGATTTGTCAGCAATTTTCACGATAGTATCACCTGTTTTTAAGCCTGCGTGTGCTGCTGGGCTATCTTGCGCCACTTTATCAACTGTATTTGTTGGTGTACCTTGATAATAAGCTAAGCCAATAAATAATACTAATGTAAGTAAAAAGTTAAATAATGGGCCAGCAAACAGTGTTAAGAATTTTTGATAAGGCTTTTTGTGTGTGAATTGTCGGTTTTTGGGAGCTATTTGAATTAAACTACCATTCTCAACAAAATAGGCTTTGTCAGCAATTTGATAATGATGTCTTTGCTGATCATATGCAGTTACACCTTCAATGTATAAATCTTCTTTAAAATCACATTGTTTAACTTCCATTGCTTCAATTTGTTGGAACTTATGTTGATTATCTAAAATGATATGTGTGATTTCATCTTTATCATTTAATTTTATCTTTACATGCATACCTGGTTGAACGGGTGGTTCCTCCAACCCGTCACCTGCCATTCTTACATATCCTCCAACAGGCAATAAACGAATGGTATATAAAGTTTCATTTTTTCTGAAACTAAAAATTTTTGGCCCCATTCCAATTGCAAATTCTGGACACATAATGCCAGCTCTTTTTGCAAAAAACATATGACCGTATTCATGAACTGTTACAAGAACACCAAATACGATTATAAAAGAAATAATTGTCACTAGAAAACTCAAATTGATACACCTCATATTTTCCGTAAGATTGTTCCATTATTTTTTATATTGCTATAATATATAAGCTATTTTAATGCTTTTGATTATAAAATTATAACATAACAATACTAGCTGATACACGTAACTTTATGCAGTAGAAAAAATTATCATGACTTAACACTTAATATCTCTGTAACATATTTTAAAAACTTATGAAAAGGAGTTAAAAACTTAAATGTTTCATTTGATTTCTCATCGACATTTAAATTCATAACTCCTTTTATTGTTCAATTATACAATTTTATTGGCACTTCGTTTACCTTAAAATCACTTATATTAAGAATATGTTTAATAATGGTAAGACAAACATAAAACTATCAAATCGATCTAATATACCACCGTGACCAGGTAAAATGCGTCCAGAATCCTTCACACCAAAATGACGTTTAAAGCCTGACTCTACTAAGTCTCCTAACTGACCAAACATACTTAAAATAACCGTACATAACAGTAGTAACCATATTGCAATATCAAAATCTATAAACATCATCATTACAAGCGGAACTATCAAACTACAAATAATACCGCCAATAAATCCTTCAATTGTTTTATTGGGACTGATGACAGGCCATAATTTATGTTTACCCATTAATCTACCAAAAATATACGCGCCAGTATCTGTAGACCACACAATTAAGAAAGCTAAAAGTATGTAATGTAATCCTTCTGATCTAGTTTCATATAGATACATGAAGCCTATCCCTACATAAGCTATAGACATTAAACAAAAGGCAGCATCCATAAAACTAAATCTATTTTTAGAAAGTACTGTATAACTGAGTAAAATAAAACTCATTGCTATTAAAGATTTTAATTGTAAATCGTTTACCCATGTACCTGCTTCTTGCGGTATCATAATAATTAATATTCCTAATGCACTTATAATTCCTGGGATGGATAGGAACTTTATCATATTCATATTCAACAATTCTTTGAGACCTATAAATGCTAATAAATAAGAAAAAAGCATTAGTACAAGGCCACCCTTTAACAATACAGGTAGAAAAACAATAAGTGCTATTATTGCTGTTAAAGTTCTAACTTTCATACTATTCTCCTAACTATTTATAATCCCCCAAAACGTCTTTGACGAGATTGATAAATTTTAATACAGTTTATTAATTCTTCTTTGTCAAAATCTGGCCAAAATTTTTCATTGAATATAAATTCACTGTAAGACACTTGCCAGATAAGAAAGTTACTAATTCGTTGCTCACCTGAGGTTCTAATTAAAAGGTCTGGATCAGGATAATCGTGGGTCATTAAATGTTCGTTAATCAATTGCTCTGTAATATGATCACTGGATAAGCCTTCTGAAGATAATTTTTCATAAATTGATTTTACACTATGGACAATTTCAGCACGTCCGCCATAGTTAATTGCAAAAATTAATTTTAAACCTGTGTTTGCTTTGGTCTGTTCTTTTGCCTTATTAATCGCTTCAAGTGTTGCAGTTGGTAAATCATTTAAAAAACCAATCGTTTCTACTTTAACATTATTTTCTATTAATTCAGGTAAAAAGGTTTTTAAAAAGTTAACCGGCAAATTCATGATATAATTGACTTCATTTTTAGGTCTTGTCCAATTTTCAGTTGAAAATGCATACAACGTTAAATATTTAATACCTAAATCACTAGCTTCTTTAGTTATTTTTTTAATCGTTTGCATACCTTCATAATGGCCTTTGATTCTAGGCAATTTTCTTTGTTTAGCCCAGCGTCCATTGCCATCCATAATAATTGCTATATGATTAGGTACATTATGTAGATCCAACTCATTGTTGGATGCATTAGGCTGGTTTTTTTTCTTGTTTAGCTTTTTAAACATGGTATTTCCTCCGAGCGTTATCATCTCTGCTTATTAAATTAGCTTCTAAATGCAATTATCTATCATTTTATCATACTAGATAAGCGCAATGAATAAACAAATAAAAAAACTGTACCAAAGTCTGATTTGATACAGTTCAGATAAATTTATAATATGCTTCATTTTCAATACCAAACAACTTAATGTTGAGTATTTACTCACAAAAAACATATCATAATTACCATGTTTATACTGACATAATATCTTGTTCTTTTTCTTCTAATAATTTATCAATGTCATTTATAGAATCGTCAGTTATTTTTTGTACTTCATTCGTTTGAGTTCTTAAGTCATCTTCAGTGATGTCACCGTTTTTCTCTTGCTTTTTAAGTTCGTCATTCGAATCACGGCGTACGTTTCTAACTGCAACTTTAGAATCTTCACCAATTTTTTTAACTTCTTTTACAAGCTCTTTACGACGTTCTTCTGTTAATGCAGGCACACTTATACGAATGACCTCACCATCACTAGATGGGTTTACGCCTAAGTTTGCTGCATTAATTGCTTTTTCAATATTAGCCACTGATGTTTTGTCGTATGGTGAAATGACTAAAAGACGAGCTTCTGGTACATTGATACTCGCTAATTGTTGAATAGGTGTTGGTGCTCCATAATAATCAACAGTAACACCGTTTAAAAGGTTTGAATTTGCTCTACCAGCACTAATATTAGCTAACTCTCTTGAAAGACTATCAATTGATTTTTTCATCTTTGTTTTCGTGTCATTAATTATGTCACTCATTTTATACACCTCTAAATTATTTTGTAATTAATGTTCCTATTTTTTCACCCATAACAGCGCGTTTAATATTTCCTTCTTCTGTGATAGAGAATACATTCAACGGGATATTGTTATCCATACAGAAAGAAGATGCTGTTGAGTCCATGACTTGTAAGCCTTCTTGTAACATTTGAATATGTGTTAAATGTTCATATTTAACCGCATTTTCATCTTTTTTAGGATCTGCAGAATAGACACCATCAACATTATTTTTGCCCATTAAGATAACATCTGCTTCAACTTCAGCAGCACGTAAAGCTGCAGTTGTGTCAGTTGAGAAGTATGGATTACCTATGCCAGCAGCAAATATAACAACACGCTTTTTCTCTAAGTGTCTAATTGCGCGACGACGAATATAAGGTTCTGCAACTTGTTTCATCTCTATAGAAGTTAATACACGTGTATCACACTCTAATTGTTCCAAACTGTCTTGTAGTGCTAAAGCATTCATAACAGTAGCTAGCATCCCCATATAATCTGCTGTACCACGATCCATACCTAAATCACTACCAGTTTTACCTCTCCAGATATTACCTCCGCCAACAATCACTGCAATTTCACAATCCATTTTTGCTACCTCAGCTACTTGTTGAGCAACACTTTTAATAATTATGGGATTTATCCCGAATCCATCTTCACCTGCTAGTGCTTCACCACTTAATTTTAAAACGACACGTTTATATTTAGAAGTTTGAGCCATTGTCTTATCCTCTCTATTGTGAAAATATGTATTTGATACAAGTAAAGAAGACACAGTAGAACTTCCAATATAAAAGTAAGTCTTTCATACG
Organism: Staphylococcus sp. 11-B-312; assembly: GCF_016743055.1. Classification (NCBI taxonomy): domain Bacteria; kingdom Bacillati; phylum Bacillota; class Bacilli; order Caryophanales; family Staphylococcaceae; genus Staphylococcus; species Staphylococcus sp. 11-B-312. The sequence continues at coordinate 1,654,534 of NZ_CP068241.1, forward strand.
GAGCACAAAAAGGTGTCTTCTTTCTTGTTCAAACTATGAAATATTATTTCATTTGTCCTTTTACTTCGTCAGCAAAGTTTTCTTCACGTTTTTCCATACCTTCGCCTACTTCATAACGTACGAAGTCAACTAGTTTTCCACCTTTTGATTTTAAGAAAGCTTCAACTGTTTGATCAGGATCTTTAACAAAGTTTTGGTCAACTGCACAAATTTCTTGTAAATATTTACGTAAACGACCTTCAACCATTTTTTCAACAATTTTTTCTGGTTTGCCTTCGTTTAAAGCTTGTTGTTTCAATACTTCTTTTTCATGAGCAATTTCATCTTCACTTACTTGTTCAGATGAAACATATTTAGGGTTTATCGCAGCAATATGCATAGCTACATCTTTAGCAGCATCGCTATCAGTAGTACCTTCAACAACTGTTAATACACCGATACGTCCACCCATGTGTAAATATGAACCAAATGCATCATTATCTGATTTTGTTCTAACAGCAAAACGACGGATACTTAATTTTTCTCCGATTGTAGAGATTGCTTCTTTCATGCGTTGGTCTACAGTTTTACCGTCAGCTAATTCAGATTCTAATAAAGCTTCAACAGTATCAGCTTTACTCTCTAACACTTGTGTAGCAATTTCTTTCACTAATTCTTGGAAACCTTCGTTACGTGCTACGAAGTCAGTTTCTGAATTAATTTCTACGATTGCCGCTTCATTTCCTTTTTCTTCTACATGTACTAGTCCTTCTGCAGCGATACGGTCAGCTTTTTTAGCTGCTTTCGCAATACCTTTTTCACGTAGGTAATCAATAGCTTTATCAATATCACCATCAGTTTCTGTCAACGCTTTTTTACAGTCCATCATACCAGCGCCAGTTTTTTCACGTAATTCTTTTACAAGTTTAGCTGAAATTGCCATTTCATATTCCTCCATTATTTAATGAATTTTAATATATTTATTTTAAAAAAAGGTGATAAGCTTAAATATCTTATCACCCATTTTACATTATTCTTAGTTTGATTCAACAGAAGTGTTTTCTTCAGTTGTTTCTGCTTCAGTAGCTTCTTCTTTTGATTCATTTAAATCAATGTTTTGTTCAGCCGCTACTTCTTCATTTGATACACCTTGTTGACCTTCTAAGATTGCATCTGCCATTTTACCTGTTAATAACTTAACGGCACGGATAGCATCATCGTTTGCAGGGATAACATAATCGATCTCATCTGGATCACAGTTAGTATCCACAATACCAACGATTGGGATGTGTAATTTACGTGCTTCAGCAATTGCGTTGCGCTCTTTACGAGGGTCAACTACAAATAATGCTTGAGGCATAGATTTCATATCACGAATTCCGCCTAAGAATTTAATTAAACGGTCATATTCTTTTCTTAGTTCTACTACTTCTTTTTTAGGTAATACTTCGAATAAGCCATCTTCTTCCATTTTTTCAATTTCAGAAATACGTTTGATACGTTTTGAAATTGTTTTATAGTTAGTTAAAATACCACCTAACCATCTTTGGTTAACGTAGAATTGACCAGCACGTTCAGCTTCAGCTTTCACTGATTCTTGTGCTTGTTTTTTCGTACCAACAAATAAAACTTTTCCGCCATCTTCTGAAATTTGTTTTATAAAGTTGTAAGCTTCTTCTACTTTCTTCACTGTTTTTTGTAAGTCGATAATGTAGATACCGTTTCTTTCAGTGAAGATGTATCTTTTCATTTTTGGGTTCCAACGGCGTGTTTGGTGACCGAAGTGAACACCTGCTTCTAGTAATTGTTTCATTGAAATTACTGCCATAAATAAAATCCTCCTATTGGTTTTTTACCTCCATAAAAAGCTCATATAAACACGATAACAATTTATCGCACCCTTTATACTTCCGCTCTCTATGTGCGTATTGGCTTAATAGCCGTGAATAAATATATCATATTCATACATATAAAGCAATAGTTCAGCTTATAATTTCTCATTTATAATAGTGAAGATTCAAGTCATATTTTTATCAATTCAAATATCACTGTAACACTTTATATAGTAAGCAGTTTCCATTATAAAATGATATTGTATTTATTTTTTACATATTCACTAAATAAACGCATAACGCATGGATATACTAAATGATATGAAAGCGTATATAGCAATCACATTTAAAAGTGATTCTACATTTTATTTTATTCTATCTAATTCATCTAAGAATTTTTCTTTTTTAACTTTAATAAACGTACCTTTCATACCTAATGAACGTGATTCAATAACTCCTGCGCTTTCTAACTTACGCAATGCATTAACAATCACAGAACGTGTAATTCCAACCCTGTCAGCTACTTTAGAAGCAATCAACAAGCCTTCTTTACCACCTAATTCTTCAAAAATATGTTCAATCGCTTCACTTTCTGAGTATGATAATGAATTGATTGCCATATTAATCGCAGCTTTATCTCTAGCTTCTTGTTCAACTTCATTATGTTTTTCACGCAGAATTTCCATACCAATAACTGTAGCCGCATACTCACCTAAAACAAGATCATTTTCAGAAAAGTCGTCTTGTACACGTCCTAGCACTAACGTACCTAGTCTTTCTCCGCCACCTAATATTGGAAAGATAGTTGACTTACTATCTTTAAATACATCTTCGTTTTCAGGTGGAAAAACTGAAAGATCACTTTCGATTCCAATATTGGATTCTGTTTCTTTTACATCCATTAACTTATCTGTATATTCCACAGGTATGTGTCTATTTTCTAGCATTTGAATAATACGTTCATTTTTTAACAATTCATTTAAACTTGATCCTAAAATTTTACCTTTTCTTGACACAATGAAAACATTTGTCACTGTTACACTACTTATCGTTTGTGCGACGTCTTTAAAGTCTACAGCGATTCCTTTGTGCTTTTGCAAAAGTGTATTTAATTCTCTTGTTTTTGATAATAAGCTCATATTACTTCTCCTTTTTGTTTATATTATAAAATAAATGCACTTAAATCTTTATTTGTTGAAATTGATTTCAACTTATCATCAACATATTGAGGTGTGATATCTACAACGGCATGTGGCATGCTCGGTGCTTCGAACGATAAATCTTCTAACATTTTTTCAAGTATTGTATGCAATCTACGCGCACCAATATTATCTGTATCTTGGTTAACTTGAAAGGCAATCTCTGCCAAACGTTTAATCGCTTCTTCAGTGAAATTCACCGTTACTTGTTCCGTTTGGAGTAGCGCTTCATACTGTTTAATCAATGATAATTTGGGTTCAGTTAAAATGCTTACAAAGTCTTCCACAGACAGGCTTTCTAATTCAACACGAATTGGGAATCGACCTTGTAATTCAGGTATTAAATCACTTGGTTTTGAAACATGGAATGCACCAGCACCAATGAATAGCATATGTTCAGTATTAACAGTACCATATTTAGTTTGAACCATGCTACCTTCAAGTATAGGTAAAATATCTCTTTGTACACCTTGTCGCGAAACATCTTGACCTGAATTTTGATTGTTAGTAGCTACTTTATCTATTTCGTCAATAAAAATAATTCCCATTTGTTCGGCTAGCTCAATGGCCTCTTGATTGGCAGTTTCTTGGTCAATCAGTTCATCCGCATATTCATCAGTCAAAATATTTCGAGCAGTTTTGACAGGGACTTCTCTTTCCACTTTTTTCTTAGGCATTAGTTGGTTCATCATATCTTGCATTTGTTGGTTTTGATTTGTACCTAACATACCTAAAGCACCTGGGTCCTGTTCGACTTTTAATCTCACTTTTTCTTCTTCAAGTGAACCATTTAATAATTGTTGTTTGATTTCAGAACGCTTTGTTTTGATTTCTTCAGTTGGCGTTTCTTCATCATCGTCCTCATTATTTTGACCAAAATTAGGTATTGCTCCGCCAAAAAGAGACTCTAAAGGGTTGTTACTGTTAGTGCTATTTGCTTTCTTCTTCATGCTTGGAACTAAAAGTTTAACTAATTTTTCGTTTGCTTTACTTCGCGCTTCATCTTCAACTAACGCTTTTTTTTGCTCTTTTACCAATCTAACAGCAATATCAACTAAGTCTCTAACCATACTTTCAACGTCACGCCCAACGTATCCTACTTCGGTGAATTTCGTAGCTTCTACTTTAATAAAAGGCGCACCAACCACTTTAGCCATGCGTCGCGCAATTTCAGTTTTCCCTACGCCAGTTGGTCCAATCATTAAAATGTTTTTCGGTGCAATTTCTTGTTTCTCTTCGTCAGAAAGTAGGCTTCGTCTATATCTATTTCTTAATGCTACTGCTACCTTGCGTTTAGCGTCATCTTGACCAACTATATATTCGTTAAGTTTTGAAACGATATCTTTTGGCGTTAATTTAATACCATTCGACTCCATATGAGAAATACCTCCGTTACTTTATTTTCTTCAAAAATCCATTATTTATTATACATTTATTTCATAAATTTTTACTTTTTGTTATTACAACATATTTTAAAATATAAGTTTTTTAAAGTTCTTCCACAACGATTTGGTCATTCGTAAACACGCAAATATCAGAGGCAACCTTTAAACTTTCATATGCCATCTCACGCGCACTTAAATCAGTAGCATGACGTTTTAATGCTCTACCTGCACTTAAGGCATAATTGCCACCGGATCCAATTGCAATTAAATCATCATCTGGCGCAATAACTTCTCCAGTACCACTTACGACTAGTATTGAATCTTTATCCATCACAATAAGCATCGCTTCTAGCTGTCTTAACTGTTTATCGCCTCTCCATTCTTGCGCTAACTCAACAGCGGCTCTTTCTAAATTACCGCTAAACTGTTGTAATTTTGTCTCGAACTTTTCAAATAGTGTAAAAGCATCTGCCACACTACCTGCGAATCCAGCTAACACTTTATCATTATATAAGCGTCGAACTTTTCTAGCGGTTTTTTTCATAATAACTTGTTCGCCAAGTGTTACTTGTCCGTCACCAGCCATTGCCGAATGTCCATTATGTTGTACTGCGTAAATAGTTGTCGCATGAATAGATGTACTCATATTTTAATTCTCCTTTTTTGCACGAGGATGTGCATTTAAATATACTTTTTTTAATTGATCATTCGTAACATGTGTATAACGACCTGTCGTCGATAAATTGACATGTCCTAGTAATGATTGCACTGTTCTTAAGTCAGCACCCTGATTTAACATATGTGTAGCAAATGTATGTCTTAATTTATGCGGATGTATATCTGTTACACCTGCAGTTCGTTTCACTACATCATTTAACACATAACGAATGCCACGCTCAGTGATAGGCGCACCGTTCATGTTAACTAACAAATAGTCGTGTTCAGTACCTTTTTTAGGACTAAATGCTTCTAAGTAATGTTCAATACTTTGTTTACAAAATTCACCGAAAGGGATAAACCTTTCTTTACCACCCTTACCTAAAACTTTAACACCTGGTAAATTCATATCCAAATCTTGCTCTTTGATATTTACTAACTCTGATACCCTGATACCAGTAGCATATAAAAGCTCCAAAATAACACGATCTCTTAATCCTTTTTTTAAATCTTTATCTACTGTTTTAAATAATGCTTCCATTTCTTCTTCATAAAAAAAGTGCGGTAAATATTGTTCTTTTTTCGGATGAACTAATTGTATAAATGGATTTATGACACTTTCGTCTTGTACCATCCAATACTCATAAAAACTTCTCAGCGTAGAAATTTTACGAGAAACCGATGTTCTTTTCAAGTTTTTTGAATATAAAAAACTTAGGTAATTTCTAGCATCTTTATATTCAAAATTAGCTAAGCTTAAATGCTCTTGATTTAAAAAATCATTAAATTGCTCTAAATCATCATGATATGATTTCAATGTATGTTCAGAAAAATGTCGTTCTACTTTAAGCATGTATAAATAAGCTTGTTGGATTTCTTCCAATAAAAACCCCTCCATCGATATAAATTGTAGCATATCGATAGAGGGAACTGCGAAACATAACTATTAAATTGAGAAAAACTTTTTTTAATTTTCTGAATCAATATTTCACTATATTAACATCATAATGTTTCTTTAAAGTTGTCCAAATATGTCAAAGCTCTATGAGCAAGTTGTTCATATCTTATTTTTTTATCTTTAATTTTTTCATCTATATCCGGTAGCAAACCAAAATTGGCATTCATCGGCTGGAAGTTTTTTTCATTTTTCGCATGAGCAATATAATAAGCCATGCTACCCAGCATCGTTTCTCTAGGGAAAATAACCCTTCCTTTATTTTCAACTTTATGAGCTACGTTGATACCAGCAATCAAGCCGCTTGCTGCACTTTCTACATAACCTTCTACACCAGTCATTTGACCAGCAAAATGAAGAGATTCTCTTCCTTTTAATTCATAAGTTTCAGTGAGTACATCAGGGGAGTTAATAAATGTGTTTCTATGCATGACACCATATCGAACAATTTCAACATTCTCTAAACCTGGTATCAATCTAAGTACTTCTTTTTGTGCACCCCACTTTAGATGTGTTTGAAACCCTACTAAATTATACAAAGTACCAGCAGCATCGTCTTGACGTAACTGTACAACTGCATATGGTATTTCGCCAGTCTTGGGATCTTCTAAGCCAACTGGTTTCATCGGACCAAACAATAACGTTTTACGTCCACGTGCTGCCATTACTTCAAATGGCATACAACCTTCGAAATATTTTTCTTTTTCAAATTCATTCACTGGTGCGACCTCTGCTTCTAATAAAGCATCATAAAATCTGTTAAACTCTTTTTCCGTCATCGGACAATTTAAATAAGCAGCTTCACCTTTATCATAACGTGACTTTAAATAAACTTTATTCATATCAATACTATCTTTTTCAATAATCGGTGCTGCAGCATCATAAAAATATAGTTGATCTTTACCTGTTGCGTCAACAATTTCTTGAGCTAATTGATCTGTTGTTAATGGACCAGTAGCAATGATTGTATATCCATCAGGTATAGTGTTAATTTCTTCATTAATTACAGTTACATTCGGATGGTTTTTCAATGTTTCAGTAATATACCCTGCAAAATCATGTCTATCTACAGCTAACGCACCACCAGCAGGAACACGCGCTTTGTCTGCTGCAGTTATAACCAATGAATCCATTCGACGCATTTCTTCTTTCAATACACCCACGGCATTCGTAAGCGCATTGCCACGTAATGAATTGGAACAAACTAATTCAGCAAATTTATCTGTATGATGTGCCGGCGTTTGTTTAACTGGCCTCATTTCAATTAAATTTACATGAATGCCTCTTTGCGCTAATTGATAAGCGGCTTCTGAGCCAGCTAAGCCAGCCCCTACAACATTGACAATTTGAGTCATATATATATCCTCCTATACAAAAAAATAGCAACTACGACACTATTTTATAAGCTAAATAACATATCTCTACATTATAAATATGAATCGTAAGTTGCTAAATATTATTAAAAAATACAGTTTCCTTTTCTAATAATCAATTTATATATTTGTTATTTTTGTTCTTCTTCTTTGTAATCACAATTTGAGCAAACAACCTGACTTTTACGTCCTTGTTTTTTCTCAACTAAATAATGTTCACATTTTGGACAATCACGTCCAATAGGTTTATCCCAAGTTACAAAATCACATTCGGGATATTTAGAACAACCATAGAAGATACGATTTTTCTTAGACTTACGTTCAACGACATCGCCCTCTTTACATTTAGGGCAAGTCACACCAATTGTTTTGACGATTGCTTTAGTGTTTCTACAATCAGGGAAGTTTGAACATGCCATAAATTTACCATATCGACCCATTTTTATAACCATTGGTGCACCGCAAACTTCACAATCTTCTCCTGCAGGTTCATCTTTAATTTCTATTTTTTCCATTTCTTCCTCTGCACGTTCAACATCTTGCTTAAAACTATTATAGAAATCTGAAATAACTTTTTTCCAAGCAATTTCACCTTCTGCAACTTTATCGAGTAATGTCTCCATATTAACTGTAAAATCTACATCTATAATTTCTGGGAAATATTCTTTTACTTGTTCATGAACAATTTCGCCTAATTCGGTAGGAACAAACCGTTTACTTTCATTTTTAACATAGTTCCTTTTTTGTATAGTATCAATTGTCGGTGCATAAGTTGAAGGACGACCAATTTTCATTTCTTCTAAAGTTTTTACCAATCTTGCTTCTGTATAACGTGGTGGAGGTTGAGTGAAATGTTGTGAAGGTTCAATATTGGTTGCTGTAACCATTTCACCTTCATTGATATTAGGTAATTTATTTTCTTTACCTTCATCTCCATCATCTTTTGTTTCAACGTATAAAGTCATAAAACCTTTGAATTTAATTGTTTGCCCATTTGCTCTGAATTTCAAATCATTTTGTGTTAAATCTAATGCTACTGTATCTAAAATAGCAGGTGCCATTTGACTTGCTACAAAACGCTCCCAAATTAATTTATACAGTCTATGTTGATCTCTAGTTAAATAATTTTTCATTTCGCTAGGTGTACGTAAAGTACTTGATGGTCTTATAGCTTCGTGTGCATCTTGATCTCCTTGACCTTTAGATTTACGATTCGAAGTATATTCATTACCATAAGTGTCTTTAATATAATCCTTGGCTTCACTTTTAGCTTGTTCAGAAATTCTAGTAGAATCTGTACGCATATAAGTGATTAAACCAACTGTACCTTGTCTTTTCAAGTCAATACCTTCATATAATTGTTGGGCAAGCATCATTGTTTTACGCGCTTTGAAATTCAATTTTCTTGCAGCTTCTTGTTGAAGTGTTGAAGTCGTAAATGGATTGGCAGGATAACGCGTCTTTTCTTTTTTTGTTACCTTTGTAACTTCAAATTGATCCCCATCAAGCTGTGATGTAATCGTCTCAACATCATTTTTATTAGTTAATTTGTATGGCTTGTTTTTATAATGTAAGAATTTAGCACTAAATTTAGATTTTTTATATCTAAATTCTCCTTCTATTTTCCAATATTCTTCTGGTTTAAAATTTCTAATTTCATTTTCACGATCAATGACTAATCTTAATGCGACAGATTGTACGCGACCAGCAGAAAGTCCTTTTTTAACTTTCTTCCATAAAACAGGAGAAATATTATAACCAACTAAACGGTCTAAAATTCTTCTAGCTTGTTGTGCATCCACAAGTTCCATTTCTATGCCTCTAGGATGTTTAAAACTTTGTTTCACTGCATCTTTGGTTATTTCATTAAATACTACTCTATTTTCAGTAGCGTCTTCTAAATTCAATATATTCGCTAAATGCCAAGCAATTGCCTCACCTTCACGGTCGGGGTCACTTGCTAAGAATATATTTTTTGCTTTCTTAGCATGTTTTTTTAATTCCTTAACAACAGGGCCCTTACCGCGTATAGTAATATATTTGGGTTCATAGTCATTTTCTACATCTACGCCCATTTGGCTTCTTGGCAAATCTCTTACATGCCCCATAGATGCGATAACTTTATATTTTTTACCTAAATATTTTTCAATGGTTTTAGCTTTTGCAGGCGATTCAACTATGACTAAATTTTCTGCCAAAGTAGTTACCCCCTTGCATTTCTAATTACAAAGATAAATGATAAACGGTCTATTTTGTTTTTGTCAATGTTTTTAATTTTAAATTTATTTAATCAAAGGCGTATTTAGAATTAAATAAAGGAAAAGACACTGTTTATACACATCTTTTTCAACTATAAAACAATTGTTCAAATAAATACATTGATCTAAATTTTAGTTAAAATCATCTATGATGTCTTTCGCAGATATAACAATTTTCGCCCCTTCTTGCGCACTTATTAAGTTCCCCATTGTCATATCATTGAACATCGAACCTGGCAAAACATATACTTCTCTATTTTGTTCTAATGCACAATTAGTCGTAATAGAAGTACCACTTTTAATTGTAGATTCTGTAATCAAAACCCCTTTTGATAAACCACTAATTAATCTATTTCTTTCTGGAAAATGATGTTTAAGCGGCTTTTGATATGGTAAATATTCACTTATGACTAAGCCAGTGCGCTCAAGTTGATTTCTAATATTTTGCGTTGATTTGGGATAATGATTAAGATGGCCAAATCCTAACACCGCAATCGCTGACATTTGATTGTCTAATGCATGTTGATGTGCTGCTTGGTCTGCACCTTCTGCTAATCCAGAGACTATGGTTAGATCTTTCTTTTTAAATGAAGGGAAAAGGAATTTCAATGCATCCCCTGTATATCGAGTAGCATGTCTAGATCCAACGATTGCAAGGGTTTGATCACGCGTTGTTAACGTGATATCTCCTTTATAAAAAAGTATAAGTGGAGGATCATGTATTTCGCGAAGCAATTTCGGATATGATGGATGGTTAATACCAATAAAATTAATGTTCCATTTATGTAATTGAATAAGAATGGCATCAATGGGATTGTTTACAAAATCTTGATATATTTGATCTTTCTTTTTAGATTTAATTGTTGATAAATATAGTTGTAATATTGCTTGCTGCTCGTGTTTATTGTAAAACATAAAATCATTCTTATATTTCAGCAATCGATGTATTTGATGTGTGGACAATCCTGAGAAACGCAATTTTAAAAATAAATAATCTATGTTCATATATCGTACTCCTTTATAAAATAATTATAAAGTAAAACGATATAAAGTTTGTTTACAAATTAAATTCATTTAGACTGTATTTGTAATCTAGTTTTAAGAAGAGATTTAAATACGTACCCCACACTACTTCAACACCATACAAAATTCAAACACTGAAAATAGCACAAACTCCAACATATTTTAGGAGTTTGTGCTCATTTTTAAGCTATTCTATTATTAAATTGCTTTATTTAATAGTAAGTAACTGTTCATAGATACCAGCTTCTTTTGCAGCATCAATTAATGTTGTGCCAATTTCTGATGGTGTATCAGCAGTTTTCACACCACAACTGTTTAGTGTTTTAATTTTCTCTTCTGCTGTACCTTTACCGCCAGAAACAATTGCGCCAGCATGACCCATACGTTTTCCTGGAGGAGCTGTTTGTCCACCAACGAAACCTACAACAGGTTTATTCATGTTAGCTTTAATCCATTCGGCAGCTTCTTCTTCAGCAGTACCACCGATTTCACCAATCATAACAACTGCTTTCGTTTCATCATCTTCATTAAATTGTTTTAATACATCAATAAAGTTAGTACCGTTAACTGGATCTCCTCCGATACCTACTGCAGTAGTTTGACCAATGCCTTCTTCAGTCAACTGATGTACAGCTTCATAAGTTAATGTACCTGAACGTGAAACGACGCCCACATGGCCTTTTTTGTGTATATAACCAGGCATGATACCAATCTTACATTCATCTGCAGTAATAACACCTGGACAGTTTGGTCCAATCACACGTGTTTTCTTGCCTTCTGAATAACGTTTTACTTTAACCATATCGATAACTGGAATATGCTCCGTGATACATATAGCTAAATCTAACTCAGCTTCAATACATTCTAAAATAGCATCTGCTGCAAATGGAGCAGGTACATAGATTACTGAAACAGTTGCACCAGTTTCTTCTTTAGCTTCTTCAACAGTATTGAAAACTGGTACGCCTTCTACTACTTGTCCACCTTTACCTGGAGTTACCCCTGCAACAATTTGCGTACCATATTCAAGCATTTGTTTTGTATGGAAAAGTGCAGTAGACCCTGTGATACCTTGTACAATTACTTTTGTATTTTTATCTATCATTACGCTCATCTTAGCGTTCCCATCCTTTCCTTACGCTTCTTTTACAAGTTTTACGATTTTTTGTGCGCCTTCTGCCATTGTTGCAGCTGGTTCAATAGCTAATCCTGATTCATTCAGAATTTCTTTACCTCTTTCAACATTTGTACCTTCTAAACGTACAACTAACGGTAAAGTTAGTTCAACTTCTTTAACTGCAGCAACAATACCTTCAGCAATGATATCGCATTTCATAATACCACCAAAGATATTAACAAAGATACCTTTTACGTTTTCATCACCTAATATGATTTTAAACGCTTCAGTAACTTTTTCTTTCGTTGCACCGCCCCCTACGTCAAGGAAGTTCGCTGGATTACCACCAAAGTGATTAATTGTATCCATTGTCGCCATTGCTAGACCAGCACCATTTACCATACAACCAATGTCGCCATCTAATGCAATGTATGATAAATCATATTTAGAAGCTTCGATTTCTTTTGGATCTTCTTCTTCTAAATCGCGTAATTCTTGGATATCTTTATGTTTAAATAACGCATTATCATCAAAATTAAGTTTTGCATCTAATGCAAGTACTTGTCCATCACCTGTAGTTACAAGTGGGTTGATTTCAACAATTGAACAATCTTTTTCAATAAATACATTATAAAGTGATACTAAAAATTTAGCTGCTTTATTAATTGATTCTTTAGGAATATTAATATTGAAAGCAATTCTTCTTGCTTGATAAGGCGCTAATCCAACAACTGGATCGATTGTTTCTTTGAAGATTTTTTCAGGTGTCTCTGCAGCAACCTTTTCGATTTCAGTACCGCCTTCTTCTGATGCCATCAAAGTTACTCTGTCAGTTGCACGATCGATTACAAATCCAACATAATATTCTTTTTGAATGTCGCAGCCTTCTTCTATGTAAAGGCGCTTAATTTCTTTACCTTCTGGCCCTGTTTGATGTGTTACTAATGTTTTACCTAATAATTCTTTCGCATATGTTTCCACTTCAGATAGTGATTTTGCAATTTTAACGCCGCCTGCATTACCTCTACCCCCCGCGTGAATTTGCGCTTTTACAACATATACATTTGAATCTAATTCTTTTGCCTTTTCAACTGCTTCTTCAACAGTAAATGCTACACGTCCTTCTGGGACAGCAACGCCCATTGAACGAAATATTGCTTTACCTTGATACTCGTGGATATTCATTCTCCATCCTCCTGTTTCTTAGGTTAAGTTCATATTTAATTATAGGAAATGAAAGCGCTATTGTAAACTGATTTAAACTACTTATTTCAATTCTTTTAATTTTTAGATTATTTATAAAGCGATTTAATTGGTTGAAATGTTTTTCTGTGGGCATTTAAAATGCCATGATTTTTAATTGCATCTAAATGTTGTTGCGTTCCGTAACCAACGTTTTTTTCAAACCCGTACTCCGGAAACTTTTGTGCAAGCTGCGTCATATATCTGTCCCTATTTTCTTTAGCTAGGACACTTGCTGCAGCAATTGATACACTTTTAGCATCACCTTTCACAAGTGATGTTTGATCGATATCTGTTTCTAGTGTCATCGCATCAATGAGTAAATGGGTTGGCTGAACAGGCAATCCGTTGATCGCACGTTTCATAGCTAATTTTGTCGCTTCATAAATGTTGATTTCATCAATTTCTTCTACAGTGGCATAGCCGAATGCATAAGCATGTAATTCATCTAATAATTGGCACTCTAATACTTTTCTTTTTTTGGCGGTCAGTTGCTTCGAATCATTGAGGCCTGTAAAGTGATGATCATGATTTAATATCACCGCACATGCAACAACTGGTCCTGCGAGTGGGCCTCTGCCTACTTCATCGATACCACAAATCATCGCATTTCCATCATTTGCTAATATTTGATTTTCATAAAAAGTCATAGCTTGATATTGATTTAATAATTGTTGTTCCTTATCTAGTTGCTTGATTCGTGTTGCTATGGCTTTTTGGACACCTTTACGGTCATCTTTATAAAATGGTTGAAGCTGGATTTCATTAACTGAGTGTAAGGTGGCTAAGTGGTCTTTAATATCTTTTATCGTTTGCTTCATAAATTCACGTTACACTTCCATTTCTTTAATAACATCAAACGTATATGTTCCTATTTTCGCATTTCTAATTTCATGTATGATTAATTCAATGACCGCTTCATAGTCAACTTCATTACCACTACGCAACAATCCTCTACGACGTCCAATAGCATCAAACCATTCTATATTTTCTGCTTCTATCGGTACATCTATTTTATAATGATTTTTCAATCCTTCATAATCATGCGCTTTTAAAAATTCAAGACCGTAAATGGCAACTTCATCTAAATGAACGATACTATCTTTAATCGCACCTGTAATACTTAGTTTTTTTCCTACGAGTTGGTCTTCAAATTTGGGCCAAAGTATACCTGGTGTATCTAATAATTGGAGCGAATTGCCAACTTTGATCCATTGTTGTTGCTTTGTAACACCAGGTGTATTTCCAGTTTTAGCAATAGATTTGTGGGCTAACTTATTAATAAGTGTAGATTTCCCAACATTAGGAATGCCGACGATCATCGCACGAATCGCACGTGGTTTTAATCCTTTTTTCTTTTCACGATCAAATTTTTCTTGTGTTGCTTTAATAGCTGCTTGTTCTACTAATTTTAGTCCTTTTCCATGTTTAGCATCAATCGCCACAGGATAATAGCCTTTTTCTTTAAAATAAGACTCCCATTTTTCTAATTCTTTTAAATTCGCCATGTCTTTTTTATTCAAAATCACTACTCTCGGTTTTTGCTGTATAACATCATCTATCATTGGGTTTCTTGAACTATAAGGAATACGAGCATCTACTAGTTCAAAAACAACATCTACTTTCTTTAATTGTTCTGCAACTTCTCGTTTTGCTTTCGCCATATGCCCTGGATACCATTGAATTACCATGTACATCACCTTTCTCATACGTTTATGTTTCAAAATTATATATTTTACTCATACCATTCATTGACCTTAAAATCATAACATGAGGGGTGAATAGTTATAAATAAAAATTTGTATTTACTTTATTAAAAAACTCATTCACACTATTTTCCTATAATAATTACCAAATTGTCTAGAATTGTAGTGAAACTAACCAACTGAGTATCTTATCAATACTAAATTTCAAAATAAGTATAATATTTAAATTAATTTTCTTAAATTAAATAATGGTAATTTTTATCAATAAATCTAAAAATCGTTACAATAGAATTAATAATAATTCGATTACAGGAGACTACTCATGAAAAGGATGCTTTTTTACATATTATTATGCTTTATATTAGCAATCATTGGACATGGCTATGTTATCTATAGATTTATAAATGAGGGTGTTTTATTTACGGGGCCCAATGATGGCATGGAACAAATGATACCGATGCAAATGTATTTGTATGATAAATGGAGTCAAGGTCAATGGTTTTACGCCACTGATTTCGGATTAGGTGGAGATTTTTTCACTGACCTAAGTTACTATTTTTCAACCAATATTTTGTTTATACTTAATGTAATTTTCATCTTTCTCATAAAGTTAGCGATTGATTGGGACACGCAAGACATTATGTTTTGGATGACAAATGCTATTGTATTGTCCATTTTTAAATCAACATTAGCGATGTTAGCAACTTTTGGTTTTGTACGCTATATTACTCAAAATAAAAGCATCGCAGTACTAACGTCATATCTTTTTGTCATATCACCACTCTATTTTAGATTTACTGTATATTGGCCATTTTTCAGTGATATTTTTATATTATTACCGCTACTCTTATGGTCTATTGAATTATTTTTACAAAAAGAAAAAAAAGCCATGTTTATCATCGTAGTCACAGTTTCCTTAATAAATAACTTTTATTTTGCGTATTATCAACTCATCGTAGGTCTAATCTATTTTACAGTTAGACTAATCTTTAAACATAGACATGATATCGTTCCTAGGTTTAAAGCAATATATACCATCTTCATTGCTGCAATTTTAGCACTTGGTTGCAGTCTTTTCTTTTTTTATCACGGTTTACGTGCTTATACCAATAACAGACGTATACCTTTTAATGGAGACGTAGATTTTTTAGAACCTTTCAACCAAAACACGAATGTATTTTATGACAATTACTTAATAGTCATTTTATTTATAGTAATACAAGCACTGTTATCATTTAAACTATACAAGCATTTTTATTTTAAGTTATTTGCAATTTTTATGATTCTTACTATAGGTGCTAATTATTTACCATTTGTCGATCAGCTCTTTAATGGTTTTTCTGCTCCTCAAAAAAGATGGCATTATCTAATTGCTTTTAATGCTGCATTGCTCATTGGGCTATATGTAAAATACTTTAGCACGTTAACAATTAAAAACTATATTTTTTCTTCAATCATCAGTTTAAGTTTTGTTTTTGTGAGCGCGTGGATTTATGATGATTTTGTTTCATGGCTCTGGTTTACACCTATTGTTTGTTTGATAGGCTTGCTAGTACTGTGTCTTAAAGCTCCAGCTTATCGTAAACGTTTCATTTATTTTTATTATACTGCCATACTGATATTAGCAACACTTGTTGTAGCCGTTTTTATACGCAATCAAATTTATTTTGAAGACCATGTTGAACGAGCAAATCGCTATTATGTAAATGCAAGTCTATTTAACACACCGTTACAAAGACAATTAGTCTCTGAAATGAATCATTCAAAAACGGAAGACGAACGTATCGATTGGCGTGTTAATGAACAAGATAACACACCGATGTATCAATTCTTTAAAGGTTCAAGTTTATATTCAAGTATTTTTCATCATAACATTTTAGACTATTACTATGATGATTTGAAAATTAACCTTCAATCTGAATCAGTGAGTAGATACCAAAGTACTAATGGACGACAAAATATTAGCAGTTTATTTTCAATGAAATATTTAATGTTAAAAGATTACGAAAACAATGTGCCTAGTTATTTTAAAAATGTAAAAAGTGAGGGACAATACCACATTTATGAGAATACTTTAAACTTGCCTACTGTAAAAGTGACTAATCAAATATATAATTCCGATACTTTAAAAACGCCTATCGATCGAGAACATGCGATGTTGGATGGTGTTGTTATAAAAAATTCAGGTAAACCTTACACGGATAACGCACAAAACCTTATCGATGCGACTAAAATATCTTACCAAAATATAAAAGTGAAAAATAATCAACAAATCTATCTGACCAAAAACCAAGGTCAGATTAAAATTCACGTCCCAAATCACATAAGAAAACGTTATTCAGACTTTTATTTAAATTTAAAAGTTCGACGTGGTCAACCCGACAGTAATTATACAATTAATATAAATAATTATGCTAACCACCGGTTGTATAACAATTCGACCTATAAAACTGGTGTTGAAAACCAACTATATAGGACACAACCAGACAAAGATGGTAATATTAACATAGCTATTAACCCTAGAGGTAGTTATTATTTTGCAATTCAAAGTCTTCATGGTGAAAATTATAACAAACTCAAAAAAGCCTATAACACGAAACAAAATCATTATTATAATGATATTAAAAATGGAGTAAAAGTGAAGTTAGCACCACATACAAAGGGAATCGCAACGATTAACATTCCATATCGTGACGGTATGGTGGCTTATGTAGATCATAAAAAAGTAAAACCTAAAAAAGTAAATTATATGATGACTGGCGTGCCAGTCACTAAACAAGATAGTGAAATTATCATTAAATACCGCCCTAAATATTGGTTTACGATGATTATAATTTCAGTTATAAGTATCTTAATAAGTATTTTTTGGTGTCTAAAGAAAAAATCTAAACTTAAATAAAGGAGTTTATCTGAGATGAGGTATGACCGTGTTTCATAGAATTTGGTCCCACAAACTAACAAGATTTTTAACAATTCTTTTAATGGGCGTCGGCGTAGCTTTATTAACGTTCACACCGTATATTTATCGCTATTTAACTGACGGTACTGTATTTAGTGGTCATGGTGATGGTTTTAGGCAAATGATGCCTTTCCAAATGTATCTTTACGAACACCTTAGCCAATTCAAAAGTTTTTATGACCATTCTTTTGGTTTAGGTGGAGATTATGTTAAAGATTTATCCTATTACTACGCAACCTCACCTTTTGTACTAATTAATTTTTTATTCGTATGGTTATCTGAAGTAATATTTAATAGCAACCCTAGCGACATCACGTATTGGGCAAGCAATCAATTAATAGTAGCTTTTTTCAAATGCATCGCTACATTTATCGTTGCGTTCTATTTCTTTAATTATATCAAGCTCAAAAAACACATAGTATTTTTGGCTTCAATGTTATATGCAGCTTCAACAACCGTTATTTATTTTAATTTTACTTGGTCATATTATGGAGATTTATTAATTTTTCTTCCCCTATCTTTGCTCGGTATTGAACGGTTTTACAAAGAGAGAAAAATAGGATTATTTATTTTTTCTATTGCTTTAACATTATTTTCTAATTTTTATTTTAGTTATTACGAAGCCATTGTAATTTTGACTTACTTTATCTATAGATGTGTATTTCCTCATGCAAAAGATATTGTTACTAGGAAACAACAACTTTGGATGATTCCTACAGCTGTTATATTAAGTTCTTTAATTGCTATTTGGGGCTTTTATACTGGCGTTTCTTCTTTTTTAAACAATGATAGAGTAAGTAATCCTAATTTTAATTTTGGTGTCATTACAGATTTCGCACGACAAAAACATTTTTTTACAAACGGATTTTATATCACTGTGACTATCATCGCACTCATTGCCTTACTATCTTTTAAACTATATCAACATTATTATTATAAACTTTTTGCGATTGCAACTTGGATCATGCTTATAGGGTCACTAACCCCTCTTTTCGATAGTATGTTTAATGGGTTCTCAACGCCTGAACGCCGTTGGGTTTATATATTTGCACTTACTACTGCTGGATTAATAGCATTGTTCATTCATTATTTATCTGAATTATCTTTGAAGTCGTATATATTCGCTTCCCTTCCAGTATTAATGATTATGGGAATCATACAAATGATCGTTAAAGACCAGAAAATGACATGGATGGGCATCTGTCTCGTAATTATGATTTTTATCGGCATATTGCTTTATAAAAAATCACTATTCAAATTAAAATGGCCGTCTATTGTGCTAATCATATTATTCATTATTCAACAAGCGATTATTTTAGATAACGACCATTTCAATAATGTTCAAAAATACGAATCAACTGTTTCATCAATGCATGATTCAAAATATAAAAGTCCTGCACTAGCGAATAAAATAGATAAAATTAAACAGCATCAAGACGATCCATTCAGTAGAATTGATTACATGTCACAATACGGCTTGAATTCACCAATGATATATCATTTTAACGGTATTGCATTATATTCAAGCATTTTCGATGGCGACATTTTAAAGTATTATGATAAAACATTACAAATCAATATGCATACGGATAAAAACAGCACTTATCGTCTACTTTCAAATAGAGCAAATTTGATGGCACTTTGGGATGTCAATGATCGTATACGTCGCCCAGAAGACAAGAATA
Source organism: Staphylococcus sp. 11-B-312 (assembly GCF_016743055.1). Taxonomy (NCBI): domain Bacteria; kingdom Bacillati; phylum Bacillota; class Bacilli; order Caryophanales; family Staphylococcaceae; genus Staphylococcus; species Staphylococcus sp. 11-B-312. Next base: position 1,673,904 of record NZ_CP068241.1, read on the forward strand.
TCCCCTATGGCTTTTCTAAGCATAGTACAATCAAACATTCTGATGAGGAATCCTTTATACATTCAACAAATAAAGCCAATTATCCAAGTGCGCACATTACAAATAAAGTATTCGATAAAAAAGATCTCAAATCGCCTATGGATAAAGAACAAGCTATGTTACAGGGGGTAGTTTTTGATCAAGCAGATGAATATTCTACAAATCAACAGTTCACACCAAATAAAAACTTACTATCAGAAACTTCTACCAATTTAATTAATGCAAAGCGTACACAAAAAAATAAATTAACCGTTTCTAAGGATGGTGGAGGTGTCCATTATCAGTTACCAGCATCTATTGCAAATCAGTATGAAGATCTCTATGTAGAGATGGATGTTGAATTGTTAGGGCCAGACAAGGCTCACAATGTTGGTGTGAATGAATATAATCAACATCGTAATAACCTATCTTATAAATATAGACGTTTTGTCACTCCAGTAACGATGCGAGTAAAATCTGTGCAAGACTTGAATATAAAATTATCTAAAGGTAATTATCGCTTTAATGTTAAAGGAATTTATGGAGAAAACTACGATGTATTAAAGAAAGCACATAAACAACTACATTCTGTGAAAGTTTCACAAAATCCACGTCATTATACAATTAAAAAAAATAAAAATGATGAAGGCTACCTCGTATTGCCAATGCCTTATAGAGATGGAATGAAAGCTTATACAGACAAAGGCAAAACATTACCAGTTAAAAAAGGTAATGGTATCATGACAGTAATTCCTGTAGAGCAAGGACAAAAGACAATTACACTTAAATATACACCGCCCCATACATGGTTATTAGTAATAATAAGTATTATTGGAATCATTTTAAGTTTCGTTTATACAAAATGGATTTATATTAAAAAATAATATCATCTTCAAATTGATTACAAAATATAAAAAGAAGCAGTTCCTAGTCGGAACCGCTTCTTTTTTATGACTTTTATGCTGATTAACGAATTTCTTTAATTCTAGCAGCTTTACCACGTAATTCACGTAAGTAATATAATTTAGCACGACGTACTTTACCGCGACGTTTAACTTCAATTTTTTCGATTTTTGGAGTGTGTAATGGGAATGTACGTTCCACACCTACACCTGAAGAAATCTTACGTACTGTGAAAGTTTCTGAAATACCTCCACCACGACGTTTGATTACAACACCTTCGAATACTTGGATACGTTCGCGAGTACCTTCAATAATACGTACGTGAACTCTTAAAGTGTCACCTGGACGGAATGAAGGTAAGTCTGTGCGTAATTGTGATTGTGTTACTGCTTCGATTAATTTGTGATTACTCATTATTTTTTCTCTCCTTCAACCTATGTTCTTGCCTAGACAAATATATAGCAGCGGATCATAGTGATTTTCGTGTGTCGCACACTTAAATTATGTTAGCACACTGTTATTCATTTTTCAATTGCTTTTTGTATCTTTCTAAAATATCTTTGTCTTTATCCGTAAGTGGATAATTTTCTAATAAATCTGGACGCTTTTCCCATGTACGTATCAGTTTTTGCTCATGACGCCATTGATCAATATGTGCATGATTTCCTGACAATAATACCTCTGGTACGTTCATATCTTGATATGAACGTGGTCTAGTATATTGTGGAAATTCTAATAATCCATCCTGAAAAGAATCATCTTCATGTGATTGTTGATTACCTAAAACACCTGGAATTAATCTTACTATTGCATCGGTCATTACCATCGCAGGTAATTCTCCACCTGTTAAAACATAATCTCCCATAGAAATTTCATCCGTAACTAAATGCTGGCGGATACGTTCATCATATCCTTCATAATGCCCACAAATAAAAACTAAATGTTCGGAATGACTGAGTTCCTGTGCAATTTCTTGATTAAATGGTCGACCTTGTGGACACATTAAAATCACACGTGTATTTTCTGTTTTGTCAATGTCTTTCATTGCATTAAATATAGGTTCTGGTTTAAGCACCATACCTTGCCCTCCACCGAATGGATAATCATCTACTTGATTATGCTTATTTTCAGCAAAATCTCTAAAATCGACAGTATTAATTTGTAGCATTTCCTTATCTTGCGCTCTTTTTAAAATCGATTGATTTAATACACCGTCAAACATTTGAGGGAACAAAGTTAAATAATCTATCTTCATTACTCCAACAGTCCTTCCATAGGCGTAATATCAATTCGTCTACCTTCAATATCTATATGTTTAACAACATCTTCTATATATGGTATAAGATATTCTTTATCACCTTTGACAACCCATACATCATTGGCACCCGTTTCAAAAATTTCTATCACTCTTCCAATAGGTGTTTCATTATCATCGAATACGGTACAGCCAATAATATCTGAGTAATAGTATTCATGCTCCCCTAATTCAATTTCTTCGTGGTCTCTATCTTGTAAAAGGATTTCACCTTTTAAGTGCTCAATATCATTAATATTGTTGATACCTTCAAAGGTCAACATGTGCAACCCTTTATGCATACGATATGTCGCAATTTTCAATTCTAATGTTGGTTCGTTTTGACGTTCTATCATCACAGTTTCACCTGGTTGAAAGCGTACATCTGTAAAATCTGAGTGAGATTGGACTTTAATTTCGCCTTTTATACCATGTGTATTGATAATTTTGCCTATTTCTACTTTCATATAAGCTCCTCCGATAATGTATATGTATCATTGAAATTCGTTATTTTTTATTTTTCGACTAAAATAATTATAACATGAATTGTTAGTATTATTTTAAACCTTCTCTATATGTTATGAGCTAAAATATTGTATAAATCATCTTAAGTCATTCTTGATCAATGTATTCACTCATATAAGCCTACTAAATTGTTGATGTTGCTTTATATAAATGATTACCGGTATGCTAATTTAAAAGGCTGGGACAAACGAATTGTCTCAGCCTTTTATGATTATATTGGCATGCACAATGGTTAACATTCAACCATAGTCATCCATACCGAGATGAGTCGTCGAAATCATTTTAAATGACTACGATTTCCACGACTCTCTCTTTTTTTAAAAATTTTTATGTGCTAATAATGACGATTATTTTTGATCGTCAAATTTTTTCAAGATACCTTCTCTTGATAAGATGTTGTGTACAGTATCTGTTGGTTTAGCACCATTTTTCAACCATTTTAATGCTAACTCTTCGTCAATTTTAACTTCTGGAGCATTTACATTATTTGGATTATAAGTTCCGATTTGTTCGATGTTACGACCATCACGTGGCGCACGAGCATCTGCTGCTACGATACGATAGAATGGATTTCTTTTTGAGCCTAAACGTGTTAAACGTAATTTAACTGCCATTTATATTCTCTCCTTTGATTGTTCTAATTTTTATTTTCTACAAGAAATAATATTAACAGTTATCTAGAAGTTTGTAAAGAGTTTCTTCTTTACCATTTTATACTTTTAATCACTTCATTGTACCAATATTATTTTCGATATCATCGTAAACTTGACATTAACTATTAAACACTATAAATTGAAAATAAATTAAATATTAAATGCACTAGGGGTGTTTTTTAACTGAGATGAGATTTACTCAAACCCTTTGAACCTGATCTAGTCCATACTAGCGGAGGGAAGTGTTACAAAAATAACAAAGCTATATCAACATATTAACTATAGATTGTAGATTTTTAGTACACAGCTTCTCTTATGGAGGTTGTGTATTTTTTTATTTAATAAATGATTCTAGGAGTGAAATGATGAGTAAAACAATACTTATAACTGGTAGCAGTAGAGGATTAGGAGCATCCATAGCAAAAACTTTAGGTCGCCAAGGACATCATGTAATTATCAATTATTTTCAGAATAAGGCGTTAGCAGAAAAGGTTGTAGATGAAATTGGTCACGAACAAGCAATTGCGATTCGTGCTGATGTCACAGACAGAGCACAAGTAGATCAATTAATTGCAGAAGCCACCAATCATTTTGGAAAAATAGATGCTGTTGTGAATAATGCGCTTATAGGGTTTAAATTTGATCCTTCTCGCCAAAAATCATTTAAAGACTTAAATTGGTCAGATTACCAACAACAAATTGACGGCACTCTAAAAGGCGCTTTTAATGTAACCCAAAGTGTTATCGACCAATTTATTGAGCATAAATCAGGTACTATTATATCTATCGGAACGAATTTATACCAAAATCCTGTCGTTCCCTATCATGAATATACTACCGCTAAATCAAGTTTAATCGGTTTTACAAGAAATATTGCTGCTGAACTTGGTCAATATGGCATCAAAGCTAATGTCGTTTCTGGTGGTTTATTAAAAACTACAGACGCCAGTGCTGCCACTTCAGATGAAGTATTTGATTTAATTGAACAGACTACACCATTACATAAAGTAACAACACCACAAGATGTAGCAAATATGGTGGCATTTCTAGTTAGCGATCAAGCTAATGGTATCACTGGTCAAAATATTACCGTAGATGGCGGTTTAACAATGAACTAAAATATGGAGGGCATCAATTATGACGCACGATCAACATCTCAATATAGGTGTATTAATTTACGGTTGTGGCCATCACCAAGCTGCATGGCGTATGCAAGATTCTAGTATTGAACGAATCGGTGATATCAATTATTATCAATCGTTAGCTCGACTATCAGAACGAGGTTTGCTAGATGCTATATTTTTTGCTGATAATCAATCTTTCCCTGCAAAAACGGATAATGACATGCCTGCTTTTTGGTTTGACCCTTTAATGAATTTAGCAGCAATTGCGCAAGTAACTCATCATATAGGTCTTGTTGCGACTATCTCAAGTACATTTTCGAATCCTTTTACTTCTGCAAGACAATTATTGAGTCTTGATCATATGAGCCAAGGACGTGCAGGTTGGAATTTAGTAACATCTATGACGGATTTAGAAGCTGCAAATCATAGCATGTCTAGTTTACCCGCACATCACGAACGCTACAAAAAAGCAGATGAATTTGCATGTGTTATGAATCAACTATTAACATCTTGGAGCTTAGAAGATTTTGTACATGACAAGACACAAGATATTCTAATCAATGCAAATCATATCCATGCCATTAGTCATACTGGAGAACACTTTAAAGTACAAGGACCTTTAACAACACCAAGTAGCCTACAAGGAAAACCTGTTGCTATGCAAGCTGGTGCATCCGACCCTGGTATTGCACTAGCTACGAAATACGCAGATGCCGTTTATGCAGTAGCTTGGAATATACAACAAGCTACTACATTTAGAAAAAGATTAAATCATCAACTGGAATTAGCAGGTAAATCAAAGAACAGTTTAAAAGTCTTTCCAGGACTAGTCACATATGTCGCACCAACATACGAAGAAGCTTATGCTAAAAAGCAAAAACTAGACACACATTTAGCAACTGAAACAGCATTAAATCAATTAGAATTTTTCATTCATCAAGATTGTCATAATTGGGATTTGGATGAACTGGTCCCACCTTTACCACCATTGGAATCTTTTAATGGCCCTAAAGGTCGTTACCAAACTGTATTGGAAATTATAAAAGATAAAAACCCAACTTTACGACAATTGTTAGGCTATCTCAGTGCAGGTGGTGGACACTTGACACTCATCGGAACGCCTGAACAGATTGTTGACGAAATGGAACGTTGGTTCAATGCAGGGGTAGCTGATGGATTTAATTTAATGCCACCAACTTTACCAAATAGCTTAGAAGATTTTGTAGATTACATCATTCCTGAATTACAAAAAAGAAATCTTTTTAGAATACAATATGAGGGTAAGACATTTAGGGAAAATATGAATTTACCTAAATCAAATTAAATAACTTCCCACCTACACATAAAATTTCATCATTTAATATTTTCCATGATTTTGTAACGCGCTGACGCCTAGGGTTATGATATGAGCGAGAGACTACTGGCTCGAGCCATATCCCCAGGCAAGCATGCACGAGCAAAATCACTTATGATTCATATAAAAAGGACCAATCCATTTTCATACGGATTGGTCCTTTACTTTGTAATATGCCTTATGTTCTACTCACTACTTTTACAACTATTTTATAGACAAAATTGTTAAAATGGTAAATTCATACCATTTAACATATTCTCCATTTGCTTACGTTTACCTTTTTTACCTTTGCCGCCACCAGAAAATTGCTTCATCATTTTCTTCATTTCATTAAATTGTTTCATCAATCTGTTAACTTCTTGAACAGTACGTCCTGAACCCTTAGCTATTCGTTTTTTACGTGATACATTTAATGTTTCTGGATTATTTCGTTCATTAGGTGTCATAGATTGAATAATAGCTTTAATATGGTCAATTTGTTTATCATCCATATTAAGATTATTCATCCCTTTCATTTTGTTCATGCCAGGAATCATTTTCATAATGTCATCTAATGGGCCAAGGTTTTTAACTTGATCTAATTGTTCTAAGAAATCTTCCAAAGTAAATGAGGACGTACGCATTTTCTTTTCTAAATCTTTCGCTTTATCTTCATCTACATCTTGTTGTGCTTTTTCTATTAAACTTAACACATCACCCATACCTAATATTCGAGAAGCCATACGTTCTGGATGAAATGGTTCTAAACCATCTAATTTTTCACTCATACCAACAAATTTAATTGGCTTTTGTGTCACTGATCTAATTGATAAAGCAGCACCACCACGTGTATCACCATCTAGTTTAGTCAAGGTTACACCTGAAACTTCTAGCTGTTCATCAAACGATTGCGCTACATTTACTGCGTCTTGACCAGTCATCGCATCAACAACAAGCATAATCTCATCTGGTTTAGTAATTTCTTTTACATCAGTTAATTCTTCCATTAATGCTTCATCAACGTGCAAACGACCTGCCGTATCAATAATAACAAAATCTAAATGTTCTTCCTTTGCGTGTTTAATTGCATTTTCTACAATTTGTTGAGGTTTTACTTGGTCCCCTTCACTGTAAACAGGAATATCAATTTGCTTACCAACAGTTTGTAATTGATCAATCGCAGCTGGTCTATAAATATCGGCTGCTACTAATAATGGTTTTTTGTTGTATTTTTTACGCATGAGTAATGCTAATTTACCTGCAGTTGTAGTTTTACCTGCACCTTGTAAACCAACCATCATCACAACTGTTGGCGGTTTATTGGCCATCTTGATGGTTGCATTTTCGCCACCCATCAGTTGTGTAAGTTCTTCTTGTACTATCTTAATGACTTGTTGTCCAGGTGTTAATGACTTCATTACATCTGAACCTAAAGCTCGTTCTGATACGGTTTTGACAAAATCCTTTACGACTTTAAAGTTAACGTCTGCTTCAAGTAATGCTAGTCGGACTTCTCGCATCATTAATTTAATATCTGCTTCTGTAACTTTTCCTTTGCCACGGATCTTTTGCATCGTCCCTTGAAGACGATCGGATAATCCTTCAAATGCCATATCATTACCCTCCTTTATACTCTCAATTATTCCAAATCTTCAAGCGTTTGAAGATACTGTTTAATTATTTCTGGCTCATCAATATGCTTTTTGATTGCTTCATATATGTTTTGTCGTTTTTCAAAATTTTGATAAAGACCTAGTTTCATTTCATAATCTTCTACTAAATCACCAGTTCTTCTTATGTTATCATACACTGCTTGGCGGCTCACATCAAACGTATCTGCAATCTCACTTAAAGAATAATCTTGTAGATAAAATAGTTCTAGATAGTTACGTTGTTTTTCCGTTAATAATGATTGATAAAAATCAAATAAATAATTCATACGTATGGTCTTAATTAAATCATTTTGTGTCATCTGTATGGCCTTCATTCTGTACATCCGTGCTATCTGTACGATCGTCCGCTGCGTTTGAATCATCAACATTTTGTTCAATCATATCAGCAAACAGTCCATATACATAGCTTTCTGGATTAAATGGTTGTAAATCATCTAATTTTTCACCTAAACCAACATATTTAACTGGTATTTTTAATTCATTACGTATCGCTAAAACGATACCACCTTTTGCAGTACCATCCAGTTTAGTTAATACAATACCAGTCACATTCGTAACCTCTTTGAATGATTTAGCTTGGGACAAGGCATTTTGTCCAGTAGTAGCATCTAAACAAAGTAGGACTTCATGAGGCGCTTCAGGTACTGCTCTACCTATCACACGTTTTACTTTTTCTAGTTCATTCATCAAATTAGATTTGTTTTGTAAACGCCCAGCAGTATCACATATTAGAATATCTACACCCTTACTTTTAGCTGCATTAATGGCATCATACATAACCGCTGCAGGATCCGAACCTTCTTTTTGACTCATTACTTCTACGCCAACACGCTCTCCCCAAATTTTGAGTTGTTCAATAGCACCAGCTCTAAAAGTATCACCAGCTGCTAGCATCACTTTCTTGCCTTCAGCTTGGTAGCGATGTGCTAATTTACCAATTGTTGTCGTTTTGCCCACACCATTGACGCCTACCATTAAGATGACATTTAATCCTTCATTTTCAATGTTCATAATTTCTGAGTGTTCATCGTCTTGATGATAGATTTCTACAATTTTTTCTACGATAACTTCTCGTAAATCTTCAGTTTCTGAAATATTACGACGTTGTGCTTCGGTACGTAATTCTTCCACGAGTTCCATCACTGTGTTAAAACCAACATCTGCAGTTATTAACATTTCTTCCAGTGCTTCAAAGAAATCTTCATCAACTTTACGATAACGTGCAATTAAATTGTTTAACTGTTCTTGGAAATTTTCACGCGACTTTTCTAATCCAGCTCTAAATTTTGCACCAAGTTGTTGCGCTTCAATTTCTTCAAAGTCCTCAATTGAAATTAATCCATCGTCATCAAAATCAGCTTCTTTTAATTTTTTTGGGTGCTTTGTTTTTTCCTTAGGTGCTTCGGATGATTGAGGTTGATCTATATCTAATTCAGATTGTTGTTCTTGTTCTAATTCGTCTGGTTTTTGATTTTCTGCAGACGTTGTGAATTTATCTTTTAGTCGTTTGAAAAAGCTCATACTTGTTCCTCCTTAATGACTTCATCAATCGTATTTAAATTGACACTTACTAATTTTGATACACCTGACTCTTGCATCGTTACACCGTATAAGCGATCAGAAAATTCCATTGTACCCTTACGATGTGTAATGACAATAAATTGAGTTTGGTTTGATAATGCTTTTAAATATTGTGCATAACGTATAACATTGGCTTCGTCTAAAGCTGCTTCTACTTCATCTAAAATGACAAATGGTGCCGATCTCACTTTTAAAATAGCGAACAACAAAGCAATTGCACTCAAAGCACGTTCCCCACCACTTAATAGTGATAAGTTTTGCAGTTTCTTACCTGGTGGTTGAACAATAATATCTACCCCTGCTGATAAATAATCATCATCTGTCAAGCGCAACTCTGCTTGTCCTCCACCGAATAGTGATTTAAATACTTCAGAAAAATGACCTTGTACAGCGTGAAAAGTTTCTTTAAATCGTTCTTTCACTTCATTATCCATTTCTTCTATTAATTGTTCTAAGGTCGCTTTGGCTGCTCTTAAATCAGCACGTTGTTCATTCAAGAATGTATAGCGTTCGTTGATTTCTTCAAATTGTTCAATTGCATTTAAATTTACGGGGCCTAATTCTTCTATAGACATTTTGGTTAATTTTACTTTTTTTCGTAAACTGTCAATATCCTCTTCTAGTGTATATAATTCACTTGCCCGTTCATAAGTAAGATGATACTGCTCGCTCAAATGGTCTATCGCATGATTGATTAGCACATCTAAACGAGATTGTTCTGCTTTAATATCTTGGTAACGATTTTCAATCGATAAAATATCTTGATTTGCTTCTTCCAACTTACGCTCTGTTGTCTCAATTGTATCATTCAAAGTTTGGCGTTGTGATTTAATAGTAGCCAAGTCTTCTGTTAATTGCGCTTTATTACTTTTACTTTGTTCAATATTATTTTGAATCGTTTCGAAAGCTTTTTCACCAGTTATCTCATCCGAATTAAATAATTCAATTTGCTCACTCAATTTTTGTTTTTGCTCTTTTAATTGTTTAAGTTGATGCGTTAACCTTGTTTCCGTTTGCTTTTGAGTACTTAATCTTTCTTTAACTACTGCTAAATCAGATTGTTTTTGATGTAATTTTTGTTGTATTAACGTTGTACTCTCTTTACCTTCTTTTGATAATTTTGTATAGATATTAATATCTTCTTCTAATTTTTGCAATTGCGTTTGGATTGTTGCCAATTGCGCTTTTTTGTCATTTAAGGTTTGCTTACTTGTTTCACTTTGGTAACCATCATTTTTCTCAAATTCAAATTCTTCATGCTCATTTTTTAAATGTGTTTCTTGTTTACGTAATCTATCTAATTCTAAGTCAAATTTATGTACGTTTTGTTTTATCGTATTATAACTTTGACTCGTATCGAAATAAGTATTACTTAACGCATCGGCTTCTTCTTTAATTGCTTGAAATTGTTTTTCAAATGAAACAGTTTGTTGCTGATAATCTTCTAATTGCGCACGCATTGTTGAGAGCTCATCTTTTTGAGATAAAATGCTCTTAGTTTTGCGATCACCACCACCAGTCATGGAACCTCCTGGATTTACAATATCTCCCTCTAACGTTACGATACGTGTTCGATACCGAATTTTTCTAGCTAATTCGTTAGCATTTTTCAAGTTGTCTACAATTATTGTATTGCCTAATAAATTTTGAATCACATGTTTATAATCATTTTCAACTTGTATCGCACTTGAAGCAACGTTCACAAAACCAATTGAACTATTAGCTATCTTCAAAATATCGCTGGCAATATTACGAGGTTGAATGACGTTTAATGGTAAAAATGTAGCTCTTCCTAGACCATTTTGTTTTAAATATTGTATTGCTTGACGACCATCTTTTTCAGAATCCACGATGATATGTTGTAGCGAAGCACCTAATGCAGTTTCAATCGCTTTCGTTAAATTCGAAGGTACTTGGATAACTTCTGCTACTGCACCACGGATGCCAGAAAGTTTATTATCTTTCATTTTCAATATGTGTTTTACACCATTGAAAAAATAACTATATTCTTCTTGTTGTGTTGCTAAACTATCAATACGTGATTTTAATTTTTCATTAAATCTGTATGCTTGATGTAATTTCTCTTCGTATTCATTTTGTTGATTTTTAAGTTGCGTTAGTTTTTTTTCATAAGATGCTAAATCACTTTCTGCTTTTTTCAACTCTTTTTTTGCGATTGAACTTTGTTCCTCTGTTTCAGTGATTTGAGTTTGAATATTTTTTAATTCCTTATAGGCATCAAGCAAGCGTGAATCTAAACGTGATTGCTTTGTTTCATTTTCTTGAATTGTATGCTCTAAAAAGCGTATATCATTATTGACATCTGATTGTTCTGACATGAGTTGATAGTATTCATCTTTTATTGATTCTAACTTTTCATCATGTTGTTCATCGGACACATAAAGTTGTGATTCATATTGTTGTATCTCTTCATTTAGATCATTTTGTTTCGTTTTTAACTGTTTGATTTGTTCTTTTACTTCTGATTGCTCTTGCTTTAAATTTGTCACTTGTGTCTCTATGCTTTCTTGTTCTTCTTCAAATCGTGCATTGGTTTGCGATTGATTCTTCTTACGTTCTTCCAACACATTCAATTGTCCAGCAAATTTTTCAACTTCTTCAGTCGCTTTAACAAGTTTAAAATTTAAAGATTCTATCGTTTCATCTAATTGTTGCCGTTCAGATTTATATTGATTTAATGATTGTGTATGCTGTGCCTTTTCCGCATCTTTTGAAGCTTGTTGACTTTTTAAGCGATTGAGATTTTCGTCTAGTTCATAAATATTTTGATTATATTGTCCAATATCATAAACAGTGACCAACACATCACTTTTTTCCATTTCACTAGACAGATGTTTATATTCTTTTGCTATTGCAGCTTCTTCACGTAATGGTTCGACTCGACCTTCTAAATCAAATAAGATATCTTCTACACGCGTCAGGTTATCTTCTGTTTGATCTAATTTTTGCACAGAAGTTGCCTTTCTTTTTTTATATTTTAGTACACCTGCAGATTCTTCCAATATTTGCCTTCTATCAATTGGCTTTGCATTAAGAATTTCATCTACGCGACCTTGAGATATTATACTGAATGCTTCTTTTCCTAATCCTGAATCTAAAAATAGTTCTATAATATCTTTAAGTCGTGATCGGTCATTATTTAAATAATATTCACTTTCCCCGCTTCTATATAAACGACGTGTGACTACGAGTTCTTCTGTATCAACATTTAATTTACCTGAACTATTATCTAATTTTAATTTTACTTCAGCAAAATTTTGAGCTTTTCTATGTTCTGCACCAGAAAAAATAATATCTTCCATTTTTGCGCCACGTAATGATTTAGCAGATTGTTCACCCAAAACCCACTTAATTGCATCTGTAATATTACTCTTACCACTACCATTAGGTCCTACTATTGCCGTGACACCTTCATCAAACTGTACATTTGTATGTTCAGCAAATGATTTGAATCCAAAGGCATCAATAGATTTCAAATATACCATGCTATTCTCCTTTAAAGTGTTTCTCAGATGCGAGATAAAAACAACGTAATGCAAATACGTTCATGCTCTCGCTTCTATATGATTAGTGCATCAATAAATTTGTCACAGCGACTTGCAATGATTACATGCTTTATTAACTCATCTATTAGAAATGCTTTCACATCATTCATTAACGCATCTTAAATTATTTACATTTTCGTCCAACATGCGCTAAATCGTCTGTAAGCTACACCACAATATACGATGGAACTGACATTAAACCTCTTTATTTTTCAAGAGTTTATAAGCACTTTCTGCTGCTTGTTGCTCTGATTCTTTTTTCGTTTTGCCTTTGCCTATCGCAACCGGCTTGTTTTCTAAAATCACTTCCGACGTAAATAAACGATGATGTGCAGGACCTTCTTCATTGATTAAACGATAAGTAACGTCACCTTTATTTTGCTGATGCACATATTCTTGAAACTGTGTTTTAAAGTCGACGACACCATCCAGTTTATCGTCTTCCACAAATGGAAAAATCACATTTTCAGCAAATTTCCAAACAGCGGTTAGGCCTTGGTCCAAATACAGTGCACCTACAAAAGCTTCAAATGCATCTGATACAAGTGAGGGTCTTGTTCTACCACCTGTTTTTTCTTCTCCTTTACCTAACAAGATAAGTTCGTGTAATGCAATTTTATTCGCGAATATTACAAGTGAAGGCTCACAAACAATTGTCGCACGCATTTTCGTTAAATTACCTTCTGGTAACTCTGGATATTTGTCAAACAAATAGCGTGAAACCGTCAATTCTAATACCGCATCTCCTAAAAATTCTAAACGTTCATTATGATCTAATCTATCCATATTGAAATCATTGATAAAGCTCGAATGTGAAAATGCTTGTTGATATAAATTCACTTTATTAAAATTCAAATTTAATTCTTGCATTTTTTTTGAAAACTTTTCTTGGAATGCATTAACCATTTCCTTTTTTTTATGATTCGTCAATACTTTTCCACCTCAATTTAAAGTAATTTTTTATATACTTATGCCTTTATATTTTACGTGAATTTATTATAAAACTAAAGGGAAAACTGCTAATCATACATTCATTTTATCATTTATAGTACATTAATCCTCTTTAACGATTACTATTGATATGATTACTAAAGTTAACTGCTTTTTAATAGAAAAAATCTGAGCCGTAAAATCCACGACTCAGATATTTGTTTATTATTTTTCCATACTATTGATAAAGTTAACTGCATCACCAACAGTGTTGATTTTTTCAGCTTCTTCATCTGGAATTTCAGTACCAAATTCGTCTTCTAATTCCATAACTAATTCAGCAATATCAAGTGAGTCAGCGCCTAAATCATCTTTGAAAGATGCATCTTGAGTTACTTTTTCAGCGTCAACACCTAAACGGTCAACGATGATATCTTTTACTTTGTCGAAGTTTTCCACGTCGATTCACCTCCTTTTAAAAGCCTATGATAGACTTTTATATTTTCCCATTTTATCGATTGAAATACAAGTAGTATTTCAATGAATTACATACTTAGAGCATGACATACATCCATAAGTCATATCAAGTCATGTTCAAAATGGTATGTCCGTACAGTTACACTATTCCATAAACATACCACCATTGACATGTATTGTTTGACCAGTAATATATTTTGCTTTGTCTGAAGCTAAAAATGCTACTGTATTTGCAATGTCAGTGTCTTCTCCAAATCTTGCTAATGGAATTTGTTGCAACATTTGATCTTTTAAATCATCTGATAATGCATCTGTCATGTCAGATACAATAAATCCTGGTGCAACGGCATTAACTGTGATATTTCTTGAAGCTAATTCTTTCGCAGCAGATTTAGTCAATCCAATAACGCCTGCTTTTGTTGCAACATAATTAGCTTGGCCTGGATTTCCTACTGCACCAACTACACTAGATAAATTGATGATTGACCCACTTTTTTGTCTTAACATTTGTGGTGTAACCTTTTGAATACAGTTAAACACACCTTTTAAATTAGTGTCGATAACGTCATCCCATTCACTTTCTTTCATACGCATCAATAAATTATCTCTAGTAATACCTGCATTATTGACTAATACATCGACTGTACCAAATTGGTTTACTACTTCTTTAATCATTGCTTTTACTTCATCGCCATTGGCAACATTAGCTTGAATTGCTAAGCTTTCTACACCTTTAGCTTTCACTTCTTCTACTACAGCCTCTGCTTTTTCTCTATTACCTGCATAGTTTACTGCTACGTTATAACCTTCTTCAGCTAACTGAATTGCTATACTACGACCAATACCTCTTGATGCTCCAGTTACTAATGCATTTTTAGTCATTTTCATTCCACCCTTTTACGTCTTCTAATGTTTGAATTGAAGTAAGCTTAACATCTCTATTTATTTTTTTTATTAATCCTGAAAGTACTTTACCTGGCCCAATTTCAATAAAATGGTCGACACCTTGATCAAGTAGCCATGTCACAGAATCTATAAATTGAACCGGAGAATATAATTGTTTAATCATATTCTCTTTAATTTCTTTAGCATCTGTTTCACCTTTAGCATTTACATTTTGTACCACTGGATAATTGGCGTCGTTCCATTCAAATTGTTCGATATAATTTGCAAAGTCCGATTCAATAACTTGCATCATGGATGAATGGAAAGGACCAGAAACGGCTAAAGGCATGACGCGTTTAGCACCCAAAGATTTTCCTTCAGCAACAAGTTGATCTATTAATGTTTTATGCCCTGAAACCACAATTTGTCCAGGTGCATTGATATTAGCAGGTTCTATGACTTCGTCTTCTGTTGAAAGTTGTTTGCAAATGTCATCAACTTCACTGTAATTTAAACCTAGGACAGCTGCCATGCTACCAACACCATCAGGAAAAGCTGCTGCCATCAATTGTCCACGTTTACGAACTATTTTTACCGCGTCCTCAAACTTTAATACGCCACTCGCTACTAGACTCGCGTACTCACCTAAGCTATGACCCATTGTATAATCTGCATCAATTTGTTTTAATGCCATTAATAAAGCGGTACTATGTGTAAGTAATGCTGGTTGTGTATTTTCAGTTTGGCCTAATTTACCTTCGGCATCTTCAAACATTGTTTCTAAGATATCAAAATCCAATTGTGCTTGTGCTTCATTTAAAATTGATGTTGCGGCATCACTTTCATTAAACAAATCACTAGCCATGCCTACTTTTTGTGACCCTTGTCCAGGAAAAATAATCGCTGTTTTACCCATTTTTTGACCCCACCGTTTCTCTCATTGTATCTACTATATTTAATTCTCCAGCAACCTTAGCTTGACGAATTGCTGAATAAAATGCCTTGGCATTAGAACTACCATGTGCTTTTACAACGATACCATTCAATCCTAGTAAAACTGAACCACCATATTCTGCATAGTCCATTTTTGTAGTTAACTCATTTAAATCTTTGCGTAAGACTAACGCTGCTAATTTATTTTTTAAACTACTTAAAAGTGTAGATTTCAACATTTTTCCTATAGATTTTGCTACACCTTCTAGATTTTTTAGGATCATGTTACCAGTATAGCCATCTGTGACAACGACATCTGCAGCATCATCCATTAATACTTTCGCTTCTACATTACCAGCAAAATGAAATTCTTGTTGTTCATCCATTAAATTAAACGCTTTTTTAGTTAATGTATTTCCTTTAGCTGCTTCAGTTCCTATATTAAGCAATGCTACAGAAGGTTGTTCAATATTACGTATTTTTTGTGCGTAAATATTGCCTAATTGTGCATATTGCAATAAGTGTTCTGCTTTAGCATCCGCATTTGCACCGACATCCATAAATACAAAACCTTTACCTGATACAGTAGGTAAAGTAAGCACTAATGCTGGTCTTTCTACACCTTTAATTCTACCAACAATAAATAGTCCTGCAGACATTAATGCACCTGTATTACCGGCTGATACACATCCATCCGCTTCACCAGATTTTACTGCTTCAGCCATGCGCACCATCGAACTATTTTTTTTTCGTTTAATTGCTCTTACAGGTTCATCTTCCATCGTTATCGCTTCTGTACAGTGACGTACTTCCACTCTTTCGTGATTAATATTACATTTATTTTGGTCTCCAAATAATATAATTTCTAAATCTTTAAAATCATTGACCGCTTTTTCAACAGCTTCTAAAACGATGCCAGGTGCGTCATCGCCACCCATCATGTCGATAGCTATTTTAACCATTTTGTTCATCCTCACTTGTATAATACATTTTGAATGTACCTCTAAATACTAAAGTATCTTTGACATACGAATTTACTTTTATCTTAAAATATTTATTCGTTATTTCGACAGCTTGTGCTTCAGCACGTACTGTATCGTTTAATTTAACTTGTTTTAAAAATGAAACATTACTTTCTTTAGTTAAAACGACTGGTTTATGTATAAGTGCCACACATAATGAATTGGCCTGTGCAAACAACACATGACCTCTGGCAATCTTATTTCTTGTAAATACTGAATCTTCATCAATATTAATCAGAGATGTTGCTTGATGATCTGGTTCAACGTTAATCACATCACCTATGATTTCACTTCCATCAATAGATCGAATACTTTCGTGATTTTTTCTCGCAACGGATTTTATTCTTTTTCTCAATTCAGGAATATTTAAGTGTGTACGATCCAACCTTATTGTTTGGATACTGACTGAAAAAAGACTGCTTAAATCAAGATCAGTAATAAAGGGATTTTTTTCTATTTCTTTTTTTATCGCTTCACGACGTTCTTGTTTTTTTAGCTTCATAGTTTACTACTCCCTAATTTTAGTACCAAGTCTTAAACATTCCTAACATATCATAACACTTTCTATTTCAATTGCTCAACTAAAAACATAAGACTTTCTCCATTATATTGAGTTAAAGCTGAACACTTTTATAACCAAAGCAAAAAAAGTTTTTAAAGTTAATATATAACTTTAAATAATAATATGTTAAATTATATAAAAATAAAATTTAACGTTTTTAAAACACTTAACTATTAAAAATTTTTCAGAAATACATAAATTATTCATTCCAATTCAAAGGGGTTGTAAACATTGAAAAAAGTAGTGACCAATGCATTGCTATCTGCAACATTTTTTGCAGCTTTTTCCACTCAGAGTAACGCAAAAGAAATCAATAGTATCCTTCCTGAAAACTTAGAAACTTCAACTGAAACAAAAATTTCCAATAAAATAGATGTAGAACATTTCCTACAAAACAACGCTACATCTGTGCTCAATACAAATAAAACTAAAACAGAATCTATTAATAAAAATGCATTTAAACAATACAAAGTAATCAATAGCAGTGTTGATTCAACTGGCGTTACACATTATGAATTAAAACCAAAAATCAATCATATTTTAGCTAATGATAGCACAATTAAAGTCCATGTGAACTCTGATGGAAACGTATCACTTATCAATGGTCATATACACAGACAACATATCGACGTTAATAATACGGTGAAACTATCTTCTTCCCAAGCAGAAAAATTAGCCTTTAAAGCAATTGGTAAAAAAAGCAATGACGTTACAAACATCGATGGCTTTAAAGTAGTGTCTAAAAACAAACTAGATGTTAATAGTAAAAAAGAAAGATATATATATAATATAGAATTAAATTACATATCTCCTAAGCCTGCACATTGGCAAATACAAGTTGATGCTAGCACTGGGGAAATATTAAAAAAACAAAATGTGATTGAACACGCTTTAGAAAAAGGCTCTGGTATCGGAGTGAATGGTGATAAAAAATCACCACTTAATGTATCTAGCAACAATGGACAATATACATTAAATGATACAACGACAGATGCACATATTAATACTGAAAGTGCCAATGGAACCACTGATCAATTTTCTCCTATCATAAATGATTCAAAATATTTTGATGAAAAACAACAACGTCCTGGCGTCGATGCACACTATTACGCAAAAGCAGTTTATGATTATTATTTAAATACACACGATAGAAATAGTTACGACGATAATGCTGCTGATATTAATTCAGTTGTCCATTTTGATAAGAACTATAATAATGCAGCATGGACCGGACAATATATGGTTTACGGTGACGGTGATGGTCAAACATTTAATCCCTTATCAGGCGCTAAAGATATTGTTGCTCATGAATTAACACATGCGGTAACTGAAAGAACTGCTAATTTAGAATATGTAAATCAATCGGGTGCACTCAACGAATCTTTCTCAGATGTATTTGGGTATTTTATTGACCCTGATAACTGGATGATGGGTGAAGATGTATATACTCCCAATCAAGATGGTGACGCTTTAAGAAGCTTAAAAGATCCAGAAAAATACGATCAACCAGCACATATGGATCAATTTTATACTGGCGCTGAAGATAATGGTGGTGTCCATATTAATAGTGGTATTCCAAACAAAGCTGCATATCTAACGATACAATCAATTGGTAAAGAAAAAGCTGAGCAAATATACTATCTCGCATTAACTCAATATTTGACGTCCAATGCTGAATTTTCTGATGCCAAAATTGCCTTAAAACAAGCAGCAGATGAATTATATGGCCATAATAGTAACGAATCACAATCTGTAGCACAAGCATGGACTAAAGTAGGTGTAGGCTCTTAAATATTAAAAAACAGCAGTTTAGCAAATGACACGCTAAATTGCTGTTTTTGTTAATCAAAACTAGTATATAGTAAATTATCTTCTACAAATGTTCTTAATCTTTGATACTCATCTTCAAAAAATGCACCGGATTGAATTAATTCTGCTGCCTCATCTCTCGCTACTTCTAACATTTTATAATCTTCAACAACATTCGCTACTAAAAAGTCAGGTAACCCACTTTGTTTCACACCAAAGAAATCACCAGGTCCTCTCATTTCTAAATCACGTTCACTTAATTCAAAACCATCTGTTGTTTGTGTCATTACATTCATACGTTCTATCCCTGTTTCAGTTTTAGGTGAAGCAATTAATACACAATAGCTTTGGTGTTCACTTCTACCAACACGTCCTCTTAATTGATGTAAAGTCGATAATCCGAATCGATCCGCATCATATATCATCATAAATGTTGCATTAGGAACGTTAACTCCTACTTCTACCACTGTCGTTGACACTAATATATCAATTTCATGATTACTAAATTGTTGCATCACTTGATCTTTTTCTTCTGAGGTTAATTTACCATGAAGTAGTCCAACTTTTCCTTTACCATAATAGGCTTGTAAAGATTCGAACAATTCAACTACATTTTGTACATCTTCTAAATGCTCTGAACTTTCTATCAATGGACAAATCACATATGCTTGTCTACCTTTTTTTAATTCAGCAGACATTTGTTGTAATACACTTTCATATGCTTCATGTTTAGACCAAGAGGTTATAATAGGTTTCCTACCCTTTGGTAACTGTTTGATTGAGGATAC
Source organism: Staphylococcus sp. 11-B-312 (assembly GCF_016743055.1). Taxonomy (NCBI): domain Bacteria; kingdom Bacillati; phylum Bacillota; class Bacilli; order Caryophanales; family Staphylococcaceae; genus Staphylococcus; species Staphylococcus sp. 11-B-312. The sequence goes on from NZ_CP068241.1 coordinate 1,693,980, forward strand.
ATCCATTTCTCCAAAAACAGAAATTGCTAATGTGCGTGGAATAGGTGTCGCTGTCATAAACAAAACGTTTGTCATCGCGCCTTTTTCTCTCAGCAATTGTCGTTGATTGACACCAAAACGATGCTGTTCATCTGTAATTACAAGGCCCACATTATTAAAGACAACATCATCTTGAATAAGCGCATGTGTACCAATAATACAATCTATCTCATTTTGCTCGAGCTGTTCCAACAAAATTTTGCGTTTTTTCCCTTTTACTGAACCTGTAAGTAAAGCAATGTTCATTCTGTCACCAAAGATTTCTGCAAGACTTTCAGCATGCTGTTCTGCAAGTATTTCCGTAGGTACCATTAAAGCAGATTGATAACCTGCTGTTTTTAATGCATACATACAAATTGCAGCTACGACTGTTTTTCCTGATCCAACATCACCTTGTAACAATCTATGCATGCGAATAGGCGCTTTTAAATCTCTAAATATCTCGTTTACACTTTGCTTTTGTGCATCAGTTAATTCAAATGGTAAACATGATATAAAATTTCTTACTAATTGAATATCATAATCAATTTCGATTGCGTCATCTGATATTTTTTCCAACCTATTTAGCCATTGCATTCTAAGTTCAAACATAAATAATTCAATAAATGCGTAAGTTCTTCTCGCTTTGAGCAATGAAGTTTTGTCCGGTGCAAGGTGTAATGTTTTGATTGTATCTTCTAGTGTTTCTAATTTATATTTTTCTCTCAATGAATCTGATATCCACTCATGAATCGTAACATGTTCTAAAACTTGCCTAATCATATCACGTAATGGTTTTTGCTTTATCCCTTCTTTAATTCGATAAATGGGTTCAAATTGTACATCTTCTATTGCTGGTTGATTAAAAAACATTCGATTTCCGTTAATTTCTTGCTTATTTCTATTCCATTTTCCTTTAATCGTAACCGTTTGGTGTAGTTCTAGTTTCTTTTTCAAGTAGGGTTGATTAAAAAATACACATTTTACTGCAATATTGTTAACCATTAAATGAACTGTCAACTTAGATTTATTCCTACCAAAAAAAGCGACAGTGGGTGTTGAGTATACTTCCCCAACAACAGTCACCATCGCTTGATCCTCTGCTTCATTCAAGTCAACTACAGTATTGTCTTCATAACGCGTTGGTAAATATAAGATTAAATCTTCTACTGTATAAATGTTCAATTCATTTAATACCGCTAACCGCTTAGGACCTAAACCCTTGATTTGTGATAATGGAAATGGGCTTTCTATTAAATTGACTTTTGACATTTTAATCACCAAATATTTCTTGTTTTAAACGCTGTCCTGTCGGTGTGCCTGCTAAACCTCCACGACCAGTTTCACGCAACGCTGAAGGCATCGTTTGCCCTATTTTATACATTGCTTCTATTACTTCGTCTGTCGGGATTCTGGAAGTTACACCTGCTAATGCCATATCGGCTGAGACGATTGCATTAGATGCCCCAGCTGCATTTCTTTTTACACAAGGTACTTCTACTAATCCAGCTACAGGGTCACATACTAAACCTAGCATATTTTTCAAACAAATTGCAAAAGCTTCCGAAGATTGTTGTGGTGTACCACCTGCAAGCTCAACTGTCGCACCTGCAGCCATAGCTGCGGCCGATCCAACTTCTGCCTGACAACCACCTGCTGCACCAGATATCGATGCATTATTTGCTACAACAAATCCAAATGCGCCTGAAGTTAATAAGAAATTCAACATATCTTTACGTGTAGGTTCTAATCGTGGTTTCAAACCAAACAGAACCCCAGGAACGACTCCAGCTGAACCAGCCGTTGGTGTAGCACAAATTTTACCCATTGCTGCATTTACTTCATTTGTTGCTACTGCTTTGCTCACAGCATCTAATAATGTTGCACCAGATAAAGATTTACCTGTTTTTAAATATTCTTTTATTAAAACAGCGTCTCCACCTGTTAGACCAGTCGTTGAAGTTACGCCTTCTAAGCCTTCATCTAATGCATTTTCCATAGTTTGTAAATTTTTATCCATATGTGCATATACTTCTTCTTCTGATAAACCAGTAACTTCCATTTCTTGCTCAAGCATCACTTCATATATTTTTTTATCTTCTGTCTCACATTTTTCAATGAGTTCTTTTACACTTTTAAACATTGATATCCCTCCATTAGGCGTCGCCCATGAGTGAGACTGTCACTACACCATCGACGTTTTTTATTTTTTCTATTATTTCATCATTGATAGCATCATCTAATTCACAAGTCATTAATGCTTGGTCACCTTTTTCTTTTCTTGAAACTTGCATGCTGCCAACATTAATACTGGAATCACCTAATATATTAGCTACACGGCCGATCGTACCAAATGTATCTTTATGGAACACTAAAAGTGCTGGATAGTTACCACTAATTGCAATACTAAAACCATTGATTGCAACAACTTCTATCTTACCGCCACCAATAGACACACCTTCAACAGAAATTTCTTTTTCTCCGTCTCTCATATTAATAATTGCAGTGTTTGGGTGAGAGCGTTCTTCTGCCATTTCAATAAAATTCACTTTCATGCCAATTTCTTCAGCAGTCTCTAAACTTTTTTGGATTCGATCATCGTCTGTATCATATCCTAATAAGCCACCCACAAGTGCTACATCTGTACCATGGCCCTTATATGTTTCCATAAATGACCCATACAAATATATATCAACTTGTTTTGGTATTTGATTAAATAAATCTTTAGCTACTAAGCCAATTCTGACTGCACCTGCTGTATGTGAAGATGATGGACCAACCATTGTTGGACCAATTATATCGAAAACTGTTTTATATTTCATAATGGATACCCCACCCTTATTTTTAATCATTCTAAAGTGTTGCGCTTACATTTTATTTGCACCTTTATTATTATAACAATTTAAGTTAACATTATAAACTAATTTTAGTTGTACTGCTTTTAATTCAAAATTATTACAAATTGCACACTATTGTGAATTGAATACACATATAAACATAATGAAAATAATTATTCTTTACCGTGAATATTATTACGATATTTACATCTATTTAGTATATACTTCTTTAAACATTAACTTCACCCATTTTTTTGCGTCAAAATAAATATACGTAACCAGATATGACACATACCTAATTACGTATATTGATAGAAATTTTTGTCGTTATCAACAAACTAACATTATTCCACAGAAAACAGATATTGATATACAGGCTGATCACCTTGATGTTGATCTATTTCAATATCTGGATACGTTGTTTCAATCCAGGATTCAATATTAGATGTTATATCACTATTGGTATCTTCACCGATAATCATAGTGATTATTTCACTTTCGTCCGTAATCATTTGAGACAATAACTGTTTAACAGTCTCAAATTCATCTTCATTGCTTGTGACAATTTTATCCTCGACTAGTCCCATAAATGCATCTTTTTTTATTTCTACACCATCGACTTTGGTATCTCTAACAGCGTAAGTAACAGAGCCAGAAGTTATCACTTCTAATGATTCAATCATGCGTGCTTTATTATCAATTAATTCGTCTGATTCATCATAATTAAATAATGCAGCTATTCCTTGTGGTATAGATTTCGAAGGAATCACAATAGCTTCAGCATCTACAATTGATGCAGCTTGTTCACTCGCCATCATAATATTTTTATTATTTGGCAAGATGATTGCACGTTTACATTGGGATTGTTCAATCACTTTCACAATATCTTCAGTAGACGGGTTCATTGTCTGGCCACCACTTATTAAATGTGTCGCACCCATGGATTTAAACAATTCTGATATGCCTTCTCCCATAGAAATAGCGATGACAGCAGTGTCTACTGTTGAAGTTTCTTGATTAGATTGTTGTGTATTTGCACCTTTTTGTTCTTTTTTTACAACTTCACGATGTTGTTCTCGCATATTCTCAACTTTTAATTTAATTAATTCACCGTATTGTTGTCCGTAATTAAAAACATCGCCAGGTTTTTCTGTATGTACATGAACTTTTACAATTTCATCATCATTAATAACTAATAATGAATCCCCAAATTGACTCATTTCTTCTCTAAAAGTATCTTCATCGAATACTTTTTTATTTACCCCAAAACGAACCATCATTTCGGTACAATATCCATAAACAATATCTTCAGTATTAATCACACCGTGGAAGTCATGTTCTTCATTCACTAAAGTTTCTGTATCTAATTTCGGAGTTTCTGCAGTTACAGTTTCACCTTTTAAAGCTTTTAGAAAACCTTCATAAACGATAACTAATCCTTTACCACCACTATCAACTACACCAACTTCTTTTAATACAGGTAATAAATTAGGCGTATTCTCTAAAGAAATTTGGGCTTGTTCTATAATATATGTCACAAGTTCAATGCAATCTTCTGTTTCTTGTGCCTTTTGTATACCTGCATCCGCAGCATCTCTAGCAACAGTTAAAATTGTGCCTTCTACGGGTTTCATAATTGCTTTATATGCAGTGTTAACACCAGCTTTAAAACTTTCTGCTAATTGCTCTGCATTAATTTCGCTAAAACTTTCTAAATTTTTGCTAAATCCTCTAAAAAGCTGTGATAAGATAACGCCAGAATTTCCACGTGCCCCCATTAATAAGCCTTTTGAAAATGTTTTACCTAACTCGCCAATATGCTGTGATAAATTCTCTTCTACTGCTTCTCTGCCTGATGTCATTGTTAAGTTCATATTTGTCCCTGTATCCCCATCTGGCACCGGGTATACATTTAATGAATCTACTAAATCTGAATGATTAGATAAATTTTGTGCCCCTTGAATAATCATTTCGGCAAATAATTTACCATTTATTTTACTAACCATCTCGTTATGTCCTCCTAGTTTTTCTTGCCATTATCCACTCGTACGCCTTGTACAAATATATTAATTGAATTTACTTTAACTTTTAATGTTTGTTCTAATGTATATTTGACAGTTGATTGAACATTGCTTGCAACTTCTGATATCTTTGTACCGTAACTTACAATGATATACATATCAACATCCAACACACTATTTTCTTCTCTCACAACAATGCCTTTTGCATAATTTTCATAACCTAAAATTTCAGCAATTCCGTCTCTTACTTGTTGTCTAGAAGCCATTCCTACAATGCCATAACATTCTACCGCTTTACTACCCACAACTGAAGCTATTACTTCGTTTGAAATGTCTATGCTACCATAATCATTTGTAATTTCTAATGTCATTTTATTGGGCCTCCTAGTTTATGGTTCTCACTTTATTTTGATACTTTAAAACTTTATATTAAGATTAAAAAATACAATATTATCCATAGTTTACAATTATATCATAAAATGAGTGTAACAAAAGTAGAAGCTATGTAAAGAAATTTTTTTCATTTTATTGCCATTATTTTTTTTATGTGGTACATTATTCAAGTATGTAGTAGATATGTGTATTTATATTTATTAAAGGAGGTACTTTCATGGGCAAACAATGTTTCGTAACAGGTCGCAAAGCTTCAACTGGAAACAATCGTTCACACGCTTTAAATTCTTCTAAAAGAAGATGGAATGCTAACCTTCAAAAAGTTAGAATTCTTGTAGACGGAAAACCTAAAAAAGTTTGGGTTTCTGCACGTGCTTTAAAATCTGGTAAAGTAACTAGAGTTTAATAAATATAATGCACGAAAAAGACCAATCCTTATGTGGAGGATTGGTCTTTTTTTGTTTATAATTAATTTTGCTACGATTTATCAATCTTTACTTTTAATCATTAATACGCTACCTGAATAAATAGAAACAGTACCTCGTGGTTTTATTAATTCATTAGATATTGTCAGCGTAGAACCGAGCTGTAAAGATGCTTGCTTCAATTCATATTTAAAATTGGCTAATGAAATAACTGTAGGATATGTAATTGGGATGAATGATATATATGGATAATTGAAGTCTCTTTCAACACAATGATCTTTAGCAGATAAATATGAAATTTCATTTTGTTGATCAATGATTTTAATATTAATTTTCTTTTTTGTATATTCTGGCTTCTCTAAAATTTGCAATGCACCCATAAAATGGTCTAAACGCCCACCGGTTGCTCCATAAACACATATTTCACTATAGCCTGAATGGATTGCTTGATCGATACCCAATGCTAAATCAGTGTCATCTTTTTCAGAATGATATGGATTAATTGCTAGTTTTTCAGCCAAATAATCCTTTTCTTCTTTAGTTATTGAATCAAAATCACCGACTGCAAATTGAGGCATAATACCTGATTCAATCAAAATTAATGCACCTCGGTCAATCCCTATCCATGACTCATTTGCCTTATTTTGTAAAATATTTTCTGGTAAATTTCTTGCACCACATAATAAATTGACTTTCATTGACTTCAACCTTTCAATGTTTGCGTCACTTGTTTATAATCTTTTTGTTTAAAGAAATATGAACCAGCTACCAACATAGTGGCACCATGTTCGATAACAGTTGCAACTGTTTCATCGTTAATGCCACCATCAACTTCGATTTCAAATGATAAGTTTAATGCTTTTTTTATCTTAACTAGTTCGTCCAATTTACTAATGCTATCTTGAATGAATGTTTGACCGCCAAATCCAGGATTAACTGTCATGACAAGTACATAATCCACCATTTTTAGCACTGGCATAATCGTATTCACCGATGTACCTGGGTTAATGACTACACCAGCTTTTACATTAGTATTTTTAATTTGTTGTATTACTCTATGAATATGCGGTGTTGCTTCCACATGTACTGAAATCATGTCTGCACCCTGTGCTGCAAAAAGCTCCACATATTTTTCTGGTTCTTCTATCATTAAATGCACATCTATTGGTAAATCAGTACCCTTTCTAACGGCTTCTAATATAGGCAATCCAATTGAAATATTTGGAACAAATTGACCGTCCATCACATCAAAGTGCACACCATCAACACCTGCATCTTCTAATGCTTTTAATTCCTTTTGTAATTGTAAAAAATCAGCTGATAATAATGATGGATATAATTTTGCCACTTAATATCTTTCCTTTCTGTTTGCAATTTCATTAAATAATTGTAAATAATGTTCATATCTAAAGTGAGCTATATTCCCTTTTTCTATTTCATGCTTAACGTTACACTTGGGTTCGTTTATATGGTTGCAATCTCTAAATTTACAAAGTTCACCATATTCATTGATTTCCATGAAATAATGTTTCACTTCATCTTTTTGAATATGATTAAAATCTAATGCGCTAAATCCAGGTGTGTCAACTATAAAGCCATTATTCCGTTCAAATAATTCAACATGCCTTGTAGTATGTCTCCCTCTATTTAACGCTCTAGATATATGTTGTGTTTCAATATTCAATTCAGGAAAATATCGATTTAATAACGTAGATTTCCCAACACCTGATTGACCGCTTAATACTACTAGTCCTTCTCCCCATTGCATGAAAACTTCATCGATATGATCTTCAACACTTATAAATTGTGTATAATATCCCATATCTTCATAAACTTTTAGTGTCTGTAATATTTTGTTTTCCATGCTAGGTGGAGTAATATCACGTTTAGTTACTAATATGCGAGGTCTCATATGATACGAGTGTGCTATGACTAAAAATCTATCCAATAACTGAGTTGAAAATTCAGGTTCTACCGCACTCATCACTAATACTAGATGATCAACATTGCTAACTGGTGGTCTTTTTAATTCATTTTTTCGTTCGTGAACATGGTGAATATAACCTTCTGTAATATTTTCAACTTCAAAATCTACAACATCACCAACAATAGGTGAAAATTTATTTTTTCTAAATAATCCACGTGGTTTTGTGTCGTACATTTCGCCATTTACATCTACGCGATATACACCACTTAATGATTTTATGATGCGTCCTGTTTTCACTTAGGCACCCCTCTTTTAAAAGCTTTACATACTATATTATAGCAAAGGCTTTTTAATTTAAATACGATTTGAGACTATTTCAGTTAAAAATAAATAACAGAGCATTATTACTACATGGAATGATAGCAATAATACTCTGTTATAGTCATTTTTTATAAGCAGTTCGCAGAAGCCTTTGGCTTCTGCATAAGCGCAACTAAACTCTCTTCACTTTGTTCGTTAAGTTGCGCTAAAAATCATAAGGAATATCTTTATCAGCTACAATCTTGCCATCAACTCGAATCGTATAACCCGCCGTCTCTCCTTTTTCAATCGTCATTGGAATAGTAACGGTTTTATCATCTTTAATTTTGAAGCTTTGTGCAGCTGATGATCCTTTGTCATCCTTGTCTCTCACATATACTTTCACTTCTTGGCTTTCATCATCATCACCCGTATAGGGAACTTGATAGGTTTCTGTATATGTTTTAGTTTGAGGTTTATCATCTTCTTTAGATGACTTATCTTCTTGCTCCTCAGAATCTTTATCTTCTTTTTTCTCTGATGCTTTCGGTTTACCTGTAGATACTACGAATTCTACGGTAGAACCTTCATCTACTTCTTCGTCTTTAGGTGATTGACTAATGACATTGTCCTTTTTAACTGTTTTATCAGAGCGTTTTTCTACAGTAACTACTTTAAATCCTTTAGATTCTAGTTCAGATTTAGCTGTCTTGAATGATTTTTTCTCATAATCATCCACATAAACTTGTTTAACACCTAATGATTCAGTCAATTTAATGTCACTATCATTTATTTTCACTCTATCACCTGGCGAAACACTCTGTGCTTCAATTAAGCCTTTAGCTACATTTTGTTTCGTATAAGATTGATCTACTTTTGCATCATCAATTCCTAATTTTTTTAATTTATTTAATGCTTCTGCTTTTGGTAATCCATATAAATTTGGCATTTCTGCAGTTTTAGGTCCTTTTGATAATACAATGTCCACTTTACTTTGTTGTTCTAAACGTTCACCTTTACCAGGTGATGTTTTAATAATTTTATTCTCAGGATATTTATCACTATAAGCTCTTGTAGTTTTGCCTAATTCTAGTTTGTTATCCTTTAAAATACCTTCAGCTTCTTTTTCAGTCTTACCTATTAAATTAGGTGTTTCCAAATATTTATTACCAAACATTCCCATGGCCATAAAACCAAATAATCCAAACAACAGTAATACAATGATTAAACCATAGAAAAACTTTTTCTTTTTTGATCTTTTTTTCGGAGGCATTGTATATAATTGTTCCTCATTTGATTGAAAATATTGTTGATTAACAATTGGAATTTGCATGGTTTGATTCATGCTTTTTGCTTTATCTTCATCACGAGTCTGATTAGCAATCTCTGCTTTATCAATAGGCACTGTTTTAGTGTCAGCGTCAACAGAATGATATGGTGATTCATTTTCACGCTCTTTTGTCAGGACAGTAGACAAGTCATCTTGCATTTCCTGAACCGATTGATAGCGATCTTTCTTATCTTTTTCAGTCGCTTTAAGCACGACGTTGCTCAATGATTGTGGGACTTCAGAACGTTTGCTAGAAACATTAGGCATCGGATCTTGGATATGTTTTATAGCGATGCTTACTGCTGTTTCACCGGAAAAAGGAGGTTGTCCTACTAACATTTCATACAGTACAACACCAATAGAATATATATCAGTGCCGTTATCTGTTACATCACCGCGCGCTTGTTCAGGAGAAAGGTATTGAACCGTCCCTAAAACATGATTTGTTTGGGTCATCGTCGTTTCGCTTAATGCTTTTGCAATACCAAAATCTAATATTTTTAGTGTTTGATCACGACTCACCAAAATATTTTGAGGTTTTACATCACGATGAACAATCTTTGTATCATGTGCATGCTTTATTCCTTCAATAATTTGTTCAGTAAATTTGATTACGGTTTTGATGTCTAGAGGTCGATGTTGTTGAATATATTCTGATAAAGTGGGACCTTCTATGTACTCCATCACTAAAAAGAAATTTTCATCATTTTCAGTGACATCAAAAACATTAACGATATTTTTATGTGAAAGTTGTGTTAAATTGTGGACTTCACGTTCAAAACGCTTAATTGTTTCTTCTTTTTCACCAGAAGGTATCCTAATAGCTTTAATTGCTACATTGCGATTTAAAATTGTGTCATCAGCCAAATATACTGTGCTCATGCCACCGCCGCCAAGCTTTTTTATCACTTTATAACGTTCGCTTATTAATTTTCCAATCATACCTTATCTCCTTCAATTTCTGCTAAAACAATACTCACATTATCATTCGTTTCTTGAGATATTGCTAATTCAATAAGATTCCGGCCGTGTGTTTCTAAATCATTTTCTTGCATTAATTCTTCTTGAATCATATGATTTCTCGCAAAATCTGTTAATCCATCCGAGTTAAGTAATAGAAAATCATAAAAATTAGTTCTTTTTACAAAAATATCTGGTGTTACTACCTTATCCGTACCCATAACTTTTGTAATAATATTTTTTTGTGGATGATTGAATGCTTCTTCAGCACTAATTTGACCAATCATCACTAAATGATTAACGAAAGAATGATCGTTTGTAATTTGTTCAATCTCTCTACTATTAACCAAATATCCTCTTGAATCACCAATATTTGCGACCACTACATAATCATCAAATACTAACGCACAAACACAAGTTGTTCCCATGCCATAATAGTCTGTATTATCAACAGAGAGTTGATATAATTCACGATTAATCGCTTTTAGTGTAGTTCTCAGCCAATCCTCGGCTTGGTTAGGTTCAATTAAATTTTCTTCTTCAAAACGACGTTGCAATTCATCTGTTACAAATTGACTTGCTACTTCTCCTGCTAAATGTCCACCCATACCATCACAGAGTACAAGTAATTGTTGTTCTGTTTTATTATAGAACACACCACCTGCATCTTCGTTCTTATCACGATATTGACCTGTGTCAGTAAAAAATTGTGCTTTTAGCATACTATTACCTCGTTTCTACTTTTCGTTCCTTAGCTCTTAATTGCCCACATGCTGCATCTATATCAGCACCTTGTTCTCTTCTTATAGTTGCATTAATACCTAGTCTCTTTAATTCTTTTTCAAATTTAAAGATATCTTCTTTAGGCGTCTTGACGTAATTTCTTTCTGGTACATGGTTCACAGGTATTAAATTTACATGACAGTTTAATTTTTGAATTAAATGTGCTAACTCTCTCGCATGCTCAACTTGGTCGTTGACGCCTCCAAATAGACCATATTCAAATGTAACACGTCTATTTGTTGTTTCTTGATAATATTTAATGGCTTCCATTAATTTTTCAACATTATACGCTCGGTTAATAGGCATTAATCGAGAACGAATTTCGTCATTAGCCCCATGTAAGCTTACTGCAAAATTGATTTGAATATCTTCGTCAGCAAAATCATAAATTCTAGGTATAATACCAGAAGTAGAAACAGTAATATGACGCGCACCTATATTTAAACCATTGTCATGATTAACAATCTTCAAAAAGTCCATCATTTCATCATAGTTTTCAAATGGCTCACCAATACCCATGATGACGATTTGAGATACACGTTCTTCGGTTTCATCTAATGCTTTTTGGACAGTAAGCACTTGAGATACAATTTCTCCCGCTTCTAAATTACGCTTTAAGCCACCTAGTGTAGATGCACAGAATGTACAACCTATACGGCAACCCACTTGAGTAGTAACACATACGGAATTACCATATTCATGTCTCATTAATACTGTTTCGATTGTGTACCCATCTTGTAATTCAAATAAGAATTTGATTGTACCATCTTTGCTTTCTTGTTTAACTACTGTCGTCATCACTGTCATTGCAAAATGATCTTTCAATAGTGCTCTTAACTCTTTAGACAAATTTGTCATTTCATCAATGCTGTCTACTCTTTTTTCATATAACCATTCAAAGATTTGTTTCGCTCTGAATTTTTGTTGCCCATTATCCTTTAACCAATTTTCCATTTCATCATATCTTAAAGAGTATATAGATTGCTTTTCAAAATTGGGAAGAAATTTATTCTTTTTCTTCTTTTCTGCAGTTATCATTATTTATTGGTCCTTTCTTTTTATCCTAGTAATGAAAAAGCCATCAGAATTAAAATGCTGAGGTAACACTTGTAAAGTTTTTACCTTTTCTCCACTGATTGGATGTTCAAATAAATCAAATTCAAAATCTTTATTTTCTTTTAAAAATGTATATATTACATTTTCATTTTCTAACTGTTCTATTGTACAAGTTGAATAAACTAAAGTGCCTCCTGGACGTAAATGATGTTTCACATTATTTAAAATTTCTAGTTGAATATTCACTAAAGATTGAATACTTTGCTGACTTTGTTCGTATTTGATTTCTGGCTTATGTCTAAGTACACCTAAGCCACTACAAGGTGCATCTACTAAAATCTTATCATACACTTTATCATAATTTTCCGTCGCATCGTGACTAAAAGCGGAAATGTTAGATAATCGTAATTTTCGAATGTTAAAATCAATCAAATCAATTTTATGTTCATGGATGTCTGTCGCATCTACATGTCCAGTACCATGTAGCCTTTCTGCTATATGACATGCTTTTCCGCCAGGTGCACTACAAGCATCTAATACAAGGTCGCCATCTTGAAGGTTCATCACGTCAGCTACAAACATAGAACTTTTATCTTGGATAGATACTAAACCATCTTTAAATACGCGTGACTCTATAATCGGTTTACCACTAATATGTAAACAAATTGTAATGTCATTATCTTGCGTTACAGTGTAACCTTCTTCTTCTAAACGTTGCATCACATGTTCAACTGAAATTCTTGTCAAATTAACCCTTACAGTTGTTGTCACTTTTGTTAAAAATGATTGTGCAATTGCTTCAGTTTCTTCTATTCCAAAGTGTGTCACCCAGTGATCAACAAGCCATTTGGGCAAGCTATACTGAATAGCAATTCGCTTCTTATCGTCCGAAATTTCATTGAAATTTGGTAACTCACTGCGCATAAGGGTTCTCAAGATTCCATTAACCACATTACCGTTATGTGGGCCGCCTTTATATTTTGCTATATTAACAGCTTCATTAATAATCGCATGTTCAGGAACTTTATCCAAATACATATACTGATAGATACTCATCCATAGTAACTGTCTGACCCAACCTTTAAGTTTAGTTTGTACAAATGGTTTCAAATAATAATCTAGTGTATATTTTCTTTTTAACGTACCATATACTAATTCGGTTAATAAATTCTTATCAGCTCGATTTAACTCATTATTTGTTAATACCTCATTAATAATAATATTACTATAAGCTTTATCATTAATAATATCTTGTAGTGTTTCAAAAGCTAATAACCTTACATTAGTTTCAATTGTCATTTTAATACCTTCCCAACGAGTGTTGATTGTACACCACTTAAGTAATTAGCTGTAGGCATTCTCTTTTTACCAGCAACTTGAATCTCTGTTAATGCAATCGCATCACTAGAACCTGTAGCCACAATAATTGCTTTCTTAGTTGTCTCTATAATTGTACCTGGCTCACCGTCTTTATCTTTTTCAATGCGTGAAGCATAGACTTTTAAGTTTTCTCCATCCATAATTGTGTAGGCAACCGGCCATGGAGATAGACCTCTAATATGGTTATAAACTACTTCAGCAGGTTCTGACCAATCAATTTTTTCATCTTCTCGACGAATGTTAGATGCAAATGTTGCTTCGTCTTCATTTTGAACAATACTTTCATTCGTACCATTAATGATAGAAGGAAGCGTTTCTTTTAATAATTCAGCACCTAAAAAGCTTAATTTATCATGCATTACACCAACGTCATCTTGTGGTTCAATATCGATTGCTTTTTGAGCTATAATATTTCCAGCATCCAATTTCTTAGCCATATACATGATAGAAATACCAGTTTGTGTTTCTCCATCTATAATCGCTTGATGTATCGGGGCTCCACCTCTATATTTAGGTAATAATGATGCATGTACATTGATAGCACCTAACTTTGGTGAATCCAATAAACGTTGTGGTAATAATTGGCCAAATGCCGCAGTAACAATTAAATCCGCGTTTAAATCAATCAACATCTCTAATTCTTCAGATTTTGACAGTTTTTCAGGCTGATATACAGGAATCGCATGTTCTATTGCAACTTGTTTCACTGGTGGTGGTGTTAATTTTCGTTTTCTGCCAACTGGTCGATCAGGTTGAGTAACGACTGCGATCACGTTATGTTCTGCAATTAACATTTCTAACACTTTTGTTGAAAAATCTGGTGTCCCCATAAAAATAATTTTACTCATTTTCAAAATACGCCTCCACTTCTGCTTCAGTCAAAATTTTATCTGCACGTTCTGTAAAAAGTTTACCTTCAAAATGATCAATCATATGCAATATCATGCGTGCAATATCATCATATGCAGTCATTTCTACTTCGTTTCCATTTTTATCGTTACTTTTAACAACAATCATTTTACTTCTTTCAACTTCACCATAAATGTCAGGTAATGAAATAGAGCCCTCTAACTCAGTTACTTTTTGGTCAGATTCTCGAATGATTTTTGGATTAATAAGTTGTAACAATCCATCTATTTCCATATCTATAATAGCTACCTTTTGTAAAATGCCAATTTGCGGGGCACATATAGCAGAAGCCTCAACTTCATACATTGTGTCTTCTAAATCGAGCAATAATTGAGCTAAGTTTTCGTCAAATCGTGATACATCCGGCACGTGCTTTTGCAAAATTGGATTTTCTGCTGTAACAAGTTGCTTTATTGTCATACAAATTACTCCTCATAAAAATTCATCATATCATTATAACTTATTTTAGTTAAATTTGCACCAAGCTTTGATGAAATACACGAACTGAAATCACATATATTTTCACTTTAATTTTATTCCGTCATCACAAATATAACCGTAAGCCTCCTATACAAGCTTACGGTTTACAAAATATTTATTATCCAGTTAATGTTGTAATATCATAATGATAACTTATTTATTTGATTGCCAGATTCATCAAAATTATATTCGTTCAACCAATTCTCAAACTTAGTTTTATATACTGACCACTCATCATCTAACATAGCGAGCCAGTATGTATCTCTACTTCTTTGTTTATAAATAGTATGATTTTTAAACAAACCTTCATATTTAAAGCCAAGTCGTTTGGCTGCTTTTATAGAAGGCTCATTGAATGCATCACATTTCCATTCATACCTTCTATATCCCAAAGTGTCAAAGATATATTTTGCTAATAAGTAGTGTGTTTCTGTAGCAATACGTGTTCGTTTCATTTTATTAGCATAATAAATATGACCAACTTCAATTGTTGCATTTGGTTCATTTATTCTAAGTAATGATAAAATACCTACTACATCATTATCAAATTGATCTATTATAGCAAAAAAATATGGATCCTTTGTTTGTACTTTATTTTTTATATAGGTTGCAAAATCATCATAACTTTTAGGCTGCGCGTCTGGTAAATACGTCCAATTAGGTGCATCTTCTTGCTCCTTAAAATGAGTGAATAAAGGGTTAATATGTTTTGAAGCTAATTTTTCTAATCTACAATACTTCCCTTCTAACACATTAGCCGTTGGTGTTTTGGGTTGAGAGAAATCGATTAATGACTTACCGATAGGTTGTTCAAACTGATTATATTCCATTTATATCCCCCCTTTTAATCAATGACTAGAGAACTTTATCGCATAATTTATCACGCGAAATATTAATCATTAAAATGTTTAGCAATTGCGTATAATACATCTATACTAATTTTTATAAATTAATATTATGTTATCATTGTAACTTATAATGCGAAAGCATTTTTATTAATCAGTTTATATTCTTTTTAATATTTTATAATATGAATTAATTAAAAAGTAGAAGTAAAAAGAAATAAATACTAGCTGAATGACATTCTTCTTACTTCTACTTTTTCATTTTATATTTATATTTAGATTTATTTTAACTATAGCAAGACATTACTTTATTATTTCTTCAATAAAATAAACCTTAAATTTATACCTTATATTAAAATTTAGTTTATTTAGAAACATCCAAAACGTTAAACTAAATAAACGATATAATAATAATTAGCTTTATATCTATTACTGTTTCGCTTCACTATTTGCTAACTCAATGGTCATGGATGATACATTTTTTATAAAACCAATTTTAGAATATAATGGCTCTGCTTGAGTAGAAGCTTTTAAATTAACAATATTCACCTGTTCTGTTTTACACTTTAATAAAAGCTCTTCTAGAATTTGTTTACTCAAACCTAATCCTCTATATAATTTAGTTGTATAAACATTAGTAATATAACCTTCTACACCATAATGATTATCATATGCAGGTGGTATCTGTTGGAAGACAACAGCTCCTGTTGCTACAACTTGATGATTATCTATCATAAATACTTGGTAGATGTTTCCTTTATCGAAAACATCTTTAAAATATGCTCTCATATTATCATCAATATCTTCAGTACCATGCATGCCTTGATCAAGTAATTGTTCTTTTCTTAATTTTATAATTGTTTCAATATCATTTTTATTTGCAATTCTCATCTCCATATCTAGTACTCCTTTAAAAAAATATGAGCAAATAAATTTACTATATCTATCAATCATATTCAACCATTAATATTTAATATTCAATAAAAAGAGAGCCTTAAAACCAATAAAATACTGATTTTAAGACTCCCCTTTTATACACTGCAATTAATCCATTTACAACAACAACCTACATCATCATTTGTGGATTGATGTCTATCTTCAGTGATAATTTGTCTTTTAAATACTGATCATGATAAAAATCATCTAAATACTTTAATGCTTCGTGCAATGAAGGTTCGCTTTTATATTTTATTAATATTTGGAAGCGATATTCATTATTAATTCGTGATAAAGCTGCTGGAGAAGGGCCTAGAACTAATGCCTTATCTGATAAATGCTGTAACAATATTTTGTGTATATGTTTAGAAGCTTCCATTACTTTTTTCATATTATTATGCGCAATCGTAAAATTAATTAAAAAGAAATATGGTGGATATTTACCTAACTTTCTATAATTCATTTCTTTTTCGAAAAAGGAATGATAGTCATTATCTTGAACATCTTTAATAGCATAATGATCAGGATTATAAGTTTGTATAATCACCTGTCCCTCTTTTTCATGACGGCCTGCACGTCCTGAAACTTGCGTCAACAATTGATATGTACGCTCACTAGCTCTAAAGTCAGGCAAGTTTAACATCGTATCAGCATTTAATACCCCAACCAAAGTAATATTTGGAAAGTCCAAACCTTTCGCTATCATCTGTGTCCCCAGTAAAATATCCCCTTTACCTGAACCAAAGTCATCTAATAATTGTTCGTGTGCACCTTTTCGAGAAGTGGTATCAACATCCATACGAATAATTTTTGCTTCCTGAAAATTTTCTTGTAATAGTTCTTCAACTCTTTGTGTACCTGTGCCTACCTGTCTGATATGTTCACTTTCACAGTTGGGACACTTATTAGGTGGTACTTCTTGATGACCACAATAATGGCATTTCAATTGATCCGTAGACTTATGATATGTGAGAGAAATATCACAGTTAGGACATTGAGGGACATGGCCACAATCTCGACACAACATAAATGACGCATATCCACGTCTATTTAAAAATAAAACAACTTGTTCTTTTTTATCTAAACGCTCTTGAATCGCACTACGCAAATCTTCTGAAAACATAGAACGATTGCCAGAAGCAAGTTCAGCACGCATATCTACGATATTCACGTCTGGCAAAGCTTGCTGATTCACTCTATGAGGTAATGATAATAGTTCATAAACACCTTTAGTTGCACGTGCATATGTCTCTAAACTTGGTGTAGCACTGCCTAATACTAAAGGGCAATGATGATATTGACTGCGCCATTGTGCAATATCTCTAGCATGGTATCTAGGATAATCCTCTTGTTTATAGGAAGACTCATGTTCTTCATCAATAATGATCATACCTAAATCTTTGAAAGGTGCAAATACACTTGAGCGAGCTCCTACACTCACACTCGCTTTTCCATCTCTAATTTTTTGCCATTCATCATAACGTTCCCCTTTAGATAATCCTGAGTGTAAAACTGCTACTTCGTCTCCAAATCTTCGTTTAAATCTTAATACCATTTGAGGAGTGAGTGCAATTTCTGGCACTAACATCATCGCTTGTTTACCTTGATTGAGTACATTTTCTATAGTTTGCAAGTAAACTTCCGTCTTACCAGAACCCGTTACGCCATGTAATAAAAATGTACGTTGTTCACCTTTATTAATCGTCTCGAGTATCGCATCATATGCATCTTGTTGTTCTTGCGTAAGTTGTTGCTTTTGATCTTGTTCAAATACCCGTGTTGCAAAAGGATCTCGCTCTACAGTTGTATCATATTTCTCAATAAAGCCTTTACGGACTAACGTCTCAATGCTAGATTTTGAAAAACCCATTTCTTCCAACTGTTTTAAAAAAACTACGTGATGATTTTCATCAATTAAATAAGCATATAATTCATATTGCTTTTTTGATTTTTCCAAAGATTCTAATACTGTATCATCATTAAAGCCTTCGACAATGCGCACTGCGCGTTGTTTCTTTTTCTTTAAACTTTGAGACAAAATCGTATCTTCAAGAATTGCACCTTGCTTTAAAAATGGTGCAATGAGCGTTAAGTCTTCATTTTTTTGTGCTACTTTATATGCATAATGTCCTTCCGAATCAAATCGTTTCAACAATTTTTCTGGTATGGCTTCAGTATCTTTAACTGCAAATACTTTAGTATATTTGGCTTTGATTGCGCTTGGAAGCATAACCTCTAACATAGAAATTCGTTTTGTAACAAAATACGTATGATACCAATCTGCAAGTTGTATTAATTCTTTCGTTAATTCAGGTTTAATATCTTGTATTTCTTTTATTGCTTTTAATTTTGATATGTCCATACTAGTGTCGGTTTGCTGAGTGATGTCCATAACATAACCTTGAATCGTTCTCGGTCCAAAAGGTACAATCACGCGCATACCAACTTCAACCATCGCTTGAAATTTTTGTGGAATTAAATAATCAAACGTAAAGTCAACACTTTTAGATGGTATATCTACGATTACTTTTGCTATCATTTTATTTCCACCTTGTTTCTAAACTGTCTAATATATGCTCCGCTAATATGACTTTTTTATGTTTCCCTAATGATATTGTTTCACCGTTTTTATAGTACATAGTATATGCATTATCATCAGAGCTAAACCCAATGGTACGATCGCCAACATTATTCGCTATGATGACATCTGCGTTTTTACTTTTTAGTTTTTTTTGAGCATATGATTCAATATTTTGTGTTTCTGCTGCAAAACCAACTAAAAATTGTTTATCTTTATGCTCACCCAAGTATTTTAAAATATCGGGTGTGCGTTTAAAAGTAACAGTCAAATCACCTTGTCGTTTTTTAAGTTTATGTTCTAATAATTCAGTTGGAGCATAATCTGATACCGCTGCAGATTTAAAGACAATATCCATCTTATCGAATCGCGTTTTAGCCGCTTCAAACATCTGTTGTGCACTTTCTACTTGAATGACTTCTACATTCTTAGGTGGTGTTAGATGAGTTGGACCAGATATAAGTGTCACGGTCGCCCCTCTTTGAGCTAAAGATTCTGCGAGTGCATATCCCATTTTACCTGATGAGCGGTTGGATAAATAACGAACAGGGTCTAGCTCTTCTATGGTTGGCCCCGCTGTCACCAATGCTTGTATACCGTTAAATCTACTATTTTTTGTCGCTGACGTGTTGTTTTTAAAATACTGATTTAATCTTTCTACAATTTGTAAAGGCTCTTCCATTCTTCCTTTTGCTACATAACCACAAGCTAGGAATCCTTCACCAGGTTCTAAGAAATAATAACCGTCCGAACTTAATGTTGCTAAGTTATGTTGCGTTCTTTTGTTCTCATACATATGTACATTCATTGCAGGAGCGATAAATTTGGGTGTTTCTGTAGCTAATAATGTTGATGTAACCATGTCATCAGCAATACCATTTGCTAGTTTAGCGATGGTATTTGCAGTTGCCGGTGCTACAACAATCGCATCTGCCCAATCTCCTAAAGCAACATGTTGAATTTCTTCTGGATTGTGTTCTTTAAAAGTACTCGTATAAACGGGATTTCTACCAATGGCCTGAAAAGCTAAAGGAGTTACAAACTCTTGTGCATGATCTGTTAACATCACTCTCACGTTATAATCAGCCTGTGTGAGTTTACTCGTTAAATCTATTGCTTTATACGCAGCGATACCACCAGTGACAGCAAGTAAAATATTTTTCATCGTAGTTTCCCTCCAAATCGTTAATATCTTTCTATTAATTGTTTAACTTTGTAGTTTATATTTTGAAATTTTAAATATAAACAAATGTTTTAATTCTGTATCAAGGTCGTACAAATAACTACACAATGTATTTTATGTTACTCAGCCAATGAATTATTTTATGCAATATCTTATTTTAGCTTCATTGCTTTAAATATAAATATGATTACTGCTTATTATACACAAATTATTGCCCAAATTAAAAAAGCACACCTTGGCTATGAAACCTCAAAGTCATCACATGCGTCTGACTTTTGAAGTGCACATCATTAACCTGGTGTACTTTTCAAAAATATAAAATTATATGATTTAATATTCGCTTAGAAAGTGTTATTTTGTAGTTTCAGGATAAACTTCGCCGCCAGCTATTTCTTCCAAAGCTTTTCCCACTGCTTTTTCTGAATTATATTTGTTTAATAGTGTACTATTTGGATGCTCGTCCAACTCACGTGCACGTTTAGCTGCAGTTGTAGCGATTAAATATTTTGATGTGATTTTAGATGTTAAATCATTTAATGGTGGATATAACATTATTTTTTTGCCTCCAATATCATTTTTCTATATTTTGCTTCAATTCTTTCCCTTTTCAAATGCTCAGCTTCAACAATGGATTGAATACGTTGCTTAGCTAATTCTACTTCATCGTTAACGACAACATAATCGTATAAATTCATCATTTCAACTTCTTTACGAGCTTCAAGTACTCTGCTTTGAATTTTTTCGTCTGACTCAGTACCACGCCCTACTAAGCGCTCACGTAAATGATCTAAACTTGGTGGAGCTAGAAAAATAAATAATGCATCAGGGAATTTCTTTCGAACCTGTTTGGCACCTTCAACTTCAATTTCTAAAAATACATCATGTCCTTGGTCCATAGTATCTTTTACGTATTGCACTGGTGTACCGTAATAATTTCCCACATATTCTGCATATTCTATAAATTGATCTTGTTTAATTAACGCTTCAAACTCTGCCTTTGTTTTGAAGAAATAATCTACACCATCGACTTCACCTTCACGCATATTACGTGTCGTCATCGAGATAGAATATTTATAAGATGTGGTTGGGTCATCAAATATTTTTTTTCTAACTGTACCTTTTCCTACACCAGATGGTCCAGAAAGTACAATCAACAAACCTTTCTCATTATCCATGCCTTACTACCTCTCTAAGCTATTCTTCTATTATTTAACTATGATACCATAATGAGCGTTTGGTTGTATAGCATACGTTCAAACAAACTTTGCTCATGACCAAATCTTTTCACCATGTTACAATATGATGAATGACTAAAAATAAGGTGGCTGATAGTAATGGCATACGATGGTTTATTTACACGAAAAATGGTAGAATCTTTACAATTTCTCGTTGATGGTAGGATTCATAAAATCAATCAACCTGAAAACGATACAATCATCATGGTAATACGTCAAAATCGTAAAAACCATCAACTTCTACTCTCGATCCATCCTAGTTTTGCTAGAATGCATTTAACGAATAAAAAATATGATAATCCATTTGAACCACCAATGTTTGCAAGAGTATTCCGTAAACATTTAGAGGGTGGTTTCATTAAAGCTATAAGACAAATCGGAAACGATAGACGTGTAGAAATAGATATTCACAGTAAAGATGAAATCGGTGATACCACATACCGCACAGTTATTTTAGAAATAATGGGTAAACACAGTAATTTAATGTTAGTAGATGATCAACGCAAGATTATTGAAGGTTTTAAACATTTAACTCCAAATACAAATCAATATCGTACAGTTATGCCTGGGTTTCAATATGAAGCGCCCCCTACCCAAAATAAAACAAATCCATATAGTATTACGGGTACAGAAGTTTTAAAATTCATCGATTTCAATAGTGGAAAAATCGCTAGGCAACTGCTAAATCAATTTGAAGGCTTTAGTCCCTTAATTACGAATGAAATTGTCAATCGTAAACAATTTATGACGACCGACACGTTACCAGAGGCATTTAATTCAGTTATGAATGAGACAATGGAATTACCTACTCCTGTTTTTCATAAGAATCATGAAACAGGAAAAGAAGATTTCTATTTTATGCACTTAAATCAATTTTACGATGATATGGTTGAATATGATTCTCTACATGATTTATTAGATAGATATTACGATGCTAGAGGAGAAAGAGAACGCGTTAAACAACGTGCAAATGATTTAGTCAAATTTGTACAGCAACAACTGCATAAATATCAAAATAAACTCAGTAAATTAATCGACGAACAAGAAGGTACTAAGGATAAAGAAATACAGCAATTATACGGTGAATTAATCACTGCAAATATTTATAGAATTAAACAAGGTGATAAGTATCTGACGACTACCAATTATTATGATGGTCAGGAAGTAACCATTCCCTTAGATACAACAAAGTCACCAGCTACAAACGCTCAAATGTATTATAAAAAATATAATAAATTGAAAACACGTGCACATGAATTAACACGACAAATCGATTTAACAAAAGAAAACATCACATATTTTGAAAATATAGAACAACAACTCGCACACATATCTGTGGATGACATTGATGATATTAGAGAAGAGCTTGCTGAACAAGGTTATATGAAACAGCGGAAGCAAAAAAATAAGAAAAAGAAACCGACCATTCAATTGCAAACGTATGTTTCAACTGATGGAGATACCATACTTGTAGGAAAAAATAATAAGCAAAATGATTATTTAACGAATAAAAAAGCCAGCAAACAGCATCTTTGGTTTCATACGAAAGAGATCCCAGGGTCTCATGTGGTTATCTTAAATGATGCGCCAAGTGAAAATACTATTAAAGAAGCGGCTATGCTAGCCGGTTATTTTTCAAAAGCTGGAAATTCTGGTCAAATACCAGTTGATTACACTGAAATTAGACACGTTCACAAACCTTCTGGCGCAAAACCAGGATTTGTAACATATGATCACCAAAAAACACTCTATGCTACACCTGATTACGATCACATTCAAAAAATGAAGGTGACATGATAACACCAAATACTTTAAAGCATTTGTAACATATTTCAATCTAAAAAAAGGCTAAGATTATGAGTAAGCAGCACATGTAACACGTGCATGATACTTTATCTTAGCCTTTTTAATATTTATTTTTTATCTGGTAATGCAAGCTGAAAATTAACGCCAAATCTATCTACAATCCATGTAAATTCTCTGAATGGTGGCATTTCCGTTTTAGGCATTAAAATTGCCCCACCACTTTTCAATTTACTGAATAATCTTTCCATTTCTAACGGACTATCTACAGTGACATATAAAGACATTGCTGGATTCATGTCTACATCGACACCATTCATATTATCAATCGCCATAAAAACTTGATCTTTTAAGCGAAAGATAGCATGTTGTACGGCACCAGTGGGTTCTTTATCATCTTCTTCATATTTAACCATCGCTAATATTTCTGCATCTTCAAATGCATCTACATATAAATTGATTGCTTCTTCTGCTTGTCCATTGAACATTAGAAATGTCGTTATTTTGGGAATTGCCATTTAACTGCCTCCTTAAAACATCTTAATTCTAGAATAAAACAAATGCTTAAAAAAATCGAACGAATAAAATTTGCAATTAACAACACATCACATGAAGTGCTCCTTTGCCAATCTATCATTAAGATAAATTTATAAATCCATTACCTAATACATCTCTCACATCATGAATGACTAAAAAGGCATTTTCATCTACCTCATTTACAAGCTTTTTAACTCTAGTTACTTGTGATTGTGGAACTACAACATACAACATGCTTGTTTCATGTTTACCATAACCACCTTTACCCTTTAAAAGTGTTGAACCTCTACCTGTAAAGCTATTGATTTCATCACTTATAATCTCATTTCTACTTGATATCACAGTCACCGCTTTTTTAGGATGGAACCCTTCTATAATGAATGCAGTAGCACGTTCAGTTATAAATATCATAATTACAGTAAATAAGACGTTTTCTAAAGGTAAGACAAATAAAAAAGACAAGACAACTAATCCATCTAAAACAAAAATGCCTTGCGATGTTTTGATGTCAAAGTATTTATTTAGCATCTTAGCAATGACTGATGTCCCACCTATCACACCACCAGAAGCAATTACTAATCCAATACCTACACCTACTAAAACGCCACCAAACGAAGCATTTATTACAAAATTATCAATACCTGTCTTAAAATTTTCAGTTAAATCTAAAAAGATTGAAATCGCTGTATTAGCAATAAACGTATATACTGCTGTTCTGGTACTTAAAAAACGCCAGCCTACAATAATGACCAATGTATTAATAATTAATGAGGATATCGCTGGTGAAAAACCAAAGGCATATTTTAATGCTAATGACATACCCACAGTACCCCCATCACCTAAATTAGACTCTAATATAAATGAATTTACAGCAATCGCACTTACAAATGCGCCAATTAAGCATACAATAATATTTTTAGTATGGTTTTTTAAAAGTTGCTTCATACGTTTCATATCATATCCCCTTACATTTGATAATATAAAATTAAATAAGGTAAGCTAAAAAAGTGTATTCAAATCATGCCTCACTTTAATTTTACAAATTTGTTTTTTATACTCACAAATCTATTTAAAACCAAAATAAATGAAAATATAACATTTGTTACAGTTACATAGTATAATTGCAAATGTAACACAACCCATTTCAATATACCACTTCATGTAGTTTGCAACATTAATTTGTAAAGTGTGTAATATTGAAAGCTTTGACGGCTTAAAACCATAAAATCACTTTACTTTTAAATATTTATAGTTAAAATAAATACAAATATAATTGGAGGTATTTCATGTTTTATTACATTATTCCATTACTGATTGCCGCTTTAGTGATACTCATTGGCTTTATCATCATTAAAATTATGATTCGTTAATCCATTTTATATCATAACTTTATAACGATACTTTTTAATCATTTTAATAACATTAATCATTTCAATCATTTTTGTATTATATTAAACAAAACACGCAGTAAAGTAGACATTAAAACCTTGTCTACCATACTGCGTTGCTGTTTTTTACGTTACTTTCTACAATTAATCTTTTTTTAATCTTTCTTTACGATTTCACCAGTTTATCAAATTTTTTATTTAAATTCTTTACTAAAGAGCGTTACAAGTAGCAAAATAATAAAAGCTGCAATAACTGCAGTTAAAAATATAGGCATATACGCTAGGTGTGTAGCATCCTCAATGCCATTTGTAATTGCATGTCTTAATGTATCATTAGAAATTTGATTCACTTGTTCTAATATTTTAGTAAGATTGCCTGAATTATGTTCCATCGTTTTCATTAACGAAACGGGTATATCTTTAAAACCAAAATGGGCTGAATTTATACTTTCTTTAATTTTACTACCCATTTGGCTATATCCGAATTGAATGAATGTCGTAAACATAGTCGGTGCAATTGTTATGCCGACTTGTCTAGAAACGGATAATGTTCCAATTACAGTACTATTATTTTTATCTGAATGTGCTGATCTAGTTGCTAATACAGTCATTGGTGCACCAATAGTAAAACCAAAACCTAAACCTGCGATAATTGAAAATATTAAAAATGGCGTAATTGAATAAGTTAAAAAGGCTAACCCTCCATACCCAATTATGCTAATGATACTCGCAATCACTAATGCAAATATCGGGCCTTTTTTATCAACAATCTTCCCGCCCATTGACGCGCCAATACCTGAAGCTAACGCTAAGGGTGTCATCCAATAGCCACTGTTCTCAGCTTTAACATGCAATACATTTTCAACAAAGGAAGGAATGAAAATAATGGAACCAATTAACATCCCTGATAAAACGCCCATAATCAATACTACTGAAAAAGCTGGTTTTTTTAATAAATAGAAAGGTAAGAATGCATCTATATCAGTTGCTTCGTTTTTATATTCTACTAAAATCAAAATACCATAACCAATGATTGCCAATATAAATAAACCAATCACTGAAAAGCTAAGTATACTATTAGCAATGTTATTCGTTTGTATATTATTAATCGCAAACATCATCAGCAACGTTGAAAATGAAAATATAATGATGGCGTACTTATCAATTTTAGTTTTAACTTTTTCTTGTGTTTCTGGCATTTTAAGAATCATAAAAATAACAATCATTACTGCCACTGGCACATTGATTAGGAATAGCCAATGCCATGTTCCACTTAGGTTAATTAATAAACTTCCTATATTTGGCCCTAATACCGAAGCAATACCATTCATTGCACCTAACCCACCAAGCATGCTACCTTGTTTTTCCTTGGTGTAAGTAGCTATAATATGTGAACTAGCGATTACAAATAAACCGCCTCCACCAAATGATTGAATTAATCGTGCAATAATAAATATTGTATAATTTGGACTTAAAGCAACTAACAATGATCCTAAACCAAATAAAATGACTTCAATAACAAATATTTTTTTACGACCATACATATCAGCAAGTTTACCCGCTATAGGTGTAGTTACAGCCATACCTAATGTGTAAATCGTTATGCCCCATGACCCCATTTGTGCTGAAATTTCAAAAGATTGATTTATTGTGGTTAACGCTGCACTAATAATGCCGTTGTCTAAAGCTGCCATAAACACACCAATGAGTAAAAATAGTGCAACAATATCAAATTTTTTTTGATTCAAGTTCATTCATTCCTTTCTATCTTGGAGTTTTATATGATACTCAGTATTTAAAACCTATTTTGTGAACTAAATATGAACAAAGTATTTTATATATTAAAAAATGCCTAAAAGACCTTTTATCAATATATAAAAGTCTTTTAAGCATTTTTTAACCAATTTAATTAAATAAATTTTTAATGTTGTCTCAAATTCACATAATATATTTACATATATCGTTTATTTAATATGTCCTTTTTGCTTTAGATTTAATTTTGATTTTTTATAAATATTTGATTCTGTAGCGTTAAACAACCATTTATTTTCGTCTTCTGAAGTTGATTGTGCTCTATAGTCTTCTGATTTTTTGAGGAATTTATTTAAATGAGCAAAATGATTATAAGCTACATTTGAGTCTTTTGTCATAACATCCCCTCCATCTAACATTTTATGACAAGTTATCTCTCCAATCAACTAATGTAGTAATATCATTTTCAGAAATTTCTCCATTTTCTCTAGCAACCTCAATTAGTTCATTATAATTGCTTAATGTATAGAAGGGTATATCAGCTCGTGCAAATTGGTCATCTGCTTTTTTCAAACCATAAGTAAAGATTGCTACTACACCTAATACATTTGCACCTGCAGCTTTTAGTGCATCTACTGCAGTTATTGAAGAGCCACCTGTAGATATTAAATCTTCTATAACTACTACATTTTTACCTTCACTTGATGCACCTTCAATTTGATTCTGTTTACCATGACTTTTGCTTTTTGATCTAACGTAATTCATCGGTAAGTTCATCACTTCTGAGACATATGCTGCATGTGGAATCCCGGCTGTTGCAGTTCCTGATATAACTTCAATATCTTTAAAATGTGTTTCAATCAATGCTTGCAGGCCATCTCTAATATGAGTACGTACATCAGGAAAACCTAGTGTGATGCGATTATCACAATATATTGGCGATTTAATACCTGAACTCCAAGTAAACGGATCATTGGGAGATAATGATACAGCTTTTATATCTAACAATGCTTGTGCAATTGATTTAGTCATGTGATTTCAACCAACTTTCTTTAATTTTTTGATAACTCGTTACCGGATTTTCACTTTGTGTAATCGGTCGTCCTACAACAATGTGTGTAGCGCCTAAAACGCTTGCTTTTTCTGGTGTCGTAATACGTTGTTGATCATCTGAAGAAGTGTTTTCTGGTCTGATGCCTGGTGTCACTTTCAAGAAAGATTCACCTAATTCCTGTTTTACTAAATTTGCTTCAAGTGGTGAACATACAACGCCATCTAATCCTGATAATTGAGCTAGACGAGCATAATTCAACACTGCTTCATCCATTGTACTTTGGATATTTTGTTCATCACGCAACATTGTTTCTGTAGTCGACGTTAATTGTGTAACCGCAATAATTTTAATATTACTGTTATATTTTCTAATACCTTCTACAGCACGTTTCATCATTTCTGAACCACCAGCTGCGTGTACATTTACTAAATCGACATCTAATTTGCTTAAGCCTTCCATTGCTTTACCAACAGTGTTAGGAATATCATGCAATTTTAAATCTAAGAATATGCTATGACCACGTTTCTTAATATCAGTGATTAATGAAGGCCCAGTTTGATAAAAAAGTTCCATTCCAACTTTGACAAATAAAGGTTCATCAAATTGATTTAAAAATTGTGTAACCGCTTCTGCTGATTCAAAATCTAAAGCAATGATAGGTAGATTATTTTGCATATATATCGCCTCTCATCTATAGCTATTTTATTATATTTGCCAAGCGTGTATGGACATATGACAGCAATAATATTTTGGAATTTTTTTCATACTGACAAGGACGACTAAGAGTAAAATTTCATAAAAATATTTTTATCCTAGCCGTCTATTGCCAATAGCATTTCTTTGCATTAAAGCATAAAAATTATTTCAGTTTTTTAATTATATTTTACATATTTTTCATCGTGAAAGTCATGCTTTCTATAACGGATGTTAATGCTTCTGCAGTATCTAATGAAGTTAGACATGGTACGCCATTTTCAACAGAGGCACGTCTAATTTGAAAACCATCACGTTCAACTTCTTTTCCTTTTGTCATCGTATTGATCACAATTTGAACATCATTCGTTTGTATACGTGATAATAAATCGTTTTCTCCACCAATTTTACCTACAGTTTCTGCAGTGATATGGTTATTTTCTAATTTTTTAGCAGTACCTTCAGTAGCTAATATTTTATAGCCAACTTCATTTAAGCGAGCCGCGATATTCACAATTTCATCTTTGTCTTTATCACTTACGGTCATCAATACCGTACCATAATCTTTTACTTCCATACCACTTGCTGTCAAACCTTTATATAATGCTTTTTCCATGGTTAAATCTTTCCCCATGACTTCCCCAGTTGATTTCATTTCAGGTCCTAAGGTAATATCTACATTTTTCAATTTGTTAAAGCTAAATACCGGAGCTTTAACAAAGACACCTTCACTATATGGTTGAACGCCCTCGTTATAACCTAAATCCTTAAGTTTCTCACCTACAATAGCGCGCATGGCCAACTGTGCCATTTGAATATGCGTAATTTTACTTAAGAAAGGAACTGTACGACTTGCACGAGGATTCACTTCTAAAACATAAACACCATCATGTGCAATGACAAATTGTATATTGATTAGACCTATGATATTTAGCCCTTTCGCTAAGCGAATTGTATAATCTTCTAATGTTTTAAGTTCATTTGGTGTCAAAGATTGTGGAGGATATACCGCAATCGAATCACCTGAATGGACACCAGCGCGTTCAATATGTTCCATAATCCCTGGAATAATTACCGTTTCACCGTCAGAAATAGCATCGACTTCAATTTCTTTACCTGTGAGATATCTATCAACTAATACAGGATGATCCGGACTCGCTTTCACTGCTTGATTCATATAATTGGTTAACTCTTCATCGTTATACACGATTTCCATTGCACGTCCACCTAATACATACGAAGGTCTAACTACTACAGGATAACCGATTGTACGTGCATTATTGAGCGCTTCATCAGTTGACGTTGCTGTCTTGCCTTTAGGTTGAGGCACATCAATTTTATGTAACAGTGCCTCAAATTCTTTACGATCTTCCGCACGATTCAAATCTTCGAGTGACGTTCCTAAAATTTTCACACCATACTTTTCAATTTTATCTGCTAAATTAATCGCAGTTTGACCACCAAACTGTACTACTACACCTTTTGGCTGTTCAATATTTATAATATTCATGACATCTTCTTCTGTTAATGGCTCAAAATATAATTTGTCTGAAATTGAAAAGTCTGTAGATACTGTTTCAGGGTTATTATTGACGATAATAGCTTCATAACCAGCTTGTTGAATAGCCCACACAGCATGCACAGTTGCATAATCAAATTCGACACCTTGACCGATTCTTATTGGCCCTGATCCCAAGACTAATATTTTTTCTTTTTCAGTGATAATGGATTCATTTTCTTGTTCATACGTGCCATAGTAATATGGTGTAGCTGATTCAAATTCTGCTGCGCATGTATCTACCATTTTATATACTGGTGAAATATTATGTTGTTTTCTTAAGTTATAAACTTCTGATTCTGACATATCAAAACGATGTGCAATAACGCGATCACTAAACCCATAACTCTTAGCAAATTTTAAATAATCTAGATCTCCTTTGTGTACTTTTAAGTCATGTTCTATATCAATGATGTGCAAGAATTTATTTAAGAAGAAGTAATCAATCTTAGTCATTTCGTGTATTTCTTCTAAAGATGTACCTCTTCTTATCGCTTCTCCTATAAAGAATAAGCGCTCATCATCTTGGTCTTGTATACGCGCTTTTATATAATCTAAATCGTATGTTTCGCCATTTGGTAATCCCAAATGATGCACGCCATATTCGAGTGAGCGAATTGCTTTTAATAAAGACTCTTCATATGTTCGGCCAATCGCCATTACCTCACCAGTTGCTTTCATTTGTGTACCGAGCACACGTTCACCCTTTTCAAATTTATCGAAAGGAAAACGTGGGATTTTTGAAATAACATAGTCCAACGTCGGTTCAAATGCAGCATAAGAAGTTTTAGTGATTGGATTCAACATTTCATCTAATGATAAACCTATCGCTATTTTTGCAGCTAATTTTGCAATCGGATAGCCTGTAGCCTTAGAAGCTAAAGCTGATGAACGTGACACACGTGGGTTCACTTCAATTATATAATATTTCATTGAGTGTGGGTCTAATGCCAGTTGTACATTACAACCACCTTCAATGCCTAAAGCACGAATAACTTTTAACGACACATCACGTAACATTTGATATTCAACATCTGATAAAGTTTGACTAGGTGCTACTACAATTGAATCGCCAGTATGTATGCCGACTGGGTCTATATTTTCCATGTTACATACAACGATGGCATTATCATTTTTATCTCGCATCACTTCATATTCAATCTCTTTAAAACCTGCGATTGATTTTTCAATTAAGCATTGTGTTGCCGGACTGTAATGTAAGCCATTCGTTACTACTTGTTTAAACTCTTCATCATTATGGCAAATACCACCACCAGTACCGCCCATCGTGAAAGCCGGTCTCACAATTAATGGGTACCCTACCGCTTCTTTAAATTCAAACGCCTGTTCTAGAGTATTGACGATATCGCTTTCTGGAACTGGAACATCTAGCTCATTCATTAAGTCTCTAAATAATTCTCTATCTTCCGCTTGTTGAATAGAAGCCAATTTAGTACCTAGTAATTGTACGTTGTTCGCTTCTAATACACCGCTATCATGTAATTGAATCGCCATATTAAGCCCTGTTTGACCACCTAATGTTGGTAACAGCGCATCAGGTTGTTCTTTACGAATAATACGTGCAATAAAGTCATGCGTTAAAGGTTCAATGTAGACTTTGTCAGCAATTTCATTATCTGTCATGATTGTAGCTGGATTTGAATTTACTAATATAACGCGATAACCTTCTTCTCGTAATGCTAAGCATGCTTGTGTCCCCGCATAATCAAATTCTGCAGCTTGGCCTATAATAATGGGTCCAGATCCTATAACTAAAATCGTTTTAATATCGTTACGTTTAGGCATTTGTCAAAATCTCCTTTTCTTTAAAGTCATGCATCATTTTAATAAATTCATCAAACAAATAATTTGAATCTGTAGGTCCAGGACTTGCTTCAGGATGATATTGTACTGAAAACGCAGGTAATGATTGGTGTCTTAAACCTTCAACTGTACCGTCATTAATCGCTATATGTGTTATTTCTAAAGGTGTACTGGCTAATGAATCTTTATCGATCGCATAACCATGATTTTGGCTAGTTAATGCTATTTTCCCACTCTTTAAATCTTTCACAGGATGGTTTGCCCCTCTATGTCCAAATTTCATTTTAAACGATCTAGCGCCTTGTGAAAGTGCAAATAATTGATGGCCTAAACAGATACCAAAGAAAGGAATTTTTCCTAAAATACCATTAATCATATTAATTGCAACTTTGACTTCTTCTGGATCACCAGGTCCATTAGACAACATGACTCCATCTGGTGACATTCTAATAATTTCTTCTGCTGTCGAATCATAAGGTACAACTGTAACATTACAACCACGTAAATTAAGTTCTCTCACAATATTTTGTTTTTTACCAAAATCTACAAGTACAACACTTAAATCATAACCCGTAGAGACATATGGTGTTTTGGTAGACACTGTTTTCACTTCATCTCTAGGTAATTCAATTACTTTCAACTCTTCTATTAATTGTGGAATATCTGCCTTATCATCTGTAAAAGCTGCTTTTAAAACGCCATAGTTTCTAATTTTTCGAGTAATACTACGTGTATCCACACCTGAAATACCTGGTATATCATAATCTTTTAACACTTCGTGGAATGTTTTTTGCATGCGAAAATGACTCGGATATGTGCTTGCTTCTTTGACAACAACACCATTCAATGTTGGTATCAAAGATTCAAAATCATCTCGATTAATTCCGTAGTTTCCTATTAATGGATAAGTAAACGTAATAATTTGCCCTGTATAAGATGGATCTGATATCGTTTCTTGATACCCAGTCATAGCCGTATTAAATACTATTTCGCCTTTCGTTAAATGGTCCGATCCTAATGGATAACCTTCATAATATGTTCCATCTTCTAAAACTAAATAGCGTTTTTGCAACATTACTTTTCCTCCTTAAATTTAACTTCACCTTCTACCAATGTTAATACTGGAGTTCCGTATACTTTTTCACCTATAAATGGTGTGTTTGACCCTTTTGACGCAAAATCTTCTGCCCTAATCTCTTTCTCGTCTTCTAAATTAATGGCAGTAAGGTCAGCTAAACCGCCCTCTTCTAATCTTCCATAAGGTAAATCAAATATTTGAGATGGTTTAATCGTTAAATAGTCAACCAATTGTTGCAATGACCAGTTACCATTTTTTACAAAGTGTGTATACAATAATGGAAATGCTGTTTCACTACCAACAATGCCGAAAGGCGCTTTTGTCATTGGTTGTGCTTTTTCTTCTTTCGCATGTGGCGCATGGTCTGTAGCAATACAATCAATTGTCCCATCTAATAATCCTTCGATTAGTGCAGCTCGATCTGCTTTACTTCTTAAAGGTGGATTCATTTTATAAATTGCATCATCACCAGGCACATCATCTTCTGTTAATAATAAATGATGCGGTGTCACTTCTGCTGTTACATGAATTCCTGCCTTTTTAGCATCTCTTATAGCTCGTACACTTTCTTTTGTAGATACGTGACAGACATGGTAATGTGCACCTGCTGCTTCAGCTAGCAAAACATCTCTCGCAATTTGTACCGCTTCACAAATATTAGGTATCCCCGGTATGCCTAATGCTTTACTACGTTCCCCTTCATGCATAGCGCCGCCATATATCAAGCTATTATCCTCACAATGAGCAACGACTGCTTTATTCACTTTAGCTGCTTGTTGCATAGCTTCATACATCATATTTGCTTGTTGTACACCTACGCCATCATCAGTAAAAGCAAATGTGCCTAACTGGGCTAAAGCTTCAAAATCAACATGTTCAGTACCTGCTTGCCTAACTGTGATTGCACTATATGGTAAAACTCTGACGTGTGCATTTTCGTCGATTAATTTGTTTAAACGTTCTAAATTTTCAACAGAGTCAGGTACAGGTCGTGTATTTGGCATTGGACAAACTGTCGTAAAACCGCCTCTTGCAGCTGCTTGTGTTCCCGTTGCAATTGTTTCTTTATGTTCACCGCCTGGTTCACGCAAATGTACATGAACATCAACTAAACCTGGAGCAACAAAGTGTCCTTTTAAATCAATGATTTCAACATCGGCATCAACCTCTATGTCTGACGCAATTTTTTTTATGGTTTTACCTTCTATTAAAATTGAAGTGGTTTTAAGTTCACCATTTTCTAAGATTTTCGCATTAGTTAGCAATTTCATTTATTGCTGCCTCCTTTGTTTGTAATATATACTCAATTACTGCCATACGTGTATACATACCATTTTCCATCTGTTTAAAGATGCGAGATTTTTCTGCTTCTACTAAGCAATCATCTATTTCAACACCGCGATTGACAGGCGCGGGATGCATAACAATTGCAGATGACTTCAATCGATTATAACGCGCTTTTGTCAAACCAAAATTTTCATGATAATTTTGATTTTCAAAATTCATTGTTTCTTCATCACCATGTCTTTCATGCTGTACTCTTAGTAGCATGACAATGTCTATGTCCTCTATGACTTTATCTATATCAACATAAGGTGCTTCTAAAGTGTCATCTCTCCACGCTTCTGGACTTGAGAACATCACATTTGCACCGAGTGCGGTTAAACTTTGAAAGTTACTTCTCGCTACACGGGAGTTTTTAATATCTCCACATATTAATATATTTAAATCTTTAAAGGTTTCATACTCTTCGTATATTGTCATTAGGTCTAATAAACTTTGTGTTGGATGCTGTCCACTACCATCACCTGCATTAATAATCGGTAACTTAAGTGAATTTAAATCATTATAGTATGTTGTATCTGAATGTCTAATTACTAGAACATCTGCACCTACTTGTTCTAATGTTTTACACGTATCGTATAAGCTCTCACCTTTTTGAACAGAAGAAGTGCTCGTTTCGAAATCAATCAGTTTTAATCCTAATTTTTGCTCTGCTACTAAAAAGCTACTTTTCGTACGGGTAGAATTTTCAAAAAATAAGTTTGCTACAAATTTGTCTTCATAATTATGTGGTTTAAATGATCCATTTTTAATACCACTTGCAATTTCTATTAGTTCATAAATCTCATTTGTAGTTAGATGTTCCATTGATAGTAAGTTATCCATTTTTTCAGCCTCCTAGTATTGAAATAGACGTTTATTTATTTGACTCAATCTCTTGCGGTAAAATTAAGTTTAGTAGAATACCTGCCAATGCTGCTAATGCCATCCCTTCAATTTCTAAATTTATACCTATACCATTCAGATTGAAGACTAGGTTGCCAATACCTATAACTAATATGACTGATGCGATGACTAGATTTCGGTTACTTGCAAAATCAACTTCACTTTCTACAAGCATTCGCAGACCACTTGCTGCAATAATTCCGAAAAGTAATATCGATACACCTCCCATAACAGGGGTTGGTATAGATGAAACTAATGCTGTGAATTTGCCTACAAAACCTAATATTATAGCGATGACTGCAGCACCTCCAATAACATATATACTATAAATTTTCGTGATAGCTAAAACACCTATATTTTCTCCGTATGTTGTACTTGGTGGGCCACCTATAATACTTGCAAACATCGTTGACACTCCGTCACCAATAATTGATTTGTCTAATCCTGGATCTTTAAAGAAATTTCTTCCTACGATTTTGTTAATCACCATTTGATGTCCAATGTGCTCACTAACTGTCACAAAAACGATTGGTATTAAGACAAGTACTAAACCTAGATGAAATGATGGTGTGTAATCTTTAAATGGTAGGTACACTTCAGGAAGTTGCAGCCATTTTGCTTCAGCTACAGGTTTAAAATTAACAAGCCCCATAAATATTGACACAATGTACCCCGTTATAATGCCGATTAATACAGGTATAAGGGACAAGAAACCTTTAAAGTATCCTTGAACTATAATCGTCACCAGCAGCGTAATCATTGCTACTACTAAATAACTTAAGTTATAGCCTTTCATATCTCCTGAATTTTCAAACATCGCCATATTGACTGCAGTAGGAGCCAGACTCAAACCAATCACCATAATAACTGGTCCAACAACAACCGGGGGAAGTAAGTGCATAAGCCACCCTGTTCCACTTAACCTAATAGCTAATCCAATAAGCACATACATCACTCCGCTCATAAACAATGCTACTAACATGTCACCTAAGCTATGTGAATTCAATCCAGTTATGATTGGTGTGATAAATGCGAAACTTGAACCTAAATATGCGGGTATTTTCGCTTGTGTAATTAATATATATAATAATGTCCCTATCCCTGATGCTAGTAAAGCAGATGATATCGGTAATCCAGTTAAAAATGGTACGAGGACAGTCGATCCAAACATTGCAAATAAATGTTGAGTGCTTAGAAATGCCCATTGTCCTAACTTAGGTTTATCTCGTACATCTAATACTGGTTTAGCTGTCCGTTCAAACATTGTTTCATTTTCCATGACTTTCCGCTTCCTCTCATAAAAAAAGTCCCTTTACATTGTTTTCATGTAAAGAGACTTAAAAAGTATCTATCCTCAAATCAAAATTCAGCTTGTTCAAACAACATTACGACTTAAATCGTTAGCATTGCTGTTTGAATACTTAGCTTAAATTAAGTTCAGATGATATGGAGAGAATCTATAGTATATGTTTTTATAATATAACTATATTTTGAAGTGTGGCTTCCTAGAAACTTGCCTTTGACTTCCACATGATTCTCTTCCCTTTTTCAGTCTCTCGTACTGAATTAAAAGGTGTTGATTTATTCAATTACAACTGCATTTCTACTATCTATTTCACTAAGAAAAACCGAGACAGCTTCTTCTCTAGCGGTCGGTATATTTTTACCAACAAAGTCTGCGCGTATTGGAAGCTCCCTATGTCCACGATCAATAAGCGTTGCTAATCCTATTTTACTAGGTCTTGCATATTGAAGTACTGCATCAAGCGATGCTCTAACTGTACGCCCAGTATATAGAACATCATCCACAATAATCACGACTTGATTTGTTATATTGACATCAATTTCATACGTCTGTTCTGCAACTTGATCTATTGTCTGTTCTAAATCATCTCTAAATTGTGTAATATCAATCGTACCTGTTGGGACAGTTATTTCCTCAATTTGTTCAATTTTTTGTTGGATACGTCGTGCTAAAAATGCCCCTCTTGTTTTAATGCCTAATAAAATTAATTCATCAGTACCTTTGTTGTATTCTAAGATTTCGTGTGCAATACGTGTAACGGTTCTTTGTATTGCTGCTTCATCCATAATTACGCGTTCTGACATTTTGGGCACCTACCTTAATCTTAATGATATTAAAAAACCTCACATCTTCAGAAGACATGAGGTAGCGTAATAAAATATTACAAACAAAATGTAGAGACATATCTAAAACTTAGATGATTTCTCCATCATAACCATTTTTGTACTTGTGATTATGACTTTTATCGCGTTTTACGAAAAACTACGATGGCTTTAGCTATTGTTATAACTTAAATACTTTGTTTGTATATTCTATTTTCATTACATGTCTTCGAAGCCTCTCTGGACTTTCAATTAAAGACGTTCGTTCTTTATTAAACTGTCATTATATTATCATGAATAACATATCGTTGCAAGTCTATATTAGAATATCGTTCGTTTTATAAAAGCGATCGTTTGCCTTTAAATCATTTTTTCACTTCTAGTCATCCTTGTTGGGGTGAGATAACGAAATCTAATTAATAAAATTAGATTTCTGTTCCAATCCTATTTATATATCATGGTATTATCTAAAATTCACGATATAACTTAGCAAAGCATTATTAATTATCAGATTTACGAACATCATTTAAGAGTTGCTCAAATTCCTCTGGTAAAGGTGCTGTCTTTTCAATATACGCTTGTGTAACTGGATGTTCAAAACCGATTACTGCAGCATGCAATGCTTGACCACCAATATCTAATGTTTTTTTCTGACCATATTTGGGATCTCCTACTAAAGGGTAACCAATGTATTTCATATGCACACGAATTTGGTGAGTACGGCCTGTTTCTAACTGACATTCTATTAACGTATATTTATTAAAATGTTCTAATACATTAAAGTGAGTAATCGCGTCTTTACCATCATCAACTACAGCCATAGATTGGCGGTCATTCTTATTTCTACCAATAGGTGCATCAACAGTACCATAATCATGTGGAATGTTACCATGTACCAATGCAATATATTTACGCGTTACTGATTTATCTATCAACTGCTCTACTAAACTACGATGTGCAACATCATTTTTTGCAATCATTAATAACCCGGAAGTGTCTTTGTCAATACGATGTACAATTCCTGGACGTATCTCTCCGTTTATACCAGATAAGTCTTTCATTTGATACATTAGTCCATTTACTAATGTACCCGTATAATGACCTGCTGATGGATGTACTACCATCCCTTTAGGTTTATATACAATTGCGACATCATCGTCTTCATAATAAAAATTCAGATTAAGATTTTCTGGTTTAATATCTGCCTCAACAATTTCTTTCTCAGTTACTATAATTTTATCATTTGACTTAGTTTTATAATTGGATTTTATCACTTTACCATTGACTTTAACCAGGCCTTCTTTAATCCAATCTTGCATTTGAGTACGTGACCATTCAGTATTAAATTCAGGCAATAATTTATCTATTCGTTGTCCTACATTAGCTGGGTCATCTATATTAAACTCATGAAATTCCATACA
The DNA here is from genome assembly GCF_016743055.1 of Staphylococcus sp. 11-B-312. Classification (NCBI taxonomy): domain Bacteria; kingdom Bacillati; phylum Bacillota; class Bacilli; order Caryophanales; family Staphylococcaceae; genus Staphylococcus; species Staphylococcus sp. 11-B-312. The sequence continues at coordinate 1,733,040 of NZ_CP068241.1, forward strand.
CTATCTCTCCTATTCTTCTGTCCTCATATCCCTTAATAATGCGATTATTACTAAAACGACGCCTATAGTTAAACTAGAATCAGCTACGTTAAATATTGGAAAATTATAACTAAATATATAAGTATCAACAAAGTCTACAACTTCACCATTTAATACGCGGTCAATAAAGTTACCTAAAGCACCAGCAAACAATAAACTTATAGCAATTTGCATTAACAAATTATGCTTCGCTTCTTTTATAAAAAAGACAATGAGTATGATCAGAATAATGACAGTTATAATATAGAAAAAAGCCATCTTTCCACTTAAAATTCCCCATGCTGCACCATTATTTCTATGTGAAGTGATACTCAAAAAATTAGGGATTACTTCAAATGAGTCACCAATTTGCATTGTTTTAGTTATTATAAATTTTGTGATTTGATCTAATATAAGTATAACAATTGTTATAAATATAGAAATACCAATATAGTACTGACGTTTCATGTCTGTACCTCCTATTTGTTCTTCGTGCGGTCGCTTTTTACAACAACTCTCATTATATCCTAATCAAACTTATAAAAAAAGTTACAGTTCAAATAATAAGTTGATTTTTTAAAATGTTATTAAAATAGACATTATTCTAGAGTACGGAATAATAATTAAACCTAAATTGAATACCATCAGGTCCAGCTAATAATTTATGTGTTGTTTCTGGAAAATGAAAATCTACACACGCTAAACCATAAGTTCTATGATTTTCTATACGTTTTACACTTGATAACCAATTATTCACTACGAGATGTTGGTGATAACCATTTGAAGCTAAATAAACCGCACTGTCAGTTTCTACAGAAGAAGGTACCAAACCAAAGTAATTTTTATAATATTGCTTAACTCTATTTAATCGAATTGTTTTTAAATTTATATATCCAATAATACTTTCATCAGGAATACCTTGCCACTTCTCATCTGAGACATAAGTTAGTAATTTAGGTACATTTAATGGTTTTGTTTCTAAAACTGCTTTTTCATTTTCAATAGACCATTCATCAATGGGATTATCTACATAAAACTCCAAGCCGTTTCCTTCCGTATCTACTAAATATAATGAAGTTGAAATGTCGTGTTCGCCACCATTGATAGGTATTTTATATTCACTGAATTGCACAAGCAAGTCTGCTAAGTCTGTTTTAGATGGTAATTTTATCGCTAAGTGAAATAAACCTGCTTCTGAAACAAGAGGTTCTCTTCCCATATTGATTTGATTAAGTGTCATGAAGTGATTCAGATTACCAACCTCATATTGAATTGTAGAATATGATTCATTTACTACATTTAATCCAATAATATCTCCATAAAATTTTTTCATTTCATCTTTATCTCTTACATTTAATATAATGCCATTTACAAAATGGGCACTTTCGTTATGGAACATATTTAACACCTTTCTAATTGCTTATTGCATCCATTATATCTGATTTATTTAATTTTAAATTTTAATATGCTCATTTTAATCTTACTTTTGGATTCGTGAAATAACTCGTTTCATTTTTATATTAGCGAAAAGAAAACCTGGGACATCGTACTGATGTCTCAGGTTTTTCAAAAATATTAGTCATAACTTGTTTTAATGTAAAAATACATATCGCACTTTTTATAATTCTATTTAAATACATCAGAACAAAACCGTTTAATATTTTATGAATAACGTATTTGCCATGTTCTTACTTTAACATTTATCAATATTTAAACAAGTGTTTTAACTACTGCTTGACAACGCGGACATAGGTTATCTAATTCACCTACTGAACCCAATGATTCACTATAGTTCCAACAACGTTCACACTTTTCTCCGTGAGCATGTTCAATGTGGATATCACCATATTGATATGATTCTCCATTTTCAACTTTATCAACTACCTCCGCTTGTGAAGTAATAAATAATTGTTGTAAGTCAGAGAATTGTTGTAAAAATGTAGTCGCATCAAAGTTATCATTGCTACCGATTACCACTTTGGCTTCTAATGATTTACCAATTACTTTTTCATTACGCGCAACTTCTAAAGCACGGTTCACATCGTCACGCAATTTCATAAATGTATTCCATTTTTCCATGAATTCAGTATCAACTGCTACACGTTCAGGCATACGTGTTAAATGAACACTTTCTTCCTCTACATGTGGGATATGTGACCACACTTCTTCAGACGTATGCGCTAGGATAGGCGCTAATAATTTTGTCATGTCTACTACAATTTGGTACAACACTGTTTGCATACTGCGACGTTTATGTGCATTCTGCTCTTCAATGTACAAGATATCTTTACCGTAATCTAAATAGAAATTACTTAATTCAACGTTAATGAAATTTTGTAATTCTTGATATATATCTAAATAATCATAATTATCATAATTGTCTAGCGTATTCGCAGTAAATTCACGTAATCTATTTAATAAATATTTATCTACTTCTAATAGCTCAGATTCTGCAATTGCATCTGTTGAAGGATTATAATCATTTAAATTACCTAACATAAATCTTAAGGTATTTCTAATTTTACGATATACATCAGAAGTTTGTTTTAAAATTTCATCAGAAATACGCACATCTGATAAATAATCTACACTACTTACCCAAAGACGCGCAATATCTGCACCTTTTTGTTTGACGATTTGATCAGGTACAATAACATTACCTAATGATTTACTCATCTTTTTACCTTCACCATCCATCACAAATCCATGTGAAAGTAACATTTTATATGGTGAAATTCCTCTCGTAGCAACAGAAGTTGTAATTGAAGAGTTAAACCAACCTCGGTACTGGTCACTACCTTCTAGATATAAATCAGCAGGATATGATAGTTCCGGACGTTCTTCTAATACACCACGGTGTGATGATCCAGAATCGAACCAAACGTCCATGATATCTGTTTCTTTTGTAAACACACCATTTGGACTGCTTGGATGTGTGAACCCTTCAGGTAGTAACTCTGCAGCTTCTCGCTCAAACCATACATTTGAACCATGTTCTTGGAATAAATCTGCAACATGATTAACAGTTTCCTTAGTCATAATAATATCGCCATTTTCCGCATAAAATACTGGTAATGGTACACCCCAAACACGTTGACGTGATATAACCCATTCGCCACGATCTCTTACCATGTTATAAATACGAGTTCTACCCCAATCAACCTTGAAGTGTGTATCTTCGATTGCATCTAAAATATCTTGACGTACTTTATCAATAGAGGCAAACCATTGTGGTGTTGCACGGAAAATTACAGGTTTTTTAGTACGCCAATCATGTGGGTAACTATGAGTAATAAATTCTAATTTTAATAATGAACCATTTTCTTTTAATAAATCTGTAATTTCTTTGTTCGCTTTATCGTAGAACATACCTTCAAATTGACCGGCTTCTTCTGTAAATACACCTTTATCATCTACAGGGCTAATAACAGGCAAGTTATATTTTTGACCTACTACAAAGTCGTCTTCCCCATGTCCAGGTGCCGTATGGACACACCCTGTACCAGCATCTGTTGTCACATGTAATCCATTAATCACGAGTGACATACGATCAACAAAAGGATGTTGTGTTTCGATATACTCTAAGTCACTACCTTTGAATTCTTTTTCTAATTCAATGGCATCTTCGTTCCATCCTAATGCTTCAGCAACATTAGCAACTAAGTCTTTACCGATGATATATTTGTCACCATTCACATTATATTGACCATAAATTAAATCTGGGTGTACTGTGATCGCAACATTCGATGGTAATGTCCAAGGTGTAGTAGTCCAAATAACGAATTTTGCACCTTCATCAACAATACCTTTGCTATCTTTAACATCAAATGCTACATAAATAGATGGCGAACGCTTATCTTGATATTCAATTTCTGCTTCAGCAAGTGATGATTCACTAGATGGTGACCAATAAACTGGTTTTTTACCTTTGTAAATAAGACCTTTATCAGCCATTTCACCAAATAAACGAATTTGTGCAGCTTCATATTCCGGTTTTAATGTAATATATGGATCAGCAAAATCTCCTTTAACACCAAGGCGTTTAAAATCTTTTTTTTGATTTTCTATTTGTTCTAACGCAAATGCTTCACATTTTCTTCTAAATTCAGCAATTGATAATTCTTTACGCTTAACACCTTTTTTAGTAAGCGCTTGTTCGATTGGTAACCCATGTGTATCCCAACCAGGAACATATGGTGTATAGAAACCTTGCATTGTTTTATAACGCGTAATAAAATCCTTCAAAATTTTATTTAACGCATGTCCCATATGTAAGTTACCATTTGCATATGGTGGACCATCATGTAAAATATAATGTTCGTTATCTTTATTTTTGTCTAATGCTTTTTGATAAATATCATTAGCATCCCATTCTTCTTGGATTTTTGGCTCTTTATTCGGTAATCCTCCACGCATTGGAAAATTCGTTTTCGGCATTAATAACGTATCTTTGTAGTCCATTTCCTACACTCCTTATTACAATATTCTGACTTGATTAGTATTTAACAATAAAAAGAACTCTAAGTTCAATTAACAGGGACGATATATACCGCGTTACCACCCTGATTAACTCAACTTAGAGTTCTCTCATTGCATGTTATTCAGTTAAAACTACAGTGATATAAGAAACAAATATATATTAGGCTCACACTATCCCTAACTCGCTTGAATATATCGACTGTTTCTTACGCGTCTGCTGTTTATTGTTTATTATTCTCATTATCTGTTGAACCGCTGTTATCTGTTGCTTCTGCATCCGCCTCTGCCGTACTATCTGCTTCAGCTTTTGCTTTCATCGCTTTTTCTTCTTCAGTTAATTCATTTTCATTTAAATGATTAATATTCTCTTGTGTTACTTGTTCAGAATCAAGGTCATAATTTAATAAATAATCCCAATCATCATTTTTAAGTAAATCTAACTGTGCTTCTACTAACATACGGAAACGAGATCTAAATATTTTAGATTGGCGTTTCATATCTTCTGTTTGGAAAGAAAGACGACGAGCTTTTTCAACTGCATCATTGACAATACGATCTGCTTCGCTTTTTGCTTTAGCAATTGTTGCCTCTGCATCTTTATTGGCTGCTGCTTTCGTCTCTTCTCCAGCTTGTTTCGCTTGAACTAATGCATCGCTCACAGATTGATGCACATCTTTATAAGATTGAATATTTGTTTCTTTATCTTCGACAACTTTTTCTAGTTGTGCTTTATCTTCTTTTAAACGTTCAATTTCATTACTGAGCTGTTCTAGATAACTTTCAACTTCAGTTGGTTCAAAACCCGTTTTCACACGAGTAAAGGATTTGTTTTTTATTTCACTTGGTGTAAAAGCCATGCGTCATTATCCTCCTTCTATCATACACTATTTTGTAATTTCATTAAATATCATAAATAAAATTTCATCTTATATGGTATCATTGCTTATTTTAGTCGTTAAAATTCGGTTGTTCTACACTTTATAAGTATAACTTATTTAAATAAAGTTTTGTAGGAAATTCGTACTTTATCTTTTTTTGTTTTTCCACCAATATCAGTAATCATTGCTCTGCCATAACCTTGAATAGATAGTAAGTCTCCTTTATCCAGTTGGAAATCTGCAGAATCAATAATCGTATGATTAACTTTAACACGTTTCTTTTCGATTAACTGTTTGCTAATGGAACGAGATTTACGAATCATTTCTTTTAGAACGACATCTAATCGTAAACCAGATACGGTTGTTTCGGATGAGTGCCAGTTCTCTACTGATTGTATCATATCTTTTATTGGTAGCGCATTTAGTTTAACTGTCGCGCCTTTAATTTTATTTAATTCCAATATAATATATGATTCTAATTGCTTTGTCAAAGTAAATTGTATGCGATTATCTACAACAATATCACCTAATTGGTCTCTTTCGATTCCCAATGACATAATTGTGCCCAAGACATGTTGGTGTTGAAGTGTGACAAATTTTTGAGGATAATCGATTTCAAAAAGAATGATTTCAAAATCTTCCACCTCAGGTTGAAAGTAATCTGGTGCTATGATGGCTCTTTGTCTCTCAGCATATGGCCCACCATAAAAAGTAACTTCTAAATCTTGAAAACTACCAACTACAACATTTAATATATATTGGCCTCTGGGATCTAAAAAGGAAGTTAATACAGGTGCAAACTGGTCGTTGGCACGATAACACTTATCGATGAGTTGATCGATTAATTCATGTTCTTCTTTTCTAAAATGTTGATAAATATCGATGTGATTTCACTCCAAATATAAGTTAAAGCACCTCTCGTTTTTAACGTTAGGTGCTTAACATTTATTTTATAATTTATTCAAATATCATTTATCCTCAATACAAAACTTACACTAAATAATTTAAAATTAAATTAAAAATATTTTTAAACCAGTTTGGAATAATACAAGTACAATTATTGCAACAATGGATGAAATATCAATCATGCCAATAGGTGGAATAATTTTACGGAATGGTTCTAAAAACGGTTCATACAATTTTGATAAAAATTGACCGAATTTATTTTCACGTGCGCCTGGAAGCCATGACATAAAGAAATATACAATCATCCCAAAGTAATAAATTTGAACCAAGAATAAAATAAATTGAAATATATTTGCTAATAAACCTATATCCATGAATGTTTACCTCTATTCACCTTGGTATTCCATATTTTCGATTTGGTCTGTTATGCTTCCTGCAACTTCAACATTATCTGGCGTACATAAGAATATGTCAGAACCTACACGTTGAATGTCTCCACCAATTGCATAAACGGTACCACTTAGAAAATCGATAATTCTTTTTGCAGATACTTTATCAATACGTTGTAAGTTCACTAAAGTTGCTCTGCGATTTTTTAATTCGTCCGCAATGTCTTGAGTATCTGAAAAGACGCGTGGTTCAAATAAACACATTTTAGAACTTTCTTGCGTAAAACCATAATTGTTTTGATCTTGATTATTCATGTTCACAACGTTCCTAGTATTATTTTTAGGTGCACTGTTATTCATTTGATACTTCCTTTCCCCGGTTGATTGTTGTAATCTTGTTGGTTGTTTTTTGGGTACGGACTGTATGCGTTGTCTTTCTGTATTGTCATTTTGTTGATTATTATAATTTGTTTGAGACTGCGCTTGTTGTCTATCTTGTTCTTCTTCAGGTGGCGCTTGTAAATCATCGTCTTCCTCTTCAACTACGAAAAAACCACTAAATAAATCTTTTAAAGCCACGGGGCTCACTCCTCTTTTCCTACAAGTTTAGTCCCAATTCTCACAAATGATGCACCTTCTTCGTCTGCTAAATGGTAATCATTACTCATTCCCATTGACAATTCTGTGCATGGTGCATAATTTAAATTGAGCGCTTTAATTTCATCTCTCTTTGCTCTTAATGATTTGAATAAATCTTTAATATACGGTTCATCATCCGTATAAGGTGCCATCGTCATAAGACCAATTATTTCTATGTTTTCATATTGCTCTAAATCCTTAATAAACGTATCTACCTCATCTAAAGCGATACCTTGTTTTGACGTTTCTCCAGAAACGTTGACTTGAACAAAACATTTCACTTTATGTTCAGCTCTTTTATTAATCTCTTTTGCTAATTTCAGACGATCTAAAGCGTGAAAATAGTCGATATCGTTAATGACCTCTTTAACTTTTCTTGTTTGTAAAGAACCGATAAAATGCATGACTACATCGTCTGGTAAAGCTGCTTTCTTTTGTTGAAAACCTTCTAAACGATTCTCACCAAAATGTCTAATACCTGCTTGATAAGCATCATTAGCTCGCTCTATTGTAACATATTTTGTCACTGCTATCACGTGCGGGACTGTTGTAATATTACCTTTTTCGCAATGTATTTTCAATTGTTCATTTATTTGCGCTAAACTTTGTTGTACATCCAATTTTTATACACCTCTTAGTTATTGACCAATATAAGCTAACATACGACCTGTATCGCCTTTCTCTACTCTATATGAAAAGAACAAATTTAAATCTTCCGATGTCGCATAATTCGTTATATAAATATTATTTTTCGGAACACCATCATACTCTAACAACATAGCATTCGCCTTTTTTAGGTCTATGCCATGACGATTGTCACCTCTTGTTTCGATATATTGATGAGCATCTATAGGTAATTGCTCAAACTTGCTTTTAATATCATCATTAATTTCATATGAATTTGCAGTTGCTGGTCCAATAACAACGCTTAAGTCGTTCCAATCAAATGGTATACATTTTAACATTTGATTGACAATTTGACCTACTGTGCCACGCCAACCTGCATGAGCTAAGCCTACAAAGTGATGTTTTTCGCTATAAAAATAAATTGGTACACAATCTGCATAACACATAGTTAATAAAATGTCATTTTCAAATGTATACATACCATCTATACCATGTAATGCATTAGAAAGACTATCAATATTAGTACCTTTATCTTTGTTTGTAATTTCAACTACCTTATTTTCATGTGTTTGAATCGGGAAAACCCATTGATTTCTCGGAAACTGAATTACAGAAGCAAGTAACGCTTGGTGCCTCGTTACATTATCTTGATCATCATTAATGTATCTAGCCATATTAAATGCATCTTTCGGGTAATGGCTGTATCCTTCTTCTCTTGTTGTTATACCCAATTTCACATTCTTTAATTGATTATCGTCATATTTTAAAATATGACGATCTTTGATAAATTTCTCTTGCATGCTATAAACCTCCAGCTATTCAACATTTATAAACTATCTAAAGACATTCGGGAGATTCTAAATAATTGAAAACTATATTTTTCTACATAATAATGTAGTTCACAACAAATGATATGCCAACTTCTAAATTCAAAAAAGTCATCAGATCTTTGGACCTGATGACATTTATATATTTTATATTGTCTAAATTATTATTAATTATTATGAAAAACTAACAGAAGAAGAAGTCCATTCGAGATTAACGTCTAGTTCTTCTAGAACGTCTTTCTTCACGATTTCTGATAAAGCTAGGAATATCATCTTCATTTGTAGTATGTGTTCTACCTTCATTTGCACTGTCTGTCGTTTGTGATGCACTAGAAGAGAATGAATCTTCTTTTGCAGTTGTACTTCCAGATGATGCACTGTTGCCAAATCCAGTATTTGAAGCTTTGCGACCTTGAGATGAAGGTTTATCTTCAAATCCAGTAGCAATGACTGTTACTACGATTTCATCTTGTAATTCTGGGTTAATCACAGTACCGAAAATCATATTAACATCTTCATCAGCTGCATCTTGAACAATGTCTGCTGCTTCTTGTGCTTCAAATAATGATAATGACTCTCCACCAGTAATGTTCATTAGCACACCTTGTGCACCTACAATAGAAGTTTCTAATAATGGAGAAGAAATAGCTTTTTTAGCAGCTTCTACAGCACGGTTTTCACCAGAAGATACACCGATACCCATTAATGCAGAACCTTGGTTAGACATAATTGTTTTAACGTCTGCAAAGTCAAGGTTAACTTCACCTGAAACAGCGATTAAGTCTGAAATACCTTGAACACCTTGACGTAATACATTGTCTGCTTCTTTAAATGCTTCCATCATTGGTGTTGACTTATCAACAATATCTAATAAACGGTCGTTAGGGATGACGATTAATGTATCAACAGCAGCTTTCATTGATTCTACACCAGCAGCTGCTTGTGTTTGACGCTTACGGCCTTCAAACCCGAATGGACGTGTAACAACACCAACTGTTAACGCTCCCATTTCTTTTGCAATTTTTGCTACAACTGGAGCAGCACCTGTACCAGTACCGCCGCCCATTCCTGCTGTTACGAATACCATATCAGCACCTTGGATTGCATCTTCAATTTGCTCACGAGATTCTTCGGCAGCTTTTTTACCAATTTCAGGGTTTGCACCAGCGCCTAAACCACGTGTTAATTTTTCACCAATTTGGATTTTAGACTCAGCTTTAGATAAGTTTAAAGCTTGTCCATCCGTATTGATTGAAATAAATTCAACATTATTCATACCATGATCAATCATTCGGTTAACAGCGTTATTTCCGCCGCCCCCTACACCGATGACTTTTAACGTCGCTAAATGATTAAATCCTTGTTCAAATTCTAACATTTAAATTTCCTCCTAGTTTTAGTGGCCAATCAATCGAATAGAGATTTCATAAGTTTCTTGAACTTACTTTCTTCTTTGTCTTGAGGTTTACTTTCTTCTTCTTGTTCTATGTTGTCTTCATGTTCGTATGCCTCAGACGCTTCTGGTTCTTCTATATCAGAAGTTGATGTATGTGGCTCTTCTTGTTTGTTTGATTTCTTTTTGAACCAATCAAATCCGCTTGACTTCGTACTATTTTCTCGATCATTTGATTCTATGACTTCTTCTTCAAATTCTTCACTGTCATGATTATTTATTGTAACATAATCTAGTAATTCGTCGAAAGTAATGCTACTAGAAATCGTTGAAATCGCTGAAGAAAACTCTGGTTTTCTTATACCCATTTGGGATGGCGTATGAATTCTTACTTTTTCACTTACCATGTCTTGCAGCAATTCTTTAACGCCTAGTAAATTGGCCGAACCACCTGTTACAACGAAACCACCATTTACTTTTGTAAGACCTAACTCTTGTAATACATCAAACACATTAAAGAATATATCTTCCACACGTGCTTCTATCACATCTGCCAAATCTTTTTGAGTAAATTGTGCTTCTTCTTCGCTATTTATTTGATCAATAGTAAACACATCATGATCCGACGCTGAATCAAAGAAAGCGTGACCATATTGATGTTTGATTTTTTCAGCCGTTTCATAAGAAGTATTTAAACCTTTTGCAATATCTTCCGTTATATCTCTACCAGCCATTTCTATAGCATCAGCATCTACAAGCTCTCCTCTTTCGTAAAATGCCAATTGTGTTATATCCTCACCAATGTCAATAATGCATGCGCCAAGTTCTTTCTCAGTTGCCGAAAGTACTGAGCCATAATTATATGCATCAGAGTATACATCCAATACATCTACACCACAAGATTCTACACATTTAATCATGTTTATTAAAATTGATTTTTGAATCGCAATAACACCAGCTTCAACTTTCAAACTATGTCTTGCAATGAGTTCTTTAGGATCTGACACTTCATTATCGCCATCCACAACAAATTTAATTGGGAAAGCGTTTATTATTTCTGTTTCGGGTACATCATTTTTTTCACGAATACCTTCAAGTACACGCTCAATGTGTGTACCATCTAGTTCAGTATCTTCATAAAATTCAATTTCATTTGACTCATCAAATACCTCAGTTCCGATAATTGGAAGTTTTAAAAATACTTCTTTAACATCGACGCCTGATGCAATAGAGGCTTTTTTGATTGTATCTTTAACCGCTTGTTTTGCGATGTCGAAATCATCAATAAGACCATTTTTTATACCACTTGTGTAGGTCTGTCCTGTACCTATCACATTTATTCCATTGTGAAATTTTTCGCCCACTATCGCTTTAACACTTGACGAACCGATATCTATACTTACATAATAATGCTCTTCCATAGATAGGCACCTCCTGACAATAACTTATTCATGTTCACACTATTAACAGTTTACAATACGTTTTGACGCTTGTGAACTATAAACACATGTATTTGTCTAAATTTTTTAATTATTTTTGTCTGATTCTTTATTTATCTTATTTAAGGCACTTTGTAACTCGTCTTTCGCCTTATCTTCTTCTGTGTTTCCTTTGTCAACATTTTGATCACTTGTTGATTTAGTAGTACTTCCACCACTATAAGGAATAAAAGAAGCACCAACAGACAAATCAATGTAGCCTGATTTTTTTAAGCTTCCTGATTCATCACGTTCTAACGACTGTGACATTTGAGGATAATACTTCATTTTATTTGCAATAGTATTCAAATTACCCACAATTTGAATCTCATCTGTCGTATATAACTTGATTTGGTTTTGTAAATTTTCTTGCGGGTCATATTGCACTTCGGCGATCATGCTACGCACTTTTGTAGGCATTTTTGCTAATTCTTGTATTATTTTTTCTTTTTTCTCTTTTTTGAATCCTTCAAGGACGGGACCGTCATCTGTTACATTACTTTCTTCATAATTTTCTAATTCTGTTCCATCTTCAAGAATCGGTACATAATGATCTTTCTTTTTAACTAAACCAACGATTTGGCTTTCTGTCACTTTAACCTTCACCTTATTCGGCAATACTTTAGTTACTTCTGCATGCTTTATTAATTTATTCTTTTTTAAATTATTAACAGCTGATGAAGTACTATAGGTATACATTCTAGAGTCATCTTTTACATCTATCGCTTTTTTTATAGAAGCTTTAGATACATTGTCATTACCTTCAATTGTCACCGAGTTGATTTTACTCAATGGCGTGAACATATAAATAAGAATCAGTAAAATAATAAATAGCAAAATACCGAAGATTGCGTATTGGATTTGTTTTTGTTTTTTACGTCGTTTTGCACGTTTCTCTTTTAAATATTCAGAATCAAATTCACTAACTTTATCTGACATTTATTTCACAACCTTTAAAGTGAAGGTAAGTGCGCTTGGAAGCTCTTAATAAACTTATTTCCGCGCTCTTCAAATGTATTGTATTGATCCCAACTTGCACAAGCTGGTGATAATAATACAACGTCATTAGGCTCAATAACTGATTGTACTTTATCGACTGCGTCTTCTACATCTGTGGCCTTTATTACATATTTACCTTGATTCTCACCTAATTTCACAAATTTTTCTTGCGTCTCACCAAAGGTCACCATCACTCTGACGTTATTCATATATGGAATCAATTCATCAAATCCATTGCCTCTGTCTAAACCACCACACAACCAAATAATGGGTTGCTCAAATGAATTTAGAGCAAACTGTGTCGCTAAAGTATTGGTAGCCTTAGAATCATTATAATATTTATTGGTTTTGTTTGAACCTACATATTGAAGTCTATGCTCTATACCAGAAAAAGTTGTCAAACTATCTATTATGGCTCTTACTGAAACCCCTGCTAACAGTGCCGCTAACACAGCTGCGAGTATATTTTCTAAATTGTGTTCACCAGGTAATACTAAGTCATCTTTATGAATAAGTCGGAAACCTTTAAATGTAATATAACCATCTTTTACGTATATACCATCAACCTCTTGTTGTGTAGAAAAGTAATACACTTTTGCTTTTAAGGATTCTGATTCAATCAGGTGACGTTGATGATAATTACATATTAAATAATCCTCTTCAGTTTGATTTTTATATATTTGTTTTTTTGCATTTTGATAATTCTCTAAATTCTCATGATAATCCAAATGTGCAGAATAAATATTTGTAATAATCGATATATGCGGCTTATATTGATCGATACCTAGTAATTGAAATGAAGAGAGTTCAGTTATAAGGTAATCCTCTTCTTCTACTTCTTGTGCCACTTTTGAAGCTACATAACCTATATTGCCAGATAATTTACCAGTAATTCTACTTTTTTTAAACATATCACCTATTAAAGAAGTGACCGTTGTTTTTCCATTTGTTCCAGTCACGCCAATAATGGGCGCTTTGGAAACTAAATAACTTAGTTCTACTTCAGTAAGTATGTGTAATCCTCGACGTTCCGCTTCTTGAATTAACGGAACCGTGTATGGAATACCTGGATTTTTAAAAATGAGGGGTTCATTATCAAGTAAGGAAAATGGATGCGCTCCACCAACAACTTTGACACCCATATTTTCTAAATCGATTGCATGTGCATCTTGGCTTAAATCTTTGCCATCGTTAACAACGACATTTGCACCAAGTTTTTGTAACAATTTCGCAGCTTCATACCCACTTTTTGCTAATCCTATTACTAATACATTTTTATTTTCTAAACCTGTATATTTCAGCAATTTAATTCACTCCAATCCATAAGCCAATAAGACCTGAAATAATACCAACTGTCCAAAATACAGTAACAACTTTTCTCTCATTCCAACCTACTAGCTCAAAGTGGTGATGTAGTGGTGACATTTTGAAAACTCTTTTTCCTGTAAGCTTATATGATGTGACTTGAATCATAACTGATAATGTTTCAGCTACAAATACAAAACCGATAAAAATAAGTGATAATTCTTGATTTAGCATAATTGAAATTGTAGCAAAAATACCGCCTAGAGCTAAACTACCTGTATCTCCCATAAATACCTTAGCGGGATTTAAATTAAAAGGTAAGAATCCAAGTAATGCGAAAATCATGATAATACAAAACAAGCCAATAGAATTTGCGCCTTGGATATATGCCATAAGCGCATACATAATAAATCCAATAATAGAAAGCCCAGTAGAAAGTCCATCTAATCCATCTGTTAAATTGACCGCATTAGAAAAACCAACCTGCCAAAATACAATGAAAATTACATATGCAATTGATAATGGTACTTCTAAACCTGTAAATGGAATATGAATTCCCGTTGAAAAGTCTGTTAGATTAAACACTTGGCTTAATATGAAGAAAACAACTGCAATAGCGATTTGAGCAAGGAATTTTTGTTTACTCGTTAATCCTTGATTGTTCTTTTTAACAACAATGATATAGTCATCAATAAAACCAATTAATCCAAAACCAATCGTCACAAACAACAACAATATAATCGGATTTGCATTATCCATAAAAATAATAGCTAATATTGATGTGACAATGATACTAAGTAGGAAAGTTAATCCTCCCATCGTCGGTGTACCTGTTTTTTTCATATGGCTTTGAGGGCCTTCTTCTCTTATACTTTGTCCAAATTTCATTCGCTTTAGTGTTGGTATCAATACAGGGACTAATATAAATGTTATTAGTAGTGCAATGATCGCTAGTAAATAAACCATATTATGCTCCTTTAATATTAAATTGGATTGATATCGTTAATGCTAAGTGCAACTTATAAATCATATGTAACGAGGCAGTAAGTATGTTTCAAATTTCAAAATTATATTTTGTATTCAACATTTAAATTACTACCTCGCATCAATTTTCAAATGATACATTTTAACATGTTTTACCAGTGACGTCAGAAATACAATAAATTTTTATTCACTTTGTTTGTCACTGTTTGAATCTGAGTTATTATCATCTTTTTTATTAGAATCATCTTTGGACGATTCTTTTTCTTTGGATGATGTCGTCGAAGCCTCACCATTAACCGCTTCTGCAGATAACGTCACTTCTACTTTATCTTTTTTATCAACTTTTTGTCCTTTACTAACAGATTGATTAGAAACGAAGCCACTACCTTTTGTAGTTACTTTTGTTTGCGTCAAGGTTTCAAAAGCAATCACTTCTTCTTTTGTCCAACCTGTCATGTCTGGCATAGTTATATCCCCATCTGTCAGTAATAATACCTTACTATTCGGTAGCACTTCTTTATCTGGTGATACTGATTGTTTAACAACTTTATCTCCACTTCCTATGACAATTGGTTCGAGAGACTTACCATTCACCTTATCTTGTGCTTTTTGCGTTTCCTGACCTTGAACATCTGGCACTTTACTATACTTCACATCAGATTTATCTTTAGAGTTTTTATCTCCTACGTTTAAGTATTTCAATGTGTTTTCCATAATAGGTTTAAACGCTTTACTTACACCCATTTCATAAGCTTCTTGGTCATTTTTTTGTGCTAAACTCATACCAGCATACACTATTACTTCTGGATCATCTTTAGGTGCATCACCAATAAAACTTACAAAGTATGGATTTTCCCCTTGAACATAACCACCATTATCAGAGTCAGCAACTTGTGCTGTACCTGTTTTACCTGCTACGTCATAACCATCAATTTGATAGTTTTTAGCATGACTATCTTCACTGTTTACAACTTTGTCTAATTCAGTACGCACTTTCTTAGCAGTGTCTTTCGTAATTGGTTTTCCTGCAAACTCTTTTTTACCCTTATAAAAAGTATCATCAGTAACAGGATTGCTCACGCTATCTACAAACCATGGTTGCAGCATTTTACCTTCATTATTAAAAGCGGATTGCGCTCTTAACATTTGAACTGGTGTTACAGTTGTAGATTGACCAAATGAGGATGTTTTTTGCTGTGCTTCATTATCCCAAGCTATACCGCCCGTAGATTCACCATCAAACATACTCTTAGTAGATTTACCAAAACCAAATTTTTCATACCATTCTTTCATCTTATCTGAGCCAACTAAATCTTGTAAGTGCATCATTAAAGTGTTTGAAGAATACGTGAAACCAGTAGACATTGAGATTTTTCCCCAACCTACTTTATTCCAGTCAGATATTTTAGAGCCCATTACTTCTCTAGGTTCAGCAGTATATTTTTTATCAGGTTTAAATTTGCCTTCTTGAATTGCTGCCGCTAGACCATAAGATTTAAAAGTTGACCCTGGTTCATATGTGTTTTGATATAAATCATTTGCCCATTTTTTCCCAAAATCTTTACCAGTTTCTGGATTAAAAGTTGGTCTTTGACTAAATGCCAAGATTTCTCCTGTTTTCGCATCCATCACTACGGCAAACAAATCTTTTGGCTTATAATGTTCAACCATGCCATCTAACGCTTCTTCAACGAAAACCTGTATATTTGAATCAAGTGTTAAATGTACGTCATCTCCACGTTTAGGCACTTTTTCTTTTTTGGTGTTTGGTGCAATATACCCCCAAATATCATGAATATACGATAAAGCACCTTTTTGTCCTGAAAGATAGCTATCAAATATTTTTTCAACACCTAAAGCACCTTTTAATTCTCCACTATCTGGATCTTTTTGAGCTATACCTATCAAGTGAGATGCAAAGTTTCCATTAGGATAAAATCTTTCAGTTTCTGGATATAACGTCACACCAGGAAGTTTCATTTTTTCAATTTTTTCTTTCTCTTGATACGTTAAATCTGTGCCTTTTTGACCAAATTCAACTTGAAAGGCTTTTTTATTATCTAGTTTTTTCTCAATTTCTTTTGCTGACATATCAATCACTGTCGCAAGTTTTTTTGCAGTTTCTTTTTTGTCTTTTACATGCTTAGGTTTATCGCTGCCTTCGCTTGCTTTTTTATCAACAACTGCCACAACTTTATACCGTTCCACATCTTCCGCTAACACTTTGCCATTTCTGTCATAAATCTTACCTCGTTCTGGTTGCTGCTGACTATTTACTAAGTATTTTTCGTTCGCTTTCATAATTAAATCTTCACCAGAAGAGTGTCCTGTCAACATAATATATGAGTATCTTAAAACCAACGTAAAAAAGAGCAGTCCAAATCCAAGAATGAGTAGGACTGCCCCTATTTTACTTTTTTTAATTGAAAACTTCGGTTTTTTTAATTTAATTCTTCGCTTCGCCATTATTACGCACTACCTTTACATTATCGTTCTTAAGGCTCATTCCATCTTTTTTGGCCTTATCGTAAATGCGTTCATATGAGGAGTTCTTTTTAATTTCAGATTTTATTGCGCTGTTTTCACTAGATTGTTTTTCAATTTTTGTATCTAAATCTGCAATTTTTTCTCGAGTTTCATACGCATCCATTTTTAAAGATAGCATATAAATACTTATTAAAGCAATCACTGTTATAAGTCCTATGTATAACATCTTTTCAAACTTAGTTAGCTTGACAATTACTTTACGCTTAACTGTCTGGGGTTGACTCTGGGGATGAGGCGACGGTTGCGTTTGTGGTATTTGTTGTTCTGCTCCACTATACGGTTGGTATATCTTCTCTACTGCCACTCAAAAATCACTCCTTATTTTAGTATTTCAGCTATACGTAACTTGGCACTACGCGCTCGATTATTTTTTTCTAAATCTTCATCTGTAGCAATAATTGGTTTTCGATTAACTCTTTTCAATTTTGGTGTATAAGCTTCTGGAATAACTGGTAAGCCTCTTGGCACTTCGGGGCCTTTTTCATATTCTTGGAACATTTGTTTACAAAGGCGATCTTCTAACGAGTGGAACGTAATCACAGATATTCTTCCGTTCACTTTCACAAGCTCGATTGCTTGTTCTAATGAATTTTCAAATGCAGACAATTCATCATTAACTGCAATTCTAATTGCTTGGAAAATCCTTTTAGCAGGATGCCCGCCTTTTCGTCTTGCCTTAGCAGGTATTCCTTCTTTAATAACATCCACCAGTTCTAAAGTTGTTTCAATTGGCTTTTGTGCTCTATTTTGTTCTATTCGTCTAGCAATTTGTTTCGAAAATTTTTCTTCGCCATAACGATGAAAAATTCTCACTAATTTTTCAAATGACCAATCATTAACTACTTCATACGCTGATAATGATTGGGTTTGATCCATACGCATATCTAATTTCGCATCATTATGATAACTAAAACCTCTTTCAGGTACGTCTAATTGGGGGCTAGACACACCCAAGTCATAATAAATGCCATCTACTTTTTCAATATTTAAATCATCTAAAATTTCAGTTAATTTTCTAAAGTTGCTATGGACGAAGGTAACTTTATGTATATGGTCTTTCAATACTTCTTTTGCATTTTCAAGTGCTGTTGTATCTTGATCAATTGCAATAAGTCTACCTTCGTCTCCAATTTGATTTAATAAATAGAGGGCATGGCCTGCTCCACCTAATGTACAGTCGACATATATGCCATCTTCTTTAATATCTAAATAATCTATAGTTTCTTTTAGCATAACGCTGACATGATGAAACAATTTAACGCCTCCATTTAAAAATCAAAGTCAATTAAGTCTTCGGCAATATCTTCAAAACTATCTTCTGATTCATCATAAAAATCATTCCAAGTTTCTCTATCCCAAATTTCAATACGGTTTGAGACACCTATTACCGTACATTCCTTACTCAAATTGGCATATTTCCTCAAATTTTGAGGAATATTTATACGCCCTTGCTTATCTAATTCCACTTCAACAGCACCTGAAAAGAACATACGCATGAATTTACGCGCATCTTTTTTTGTCATTGGTAAGGTTTTCATTTTCTCTTCAATTACTTGCCATTCTTCTAAAGTGTAACCAAATAAGCATTTATCAAGGCCACGGGTAATTATAAAACGCTCATTTAGGTCATAACGAAATTTGGACGGAACAATCATACGTCCCTTAGTATCCAATTGATGCTCGTATTCACCCATGAACATTTATAATCACCTCACCTTCTTATATATATAATTTACCACATCTCACCACTATCCTCCACTAATTATACAAATTTCACCAAAATTTCTTGAAACATAGAAAAAAACACCCGATTCATCTTTTAAATGAACCGGGTGCTTCCCTTGATACTCTAAGGTTTTATCAATATATGATCAAATGTGTATGAAAGTGGTGGATAAGTGGAGGGACTAAACACATCTATCCCAAAATCATTCATAATTTGAAGTGGATTCCAAATTCTTTCTTGTAATCCACCCATTGGATGGAGTGTTTGACTTATGAGCTCAAAATGTTTCATGCTAATGTCATTTTCTCTTTCAACATTCAATAAATACCGTTTTATTAAATAATCAAATTGCTTTTGGTGAATTTCGTTATTTTTGTTCAACAATACCTTATTATCATGATTGTCTTTAACTTCTGCCTGAAGAGATTGAAACAAATCATTTTGCTGTTCTTTTAAAGCTTCAATCTGTTCTATAAAAGATTGCGAAGCTTTAGATCTAATAAACTTTGTTTTATCTGCTTCAATTCCTTTTTCAATGATATTATTACAATTCAATCGATATTGTGCTACTAATTTTTCTATTCTGGTATTTAAATACGTAATCCTTAATCGTGGTAAAACGATAGGCATATCTACTTGTAATGTTCGAAAAACTTCACTTAATTCTGTCCAATATTTAATTTCACTAGGGCCGCCTATGAATGCTACTGTATTAAATAGCCATTCTTCCATTACTGGTCTCGTAACGACATTATTAGAAAATTTTTCTGGGTCTGTTTCTACCATATTAAGAAGTTCTTGTTCCGAAAACGATTTCTCTGATTTATTTAAATAGAAACGTCCATTTTCAAAAGTTAATAGTTGTCTTACACCACCATCATCCATAAACAAATGTACATTCGTCTCTGTCTGTATCATTTGATCTAAACCGTCAGTGATAGTTTGAGCCTGTGTTTGCCTAAAGGCATCGTCAACTAAATTATGATTTTTAATAATGTCCTTGAACATTGGCTTTTCTAAACGGCGCAATGCTTTATCATTTGCATCTATCAGTAATAATCCGTAATGTTTGAAAACTTCGTGTAATAACGCTTTAAACATGTCAGTCCAACCATCATAGTTATCGATAATCTTTCTACACATGTTTAGTAGTTTTGGAGAAGCCTCAGTTTCTTTTAATTCTTTGAAAAATTCATTTAATGCTTTATGTAACGCTTCTTTATCTGGCGTATACTTTGAAACACTAGATTCTGGAGGCGTCATAGTACTATATTTTATTTTTTGTAACGTTGCCGTATGTTCATTAAAAACATAAGTATGATTTACTTCATCAAAATCATGATCTTCACCTGCAATCCAAAAAACAGGGACAACATGTGTATCGTAATCTTTCGATAGTTTTTCACTTAATGTAATAATCGAAAATATTTTATGAAACGTATATAAAGGTCCACCAAACAAACCAGCTTGTTGACCACCGATTACAACTTTCGCACCTTTACTAAGCGCTTTTAAATTTTTATTTTGTTGATAATCTAATGTTAAATCATCCATATATGCTTCAATGATTTTGGCTAGAGACGCTTCTCTTCCGTTATTTTCTGAAAGTAGTCTTTTTTTATAATTTTGTTCATCCATTGCATCAAGATGATAATACTTAGCTAAAGTTGAATCACTATTTTTAATATTCGCTATAAATTGATCTTTTTCATTAAGTTTCGTTGTCATACAATCCATTCGTAATTCTCCTTACGTTACTCTATTCCTATTTAGTATAAAGTTTATATTCAACATTGACAATTTTACGGCTTATAAATTTATTAGAAAATATACTTACTCTCTTTCAACATTGTAATCCAATGCTTATACATACGATCAGTACCTTTAAATATATTAAAACAAAGCACAAATTAATATTGATTTTACATAAAATGTTTTAAGCATTCATTTTTGTGAAATATCCAATAAAATAAGGTATAATAGTTAGTAATAAAGCAAAGGGGGAAGCTAAAGTGAGTAATGTTAAACGACTAGATATTAATTACAAAACAGATGAATTATTTGAAGATTTTAGGAACTTCGGAAATGAAGATTTATATTTAGTAGATGAATTACGCGGTGAAATGATAGACGCTAGTTCGGACTCACCATTTTATGGCATATATGTCGGTGATAGGTTAGGTGCTCGTATGGCTTTATACCGTAAAGGAGAAGTTGAAGAAGTATACTTCTCAGATTTTGATGATTATAATATTTTATGGAAATTAGAAGTTTTACGTGATTTCCAAGGTCGTGGTTACGGCGAAGCACTGCTAGATTTTGCTAAGGAACAAGGTCAACCTATTAAAGTCATTGCTCGTAATCAATCAAAAAATTTCTTCATTAAACATGGCTTTAAAGATATCGAACAACAAAATAAAGACGGTCACGATATACTTATTTGGACACCATGATTTTCCTGTCCAATACCACTAAATAATGATACACGCATTTTTAATATATAGTATATGTTTTTTATAAAGTAAACTTTTTCATTTCTTAAATTATCATTAACATAATATGAAGCGTGAATTACAATCAATTTTTCTGATTATAATTCACGCTTCTTTTATTTTGCTATATCTAACAATTGATCAAGCGATTCGATAGTATAATCTGGATTAATTTCTGTATCATTTATTTTATTTCTTGGATTAAACCAACATGTTTTTATTGACGCATTTTTTCCACCTAAAATATCTGATGTTATTGAATCACCAACAATCATTGCATGAGCTCTTTTGTCATGACCGATTTTATTAAAAACAAAATCAAAAAACTCTGGCATAGGTTTTTGATATCCAGTTTGCTCAGATACAAACACACCTTTAAACCAATCTCCCATTTCTGTTTTTGCTATACGTCTTTGTTGTGTTTCCAAAACTCCATTGGTAACAATATATAGATCGTGAGTGTTTTTGAGCATGCTCAATGTTTCCACCGTATTCATAAAATACTTTATTGGGGCATTTGCGAGTTCATCCCGAAAGATTACATCCGCTTCTTGCCCATTCACATTGATTTGATGTAAATCAAAATACACTTCAAACCTTTTACTTAACACTTCAGTTTTTGTTAATTGATTTTGTTGAAACGCTTCCCAATGTGCTTGGTTTACAGTTATAAATTGATTTAAATCATTTTGATCTGTCTCTAAATTATATTTTTTTGTAAGTTGATGAAATGCATATGCTTCAGCATCATGAAAATCTACAATTGTATCGTCAAAATCGATAAGCAAACATCTTTTATTCATAGTATTTTCTAACCCCTTAATGAATTCACTTAATAAAGTCAATTAATTATGTCATCGTTAATGTATAAACATAGTCGAATTTTATTTCATCATACCATATTTCAAATATTAGCAAACAAAAAAGGCCAAGGTTATTACCTTGGCCAGTCCGTCATAGGAATTCAAATTAAAATCCGAATAATTTACTTGCTAAACCTACACCATTTTCTACGATATCTACAATACTAGTGCCTAATTTAGCACCGTCTCCTGCTATGCCAGCTTGTACTGTATCTTTAATTGCATTAAATAAACCTTCCATTATAAACACTCCTCATTATATTATTTAGAATAAATAATCTGCTATTTTTTAAAATCCGAAAAGTTTTCCTAGTAAACCTGCACCACTTGAAACGATATCTACAATACTTGTACCTAATTCTGAACCATTACCTGATTTTGCTGCTTCTACTGTGTTTGCAATTGCTTCTGCTAATTTAGTCATAATTTATTTCTCCTTTATTATTTATATATTTATATTAGAATCCAAATAATTTACTTGCTAAACCTACTCCGTTTTCTACGATACTTACGATACTTGTACCTAATTTAGCACCGTCTCCTGCTATGCCAGCTTGTACTGTATCTTTGATTGCATTAAATAAACCTTCCATTATAAACACTCCTTATTATAAGATAAATGCTTATGACTGTTTTTTATGTTTTAAACGATACTGTTAATTTATTATTTAATTAAGTATCGTTTGTTATCTATAACTATAAGACATTTGCATATAAATTTGTGATTTATTTCATACTTCGTTAAATAGTAGTAAAAACTGTAGCAAAAGATACATTGGTTTACAGTTTTGAATGCCCAACTGTATTTTACGCAATTCCATGTCATACAATTTACAAAATAGAATTTATTTATAAAATTTATATATAAATAAAATTAACAAATGCTTTAACGATGATTATATTTGTTGTGGTATTTCTCAATATTTTTATTTGACAGTTTATACATGCATTTATTGCTTCGATACAAACACCAAAAAAGCGCCACTTTAAATTGAAGTAGCGCAAACGCAAATAATCATTAAATTATATTACCTTATAGTTATATATTCAATACCACTTAGCATTAGCCTAAAACATATTTATTGTCTTAATCGTCTATATACAATTTAAGCAACTAATAAATTTAAATGATTACAACAATATATAATAATAATTGTTATGCCATAACTATATGATCAAAGCCGCGTTTAAATTTACTAGCTAAAGCATTACTTTCTGACATAACTTTCATATATTTTGAGTATAATTTACTTGATTCAATAACAAATTTCATAAGTAACCCTATTTTGCAATTAGCAGTTTAACTTTATTAAGCCATAAATTAACAGTATATGTTGTTCACTGCGCATGTAAAAAAACGAAAAAAGACCGCTAAAATATTAGCGATCTAGTCAGTAAACACATAATTTATTATGTATTTTACGTTATTAGCGTCCTGGGAGATGTTTATACACATTTACTTGATGAACATAAAAAAGAGCAGGGCCAACGTGTCAGAGAAATTTTCTCTTGACACATATTTGACACCTGCACGATTGAAACGTTGTCATAGCAACGGGTTATAGCGTCCTGGGAGGGATTCGAACCCCCGACCGATGGCTTAGAAGGCCATTGCTCTATCCAGCTGAGCTACCAGGACATTATCTTTTGAACACAAGAATAATTATATCTAATTTACACTGATAAAGCAATACTCTATCCCTTAAAAATAAATATGATTTTTCACTATTGTAAACTTTTTATCATAATATTGCTAATTTATTTAAATTCTTTAAATAGTACAATCCATTAACGTGAGCACTATTTTTACAACACTGAAATGTAAAATATTTCTTACATTCAACGCTTTACAGTAATACGAAGATGAACCTACGATTCAATCATTTCTAGACGTAGATTCACCCCACCTATTTAGATTACAAAATTTTCACTACTGATGATTTCATGATTTCGATTACGGAAATTTAAAGTTGCTTCTAATCTCGTATCATCAATAAGCAATTCAACATATGTTTCTTCAATATTACTTCTCGACTGTGAAATACTACCTGGATTTATGACATGCACACCATTTATTGTTTCATGTTTAGCAACATGTGTATGACCATAAAAAGCAAATTTACAGTCTGCTGCTTTTGCTTGTTCCGCTAAAGGCATTCTTGTACGATTCACTTGATATAAATGACCGTGAGTTAAAAATGCCTTAATACCATTTATATCGATTGTTTGCTCATTTGGAAACTCAGGATAAAAATCAGTATTCCCTTTTACTCTATAAAAGTAACTGAGTTCACTATCATCATAAGCGAATTCAGAGTCACCTAAGTGAATGGCAGCATCTATATCCTCATGCTGATTTATAATATCAAATAGCACACCTTGTTCAGTATGATTGTCACTAACTATAATCCATTTCGACATTATTGATCACCTTCTAGATATTCTTGTAGCTGTTCTATTGCTTTACCTCTATGACTAATTTGTCCTTTTTCTTCTGCAGTTAGCTGAGCCATTGTTTTATTTTTGTCTTCTACAAAAAAGATAGGATCATATCCAAAGCCATGTTCACCAATTTTATTTAGTGTGATTTCTCCTTGTACAGTTCCTTTAAATTGTACTGTATCTTCACCCGGTGCGCTCATGCTAATAACACAAACAAATTGTGCACTACGGTCTGTTTCATCACCTAACTGAGTTAGGAGTTTTTCAATATTTGCATTATCATCTTTTGTTTCTCCAGCATAACGCGCTGAATATATACCTGGCTCTCCATTTAAAGCAAAAACTTCCAATCCACTATCATCAGCAATAACACGCTTATTTAATGCTTCTGCAGCTGCTTCAGATTTTAGTCTTGCATTTTCTTCAAACGTGTCACCTGTTTCCTCAACGTCAAAATCTTCGATGAGTTCTGAAATGCCTATAACATTATGATCAGGGAAAATAACTCTAAAATCATTTATTTTCCCTTTATTATTTGATGCAATAACAATATCTTCCATTTTTTACGCCTCACTTTAAACTTCTATTTTTTCAACTGTTGCTTTCATATTTAACCATTCTTCAATAATACGTTCGATATGTTCTGTTTCTCCTGTCGCAAAAAATTTATGTGCGGGCTGTTTCTTATAACCTGCGTGTTCATTACTGAATGTTAATAATGCACTCACTTCTCTGGCTGTTTCTAGTCCAGATGAAATAACTACTTTTTCTCCGTGAAAATAATCATTAATCGGCTGATAAAGTAAAGGATAATGTGTACATCCTAAAATAACTGTATCTGCTTTGCTATTTCTCCACTGTTTTAACGTTTGATGTATAACGATACTCGTAATCGTTGGATCCTTGTATCTCATTTGTTCTACGAGAGGCACAAAGCCTGGGCATGCCACACCAGATACTTCTACATTTGGATTTATTTGTTTAATGTGATGTCGATATGCCTCTGATTTAATCGTACCTTCTGTACCTAATATTAAAACATTCTGATTTTTTGTTGTCATAATCGCTGTTCTAGCACCTGGTTCAATAACGCCAATAACAGGTATTGCCAATAAGTTTTGTAAATGTTTTAATGCCACTGCCGTTGCAGTATTACATGCAATCACTAACATCTTGATATCAAACGTCATGAGTTTTTCAGCTAATTCTGTAGTAAATTGTCTTACCTCAGAAGCTTCTCTTGGTCCATATGGACAGCGTTTTATATCTCCTAAATAATAAATGGTTTCATTTGGTAATTGGCGCATGATTTCTTTAGCAACTGTTAAACCTCCAACGCCAGAGTCAATAACTCCAATTGGTTTCTCCATATCTTGTTCATCCTTATATATTTACTTGTCTTTTATTGTAGCATAGCTGCGTTTTCAAAATCATTTTCCAAGACCTAAAATACAAAATAGCAGACAATTCAAATGTTATACTTATCAATAGGTTAGCATCATTGATTCATAGAGTCACATCAGTTCTTCGCTATTTAACAAAATTCACAATATTACTAATGGAAAATTTTTATATAATCAGATTATCTATATATTAATATTTTAATACACTAATAACTTAATATTTTTATTATAGTATATATACTTTTTTAAAGCTTAATCACTGTATTAAATTTGTATCTATAAAATATTTCATAAAAAATGCCAACAAAGTTTAAACTTTGTTGGCATTTTCATTATATATTAGTTTACTTGGTGGTCTGAACCAAAGAATGATTTGAACATATGGAAAGAAGTTTCACGGTTTAATGCAGCAATTGATGTCGTTAAAGGAATGCCTTTCGGACATGCGTTAACACAGTTTTGTGAGTTACCACACTCTTGTAACCCACCTGCACCCATCAATGCATTTAAACGTTCATCTTTAGTCATTGAACCTGTTGGGTGTAAGTTAAACAATCTAACTTGTGAAATAGCTTGCGCACCAACAAAATCGTTGTTTCTTGTAACGTTTGGACAAACTTCTAAACATACACCACACGTCATACATTTAGATAATTCATATGCAGTTTGACGTTTTTTCTCTGGCATACGAGGACCTGGTCCAAGGTCATACGTACCGTCAATCGGTACCCATGCTTTCATACGTTTCAAATTATCAAACATTCTACTACGATCAACTTGTAAGTCACGAATAACTGGGAATGTACTCATTGGTTCTAACTTTATTGGTTGTTCCAATTGATCAACAATTGCTGTACAAGATTGTCTTGCTTTACCATTGATAACCATAGAACAAGCACCACAAACCTCTTCTAAACAGTTCATATCCCAAATAACAGGTGTTGTTTTCTCACCTTTACTATTGACTGGATTACGTCTAATTTCCATTAAACAAGCAATAACATTTAAATTCTCTTTGTAAGGAATTTCAAATTCTTCTTCATAAGGATTAGACTCTGCATCATCTTGTCGTTTAATGATGAGCTTAATTGTATTTTGATTTTGTTGTTCGTCTTGCGCTTGAGTTTCATTTACTTCTTTAGTATCTGCCATTTTATTTACCTCCTTTAGAACTACTTGAATAGTCACGTTTACGAGGTGGGATTAAACTTACATCTACTGGCTCGTATGTAAATTTAGGCGCTTCTGTTTTTCCTTGATATGATGCTAAAGTCGTTTTTAACCATTCTTCGTCGTTTCTTTCAGGGAATTCAGGTTTATAATGTGCCCCACGAGACTCATTTCGGTTATATGCACCGATTGTAATTACACGTGCTAATACTAACATATTCCATAACTGACGCGTAAAGAATACCGCTTGGTTACTCCAAGTTTGAGTATCTTCAATATCAATATTTTGGTAACGTTCCATCAATTCTACGATTTTCTTGTCTGTTTCCAATAATGCTTTATTATCACGTACAACAGTAACGTTTGCTGTCATGACTTCACCAAGTTCTCTATGAAGTTTATACGCATTTTCTGTACCGTTCATTTTCAATAAATTATCGAATTTATCTTGTTCTTCTTTAACACGTTTTTCATAAATACTATCGTCTAAATCAGTATATGATTTTTCAATATTAGCGACATATTCAATCGCATTTGGTCCTGCAACTGTTCCACCGTATATGGCAGATAACAATGAATTAGCACCTAAACGGTTACCACCATGTTGTGAGAAATCACATTCACCAGCTGCAAATAAACCTTTGATATTTGTCATTTGATCATAATCTACATAAAGTCCACCCATTGAATAGTGCACCGCTGGGAAGATTTTCATCGGTACTTTTCTTGGATCGTCACCAGTGAATTTTTCATAAATTTCAATGATTCCGCCCAATTTTACATCCAACTCATGCGGATCTTTATGTGAAAGGTCAAGGTAGACCATGTTTTCACCATTAATGCCTAATTTTTGATTCACACATACATCAAAAATTTCACGTGTAGCTATATCACGAGGTACTAAGTTACCATAATCTGGATATTTTTCTTCTAAGAAGTACCATGGTTTACCATCTTTATATGTCCAAATTCGGCCACCTTCACCACGAGCTGATTCACTCATCAATCGTAGTTTGTCATCGCCAGGAATTGCAGTTGGATGAATTTGAATAAACTCACCATTTGCATAAATCGCACCTTGTTGATAGACGATTGACGCAGCAGAACCAGTATTAATCATTGAGTTAGTTGTTTTACCAAATATGATACCTGGACCACCAGTAGCCATAATAACTGCATCTGAACCGAATGATTTTATTTCAGAAGATGTCATGTCTTGAGCCACAATACCCCTAGCCATATTGTCATCATCTTTGACAATGCCCAAGAATTCCCATCCTTCATATTTTGTAACTAAACCATCCACTTCATAGCTACGTACTTGTTCATCTAAGGCATACATTAATTGTTGACCTGTTGTTGCTCCAGCATATGCCGTTCTATGATACATGGTACCACCGAAGCGACGGAAATCTAGCAAACCTTCATTTGTTCTATTGAACATTACACCCATACGGTCAAGTAAATGTATAATGTTTGGCGCTTCCTCTGCCATTGCTTTTACTGGTGGTTGATTCGCTAAGAAATCTCCACCGTAAACTGTATCATCAAAGTGAACAGCAGGTGAGTCACCCTCACCTTTTGTATTCACTGCTCCGTTTATGCCACCTTGTGCACATACAGAGTGTGAACGTTTAACAGGCACTAATGAGAACAAGTCAACATGTGCGCCTTGTTCTGCTGCTTTAATTGTTGACATCAGACCGGCAAGTCCTCCACCGACAACAATAATTTTCTTCTCTGCCATAAATAGTCACTCCCCTAAATATATCTGAAACATTTTTAAATTATACGAAAGCAAGGATAGCACTTATTCCGATATATGAAACTACGATAAATACAACAAGTGATACCCATGTAAAGATTTGTTGTGATCTTTTAGATTGTAAAACACCCCATGTAACTAAAAATGACCATAAGCCATTTGCAAAGTGGAATGTTACAGCAAGTAAACAGATGATATAGAAAATTAACCAAATTGGATTAGATACAATATCATGTACCATATCGAAGTTAACTTCTTCACCTAATGCACGCTGAATGCGTGTTTGCCACAAATGTATTCCGATGAAAATAAACGTTATAATACCAGTCAAACGTTGTAATAAGAACATCCAATTTCTAAATTGAGAATAATGTCCTACGTTTTCTTTTGCCGTAAAGGCAATATGTACACCATATACCGCATGATAAAGAATTGGAATATAAATCACGATAAACTCCAATGCAATCAAGAATGGTAAAGATTCCATAAATCCAGCAGCCTTGTTAAACGCTTCAACGCCTTTTGTAGCTTGATGGTTAACAAGTAGATGCACTAATAAGAATCCACCTATCGGTATTACGCCTAACAAAGAATGTAAGCGTCTTAAATAGAATTGATTTTTCGAATATGCCAAAAGGAAGTCCCCCCTGTGAAACAATTAATTTTTTGGTATCTTTTTTTAAAGTATAAATGTGATGATACTTATCAACTAAAACTAAACAACAACATGTTATGCAATCGCTTTATATTTATAGCAATATAAACTTCAACATGTATGTATAAAACAATGAAGTAATACCCCTAGTTGAATTTGACAATTGTTTTATTATATAGATTTAAGTGATAACTTTTCTCAATTAGTAAACGCTTCCATATACTTTTAAAAAAAGAATTCCTGTTATTTGCTATTGTAACACTAATTCATAAAATTTTGGGCATGAGAATGATTCTCATGCCATATTCTTTTTTATCTATTTGTTATATAGTGCGTGATGAAGATTCTCAGCAACTTTTTGAGGTAAACCAGAAGATTTTAAATCCTCAATGCTTGCCTCTTTCATTTTCTTTATGGAACCAAAAGTTCGTAATAATTTAGTTTTTCGTTTAGAACCAATACCATCGACGGTATCTAATACTGATTGCAAGCCAGTTTTTTGGCGAGTTTGTCTATGAAATGTAATTGCAAATCTATGAACTTCGTCTTGTATTCTTTGAAGTAAATAAAATGCTTGGCTATTTTTTTTCAAAGGTACAATCTCTGCACTTTCACCGTATAAAATCTCTGAAGTTTGGTGTTTATCATTTTTACGCAACCCAGCGACTGGTATATCCAAACCTAATTCGTTTTCAAGCACATCGATAACCCCGCTCATATGACCTTTACCACCATCAACGATGATTAAATCTGGTAATGGAGTACCTTCATTTAAAACACGAGTATAACGTCTACGCACAACTTCTCTCATAGATTTATAATCATCTGGGCCATCTACCGTTTTGATTTTATATTTGCGGTATCCTTTTTTATTTGGTTTACCATCAATAAACGACACCATGGCTGAAACTGGGTGTACACCTTGGATGTTTGAATTATCAAAAGCTTCTATACGAATAGGTGTCTGAATTCCCATGCGGTCACCTAATTCTTCAATCGCCTTCACGGTACGTGATTCATCTTTAGCAATGAGTTCAAATTTATTCTCTAAAGTAACTTCAGCATTATGATTTGCTAAATCAATCATTTCTTTTTTCTTGCCCTTAATCGGCTGAACTATTTTTGTATCTACAACCGATTGGATAATATCTTTGTTTAAATTTTTAGGAATATGCACTTCTTTAGGGAGAATATGTTGATTTAAATCATAAAACTGACCTATAAAAGTATAAAATTCTTCTTCTTCTGTTTGCTGCAGCGGAATCATAGTAGCATCTCGTTTAATCATATTCCCTTGTCTTATGAAAAACACTTGAATACACATCCAACCTTTTGACACACTGTAGCCAAATACGTCTCTTATAGTATTATCTGAAGTAGTGATTTTTTGTTTCTTAGTTAAATTGTGAATATGTTGGATTAAATCTCGATACTCTTTTGCTCTTTCAAAGTCTAACGATTCACTCGCTTCGTTCATTTTCTGTTCTAAGTTATTCAGTATTGTTTTATCTTCACCATTTAAAAAATCAGTGATTTCTTTAGTCATTTCCGCATATTTATTTAAATCTACCGGGTAAACACAAGGTCCTAAACACTGACCAATATGGTAATATAAACACAATTTGTCGGGCATTTTATCACATTTTCTAAATGGATAAATTCTATCTAATAACTTTTTTGTTTCTTGAGCTGAATAAGCATTAGGATAAGGTCCAAAATATTTTCCTGTGCCTTTTTTAACTGTGCGTGTCACGATTAAACGAGGATACTTTTCTTTTGTAATTTTGATAAAAGGATAACTTTTATCGTCTTTCAACAAAATGTTATATCTCGGTTGATATTGTTTAATCAAATTAAGTTCGAGTAGTAAAGATTCTGTTTCACTCGAAGTTACAATATATTCAAAGTTTCTAATTTCTGAAACAAGTCGTGTCGTTTTAGCATCATGTGCACCTGTAAAATAAGACCTTAATCTATTTCTTAATTTTTTAGCCTTGCCGACATAAATGACTTGATCATTTCGATCTTTCATTAAATAGCAACCTGGTTCAGTGGGGACTACCGTTAATTTTTGTTTAATATCTTCTTGGTATTTTTCCATTTAAGTTCCCCTCCTTTCTTAATAAAAGTACATTGTTAAAATAGTAATTATAAAAATTTGCATAACAGTTATATAGAGATTAACGCTTGTTTGCAAATAAAACTTTTCAATTCTTACCTACATTATAGAATATACATTAGCATTAAACCAAAGTATTCATTTCCATATCAAAAATCTAACAACTAGATATTTTAATTGTTATTCATAAAATGCTTTCATCCTCAAAATGGAAGTGTGGCTCTGAAAAAAGACACTTCAAAAAACTTTGGCTTCAGTTGGAATAACAAAAAGTCACAGAAAAAACCTGAGACATTCATAGATGCCCCAGGTCGTTGCGTTGTACTTTTATAAATGTTTCTCAATAACTTCTGCTAAGTTTTCTTTAGGTTGGAAACCTACAACTTTATCGACAGGTTCGCCATCTTTAAATAAGATTAAAGTTGGGATACTCATTACTTCAAATTTAGCAGCTGTTGATGGATTTTCATCTACATCAAGTTTTAAAATATTAGCTTTTCCATCATAATCACCAGCTAATTCTTCTAATACTGGAGCAATCATCTTACATGGGCCACACCAAGTTGCCCAAAAATCTACTAAATTGACACCTGATTGAATATTTTCATCAAAGTTTGAATCTGTTACTTTTACGATTGCCATAACTGCCAATCCTCCTTAAATTTCAAATGATGAAGAAATTATAACAGACTTTAAGCAAATCTGCATACCTCTTGCTCACATTTATTTCAATTCTGCGACGGTCACGCCAAATCCACCTTCACTTGGCATGCCGTTCCTATATGATGACACATTTTTATGTTGTTTTAAATGTTTTTGCACACCTTTTTGCAACGCACCAGTTCCTTTACCGTGAATAATATATACTTGTTCGTAATTACTTAACACTGCTTGATCTAAATACTGATCAACGGCAACCATTGCTTCATCATAACGGTAGCCACGTAAGTCTAGTTCCATTTTAATACTTTGACGATTTTCACGTTTAACCATTTTAGAAGGTGCTTCTTTTGTCTTTTTTGTTTTTTCTAAATCGCTGGTAGGTAATTTCATTTTAATGATGCCCATTTGAACAACTGCTTCATTATCATCTAGTAACTCTAATATTTCACCTTTTTGCCCATATGTTAGAACTTTTACTTCATCGCCAACTTTAATTTCATCCCATTTTTTCTTTTCAACATTTTGTTTCAATGATTTGGCTTCATATTGATCATCTAACTGTTTCTTTTTATTGATGAGCTCATGTTCTTTTACATCGGCACCTTTTTTGTCTCTAAGTTCACGTAATTCTTTAATAATCTCATCAGCTTCTTTAGTAGCGGCTTTCACACGCTGATTGGCTTTGTCTTTCGCCTCGCTCATTAATTGTTTCTCATGATTACGATATTTATCGTATTCTTTTTCAAGTTCATCATGTGTTTCTTGAGCTTCTCTCAGTAAGCTATCTAATTCAATTCTCTGTTCGTCTACACGTTTAGAATTTTTCTCTAATGAAGCAATCATTTCATTTATTTCTTGTTCATCTTGTCCAATCATTGCTTTCGCATTTTGAATCACTTTCATATTAAGGCCTAATTTTTTTGAAATATCGAAAGCATTAGAACGGCCCGGCACACCCATGAGCAACTTATATGTTGGGCTTAATGTATTTACATCAAACTCTACACTAGCATTCATTACTCCTGATCTGTTGTAACTATATGCTTTAAGTTCAGGATAATGCGTTGTCGCCATAACTAATGAGCCTATTTCATGAACATAATCTAGGATACTCATCGCTAAAGCAGCACCTTCACTTGGATCTGTTCCAGCACCAAGTTCATCAAAAAGTATCAAACTATTTCTGCTTGTATGCTGTAAAATTTCAACAATATTTTTCATGTGTGATGAAAATGTTGATAGTGATTGTTCAATAGATTGTTCGTCTCCGATATCACAATAAACATTTTCAAAAATGCTTAATTTACTCCCGTCTAAGGTAGGTATCAACATCCCTGATTGTGCCATCAAAATTATAAGTCCCAGTGTTTTTAACGTTACTGTTTTACCACCTGTGTTAGGTCCAGTGATGATTACCGTTTCAATATCGTCGGCAAATTCAATCGTATTAGCTACAACCGTGTCTCTATCTAATAAAGGATGAAATGCTTTAGGTAAATAAACAGTTCGTTCACTTGTAAATTCAGGTTTCGTGCCTTTGATTGAACGTGCATAGCGCGCTTTAGCAGTTAAAAAGTCAATTTGTCCCATAATATTTTCCGAAATTAAGCAGGCATCTGCTTCAGCGGCTACATAACCTGTTAACTCAGTTAAAATTCGTTCACTTTCAGCCGCTTCATCATTGCGCAGACGACTAATCTGATTATTCATTTCAACAATAGACGAAGGTTCAATATAGAGTGTTTGACCAGAAGCTGATTGGTCATGAACGATACCATTAAAATCTTGACGATATTCTGCTTTTACAGGAATAACATTGCGGTCATTACGTACCGTTATAATAGCATCTGACAATTTTTTCTGATTTGCTTGACGTTTTACGATTTTATCTAAGTTTTGTTTTATCCGTTGCGTCGTACCAGAAATTTTACTCCGGATACCTTGTAGTTCATAACTCGCATTATCGAATAAATCATTAGCATCACATTTTTGATGAATATGTTGATACAACTCTGAAAGTACAGGCAATTGTTCCATCCTATCATGTAGAATAGCATAATTCACTGCTTCCTCTTCTTCCAATAAATTATTATAAAATGTTTTATATTGATTTTGAATTTGAATTAATCTTTTAATTGTATTAAGTTCTTTAACACTTAATACACCACCAATTGTAGCCCTATGAATCAATGATGAAACCTTTGATAATCCACTCAAACTAGGTAAACGGTGTTTATTGTATATTTGAGCAATTTCATCTGTTTCATTCATTTGAAATTCGACTGTTTGAATATCAGTTGCTGGTTCCATTTCAACAACTTTCTCTCTCCCTAAATCACTCATTGTTTCTTTTTCAACAAGTGTTTTAATTTTATCGAACTCTAGGACATTTAATGATTTTTGTCTCATACAATCCCTCTATTTCTTCAATTTTATATTATTGTCAATAAATGCTTTAAAAGATTCTCGATCCATTGTGTTTATAACTCTCTCTTTGTTTACAAATCCTTTTTGTGCAGTAGCTATACCGTATTTCATAAACTCTAAATGGTCTACGTGATGCGCATCAGTATTAATCGTTAGTTTCACATTCGTATGCTTTTTAACTATATCTGTATTTAAATCTAAGCGTTTAGGATTCGCATTGATTTCTAAAATAGTATTTGTTTCTTCTGCGATTTCACATAATTTATCAATATCAGGCCCATAACCTGCACGTTTACCTATGATACGCCCCGTTGGATGTGCAATATGACGGACATAGGGATTACGACATGCTTGCTCTAGACGAAACATGATATCTTCTTGAGATTGGTTGAAACTTTGATGTATCGCTGCAATGACATAATCTAGCTGTGCTAATATTTCATCATCATAGTCTAAACGTCCATCAGGTAAAATGTCCATTTCAATGCCTGAGTATATATCAATATCATCATATTTTTCGTTTAGTGCTTTAATTTCTTCATTTTGTCGCAACAACCGTTCAACAGAAAGTCCATTTGCTACTTTTAAACTCTGAGAATGATCTGTAATAACCATAAACTGGTAACCTTTAGCGATATTAGCCTCTATCATATCTTCAATACTAAACGCGCCATCACTATATGTTGTATGCATATGAATATCACCATTGATGTCATTGATATTGATTATATCTGTTAAATCTTTGTCAAATTCACTACCATCTTCACGTATTGAAGGTGCAATCCAATTTACTCCAAAATGATTATAAATTTCTTGTTCACTGTTATATTGAATTAATGAACCATCCGCTTCTTCTATACCATACTCACTAACCTTCTCTTTTTTTTCTTTAGCCAATTGACGGATTCGAATATTATGTTCTTTTGAACCTGTAAAATGCTGTAGTGTATGGTAAAAAGCAGATGGCTCGATTAATCTAAAATCTACACCAATGGTTTCATCATCATAGGTTAACTCTAACGAAATTTTCGTTGCTCCAACTGCTACTTCTTTAACCTTGTTAGGGATTTTTAATAAAGCTTTTTGAACTTCTAATGGTTGTTCTGTGCTTATAATATAATCTAAGTCCTTACTCATTTCTTTATAGCGACGGAAACTCCCTGCAACTTCGTATTTTTCTATCGACTCGATTGAGGATAAATAATCGCTAACTTCTATATTGAGTCCTCTCATTTGATCAATTGGATAACGCTCTTTTTTCGCTCCTAACGCTTTTACTGCTTCAAGGATATTTTGTTCAGTTTTTTTAGCGAATCCACTTAGCTCACTTACTTTTCCTTCTTCACAGGCTTTTTGCAATGCTTCTTTTCCATCAATATTAAGCGCTTTATATAATTTCGCTATTTTTTTGCTACCGAGTCCTTGTATTTTAAGTAGAGGAATTAATCCTTCTGGCACTTCTTCTTGTAATGTTGCTAAAGTCGTAGAATGACCTGTTTCTCTATATTCATTAATCACCTCTCCTACGCCTTTACCAATACCTTTTAACTCTGTAACATCTTCGATTTGGTCTAAAGGACGCTCATCTATTTCCAAGCTTTGAGCGGCTTTTCTATAAGCAGAAATTTTGAAAGTGTTTTCGCCTTTTATTTCCATATATACCGCAATTTTTTCTAATAATTGAATAATTTCTTTTTTAGTCATTTGTTTCACTCCATAGAAAAAGGTCAAGACAGCATCACCTAACCATTTTGGTATTTAAGTTACGCCTTGACCTCCTAGTTTTTTAAAGCTATAAATTTCACATCACTATTTTTATAGTTGTGTGATAAACATTGAGATAAACGGAATATGTAATAATATATGTTCTGTTATAATCGAATTAGATAGTTGTTGCTGTATCATCCTGTTAGGATAAATGGCACAACTATACAACAAAATTATATTAATAGTTACTGATGGAATAATACTTAACATCATACCAAATAACCTGCTTGTTATATTCGGTAATTTTTGTTTAAGGGTATAATCGAATATAACGATAATGCCATAACATATGACTTTTGTAA
Source organism: Staphylococcus sp. 11-B-312 (assembly GCF_016743055.1). Taxonomy (NCBI): domain Bacteria; kingdom Bacillati; phylum Bacillota; class Bacilli; order Caryophanales; family Staphylococcaceae; genus Staphylococcus; species Staphylococcus sp. 11-B-312. The sequence goes on from NZ_CP068241.1 coordinate 1,770,303, forward strand.
TCAGCGCTATCGTTACAAATGCGACAATATGCTCAAATCGTTGCTGCAAATCTGCAAATTGAAATGCAAAATTCATATCGTAAGCGCGTGTCTTAGGATATGGCACAAATAACTCCAAACGCTGTGCTATCTGTAAATAATATTTTTGAGCCACCCACAAAGCAAAAATAGTTGCACTTAGATGTATCGTCGATAACCACACGCCTCTTCTAAAGCCAATGATGCCAATATATATGAAGATGACAACTATCGCTAAATCAAAAATCATTAATCTTCACTATGCTTCAATTGATTTATTTCTTGTCTTAAACGGTCATTTTCTTCTTCTACTTGCACTTTTTCATGCATGATATTAACCGCAGTAAGAATTGCTTTTCTAGTTGTATCTAAACCTGCACTTTTACTTGCTAACTCTTTGAGTCTCTCATCTACCAAATGTGCTACATAACGGATATGCTCAGGATTATCTTCTCCGACTATTGTATAATGTTGATCATTTATAGTTACGTTAATCCGATTTTTAAACTCACCCATATAATAACTCCTGACTTTTAAATTTTATTTCTAATCTGAATGATTTTACTTTATTTATATTTATATGTTGGTAATTTATAATATTTATTACGAACTATTATACACGACAAGATATTTTTTTGTAAGAGGTGTGAATTGTTCTATTTGAAATATTTAATGATTATACAACAATTATTTAAATCATTTTTATTTCATATCATATTGCCATTTATATCATAAATAGCTAACTTATTTAAATTTATGATATGATATGCATTATCCAATTTTAAAATAAGTTATTTGAACAAAGAGAGGTCACTAAATGGCTAATATAGTACAAAAATTAACAAACCAAGAAATACAACAATTAATGACTAAAATTGATTTTAATACGACTAATCTTTCACAAGGTATGAAAGCACGGACGAAATATCGTAACACCGCTATTACGATATACAATTCTAATAAAGTAATGTTTCAAGGTAAAGATGCCGAATCTGTAGCAAACGCTATGTTGCCTAATAAATCAATACCTTCAAAAAGCGACACCAAACACAATCAAAGCAAACAATCTAAACAGCACATCTCCTATAATCAATTTCAATGTATCGGCAGCGACGAAGCAGGTAGTGGTGATTATTTCGGGCCACTAACGGTTTGTGCAGCCTATGTATCCAAAAAGCACGCTCAAATTTTAAAAACACTTGGTGTAGATGATTCTAAAAGACTTACTGATGCTAAAATTATAGAGATTGCCGAACAAATTATAACTTTCATCCCGCATTCTTTATTAACAATGCATAATGAAAAATACAATGAGAAACAAAAAGCCGGTTGGTCTCAAGTTAAAATGAAGGCAGTGTTACATAACGAAGCTATAAAAAATGTCGTTGCAAAAATTGACACGGATGAACTTGATTATATTGTGATTGACCAATTTGCTGAGCCTGGTGTATATAAAAGATATGCACTTAGCAATCTACCGTTTGAAAATAAGACAAAATTTGAAACAAAAGGTGAATCAAAGTCTATTGCAATTGCTGCTGCAAGTATTATTTCACGTTATGCCTTTGTGAAAAATATGGATCAACTATCAAAGCATGCAAAAGTTGAATTACCTAAAGGCGCTAGCAATAAAGTAGATTTAGCTGCTGCAAAAATAATTGATAAAAACGGTGTCCAATATTTAGACGCTATGACTAAAAAGCATTTTGCGAACAGAACAAAAGCTTTGAATTTAATAAATAAAAAACATCAATAAACGATAATTTATAACCCAAAACGTTCTTAATGTAAAAAACAAAGCCTTGAATCATCGCCACATTTGGCATAGATTCAAGGCTTTATAATATTATCTAATCGTCGCACCTTCTGCTTGTAACGCTTCTAAAATACGGTCGTGTACTTCATTTACTTTATCATCAGTGAGCGTTTGTTTTGTATCTAAATATGATAAACGAAGTGCAATTGATTTTTCATCTTCTGCCACATGTTCACCTTCATATACATCAAAGACTTCTGCATTTTGTAAAATGTCGCCACCGTTATTTTTAATCACATTAACGATTTTGGCTGATGGCATCGCGCGATTAATGACTAATGCAATATCTCTCGATACACCAGGGAATCTTGGAATTGGTTGATAATTAATATAACCAACGGAAACTGACATCAACTTATCATAATTGAGTTCAAATACATAAGTTCGTTTTAAATCATAGTCGTTTTCAGTTTGTGGATGTAATTCCCCTACAAATCCAACAATTTCATTATTCAGCTTAACCAATGCAGTTCTGCCTGGATGTAATCCACTTATTTCACCAGCTTCATATTCAAATTGAACATCTAAAATTTCACCAATACGTTCAACAACACCTTTTGCTACAAAGAAATCAATCGCTTCTTTTTTACTTTGCCAAGTATTGACAGCATAATCTCCTGTTAGTATACCACTTAAGTATTCTACTTCGTCTGGCAATTGATCTTTTCCATTGCCAAAGAATACACGGCCCAATTCATAAAGCGCAACATGATGATTACTTCTAGCCACATTATAAGACACATCATCAATAAGATGTGGAATCAAACTCTGTCTCAAAGTGGCATGAGCTTCACTCATAGGCATCAGTAATGATATCGTTGAGCGATCCTGCAATGCAAAATCAGTTGCACGTGCTTTATCTACAAGTGAATAATTAATCGCTTGGCTTAATCCAGCACCTTCTAATGTCGCTTTTACAATTCTTGTTTTTGCTTGTCTATCATTTAGTGTGCCTGGTGTTACGTGTTCAAAAACTGGTAACGTTGATGGTATTTCATCATAACCATAGATTCGAGCAATTTCTTCGATTAGATCTTCTTTTATTGTAATATCTTTACGACGCGAAGGAACCATTACTGTCAGTGTATTACCTTCTTGTGTCGTTTCAAATCCTAATTGAACAAATATCGCTTCAATATCTTCTTTAGATAGTTCAAAACCAATTGTTTTGTTCACTTTTTCAACTGTGATTTCAATAGGTGTCACAAATTGACCTAAATCGCCTTCAGCTACACGATCTTGTAGTACTGTTCCACTTGCATATTGTTGTAGCAAATAACATGCTCTGTCCACGGCTTCGTCTACAAACTCGGTTGCAATACCTTTTTCAAATCGACTTGAAGCTTCACTACGTAAGTTTAGTCGTCGAGAAGTATGTCTAATTGAAACTGAGTCGAAAATCGCACCTTCAATAATGACATTTGTAGTATTTTCAGTCACCTCTGAGAAATCTCCGCCCATCACACCTGCAATTGCAATTGGAGTATTACCATTAGTAATAACAATATCGCTATCTTTTAATATTCTCTCTTGATCATCTAGTGTTGTCATTTTTTCCTCTGCCTTAGCTTGACGCACTTCTATTTGATCAGAACCAATTTGATCTTTATCAAACATATGCAACGGTTGACCATATTCTAATAATACATAATTTGAAATATCAACAACATTATTGATTGGTCGAATACCTGCTTTAATCAATCTCATTTGCATCCATTCTGGTGAAGGATGAATTTTAACATTTTTCACTATTCTAGCACTGTAATAAGGCACCTTGTCCTGATTTTGAACATTGATACTTAATTCATTTGTGGCTTGTTCATTCGTTAATTCACTTTGCGTTTCTGGCTTTTTCATTGGCACATTATAAAGTGCAGCTGTTTCATAAGCAGTACCTATCATACTTAACGCATCTGCTCTATTTGGTGTTAAATCAAATTCCATAACTTGATCATTTAAATATAAAGCAGTAAGTGCATCAGTACCAGGTTTGACATCTGAAGTAAATACATATATGCCTGATTCAAATTGCTTTGGAACAAGGTTTGGCGAAATACCTATTTCTTGTAATGAACAAATCATACCTTCCGAACGTTCACCGCGTAATTTTGCTCTTTTGATTTTTATACCTCCAGGTAAACGTCCACCTACTGTAGCTACAATGACGCTCTGCCCTGCATCAACATTTGGTGCACCACAGACAATTTGTACTGGCGCTTCTTCACCAATATCAACTTGGCATAAACTTAATTTATCTGCATCTGGATGGGGTGCTTTAGATTGAACATAGCCAACCACTAAATTTTTAATGTCTTTTGTGTAATCAATAATATCATCTACTTCAATACCTGTGCGTGTTATTTTTTCTGCAAGAACATTTACAGGTTGATTAATTGCTACAAACGACTCTAACCATTCTTTTGAAATAAACATTATAATTCACCTCTATCTTCTACCGCTTTAAATTGATCTAAGAAACGCACATCATTTGTATAAAAATGTCGTATATCTTCGATACCATACTTGAGCATCGCAATTCTATCTGGTCCCATGCCAAAAGCAAAACCTGTATATTTCGATGCATCAAATCCAGCCATTTCTAAAACATTAGGGTGAACCATACCAGCACCTAAAATTTCTATCCACCCTGTCTGTTTACAGACATTACAACCTGCTCCGCCACATTTGAAACATGATACGTCAACCTCTACAGATGGTTCAGTGAATGGGAAGTAGCTTGGGCGCAGACGAATTTCTCTGTCTTCACCAAATAGTTGTTTAGCTAACAATTCTAATGTACCTTTTAAATCGCTCATTTGAATATTTTCATCTACAACTAATCCTTCAATTTGCGTAAATTGGTGACTATGCGTTGCGTCATCAGAATCACGTCTGTAAACTTTACCAGGACATAAAATTTTCACTGGCCCTTGGCCATTACGTTGTTCCATTGTTCTTGCTTGAACCGGTGACGTATGCGTACGCATTAAGATATCTTCAGTAATATAAAAACTATCTTGCATATCTCTCGCCGGGTGTGATTTTGGCAAATTTAATGCTTCGAAATTGTAATAATCTTTTTCAACTTCATATCCATCTACAATTTCATAACCCAAACCTAAAAATAAATCTTCAATTTCCTCAATCGTTCTTGTTAACGGATGCTTAGCACCTATTGAAATTTTACGGCTAGGTAAAGTCACATCGAGTTTTTCTTCTGTTAATTGTTGCTCTAATTTTGCATTTGCTAAAATCTCTCGACGTGATTCAATCTCACCTTCAATTGTTTGTCTCACTTCATTTACTTTTTGTCCGTATGCTGGTTTTTCTTCATTCGATAATTCTTTCATATGTTTCATCAAACCAGTCACAGAACCTTTTTTACCTAGATATTTGACTTTGACATCTTGTAGTTCTTTTTCATTTTGAGCTTCATTTATATCTACTAATGCTTGTTGTTTAATCTCAGACATTGCCTCTGTTTGCGCCATACTTTGCCTCCTATTTAAAATCTATATTTTCAAATGATCAATAATTGCATACAAAAAAGCTTTCACCCCTTAAAACTGGGACGAAAGCTTTCCGTGGTACCACCCAAATTTATGCACACGCATACACTTGTAATCTTTGATAACGGAAATGATTTCCGACTTAAATTTCTTTAAGTAACCAAAAAGATGAAAAAAACTAATCACAGTGGATTATCTTTCAGTCTATGAATAATCTCCCTTGAACAACTGCTACTATTAGTTTACGTCTTTTTATAGGTTAATATTTTTCATTGATGTGTTTATTATATACGAAATTCATTCAAAGGGTCAACCTTTCAAATGATACAATAATATACTTCCTGCAATTGCAACATTTAAACTTTCGGCTTGACCATATATAGGAATGTTTAAATTCTGAGTCGTTTGTTTTAATAAATCAGGATTGACACCTTCTCCTTCATTTCCAAGGAGCAGTGCAAAACTTTCTTGATGCTTCACTTGATTATAAGGAATCGCATGCTCTAATGCTGTACCATAAACATTTCCATTAAAACCTTCGATAAATTCACTTAAATCTCTCGTTATAATAGGTATATGAAAAACGCTACCTTGACTTGCACGGAGTACTTTGTCTTGATAAGGATCTGCGGTTCCTTTTTCTAACACGATTAAATCGATGCCTGCTGCATCTGCAGTGCGTATTAATGTTCCCATATTTCCTGGGTCTTGGATACGATCTAGTAACAGTACTTGTTGATATGCTTTTTCCTCATAATGCACTTTTTCTATAATCGCAAAGAACCCCTGCGGCGTAACTGTACCAGACAGTGATTCTGCTACTTTTAAATTGATTTCATATACTTCGTCAACATCATTTACGAGTTGTTCATCTAATCTATCGATATCAATAGCAAATAACTGAAGGATTTTGATATTACTCTTATGTGCTTCGTCAATTAAGTGTACGCCTTCGATAAGCACATGACCTGTTTTATCTCTTTCACGTTTCTTTTTCAATTTATTTGCGTTTTTAATCTTATTGTTTTGTGCAGAAGTTATCATTTCCATAATATAGCCTCTTTATTTCAAATTTTAAATATATGTCTTATATTTGAACTTAATTGTTTGCATCTTCTAGCTAAGTCAAATTGATTTTCTAATATTATACTATCTCCACTATAACTTACCATATCACCTTTTTCAGGCAAAACATTATCAAGCAACTTACACTTATATGTTTTAGCAAATTGTGGATTGCTTTGATTCATAATTTGAAAATGTACGTGCGGTTCCATTGTGTTGCCCGAATTTCCTACTCGTGCAATTAATTGTCCACGTCTTATCTGCTCTCCGACACTGACTTCAAAGGAATTTGGTTTAAGATGCGCTATCATACTAAACTCTTTGTCCGTGTGTTTAATAATGATGTAATTACCTTCTGGATGTTTCATATTATTTTCTCCTGGTAGTGCATCTGCTATACCGTCTACGATATCTATTACAACACCATTTGCTGGAGCAATCACACTTTGATTATAACTATAATAACTTTCACAGCAATTAGGATTGCCATGATAAGTCAGATGATTTTTCACTAGAATCAGGTCTAATGCATAACGTTGATTTTTGTATGAGTAATGATGATTTACAAGCTCATTTTCACCACCAGCGTATACAAACCACGTGTCTAGAACTGGTATCGTATACCTTAATTTCGTTTCTTTATGTCTGTTTGACAAATTCATAGGAATAAGCACGAAACCAATAATTTCATGATACTTATTTAACGTCACACTAATACCAGATGTTTTCTTTACATCTAACCATATGTATTCTTCTTTATAATTGAGTTGTATATGTTTGTATAATTTATTTTTATGTCTAATTGTATTATATGATTTCAATAATCTTTCTAACTCGTGATAGGAGGAAATTTCTTGAAAATAATCACTAAACTGATTATACAACCATTCGCTGTCACTATTTTCTATTTTTTCTAATATTACTTGTGCATTTTTTCAATCATCATTTACACAACCCATCAATTGTATATAACATTACTATTAAAAATAAAAAATCGCTCATAAATTATTATATGAATAATTAATGAACGATTAATCTCGGCTAAACATTAGCCTTTAAATAAATGAAATTATTTAGATACAACTTCTTCACCTTTGTATGAACCACAGTTCTTACAAACACGGTGAGATAATTTGTATTCACCACAATTTGGGCATTCTGTCATACCAGGTACTGAAATTTTAAAATGCGTACGACGTTTATTTTTTCTTGTTTTTGACGTTCTTCTTTTTGGTACTGCCATGATATATCCTCCTTATATTCATACATTACTAAATTATTTTCAGACTCAATAATCTATTATACTATAAATTATTTAAATCCGCTATTGCTCTTCGTCATATAATTGTTGTAGTTTTTGAAGCCTAGGATCGATTTGCTCAGCTTCCTCTTCTTCAGCAAGCTCAACCGCTTGTTCCTCGTCAATAACTTCCCAACCATTACCTTCACGTAGCATCTGATCGCTATTATTTGCAAAAGCACGCATTGGCTTTTCTATAATAACAAGTTCTTCAGCAATATCTTTTAGATTAATCATGCCATCTGTGGCATCATGATAATGCTCATCTTCTTCGTCATCACCTATATACGCGTTACCTTCCAAATCAAAAATTTCTTGTGATTTTATGTCAATAGGCACTTCGACTGGTACTAACGTACGCGCGCACGCCATCGTATAGGTTCCAGTTATATGCATATCTGCAATGACTTCATTTGATTTGACAGTTAGTTCACCCTCAACATCAATATCAGATAAATCTATTAAATCTAATGATTTTACTAAATGATCAAAATTCACCGTTTGATGGAACTCAAATGGTTTATCTTGGAATTTTCTTAATTGTGTTATTGACCATTTCATATGGCTTCACCTCTAACAAGCACAAAATTTATTTTAACTTTATAGACAAAAGTTGTCAAGATTTTTTCTTAACACAAATTAATCTGATACAATATCTATAATGAATTCTGAAAGGGAGAATTGCAAATGAAAAGCGTTGCACTAGTCACTGAATATAATCCTTTCCACAATGGTCACTTATACCATGCCCAGACATCAAAGTCAATAACTGCTTCTGAAATATCTATAGCCATTATGAGTGGTAATTTTGTTATGAGAGGTCAACCTGCCATATATAATAAATTTACACGTACTCGAATGGCATTGAGTGCAGTGGATTTAGTCATTGAATTACCAGCAGTAGCTGCATTATCAGCAGGCCAATATTTTGCAGAAACAGCTGTCGAAATAGCGAGTTACGTTGATGCAGATCATCTATCATTTGGTAGTGAATCAGGTGACATCGATTCATTTCATGAATTGCTACAAAATATCTCTAAAATAGAACAATCGCCTGAATTTATTAAGAAACTAAAAGAAGGCAAAAGTTATCCAAGAATATTAAGTGAACTTTTAAACAATCATACATTATTATCTTCACCCAATAATACATTAGGTATTTCTTATATGCGAGCGATTCAAAAGTTAGCACCTCATATCAAACCTTGGACGATACCAAGAGAAAGCAGTCACCACCATGATTCCAATATTTCAAATTTAGATTTCGCTAGTGGCACTTCCATTCGCAATGCAATACAAGCCCATAACGACCAATGGAAATCAGTTGTTCCCGACTCAATACAACAGCTCTATCAAGAACCACAAGCAACTGTAGAAGATACGTTTCCATATATTAAATATGCTGTTTTAAGTCATACGCCACAATCTCTGAAAAATATCTATACGATGTCCGAAGGATTAGAAAATCGCATATTAGATAAAATTAGATATGCTACATCATTTGAGCATTTCATGTCACTCATTAAAACAAAAAGGTATACTTATACACATATACAGCGTATTTTAATGAATATTTTACTAAACTTTCAACAAAACCATAAACATAACGCTGTAAATGCAGTGCACATTCTTGGTATGTCAGCAAAGGGTCAACAATATTTAAAATACTTAAAACAAAAATTTCCAGAACGTCATTTTATTACGCAAATAAATCAACAAAACGCGCATTTATTTGAACGAGAAATCCATTCAACAAATATTTATAATTTGCTCACACACCATACAGAAACAGATTTCAATACACATGTCATACGTACTGAAAATGACTGAATGCTAATCAAAACAATTAAAACAAGATCCTAGTATTGGAGCCTGTAAATAATTTTTTAGAATTTTATTTATAGGCTTTATATATAGCGTTATTTTTATTATTTAGCTTAATTTTCAATAGTAGTATCCCATAGGTATTTTCAGTAATAATGGTAATTAATTACCTACAATTTGACTTTTATCAAAATAAATCCGTTTGCCTCATTTAGTTTTCGTATTTATAGCGTACGAAAATGACTGATGTCTATATTAAACAGCTCGAATCAACACTATGTATATAATTCAATTAGTTTCTGTTCATCGACATCATATGATAAATCTACAAAATAGTCGAGTTGCCACTTTTGAGTAAGTTTTGCAGTTTTGTTTAAGTCTTTTTCCCAACTTGGATAAACACGAAAAGCCATCTTCCCTTTTTGCTTTTCAGAACTTAAAATATTTTTGCGCATAAGAATTTCTTTTTGAAAAATGAATTGTCCTTTTTTCACACCATCTAATATATTAATAACTAATTTATCTTCCATCTCATCATAATTAAAAGGTACGTTGTTTCCTTGATCATTTTTACGCCATATCGCAACAAAATAGCCGTGTTTCTTTGGTGTTTTTTTAGCTAATCTACTTTTAAAAGTGACGTGATTAAACATAAAATTGATAGCTTCATATGCTTGATTCCAGTTTTCAATATTTAAGGCTTCAAACGAAAAGGCTAATTTCGTTTCTTTTAATTTATTAAATAGTGAGTTCGAATTATTATTAATGGTTATCATCCTTTTGATAGAAATTTTCATCACAGGTGTACATCTTTTACTTTCTCTCTGCTGCTCGAAAGCATAAGAACCACTAACCCAACAAGTTGGGAAGTGTATTTGGGATTACTTGAGCTTCTGCTCATGCATAAGAACCACTAACCCAACAAGTTGAGAAGTGTATTTGGGATTACTTGAGCTTCTGCTCATGCATAAGAACCACTAACCCAACAAGTTGGGAAGTGTATTTGGGATTACTTGAGCTTCTGCTCATGCATAAGAACCACTAACCCAACAAGTTGGGAAGTGTATTTTGGATTACCTGAGCTTCTGCTCATGCATAAGAACCACTAACCCAACAAGTTGGGAAGTGTATTTTGGATTACCTGAGCTTCTGCTCATGCATAAGAACCACTATCCCAACAAGTTGGGAAGTGTATTTTGGATTACCTGAGCTTCTGCTCATGCATAAGAACCACTAACCCAACAAGTTGGGAAGTGTATTTTGGATTACCTGAGCTTCTGCTCATGCATAAGAACCACTATCCCAACAAGTTGGGAAGTGGTTCTTTATCATTTCTTAAACTTTTCATTCAATGCTTTTTCAACATGTTCTGGTACAAAATCGGATACATTAGCCTTATATGCAGCCACTTCTTTCACTACACTGGAACTAATAAAGGAATAATTTGTACTTGTCATCATGTACATCGTTTCTACATTACTATTTAACTTTTTGTTCATTGAAGTCAATCTCAATTCATATTCAAAATCGCTTACAGCTCTCAAACCTCTAATAATTGTTTGCGCACCAATTTCATCACAAAAATCTACAAGTAATCCATTAAAATGATGTACTGTAACATTATCAAGGTGTTTTACAGATGCTTCTATTAACTCAATGCGCTCATCGACTGAAAAAGTGCCCGACTTGTTGTTATTTTTCAAAACACAAATGTGCAATTCATCAAAGCGATCGGCACTCCTATCAATGATGTCAATATGACCATATGTAATTGGATCAAAACTTCCTGGAATCACTGCTTTAGTTGTAGACATTTTAATCTCCTTTTTCTAATAACAAAGTGTCTGTTAATCCATAGTGATATCTTTTAATCACATGAAATGATTTTGTATCAATCTCTTCTTTATGATTGAACTCACAAACGATAATACCATTTTCTTTTAATAAATTAAACTTTATAATTCCGTCTAACGCTTCATCAATTAATCCCTTATCATAAGGTGGGTCTAAAAATATAACATCAAATTGTATTTCTCTTTTTGAAAGTGCTTTAAGTGCTCTATCTGCATTATTTTTATAAACTTCCGCTTGTTCATCAATGTTTAAATGTTGAAGGTTCGCTTTGATAATTTTTATTGCTTTGAAATTTTGATCTACAAAAATCACTTTTTCCATTCCTCGAGACAATGCTTCAATACCCAAGGCACCACTTCCGGCAAATAAATCTAACCCAATGCCTGATACTTCGTGTAGACTGTTAAAAATTCCTTCCTTAACTTTGTCCATCGTAGGCCGAGTGTTACGACCTTCCATACTTTCTAGTGGTTTACTTTTATGGATTCCAGAAATCACTCTCATTGAGAAACACTTCCATTCTTTAAGTTATTTTTATATAATACATACTGCATGAAAGGAGGGGCAAAATGAAACAAGCCTTTATACAATTGGGCGAAGGCCTTACAGACTTATTTGAATTTACAACGCTCATTGAATACAATCACGCACGAATCGAGCATATCGTTTACTTCCACACCCCTACTTTTGATAAACAATTATCTTCAGTGGCTATTATTATGAAACCTACCCAAGGTCAACATTTTCAGGCGATGTACATTATGGTAAATGCAGTTAAATATCCATATCCATATTCGAATAAAAAATTCAATTTAATTAACGAACAAGCAGCACGTTTCAACATTGATGTGAAAGAAATTGATGTGCAACCACCCGAGCATTTTCATTCCAACAGTATTTATTTCAATTATTTAATCAGTGTATTGAGACTTCAACGGTGGATACCACCATTACAATAGTCGTAAATAAAACAAAGTCACGTAGTTATATTTAAAGCTAATGTGACTTTGTTTATTAATAAAAAATATTTAAATTTAATACAATCACGAAAATTCATGTTGTTCTTTTGGATACTCCTTTTTAAGATATTTATAAGGAGAACCTGCTATATGTTTTACATATTTTAAGCTCATCAGTTTGTCTACAATAGTGTCAGCCTCTTCTTCATTTATATACATAATAACATAACGTTGTAACTTATTCGTACTGACTATATGTCCAAATTTTCTAATTTGGCGTTCGTGTTTCATATGTTTTAAATATATAACTAAACTTGTTCTAGATACAATATTCATACTATTATCACTCCATTTATTAGCCACTTTATAATATCATGCCTAATTCGATTAATAAATAACAATTATTTTGAACAATAGCTAACATTTGCTATATTACTGTATATACTCAAATCAAGGAGGATTTGCGCATGACAACAATAAACAAATTAATAAAAGGTGCATTTTTAGGTACGGTTGGTTTAGTAGGTAGTGTTATTTTCTTTTCTAAATATAAAGCTAAACCTACGAACCAAGAAGTTCCAGCTTTTTTCTCTAAGCCTGCACCGTACATTTTCGCACATCGTGGTGGTATGGCAGTAAAACCTGAGCTAACAAAACTCGCATTTGACAATGCTTTATCACATCACGTAGACGGATTCGAAATTGACGTGAGATTGACTAACGATCAACAATTAGTGGTTTTTCATGATGCAGACGTTGATCGTACAACAAATGGCTCTGGAAAAGTAGCAACACATACTTTAACTGAATTAAAGCAGCTAGACGCAGGTTATCATTTCAAGGATTTAAACGGCTCAACACCTTATCGTAATCATCCTGACGCTAAAATACTGACTTTTGATGAATTATTAACATTATATCCTAACACACTGATAAATGTTGATCTTAAAGATGATTCACAAAGTAATCAAGGTAAATTAGCACCTAAAATAATTTACGATATCATTGTTAAAAACCACGCGCAAAATCGAGTTTTAGTTACTAGTTTTCAAAGCGATCAAATTAATTTGTTCAAAAAAGAAAGCAACCATACAATAGCGATTGGCGCAAGCCAAAATGAAGTGGCAGAAGGCTTCTTAAAATTCAAATCAGGTTTAGGTAACACGTTTAAACCACAAGCACATACATTTCAAATGCCAGTGAATTTTAATGGTATTAAATTGACTTCTCCTAGATTTATTCAGTGGTTAAATGAACGTAACATCGTTCCAGGCTTTTATGGCATTAACAATTTAGATTTAATGAATGATTTAGTTAAAACTGGGGTGCATACGTTAGTCACTGATAGACCTGATTTAGCAGAACGTTTTAAAAACACCTATCGAAATAAATAATTATACAAAAGCTGGGTCACTACAAGTGCCCAGCTTTTATATGAATTAACACTACAGCGTTGATTTGCTATAAAGAACAGCTACAAGAACCACCTGTAGCACAACCACTTGCATCTTTTTGGAAAAATGGATTGCCAGTTTCTATCTTTACATTTTCAGATACAGCATAAGCTATTTTCACGATAACCTCATCTATTAAGTTTTGTAATGCAAACTCTTTTTGTTTGTAATCCATAACTACAGGTAGCATTTCATAAGCACGTTTACGTTTACGTGTTTCTAACATCACTTTTTGGTAATCTGGATGATATTTACCAAATCTCATGATTTCATCATATTGTTCTTTTGATTTTAAAAAGGCTTGATAGAGTAAATGTGCTTCATCGTTTTCTTGTAAATTTTGTTCTGCTTTTTTAAATGAATGATATAATCGTGAATCAAGTATTTTATCACTTAAATGCTCAATATCATCAAGAATATTCACCGTTTCTTCTGTTATCATAATAATCTCTCCTACTTATCTTCAATGAAAATAATTGTATAATATCCGTTTGACACTTCGCCGCCAACTTCATTGTATTTAGAATTTAACATCCTTGATCTATGAATATCAGAGTTTAACCAACTGTGGATTAAAGTTGGTACTTCGTTAAAATCATAACCCACATTTTGACTAGTGGAAACAAAAGAAATATTTTGTTCATTCAGCTTTTGTTTTAATGCATCTTCTGTGAATTCTACACTGTCAGTATCAATAGCTTCGTATAAATTGTATGATGCGATATGAGCTACGTCATTGTTGATTTTTAAAGGTTTTGCATCTTTTAATTTACGCATTTCATTAGTTATTTCATAAAGTGTCATCAATTGATTTGCATTCTGTTCATATGGTATTTTTTTATAATTATTTTTCACCTTTTTATCTTCTTGTGCAGTTATCATTTGATAAGGTTTAAATGCCATTAATGCTTCACTATCTAAATATCTTACACCTACGATTTCGTTAGCTTGTTGATCAATATATATTTGTGCATAAACATCATTAAATTTAATTAATGTCTGTGTTTTCATATCTGAATCAGAAAGTTCTATTTCATACGTTTTGCCATTAGCTTTAATCGTCGGTTCCGGATTGATACTGTACTTTTCGAAAACATGAGATGCATTGTCACCAATTTCTACCGGATTAGCGTTAGCATTTTTACCAGTGGCATACACAGATTTAATCTTATTTTTTTTAGTTGTTACAAGATAATATTGATCTTTTTGTTTAAAGACGTAGTTTTTAAAACCACCTTTATATGCATACACTCTATCAGCTTGTCCATAATTTTCAGTTAAATTATGTAAATCTTGTCCAATCCAAGTACCCACACCTTTTTTAAGCTTTGGATTTTCAACATTTGTTTTTGTGTTTCGAAAATCTTTATTTTGTGTTGTTTTTGACGTATCTTTATTAGGATTTTCTAAAACATCGAATTTCAAACGCGGTGAGTAAAATAAATAAATTATAAAACAAATCAATACTAATACACCAATAACTTTAATTATCAGTTTCTTCATCGCTCATCCACCTACATTATTCTTTGGTTTATTGTACATGTTTATAACAGATACAAGCAAGGCATGTCCTCAAATTTATTGATTTGTAATCATCCCTTTACATTTTCATCATAGATTATCTTAACACGACTTAATAGACAATAAAATTTTGGGTATAAAATAAATAAAGGGGTGACAAAAATGTCAATCATTCGTATTCACGGTGCGAAACAAAATAATTTGAAAGATATTTCCGTAGATATACCAAAACATAAAATTTCTGTATTCACTGGTCGTTCTGGTTCAGGTAAGTCATCATTAGTCTTCAATACAATTGCTGCCGAATCTGAACGTTTACTTAACGAAACATATTCTACATATATACAAAACCAATTAAAACAATATAGCAAACCAAACGTAGACTTAATAGAACACTTACCCGTAGCTATGATTATCAATCAAAAAAGATTAGGGGGAAATTCACGTTCAACTGTAGGTACAATTTCTGATATATATGCTTCAGTCCGTTTATTATGGTCACGTATCGGTACACCTTTTGTAGGATATTCTGATATCTTTTCTTTTAATAACCCAAAAGGTATGTGCGAAACATGCTCTGGCCTTGGATACATAGAAGATATTAACTTAGAAGAGTTATTAGATTTTGAAAAATCTTTAAATGAAGATGCAATCCGTTTCCCTTCTTTCAGACCAGATAGTTGGCGTAGTAAACGTTATTTATATTCAGGTTTATTTGATAATGACAAGAAATTAAAGCATTATACTAAAGAAGAATTGGATACTTTGTTATACACGAAACCTACCAAATTGAAAAACCCTCCTGAAAACTGGCCAAAAACTGCAAAATTCGAAGGGCTGATCCATCGATTCAGACGTTCATTTTTATTAAATGATAATTTCGAAAAAAATAAATTCAAAAATGATATTGAAAGAGTTGTGACGTCACAAAAATGTCCGACATGTGATGGCAAGAGATTAAATCAAAATGTATTAAAATCTAAAATTAACGGCTTAGATATTGCTGATTTCACACACTTATCTATTGATGATGCGATGCATTTCATAAAAAAACTAGAATCTAGTAAAGCACAATTTATAATTAACCCTTTGCTAAAGCAATTAGAATCTCTTAGTTATATCGGTCTTAACTATCTTACTTTGGATCGTGAAACGAAGACCCTGTCAGGTGGAGAGTCTCAACGTATTAAACTTATCAGACATCTAAATAGTCCTTTAAGTGACCTAGTTTATATCATTGATGAACCGAGTGTCGGGCTACATCCTGAGGATATTCAAAAAATAAATGAAATTATTCAATCGCTTAAAAACAAAGGTAACACAGTTCTAGTTGTAGAGCATGACCCTGACGTTATCAAAATCGCTGATCACATCATAGATTTAGGACCTTATGCCGGAAAAAATGGCGGTGAAATTATTTTCACTGGTAGTTATTCTAGTCTGTTATCATCAAATTCTAGTACTGGACAAGCACTAAAGAAAAAACACAAATTAAAATCAAAAGTAAGACCAACTCATGCGTTTATTAACTTAAACCATATGACGCAAAACAATTTAAAGGATATTTCAGCGCGTATTCCTAAACATGCAATGACTGTGGTAACCGGTGTAGCTGGATCTGGCAAGAGCACACTTATACACGGGGGCTTAAAAAATAATACTGATGCTATTATTATTGATCAAAAACCGGTGCACGCTTCAAGTCGTTCTCATTTATTAACATATCTTGATATATTTGAAGACGTCCGTAACTATTTCAGTAATCATACAGGCTTAAAGAAATCATTATTCAGTTACAACTCTGAAGGCGCTTGTCCTGAGTGTCATGGCAAAGGCGTGTTAAAAACTGAGCTTGCGTTTATGCCAGACTTCACTCAAATTTGTAATGTATGTGGTGGTAAAAGATATAAACCTGAAGTATTAAGTGCAACGATTGCAGGCTATTCAATAGCAGATATATTAAACTTAACGGTGGATGAAGCGTTAGATTTCTTCCATACAAATAGGTCTATTGCAGAACCTTTACAATCATTGAAGGCAACTGGCTTAAATTATATGAGTTTAGGTCAAACACTTGATACACTTTCTGGTGGTGAAATACAACGTGTTAAACTCAGCAAGTATTTAACACACACTGTAAGCGGCCATATCTTTGTATTTGATGAGCCTACCACTGGTTTACATGAAGATGATATACCAATTATTTTAGCTAGTTTTGATAATTTAATTGAGCAAGGTAACACTGTGATAATCATTGAACATAATTTAACAATGATGACGCATGCGGATTGGATTATAGATATTGGTCCATATGCTGGAAATAAAGGTGGCAAATTACTATATCAAGGGAAACCGGATGGTCTATTAACAAACACTGCTTCTGTTACAGCAAAACACTTAAATAGATATTTATCTTAGGTTAAGATGCTTCTACACTTAATTCATATTTTCACATTTTTATTAATATAAAATAAATCCAAATGTATCTGTAACCTTTAAATAAAAAATAACCTGCGACACAAAAGTGTCGCAGGTTATTTTTAGATATAATCAATATTTTAGCTAGATTAGTCTCTCGCATCCTTAGCTAAGTATATTTATAAAACCGAAAGTTGCTTTCAATAATGATGTCGTTTCTCCGCCTGGATATAATACATAGAGTAGTACATAAACCATCACGCCTGTGATAGCAGTACAAAACCAAACAATTGATGCAATTGGTCCTACAAATCTGTGAAGTTTAAACTTGTCTTTGAACGCAGTGATAATTTGGAAAAGTCCCAATAACCCACCAATGGTAGCTAAATTGATATGAAAAATTAAGAATATTGTATAATAAATCTTAATTGATTCTGGACCGCCAAAAGCAGTATTACCAATAAATATCGTTCTCGAAGCATAAATAATAAAAAACGTTAGCGCAAATACAGCAGCAAGTAACATAAATTTTTTATGACTTTCGATTTCTCTTTTCCATATTTTACGCCATCCGATTGCAATAAGGATTGCGCTTATCACTATACATGTTGTGCTAATTGTAGGTAAGATTGGTAAATTCATAAATTCCATCCTTATTAATATTTATTAGAACATTTTAATTAATGAAACAACAACAACGAGTACGAAGAAAACTACTAAATAGTTTAAAGAATAAATAAACATTTTTGTTGCCCATTTTGTTTGATCTGAATCTTTTTTAAAACTAGTTAAACCTAAATATAACCAGCCTAAGTTTAATAACGTAGCTAATACCATAAACGTTGTACCAAGATCACTCAATAATAATGGCAATGGTAATAACAATATTAGCCATATAAACATACTCACTCTCGTGCGTTTGAAACCTTTAACAGAAGGTAACATCGGAATATTTGCCAAGCTATATTCATCTTTACGTTTTATTGCCAATGCATAAAAATGTACTGGTTGCCAACAAAATATTACTAAGAATAGCGCTACAGCAATTATACTAATATTGCTCTCGATAGCTGTCCAACCTATTATCGGTGGTACAGCACCAGGAAAACTCCCAATTACTGTATTCCAAACTGTATGACGTTTAGACCAAATTGAATAAAATGACACATAGCCAACGATACCTAACAATCCAATTACACCGGATGGTATATTTAAAGCAAATAATAATGCTTCCCCTACGAGCATCATTCCAAAACTAAGTAATAATAAATTTCTATTTGAAATTTTCCCATTAACTGAAGGTCTTTGCTGTTTACTTGGCATGATACTGTCAATATCTTGATCATAGTAATTATTTAAAGCGCATGCGCCCCCCATAATTAATGTCGAACCTACCAACATCATTAAAATCTGTGGTATTGACGAGAGGAAGGAATGATTTGCCAACACAATTGCAAGCCATGAACCAGCAAACGCTGGAATTAAATTGCCCTGTACTAGTCCCATCTTAATAATTTGTTGTAACTCTTTAAACGTTACACGACTAGAATTATGCGACAAAGTTTGTTCTTTGTTCATAATTTCCCTCCTAAATTTTCCATATAATACAATGATATATCAATTTAAGGTCATTGACTACATTTATACAAAGTTATTTGTGACACTTTATCGACATTCACAAATAGTCATTTTTGTGACACAATTAGAAGTGTATTTCTTGTTATAATAATAATTAAGTTTTATTTAAAAATAAAGAAGTAAATGTAAAGAGTCTTTGGTTTACAGTATAATGGTTGTTATCATTTGAGCTGAACCATTACTCATATTCTGTTTTATTTATTTGTGGGGGGTTAATTCTTGTTTAACAAAAAAAACCTGAAATGGTTATCTGTATTGGCAGCGATAATAATGGCATTTGTACAGCTAGGAGGTGCCCTAGTTACTAAAACTGGTTCAGCTGATGGTTGTGGCTCTGACTGGCCGTTATGTCATGGTGCTTTTTTACCTCAAAATTTGCCTATACAAACAATTATTGAATTAAGTCATCGTGCAGTATCAGGTCTATCTTTAATTCTTGTTTTATGGCTAGTGATAGTTGCTTGGAAACATATTGGTTATATCAAAGAAGTTAAACCGTTATGCATGATTAGTATTGGTTTCTTATTATTACAAGCACTTGTTGGTGCAGCAGCAGTCATGTGGCAACAAAACGATTATGTTTTAGCGTTACATTTTGGTATTTCATTAATTTCATTTTCTTCAGTATTTGTTTTAGCGTTAATTATCTTTGAAGTAGACCGTAAATACGAAGCTGATGAATTATTTATTCGTAAACCACTTAGAATCTACACATGGATTATGGCAGTCATTGTATATTTAACGATTTATACTGGAGCTTTAGTTAGACATAAAGAAGCAAGTTTAGCTTATGGTCAATGGCCGCTTCCATTTAATGATTTAATACCTCATAACGTACAAGATTGGGTGAACTTCACTCACAGAGGTATGGCTTTAATCGCTTTTATTTGGATTTTAATTACGTTTATACACGCAATTAATAATTACAAAGAAAATCGAACAATTCGTTTTGGTTATACCGCTGCATTTATTTTAATAATTTTACAAGTGATTACAGGTGCTTTATCTATTATTACTGAAGTGAATTTATTAATTGCTTTATTGCACGCACTATTCATAACAATATTGTTTGGTTTAATTGCTTACTTTATTGTATTGATGCTAAGAACGATAAGAAGTGGCGGATAATCTACTTTAATTAACTTACAAAAATGCTGGGATACGTTAACCGTATCCCAGCATTTTTTAGTTTAATCTTCTTGCTCTTTTTCAATTTCTATTAATAAATCTCCTGTTTCAATCGCATCACCATTTTGTACTGTCACTTTTCTTACGACACCATCAAATGGTGCTTGAATAGTTGTTTCCATCTTCATAGCTTCAGTAATCAATAATGCTTGCCCACTCGTCACAGATTCACCTTCTGTAATTTTTACTTCTGTAACTGATCCTGGCATTTGTGCACCAATATGATTTGGATTCAGTTTATCCGCTTTGGGTTTAACGCTGGCATTGGCTTTCACATTTTCATCTTGTATAAAGATACGTCTAGCCTGACCATTCATATCATAAAATATCGTACGTACGCCTTTTTCATCA
The DNA here is from genome assembly GCF_016743055.1 of Staphylococcus sp. 11-B-312. NCBI lineage: Bacteria > Bacillati > Bacillota > Bacilli > Caryophanales > Staphylococcaceae > Staphylococcus > Staphylococcus sp. 11-B-312. The sequence goes on from NZ_CP068241.1 coordinate 1,791,218, forward strand.
GGTTCTGTAATCGTTTTAAGTGTAATAATTAATCGTTTACCTGTATCAATCTCAATTTCTACAGTTTCATTTGCTCTCATGCCAAAGAAAAATGTTGGCGTATCTAGAAGTGATACATTGCCATATTGTTCTTGTGTCGAAATAAATTGTTCATAGACTTTAGGATATAACACATAACTGATTACATCTTGCTCAGTGACTTCTTTTTGTTGTTTTTCCTCTAATTCTTGTCTCACTGTTTCAAAATCGACTGGCTCTAAGTATTCTCCTGGTCGTTCAGTTAATGGTGTTTGACCTTTCAATATCACTTTTTGAAGGTCTTTATTGAATCCATTTACCGGCTGACCAATTTCTCCTTTAAAGAATGATACGACAGATTCAGGGAAATCTAATTTATATCCATCTTTTATTATCGTTTGTTCATCTAAATCATTTTGAACCATGTATAAAGCCATATCACCAACAACTTTTGATGAAGGTGTTACTTTAACAATATCACCGAATAAGAAATTAACACGTTTATACATATCTTTCACTTCATTAAATCTATTGCCTAAGCCTAAACTTTTCGCTTGTTGACGTAAATTCGAATATTGTCCACCTGGCATTTCATGTTGATAAATTTCTGTGTTAGGTGACTTAATATCACTTTCGAAATCGCTATAGTATTGACGTACAGTACCCCAATAATGTGATAATTCTTCCATACCATCAATATCTGCACGCATGCTTCTACCGAAACCATTCAGTGCATAATACAACGAATTACCACTAGGTTGACTGGTTAAACCACTCATAGATGCTACTGCTGTGTCAATGACATCTACACCTGCATCTATAGCTTCTTTATAAGTTAATAGCCCATTTCCGCTTGTATCATGTGTGTGTAAATGAATTGGTAAATTGACCGCTGCTTTTAATTCACCGATTAATTCATACGCAGCTTTTGGTTTTAATAAACCGGCCATATCTTTAATTGCTAAAATGTGGAATCCTTCTGATTCAAGTGTTTTCGCCATATTTATATAGTAATCTAATGTATAAATATCAGAACGATTACTATTTAAGAAATCACCTGTATAGCAAATAGCGCCCTCTGAAATCTTACCTGCTTCTTGAACGGCTTCATTTGCCACTTTCATTTGATCTATCCAATTTAATGAATCAAATATGCGGAAGACATCTATACCTGCATCAGCACTTTCTTTCACAAATTTTTTAATGACATTATCTGGATAGTTTTTATAGCCAACAGCGTTAGATGCACGTAAAAGCATTTGGAATAAAACGTTTGGAATAGCTTTTCTTAATCTTTCAAGTCTTTCCCACGGATTTTCTTTTAAGAAGTTGTAAGCAACATCAAATGTTGCGCCGCCCCACATTTCTAATGAAAAACTATCTTTCATTACTTCTGCTGTTTTAGAAGCAATATTCATCATATCTTTAGTTCGTACGCGTGTGGCCAACAATGACTGATGTGCGTCTCTGAACGTTGTATCTGTAATTAATACATCTTCTTGTTGTTTTAACCATTCCGCAACTGCTTGTGGCCCTTTATGATCTAATAACTGCTTTGTACCTTCAAATTTTTCGACAACCTTTTTTGGAACCTGAGGAATTGGCGACGTTTCATAAATCGGTTTCGGCCTTTTTTCTACGTTAGGAAAACCATTGATAGATACATTACCTATATATTCTAATGTCTTTGTTCCTCTATCTAATGTAGGTTCAATATCAAATAACTCAGGTGTACTTTCGATAAACTTAGTCGTGTAATCTCCGGTCTTGAATTGAGTATTTCTCATTACATTAATTAAAAATGGCACATTAGTTTTCACGCCACGAATGCGCATTTCTTGTAATGAACGGTCCATTTTTTCATTTGCTTGTTTAAACGTCATACCATGTGTAGATAATTTTACAAGTAATGAATCATAATATGGTGAAATCTCGGCACCTTGGAAACCATCACCAGCGTCAAGTCTTACACCAAAGCCACCACTTGAGCGATAAGCAATAATTCTACCAGTATCTGGCATAAAGTCATTTGTTGGATCTTCCGTTGTAATACGACATTGAATCGCATAGCCTAATGTTTGAATATCTTTTTGTTGTGGCATGCCTATTTCATCATCAAATAGTTTTTCACCATCTGCTACAAGAATTTGAGTTTTAACAATATCTACACCTGTTACCATCTCAGAAATTGTATGCTCAACTTGTACACGAGGGTTAACTTCTATGAAATAGAAATCGTCTCCAGATACTAAAAATTCAACTGTACCAGCATTTACATATTCAATATTTTCCATTAATTGAATCGCAGCATCACATATACGCTCTCTTAATTCATCAGTAAGTGCAACAGATGGCGCAACTTCAACAACTTTCTGATGACGTCTTTGGACAGAACAATCACGTTCATATAAATGAACGATGTTACCATGTTCATCACCAATGACTTGTACTTCAATGTGTTTTGGATTATCTATATATTTTTCAATATAAACCTCACTATTACCAAAAGATTTCTCTGCTTCAGATTTTGCTCTGTGAAATGCTTCTTCCAATTCATCTTCTGAACGCACAATACGCATACCCTTACCGCCGCCACCGCTTGTAGCTTTAATCATCAATGGGTAGCCGGCTTCATTTGCAAAAGCAATTGCATCGGATTGATTATCAATTGGTCCATCTGTACCTGGAATAACTCTTAAATCAGCATTTATAGCTGTCGTTCTTGCCTTAACTTTATCCCCAAACATGTCTAGATGTTCGACACGTGGGCCGATAAACTTTATCCCCTCTTCTTGACAGCGTTTAGCAAAAGTTTCATTTTCACTTAAAAATCCATAACCAGGATGAATTGCGTCCACTCCTGCACGTTTCGCAACATCTAAAATGCGCTCTATATCCAAATATGATTCTGCTGGTCCTAAATCTTTCCCAACTAAATATGACTCATCAGCTTTATATCTATGTAAAGACCCTTTATCTTCGTTTGAATAAATCGCAACTGTTTTAATATTCAATTCTGTTGCAGCCCTAAAAATCCTTATTGCTATCTCTCCACGATTGGCTACCATAAGTTTATTAATTTGTTTCAAATCATGGTCCCCCTTAAATTTTGAATTTTCTAAAAAGTTGAATATAAAATTGATTATAGCAAAATACGAACTATGTATACAGTAAAATAGTTTTCACATTATTTAAAATTACAATAAAACCATTACTTTTATTTTAAAGATAAGACTAACTATTTTATTGTAATTAACACTGAAAAAATGGATACCTATCGTATTTAAGAGAGATTATATCACAAAAACAACATAATATAAAGTTATCATTATTGATAACTTAAACTTATCAAAAGAGTTACACTTATTAACTTTTTCAAAAGTAGCTTGTACAGATAAAAAAATAAGCAAACGTTTCCAACATTTGCATGTTGAATCGTTTGCTTATTTTGCACGTATTAATTATTTTTTGGCACGCTAAAATTTTTAGTATGTTTACGTTGCTGTCTTCTTTTCGCTTCATCTACTTTAATTTGTTTAGCTGTAATTAACAATAGTCCCATTGCAATACTTAAGCTAATCATTGATGACCCACCAAAGCTAATAAATGGTAACGGGACACCAGTTAAAGGTATCGTGCCTGAAATACCACCTAAATTGACAAATGTTTGACTACCTATATAACTCGCAACACCTACACAAACTAATTTATAAAAGTATGAGCTTGTTTTACTCGCAAGTTCAAATGCACGATATACAATAAAGAATAATAGGCAAATGACAATTAGCCCTCCAACAAGTCCAAGTTCCTCACAAATAATAGAGAAAATAAAGTCAGTATGTGGTTCCGGCAAATAACCTAATTTCATAATACTATTTCCTAAACCACGGCCTAACAATCCTCCATTACCAATTGCAATTAATGAATTAGAAATGTGGTAACCTGTGCCACCTTCATTACTAAATGGATCTGTAAGGGTACTGAATCTAGCCGTTAAATAATCTGGCACGAGCCCTATGAGTAAAAATAAGCCACCAATAAGTACAACACCTGTAAGAACAATTAAACCATATTTTAGCGATTTTTGAACGCCAATACCTGCATAAAATAAGATTGAGAAAAAAATTATTAAAATTAATAATGTTTGCCCTACATCGCGCTGTAAAAACACAAGGCCAATACAAATAGCAGATAAAATGATTGGTGAAGTCATTAATTTAGGATTTTTAAAAACTTTTGGCCTTTTCTTTTCAATCATATATGGAATATATAATATCAAAGCAATTTTCAACAGTTCTGAAGCTTGTAAATTCATAAAGCCTAAATTAATCCAACTTTTCGAACCATTAATATTACTTCCTACTAAAAGCGTTGCCATTAATAATAAGATAATCCCAAGCATCATCCATTTTTGAAACTTAATTGTTTCCAAAAACTTCACATTCATCACAAAAGCCATAATAAAAACAAGAATGATACTCATAATTACGTACATTAATTGCCTAGTGTAAAAATATGTTCCTGTCACAGGTACACCGCCTGTTAAAGAACCTTTAGTGGCTGCAACCATACTTGCACTATATACCATGACTAAGCCAATGAGACATAACAACAAATATGTAATTACTAACGGATAATCAATATATTTAGCATTCTTGCTAATATATTGAAAAAAACTCTTTATGTTATTCATTCGACATATCATCCAATTCTATTTTATATATTCTTTACATATTAATCATTTTTAATAAAAGTTTCAGAAACGTTACGTTATTCTAAAAACCGAAATTGTTTTTTAAATTAATTGTACCTTTAACAGTATATCAAAAATTGTATTCATTTTTCGAACAAATATAATTTGTTGTTCAATCATTAATATACTAATACATCCTTTGTTATCAAACAAAAAAAGTGGCTACGATACAATCAATATAATATTGACATCTTAGCCACTTCAAATATCTTATGTAGTTTTTTAACTACTTAATTTCACTTTATATCATTTTATTTAGTAAAAATAAATTTATACTTTTAAAATTACTGAATCCAATTAAACGTTTGTAAATGCCTCATGCAATTTAGACAATTCTTTTTCTAAACGAAGCATTAAATCTTTGCCCGCTTCTCTGTCTACCAAGCCTAGTTCAACAGCAAAATCAACTTCTTTTTGTAAACCAAACATTTGCGTATCAAGAACTTCTTCATACAATGGGCATTGAGGTAATGTAAGATTATCCATTTGAACTTTTATCAATTGAAGAATCCTGTCTGCATCTTTATTTAATTGGTCATATGCCGCACTGTTTAATTTTTGGCCCTTTACCATGACATACTCCCCCTATCAATTGTAACTTTATATGTAAAAGTTTATCTTACTGATACAGAAAAAGCAAGCGAATTCAGTAATATACTAAGGCTAGTTATTTATGATAATATTAGAAATAGTGATATATTTAGTTTAGTTACATATATAATTAATGAAACGAACTACACAAATCATTGTGCTATGAGCGTTCAAGCAATTAGACATTTTTATTTATATGAAGCATCTCATATGATATAAACTATTTAATTACGTCTAAATTCACAAAAATGTCAATTATTGTAACGGCTGAACTTTTTGTCGATTCGTTTTATTTAAAATTTTTATAATACATTAGGAGTGGGATTATGATTCAAATTAAGGGTGAAGTTAAATTTCCAATTACTTTAGATAGTACAACTTGGATATTTGATGATAGAAAAGTTAAATTAGAAGATTTAGAGAGTGGTGTTTTTGACGGCACTAAACCAATCAATTTCGATGACAATCGGGAATGGAATCGTGCAATTTTAGAAGGACAAACAAATCCTCCAACACTTAATTCAGAAATTAAATATAGAAAAAGAGCAGTTTTAGAAAATTCATTTGTAATTAATATGTCACCATTTTTCAAAAATGCTGAGCCTTATGATCATGCGAAAGCAATACGTTTATTTAATGATAATGACTCAATAGAAGTGCCAATAGATTTACTACCATATCTTTTCTTCCAATTCGCTCGTGATGGTAAAAGACTTTATGAAGATAACTTCGTAGATAGTTTTGTCTATATTCCAGAACAAGGTTATTCATATGAGTTCAAGTATGTTACTCACATCGAGGTGATTTAAATGATAAAAGTGCAATGTATTATCTGTGATACCGAAGTATTCATTGATCAAAATACATTAGAAGCTAAAAGATTAAGAAATGATCCAATGCACACTTTTATGTGCGACGAATGTAAAAGTCGTCTGGATACACCAAAACAACGTAATCAAGCAACAACCTTCGACCATCGATAATCTATTTGTACAGACTTACACATCTTTTAAACCAAAAAGCAAAATATAGCTTCATCATATTAGCAATCATTAATAGCTTTGACCATCGTCATCGACTGTTAATATTTTATAAGTCAACTGGAACCTTAATCTTAAAATACGCCCTGTGAAAGTTTCTATCAATTTGAAACTTTTATAGGGTTTGTTTTATATCACCATTGCTTATCAATTAACTTTCTTGATGTGAAACAACACTGATCCTGTATACTCAAGCAACTCATGATATACTTTGAAGTTTTATCAGTAACTACTATTCTAGATTTCACGATTACTTATCAAAGATATTCGCTACAAAATCAAAATATTTATCTATCATGAATAAATACAATTAAATGATTTAATTTGATGTCATGTGTATAAAAGTTATAAGTTAATATAACACCTCTGCTTTACTAAAACGCCTAATTAATTAAAAATCGAACTAATTATATTACCAAATACAGATCATTTTTACTACTTAACAAGTGAATATCATAAAAAAAAAAGCAACATCAATCTCTATATTATTCCAATAGAAATTGACATTGCCATGTTAATCAAAAGTATTTATTGCTCCAATACTATGATGATTTACTAATTACTCTTCTTCTTGCATTAATTGTTTGATTCGTTTTGCTTCTTTTTCACGCGCTGCTTTTTCTAAAATTGTTTTTCTAATGCGAATCGTTTCAGGCGTTACCTCTACTAATTCATCATCATTGATAAATTGTAATGCTTCTTCTAAAGTTAATTTTCTTGGGCGTTTCATTGTAACTGTTTGATCTTTTGTAGCTGAACGTACGTTAGTTTGGTGTTTTTCTTTCGTAATATTTACTGTTAAGTCATTTTCACGATTGTGTTCACCGACAATCATACCTTCATATACTTCAGTACCTGGTTCCATAAAGTTCGTACCACGATCTTCTAATCCCATAATCGCATATGAACTTGCTTGACCTTTGTCCATAGACACAAGCGCACCATTTCTTCTACCGCCTATACGTCCTTTAACACGAGGTTTGAATTCTTCAAAAGTATGGTTAATAATACCGTAGCCACGTGTCTGTGACATAAACTCAGTAGTATAACCGATTAAACCACGTGCTGGAACCATAAATATCAGACGAGTTAAACCATTATCAGTAGTCACCATATCTAGCATTTCACCTTTACGTTGACCTAATGATTCTATGACAGCACCTGTATATTCTTGTGGTACTTCACATTGTACACGTTCGAATGGTTCACATTTAACGCCATCAATTTCTCTTAAGATAACTTGTGGTTTTGAAACTTGTAATTCATAACCTTCACGTCTCATATTTTCAATTAAAATAGATAAATGTAGTTCACCACGTCCTGCAACTATCCATTTATCTGGAGATTCTGTTTGAGTTACTTTTAATGATACATCTGTTTCTAATTGTTCATCTAAACGCTCTTGAATTTGACGAGACGTTACGAAGTCACCTTCACGTCCAGCAAACGGTGAGTTATTAACTCTAAATGTCATTTCCAATGTAGGTTCATCTATTCTAAGAACCGGTAAAGGCTCTTGATGATCATTAGGTGTTACAGTTTCACCTACGTTAATGTCTTCCATACCTGAAACAGCAATTAAATCGCCTGCATAAGCTTCTTCAATTTCTTCACGTTTTAATCCGAAATAACCGAAAATTTTAGTTACTCTGAAATTCTTTACAGAGCCATCTAATTTTAATAAAGATACACTATCACCAACACGCATCGTTCCTCTAAATACACGTCCTACACCAATACGTCCAACATAATCGTTATAATCCAACAATGCTATTTGGAATTGTAACGGTTCTTCTCTATTATCAATTGGCGCTGGCACATAATCAATAATTGTTTCGTAAAGTGATTGCATGTTTTCATCTTGTTTTTCAGAATCTAAACTTGCAGTACCATTAACAGCTGATGCATAAACAACAGGGAAATCCAATTGTTCATCATTAGCTTCTAATTCAATAAATAAATCTAAAACTTCGTCTACTACACCTTCAGGTCTAGCTTCAGGTTTATCAATTTTATTTACTACTACTACAGGTTTTAAATTTTGTTCAAGTGCTTTTTTTAATACGAAACGTGTTTGTGGCATTGTACCTTCATAAGCGTCTACAACTAAGATTACACCATCAACCATTTTCATAATACGTTCAACTTCGCCACCGAAATCGGCGTGTCCAGGTGTATCTAAAATGTTGATTCTGTTATCTTTATAATTAATTGCCGTATTTTTAGCAAGAATTGTTATGCCTCGTTCTCTTTCTATGTCGTTAGAATCCATTGCTCTCTCATCAACATGCTCATTTTCACGGAAAATTCCTGATTGTTTTAATAATTCATCTACTAATGTTGTTTTACCATGGTCAACGTGAGCGATGATTGCGATATTACGAACATCTTCTCTTATTTTAGTCATTTTATATAATTTCCTTTCTCGAGTAAATTCCCACTTTTCTTTGCAACTTTTTTATTATATCATATAATTGGTTAAAGAAAACTATAAAGGTGTGGTTGGGATGCAACAAAAAAAATCTAAATCAATATTCTGGGTACTCGCTATCATAGCTGTTATATTTTTGCTTTTGTTTAGCTTTAGTATCGCTGCTACAAATGTTCCAATGATGATTTTAACATTTATACTATTCATTGCAACATTTGGGTGCGGTTTCACTTTAAAAAAGAAATATCGTGAGAATAATTGGTTATAATTATAAAATAAATGAGGACAGAAAATCATTAAAAAATGTATTTTCTGTCCTTTTTTATATGTTAATTTTATTTAAAAATGCTTTAAAGGTTTGTATTTAACACGCTACTAATTAAACCATCATTGACTTTCTGTATCACATCACTTACTTTAAAAGTTAAAATTTGATTAGTTATATGATTCAAAACAATCACTTTAATGTTTTAATCGTTTTTGTAATGCTTCTATCATTTCATTATTTTTTTGAAAATGAAATTCTAATAGTTCTGCATGTAATTGAGGATTTGCCATTACTATGGAACTCGGTTCATATATGGACAAGGCATTTCCCATTAAATCTGTGCCTATGCCACCTACTTCTTGCAAAATGATTAAACCACCAGCAAAATCCCAAGGTTGTAATCTAGGTGTAATGTAGCCTCCTAATTTACCCGTAGCTACATGAATAATTTCTAAGGCAGCCGAGCCATAAGCCCTCGCACTTCTAGCTTCATCCACAATTGGTTTGAACACTTCACCTAACTTTGGCTTTGTAAGCCAATTTGGATTAATACCAATTATACTTGTTTTTAAAGGACTCGATTGAATAGTAGATAACGAATTCCCATTTTCAAATGCACCATCTCCAACTTTTGCATGGTAAAGTTTATCATTTATGACATCGTATACAAATCCTGCATATGGTTTGCCATCATTAAATATGCCTATAGAAATTGCAAAATTTTCTTTTTGATGTACAAAATTCAACGTCCCATCGATTGGGTCAACAACCCATACAATACCTGATTCATCTTTAAGGTCATGTCCATGTCCCTCTTCACCAATTACTAAATGTTCTGGATAAGTCTGCTTAATATTGTCAAAAATATACTTTTCAGTCGCTTTATCAACATTCGTCACTAAATCATTGGGATTTGACTTAGTTTCTATTTCTATACCTTGTTTCATGATTTTTTTTACATTGATGCCCGCTTCTAAAATAAGGCCTTTTGCAAACTCATAAACAGTCATTGTATCCCTCTCCTTTTTCACGACTCACTTTTCATTAATATTTAATAAGATAAAGTTCTATATATTTAAAATAGTCAATTGTATGTAATATCATATTAGTTAATAATACTATGTTTTTACCCTGATTCATAGGTTTATACACGTTTCTGTGCAATGTAATATCGTTCAAAGAAAAATGCAATGGCAATGTTTATAGAATAATATTGTGCTAAAATAAAAATAATAATTACATACTAGGAGGTTAAAATGGCTAAATATACATTTAAAGCAAACGATTTTAAAGCATTTACTGTTGATGGTTTAGATAACAGAATGGAAGCTTTGAATAAACATGTTCGACCACAATTACATGAATTAGGAGAATATTTTTCCCAATATTTAGAGGCAACAACAGGAGAAGTATTTTATCCTCACGTTGCTAAACATGCAAGACGAAGTGTAAATCCGCCTAAGGATACATGGGTTGCATTTGCAACTAACAATCGCGGTTATAAAATGTTACCTCATTTTCAAATAGGTCTTTTTGAAAACCAATTATTTGTCATGTATGGTGTTATGCACGAAGCAAAAGATAAAGCGCAGCGTGTGAAGGTTTTTGAAGAACAATTTCAAACCCTTAAAAACTTACCATCCGATTATAGTTTAAGCTTGGACCACATGTCTCAAGAAAAAACTTACATCGCAAACATGTCAGACGATGATATACAGAGTGCAATTGATCGTGTTAAAAAAGTGAAAAAAGGTGAATTATTTGTTGCACGCACACTTGCCCCAAATGCGAATGAATTAAAAACAGATAAAGCTTTCTTAAACTTTTTAGAAGAGACTTTCGCACAGTTATTAAAATTTTATAAATAATGTTTAACTCCGATTCTATAAAGCAACCAAGGTATAAATAGCTTAGACATTATAAAAAGAGTGGGACAGAAATTTATTTTTATTAAAAAAATTCGTCGTCCCACTCCAGTTATGCTGATTAGAATTAAAAAAGAATAATATGAAAGAGTTTAGGAAATCGTTGAGTCGACCTAGACTCTTTTTTTATGTTAATAAATGTACTTTAACGTATTTCGTTAACTAACTTTAAATTAACGGACGAAGCAAAAAATATATTTATTTAATTTCTATGTCTGTATTCTTATTAAATCCAAAAATTATACTCATAACTAAACTGCTAACATAGACAATACTTTGTTAGCAGTTAGCGTATATTTTCAATTTTTTATAAATCTTTTAATGGTACGAATCGTTCACATAATTTAATAAATATATGGATCCTCATCTTTTTTCTTTTTTAATTCTTGCTCTGGATTCATGTCACTTTTTTGTCGTGGATCATTATTCTTGCCATTTTCACTATTGTCATTTTCACTATTGTCATTTGACTTCATTTGATATTGTGATTGAATTTTGTCTTTTTTTACTAACAGCATAATACCAGCAATTATCCAAAGTATTAATGCGATAAAATTACCAGTAAAAATACTAATTAAAGCCGCTGCAATTAAAAGACACCCAGCTAAAATTCTGTTTCCTTTAATTGTAAAAACACCACAGAATCCTAGAATCGTCGCGAATAATAAAAATCCACCTTGCATTAATATCGACGCTTTAAGTGCATCTGCTGATATAGACATACCTTGCTGTTCATATATTTGATTTAATGCTTCCTTGGATTCGGGAAAATTCAATAAAATTAACCCCAAAATCATGAGTATTAAAAATAATAAACTAAGACCGTTTGCAATCCAAGCAAGGATTTTTTCTGCTTTCCGATTCATCATTTTTTCCTCCTATTCTTTCATTATCACTATCATAGCAAATTTAACAATATTACAAAATTACAAAGTATTATTTTCTATATTTCAAAATATTAATTTACTAATAAAAAATTAAAAGCAGTAAAATTTTAACCTAACAATTTTTCTTTGTTAGGTTGACCTAATAATTTTTTTGGAGTAATCTATAAAAAGTTAGTTAGAAGTATAGGAGGTATCACTATTGACTAATAATATAAAAATGCATAATAAAAGTTTAGAAGAAATCAACAATACGGTTTCTATTAATACCAATGGTAAATTTAGTCAAAAGTTATTATCTTATTTAGGTCCAGGATTATTAGTAGCAGTTGGTTACATGGATCCAGGTAACTGGATTACTTCAATGCAAGGTGGTGCACAATTTGGATACATTTTGCTATTCGTCATTTTACTCTCTAGCTTATCAGCAATGTTACTACAAAGTATGACGGTAAGATTAGGAATAGCTACAGGTATGGATTTAGCACAAGCTACAAAATATTACTTAAATAAACCATTATCTTTTGTGTTTTGGATTATTGCTGAATTAGCAATTATTGCAACCGATATCGCAGAAGTAATCGGAAGTGCGATAGCATTAGATTTATTGTTTGGCATTCCATTACTTGTTGGTGCGCTTATCACCGTATTAGATGTATTTTTATTACTCTTTATTATGCGATTTGGTTTCCGAAAGATAGAAGCAATCGTAGGTACGTTAATTTTCACTGTACTTGTGATCTTTATATTTGAAGTGTTTATCGCTTCACCACATGTCAATGAGGTTTTAAGTGGTTTTGTACCAAGCAAAGAAATCATAACGAATAATAGCGCGTTGTTTATTGCACTTGGGATTATTGGTGCTACAATTATGCCACACAACTTATACCTACACTCTTCTATTGTGCAGTCAAGAATGTATGATAGAAATAGTCTAAAATCAAAAGCACATGCAATCAAATATGCTACAATGGATTCTAATATTCAACTTTCGATCGCATTTATTATTAATTGCTTATTACTTGTTTTAGGTGCAGCCTTATTTTATGGTGTTAACACTGATCAATTAGGTGGTTTCTACGATTTATATCATGCTTTACAAAACCAGCCTATATTATACATCTTATCAAGAGTAAATTACTAAAAATCCATTAACATCAATGTTTTTACTTTAAGAACATATATTTAACGTGTTAAATCAAATGAAAAAATACAATGTCATTATTAGATGACAATTGATTACGGTCAGAAGAATGTACCACAAATAAAAAAACTAATTCCTTTTTATTTTATCGAGGAATTAAGCTTTTGACCTGCAACAATCACGCCCAATTTCGGAATATCTATAATATGATTTCGATCTTAAATTATCTACTTTAACTGACGCTACCTGCTCGTTAAAGAAGACCTATTTAAAAAAGTTTATACTGCACCTGCCTTTATTATGTAAGTAAAAGTAGTAAAGCTTTAAATTGGTTTTCAAAAAAGTAGGGTTGATTATTTCTTTTTCATCAATTATTATTGTGTTATTATCACAATATGAGAAAGGAGGCAAAAAGTAATGGGAATTGATTTCATTAATGTCGAGTTTAGAAAGCATGTAAAAGTTTCAGGGGATTTAGGTACAACGGGATCAGTATGTCCTTTTTCACAAAAACAAAAAATGGAAACACTACCGGAAAACTTTTTGCCTCCTTTTATATAATGGGCAAAAATTTATGAATCTATTGCATTTGTAAAAATGCATACGAATGATTAGGCACCGGTTGTTAAACTGGTGCCTTTTTTTTGTTTGATCAGTTCAGTTAGTTTGGAGAACCGAATCTTTAATCATGCTGTAGAAATATGGTGAGTTCGTTGATTTGGTTTTACAATATAAATAGATATGAGGTGAGGTTTATGGTGAAAGCAGTGGATTTAGCCTCCTAAAATCACAATATATTTTAGGAGGAAATAAAATGAAAAAGGATAGTAAATCTAAAGAAATGATTCAATCTGAAAAAAGGGGTTCTACTAGGCTTTTAATGATGGTACTCTCCTATCTGTACTTGTAGGTGCAATTACGGCTGATTCAGTCAATCCCGTACTTCCACTAATAAGCAAAGATTTAGAAGCTTCGAAATCTCAAGTGAGTTGGATAGTTAGTGGTATTGCACTTGTTCTTGCGATTGGAGTTCCGATTTATGGTCGAATCTCAGACTTTTTGAGTTACGAAAGCTATATATCTTTGCCATTATGATTCTGGCAAGTGGTAGTCTTTTATGTGCAATTGCCCCGAACCTCCCATTGTTGGTTTTGGGAAGAATGGTTCAGGGTGCTGGGATGTCCGCAATTCCAGTTCTATCAGTCATTGCAATTTCGAAGGTTTTCCCACAAGGAAAACGTGGGGGAGCTTTGGGAATTATCGCAGGAAGTATTGGTGTTGGAACTGCTGCTGGTCCAATATTTGGTGGAGTAGTTGGTCAATATTTAGGTGGAATGCCTTGTTTTGGTTCACATTTTTGTTAGCCATTATGATTGTTATTGGTGCCTACTACGCGTTACCGACAATTAAACCGGCAGAATCCGTAGGAAGCAATAAGAACTTTGATTTCATTGGTGGTTTATTCCTCGGCCTCACAGTAGGATTACTCCTTTTTGGCATCACTCAAGGAGAAACTTCTGGTTTTTCTTCGTTCTCATCGTTAACTAGCCTAATTGGTTCTGTTGTAGCTTTGGTGGGATTTATTTGGAGAATTGTTACCGCAGAAAATCCATTTGTACCACCTGTCCTGTTCAATAACAAGGATTATGTCAATACGGTCATAATTGCATTTTTTCGATGTTTGCTTATTTCGCTGTTCTTATGTTCGTCCCATTACTAGTCGTTGAGGTGAATGGACTCTCTTCTGGACAGGCTGGAATGATATTGTTGCCAGGTGGTGTGGCTGTTGCAATCTTATCTCCCTTCGTTGGCCGTCTTTCTGATCGATTTGGGGATAAACGTCTGATAATTACTGGGATGACTCTGATGGGGCTGTCTACCTTATTCTTGTCCACCTATGCATCTGGTGCTTCACCTCTGTTAGTTTCCGTGGGGGTCCTCGGAGTAGGGATTGCTTTTGCATTCACGAATTCTCCCGCAAATAACGCCGCAGTAAGTGCACTCGATGCAGACAAGGTTGGTGTCGGAATGGGGATTTTCCAAGGTGCTTTGTACCTTGGAGCAGGAACTGGAGCAGGTATGATTGGAGCATTATTATCCGCTCGACGTGATGCTACTGAGCCGATAAATCCATTATATATATTGGACGCTATGTCCTACTCAGATGCGTTCCTTGCAGCTACAGGGGCAATACTCATTGCCTTAATAGCTGGATTAGGTTTAAAAAAGCGTGGGTAATAACTTAGTTATGTAAAGATTAGTTATTGTTTAGTTCATCTTCTATAGTTTAAGCTGTAAATAAATAGCTTAGGAATCACGCAAATTTGAATTTCTTAGAATAGAATACTTTTAAGTAACTCAACTTTCGTACACTGTTTTATTGGTGCGAAAGTTGAGTATGTTAAGGATGAAACAATGAAAACATTGGTGATCGTTTCTCACCCAGATATGCCAAATTCTCGAATCAATAAAGTTTGGGTAGAAAAAGCAGCGTCTTATTCAAACGAAATTACCATTCATGATCTTTATAGAGAGTATCCTGATTTTATTATGAATGTAAAAAGAGAGCAGGAATTAGTTGAAAATCATGATAATATTATTTTTCAATTTCCATTATATTGGTATAGTTCTCCTTCATTATTAAAAAAATGGATCGATGAAGTGATTATATATGGATGGGCTTACGGATCAAAGGGTAAAAGAATATTTTATAATCGAAAATTAGGATTAGCTATATCAGCTGGCGTAAAAAAGGTGAATTTACAAGTATGGGTAAAAACAAGCATACATTAACCCAGATGTTAACACCATTCAAATCTTTATGTGCATAGATTCATGCTGAATATGTACCAGAGTTTGTACTTTACGGTGCTAATTCGGATATGAAGGGCGAAGAGATACAGAAAAGTGCTAATGAGTATTTGCAATATATTAAAAAGTATTATTTAAGAGCATAAAACACTTCTGCGATCATGCCAACAATACTAGAAGAAAGCCCATTTCCCCTTAACACATTTAGGGAAATGGGCTATTGAAGTTATTGAAGGTTTTAGCGATTTCATTTTAGGTAGCCAATTCAAAGTGCCCAATAAATTCCAAGAAACACAAATCTGCTAAAACAGCTTGCCATGTAATTTTTGAACTTGATCCTTTAACCGTTCATTCTCTTCTTCTAACGCCTTTATACGGCTTTTTAAGGTTTTTATTAATACGTCCTCTGAACGAGGGCTTTTACTAGGTTTACGGGGGGTTAACTCACTTATCTGCATCCCTCTTAATGTCTCCACTCTAGTTCTAATATCTTTTTGTTTGTAAAGCCATGACTTTGAAACATTTGCTTTTTGTGCAACGGAATTAAAATTAATCTTCTCTTCTTTCAATGCCATCTCTGAAATTGTCTTTTCAACCCTAATTCTTGTTTTCTCCGACTTGTCTTTAGCTAGCTGAACTATGGCAGTTGTGTTACCTTTTCTAATCATTTTAATTCGTCTCCTTTAACGAATGAATAATCTGTTCTAATCTATTTTTAACACGTTCATTGGTTTCAACCTGACGCTGCCATTGGTTTTGTTTAGCCCTATTTAGTATTTCTTTAGTTCGCTCTAAGTGCTCTTCATGTTCAGTAAGAAATTGTTTACTTGTACAGAAATTCGTACAATCTAAACATGCATTTGCGTGAGGACATGGTCCTGCAATTACTGGTAACCGACAATAGCCATTAGGAAGTGCCTGTGCATTGATATTCTTTTTAAACCATTGAAGATCTGTATTGTCAGCTTCAGTATTTTCCTCACTTAAATCCAGAATGCTACCGTTATTCGTTACTAAGGTTTCCTTAAATTTCGTAAATTCCTTCTTTAGGGTTTCATCAAAAATATGTGCATATCTTGCCGTCATTTCCGGTGATTCGTGACCCAAGAACTTCTGGACAATATGTTGTGGCACTCCGTTATTTATCATTCTAGTGCCAACTGTATGCCGAAAGGCATGAGCATGAAAACGAAAAATTTCTCCGTTGCTGTCCGTTATCTTTTCTTCATAAGCTAGTTCATTTAATTTAACCCTAAAGGTATCTTGTTTCAATGGTGAGCAATCTTTTCGGGGAAACACATATACACATCCATCATCGAGTTCATCAGCCACCCTTTGCTCTTGAACTAATATCAATGCAGCAATTTCTTTAGAAATAGGAATGATATGCTCTTTCTTCATTTTCCACTGATAATACTTTAAAAAGCAATCCCCTTCTTTATCGGTTATGACGCTCCCTTTTTTCAATGTACAAAGTTCACTGATACGCATCCCGCATTCTTGAAGTACCATAACCATTGTAGCAATATAAGGTTCCAATTTATCTAATTTCCCATTTAATTGTTCAAGTATATGTTCATCAATATAACGTGGTAGTGCCTTCGGCACTTTAGGGTAATCTTCTTGAAAGATAAGGATCTTAGAAGGTGTATCCTTCCAGTCATATCTTTGAATTGTAGTAAAAAAAACGTCTAAAGTAGATATTCGTCCAGTTACAGTACTGGGTTTTAAACCTTTTAAATTAATATAATTAAAATATTGCTCAATTTCATTTCTAGTTAATTGATGAATCCTTTGTATACCTTCACAATTTTTGTTCATGAAATTAAAAATTCTTTTAATTTTGAAGCTATATCTACTACGTGAGAAAAGCTAGCTGTGTTTAACATTAGTTTACAATATCGCTTAACTATTTCTTTAAAATAATTATTCTTAAAACCCTTAAAGTTGATCGTATATTCGTAGGATGTTGGGTTTACCTTATCTTCCGGTAATGATAATTTTCTTCGATTCCAAACATCTTTTTCCCATTCTTCCCCATCAAAATAGAAGTCCTCATAGAATTCCATAAACTGCTTAAGATGAGTAACGTAATAGGAATTCGCATGTACAGTAACTTTCTGCTGATTTACATCAAGTTTGTAATTAGTAGTCGTAGTTTTTACTTTTTGTTCTGTTAAGTAGGTCCGGTATTCTGTCAAAGCTTTTTTTATAGGCACTTCGGTTATCGATGTAATATTAGGATATTTTAAATTTAAAAATCCCATCATCCGGCTTATCACTGTTCCCTTTCTAATCCAAACGGATTTTGCATTCCAAGCTCCATTATTCAAGTGAAGGTAATAAAAATATTTTAATTCTGTTTTCAACCAGACATTTTCCACCTTATCGAAATTTACCCAACGATTTCTTAGTGACGGATTCTTACTTAACTCAATTGCACTAGGATGCGGACAAATTCTTATATCCCATCTATCTGCTGCCCAATAACCTTTTAAAACACTTGTCATATTAGCTATTTTTTTATTAATCTCTGTACTAGCGATAAGCTTTCGATTAGTTGCTACACTTGGAAATTTCATTGTCATGTTTCTCTCCCTTGAAGATACTTTTTATATTCATTCTTCATATCTTGATCAGAAAGATGAACATACGTATCAAGTGTTGTTTGTACATGGGCATGCCCTAATCTTTTTTGTACATATGCAGCATCCCATCCACTTCTAATAAGCTCTGTGGCATGCGTATGACGTAATATATGGGCAGTGAAAGTAATCCCTGTCCGTTTTCCTAGTCTTCTTATTAAGTCTAATACACTTTGATATTTTAGAGGGTGGCCAAAATAAGAATCTTTAAGATTAATAAATATATAATCATGATCTAAATCTTCCCCATATTCATGTACTAAGTAATCGGTATATAATGCCATTAATTCCTTACTTACATCAATAGTTCTTTTTTTTTTAAGTTTAATATAAGCTCCATTTTCATTATGATCTCTTGGCCTGATGTTAATCTGGTTATCCCATGTTGAAATATCTTCAATACGAAGGGATAATGCTTCTCCTATCCGAAGTCCCCCTTCATACATAAGCATAATAAGTAACTTATCTCTTTTGGTATGACATGCCTCAATTATTGCTTTGACTTGTCCATGTTCTAATACTTGTACAAGTTTCTTTTTGACCCTAAGCTTTAAAATATTTTTTTTATAGGATCTACCTTTAGAAATATGGTGAAGAAACCCCTTAAAGTTTCTTCCTCTTGCTTCTTTAGACATATCTATAGCTTTAAAATTTTCTGTGCGATTTAAATACTCTAAGAAACTAGTTACAGCGTTAAGTATGGAATTAACTGATGTTTCCTCTCTTTTAGCCTTCTTTGGTTGTATATCTATTACCTTTAAATGCCCTGCTGGATTTCTTAACCATCCTACAAAGTTTGCTAAATCCTCAAATTGTAAATCTCCTAATTCGATTCTACTTTGGCTCATAAATTCATAAAACAGCTTGAGATGATAACAATATGTTTTAATGGTATTTGGAGCTTTGCCCGTATTATCCAAGTACTTTATAAATCGCTTAACCGGTTCTATCACTTCAAATTCTTTATCTAGCAGTATGTATAACGGATATGATTTTTCCTCCACAATTACTTTCTGAACCTTCATCTTTCCACCACCTTTAAATACTTTAACTACTATTAATAATACCCTTATATATTTAATAGTTAAAGCACTGTAATTAAAAAATCCTAAACTTCGAGTACTTAGAGTACTCTAGTTTAGGATACTATGTTTAAGGAGCTTCTATGGGGGCAATTATGAGTACCTTATTTGCAATTGCTTTATTAGCATCAGGCCAAAATTCTACAATTACTGGTACGATGGCTGGACAAATTGTAATGGAAGGTTTTTTACACCTCAAAATTCCAAATTGGTTACGTAGACTTGTTACACGTCTACTTGCAATTTTACCAATTATATTCTGTATCATTATTTTTAAAAGTGATGAAGCTAAAATTGAACAATTACTAGTATTTTCACAAGTATTTTTAAGTTTAGCTTTACCATTCTCATTAATACCTTTACAATTGGCAACAAACAATCGTTATTTAATGGGACAATTTAAAAACAGAACTTGGGTTAATACGATATCGTGGTTATTAATCATTATTTTAAGCTTATTAAATGTATATTTAATATTAGAAACATTTAAAGAACTTATGTAAACATATTACTTAAATATATACAGAGTAATAAAACAGCAATTTCTTTATTGAAGTTGCTGTTTTGTTTATTTTTAAATCTAATACCTTTGTTTAATGACGATTTCTGTATGTTTTCATTATTATAGTGATTTTGTGAACGGTCAAAATTGTCAAATATTCATATAAAAAAAGCAAATCCATTTTGGATTTGCTCTTTTTTGTGCATAGCATAATAAAATACATGATTTATTTTTCTTTATCTGTATCTGCTGCTTCGCTTTGCATATTCTTACTTGATTGGTTTTGTTCTTCATCACTCTCTGATGACTCTGCAGATTGACTTGTGATTTTCTTTCGTTCTTCAAAATTCATTCTTCGTTGATTAACTGCACTGGGTTGTTGTTTACGTCTTTCTTTTTCACGCTGTTTACGTGCTTTCTTTTCTTGCTTGATCCGAGCTTTTTCTTCTGCTTTTTCTTGTTTCAATCTGGCAGCTTCCTCAGCCTTTTCTTGCTTGATTCGCTGTTGTTCTTCATATGCTTCTTGTTGAAGTTGTTGTTCTTTTTCAAATGCTTCTTGTCTACGTCTAGCTTCTTCTTCAGAGGCTTGGCTATCAAAGTTTTGATCTACTTGGTCGTTTTGAAGATTTTCATCATTATCATTTGACTGCTGTTTTGATTTATAATTGTATTTTGCTTGTCGAGATAGTACTTGAGGTTCTTCCTCTTTTGAATTGATATCCGAATTTACTTTATTAGCAACTTCGGAACTATACCCACCTCTTCTTAATTGTTGTTCTTGATTTGATGGTTGTTCTACGTCAGAAGTATCTTGTTGTGCTTTGTATTGTGGGTTTGGTTCTGGTCTTGGTTCTGGTCTTGGTTCTGGTCTTGGTTCTGGTCTTGGTTCTGGTCTTGGTTCTGCTTTTCTTTCTTGTCCATAGTCATTATAACCACTTTGATAACCACCAGAATAATATGCTGGTATCATTTCTACTTTATCTTTGCGTGCAAACATCATAATTGCCACTATTAAAAATAGAATCGGTATAATGAGTGGTACAAATAACAGAACTAAAGGTAAAGTTACGATTGTAGCTATTAAAAATAAAAAACCAGATAATATTCTAATATTCATTGATATTAAAGCTAAAAATGATATTAATAAACAAACAATAAAATATACGATAACTGCCCATATACCATTTTGTAACCAAATAACGAATTGAATCGTATTTAATCCATTATTCGCCAGTATTTGCTGAATAAAATCATTACCATTTAACGACGTTTCTAAATTTTGAATAGAACTTTCACTACTAAAAGAAACTAGTGCAATAAACATTGTGATGATTGTTAATAATAGTAAGAATATCCAGCTCAACCAACCCAATACCTTTTCTGCTAGTCGACTCACTGGACGCCTAACTTGAGTATATTGTTCTCCTGACATTTCTATACAACTCCTTATACTACTTATCAAACTATTATATCGAATAAACGATAAAATAACTACTATACTACGCTTTAATTTAACGACATTTTAAAATTTAAAAAGCGTTCATTATATTCACTTAATGTATCCTTACCTAAATCTTTATAGACTTCTAGTCTTGCTTGTGTACGTTTTGAAGGATAAAATCGTTCATCGTCTTTGATATTTTTTGGTAATTGTGCTCTTGCAGTCTTATTAGGTGTTGCATAAGCTACCCATTCCGTATTTTGTTTACTATTCTGTGCATCTAACATAAAGTTGATAAACTTGTGTGCACCTGCTTTATTTTGAGCAGTCTTGGGAATAACCATGTTATCAAACCACAAGTTTGACCCTTCTTTGGGTACCACGTAATCAAAGTCGCTATTATTTTGCACAATTGGCGCTGCTATACCGCTCCACACAACCGCGATATTTGCTTCATGTTGTTCAAGCATCATAGTTATTTCATCACCAACGACACCTTTAATATTAGGACTTATTTGTTTCAAATCATGTTCAACTTCTGCTAAGTGTTGTGTTTTTTTATCATTTAAACTGTAGCCTAATTTGTTTAAACCTAAACCTATAACTTCTCTTGCACCATCCACTAATAAAATATCATTTTCATATTTGGGGTTATATAAACTTTCCCACGAATTAAAGTTATCTTTTGGATACACATTTTTATTATATAAAATACCAACTGTACCAAAAAAGTATGGTACTGAATAACGATTATCTCTATCAAATGACATGTTCATATAATCTTTATCTAAATTTTTTATATTTGGTATTTTCTCATGATTTAAAGGCAATAACAAACCTTCTTTTTTCATTTTTTCTATCGTATATTCACTTGGAAAAGCAACATCATAATTTGTTCCACCATTGCGTATTTTGGCTTCCATAGCCTCATTAGAATCAAACGTCTCGTACACAACTTCAATACCAGTTTCCTTTTGGAATTTTTTTACTAAACTTGGATCAATATATTCTCCCCAATTATACACATATATTTTTTCACCTGAAGCAGAGTGCTCTTTTTCAGTGAGTTTTTGACTTATCCATAGACATAGTAATCCAACAAAAATTGAGAGCAAGATTAATTGTAAAAATCGTTTCATTGTTGAGTCACCTGCTTCAATGCTTTATTTCGTTTGATAATTTTTTGTATCAAATAATATCCAAGAATACCTATGATTATTGTTATAAAAAGTATAGTCGATATTGCATTAATTTCCATACTTATACCTTTTCTAGCCATAGCATAAACTTCTACTGATAATACACTAAATCCGTTTCCCGTAACGAAAAAACTAACTGTAAAATCATCTAATGAATAAGTTAATGCCATAAAAAAACCGCCAAGAATTGCTGGGAATAAATGTGGTAACATCACTTTGTTTAACACTTGTAACTCAGTGGCACCTAAATCTCTAGCAGCATCTAACGTATGTGCATTCATTTCATATAATTTAGGCAACACAATTATCACTACAATTGGAATGCAAAATGCAATATGTGAAATGAGCACAGTGATAAAACCAAGACCTAACCCTGTAAAATGGCCGATTGCCGTAAACATAATCAAAAATGATGCACCAATAACAACATCGGAAGAAACCATTAGCACATTATTTAAAGTTAGTAATGAAATTTTTAATTTCTTATTCCTTAAATGATATAAAGCAATGGCTCCCATTGTTCCGACGACCGTTGCAATTGCAGCAGCTAATAATGCCACTGCAATCGTATTAAAAATAACCGATAACAATCTGTCATTGTTAAATAAAGATAGATAGTGCGCTAATGTAAAATGCTCAAAATGAATCATATTACCTGCTGAATTAAATGAATAAAACATTAAAAACAGTATAGGGATGTACAATACTGCAATTAATATACCGATATATAGTTTGCCATACCATTTCATATGATTCACCCTTTTCCATTTGTAGATTTATTATTTGTGATGATTAAGACAAATGCCATAAAGAGAATGAGAAATAATGCAATTGTAGAACCCATTCCATAATTTTGAATTACAAGAAATTGTTCCTCTATCGCCGTTCCAATATTAATCACTTTATTTCCAGCAATTAACCTTGTAATCATAAACAAAGAAAGTGCAGGAATAAATGTAACTTGCACTCCAGTTAATACACCTCGTTTAGTTAAAGGCATGATTACTTTTTTAAAAGTGGCTAAACGACTAGCACCTAAATCACTTGAAGCTTGTAATAAATTATTTGGTATGTCTTTCATATTATTAAAAATTGGTAAAATCATAAATGGAATATAAATATAACTTGCTACAATTATAAACGCTGGTCCTGTAAATAACAGTTCCGTTCTAGGTAAGTGTAAACTATATAATATTCGGTTGATAATACCATCATGACTGAACAATCCGATAAATGCATAGGTCTTTAGAAGTAAATTAATCCAAGTAGGTATAATTAATATCAATAACCATACATTCTGATGTTTTGATGTACGAATAAAATACGCCGCTGGATAACTAATAAGTAATGTAGTCAGCGTAATAAGTACAGCGTACAATACAGAGTCCCATAACATCAAAAAATATTTGGTTGTCATCATTTGTTTATAATTTTCTAAACTAAAATCACCATGGATATCAATCATAGAAAAATAAATTAACAAAATAACAGGCACAACAATAAATAAAATCATCCACAAAATGTATGGTACAAATAAAAATCCATTTATTTTACGCATTATCATTTACCTCATAACTATTAATGCGTTTATCAAATTCTGCTTCAGTTTCACCTGGTACCATAATATGAATCGCTTCTGGTTCAAAATATAAACCTACTTTACTGCCTACTTCAGTTTTCTTTGTAGAATGCACCATCCACTCATAACCCTTTCTATCTACACAATTGATTTCGTAGTGCACACCTCTAAATAACATGGATTCAACAGTCACTTCAAATAACCCGTCCCCAGGAGATACTAATGCAATGTCTTCTGGTCTGATAACGACTTCAACTTGTTGTTGACTCGGAATTCCCATATCAACACACTTAAATGATTGATCGTAAATATTAACGACATAATCTTTGACCATCGTACCTTGCAAAATATTAGATTCTCCAATAAAATCAGCAACAAATCGATTTACTGGTTCATCATAAATATCAATCGGCGTACCAAATTGTTGTATTTTTCCATCTTTCATTACAAATATATAGTCACTTAGTGCCAATGCTTCTTCTTGATCATGTGTTACAAATATAAATGTAATGCCTAATCTAGATTGAATTTCTCTTAATTCATATTGCATTTCAGTTCTTAGTTTTAAATCTAGTGCTGATAATGATTCATCTAGAAGTAAAATCTCAGGTTCATTTACAATAGCACGCGCAATCGCAATTCTTTGCTTTTGTCCGCCACTCATGCCTTCTATCATTCTGTTTTCAAAGCCAGTTAATTTCACTAATTTTAAAGCTTCTTGTACCTTAGTTTTAATGACTTCCTTGTTTAATTTTTTTATTTTTAATCCAAATGCGATGTTATCAAATACAGTCAAATGTGGAAAGAGTGCATAATCTTGAAAAACTGTATTTACTTTTCTCTTATTAGCAGGAACTTGATTAATTGATTTTCCTTGATAAATGATTTGGCCATGATCAACTTGTTCAAAGCCTGCAATCAATTTGAGAATTGTAGTTTTGCCACAACCAGATGGACCTAATAGTGTATAAAAATGTCCAGATTCAATATTTAAATCTATGTTATCTAATATTTGAGTTCCATCGTAAGCTTTGCTTACCGATTCAAATGTCAATAAAGGGTTCATGTATTGTCCTCCTATAAATATGATGCTGTTGCAACAACCATCACTTTCACATCTTGTGACGTAAGGTTCTTTAACCTATGTATTTGGTTTGCTTTAAAATATAACGCGTCCCCTTCTTCAGCGTGATAATAATCACTCCCTAATAAAAGCGAAACCTCACCTTGTAAACAATATATGAATGTGTCGGAATCTGAAGGATCAAAACTTTTATAAGATGCATTAGGTCTTAAAGTAAGTATTAAAGGTTCCATTTCGAAATTATTTGATTGTGTAATTGGCCAATTCAATAAATATCCTCTATCAGATTCATCATAGTGAATTTGCTCATTTTTCTTATATAACACCTTAGTATTCGCTGAATCATTAAAAAATTCACGAGGGGTCGTACCTAACACTTCTAAAATATTAAAAAAAGTTTCCATACTTGGTGAAGCGTGTTCACTTTCTATTTGCGAGACATATCCTTTAGATAAATCTGTACGTTCTGCTAACTCACTTTGAGTAAGTTGTTTAATATTTCTTAGATTTTTTAATTTTTTCCCTATCTTCATTTTGTCACCTTATTTTATAACTTCTACTTTTACACATTTAAAGCTTAATTGTTAATCACAGCGTTAGCATGCTCTACACAAAAAACCATATTTTGTTTACTTTTATCAAACATTATGTTTAGTGCTTAATAAAAGTATCAAAATATGGCTAATATGACAATAGTTAAATTTATTCTGAGCTAAAATATTTTTGGTTAGAAGCCTCTTTGACTGATTTTACAGCTTTGTAGCTATTATAGCCACTTTGTTTCTCAAATTCTTTAAATATTTGCTTTTCTTGAGCTTTACCTGAAACTACTTTTTTAAATTGACTGTAGCGTTCTAACAAAAGCTTGCCCTCAACTTTTGATTCGTAGTATTGCTCAATGGCATTAAAAAAAGCTACCACTTGCATCATTTCTTCATTTGTCCATTCAAGATCAATAGGATATGAATATTCCATATCATTACACTCCCTTTTGTTAACAAGTAGTTATCAAAATTTTAAAAAAGTAAAAAAAAAGAGCGGGACAGAAACCAATATATTAAATTGATTTCTTATTCCCGCCCTATATATTTGTTATCGCCTTTAAATGTTTGAACATTGACTTGAAAGTGCGAGAACAGTGTCCCTGTGCATACTTCCTAATCACTTAAGTAAAAACTTCTAAAGCATAACAATTTGTGCTTATAAATTATTACATTGTATGAATTGGTAATCCTAAAGCTTTTTCAGCAGCTTCCATAGACATTTCACCTAAAGTTGGGTGAGCATGTACAGTTAATGCTAAATCTTCAGCATTCATACCAGATTCAATTGCTAAACCTAATTCAGAGATAATATCAGAAGCACCAGTACCAACTACTTGCGCACCAACAAGTGTATTATCTTCTTTAAGTGTTAACAATTTAACAAATCCAGTTGTGTCATCTAATGATAAGGCACGACCGTTAGCTGCATAAGGGAATTTAGAAGCTGTAACTTCTAATCCTTCTTCTTTTGCTTGGGCTTCAGTGTAACCTACTTGTGCTAATTCTGGTTCAGTGAAACATACAGCAGGCATACCAATGTAATCCACTTCTGATGCTTCTCCAGAAATAACCTCAGCAGCTACTTTCGCTTCATAGCTCGCTTTATGAGCTAATGGTAGCCCAGGAACGATATCACCAATTGCGAAAATGTTGTCGATAGAAGTACGGCTTTGTTTGTCTACTTCTAATAATCCACGATCTGCGAATTTAAGACCTAATTCTTCTAAGCCTAATTCATCAGTGTTTGGACGACGACCTACAGTAACTAATACATAATCAGCATCAATCGTTTGTTCTTCACCTTTAACTTCGTAAGTTACTTTAACACCGTTGTCTGTTTCTTCAGCAGATTTAGCCATTGCTTCAGTAACAATTTCAACGCCTTTTTCTTTCATACCTTTTTTAACAGGTTGTGTCATTTGTTTTTCGAAGCCACCTAAGATATCTTTAGCACCTTCTAAAATAGTAACTTCTGAACCAAAGTTAGCAAAAGCAGTACCTAGTTCTGAACCGATATAACCGCCACCAACTACTACTAATTTACCAGGAACTTCTTGTAAATTTAAAGCACCAGTTGAATCAATAACGCGATTGCCAAATTCGAAATTAGGAATTTCAATTGGTCTAGAACCAGTTGCAATAATTGCATGTTTAAAGTTATAAGTTTGAGCGCTCTTCTCATCCATAACACGTAAACTGTTGTTATCTACGAAATAAGCTTCACCTTTAACAATCTCTACTTTATTACCTTTTAATAATCCTTCAACGCCACCTGTTAATTTCTTAACGACTGACTGTTTGAATTCTTGAACTTTGTCAAATTTAAGTGAAACACTTTCAGCAATAACACCTAAATTTTCAGAGTTTTTAGTTTCATCATAACGGTGAGATGCGTGTAATAATGCTTTTGATGGAATACATCCAACGTTAAGACATACACCGCCTAATTCGCCTTTTTCAACGATTGTTACTTTTTGACCTAATTGTGCTGCACGAATTGCTGCAACATATCCTCCAGGTCCTGCTCCGATTACAATAGTATCTGTTTCAATTGGGAAATCTCCAACTACCATGTTTTACCCCTCCATTAATAATAATTCTGGATTATTTAATAAACGCTTAATATGGTTCATTGCATTTTGTCCAGTAGCACCATCGATTTGTCTGTGGTCAAAGCTTAATGATAATGATAATACTGGCGCAGCTACAATTTCACCATCTTTAACGATAGGTTTTTGGGCAATACGACCAATACCTAAGATAGCTACTTCTGGATGATTTATCACTGGTGTAAACCATTGTCCACCTGCTGATCCAATATTACTAATAGTACAAGTAGCACCTTTCATTTCATCTGAAGTTAATTTACCATCGCGTGCTTTTACAGCTAATTCATTAATCTCATCTGAAATTTGGAACATAGATTTACGATCAGCATGTTTTACAACAGGGACTAATAAACCTCTGTCTGTATCTGCTGCGATACCAATATTCCAATAATGTTTGTGTACAATTTCGCCAGCTTCTTCATTAAATTCTGTGTTAAGCGCTGGATATTTTTTAAGCGCAGAAACGAGTGCTTTCACAACGTAAGGTAAGAATGTTAATTTAGTACCTTGCTCAGCTGCTACTTCTTTGAATTTTTTACGGTGATCCCATAGTTCTTGAACATCGATTTCATCCATTAAAGTAACGTGAGGTGCAGTGTGTTTAGAATTCACCATTGCTTTTGCAATTGCTTTACGCATAGCAGGAATTTTTTCTGTTGTTTCTGGGAATTCTCCTTCACTAGAAACTGGCGCTGATTGTGCTGCGCTCGCAGAAGTTTCTTCTGCAGTTTCAGGTGCGCTCTCAGTTGAAGCTGCACTTGCATCTCCATTTAAGTATGCATCAATGTCTTCTTTCGTTGTACGTCCATTTTTACCTGAAGCTACAACAGCTTTAATGTTCACACCATTTTCACGTGCATATTTACGTACTGAAGGCATTGCTTTAACACGTTTGTTTTCATCTACATCTGCATCAGCTGATGATTGTGTCGCAGCTGCTTCAGAACTTTCTTCTTTAGCAGGTTCTGCTTCTGTTTCTTCTGCAGATTCACTGCTATCGCTACCTTTAAATTCCATGTCTTCTGCATCAGGTGCGTCAATTTTAACAATTGTATCGCCGACAACAGCTACTGTACCCTCATCTACAAGTACTTCCTCTACTGTACCTGACACAGGTGATGGGATTTCTACTACAGATTTGTCATTCTGTACTTCAGCTAAAACATCATCTTCTTCGATATTATCTCCAGCTTTAACAAACCATTTTACAATTTCACCTTCGTGGATACCTTCACCAATATCGGGTAATTTAAATTCAAATGCCACGTTATTATCCTCCTAAAAATTCATATTTAGTCAAAAATTAGAAAATGAGAACGGAACTTATGATTCGCAATCTCATGCTGTTTTATTATTAATAATTGAAGCTGGGATAACATTTCAAAAGCTATCCCAAACTTATTAATATTTATTAAAATTCTAATGTTGCTTTTGCTTTTTCAATGATATCGTTTTTGTTTGGTAACCAAACATTTTCTGCTTGAGTAAACGGATAAACGGTATCAGCAGCAGCTACACGAGCAATTGGTGCTTCTAATGATAGGATTGCACGTTCAGCTAATTCTGAAGCAACTGTTGCTCCAACACCAGCTTGGCGTTGTGCTTCTTGAACTACAACTGCACGTCCAGTTTTTTCTACTGAAGCAACTAACGTTTCTAAGTCGATTGGTTGTACCGTACGTAAATCAATCACTTCCACTGAATGACCATCTTTTTCTAACTCTTCAGCAGCTTTTAATGATTCTTGTACCATGGCACCGTAAGCAATTAAAGTAATGTCATTACCTTCTTGTTTGACACTTGCTTTACCAATTTCAATTGTATACTCTTCTTCTGGAACTTCTTCACGGAAAGAACGATACAATTTCATGTGCTCTAAATATACAACTGGGTCATTACTTCTAATTGCAGAAATTAATAATCCTTTTGCGTCATAAGGGCTTGATGGAATAACTACATTCAATCCTGGTGATTGCGCTAAAATACCTTCTAAATTATCTGCGTGTAGTTCTGGAGTATGGACACCACCGCCAAATGGAGCACGAATTGTTACTGGTGCTTGTTTTGAGTTACCAGAACGGAAACGTGTACGTGCAATTTGACCTGCAACAGAGTCAAATACTTCAAATACGAATCCTAAGAATTGGATTTCCATTACTGGACGGTAGCCTTGTGTAGTTAAACCTAAAGCTAAGCCACCAATTCCAGATTCAGCTAGAGGTGTATCAAATACACGGTCTTCACCGAATTCTTTTTGTAATCCTTCAGTTACACGGAATACACCACCGTTAACACCGACGTCTTCACCGAAAAGTAAGACATTTTCATCATTTTGTAATTCGGTTTTAAGCGCATTGTTAATCGCTTGAACCATTGTCATTTGTGCCATCGGTTACTTCGACTCCTTCTCTTTGTAGATTTCATATTGTTCTGCTAAATGTTGAGGCATTTCTTCATACATATTTTCCATTAAGTCTGTAACTGTTTGTTTTTCTGTATTATCCGCTTCTTTAATAGCAGTTTTAATTTCAGCTTTCGCACGATCGATTACTTCGTTTTCTTTCTCTTCAGTCCATAGACCTTTATTTTCTAGATGTTTTCTAAAACGAACTAACGGATCTTTTTTCTCCCATTCAGAATCTTCGTCTGAAGTTCTGTATTTCGTTGGATCGTCACCAGCCATTGTATGTGGACCATAACGATAAGTAATTGTTTCAATAAGTGTTGGACCCTCACCGTTCACAGCACGATCACGCGCTTCTTTAGTTGCTTGATATACTGCAAGTGCATCCATTCCATCTACTTGTATGCCAGGAATACCTACTGAAATCGCTTTTTGAGCTAATGTTTCAGCAGCTGTTTGTTTACTACGTGGCGTAGAAATCGCATAGTTATTATTTTGAATCACAAAAATTGCTGGCGCTTTGTAAGCTGAAGCGAAGTTAATACCTTCATAGAAATCACCTTGTGAAGAACCACCATCACCAGTATACGTGATTGCTACAGCTTGTTTCCCACGTTTTTTAAGTCCAAGTGCAACACCAGCAGTTTGTACGTATTGTGCACCGATAATAATTTGTGGGCTTAGTGCATTAACACCCTCAGGCATTCTATTTCCTTTGAAGTGGCCTCTAGAGAATAAAAACGCTTCAGTTAATGGCAAACCTTGCCAAATTAATTGTGGTACGTCACGATAACCAGGAAGAATAAAGTCTTCTTGCTCTAATGCGTATTGTGAAGCTAATTGTGAAGCTTCTTGTCCAGCAGTAGGTGCATAGAATCCTAATCTCCCTTGTCTATTTAAAGAAATAGAACGTTGATCAAGAATACGTGTCCAAACCATTCTTTCCATTAATTCTACTAATTGCTCGTCTGATAAATCAGGTACTAGATCTTCATTAACGATATTACCGTCTTCATCCAAAATTTGGATCATTTCAAATTGAGATTCAGTATCTTTCAATACTTTCTCTGCATCGAATTGGGCTTTTAATTTCGGAGCCATTCAATTCACCATACCTTTCCCGTATAATAGAAATTCATTTTATCCTTTAACATTGTATCACAAAACTGTTTCACTGTTAAACAAATATGAAAAGTTCTGTAATACAGTAAATAGGTACAGTTTTAAAACTGTATCACTAATTTCAAACTTGCTGTACTATATTATTCTCAAGTTTCAAAGCGTCAATGTTCAAATGAATGTAAGCGGCCTCATTTATAATGCTATAGTTATTTACATTAAATTTCAAATTAATAGCATTTTCATGTTAATTTAAATTATCAACATCTTGTTTTTCTTTATTTACTTTTTCCATTGCGTCTTTGTATTTATTAAATGATTTGTCCATAGTTTTATATGATTTGGATACAGCTTCTGTTTTTTTATTCATTTCTTCTTGATTAGCTTGATCACGTGAGCCATATTCAAATAAATCTTTTTCTTTATTCATAATATTTTTATATGAATTTGAATAGTTATCATGTGCCTTATATTTATCTTTCAAAGCATCATTTAACTCTTTCACTTCTTTTTCTTATCTTTGTCACTAATATTATCTAAATGTTTTTGAGCTTTTTTAAACGCTTCTTCTGAATTTTCTAAAGCATTTTCTTCTTTTTTAAATTCTTTTTTTCTTTTCTCAACATTATCTACAATTTTTTCAGAAGTTTGTTTTGCTTCTTGTTGGTCTTTACCATTGATTTTTTTCACAAGTTTTTGATTTTCTTGCTCTAGTTCGTTAAGTTTTTTGCCTACTGAAGAAACAGGCTTTTCTTCATCAAATGCTTGTTGTATCTTTTCATTGTAATCTTTAATCTCACCTTTATCCGTTGTACATCCAGCTATAAGTACTGTGGAAGCTAGTATGGCACCAATACCATATTTAAATTTCATTTTGAAAAATCCTCCTTTTTCGTGTGCTATATTATATAATAAATTTTAATAAATCAAATGAATTACTGTATTTTATTTGGTAATCTTTGGTATATTTTATATTAAGGAAGGTGTATGAACAAATGTTAACAATGAAAGATATAATTCGAGATGGACATCCTACGCTACGCGAAAAAGCTAAAGATGTCGAGGTTCCATTATCAAATGAAGATAGAGAAACATTAAAAGCTATGAGAACATTTTTAATAAATAGTCAAGATGAAGAAACTGCTAATAAATATGGTCTTCGTTCTGGTGTCGGACTTGCAGCGCCACAGATTAATATTTCTAAAAAAATGATTGCGGTTTATTTACCGGATGATGGCGAAGGTAAAAGTTATGACTTGATGTTAGTGAATCCTAAAATTATGAGTCATAGCATTCAAGAAGCTTATCTACCTACTGGTGAAGGGTGCTTAAGCGTAGACGAAAATATACCAGGCCTAGTACACCGTAAATATAGAGTTACTGTTAAAGCAAAAGATATAGATGGTAACGATGTCAAATTACGTTTAAAGGGTTATCCAGCCGTTGTAGTTCAACATGAAATAGATCATATTAATGGCATCATGTTTTATGATCACATAGATTCAGAACATCCATTGCAACCTCATGAAGATGCAGTAGAAGTATAAAAAAAGAACTGTTAGTAAACGTGCCAATCGCGTACGCTTACTAACAGTTCTTTTTACATAAAGTCGTCTCTTCTTTCATGGTATATAATATTGAGCTCTTGTAACTCTTTTTTCAAAGCATTTAATTCTTGAATATCAATAAATACAGGGTCATGATTGTGTTTCACATAATTTTGATCTTCATTTACAGTGTCAATGATTTCATTATAATTGAAAAACATGATAACTTGTTCCGCACGTATTTCAAATGTAATATCTTGAAAGACCTTGTCAGTTCGTTGTTTCTCACTTTTAATATCTTCAACAATACGCTTCACTTTATCCATATCAATCATCCTCATCTCGTCTTTATTACTTTCTACTATTACTTTCTATTTTAAATTATTAATTATTATATTTCCTTTTAATCATAATTAATTTTTATTATTGACTCAAGCTATATGATGATTCATTTAATATTTGAATATATGTAGCCTAAATTTACTTAGTTAAATACCTTTTATAAAGTGAATCACTTTTTTCTACATATTAAGCTTTAGCAGAAAATAAAACTGCTTTATTTATTCTACTACATCATGTAAAATGAGAAATAACTGAAAACATACGAATATGTTCTATTTGTATTTTTCTATACGAACGAATTTAAAATGACCCTAGAAACATACTGGGCAACTGCTCGTATGTTCTCTTTATATAAAACGTAGTTTCAATTCACTTTTAGTGAAATTTATTTTATTTAAAATTGAGAAACTCACAAAATATTATACATTTCAGGGTTTATATAAATAATCTAACCAAAACTTAGGAGGAAATAGATATAATGGCAGTATTTAAAGTATTTTTTCAACATAACAAAGATGAAGTAGTCGTAAGAGAACACACACAAACAATTTATGTTGAAGCTCAATCAGAAGAACAAGTAAGAAGATATTTGAAAGACCGTAATTACAATATCGAGTTTATTACTAAACTTGAGGGCGCACATTTAGAATATGAAAAACAATCAGATCATTTTAATGTGGAGCAAGCTGAGTAATGAAACAAATTCATAAAAATGAAGTTGCGGTATATGCCCTTGGTGGCTTAGGTGAAATCGGAAAAAACACTTATGCCGTAGAATATCAGGATGAAATCGTAATTATAGATGCAGGTATCAAATTCCCTGATGATAATTTATTAGGAATTGATTACGTGATTCCTGACATTACTTATTTAGAACAGAATCAAGACAAAATAGTTGGTCTGTTCATAACACACGGCCACGAAGACCATATAGGTGGTGTGCCCTACCTATTAAAACAAATAAACGTGCCTATATATGGTGGACCATTAGCTTTAGGTTTAATCAGAAATAAATTAGAAGAACATCACTTGTTAAGAACAACAGAACTTGTTGAAATCGAAGAAAGCTCTGTTATTAAATCTAAACATTTCGAAGTTTCATTCTATTTAACAACACATAGTATCCCAGAATCATATGGTGTTATCGTTAATACTCCAGAAGGCAATATTGTTCATACTGGTGATTTCAAATTTGACTTTACGCCAGTTGGTGAACCAGCAAATATTGCGAAGATGGCAAAACTTGGAGAAGAAGGTGTCCTTTGTTTACTTTCAGACTCTACCAATTCATTAGTTCCTGACTTTACATTGAGTGAGCGTGAAGTTGGCCAAAATGTTGAAAAGATATTCCGTAATTGTAGCGGTAGAATCATCTTTGCTACTTTTGCATCTAATATCTATCGTGTTCAACAAGCTGTTGAAGCTGCAATTAAACACAATCGTAAAATTGTAACTTTTGGTCGCTCAATGGAAAACAATATTAAAATTGGTATGGAACTCGGTTATATTAAAGCACCACCTGAAACTTTTATAGAACCAAATAAAATTAATAGTGTGCCTAAACATGAATTACTAATTTTATGTACTGGGTCACAAGGTGAACCAATGGCGGCTCTATCAAGAATTGCTAATGGTACACACAAACAAATTAAAATTATTCCAGAAGACACTGTAGTATTTAGTTCTTCACCTATTCCAGGTAATACTAAAAGTATTAACCGCACTATAAATGCATTATACCGAGCAGGTGCTGAAGTCATACACAATAAGGTATCAAATATTCACACATCTGGTCACGGATCTAAAGGCGATCAACAATTAATGTTACGCTTGTTACGTCCAAAATTCTTCCTCCCAATTCATGGTGAATATCGCATGTTAAAAGCACATGGCCAATCAGGAATTGAATGTGGTGTGGAACCAGACAACGTGTTTATCTTTGACATCGGTGATGTTTTAGCTTTAACACATAATTCAGCTAGAAAAGCTGGAAGAATACCATCTGGCAATGTTTTAGTGGATGGTAGCGGTATTGGAGATATCGGAAACGTAGTTATCCGAGATAGAAAACTATTGTCAGAAGAAGGCCTAGTCATCGTCGTTGTTAGTATAGACTTTAAAACGAACAAATTACTATCTGGTCCTGACATCATTTCTCGTGGTTTTGTTTATATGCGTGAATCTGGTCAATTAATTTATGATGCCCAAAGAAAAATCAAAACAGATGTTATTTCTAAACTGAATCAAAATCCAGAAATACAATGGCATCAAATTAAATCATCAATCATTGAAACACTACAGCCGTATTTATTTGAAAAAACTGCACGTAAACCAATGATTTTACCAGTGATCATGAAGGTAAATGAAGATAATACATCTTCTCAAAATAAAAAAACACAAAATAAACCAAATCAGAAAAAAGACAATTCAAAAAAACACAATAGTAAATCTCAAAACAAAAATACAAAAGATACTAACAACAAAGATAATAAAAACATCGCTCAGAAAGCAAAACAAAAACAAAAAAATGATGGTAACCAAACGGACCAATCAACAAAATCATAATCAAACTCAATGCCTCATCCATTTGTAATGGATGAGGCATTTTTACATTAAACACTTGCTATTTTGACTGAGTACATTAATTAAAAGTTAAGTTTGAACCTTCGTATAACTTGTCTATTCACAAATATCAAAATCCCTTAAAGAATACACTTTACACAAAAAAGAAGAGTGTGGGACATCACTCACTGTTCTGTTCCACCTCTTCTACGTTAGTTCATATATTAATTTTTATCTTACTACCTTTTTTTCAAATCGGTTTAAGTCATTATCATGACCAATCATAATTAAAATATCCCCAATTTCAATATTTATGTTTGGGTCTGGAGATACGATAATGTCTCTACCTCTTTTAATGGCAATAATACTTATACCATATTGCGCTCTAATATCTAATTCTATAATGGTTTGTCCTGCCATTTTTTCACTAACTTTAATTTCTACTATTGAGTGTTCATCTGCTAGTTCTAAATAATCTAAAACACTAGCACTAGCTACATTATGTGCAATTCTCCTACCCATATCTCTTTCAGGATGAACAACGGTATCTGCACCAATTTTATTTAAAATTTTTGCATGATAATCATTTTGAGCTTTTGCCGTTACTTTCTTAACACCTAACTCTTTTAAAATTAAAGTCGTTAACGTACTCGATTGAATATTTTCACCAATTGCAACAATTACGTGATCAAAATTTCTAATGCCTAAACTTTTCATCACAGCTTCGTCAGTTGTGTCAGCAATTACCGCATGTGTGGCAATATCACTATATTCATTCACACGCGCTTCATCCATATCAATCGCCATAACATCCATATCTAAAGCATTTAATTCTCTAACAATACTACCGCCAAAACGACCTAAACCTATAACCACATATTCTTTATCCATATGCGTCCTCCAAAAATAAGATAATTGAAATATATCAAATATCCGTAGCTTAAACAATAAACATCGCTACTATATTTAAGTATATTCGTCTATTTTTTACCTTCAACATATTTTTTATCAAAAACAAATAATTTCAATAATAATATTAGCGATGGAATTAGTAAAAGTAAACCTAAAATAAATGCGATGATTAAAGCAATAGCCATCCCACTATTCACAACATGTTCATCTATACGAATATATGGATATAAAATGTATGGTAACTTACTTACACCATAACCGAAGAACGCAAAAGCCATTTGTAAAATAACTAAGACAAATGCAAAACCATGCCATTTTTTCATCAATGTGAGTAACATTGTACCAGCAAAACATAAAAAGCTGAGTGCAAACATCCACCAATAATCAAATACCGCTGTATAGAAATGCGTTTCATTTTGCAATCTTAACGATAAGAATACAAATAATGAAATAGCGATCATTGGTGGTCCCCAAAATAAGAACCAGTATCTTAATAAATCATAAGCTGGTTTATCATTCGCTTTAGAAGCATAATAAGTTAAAAATCCAGATGAAATATAAAGTACAGATATGATTGCAAGAAATACAACTGACCATGAATATGGACTTAACAATAATTCAAACCAATTTAAATCTAAATGGTTGCTTGAACCGGTAATATAACCACCCTCAGAAATCGTTAATGTAGTGGCTAATGCAGCTGGTATGAATAATCCTGCTAAACCATAAAGTGCAAGCCATGGTAGTTTTGTGTCTGGTCCATAGTTTTCAAAAGCATAAAAGCCACCTCTTATGGACAACAATATCAACGCAATTGATGCTGGTAAAAGCAACACTGTACCAAAATACATCGCGGAATCTGGGAAAAACCCAACCATTCCTACGAAGAAGAATACGAAGAAAACATTCGTTACTTCCCAAACCGGATTAAGGTAACGTGCAATCAAATGGTTTATTTTTTTATCTTGTTTTGTCAATTTAGCATGTAACGTAAAGAAACCAGCACCAAAATCAATTGATGCAACAATAATATAACAAAATAAGAATATCCATAGTACTGTGATACCTATATATGCGAATATCATCATGCATCACCTCTTTCCGATGAAGTTACTTCAAATTCTTTATATGCTGGTTTATTTTTAAACATCCTTATTAGTACATAAGAAGAAGTAACAATCAATATTAAATATAATATACCAAATAATATTGTTACGAACGTTAAACCACCTGCTTGAGTGGCAGCTTCAGCCACTTTTAGATAACCACGCACAATCCAAGGTTGACGACCTTGTTCCGTTAAGAACCAACCAAATTCTATTGCCAACATCGCTGCAGGTCCAGTTAATAAAGCGCCATATAGCATTGGTTTGGAATAAGTGAATTTTCGTAATTTTTTAAAGCATAATGTTAGTACAAAAGCAGCTGAAACAATTAAACAGAACACGCCCATCGACACCATTAAGTCGAAATAATAATGGACAATCATCGGTGGATGTAGTTCTTTTGGAAATTCATCCAAGCCTTTCACCTTAGTATTAACATTATTATCAGCCAAGAAGCTAAGTAGACTCGGAATTTTAATTGCACCAGTTACTTCTTGTGTTTCTTCATTTAAAGAACCAAAAAGCACTAAATCAGCATTGGATTCCGTATCAAAATGCCATTCATACGCAGCTAATTTTTC
The DNA here is from genome assembly GCF_016743055.1 of Staphylococcus sp. 11-B-312. Classification (NCBI taxonomy): domain Bacteria; kingdom Bacillati; phylum Bacillota; class Bacilli; order Caryophanales; family Staphylococcaceae; genus Staphylococcus; species Staphylococcus sp. 11-B-312. Next base: position 1,829,841 of record NZ_CP068241.1, read on the forward strand.
TGGTTGTTCTTGATGTAAAAATTTTGCAGATAAATCTCCTGCCAACATAGAACCTAACGTAAAGACAACGCCAAGTATCATTGTTAATTTTAAAGCTTTTTTATGATATTCTGCATCTTTTTTAAACTTATTTTTCACTAATTTGAATGCAGCAATGGCAGCTAGTACAAAAGCCATCGTCATAAAAGCAGTCGTTACAACGTGAAAAGATCTTATTAAAAATGAGTCGTTAAACATTGCCACCCAAGGTTCAACATTTATCATTTTACCATTTTTAATTTCAAAACCAGCCGGTGTATTCATAAATGAATTAACCGCTGTAATAAAGAAGGCAGAGAAAGAACCTCCAATAATCACTGGTATACTAATTAAAAAATGCGTCCATTTACCCTTAAATCTATCCCAAGTATATAAGTATATACTTAAGAAAATCGCTTCAAAGAAAAACGCAAATGTTTCCATAAATAATGGTAATGCGATCACATGACCACCCATTTGCATAAATGTTGGCCATAGTAATGACAGTTGTAAACCTATAATCGTACCTGTTACAACCCCCACTGCCACAGTAATCGTATAACCTTTAGACCATCTTTTGGCTAACGTTATATAATGGGAATCATTTTTTTTAATCCCTAAAAACTCAGCAACTGCAAACATCAACGGCACACCTACACCTATTGTTGCAAATATGATATGCACTGCAAGTGTCATTGCAGTTAGAAAACGAGCTAATTCAACTGAATCCATAATATCACCTTTTTAATTTATTTGTGACAAAAATCACAACGTCCATTCATTATAAACCCAATGGCTATGTTTTAAAATTAGTTAAACTCAGAATTAAGTGACAAATTAATGACCAATTACATGTAATTTTATAGCTTGAATTATAATTAAAAGTCACTTACTATTAAAGAAAATGACTTTGTAGAAAGGATTGATGCTGAATGACTGATATCATCATTTACACACAAAATGATTGTCCTCCTTGCACCTTTATAAAAAACTATTTAACTGATAAAGGTTTTAAATATATAGAAAAAAACATTGCTAATCAGCAATATCGAAATGAAATGATTGATTATGATGCATTTGCAACACCCTTTATATTATTGAATGGTGAACCAATGTACCAAGTTGATATGGATAAAATTAACCACGTTTTAAATATTGAAACAACACATTAAATTTCACAACTCTATAAAATAATCTAAATCAACTAGGCTAATAAGGCAATTCATCACTTTAGTTGTTTTAACTAACCATAACCTAATTTCAGCTATATTAAACAAAATGAGCAAGTAGATAGATGCTCCTTATCCACTGTTATATGTATATCTGCTTAGTATTAAAATAAATCGCAATATAACTAAAAAACTGGTAATCCATTATATAATGAATTACCAGCTTTTTTTATTTCGCATAATTACTTACTAAATCTTGTACTTCTTCAGAAGTAGCACAGTTAATCGCTTTTTGCGCTAACTCTTCCATCTCATTTTTACTTAATCCTTTAATTTGACGACGTGCTTTAAGAATTGATGTAGCACTCATAGAGAATTCGTCTAATCCTAGGCCCAATAGTAATGGAATAGCAATTTCATCTCCGGCCATTTCTCCACACATTCCAGTCCATTTGCCTTCTTTATGAGAAGCATCAATCACTTGTTGTACTAAACGTAAAATTGCTGGATTGTATGGTTGATACAAGTAAGATACTCGCTCTGACATACGATCTGCGGCCATTGTATATTGAATTAAATCATTCGTTCCGATGCTGAAGAAATCTACTTCTTTAGCAAAAACATCTGCTAATGCTGCAGTTGAAGGAATTTCTACCATGATACCAACTTCTATATCATCAGATACTTCAATACCTTCATTTGTTAAATTTTCTTTTTCCTCTAATAACAATGCTTTCGCATCACGGAATTCTTTAATTGTCGCTACCATTGGGAACATAATATTTAATTTCCCATAAGCTGACGCACGTAATAAAGCACGCAATTGTGGTCTAAAAATGTCAGGTTGATCTAAACATAAACGAATCGCACGGTATCCTAAGAATGGATTCATTTCTTCTGGTAAATTTAAATATGGGAGTTCCTTATCTCCACCAATATCTAAAGTACGAACAACAACGCGTTTATCTTCCATTGTTTCAAGTACTTTTTTATAAGCTTCAAATTGTTCATCTTCAGTCGGCATTTCGTCTCTACCCATATATAAAAATTCAGTACGATATAATCCGACACCTTCAGCGCCATTTTCAATTACACCTTTCAAATCATTTGGTGTACCGATATTAGCAGCGAGTTCAGCATGAGCACCATCAACAGTTGTTGTTTCTTCATCGCGTAATTTTTGAAGTTCCTTTTTATCTTCAAAGAAACGTTCACGCTTGTTTTGATATGCAATGACTTCGTCTTCTGTAGGATCAATAATCACTTCGCCAGTTAAACCATCAACAATAATCATATCACCTTGTTTAACTTCTTGCGTGATTGATTTCGTTCCTACTACTGCAGCAATTTCAAGTGAGCGACTCATAATTGCTGAGTGAGAAGTTCTACCTCCAATATTTGTAACAAAACCTTGTACAAATTCCTTGTTTAATTGAGCAGTATCAGAAGGTGTTAAATCATTACCTATAATAACAACGCTTTCATCAATCATACTAGGATTTGGTAATTCCACACCCAATATATGTGCTAAAACGCGTTTTGACACATCACGAATATCTGCAGCGCGCTCTTTCATGTATTCATTATCCATCGCTTCAAAAATAGTAATGAATTGTCCAGTTACATCAGAAAGCGCAGTTGGTGCGTTAACTTGTTCATTTTTTATTTTATCTTCAATCGGTTGAATTAACTCTGGATCATCTAAGACTAGTAAATGTGCATCAAAAATAGCGGCTTTATCAGCACCAAGATTTTTTTCAGCATTATTTCTAATTTTTGTTAATTCAACTTTAGATGTTTCAATAGCATTTTGAAACTTAGCAATTTCTGCGTCGACATCTCGAATCTTCTCACTATCGTATGAAAGATCAGGTTCAACTAATAAATATGCTTTAGCAATTGCTACACCATCTGAAGCAGCAATGCCATTAATATAATTAGACATATTATTTAGTTAATCCTTCTTTAGATAAGATATCAGTAATCGCTTCCATTGCATCTGTTTCATCGCTACCATCAGCATAGATTGTAATTTCAGCATCTTTACCTACACCTAAACTCATAACACCCATGATTGATTTCAAGTTAACTTTTTTACCGTTATATTCTAATTGAATATCTGAATCAAATTTTGATGCAGTTTGAACAAGCATTGTAGCTGGACGTGCATGAATACCTGTTTCGTCAATAATTACATATGATTTTTGTTCCATAATATGATGTCTCCTTCGTATAGTTAGAATCGTTAGTTTATTATAAAACCTAGCATAGTTTTATATAATAACATTACCAAATTATACATATAAATTCAATTCGTTGCACCCATGATATGACAATATTCAATGAATATTGTTACTTTTTATGAAAACGCTCCACCATTACATTAAAGATTTAACAACCTTTTCACATTTTTCAATATGATCATCACCGATTTTTTTCATAAAGTAATAACTGATTGAAGCCGAAATAGCTTGCCCTACAAGTGGGAACCATTTTGTTTGTTTAGCAGCCATACGTTTTGCAACATCTCTAATAACGACTTTTAATATGGCATTAGATACTTTTCTACCTATAAATTGACTACCCTGTATTGCAGCAGCTGTAAAAATACGTTCTTTTACATCTTCTCTCATTGAATTTACTTGTTTGTGATCTAAACCATAGATTTTATTAACGTCTTCTATAATATCTCTCATTAGCTTGATATCGACACCAAAGTCAAGGCCTGGTATTGGTACAATACTAACACTTGAAGATAACATTGATTTTTTTCTCACTATAGCTTGAGCGCGTTGACGACGTTCATCTAATTCTATGTTAGTCGTTGGTATATCGCTTTTATTTTTTATATCTTCAATATTTAAAACTTTATTTCCGACTTTCTGTGTTACATTATTAGTTATTTTATTTTTAAAACTCATGATATTCACTCCTTGGTAAAATCTTGTACTGTAAAAATATTACCCTCTTTCACAGAAATTACTGTATATTTACAAAAATAGCCTTCAAATATTTTGATGGTTTATAGTGTGGATGTGTTTTAAAATCTTTTGGTAATCCCATTACCTCTGATAGTTCAAAATCAACTTCTGCATTATTCAATGTATCTTTAATCATTTTTTTAAATGCTTTTAATGAAAATGTACTATTATTCGTACACAATAATAAAGTTCCATTTGGCGAAAGTACTTCCAAAGCACCTAGTATTAATTTATCGTAATCTTTCAATACTGAAAATGTTTTTTTCTTATTTCTTGCAAAACTAGGTGGATCAATAACGATTGTGTCATAAAGTAAATCATGACGGCGCGCGTAATTAAAATAATCAAAGGTATCCATTACAAATATATATTGTGTCTTTGGATCAATTGCATTTAAGCCAAAATTTTCTTCTGTTAATGTGCGTGATCTGTTGGCTAAATCAACGCTAGTAGTGACTTTGGCCTTTTCTGCTGAGACAACTGAAAAAGCACCAGTATAACTAAACACATTTAACAAATACCTATCCTCAGCAAAATGATCTCTTAATTTCTTTCGTACTTCTTTTTGATCCAAGAAAATACCTGTCATAGGGCCATCATTTAAATCCACATTATAAAATGTGAAATTTTCTTCGATTATAATAGGAAATTCTGGTGCTTCCCCATCAACAAACCCTCCAGCTATTTGAGCATCTTTAAATCTCATTTTTTCAAACACAGATTTGTATTCTAAGGTATTTTTTAATGCATTTAAAATTTGATAACGGTATTTATAAATACCTTTAGAATACCATTGTATTAAAAAGTGTCCGTTATAATTATCAATAGTTAGACCACCTACACCATCACCTTCACCATTAAATATTCTAAAAGCATTAGTACCTTCAATATTATAAAAATACGCTCTTTCTTGTATTGCGATTTCAAAAAGTCTCTCAAAAAATTGAGTATTAATCACTTCATTTTCATCATAGCTCAATACCCATCCAAGTCCTTTATGTTGCCTTCCGACGTACGCAGTTGCAATATAGGTTTGTTCATCATTTACTAACGAGAATAAATCGCCCTCTTTTAAATGGTCATGCGCATACACGTCATTATCATCGATTAATGGATATCCATTTAGATATTTCGTTTCTTTACCTTTATTTAATACGGCAGTTTTCATAATTATATGTCAGCCTTTCTTCTAATTTTATAATTTATGCTTTCTTATTCTATCATCTCAAGAAATATCGTAACATCATTTATCTATAATTGAATGATTTCTCAATTCAAACATTATATTATTGTTTTTAATCTTTTGTGTTATTTCAATCATGAATCAAAAAGGACTGGCATTTAGCTATAGCCAGTCCTTTAAAAATTTATTTACTTGTTAATCTTTTGAAGGTTCACGCAATTTAATAATAAATGATACAATTACTGCGATTAACATCACAAACAATATTGGCGTAATGAAAATTGACAATAGTAGGCCATGAACCATAATATTCATAAATTCTGTTAACAATTTGAAAAATAATATACTAACCATAAACAACTGCAGATAATAGAATTTATCTCTCAAGAAGTTCGTTAATGTCGTTAATATATAAGCAATAATAATCAGCATTAGTAATAATAAGGTAATCCATTCAATCACATATTGTGTTTGAGAAATTTCCCAATTACCTGAAACAAATAAAGCATTTCTATTATTAAATTCTATAATTGTAAAGAATAATAATACAACACCACAAAATATTTCTACATAAGCTGATTTAACCCATTTTGGAATTTTCATCCAATTTGGAATATCATCCTCTTGTATATCAATAATATTCTTCCATTTTTCGATAAATTTGTCTTTTTTATCTCTTAATTTTTGAATATCAACACTTCTACGTGTTTTCCGAGTAAACTCAGTTGTCTTATCTTGTAAACTTTTCAAATGCTCTTTCGTTTGGTTTGTAACTGTACCTTTGCTTGTTCTAGATAATTCAGGTTCTTCTTCACCTAATTCTTGTTTTGTTAAAGGAAGTGCCCTTCTTAAAAACAAGAAATTCCAAATTGACATTTGACCTAGTAACCACATTATTAAAAAGAATGTATTTACACTCAAAATATCAATAGGGATAATTTCGTCACTATCTATTCTTCCATATAATACGATTTGCGTAATTAAATAACTTATCCCATAACTGAAAATAATTAATAAATAATGATATTTTCTGTGATTTGGATTTAGTTCATCTTTATATACAATATACCCAATATGAACTACAAATGGGATAATAAAAATGATAGCAAAGAAGCTATAAACTTGTGTCATTAAAATAAGTGTTATAATGAAGAACAGTATACCTATCACTAAGAAGAAGATTGAAACATCATAATCATATCTTGTTGTTCTTAATAGCGTGAATCCGAGTAAGATGACTGCAATACCAAATAAAATAATTAATACTGCACTTATAACAGGGAAATTCCCTATATAATTACTCATGACTCTTATGATTTCTGCAAAAAATGCATTTATAAAATCCCAAACATTATGAATATGTAATTCAATTTTACCTTTATCCTTTAAGTCATGGACCATAGATAAATTTATTAAAATGATGAGACCTGTGAAGAGCGAAACGATGCCTATTATATAACTATATAATATCTCAGCGTGTTTCTTTAAAAAAGACATACCATTCACCTCAAAGTTATTATATATTAACATTTAGTTCTTGTCTTTAATAAATCAATAAATAAGTCTATAGTATGATAGAAAATAGTTGTACAGTCAAGTTTCCACCAAACATAATCGATTAAACAAATATTTCAAATTTAACGTAATATACAGTTAGATCTTTGTGGTTTAGTTTCCAAATAAAGTGGTATATTGAAAACATAAGTCATTTGAATATTGAAGGAGTGTTTAACTATGAGTAAAGAAGAATTAAATAAAAAAGCAGCTGAAAAAGCAAAAGAAGCTGAAGATAAATTGAAAGATAAAAAAGAATCTGCTGAAGATAGTACTGAAGAAACGAAAAAAAATATTCAAGATACTTTAGATTAAACTAAATGTGCTTGATTTCTATATGAACATTACAATTTAAATTAAAAGAGAACAATAGCATTTAATTTTTGTTCATTCTATCAAGGTTAATATTAAAAAATCTGAAACATCAATCTCATAATTAGTCTAAAGGACTAAAACCACTTTTACATGGTTTTAGTCCTTTATTTAATATCATGTCATTTGATTTTCATACTTCTTACTCAAAATATGATTCGAGACTATACTCTGACACACATATGAATAAATGGATGAAGCACACAACAACATCTTAACAATGATATATTTGAACAAAAATTAAAAACACATTCTTATAAATTACACTACATCATGTATTTATTGTGATATGTAACTGAACTTGACAATTCCCTTTTTCATTAAAAATGATGAATTAAACAAACTTTAATTAACAAAACCACACTGCCATATCACCCAATGCACTATACAAAAAGTCTATATTTAACCTTACGTTATGTGTTGTGATTGAAGTCATAAATATCAAATTCAACGCTAATACACCTTGACATAACTAATTAAAAGTCATACATTATAGTTAAAATTAAATTTAATATTCGCACTAGGGGTGTTTAGTGACTGAGATGAGGTATACCCTCAAACCCTTTGAACCTGATCTAGATTAAACTAGCGTAGGAAAGTGTATCGTGATATGTTTTTTGGTATCCGTATGCCTATATTTAACGCGCAACTTCTAGATGGTTGTGCGTTTTTTTATTGGAGGAGAATTTATGTCAAAAGGTTTAAAACTATCAGAAATTTTAGTAACCGTACTTATAGCTGTTGTGTTTGCTATCGTCTATAATATTTGGACTTTAGTATATAAGGCAGTGCAAGTTTCTGGTCTTCATATTGAAGAACTAACATATGGTGCATGGTTTATGGCTGCAATTGTTGCATATTTGATTATACCAAAAGCTGGTATTGCGATTTTAGCTGAATTTGCTGCTGGTGCAGGTGAAACAATTGTCATGGGAAGATTTGATATTCCAACAATGGTCTATGCATTACTTCAAGGATTAGCATGTGAGATTATTTTCGCTATTTTCAGATATAAATCACGTTCGGCAATGGTAGCTATGTTAGCAGGATTTTTAGCATCTGTTGCGACACTTCCTCTTGATTTTGCTTATGGTTATTTAGGAGAAATTGCAGGATGGAACTTAACACTTTATATCGTATTTAGATTGATTAGCGGTATTGTTGTGGCTGGATTGTTGTCCTACTATATTGTGAAAATATTAGATCAAACTGGCGTAACCAAATTATTCAGACCTGCAACACAAAAAGATTATGACAATTTATAAGGAGCATAAAAGTTGATAGTCACTGAAAATCTACGTCTTAAATATCCAAATGGACAAAAGAAAATATTCGACAATTTATCACTTGAAATTAAAGATAAAGAGAAGGTGCTTATACTTGGTCCCTCTGGTTCAGGTAAAAGCACGTTATTGAATGTTTTAAGTGGTATCGTACCAAATCTCATTGATTTGCCAATGAAATACGATAAATTAGAGATTGATCAAGATTGTGGTGTTATTTTTCAAGAACCTGATAGCCAATTTTGTATGCCAAAGGTATATGAGGAACTCGCCTTTGTCCTTGAAAATTTACAAACGCCACGACATAAAATGGATGCATTGATTGAATCAGCACTCGAGTCTGTTGATTTAAACGTCAATAAAGACCAATATATCAATAATTTAAGTGGCGGTATGAAACAAAAATTAGCAATTGCAGAAACATTATTACAACAAGCTAATACTTTATTTCTAGATGAACCAACCGCGATGTTAGATGTAACATCAACAGAAGAATTATGGAATAAGATTAAAGCGTTATGGCAAGATCAAACTGTGATTATAGTTGAACATAAAGTAGAACATATATGGCAGCATATCGATCGTGTAATATTATTAAACTATGATGGTGTTATTATTGGTGATGCCTCACCAGCTGACATATTAAACAACTATGAACACCTTTTATCCGAATATGGCGTTTGGCATCCAAAAGCTTGGGATGAAGCACCTTTACCTATAGATTTACAGCAATCTAATATTCAATATGCCAATGAGCATCTATTTCTTTTTGAACAAGGCACTATAAAAAGAAGTAAAAAGACACTTATCGATATACCAAAACTTAATATCACTAGTGGCGAATGGATTACAATCACCGGTACAAATGGCTCAGGCAAGACTTCTTTATTAGAATCGATGATGCAACTTATTAAATATGAAGGCACAATGTCTTTTGATGGCAAAAAGCTTACTAAAATCAAAGAAGCTGCTAAAAATATGTATCTTGTATATCAAAATCCTGAAATTCAATTTATTGCGAATTCAGTTTACAAAGAAATTTTTATACAAAACAAAGCTAATTATCCTTCTATATCAGAAGCTGAAGAAAAAACAATTCAAATGCTTAAAATGTTAAATTTAGAAGATGTTCAATCACAACACCCTTATGAACTGTCAATCGGGCAGAAACGTAGACTGAGTGTAGCTATAGCTTTAAGCTCTACATCAGAATATATTTTATTAGATGAGCCAACATTCGGTTTAGATAGTCATAATACATTTAATTTAATTAAATTATTCCAACAACGCGTTAGAGATGGCCAAACAATTATTATGGTTACACATGATCCTGAAATTATCGCACGCTATCCAACACGTAAATTGTGTGTAAGTCAAAAACAAATTCTAGAGATAGCAGGTGAGCATCATGTTTGAAATGTGGAAAAAACACTACTCTTTCATGGATGATGTGAATATCATTACAAAGTTAGCATTAGCTGTTTTTTTGTTTTTCTTTGTTATATTTGTACATCAATTCGATTTTATGATTTATATTTGTCTATTGATGTTCCTGTTTTTATTAATGTTCAATGGTATAAAATTTAAAATAACATTTGCTTTTATTTTCTTTACTATAACTTTCAGCCTAATTTCAGCTTTATTCATGATTTTTTATGGTGAAGGCACTCATATATTGTTTAAATTAGGATTTATTCAAATTAGTACTGAAAGTTTAGTTAGAGGGCTGCATTTAGCGTTACGTACAACAACCGTTTCATTTTTCGGTATTTTAATTGCTTTCACTTCTGAAATTGTAATGGTCTTTTACAGCCTAATGCAACATTTAAAAGTTAAGCCTAAAGTTGCTTATGCTTTTATGGCTGCTATAAGAATGGTACCATTAATGATTAGCACTTTAGTTCAACTTAGAAAGTCTTTAAAAATGAGATATCAAATTATCTCTCAACAAAATTATAATTTATTTAGTAGAATCAAACATCTTATGATTCCACTTTTAAGCCAAAACATTAGAAAAGCTCATCAACTTGCTGTTGCAATGGAGAAAAAAGGTTTTAAAGATGGTCCGCGCACCTACTATTATCATACACCTTTCTCGTATAAAGACTTTCTATTAATCATCGTTTTTATCATCATTTTGGTTGTTGCTTATTTCTTAGCACTTCACTTACCGATTACAGGTATAAACGATGTTCGTATAAAAAATATATATTAACGATTACCTTATTATATCCAAAATTCATTACTATCCAATTAAGAAAAGATAAGACAAAAACTAAACCACTTTGTCTTATCTTTTTATATGTCAATTTACATAGATTGATCTGTGAACACATAGCTTTTAACGATATACAGTTTCAAAATTTAAAAAGTCGTAATTTCTATACACTTCTAAATAGAAATTACGACTTTTTTTAATATTTATAAATGTTTTATTGCTTTATTACTAATATCTTTTCGATAAAATAGTCCATCGCTTTGAATTTTTTCTGCAGCTTTATAGGCTTTTGCTTTAGCACTAGTAATATCATGACCTTCTCCTAATGCTAAGATGACACGACCACCATTGGTGACAAATTTATCCTTATCTCTTTTCAAACCACTGACAAAATAATTACCATTTAAATCAAAACCTGAAACAGTCTTACCTTTTTCGTAATTTCCAGGGTACCCTTTAGAAGCAAGCATTACACCAACGACAGACGAATCTTTCCATTTAAATGCTATTTTCTTTTTAGCCTCTAAATCTAAGATATGTTGCATTAAATCACTTTCCAATCTCGTTAGTAATACTTGTGCTTCAGGGTCGCCAAATCTAGCATTAAATTCTATTACTTTCGGACCATCTGCTGTTAAAATCACACCAATATAAAGGACGCCAAAAAATTCATAACCTTCTTTATACATTGCTTGAGCTATAGGTTGTGCAATGATTTCATTCGTGAGGTTAAGTACTTCCTTATCTATATGAGGTACAGGACAATACGCCCCCATACCACCTGTGTTAGGCCCTTTATCGTCATCATATGCACGTTTATGATCTTGCGCAATACAATCAAATGGCACGGCATAATCACCATTTACAAATGTCATCAATGAGAATTCTTCACCTTCTAAAAATTGCTCAAAGACAACTGTACCAAGCTCTTGTGGATACAATGAATGAACCGCTGCTTCAGCTTCACCATAATTCTCAGCTATAATTACACCTTTACCAGCTGCCAAACCATCTTTCTTTAATACGATAGGATACTGGCATGTTTCAATATAATTTAGTGCATCAGATTTGTTTGATATTTCTTTATATTCTGCAGTAGGAATATGATATTTCTGCATTAACTGCTTTGCGAATAATTTTGACCCCTCAATTTGAGCCGCTGCTTGGTTTGGCCCAAACACTTTAATTTGTTTTGCGTTTAATTTATCTGCTAAACCTTCTGTAAGTGGTTGTTCAGGGCCAATAATCACCCACGAAATATCATGCTCAACAGCAAATTCAACAATCTGAGTGTGGTCCGTTTCCGCTATTTCACAATGTACATCTGCAATGTCTGACATTGCGTCATTCCCTGGAATTGCAAAAATTTCATTTACGAGTGAAGATTGTTTTAACTTGTGTGCTAAAATATGTTCTCTTCCGCCTGTGCCAATGACTAGTACTTTCATAAATAATTTTGCCTCCAATATTTTAATGTTTAAAGTGTCTAACGCCAGTCGTTACCATTGCAATGCCATATTTATTAGCCATATCTATTGAATCTTGATCTTTAATTGAACCCCCTGGTTGAATGATGGCTTTAATACCATGTTGCGCAGCTAGTTCTACCGTATCATCCATCGGGAAGAAACCATCTGATACCATTACGACATTATCATTAATTTCAATCGCACGTTCTATTGCAATTTGTGCTGATCCTACCCGATTCATTTGACCGGCACCAATACCGACTGTTTGTTTATCGTTACATAGGATAATCGCATTACTTTTAACAGAGGCAACCACTTTCCAACCAAGCAACATTGCATCCCATTGAGTTTCTGTAGGTGCATTTTCTGTAACGACTTTTAAATCATCACGTTTGATTAATACATTGTCTTTATCTTGTATTAAATATCCACCTGAAACAGATACTATTTCTTGCTCATTATTATCAATTGTCATATCAATTTCTAATAATCTAATATTTTTCTTTTTATTTAAAATCGCTAACGCTTCATCGGAAAATTTTGGTGCAATAATCACTTCCAAGAATATGCTGTGCAGCGTTTCAGCCAAAGTAGCATCAACGGTTCTATTTAAAGCAACGATACCTCCAAAAATGGATTGGCTATCCGCTTCAAATGCACGCTGATAAGCTTCATAAATATTTGTTCCAATACCTACACCACAAGGATTCATATGTTTAACTGCAACTGCAGCAGGTGTTTCAAATTGCTTAACTAAAGATAACGCCGCATCTGCATCTTTAATGTTGTTATAACTCAATTGCTTACCATGCAACTGTTTCGCGCCACCTAACGTATGATTGGCATCAGATGTTCTTACAAATGATGCTTGTTGTTGTGGATTTTCACCATATCTTAAACTTTCTTTATTTTCTTTAAAGAAATCAACAATTGCATTATCATATTGATTCGTATGTTCAAATACTTTAATCATCAATGATTTTCTATAAGATTCATCTAATTGATTTGATTTTAGTTTTTCAATCACTTCATTATAATCTGATGGATGAACAATAGTAGTAACGTGTTTAAAGTTTTTAGCTGCTGCACGTAACATAGTAGGCCCACCAATATCTATATTTTCAATCGCGTCATTTTCTGTAACATCTGGATTGGCAACAGTCTCCTTGAATGGATATAGATTTACAACAACCATGTCTATTAAATCAATTTGCTGTTCTTTTAATTGTTCTAAATGTTCTGGTTTATTACGATCAGCTAAAATACCACCATGAACGGCTGGATGTAATGTCTTGACTCTCCCATCCATAATTTCGTCAAAATGTGTAAGTTCTGATATAGATTTAACTGCAATATTTTCATCGACTAACGTTCGCATCGTACCACCAGTCGAATATAACTCATAACCTAACTGTTGGAGTGATTGTGCAAAAGGGACAATGCCTGTTTTATTAGATACGCTTAAAATTGCCTTTTTCATGTTTATTGGCACCTCTTATTGAATAATTTTTGAAATAACTTCTGGATACAATTCATGTTCAATTGCTTTTATTCTTTCTTCTAATTGTTCTTTCGTATCATCCGGTTTTATTTCACATGTACGTTGTTCTATAATTTCTCCTGTATCCATCCCACTATCTACAAAATGTACTGTTGTGCCTGTGATCTTGTCACCACTATTTAATGCTTGACCAATCGCGTCTTTACCACGATATTTCGGCAATAATGAAGGATGAATATTAATGATACGTTTTTGATAGGCATTTAATATATTTTCACCGATTAATTTCATATAACCAGCTAAAATAATCCATTCAACTTTTTCGGTTGTTAACCATTCAATGATTTTCCGCTCATAATCTGCTTTAGAATCAAAGTTTTTAAGCTCATTAATATGTACATCTAAATGATATTTTCTTGCTCGCTCAATACAATAAGCATTAACCTGATCCGTATATAAAGCAGTCACTTCAATGTTCGGCAAATAACCTGCTTCTATTTGTGACATGATACTTTCAAAGTTACTTCCTGACCCTGAAGCAAAGATAGCAATTTTTGTCACTTTCATACCCCCGTCAAATGAATTGGCGCTTCACTTTTAACAATTTCACCAATTCTATATGCATTTACTTGTGCTTGTTGTAACGTATTTAATACTTTAGCTTCATCATTAGCATCAACAACTAAGGTGAAACCGATCCCCATATTAAATACATTGTACATTTCTTTAGTTGAAATATTGCCTTGTTTTTGCAACCATTCAAATATCTTTGGTGTTGGAAATTGAGTTACATCAATTTTTGCACCTACACCCTCAGGCAATGCTCTTGGGATATTTTCAATAAATCCGCCACCAGTAATATGCGTCATCGCATGTATGTTTACGTGTTCTTTTACAGCTAATACAGGCTTGACATATAGTCGTGTTGGTTCTAAAAAGATATCTAAAAATGTGTGGTTTTGATCAAATTTGTCTTGTAGATTAATACCTGATTTTTTTATTAAATTACGTACCAAGCTGTAACCGTTAGAGTGTATACCACTTGATTCAAGACCTATTATTACATCACCTGGTTTCACGGCTGAACCGTCTATATACGCTTCTTTTTCAACAGCTCCTACAGCGAATCCTGCTAAATCATATTCACCTTCATGATACATTTCACCCATTTCAGCTGTTTCGCCACCAATCAGTGCTGTATTTGTAGCTTCACAACCGTCACTAACCCCTTTAACAATCTGTTCAATAACTTCTGGAACAACTTTATGTGTTGCAATATAATCTAAGAAATACAATGGTTCTGCACCAGTTGTTAAAATATCATTGACACACATCGCTACTGCATCAATACCTATCGTATCGTGTTTGTCATTATCAATCGCTAACTTTAATTTAGTACCAACACCATCTGTTCCAGATACGAGTAATGGTGCTTTCATATTTAACTGTGATAAATCGAATGTAGCACCAAAACCGCCTAATCCACCTAAGACTTCTTTACGCATTGTTCTTTGAACATGACTTGATATACGTTCAACCGCTTCATAACCTGCACTAATATCAACACCTGCTTGTTGGTATGCTTTAGACATTTAAATTACCCTCTCTATCAAAGTATTGTTTATGATTTGCTAAATATTCTTTTTGACGTTCGCTTAAATGTTCAAAATAATCTTGTTCATAATCATAAAGACCAGCAGGATAATCACCTGTAAAACTTTCTACACATAATCCTTTATAAGGAGCATCTACATCAAGACCAATTGAATCTATTAAACCAGCTACAGTTAGATAGGCCAGAGAATCTGAACCAATATGTTCACTGATTTCTGATGGTGATTTGCTCGCTGATATGAGTTCAGCAGTAGTTGAAACGTCTATACCATAAAAGCTTGGAAACATAAATTCAGGAGAAGCAATACGTACATGCACTTCATTAGCTCCAGCATCTTTTAGCATTTGTACTATACGCTTACTTGTCGTGCCTCTAACAATAGAATCATCCACTAAGACGATATTTTTGCCTTGTACGATATCCTTTACTGCCGATAATTTGACCCTTACACCTTGCTCTCTTAATTCTTGAGTTGGTTGAATAAATGTACGCGCTACATATTGATTTTTGACTAACCCCATCTCATATGGCAAACCACTTTGTTCAGCATAACCAGAGGCTGCTGAGAGTGAAGAATTAGGTACACCAATAACCATATCTGCATTTTCAACTGGACTTTCTAACGCTAATTGTTTACCAGATTGTTTACGAATCGCATGAACATTTTTTCCTGCAATAGTTGAATCTGGTCTAGCAAAATAAATATACTCCATAGCTGATATCGCCGTATTCGTATGTCTCGTATAAGACTCTACTCGAATACCTTCATCATTGATAACCACATATTCACCTGCATGGATATCTCTTACATACGTTGCACCTAAAACATCTATAGCACAAGTTTCACTTGCGATGATGTAAGCACCTGTTTTCATTTTTCCTACAACTAAAGGTCTGATTGCATTTGGATCAACAGCACCATATAATGCATCTTTTGTTAATAACGCAAATGTAAAACCACCTTTTATTTTTCGTAAACTTTCCTGTAACGCTGCTTCAAAGGTTGGCGCTTTACTTTTACGAATTAAATGCATGATTACTTCAGTATCTGAAGAAGAATGGAAAATAGAACCTTGATGCTCAAGAGATTTTCTTAAACTTTGTGCATTTATAAGGTTTCCGTTATGACAAACTGCGACACTCATATCATAAAAATGGTACAAAAATGGCTGAATATTCTCTATACCTTTATTCCCCGATGTCGCATATCGTACATGACCAATCGCATGTTGATAGGACTTAAATGATTCCAACTGTGCATCTGAAATGGCTTCAGTCAATAAGCCAAGCCCTCTTTCTCCAGTGAGTTTTTGTCCATCAGAACACACCATACCTGCGCCTTCTTGACCTCTATGTTGTAAACTATGTAAACCCATATACGTCAATTGTGCTGCTTCATGATGATTCCAAATACCAAAAACGCCACATTCTTCGTTTAATCCGTTGTAGTCATACATTTAGGAATTGCTCCTTCCCACTGTTCATTCAATTGTTTCACATCACGTGAAATTAACGTTTCCCCGTTAGAAACTACAAATTTTCCATCTTCTGTTAATGTACCAACTTTAATAGCATCTGCGATATCTAAAGGTTGGTCACCTTTTACTGCTACTACATAACGCCCTTGCGTTTCACTGAATAATTGCTCATTTTTTAGATTTAAAGTTACATTTAAGCCCATTTGATAATGTGCACTGATACGAGCAAAAGTCATTAACAGGCCACCTTTACCCACTGTTTGTACGTGGGATGCTATACCATTACGTATTGCCCTTTTAATCGACTCTCCTCTTTTGACTTCATTTGATAAATCAATGGTTTCAACTTCATGATTCACCTTACTGAAAAGTAATTTCTCAATTTGACTCCCACCAAAATCGCTAAATGTATCGCCTACAACATAAAGCGTATCACCCACTTTTGGCGTAAAATCATTGAAATAATCAATTTCTTCAATCAAACCAACCATACCTACGACTGGTGTTGGGAATATTGAAGTTTCTTTTGTTTCGTTATACAAGGATACATTGCCAGAAACGACTGGTGTTTTTAATATTTCACAGGCTTCAGCCATACCTTTAGTAGAATCTGCTAATTGTTGATAAATTTCTTTTTTCTCCGGTGATCCATAATTCAAACAATCGGTCATCGCTAAAGGTGTAGCACCTACAGAAATCAAATTACGGTATGCTTCTGCTACTACCATCTTTCCGCCTTCGTATGGATGATTAAAGACATATCGTGCTTCACCATCTATCGTAGAAGCAATTGCTTTATTTGATCCTTCAACACGAACAACTGATGATTGTAAGCCCGGTTTGACAATAGTATTCGCACCAACTTGTTGATCATACTGCTCGTATAAATAACGTTTTGAAGCAATCGTTGGATGAATGAGTAAACGATTAAATACATCTTCGACATCTATGTCACTGTATTCATTTTTAGGTTCATTATATTGAGGAGTTTCACCTTCAAGCACATAAACAGGTGCTTCATCTGACAATGGCTGTACGGGTATATCAGCGAAAATTTCATCTTCATATGTAAGTACAAAACGATCTGTATCTGTAACTTCACCGATAACAGCACTATCTAATTCATGCTTATCAAATAAATTTAAGAATTTATCTTCAGATCCTTTTTCAACTACTAATAACATGCGTTCCTGAGTTTCAGAAAGCATCATTTCATAAGGTGAAATACCTTTTTCTCTTGTTGGAACTTTTTCTAATTGTAGATGTAAACCACTTCCACCTTTAGCAGCCATTTCAGAAGATGATGATGTTAATCCTGCTGCCCCCATATCTTGGATACCTACTAGCTCATCAAATGTTATTGCTTCTAAAGTTGCTTCCATTAATTTTTTTCCAACAAATGGGTCACCAATTTGTACTGAAGGTCTCTTACTTTCACTATCTTCACTTAGTTCTTCAGATGCAAAAGTAGCACCGTGAATGCCATCACGTCCTGTTTTTAATCCCACATATATAACTGAATTACCGGAGCCTTTAGCAGTACCTTTTTGAATTTTATCGTGATCAATGATACCTACGCACATTGCATTGACCAATGGATTGCCATCATATCTATCATCAAATTCTATCTCACCCGCAGTTGTTGGAATCCCAATACAATTGCCATAACCGCCTATACCGGCTACTACACCACGTAATAATCGACGATTTTGTTTTTCTGACAATTCACCAAAGCGTAAACTATTTAATAAATTTATTGGTCTAGCACCGATTGAAACAATATCTCTTATAATGCCTCCTACCCCAGTAGCAGCACCTTGATATGGTTCAACAGCAGAGGGATGATTATGTGATTCAACTTTAAATACTACTGCTTGGTTGTCACCAATATCTACGACGCCTGCACCTTCACCAGGCCCCATCAACACATGTGATCCTGACGTTGGAAACTGAGTTAAAAATGGCTTGGAATGTTTATAAGAACAATGTTCACTCCACATGACAGAGAAAATACCAGTTTCAGTAAAATTGGGCTCACGACCTAAAATTTCACATACTTTATCGTATTCTGACTCCGATAAACCCATATCTTTATATCGTTTTTCTAATTTGATTTCTTCCACACTTGGTTCGATAAACTTAGACATTTTGTTCCCTCCAACTATTAACCATTGCTTCAAATAACTTAACGCCACTATCAGTACCTAATAAAGATTCCATCGCACGTTCAGGGTGCGGCATCATTCCACAAACATTTCCGTTTTTATTTACAATACCTGCAATATCATTGTAAGAACCGTTGGGGTTATCCTTATATTTTAAAATGATTTGATTGTTTTCTTCTAATCTGTCATACATTTCTGATGTACAATAGTAATGACCTTCCCCATGCGCTACAGGATATACTACATTTTCATTCTCTTCATATAAATTAGTGAAAGGTGTATGATTATTGACTACTTTTAGTAGTTCATTACGACTTACAAATAAATGTGAATCATTATGCAATAATGCACCTGGCAGCAAACCTATTTCTGTAAGAATTTGAAATCCGTTACAAACACCTAATACAGGTTTCCCTTCTTTAGCGAAACGTTTCACTTCTTCAGTGATAGGTGCAACACTTGCCATCGCACCTGAACGTAAATAGTCACCAAAAGAGAAACCACCAGGTATTAAAACACCGTCAAAACCTTCTAAAGATGTATTTCTATAGTCGACATATTCTGCTTCTACACCAGATTTCAATGCTGCATTATACATGTCCCTATCACAATTGGATCCTGGGAATTTTAGCACTGCAAATTTCATTATGCTTTCTCCCCTTCTTCCAATACTTTATAGCTATATTCTTCAATAACGGTGTTTGCAAAAAGTTTTTCGCTTAAAGTTGTAACGACATTGTGAACTGCAGCATCAGTCGCTTCATCAACTGTCATGTACAGTAATTTACCAACACGTATATCATTAACTTGTGTGTATCCTAAATCATGTACTGCGCGATTTAAAGCTTGTCCTTGTGTGTCTAATACTTGTGGCTGTAATGTGATATGCAATTCAATTGTTTTCATTTTATAGTTCCTCCAATTTATTAAGAAAAGTTTGATAAGTGTCTATGATTGAACCAGTATCTTCACGATAAACGTCTTTATCGAAATTTGTATCACTATATTTATCCCAAATGCGACATGTATCTGGTGAAATTTCATCTGCTAATAGAATTTGGCCATTCGTGCTACGTCCAAACTCTATTTTGAAATCTACGAGTCTTAGATCCATATCATCCATTAATTCAAGCAATACTGAATTAATTGTTATTGCTGCATCTTTTAATTTTTCAATTTCATCTTTACTAGCTATATTTAATAATTGTATGTGATCTTCTGTAATTAAAGGGTCATTTAAATCGTCGTTTTTATAAAAGAATTCAACTAATGGGCTTTCAAACTTATGACCTTTATCAAAGCCTAATCTCTTTGTTATAGAGCCTGCAGCAATATTTCTAACTACGACCTCTAATGGAATAATGTCTACAGATTTTACGAGTTGTTCAGTTTCTGATAGTTGTTCGATAAAGTGACTATTAATATCACGATCTTGAATAAGACTGAAAATTCTAGAAGTAATTTGATTATTTAAACGGCCTTTACCTTCTATAAAATCTTTTTTGGCACCATTACCAGCTGTGACTTCATCCTTATATTCAATTCGAAGTACATCTGATTGTGCCGTAGAAAAAATTCTTTTCGCTTTTCCTTCATATAACAAAGACATTAGCCATGTCTCCCTTCAAAATGATTTAGTAAAGTTTGTTCTGTTTGTTCTACATTGTTTGTAAGCATTGTAAGATGACCCATTTTACGGTCAGGTTTACGACTTGATTTTCCATAAATATGTACATGCCATTCAGGATGATCGCCGAATTTATGTTCTAACAGATCTAAATCTCTTCCTAATAAGTTCATCATTACACTAGGTTTTAATAATTCGATTTTTTCTGGTAAGTGTTGACCTGTCACTGCTAATATATGTGTATCAAACTGCGAATAATCACACGCTTCAATTGAATAATGTCCTGAATTATGAGGTCTAGGTGCAATTTCGTTCACAAACAATTGATTGTTTGAATCGATGAAAAACTCCACTGTAAACGTACCTACAAAGTGAATATGTTTGATGATCTTTTCAACTTCATTTCGTGCTAATTGTTCAATTTGTGAATCCACACGTGCAGGCACAACAGTCTTAAATAATATTTGGTTTTGATGTTCATTCTCTTGTAACGGAAAGTACGTAATTTGATTATTGTTACCAATCGTTACCGTTAAAGAAACTTCTTTTTGTAGATTTAAAAATTTTTCAGCGACACATTCTTGCTTTTCAATTAACGCTTTTGCATTGTCCAAATCTGTTTCATTTGTAATAAGTAATTGTCCTTTTCCGTCGTATCCACCAAATCTTGTTTTTATCATAAAAGGAAAACCAATTGTTTCTATAGCTTGAGATAACTCATCTGTGTCAGATAATTTTATAAATGGTGCTACTTGAGTTCCAGCACCTTGCAAGGTTTGCTTTTCAATCAATCTATCCTGTAACAGTTGTATAGCTTGATAACCTTGAGGAATATTATATTGAGAAACTAATGTTTGTAATTGATGCGCAGAAATATTCTCAAACTCATATGTGATAACGTCGGACAATTCACCTAGTTGAATAAGCGATTGTTCGTCATCATAGTTTGCTTTTATAAATTGATGCGCTACATATTGACATGGACAATTTTCATCAGGATCTAAAACGATAACTTTATAACCCATTTTCTGTGCAGATTGTGCCATCATTTTTCCTAATTGCCCGCCACCAATAATTCCAATCGTTGATCCAAATGTCAGTTTATTGAAGTTCATGTTGCATCTCACTCACTTTCTCAACCAATAATTTTTCATAATTTTCCAAATTCTTTTGGATAACTTTATTACCAATGCTGAGCATTCTTGCAGCAAGTATTCCTGCATTTTTGGCTCCAGATTTGCCTATAGCTGTCGTTGCCACTGGAATACCACCCGGCATTTGGACAATAGATAGAAGAGAATCTAATCCTTTTAAACTTTTAGATTCTATTGGCACACCAATTACTGGTAATGTCGTCATTGAAGCAACCATACCTGGCAAGTGTGCTGCTCCACCAGCACCTGCAATAATGACATCATAGCCATTGTCTCTAGCTCCTTTTGCAAATTCATACATTAATTGAGGCGTACGATGTGCGGAAACAACTTTCTTTTCGTACGGTATATCTAGTTGTTCTAACATTTGACAACTTTCTTTCATAGTCTCCCAGTCGGAAGAACTACCCATTATGACTACCACTTTCAAAATGAACACCCTTTCAGAAATTTGAAATGTTACGTCTATTAGATGTATATTACAGATATAGCATAACAACTAAAAATCGCTTTTTCAATCAAAAATCGAACTTTAAAGCAAAAAAATCTTTGAATTTTCGTCTTTTGGTTGAAAAACATGATGTTAATTATGTTAAAGTTAAGTAAAGTTCATACATTGGAGGAGGATTTTTTCATGGTCGCAAAAATTTTAGACGGGAAACAAATCGCAAAGGATTATAGACAAGGTCTAAAAGATCAAGTCGAAGCTTTACAAACTAAGGGTTACACGCCAAAATTATCAGTAATATTAGTAGGTAATGACGGTGCTAGTAAAAGTTATGTGAATTCTAAAAAGAAAGCTGCAGAAAAAATAGGCATGATTTCTGAAATCGTACATTTAGATGAAAGTGCTAGTGAAGAAAAAGTATTAAGTGAACTTCAACGCTTAAATGAGGATGACAGTGTCAGTGGCATATTAGTTCAAGTGCCACTACCAGATCAAGTTAGCGAACAAAAAGTTCTAGAATCAATTAACCCCGCTAAAGATGTTGATGGATTCCATCCTGAAAATATAGGTAAATTATATATTGACCAACAAACTTTTGTACCTTGTACACCTCTTGGTATTATGGAATTGCTAAATCATGCTGACATTGATTTAGAAGGAAAAGATGCTGTTGTTATAGGTAGAAGTCATATTGTAGGTCAACCAGTATCAAAACTATTATTACAAAAAAATGCATCAGTAACGATACTGCACTCAAGAACTAAAGACATGCACCAACATTTAAAAAACGCTGATATTATCGTTAGTGCTGTTGGACGTCCTGGACTTGTTACTAAAGAAGATGTTAAAGAAGGTGCAGTTGTAATTGATGTTGGTAATACACCAGATGAAAACGGAAAATTAAAAGGTGATATTGCCTATGATGAAGTTAAAGAAATTGCTGGTGCTATTACACCTGTACCTGGTGGCGTTGGCCCAATGACTATTACAATGGTATTAAACAATACACTTATGGCCGAAAAAATGCGTAGAGGTATTGAATAACAATCACACGCTTAATTTAAAAACATTTTAAATAATAGGCAAAACTGAGATTTCATATCTCAAACTAATGAATAAACGTCAATTTCTAGGTGATTACAATAGAAATTGACGTTTATTTTACTTTTATGAAATATAGGCCGTGTTGATCTACTATCTTCCTTATATAAAACTTCAAATCATTTTTTACAAAACGAACAAATTGCGTAAGTGAGAATTGTTTGTAAGCTGAAGTTCAGTTAAATATTTTATACTTTTCAATTCAAATCATATATGGCCAGATAAGCAGACAAAATCTTTTTTCGTAAAATCAGATTTCTTTCCCACGCTCATATTCATTTTTAAACCATCTCCTAAAACAGCTCTTATATTATTAAAACATCCATCAATAAGGTTTTATTCAAAAACACTCAATTTTCTTTAGTAGTTTTTACATTTTTCAAAAATTTATTACAGTTAACTGAATTTTTTCGAAAAATTATAACTTAATTTACACAATTACGTTATATTAAGACTATAGTACGATGTAATTTCTATCAAAATAAAATATAGTGTATTTAAGATAAAAAATAAATGACGCTCATACGGAGGTTTACGTTATGAATAAATTAATGCAGTCATTATCAGCACTCGGGGTATCTGCAACCCTTGTTTCACCTAATCTAAGTGCAGAAGCTACAGAAAATTCTATCCCCGAATTAAAAGGAACAAACGATGTTATCATCGATAAAGGAAATAACTATAATTTATTAAATGGCGTACGTGCCTATGATAAAGAAGATGGTGACTTAACGCACAAAATTTCAGTAGATGGAAATATTAACACTGAAAAAGAAGGCAAATATAAAATTGAATATACTGTAGAAGATTCAGAAGGTGCAACGAATAAATCAATAAGATATATTGAAGTAAAATAAATAGTATATCAATACATATGTCATAATGAAATTCACTCAAACAATTAATTTTGGTGTGAAATTATCCTATCGCCTAAAATATGACACTTTTCACAAAATGTACACATAATTTTAACAAATCTTTGAAAGCCCGTCAGACGTTGAGTTTGTTGGGTTTCTTTTAATTTTACAATAATTTTTTTTGCACAAACACTTGTAAATATTGCGTAATATCTTAAAATTGATGGTAAGCCCTACAATTGTAGTATTAGGAGGTCAAAAAAGTGTCAAAATTTAAGTCTTTGCTTCTACTCTTTGGCTCACTAATTATACTTAGTGGTTGTTCAAATGTAGAAGTTTTAAACCCAAAAGGGCCGGTAGCAAGTGACTCGAAGTTCTTGATTATTTATTCAATCATCTTCATGCTTGTTATTATTGCCGCCGTACTTATCATGTTTGCTCTGTTCCTATATAAATATAGATTACACAAAACAGACGAGTCTGGTAAGATGCACCACAATTCTTTAATTGAAACAATTTGGTTTATCATTCCGGTGATCATCGTTATCGCTTTAGCGATTCCTACAGTAAAATCACTTTATATGTATGAAGCTAAACCGGAAAAACAAGACGATCCACTTGTTGTCTATGCAACAAGCGCTGGTTATAAGTGGTTCTTCAGTTATCCTGAAGAAAAAATCGAAACTGTTAACCACCTAACAATACCTAAAGATCGCCCTGTTGTCTTCAAACTCCAATCAATGGATATGATGACAAGTTTCTGGATACCACAATTAGGTGGTCAAAAATACGCGATGACTGGTATGACAATGGATTGGACATTAACTGCTAGCGAAGAAGGTACGTTCCGAGGACGTAACTCAAACTTCAACGGTGAAGGATTCGCTCGTCAGACATTTGATGTTAATTCTGTTAGCCAAAGTAAATTTAAGGATTGGGTAAAAGATGCTCAAAGTCAAAAGAAATTAGATCAAGATACTTTTGATAAACAACTTTTACCAACTACTGAAAATAAAAACTTAACTTTCAGTGGTACGCACATGGCGTTTGTTGATCCAGCAGCTGATCCTGAGTATATTTTCCATGCTTATGATCGTTTCAATTACGTACAGAAAGATCCAAACTTCAATACACCTGAAGAAATTAAAAAAGATGTATTGGATAAACCGAATAAACCTGCACGTAAACCTCAAATCACAAACGCAAACTATGAACGTCATGGTATGAAAGCTATGATTCTAGGCAATAATGAACCATATGATAGTGAATTCAAAGATGAAGAATCACATAATATGGATGAAATGGAAAAAATCTCAGAAGGTGCTAAAGATGAAAAAGCATCTAAAGCTGAGAAAAAAGACCATGAACATGGAGGTGGACATTAATGAATTTCCCATGGGATCAATTACTCGTTCAAGGTAACTGGATGATTACAATGGCGCAAATTGGTGCACCGTTTGCTGTCATCGCAGTAATCGCAGTAATTACTTACTTTAAATTGTGGAAATATCTATACAGAGAATGGTTCACGTCTATTGACCATAAAAAAATTGGTGCTATGTATTTAATCTGTGCTGTATTAATGTTCGTACGTGGTGGTATTGATGCCCTAATGATGCGTACACAATTAGCAATTCCAGATAATACATTCTTAGAAGGAAATCACTATAATGAAGTCTTTAGTACGCACGGCGTAATAATGATAATCTTTATGGCGATGCCTTTCATCTTTGGTTTATGGAATGTTATTGTACCTCTTCAAATTGGTGCAAGAGACGTTGCATTCCCTGTATTAAATAACGTAAGTTTCTGGTTATTCTTCTCTGGTATGTTGTTATTCAACCTATCATTTATAATCGGAGGCTCACCTGCAGCTGGTTGGACTAACTATGCACCACTCGCAGGAGAATTCAGTCCAGGACCTGGGGTTAACTACTACCTTATCGCAATACAAATTTCTGGTATAGGTACCCTAATGACTGGTATTAACTTCTTTGTAACAATACTTAGATGTAAAACACCTACGATGAAATTTATGGAAATGCCAATGTTCACGGTTACTACTTTCATTACAGCATTAATCGTTATTTTGGCTTTCCCAGTATTGACAGTTGCGCTAGCACTGTTTACAACAGATAGAATCTTCGATACTGCATTCTTTACAGTCGCAAATGGTGGTATGCCAATGCTATGGGCTAACTTCTTCTGGGTATGGGGGCACCCCGAAGTTTATATCGTTATCCTACCGGCATTCGGTATTTATTCAGAAATTATTCCAACATTTGCACGTAAACGTCTGTTTGGTCACCAAAGTATGGTGTGGGCAACAGCAGGTATCGCATTCCTTAGTTTCTTAGTTTGGGTTCACCATTTCTTCACTATGGGTAATGGTGCATTAATTAACTCATTCTTCTCAATCACAACTATGCTGATTGGTATACCAACAGGTGTTAAATTATTTAACTGGTTATTCACTTTATATCAAGGTAGAATTACATTTGAATCGCCTATGCTATTCGCATTAGCATTCATTCCTAACTTCTTACTTGGTGGTGTAACTGGTGTTATGCTTGCAATGGCAGCAGCCGACTATCAGTACCATAATACGTACTTCTTAGTTGCTCACTTCCACTACACATTAGTAGCTGGTGTTGTATTTGCTTGTTTAGGTGCACTCATTTTCTGGTGGCCTAAGATGACTGGATTTAAGTTAAACGAGACATTAAACAAATGGAGTTTCTGGTTATTCATGATTGGATTTAACGTTTGTTTCTTACCTCAATTCATCCTTGGATTAGATGGTATGCCACGTCGTTTATACACTTATATGCCAGAAGATGGATGGTGGTTGCTAAACGCAATCTCTACTGTCGGTGCATTAATGATGGCACTAGGCTTTATGTTCTTAGTTGCTAGTATCGTATATAGTTTCTTCAAAGCACCACGTGAAGCTACTGGTGACAACTGGGATGGCTTAGGACGTACATTAGAGTGGTCAACAGCTTCAGCAATGCCACCTAAATACAACTTTGCTATTACACCAGATTGGAATGACTACGATACATTTGTAAATATGAAAGAACACGGTAGACACTACTTAGATAATCACAATTATTCTGATATCCATATGCCAAATAATACGCCAGTTGGTTTCTGGATGGGAATTTTCTTCACAATCGGTGGATTCTTCCTTGTCTTTGAAACTATACTTCCAGCCGTTATTTGCTTAATAGGTATCTTTGGTACTATGATTTACCGCAGTTTCCAAGTAGACCACGGTTATCATATTCCAGCTTCTGAAGTAGCAGAAACCGAAAAACGTTTACGTGAAGCACGTATAAAAGAAAGGGAGGCTGTAAGTCATGAGTCATGATGCAAACACTATTGATCAACGTTCGCATGAAGGTAATTTAAATAGACTTGGCTTTTGGGTATTCCTTACAGCGGAAGTCTCATTATTCGGTACGCTATTCGCAACCCTATTAACGCTTCAACACGGTGGCGATTATGGCGGTAAAATGACAACTGAAATGTTCGAATTACCCCTAATTTTAATAATGACATTTGCGTTATTAATTAGTTCTTACACTTGTGGTATTTCTATTTACTATATGAGACAAGAAAAAGCAAAATTAATGACAATATGGATGATTATCACTTTACTATTCGGAGTAGTGTTCGTAGGCTTTGAAATTTATGAGTTTGCTCACTATGTCTCAGAAGGTGTTAACTTAACTATTGGTTCTTACTGGTCTAGTTTCTTTATTCTTTTAGGAACACATGGTGCCCACGTATCTCTAGGGATTGTTTGGATTACATGTCTATTAATTCAAGTTGCAATGCGTGGATTAAATAAAGATAATGCTCCTAAATTATTTATAGTAAGTTTATATTGGCACTTCTTAGATGTTGTTTGGATCTTCATCTTCACTGCCGTATATATGATAGGGATGGTGTTTAGCGGATGAATACAATTGTAAAACACACAGTAGGTTTTATTGGCTCAATCGTTTTGACTATTTTAGCAGTATTCGTAACCCTATACACATCAATGGCACTAAATGCTAAGATTACAATCATCTTTGGCTTTGCCTTTATCCAAGCTGCAGTACAATTATTAATGTTCATGCACTTAACTGAAGGTAAAGATGGAAATGTACAAGGGTTTAAAGTTATATTTGCGGTTATCATTACTCTAATTACAGTTATTGGTACGTATTGGGTAATGCAAGGTGGACACTCAAGCCACTTATAATCCCAAAAAGACTTCTCGAAAGAGAAGTCTTTTTTTTATTCCCGTATCCATCTCCCCTATACCTTTCATTAAATAATTTACTTTGTAACATTTCTTTCTCCAAAAGATGTAGAATATAATTGATAATGCTATTTTTGTAACAGGAGGATTAGATAATTATGAAACAACCAATTATTATTGATACAGACCCAGGTATTGATGATGCAGCAGCGATTAGCTTTGCTTTAAACCATCCAGAATTTGATTTGAAAATGATTTCTACAGTCAATGGTAATGTTGGAATCGAAAAAACAACTGCTAATGCATTAAAAATCAAACGTTTCTTTAATAGCGATGTACCTGTACATAGAGGTGCTTCACAACCACTTTTATCAGCTATTGTAGATGCAAGTGAAGTACATGGTGAATCGGGAATGGAAGGATATACTTTCCCAGAAATCAATGAAAGTGATCTCGATTCTACTCATGCTGTTGAGGCCATGCGAGATGTTTTACTCAAAAGCGAAACGCCTATCACGCTTATTCCTATTGGCCCATTAACGAATATTGCATTATTATTAATGACTTATCCTGAAGTGAAAGCATACATTAAAGAAATTGTATTAATGGGTGGCTCAGCATCTCGAGGTAATGTAACACCATTAGCTGAATTTAACATTTATTGTGATCCTGAAGCTGCTCAAATCGTATTTAATTCTGGCCTACCTATAACAATGATAGGATTAGATGTTGCTAGAAGTTCTAGTTTGACACATGAAACAATTAATGAAATAAAATCAATCAACGAGACTGGTAAGATGTTGCATCAGTTATTCAAACATTATAGAGGAGACGATTTTGAAAAAGGTATTAATGTATACGATGCTTATACATTGCTTTATCTACTGCATCCAGAACACTTTGTTGTACGAGAAGCTGATGTGCAAATTGAAACAGATGGCAAATTAACCAAGGGTGCTTCAGTAGTTGACTTCAAATCTCAATTTCCTAATACAACCGTAGTAATGTCAGTACAAGCAAATATCTTTAAGCAGATGTTTATCGATGCTTTAAAGTATTGTAAGTAAAATTTTAATACACAAATCGCTTGACTCATCTTTTATTATTTACAATTTTTGATCATATGTATGAACTCAGATTCGTAATTAATCATATCTACGACAATCCAGTCTGCATCTTACAAAACAAAAAAGTATTTATTTTGCAGAAAAACTAACACACCTTTTCTAAGGAAATCCATGGACAAACTAATTTAGCGAGATATATCATGCATGTATTTATCTCTAATTAACATTACCGTATAAAAAGCATGCATTTTGCGAAACATGAACTATAATTTGTCCTCAAAACATAAACAACTTATTATAAAAGAAAAACCGTCAATTTCTATCGTGGTTTGATAGAAATTGACGGTTATGTTTTAATCAGTGATATTAACACACCTATCACTATTCCCTTTCAATACAACTGTTTTACTCTATTATAATGACCATCTTGATGTAATAACTTAAAGTAAATATGTTTCATTTTATATTCATTATTCATTTTGCCGTTGTCATAATTCGTTGCTAGTACAATAACATAATTATCATTAAAATATACTGTGAATATATTGCCGAAAAAAATGCCATTAATTCTATTTTTATCAGCAAAAGAATAAAAGCCGTATCGGTATGGTCTAGGATATTGTGTAGTCAAACTTTCATGAATAAAAGGCATGGTCGTTGTTTCGTCAAAAATTCTATTGTCTTGTAAATTTAATACCACTTTCCCCATATCATAAGGAGACATGTAAAGGTTACCTGCCCCATCATATTGATTTAATATATTAGGTTTTTGACGAATACGTCTTCCAGTTAATTTATCATTTTTATAACCAACAGCCATATATTTTTGAAAATTTAAATTACTATAACGTGCCGTATATTCTAAATTATATGGTTTCACTAATCTTTCATTTAAATTCTGCATATAAGACTTATGTGTCACCGTCTCTATTACTTTCGATAATATTAAATAATTAGCATCGTTATATTGATATTTATTATATTCTAAAGGGTTGATACCTCTCTGTTGTATTGCATGTGTTGCATCATTTAAATCTTTAAATTTTGGATTAGCTTTATATTTATATAATCCACTTTGATGTAACATTAGTTGCTTAATCGAAAGTGGATAAATTGAATCAAACCATTCTAAATAATGCTTTACTGGCGTCATCATATGAATCTCGTCTTCAATTTCTAATTGTTTTAACATGATACCTGTCAAAAATTTTTGTGCTGAGCCAATTAAAAACATCGTATTAGCATTATTTTCTTCACTCTTTTCAAAATCTTGATAACCATAGCCTTTATTCAATTTAAGTTTACCTTTTTCAAAAAGCGCAATGGTACCATTAAAATGAGTTTGTTCCAAATATTCATCTATTTTATTAATTTGTGGATGTTTGTGATCAACGACTGTTTTTAACTTTTTTTGTTTCTTAGATGATTGTTTTTCATTTTCCTTGGTTGAAATCTTTGAAGGACTAATATAATCTTTCATTTGTTTATAGTGTCTATAACCAGTAAAACTTAAAACCAAAAATATGAAAATGATTAAAACAATGATTATTTTATATTTGTTGACTTTCATGTTGTTGCCTCTTTGTTGTTATTTTATATGATTGATATATTCCTCTTTAAATTGATTTGTTAAAGCATCAATATCTTCTATATTTAATGAGAAATACAACTTGATTTTAGGTTCAGTACCAGAAGGTCTCAATGCAATGAAACCTTCATCAAAAATAAAGCGAATTAAATTGGTTTCAGGTAATGATAATGCCTCAGTACTACCCTCTCTTAAATTTTTAATGGTACCTAATTGGTAATCCTCAACTTGTGTTACTTCAAGACCACAAATCGTTGAAACATCTTTATTTCTAAATTGATCCATTATTTTAGTGATTTTTTCAATGCCTTCTGCGCCTTCAAATGTCGGTGATAGAGTTTTATCTTTATATGCACCGATATGCGCATAAATATCTTCTATTGTATCTTTAAATGTCATTCCGTTATTCGCTAATAAATTTTTATATTTGATTAATAAAGGAACCATTTGTATTGCATCTTTGTCTCTTGAAAATGGCTTTGCTAAATAGCCATGGCTTTCTTCAAAAGCAATTAGTAATTGCTTATCTTGATGAGCACTTTCTGTTTCCAATAAATTTGAAATGTATTTAAATCCTGTTAATACATTATTCACTTCTACATCTAATGCTATGGCTAACCTTTCCGCAAGTTCACTTGTGACTATAGATTTAATCATGTATAGTTGCTTACCTTCTTCTACTAAATCTTGGAATCTTAATTTAGTAAGCAAAATACCAATTTCATTTCCATTAAAATATCTGTACGTTTGGTCATTATAACGTTCAATTATACCCAATCTATCAGCATCAGGATCAGTCGCTATAATTAATTGTGCATCTGTATCGTTTGCGAGCTTAATACCGCGTTCAAAAACAGCCTCATCTTCAGGATTAGCTATCGCTACAGTTGGAAAATTACCATCTGGGGTTGACTGTTCTTTTTCAATAACAAAGTTATCATAGTTTAATTCTGATAATATATCAGAAGCCAAAGGTAAACTCGTACCATGTAAACTCGTAAGTACGACTTTAGCTTGTTTCTCAGGAATATCCCCTACTAAATCTTTCACTTCATTTTTATAAGCTTCAGTGACTTCATTTGACATATATGTGATTTTATTATCTTCGAGTAATAAATTAAAATCATCTCTATCAATCTGTAGTGGATGCTCAATAGCGTTAATATATTGACTTAAATGTTCTGATTCATCGGGTAATAATTGTCCACCGTTTTGATCGTATATTTTAATCCCATTATAGTTTTTGGGATTATGACTAGCAGTAATCATCACACCTGCACTTGTTTTTAAATATCTCACCGCAAATGATAATTCAGGTGTGGATTTGTAATTTTCTGATAAAATCGTAGTAATATTATTTTGAGCTAAAACAGACGCCATTTCTTCTGAAAATGCTTTCGATAACAATCTTGTGTCAAAATGGATTACGATGGATGGATTATCAAATTTTGCTTTCAAATATTGCGATAAACCCAATGCAACTTTGCGGACTGTAAATGCATTCAATCGACCCGGTCCTAAACCGAAAGTACTACGTATTCCAGCAGTCCCAAATGTTAGGTTTCCGCTAAACCCTTCTTCTATTTCTTTTTCTGTTTGTGCTTCATAAAATTTTTTTACTAAACTTTCATCTAATTTATCCAACCATTCTGATTTCATGGTTATATCCTCCTTGAAACTTCAATATATTAACAATTTATTCATATGGTATTATCTTTGATTTAATTTAATAAATACCAAAAATCGCTATGACTTTAAAATCTCTGCTTAAAAACTTGCTTAAGTAAAAATATTAATATTATCAATCATTGATAACATTTAACATATGCTAATTATATCGTAAGTTTATAAATAAATCATTTTAGCCATGTCGTTTTTCTTAATAATTATTTCTTTTATTTTCATTAAGAATATTTTAATGGTCAACTGTACGTCAATTTATAATTCAAACTTTAGTAGGATAAATTCTTAGTTGATATTTTTTAATGTTAGTTATAAAATTATAAGTTATAGTACAAATTTCTCTTTACAATAATTTAATGAAATAATCAAAAACTTAACATTAGATCAATATTGTAATATATACAAAATCACATACGATGGGGAGCTTCATACATGAATAAATTTTTAAAATATCTTTTAATATTTCTATCTTTAATTCTTGTAGTTGTTCCAGTTATATTTGCCGTTTTATTACTTAAATCGTCACAAGGTGCATTTGAGCATTCATTGAATACGAGCGATACTTCTAGAGAATCAAGTATTCGTGAATCTAAAGTAAACCCGTCTAAAGATCCAATCTCTATTTTATTTTTAGGTATCGATGATAATAGTGGTCGTGAAAAGAATGGGCAAAGTGCTGAACAATCAAGAACTGATGCAATGATATTATCTACTTTTAACGCAGATAAAGAACAAATTCGAATGTTAAGTATCCCACGCGATACAATCAGTTACATTCCAGAAGTCGGCTATTATGATAAAATTACACACGCACATGCATACAACGGCCCTACAGCTTCTATGGATTCAGTAGAAGCTACATTAAATGTGCCCGTTGATTATTATGTAAGAATTAACATGGAAGCATTCGTGGATGCCGTTGATGAACTCGGTGGCATTGAATACGATGTTCCATATAATATTTCTGAACCAAATACAAACGATACAGGAAAAATAAAAGTGAAAAAAGGTCACCAAAAACTAAATGGAGATGAAGCTTTAGCAGTCGCTAGAACACGTCATCAAGATTCAGATTTAAAACGTGGCCAAAGACAGATGGATTTAATTAAAAAGCTATTTATTAAAGCTCAAAAAGCAGATTCATTCAGTAAATTAGATGATGTAATTGAAATAGTAGGTAAAAACGCGAAGCATAATTTAAGTTACAAAGAAGTAAAAGCACTAGCTACATCTTACTTAAAAGATGATGTTAAAATTAAAAGTAAACAGCTAGAAGGTCAAGATGATTATTTAAATGGTGTTTATTACTATAATCCTAATATTAAAAATATACAAGATACTGCAAATCTTTTGCGCAGCGATTTAAATTTACCTAAAATTAAAGATACAGACGATTTCTTAAATAAACGTGTCATCGACTTTTATGGTACACTCGTACCACAAACAGAAATTGATAGTAGTTTATTACGTAAAAATCAAAAAGATAGCTCTGAGGAAGATGAAGACGATTCAAATTCACAATCGGAACAAAATAATTCAAATTCACAAGATCCAAATTCTACAAATGAAAATCAACAAAATAATATGAATCAAACAGATAATAACCAAACGACAGAGCAACCGAACGATTCAAATCAACAATCTGATTACAACCAACAAATAGATCCTAACCAACAGCAGCAGGATCCAAATCAACAACAAAACACACAAGAATTACAAACAAATCTATATTAAGCTGTAGAGAGGAGATCGCGACATGTCACGAAAAACATATGAAAAATTAGCGAATATAAACGGTATGTTTAACGTTTTAGAACAACAATTAATCCATAGTAAGGATATGGCACTTTTTAGAAATGAATTTTTCTATGTTAATCACGCACATCGTGAAAACTATGAAGCTTTACGAATCTACTACAAGGATAGTGAAACCAACCCTGTTGTAGACGGTGCATGTTATATCGTAGCACTACCCGAAATTTTTGATAAAGTTGATGTTTTTGAATCAGAACTACCTTTTTCTTGGGTTTATGACCAAAATGGTATAACGGAAACAATGAAAGAACTTAGTGTACCACTACAATATTTAATTGCAGCAGCCCTTGAAGTAACAGACGTCAATTTATTTAGGCCGTCAGGTTTTACTATGGGGATGAACAATTGGAATATTGCACAAATGAGAATTTTTTGGCAATATACTGCATTAGTACGTCAAGAAGCTCAATAATACATTAAATAACTACCCTATTACATTATAAATGTGATAGGGTAGTTTTATTATATTCAAAAGAAATGAGGTTTTATCATGTTCGAAGTGGTTACTACATCTAAAATGTTGGATGATGCATACGAAATTAGAAAAGCAGTTTTTGTTCATGAACAAGGAGTCCCGCTTGAAAATGAAATAGATCAATTTGAATCTACCGCTACTCATGTCATAGGTTATGATGAACTACACTCCCCTTTTGCAACTGGAAGGTTTAGACCCTATCAAAATGGAGCAAAAATTGAGCGCGTAGCAATTTTACCAGCACATAGAAAATCAGGTCATGGCAAAGCTTTAATGCTTTTTATTGAAACAGTAGCAAAAGAACAAGGGTATAATATGTTAACGCTTAATGCCCAATGCCATGCACAACGCTTTTATGAATCTTTAGGTTATAAAGCTTCAGGTGATATTTTCTTAGAAGAAAATATTGAACATATTTTAATGAATAAAACAATTTGAACTAAATAATTTAATAAAGTTGCAGTTAATGTACATCTTTATTATGTAATATTCCAAAGAGTGTAATATTTTAATATATTTAAAATTAGGCGTATTTCCGCCTTTTCTTAAATTATTTCTACTTTTTTAGTGTCTTAATAAGATTAATTTTATATTACAAATCTATGAAATCAATTCAATTAAACTATCTTCGTATTATAATGGTATTAAATATTAATAATAAAAGGGGCAGTTAAATGACTAATAAAAAGTTGAATTATAAGGTACCTTCAATAGTTGCATTGACGTTAGCTGGTACAGCTTTGACAACCCATTATGCACATGCAGCTGATAATACACAAGATCAGAAATCAAATAAAAATGTGTTGAATGATGAAAATACCTTAAAGCAAAGCGAAGAAATAAAATCTGAAGTTAGTAATCCAACGACAAATATTTCAGGGACACAAACATACAATGATCCAAGTCAAGTGCAAGAACTCAAGTCAGATGAACCTGAAAATTATGATGCACAATTAGACGAACTAAACAAAGACACATCAAGTCAAAATACATATTCTACACAAAATCAAGAAAATCAAAATAATTCTGACAGCAATAAAAATACAGATGCCCAAGCAGTAAATAATGATGTTTCTATAAGTACTGATGTGAAAACCGACAGCACTAACGTAGCAGATCAGAATGATGATAAAACTACTGTTGCTCAAGATGATAATGCTTCTGATGTTGCTGACTCTGAGGTCGCTTCTGATGAATCAACTTCTGATTCTGCAAACGATAATAGTACGGCTTCCAACACTAATGAAAGTAAAGACGACAGTACTAACATAGCAGATCAGAATGATGATAAAACTAATGTTGCTCAAGATGATAATGCTTCTGATGTTGCTGACTCTGAGGTCACTTCTGATGAATCAACTTCTGATTCTACAAACGATAATAGTACGGCTTCCAACACTAATGAAAGTAAAGACGACAGCACTAACGTAGCAGATCAGAATGATGATAAAACTAATGTTGCTCAAGATGATAATGCTTCTGATGTTGCTGACTCTGAGGTCGCTTCTGATGAATCAACTTCTGATTCTACAAACGATAATAGTACGGCTTCCAACACTAATGAAAGTAAAGACGACAGTACTAACATAGCAGATCAAAATGATGATAAAACTAATGTTGCTCAAGATGATAATGCTTCTGATGTTGCTGAGTCTGAGGTCGCTTCTGATGAATCAACTTCTGATTCTACAAACGATAATAGTACGGCTTCCAACACTAATGAAAGTAAAGACGACAGCACTAACGTAGCAGATCAGAATGATGATAAAACTACTGTTGCTCAAGATGATAATGACTCTGATGTTGCTGACTCTGAGGTCGCTTCTGATGAATCAACTTCTGATTCTACAAACGATAATAGTACGGCTTCCAACACTAATGAAAGTAAAGACGACAGTACTAACATAGCAGATCATAATGATGATAACGCTAATGTCGCTCAAAATGATAATGCTTCTGATGTTGCTGACTCTGAGGTCGCTTCTGATGAATCAACTTCTGATTCTGCAAACGATAATAGTACGGCTTCCAACACTAATGAAAGTAAAGACGACAGTACTAACATAGCAGATCATAATGATGATAACGCTAATGTCGCTCAAGATGATGATGATTCTGAGGTTGCTGACTCTGAGGTAACTTCTGGTGAGACAACTACAACAACTCAATCTGACAATGAAGCACAAACTGAAAAAGTGAATACTTTAGATTCAGATATAAATACGTCACCAAAAACAGTTCAAGTCTATAAAAGTGAGGCAACACCAAAATTAAGAATGGCTAGATCAGTTAGTACACCAACTATAGCTACAAGATCAGCTGTCAGTACTAAATCTACATCTAAAAGTTCATTACCTAAATATACGCCAAAAGTAAATTCGTCAATAAATAATTATATTCGTAAAAATAACTTCAAAGCACCTAACTATGAACAAGATATCGCAAGTTATTTACCAAAATATCAGTATCGTTATGGTAAACCTGAAGGTATCGTTATGCATGATACTGCAAACGATAATTCAACAATAACTGGTGAAATAAATTACATGAAAAATAATTATAATAGCGCATTTGTACATGCTTATGTAGATGGTAATCGTATTATTGAAACAGCTAATACAGATTATTTAGCATGGGGTGCTGGTCCAGCTGCAAACGAACGCTTTATTCATGTAGAATTAGTCCATACTCATGACTATGATTCATTTGCTCGTTCTATCAATAACTATGCAGACTATGCAGCTACAAACCTACAATATTATGGACTTGCTCCTGATAGCGCTGAGTATGATGGTGTTGGGACTGTTTGGACGCATAAAGCTGTAAGTAATTATTTAGGTGGATCAGATCATATCGATCCACATGGTTATTTAGCTAATCATAATTATAGTTATGATGAACTTTATGATTTAATTTATGAAAAATATTTAATTAAAACAGGTAAAGCTGCCGCTTGGGGTTCTACGTCATCTGGAAGTACAAGTGGAAGC
Source organism: Staphylococcus sp. 11-B-312 (assembly GCF_016743055.1). Classification (NCBI taxonomy): domain Bacteria; kingdom Bacillati; phylum Bacillota; class Bacilli; order Caryophanales; family Staphylococcaceae; genus Staphylococcus; species Staphylococcus sp. 11-B-312. The sequence continues at coordinate 1,867,907 of NZ_CP068241.1, forward strand.
AAAAATGAGTCAAGTGGTTCTACTACAAAACCGTCTACTAATACTGGTAAATTAACAGTATCAACGAACAACGGTGTTGGGCGCATAAACACAAATAATGATGGATTATATACCACTGTTTATGATCAAAATGGTAGAAAAACAAGTAAAACGAATCAAACGTTAAAAGTTACAAAATCGGCGACTTTAGGAAACAAAAACTTTTACTTAGTTTCTGATTATAATAAAGGTAATTTAATTGGATGGGTACATCAAAGTGATGTAAGTTATAACTCTGCTAAGCCAGTTGCTAAAAATAATCAATCTTATAAAATCAAACCTGGTGAAGTGATTTATACTGTACCTTGGGGCACTAGTTCTCAGAAAGCAGGCACAGTTTCAGGCAGCTCTAGTCAAACATTCAAAGCATCAAAACAGCAGCAAATTGGCAAAACAAATTATATTTATGGCACAGTAAATAATTTATCCGGTTGGGTAAGCTTAAGTAAATTAACTTCAACAAGTAAAACAGCTACCTCCCCTAGTACAAGTAATAATTTAACTGTCAATACGCTTATCAATCAACAAGGTACAGTCGCTAAAACAAATCATGGTGTTTATACATCTGTATATGATCAAAAAGGTATTCAAAAATCATATGTGAATGGTAAAACTTACAAATTAAGTAAAAAAGCTACATTAGGTAAAAATTCATTTTATTTAATTACAGATAACAAAACAAATACTAACCTAGGTTGGATGCAAACAGGTGACATCACTGTTAAAGAAGCAGTTACAAAAGCTACTGCTACTCCTACAACATCTGTTAGTAAAATCGGACAATTAAACACAAACAATTCTGGTATTAAAGCAACTGTTTATGATAAAAAAGGTAAAAATGCTTCTAAATTTGCTGGTCGTACGTATACTGTAACTAAGCAACGTACTCAAGGTAATAACACTTATGTGTTAATCCAAAATACAAAACAAAATACACCAATTGGTTGGGTTAATACTAAAGATATAAATACGCGTAACTTAAGCAAAACAAAAGCTAAAAATGGACAATATACTGTAAAAGCTACTAACAATGGCTTATATGCAATTCCATGGGGTACAAAAAATCAGCAATTAGATACCCAAAATAATATTAAAAACAGTAAATTTAACGCATCAAAATCTGTGTTTGTTGATAAAGACGAGTACCTATACGGAAACGTCAATAATAAAACTGGTTGGATTGCAGCTAAAGATTTGAATAAAACTCCAACACAATCAAAAATCACACCACAAAAATTCGACTATGTTATTTACAATGCCAATGGTAACTATTACCTTGATCCTAATGCTACAAAATCAGCTGGATCATTAAAAGGTTTCCATGAAAGCATATTTACTGTTTTTGAAAAACAAATCATTAATGGGGTTACTTGGTATCATGGTAAATTATCGAACGGTAAAATTGTTTGGATAAAAGAAAGCGACTTACGAAAAGAGCTTGTAAAATACTATAAATCTAATCTCACTTTAGATCAGGCGGTAGCGTTACAACATGGTTTGAAATTCAAACCTCAAATTCAACGTACACCTGGAAAATGGGAAGATGCAACAAAGAGTGAGATTAAAAATGCTATGGATAGTAGTAAGCTTGCTAAAGATCCAACTCAAAAATACCAATTCTTACGCTTAGATAAATCACAAAATATTTCTGGTACTGATTTAGATAAACTATTAGTTGGCAAAGGCATATTAGAAGGACAAGGTGAGGCATTTAGTGAAGCTGCTAAAACTTATAACATTAATGAAGTTTATTTAGTTTCTCATGCCCTACTTGAAACTGGAAATGGAACTTCTAAGCTTGCTAATGGTGGTGATGTAGTAAATAATAAAGTTGTCACTAATGGCGCTAAAAAATATTACAATATGTTTGGTATTGGAGCCGTTGATAAAGATCCTGTAAAACAAGGTTTTGCTACCGCTAAAAATAATGGCTGGGATACTGTTAAAAAAGCAATTGTTGGTGGCGCTAAATACATTGCTAATTCATACATTAACCAAGGACAAAATACTTTGTATAAAATGCGTTGGAATCCTGATAATCCAGGCGTTCATCAATATGCAACTGATGTTGCATGGGCATCTCATAATGCTACACGTATTAAAGGTTTCTATGATTCAATGAATAAATTGGGCAAATATTTTGATGTAAACACATATAAATAGCATGAAATCATAATGTATAAGTTTTAAAACACAAATAAACCTTAGGTGAAAATTCACCTAAGGTTTATTTGTTTATATAGTACTAACATATTAAGTATCATTATACTAAACAGTTTTGTAAACGTCATAGAAACTTTTTAAAACTCTGTTATGACATATTGTTCTTTTCCAACATGAAAGCTTTTCCAATCATTGGATAGCTATTTATTGTTTGTGTTTCTATGCATTTTTGGTTCATTTGAACCCTATCATAACTTTGTATCATATCACTGTGTTACATAATAAAATGATGCTGAAAACTTTAGCCACCATTTGTCATTTACTTGATATAATGATGATGCGTATTTAATTTATTTAATAAATAATTTAGATTTTCAATATCATTTGAAGTTAAATTTTGACACCTTGCTTCTATCAAAGCCACCCTAACTTCGTTAATTTGTTGAACAAGTGCTTTTGTTTTTTCTGTAATCATTAAATCTTTACATCTTAAGTCTTTGTTTGACTGTTTACTAGTTATATAGCCCATTTGACATAATTTTTTGATCCATCTAGACACAATAGACTGTTCTTTATTAATTTTCATTGTTAAATCATATTGTGATAACACATTATAATGATATAAAATCCTTAACATTTCTAACTGTTCTGAAGTTAAATCTGTGCGTTGGCCAAACCTTCTACTGACTAAATTTAAATCATTACTTGTAAGTGTAATTAATTGTTCTAGTTGTTTATACATGTTGTTTCATCTCCACTACTTTAATTAAAATGTTCAATAGCATTTAAATTTATTATTTTATTTTCTAATATTATAATGTTATTCCTCATAATATACAATAATAATCTACAAATCAGTCGGTTTTGTTGCATTTGTCATATGTTTTATAATAAATTAGTAACAGTGATTATAAATTTTACCTGCATATAAAAGGAGCAACCCTATGACACAGTTAAAAGAAAGAGATTATTTCTTCGACAATGCGAGAATGATATTAATTTTTCTTGTTGTATTTGGTCATTTATTACAACCATATACTGAAGAAAGTAAATATCTTTCTTCACTTTATTTAACTATATATAGTTTCCATATGCCCTGTTTTTTATTCATCTCAGGTTATTTTGCTAAAAAAGCAGGCAAAGCTGGTTATCTAGAGAAAGTTTCAAAAAAATTGTTAGTACCTTATTTTATTTTCTTTGGATTTTTCACCTTTTACTATTATTTCACAGGAAAAGAGGACAGTGTTAAATTCGATCCATTTGATCCTGTTTTTGCATTATGGTTTTTACTGACATTATTCTTTTTCCATGTCATATTAGTAATAGTAAAAGACTATAAACCTTATTTTGTATTACCAATATCTATTATTATTTCTTTATTTGCAGGTTACTCAGATAATATTGACAATTATTTAAGTTTTTCAAGAACAATCATGTTCTTCCCTATTTTTTATTTAGGTTATTTATTTACGAGTGAACATACACGTGTGTTAAGAAATAAGAAATTCATACCGGTCGCTGTTAGCATTTTACTCCTTTTTTATATCATTTATACCTTGCATCCTATAAATGCTGATTGGTTATTAGGTGATTCACCTTATATGTCACTGGAAGGTAAACAAGATTTATATAGTCCAATTAAACGTTTGCTATTATACTTTATTATTTTAATTACAATGTTTTCTTTCCTTAATTTAATACCTGAAAAAGAAAGATTTTTCACATACATTGGGCGTCGCACTATGTATGTCTATTTACTACATGGCATTGTAATTGGTATTATACGTGGTTTTAATATTTATCCGTTTAAAGACCACATCTCTATACTGACTTATATATATCTACTCTTATTTACTAGTATAATTGTATATGTATTATCAACTAGATTTATCTCTAAGTGGACCAATCCAATTATTAATTTGCAATCCCCTTCGAATTTTAAAGATTAAAATAATTTCCAGCCGATTTGTAGTTGATTCAAATATGTTACGATGGTAGTAATTTGATATTTTAAGCTAGTCATACTTATTTAACTACAAATCGGTATTTTTATTTTGAGGTGAAAAACAATGAAGCTATCATTAAACGACAATTCTAAATTTTTAACAGCACCAAGTATTAGGCAATTTTCAAATAAAATTAAAGATATTGATGATTGTATCAATTTAACAATCGGTCAACCAGATTTTCCTATGCCTGATGTCGTAAAAAATGCATATATTACTGCAATAAAAGAAAATCAAACAAAGTATTCTCATAACAAAGGGTTACTTGAAACACGAAATGCAGTCAGTCATTATTTTAAACAGCGCTATGGTTTCCATTATAGCTCTGATGAAATTATTATTACAAATGGCGCTAGTGAAGCATTAGACACAGCTTTGAGAAGCATTATTAACCCAGGTGATGAAATATTAATCCCCAGCCCTATTTATGCAGGTTATATCCCTTTAATTAAAACACTTGGTGGCGTTCCTGTATATATCGACACTACAAAAACAGATTTCAAAATAACACCTGAAGCAATCAAGCAAAATATATCGTCAAAAACAAAAGCAATTCTTTTAAATTATCCGACAAATCCCACTGGTGTTATTTTGACTTATGATGAAATTCATGCACTTACAGAAATGTTAAAAAATGAAGAGATTTTTATCATTAGTGATGAAATTTATGCAGAAAATACCTTTAATCATCAACACACTTCTTTTGCTGAATTTAAATCCATCCGTGATCAGTTATTGCTCGTCAATGGATTAAGTAAATCTCACTCTGCTACTGGGATTCGCATTGGTTTTCTAATAGGTCCTGAATATTTAATTGAAAAGTTAACATTTATGCATGCCTATAATTGTATATGTGCTAATGTACCTGCTCAAATAGCTTGTATAGCAGCATTAAACGAAGGATTAGATGCACCTCACTATATGAACAAAGCATATATTGAAAGACGAGATTTTTTAATCACAAAACTACAATCTTTAGGATTTAAACTCGACGCTAAACCAGAAGGTGCTTTTTATATCTTCCCAAGTATTGAAAATTTCACAGAAAATGATTTTGATTTTTGCGTTGATGTACTCGAAAAAGCACACGTTGCAATGGTACCAGGTTCTTCATTTACAGACATTGGTAAAGGCCATGTGCGTATTTCTTATGCCTATGAACTCGATGCCTTAAAAGAGGCAATGAGAAGATTAGAACTTTATATAAAAGAACATTATGAATAACGCCTTGTTATTTTGTATTTAAAATTTATTTACCAATGATTACTACGCTAACTTCCATATTCTATGTAGGCAGTCAAAAAACTCAATTGAATATAATCAAAAAATTTTAGTGTGATTAATATCCGACATTCGATTAGTCGGTATAATGATTTAATAAATCGAGAAACTATATCAAATTGTTAATAATAGTAGGATTAATAAAGTGAATTTTTTAATGTGATTATTATGCTGAGGATTATGTGGAAAACTTACTTAGAGATAACTACGCACTTAAGCAGAGGTAATTTTCTTAAAAATATATCTGTTAAGAAGTATGACATAAAGAGGCTCGTAAATGAATTTCTAAAAATTCATTTACGGGCTTCTTTTATATTACGCTTTATATTTCAAATATGTGCATTTTATTGATAAATATTTTTTCAGCAAATTTTTTCATTAATTTATAATATATATCTATATCTTCTGAACTCATATTGAACTGAGTTAACACTTCATCTGAAATTTGCTCAAATTTCTCTTTTAACACACTTCCCTTTTGTGTCAATTGTACTTTAACTCTTCGTTCATCCTCTTCTGTTCTCATACGTTCAATTAGTCCTTTTTTTTCGAGTCTCTTAATAATTGGGCTTATTGTACCAGAATCTAAATATAATTGATCGCATAATGTCTTGATAAATACAGGATTTGAGTTTTCAATATATAACATCACTACATAATTTGGAAAGCTAATATCATACTGCTTTAGGTGTTTGTTAAATTTATTTACTATCTCTTTACTAGAAACATAAAACAGAAAACACATATCTTTCATAAGTTCTTTATTTTTATATTGTGTCATTCATTACTCTCCTCTGCCCTTTTTTATTATATTAATAGAAATTTTATTTTTGGTCAAATATAATAACAAAATGTTTAAAAGTTTTAACATTACTAGTATTAGTCAATAGAATATTCTGAAAACTAATTTTATCCAACTTACATGTTTTTCATTTAATTTTTAATAATAAATTTAAAACCTGGATTTTCATTTTATATTCTCATTTTTATCATTGATGAAAATGAATTTTTTAACTTTAGATTCATTCATATAACCAGTCATTATGTATCATTTTGGTAATAAGGTGTATTCGTTCGAACCATGCATTGGTCAATTTGTCACTCAGCATCAAATAATCACTAGACAACTTTAAAACAATAAAAAAACCGTTAATTTCTAAATATTCACTAGAAATTAACGGTTGTCGTTTTAGTTTTAATACCATGACTTTCATTCAAAAGCCTCTATATTTATTGACGCGTTGTTACTAAATATCTTTACTTATGGAAATTTAGGGAATTGATCAAAATCAGGATTACGTTTTTCTTTAAACGCATCTCTGCCTTCTTTAGCTTCGTCTGTTGTGTAATACAACAGCGTAGCATCGCCCGCCATTTGTTGTAATCCTGCTAATCCATCAGTGTCAGCGTTCATCGCTGCTTTTAAGAATCTTAATGCTGTCGGAGAATGTTGCATCATTTCTTCACACCATTTCACCGTTTCATCCTCTATATCAGCTAAAGGTACAACAGTATTTACTAAGCCCATGTCTAAAGCTTCTTGTGCATTGTATTGACGGCATAAATACCATATTTCACGTGCTTTTTTATGTCCTACAATGCGCGCTAAATATCCTGAACCATAACCTGCATCAAATGATCCTACTTTTGGACCTGTTTGACCAAATATTGCATTATCTGCAGCGATTGTTAAGTCACAAACAACATTTAATACATTTCCGCCACCAATTGCATATCCTCTAACCATAGCGATGACAGGTTTTGGAATAATACGTATCAATCTTTGTAAATCCAACACATTAAGACGCGGAATTTGATCTTCACCTACATAGCCACCATGGCCACGTACTTTTTGGTCTCCACCTGAACAGAATGCTTTATCACCTTCACCTGTAAGGACAATAACCGAAATACGTTGATCATCTCTAGCTCTTGTAAATGCATCTATCATTTCTTGTACCGTATTCGGCGTAAACGCATTACGAACTTCAGGTCTATTAATAGTTACTTTGGCTATGCCGTTATAAAATTCGTACTTAATCTCTTTATATTCTTTAATTGTTTCCCATTGTCTAGTCATTTTGCTCCTCCTTAAAAATAAAACCTAACACTATTTTATCAAATTCTGTCATTTCTTCCACATGTACAGTATGACCACTACCACTAACTTCATATAGACTCGTCTCTGGTATTAAGTCGCACATGTGATAACCAATTTTTATAAATTTTTCGTCGAAACTTCCTACAATTATACAAGTTGGAACTGCAATATCTGATATTTTTGGCCATAAGTTAGGCATTTGTCCAGTACCATACTCTCGTAAAGCTTTTGCTAATCTCACAGGATTTTGTTGTAATCGCATTTGACGAATCTTTCGTTTTGTTTCTGTATTTAAATTATACTGACTTTGAAATAAAGGTAATTTTTCCCAATCATTTACAAAAATTTCTAATCCAGCGATTTCTAAAACTTTTGCACGTGCTTGATCAATTTGAATTCTTTCGATGCGGTCGTCTTCATCTGCAATACCTGGTGAACTGCTTTCTAATATCAATCCATTTAAGTGGCACGTTCCATAAAGCGCATAATATAAAGCGATTCTACCACCCATAGAATAACCGTGTAAAAAAATACGATACGCCTTAAACAAAGCTAATGTATCGTCTAATAATTGGCAGATAAATTCGAAATTCCAAGTACTCGTTTCACTTGATTGATCAAAACCATGACCTGGCAAGTCAATGGTTAATACATTGATTTCATCTGTGAACGTTTTGATATGTTCATCGAATGTCGATTGATCACTTATAAATCCATGTAATAATACGATCAAATCATTTGAGTTCTTTGTAGATTGATGAAATTTATAATGTAACATCTATAATATCACTCAATTTCAAATAAAGATTTTGGTGTTGACTTAAGTTTTCATCACGATTTGTAATGATTTCATATATATGTGCACCAAGTTTTGACAGTTCTGCATACTTAAAAGTTTCAATTGTTTCAAAACGTCTGTAAGAAAAATCATAAAGTAATGCAGCATGTTCAAAGTTTAATCCTGTCGGTGTACCAAATAGTCTTTCAAAATAAATATCAGCAGACGACTTTTGTGGTAAAAAGGAGAAAATTCCGCCGCCATCATTATTTAAAAGTATGATATTTAAGTTAATATCATTTAATTTTGACATAAGTAAACCATTCATATCATGGTAAAATGCTAAATCACCTATTAATAATGTGACACGTTTATGTGCTGCCATTCCTATCGCTGTAGAAATAACACCATCTATGCCATTTGCACCTCTATTAGCATAAATCTCTGCTTCACAATCTATAAATAAGTTATCGACATCACGGATTGGCATACTATTGCTAACAAATAATGCATCCTCTTTCGTCAATTTATCTAATAGATTTGCTACAAAAGCTGACTCATCCGTAGCAGTTCTCAAATAATCTTTGATTTTAATATGTGCTTGCTTTTCTAGTGATTGCCATTTTTCTAACCAATTTTTTCGCTCTACAGTTGGAATTTCAGAAAGCTGCCTAAAGAAATCATTGGCCGACATTTCGTAAGATACATGCGGTACCTTTGGAAATGCATCTGGTTGATCATTATTTTGCACTAATATTTGAAAAGCTTCTGTAGCTTTTAACCATTGATTTACTTTTTTAGAAATCACTGGTTTACCTACGCGAATAATAAAATCAGCATTTATAGATAACCCCGATCTATACAGTAAATCATAAGTTGTCACTACATTAGGATGATGTTCTTTACGTAATTGACTCAAAGGGTCTGCCAAAATAGGCATGTCATGTATGGTTGCATAAGTAAGTATTTGATCTACATCTTGATGTTGCATATCACCCACAACAATGAGGCCTTTGCGTTTTTGCATAATCGTTTTGATTTCATTCAAACTTGCTGTTTTTTGATAATGAGGCAAGATCTTATTATCTGAATTTAACCATTCTACTTTTTCTAGGTTCGGTGTTAATGGCTCTCTAAATGGCAAATTCAAATGTATGGGTCCACGATGCGGACCGTAGAAATATTGGCTTGCTTTTTGTATTTGAAATTTGATAGTGTTTAACAAATAATCTTGTGATTCATCGGCATCTGCTATTGGAAAATCAAATTGGTATTGAACATAATTCTCGAACATATTTGTTTGATTTATCGCTTGCGGTGCACCTATTCCTCTTAATTCATGCGGTCTATCACTCGTCAATACGACTAATGGTAAATGACTTAAATCACTTTCTGCAATTGCAGGCGTATAATTGGCAGCTGCAGTACCAGATGTACATAAAATTGCAACTGGTCTTTCACTACCTTTCATTAACCCCATCGCAAAAAAAGCAGCGCTACGTTCATCTGGATGAATCCAAGATTTCAGTTTTGGATGTGCCTCTATAGCAATAGCTAGTGGCGTTGAACGAGAACCAGGGCTTATTACCACTTCCCTTATGCCATATGCATATAGTTCTGAGACTAATGTAAAAACTTGTTTTGTTAAAGCGTCTGTGTGATTACTCATATTTCTCTACTCCTAAAGCTTTCATCATCGGATTGAATTTAACCGCAGTTTCTTCTACTTCACTATCAGCATCAGAATTTTGTACAATACCGCAACCAGCAAATAAAGTAGCTTGATTCTTTTTAATTAACATCGATCTAATAGCTACGATGAATTCACAGTTATCATACATATCAATATATCCTACTGGTGCGCCATATAGACCTCGTGTACCAAATTCATTATTTTCAATATAAGAAATTGCTTCTTCCTTAGGATAACCACCTAATGCTGGTGTAGGATGAAGATTATCTAATAATCCAATATATGAATTTTGTAACAACCGTCCTTCAATTTTGGTATATAAATGATATAAATGATCATTTGTTAAAATTTGAGGTTTTTTATTAAATGTAATTTCTTCTACATAAGGTTTGATATCATTTAATATACTTTTAACAACAAAATGATGCTCATTTAAATTCTTGTCATCGTTTAAAAATGCATCAATATTTGCCTTATCTATGTCATCTCGATGTGTTCTTTTAATTGTACCAGCAACAGCTTTCGTCGATAACACGTCATCTTTGACTTCCATTAATTGCTCAGGGGTTTGGGAGAAAAACACACTATCTTGTGATTCAAGCACAAATAAGTAGCTATTATGTTCACCCTGCATTGCCCTATTGAGTATATATGGAATGTTAATGTTTTTATCAAACATAATAAGCCTTTTTCTTGCAAGGACAATTTTTTTATTTTCATCTAAAATATCAATTGTATCTTTAACTAACTCACGCCATTCGTCTTTATAAATATCGTCAATTCTTTTAATATCCCCTATTTCATCACTAGGTTGAACGTCCTTTTGTGTAAGTCTATCAATGATTGCTAAGAAAGTATCTATCTCAAACTTATCGGCTTCTACTGTATACGTTATAAATGATTGTCCCTGCTCCATCGTAACGAGTACTTCAGGTAAGACAAAATGATTAATACCAAACTCACGCCATTCATCACCTGATTTATGCGTTGAAAATTGGAAACCACCACAAATTTTCAAATGATGTCTTTCTGAATTTGGATGTATTAACTCAATATCATTTTTATACTTTTCCCACTCACGAAAAATAGATTGTTTATTTTCAAAATCGTTTTTAAATCTCGTGATAGCATGATAGCCAAAGAATGAAGTTTCGTTGTCATTTTTCTTGAAATAAAAACGGTCTCCCGCACAATCTTCGGTTAAATGAAATAATAATGTAGGTTCTAATTCATAATCTAATTTTGCTTCTACAGAAACCCAAGTATGGTTACTTTCGTATACCGCTTCGACAATTTCACTTTCCTTGACATCTAAAGTCATCTATTTCACTTCTTTCATTTCAATATCAGTTTACACTCATTATAATATTGTACCACTTTTCACAATCTGTGTACGTTTTTCAGCTTATTTCATGTAGACAATTTTTACGTAAGTTGACCTTTACAACTTCTTCTATTAAAATTAATTTGATAAAAATTAATTATATTAAAAGAATTCGAGGTAAATCATTATGGCATCTCAATACCAACAATATTCAACAGTCAGAAAATACTGGCACTTAATGCGGCCACACACATTGACTGCTGCAGTAGTTCCAGTTTTAGTAGGTACTGCAACTGCAAAAATATTCCTTCTAGGTAGTGAAGATCATCTAAAGCTTAGCTTATTCATTGCTATGCTAGTGGCATGTTTACTTATCCAAGCAGCTACAAACATGTTTAATGAATACTATGATTTTAAAAAAGGCTTAGATGACCATACTTCAGTAGGTATCGGTGGCGCAATTGTACGAAATGGCATGAGTCCAAAATTAGTCATGAACTTAGCCATAACATTTTATATTATCGCAGCGATTTTAGGTATATTTATCGCTTCCCAAAGTTCATTCTGGTTACTACCTATTGGGTTAGTATGCATGGCAGTAGGTTACCTATATACAGGTGGACCATTCCCGATTTCATGGACACCTTTTGGTGAACTATTCTCAGGAATATTTATGGGTATGATAATTATTTTAATTGCCTTCTTTATCCAAACTGGTAACATACAAAGTTTAGCGGTATGGATTAGCATTCCAATCGTAATCACAATTGGTCTTATCAACATGGGCAATAATATCAGGGATTGGGTTAAAGATAAGGCAAGTGGTCGAAAAACATTACCCATTTTATTAGGGAAAAATAATGCTGTTCGCTTTTTAGCATTGATGTATATCGTCGCTTATTTGCTCGTTATCTATATCACTTTCTTTAAACCTGGTGGTTCGATTTTCTTCTTGCTAGCTTTATTATCTTTCCCAATGCCAATCAAAGCAGTTAGAAGATTTAAAAAGAACGACACACCTGAAACAATGATGCCTGCAATGGCTGCTACTGGAAAAACAAATACATTCTTTGGTTTCCTTTATGCATTAGGTATCTATATCAGTGCTTTATTAGGTGGGATTTAATAACACTCTGTATTTAATTTATTATATATACAAAATCGTTCTTCATTCATTTGATGAACGATTTTGTATTTTTACTAGTATATGCTAAACATGTACTAAGTGATAATGCATATGTCCATATAAATCAAATTCACTTTTAATTTCAAAACCTAATTTTTCATAGACACGTAATGCTGCAGTATTATCAACATCACAATTTAAACTCCATTTTTCATCTGGGTAGTTTGAAATGACATGTTTAATCAATTTCGTTGCTACACCATTTCCACGAAAATGAGGAAATGTTGCTACAGTTTCAATGTACCATTCATCATCAGCAGCCTCTTTCATCGGCATTGGTGTGCCATAAGATTTTATATCTTCCTCTAAATCCATGTCTAGCCATGCTTGTTCAAGTTCTAATTCTTTACTGCCAGGATATGCGATCAAACAGCCTGCAACGTTACCATCAATTTCATACACCCATACATTACTAATGTGCCCTCTATATTTTACATCTACCATGCTTTGTTCCATTATATTTAGCAAACGAAATTTTTCGACTTCCTTTACCATATCGATATCTAATTGATTCCAAATGATATAACATAATTCTGCAATATCTTTTTTGTCACTAGGCTTAGCTTTTCTAATCATTTTATTTCTCCTTTATTTATTACGATTATTAATTCCATTATATCTGAATCAATTTAAAATTTCGATGTAACAACAACCATATAATTCAAATTTTGTCACATTGTTTTATTTGTTCAATTTCACTATTTAAGAGATAATTAATACAATAATCTAGAAAATGAAAGGACATTATACACATGAAAGTAAACAAAGTTATATACGTCGTACTTGCATTTCTTTTGGGTTGGTGTGGCATACATAAATTTTACTCAAACCAATTACTACAAGGTATTATACATTTAATATTTTTTTGGACTGGCATCCCTTATATTATTGCTATCATTAGCGGGATATTAACAATTTTCTTTAACAAAGCAGATGAAAATGGTCTCATTACCCTCGAAAAATAGTTTTATACTAACTTGCTAAAAAATCCCTTACATTTTCATTACACTTATAAAAAATGGGTAAAGGTATGTAAGTAGCATGTATGAGTTTCGTTTAGGAGGTAAAATTTTATGAATATTATAAAACGTGTTTTTAGAACACTGATTGTCGGTTATATTGTAAGAGGAATTAGAAACTTAATAAGTAAAAAAACAAAATAAATTAAAGCCCCACTTCTCTATTTATTGAGTTAGTGGGGCTTATGCATGAGCTAGATCAGGCAATCCCTAATACCACTTCTCTATTTATTGAGTTAGTAGGATTATGCATGAGCTTAGCTCAGGTAATCTTTAATACCACTTCTCTATTTATTGAGTTAGTGGGGCTTATGCATGAGCAATGATGCTCCAGTCACATTGCAATAACGGAAAACAAATCCATATAATAATAAATCTCTCTCTTTTCTGCACCCATCCACATCTAAATTATTCATTTAAACTTACTTTTATGTTTTACTGAAAAGCAATTACTATTTGCTAATGTTGTCGCATAATTTTTATTACGTATTTATCGAAAATTAACCGGACGTAACAAAAAAAGTTAAATCAACGTATTATTTACATCAATTTAACGGGAATTCGGCATTACCTTTACCGTCTTTTAAATCTTCCATTTTGTTACGTTATAATGCTGCACCGACTTTGCCAGCTTCTTCATAGAATTTTAATGTTCGTCTATCTGAATTACCATTATGTAATTTTTTTCTATACTCCATTGTTCTACTTGTATTAATAATTGATCTAGTGTGTTCGTAATTTAAATATTCTTCCTTATCTAACAATATTGTTAGATTTTATATATTGCTTCAAATTTATTTTTTAAGTGTTTTAATTGCTTTGGAGGTGATTATATTGAATCAATCTAATAAAAATCAAAATATTTTATTATCACTAAGTTATTTCAGTGTGTTTTTCGCACCAATTATATTTCCAATATTCGTTTGGATATTTGCTGAAAAACCAACTTCTACTCATGGTAGAAAAGCATTATTTAATCACATTTGGGTATATATTTTCTTATTCTTTGCAAATCTAGGTTTCATCTTTTCTCGAGAAGTTTTCGATAAACCTTTTGACAATCAAGAAGTAATATCTAATGTTTCATTCGGTATAGGCATTTTTTTATTACTCATTGCTGGCATTATATTTCTTTTCAACATCATTCGTGGTATCAAATTGCTTACGGATAAATAATATTGTCCCATCCTTAACTGGATGGCTTTTTCCATCTTTATATTCTCTCCCTTTCATCGTCTACATGCTACAATCTATCAATACTGCCGTGACATTAATTACAAATAAAGCAGCTATAAAGACTTTAAAAAAGTTCTTGTTAGAAACAATGTTGATAATTTTACATCACTTTTGATAAGACATACCCATGCATCAATATATTAAAGTAAAGAATTTTCAATGCCATATATTAGTAAAAGATTAGGTCATGCAAATATTGAAATTACTTGGTGAGTATATAATCATTTGCTTGAATAATTGAAATCACAGGAAGATGATAAGCTACTTAAAGCCTTTAATTTCTAGCTGGACAACTCAACGGACAAAAAATTTTAAAAGTGTTCAAGTCGTCCCATGTTGACAAAAATTTATAGAATTCACTTTTGTATATTTTTCATAAAATAAAAAGAACGCTGATTTAACAACGTTCTTTTGTTATCCAAAGTATTTACTTGAAATGATTTTTCTGTTTTTACGGAAACAGTTAAAGCCGAAAACGATAAAGCTATTCAAGCGTTAGAAAGTATGGAAACTCACACCAATGCGTTGGCGTATCTTGTAAAATCTATATAACTATTGGCGTTTCATCGTCTTAAAAGTTCATTTAAGACACTTAGCCAAACTTATCCAACTATAATAAAAACCTGTCAAATCAACGTTTTACTCACGTCAACTTAACGGGATTATCTAATTTACGGAAACGGAGGGCATTTGTATACTTTCGGATATAATCGAAAACCGCATAACTAAAGGATTTTTGAATATATACTTTAGAAAGAAATAGAACGAAATAGAAACGTTTTGACACGTATTTGACACGCGACCCACCAATTAAGGTGGGTTTATTTGTGCATAAAAAAAATAGGGCAGACACCACTATGTGCCTACCCAAGTATGATTACGTGGCATCTACATTATACCACACTTTATGAAATTGTTCCCCATAAAGGACCTACACCATGATTAGGCGGAGCTACGCCATTCCATTCTCTTATTGGAAGATAATAAGTTTTACCGTTCCAATCATATGAAATCCAAACATGGCCATCTTGCAGCATTACCTCTTTGTATGTTGGAGTATATCCTCCAGGTTGAAAGTCATAAGCATACGGACAACTTCTAAATGGACCAACGGTACGTACTGCGATTGGAGAGTTACCGTTTGTGAATACTGCTTTCTCACTCATATACCAAGTGCCATAGCTATTGCGTTTCCACGCACCAGCTACAGTTGATTTAGTATTACTTGATGCGCTAGTACCTTTGGCAACAGTTGCAGTAGGTACTTTTCCTGCTTGGTAAGCCCTAATTTGCTTAATAAAATAGTCTTTAAGTTTAAGTTGTGTAGCTTGTGAAGGTACACCTTGTGTTAGATAAAGTCCGTATAATTGTGTAAAAGTAAAAAGGCCATATAACAGTCCTTTTACGGTACAATGTTTTTAACGACAAAAACATACCCAGGAGGACTTTTACATGACCCAAGTACATTTTACACTGAAAAGCGAAGAGATTCAAAGCATTATTGAATATTCTGTAAAGGATGACGTTTCTAAAAATATTTTAACAACGGTATTTAATCAACTAATGGAAAATCAACGAACAGAATATATTCAAGCAAAAGAATATGAACGAACAGAAAACCGACAAAGTCAACGAAATGGCTATTATGAGCGCAGCTTTACGACACGTGTAGGCACGCTAGAATTAAAAGTACCCAGAACACGTGATGGCCATTTTTCACCCACAGTGTTTGAACGTTATCAACGAAACGAAAAAGCCCTCATGGCTTCAATGTTGGAAATGTATGTATCAGGCGTTTCAACTCGTAAAGTATCAAAAATTGTGGAAGAACTTTGTGGTAAATCCGTCTCTAAGTCCTTCGTTTCTAGCTTAACAGAACAGCTAGAACCTATGGTTAACGAGTGGCAGAATCGTTTATTATCAGAAAAAAATTATCCTTACTTAATGACCGATGTACTCTATATAAAAGTACGAGAAGAAAATCGAGTACTCTCAAAAAGCTGTCATATAGCGATTGGAATAACCAAAGATGGCGACCGTGAAATTATCGGCTTCATGATTCAAAGTGGCGAAAGCGAAGAGACCTGGACAACATTTTTGAATACCTAAAAGAACGCGGTTTACAAGGTACGGAACTCGTTATTTCTGATGCGCACAAAGGATTAGTCTCTGCCATTAGAAAATCCTTCACCAACGTAAGTTGGCAAAGATGCCAAGTTCACTTCCTAAGAAATATCTTTACCACCATTCCTAAAAAAAATTCAAAATCTTTCAGAGAAGCTGTTAAAGGAATTTTTAAGTTCACAGATATTAACTTAGCGCGTGAGGCTAAAAATCGATTGATTCATGATTATATCGATCAACCAAAATATTCAAAAGCTTGCGCATCATTGGATGATGGATTCGAAGACGCCTTTCAATATACCGTACAAGGAAATTCCCACAATCGACTAAAGAGTACCAATCTAATTGAACGACTGAATCAAGAAGTACGCAGAAGAGAAAAGATTATTCGCATCTTCCCCAATCAAACATCAGCCAATCGCTTAATTGGAGCCGTTCTTATGGACCTACATGATGAATGGATTTATTCTTCAAGAAAATACATCAATTTTGATAAGTAGAAATGGTAAAAACATTGTATAGCATTTTACACAGGAGTCTGGACTTGACTGAGTTTATGGAAGAAGTTTTAATTGATGATAATATGGTTTTTGATATTGATAATTTAAAAGGATTTCTTAATGATACCAGTTCATTTGGGTTTATAGCTAAAGAAAATAATAAAATTATAGGATTTGCATATTGCTATACACTTTTAAGACCTGATGGAAAAACAATGTTTTATTTACACTCAATAGGAATGTTACCTAACTATCAAGACAAAGGTTATGGTTCAAAATTATTATCTTTTATTAAGGAATATTCTAAAGAGATTGGTTGTTCTGAAATGTTTTTAATAACTGATAAAGGTAATCCTAGAGCTTGCCATGTATATGAAAAATTAGGTGGTAAAAATGATTATAAAGATGAAATAGTATATGTATATGATTATGAAAAAGGTGATAAATAAATGAATATAGTTGAAAATGAAATATGTATAAGAACTTTAATAGATGATGATTTTCCTTTGATGTTAAAATGGTTAACTGATGAAAGAGTATTAGAATTTTATGGTGGTAGAGATAAAAAATATACATTAGAATCATTAAAAAAACATTATACAGAGCCTTGGGAAGATGAAGTTTTTAGAGTAATTATTGAATATAACAATGTTCCTATTGGATATGGACAAATATATAAAATGTATGATGAGTTATATACTGATTATCATTATCCAAAAACTGATGAGATAGTCTATGGTATGGATCAATTTATAGGAGAGCCAAATTATTGGAGTAAAGGAATTGGTACAAGATATATTAAATTGATTTTTGAATTTTTGAAAAAAGAAAGAAATGCTAATGCAGTTATTTTAGACCCTCATAAAAATAATCCAAGAGCAATAAGGGCATACCAAAAATCTGGTTTTAGAATTATTGAAGATTTGCCAGAACATGAATTACACGAGGGCAAAAAAGAAGATTGTTATTTAATGGAATATAGATATGATGATAATGCCACAAATGTTAAGGCAATGAAATATTTAATTGAGCATTACTTTGATAATTTCAAAGTAGATAGTATTGAAATAATCGGTAGTGGTTATGATAGTGTGGCATATTTAGTTAATAATGAATACATTTTTAAAACAAAATTTAGTACTAATAAGAAAAAAGGTTATGCAAAAGAAAAAGCAATATATAATTTTTTAAATACAAATTTAGAAACTAATGTAAAAATTCCTAATATTGAATATTCGTATATTAGTGATGAATTATCTATACTAGGTTATAAAGAAATTAAAGGAACTTTTTTAACACCAGAAATTTATTCTACTATGTCAGAAGAAGAACAAAATTTGTTAAAACGAGATATTGCCAGTTTTTTAAGACAAATGCACGGTTTAGATTATACAGATATTAGTGAATGTACTATTGATAATAAACAAAATGTATTAGAAGAGTATATATTGTTGCGTGAAACTATTTATAATGATTTAACTGATATAGAAAAAGATTATATAGAAAGTTTTATGGAAAGACTAAATGCAACAACAGTTTTTGAGGGTAAAAAGTGTTTATGCCATAATGATTTTAGTTGTAATCATCTATTGTTAGATGGCAATAATAGATTAACTGGAATAATTGATTTTGGAGATTCTGGAATTATAGATGAATATTGTGATTTTATATACTTACTTGAAGATAGTGAAGAAGAAATAGGAACAAATTTTGGAGAAGATATATTAAGAATGTATGGAAATATAGATATTGAGAAAGCAAAAGAATATCAAGATATAGTTGAAGAATATTATCCTATTGAAACTATTGTTTATGGAATTAAAAATATTAAACAGGAATTTATCGAAAATGGTAGAAAAGAAATTTATAAAAGGACTTATAAAGATTGATTATATAATATATGAAAAGCTATTATAAAAGACATTAGTATTAAATAGTTTAAAAAATGAAAAATAATAAAGGAAGTGAGTCAAGTC
The DNA here is from genome assembly GCF_016743055.1 of Staphylococcus sp. 11-B-312. Lineage (NCBI taxonomy): Bacteria > Bacillati > Bacillota > Bacilli > Caryophanales > Staphylococcaceae > Staphylococcus > Staphylococcus sp. 11-B-312. The sequence continues at coordinate 1,887,333 of NZ_CP068241.1, forward strand.
CAGACTCCTGTGTAAAATGCTATACAATGTTTTTACCATTTCTACTTATCAAAATTGATGTATTTTCTTGAAGAATAAATCCATTCATCATGTAGGTCCATAAGAACGGCTCCAATTAAGCGATTGGCTGATGTTTGATTGGGGAAGATGCGAATAATCTTTTCTCTTCTGCGTACTTCTTGATTCAGTCGTTCAATTAGATTGGTACTCTTTAGTCGATTGTGGGAATTTCCTTGTACGGTATATTGAAAGGCGTCTTCGAATCCATCATCCAATGATGCGCAAGCTTTTGAATATTTTGGTTGATCGATATAATCATGAATCAATCGATTTTTAGCCTCACGCGCTAAGTTAATATCTGTGAACTTAAAAATTCCTTTAACAGCTTCTCTGAAAGATTTTGAATTTTTTTTAGGAATGGTGGTAAAGATATTTCTTAGGAAGTGAACTTGGCATCTTTGCCAACTTACGTTGGTGAAGGATTTTCTAATGGCAGAGACTAATCCTTTGTGCGCATCAGAAATAACGAGTTCCGTACCTTGTAAACCGCGTTCTTTTAGGTATTCAAAAAATGTTGTCCAGGTCTCTTCGCTTTCGCCACTTTGAATCATGAAGCCGATAATTTCACGGTCGCCATCTTTGGTTATTCCAATCGCTATATGACAGCTTTTTGAGAGTACTCGATTTTCTTCTCGTACTTTTATATAGAGTACATCGGTCATTAAGTAAGGATAATTTTTTTCTGATAATAAACGATTCTGCCACTCGTTAACCATAGGTTCTAGCTGTTCTGTTAAGCTAGAAACGAAGGACTTAGAGACGGATTTACCACAAAGTTCTTCCACAATTTTTGATACTTTACGAGTTGAAACGCCTGATACATACATTTCCAACATTGAAGCCATGAGGGCTTTTTCGTTTCGTTGATAACGTTCAAACACTGTGGGTGAAAAATGGCCATCACGTGTTCTGGGTACTTTTAATTCTAGCGTGCCTACACGTGTCGTAAAGCTGCGCTCATAATAGCCATTTCGTTGACTTTGTCGGTTTTCTGTTCGTTCATATTCTTTTGCTTGAATATATTCTGTTCGTTGATTTTCCATTAGTTGATTAAATACCGTTGTTAAAATATTTTTAGAAACGTCATCCTTTACAGAATATTCAATAATGCTTTGAATCTCTTCGCTTTTCAGTGTAAAATGTACTTGGGTCATGTAAAAGTCCTCCTGGGTATGTTTTTGTCGTTAAAAACATTGTACCGTAAAAGGACTGTTATATGGCCTTTTTACTTTTACACAATTATACGGACTTTATCTTGTGTTACTGGGTCAAAACCAGTATGCAGTTTCATTGATCTGTGAGGGCAGCTAGTTTGTGAAAATTCCATGTGTAATCGAATTGTATTTCTGTTTGCTTTTAACCCCCACTTATTTAATAATCTTGCAGCTTCTTGGAAGCTCGCTTGTTCATTAGCTAGAAACACTTTATCACTAGCACCAATAGATTGACATATCTCAATGCCATATGAATTTTTGTTACCATTCTGGTTAGCTGTGTGCCACCCTATTCGGCTTTCTGGTAATGCTTGATAAACTGTATTACCACTGATATATGAATGAGCTATACCAGCTTCTAAACGTGATAAAGGTGCATTAACTAATCCACGATGATAAGCTTCTGCAGTAGCGCCTACACTGCCTGCATCATTGTGTAACGTTATTGAAGTTGGCTTATATCCACGATTAGGTAAACGATAACCTTTCACTTCATCACGTATATAACTTAATTTCTTCATTTTCTTTTTAGCTGTTGTTTTCTTCTTGGTGGCAGTTTTAGTAGCAGATTGTGTAGAAACCTTTTTCGCACTCTCTGATTTATAATGTGGGCGAATAAACCACATAGGAAAATCGTAATTATGAACAATTCTTTGAGCTACCTCTGTTTTTGCACTTCCCCCACCAAACCAATTTTGATCTAATGATTGGAACTGCATATATTTACCATCATAATTACCTTTTGTAACAATAGCTACGTGACCATATCCACCACCATAGTTGCGATTGAACACAACAATGTCGCCTTCTTCTGCTTTGAAACTAGGTGTGTTGTTGTACACGGTAGCTTCACCATTGAAGTTATTCACGTTAGGAATGTCAGCAGCACCAGCGCCTTTCAACCCATGACCAAATAACTGATGCCAGTATTTGTTTGCCAAATCGAAGCATTGCCCGTTACATTATATTTAACGCCTTTCCCTGTAGTAATTTCTTACTACGCTTGTATAACATTAAATAGCTCTACAAAAAGAACCTTACGCTTTCACGCAAGACTAGACTATATCATTATCCTTGATATTCTTCGTATTTATAATTGGTATTGTGTTTTTTATTGAAATCAATGATAAATTGTTTTCTAGCATTGACTGCTTCTTCTAATGTTTTATAACTTCCAATATAAATGATTTTTCTATTATGACTTAAATTTACTTGATAGGTTTGGTTTTTCTTTCCGAAATGAACGCCAGTGTAACCGCTATTATTGTTGTATTTAGCTCTATTGTTGCTATTTTCTTTATGCGTTACCCATCTGCAATTTGATGGTTTATAATCGTCATTGTTGTTAATTCTATCCAATTCTGCACCTTCAAAATAACTCGGAGCCATATCGTTATAAAATTTCATAAAATCTTTATCCCATTCATCGCAAACTTTTATATTACGCCCTCCATATCTATCATAAGCATGGTAAGATTTGTCTCTACATCTGGATTTTATACCTTTCCAAACATTATGCAGATGAGTGCCTGAATAACCATGTTTTTTAAACCTTTCTGAAGCTAGTTTTCTTTTTAAACAGCCACAAGATTTTGTCCTACCATTTACGATAGTTGTACCTAATGTAATAAATTTCTCGTTACAATACGGACATTTTACTTTAAACTTTCTTTTACCATTTTTATCAACATGAGAAAATTCTAATATCTCAATACCATTATAAACTTCGCCAACTTTCGCTCTAATTCCTCCCATAATCAAAACAACCTTTCCACATGAGTTGTCTTAATTATACTATAAGAATATAGATAAGTCATCAAGGATAGCCTCCGCTGTCCGACAATTGTCGATACTTAGTCGTTGAACGTTCCCACACTGCTACCATGCAGGCTTCGCTGCTGATTGCCCTCGTCTTATACGTTAGGGTTTCCCAGCAATTCAAAGGCTTTTACATGGGCTATGCAATAATTAACCCATAAACTCCATCGAAATCCCAGCCTTTACCTTCTAGTGAATACAAATATTTAATAGCTTCTTTTTTAGTTAATTTAGCTACCATCTTCATCACTCACTTTCAATACTTCATCATCGTGGTAACGACTAGCACCACGTTTCAATTCTTCATCATATTCATAATCCGCAACATCAAATTCTACTTCGTCAGTGTCATCAGTGAATGGTTCAGATGTGTCAAATTCTTCGGGAGTTAATTCTTTTCGTTCTGGTGTAACTTTTTCGTCACTAACCACTTTCTGATACTCAACTGGATTGACATTTTCATCACGTGGTTTTGTGTAAGTCTTAGTTATACCACTGTCTTTTACACCTTTTGTAGTAGGGTCAGTAACAACACCTATACCAACTAAAAACGTAATGATTGCACCTATCAATCCACTTACTTGTTCAATCTGTGCAGATAAATCAACGCCAAATGCTTCCGTTATTTGCTTAATGAATAGTAAAATCGCACCCACAATAGCTGTAAGTGTTGCTTTATTTTTTAGTCTTAATATAAAATTCATAGTTTACCTCCATAATAAAAAGCCACCCCGTTAGGAGTGACTTTAGTTATTTATATATAAAGGACGCTGGGAAACGCCCTGTGTTACATTGGGACATATGGTTGCCTTAAAGTTATAAAACATCACCTTTAATCAGATTATTTAATTTCAATACTCATAGACATTAAACAGTTCTATTTTTTCGTTTCCGTTGTTTATATTTGTATCGTGTCCACTTATAGTTTCGTTCTTAATGTAAATATACTTTTGAACATAAGTTCCGTTAGCAGAACCAAGCACAAGTTTTATCCCACCACTATTAGCGATAGGAATGTGAATTTTGGGTATATACTCATAATTAAAATTACTATAAGCACCCACATATTTAAAAATAAGCAACCATCCATTTTTACAATCTAAAATAGGCTTGCTAGGTGTTACTCTTTCCCCAGCACTCAAAGTGGTATTCCCTTCCCATATTTTGCCTGTTGTTGGTTCGGCTTTCAAAAGGTTAATGTTATCTTCTATTTTGTTTAGATCATCATCAACTTCTTTTTTCCATTTTTCCACATTTTTTCCACTGTTCATTATAACGTTTTCGGAAAGCGTAGTAGGGTAAATTTTTTTAAAATCTCCGTTATCCTTGTAGTTAATTTCCATACAATCAACCTTTCATTTGTATGTTAAAATAATCTATTTCAGGATATTTAGGTATGCCAGCGCCAAACAATCTTTCATCACCTATTTTTTCTGAATTGACATACATTCTTTGTAATATTTTATCTCGACTTTCACCATACTTTTCTTTATATAGTGCATACATTCCCATAGTTATAGGGCTTGCATAAGAAGTACCTGTACCAACTTGATATTTTGAACTGATATCCACATTGTTATCTATATCAGTTAAATTTACCGAAACGCCACCGTTAGAAAAATTTATTCCTCTCCCTATTGAACTTGTAACATATCTAGTTTTGTCAGAATTTATATTTGCTGTTGTTACAACAAACGGGTATTTAGATGGAAATGCAATTGTGGAACTTTCATTATCGTAAAGTGGTTGTGAGTTCCCCGCACTACAAAAAATAGCTATCCCTTCATTGTAAGCGTGTTCAAAAGCCTCTCTCCTTGCTAAAGAATCAGTACTACTAGAAAATGAACAGTTTATAGCATCCATTCCATTTTCTATGCACCAATCTATAGCTTTAATTTGTGCGCTCCAAATGGTTCTGTTTATCGTGCCATTCCCGTCATCAATTCTAACAGCATAAAGCGAAACGCCTGGCGCAATACCTGCCATTCCTTTATCGTTATCTTGCATTGCAACTGCACCTGCAACTTTTGTTCCATGATTAATAGCTAAGTTGTGGTTATACGGCATATTTTCATCATAAGCATTATACCCTCCTAATAATTTTAAATCCTCGTGATTTTGTACTCCACTATCTACAATAGCTACTTTTATCCCTTTTCCAGTTATACCTTCTTTGTGAAATTTTCTTGCTTCTGTCAAATCTACTGCATATGATTGTTTTTGGTTATTTTGTGTCGTTTCACCTTGCATTACATCACTTTTATCTAGTTCAATACTTTTTATTTCAGAATTCCTTTTTAATTCTAAATACTGATTTTCACTTAAATAACATGTAACGATATTCGGCAAATTTTTATAAAAACGAATATTTTTTACATTTATTTTTTCAAACAAACTTTCGGTTGGAGCTTCGCGAAAAACAATCAAATATTTGTTCATTCAATCACCTCAAACCACACAACCGCTTTTTCAGGTTGATTTTTAGATACAATAATAGTATCTTCCCCACGATCGCCTTTTTCACCTTTGTCCCCTTTTTCACCTCTAGCGCCATTCAAACCATCTTGCCCATTGAAACCTCTAGGACCTTGTACTCCTTGTGGACCTTGCTCACCAGTATCACCTTTTTCACCTTTAAACAGTTCAGGATTACTATCCAAATGCTTAACTACATCTGTGTTTAAACGTTGTTCGAAATTATCACCTAATAACTCAATTGCATTATCTCTCACAATTCTACGAACCGCATTATCAACAAGATTTACACTAATTTCTTTTTCAACCGCACCTTCTACACCAGAGTCAAGAATGTTAAACGTAAAATTAGCAACGTGAACAGCTTTATTTCCATTTTTTAGAAACAACTTACATCGTACTAAACCAACATGTTTAATAACTTTTTGTGGTATTTTATATTGAATCAAACCTAATTCTTCATTTATAGTGTCTAAAGGTTCATCAAGGAATATAGAACCATCAGCTAAAAATAAATCTAGTTGTGGTTTAAGTTTGCTTGTTTTTAAATTAAGTGTTTTACCATACCATTTAACGTAAATCCTGATTTGCGCTGTATCTTTATCTTCACTATAAAAATTAGCACTGCTCTTTTTTACTTCTACAGTTTCGTTGTTTATGTTAGCTGTAAAATCTGAATTTTTAAATATAGCCATTTAATCACTCCCTTGTATAATAAAAAAGCCGACACATGAGCGCCGACTTATTTAAAAAAGATATTTGCTACTAAAGTGATGAGTGGTACTAATACAACACCAGCAAATCCTAACCAGTAGCCAATTACTTCTCTGTTTCCTTTTGCTTCTGCTTCTACAGTTCCTTGCAAATTTTTAATTTCTTTCTCATGACTTTTTGTTTCATATTCTAAATCAGTAACTCTTGTTCCCACCGTCGATAATGATTCACTCATTTTTTCTAAGTGTTTCTCGGACCTGGATTGTGATTCAAATGCCTTCTCTTGTAGCAATGTCTGTCTATCTACTTTATTCAACAAACTATTAAAATTGTCTGTGTGTTTGTTATCTACTTCGTTTATGCGTTCGTGTATCTTGCCTCTTGATTTTTCCCACTCGTGTCTTAGCACATATTTATCTTCGTCCATAAATACCCAAACCACCTAAGAAACCGACAAATCCTAGCCATGCCGTCATGATAAGCATTTGTGCCGGTGTTAGCCAATTAAGTGCATTATATACACTCGCTGACGACATTAAGAAGTGTATAATAGCACTTCCTACGCCTCCTACTAACATAAAACAGTTTGAAGTGTTATTAACAGACCGTTTACCAAAGAATAGACTTGATAGAATCAGACAAGTACCAAACATAAGTAGTATTAAACCCCATATCCAAATAGGCATGACTTCGTTTAGCGCTCGGTAAAAATCACTTTCGTTAATAACCTTTTCTTGGCTTATGAGCCAATAGACACCTCGTATATCTACAAACACACCTAACCCAAACAAAGATAAAGTGGCTAGTTTATCTTGTATTGTAAAGTTTTCGTTCATGTGTTCACCTACTTTCTATAAAATAAAACCACAAGCCTAAGCCTGTGGTTCTTCTGGATAATCATCACCAGTAAATGATTTATATTCTTCACTTGTTAAAATTTCATTATCTACTAACTGCCTTAAAGTAAAATCAGTATAAATATTTTTATCATAGAAATACTGAATATCCTCTAAGTTAATAATGTTAGGCGTGTACCCAACATGTTTTTTTACATATGCTAAATTTAGTAATAAGTTAGCAGCATACCTCGTGAGTTTGAGGTTATCTTTTTCTATCTTGTTAGATCTATCAATCACTTCTTCAAATTTTTGATTTTGTGAGTTGATAGCTTCTTCTAATCTTTGTAAATCACTATTCTTCAACGGAGGTTCAGAACCTATCCATTTTTGCTTATCTTCATCAAAATATATTGGATAGTACATCCCTTCATTTGGTGGTATCTTTGTATAAGGTTGAGAGGGATAATCCCAATTACTAACTACTAACTTAGGCGATCCATCGTATAAATAAACTGTTTCTGCCATTAAATACCAGCTCCTACATCATCAATTATCCAAGACACTTCACCTATAATGTAATGACCAGGTTGCCATTTGGCAGTGTCGTTAGTGTTTAAATAAACTTTTAATTGGCCGTCAACATCCGCCACTAAAACAGCAGGGTTCATCGTTACTGGTGTCCTTACATAAAAGTTTTGTACTTTAGGCACATGTCCTTTTGGTATAGAGCCAATCGTCATTTGTGTCGTGATGTTATTTACATACACTCTCAAATAACATTTTTTCACACCGTTTGTAGTAATCACTCTGTATTGATTACGTATAGACGTTTCTTGGTCTATACCTAAAGGAACAGCGTCGTTCATAACTTCCCAATTAATCCAACCTGTATCGTTGTTCTTGGCTTCAAATTCTTCTGCGTTCATTACACGTTTCCAACCCATAAAACGGCCATTTGGATTATCTACATTTTCCGTGTGGACAGTAGCCAAAAATTCATAATTATATTGATTTTGCACTAATCTTATTTGTTTACGTTTGCCGTTACCTTCGTAGACATCAATAGCTGCAATATAGTCGCTACCATTCATTGATTGTGGTGCGTCTACAGTCCATGCATCACTTGGAATGGTTGCTTCATAGAGCCCTGGTGGTAAATCTAACACACTATTGTAGCCACTTGCTTCTGAGCCTAAAGTGCCTAACCATTGACGAGTGTTATCGTTTGTAATTTTTTTCCACTTAGACCATCCATCATTTCCAATTTTTCTTGTCATATAAATATTTTCTGAATTCCATGGTTGGTATGTTAAAACACCATAACCACCTCTGATTTTGAAACCCACATAGCCACTGACAAGTTCAGGACCATTCACTGGTGTTGTAGCATATATCATTTCACTCTTAGTTAAATAATCATCAATATTATTAAAATCAAAATTAGCAATAGTACGGAGAGTACCATCATCTTGTGTAAGTTTATGTTTCTGCCAATTAGTCGTATCTTTTTGATTTAGTTCCTCAATACTTTCTTTAGCCTGTATTGCTTTATTGTTGATTTCTTCAACACTGTTATCTTTTAAATCGTTTAACTCTTGTCTGTAATTATCAGCTAAAGCATTAATCTCACTAATAACTTGCGAACTTCTATCATTTAACGATTTCATACCACTCTGGAATGTATCATCCATTTGTGTTACGTAGTCATCGCCGTTAGCTAATGATTCTTCAATATACTGAACTCTATCTTCGATACGTTCTCTTAAATCTTCAAATGTACGAATGTAGTTTACCTTGTCAACTGCAGGTATAGTTGTAAACATACTGTCTTTGATAGTAAAGCTAAACTCAACTTCTGTTATCATATCTTCTTTACCATGAACAGTTATCCATACTTGTCCTTTAACACTTCCTGTGTGTGTTAGAAATTCTTTGGGAATCGTATATTTAACTTTTCCATTTAATGGATCAACCACGTGTGCAGTATCTACAATATAAGTTCCATCCTTAGCTTTAAGCATTAAAAAACAATCAACATTTTCGTCACTCACTTCGAGTGGCTGTTGATTGCGTGTAATGTAGAATATTAAGTCGGCTGTTCCAATATCGCTGTCATAAAATGTGATATTCGTATTACCAATAGGGACGTAATTCGCCGATGTTTCTAATTTAATTTTTCCTTCTTTGTTATACATTTAACCACTCCTTTTATACGTCATACCATTGTGACCATTTACCTTCTGCGAATGTTCTTCGTTTCATTCTATAATTTGCAGATCTTGCAAATGGCACAGCTGTTTGGAAAGCTGTTGCTGCATCATCAAAACTTGCATAAGTTACGTTATATTGAGTTACTATTGAACTTGATTGATTCGGATAAGGTGACCCTTTAGCGTTTTTTGGTACATGATATGTTCCACCACGTTGCAAGTTGTTACAATCTTTCACACTTCTAGGTGCAGAGAAATTATCTGCCAGCTCTCTATTGTGTAACTGCATAGCGTCATCTGTTACTCTAAACCATGTTCTTGAAGTATCGTAATCCCAAAATCTGAACTCATTAGGTTGCATGTAGAATTTCTTCTTAGCATTTTCCCCGTCCATTGTTACAATTCCTGTATAATCGTTATAATTTCTTATTCTCAACTCATTAGAATTTACTTCATTCCAAGTTGTAAGTAATCCATACAGGAATTGGAAATTATTTCTCAAATCTCCGATATCTTCATATGCTTTTTGGATGTCTTTATCTCTGATTTGTCTTGGGTCTTTGCCTACATAGATAAAGTCTAGTAATTTACGTTCAGATTTATTATTATTGTCAGATGGTTTGTTTAACATTCTTGAACGTAATACAGCTGACGAACTGCCACCACCATCTAAATTGTAAGCAAATTCTATATCTCCATAATGACTAAACAATACTTCGGTTACTTCGTTTAAGGTCATACCTTTTTGATGTAAGGTGCTTCCTGTAATTCGACCATCACAAGTGAATATTAAAATATCTTTATTTGGTAATTGAGCGATAACCGTACGTGGATGAGATGCTTCACTGTTAGGACTGTAATCACCTTCTGTGTACACTTTTTTTCCTTCCATAATTAAAGGACCAAAACCGCTAAATGTGTTGTTATAACCTTTATCCTTGATTTCTTTAGCTGTGATATTTGGTGGAAAAGAAGTTAATGTATTATCATCTGCCATTGCTAAAGTCCATCTATCTTTCAATGGAGCATAGTCTTTCACACTGTCTAATATTTGACCGTTGTAGACTTGTTGACCATGCAACTTTAATTGGGAGCCACTTCCTGTACTAGCATTCGCTACAAAAGTTGCACTTGTTTGTTTTGCAAAATCTCTAGCTGTAATATGGTCAGGTTTACTAGGATTACTACCTGAAATACCTTTTCTTAATTTGATTAAATTACCATCACTATCTCTATGTGGAATGCGTACGATTTTATATGTTGTATCAAATTTACGGCCGCTCACATAACTTATTTCATTATAATAAGCACTTTCTTTAATTTGTCCTTCATGTTTTTGCGCCATATTATCGGCTTGTGTAGCAACATCATCAATCTTAGCAAAATCTTTCATTAATCTATCTTGTGCTAAATCATGAACAGTGCCGTCCATTCCGACACGAATATCTTTAACCTCTGCAGAGCTATTTTTACTAGCCCCATAAATTTGATTGTTAATACGACCCGATAAAACATCTACTGTTTGATTTAGTGGTTTGCCGTTATGATCTATTTGTTTTGACGTGTGCGCTTTTACTTCTTGATTTTTATGATTATCTACTAATTCTGATACCAGCTGTCTATCTTTGTTTAAAGTTTTAAAATTACTTACCAAATAACCTCTGAATTCATTATTAAGACTATAAGGTAAGTTCTCATATAAATTTGCCATTCACTTCACCCTCTCTATTCAATCCAAGTAAATTGTGCATAAATCCAATTGTCAATTGATTTTGCTGATTGGTCAGCTTTATCTATATAGACGTTTAATTTTCCATTACTACGAATTTCAACCATGATAGGTTGTTTTCCACTGCCAGAACGTGAATAAAATACTTGCGTATTGCTCATGAAACCAGTAGGGAGTTGTGCTATTTGTTGTCCGTCAACAAAATCTCTTAAATTAACACGTATCATTTTTAATCTAATTTGATTACCGTTGCCAAATATACTTGGGTTTAAGATGACTTCTCTTATCCCACAGTTAAACCCATCACTAGAATATAAACTATTTTTTTTCACATCTATATGGGTATCGTATTCTTTCCATCCAGTGTCAAATATGAAATCACCTAATATTTGTGCAACTTGCGTTAAACCCTCTGTATATTCTTCCATACCGTCAATAGCATCTAAATGCGTCTTAGTATAAACATATTCACCATCGCTATTTCTAAATTGAATAACATCAACATCTTTACTCACTTAATACCACACTCCCTACTATGTCTTTATCTAAACCAATACCAACAGAAGTCGATACGCTTGTTGTTTTGTTTGGTTGATTTATTTGTTTGATTTTGCGATTGATATTTTGTTGAATACTGATAATGTCTTGCTTAGCATTGCTAAATTCAACATCAACTGGTTCGTTGACTAAAGGGTGTGGCTCTGTGATTTTTACAACTTTTAAATCAGTGTTATATCCTAACGGTTCATGAACGAAATGAATAATATTATTTTCTTTTATCTGTTCATAGCCTAAGTAGTTAGTAGATAATTCAACAGTAGGTTCATCTTGCAATTCAGTCTTTAATTTTTCGGTAAGTTCTTGTTTGTCTAACACATTATCGTCAAATACTGTAGGCGCTTCTGCATGACCAAAAGTTTTATAATTGGGTGATTTGTATTCAGATTTATAATGATATAAATCATCGCCACTTAATACTGCTGTTAAATTTAATATATTTTGTTTTTCCGTTCCAACATAACCAATAGGCTTTTTGTCTTTGTAGTTAAGACTTTTAATGCCACCCTTGAATACAGCTTTAAATTTGTGTTTGCCTTTACTCAAATTCTTTGCAATAACTATGCGTTCGGTTGTAGCAGTACGAGAAAAACATTCGAATGTGTCAACAAATTCATCGTCTAAGAAAACATCCCATATACCGCCTGCAGTTCCTTTTTTAAGGTTGTATACTAAAGTTTCGTTACCCCATTTGCAGTCAAATTCACGCTCATAGTAAGCCCCAACTGTTTCTGTACGCCAATTACCCTTTTGAATGAAAGTACCTTTAAACGTCATCTGTGGTGTTTTTATAGGGCTGTAGTTTTTGGTTTCTTTAGTCGTTTTCTTTTTACCATAACCTCGAATAAACGTTTTCAGCTCTGTAGTTGTTACGCTAGCACTAACTTCATCGGTATTGTATTTGTAACGAATAACTTCTTCTGCCATTTTGTAAAATTTGTTTGGTTTATATATATAAATCTTTTTATTATCTGCAAAGTATATATAATCAAACAATTCAGCACCTTCAATTAGATATTCCATACCGTTTTTATTACCTAATTCGTCTATAACGATACGATTGTCGAAATTTCCAATGATCTCATAAGTAAAACCTAACTTATTGCCACTGAAACCAAATTGAAGATATTGTTCTAAGGTGTATGAGGGTTTTTCTTCATCTGTATTCTCCTCGCTATTCATTTCTTCATTTTCTAAATCTTTGAGTATATAGTGGTTTTGAAATTCCATAAAAATATGCTTAGCAGTCACTTCGACCGTAAGCATTGTATTATCTGATTTAATTTGTGTTTGCTTGATTACATATTTTTGACCCTTCCACAAAACAATGGCCTCATTCTGTAGCATGTTGAATACATCAGCGTTCATGTTAGTTTTATAAGCAGTGAAAGAGATTGATCGTTCGTTGTTTATTTCATATTCATATTTGAATGAACTAGGGTCGAAATCAATAAGTATTTCACCACGTGTCCCTTGTCTGTCTTGTACAATTATTTGATGCAATTCTTTCACCTACCTATAAATAAAATTAAATATAAATTCAATGTCTATTTGTTCGACACCATCACCTTCAATAACGATGTTATTTTCTCCTGGTGCTAGTGTGATATAGCTATAGTTTGTATCTACGCCAACTCTTTTTTTATCTACATAAGGATAAACACCATTTAAAACAAAAGCTTGTGATTTTTTAAGTTTCTTTTTGTACTCGAATACATCTTTTGTCGTTTTGTTACGTATCTTAAATCCGTTAGGGGCTTCTGCAGACAATTTAATAATCAACTTATGTCGCATAAGTGGGTCTATGACATCGGTCGAACCATTGTATATTTTGAAACTTTTTGTTTTATGTTTATACTGTAGTTTTTCAGCTAATTCTAATCCTTGTTCGAATTGAACACGTTCCTGCAACAATTCAATGTCGTTAGTATCCCTTAACGATTCTGAATAACCTTTTACAACCACAAAAGTAACTTTAAATGTAGCAAACGAATGCGTTAAATCTTCGTTTTCGTTACTATCACAATAAACTAAATACTTCTTACCTGGTGCATCTGAATGCCAAATATAATAAGGCACACGTCGGAATAAAATGTTCCTTAATTTTTGTTTTTGCAGTATTAAATCTTTAGTATCTAATCCTCTGAAAGAAAAGTTTAAAACCAAATTAAAAGGACCGAACGTAGTCGGCCCCATTAGTACACCATCAGTACCATTGATTTCAGTTGTATTTGCTTTAACTTCCACACCTTCTTCTATATGGTCAAGAAATCTTAAATAAGGTGTGTCTGTCAGTTTAATATCAAAGTTATCATTAAATAACCTTACTTCTTTTTTCAAATTAGAATACACCTCCCATATTGTACGCCATCATTTGCGAACGTTTACCTTGCGCTCGTGATACATCGCCTTCAGTAAATCCTTTAGGTTGTTGTTCAATGTTCTTATTACTACGTGCGATTTGCATTAATGCATCTAATTGTCTTTGTTGATTAGCAATCATTTGCAATAACAATTCTGTGTTGTCATTACTGTTACCGCTAGTAGAAGGTGTACGCATTTGATTAGGACGTTTGTTGCGTTTATTTTTACTTTCTATATCTTGTGCAGCTAATGCTAACAATTTCATTGCGTCAGAGTTACGACTAGGGTCAGTAGGGATTACCCACTCTGGATAACCACCTTCGGCTAGGTTATACCATCCAGCGTTTTTGATTAATCCACCTGTAGCATATCCATGACCCTTACCAATAACACCTAACATGCCGCCTTTACCATATCTAGCTTTAGCGTATCTCATACCAGCAATTAGGTTATCCAAGCCATTCCATATGTTTCCGTGACCTGGTAATTTATATGCATTGAATGTACCTGGTTTAACTTGTACTAAACCTTTTGCACGACCATCAGCTAATCCGTCAGTACCACCTAAAGCTTTTGGATTTCCACCAGATTCAGTTTGTATTTGTTTTTTCCAAGCATTCACATACGCCGATGAAGTAGGTAGTCCAGCTAGTTTGAGTGCCTTTTTAACATCACCACTCCATTTACCAGACTTACCGCCGCCGTTATTTTTCTTCAACCAATTTCTCGGATCAAACGGCACACCATTTTTTCTCATTTCATAGTGTAAGTGTGGTCCTGTTGAACTACCAGCACCAGCACCATCTCTAGCAGGGTCACCACCAGATATACCTAAATAAGTACCTGGTTTAACTTTCTTACTACCACTAAAGGCTATTTTGTGTAGGTGTCCGTATATAGCTTCTAATGCACCAGATTTTATAGATACCATGTTACCAAATCCGCCGTTATAGCCTTTTTTAGCTGTAGCCATACCGTTCAAAGTAGAATAGACTTTGTCATATTTATAATTTATATCTAAACCATGATGTGCTCTTGGGAATGGATATCCCATTCTAGCTGCTTCAGCAGCAGTTCTAGCGAAACCAAAGTTAATACCTTTAGAAAGGTCAATATATCCACCGTCACCGCCGCCTTGTTCTTCCATCCATTTAGTAAATAGATCCGTTGCAGCTTTTTTAAGTTTGCCGAACATACCTTTCATCATATCAAACGGCAAGGATGCAGCTTTAGGAATTCCAAAGCCTTCCATGTTTACACCAAATGCTTCTAGAACTTTGTTAAGTAACTTACCAGGTTTTTCTATCCAGTCCATTACATCGCCGACTTTGTCCCCAAGCCACTTTTTACCTTTTGCAGCAGTTTCAAGTGTTTTGCTAACTATAGCTTTTCCACCATCGACTACTTTTGCAGCTCCAGCCTTACTTGCGTCCCAAGCATCGCCAAATACATTATCTCCTTTTTTCTTTTTCTTAGGTTTTTTGTTGGATAGAGTACCATTATTAAATTTAGGTAATCCACTCAACATAGAGTGTGTCTGTGCACCATTCATAACAGACGAGCCTTTAGGTAAGAATGCTGTTGTATCTCTGTTTGGTGTGAGTGCCATTTTACCGTTTGGATATTTGATAGCTTCATGTCTGAAGCCACCAGGACCATTTCCGCGTCCTTTGTCTCCTACAGTAGCAAATGTATCGCGAGCAATCTTACCGTTCTTAACTACATTTGTAGTCGTATTAGTGTGTTCTGTTCCAGTGTGCAACTTGATTTTTGGAAGTTTATCCATATTAAGTTTTCCACCAACCCAGTTCACACCATCAATTAATTTATTTAATCCTTTTTTAACTGCATCAACCATTCCAGTTATGTGGCCTTTGATTTTTCCGATAATATCTTTAAGGCCATTTTTCATATTGTTGAAAGTGCCTTTGACTGAATTCCATAGTTTCGAAGCAATGTCAGTTACTTTACTTTTAATAGAATTCCATGTGTTAATAAGATTACCTTTAACTTTTCCAATAATACCGCGTATACCGTTACGCATATTATTAAAGGTATTTCTAACACTATTCCATAAGGCTTTAGCTAAAGATATTACTTTATTTTTGATTTTATTCCATATATCAAATAAGAACGATCTGATACTTTTAGTTATGGAATTCACGCTATTTTTTAATTTGTTGAACATATTTTTAACGCCGTTCCAAAGAGATTTAGCTCTTGCAACAACGCCGTTTTTCATATTTGTCCATAATTTCAGTGCGAAATTCTTCACTGCATTGAATATGTTTGTTACACCTTTTCTTAATGCATTAAAAGTGTTACGAACACCATTCCACAGTGATTTAGCTCTCGCTATCACACCGTTTTTGAGCGTTGTCCAAACTTTAATAGCAAAGTTTTTAACTGCGTTGAATATGGCAATAACACCTTTTTTAAGAGCGTTGAACGTATTTCTAACACCTGTCCATAACAATCTAGCATTCGCTATAATTCTGTTTTTCATTAAAGTCCAAATTCTTATAGCAAAGTTCTTCACTGCATTAAATATAGCTACAACAGAATTTTTTAATCCTGTAAATATTGCTTTAACTAACGTCCAAATTGCACGTGTTATTGCAACCACTCTATTTTTTAAGATTGTCCACGCTGTTATAGCAATCGTTTTAGCGCCATTAAACACCGTTGAAACAACAGTTTTTATTGTATTTAAAATAGCTCTAGCTACTGCAACTAAAGTTCGAATGATTGTTAATATTGAGTTTTTGATACCGTTCCATACAGTTATTGCAACAAATTTTATACCATTCCATATCGCAGTGAGCGCTACTTTCCAAACGTTAAAGTATGCTTTAGCTACTGCTAACCATGTACGAATAATTGTCAATACAGCAGTCTTAATTCCTGTCCACACTGCTATAGCTGTGAATTTAATTCCAGCCCAAATAGCAGATAAAACGTTCCTTAATGCCAAAATTGGATTTTGAATTGCAAATTTAATTGCATTCCATGTCGCAAATGCTGCAGTTTTCAAAATAGTCCATGCAACAATTGCAGATGTTTTTATACCATTCCATATTGCAACTAAATATGGTTTTAAAAAGCCAAAAACTGATATTGCTGTGGCTTTAATTTGATTCCAAGCAGTTATGACAAAATTACGGAACGTTTCATTGTTTTTCCAAAGATACATAATACCTGCAACTAATGCACCGATAGCAGTTATAACCCAACCTATTGGACCAGTCATAAATCGAAGAGCTAGGCCTAATCCACGTGTTGCTATAGCAGCAGCTTTTGTGACACCAGTCCAAACTGTAGTAGCTACCGTTGCAATTTTCGCTTGGATCGCTTGTCTTTTCAAATTCAATACAGCAAAAGCACCAGCTTTACCAAATAAAGTTGTAGCTCCTGTTGCGCCTAATAGCGCTCCTCTTAATAATAAGAATGGTTTACCAATTAACAATGCTGTACCAGTTAATGCAGTTAAACCGCCTATAATCTTACCTATCATAGGATGTGCTTCCATCATAGAAGATATCCAACCTGTCATAGCAGTGGTTAATTTCAACATTACAGCGCCAACCGGTGCCATACCTTGTATTAAACTAACTAAAATAGAACCAATATTTTTAAGTAATTGCCATACTCTTGGTCCATTTTCATCTAAATACTTAATGAAGTTTTTAAAACCTTCAGTATTATGGAGGTTAGCTGCCCAATCTTTAAATGTTTTAGTTACTCCTTGCATTCCTACTAATACATCATGTGAGTGACCACTAAACGCTTGGAACAAGCTAACAATACCACTAAATACGTTGCCAAATATTTGACCTACAATAGGCAAATTCGTTTTAGTATATTGAATAAATTGAGCTATCCCTCTATCTGTACTTGCACTGTTTGCCCATGTGTTAAATTTGTTAGCTAGACTTTCTATACCTTTTCCTGTCCAAGTAAACAAAGGACCAAATTGAGTAAACATATGTGTGATACCATCGCCCACACGCATAGCAGCATTAAGTAAGTTTTGGAATATAGGTGGACCAATATTATTAATAAGTTTGAATGCATTGTTAGCGTTTTTTGAAGAATTAACCCAATTGCTCATTTCTTTAGACGCTCTGGCTATTTGATTTGTAGTTGTCGTAATAAAAGGAGTTAATCTAGTTAGTGCAGTTCTTGCGATATTAATGCCATTGGCCATTGTATTAAATATAGCCGCTTGATTAGACTGCACAAGACCTTTCCATTGATTTTGCAACCCACTTAAAGATGTTTGGTATCTACGAACTTGACTAGTAACTTTAAGTTGACCATCTTCTAACATTTGTAACGCTGTCGTTGCTTGTCCTGTGAAAGCCATAACACCAGCTAATGCAGCACCATAAGCACCACCAAGTCCAATTGCACCACCAGCGGCAGCAGTAGCAGCGCCACCGATACCTGCAATAGCACTAACTGCACTTCCAGCAACTGGTACAATTGTAGATAGTTGTTGAATGACAATTCCGCTAATAACACCTTGAGTTATTTCACCAACACTTCTTAATGTATTAGCAATTTTACTCATTTGACTGTTCATACCGCCCCAAGCACCTGCAACTGTACTACCAGTTACAGCTAGCATAGTTTGTTTGCGTTGGAATTCGCTTAATTCATCATTAGTCTCATCAATACGATTCTGCAATACATTATATGCAAACGCTTGTTGATACACTTCTTTTTCGGCTTTATCTAATTTACTAGGAAGTTGTGCAACTTCTCTATTCAACGATGCATAAGATTTCTCCGCATTGTTAGCTTCTTGCTTTGCGGACTGCATTGCAGTTTTAGCGCTAGTCATAGCTTCCTTGTTGGCATCACTAAAGTTTTGCAATTCGTTTTTTGCATTTGCTGTTGCTACTTTAGATTCATTTAAATCTTGCTTAGCGCTATCTACAGCATTAGATAAACTATTGTATTGAGCTTTAGCTTTAGCTAACTGATTGCCTAACGAAGTTAATTCTTGTTTAGACGCTTTGCCTGATGCATTTAATTGGTCAAATTCTTCCTGTAAGCCATCTACAGAAGATTTAGCGTTTTTCATTTTCGCGCTTAGTGCTGTGACAGTATTCTGCATTTGTTTTTGTGCACTTTGTGCTGCTTTCACCTTAGCTTGATGCTCTTTCAGTTCATTGTTCATCTTTTCGTATGAATTGCTCAAAGAATCATAACGCTTTTTAGCATTTTGAGCGTTTATCGCAGATTCTTTTAATTTTCCAGACATTTTATCTTGAGCATTTCGTAACTGATCTAATTTCTTTTGAGATTGTTCACTAGCTCTACCTTGTTGTGTAAGTTTTTTATTAAGTCCTTCTAATTCAGTTTCAAATTTATCAACAGACTTTTCAGCTTTATCAAAGGTAGAAAGGTTAGCTTTCATTTGCGCATCTGCAGTTTTTAATTTACGTTGAAGATTGGCCATCCCTCTATCGATATCAGAGGTGTCGATACCTAAATCAATCGTAAAACCTTTAATATCATCCGCCA
Source organism: Staphylococcus sp. 11-B-312 (assembly GCF_016743055.1). NCBI lineage: Bacteria > Bacillati > Bacillota > Bacilli > Caryophanales > Staphylococcaceae > Staphylococcus > Staphylococcus sp. 11-B-312. The sequence goes on from NZ_CP068241.1 coordinate 1,906,846, forward strand.
TTTAATCACTCTCCTTTCTTTGTATAATAAAAAAAGAGCCTAACTGGATTGACGTGGGTCTTTCCCAGTAATTGCTCCAATTAGACTCTCGTTGACTTTTACTTTCTTAGTTTTACTTTGTTTGTTGTTTTTATCCTGTAAGATTCGTAATAGCTCGAAAATTTCAGTATTATCTATCTCCGTCATTTTCCAACCTGCTTCTAACAAGTCTTGATAAATAACATCGATATTCTTCGCCATTTTTTCGTACGTTAAATCTTCATTTTTAAGTGAGCTACTGTCTATTTTTTCTTTCCCGTCTCTTCATTAGCTCCACTTACTTCAGTGATAAGTGTTTCGAAGTATTTATCTCCATCTACACCTTCTTGTAATTCATCTACAGTAAATTGGTTATCATATAAATCTTCAACAACCATTTTTTCAATTTGATCTAATGTTTCTTCAAATTTTTCTGCTTGTTCAATGTCTAAACCTTCAGGGTTTGTGCTTAAAGCACTCATACGCATTGATAAACGTGTACCTTTACGTGCTTGTTTACCTGTAAAGCTACCTGCTTTATAAAATTTCTTTTCTTCACCGTTGATATTTAATACTAATGCTTTTGCCATAATTTATTTACTCCTTTTCATCGGGGTTTATATTCAACCGATTATTTTAGATTTTTTATTTTTGTATACAAAAATAGACGACCGGTTAAAGTCGTCTAATGTCTTTATGCTTCAGGTACTTTGTCTGTTACTGTATTATTTTCAGATTTACCAAATATAGATTGGAATACAGAGTCTTTACCTTCTGTAGATCCTTTAGGCTCATATGCCATCATAACTGCTAATTCTTCTTCGAAACCGCCAACTTCACGTTCCATGAATTGGCCTTCGATTTCGTCTGAACCGAATTCTACGCCGTCTTCTTTTGTTTGACCTTCTTTGTTTGGACGTGTGAATACGCCTTTAGATAATCCAAACCATTCCATTGAGCCATCTTCCATCGTACGTGGAATAGCCACAGCCGCGTAAGTAATACCTGTAGAATTACTAAATCCATATACATTTTTATTCTCGCTATGCTCAACTAAACCTAATAAGTCTTTTTGAACGTCAATAGGTAATTTATGGAATGTTAGAGAAAGTGTTGTTTCCCCAGCAGATTTTGCAATCTCCGCTACTTTGTTTGAACCATAAGCTCTTTCTAATTCTTCGCCAAACTCTAATTCCATTTCTTGTACATAGTCTACATCTTTAATATTTCCAACTTCTACTGAACCATCTGGTTGTTCAGTTAAAACTGCATAATACATTTTTCCTAATCCTGTTGCAGCATTATATCTACCCATTTATATTTCCTCCTTAAATTTAGGCATAAAAAATAGCCCTCCGTTAATTACGAAAGGCTTGCCTATTCAGTTAATTCTTTATCAATATGTCTTAATTCATCTATCGTATACGGATTACCTCTATATCTACGAGCATCCATATAAATTTTAATTTCGTGGTCGTATTGATCAGTACCATCTTGTTGACGAAAACCAATCTGCCACAGTGTTTTTCTTATTTCTTCTTGTAGTAATTTAACAATGTCGTAATTAGGTCCACGTACATCTATTTGATATAAATATTCAGTCGATAAATTTGTATCACTCGCATAGGTTGACGGTTGTGGTGCTATCAATGGACTAATGAGTATATAGGGTCCAGAAGTATCGGCAGTTTCATCATAATGATACGCTCGAATACGACCTGTACAATGCTGAGCAATTGTTGCGTTTTTTAATAAATATTTTTGTAAAGTTTTCAACATATCAAACATTACAGTTCACCTTCTAACGTTTCTTTTATGATTGACCTATATGGCATTTCTGTTGTAAACATTGTTCTAGCAATCGCACCTTTACCTCGTGGATTAGGTTTTTTAACCGAACCCCATTCGTTTATGTGAATAATGGAATAACGGTTTCGAGCACCTTCCCAATGAACTTTAACCATACGTGTATTGCCATGAATGAAATATGGGTCCGTAACGGTTATTTCACCTATACTTGCACCTGTATCTCTAAAGACTTCAAAATTACTTTTCAATACAGATGTAAAATACTTAGCCCCGTTATTTAAAGCCTTGTCTTGAGCTTTAAGCATATTAGCTTCCCCATACTTCTCTCCGATTTTACGTAACATTTGATGCGTACCTTCTATTTCCACACTCATTTTGAGTATTCTCCAATGATTTTAATATTCATGTGGTAATCTGTATCATCATCAATTTGTACAATATTGAAATGTTTACCTTTATATCTAGGTAAGTCAATTTCAAAGTACATATCGTCAATGATTTCCTTACCCATTGGATACCATGTCACCATCGTTATACTTGCTTTATTATCTGTCATGTCCAAGTCTTTTTGAGAGGGAGAGTAAACATTCGCAAAACATTTATAATAAACTTCGCTCACAGATTCACCTGGCAAGAAGTCGTCACTTGGTTTTGCGATATAAAAAATAACCGGTGTGCGCATTTCGCCACCAGTTACCATTTGTCTACGTTGTTGTACCATCTTCTGGCACCTCCATATTGATTATTTGAAATTGGACAATACTAGATAAAAAATTATCGTGAAATTCTTCTAATTTATCATTGAATACATATCTTGTACGTTCATAGACCAATTCACGACCAAGCGTAATATCTTTTATTGAAAAATCACCGCATTTCCGCTTTATATCTTCATATGACATTTCTAAATCACGTTTTATGCGTTCATCTTCCATGTCGTAGAAAATACGATTACGTGCTTTAAATTCTTCAACATGTTCTGAAGTAATCATTTACATCACTTCTTTTCTTTAATTCGTTCTAAAAAAGGACCGTCAAATCCATTTGCTTTTAAAGTTTCTTCAACCTCATCAGCACGTTTGACAGTCATTTCTACTTTTTCATTCTTTTTTAAATTTTTATCTAATTGCTTATCTTTATAAGCTTTTAGCACTTTATACTCTGCCATTTATATAACCTCCTTATTATGCTTCTGGTGTAACTGATGCATTATCAGTAGAACCTAAACTTGAAAAGTCAACATCATACACAAATGAAGTTTTATTATCGTCAGGCTCTGCATATAAGAATTGTTTTGCAGTATAAAGATCCATATCTTCTAAAGCTAATGTTTGGTCGAATTCACGAACAATCACTTCACTTCCTGCATAGAAGTTGTAACGTGTTTTATCAAACGCTACTGCTTTACCTGCAGGCACAAATTCAGATTGTTCAAATGTAACGTTAAATGGAATTGGACTTACAAATTGACCATTGTGTAATTGCATGAACGCTACACCTGTGTAAATGTAGTCGGCAGGGTTTAATGCGATAACAACATTATTTAAAACGCTAGCGCCTTTTGATTTCTTAACGTTACCGTCTTTATCGTAGTACTCTTTAGTTGATAAGTTTTTAATAACGCCACCAATTTCAGAAATTGATTTATCTGCATCAGCTAACGTTAAAGTACCAGCAACTGCTTTGTCAGACACAGCACCATTCGTACGATTAATTTCTTTCATTAATCCAACTGGTTGATCTTTAGCAGCGCCTTCACCAACAACTGCAGTTTTTTCAATTGCTACTGCAAATGCTTCTTTGATTTGTGCGCGTACATAACGGTCAACCCATTGTACACCTGCATCTTTCAAGTCTTTAGGAACTACAACAAATGCAGTTGCTTTACCTAATGAAACATCTTGTTCGTAGAATGTAGCCTCAAGTTGTCCACGTATTTCTCCGAACACTTTACCCCATACTACTTGACCTTCAGGCACAGAACGAATCACACGTGCTTTTAATCCTGTACGGTTAATGTTGATGTGTTGTAATAATGGGTGCTCTGACTCAATGTCTTCAAAAATACGGTCGATAACTGTTTCTGGTAATAGTTCACCATCTTTCCAGTTTGTATCTGTATTAACATGATCTTCAGAAACTAATGCGTTGTAGAATTTCTTCTCTTCATTCGTTAAACGATTAACTTTGCGTGCGTTTAATACTGCGTTGTCCCCTTGTTCATTTTGCATATCTTTACGGATAGCATTAGCTAAATCTTCGCTATATGCGTTCATGTATTCTGTATACTTTTCCTTTACTTGTTCATCCGATGCATTCGGACTCATATTTGAAAATTGCTTTAATAGTTGTTGAGAGTTTTCAAATTGCTCTTTGTTTTCTAAATCAATTGCCATAATCTTCATTCTCCTTTTATTGTTTATTTTGTTTGCATATTAAATAATCTTGCAAAGCTATTTTGAGGTGGTTCTGGTTGTTTAGGCTCTTTAGGTTCTTTGTCCTCTTTGCCATCATTACCTTTTTTGACTTCTTCTAAAATTTCTTCGAGTTTGTCCATCATATCTTCTGCAGTAATTTCTTCACCTTGTTTTTTAGGTTCTTGTGGCTCACCTGGACCTTCATTTCTATAACGTTTTGACATATTGTTGTCACCTCCTAGTAAGACTGATGTTGTTGCAGCCGCAACACGTGTACTTTCAGTTATATTATCGATTAATCCTAATTCTTCTGCTTCTTTAGCTGTAAACCATGTTTCTTCGTCCATATACTGACGTAGAAGCGCATGATCAATATCAGGATTTTTATCGATGTAACTGTTAAACACAACAGAATTGATTCTTTCTAATGAATCGGCTTGTTTTTTAAATTCATTTGAATCTCCCGTTACATTCGTCCACGCGTTATGAATCATTAGTACTGCATTATTTGGCATATTAACTGCGTCACCAGCCATAGCAATGACTGAAGCAATTGATGCTGCCAAACCATCAATATTTACGGTGATATGGGCATCTTGACGGCGAAGCATATTGTATATAGCAACTCCACTAAACACATCACCACCCTGACTGTTTATGTTTACAATAATTTCTTTTTCGTCGCTCATTTCTTTCAGTTGGTCTTTAACTGTTTGTGGGCTAATCGTCATACCTTCGACTGTCATTGAATCAATAAAACCGTAAATATCGATTTCGTTATTACTCATCTATATCACCTCCTTCACTACCTGTTGTTTCTTCATCTACAGTTCGATAGTTTTTAGTGATAATAAATTTCTGCATTTCTTCACTTCCTATTGGTTCATATCCAGTAAGCTCTCGAATTTCATCCCTATTAAAAGAACCACTAGCAATGAGTTTATCTACAGCTTCACTCACTTCTAACGGTCCTTTTTGATCTATTGAAATTGCTTTTATTCGTTTACCTTCTTTATAGCCACGTTCACTAAACAACTTAGCGTTTAATTCATCCGTAATCTTTTCAATAATAGGTTTGATACAAAATTTCATGTAATTATCCGTCATTGCTTCTATATCGGCTGTATCACCGTTTATAAGCCCTACGGGAATTCCTAAGTTACGTGCTACGTAACTCAATAGTTGGTTAGGTACTTTAGCTAAATCATCAATCTGTGATGAGGCTTTCGTACCATTACTATTAGAATGTTCCTTATATGAATATCCTTTTTGCATTGGTACAACTGCAACATCATTTTTACTAAATGCTTCATACGCTTTATTGATGAATCTCTGCATACTTTCATTTGAGGCTTCGTTTAACGCTAGAGAAGCATCCATTTCTACTGTCCCTCTTATTTGATTACTCATCATATTATAAGTAAGGACACGACCAAAAATATCACCATAATCTTTAAATAATCCCATTAGCATATTTGTGATTGATTCATTGTTATATTCTAAATAAATAACTTCACTCATTTTGAAATTTCTTTCGAATTCAAACTCACCTAACATCACATTTTTAAAAATGTCATCATATAAAGCGTATTCTTCACGGACAAAATCATCGGCAATTATTAAATCTTTAGAATCGGTAACTACAATTAATACTTCATTATCATAAATTAACTTTCGAATAACTTTTTGCCAAAATGTAGCTGCACTTTCATCAGTATTTGGTCTAACATTCAATTTATAATGTGTTGTAGACGAATTATCTTTACTATCACCATCTATAATTTCAAACTTTGTTTGACTTATTGTCCTAGCAATGTGATTGATACATGTGTCTAACGCCCAACGTTTTATGTAGGCTTTGTTGGAAGTTTCTCTAACAAGTTCTAAATCATATGAAAACTCAATTGCAGAATTTCTTCCCATTATTTTGTCAAATATACTCAAATTCTCACCTCCTAGAAATCGATATCAGCCATTATGAAGTGTTCTTCATCTTTTAAATATGTGTCCGCTATCCACAAAGCATGTATAAAGGCTTGAAATCCATCAGTTTTACGTCTGACTTCATCTTTTTTCTCGTAAATTTTATTACCATCTTTTTTTACAGTGACTTGAACATTGTTTGTATACCACCGCATTAATGGATTGTCTCCGTATACAACTTTATGTTGGCTAAACAACGTTTCAACACGCGGCGCTAAGATAGACTGGATGGATTTCGGATTTCTAACATATATAAATTGGAAGCCTTCTTTTTCAAGTTGTTGTTTTACAATATCTAATCTATACATATCTGCACATATTACAGTCAGATTGTATTTTTCTCTCATTTCTTTAAACCAATCTACAATGTGATGGATATCAATAACAGGTTCATCAAGAATTGTTAATAATCCCTTTTCTTCCCATTCATGTATTGGTGCTTTCAATCTTACATTTTCTAAGAAACCCTTTCTAACAAACGAGTGTGACTTCCAAATGTATTCATCGCCTTCTTTAAATAACAATCCCACACTTGCGAAGTCTCTTATATCTGCAAAATCTAATCCACCTACACATGTATGATGATCTAATGGAGGAATGCGTTTATTTGTTGCTAATATATCTTCCCATTGAGCAATAGAAAGTGATAAATCAACTTCAGGTAAATTCATTCTTTTAGTCATAAATTCAGGTCTGTTTGAAGGATTGTTTGGTAGTTGCTTATATTGAATTAACACTTTTCTAAAAAGACCTTTTGCATATTCGGTACGTGGCTCACAAAACATCGGATTAGCTTTCTCCCACATTTCTTTGTCGTCTACTTCTTTAGGGTCATCTAATCTGCAAATGAACGGAAACATCGGATCATCCAATTCTTCACCTTTTAAAATTTCCATTGAACGTTCTTTCATCTTGTCGATAAAACCATCTCGAACAAATCCATCTGTACTGATAAAAAATTCTCTTGGATGTTTAACTTTACCTAAACCAGAACTAAACACGTTTACCGTATCCCAATTTTCATACGCTGCAACCTCATCGTATATAACGCAACCATCACGTAGCCCATCTTTTGTACTTGCATTCGATGTACGATACTTTATATATGAACCAGTATCATATGCGGTAATGTGTGCTTTGCGATTGTCAAAAACATCATCCAACTCATTCTCTTTAATACAGTTAAAAATTTCTTCGAATGAAGTTTTTGCTTGTTCCTCTGATGTTGCAACAACTGATATGTTGTAATGGTTAATTCCATGCAAACCACTGATGAAATAATGACTAAGGCCACTGATCAAACCATTTTTACCAGCACCTCTCGCCATCATTATGAAAAATTGCTCATAAAAAAGCGCGTCATCTTCTTTGTATTTTAAGAAAATAAACGCTATTAGGAACTTTTGGAAACTATTCAATTTGAAATAATACTTTTCGATAAAACTAATACAGTTTTTTATATGTGTTTCATCAAAGTAAATGTCATCTCTATTAAATACGTGTTTTTCGAGATGTTCGACCAACATTCTTCGTTCTTTATTAAATTTTATATAACCTTTTCGCCATTGTTCAATATATTGTTTTACTTCATCCACTATCTTCATAATAAATCACTCGACGTTCTTCTTTTTTTATTATCTTCTTCCTTGTTTTCTTTAGGTAGTAAATCGGATAATTGTTTAATTACTCTTTGGTAAGATTGATCTCTCGTCGTATACAATCTAGCAACAGGACGTTCTCTTTCATATGGCGGAGCTTTATCCGTTTGTTGGAACATCGCGTATTCACCGTTTTCTTGTATATCATTCCACATATAATCGAGCATTATCCTTAATCTTGCAGCTTGAATTATCAATCCTTCTGCGACTTTTAACTTATCTTCAGGAATATCTTTGTATATTTCGAGCAATCGCTTGCGTTCTTTAATTACTTGCTTATCATTATCGCTTACTTTCATGTTTTCACCTCATTTCACGCCAATATACCCTAAGGGGGTTATGTAATGTTTTATTTTTACGGTTAAGCAATCGGGACCTTCTTCGCCGTTTCTTCCTCACGTGGACAAAACCAATTTGTTTCCACCCGGGGAGGACAATTATTTCGATTTTTGTGTTCACGAAAAACACAATCACCATTTTTCATCTCCATCCCATTTATTAGGCTTGCGATTCCAACGATTATAGCTCCGATTATGCTTTCGATTGTGGCAAGATACACACAATGTAACCAAATTATCCATGTCATATGCTAAATTTGGATGTGTATCCAACTCTTTTATATGGTCAACATCTAATGATTTATGTTTACTCTTATCGATTGTTGTGACTTTACCTTGTTCCTTACAATGTTGACATTCATAGTTATCTCTTTTTAATACTTGTAGCCTTGTATCACGCCATGCTTTAGATTTGTAGAAACGCATTGTCTCCTTATCAACAACACGATCACTTGCTGGTTTATTATCATGCCTTGCATACCAATCATGTATGACTTCTTCAACCTCATGTGCATCGTGTCTGTCTGTTTCATACAAACGTTTAAGACAAGTATTTATATCTACATCCATCTTGATGTACTTCGCTTCTATAGATAATGTTTTAATTCTATTGAGTATTACTTTAGATAAGAATGTCGTAATGATGTACATAGTTCCTTTATCATTCCACTTGGCATAATCAATCATGCTATCTCTTAGAGTAAGTAATAGATTGTGTGCATTGTCATTGTATTGTTGGTATTCACTATTAGTGATAGTCTTTGCTAAAGCATCATAGTCATACACAATATCTTCATTAGTTAATTGTTCATTAACGTATGTTGTCTTACCACTCATAGGCGCACCATACACAATAACAAGTTTCACTTTGCTTACCTCCATATAAGAAAGACACACCACTTAGTGATGTGCCTGCAAATTAATCATAATATAGTATTTGTATTACATACCATTGGACTAACACCTCTAAAGTTATATCCAACTTGCGTATATCCATATTATATACCGTACCTTAGGAATGTACCTAATAGTGTGTAAACTGTGCAATGTGTGCAATATGTGCATGGTTATTGATGTTTCATATATGTTTCCACTATCTTGTCTATTCGACTATATATACTTCTTCTGCTTATACCTAACAGCCTTTCTATAGTCTTGATGGTCTCGCCCTGCTTAAGCAACTGCAGTATGTGATAATTTTTATCATTCGTAATGTAATGTTCACGCTTATCAACAAACTCTATTTCATCTATTAACTTCTGTGAATGTTTCTTATCCTTATCATTACGTATAACTCTAACCAACACCTTATCACCAGTCTGTCCTTGTCCTTTAGGCATTGCTGCTTCTATACCATACTGCCCAGTAGATGTACTGTCATACTCATACACCTTATGTTCTAGCAGATTCACACGCCAATGATAGCCTGTAATTAATTGTCTTACTTCTGATTCACTGTACATATACTACCTCCAGTTATTTCATACGTTTATCCCATGCGTCTTTTATCTCTCTCACTTCTTCATCCGTTAATTCATTATCTTTCAACCTCAACACAACATCGCCATGATCATTGAATATAATATCGAGTAAGTATGCTACTTCATATTCCAGTGCATCTATCTTACTATCCTTAATAGAATTATATATAAGAGTAAGTATTGTAATACATCCTAATAAGATTGATATAATTACCCACATTACATATCACGCTCCAAATTCTCTATATGTGCCTCAGCTTCAACAACTTGTTCTTCAAGTTCTTCTATACGTTCTTTCAATTTAATCATTTCTAACTCCTGTTCAATATTATGTTTTGGACTACTAATCAATTCATCATCTTCAAAATAAGCAGTAGCTAAAACATAAGGCGTTAAAATATTTTTGTTATCTACGTATTTCTTATTTAGTAATACTGGATATGAAATTTTAGTCACTTCTACAGTTTCTGAAACTATATCCATATTATTAAGTTCTTTTTCAAAAACCTCTGCATCTTCAATTAACTCTGTTGTTGGATTTCTAAAATTATCATTAAACATCATTCACTCACCTCATAATCTCTCGGCACATCCACCATATCGTTTGCTTGTTTCCTAACAATGATCTCGTACGTGATTGCTTTACTTAGTTCGTATAAGAATATAATTAATAATGGTTTGAGTATGTGTTTCATTCGTCGTCCTCCTTACTAACTCTCTCCTTAGCTTCTTCTGCACTTTCTGCATCCACTACAACAAATTCTTCATTCTCCTTAGCTCTAGTTACATCAAGGAATAGTTCACCTGTTGTGTGGGTTGTTTTGCGTACTAGAAATTGCATATCGTCACTCCTTACCTAAGATTATTCGTACACGTTTTACGATATCTTTAGTATCCTGTTGACCCGTATCCGCCTCTATCTGATTCTTGCTCAAAACTTTCCACCTCTGTTATTTCTGGTAACGCTACACGCTGTACAACTAACTGTGCTAGTCTCTTACCTTTGTCTACTGAAATTGGTCGTTTACCAATGTTGTCCACAATAATTCCTATACTCTTATGATACGAATTATCTATTGTACCTAACTGTACTCTTAACTTAGTCGTAGCAGTCACACCACTTCTTGGTCTAACCTGTGCTTCATAGCCTTCATCTAAATGAATTGCAATGCCTGTATCGATAATTGCAGTTTCACCCGGATCAAGTGACTTAGCTTCACATGTAAATAAGTCTAATCCACTATCACTAGCGTTTGCTCTATATGGTTTGATTGCATCTTCATGATTACGTTTGAATATTAGTTTTTTCATCTACTTAACCCCCAACTGATCTAACTTACTTCGATATTCTCTATACATCGAACTGCCTTGATGCAGTGTTAATTTATAATCTATGAGCTTTCTAAACTGTTTCAGTAATGCGAGTTGTTCTGCGTTTTGTCGTTCTAATCGTTTGTTATTCGCACGCAAGACGATCAAATCGTCTACACAGTGCTGATACGCTTTTTTGTATTGGTCACATTGCTTTTTCACTTTCTTCAATCTTGCATCCATAACGCTGACATGAAATTTCGTTTCTGAATTCATATTTAACACTCCTTTATCCCATTTAATAATTTCCTGTTATGTTCCTTGTCCTCTGGTAACACTGCCATGACAATGCTACGTGGATTAATCGAGTATAAGAACCCTCGAACTCCCCAATCTCTTAGTAGCTTTGCCATTTCGACAGTATTTCTGCCTTTCGTATCAATTTTGTACTTAATTTTGATAGTGTCGGATAGAATCATAGGCATTTCACTATCGCATCAACGACTGGTACACTAACGCTGTTTCCTGCTTGTTTATATAACTGTGAATTACTTACACCACTCTCTTTAGCTTTGTAAAACTGTTCATCTGTAAAACCTTGCAACCTCCAACATTCTAATGGTATTAGTTTTCTAATACGTAAATTTGAATAAACTGGCATAGGAACATGACCCCCACCTTGCCCCATGGCACTTGTTAATGATGGACTTGTTGAACCATCGCCAACATACGCATTTTTTTGTGTGCTACCAATAATTGCTCTGGGTTCATTTTTAGTTTCAAATTCATAAAAATTTTCATCACACTCAAAACATACATAGTCATAACTTTCTATGTCGCTAGGTTTTAGATTGTTGTTACATTTGCGACAAATCTTATTGTTAATAACTACACCTTGGTTAACTTCTCCAGCTTGCAAAGTCTGTGCCACTTGTTTACCAACTCTGCCACGTCTAGTTTTAGATGAGGGATAAGATACGTTTACACTGTCGCCTTGTTCAGCAATAGCATAACCTTGCTTGGTTGCTTCACGAATAGCAATTCCATGTCTATCTTGTGAAGTTAAAGTAAACATTGGCTCTCCATCTTCTTTGAACCTACGCCCATTTTGTCTTTTATTCACTCTATCTGGCGTTAATACTGGCACTGCTACTTTTGGTTGTCTATCTCCACCTTGCATCGTATTTAATGTCGGTCTTACTTTGTTTATACTATGGACTTTGTCACGTTCGTTGTAGTCATACATATTCAATTTGCCACCTAAATCAGTATCAAGTGTTAATTTTTTAGTCTTTTCTTCTGACAAATAATACTTTTCATCAACTTCATCTTCTAGCACATCAATTAAACGTGTAGTGACTTCTGTTTGTTGTTTTAGCAAATCAAATAACTTAGGTCGATTGTATACATCTTTTCGTGTGACTAGGATATATACCCTTTCCCTGTTCTGTGGAACTCCCCAGTATTTAGAGTTAAACAAACCCCATTCTGTGACATACCCCAGTTCATCCAACGCTTGAATGATTGTTCCGAACGTTCTCCCTTTGTCGTGTGATAATAAGCCTTTGACGTTTTCCAATAAAACATAAGATGGTTGGATTTCTTTAATCGCCCTTGCAATGTGAAAGAAGATTGTTCCCCTAGTATCGTCAAACCCTCTGCGATTCCCTGCGATACTAAAGGTTTGGCAAGGAAATCCACCTGTGATGATGTCGCATCGTCCTCTGTAAAATCGAAAATGTTCATCTGTGATTGTTGTAATGTCATCCAAATCTTCCTCTCCGTCCGTGTCATAAATAGCTCTATAACTTTGTTTAGCGTATTTATCTATCTCTGCAAACGCCAAACATTCGTGACCATTGTTTTCTAACGCTGATCTAAATCCTCCAATACCGCTACATACATCTATGAATTTCATCTACTTCACATCCCAATTCTCAATAGCGAAATCTAAACATTTTCTAGCTTTCTTAATATCTTCAAGTCCATTTTTCTCTGGCGCTCTCATTTGATATTCCAATGCACTAGCAATGTTATGTGCAACAGAACCTTTGTGATATTTATCTGCCACAAGCGAAACTATATCCTTAACCTCATGATTACCTAACATATAGTGTGAAGGACTGTTGACCATATCTTCTGCGTACTGTGGCGTTGCGTTCCATTCTATTATTGTGAAATCATAGTTATCATTGATAACTCTATACACACCATCATCCACTTGTATTTCAGCAGATTTACCGTTATCAGCTATTTCAGTAACTTCACCTGTCATGTTGTCACCCAACACTTTGACTTTATAACCGACTTTTAAATCTTTAATTTTAAATAATCCTACTTTTTCATCGTTACGCTTACGTTGTTGTAAGTCATTGGATTGTATTGATTCATTTTCATACACATCATTTATACCTAACAACATTTTATTAACTTCTTTTAAATTTTCTTTACGTAATTCTTCTAACTGTTCAGCCATAGATTCTACTACAGTTATCCAATCCGAATCTTCTCTTAAATAAACATGCACACCGTTTACTTTTTCTAACTCTAACTCTGTCTTAAAATTGTGCATTCTATATACTTTTTTTATAAATCTACCGTACTCTGATTGACCTAATTTATTTGGGTAAGCTATCCATGTACCTACTTTTAGTTCCTTCATCTAACGCACCGCCTCTGCTTCTATTTCTTTGATATTCACTTTCTCTGCTACAATTTGATTTGGCCCAGCTTCTCTTTTAGTTAGAGAACTTGCCATTCGAGCGAATGTACCTTCTGTAATGTTCATCTTCGCTTGTATTTCTTGTCTAGTACCGGCACAAATCACTTCGTCGCCTTTATAAACAACATATTCATATGCATGTGAGCGTCCTTTTGCCATTCTGTCCACCTCTAAACTAATTGTTGATTGCCATATTTGTCTGTTTTAAGTTTTGCTACTAAGTGTTTCTTAGACATTTCTTTGAACCATCTACTACTGCATCTAGCATTATTAATCATCTGTAGTCGTTCCTGTTCCTTACGTTGCTTTTCTTCTGCTAATGCTTGTTTGCGTTCTTCGCGTTCTCTATCCTCGCGGTTTAATCTTGCTAACCCTTGTTGAGCATCGTAATTTTTAACGTATTTACGAAAATGTCTTATACCTTTTTCCATATGTTTCTTAATCGTTCCGTTGCTTATGCCCAATCTCGTTGCCTCTTTGTAATCTTCCACTGGTATTAAGATTGCTTTATCCCAGTTTTGCAGTGCATAACACACTTCGCCATTCTTATCTTTTACACGTTGAAATCTCATCTCAATAACCCCTATCTATAATTTTTACGTCGTCAAACTCTAATGGTTTTGCGTCCATGTAATCTTCTTTTAATGTCCACATCTGATCGTGTATCTTATCAGCAGCAGTATTATCGTCGTCTTCGTGATTAACATACACTTGCTTTTCAACATAGACTTTATAGCGAATAGTCGCTGTTTCTTCATTCATTTAGATCACTTCGCTTTCTTACGTTCTCGTCTAGCTTTAATTAAATCTTCATAAGTTATCCATTGCTTACCTGTGTATTTAGGAGCTTTACATATCCACGTTAGCTTCACGTCTTGATATTTGTATCGGAATATCTTCGCTTTCAATTTAGCGGTTTCTGTGGCCATTCCTTTAACATCTATGACTTCGATTAACTTACCTTCATTCCACAATGCAAAATCTGCAATGTATTCTGACTTTCGTTGCTTACCAAACTTAGGTATTAACTCATATCTTGGTTGTAATTCTATGTAGTCATAACCATCTATATGCAATCTGCTTTCTAAATATTGGTAATATTCACACTCTGCTGTGCTATCGAATACAATTCCTTTGTACTCAACTTTCTTAGCGTTGTATTTACTCATTCCGTCACTCCTATATATCAAATATTGTTGTTTGCAATCCTAGCTCATTCTCATATAGAAGCCCGTACACGCCTTTAAATCGTTTTACCTCACTATCAGTCATCTTTTTACTTTCTTCGCTGAAATGAGCGCCTGTGAGTGTTCTAACTATATTCATATCTCCATCAAGTTTCTCTACTTCTATTTCTTCTGTTCCATCTGCTCTATAAAGAAAATACTTTTCGGTTACTTCCATCTATCCGACCACTCCATTTCTTCAAAAATAATGTCCTTCTTTTCTTCATACACATCAAACGGCGTTATGCGTCCACTCACAAGCAATCTTTCGGTTGCCCAACCTAACTCGAGCAAATTGCGTTGAATGAGCGTATCGCCTTTGTATGTGTCTCTGTAAAGGTTTCCTAGTAATTGTTGGAATTGTTTTATAGTCATGTGAAAAACCTTTGCGTTTTCTTGTAGTATTCAAATTCGATAATGCCCGTTTCCCCGTCTTTATTCTTTGCGATATTACATTCAACAATTGATTTTCCTGAGTTATCAACGTCATCACGGTTATAATAGTCATCTCGATATAACAACATTGCTAAACTAGCGTCTGCTTCTATTCCGCCTGCTTCTTTCATATCAGATAACATAGGACGTTTGTCGTTTCTACTTTCAACTCCACGACTTAACTGTGAAAGTAAGACGATAATTGCGCCTGTTTCGTTAGCGATAATCTTTAAGTCTCTTGATATTTTTTCAATACCATTACGACGATCTAACTTGTTGTCTGTTTCCATAAGTTGTAGGTAGTCGATGAATATAACTTGTTGGGTATCTTTGTTTTTCATCGCTTGTTTACGTACATCGTGTGTAGTGATATTGCTTTTATCGTGTATATCTATATCAAGTTTGAGTATTTTATCTGCAGCACTTGTTAAACGTGTTAGTTCATCTGGCTCTAAATCTTTAATTTCTTTAATACGTGTTAGTTCTATTCCAGTTTCTGCTGATAACATTCTTTTTAATACAGATACACCTGTAGTTTCTAAGCTAAAGAACGATGTTTTATATCCTTGAGAGGCAATATTAAGCATCATATTAAGCGCAAATCCTGTCTTTCCGACTGAAGGCCTCGCAGCAATCACAATCAACTGTGTAGGCTCTAAACCTCCTATTTTGTAATCCATCAATTTGTAACCTGTATTAATTTGTTTCTTAGGTTCTTCGCTGTATAATTCTTCAACAAAGTGATCTACAATTTTCTTCGTTCCACTTTCTTCATTTGCACTAATCAAGCTGACTTTTTGTAGTTTGTTAAGCATCTCATCGAAATTGTTTATGTTTGGTTCCGAATTGAATTCTTGTAATACATTTTGCGTCTGATCTATTTGATATAGATTGAGTAAATCTTGTTGGTATCTTTCAAAGAATCCGTAGCCGATAAATTTTGAATTATACAAATTCGAAATGGTATTCATATCTAAAAATGATTTGTCTTTAGTAGTCTTTAAATATATTTCGTTGTGGTCCACTTTACCTACATCAAACACATACTCCATAAAGGACTTCATACCATCATGCGTAAACATTTTAGGTTTAACACGTAGTTTTTCGATTAAATCTGGTTTTTGTAAAAGACTAGCAACAATGGTGCTTTCTATCTCATGGCGTTCATTCATTGTTGTTCACCTCAAACTCATTTAACTTCTTTTTAAAATCATCTAGTATTTTTTTACGACGTGCTACATATTCTGGGTCATTTTGCATTTTCCAACGATGTTTTGCAGTCTTTTCGTCAATAGGTTCCTCTTTAACTGTTTTAGGATATTTTTTTAAGATGTGTGGTAATTTAGGAGGGAAGGTATTACCATCTTTAATATATCTTTTAGCTGTTTGTAACGAAGGCTCATAGTCTCCATCTTCTACTAGGAAATTCATCCAAGTCTTAGCTTTACTTTCATTTTTATTGAACCCCATATCATATACATCTTCTAATAGTTTCAGTATGGTTATTGCTTCTTTTTTAGTCATTGGCAATTGTTATCCCTCCTCCATCAATTTATCTAAATAACTTTCTTCAGATGTTTTTACTTCATTTCCGTAATCATTCAAGAAACTTTCTTGTGATAAGAATGTTTTAGGATATTTTTGATATTGTTTATCAGTAATTGTTTTTAGATAATTTTTAGTCCCGTTCATAATGGTTTCAAACTCATATTTTTTTAATGCTGATTTAAATAAACTAAATGCTTTCTTCTTATCTAGTTTCTTATCATATAAATTCCACCATTGGTCGAATTGTTCTTGCGTAACTTTAGTTGCGCTAGTGTTTATATCATTATTAGTTAAATCATTATTAGTTGAGTTATTATTAGTAGTGTCCGATTTCGCGATTTCCATTTTCGCGATTTCCATTTTCGCGTCTTCCATTTTTCGAACCCCATTATTTATTGGATATTCATGTAGTGTATAATCATATCCGTCAAAATCACCGTTGGTTTTACGCCGACTTTGTCTAGTCATATAACCGTTATTAATCAATTCATTGATTGTTGACCGAACGCTAGCCTTGCCATCTTTAGACACTTTCTCTAATTGCGTTTGGTAAATCTGCCAATCATCAGGTTTGGAAAATAGGTAACTCATAATTCCTTTGGCTTTCCACGAAATATTTTCATCTTCTACATAGTATTTACTAGCTATAAAATAATTACCTGCAGTTTTATCAATCCTAATGATTCCCATTTGATTGTCCTCCTTTCAACATCTTATTCAACTTCTCGTCCACGTCAAGCCAACTGTCTATAAGATGATATTTCTTGTTAAAGGTATCCATGCCTATTTGATGCTGTTCTGTATGATGGTTTCTGCACAGCGCTAACACTTTATTTCCATAATGATCTATCTTATTTCTGTTTCGTCCTCTACCTACTGCTTGATAATGTGCTAAATCGGCATTCTTAGCCCCACAGACGACACATATTCTGTTTATGGTAGATTTATATATAAAATACTTATCGTTGCTCATAAGCTCGCTAGTGGCCTTGTGCATAGGTATGTCATGTGTGAATACAAAATCTAGTATTAACTCGATTAATTCACTAGCTTGTCGCCTACTGCAGTTGCTTAATGAGATTGGTTCATAGCCATGTAAGAACTCCAGTTGCTTTTGGAACATGTACCTTAAGTAGTCCATTGGTTGTCCATAGTGGTTGAATATATCTCTTATCATTGCGAACACTTTTCGACGTTGCTTATCGGTTATCTTGTATGGATCACTCACAATAACGTCGCATTCTACTTCTAGTCCGTTATCTAACAGTAAGAAGTCTTTGTTTTCTAAAGTTAATCCAGTGATGACAGCAGTTATTGTGCCGTCATCTTGCTGGATGTAGTTTTTTATTATTGGCATTACATCACCTTATTTAAGTTGCGTACAATTAAAATGGTAAATCATCATCACTAATATCAATAGGGCCGTTTGCATTTGCAAAAGGATTATCGCTTACTGGTTGCTGTTGTGGTTTAGCTTGTCCACTTTGTTGTTGAGATTGTCCTTTAGATTGTGATTTAGGTTCCATGAATTGAACACTGTCCGCCACTACTTCGGTAACGAATATACGTTTACCTTCTTTGTTTTCGTAACTACGTGTTTGTATACGACCGTCAATTCCAACCATATCGCCTTTGTGTACATAGTTATTGACGTTTTCAGCTTGTTTGCGGAACGTTACAACATTGATGAAGTCTGCATCCTGTTCACCATTTTTGTTCTTAAATGGACGGTTGCAAGCTATTGTGAAGTTTGCTATTGCAGTTTGTCCTTCTACAAAATTTGGGTCCTTAGTTAATCGTCCTACACCAATAAATCTATTTATCATTTTCATCATCCTTATCTAATTGTTTTAGTCCTGCATCTAGTTTTGCGTGTGCGTTTGCTATTTCTTTTTGTGATACTTTATTAATGTCCGATATGCCTAACCATCGCATTGTTTTGTCCAACGTTGCGTCACGGCCTTTTTCTTGTGAGATAGTAACAAACTGATTAATCTTATCTTCTAATTCAGTTCTGTCGTTATCACTAGCATCTGGCGCATCCTCGCCCAAATATAAATAGTTTCCTAGACCAAATTGAGCTGCACATTTTACGAATGCTCTTTTCATACTTTTGTTTATGTCGAAAGTTGTAGCTGATCCTTTAGGGATTGCTTGATTTTTATAATTCAACACAGGCAGCCACTCTCTTTTAGTAACGCCAAACAATGTTATTTCTACACAAACCATATAACCTTCATCTGTCTTTAAATAAGGCACGAAAATGTCGTCACGGTCACTGTCTGTGTAAGGAAATTCTATGAATCTGTGTTGGAAATTTTCATCTAATTTAGTTAATTCTTGTTGAACATATGCCCAAGATAAATAATTAAGTCCATTTTTTTGTTCAACGTGTTCGTTTACGTTACGTGAATTAAGTTCGTTAAATTTTTCGATAAAGCTAGTCATCTTGTACCTCCTTCAATTGATCTATACTGTAAGTTTTATAATATTTTTTTATCACTGTAGTTTCTGTTTCTATGAGATGTTCATTCCATTTAATATTTATTTCTTCTAATCCTGTTAAGCGTCTAGCATTTCTACGTTGAATGTTGTAAGTTGCGTCGTCTGGATGATTTGGTTTATTTATTAAATATCTATGCTTTCCATCTTGCTCTTTGATTAGATAGAACACTTCTTTTGTTTCGTATTCTTCTGCCATTTGACGAAACACCTCAATTCCGTGTATATTAAAGTTGTATATTTTGTAAATCGTTTGACTGTTAGCAATTGCCGTTGCTTTCAGTCTTTTTTATTGCGTCTAAGAACTTATCCCAGAACCAATACAATCCGAAACCTGTTAATACTGATAGCAACATACCGATGTAGAAATCATTTGTTGTAATTCCTATAGCTAACGTTGTGAATGGCATTGATAGAAATGTTAATAGTGTTCTCATGTAATCACCTCCTTACAAATCAGTTTCTTTAATCAGAATGTTTTGTTCGATAAATTCTATTGCTGGTCTGATTTTGATGTAGCGTTTGTTACCTTTACCAAATCGATACATACACGCTTCTTGAAATTCTTTGTTCGGGTAAACTTTACTTTCTAGGTCGTCTCTTGAAATGCCACTAACTTTTATAAACTCTTTAGCGTCTGCGAATCCGATGAAGTCCATTACTATCACTCCTTTCATTTTTAGGTTGTGCTATACTAGTTTCATCGCTACTGCGATAGTGGGTGGTGATACTTATGTCCAAAGATCATGTGACTATTGAGACATCTTGCCCTAATTGTGGTAAACGTATGAAAATTTCTACTAAGAAAAAAACATAATCGTTGTTCAAGATGTAAACTCGATTTCACTCTGAAAAAGTAGTATCAAAAGGGAACCCTTCTTCAATTAATGAATTTATTGTCGATTCAGCTTCTTCTAATTCACGAATCGCTTTTTTAATTTTTAATTGTTTTATCTCAAGGTCTTTCTCATTAATAATTAAATGATGTACTACTTTGTTTCTTGTTTTATCAAGCACCTTTTTAGTAACTATTGCAGTAGTTGCTATTAAGAGTGCTTTTTTAATTGATTTGTTCATTCCGTTTTCTCCTTTCGTGTATAATATTGTTATCAACCTAAGGAGGTGATAATTATGGATAAAGAATTATTCGATAAAAAGTTCGATGAATTAAAAGAATTTTTAGAAGTTGAATTAAATATTGACAGTGATTATTTCAAAGAAACTCAACAAAAATTCAGAGAATTAAATCCAGACATGAGTGAAGAAACAAATTTTTATTTATCACTCTACGAACTTAGTAAAAAATATTCTCAATCTATTTCGTACAATACTGCGATGCTGCTTCTAAAAGACGATGAGCAGAATCAGTAGCATTCTTAGAGTCTCCCGGTATAATGAATGACTCATTTGTTGAATCTGATTTATCTTTCGAACTATCAAGCAATTGTTCTATAACTGTTACAGCAGTGTATAGGATGATTGCTTTTTTGATTGGTTGTAATTCATTCAATGTTTGTGCCTCCTATATTTCGATTGTCGGTAAAATATTATTATCTTTAAGCAATTCATAAATGAATAAACGTCCTTTTTGTGTCCACTTAGTATTCATTCTTACTGAAGTACTACCATCTTTATGTTCAATTTCTGTAGTAGATGAGTGTGTATAACCTTTGTCTTGTATGTTCGAATATAGTAACCATTGTCCAGATTGTTTATATTGAACTTTTAAGTCATGCAGTAATTTGTTAAGTGCTTGTGCTGACATACCATAGTCTTTAGCAATTTGCCCTACTGTTACTAAACTCTTATTGTTAAGAATTGTGTCTAAATATGATGCTTTAGGTTCAAATTCAGCTATCTTTTGCTTATTCATATTATTTTCTAATTCCAATTTCTCTTTCTGTTCAACTGTTTCTAGTAATTGTGTTAATGCTTCTTTATATGAACCTGGCAAACGGTTTTGTATTTGTTGTTCCATTTCATTAAATT
Organism: Staphylococcus sp. 11-B-312; assembly: GCF_016743055.1. Classification (NCBI taxonomy): domain Bacteria; kingdom Bacillati; phylum Bacillota; class Bacilli; order Caryophanales; family Staphylococcaceae; genus Staphylococcus; species Staphylococcus sp. 11-B-312. The sequence goes on from NZ_CP068241.1 coordinate 1,928,283, forward strand.
TGTTAATATAAGCCATTTTAAAATCGTTATGACCTTGAATATTGAACATGTATAATGTGAAACCGTCTTTAGTTAAGAGGTATTCTCTATAATTGCGACCTCGACTATTTGTGAATTGACTTTCTATAATTTCACTGTCCAGATTTGGACTGTGAGATTTTATAGTTTCTAAATCTCTTAAAACATGTTGATGATTTTTATTTAATTCCTTCGCTACCGCTCTGCTTGAAACTACTGGTCCAAGTTCTGTATTGTTTTCAATTTTTATTTCTTTTAATACTTGCATATTGTGTATGCTCCTTTCTGCTATACTCCTATTAAGGAGGTGATTTAAATAACTCCAGGTATATTTTGGAAACTTTTAGTTGCTTACGTAAAAGGTTCGGTGAATATTGAGTTTGAAGATAAAAATTTAAGTGAAATGTTAGACAAAAACTACATATATTCCGAAGATGGAGAAACGTTTCACATTAATGGTTTTCCTATACAAGGTTCAACAACTAAAAGATTCATTTCGACTGAAGGTAGAAAAACTTTTTGGAAAGTCGTTTTTAAAGTATTTCTTCCTTCGCTCATAGGAATAGCTGGAATACTTGTAACAGTATTAAAATTATTAATAGGAAATTGAAAAAATTTAATTTTCTATTAATATCAACTATCTCCCAACCAGTAATCTTGATGTGGTCTTCACCACATTGAGATTTTTTATTTTCGTTCAATTTTGTATGCTCCTTTCGTGTATAATGTTGTTATCAACCTAAGGAGGTGATAATTTTGTCAAAGTATGAAGAGATAGTTATCGAGTCTGTCAACCATGTTCAATCTGAATTTTTCACTCAAGAAGATGTAGATTCTAAAATGGATGAAATCACAGACTTAAATGGCAATGTCGATATTAACGCTTTGTTTAGTTATATAATTGAACTTAATACTAGTTATTCAGCAACCCTACTTGCTGACACACTAGAGCGTTTATCCGACAATGGTCTACTCAAATAATAATTTTAAAGCGTCTACTTACTATTAGTAGGCGTTTGTTTTATTTCTGGAACTTCCAAATTTACTTTTAAACCTTTTATTTTATTCATTATTTTATGCCTCCTTTAAAATTTCGGTTTTTCCGAATCGTCACCCAAAAAAATATTATCTACTTCTATACCTAATGCGTTAGCTAACTTATTCAGTGTTTTGTAATTTGCATTTTGAATATATGTTTGACTCATTTCATAGTTGTAGATAGTTTTTTCAGTAACACCAGATCGGATTGCCAACTGACGTTTGTTCATGTTTTTTAATGCACGCCATTGAGAAATTGTTAATACCAATTTTTTCTTTTCTTCAGTTGTCATTTTTTGCCTCCTTTCTAAGAAGTTAATTACACTATACCATTTCGGTATTTCCGAAGTCAATACTTTTGTTTCATTTTTTCTGAAATATAATTTCGGATTATCTGTTGTGTATTTCCGATTTTTGTGTATAATATAGGTATAAACTTTTTCAGGAGGAACTAAAAATGTTCAGTCAAAACTTAAAATATTTGAGAAACAAACACGATATGGAACAAATAGATCTTGCTCATAAATTAGGTAGAAAAAGTGCTTCAAGCATAAGTGAATGGGAAAAAGGTAAATATACGCCTAAAATGAAAACTTTAAAAGAAATATCTGATATTTTTAATGTATCTATAAACGATTTAATGTCAATTGATTTAAGTAATATCAGTAACGAACAACAAGAGCAAGACACAATCGCAGCTCATTTCGATAAAGAAGATTTAACTGAAGAAGAACAAAAAGAAGTACAAGATTTTATAAACTATCTAAAAAGCAAACGTCAATAAAGGGGTATTAGATGGGGAAATATGAAGAATTAATTTATGAATATCGAAACTTAAACATCGTAGAAACTAACATGCTTCCTAGTTTTCAATCAGGTATGTATTACAATAACGAAATTTATATCAACAGTAATAGATCCAATGCGGTTAAGTTAGAAACTTTAGCAGAAGAATTAGGACATCACAAACTTACATATGGGAATATCACTGACCAAACACAATTTAATAATAGAAAATTTGAAGGATATGCTAGACGATATGCAATGGAACAAATCGTTTCACTGCAAGGAATTATTGATGCCTTCAAGCACAATTGCCATAACTTATATGAAATGGCTAATTTTTTTGAGGTTTCTGAAGGTTTTGTGCAACAGTGTATTGAGCATTATAAAGTCAGATATGGATTATCCACACTTCATAATGGTTATTTAATACAACTTGAGCCATTGCGTGTGTTTGAATATAAGTATTGGGAATGACCAATCTGCATACGTGTGTGCGAATGCAGGTTTGTTAATATAAATAATTTTTTACAAAGGAGAGTTACATTATGTCAAAAGAACTAAAAGATTTAACGAATGAGGAGTTGTTAGCAAGACAACAACAACAATTCGAAGAGTACAAAGAACAAGAAAAGAAAGGTAAGAAAAAGAAATGGTTTTGGGGTTGTGGAGGATGTCTAGTATTTATAATTATTATGGGTATTATTTTCGCTTCTTGTTCTGCATCAGTAGTAAATGAAGTTGATAAAGAAATAAACAATGATTCTACAGAAGTAGAACAAGATGACGATGCCTCTAAAGGACAAAAAGCAGCTTTAAATTCAGCTAAGACTTATGCAGATACAATGCACATGTCTAAAGAGGGAATTTACGAACAATTGACATCAGATGCTGGAGACCAATTTTCAGAAGAAGATGCACAATATGCAGTAGATCATTTGAAGGTAGATTATAAAGAAAATGCTTTAGAAGCTGCTAAATCATACCAAGATGACCAAAGTATGTCTAAAGACGCAATTTATGATCAGTTAATATCTAATGCAGGTGACAAATTCACAGAAGAACAAGCACAGTATGCAGTAGACAATTTAGAAGAATAATTTTAAGGGCAGTCCCTACTGCCCTATATATTTTTATCTTTTTTAGGAGGTATGAAGATTATGGCAACATTTACAGTAACAAAACGTAAAAATAAAACGTCTACTACCTGGCAATACGATGTGAAAGACCCAAGTTTTAAGTCAGGTAAGAAACGTAAATCGGGTTTTAAAACGAAAGCAGAAGCTACATTAGCAGCACAACAACTTATCAGAGATTTAGAAGATGGAAATAAAATAGAAGATAATAAAAAATTTGTGGACTACTATAATGACTGGTTAGAAATTAAAAACAAAAAAGATCTATCACAAGGGCAATTCTATTGGTATGAGCGTTCCCTCACTTTGTTTGAAAATTATTTTGGTGAACAAATGTTATTGAAAAATATTAATCGAAGCGAATATCAAAAGTTTTTAAATAATTATGGTAAAGGGCATTCAGACGAAACAGTGAGAAAAGTAAATAGTTGCATTGCACCATGTTTGAGAGAGGCAGTATACGACGGATATATTAAAAAAGACCCTACTTTCAATATTATGATTAAAGGTACGGTAAAAGCTAAAGAAGAACATTTTAAATATATCAGCATCAAGCATTATTTAGCATTAATGAAATACTTTAAGTCAAGGGATGAACAAAGTTATATATTCTTGTACTTATTAGCGATAACTGGTGCTAGATATAGTGACGCTATCAATATGACGACCGAAGATTTAAACAAAGCAAGTGGGGTTATCCATTTACCAGGTACAAAAACGAAGAATTCAAAAAGAGATGTGGAAGTTAGCAACAAAGATATTATGGTAATTAAATCTAAATTATCTAAGTTACCTTTGAGATTTGACGGTAAATTATTTTCTGTAAGTCATACGGCAGTGAGTAAAGCATTTAAACATGCAAAAGACGAAGTGGGACTAGATGATGATAATGTTACACCTTATTCTTTAAGACATACTCACACTTCTTATTTGCTTTCTAAAGGTATACCAATCGAATATATTAGTAAACGTTTAGGACATGCTACGATTTCACAAACACTAGACACATATTCCCACTTACTAGAAGAACATAAAAAAGAGCAAGGTCAACGCGTCAGAGAATTATTCTCTTGACACATATTTGACACTTACTCTCGTTAAACCCTGTCATATCAAGGTTTGTATACGGAAACGGAGGGATTCGAACCCTCGCGCCGCTCTCGCGACCTACACCCTTAGCAGGGGCGCCTCTTCAGCCAACTTGAGTACGTTTCCAATGGCTCCACAGGTAGGACTCGAACCTACGACCGATCGGTTAACAGCCGATAGCTCTACCACTGAGCTACTGTGGATAAATAGTATCTCTAATCAAGCACAAATATTATTATATCAATTAATAGCAAATTTTCAAGAGATATCGTAAAAAAATATGCAGAACATTTACACTAAATTAATATAATATTCCGCATATTCTACTTTTACATTAATATTTTAAATAAACTTTACTATTTACTTTCAAACAAAGAATACTTAGCAAGTGCTTCATATATATTTAATTGTGGTTTTGTATAATCTATAGGAGATTCTGGATCAAAAGTTGCAACTCTTGCCGCTCTATCCATCATATAATAATAATAAATACCATTTAAATATTGATGTTGCATGCTATGAGCTGAAATGTTTACAACGATAGATTGATTATCAACAAAGTTCACTTTGCATTTTTTATCTTTGAGTGATTTAATACTTTGAACATAATGGATATTAATCCATGTATTTTGTGTTTTTCTATCAGAATGTGTTGGAAAAAAATAAGTAGGAAATAAAGGAGTGAATAAAATCGGGGGCTTGCTGCTAATACCTGTAATTCGAATGGTATCCTCTTTTTTAAAAACATAACTACTACCATAAAATCTACAAGAGCGGTCAATAATTTTGTGGGTACGTTCTTTTATTGTACTTTCATCTTCTTTATACCTTAGCACTCTTGTTCCTTCATATTGGCCAACGGGTAAATGGCACGGTTGCAATGACATATCACCTTTTTTAATAATATACGGTTGAATCATAGTTGTAACCTCCTTACAATTTTGGTGATACTCAAATAATATACTATCATCATTTTAAAATCAACTTATATTATAAAATATTTTCTATATATTCTACAATTAAATTTCAGTTACGAATCTTTTTCTATTTTTTAATTATTGAAAGTTTCGTTTTACACTTATTTTTCGGAAAAGTCAGAATATTCGTTGATTTAAAAATCAAAACCTTGTATAATGTATTTTAAATATAGATAGAGGGGTTGTGTTGATAATGAAACATAATACACATGTAAAATACAATACTTTAGAGTCTTTTGTATCAACAATTAATGACTTAGGTATCGAATTAATCATTGATGAATCGTTAAGGAATGTCCGTAAGCAACAATTAGAAAATCTCATCGATCATGCACTTAAAAATAAAAACGAGAATGATTTCAAACGCTATACAGAAGAATATAAACATTTGGAGGCATATCTCGTTGGTTAATTTAGTTGTCATATATTTAAAATAAGGTCTATTCACTAATTAATTAAAGTTAGCGAATAGACCTTTTATATTGTTTATTTAAGACATTAATCTGATTAACTCATATCTATCAATATCTCCAAAATAGTGATAGATATCATAATCTGCTAATGCTTCTTCTATACTATCAAAGTCATGCAATGTGCCTTCCAATGCATGTTCTAATTCAGTAACGTCTCCCACACCGAAGAAGTCACCGAAAATTTTAGCATGTTCAATTCTTCCTTTTTTAACATCTAATTTAATTTGAACAAATCCTTTTTCAAATTTTTCTTCTCGTTCAAAATTATATTTAGGATTTCTACCGTAATTCCATTCCCAAGTACGATATTTTTCATTACTTAATTGCTCTATATTTGCCCAATCTTCGTCTGAAAGCTTATATTCTTCAACTTGTGTAGCCTCACCAAATATTGTTTTTAAAATAATTTCTTTAAAAGTATCAATATCTAATGGTTCAGTTAAGAATTCTGAGATATTAGCAACTCTACTTCTCACAGATTTAATACCTTTCGATTTAATTTTTGCTGGATTCACACGCAAGGCATTTTGAACTTCATTTAATTCACTGTTTAACATTAAAGTACCATGGCTAAACATTCTATCTTTTACTTTGACCATGGCATTACCGGAAATTTTAGCTTTACCGATTTGAATATCGTTTCGGCCACTCATTTCTGCATCTAATCCAAGTGATTTCAATGCTTCCACTATAGGTTCAGTGAACTTTTTAAAATTATGAAAACTATTGCCATCATCATCCGTTATAAAACTAAAGTTTAGGTTGCCTGTATCATGGTACACGGCACCGCCACCTGAAATACGTCTGACTACATCTATACCATGTTCATCAATATAAGGTTGGTTCACTTCTTCAATCGTATTCTGATTTTTGCCAATAATAATTGAAGGACGATTGACATAAAACAGAAAATAACTATCGTCATTCGGCATGTGCTTTAATACATATTCTTCCATTGCCAAATTTAATGTTGGATCTGTAATATCATTATTACTAATAAATTTCATATACTGCACTCCTTTTCCTCTTAATACCCTTACCTTATTTATGCAATATTTTCATTAAAAATGCCAATCATTTAACTGATTTATACTAATTTTTCTAAAAAAAGAATGATAACTGTATATTTAAAGGTTATTTGTTTATTTGTCTGTCGTTTTTTTGTATAATACTATCTAGTTAGCATTTCTAGGGAGGATTCAATATGACTGTCGCAGAAGTCGGAAATATAGTAGAATTTTATGACGGTTTAAAAGGCCGCGTAGAAAAAATTAATGATAACTCTGTAATTGTAGATTTAACAATTATGGAAAACTTCAATGATCTAGACCTGCCTGAAAAAACTGTCATCAATCACAAGCGATATACAATCGTCGAACAAGAAGGATAGTTTATATGAATAGAATTTCAAACGCTTTAATCTGGTTTATTGTAAGCTTCATCGTATTTCACATTATTTTATATATCATGTGGGGTGAAAAGCAAGAATACTGGTACCTTTATACTGGTATCATGCTTATCGCAGGTATCAGTTATATATTTTACCAAAGAGATATTGAATCAAAAAGATTATTAACATCTCTAGGGATAGGTATTATTACGGGTATCGTACTCATTATTATACAGCTAGTTTTAGCAGCTATCTCATCAGATATTCAGTACGCATCACTGATTAAAGAATTAACGCGAACAGGTGTATACTTTAAATGGCAAATGTTAGTTACTTTATTATTTGTGATACCGTGTCATGAACTTTATATGAGAACTGTATTACAAAAAGAACTACTCAAATCAAACATTCCAATGTGGTTAAGCGTATTAATAACAGCAATTTGTTCTGCTTCTTTATTTTTCTATCTAGATAAAATGTGGATTGTTTTCTTTGTATTCATCGTTCAAATTGTGCTTTCATTAAGTTATTATTATACGCGTAGAATTGCTACGACTGTCATAGCACAAATTGTTGCAGTAGTTATTCTATTAATTTTCCACGGATAAATTGAAATAGAAACACAAGCTTATGAATGATGTAAAAAAGATTAAGATTTTACAGCTTATACCCCACAGTTTGAAAGAGATGAGGGCATAAAAGGTCTCTGAATGAAAATAAACGCCAATTTCTATTGAAATAATATAGAAATTGGCGTTTTCTTTGGTTTTAAGAGATTTTTATAGCACATAAATTTTATCAAATAATAACATTAAATGTTTGTTTTTGTTCGATGTGGTAGTCATTATCTTTTAAATTTCTAGCAATTAATTCAACCATCGTAATTTCACCCGTTTCGTGAATGACAGCATCTTCTAAATATTGCTTATAGTTTCTATAGCAGTAATCAGTCATACTTACACGATACATGTGGTCTAATTTAATATTTTCCAATGTCACACGATGGTATGGCTCTGCATTCATATCTATTGTATAGTTAACACCTTGCCAAAACGTACATAAGGTTTCATCTACGATTGTTAAGCTCAATGCGCCGTCACTAAAAGCTATATGTGAATAGCAATACTCTAAAATATCATGAATCTGTTGACCTTTCATTGTTAAATCAACTGGGACATCTGGATGAGGATAGGCATTAAATAAATCTTCATTTGTAATGATGCCATTGAGCCCCTCTTCACCACTCATTGGTAAGTGTACACAAGATATATCATAATCATAGGCTAATCGAATACTATCATGTAATAACTGTGTGAATGGATGAGGTTTTGTTATAACATCACTCAAACCATTTACCTCTGCTGACAAAGCATTTTCGTTTATGCTTTCTTCACTCCAATTACAAACTGTTTTTCTATCATAAAAAGTCAAATCTAATAATGCTTGGTCTTCTGGATAATGATTTAAATCCACAATTTTAGAATTGACATCTTCTAATTCATACGAATTTGTGCGTTTTTTAAAGTTAATCTTCACATGTATAAGTTGTTCAGCATTTTGTCCTGCTTGTACATAAAGCGTCTGATCATCTCTACCGATAAACGTTTGATGTTGATGACCAGTAATTAATAAATCAATAACGCCTAGGGTCTGCATGATTTTTTCCGCTTCATTTACATTTTGCTCACGCTCATTAGAGGTTTTATTTAGTTGATTTAGTCCACCATGGTATATAACAATTAAAAAGTCTGGCATTTCGCTTTCATGAATAAATCGAATCCAACGTTTAGAAGAGCGTAATGTTTTTTCAATTCGTACATCATTTTCCATTTCAAAATGTTCACGCTCCATTAGCCCATCTGAAGTCAAACCCACTATTGCGATTTTGACACCTTCTATTTCTTTAATTGTATATGGTGTAGAAAAATATGGTTCTTTTGTACGTTTATATTCAATATTTGCCGATAACCATGGAAACCTAGACAATGATACTGCCCTTGAAAAGAATGACAGACCAAATTTAAATTCATTAGGACTAATACCACTTGCATCGTATTGCATAGCATTCATCAATTTTATCATTGGATGACGTTTATAAGGTGCTACAACTGCATAATAAAATGCTGCTAACGAACCTGCTAAACTACCACCACTGTCTAATAAAATAACGTGATCATTTGTTTCTCTAATACTTTTAACATAAGATCCTGCTCTATAAATATTGGAATTATTCTCACCACTTTGAAAATAACTATGCATATCAGAAGTAGTGATAATGTCTATTGCGATTTTTTCACTTTTTTTCATACGCCTCTCCCCTCATTAATATTAGTCTAACACGTTTCTAAAACAGCTTGAAATAATAATAAACATATATCATCAACAGTGAATATTTGCCAACTATACGCTTTTATCCTGAAACTAAAAGCACCAGTACATCATTTGTTAGATGTACTGGCACCATTGTTTCATAAACTATTCAGTTCAGATTTAAATTTAACAATCAACCAATTTGTACGCGTTCTTTAGGATAATGAAATTTATCAGGTTCTCTACGTCCACCAATCATAATAATAAAACTGATTAAACCAACACGGCCAATTAGCATCAACACCATCAAGACACCTTTACTCATATCATTCACATCACCAGTAATACCTAATGATAATCCACAAGTTCCAAATGCCGACATAACTTCAAAAAACGCTTGTAAAAATGAAACCTTTCCATTTTCAACAACCAGTATAAAAATCATACTCGTAAAAGTTAATATGCTAGCCATGATAAAGACAGCAAATGAACGTTGAACATCAGTTATGTGAATTTCACGATTAAATGCTTTGATAGACGTTTTTTCAGGTTGGTTGCTAAAGTTTAAAAGGAATAATATTAAAATCGCAAACGTCGTAGTTCTAATCCCCCCACCGACAGAACTTGGGGATGAACCTATAAACATCAGTATACCCATAACGATATTCGTACCTTCTCCAAAACCACTTACATCAATAGTTTGAAGCCCTGCGCTCCTTGTTGTAGCTGATTGGAATAATGCATAAAATAGCGATTTGTGCCAACTCATATTCTGAAAAGCTTGGTTATGTTCGAATAAAAGGATAATTAATACGCCGAAAATAAACAAACCAAAATAAGTGACCGTGGTGATTTTTGCAAATAATGAAAATCTAAAATTAGGAATTCGATTTTTGATATATGCTTTCACTTCTATCAATACAGGAAAGCCAATTGAACCTAACATGATTAAAAACATAACAATAGTTTGCACAAAATAGTCATTTGCATATGGTATAAGTGATTGTCCAGTTATATCAAGCCCACCATTTGTTGTTGCTGATACCGATACAAATAATCCTTGCATAATTGCATATTGAATGTCGGGGTTATCTCTATAGAAATAAAATGCTAATAATGATGCACCAACAAGTTCTATGATAATGATTGTTCGAACAATATCTAAAATCAATTTCACCGTACCACTCATCGTATGTTTATTATTATCAAGCATGATTAATTGGCGTTCACGCATACCAATATGTTTACCTAAGACAACCCACAGCATAGTTCCAATGGCCATAACACCAATACCACCTAAATTTAGTATCAGCATGATAACCACTTGGCCAAATGTTGTGTAAGTATCAATAATGTTAACTGGCGTTAGACCTGTTACACTGACACCTGACACAGCAACAAACAAGGAATCAATTGGATCTACAGAAACATTGGACTTATGGACAAACGGCAAGTTCAGCATTAAAAATGCCACGATAATTGCCACGATATAATACATTACAATCCCTTGTTGAGGACTTGATTTTTTTAACAATTGGTTGAAAATGGACAACGTTTCTTCACCTCAACGTTACTTCAGTTTAATCTTAATATCCTTTTCTTTACCATCCCTATATATTTTAGCTGGTAGCGTTTTTAAATCATCTTTATGATTAAAAATAATTTGTCTGTATCTAAGATTATCTTCTAATGCTTTACCATCTAATTCTACTATGACATCATTTTTTTGCAACCCGGATTTTTCACCTAATGAATCTTTTTTAACATCACCTACTAGCACGCCTTTTTTAACATCTTCTGGTAAATTAATAGATTGTTTGGTAGCTTCATCAACCTCACTAATATTAGCAATCTTCACACCTGTATTAGGATATTTAACTTCACCTTTATCTTCTAATTGCTTGGCAATGTCTTCAGCGTCATTGACCGGTATGGCAAAGGCAATACCTTCAACATTATCCATATCTATTTTCAAGGATGCTATACCTACTAACTTACTATTTCTATCAATCACGGCTCCACCTGAGTTGCCCGGATTTACAGGTGCATCTATTTGGAAAGCACTCATTAACACATCATATTGATCGTCTTTATTGATATCCACTGGTATGTGTCTGTTCAAACCTGAAATAATACCATCAGAAATACTTCCTTTAAAATCTACACCTAGAGGGTTTCCTACGACTATAATTGGTTCACCTAGTACTAAAGTACTGGAATCGCCTATTTTAATTGGTTTCACTTTACTATCCGATTTTACTTTAGCTTTAACAACGGCGATATCTGAATACTTATCCGTGCCAACAACTTTTCCAATCGCATAGTCATCATTACCATATGTAATCTTCTGTTCTTTTTTATCTCCAACCACATGTGCGTTGGTCATAATAAAAATAGAGTCGCCCACTTTTTTGTAGACGACACCTGAACCTAATTCATTTTCTTTACCTGCTTCTTGTGTCTCTTTTTCGGCAGAAGTTCTATCATCACTTGTATCATTTTCAACAGTTACTACTGAATGAATTGCAATGTTTGCACTTTTCATTGTTGTTGTATAAGCTTTATCTTTATTTTGATTATCGTTAAACACGCTATCATTTGAAGTACCATTTTCATCAACATTTTTGAATATAGCTTGTATGAGTGTAAGTAAAACAATAACTGCAACAACAATTAAAATTTTAGCCCAATGTTCAATAAAGAAAGCCTTAACTTTATCAGAAGTATTAGCTGTGCTTTCATGCTTAGTTTCATTGTTACGATTCGAATGTTCACTGGCACTTTTTTGGTGCTTCATTTGGAAAGATGTTTGTTCATCATTACTCAAATAATCATCGACTCTAGATTGTTGTGCATTCTCTGAGTAAAAGTTTTCTTCCTGCTGTTTTTCAGCTGGGACATGTTGTTCATTTGATTGTGCACTGTTATTTTGATCCACATTCTCAACATGTGATGATTTTGAATTTATATTATTTTTTTCATCCGCTATGTTCTCGTTTTCATTGTATGGATGATTGATATTGTCCGCTGAGGTTGACTCATCGTTTTCTGTTCTCTCTGGTGTATGTTTTGAGTTCCGCGCAGCAGCAATGGCTTGTTGTTGCTGAATTTCTTCTTGTGTAAGCTTTTCAATACGTGCTTTTCTTAAATTTTCTTTCACACGCTCTTCATTATTTTTAGCAAGTATTTCAGCCTTTTCTTCACGCTGTTTTCTAGCTTGACGTTCTTGTTGCACACGTTGTTCCCGTTCCTCGTTATGAAAGTACTCACGTCGTTTGCGTCCATACTTTACTTTTGGGATGACATGTTTTTTATTTTGCGTCACAATAAGCCCCCCTATTACTTTTGATTGCAATTCTATTATGACATATCAAATATAATTTTTCTGCTTTATTTTGTCATATAAAGTTAGCATACTACAGATTATAGTCTCTTTTATTAAAAAATTCTAACTTTATCTCATGAAAAATAAAACAAAGCCTGAGACATAGTTTTTATGCTCAGACTTATTTATATTATTTATGTTCTTTTTTATTATTTTTAACAGAAGTTAACCAACCAATAATCACAAGTGCAATCATAACCGTCCAGAAAATAGATTGCCATAATACACTGTGTGGGAAGTGTTCCGGTAATATTTTAATATCTGGGTGCGCTAACACCATTATTACTAATTTAATACCTACCCAGCCGACAATTGCAAATGCAGCACCTTCTAAACCAGGATATTTATTCAATAGATTTACAAACCAAGTGGCTGCAAAACGCATGATGATTACGCCTAGCATACCACCTAAGAACATGACTGCAAACTGTCCAAGGTCCATACCACCAAAGTGTATACCAACAGTAGGTAAAGTTACTGCAATAGCAAGTGCAGCTAACATAGAGTCAATCGCAAAGGCAATATCTGCAAATTCTACTTTTAATACTGTGCCCCAAAATGCTTTTGGACTTGCATGTATTTCCTCACCTGACTCATCATAATGGTGGTCATCCGTACCATCTTCTTTTTGGTGATCTTTTTCATTAAAGAATGATATAAGATTCTTAATGGACATGTATAATAGGTAAATTGCACCCAATGCTTGAATCCACCAAAAATGTGCGATGATGCTTATTAAGAATAAAGAAATAAAACGGAAAATAAATGCACCTAACAGTCCATAAAACAATGCTTTTTTACGTTGTTCTGGAGGCAAGTGTTTAACCATGACTGCCATTACGACAGCATTATCTGCTGCTAATAATCCTTCTAAAAATACCAGTACTACTAGAACCCATAAATAAGGTAAAATTAAACTCGGATCCATTTAGGACAACTCCTTTAGTTTTTTACATAAAAATAGAGACCTAAGCTAAGTAAATGCTACACACATTTTCGATCATATACACGCCTATAGTAAATTAAACTTTTAGCTTTATATATTTTGTATGTTTGTAACATTTATAAGCAAAGGTCTCACTCGACAGTATTTTTCTGCCCATTTTACCGGAAACGTTTAACGTTTCGTAATGACGACAAAATGACTATGTTAAAAAGATATATAAAACAGACATTTCACAAAAATATTACTATCTCATATATCTCTTTAAAAACAGTTGAGTTACTCCCCTCCGACTACAAAGTCATAGGTATTCTATTAATAATATAGTATTATACACAATTAATCATATTATAACAAACTGTATAATTTAATTTCTGGAAATTTTTCTTCAAACCATCTCGTTGCAAACTCATTTTCAAATAAGAAAACGTAATTATCATAAACATCTTTAACAAGAATAGAACGAGAAGAGCTCATTTTATCTTTAATATCTTCTTCATTTTCAATCCATCTTGCAATTTTTGGACCAACTGGTTCCATGATGACATCGACATTATATTCATTTTTAAGTCTATGTTCAAATACTTCAAATTGTAACTGACCTACCGCACCAATAATAATTTGATTGGTATGCAATGCTTTATAGTATTGAATTGCGCCTTCTTGAACTAATTGTTCAATTCCTTTATGGAAATGCTTCTGCTTCATGACATTTTTGGCAGAAACTTTCATAAATAATTCTGGTGTAAACTGCGGTAATTCTTGGAAACTGAATTTTTGGTTGCCACCTACTAATGTATCTCCAATTTGGTAATTACCTGTGTCATACAAACCTATGATATCTCCAGCAACTGCGTGATTAACTGTTTCTTTATCATCAGCCATAAACGAAGTCGAACGTGTTATTTTCTGTTTCTTTTTCGTTCTTTGTAAGGTAACATCCATACCTCGTTCAAAAGCGCCACTAACTACCCTCATAAAAGCAATTCTATCTCTGTGTTTGGGATCCATATTGGCTTGAATTTTGAAAATAAAGCCTGAAAAATCCGTATCGTAAGGTGTAACTTCAATATCTTCTTTCGTTTGTCGTGCACTTGGCATAGGTGCATGATCAACATAAGCATTTAAGAAATTTTCTACACCAAAGTTCGCTAATGCTGATCCAAAGAACACTGGTGTTAAATCACCATTTCTCAAAGCTTCATTATCAAATGTTTCTCCTGCTTCTTCTACCAACATTAATTCTTCGATTGCTTGTGTAAAGGCGCTATCATTTTTAATATTATGATCTTCTTCCAGTTCATAATCATCATTTAAATGTAGTACATTTTGTTCATCTCTAAATGGCTCAATCGTATGTGTATCTCGATCAATGATACCAAAGAAATTTTGTCCCATACCCACTGGCCAATTCATAGGATACGTTTCGATTTCCAGTGTAGACTCGATTTCATCTAACAATTCAAATGGCTCTTTTCCTACTCTATCTAACTTATTGATAAACGTAAAAATAGGAATACCTCTCATTTTACAAACTTTGAATAGTTTTAAAGTCTGAGGTTCAATACCTTTTGCACAGTCTATAACCATTACAGCACTATCCACTGCCATTAATGTTCGATATGTGTCTTCGGAAAAGTCTTCATGCCCTGGCGTATCTAAAATGTTGATTTTATAATGATCATAATCAAATTGCATCACTGAACTCGTTACTGAGATACCACGTTCTTGTTCAACTTTCATCCAGTCACTTGTCGCAAACTTACCGCTCTTTTTACCTTTTACGGTCCCTGCTTCTCTTATTGCCCCACCAAATAACAGTAACTTTTCTGTTAATGTGGTTTTCCCAGCATCAGGATGTGAAATAATCGCAAAAGTTTTTCTGGATTCTACTTCTTCCTTTATACTCATTTGTTCTCTCCTTTAATTCTCAAATATCGATTGACCAATATCATCAGCAATTTGTACTGCTGTTGACTCATCAAGTAACGTAAACAAGTGTATCACAAGTTCCTCCTTGATATCATCATCATTTAATGAAGTATCAATTTCTAATGACCAATTGAGGTCTGGTATTGCCATAAGTAAGACATCAGCGTCATCATTTTTATAAATATAACTACGAACTGTTACACCATTCAGACTTATAGGCTTAATTTTCAACAGGACCACCGCCAAACTTTTTATAAGCCGCTTCTAAACCGATTAAGTCATCTCGATGCGGTACTTTTACATGACCAGGCATAATTTGATAAGGCTCACGCCCTTTTGACGCCAAGACAACTGTATCACCAGGATTAGCAATTTCAATAGCATGACGAATCCCTTCCGCACGATCTTCGAATTCAACATAATTACTATGCGTTGCGCCTTTAGCAAGTTCACTTGTTAATTTTTTTGGATCATCATTTGCTGGATTGTCAGGCGTAAAAATAACATAATCCGCTCTACAAGCGACACGACCCATTTCAGGTGTTTTCCCCATATCTCTTTCTCCAGCCATTCCACACAAGAAAATCAATTTCTGTTTTGCAAAAGGTTTCACTGCATCTATAAGTTTATCCATACCATCTGCTGTGTGTGCATAATCTATAATTAAATCAATTGGTAATTTTGGGTCTAAAACTTCAAGTCGACCCTCAACTGGTTCTAAGTTTTCTACCGCTTGAATAATTTCTTCTAAAGTAGCACCTTTTGCCCAAACAGCTATCATTGCTGCCATAATATTAGAGACATTGAAAATGCCTACATATGGTGACTTCACAGGAAATGTACCTTCAGGTGTATTAAAATCAAATGTTACACCTTGTAAAGACTCATGAATATTTTCAGCCTTAAATTGTGCATGTTCTTTGATGCCATACGTAAACACCTCGTAAGGTGTAACTGAAGCTAAATATTCTGAGAATTCATCATCTTGATTTAAAACAACATACTTTTCTTTTGATAAATCTTCACCTAACTGGCTGAATAATAATGATTTGGCATGACCATAAGCTTCCATTGTACCGTGAAAGTCTAAATGATCTTGCGTTAAATTTGAAAACACACCAACATCAAAATTAACACCACTTAAGCGTCCTAATGATAATCCGTGGCTTGATACTTCTAAAGTCATAGCTTGTGCTTGTTGTTCTACAGCTTCATGAATTTTTTTCGTCAACGCAACTGTTTCAGGAGTTGTATTTGTACCTTTAGATTTTTCTTCGTTAATTTGAAAACCATTTGTACCTAAATAAGCACTACCTTTACCTAATTTTCTATATATGTGGTGTATCATTGTTGCTATAGATGTTTTGCCATTTGTCCCGGTAACACCATATGTAGTAAGTTGTTTACTTGGATAATTAAATAATACATTTACGAGTAAACTAGCAACACGCAACGTGTCAGGAACGATAACTTGCGTTACATCACCTTTCAACAGTTGTTCATGATTTACCACAATAACTTTACAGCCTTGATTCACCACATCTTGACAAAATTTATGACTATCGACGGTATAACCTTTAGAAGCAACAAATATGCTGCCTTCTTTAGCTGTACGCGAGTCCGTTGTTATATCATTCACATTCATATCTAATGTTCCAATCACTTGTTTAACTCTAATTTTTTTAAACAACTCGTTTGCATTCAACATTAACCGCTCCTTTATTTCCAATACTTCTATTATACACATTTTCAAGTGATTTTATAGAAACTAATATTGCATTTTGCCTTTTCTCTACCATTATATATTTTTTCGTTTTTATTTAAAAACATTATAATTACCGTAAGTATAAACTAGATTTAAAATGTTAATCATATGTAATTAATTATGTAGATTTTCTTTTTATTTGTTTAATTTCTTTTAAGATGACTTATTTTAAAAGCATGCGTGGTATGGTATAAATATAGAACAATCTAAATTTATCATGATATAATTTTTAAAAATAAGTATGAATTATTTTCTATGCGTTTGTAAAATGATATAATCTCTATTAATTATGTTTTTTCTTTCGCATGATAACAAAATGCGTTAAACTTAGCATGAGCTAAATTTATACTATTGGAGGGTGACTCAAAATGGTTACTCGTAACAAAAAAATATTGATTATTACTGGTTCTTTTGGTAACGGACATTTACAGGTTACTCAAAGCGTAGTAAACCAATTCAACGAAATGAATCTAGACAATTTAACTGTCATTGAACATGATTTATTTTTAGAAGCTCACCCAATTTTGACTTCTATATGTAAAAAGTGGTATATCAATAGCTTTAAGTACTTCAGAAATATGTACAAGTCTTTTTACTATAGTAAACCTGACCAAATAGACAAATGTTTCTACAAATATTATGGTTTGAATAAATTAATTAATTTATTACTAAAAGAAAAGCCAGATTTAATTCTACTTACTTTCCCTACGCCAGTGATGTCTGTATTAACTGAGCAATTTGATATGAATATTCCCATTGCCACAGTTATGACAGATTATAGATTACAAAAGAATTGGGTTACACCACATTCTCAACGATATTATTTGGCAACTGAGGAATTAAAAGATGAATTTGCTGAATTAGGCATTCCAAGAAATCAATTAAAGGTTACAGGCATTCCAATTTCTGATAAATTCGAACAAGATATCGACCAATCTGCATGGTTACGTCAAAATAATTTGAATCCTGACAAACCAACAATCCTTATGTCAGCAGGTGCTTTTGGTGTTTCTAAAGGATTCGATCAAATGATTAGCGATATTTTGACTAAAAGTCCACACTCGCAAGTCGTCATGGTTTGTGGTAAAAACAAAGATTTGAAGCGCACATTATCTAGCCAATTTAAAAATTATGATAACGTACTGATTTTAGGTTATACAAAACAAATGAATGAATGGATGGCTTCAAGTCAATTGATGATAACAAAACCAGGTGGCATCACTATTTCTGAAGCACTAACGCGACAAATACCAATGATTTTCTTAGATCCTGCGCCAGGACAAGAGTTAGAAAACGCGCTCTATTTTGAAGAAAAAGGTTATGGTAGAATCGCTTATTCACCCGATGAAGCTATACAACAAGTAGCCTCATTAACAAATCATCCAACTTCACTAGTGGAAATGTCTGAAGCAATGAGTGAATCGCGCATTCCATATTCAACATATAAATTATGCAAAGATTTGTTAGAACTTCTAGACCATTCGACACGTTATGAAGAAGTTTATGGAAAGGTTCCTTTATATGCAAAGCTCTTCGTTAAATAATACTAACTACAATTCAAGCACAAATTTTATTATTATGTTGATTATTTTATTTTTAATGGAGTTTGCTAGAGGTATGTATGTATTGAGTTACTTAGCCTTACTTCCAACGGCAACTTCTATTGCGGTAGGTGTTACATCTATCGCTATTTCTATTCACTTTATTGCTGATGCAACAACAAACTTTGTCATTGGTTTTTTACTTAAACGCTTAGGTACTAAACTTGTTTTAACACTTGGATTTTTATTAGCTTTTGGTAGTTTGTTTTTAGTCATTTGGTTTCCTACATCACCAATCGTATTAATCACAAGTGCGATATTACTAGGTATCGCAGTGAGTCCGATTTGGGTCATTATGCTTGCAAGTGTTGATGAAAATAACCGTGGTAAACAAATGGGATATGTCTATTTCTCTTGGCTACTAGGCTTATTAGTCGGGATGGTTGGAATGAACTTAATCTTTAAATTCCACCCAACACGCTTTGCGTTTATGATGTCATTAGTCGTATTGATTGCATGGATTTTATACTATTTCGTTAAAATCAGGCTTACTAACTACAATACAAGACCTGTAAAGCAACAATTAGGACAAATTGTAAACGTGACCAAACGTCACCTCATTCTATTTCCAGGTATTTTATTACAAGGTGCTTCAATCACCGCCTTAGTCCCAATATTACCTACATATGCGACAAAAGTTGTCGGCGTTTCAACCGTAGAATATACAATAGCAATTATCATTGGTGGTATAGGTTGTGCCATTTCTATGCTATTTTTATCTAAAATTATAGATAAAAATGGAACATTATTTATGTACAGTATCATTTTTGGTGGTTTTGTCTTATACACTATAATGATATTTGCTTTATCTATTATTACAGATATTAAACTAGTCTGGGGCTTAGCATTATTTATTGGCCTAATGTATGGTATCTTATTACCTGCATGGAATACTTTTATGGCTAGTCATATCCATATGGATGAACAAGAAGAGACTTGGGGCGTGTTCAATAGTGTTCAAGGTTTCGGGTCTATGATTGGTCCACTCGTAGGTGGTTTAATTACAGAATTCTCTAAATCTGTTAATAATACATTTTATTTTTCAGCATTAGTGTTCTTATTTTTAGCAATATTTTATGGCTTGTATTTTATTAAAAATAAAAAACAACACAATCACACTTAAGTATATGAGTACGTTTCAACATACAAAAGCGTCGCTATCATTTTAGAAATTATCTAAAAATATGATAGCGACGCTTTTAAAATTTCAATATTATCATCGATTAAAATGATAATTTTATATAAAAAAATTATGCAAAATTAAAATTCTCTAATACTTTCCATTTTTCTGCACTTTCATCATAGTAAACTAAAGAAAGTTGCTCAATTGCTTCTTTATAGTCAATACCCGCTAAGTTCAATTGACCAAAAATGTCTTCGAACTCTTGACTAGTCAAGCCTTGTGCAATTGTAAAATGTGGTACAAATGGATGTTCTGGACGACCATAAAAATCACCACTATTGAATTGATTAAATAATTTTTCTAAATTGTCCGTTTTGGCAACTTTAAAATAAATTACATTTGTAATTGGCGCAAAGTTTGATGCCTTTGTCGCGTGTACTTCAATCGGTGGTATCCCCTCGATTCTTGATTTGATTGTCTCTTTGACAGCGTCAAGATCACCTTCGTTTATTTTAAAATGCTCTTTAATCGTAATGTGTGGCATAATCGTTGCATAGTGAGCATCATAACGTTTACGGTATGCATTTACTTCATCTTGAAACGCTTTTGACGGAATTAATGCTAATCCTAAAATCATTTAAATTCCTCCTTTGTTTAACATAACTACATTATATCAAATTTCACAAAAATTCGTTACTTTTAACTAAATTTCCTACAGATAATTAAAAAGAAATATTATCTGATAAAAAATATTTTAATAAATCATCTAGTAAATGTTTCCAAGATTTCCATCTATGTCCCCCATCAAACTCTGCATAGTGATAAGTAATATCACTATTTTCGATAATCGATTTCAACTGGCGATTAGGTGTTAAAAAATCCGCTTGCTTTCCGGTCGTTGGTAAAGCAAAGTCTTTTTCTTCTAATCCAACTGTATGCCAAATCGTCAATTGTTCTTGAAATTGACATCGTTCAATTAATGTTTGTATTACCTCATTATGTTGAGGACTCAATAGACCTACTTGGCTAAAAATTCTTGGATAGGATAAGGCTGTGATCAAAGCTGCACTCCCTGCTAAACTATCACCTAAAATAACTCTGCCATTTCCTACTTTATATGTTGGGAATTGAGCGTCTATAAACGGTAAAATTTCATTCGCCATACATTTTACAGTTAGTGCTGTTTTTGCTCCTTGAGGATGAAATTCTGCTCTTCTTTTTTCAACATCTTCATAATGAAAACCCACAAAAATTGCTCTTTCTACTTCATTTGCTTCCCATAATTTTTCATACGTTCTGTGTATTCTACCAAAGCTAAAAAAATCCAAACCATCAAAACAAAAGACGACCTTGTATTTAAATAATTCTGTGAAATCTTTAGGTAAATAAATAGAAAGTGTGATGTCTCTATCTAATATGTCGCTTGAAAAATTAATTTTATTAATTCGTCCTGCTTGAAAATTGTCCATAAAATAATGCGCCCCCTCATAGTCTTAATGACATTGTATCAAGAGACGCAATATTTTAAAATGACTCCTTTTTATTTAGCAAAGTAAGATATTATTTTTTAATCGTTAATATTCTCTTTTTTAAGGCGTTCAGGATAATCTTTTAGCCAAAAAACAGCATTGGGTACTTTTTCTGGGTCTGGTTTATAAATCGCTTTTCTACCAGATCCTAAACGCTTTTTCTGCAATTCATAATCTTTCAATGCGTTTATAGCTGGTTTGTGTAATAGCCAAATCGCTATGATATTAAGCCATGCCATCATGCCTACACCTAAATCTCCCATTAACCATGCTATATCTGCCGTTTTCACTGCGCCATAAACTGTTGCTAATATCAATACAATACGAGTTATATTGATAAATATAAAGGAAGTTCTATAATTTGCAGATCTCGTTAAGTATGCAATATTGGTTTCTGCAATATAGTAATAAGCCAATATAGTAGTAAAAGCAAAGAAAAATAATGCAATTGCTATAAAGTAAGATCCGAATCCAGAGAATGATGGATCAAAATGATAACTTCCGCCTTGTAAAGCCTTATCTATACCTGCTTGAGCATACATTGCTGTACCAGAATAATCTTTATCTCCATTTGACATTTCAACAAAGATACCATTATCTTTAATCAAACTCGCTTTATCACTAGGTGTATTGCCACCATCCGTTACATTATATGTACCAGAAAGCAAGATGATTAGTGCGGTTGCAGTACAGACAAATAAAGTATCAACGTAAACTGAAAACGCTTGCACCAAACCTTGTTTTGCTGGATGTGACACCTCTGCTGCCGCGGCTGCATGTGGCCCAGTACCTTGACCAGCCTCATTTGAATAAAGACCTCTTTTGACTCCTATTTCAATCATTGCACCTACAATCCCACCAAATGCTGCTTGCATGCCAAATGCAGATTTGAAAATTAATGCAAACAATGCAGGAACCGCTTCAATATTAAGTATAATGATAATAACCGCCATTAATATATAAAACACTGCCATAAATGGTACAACTGCTGTCGCTGCATTAGCAATCCATTTGATTCCCCCAAAAATAATTAATCCGATAATGATTGCTAAAAATATGGCTACAACCCATGGATTTAATTGAAACGCATTTTTCATAGAACTGGATATAGCATTGGATTGAACACCTGGCAATAATAATCCGACTGAAATTACAGTGACAATTGCAAAGATCAATCCATATACTTTGCCCAGTTTCCCCTTTATACCATATTCAATATAAAATGCTGGTCCACCTCTATATTGTCCCTTCTCTTCTCGTTTATATATTTGACCTAGTGTCGATTCTATAAAGGCGCTACTTGCTCCTAAAAATGCTGTAGCCCACATCCAAAATACGGCGCCTGGTCCACCAATAAATATTGCTGTCGATACACCTACAATATTACCAGTACCTACACGACCTGCTAACGATAAGGCGATTGCTTGAAAACTTGAAATACCAGTTGGTGACTTTTCCCCTTGAAACATAAGTCGAATCATTTCTTTAAAGTGTCTGACTTGGAAAAATTTCATAAATAGTGAGAACAATATACCAGTGATTAACAAACCATAAACTAATGGTTTGCTCCATACTATGTCATAAAGCCAAGTTAAAAAACCTTCTATCATAACGTATCCCCCTTGTTATACCATTAAAGAAAATGATATTTTTTAATATTATACACATATGTTATGTTCCGCGCAACGCATTATATAAGTTATTATTTTCACAATTTATATAATGCGTTATGAATTTTTATATAAATAACATTAATATATTTAATACTTATATTATCTTATAACGTACTACTTATTATTGAGTAACAATTGTTACTTACCTGAAATTGCAGTCAACCACACGGTGCGACTAAGTACATACTTTCACAAATTTACCTTTTGTTCTATCTTTTTTTAAGATATACTGAATTATAAATTCAAATAAAGTTTTATAGGAGGAACCATTCTATGCTTAACAAAGTATGGTTTAGAACAGGTATCGCTTTATTAATCCTGTTTTTACTAATCAAATTGATTATGGAAGTACATAGTATTTTCACACCATTCATTATTATCCTTCAATCTGTGTTACTGCCATTATTATTGAGTGGCTTTTTGTTTTACATTTGTTTGCCTTTTCAAAAAATACTTGAAAAGAATCATGTGCCACGCTGGGGTAGCATTACTCTAATCTTTATAGGCTTAATCATAATTATTAGTATTGTTATTGGGGTATTAGCTCCGTTAATTGCAGAACAAATTGAAAACTTAGTAACTCAAATACCTGCATTACAACATGAAGTTCAAAACATCATTAATTTCGCTCTAGATCAAATGGAAAGATTGCCTAATGATGTAACAGATCGCATTAATAAAATGGTACAATCTATCAGCGACAGTACTGCTGATATTTTATCTAACTCTTTAGGTTACTTAACATCATTTATTTCAACACTTTTCTTACTGATAATGGTTCCGTTCTTTTTAATTTATATGTTAAAAGATCATGAACGTTTTATCCCTTTCATCGCAAGACTATTTAAAGGAGACAGAAAAGTTTTCACTGTAGAATTATTGAAAGATTTAAATGAAACTGTTAAATCCTATATTCAAGGCCAAGTTACAGTAAGTATCATTCTTGGAATTATCTTATACATTGGTTATTCAATTGTAGGACTTAACTACACATTATTACTCGTTATGTTTGCATGTGTAGCAAATATGATACCGTTCTTAGGTCCTTGGATGGCATTTGCACCCGCTGCAGTCATTGCAATTATTCAAAGCCCTACAACATTTATATGGGTATGTATTATCACGCTGATTGCACAACAATTAGAAGGTAATGTGATTACACCTAACGTAATGGGTAAATCACTTAGTATTCATCCTTTAACAATTATTGTAGTGATATTAGCTGCAGGTAATCTTGGCGGTTTCGGTCTAATCTTAATAGCTGTTCCATTATATGCTGTCATTAAAACCGTTGTCAGAAACGTATTCCGTTATAGACAAGAAATTATTGCAAAAGCCAATAGTGACGTCAAAGAATGAAATAATGATATAAAACAAAAAGACTATTCGTTTCAGTTGTTGAAACGAATAGTCTTTTTATATGTTAATAATTAAAGATATTTAATTATTTAACGATATGATAACCACTGTCTACATGGATATTTTCGCCTGTAACTCCACTTGAAAAATCACTCAATAAGTAAGCTGCAGTTTTACCTACTTCTTCTTGGTCTACATTACGTTTTAATGGCGCACGTTCTTCAATTTCTTTCATGATTGTGTTAAAACCACCAACACCTTTAGCGCTAAGTGTACGAATTGGACCAGCTGAAATCGCATTGACACGGATATTATCTTCACCCAAATCTAATGCTAAATAACGTACATTTGCTTCTAAACTCGCTTTAGCTACACCCATCACATTGTAATTTTGCACAGCATACTCGCCACCTAAATAAGTAGTAGCAACAATACTACCACCCTCAGGCATGATCTTTTTTGCTTCTCTAGCAACAATTGTTAATGAATATGAACTAATGTCTTGTGCCAATAAGAAGCCATCACGAGATGTATCTGAAAAACGACCTCTTAAATCTTCCATGTTAGCAAAAGCAATCGAATGATAAACACCGTCAATGTTACCTACTTCTTCTCCAATTTTTGCAAAACCATTGATAACATCTTCGTCTTTTTGTACGTCTATTTGATACATTCTAATTGTTTGTTGATCTAACTGTTCAACAAGTTTTTCCATTTCTTTTTTACTACGTTCTTTACGATATGTAAAAACTAAATTCGCACCTAATTTGTCTAATACTTTAGCTACACCAAAACCGATACTACGTTTATTAGCAATACCCATAATGACGAATGTTTTATTTTCTAAATTTAACATGAAAATAACTCCTTTTTTAAATTTTCATTGTAAATTGGTTCGAGATGTTATAATCATACTTCCTATCACTTCGCTCGATGCCAATTCTAACAAACTTTATTTTAACATTGGTTTCATTGTTTAAACAATTCATTTTACATTCTATAAACGAATTCATCGTTTTTTGCTTTCTTTCGAGTTGAAATTTTGACCAACGCTTCATTCAATTAATCAGTACTAACAGCTTAAAGTAACTTGCATATTGTTCTTTCACTACCTATTAATACATATTTTAGGATTTCAATACTATCCCAGATATAGATGTTAATAATAAAATTCTAATTCACGTTTTAACTCATCAACATACTCTTTAGATCCCGTTACAATGACACGGTCTTTATAGCGTAATTGAGTATCACCATGTGGTACAATCGATTCATTATTTCTAATGATTCTCACAAATATAATATCCCCATCAAACGGGAAATTACGTAATTGAATTTGATCATATTTATGATTTAGCATTGCAATTTCATATAAAGATGTTTCCACATTACTTAAAAGATTAAGCATATTTGGTGTTTCTATTAAACCTTTCAAGAGTATCTTATTACTCATAAAGCCACTAAATACTTCTATACCTTCACTTTGTAAACCTTCATCACCAGTACTCGCTTCTAACCTACATATAACTCGATTTACACCATGGCTTTTGGCCATTAAAGCCACTTTTCTATTAATATCGTCATCATTTGTAGAACAAACAACAATATCTCTTTCAAATAAACCTAAACGCTCTAATAATGGTTCTTCATAATCTGCAATTTCAATCATCGAAATTGCATCTGATAATTTACGTTTATCACTTAAATCATTTCTATAATATAACGAAACTTGATAAAGTTGTGATGTTAAATTCTGAGCAATTGGTATGGTTAATTGGTTTTTACCTATTAAACTCACTTCAATCTGTCTTGTTGCTTCATCAGGCATCGGGAACATTTTCTTAAATATAATTGGTACAAAAACACATGTAATAACTGCACTTAATATTAAAATACCTGATATTTCAGATGATATTGTTCCAAGTTTTTCAGCAATTTTTGCAGAAGCAATAACCAACGATAAAGTTGACGTTAGCAAGAAAGCTGAAGAAATTGTTGTTTTCATATCAAACCATCGACGTATATAAAATACTGGTATTAATTTAGATATTAAAAAGGCCAATATTAAAAATGGAATGATAAGTAATAATGAAGGCTCTTTTATTAACATTGGTATATTTAAATCTACACCAACCATGATAAAGAATATTGGAATAAAGAATCCGTAACCAAAGGAATCTAATTTCTCTACCATATCCTCATCAGGACCCAGTAAAGAAACAATCACGCCGGCTAAGAAAGCGCCTAGAATATTTTCTGCACCAACGCCTTCCGCCAAAGCAACTAGCATGATAATTAACGCAAATACCGCACGTATACCAATTTGTGTTGTACCATCCATCAGTTTTTGCAAGAATTGTGCTTTCTTAAATAATCCACCTAGGAAATAAAAAACAAGCGCAAATACTACTAAACTCCCTATTAACCAAAGTGATGTGCCACCTGAAGCGTGTAGTGTTCCGTACGCAGTTAATAATATCATTGTCACTAAGTCAGCTAATACTGCTACTAATAATATGAATTGTCCGATAGTTGTACGCATAATATTCATTTCTTTTAGTGTAGGTACCACAACACCTAATGAAATAGTAGAAATAATAATAATCATTAATAAAACATCATCAATTAAACCAAACCATTTAAATGCATATGCAAATACAATTGAAATAACCATAATAAATAAAAATACAGTAAGTGCTAATTGTAAATGACCGGGTTCTTTACTTTTTTCATTATCTTCTAATGCGCCTTTGTCTTTTTTAAATGCTTTAAAATCAATTTCTAAACCACTCAAAAACATTAAGAATATAAAGCCTAATGTAGATAAAATATTTAACATAGCATCACGTTCTACTATGTTTAAAAAAGAGTGCCCAATAAGAATACCCATTAATATTTCTGCTACAACAACAGGCAAGAATGTAATTCGCAATCTATTGATTAGTATCGGTGTAAGGAATGCTGCCATTACAACGACAACAAGTGATAAAAATTCCATGTAACCCCCTATAATAAGTAAGACATGAATGAAGTTGCTAATCCAAAGTAAATCAACATACTCACAATATCATTGATTGTAGTTATAAATGGACCACTAGCAACTGCAGGGTCAATTTTTAGTTTATTCATAACCAATGGAATCATTGATCCCACTAATGTACCTACTGTCATAGCAATTGTTAAACTGCTTGCCACGATCGTAGCTAAAATTGGCTGTCCATAAAGCACCATTATAATAATAAACAGCAATATAGCACAAATCAAACCACTTAAAAAACCGCTACCTGCTTCTCTCAATGCGACTTTAAAATTACTTTGTTCGTCAATTTCACCAGTTGAAATATTACGTACTGATACGGCAAGTGATTGTGTCCCAGAATTACCAGACATACCACTGATAATTGGAATAAACGCTGCCAATAATGACACTTGTGCTAAAGTATCCTCAAATGATCCAAGTATCGTGGCTGTGATCATTCCTAAAAACGTTAAAATAATTAGCCATGGCAAACGTTTCTTAGCAGTTTTAATGACTGAATCATTGGTTGCATCAACATCAGATACCCCGGCTAAACGAGAGTAGTCTTCACTCGCTTCTTCATCCATAACATCTAAGATATCATCGATTGTAATAATACCTAATAAGTGATCTTGATAATCGACAACTGGCATAGCGATAAAATCATAATCACGCATTTTCTGAGCAACATCTTCTTGGTCATCAGCAGCATTAGCACTGATCACACGTTCGCTCATTATGTCTTCTATATAAGCATCATTTTCTGCTACGATTAAATCTCTTAGTGATAAAACCCCAGCTAATTGTTTATGCTCATTCACTGCAAATATGACATAAATTGTCTCAGCATCTGGCGCTTGTTCTTTAACATGCATTAAAGCTTCTTTCACTGGCATTGTTGATTTTAAAGAAATATATTCCGTCGTCATGATACCGCCAGCAGTATCCTCTTCGTAATGTAATAATGCTTTAATTTCTTTTGCATCTTCACGGTTCATCAGTGTCAACAAGCTAACAATTTTCTGCTTAGATAATTGATTCATAATGTCTACTGCGTTATCGTATGACATATTTTCTAACACTTTGCTAGCATATGTAGCATCCATAGTATCGAACAGCGCTTCATACGCTTCTTCATCAATTTCTAATTGTTCAAAGAAATCTGCTACTTCTTCAGGGGACAATACTTCAAACATTTTTTGTCTAATATCTTCATCGCTGTCTTCAAAGTATTCACTTTGTTCATATGTGTGCATCGCTAAGAATTCTTCTCTAAATTCACCAATATGATTTTCATGCAGTAATTTATCTAGCATTTCTTGATCATATACTTGCTCATCTTCTAAAACGATTTGGTCTTTTTCATTTGCCAAAAGTCCCACCTCCATAGTTACTCAAATTATATCATATTAAATATGTTTTCTATTGCATCATATTTATCTTGTATTTCAATCTTTTGATCATAGATTGGATGTATAAAAGATATTTTAAAACATCGTAACAACTGATGTTTAAAATACGAATGTTCTCCTCCATATAAATCATCACCCACAATAGGATGTCCTATATGCTGAAGATGGACGCGAATTTGATGTGTCCGGCCTGTTAATAAAGTAACTTCACATAAACTGTAATTATTTTTATGGTCTAAGCATCTATATTTTGTTTTTGCTTGTTTACCATTTGAATTGACTTGTCTTGTAATAATACTAACAGGATCTCTAGCAATAGGTGCATCTATGATTCCTTGTGATTGCAATTCACCATAGCATACGCATAAATAGGTTTTATCAATGTGTATGTTTGACATCAGATGATGTAAAAAACCATGTTTAGCAATCACAACAATACCTGAAGTATTTCGGTCAATCCTAGTGACAATATGCGGTACGATGTTTTGTCCTGATTGTTTAAAATAACCTAGAACTTGTTCAGCTAAACTAAAATGTTTATGTTCTCTTGATGGTGCGCAGTTTTGAAAAGCTTTTTTAGAAACGATTAATAAGTATGCATCTTCATATAAAATATTTAAAGGCTTATTGAATGGGATTAAATTATTACTAGCTGTCTCGTAACCTAAATGTACCTCCACTATATCGCCGTTCTGTAATTGCTTACGCACAGTTTCTGCTTGTCCATTAACAATTAAAGCGCCATTATGCTTAATGGCGCTAATTGTATTCTTAGAATACCCTTGCTCCTGTAAAAAAGTTCTTAGCATTTGAGGGTCTCTAATCATATACGTAAATTGCATTATTCATCGTCTCCACTTGAAATAAAGGAATCATGTACTCTTTTCCAAAATGGAAATGGTCTAAACCTAGCAAATCTAATTTTTTCATTTGCCACTCTAAATTGAATTGCATTAACATTTTTATGTTTTATGCTGACGTGATCTATGGTCGTTAAAATCTTATCATGATTCACTGGTGTAATCAGACATGTATGATGTTTGGGCAATACTAATGGTGACCCAACCGTTCTGAATACTCTATTATTAATAGAAGCGATTTCGGCGATTTGCATCGCTTCCAAAGAAGGATGTATTAACGCACCACCCAACGCCTTATTATATGCAGTAGAACCTGATGGTGTTGACACACACAGTCCATCTCCTCTAAAGCGTTCAAATTGGTTTCCTCTAATATTCACATCCACAACAAGTGTAGAACCATTTTCAGTTTTCATCGTCGCCTCATTTAATGCTAAGTATCTCGTCTCATATCCATTATCGTTATAACGCACTATAATTTCTAATAGTGGATATTCTATAACTTGGAATTCTGAATTATTAATTTCAATAATCAATTTCTCTACTTCATGTGGCAACCAATCTGCATAGAACCCTAAATGTCCAGTATGTATCCCTACAAATGCGCACCTCGATAACATGTGACTATACTGATGGAAAGCCTGTAATAAAGTACCATCTCCACCAACTGATATGACTATTTCAGGATTTTCCGTATCTTCAACCATTTCAAAATCTTTCATGTGATTAATCATCTTATGCTTTAAAGCGTTCGACTTAGAATCACCTTTAGATAAAATTGTATAGCGCATGATTGCACCTCCTAGTCATTATCATGCTTTTTAGCACGTTTTTTGGAATAGTATTTTTGAGCTTCTTGAATTTCCTCTTTAATTTCTGACATTTCTTCATCAAGTAAAAACGCTGCTTCAGCCGCACGTTCTAGTCGGTGCTGAATTTCTGGCGGATAATCTCCATCATATTTATACCGCAAAGTATGCTCGATTGTTGCCCAAAAATTCATGGCTAATGTTCTGATTTGAATTTCTGCTAAAATTGACTTTTCACCTTTAAGTGTTTCGATTGGATATTCAATAATTACATGATATGAACGATATCCACTTTGTTTTGTATTACTAATATAATCGCGTTCTTCTACTACTTTGAAATCTTGACGTTGTCTCAAGAGATTGACCACAATATCGATATCATCGACGAATTGACACATTAATCTCAAACCTGCTATATCATACATTTCTTCATGTAATCGATCAAATGAGATTTGTCTTTTATTTGCTTTATCAATAATGCTAGTCATAGGTTTAACACGACCCGTCACAAATTCAATCGGTGAAGCATTATCTTCTACATCATATTGTTTTCTAAGCCCTTTTAATTTTACTTTTAATTCATCAACTGCTTGTCTATATGGAGATAAAAACTGATCCCATTGATTCATTGTGCTTCACTCCGCTTCACTCTAATTCGAAAGTATCTTCCACAACAGAAACAAACTCCTTACCATAGTTTGAATTACCTTGAATATTTTCTAATATATAATTAAATTCTCTATCGAATTGTTTTAGTTCTAAATGATCATTAACGATAATCTTTTTATTTTTATTTTCATGTAGCATCGACCAAGTTTCTTGAACAAAAATCAAATATGAATACGACTGGCCGTCATCTAAGATATATGCAAAGCTATAATTATCACTATCAACAAGCATTTGTCCTGCTTCTTGTAAGCCTTCTGTAGATTGTTCTGTATAACACTTTAAACTATCTTCTGTTACTTTAATTTCATTCACATAAATACGCATGCTTGTTCCTCCTTATTCTTCATTATTTTAACATAATTAAGACGTACATAACACGTTACATGACTATTATTATGTCATCAATTGACTTAACGTAAATATAATAATTTTCAGCGTATAATGCAATCTAATTTAAATTAACTTACAAGTCCTTTAAAATGAATTATCATATATATTTAAGGAGTGTAACGCGTGGCAACTAATAATGAAATTGAATTTAAACAGTTATTGTCTGAAGACGATTATCAAGCTATATACAACACCTATTTTTTAAATATCAAACCATTTAGTCAAACTAATTATTACATCGACACATTAAATTTCGATTTAAAATCTCATCAATCAGCTTTGAGAATTCGCGTTAAAGATGATGCATACGAAATGACGTTAAAAGTACCAGCTGAAATTGGTTTGATGGAGTATAATTTCGATACAATCGTTGAACCAAAACTAAACAAGCACATCAAAAGTCAGGATCTGCCCCAAGATATTTTAAACCAACTCCTAAAAATGGACGTAGATATTGATGCATTAATCGTCTTAGGAGACCTAACTACCGAACGTATAGAAAAAGAAATTAACGGAAATCTACTTGTTTTAGATAAAAATTATTACTTGGATTTCCAGGACTTTGAACTTGAATATGAAGTAAATGATTATAATGAAGGATTAGTTCAATTTAAATCGATTCTTAATCAATTTAATATCAATCATGAAATTCCAAACAATAAAGTCCAAAGATTTTTCAATCGCAAACGTAAATCAAACAACAGTTAATTGCGCACAATATTAAGAAGTCGAATTACTTCCAAATGTAAAAATTCATGTTATATTAGTATTATATTAATAGGATATGGTGATACTATGACTCAAACAGCTTACGAGGTTATCGGACAAGACGCCTTATTTAAAATGATTGACCATTTTTATGATATGGTTAAACGTGATGATAGAATCAATCATTTGTTTCCTGGAGATTTTGAAGAAACAAGCAGAAAACAAAAACAATTCTTAACACAATTTTTAGGCGGACCTCAACTGTATACAGAAGAACATGGTCATCCTATGTTAAAAAAAAGACACTTGGAATTTGTAATAACAACATACGAACGTGACGCATGGCTTGAAAATATGTATAAAGCTATTCAACAAGCAGATTTTTCTGCAGGCGTCGGGGATTATTTATATGAACGATTACGTTTAACAGCGAATCACATGGTTAATTCCGAAAATTAATTGTAGGTGAAAAAACATGGCTGAAGAATTAAAATTGATAAATGCTAATAGTCGTGAAGATGCAAATCTTTCACCTTTGAGTAAGATTGAAATTTATTCCTTTTTCGATCCATTCAGTAAAGAGTGCTTTAAATTGTCTGCGATACTTTCAAAATTACGACTTGAGTATAAACAATATATAAGTATTAGACATATTTTAAACCCTTCTTTACGTGTATTAACAAAATGCCAAGCACAAAGTACATCAAATTTAGATAATATTGCACTTGCCTATAAGGCCGCCGAACTCCAAGGTCGATTACGGGCGGAGCGTTTTATCCATCTTGTTCAAAATGAGATAATACCAAAACGAGATATTATCACTGAAGAGATGGTCAATAATTGTATAAGTAATGCTGGCCTTGATTATGAAGTCTTTAAAGAAGACTTACATAAAAGTGCTTTAAAGGAAAGCTTACAAGTTGACTTGCATATCGCTCGAGAAATGGAAATTGAAGAAGCACCCTCTCTTGTATTCTTTAATGAAGATATTCATGAAGAAGGTTTAAAAGTCGAAGGCTTGTACCCTTATCACATATATACGTACATCATAAACGAACTGATTGGTTCACCGATTGAAAAAGAACTCCCACCAAGTTTGGAAACTTACATCTATCAACAACAATTAGTAACCAAAGAAGAATTACTGACTATTTATGAATGGCCTGAAAAATTATTGAATAAAGAGCTGAAAAAATTAGCATTACAGCAAAAAATAGAAAAACTTAGCTCACCAGAAGGTAAATTTTGGAAGTCAAAAGTTTGAAATATTAATTTTGTTAATATCTATATCAATATACTGCACCATAAAACGTAGTATATTTTATGGTTAAAAACTTGTGACATACAACATGCTTACTTTCCGAATCAAAAGCTAAAAGCATAAGTCAAAATAAAATGACTTTAAAAGATTTTATATAGGTTAATGATTTATCTAGAAAATGTTTCATAAACTTATAAAAGTTAAATAAACATTTTGAATATACGCAAATATCATAGTAGATAGAATTACAAAATTTCATAAAAGTAAAGAAATGCCAACTTCTATATGAGTATTAAAGAAGTTGGCATTTTTATTTATCATTCCTAGTTATGATCACTCAATCACTTTTTTGTATAATATATACTTGCAATTACTTGCTTAGTAGTTGCTAATTGTTAATCATTATTTTCAATATACATTCATGTTTTATATAAAATTCCAGTCAAAATATATGCTGAAATATCTGAATAGTTATTCAATTTCTTATACATATAAAAGTCTTTAAAAATGAACATAAAAAAACGCCGTGTCTGATTACACGGCGCTAAACAAAGGGGATGGGAGAAATTTTTCACTTCAAACAAAGGGGTATGTTTGTTATGTGATTAATTTCATGTATATAATATAACACGGTGTTATATACCTTTCAACCTTTAAAATTAAATAAATCTCCTTTGTCACAAACTTGTCATATTGTAAACGAATACATTCATACTAAGCTTTCATTAACTTTTCAAAAGCGTCTAATTTTTGTTCGAACACTTGGCAAGCTTGTTCAATTGGTTCTGGAGTTGTCATATCTACACCTGCATTTTTTAAGATTTCAATAGGATAATTTGAACTACCTTTTTTCAAGAATTCATTGATATATCGCTCAACAGCAGGTTTACCTTCTGTTAAAATTTGATGACTTAAACTTTGAGCTGCACTGTATCCGGTTGCATATTGATACACATAATAATTCATATAAAAGTGTGGTATTCTAGACCATTCTTTACTAATATTTTCATCTGTTTCAACAGAATCTCCAAAATATTTTCTGTTGAGCGCTGCGTATTCTTCATTCATACGGTTAGCTGTTAATGGTTCTCCTGCTTCTTCTATTTGATGGATTTTATGTTCAAACTCTGCGAACATTGTTTGTCTAAATAGTGTTGCACGGAAACGTTCAAGTTCTTGGTTTAATAGTAATAATCTGCGCTTGTCATCTAAATGTTTATCCATATAATCACTTAATAGTGCTTCATTACAAGTCGATGCAACTTCTGCAACGAAAATAGTGTAATCACTTAAATTAGATGGTTGATTTTGACGACTAAAGTAGCTATGTGCTGAATGACCAAATTCATGTACTAAAGTATACAAATCAGAAACAGTATTTGACCAATTTAGTAAAATAAACGGATTTGTTAAGTGTGCACCTGATGAATAACCTCCAGAACGTTTACCTTTATTTTCAAAGACATCTACCCATCGATGATTTAATCCTTCTTCTACAACTTTCATATATTCTTCACCCATCGGTTGTAATGCTTTCAACATCCAATCTTTAGCCTCTTCGTACGGCATTTCAAATTTAATATCTTTAACAAGTGGTGTGTAAACATCATACATTTTCATGTCATCTAAGCCCAATAGTTCTTTGCGCAATTTAGTATAGCGATGAAGTAAAGGTAAGTATTTATGAACTGTTTTCACTAAATTATCATATACAGCTTCTGGAATGTGATTATTACTTAACGCTGCTTCTCTTGCTGTTTTATAGTTATGTGTTCTAGCGTTAAAAACATTTTTCTTAACTTCTCCAGCGAGCGTCGCACTTAGTGTATTATTATAAGCACCGTATGCTTTATATAAATTTTCATAAGCAGATTGACGTAATACGCGATCATCTGATTCCAGACATTTAATGAATGTTCCTTGTGTTAATGAATGTCGTTGGCCTTCACTATCTATCGCATCTTCAAATTCTAAATCCGCATTACTAAACATGCCATACACATTGTCAGGTGTAGACAATGCATCTTGTGCTTCAGTTAGTAATCTTTCTTTATCTGCACTCAATACATGTGGTCTTTTTTCATTAATTAATTTTAAATCAAATTTGTAACGTTCCAAATCATCATTTTCATCAATAAATTTTTGTATCGTTGCTTCATCTATTTGTAGAATTTCTGGCACTAAGAAACTCCATGCTGAGCTGAATTTTATAATTAATTGATGTGCTCTAGATTCATAACCTGTGTATTTATCATTCGCTGTATCTTGATCTTGTTTTAAATGTGCATATACATATACTTTTTCTAACTTAGAACCTAATTCATCTTCTAGTGCTAATGCATTATATAGTGTAGATGAGCTATCAGCTAAGTGACCGACATATTGTTGTTCTTTGCCGATATTATTTTCTACTTCTTTAAATGCATCTTCAAAAGCATTGTCAGATTCAAAAATGGTAGATAAATCCCAAGTATATTCTGGATATTTACGTTCTTGCTCTTCTCTTGTTAATTGTTGTGTCATAATATCTAGTAAACCTCCTATAAAGTCTATTAGTATAATTTTCTCATGTCATGATTATTTTTGCACGCTATAACACCCATGATTATGATAGAATTGTTTGAACTTTTGAACAACGCTATGGCTTATTTGCGTTTTATCTATTTCAACATTATAAAAATGATTTAATTCTATCAGTTGTTTAAATCGTGTCATGTTAAAAGTGTGTGTACGCCACAAATATATAAGTTGTAATTGCCAATACACAGGATGTGACTTAATATAAATTTGTTCTGGGTAAATTATACCTATATATTTATTTACCCATGCATCCGTTAATTTTAAATTATACATCACACTTAAACTTGGTTCTAAAACTGAGTGTGTTTTACGGCAGTTTCTCAAATAAGTGCTTATAGCAATTTTGGATAATTTTAAGGGCTGTGTTGGCGCATGATAAACACGCTCTATTTGAATTTGATTAATTAATTGTGCAAATGTCATACAATGCCTTTTGGCAATAAATTGTTGTCCTCCTAAAAAATTAATCACTTTATAACCAAAAAGAATTTTATGTGTTGTATCCCACGATAATAATAATCTATTATGAATGTTAATAAAATTTCTTTCGTATTTTGATAAATACAAAACACTATTACTTTTATTATATTTAACTTTTTTTGTTATCCAATACACTTTATACCCAGCATTTTGTAAAGTTTTACTGCGTTTTGAAATACATGCTGTCGTTACTTTTGAAAATTGTATTTCTAATACAATTTCATCATCAATGATTAAATCAGGATATTGGTAACTTTGTGGTACATAAGGTTCGATGTTAACTTTGTGATTTAAGCCTTTTAACTCACGAGCAATATGGTATTTTAAATTAAAATGTTCTTGTGATTCATTTTTATGACAGTATGAACGATTATTACGGATATGCGCAAAATGAGGTGTATTGTATGTTCCTTTTTTTAATATCACTTTGCATTTACAAAATGGGCAACGATAATGCTTATTTTTTATCGCATCTTTTGCCCAAACGGCCTGATTTCGATTATTGTTCGCGTATAACATTTCTTCACCTCATTTAATTACACGTGAGAATCCAACAAATTACTATGCTTTATTTAGAAATCACCTTGTTATTACATAAAGAATCTGAGACATAAATCCTAGAAAAATAGCACGCAGATGATTTAATTCAATTCATCTGCGCGCTTCTTTATTATTCAATATTTCGTATTGTTGACTTGCTTTCTTAGAAAACAGCTTCATACTGCAGTCTTCAGCTTATCCTGTTCCTTCAGTACCTCACCAAAATACAACGTATTCATACGTAATTTCACATTAAAATACTTTAAAAACAACGTCTTATATCAACCAAAATGATGTTAATAATTATTCTACATGTAGACACCCAATCTGTATGCTCTAGTCATACAATAGAAAAAGGTCAATAATGGTATCTGAATGATGTAGCTCTCACAGAATCAAATGCCTTACTTTAAAACAATACAGAAAAAGGCAATTTCTATATGATTTCAATAGAAATTGCCTTTTTTTCATTTGTCCAAGAACCTTATGTCCCAGACTGTCAGTCTCAAATTAATCTACTAATCAAATCATAATCATTGTTGATAATAATTTATATTAGTTTCTTTATCGTAGTTATTCTGTTGTATCAGGAAAATAACGACGTACTTGTGAAGCGACATTATGACTCATAATAATTTTTGCGTAATCGTTTAAATATACTTCTGATTTATCAGTAGGATATGCGAACTCAAGTAATTGACTGTAACTATCGTTAATTGTTTCTTGTCCAACTGTTTCATCAAAGTGAACAGCGTAGTAATATACATTATTAAAACTATATAATAAATCTTCAAACTCATCTGTTCTTTGATTATTATGGTAAGCATAATCAATTACTTCTTCCAAGTCATTAAATCTAACTATAACAGTACGTGTATTTTGCGGCTTACGTTTGTTGTGTTCTTGATCTTGTTGTGTCTCTTTTTGTTGTTGTCGTTGTTCAAATAAATCCTCTAAACTATCATCTTGATCAAATGTTTGTGATAATAAATCATTAACTTGATGATCTAATTGGTCATTGTCTTCATCAGACATATTGATAAGATCTTCGTTTTTAGATTTAGAAATTGTTACTTCAACGCCCTTTTCAAAAGCATGTACTTGAATCCATAAAGGACCTTCAACAACAAAATCTTCTTCTTCATTGATTTCTTCCATCATGTTCCAAAAGAATTCTTCTCCACGTTTGCGATTAGTCCATAAATCTTCTCGTTTAAAACCTCTTGCTTCTATATCACTATATGTTATAAATAGTTTAACGGTAGTATCGTCAACTCGCTCTATTCTCATATCATCTCACTCCTTACAGTCGATGAATAGTAATCATTATTGTATTAGAACGTAGTAAGAATTACAATTAATTTGTTTGATTAATTTTTACTATTTTCTATTTGGTCTCTTATAATAACATATACCCTTATAAAAGGCCAAAAAACAGCACTTTTTATAGAGTGCTGTTTGAATTTAGTCAATAATTATTCACAATCGAATAATCGATTTGTTTGACGTAAGTATACATTTATCTGTTATGGTAAACACAACAAAACCACAAAGCAACATCACAATAACATTACTTTATGGCTTAATCGCTCTATTTTTAAATTAATCAACCATACGTTGCGCTTCTTGCAATTGGAACGTACGTACTTTTCTAGGTAAAAAACGTCTGATTTCATCTTCATTATAACCAACTTGTAAACGTTTATCATCTAAGATAATCGGACGTCTTAATAAACCTGGATTATCTTGGATAATTGAATATAAGTCTTGAAGTGGTAAAGCATCAATATCTACATTTAATTTTTGATAAGTTTTAGAACGAGTAGATATGATTTCGTCTGTTCCATCTTCAGTCATTTTTAAAATTTGTTTAATTTCATCAATTGTTAAGTGTTCTGAAAAAATGTTACGCTCCGTATACGGAATGTCATGTTCTTGTAACCATGCTTTCGCTTTACGGCAAGATGTGCAACTTGGTGAAGTAAATAATGTTACCATACATCTCACTCTCCTATTTTTCATGAATATAAATTCATTAGATTTCAATTTTTATATGATTAAGAAATTACTAAGTCATTTTTACCTCTCTTAACCTTACAATTAAAGTATACCCTATCAACATTAAAATTAAATGAGAATTCTCTAATTTTTTTAAAAATTTTCAAATAAGCTTAATTCTCAATCAATTTAGTTAGAAATATTGATATGTATACAGTTTAACATAACTTACAAATGATTGAAATACTGTTATACTATTACTAAAGTAGATAAATTAAATTATTAAAAAGGTAGGCATCAAAAAATGGAAACTTTATTTTCTGGTATCCAACCTAGCGGCATCCCAACGCTTGGTAATTATATTGGTGCGTTGAAGCAATTTGGTGAAGTCCAAGAAGACTATGATTGTTTCTTCTGCATCGTGGATCAACACGCAATTACAATTCCACAAGATCGATTAAAACTACGTAAACAAACAAGACAACTAGCAGCAATTTATTTAGCTTCAGGCATTGATCCAGAAAAATCAACATTATTTATACAATCTGAAGTGCCAGCGCATGTGCAAGCTAGCTGGATGTTAACAACTATTTCATCTATTGGTGAATTAGAACGTATGACACAATTTAAAGATAAAGCAGTAAAACAAACGGAAGGTATACCAGCTGGCTTACTTACATATCCTCCATTAATGGCAGCAGATATCGTTATTTATAACACAAACATCGTTCCTGTTGGAGACGACCAAAAACAACATATTGAATTAACTAGAAATTTAGTAGACCGATTCAATTCACGTTACAACGATGTTCTTGTAAAACCAGAAATACGCATGCCAAAAGTTGGTGGTCGTGTTATGAGTTTACAAGACCCAACGAAAAAAATGAGTAAAAGTGATGATAACCCAAAAAATTATATCTCATTGTTAGATGAACCCAATGTTGGCGCTAAAAAAATAAAAAGTGCAGTAACAGATTCAGATGGTATTATTAAATTTGATCGTGACAATAAGCCTGGCATTTCAAATTTATTATCTATCTATTCAAGTTTAACTGATAAAACAATTGATGAACTCCAAACACAGTATAAAGATTCTAACTATGGTGAATTTAAATCAGATTTAGCTGAAATTGTAAAAGACTTTTTAGTTCAGTTCCAAGAAAAATATGAGTATTATTTCAACTCAGATGAATTAGATACGATTTTAGATAATGGTAGAGAGAAAGCTCAAAAAGCTTCATTTAAAACATTAAAAAAAATGGAAAAAGCAATGGGCTTAGGTCGAAAAAGATAATCTAAAAATCAAAAAAATTGGCATACATCTCATTCTAAAACAGACCAATCCAAATTAAAGGATTAGTCTGTTTTTTCAACTTTCGATACATATATTAACCTGGTTGTTCCCCCCGATTTCATCATTCCTTCTACAACTATCCACGTGATTTTAGCAAATTACAATTTTGTTTAGTTGATGAATGCTACATTAACACCGTAATTTTTGAAATATATCAATTTGCTCTTACAATATCAATAATCATTTATTGTCAGTTCTTCTGTTGGTAAGTAATTATTTAACAAGGATCAAAAATGTATGATATCAAAGAATACGTCACTCTCTATATAATGACATAGAAAGTGACGTATTTTCATTATTTCAATAAGTTGTACTCAAATTTCATTTTTCACTTCTTTTATTTCTTTTTACCAGTTTCACGGTCAATTGATTTATCAATGCTTACTTCTTTTAACGAAGTATCACCACCAATTTGGTGATAGAATAAACCTTTGACTTGTGGATTGGTTAAATGTGCTTCCCCTTTTTGATATATAGGTGCTACAGGTGCATCATTGAGTAATAATTCTTCCGCTTCTTTCATCGCTGCATTACGTTCTTCCGGTTTTTTCAATAATTTACCATTCGCATCTTTAACGAGTTGGTCGTATTTTTTACTACCCCAAGCGGTATTATTTGAAGGATTACCTGTTGTCATAATTTCCAAGAATGTTAGAGGATCTGGATAATCTGGCCCCCAACCTGATAACGATGCTTCAAATGTTTCAGAATGTTCTTGATTTACTCTCTGTTTAAACGGTAATTGTTTAATCTTCAAAGTGACACCTGGTAAATTCTTCTCTACTTGTGCTTTAATATATTCTGCTGAAATCTTTGCATCTGGTGTATCTTCAGTATTCATGGTAAACGTCAATTCTTTCACACCTAAATCTTTTTTCGCTTTTTCTAAGTGTTTCTTAGCTGCTGTCGGATTATATGCAAGTGGTGAATCTATAGATTCGGCAAAGTCTTTGCCGTCAGGTGTTTCTGCCGTTAATTTAGCTGTGAACCCATCTGTCGCTTTTGATCCATTATTTTTTACAGAATTCACATACCCCTCTTTATCAATCGCTTGCGAAATAGCTAATCGCATATCTTTATTTTTAAATTCAGGTACATTATCTTGATTTAACTTCATATAGAACGTACTAGCCAACAAACGTTTCTTCAAACCAGGATTTCCTTGATATTTATCCACTTGGTCGGCGGTGATAGTAGTATCATCTACAGAACCAGTGTCATAAAGTGATGCTCCTGCTTGCTGGTCTTTTAACACTTTATAATTTACACGGTCTAAATGAACTTTTTTCTTGTCCCAATAATCTTCATTTTTAACTAATTGAATTTTATCTTCAACTTTCCAATCTTGAACTTTGAACGGACCATTAAACACTGTTTTATCTGCAGTTGTAGCATATTGTTCACCATGCTTTTTCACAACTTTTTCTTTTTGTGGCAAGTATGTGCCAAATGCAAGCATTTCATTAATATATGGTATTGGCTTATTTAGTTCAATTTTTAATGTGTGGTCATCTAACGCTTTTACACCTAATTTATCAACATCTTTTTTACCCATATTAATGTCTTCAGCATTTTTTAAGTCATACATT
Organism: Staphylococcus sp. 11-B-312; assembly: GCF_016743055.1. Classification (NCBI taxonomy): domain Bacteria; kingdom Bacillati; phylum Bacillota; class Bacilli; order Caryophanales; family Staphylococcaceae; genus Staphylococcus; species Staphylococcus sp. 11-B-312. The sequence continues at coordinate 1,970,476 of NZ_CP068241.1, forward strand.
ATGTAAGCATATTCTGAAGCTGTATCTGGATTGACAACACGTTTCCATGCAAAAACAAAATCTTGTGCAGTAACTGGATCTCCATTAGACCATTTTGCATCCTTACGCAATTTAATTGTCAAGGTCTTACCGCCATTACTTTTCTTTGGCATTTCTTTAGCGACACCTGGTTGTGCTTTATCATTCTTATCCAAAGTGTAAAGACCTTCATAGACTTGATTGAATAAATCAAAAGATACCGTGTCGGTCACTAGTGCAGAGTCTAATGAAGAAATATCTTGTGGTATCACTTTTCTAAATACTTGTCCTTTGTCCGAGTAGATACCTTCAGCACTGCTACATCCCGCTGTAATCACCGTTAAAGCTAATAAAACTATAAATAGTTTAATCCTTTTCATATTAATCCCCCTTCCCCTTATACTGATGGTGCTTGCATTTGAGATTTTAATGTTTCTGCTTCTTCATCCGTAGTAAATACAAAATGGCCAGGTTGTATTTCATTTAATGACCGTTGATTATTTTTGGATGTGTCTTCTTTATACACTGTTCTTTTTCGAGAACGTTCACTTTCAGGATCCGGTTGTGGTACTGCTGAAAGCAATGATTTCGTGTAAGGATGTAACGGATGATTGTATATTTCATCTGCAGAACCTAATTCGACAATTTTACCAAAATGCATTACTGCTATTCTGTCTGAAATATATTTCACCATTGAAAGGTCATGGGCAATAAATAAAAACGTAATATTGTGTTCTCTTTGCAACTTTAATAACAAATTAACGACCTGGGCTTGTATTGACACATCTAACGCTGATATTGGCTCATCTGCAATAATAAATTCTGGTTCTACTGCTAATGCACGTGCAATACCGATACGTTGTCTTTGACCGCCTGAGAATTCATGTGGATAACGATTGGCATGTTCTTTGCTAAGACCTACTGTTTCTAATAAATTGTAAACTCTTCTTTTTCGGTCTTTTGTCCCACTAGCTAGCTTATGAATATCTATCCCCTCTGCTACGATATCCATGACTTTTAACCTTGGGTTTAATGAAGCATACGGATCTTGGAAAATCATTTGCATCTTTTTATTAAACTTTAAAGAATCTTTACGGTTTTTTATTTTTTGAATATCGATACCTTCATAAAGTATTTCTCCATCAGTTATATCATTGAGTTTAATAATAGCTTTACCAGTTGTAGATTTTCCACAACCAGATTCACCAACTAATCCAAATGTTTCCCCTTTATAAATATCAAATGAAATATTTTCAACTGCACGCACTTCGTTACGCTTTCCTTCATTAAAATATTGTTTAACATTTTTCACTTGTAAAAGTATGTCTTTATTTTGCATCATCAAACGCCACCCTTTCTACTTGTTGCGGTTTATCGTAATTATTTGGCATCTTACGTAAACGTTTTTGTACCATTTCTGGTGGTTCAACATGAGGTGCACGCTCGTCAAGTAACCAAGATTTCACAAAATGTGTATCAGATATTTTGAACCATGGTGGCGGTGTTTTAAAATCCACATCTAATGCATATTGGCTACGTTCAGCAAATGCATCTCCTTTAGGCGGGTGTAATAAATCTGGTGGTGTACCTGGAATAGCTAATAATTCTGTTTCTGAACCAGTCGTTAAATCAGGCATCGATGATAATAGTCCCCAAGTATACGGGTGTTTAGGGTCATAAAATATTTCATCTACATCCCCTGTTTCAACCATTTGACCACCATACATAACAGCTACTCTGTCTGCTATATTAGCAACAACACCTAAATCATGAGTGATGAAAACGATTGAAGTACTTATTTTACTTTGTAACTCTCTCATCAATTCTAATATTTGAGCTTGCATCGTTACATCAAGTGCAGTAGTTGGCTCATCAGCAATTAATACTTTAGGCTCACATGCAAGTGCTGTCGCAATGACTATTCTCTGTCTTTGTCCCCCTGAAAATTGATGTGGATAGGCATTAAAACGTTTTTCAGCGTTTGGTAAACCGACAAGGTTTAATATTTCCAATGCTCTTTTTTTCGCATTTACTTTATTGTAATTTCTATGTTTCATTAGTGGTTCCATAACCTGCTTGCCTATTTTCATTGTAGGATTAAGCGAAGTCATCGGATCTTGAAAAATCATAGAAATATCTTTTCCTCGTAATTTAATTAACTCTTCTTCTGATTTTTGAGCTAAGTCTTCACCCAAGAAATTAATAACACCTTTTTTAATTCTCCCTGTATCACCTTGGAATAATTTCGTAATAGCTTTTGTTGTCACTGATTTCCCAGAACCTGATTCACCAACAATCGCTAGTGTTTCTCCTTTATCTAGAAAGAAATCCACGCCACGTACTGCTTGCACTTCCCCTGCGTCAATATCAAAGGAAACATGCAAATTGTTAACTTCTAATATTCTTTCTGACATAAAATGTTGCCCCCTTTTTATTTACGCATTTTCGGATCAAATGCATCACGTAATCCATCACTAAATAGATAGAAGAATAATATTAATAAACTTAAAATAATAGCCGGAATAAATAATTCATGTGGATGAATCAATAACATTGCGCGACCATCATTTACAAGTGAACCAAGTGATGTTCTTGGTGCTGGCACTCCAATACCAATAAAGCTTAGGAATGCTTCGAAGAAGATTGCATTCGGCACTGTAAACATAGATGTAACAACTATAACTCCTAGTGTGTTAGGTAATATGTGCTTAAATATTAATTTAAGTTTAGATGCACCTAATGTTTTTGAAGCTAATACAAATTCTTGGCCTTTTAATTTTAAGAATTCCCCTCTGACAACACGACTCATTCCAATCCAGCCTGTGATTGCCATCGCTAATATAATCGTCCATATAGATGGTTCAAAGATTAACACGAATAAAATAACAACAATCAATGTTGGTATAGACGCAACAATTTCAATAATACGTTGCATCACATTATCAAGTCGTCCTCCAAAAAATCCTGAAATCGCGCCATAAATGACCCCTATAAAAATATCGAGCAATGCTGCAACAACACCAATAAATAATGATACTTGTGCACCTTGCCAAGTACGTGACCATAAATCTCTACCTAATTGGTCTGTACCAAACCAGAAATTTTCTTTCACTCCAGCTTCTTCATAGGCATCTTTACCTTGAGCACCTTCACCATCAAATGGTAAAAATGAAATTTGATCTAGTACAGGTATTTTAGCTGGTAAGTTACGTCTTTCAACATCTTGTTCAGCATAGTCATGCGCACTAAATAATGGCCCAATTAACGCTAAAATAATGATAATAATTAACCCTATCATACCAACTACCGCTAATTTATTACGCTTTAATTGTGTCCATGCATCCTGCCAAAAGTTTTTACTTTCTCGCTGTATTTCAGGCTCTTTTTCAATATCATTGTTACTTCTAATAAAATCTGATGCTGGTATTGCTTCTGAGGTATGTGACATAACTGCATTTGAATAATCTTGATTTAAATTTTCATTTTTATTATCAGCCATTATTTTTTACCTCCTTGTACACGTATACGTGGATCAATAACACCATATAATATATCTACAAGGAAAATAGAAACTATAAATAGTGTACTGAATAAAATAGTTGTCGCCATAATTACTGGGAAATCGTTCGTGGTAATCGATCTTACGAATTGATCCCCTAACCCTGGCACACCAAAAATATTTTCAATTGTCAAAGTACCTGTTAATATACTTGCCAACATTGGCACAATAATTGTAATTACTGGAATCAAGGCATTTCTTAATGCGTGTCCAAATAATACTCTCATTGTTGAATTACCTTTGGCACGTGCAAGTAAAATATAATCTGAACTTAACACTTCTATCATTTCTGCTCTTATGTATCTTGCTACCGTCGCTAAAACTGCTGCTGATAGTGCTAAAGATGGTAACACTGCTGTTGAAATACCTTCCCAACCTGCTACTGGGAACCATTGTAACCTTACTGAAAATACATATTGTAATAAAACAGCTAAGACAAATGATGGTACCGATACTGCTATAACTGAAATTACTGTAGCTGTATAGTCAGCCCAGGTGTTTTGCCGGACTGCCGCAATGACCCCTAAAATCAGACCGAGTATGACACCAATCACCATCGCTGTTAAACCCATTTCTAAAGATGGTAATAACCTTGGTTTGATTAAATCCCAAACTGGCTGGTTATCATATTGGAATGAGTTACCAAAGTCCCCCGTAACAACATTCTTCAAATAACTCGCATACTGAACTGGTACTGGGTCATTCAAACCATATTTTTCATTTAGAATTTGCTTTTGTTCATCATTTAATTTTTCATCATTAAATGGTGAACCTGGCATAAGTTTCATCAAGAAAAAAGTAATGGTAATGATAATGAATAATGACAAAAACATATAACCCAATCGCTTTAAAACATATTTAAGCATATTGTATCCCCCTTTGAATCGAATTAAACATTCCCTTCACAATATTCAGAATATTTAATAACATTATACGTTTAGTTAAGATTTTAATCAATATTCTATTGCTTTACTTTATTAAAGAAATTAAAAATTAATTAATTTTAAACTTCTAATTAAATACTGTTGTTAACGAATTTATAGTAATTTTTATTCATTTTTTAGTTAACTTAAGTTACAATTAATTTAATTCTTTTTTGGGGGCAACGACATGAAATATTTAAAACATCTCGTATTATTTTTACTTATTACACCTATAATTTCATTTATTTTATGGTTATTTTCAAACCATAATTGGATAAACTTTATTAATATTATATTCTATGTCTCTATCTTCTTAGCAATATTCTCTTTTATCATTTTGGTTGTACAGGAAGGCGTTTTAGATCCTACAAGCTTTGGTTTTAGAAGATTAAAATATCAATTGATGAGAAAGAAACATAGAAGCTCGCTTGAAGATGATACGTTTTTTAAGCCTACTAAACCTAAAAAAGATATTTATATTGTTTCATCTTGGGTGAAAATTGCTTTTCTTTGTAATCTCATTTATGTCATTATCTCTATTTTAATATCATTTGCTATATAAAAAGACTGGATTAGTAATTGTATTTAATAACAATAACTAATCCAGCCTTTTTTTCTGTTGATTATCAATATTGGGATTACAAAAAAGTGCATAATAAAGTAGGATAAAGCCCAACAAAACAATGACTGCCACGTAGATAGACATCATCCATGGTAATATAAATGCGCCAATAATAAGTCCTAGACGTGCTAAAATATTTCCGCCGTAAAATGAAACCATTGCAAATGTACTATACGTACTTCGTTTATCTTCAGGAATCATCAAGAATCGTTGTGCATTTTGTATAGGTGAATATATTAATTCCCCTAAAGTAGCCAAAATTGAAAATAAGCATAAAATCCAAAACGATGTTGCAGACGTCAATACACTGTATCCTAATGTATACAAGACAATCCCAATCATAAATGCAATTCTAGTCGAAGTCGCTGCGACAATTCTGTTTACAGTAAATGTTAAAGTGGCGACAACTACTGTATTAATAATCATAATGACCGTAAACATTCTGACACCATCTATATAAAAACCTAAAATCGATAATGGTTCAAAAGCATCTTTCAACCTTACCACGACGTAAGAATTTAAACTTAATTCAGCCATGATGACCATCATATAGCCCAAATTTAGCATCATATAATATTTATCTTTAACTACATCTCGATAGCTTTCAAAAAAATGTTTAAATTTAGTCGTAACGTCGCCCTTTTTACTAATAACTTGTTTAACATCATAATACTTCTCAAATAAGTACCAACTTACTAACATAGCGACAAAGAAAAGAATAAATAATAAATGTTTATGCCCCAAATATAATAATGCACCTAACGCCATACCGATGGCTGTACCGATATTAAACATCCAATAATTGAGTTGATATACATATGCCCTAACATCTTCATATATAGCATCCATAATAGCCGCTTCAAATATAGGTTCACTTGCAGCAAATAATAATTGAAAAACAAAAATAGCAATACAAAATATAACTAAACCAGTACCGTCCATAGTAACCGTAATACTTAGAATAATTAGGCAAATTGCATATAAAAAGTGAATATAATTCACCGTTTTCTTCCTATTATAATTATCACCTAAATATCCACCAAAAAAAGACACTATAAAACTCACTATAATATTTATAATTAAAAATGTCCCTGCAAAAACTGCGTTCACCTTGCTCGTTAAATAAAGTGCTATAAAAGGCATGATGGCTTGACTTGCTATAATCAAGATAAAATCTGCAATCATTCGTGTTTTCAAAGTTGTTGACAAAGTTGAAAAGCGTTTCATCTTGACTGCCTCCTTTTGAAGTAAATATAAAGCACATTATACACTAGGTACACACTATAAATATACAATATATCAAATTTAATTATGTATTTTACTATTAAAATATATATTATTTAAAAATTAAAACTATCTTCAATCGATATCATCGCTTATTCATATCACTCCGTATCTGTTAAATAATTTCAGCCAAAATAAATAAGGCTGGACAAATGAATTGTCTCAGCCTTTTATCATTACATATGATTTAGTCGTTAAATTTTTTCAAAACAAGGACGGCATTATGGCCACCAAATCCTAAACTATTACTCATAGCGTAAGTAATATCTAAATCTTCAGCTTTATTTGGAACAATGTCTAAATCACACTCTGGGTCTGGAGATTCAGCATGGATGGTTGGCGCGATGCGGCCATCTCTAATAGATAAAGCAGAGAAAATGGCCTCTAAACCACCTGTTGCACCTAATAAGTGACCAGTCATTGATTTTGTAGAGCTAATTTTTAAGTTTTTAGCTGCTTCACCAAATGTATTTTTAATCGCTTGTATTTCAGTCAAATCGCCAACTGGCGTACTCGTACCATGAGCATTTAAATATTGAATATCTTGGGGCTCAATGCCTGCATCATCAATCGCTGCTTGCATCGCACGTGAGCCGCCTTCGCCTTCAGGTGCTGGAGCTGTAATATGATAAGCATCACCTGTTGAACCATAACCAACTACTTCAGCATAAATTTCTGCACCACGTGCTTTGGCTGACTCTAAAGATTCAAGTACAACAATACCTGCGCCTTCTCCCATTACAAAGCCATCACGGCCTTCTTGGAATGGTCGACAAGCTGTTTCTTTATCTTCATTCGTTGTTAAAGCACGGCTTGCGCTAAAGCCAGCTATTGCCATATGTGTAATTGGCGCTTCAGTACCACCTGTAACCATAGCATCGGCATCACCGCGTTGGATAATCTTGAAAGCTTCTCCAATTGAGTTTGTACCTGTAGCACATGCTGTAACCGTAGCACCATTCGGCCCTTTTGCACCTAAATCAATAGATACTTGGCCTGTAGCCATATCAGGAATTAACATCGGAACAAAGAAAGGACTGACACGTCTAGGGCCACGCTCTAGCAATTGGCTATGTGATAATTCAAATGTTTCCATGCCACCGATACCTGAGCCAATCCAAACACCAATTCTATTAGCTGTATCTTCATTAATATTTAGTTTTGCATCCTTAACCGCTTCTCTTGCAGCGACTACTGCATACTGTGTGAATCGATCCATACGACGCGCTTCTTTTTTATCTATATGATCTTCAATATCAAAGTCTTTTAATTCACCAGCTAAATGAACTTTATATGCTGATGTATCTATACGTGTTATTTCATCTATACCACTAACACCATTTAGTGCATTTTTCCATGAAGTTTTTGCATCATTACCGATTGGTGATAAAACACCCATACCAGTAATGACGACACGATGTTCCTTGCTCATATATTATCCTCCTATTTTCCCCATCTTATTGTTACAGCACCCCAAGTAAGACCGCCACCGAATCCTACTAGTACTAAAACATCATCATCTTTAATTTTACCATTTTCTAATTCTTGTGCGATACTTAATGGAATTGAAGCTGCAGAAGTATTACCAAATTTATCCACTGAGACGCTCATTTTTTCTTTAGGTATACCTAATCGTTCTCTTGCAGATTCCATAATTCTAATATTCGCTTGATGTGGCACAAACATATCGATATCGTTTGGTTCTAAATTTGCTTTTGCAACTGCATTATTAGAGGCTTCACCCATGATTCTAACAGCAAATTTAAACACTTCTCGTCCATTCATAAATATCTTACCATTTTCTGGATTTAAATATAAATATTCGCCTCCAGAACCGTCTGATCCAAGTTCATAACTTAAAATACCTCGGCCTTCAGACACTTCGCCGATAACGACTGCACCAGCACCATCACCAAATAAAATAGCGGTTGAACGGTCTGTGTAATCTGTGATTTTAGATAATTTATCTGCACCTACAACTAAAATATTTTTATAATCGCCTGATTGTACGAATTGTTTAGCGTTAATCATTGCATACATGAAACCACTACATGCAGCTAACTGATCCATAGAAGCAACCTTTCCGATACCAAGTCTGTCTTGTAATATGTTAGCCACAGTTGGAAATGGAAAATCTCCTGTAGATGTTGCAACAATAATCATATCTATGTCCGTTGGTTCAATACCAGCATCATTAATAGCTTTAACACTTGCTTGATAAGCTAAATCAGACGTCTCTTCATCTTCATCAGCCCATCTTCTTTCTTTAATACCTGTCATTTTCGAAATCCATTCATCTGAAGTTTCTAAAAACGATTCAAAATAGGCATTCTCTACTACTTTTTCAGGCGCATATGCGCCGAAACCTTTAATACCCACGTTCATGGTTGTACACCTTCTTAATAATTTTTTAATACCAGGTATTAATTTAACATAATACATAATTCCAATACAAGAACTTCACCTAGTATACTCATTAAAATCACATTTATTATTATAATTTATAGTGAAAATTAGTACAATTAAAATCTACACTTTATAACTTACTACTATACAAATATCACATTCTTATTTATAATAAATGTATATATATTAAATTGGAGGCATTACATAATGAAATACCTCGCAGTGTTATTTTGGTCTATTGTCTTATTACAAATGGTAAATTTCGTGCTTAACAGTCTTTCAGGTGGGGGCGCACTTAATTTGATTACCCCTATTATTGGTGCTATTGTATTTACAATCATTGTCGTATTATTTGACTTGATTATTAAACCTTCAAAGCATGAAACGAAAGAACAACACTAATTATTTATCGCATACACATTTTTAAGAAACGTTCGAAACGAAAATATCTCGAACGAATTTAAAAAGGCAATCTCTAAGTTTTCAATTTAGAGATTGCCTTTTTGCTATAGAAAATTTCTAAGATTTTAAATGTACTAACTTTTTAATTAATCCAACATTAATATAATAGTAGCCCATAAATGAATTTCTCCAAATCATTTATGGGCATATTTTAATAGCGATGATGCGCAAACACTATTTTCTATTTATTTCTTCTTATATCATTTCTGGTTTAATTTCTTCAAATGTTAAACCATCATCAGATAAATCTATTTTTATTAACGTACCTTCTGGTAGATTTTCTCTAATCATTTTGCGTGCAAGTGGTGTTTCAATTTGTCTTTGAACAAATCTTTTAAGTGGTCTTGCACCAAATTGTGGTTCATATGCTTCTTCACCTAACCAAGTCTTAGCTTTGTCAGAAACTTCAATTGAAATACGTTGTTCCATCAGTCTAATGTTTAATTGTGTTAAAATTTTATCAACAATTAAACTCATATCATTTACAGATAATGGTTTAAATAATACGATATCATCCATACGATTAATGATTTCAGGTTTGAAGTATTGATTTAAACTATTCATAACTGCTTTTTCTGTTGATTCAGTTATTACACCTGTATCTTTTACATTTTCTAATAAAATTTGTGAACCTATATTACTCGTCATGATAATTATTGTATTTTTAAAGTCTACTTCTCGACCTTGTGAATCAGTTAAACGACCTTCTTCTAATATTTGAAGCAACACATTGAACACATCTGAATGTGCTTTTTCTATTTCGTCTAACAGAATGACTGAATAAGGATTACGTCGTACTGATTCAGTCAGTTGACCGCCTTCTTCATGTCCAACATAACCTGGAGGCGCACCTATTAAACGTGAGACAGAATGTTTTTCCATATATTCACTCATATCAATACGAATCATATGTTTTTCTGAATCAAATAAAGTTGATGCTAAAGATTTCGCTAATTCTGTTTTACCCACACCAGTTGGGCCTAGGAATAAGAAGCTGCCAATGGGTCTGTTAGGATCTTTAATTCCAGCACGTGCTCTGACAACTGCGTCTGCAACCAAATCTACAGCCTTATCTTGTCCCACAACACGTTCATGAAGTATATCAGATAAGTTCAAGAGTTTTTCTCTTTCAGTTTCAACTAATTTTGATACTGGAATGCCTGTCCAAGAACTAACAATATCACCGATTTCTTCATCGGTAACAATTTCACGAATGATGCGGTCATTGTCTTCATTTTGTTCATTTTGGAAAGCATCTTCTAGTTCACGTAATTCTTTTTCTAATTGTGGAATTTTACCGTGCTGTAATTCCGCTGCTTTTTCTAAATTGTAGTTGTTTTCAGCATCTTCTAAAGCTTTTCGATTTTCATCTAATTCTGAACGTTTCTCTTGCAACTTAGCTATTTTTTCTTTTTCTTCTTCAACACGTGATTGAATAGAACTTTGTTTTTCTTTTTCGTTCGCTAGTTCTTCTTGTAGCTCTTGTAAACGCTGTTTACTAGCATTATCAGATTCATTTTTCAATGCCGACTCTTCAATTTCCAGCTGCATAACACGACGATTCACTTGATCTAATTCTGTTGGATTTGAGCCCATTTCAGTACGTATCGTCGCACATGCTTGGTCTACTAAATCTATTGCCTTATCCGGTAAGAATCGATCTGTAATATACCGATCTGATAATTCAGCTGCTGCTACTAATGCTTTATCTTGTATACGAACACCGTGATATACTTCGTAACGTTCTTTCAAACCACGTAAGATAGAAATTGTATCTTCTACATTAGGCTCAGATACATTTACTTTTTGGAAACGACGCTCTAAAGCTGAGTCTTTTTCAATATATTCTCTATATTCATTTAATGTAGTCGCACCAATACAATGTAGTTCACCACGAGCTAACATCGGTTTAAGCATATTACCTGCATCCATAGCCCCTTCAGTTTTACCAGCACCTACAAGCATATGAATTTCATCAATAAACAAAATAATTCTGCCGTCAGAGTCTTTGACTTCTTTAAGTACTGCTTTCAATCTTTCTTCGAATTCTCCTCGATATTTAGCTCCAGCCACAAGTGCACTTAAATCAAGTTCAAAAATTGTTTTATCTAACAATGATTCTGGCACATCTTTACGAACGATACGTTGCGCTAACCCTTCGACGATTGCTGTTTTACCTACACCTGGTTCACCAATCAAAACAGGATTATTTTTAGTTTTTCTACTTAATATACGGATTGAATTACGAATTTCTTCGTCTCGACCAATGACAGGGTCCATATTTCCTTGACGTACTTCTTCAACTAAGTCACGACCGTATTTTTCTAAAGCTTCATAATTTGCTTCTGGATTTTGTGATGTCACGTGATTGCCTCCTCTAACTTTTTTAATAATTTCTTCAATAACTTCTTTTTTATTTGCTACAAATTGTTTAGTCGTATCATCTATATCAATAGCAGCTAATACGATGTGTTCCATAGATATATATTCATCTTCATATTTTTTCATATAAGATTCAGCTTTATTTAATAAATTGTTAGCATTTTGGCTTATATATTGGCCATATTGGACATTATCTCCTTGAACGGATGGATATTTTTTAAGCTTTTCTTTATATGATTGATCTAATTTATCAGTGTCTATATGCGCTCTATCAAAAATACTTTTAAATAAACTTTCACTTTCTGTTAATGCCGCTGATAATACAGCTTCAATTTCAATATTTTGATTTTCATTTATTTTAGCCAGTTCAATAGCATTTTGTAATGTACTTTGGACTGCATAGGTCATTTGATTGATATCCAAATTGATTCACCTCACCATTTAATGATTGATCAATAAAGTAAGTTTGACTTTGACTTTCTTTGACCTTATCTATATTATATTACGCTTCTCGGCAATAATCAACAATAAAGGGTTGGTTTTTCAATTATTTTTTATAAGTTTTGAACGCTTACTATATCATAACTTTTACCAGATACATATATGTTAAAACATCTAGATAAATAATATAAAGCTATTAAATTCTATAGCAATATTTATATTTTCAACAATAGGACATTCCTCATTACTTTAAAGCTATGTTAGCATTATTGTAAATATACAAGATTGGAGGTTATCTATATGAAAGATGTAATCAAAAAGCCAACGCCGCCGTTTAATAAACAGACAGCTTTAGAAAAAGTTAAATTGGCGGAAGATGCATGGAATACTAGAGATCCTGAAAAAGTATGTCTCGCTTATACACTTGATTCACAATGGAGAAATCGTAATGAGTTTTTTGAAGGTCGAGAAGCAATCAAATCTTTTTTATATAGAAAATGGAATAAAGAACTTCATTACAAATTGATGAAAGAATTATGGTGTTACACCGATAACCGTATTTCAGTTAGATTTGAGTATGAATGGTATGATGCTTCAACAACTCAATGGATGCGTACCCATGGTAATGAACATTGGGAATTTAATAGCCATGGACTCATGACTAGAAGGGATATGAGCGCAAACGATTACCCAATCAAGAAACAAGATAGAAAATATTAATATCATCTATGCTAATTCATTAATGGTAAATATATGTCATTTAAAGTACATCTTCAAATGACAGTTTTCTTTATAGATGTTCAAAAGCAAAGTAAACGCCAATTTTAACAAAAGTTGGCGTTTACGCGTTAGTTAAGCTTCATTGATTTCATATTTCTCTAAGTTTTTAATTTATTTTGCATTGCTAGCTATATGTTTTAAAATTTCATCCGTCAATGCCTCTACACCTTTTGGTTCTAAATGAATACCGTCTGGTGCAAAGTATTCTGTATGATTTTCAGAGCGTTTGTACCAATCAACAAGCGTTACATTCTTGTGTGTGTGTGCAGCATCTGTCATCAATTTATTCACATGGCCTTCATAACTTCTCGGAACTCTCGTATTCACTAAATAAATTTGAGCATTCCCGAATTTATTGATTAACGTATCTAATTGTTCTTTACTAAAATCTCCATTTGTACCAAGCTCTAGTACAATTTTATCTGATTTTTTATTAAACGAATGATAATGTTTTTCTACAAGTGGAGCGACATCGTAAAGATTACGACCAACCTCACCATCAATTTGTGCATTGGGCACCCTTTTTTTAAAATTCTCACCAATATCAACCATCACTGAGTCACCAATGAGCAGTGGTTTAATATTTGTAAAAACTTCTGATTTGGAGGTTTTTTTAGCATTTGATTTACCAAAAAAGTTTACATCATCAATTGGTATAGGCCTCACTATTTGTTTATCAAATTCATTAGTCTTAAACGTAGTTTTTTTATCTGAAACCATATCTTTCCCTAATTTATCAAAGCTACCAGCTAAAACAAATAAACTTGGAATCATAAAAATTAATAAAATAGCTGTTCTCACTAATGGTATTTTTTTGTTTAATTTTATAGAAAGTGCTTTGAAACCTTTTTTTCTAAAAGGCGTTTCAATATAACGATACGATAATTCTGCTAAAATAATTGTCAATATGATATCTAATAAGTACACATAACTCGGTAATTGTCCATCAACATAATATGAATGTACAAAACTAATCACTGGAAAATGCCATAAATATAAGCTATAGGACCTTTTACCTATCATAACAAAAATAGGATTTCCTATGACTTTAGCAAAGTAACCTGATGGATGAACAACACTCATTATGACAAATAATGTCATTACAGATATTAAATAAAAACCACCATTATAAATCCAATCGCTATTATCATTAACTTTATAAAAAAGTAAAAGCAAGATAAAAATACCAAAAACACCAATACCATCTATGATATGCGTTAATGTCTTTTTCGGATGTTTTTTCAACTTGAACGGAGGCCATAAAAACGCTAATATGACGCCTAATAACATAGTTTGAAGTCTTGTATCTGTACCAAAATAAACTCGAGAATGAGACATATGTGGTTGTGAAATGCTTATCATCACTAGTAAAGAAATTAACGAAATAATCCAAAATATCAAAACAACATTACGATATTTTTTAAAAGCTAATAAAAGGAATATAAAAAGAATTGGAAAAACTATGTAAAATTGCTCTTCAATTGCTAAAGACCACAAATGTTTTAATGGCATGAAAGCAAATTGTTCAAAATAATTGACATCTGTAGCGATGTACCACCAATTTGAAAAGTAAAAAATTGCTGCTATTGCATCTTTTTTAATATTAATAATTTCGTCTGGTTTTAATAACAGTGTTACCACAATGACAACAAATACTAAAGTTAATACTGCAGGTATCAATCTTTTAAATCGTCGTATCCAAAAGTTTTTTAAATTAATTATCCCTGTTTCTTCATATTCATTTAACAGTAAACTAGTAATTAAATATCCCGAAATAACAAAAAATGTATCAACACCTAAAAATCCACCGGTTAACCATTGTTTATTTAGATGGTAAATAATAATACCAATCACTGCAATTGCCCTTAAACCATCTAAACCTGGCATGTATCGCGTGCTACGTTTCACACGACAATTTTCAAGATTATTGTTCATTTTCCCACAAACTTTCCTAAAATTACATAAACATCTATTTTATTTACCTAGCCATTGTAATACTAATGTAATACAACTGCAATTATTTTAATGAATTGAGCGATAGAAATAAATAATTTTAAAATAGCCTGACACAAAGTGGGTATATGTTGTTTAAATAAAAAAACTAGCTTAAGTTAGCAATACGTATCTCATCGCATTGTTACTTAAACTAGTTCTCTAATCTATATATTAACCTATGCCTAGCGCTATTTTAGCATAGCGTGACATCATTTCTTTACTCCATGGTGGACTCCAAACAATATTTACTTCTGTATCTGAAATCTCTGGAATTTCTGCTAAGACCATTTTTACTTGGTTCATAATTTGCGGTCCAAGCGGGCAACCCATAGAAGTTAACGTCATTTCCACTGTACATAAACCTTCATCATCAACATCTACGTTATATACTAAACCTAAGTTTACAATATCGATTCCTAACTCAGGGTCTATGACCATCTCTAAAGCATTTAGTATGCTATCTTTTAATCCTTCGTCCATACTTTTCACCTCTTCGTATTTAATCATACTAACAATATATCAAATATCTTACAAAACGCCAATAAAATGCTATGATGTTCATACATCATTTATTAAATTCAAAGGAGATTTACATGAGTTCTTATTTAATTTGTTTAGACTTAGACGGAACACTATTAAACGATGACAAGAAAATTACACCTTATACAAAAAAGGTTTTAACTACATTGCAAAAGCAAGGACACAAACTAATGATAGCAACAGGCAGACCATACAGAGCCAGTCAAATTTATTACCATGAACTAAATATGGACACTCCTGTAGTTAACTTTAATGGTGCATTCGTTCACCATCCAAAAGATGATCATTTCCAAAATAAACATGAAGTACTGGATTTAGACTTATCACATGAGATCATTCAGTCACTGAACAACTTTGGTGTCTCCAACATTATTGCTGAAGTAAAAGATTATGTTTTTTTAAATAATTTTGACCAAAAATTATTCGATGGTTTTTCAATGGGAAATCCTAAAATTGAAACTGGTGACTTACTTTACTCCTTAAATGAATCGCCTACTTCCATTTTAGTTGAAGCTGAAGAATTTATGATTCCTAGAATCAAACAAATGCTAACCCGTTTCTATGCAGAAAATATTGAACACCGAAGATGGGGCTCACCTTTCCCAGTAATCGAAATCGTAAAACAAGGAATTAGTAAAGCTAGAGGCATAGATTATGTGAAAACTTATTTAGATGTAGACAGAAACCATATTATTGCATTCGGCGATGAAGATAATGACTTAGAAATGATAAAATATGCCAAACATGGTATTGCTATGGGAAATGGTTTAGATGAACTAAAACATGTAGCCAATCATGTGACTTATTCAAATAATGAAGATGGCATTGGTCGCTATTTAAACGATTTCTTTCATTTAAATATATCGTATGAAACAGTAGTAGAATCACATATTTAAACACTAAATTTATAGGGGGCAATATACTATGAATAAAATTGTAGTGGTGGGTGCTGTTGCTGGAGGTGCAACCGTTGCTAGCCAAATCAGAAGACTAGACCATGAGAGTGAAATAACTGTTTTTGAAAAAGATAGAGATATGAGTTTTGCTAACTGTGCACTTCCTTATTATTTAGGAAATGTCGTAGATTCAAGAGACAAAGTATTAGAAGCTACACCCGAGTCTTTCTATGATTCTAAAAAAATTGTTGTTAAACCTTATCACGAGGTAACTGCAATTAATGACAAAGCGCAAACAATTACTGTTTATAACAAGCGTGACAATACAACGTTTGAAGAAGATTATGACACTTTAATTTTAAGTCCAGGGTGCAGTGCAAATACTTTAAACTTAAACAGTGATATCAGCTTTACATTAAGAAATATGGAAGATACTGATGCCATTGAAAAATTTATAGAACACCAAAACGTTAAAACTGCCCTTGTCGTTGGTGCAGGATATATAGGTTTAGAAATATTAGACAATTTACACCATAGAGGTATCGAAAGCACATTGATACACCGTTCAACTCATGTGAACAAGTTAATGGATAGCGATATGAATCAACCCATTTTTGATGAAATGGAAGCGAGAGATATCAATTATCGTTTAAATGAAGAAATTCAATCAGTGGATGGTAATACAGTTCATTTCAAATCTGGTAAAGTTGAAAACTATGATTTGATTATTGAAGGGGTTGGAGTAAAACCTAATTCCGAATTTATTCAATCATCAAATGTAAGTTTAGACAGTAAGGGTTATATTCCAGTAAACGATCAGTTCCAAACTAACATTGAAAACATTTATGCTTTAGGTGATATTATTACTTCACATTATCGTCATGTGGACTTAAATGCACACGTACCATTAGCATGGGGTGCTCATAGAGCAGCGAGTATTATAGCAGAACAACTAGCTGGTAATGCATCTATACACTTTAAAGGTTACTTGGGTGCAAATATTGTAAAATTCTTTGATTATACGTTTGCCAGCGTTGGCGTAACACCACAAGAATTAGATAACTTTGATTACGAAATGGTAGAAGCTAACCAAGGAGAACACGCGGGCTATTACCCAGGAAATACTAAGTTACATTTACGTGTTTATTTCGATAAATCAAGCAGACGCATTATTCGAGCTGCCGCAGTAGGAAAAAATGGTGCAGATAAACGTATAGATGTTTTATCTATGGCAATGTTGCATAAGTTGACAATAGATGAACTTACTGAGTTCGAAGTTTCCTATGCCCCGCCTTATAGTCGACCAAAAGATATCATCAATATGATTGGTTATAAAGCGCGCAACAAATAATTTCAGCTAATTTAATACGTGAAAATAAAAAGCGGAGACAGCTTAATGTCTCCGCTTTTTATATTACATACCAAACATTTGTGTGATTGGGCCTTGCGGTAAAATAACCCCAATAATGATAGTGATTATAATAACTGCAATTGTGCTCCACATCATACCATGACTTGCTTGTCCTTTTTTTCGTTTTGTAACTGTAACTTCCATTAATGCTACGACAGCCACACCACAAATCATTTTCAATGTTAATAACATGTGCCCGCCTGAATTTCCATCACCAAATGCTTGAATCCAAATCCAGAATCCTGAAATTAAGACTAAAACCATGAATAACCTTAATAACATATGAATTGGTTTAAAATAAGGTGTCGCACCTTGCTTTTCTGAGAAATTAAAATAAGCAGCGAAAAACAAGATAATTAGCAATACCCAACTTGCAATATGCATATGTAACATATTTAATACCCCCACACTATTTTTACTTTATAAAAATATCAATACATTGTTACTTTTAATTATAAAATTAAAAGCGTACTTTTTTAATCATACTGAAAAAGTAAATATTTTTCAAAAAAAGTTCTGCACTTCACATTTTATCTTCATTTTCAATTTATAGCAACATCATTACTTTGTATCAAAAAAATTAGGCTAACTTATTATAATTAGCCTAATTCATTTATTATTATTTTTCTGCTATGACATTTGTTAAAGTACCAATATTATCAATCGTTACTTTTACTTCATCACCTGGTTGTAAAAATTTAGGCGGTGTCATACCTGCCCCCACACCAGCTGGTGTACCAGTAGCAATAATATCACCAGGATGTAATGCTACATATTTCGAAATCTCTTCAATCAATTCATCGATTTTAAGAATCATTTCTCCTGTATTACCATCTTGACGAATTTCATTGTTTACTTTAGTTACAATATTTACATCTTCAGGTGTAGGTAATTCATCTTTAGTTACTATATATGGACCAACTGGGCAACCACCAGTTAAACTTTTAGATAAGAATGCTTGATCCTGTTCATTTTGGGCTTTGCGGTCAGTGATATCATTAATGATTGTATAGCCATATACATAGTCAAGTGCTAAAGCTTTAGGAATTTTCTCACCAGATTTACCTATCACAATACCTAGCTCACCTTCATAATCTAACTGATCTGTAATATCTTTATGATTTGGTATTACACTATTATCACCAGTTAACGATGAAGCTGCTTTTGTGAAGACGTATAAACGCTGTACCTCATGATTTAATTCACTAGCATGGTCTTGATAATTACGTCCAAAAGCAATCACATTATTTGTTGGCGTGACCGGTGGCAAAAATTCAATATCTGCAAATGCGACTTTATATTCTTCACCTCTACCACTATCTTCTGCCGCTACGACTGCTTTACGAACCTGTTCTTGGAAATCTAATATTTGATTTTGTTGAAGACCATTCAATAATGTCTTAGGATGAAAGTCCCCTTCCGCAAAATCTGCAAAGACTTTTTTCAAGTCCCAAGCAGCTTCTTCTCTTTTAACTTTCACACCATAAGATGTCTGTTCATTATGTCTGAATGATAGAAATTTCATTCAATATCAGCTCCTCATCTTTATCTTATTACATATTATAACTATATTTAGTAACAAATCACAAATAAATACCCATTATTTTCAAAAAATTCAATAAACATAGACATGATATTGTATCGCTATTTTAAATAAGTCACTTTACGCCACAACCATTCAATAGGGCCGTATCTATAAAATTTCAGATACACATAACAGAAAATTAGTTGTAAGTTATATACAACCAATACGATTAAATAAGATTCATACAGTGGTAACTTATTATATAAACCTAAACCTACATAAATAAATGTAAAAATAAAACTTTGCATTAAGTATACTGTTAGACTCAATTTTCCTGGGTATTTAAAGATATTTACGGTTTTGGAAAATTGCTTAAATCGACAACAATAGATAAATAACAATATATAGCCAAACGCTACAAGTGGCCCACCAATCATAGCACTAATGATTGCAAAAGCTTGGTTTCCAATGTCCACTACATATGGCATTTTAAAAGCGTATCCAACAATTAACATAAGGCATGCATATAAAACGTGACGATAACGATTTTGTGCGAATTGTACCTTTTCAACCAAGTTGTATTTTTGTGCTGCCATTCCTAAAAACACATACGGTAAAAATTCAAAATATGCAGAAAAAGTTATTGTATCTATAATATTATAGGTGTTTTCTACAACATTTACTTTTAAATAGTTAAAATATTCGCCACTTTGCTTTAGATTGACGATTTCAGAAACATTAAATCCGCTTATATTAATAGTACTATATGGATCATCTAAGTATGTTACTAAAAAAGTAGGTAAAATTAAGATAAATGCTTTTATTGCATATAAAATAACACCTATTTTAAAGAGTTTCTTGCTACTTTTTTTAATACATAATACTGCAATCATCCCTGTAAATGCATAACTGAACAAAATATCTCCTGAAAATAGTAAAAAACCGTGTAATGCACCTAATATTAATAAAAAAGTTAATCTTCTATAAATAAAGGGATAATATTTCATCGCTCTTCTCTGACTATGTTTGTACATAATGGCTAAACCATAACCAAATAAAAAGGTGAAAATAGGATAAAAAGAACTGATTACAAACAGTGTAATAACTCTTAATATACTTTGATCTATCCCTTTCACTAAACCCGGTAAAAATGATTCCTCATATGGCATACTAAATGTCAATATATTCATCAATACAATACCTAACAAACTGAATCCACGTAAAGCATCCAGTTCGAATATTCTCTGCTGTGTCGACACTGTTTAGCACTCCTTTATCAAAGCATTATTTAATCGATTTATCATCTATTGAAAGCTGACCAAATTTAAAGAAGTATAAATAACCTTTAACAGGTTCGCCAAGTATGGTCTGTAAGGTATTTCTATAGTATTCCATTTGTATTTTATAACGCGCACGCAATTGATTTCCAACTTCTTCATCTGACATATGCAAGCGTCTATTAAATGCATCTGTTTTATAATCAACAAAGTAATATTGCTGATCTTTAATAAAAATCAAATCAATCATCCCTTGAATGATTGATGCGTCTGTTTCTACATCTTTCAACTGGTCTACTTTTGCTTGATTCACAACGAAAGGTAATTCACGATAAATATAATCACTTTGAGCAATCGTAAGATACAAGTCACTCTCAACAAATTTATAAATATCATCAAATTGAATATCAGCTTTTGCATCTTTAGGTATGATCGCTTTAACTATTAATTGGTCAACAAATATTCCAATTTCTTCTGCTGTCAGCCTTTCTTCTTTAAATGGTAAATGCTGCATTACCGTATGCATTAATGTCCCTATTTCATTTGCTTTTCTCTTTGTTTGTTGACTTAAGAAAGCTGGTCTTTCATATGAAGTTGTGCCAATACGATACTGACGAACTCTATCATAATTTGTATCCGCTTGTTCTGTTTCTAATTGTCGTTTTAATTCAGAAACGGACTGTTTTGAAGGTTTCATCATAGCTTCTTGATATGGATAGACGTAACTTAATTGCTGATGTATTTGCGTTTTTAATGTGTCATTGCCACTATTTATATACTCAATATCACTAACTGTACGCTGTTCACTATCTGAAATAACTTGTTCTGAAGCAATGTCTTCATAAAATTCTGTAGTCAAATTCACATAAGGTTGCATCGTTGAATCAATATCTTCTATTGATTGCTCAAAACGCATCTCTCTTGGTAAAGATGATGATTGATATTTTGCTAATATTGGGTATATCATATCAATCGGTCTTTGGGCTGTAATCCGATAACTGACTGGTAAATGTGTTTCCGAAACAGAAACCTGCTCTAATTGTGTTAATTCTTTCTCATCTTTAACACGGCCAATCAAAAATAATTGTTCCTTAGCACGTGTCAACGCCACATAAATTAATCTCATCTCTTCTGAGACCATTTCTTTTTCCGCGATTGCTTTCAAAGTGACTGATGATAATGAAGGATAAGCTAAATTTGATTCTACATCATAATACGTCATTCCAAGTCCATAATTTTGATTTAAAATCACAGGTTTATGTAAGTCATCTCTTCTAAACTTACGCGATAAGCCAGAGTAAATAACAAATGGAAATTCCAGCCCCTTACTGCTATGGATTGTCATCATTCTCACAACATCATCATTAGGACCTATGATGTTTTCTTCACCGAAATCTTTTCCTCGCTCCATAAGTTCATCAATAAATCGAATAAATTGATATAGACCACGAAAACTAGAATTTTCAAATTCTACTGCTTTATTAAACAAACCATATAAATTCGCACGTCGACCTTTGCCACCAATAAGACCACTAAAATATTGTATAACATAGTGATCATTGTAAAATTTATCAATCAGTTGATTAACAGGATGATTTTGACTGTACGATTGATACATAGCTATATCTTTTAAAAATACTTCTAATTTTTTGACCAATTTCTTATTTGCCACGTCATTTTCCATATAATGTTGGATAGATTGATAAAAATAATCATCATGAGGACTAAATACTCTAATGTTTGATAATTCATCTTCTGTAAATTGGTAAATAACTGAACGCATTAAACCGACTAAATAAATATCTTGTAGTGGGTTGTCGATCGTTCTTAAAAAAGACAATATCAGTTGCACTTCTGTTTGTTCAAAATAACCTTCTTTACTATTAACATGGAACGGAATATTATGATCCTTAAATGCTTGTTGTATTTTTCGTGCTTGCCCATATGATCTCTCTAAAATAACAATGTCCTTGTAGTTAGGCTTTCGATATTGTTGGGCTTTAATATCAAAGATTTCACGTGTATTCATTATTTTTTCAACTTGTTGTACAATATATTCTGCTTCTTGTTCAGAACCATTTAACTCAGAAGATGCATCTTCTACTAGCATATTTAAATTCACATCATATGGCTTGTTGTCAAAGGGAGCTCCATAATATAACTGTGCTGCATCATCATAGTTAATCTCTCCTACAGATTCATCCATCATATGTTTAAATAAATAATTAGTTGTCGTTAACACTTCTAATCTTGAACGGAAATTTTGTGATAAATCTATACGTAAGCCATATGATGAGCCATCTACAGTAAAACGATTATACTTTTCGATAAACAAACTAGGATCTGCTTGTCTAAATTTATAAATCGACTGTTTGACGTCCCCTACCATGAATAAGTTGCCATCATGTTCCTCACCACGTTTAATACATGACAAAATCTTTTCTTGTACTCTGTTTGTGTCTTGATATTCATCTACTAATATTTCTTCAAACTGATCACGATAAGATTGTGCAATCATTGAAGGTGAACCATCATCATTTGTTAAAATTTTCAAAGCAAAATGTTCATAATCCGAGAAATCTAAAATATTTCGACTGCGCTTTTTTTGATTAAAAAGTTCTATGACATCTTTTGTAATAAGGCTAAGATAAGATACTCTAGGCGCTAAACGTTGCATATCTTCTTTTAGATTTTCTGAAGACCTTGAAAAATAATCATTCTTAACTTTTGACACTAATTTTTTATAATTATCATAATATGCTTTACCATCATCATAAGCATCTATCATCATTTCGTTTGCTTCTTTAATTTTTTTATCTTTTCGAGGAAATGTTTTTTCAAATTCGTGTTGTACGATTGCTTCATGATTGATATGGCCATTTTCCATAGCTTTGTTTAAGAATTGTTGTTCTTTTTCAATAACTGCAATTTGTTTATCGACTTGTTCCAGCATCATAAATAAATCATAACTTTTATTTAATGACTCTAAGGCAGACCTCATAAATATCATGGCCAACTCATTAAGTAATTTTAATAACGCTTCCTGTTGCACTACATCTTTATATGGTGTTGCAAGACCGCTTAACCAATTCAAAGGATTGGGGTTAGCAACACTAAAGAAATACATTTTTTTTACAATATCTCTGAGTTGTTCATCATTCCTATCTGAGGACAACTGTTCAGTTAAATCAACAAAATGCGGGTCTAAGATGTCATAATGTTGTTCTAAAACCTCATCTATGGTTTGTTCCAGTAATAAAATATTTTCCGCTTCACCACTTGTTTTAAAGTTTGGATCAATATCCAATACATCGTAATGTTGCTGAATTAACTTTAAACAAAAACTGTGTAGTGTAGAAATTTGAGCTTGGTGAATTTTGATGCGCTGATTCTTTAAATGCGTATTATCAGGTGATTCAATAAATGCTTCTTGTATTCGTTGATCTACACGTTGCTTCATCTCTCTTGCACTTGCATTAGTAAACGTTACGACTAATAAACGATCTACATCGACCTTATCTCTAAGAATGCGTTGAATGATGCGTTCTACTAAAACCGCTGTTTTACCAGAACCTGCAGCTGCTGCTACAAGTATGTCTTGATCCTTTGCAAAGATACTTTTCCACTGATTATCGGTCCATCTTGTGCCAGCTGGTTTTACAGGAATCTCACTGATCATTCTTCTTCCTCACTTTCTAACTCCATATTTTGTACTGCTTCAATTGGGTTGATTGTTTCGTCTACGGTTCTATAGCGTTTACTGTCAATCATGCCATCAACATGACAGACTGGTTTATAGTTACAGAAATCACATGGCAGTGTTTGATTATATTTCATTGGCGCTACTTCTGTGTGACCATCCATAATATTAGATGCTGTTTCTATAAAATTTTGCTTATTATGTTGAATTAATTTATAAATCGTCTTTTCGTCCGCGACCTTACTATTAGATTTAATGCCTCCATCTTTTTTTAAACCTAAAGGTACAATATCTGAATTATAGCTAGGTTCTATTCGAGTATCAAAAGCATCCAATACTGCTTCGTCACTATTTAATAAGCCACTTAATTTAAAGGATTGGATAAATTCTAAATCCCTTTTCGTTTCATTTAATTCATTCCACGCAAGTTTAATACGTGGTTCATGGACATGAAAGTACAATAACCCACCCGGCTTAGTCATATTGGTTAGGCCGAGCCTTGCTTTATTTTGTAATACAATATCCATATAAGTCATCATTTGCATTTGCATGCCATAATATACTTTTGTTAAATCTAAGGTCCCACTATATTTTGATGATTTATAATCAATAATATTCACAAAACTTTCATTTCCATGGTTATACGTATCTATCCTGTCAATTTGTCCTCGAATGTTGATAGGAACCCCTTGTTTAGTTTTTAAAGGCTGCGCATACAGTTCTTGATTGTCCCTAGGTTTTTTTCTAAAACTGGCTTCAAAGCGTTGCGGTGTGAATTTACTATAACTACCTTGATATTTTAACGCCGTTAAAGTTGTTTCTACTATTGAACCAATACGCTGTGACAAATAGCGATAATAAGCTGTTGAATTTAATAGATTAAATTGTATCTCTGGTAGGATTTCAGATAACGCGTCACTCGTCAATTTGTGAATTTGTTTGATGTTTAAATTCTTAAAGTCGCCATTAATTTTTTCAGAGATAAATTTTAATACTTGATGGAATATATCACCTAAATCAAAGTTTTCTAGTTTATATTTTGTTCGTTCATTAAGTCGTAAACCATGTGAAGCAAAATGCTTAAATGGACATGATTGATACCCTTCAAAACGTGATACACTAGCATTTATAGTCGTACCATATAAATCTTTTGATAAAGATTCACTTAATTGTACAGTTTTATTATCGTAAGTGAGTGCTGATAACAAATAAGTAAGCCCTTCATTTAACTGCTCATCATCCCTCATAACTTGGTATGTATCTAACCACGTATCTGCGACGATTTCTTCATCAAGCCAAGCTTTAAGTGATTCAAATAATGCAATTTTAGTTTGATGTGGATGTTCCATTAACGTTAGCGGATTTGCTTGATGTTGACGCTGGATGTTTTGTACTTCAAGATCTGTAAACAATTGCTGAATTTGACCTAAAAATGGGCTCGCTTCTTTTTCCTCCCCATTTGATCCCATTAAGGAATATGAAAATGTCACCTCTGAACGCCCTCGTGTCATAGCAATATAGCAAACAAATGCTTCATCCATTTGTAATATATCTGATGTTGGACTTAATTCGATATCAGCTTGTTCTTCAAAATATTTTTTCTCCTCATCTGTTATTAAGCCTGAAGCATTCACAGTCTGTGGTAAAACGCCATCATTGACCCCAACTAAATACACATGTTCTTTATTATCAACTTTTGCTAGATCCATTGTACCAATGCTAACTTGATCAAGCGTTTGGGGAATCATTACAAATTCCAATTGATCCAAACCAATATCTAATAACTCTAAAAATCTACTTTTTGTTAAATTTTGAGTTCCAAAAACCGTAACTAAATCATCTAATGTTTGAATAAATCCATGCCATATTTGATCAATTTCTTCTGATTTACGGTGTTCGCCTTCAGCGTCTAACGTATCACGTTCTGTCATTAACTGACTGGGCAAATCGAACGATTCAATAGCTTCGTAAAACGCTGTTGCAAAATCAACAGCTGTGGTTGCATCAGCCATTTGATTTTCAAAGCGCATAATTTTATCTATCACATCTGTTTTTAACTGAATAACCCTTTCAAATGTTTCACGTTCTTCTTCTGTTAATGGTTGTCGTTTTAAACCCATTTTCCTAAATTGTTCAACTTGGAAATATTTATCATCTATCCAACGTTTTCCATAAATACCACGTTCTAATACAAAATTTTCTAAAATATCAATTAAGTACTGGCTGTCTTTAAATTTTTTAGTTAAAATATTCGTTTTAAACAAACGCATTAGAGGCTCAAAGTTCCAATTTGTCTGAAGCACTTCAATTAACGAGCGAAACATTTCCATTATAGGATGATGAGTCATAGAAGCCTTGACGTCAATGTTATAAGGTATATCGTATTGTGGTAATATCGATTCCATTAAGTAGGCATATGATTCATCTCTATATAAAATAGCAATATCTTGAAAACGTCTACCTAATTCACGGTTTTCTTTTAAAATCCTTCTAGCAACTTCATTTATTTCTTCTCGCATCACTGATGATTCTAGGATAGAGATATGACCTGTTGATGCAATAGGTTCAAATTGCAATGCATTAAAGTTTTTCTCTAAATGCGATAAGTCATTATGAATAAATCTTTGTTGTTGATAAAATGGTTTAACATTTAAATGAATATTCAAATCATTTGCGATGGCTTGCATTTGTGTTAATGATTCTGACGGCTTTCTAAATAAACTAAAAACATCTTTATCTCCATCTGTAGTTAAAGCAACCGTAACTTGCTTGGTATGCTGAACTAATGAACGAATGATTTGATATTCAATTGTAGAAAAGTTATGAAATCCATCAATGTAAATCTCAGCACGTTGCAACCAATCGGATTGGTTCATCACCTCAATAAATCGCTGCAAACTATCCTCAGTAGAAACATACTCGCCACGAATCCTATCTTCTAAATGTTTATATATTAACGCGATGTCTTCTAATTTGTGTTTAGTCCTCGTTTGTAAGTGGTTGTTTGCTATATAATCTTCAATATGTTGTGGAGAAACTGCATATTTTTTAAAATCTTGAATTTGCTCATATAATTTTTCACTAAAGCCATAGTATTTTACTTGAGATTGATATAATTTCAATTCTGACTGATGTTGTTGAATAATGTCATAAATCATCATTTCAGTACCAACTTTGGATAACTGTTGTTCTGTTAATCCACCAACTTCTTGAAAAACACGGTGACTTAAACGTTCAAAATGGAGCACTTCAGTTCTCAAACTGCCATATAATGATGGATCTTTTACAAAAGCTTGCTCTAACTGAAACGTGTTTTGGGTAGGTGCGATTAAGATAATAGGATCACCTAATGGATTTTGTTTCATTTTAGTTTTTATTTCTTCTATTACACTGTGCGATTTACCAGTGCCAGCTCTCCCAATATAAGCATTAAATTCCATTGCGTGCAACAACTCCTTTGATTCATATTTTAACATATTAGGCATTACACTTTGTTTAATAGTCTATGTGATTTACCTACATTTAAGTTCATAAATGAATGATATACTGTGTAACTTTAATATTGGAAAGGTGTCATTCAAAAGGTTCAAAAAGCACAAATTTAACAACATTAATATATAGAAAAACCTGAGACATTTTTATGTCTCAGGAAGTATACACATATGCTATCTATTCATAACTGACATCTGGGTTAAATCCAAATGTCATTTTATTTAACGGCCAATATCTAAATGAAACTTTACCTACTACCTTATCTTCATCAATCAAACCAAATGAGCGGCTATCCTTACTCACTTCTCGATTATCGCCTAATACTAACAATTTCCCTTTTGGAATTTTGTTTTTTCCATCAACCTGATTGATTTCTTTTGTTTTATAAGTACCTGTAATGTATTCACCTAGTTTGTGTTTTTCATTGTAATCTAAATAAGGCTCATCAACTTTTTTACCATTAACATATAATTGATCTTTTTTATATTCGATGTTATCTCCAGATGTACCAATAATACGTTTTACATAATCTTGTTCCTTATTAGCGTGGAATACAATGACATTTCCCTTTTCTAAATGACCTAGCTTTTGACCAATCATATTTACAACTACGCGTTCACCATCTTTTAAGGTTGGGTCCATAGAATCCCCTTTGACTGTGTATGATTTTGCAACAAAATTTGTAATCAATAGGACTAACGCTACTGCGACAGCAATTGACACAATCCATTCTAGTATTTCTTTTTTCACTTTTTACACCTCGTCTATTTATTTAAAGTTTACTGTGAAGTTGCTTAAAGGGTAATACCTTAAACTTACATCACCAATAATGTCTTCTTGTCGAACAAAACCCTCTGTTCTTGAATCGTTTTTTAGTTCTCGATTATCATTCAGTACAAAGTATTCGCCTGGTGGAATTATATCTCCTTCAGAGCCTTTAATATTTCTGAGGGATAGATCTTTCATACTTGACTCAGTATACATTTCATCTACTTGTCTGTCATCTCTATACAACTGATTATTTTTAAAGGTTATAGATTGGCCAGGCTTCCCGATAATTCTACCAATATGTACATCGTCACCTTTATGGTACATGATAATATCGTTAAGCTTTAGCATATTAAAAGTCGTTTTGATTTTATTAACAATCACACGATCATTTTGTTTCAACGTTGGCGTCATACTTTTATCTTGTATGACTGCTCCTGTAATAATAAAAGTCTGAATCAATATTACAATAATAATCGCAAATATTATAGAAATCAAATGTTTTACTACCTTACTCAAATTGTCACTCCTCTGGAGAATGCATAAAATATCGTTCAAGTTTTCTACCTATAAACCAAACGACAATAATAACAATAATGATGATGACCAACCTTAAAGGCTGTGTAAATAACGTCGTAATATCATTGCCTAACCATCCAATCAAACCAATCATTATCAATTTCGAACTGAACAATACTACCAGATAAACGTGTGCTCTGATATGCGACAAGCTTACGACCAAGTTTACTAATGCACTTGGGGTAAAGGGGAAACATAATAGAATGAAAATAGGAATAACGCCTTTTCTATCTATAAAATGTATTAACCTTTGAACCGAGGTGCGTTGTTGTAATTTTTTCATATAACGTGTATGGTTCAATTTGCGAAAACCTAAAAATACAAGATAACTTCCTAAAACAGTACCCAACCATGCTAATAATGTACCCATCAAAAATCCAAATGCATTCACATTCACAATCACAAATACAATAATAGGTAGTACTGGGATAAATGCTTCAATAAAAGGCAATAAAAATCCTACGATATAACCTAAACTACCAAATAAATCAAACCAATACTGCACTTGTTCTTGAGTCATTTCATCAATCCCTACCAATGTTAGTCAACGATTATTATAAGTGTATTATAGCGATTTTAAAACAATTATGTATACTTTTGTGTAAATATCAGTCTCAAGTACCAAAACAGTAAATGACATTACACACAAATGATAAGTTTTTTTATAAAATAGCACATAAAAAAATTTCCGCATTTTCAATGCGGAAATCATTTTCTCAGTCACTTATTAATCTAATGCACAGATAAAATTATAGACGTTTTTCTAATGCTTCTTTTTTATCTTCAAAACCTGGTTTACCTAATAATGCGAACATATTTTGTTTATATGCTTCTACACCAGGCTGGTTAAACGGATTTACACCAAGTTGATAGCCACTCATTGCGCAAGCCATTTCAAAGAAATAAACGAGATAACCAAATGTTTCTTCATCTAATTGTGGAACGTTGATCACTACATTTGGCACGCCACCATCAGTATGTGCTAATAAAGTACCTTCAAAGGCTTTAGTGTTCACTTCATCAATTGTTTTACCTGCTAAATAGTTTAAACCATCTAAATTGTCATTATCTTCTTCAATTGTAATATTATGCTTTGGTGTATTTACTTTGACAACAGTTTCAAATAAGAAACGACGACCTTCTTGTACATATTGTCCAAGTGAATGTAAATCAGTTGTATAATTTGCACTGGATGGATAGATGCCTTTGTAATCTTTACCTTCTGATTCACCAAATAATTGTTTCCACCACTCGTTAAAATATTGCATTGAAGGTTCATAATTGATTAACATTTCAGTGTCATAACCTTTAGCATATAAAATGTTACGGATACTAGCATATTGATATGCAATATTATCTTCTAAGTTTTCAGAAGAGAGCTCTTGTCGCGCTTTTGCAGCCCCGCCCATCATTGCTTCAATATCAATACCTGCGACAGCGATTGGTAATAAACCTACTGCAGTTAAAACTGAGTAACGTCCACCAATATCATCCGGCACTACAAATGTTTCATAGCCTTCATTTGTTGCTAATTGTTTTAATGCACCTTTTTCTTTATCAGTAGTAGCAAAAATACGTTGTTTTGCTTCTTCTTTACCATATTTATTTTCTAAGATTTGTTTAAATAGTCTAAATGAAACTGCTGGTTCTGTTGTAGTACCAGATTTAGAAATAACATTTACTGAAAAATCTTTACCATCTAAATAACTAATTAACTCTTGTGTATATGTCGAAGATAAATGATTACCTACAAAGACAATTTCAGGATATTCATTACTATTTCTAAATGCCGGTGTCAACATTTCAATTGCAGCACGTGCACCTAAATATGAACCACCAATACCAATTACAACAAATACATCTGAATTATTTTTGACACGTTTAGAAGCTTCTAATATACGTGAAAATTCTTCTTTATCATAATTAACAGGTAAATCAATCCAACCTAAGAAATCACTACCAGCACCTGTTCCTTCATGAATTGTATGATGAATTGATTTAACAATATCTTTTTGTTGTTTTAATTCATGTTCGCCGAAAAATTCTAAAGTTTTACCATAATCTAATTGAATATGAGTCATCTAAATTGCCTCCAATGTTTTTGATTTCATACATATTTTACTAAGTTTATTTTGACTATTCAAACAACTAGCCTACAAAACAAAATTTTTTATAATTATTTTAGCTTATTCATTTCTTATACAACAGACAGAACATCCAATCATATATTCACTGATATATACATCTTCATAAAACGCATATAACTCCAAAACACCTAAATTTCAATATACAAACAGACGGTTGAATTGTAAGAAATTTCTACAAAATGCATATTTATGTATAAAAATGGTTTTATTTTCACCATCCTTCTGCTATACTTACTAATATCAAATTTATAAACAACATATTAAAAAATTCAATTGAGGTGTAACGGTATGAAGGAAAAAATAGTTTTAGCATATTCGGGCGGTTTAGATACAAGTGTTGCAGTGAAATGGTTGATAGATAAAGGCTATGATATCGTAGCTTGTTGTCTGGACGTCGGCGAAGGTAAAGATTTAGATTTAGTGCATCAAAAAGCTTTAGATATGGGTGCAGTTGAATGTCATATTATTGATGCCACAGAAGAATTTAGTGAAGATTTTGTTTCATATGCAATCAAAGGCAATTTAATGTATGAAGGCACATATCCCCTTGTATCTGCATTATCAAGACCTTTAATTTCAAAAAAATTAGTTGAAATTGCTAACAAGACAAATGCAGTAGGTATTGCACATGGTTGTACCGGCAAAGGTAATGACCAAGTTCGTTTTGAAGTGGCCATAAAAGCATTGGATCCAGAGTTAAAAGTATTTGCTCCAGTAAGGGAGTGGGCTTGGAGCCGCGAAGAAGAAATTGACTATGCAATCAAACATAATATTCCAGTACCTATCCAACATGATTCACCATATTCTATTGACCAAAATTTATGGGGAAGAAGTAATGAATGTGGCATTTTAGAAGATCCATATGCAGCACCACCAAAAGATGCATTTGACTTAACGAATGAAATTGAAGATACACCTGACGAAGCAGATGAAGTCGTACTTACATTCGAACAAGGCTTACCTACCGCTTTAAACGGTAAATCCTATAAATTAAGCCAATTAATTTTGGATTTAAACAAATTAGCGGGTAAACATGGTATTGGAAGAATTGATCATGTAGAAAATAGACTCGTCGGTATTAAGTCTAGAGAAGTTTACGAAACACCTGCAGCAGAGGTTATAATCAAAGCGCATAAAGCACTCGAAACGATCACTTTAACTAAAGATGTCGCTCATTTTAAACCTGTTATTGAAAAACAATTTTCGGAACAAACGTACAATGGACTTTGGTTTTCTCCACTAACTGATAGCCTAAAAGCGTTTGTAGATAGTACACAAAAATTCGTTTCTGGTGACGTACGTCTTAAATTATTTAAAGGTAATGCCGTTGTAAATGGTAGAAAATCGCCACATACACTATATAATGAAAAATTAGCGACTTATACAAAAGAAGATGCATTTAATCAAGAATCTGCAGTCGGTTTTATTGATATCTTTGGTTTACCTACAAAAGTTAATTCTATGTTACACGGCGGATATTCAGATGAGTAATAAAGCTTGGGGCGGAAGATTTAGTGAGCAACCCGAAGACTGGGTCGATGAATTTAATGCCTCCATTCACTTTGATAAAACGCTCATCCAATATGATGTGCAAGGAAGTATTGCTCACGCTAAAATGCTAGCTAAACAAGATATCATAACCGATGAAGACTGTCAGCAAATAATCAATGGTTTAACAACGATTTTAAATGATTATGAACAAGGTAATTTATCATTCGATGTTTCTTTAGAAGATATTCATCTAAACATTGAGCATGAATTGATTAAACGTATCGGTGATGCAGGTGGTAGGTTGCACACAGGACGTAGCAGAAATGACCAAGTTGCTACTGATATGCACCTATATACTAAAGAAGAAGTTACTCAAATTATTGAGCTCGTCAATGAGTTGCAACAAACAATTGTCAATATCGCAGAACAACATGTCAATACAATTATGCCTGGTTATACACATTTGCAAAGAGCTCAACCTATTTCATTTGCACACCATATACTGACTTATTACTGGATGTTAGATAGAGATAAATCGCGTTTTCAAGATAGTTTGAAGCGAATCGATATTTCACCACTTGGTGCTGCTGCTCTAAGTGGGACGACTTATCCAATCGATCGTCATGAAACGCAATCTTTATTGAATTTCGGCTCTGTTTATGAAAATAGTATAGATGCTGTAAGTGATAGAGACTATATAGTAGAAACATTGCACAATATATCATTAACAATGATACATTTATCACGTTTTGCTGAAGAGATTATCTTTTGGTCATCAGCAGAAGCCAATTTTGTAACTTTATCGGATGCATTCTCAACAGGTTCCTCAATTATGCCTCAAAAGAAAAATCCTGACATGGCAGAGTTAATAAGAGGCAAAGTAGGACGTACGACAGGAAACCTAATGAGCATTTTGATGACGCTCAAAGGTTTACCACTTGCCTATAACAAAGATATGCAAGAAGATAAAGAAGGGCTATTTGATGCGGTGCATACGATTAAGGGCTCCTTACGAATTTTTGCTGGCATGATAGATACAATGACTGTGAATGTCAATCATCTACAACAAACTGTTTACAATGATTTTTCAAACGCTACTGAATTGGCTGATTACCTTGTCAATAAAGGTGTTCCGTTTAGATCAGCACATGAGATTGTAGGAAAAATCGTACTGTGGTCAATTCAACATAATGTCTATTTATTAGATGTGCCGTTGGAAGAATATCAGAAAGCGCATAAACGTATTGATTCAGATATTTATGATTATTTAAAGCCAGAAAATTGCGTTAGTCGTAGAATTAGTTATGGCTCAACTGGACAATCAGCGGTAGAACATCAATTATCAGTTATCAAGCAACATCTAAATACAAATTAATAAACCTTTAAAAACTGGAAGTTAAACCATTACTTAACTTCCGGTTTTTTCTTCCATTCATAGTCCAACGTTTTAATCCATTTCACATTTTACTTAGCTCCCTCAACATATGTTTGTATAAATGTATTAACAGTACTCAACTCACCATGTCTTGAATCCTATAGATAAAGCTATTTATTTATATGTCTCAAATCTATATAGACACTTTTCTATATAGATGTTAGTCTATTTAATGCTTAGGATGTATCAATATGTCTTATAAAAAACTTTCAGCATTGCTTAAAGTTTTATCAGATTCAAACAGATTAGAAATATTAGATTTACTTTCTTGTGGTGAACGATGTGCATGCGATTTGTTGGAGCACTTTCAATTCTCGCAACCCACGCTAAGCCATCACATGAAAACATTAGTGGATTATGAGTTAGTGCATACACGTAAAAATGGAAATAAGCGTTTGTACCAGCTTAATCATGTTATTTTAGATGAAATCAATCAAAGTCTCAATATAATTCACACATCGAACCAACATTGCGCATGTCATAATATGAAATCAGGTGAATGTTAATCAATGACCATTTTAGCTATATTAATTTTTCTTTTAACATTAATTTTTGTCATATGGCAACCTAAGGGATTAGATATTGGTATTACTGCTTTAGCTGGGGCTATCGTAGCTATAATTACAGGTGTAGTTAGCTTTTCCGATGTATTAGAAGTAACAGGCATCGTTTGGAATGCCACGTTAACTTTTGTTGCTGTTATTCTTATTTCATTAATATTAGATGAAATTGGTTTCTTTGAATGGTCTGCACTACATATGGTTAAATCATCGAATGGTAACGGGTTAAAAATGTTTGTTTTCATCATGCTATTAGGGGCAGTTGTAGCAGCATTTTTCGCAAATGATGGTGCTGCTTTAATCTTAACGCCTATCGTATTAGCCATGGTGAGAAATTTAGGATTTAATAAAAAAGTCATCTTCCCTTTTATTATTGCCAGTGGATTTATCGCTGATGCGACATCATTGCCCCTGATTGTAAGTAACTTAGTAAATATCGTTTCTGCAGATTATTTTGATATAGGATTCATTGCGTATTTTAGTCGTATGATAATCCCTAATGTATTTTCTTTACTAGCTAGTATTCTCGTATTGTGGCTTTATTTTAGAAAATCTATACCACATACATTTGATACTGAAAACATTTCAGTACCTAAAGATGCTATTAAAGATCCTAAATTATTTAAGATTTCATGGATTGTATTAGCCGTACTGCTCGTAGGCTATCTTGTAAGTGAATTTATCCAAATACCTGTATCAATCATTGCAGGTATGATTGCTTTTGTCTTTGTATGCTTAGCTCGTAAATCTAATGCAGTTCATACTAAGCAAGTAATTAAAGGTGCTCCATGGAATATAGTGTTATTTTCCATTGGTATGTACCTCGTCGTATTTGGGTTAAAAAACGTGGGTATTACCACAATTTTAGCCAACGTATTATCCAGTATTTCAAGTTATGGACTATTCAGTAGTGTTATCGGAATGGGCTTTATATCGGCCTTTTTATCATCAATCATGAATAATATGCCTACCGTTTTAATAGATGCAATTGCTATTGGCCAATCCAATGTCGTTGGCACTTTGAAAGAAGGTATGGTTTATGCGAATGTCATTGGCTCTGACTTGGGCCCTAAAATCACGCCTATTGGTTCTTTAGCTACATTATTGTGGCTTCATGTTTTAACACAAAAAGGTGTAAAAATTGCTTGGGGTACCTATTTCAAA
The DNA here is from genome assembly GCF_016743055.1 of Staphylococcus sp. 11-B-312. Lineage (NCBI taxonomy): Bacteria > Bacillati > Bacillota > Bacilli > Caryophanales > Staphylococcaceae > Staphylococcus > Staphylococcus sp. 11-B-312. The sequence goes on from NZ_CP068241.1 coordinate 2,006,333, forward strand.
ACAGGCATCGTCATTACCATTCCAGTACTATTTGTTACCTTGTTAGGTTTATATTTCACGCTCGTTATTTTTTAAGAAAAGAGGTCTTAATTATGAAGAAGAAAATAATTTATTTTATATGTACTGGTAACTCTTGTCGTAGCCAAATGGCTGAGGGTTGGGGAAAGCATATATTAGGTGAAACATGGCATGTCTATTCTGCTGGTATTGAGACACATGGTGTTAACCCTAAAGCGATAGATGCTATGAATGAAGTAGGTATTGATATATCAAATCATACGTCAGACTTGATTGATAATGATATTTTAAAGCAAGCAAATTTAATCGTAACACTATGTAGCGATGCAGATAAAAATTGTCCAATTTTACCACCGAATGTAAAAAAAGAACATTGGGGTTTTGATGATCCAGCTGGAAAAACTTGGACAGAATTTCAACGTGTTAGAGACGAAATTAAATTAGCAATTGAAAATTTTAAAACCAAATAAATGTATTAAGTCACCGGCACAGCAGCTTTGACTACGCCAAAGCGTCCGTTTCAAATGAAATTGACACTTTTTGTTGGTTTGAACTTATATATAGGCATATGAAGTTAACGTGATTAAACTAATACATCCTATATATGCCAGAAAAAATTTTAATTAGTTTAATATATTGTTATAACAATATTAACTTTTTAAATCTTAAATTTTAATCGTGTAAATGTCATTCTCAAACAAACGTTTATTTTGTAGGGTTGATATGTAAATACATATCGAGGAGTGACCCATTCTTGCAAAATTTAAAAAAAGCATTATCAACGAGTCTAGCAACGTTATCTCTAGCTTTGATTGGAACGACTTCTATAGCAACTGCAAGTGAAAATAACCACAATATCAATACACAATCATCTGCCACACCCTCAAAGCAACAAGGTAACAACTCACACAACCCAAACAGAGCTCAAAATCTAACAGGTGAAAAATATGCAACGATTGCTCATAGAGGTGCCAGTGGTTATGCACCAGAACATACTTTTTATTCATATGATAAAAGTCACAATGCAATGGGAGCATCATATATCGAAATCGATCTTCAGATGACTAAAGATGGTCATCTAGTTGCCATGCATGATGAAACAGTTGATAGAACTACAAACGGTACAGGTAGAGTTGATTCATATACACTAAAAGAATTAAAGCAATTAGATGCTGGTAGTAAATTTAATGCCACAAACCCTCAGTATGCTAATTCAAATTATGTAGGTGCTGAAATTCCTACATTAGATGAAATATTAGAACGATATGGCCCGAATGCAAATTATTATATTGAAACTAAATCACCAGATGTGTATCCAGGGATGGAAGAAGCAGTATTAAAAACACTAAACAATCACAATATGCTTAATGAGCAATCATTAAATCAAGGGCATGTCTTATTACAATCATTTTCACCTGAAAGCTTAAGTAAATTGCATCGTTTAAATAGCAATGTCCCATTGATAAGGTTATTAGATAAAGGTGAGTTACCCGCGTTAACTCAACAAGATTTTAATCAAATGCGTCAATACGCAATCGGTGTCGGCCCTGAATATACAGACTTAACTAAACAAAATGTTAAAAACCTTAAAAGAGCTGGTCTGCTGGTACATCCTTTCACCGTTAATAATGAAACCGATATGCACCGCTTAAATCGATATGGCGTTGACGGCGTTTTTACAAATTATCCTGATTTATATAAACAAGTCGTTCTAGATAATGAACAAAAAAACAAATAACAAAAAAGAAGAAGTTCTTGGGTTCAAGAACTTCTTCTTTTTCTAAAAGTTAAATATTTAATTAAGCCCAACCACGATAACGTGCAGCTTCAGCAGTACGTTTAATACCTACAATATAAGCTGCTAAGCGCATATCAATTTTTCTATTTTGGGATAACTCATAAATTGTATCGAAAGCTGTGATAAGTTTTTCACGTAATTTTGTATTTACTTCTTCTTCTGTCCAATAATAACCTTGATTATTTTGTACCCATTCGAAGTAAGAAACTGTTACGCCACCTGCACTTGCTAATACATCAGGTACGAGCAATTTACCACGTTCAGTTAAAATACGTGTACCAGCTGGTGTTGTTGGGCCATTAGCCGCTTCAACCACAATATCAGCTTTAATTTCATTTGCATTGTCTTCTGTGATTTGATTAGCAATCGCTGCAGGTACAAGAATATCACAATCAAGTTCAAACAATTCTTTATTAGAAATTGTTTCTTCAAATAAATTTGTTACAGTACCAAAGCTATCTCTTCTATCTAAAAGATAATCAATGTCAAGACCGTCTGGGTCATGTAAAGCACCGTAAGCATCTGAAATACCCACAATTTTTGCTCCCATATCATAAAGGAATTTAGATAAGAAACTACCTGCGTTACCAAATCCTTGAATAACGATACGTGCACCTTTCAAATCTAGACCTCTTCTTTTAGCAGCTTGTTCTATGGCAATAACTACTCCCAGTGCAGTAGAACGGTCTCTACCTTGTGATCCACCTAATACAATCGGTTTACCAGTAATAAACCCTGGTGAATTAAATTTATCTAATGAACTATACTCGTCCATCATCCAAGCCATGATTTGTGAGTTAGTAAATACGTCTGGTGCTGGGATATCTTTTGTAGGTCCAACAAATTGAGATATCGCACGTACATAACCACGAGATAAACGTTCAACTTCATGTATACTCATTTGTCTAGGATCACAGATGATACCACCTTTACCGCCGCCATATGGCAAGTCGACGATACCACATTTTAATGTCATCCACATAGATAATGCTTTAACTTCTTCGACATCAACGTCTGGATGGAAACGCACCCCACCTTTTGTTGGTCCAACTGCATCATTATGTTGAGCACGATAACCTTTAAATGTTTGAACCGTACCATCATCCATACGTACAGGAATGCGGACTTCAAGGAATCTTAATGGTTCCTTTACTAAATCATACATCCCATCATCAAATCCCAATTTATGCAATGCTTCTTTAATAATTTGTTGCGTAGAAGTAACTAAATTATTATTCTCAGTCATGATTCATTTCGCCTCTTTTTCGTTACTAATGATTTCGCTTTCACGATAATTGTAACATAAGATTTTGCTTTTTAAAGGGTTTTCAAAACTTAAGTTACAGAACATTTTTATTTAAAAACATTTCTTACTTTATCCAATGCAAAGTCCAGTTCTTCTTTGGAAATAATAAGAGGTGGTGCAAATCTAATTACTGTATCATGTGTTTCTTTACATAATAATCCTTCTTCTTTTAACTTTTCACAATAAGGTCTAGCATTTTCATTTAGCTCTATACCAATAAATAATCCACGACCACGCACTTCTTTAATCGCTGGGTGATTTATTTTTTCTAATTCTGATTTAAAGTACTCACCTAGCTCTAATGAACGCCCTGCTAAATCTTCATCAACTAATACATCCAACGCTGCAATCGATACAGCACACGCTAATGGATTACCACCAAACGTTGACCCGTGAGAACCAGGTGTAAATACGCCCAACACTTCTTCGTCAGCTAATACAACAGAAATTGGGAATACACCTCCACCTAATGCTTTACCTAAAATATAGACATCTGGTTTTACATTATCCCAATCTGTGGCAAATAATTTTCCTGAACGCCCTAGTCCAGCTTGAATTTCATCAGCAATAAATAATACATTATGCTCATCACATAATTCTCTAATTTCTTTTAAATAACCTTCTGGTGGAACATTGATACCTGCTTCTCCTTGAATAGGTTCGATTAAAATAGCAGCAGTATTTTCATTAATTGCTTCTTTAACAGCTTCTATGTTACCAAAATCAACTTTACGGAAACCATCTAATAATGGGCCGTATCCTCGTTGGTATTCTGGTTCAGATGACAATGATACTGGCGCCATTGTTCGGCCATGGAAGTTACCATTGAACGCAATAATTTCAGCTTTATCAGGTGCAATATCTTTCACATCATAAGCCCAACGACGTGCTGCTTTTAGTGCTGTTTCAACCGCTTCAGCACCTGTATTCATAGGTAAGGCTTTATCTTTACCGGCTAACTTGCATATTTTTTCATACCATGCCCCTAAGTTATCACTATGAAACGCACGTGATACTAAAGTCACTTTGTCAGCTTGATCTTTTAAAGCCTGAATGATTTTAGGATGTCTGTGACCTTGGTTTACTGCAGAATAAGCAGATAGCATATCCATATATTTATTTCCTTCAGGATCTTTAACCCATACACCTTCAGCCTCTGAAATTACAATTGGAAGTGGCACATAGTTGTGGGCACCGTAATGATTTGTTAATTCAATGATTTCTTCAGATCTTGACATAATATCTCCCCTTTGCATGAATTATATAATAATTTATTGGCATTACTCATTCATAGCATAACGTATTTATTCACTTACGAAAACTATTTTCCGAAAATACTATAAAATCATCGATTCAGAACTTACATTACAACTTTTAAACGTTAAATTTAGAATATAACCGTCAAAATGTAAGCCTTTACATTAATATAATGACACATTCTCGACCGTTTACACAAGCCAATTTTTATAAATTTAAAAATTCTTCTTGATTTAAATCCAGATTACAAGATTTATGCTGATTCTAGTGTTTATAATTTAAAATTTTATACAAACAAAAAACGTCAATTTCTATAATTTTTTCAATAGAAATTGACGTTTTTTTGCTAGTAAAATATTTATAACTTGTGCCTCACTTTGGCAGTTAGATAGGATTAATAAAGTTAGTATTTACGCATTCAAAACTTTTATTTATTATCAGTTCTAGGTAATGGATAAAAACCTTTATTAAATTGTTCCCATAATTTTGGTGGCAAGTGATGTTTATCTGCTCTTTGCGGATCAAATTGAGATAGAATTTCATCTTCTTTGCCATCTTTAATTTTACTTACAAAATTATGATCTAACAAGATTTCACGTCCTAGTGCGACCAGTTCTACACCAGTTGACTCAATTGCTTCAATAGCTTGTTCAGCTGTGAAAATAGATCCTATACCTATGAGTGGCATACGTCCATTCATCCACTCTAAAATAAGTTTAATACGCTCTTTGCCTTTGTATTGACCTTCACGCGTTTGTGAGTGAATATCCATTAACGATACATGTAAATAATCTAAAGGTTTTTCTACTAATAATTCAATCAACTCTTTAGTAATTTCCATGCTTATACCTGGAGATTCAGCTTCTTCAGGAGAAAATCTATAGCCAACGATAAAATCTTTACTTCCGTATTGCTTAACAGTATTTGTCACTTCATCTACCACGCTTGTAGCAAATTTATAACGGTCTTGTCCCCACTCATCATTACGACGATTATAATATGGAGATACAAATTGATGGATTAAGTAATGGTTTGCACCGTGAATTTCAACACCATCGAATCCAGCTTCAATGACTCTTCTAGTTGCTTCACCGAAAGCTTTTATTGTTGATTCAATTTCCTCTTTTGTAATTTCACGTGCATCATGTGCTTCTTGTTCACCAAAACTCTTTAATGATATCGGGCTTGGCGCCGCAACATCACCATTAGGTGTTAAATTAGGTAAAGATTGCGCGCCACCATGATGTATTTGAACAACCGCTTTTGCACCATTTTTTTTCATAGCTTTTGCCAAACGTTTTAGACCTTCTATATTAGAGTCATGTGCTACTGAAGGTTGTCCAGGAAAAGCCTTACCTAAATCTGTTACATTGCTTGCAGCTGAAATTGCTAAACCAACATCTTTTGAACGCTGTTCCATATACACAACCTCTTCATTAGAAATTGCGCCATCGTCATTAGATGAAACATGTGTTAAAGGTGCTAGTACAAATCGATTGTCTAAAACAACTTGATTTGGTAATTTTAATTTTTCAAATAACGGTTGAAATTTTTTATCCATTAAATTAAATCCTCCTAAAATACAAATTACTTAAATGTCATTACATAATCACTTTAAGTGTTTTTAATTCTAACTTCCTTAGTTTTAAATATAAAATTATATGCTCACGCATATAATTTTATATTGCTACTCTTCCAATAAATTTTAGCTTATAAATAAAAAACACTAACATCTTAAAATAAGATGTTAGTGTTTTTTAAAAGATGACTGTTCATCTTTTATCGCGTTTTTGGACTGTTTAATCCAAACCGGTAAGCGTTCTTTAATTGTTTGAAACCCATATTTTTCGGTTTCTTTAATTTCATCTAATACTGATTGCTTTTCTTTTTTACGTTCATAATTTTTAAAATAGTCGTTATCTTTTAAAGAAAGATTTAACTTTCCTTCTTTATCAATTGAAATGACTTTCGCTTTTACAATTTGTCCTTCTGATAAAAACTTTTTTAAATTATGGACGTAATCATCCATAATTTCAGAAATATGGATTAATCCTTCAGTATTGTCAGGGGTTTCTACAAAAGCGCCATACGGTTGAATTCCAGTCACACGAACTTTGATATGTTGACCTACTTTATAGTGATTATTCAACGTGATAACCCCTTAATTCGTTTTACTTAACATGTTCATAATAGCATAAATCATTCAATGGTACTAATATTACCTAGAAAAATTTCACGATTTATCAAAAATCAAGCTACACAACCACGGATTGAATTTCTCTTATATCTCATTATACAAAGGCTTTTAAACCATTCCCAAGAACTGATACTTGAATCAATGCTTTCAAAATAAAAATTCTTAGGTTTTTACTTATAATGGTATTTAATTGAATATATTACACCATCACGCTCCAATGGAGATAACTAAAATTGTCAAAATAAAATAAGAGGCTGAAACAATGAATTTGTCTCAACCTCTTAAACATTTTTTATTTTTAATATAACAGGTATTTAAAAACAATTTAAAAATGGTTAAATGCTTACTAGAGTTTACCATCTTTCAAACTTTATTTTACCTTATTTTTCAATAATATCTATTGAATCAATCGTGATATCATGTAAAGGTTTATCCTGTGGTCCTACCTTAGTAGCCGCAATATCTTCTAATGTAGATTCACCTTCTAATAATTGACCAAAAACAGTATGCTTTTGATCTAACCAAGGTGTACCACCCTTTTCACCATAAGCTTTCACAATCGGTTCTGGCCAACCACCATCTACGAGTTGGCTAAGCATAGATTCTGGTACTTCTTTCATTTGAACAATAAAGAATTGTGAACCGTTCGTATTCGGTCCAGAATTTGCCATCGATAAAGCACCATATAAGTTGAATGCTTCTAGTGAAAACTCATCTTCAAACGGACCTCCATAAATACTTTCACCGCCCATACCAGTTGCTGTTGGGTCGCCTCCTTGTACCATGAAGTCATTGATTACTCGATGAAAAGAAATGCCATCATAATAGCCATTTTTTGCATGTGTAACAAAGTTTTCTACAGTTTTAGGCGCAATATCAGGCAATAATTTGAAAGTCATATCACCCTTATTTGTATGCATAACCATTTTTATTTCATTTTCGTTTACTTCTGAATTTAACTGAGGATAGTTCGACATTTTTATTCTCCATTTCATGTTAAGATGATATATGTATTCTAACATAAAATGAGGAGTGTATTGAATTATGTTATATCGTTTTGCACATAAAACTGGAAGTTATGGTGTATCTATTATAGAAGAAGATGACAATCAAGTACTTGTTCAAATTGAACAGGTCATTAAACATCCAAAACAAGGAGACTTACATCACCCAAACGAAACGAACAATGTCTTTTTTCACGAACGCAAAGCTTTAAGTCAATTTGAAAAGCGCTATACTTCAAAATCCAAACTTAGACCTTTTAATGTAGAAGAACTGGATTATATACAATCTTTACAATTTGCCATTACGAATTTAGAAAACAAATTAAAAGAAGAAAATACCGAATTCGCTCAATACTCACTTGCTAATTTAGCACAATTAAAAAAAGATTATTCAATTCAATACAAACAAAATTTTGAATAAAAATACCGTGTTTCTTCTTATTTAAAACAAACTTAAAATTAAAGCTCCACAAGGGTTAGCGTGGTTTTTCAGAATAGTCTTATTCATGTATAATGACCTTATACTATTTTTAAAAGGAGGATAAAATAATGAGTTTGATACATATAGCGGTGTTATTACCGTTAATATTTGCACTCATTATTCCAATTGTATATCGCGTACAAAAGCGGATACATTTAGGATGGTTTGTGTTACCTATCCCCGTCGTCTTATTTATATATTTTATATCAATCATTTCGACAACAATGTCAGGTGAAAACGTAGTACATAAAGCAAATTGGATGCCTCACTTTGGCATGAATTTCGATTTATACGTTGACGGCTTAGGCTTATTATTCAGTTTATTAATAACTGGTATCGGAAGCTTGGTTGTATTATATTCCATTAGTTATTTAAGTCGACAAGAGCAATTGGGTCATTTTTATTGTTACCTTTTGCTTTTTATGGGTGCCATGTTAGGGGTCGTATTATCAGATAATATCATTATCTTATATCTGTTTTGGGAGCTAACTTCATTTTCAAGTTTTCTACTCATTTCATTTTGGAGAACAAAACAAGCATCTATTTATGGTGCACAAAAATCAATGCTCATAACTGTTTTGGGCGGTCTTTCTCTGCTAGGTGGCCTTATTTTACTATCACTTGCAGGTAATTCTACCAGTATTCAAACGCTCATCAATCATGCGTCTGAAATTCAGACAAGCCCTTACTTTATATTGTCTATGATTTTTGTAATCATTGGAGCAATGACTAAATCAGCTCAGTTTCCATTTTACGTTTGGTTACCGGATGCTATGGAAGCACCGACACCCGTTAGTGCTTACTTGCATTCTGCAACGATGGTTAAAGCTGGCCTTTACTTAGTTGCTCGTATGACACCAATATTCGCACTTTCTCAAGGTTGGATTTGGACGATTACTGCAGTCGGCTTAATCACGCTGTTCTGGGCATCTTTGAATGCCACAAAACAACAAGATTTAAAAGGCATTTTAGCTTTTTCAACTGTCTCACAATTAGGCATGATTATGTCAATGTTAGGTATCGGGGCAGTAAGTTATCATTTCGAAGGTGCAGATAGTCAAATTTATGTTGCTGCGTTTACAGCGGCTGTGTTTCACCTTATAAATCACGCTACATTTAAAGGTGCATTGTTTATGGTAACTGGTGCTGTTGATCACAGTACAGGAACACGTGATGTCAATAAATTGGGTGGCTTAGTAACAATCATGCCAATTTCTTTTACGATTACATTAATTACATCATTGAGTATGGCGGGTATTCCACCGTTTAATGGTTTCTTATCTAAAGAGAAATTTCTTGAAAGTATGATTGAAGTTACACATGCTAATATCTTCAGTTTAAATAGTATTGGCATACTCATACCTATCGTAGCAATTTTGGGCAGCGTATTCACTTTTGTTTATGCAGTTAGATTTATTGGTCAAATATTCTTAGGTAGTTATAAACCAGATAATTTACCAAAATCAGCTCATGAAGTTTCAAAATTAATGCTAATCTCTCCAGGTATTTTAGCACTACTCGTCATTGTTTTTGGGTTCTTCCCTTCAATATTGACAGGTACGATTATTGAACCAGCTGTCAACGCAATCAGTAATAATACAAATGCAACAGCTGAGTTTCATATGTTCCATGGATTTACACCAGCCTTTTTCTCCACATTGGGCATTTATGTAGCTGGTATATTGTTAATATTTAGCTTTGGTTATTGGATTAGTTTATTAAAAGCACAACCTACAAAACTAACAATCAATTATTGGTATGATAAAGTTGGAACGGTATTCCCAGGCTATTCTAGTCAATTTACCAACACTTATGTTACTGGATTTACACGTAATAACTTATTAATCATTTTTGCGTCTTTAATCGTAATTACACTTGTGACGTTATTAGTAACACCATTCAGTGTTAACTTTAAAGATGTTAGTGAAATCAGACCATTCGAATTGATCATCGTAGTCATTATTATTACGGCAGCTTCAATGATTATTTTTGCTCGCTCTCGACTATTCAGTATTATCATGGCAAGTGCAGTAGGTTATGCAGTAGCAATCTTCTTTATTTTCTTTGGTGCGCCAGACTTAGCGCTGACGCAATTTGTTGTAGAATCTATTTCTACTGCATTGTTCTTATTATGTTTCTATCACTTACCAAATCTAAATCGACATAACGAGTCCACTTCATATAAGTGGCTGAATATTTTGATTGCCATCGGTGCTGGTACTGTTGTAACAGTATTAGGTTTAATCACATACGGAAATAGACACTTTGGCTCAATTGGAGAATTTTATAAAGCGCATGTATATGATTTAGCTCATGGTACAAACATGGTCAACGTTATCCTAGTTGATTTCCGTGGTACGGATACTTTATTCGAATCTTCAGTATTAGGTATTGCTGGATTAGGTGTTTACACAATGATTAAACTTCGTTATAAAAATAAACCAAATGATGAAGGAGGAACTCACATTGAAAAGACAGAAAAATAATTTAATATTCCAATACTCTGCCATTGTGATTTTCTTCTTAATCGTTATGTTTGGTTTACACCTATTTCTAACAGGACATTATACACCTGGTGGCGGTTTCGTCGGTGGCTTACTACTATCAAGTTCACTTGTGATTGTAGCTGTTGCTTATGATATTAAAACGATGCGTAAAATATACCCATGGGACTTCAAAAAACTCATTGGTATCGGGTTGTTCTTTTGTTTAGCTACACCGATGGCGAGTTGGCTATACAATAAAAACTTCTTTACGCATACACCTTTTGAAATTCCATTAGGTATTTTAAAACCTATAGAAATGCACACTGCCACATTTTTTGATTTAGGTGTTTTATGTGCGGTTGTTGGCACAATAATGACTATAATATTAGCGATTGGAGAGAATGAGTAATGGAAATAGTGATGATTTTTGTTTGTGGTATTCTCACTGCAATGAGCGTCTATCTCATTCTTTCTAAAAGTTTGATACGCATCATTATTGGGACTACATTACAAACACATACAGCTAATTTATTTTTAATAACGATGGGTGGTCTTAAAAAAGGTGAAGTCCCTATTTATGAAAAAGGGTTTACTTCATATGTGGATCCAATTCCACAAGCACTCATATTAACAGCAATTGTAATTTCATTTTCAGTAACAGCCTTTTTCTTAGTATTGGCTTTTAGAAGCTATAAAGAACTAGGTACAGACAACGTAGAAAGCATGAAAGGGGTGCTAGATAATGATAGAGAGTAATCTTATTATTTCATTACTTGTCATACCAATGTTAACAATTATTGCATTAATTTTTATTGGTAAACGCCCTAAAATTAAACGCTACGTTGCACTAACAGGTACTGCAGTTACATTAATTTTTGCTTTTATAAATCTAAAGAATGTTCTCAGAGATGGACCTATAAAACTCGAGCTTGGTTCATGGGATGCACCTTATAGTATTATTTTTGTTACAGATATTTTTAGTATCTTACTTGTGATTACAAGTTTAATTGTAACAATGTTGATTATCTTATATTCATATCAATCAGTAGGTATCGAACGTGAAACATATTATTATTATTTTGCCATAATGTTTATGCTCACAGGTGTTATAGGCTCATTTATAACTGGTGATATTTTCAACCTTTTCGTATTCTTTGAAGTATTTTTAATGGCATCTTATATTTTATTAGTTATTGGTGGCACACAAGTTCAATTGAGTGAAACGATAAAATATGTGCTTGTGAATGTGACATCTTCTGCTTTCTTTGTTATAGCCGTTGCAATGCTTTATTCTGTCGTCGGTACATTGAATTTAGCAGATATCAGTGAAAAATTAAGCCAACTATCAACACAAGACAAAGGAATTATCAGTATTATATTTATTATGTTCATCTTTGTTTTTGCTACAAAAGCTGGTGTGTTTCCAATGTATATCTGGCTACCAGGAGCTTATTATGCGCCACCTATAGCAATTATCGCTTTCTTTGGTGCATTATTAACAAAAGTTGGGGTTTACGCAATAGCTAGAACAGCAAGCCTTTTCTTTGGCGATTCCTCTAATTTTTCGCTGTACACCATTCTATTCTTAGCCTTACTTACAATTATTTTTGGTTGTGTGGGTGCAGTAAGCTACTTTGATACTAAAAAAATTATCATTTATAATATTATGATTGCTGTTGGTGTCATTTTAGTAGGCGTAGCAATGATGAATCAGGCTGGCATGATCGGCGCAATTTATTATACTTTACACGATATGTTGATAAAAGCTGCACTATTTTTCTTAATTGGTGTGATGTATAAAATCACCAAAACACACGATTTACGCAAATATGGTGGCTTAATCAAACATTATCCTGTATTAGGTTGGTCTTTCTTTATCGCTGCTTTAAGTTTAGCTGGTATTCCGCCGTTAAGTGGTTTTTATGGTAAATACTATATCGTTCAAGCTACTTTCGAAAAAGGATTTTATTTAAGCGGTATAATCATATTACTATCTAGTTTAGTCGTACTTTACTCTGTTATTCGTATTTTCTTAAAAGGATTCTTCGGTGAATCTGAAGGTTATGAAGTCAATCCTAAACTGCAGTACAAAGGTATCTTAACAGTAGCTATTATTGCAGTTGCCATATCAGTAATATTTGGCCTATCCGCTGACTTTTTACAACCAATCATAAAAGATGCTGCTGAAACATTCTATAATCCTAGTGTATATATAGACAGCGTATTGGGGGGTAAATAGTATGGCAATTCAAATATTAGTAAATTTAATTTTATCTGTGTTTTGGCTATTCGTTACCGGCAGTTATACATTTAATAATTTCCTTTTAGGTTATATCTTTGGTCTTTTATTAGTATTCCTAATGCGCGGTATCTTACCCGGTAGATTTTATATTATTACTATTTATAAAATCATTAAATTATTTATCGTGTTTTTAGTAGAATTGATTAAAGCAAATATTGATGTTATTAGAATTGTAACTAAGCCTAAAATCAACAACGAACCCGCCTTTTTTACTTATCCGACCGATTTAAAAAAAGATTGGCAAATTGTGTTGTTATCAAATTTGATTACCCTGACACCAGGCACAATTGTTCTAGGCATTAGTGATGATCGCACAAAAATATACATTCACAGTATTGATTTTAGTACTAAGGAAGAAGAAATAGAAAGTATTAAATCATCACTTGAAAAAGTGGTAAGAGAGGTAGGCGAATATTAATGAACTACAACGTAATATTAATCGTGGCATTAGTTATCGTAACATTGTCAATGTTTGGTATGCTTGTTCGTGTCATTATCGGCCCTTCTCTTGCGGATAGGGTTGTGGCACTCGACGCAATGGGTATCCAACTAATGGCGATTGTAGCACTATTTAGTATTTTCTTAGGTACTAAATATATGATGGTTGCTATTTTGTTAATTGGTATTTTAGCATTTTTAGGAACCGCAGTGTTTGCAAAATATATGGATAAAGGTAAGGTGATTGAACATGATAACAACGATCATCATTAGCATAGCACTTATCTTAGTTATCCTCGGCTCACTCATAAGTGCACTAGCTGCGATTGGCCTCTTGCGTTTAGATGACGTATATGCGCGCGCACATGCTGCTGGTAAAGCCGCTACATTGGGAGCAATGTTACTTATAAGTGGTGTTTTCTTATATTTCATCGGGCGTGAAGGTTACGTAAATATGCAATTACTTATTGGAATATTATTTATTCTGATAACAGGTCCACTAGCAAGTCACCTTATTATTAAATCCGCATATAATTTGAGAACACCCGCTTCCAAAAGAACAAAACGTGATGATATACAAAAAGACCTAAAAGATACAAAATTGTAAAGTCATTAACTTACGCATTCCAATTAACTGGGATGCGTTTTTTATTTTATAAAATTAATGATTGCTAAATTCGGTGTGTGATGATATATTAAATCGTAATTATTACGTTTTAAAAGGAGCTGAAAATATGTCTACTTGGACCATAATCGGTGGCGGTATCCAAGCAGTTACAATTGCAATAAAATTAAAATCCATAGGTATCAAAGACCACGAACTAACAATTATTGATCCACATCAAAGTTTATGCGAGCAATTCGAGGATTATACTCAACGCATTCAAATGCCTTATTTACGTTCGCCGTGTGTCCACCATATACATCCTAATCCCTTTCATTTAAATCAATTTGCTAAATGTCATCAATATATTAATGCCAGTTATGGACCGTATAAAAGACCAAATCGAGCGTTATTTATAGACCATATTCACCATCTATTACATAAATTCAATTTGAACAAGAACCATATTGTCGGTTTTGCTAATAAAATCAGCTTCAACCAAAAACAATGGCATGTACAATTATCACACACAATTGGGTTACATCAGATTACTTGGTGATTGCAACAGGTTGTAATCACGTACCCTATATTCCACATAACTTTAAACATACACCAGATGTATATCATATTTTTGATTCACGATTAAATTTACATAAACAAACTTCTCATGTCGTCGGAAGTGGGATTTCTGCAGCACATGTCACTTTAAAATTACTACAACATCAACCGCAATCAGTCATTCATCTTTGGACAAATAAAGTCATTGACGTACATGACTTCGACGCAGATCCAGGTTGGTTAGGTCCCAAAAAAATGTCAAACTTTAGTGCATTAACTGACTCAAAAACCAAACTGAAAATCATTCAAAAAGAGCGCCATAAAGGTTCTATGCCTAAAGAATTAGCATTGAGGCTCAAAAAACACATGAAGCAAGGTAAATTAATAATGCATATCAATGAATTAAAAGATATACATCATCATCATATTTGTACAGAACAATATTGTATGTTCTATGATAGCGTAGTATTAGCCACAGGTTTCGAAGATACACTTATGCAACAACCAATTATCAAGCAGCTCGTTAAAAATTTTAATGCACCTGTGTCAGATGCGGGATTGCCTTCTATTTCATCTCATTTAGAATGGTTACCGAATTTATTCGTCACAGGTGGTCTAGCAGATTTAGAACTCGGTCCCTTTGCTCGCAACATCATGGGTGGCCGTGAAGCAGCAGCAAAAATTGCAACTGCTGCATTATCAAAAAAAACGTATTGAACATAAGATATATTTAACAACAAATAAACATATTTAAAAGGAACTGGGACATAAAGTGCTTGGACAAGTGAAAAAGCCAATTTCAATTGAAATAATAATTAACTCATTGAGTTGCTACTTTGCTCATATTAAATACCATTAATACCAAGAAATATAGATACTAATAAGACATCTACTTTAAGATTTACTTTAAAACGATTCATTGTTTTATAAAAAGGTGTTTGATTTTGTGAGAGCTACATCATTCAGATACGATTATTAAGCATTTTTCTATTTTACGACCAGTGTATACAGATTGGTGTATGCATGTAGAATAATTATTAACATCATTTTGGTTAATATAAGACTTTGTTTTTAAAGTATTTTAATGTGAAATGACATATGAATACATTGTATTTTGGCGTGTCGATTGAGGAAACAAGACAATCTGAAGCTGTTTCCTAAGAAAGCGAGACAACCATACGAAATATTGAATAACAAAGAAGCACGCAGATGCATTAATTAAATCATCTGCGTGCTATTTTTCTAGGTTTTTATCCCAAGCTTATATATAGTTTACATGTAATAATAATTATCTTGAATACATGTTAATCATTAAAATAAAAATCACTAATCTAATACTTTAATTGCTCATTGCCGTTTACGTGGTTTAATAGCAACGGTTCCTCTCATTACACAAATCAATCTATCATTTTGGTCTCTGATATCTATGTTCCAAACTTGAGTCGTACTACCTTCATGTATGATTGTAGCAGTCGCAAATATTGTCCCTTCGGTTGTCGAACCTATATGATTCGCATTCATTTCTAAACCTAGGGGAATGTAATGCTCTGTGTCAATGATTTCAGCAGCCCCCATAGAGCATGCTGTTTCTCCGAGCGCTAAACTCGCCCCACCATGTAAAAAGCCAAATGGTTGTTTTACTTCATCTGTTACTGGCATGGACATAACCATAAGTCCATGTTCTTGTCGCTCTACCTTTATCTTTAAAGCATCAAGCATATTTGCCATTTAAGACACCTCTTTTTTTATTCTTAGATTTATAATATCATAGCCGCTATTGTTCCAAAAATAATTAGAGGAATGTTATAGAAAACAAAGTTTGGAATACATGTATCACGAATGTGATCATGTTGACCATCAACATCTAAACCTGCCGTAGGTCCTAATGTTGAATCACTTGCAGGTGATCCTGAATCACCTAATGCACTTGCTGTTCCTATCAACGCAATCAATGCCATAGTACTTAATCCTAAAGATTCACCTAATGGCACAAATAACGTTGCAATAATAGGTATTGTAGCAAATGATGAACCGATACCTAATGTTACGACCAAACCAATAATGTACATGACAATAATACTAAATAATTTATTCTCACCAATAACATCGCTAAGCCCACTTACTAAATTACCGATATCTCCTGTTTCATTCATTACACCTGCAAATCCATTTGCTGATAAGATTACGACACCTATAAATGACATAATTTTAATACCATCTACAAATTTTTGGTCTAACTCAGTCCACTTGTATGCACGTGAGATGAAGAATACAAGCACACCAGCTAAAGCCCCAAATATCATAGAATCAGTGAACATTTGTACTAAAAACGTAGCAATAATAGAAATAATGGTTACTATGAGGACATATGGTCTAATTTCAATTTCACTCATATCTTTAATATCTTTATGTTCAGAATATTTTCTAGGTTTTCTATAATAATAAATACCTGCAATTAAGCCAACAATATAGCCTAATGAAGGAATCAGCATCGCTTTCCAAATCATGCCCATTTCAATTGGATGATCTGCTTTAGAAAATCCGCTTTGAATAATTTGATGGAAAATCTGACCGAAACCATATGGCAATAATACGTATGGCCAACATAAACCAAAGCCAATGATAATTGCAATTTGTCTTCTATCTATATTAAGTTCATTGAACAAACTTATTAATGGTGGTATCACAATTGGGATAAATGCAATATGTACAGGTATTAAGTTTTGGCTCATTACACTCATAATTAAGAGTGCACCGATAATAATCACTTTAACTTTAATACGTGACATTTTACTGTTTTCCGCGTGAATAGCATTGATAATTTTATTTACTAAATAGTCAGTAATACCACTATAAGAAATCAACGCAGCAAACCCGCCTAGTAAAGCATAGCTCAATGCCACTTCTGCGCCATCAACAATATTTTTACCAAATACAGATACAATGTCTGTGACGCTCATACCTGCGATTAAGCCACCAACTAGTGCACTGATAAATAAGCTTATAACAACATTTAATCTACATAAACAGAGTACAATCATCAGTACCACTGCTATAACAACTGCATTTATCACAAAAGCACAACTCCTTTATTACGTTATCGAACTAAAGTATCACGAGATTTATAATAACAATTGCTTATCAAATTGTCAATCCTATCTTGATATTTAGATAAAATATGAATCATTAACCTGCCAACCTTGTGATATAAGGTTAAAAAAACTTCAAGTTAATTTACTAAAATTAACTTGAAGTTTTTGTTTTTAATGATAATATTGTTACACCTAAAGTACGCGTAACCATTGTACGATTGTTGATATTAGATAACCTGTAGGTCCCACAGGCCCTTTATAACTTGATTTATTCGAAGTAGCAGGCCCTGCGATATCAAAATGTAAGTGTGGTGTATTACCTGCAAAATGATTGATAAATGTTGCCGCAAACAATGCTTTACCTTGACCATTGGTATGGTTAACTAAATCAGCCACTTCACTTTTTCTTATCAGTGCTTTTTCTGTGTCAGTAATCGGTAATTCAAAGACTTTTTCATCCATCATTTGTGCTTGTTGTAGAATAGATTTTAACGTAGTGTCAGCATTTTGATTAAAAACAGCAGCTTTATCTTCACCTAACGCAGCTACAGCAGCGCCAGTTAACGTTGCAAAATCTAATATTATACTTGGCTGAAATTGATTTGCATAAAATACAGCGTCACCTAAAACAAGGCGCCCCTCTGCATCAGTATTTAATACCTCTACTGATTCTCCGCTAAGTGCTGTGTAAACATCATCTGGTTTCATTGCTTCGTCATTCACCATATTTTCAGCAGCGGCAATAATTCCAACAATATTTAGTGGCAGTGCTAATTGACGAGCAGCTTCGATCATTCCTATTACATTTGCTGAGCCACACATATCAAATTTCATGGTCTGCATACCTGTTTTTGATTTGATTGAATAGCCACCTGAATCATACGTAATGCCTTTACCTACGAGTGCAATAGGATTTTCTCCTGGTTTTCCACCATTATAAGTCAACGTTATTACGCGTGGGCCATTTTTAGAACCTTTACCAACTGCATGAATTAACCCAAAACCTTCTTTTTGTAAAGTTTTATTATCTTTGATATCAACTGATACGCTAGTGTCATTAAATTGTTTTTGTATCAGTTCTGCATAATAAGCTGGTGTCAATATGTTAGGTGGTATATTACTATAATCACGTGCTAAATTAACAGCAGTTGCAATAGCCTCTCCTCGTTCAATAAACTCGACAATGTGATTTTCTTCTGTGTGAATCTCTATTGTTAATTGATAAGGCGCTGATTTATTAGTTTTATAACCATCAAAATGATAGATAGATTGTTTACTTTGTTTACCAAGAATTTCTGCTATTAATTCCGTTTCTACTTTTTGAGATTTAAACGTGTTAAACAACAATGATGCTTTAGTTATCCTTTTGCTATTTAAAGTTTGAAATAAATTTCCGAAGATTTTTAAATAATCATTATATCCTAATGTTTTAGTATTTCCTAAGCCCACAGTAATCAGTTTATGTGCCTTCTCATCTACTTTAAAAAATGTACTCGAAATCGCTCCAACATTGGTGCTGAAAATATGATGTTCTTTTAAAGGGGATAATAAGTCTTTTATGTCATTTCCAGCAATTCGTATCGACTCTAATTGATTTAAATGTTCAGGCACACCAACAATAATTGTTTCTTGTTCAATCTTAGAAGTGTTATTTATAACTGTTTTCATCAAACATCCCTCATTTCAATTTATTCTGTCACATTGTATCATTTTAATGTCGGATTATTATAAAAAATGATAGATTATATCATACTATATATAAAATTTGAGGCTGAGACAATTTATGTCTCAGCCTCAATATTTATGGTCAATAGATACTTATCTATTGGTTATCAGTTATTAAAATTTACCTTTTTTAAATGCTAAACCAATACCACCAAGTTTGAATACTGCACGTGTATCGATTACTTTTTTCATAAATGCAGCTTTTTTACCTTGGATATCTTTACCATAAACAACACCAACGCCATCGTTAGCACCTAAAGAACATACTGTACCACGATCAACATATTCAAACTCTTGAGTAGGTTGACCTTCTAAAATATTTTTAATGTTCTTAGCAGTGTGCTCGCCTTCTTGCATTGCAATTTGTGCTGTTGTAGGTAATGGGCGTTCTTCACCAGCTGGAATAAATGCAGAACAATCACCTATTACAAAAATATCATTATAACCATCGATTGTTAAATCTTGATTTGTAACGATACGGCCGCGTTTAACGCCTTCGAATGATTCTTCCATTAACTTACTACCACGAACACCTGCTGCCCATACAACTGTATTTGCTTCTAATTGTTGTTCTTCATCATTAACTTTAACTACGAAACCTTTTTCATTTGCAGCAACAATCGGTGTAGCAATTTTAAATTCAACACCTTTACTTTCTAAATAACTAACTGCATGGTTTACTAATTCATCAGAGAATTGAGGTAACATTTTTGGAGCAGCTTCTACACAAGTAATTTTAACTTTTGTTTGATCTACACCATATTTGTTACATAACTCAGGGATACGGTCAGTTAATTCACCTAAGAATTCAACACCTGTAAAACCTGCACCACCAACGATAATAGCTAAATCTTTATCATCTTTATTTTTAGAAGCAGCGTAGTTAGCAAATTTATCTTCAATATGGCGCGCTAATTTACGTGCAGTTAAAATATTTTCGATTTGGAAAGCATGATCTTTCATACCTTTAATACCAAATGTTTCACTTTCGAAACCTAAAGCAACAACTAAAATATCAAAATCAAAGATTCCTGCATCAGTTTCTACTTTTTTAGCATTGCGATCAATTTTTGTAACTTCTGCTTTAATGAAGTTTACTTTATTCTTATTGATTACGCTTTCAACTGGATATAAAACATCTTCATAACTAATTGTTCCAGCTGAAGCTTCATGTAACCAAGTTGCTTCATAGTGATAATCATTCTTATTGATTAATGTAATTTCAGCTTCATCAGCTGAAAGTTGCTTTTGTAATTTGGTAATAGTTTGTAACCCAGCGTAACCAGCGCCTAAAACTAAAACTTTTTTACGTTCTTGAGCCATTTCATTCACCTAAGCTTTCATAATTTTTTTGTTGCGATCGTCTTTTTATAATTTACTGATTTACATAGAAATTCACAAAAAAGACATTTTTCATCCAACACTAATTTTATAGTTTTTATAGTTTATTTTCAAGCCGAAACGCATATATTGTTTATTTTTTCACATAAACAGATAAAAGACTATAGTTCTAACCACATTTAGTCGAACTATAGTCCTTAAACACTCGGTTTATAATTTTTAACAATCTTCTGGGGAACCAGAAACTTTTGCAGTTCTGAATGAACTTCCACAACCACAAGATGCAATTGCATTTGGATTGTCTATTTGGAAGCCACCGCCCATTAACGATTGTTTGAAATCAATTTTTGTACCTTCCAATACTGGTATATCATATTTATCAACTAGCACTTTGACACCGTGAAATTCAAATATTTCATCATTTTCACTAGGTTCAGCTTCTGCAGACATACCATACGTTAATCCTGTGCAACCGCCACCATTAACTTTGATTTTCAAAAAGCCATCTGGCATATCATTCTGTTCCATCATATCTTTAACTTCGTATGCTGCCGCTTCTGTTAGTTCAACTACTGCCATTGAAATTACCTCCCTAAAAAATCCATGTTTCTTCTATATGTGAATAAATATTTTGTAATAAGTCGTCTGGTGATTCTCCTTCAACAATATCACCGTTTACTAATGCATACAAGCCACTTGAGCAAATGCCACAATTTTGCAGACATCCATATTCTAAAACGTCTACACCTGGATCATTTTCAAGTTGATTATATACATAATCTCCACCTTTCGCTAAATTCGAAATGCAGAACTCAACTATTGGATTCATATTACACCCTCTCAATTAATTATCAGTTTAGTAATTATAACAAAATCACATCACTTTTGACCACTTACTAGCTTATATGAATTAATCATTCATTTTGTTGTTTTTGTAACAATTCAATTAAAACAAAACACGTTTTCGTATAAAATGCCATTCACACTAATTTTTTATATTGTTATAATCATATTGTATTTTTTAAGATTTATGTTTACAAATTACAATTCATCACGTTTATTTGTAGAAGTATATAAAAAAGCATATAATATATCTAAGTAAGCTTATTATGAAATTGGTATTTCGTTCAATGAAGACGAATATGATTTAACCAAATTGTATTTATTGACTTACATTGACGACAAGAGATAAAAATATTATTTATTAACAAAAATAAACTGTATTTTTATCAAATTGCTCAATATATTTTTACTAAAGGGGTATCATAAATGAAAAATTTAGTACTATTGGGTGGCGGATATGGAAATATGCGCATTATGTCTCATATTTTACCATCGGCACTTCCTGAAAATTATTCTATTACATTAATTGATCGTATGCCTTATCATGGTTTAAAACCAGAATTCTATGAATTAGCTGCTGGTACTAAATCAGACAAAGATATTCGTATGAATTTTCCCGATTCAGAACGTATTAATATTGTGTACGGAGAAATCAATGATATTAATTTAGAAGATCAAATTATTTCAGTTGGCAACACAAAAGTAGATTATGACGAATTAGTCATTGGACTTGGTTGCGAGGACAAATATCATAATGTCCCAGGAGCAGCAGAATACACACACAGTATCCAAACGTTATCAAGTTCACGGGAAACATTTCATCATATCAGTGAATTACCAAATGGAGCAAAAGTGGGTATTGTAGGTGCGGGTTTAAGTGGCATCGAATTAGCGAGCGAACTTCGCGAAAGCCGTAAAGATTTGCAAATATACTTATATGATCGAGGAGAACGTATTTTACGTCGTTTTCCAGAAAAGCTAAGTCGTTATATAGAAAATTGGTTTAAAAAGAACGATGTAACGGTAGTTCCAAATTCTGATATTAATCGTGTGGAACCTGGTAAAATTTTCAATAACGATGTACCTGAACCATTGGATTTAATCGTATGGACTGCTGGCATTCAACCTGTGGAAATTGTTAGAAATTTACCAATTGATATTAGCAGAGATGGCCGTGTCATCCTAAACCAATACCATCAAGTCCCAACCTATAAAAATGTATACGTAGTTGGCGATTGTGCAGATTTACCTCATGCACCTAGTGCACAACTTGCTGAAGTTCAGGGAGACCAGATTGCTGATGTTATGAAATTACAATGGCAAGGTAAACCTCTACCAGAAAAAATGCCAGAACTCAAAGTTCAAGGCTTCTTAGGTTCCCTTGGTGATAAAAAAGGGTTTGCTTACATCATGGATAGAACCGTTACGGGGCGTTTAGCTTCAATCTTAAAATCTGGTGTGCTATGGTTATACAAATATCACAATGGATAAATTTTAATCAGTAATTATAAAGACACGTCTTCCTATACTTTATTAACATGCGTAAAAAGTATAGGTACGTGTCTTTTTTTAAAATAATTAAATTAATGCGCATCCATAAATTGAGTGATATCTCTCAATTGTACATACCCATCTGAAACGTATTCATCATTCATCGTTACAAGCGGATAGAACAATTCATCATCTTGAATACGCTCAATATATTGTTGATCATGATCAGTTAAATTTTCAGTATCCTTTTCTATATCAATATACGTAAACTCAAATTGGATATCTGGATACTTTCTTTTGAGCAATGGTTGCAACCAATCAAAAGTATTACGCGCTGTTGGCGCATTAACACAGCTTGCACAAACAACATCTGCACCATAAACGACTACACTTACTTTATTCATTTTACTTATCCCCTTTTGTCTCGATTGATAGATTTTTCTTTATATATCTATTATAATAAAAAGATAGACAGAAAATGAAATAATATACTTGAAAGGAGGCATTTCCATGCCAACTGAAAACGTAACAATGTTTGATCAAGTAGCAGAAGTAATTGAAAAACTACGTCCATTCTTACTACGTGATGGCGGCGACTGTTCGCTAGTAGATGTAGAAGATGGCATTGTTAAACTTCAATTGCACGGTGCATGTGGTACATGCCCAAGTTCAACAATCACATTAAAAGCAGGCATCGAACGTGCTTTACATGAAGAAGTACCTGGAGTAGTAGAAGTAGAGCAAGTATTCTAGTTGATCAACTTATAAATAAATTAAACAACAAAAACGTCAAATTTTATAGAATTCTTCGTTTATGAATCTTTCATCAAATAGCTGATTTATAACAAAATGCACTTTCATTTAAACATGAAAGTGCATTTTATATTAAAACCAGAAATAAAATTGAAAATTGTATGATAGCGAAGTGATTTGACTTTATTGCTTAAATTTATACAAGTCATTCCTGACGTAATCAGCACGCTGTTCATTTTTAATCAAAGGCAGAACCGATAAATAAAATCAGTAAACACGATAGAAAATCCATAGTTGCGATTTCCTATCCTAGTCAACATTTTAATCATCATTCAAATCATTCATCCTTAATTTGAAAGTAGTTATTTGCGCATGTGCTGAGCAATGTGCTCACTAATATAAACCCAACCTTTCCATCCTATATGGACGGCATCACTGATAACATAAGGTTCATAATCTTTATCTGTCATGTCGTAAATTTTCCCGCCACGACTAATAACTGTGTTCTTAATTTTATTATATACTTTTTGACGTTTTTCTTTATTTACACCTATGTGATCGTACCATTTTCCATTTGATGGAAGACTAATATATTCAATATCAGCACCAGCCTCTCGCATAGTATCTACCAATAACTCCAAATCTTTAAATTCTGGAGAATTACTATTAAATTCATAATCTCTGTTCACTTTACGCTTATGCTTTTTTATTAATTGCCAATACTCATCTCTAATTTTAAATATATTTGATTGTGAATGTTTAGCACCATAGTATTCAGCTTTATTGCGAAGCATCCCCCAACTGTCATCTTGTGCAGTTACCGGTGTAATGTCTGCTAACTCAGTATTTGCAAGAGGTAAATTCGACTTTATTGCTTCAATTTTTTCAAATTGATTCATTTTAAATGATGATACATATTGGTCATTGTCATTAATTTTACCTTTAGCTACTTTTTCTAAATAGTTTCGATTTTCTACATTTTTAAATCTTAATAAACGTTTGGCATAGCGCTGTTTAAGTTCTGGGCTTAAATGCTTTTGCTTAAATAAGCGGTTCAACTGTGCTTTAGACATACGAGCATCAAAATTTTTATTAGTTAATCCATGGTTTGTAAACCATTGCGGCGATATAATAAGTGACATTTTCTTTCCTTTTAAATGATCATATTGTGAGGCTAATTCCACAGCATTAATTAAATCTGTAGAACCACCTGTGCCAATTAGAAATGGTTGCTTAGCATGCATATTTTTATCGCGCAACAATATAGATGGATTAAACGGGTCATCTTTCCCAAGTTCACTAGAACCGTAAATTGGATAAAAATGATTCGACTTAAACATCTGCTCTTGGATTAACGTACCTTTTAACACTTGATCTGAGAGTGAAGTACGTTGATTATCTAACGTTTTCTGAGTGATTAATCCACTAAACCAACTAGAAGGTAATATTAAGAAAATCCCAAATAAACATAAACTGATGATAATTGGTATAAAATGTTTTAATTTCATCTTAATTCTTCTAATACCGCTGCAATCTTATTTGGTGTTGCCCATTCATCTCTGTCAAAATCCATAATTGAAACCTCAATATCTAATTTGTTTTGAATTTCTAATAATAAACCGACCGTTTGAAATGAATCTATAATACCTTCTTCAAATAATTCAATGTCAGGATTTTCTTTCACGATATTATTTTCAGTTACTTCAACTAATAAATCTAATACTTGTTCTTTAAATTCCATTATTATTCCTCCTAATTTTAAAACAGTTTTCCTGAAAAAATCAGAAAACCAAATGTTACAAAATGAAATGTTACAACAATACTCAAAGCAGTTGTAAACTGGTTCTGCCAACGTGGAAGATGTTTTTTTCTCCATTTTTCATAATAGCCATATCCAATAAATAATGCTGCATGATACAACCCATACAAAATGTAATAAAGTTCTATACCATGCCATATGCCCATTATTAAAAAGTTTAAGAAAAAGGCTATATTCGACATTGCAAATTGACTTTTTAGTAATTTTTTCTTTGACATAAAAAATAATGACCGCATATAAATACAATCTCTAAACCAAAATGATAGTGACATATGCCATCTATTCCAAAAATCTTTAATATTTTTAGCTTTAAATGGCTGGTTAAAGTTTTGTGGCGTTTGAATACCATAAATATAGCTAAACGCAATAGCAAAAAGTGAATATCCGGCAAAGTCAAAAAATAAATATAAACTGTATGCGTACATATATAACCATTTTGTGATAACACCAGAAAAATCGAGCATTAATGGATTAATTGCAAATGTTTGTATCAAATAAGCAATAATATATTTGTATAAAAATCCAAGCATAATGTAATGTATTGCTTTGACAAATAAACCATTATAGTCACTTCCACTCAGAATTTTATTGTCATCTTTCACAAAACGTTTGTAACGATCAATTGGTCCTGAGGAAATGGTTGGAAAAAACGATATAAACTGTAAGACTTTCCAAAATTTAATCTCTTTGATTGAGCCATCTCTAATTTCCATTAATAGTTGAACACTTTTAAAAGTAACATACGAAATGCCTAAAAATCCGATGAATTCTATGACTTTACTCTCATGTAGTTTTAACTGTGCCATTCCAAACCACGAACTTTGCATAACTTTCACAACAATAAGCGGCAAAACAGAGAGAAAAATAACCGATAAAAATTTTGCTGTTGTATTATTTTTAGCACGAGAATTCCAGTAATATATGATAATCAACACTTGCCAAATTAAATAAAGGATAAAATTTATCAGTTCTAAACTCAAAAAAGCTTGTCCAAATAGATGATGCTTATTCGATGAAAATATTAATATAATCATGACTGCTGTACTCAAACCATTATAAATTTTGCTCTGCTTACCCATAAATCCTAATATAATAACTGGTAACAAAATAACAAATGCTATAAGAAAGAATGTAAAATCGCCGTATGGAATCATTTCTCTATAGCCTCAGCAATCTTTTTACGATCTAATTTTCCATTCATCGTAAGCGGTAATTTCTTCATATATATTAACTTTTTAGGAATCATATATTCGGGCAATACATGTTTTAATTCCGTTTTTATTTCATGAGTCAAAGTTTGAACGTCTTCGTGGGTTTCGCAATCACTTAAAATAACTGCAGCATTTAAATGAATGACTTTGTTATTTTTATAAGTTGGTACAACAACTGCATCTCTGATTTTTGCTAACTTTCGCAATTGAAACTCTATTTCTTCTAATTCCATACGATAGCCGTTTAATTTAATTTGATAATCTATTCTTCCATTAATAAACCATTGGTTATCAATCAATTGTGCTTTGTCACCAGTATAATAAGATTTCTCACCATCCAATTTGGTAAATACTTTTTTTGAACGTATGTCATCTTTGACATACCCTTCACTTACGCATTTACCTGAAATGATAAGTTCACCTTCGTCGGTTAACGATAACTTCGTTCCCGGTTGAGGTATACCTACTGGTAATGGATTATATTGATTTAAAACTTCATCTGTAACTAATATACTTGTGACTGCTACCGTAGCTTCTGTAGGGCCATATGTATTGTAAATGTATGCAGATGGGAACCGTTGAAGCAATAGTTCTGCTGTTTTATGTGCCAAAATCTCACCACAAAAGAAAAATTCTTTCAAATTACTATAATATGTTTCCGTTAAGCGTGGTAGCATAAGACACATTTCCATAAATGAAGGCGTAGATACCCATACATTTATTTTTGCTTCTTCTAACATTTGATTTAATAATTTTGGTTTATTTATCATTACTTTATCTACTAAGTTTAAGGTTCCAGCAGTCATTAAACACGGGTATATGGACATGACAGATAAATCAAATGAAAAAG
The DNA here is from genome assembly GCF_016743055.1 of Staphylococcus sp. 11-B-312. NCBI lineage: Bacteria > Bacillati > Bacillota > Bacilli > Caryophanales > Staphylococcaceae > Staphylococcus > Staphylococcus sp. 11-B-312. The sequence continues at coordinate 2,033,907 of NZ_CP068241.1, forward strand.
GCGCTTGATTGAGCCATTGTTGATTTGAACCAACTTGATTGAGTTCTAACATCCAATTTGTAAAAAGATTGAGACTTTCATAACTGATTTGTACACCTTTTGGTGCTCCAGTAGAACCTGATGTAAAAATAGTATAAGCAATATCAGAATCTTTTATATTACTTACTGTGGTGTCATCTTGTTTTACACTTGATAATGAATCTTTTGAAATAAAAGAAACATGCTCTATTTCTATTTGTTCATCAGTAGTATTAAATATAAATTGTGGCTCTATTTTATTTATAATTGATAGCATACGATCTTGAGGGATAGAAGTATCTAGGGGAACATAACCACAACCTGCCTTCATACTACCTACCATTCCTACAATCATATACGGGGACATATGCCCGTATAAAATCAATGGTGTTTTAGCATCTTTTAATATCATTGCAAGTTGGTTGGCTAACCGATTTAGTGCTTCATAGGTCAAAATTTCGTCATTATGTTTAACTGCAACTTGATTTGGACAGTTTTCTCCATGTCCTATTAAAGTTTGAATGATGTCTTTCATGATAGTCTCCTTAATTAAAATTCATTGTAAATAAAGTTATTGTGTGTATCACCTGTACCATAAATTAAATATAATGCAATTAATATAGCTAGGTACATTACTGTCAATAACCATGGCTTGAATTTTTGTAAAGCAGTATGTTCTTTATCGTTTTTGTGCATATTTCACCTCTAAAATTTATATAAATTCAACATTAATCATCTTCATTAAATTATTTTTTATATTTTACACCTTATTGTATATAAGTTATTCAACTTTTTCACTAATTAATTATACAATTTTTCCTACATCATTACAATTAAATATTTGTGCATATATATAACAAAATTGTTAGATAGTATATAAATAAATAGAGTATTATTTTAAAATTCAAAAAACACACAATAAACTCATTTAAAAGAATTTATTGTGTATTAATTTTAACTATTCTAACCCAATATATAGTAATATACATGAATGTAATGACCCTTTTTATCAAATGCGGTGAGCATCCTCGATTTATTAAGTAAGTTCAAATTACGCTATTTAATGTAATGTTCCTAAAAAATAAGCTGCCAATCACCCGAGCTAAACAGGTAATAAGCAGCTTAAATTCGTTTCAATCATTTATACAACAGGCGTTTTAGGATCTTTTTCGTCTAATACTAGCTTTATATTATCTACGCACAGTTGTATCATTCGGTCTCTTGTTATAACCGATGCACTACCAATATGTGGAAGTATCGTTGCATTGTTCATTGAAAGTAATGGATGTTGCATATCTATGGGTTCCTCTCTTAAAACATCTAAACCACATGCTTTAATTTCTTCATTTTGCAACGCCTTCACTAATGCTTCTTCATCGACAACAGCACCTCTACCGATATTGATAAAAATCGCATCTTTTTTCATCATTTTAAATGCCTTATCGTCAAATTTATCACGTGTTTCTGCAGTTAATGGTGCCGTACAAATGACAAAATCACTCTCTTTTAATAATGTTTCAAATGAAACGTATAATGCACCAAGTGCTTCTTCATCATCTTTATGTCTGGTTCTATTATGATACATTATATTCGTATTGAAACCTTTTAGGCGTCTCGCGAATGCTTTTCCAATATCCCCCATACCATAAATACCAACGTTAGCTTGATATAAATCTTTACCAGCAAATAAATACGGCCCCCAACTCTGCCATTCACCGTTTTGAACATATGTTTCCGCTTCGACTACACGTCTTGCTACTGCAAGCATTAAGGTAAATCCTAATTCTGCTGTCGTTTCAGTTAAAACACCTGGTGTATTCGTCACAACAATACCCTTACTTTGCATCAAATCAATATCTATATTATCATAGCCTACTGCCATGTTTGCTATGACTTTCAGATTTGGTGCAGCTTCAATCACTTCTTCATCCATTATTTCACTTAATGTCACAAAACAAGCAGTTGCGTCTTTTAAAGCAGTTAAAAACTTTTCTCGTGGCATAGGGGTCAATGACGCATCCCAAACTTCTACTTCACCGATGTCCTCTAATTGCTTAATAAATTTCTGTGGAATTTTTCTACTAACTACGATTTTTTGCATTCAATCACTCCTAAATTTCGAGTTCTTTGATTACTTCATTTAAATCTTTAAAACTATATGTTGGCGGTATTGCTTTTTGATTAACATCATCTAAAGTTGATACACCTGTTTGAACATGTATTGTATCAACATCAACATTGATTCCAGAAAGTATATCTGTATCATATAAATCACCTATCATTGCAACTTCAGAGCGATCTAACCCTAAAATTTCCAAGGCTTTATTCATAATAATAGGTTCTGGTTTACCAATAAATATTGGTTCAACACCAGTAGAGACTGACACAACGCTTGTAATCGCGCCATTACCTGGTAAGAATCCACGTTCTTTGGGTATGGATACATCTTTATTAGTTGAAATAAATTTTGCACCGTTTCGAACACCTAGCGTAGCAGTTGCTAATTTTTCATAAGTTACAGCTTCATCCAAACCAATAACTAAGTAATCTACATACTCATCATCTTTTATTTTCAAATGATGTTGCGTTAACGCTTTTTCTAAACCTGAGCCACCTAACATATAGATTGAAGCGCCTGGTTGTTCATCAGCAATATATTCTGCAGTTGCTAGAGCAGACGTCACGACTTCATCTGCTGTAGCATCAACTCCCATCGCTTTTAATTTTTCTGCTACTTCTGTAGGTTCTTTGGTAGAGTTATTCGTAACAAATAAATGAGGTATTTGATGCTTGTTTAAGTATTCAATAAACTGCGCTGCACCATCAATTTTTTCATTTCCTTTGTACATCGTACCATCCAAATCAATGAGATATGCTTTGTACTGTTTCATCAAAACTTACTTCTCTCCTTTTTGTCCAAATGCTGTTATAGGCACATTTTCATTATTCAAAAATTGTATTACCTCATCGATAAATTGTTGATAATAATCAAGTGTTTTATCAAAAAGTGGTTTTAACTTTGTAGTATCGAGCTCGTCATAATAATGAACGAATTGTTTTCTAACATCTACAGTTTGGTTAATATTACTTTGAGTATCTTTAGTGATTACATTTTCTAACTCTAAAATATCGATGACATCTTTATAATTGCCTGGATCTCTTAAAATAAAGCCATCAATAATCATATTACCAATATCTACCGATGATTCGATCAACATTTGTGAAATTCTTTCAAATGCATAGTGATTATCTCTATATTTCGGATAATCATTTACCAATTGTTGTAAGTAATTTATTTTTTTATCTAACTTTTCTTTATTAACAAAATACATCTATGTCACCCCTATCATTCTCATCATACCACACCTTTGCAGTCGAATTCATTTATGGTTATACTGTAAATTAAGACTTTTTATTTCATTAAATGATTCGAATGATAAAAAACTTTAATAACTCAATGATGAAAGGGTGTTTATTATGATAGATATGTACCTCTATGACGACGATGAATCATCACAGGTACAATTTGTAGGTTTCGTCGGAGAATATAGTCGTTATGATTTAATGCTCATACAAACTGATCGCCATTTTGGAAAAACAATGGTTTTAAACATGCAAACAAATAAATTTGGCATTATTGGTACAGATGATTTAGAAGAAGAAGGCTATATTGCTTATATTTTAGGTGTAACTGAAAATGAAGGCAATGAAATCACTGAATACCTCAATCAAGTTATACAATAATTACCACGATAAACACACATGTTTAAGATAATATTGCTTGCATAAAATCACTTCAATTTGTTAGCAATTAGTTTATCCAATATTGCTAATGAAATTAATGCACATGATATGTCACAATGTCATGAATCATTCAATAATAACTGCTTGATGTAAGGCTGAATCACCTACGATAATCAGCCTTTTTCATTAGGCACCATATTTCAATCATAGAAAAAGGCTACGATACTAAACCTTAAATCTCGGTTCAATATCGTAGCCTAACTTATTAATAATATGAAACTAACTCTAAATCTACATCAACTTAATGCTCAGTATCTTGAATTGATGGTTGGATTTTGACATCTTGTAATTTATTTTCTTCAAAAGGTATTTCTGCATTTTCATCCTCTGTTTCAATTCGGGATTTAATCTCACTTTCAGGAACTTTTCTTAAAATAAAATACGGACATCCAAAATTGCAGTATTCTAATAAATAATCTTGAATTGTCGAAAAGCGCTTACTTAATTCAGCCTTTTTATTCGAGTCTTTATAGAATCCTTTTAACCTTAATTGATCATATCCAAAATCTCCTACAATATAATCATATTTATCTAAAATGTCTGCGTAACGATTTGCAAATAATGTTTCATCAAAACATTCTCTATATTCTTCTATAATTTCAAAATAAAAACTATTAACTTTTATCATTATACTCACCTAATCTAATTTTCATTACTCAATTTAACCATACAGTGTCTGACTTAAAAAGGTTAGTAATCTATTTTTATAATTGCTAATAAAAGACTTAGCCCAATGTGAGTTAACGTGCGTCGTTAATTGCTCTAATTGAACTAAGTCTTTAAATACAATTTCTATATTTTAACTATTAGAATCCATGTTAAGTTGTTCTTCACCTAAGCGATGTCTTTCTTTTGCAGCTTTATTCACTTGCTCATCTGCATGATAAGAACTTCTCACAAGTGGTCCAGCTTGGCAATGTTTGAAACCTTTATCCATTGCTACTTTTCTTAATTTACCAAATTCTAATGGTGTATAGTATTTTTCAACTTTTAAGTGTTTACGTGAAGGTTGCAAATATTGGCCGATAGTCAAGATGTCTACATCATTTGCACGTAAATCATCCATTGTTTCATAAATTTCTTCGTGAGTTTCCCCTAGTCCTACCATTAAACTAGATTTTGTTGGTATATCAGGTTGTAATTCTTTAGAACGTCTTAAGAATTCTAAAGTACGGTCATAAGTCGCTCTAGCACGAACTCTTGGTGTTAAACGACGAACTGTTTCAATATTATGGTTTAAAATATCTGGTTTTGAAGCCATTAATGTTTCTAAAGCTTCGAAGTCACCACCCATATCAGATGGTAATATTTCTATTGAAGTATAAGGGTTACGCTCACGTACTTTACGGACTGTTTCAGCATAAACATTTGATCCAGCATCTCTTAAATCATCACGTGCAACCGCTGTTATAACAACATGTTTTAAATTCATTAATTCAACAGATTCTGCCACACGCTCTGGCTCATCTAAATCTAACTCATTTGGCAATCCGGTTTTAACCGCGCAGAAACGACATGCACGCGTACAAACTGCACCTAAAATCATAAATGTCGCAGTACGACGCTCGCCCCAACATTCATGTATGTTTGGACATTTTGCTTCTTCACACACTGTATGTAAGTTCTTTTCTCGCATCATTTTCTTAAGACCAGTGTAGTTTTCGTTAGTATTCAGTTTTATTTTCAACCAATCTGGTTTACGTAAAATTTCTTCATTTTTAGTAGCCATAACCGTACAATTCCTCCTGATTTCAAATCTGTAATCATTATAACGAAAATCGGATTAAATTAAAACGTAAAATGTAATATTTTAATATTCGAGCAATTTATCTTTATAAATATCTCTTAAAAATTCTGGCATTAAGTAATCTATAGATTGTTCTTTAAGCGTTGGGAAATAACGACCAAATGTATACATATCAACAGTACCTAGCACATAACTTTTATCGTCTTCAATTTCTTCTCCGTTGATAAAATATCTTGCTTCAGATTCGATTAATCCTAAATTATAAAGTATATAACCACCAAATATATCTCCTCTAAAACCTAAACCTTGTGCATGTTCATTTAGATATTCTTGCTTTTGACTTTTAATGATTATATTTTTTAATTCTAGACCGTTTAAGCGGATGCGAACAGCATTAATAGGATGAGGTAACATTTGATGTATATCAAATTCCGTCACTTGATCCGCTGAAATACCTTTTACAATCAATCCTGCATTAATAATTGTGCAGTCAGCATTCGTAAATTCAAATATACTTTCAGCTAACATATAAGACGTCTTTGTTATTACATCTGTCCTTCTCTGCAAATCAACTGGTCTATTAATAACTGGATCGCTTAACAGTGCTTTACCTTCTTTTTCGAAATGTGTTTCTACTTCCGGCAAAGTGTCTACTGGATAAATCACTGCTTGTTTATCTACAACTTTTTTTTGGTCTATCTCTAATGTTACTTCACCTAAAAAGTGACCATATTTACCAGCAGCTGCCATTAGCACACCATTATTCATTTCACCATTTTCAAAATAATGATGTGTATGACTACCCAATATTAAATCAATTTCAGGAATTTCTTGGCATAATTTTTCATCAAAAAACACACCCACATGACTCATAATAATCAATAAGTCATACGCATCTTGATGTGCGCTAATTTCATCTTTAATCGCTTCTAATGGATTCGTAACAACCCAATCCAAAGCCCTATAAAATGGTGTGAATGGCGCAGTGGCTGCAACAAATAAGATTCTCACACCTTCAATCTCTTTGATGATTGATGATGTAATATTTCGAGGTAAGTCACCCTGTTCGTCAAAAACATTTGCACAAGTTACATCAAATTCTGCATTGTCATAAAGTGTGTTTAATGCATCATGTGATATTGTCATACCTTCGTTATTACCAATAGTTGCTATATCACAATGTGCTTGATTTAAAAGCTCAACATTTTTGATTCCCATAGTAGCTTCTGTAACAGGAGCAGATAAATCTACATGGTCTCCAATATCTAAATAGAGCGAGGGATGATTTAATTTTGGTCTCTCTTGAGCTAAATATTCGGAAATACGGGCATACTCATGCAAATGACTGTGAATATCATTTGTATGGTAAATAGTTAATTTCACCTTGGTACCCTCCTCTTAGTTTATAAAAATGACTTAATAATTAAATATAGTCCCATTATAAGCATAACTGTTCTTAATAACATAACCACAGTATTTGATTGTATGGATTGATTGACTTTTACACCAATTTTCGCACCCAAATAGCTAGAGATGATTAATACAATAGAATATACCCAAGCTACATGTCCTTGTGCAATATGTCCAATAGAACTCATCACGCTGGAAAAGAATATCATCATCATACTTGTACCAACTGCGACATGTGGTGGAAATCTAAAAACAATTAACATTAGCGGTGTCATAAGTGCACCACCACCAATACCAAACAATCCCGTCAAAACACCTATAAATAACGTTGATATAAATGCCACAATTGGCGGAACACTATAATGATGTATTTTTCCATAACCGTCTACATATGTACGCTCATACTTAGGCTTATTAAACATTTTCATTGGTTTTATATTATTTCTTATCATAAGCAGAATTGCTACGAATATTAAGAAAATACCAAAATATAAATTAAAAGAATCTAAAGTTAAAAAACGACTTAAAATTGATCCAACCAAAGAGCCTGGTAACAAACCAAATAAAAAGATGGAACCATTTTTGACGTCAACTTGTTTCGTTTTTAAATAACCTAATGTTGACGATAGTCCTGTCACGATTAATATTAATGAAGATGTTCCTATGGCAATCTGAGGTGTGATGCCATGTAGTAAATCATTTTCTACGCCCAAATAAACTAAAGTTGGGACGATGATAATACCGCCACCAATGCCCACAAGTGAACCCAATATGGCTGATAAACCACCAATTAAAATCAAAATGATTATTGTTAACATATCTGACCGCTCCTAAAATAATTTTAATTGTTGTGGTGCTAAGCCTTCATAATCAATGCCTAATAATGTTTGGTATGTTTTAGCATTTTGTGCAGCATGACCACCGGAGTTATTATTAAACACGACATAAATATTTTTAGCTTTTTGTTCTAATAATTTCACTTTTTGCGCTAAATCATTAAGTTCTTGCTTATTATAATCATACAAATATCTAACGTCTCTCCAAGCTTCATCCGTCATGTCTTTTTTTGTCCATCCATGTTCGTTTCTACCATGATAACGCACAAATGCTGTTTCGTTTGTAATACGATTGACTAATGGTATAGAACCTTGGCCTACTTGTGGTTCATCACATACCGCATGTATCATGTCATGTTCAGTTAAAAAAGCTAATGTTTCTTCTTTATACTTATCATTAAACCAGGATTGATGTCTAAATTCTATACAGACAGGAAAATCCTTCAACTGTTCTCGTACATATCGAATATATTTAATGTTTTGAACTGTGCAGTCAAACCAAGGTGGAAACTGTACTAATACCATCGCTAACTTTTTTTCAGATTTTAATGGCGCTAACATCGCTTTAAACTGATCAAAAAGTATTTGTCTTGATTCAGCAAAATCATGATAATCTGCATGAAGTGTTAATGCCTGATGAATTTTAACAATAAATTGAAACCTCTCAGGCGTTTCTCTTATCCATTTCCTAATATTTCTTTCAGGTTGTATCGCATAATACGATGCATCTAATTCTACAATGGGAAAATGACTTGCATATGTAATCAACTTATCTGATTTACGTTGCAAATCTTCATACAAAATATCATGGTCACCCCAACCTGTTAAACCAATATTTATCATAGTATCACCAGTTACATGATACCATAGATGATTTATAAGATTCACTTGATTAAATTTTATTCTTCAATTATTTCAACGGTTAAAGTTAAGAAAATCAACGGTCATTTTAAAAGATTCAATAGATACAAAAATCAAAAAAGTTGCTATCATTTTTTAAATAGCAACTTTTATTAAAACATCTAAAGATTAATCATCATTGAGTATGCGTTCTGTTTCTTGTACGATATCAGCTATCAATTGAGCAGCTGAATTCGGTTGGGATAACCTTGGACTTTGTCCGCTCCATAAATGCGTCCATTGTTCCTTACCTAAATCAGCTGCAGTTTTACGAATACTATTCGTCAATTGATTTTGAATAGGATAATCTGGAATATCATCAGCATAACTTTCCATCTTGTGTATAAATTCATTATCGATACCTCTAGCTGGTTTTCCCGTAAAGGCTTTTGTGATAACAGTATCTGTTTCTTTGCTCTGCTGTATTGCATTTTTATATAATGTTGAAGCTCCACTTTCTTCTGAAGTTAAAAATGCTGTTCCCATTTGTACAGCCTCAGCACCTAGCACCATACTTGCAACCACACCACGTCCATCCATAATGCCTCCTGCTGCTATAACTGGAATAGATATATTATCCACGATTTGTGGAATCAATGACATGGTACCAACCAATGGCGTGTGTTCACCAGAAGTCACAGTGAAAGAACCTCTATGACCACCCGCTTCACTACCTTGAGCAATAATCGCATCCATTCCTGCGCTTTCATTGGCTTTCGCTTCTTCAACAGAGGTTGCTGTGCCTATCACAGTAATCTGACGCGCTTTCAATTTTTTGATAATATTTTGATTTGGGATCCCAAAAGTAAATGATACTACAGGAACCCCTTTTTCAATCACCATATCTATGGCATCGTTAAATTGCTGTTCTTCACTAATATCAATCACAGGTTCCTCTAAGTTTAAAGCTTTTCTATAAGGTTTTAACCATGCATTCATGTGTTCTACATTTTCTGGAATATATAATTGTTCACTTGGAACAAATAAATTAACGGCAAAGGGTAAGTCAGTTAATTCTTGCACATAAGTTATCTCAGAATCTAATTTTTCTGGAGTAAAATAACCTGCTCCAATCGTACCAAGTCCTCCACTATTACTGACAGAAGCTACTAATTCCGGTGTCGTACTACCTGCCATACCTGCCTGTATGATTGGAAGCTTGATATTCAACATTTTGGTCACTTTTGATGAAAAGTGCATACAAAACACTCCTTTTATTGAAATACAATAACCTAAATATCACTGAAAATTTATTACTAAAGTTTTTATTTTTTATTATAAGCTTGCATTTGTGCGTCTAATTTTTCTCGTTCTTGTTCATCCATTTCATCTTCAATTTCCATACCTAGCATCTCTTCAATCAAGTCTTCATGAGACACAATGGCATCTGTGCCACCAAATTCATCTAATACAATTGCTAAATGTTTGCGCGACACAGTCATTTTTCTGAGCACCCATTCTGCTCTATTATGTTCATTCACAAATAAAGGTTCTGAAGTATATTGTAAAATATCATTTGACTTTTCTTTACTCCATGCTAACAAATATTTTGAATGGAAAATGCCAATAATATGATCGATATCACCATCATATACTGGATAACGTGTATATGGATTCGTCACGACAGTATCATATGCATCTTCATAAGATATATCAGCTGGAAACGCGGTTACATTAATCCTCGGTGTTGTATCAATATTGGTTATTTTTAATTGTTCAAAATCCATAACACCTTGGATTCGATTTCGTTCCATTTCATTAAATGCACCTTCGCTACCTGCAATTGTAACCATCTGTCTAATTTCTTCTTTTGATAACCGTTGTTGATCTTCTTGTCCTTTGGAAAGTAAATTATTAATCATATCCGTTAACCAGTTTAACAATTTCGTAATTGGTTTAAATATTATGACAAAAAATGCAATTGGCGTGTAAACCAATCTAGACATACGATCTGGATAAGTTGCAGCAACAGATTTTGGAATTACTTCAGAAATAATGATGATAGCAACCGTTGTCACTGCAGTAGCTATACCAACGTTCACGCCAATATCCACTGCTAAGACTGTCACCAATGTAGGTAAAATAATATTCGCAATATTATTTCCAATTAAAATTGTAGTAATAAACTCACTGGGTTTTGTAAGTAGTTTTGATAATTTAGCGGATTTTTTATCTCCATTTTCAGCTTCAGTTTGTATTTTCATCCTATTTGCAGCAGTTAAAGCTGTTTCACTACCAGAAAAGAAGAATGAAGCAAATAAAAGTATGATTATAGCAATAATCATATCAGCATAACTCCTTTTTGTATTCTATAAAATTTTAAACGATATGTAACAATTCCCTCATATTACAATGCATAAACGCATTTCTAACTATTAGAACTACGTTTTCAAAACAATACGAATAAAAAAACACGAGGTGATACAAATTTGAACCCCAAAAGTATACGGGTATCAAAATAGTATCACTCGTGTTTTATATTTAATCAATTACTGTAAAACCAAATTTTTGATTACCAATTTTTAGCCGATTGAACCTTCCATTTCAAATTTGATAAGACGATTCATTTCAACAGCATATTCCATTGGAAGCTCTTTAGTAAATGGTTCAATGAAGCCCATAACGATCATTTCTGTAGCTTCTTCTTCAGAAATACCACGGCTCATTAAATAGAATAATTGTTCTTCAGAAACTTTTGATACTTTAGCTTCATGTTCTAATGAAATATTATCATTAAATACTTCATTGTATGGAATTGTATCTGAAGTTGATTCATTATCTAAAATTAAAGTATCACATTCAATGTTTGAACGTGCACCTTTAGCTTTACGACCAAAGTGTACGATACCGCGATAAATTACTTTACCACCGTCTTTAGAAATTGATTTAGATACAATCGTAGATGAAGTGTTAGGTGCTTTATGAATCATTTTTGCACCAGCATCTTGAACTTGACCTTTACCAGCGAAAGCAATGGATAACGTACTACCTTTAGCACCTTCACCCATAAGTACACAGTTTGGATATTTCATCGTTAATTTAGAACCTAAGTTACCATCAACCCATTCCATATTACCATTCTCATGTACTAATGTACGTTTTGTAACTAAGTTATAAACGTTATTAGCCCAGTTTTGAATTGTAGTATAACGCACATGGGCATCTTTGTGGACGATAATTTCAACTACAGCTGAGTGTAGTGAACTTGTTGTATAAACCGGAGCCGTACAACCTTCTACATAGTTAACTGAAGCACCTTCATCTGCAATGATGAGTGTACGTTCAAATTGTCCCATGTTTTCAGAATTAATACGGAAATACGCTTGTAATGGCGTATCTAGCTTAATATTTTTCGGTATATAAATGAATGAACCACCAGACCAAACAGCTGAATTAAGTGCTGAGAACTTATTATCTCCAGCTGGCACAACTGTTGAGAAATATTGTTTAAATAGGTCTTCATTTTCTTTTAATGCAGTATCAGTATCTTTAAAGACGATACCTTTTTCTTCAAGTTCTTTTTCCATATTGTGATAAACAACTTCGGATTCATATTGGGCTGAAACACCAGCAAGGTATTTTTGTTCAGCTTCAGGGATACCTAATTTATCAAATGTACGTTTGATTTCTTCAGGCACTTCATCCCATGAACGTTCAGTTTGTTCAGATGGCTTAACATAATAAGTGATATCATCAAAATTCAATTCTGATAAATCGCCACCCCATTGAGGCATAGGCATTTTGTAGAATTGTTTTAATGCTTTCAATCTATAATTAAGCATCCATTCTGGCTCTTCTTTCATATTTGAAATTTCACGGACGATATTTTCTGTTAAACCGCGTTCTGATCTAAAAATGGAAACATCTTCATCATGGAAACCATATTGGTAATTACCCACATCAGGTGCTTTTTTAGCCATTTAAATCACTCCTTTTATATATTAAAACGACTCGCGTCAAGACAACTTCGTTTGTAGTTACATCGTATTACAACTAATCTTGGTGTTATGTCTAGTGTGAATGGAAATTTACACAATGTCAACGTATCAACATGGATTAGTCTTCTGTATTTCCTTCTTTTTCAACTGTACCTTTTTCTAAAGCTTTCCAAGCCAAAGTAGCACATTTAATTCTAGCTGGGAATTGAGAAACGCCTTGCAGCGCTTCAATATCTCCCATTGCTTCACTGATTTCATAATCTTCACCAAGCATCATTTTTGTGAATTCTTGACTCATTTGCATTGCTTCAGCTAAAGAGTGACCCTTTACTGCTTCAGTCATCATTGAAGCACTAGACATTGAAATTGAACAACCTTCTCCATCAAATTTTGCATCTTTGATAAAACCATCTTCAATATCAAACGTAAGATGAATGCGATCCCCACAAGTTGGATTATTCATATCAACTGTCATTGCACCAGTATCTAAACGCCCTTTATTTCTAGGGTTTTTATAATGATCCATAATGACTGAACGATACAACTGGTTTAAATTATTAAAATTCATATGAGAAAAACTCCTTCGTTTGCTTCAAGGATTCTACTAATTGATCAATATCTTCTTTAGTATTATAAATATAGAAACTTGCACGTGCAGTTGACGATTGATTCAACCATTTCATCAATGGTTGCGCACAGTGATGACCTGCTCTAACTGCAACACCTTCAGTATCCACTGCAGTCGCTACATCATGAGCATGAACATCAGCCATATTGAACGTTATAACACCCGCACGTCTGTCTTTTGGTGGCCCATATATTTCTATACCTTCAATTTCAGACATCTTATCATAAGCATACGTCGTCAATTCATGTTCATGTGCTTGTATCGCATCAAAACCTAGGTTTTCAATATAACGGATTGCTTCAGCCAAACCAATCGCTTGCGCAATTAATGGTGTACCCGCTTCAAATTTCGTAGGTAAATCAGCCCATGAAGCATCATATTTTTCAACAAAGTCAATCATATCTCCGCCAAACTCGACTGGCTCCATTTTATCTAGCAAGGCGCGTTTACCATATAATACTCCGATACCCGTAGGTCCCAGCATTTTATGGCCACTAAAACTATAAAAATCAACATCTAGTGATTGCATATCTAAATCCATATGTGGCGCTGCTTGTGCACCGTCTACGCTTACGATAGCACCATGTTCATGAGCAATATCAGTAATAGTCTTAATGTCATTAATTGTACCTAATACATTTGAAACGTGTGTAATAGCGACAATTTTTGTATTATCATTAATTGTTGCTTTTATATTTTCAATTGTAAGTTCACCATCATCTGTCATTGGAATGAACTTTAAAGATGCATGCTTACGCTTAGCCAATTGTTGCCAAGGCACGATATTGGCATGATGTTCCATTTCAGTGACTACAATCTCATCACCTTCTGAAATATTCGCATCTCCATAACTATGTGCAACAATATTAATTGATGCTGTAGTACCACGAGTGAAGATAATTTCTTCAAAATATTTTGCATTAATAAAACGTCTGACTGTTTCACGTGCGCTTTCATAACCATCAGTTGCTAATGATCCAAGTGTGTGTACACCACGATGTACGTTAGAGTTATAACGCTTATAATAATCCGCTATAACATCAATAACTTGTATTGGTGTTTGACTAGTAGCAGTTGTATCTAAATAAGCAAGGCGATTATTGTTAACTTTTTGGTTGAGAATTGGAAAGTCTTTTAATATTTCGTTAACATTTAATGATTGGGTCAAATTATCCACAGACCTTTCTTAATTTAAAAAATCAATAAAGAAACCGTAGCAATTTAAGAAATACAACAAACTAACGTATATTATTTCATTTAATCTGAGCATTTTGTAGTCATGTTCAATAACATTCTCTTAATCTTATTTTGCTGCGGATTCAATTGTATTCAGTGTTTATTATTTATTAACTTTTAATTCGATGACTTCACGTAACTTACGTTGAACATCTTCGATTGGCAATTCACGTACAACTGGGTCCAAGAAACCATGAATAACGAGACGTTCAGCTTCTTGACGTGAAATACCACGGCTCATTAAATAATACAATTGTTCAGGATCGACACGACCAACTGATGCAGCGTGACCAGCCTCTACATCATCCTCATCGATAAGTAAGATAGGGTTCGCATCTCCTCGTGCTTTCTCAGATAACATCAGAACACGAGATTCTTGGTTCGCAATAGATTTCGTACCGCCATGTTTAATATAACCAATACCATTAAATACTGTTTGCGCACCTTCTAACATTACACCATGTTTTAAGATGTAACCATTTGTTTCTTTACCATATTGAACAATTTTAGAAGTTAAATTAATTTTTTGGCTACCAGTACCAACAACAACTGATTTGAGTTCACTTTCAGAACGGTCACCAATTAAGTTCGTTGTATTATCAATGATTTGGCTACCTTCGTTCATTAAACCTAACGCCCAGTTGATAGTGGCATCTGCTTCAGTAACACCGCGACGAATAATATGCCCAGTGAAACCTTTATCTAAATAATCTACTGAACCGTATGTGATTTTCGAATTAGCTCCAGCACTCACTTCTGAAACAATGTTAAGTTGATTGCCTTCTCCACTGGCGATTGATAAGTAGTTCTCTACATACGTTACTTCAGCACTTTCCTCAGTTGCAATAATGACATGATTAAAGAAACTGGCATTTTCATCGTCATGCAATACTACATATTGAATTGGATGCTCAACTACTACATTTTTTGGAACATATACAAACACGCCACCATTTAACAATGCAGTATGTAGTGCAGTCAATCTATGTTCATCAACTGTAACAGTTTCATTCATAAAATATTTTTTCACTAAATCTGGATGGTTTATTAATGCATCTGCTAAGCCTTCAACGATAACTCCATCATTTTGAGCTGAATCAGAAACTTTTGTGAACGCTAAAGTATTATTATGTTGAATAACCAAATTTTCAGTGTTTTCAACATCAATTATCTCTCTAACTTCACTTGGCAATTCTTCTAATGACTCATATACGCTACCTGTTGTTTCATGTTGTTTAAATGAATCAAAGTCCCATCTCGTGATTTTTGTTTTATCTGGTTTTGGCATTTCTAAAGTTTCAGTTAATTTCAACGCTTCTTTACGTAATTCAGTTAACCAAGAAGGTTCATTATGGGCTTGTGAATATTCAACAAGTTGTGCTTCAGAAATGTTCAAAGTTTCAGTCGTCATACTTTTTTCCTCCCATTTGATGATTGTATGATTTAACTCATCGGTATAAATCAAAACCTAAATCTTCATCTATAATATTTTTTCATATGAATTAAGACTTACTCTGCAGCATTAAACTCTTCTTTAACCCATTCATAACCTTCTTCTTCAAGGCGTTTCGCTAATTCAGGTCCTCCTGAAGTAACAATTTTACCACCGTACATAACGTGTACATGGTCAGGTGTAATATAATTTAATAGTCGTTGATAGTGCGTAATGATTAATGAACCAAACGTTTCTCCGCGCATTTGATTGATGCCTTTTGAAACTACTTTTAATGCGTCAATATCAAGTCCTGAGTCTATTTCATCTAAAATAGCAAATTTAGGTTCTAACATCATTAATTGAAGAATTTCATTACGTTTTTTCTCCCCACCTGAAAATCCTTCATTTAAATAACGTTGTGCCATATCTTGATCAATATCTAAAAAGTCCATTTCCTTATCTAACTTTTTAATGAATTGCATTAAGTTAATTTCTTCGCCTTCTTCACGTTTAGCGTTTATCGCTGAACGCATAAAGTCTGCATTCGTTACACCAGTAATTTCTGATGGATATTGCATAGCAAGGAATAATCCCGCTTTAGCACGATCATCAACATCTAACTCTAAAATGTTAACGCCGTCTAATAATACTTCACCTTGTGTTACCTCATAGCTAGGATGTCCCATGATTGCAGATGATAACGTCGATTTACCTGTACCATTAGGTCCCATTACTGCATGTACTTCTCCTGTATTAATTGTTAAATTAACACCTTTAAGAATTTCTTTATCTTCAATAGACACATGTAGGTCTTTAATTTCTAATGTTGATGGCATACATATTCCCTCCGTATTATATGATATGTTTTTCCTATCCAGTTTATAATAATTTTAATCTACAGTCAAAAGACTGAGCCCTTGTTACACCTTCTAATTATAACGCAGTTGTGTTGGAATATAAACCTTTTCAAGTGCTAAATTAAAATTGTTATCAAAATACAATGATTTTTGTTAGTGCATTAAAGAATTCTTTAACTGATAATATAAGATATGATGTTCTCAACTCATTTATCCCTATATTATTCATTATGAACAAAGCATATTCTATAATCATTTATTCATTTTAACTTTTGTTTTTAATATAGTTCTATGACAAATTGTGCTATCATTTTTAATATATTTTAGATAGAAAGGATTATGATATGTCAAAAATTAAGTGGTCAAATCTATGGAAAGGATTTGCAATGGGCACATCAGATTTAGTACCCGGTGTAAGCGGAGGAACTATCGCTTTACTTCTAGGTATTTATGATGATTTTATACGCTCTATTAGTGGAATATTTTCAAAGAAGTTTTGGGAAAGCTTAAAATTCCTGATTCCTATTGGGTTAGGGATGGTCATTGCCATAGGTTTATTAAGTAAAGTAATTAATTATCTTTTAAGTGAACATACCGTGCCAACGATGTTTTTATTTGTTGGTCTAATAGCAGGCATCATACCCTATTTATTAAACACAGCAAGAGTTAAACAAACATTTCAAACTTCTCATTATTTACTCGTTTTACTTGGTATTATAATCATTGTAGTGATTATCTTATTAAATGATGGTGATAAACATGCAGGAGAAACACTTGAATTATCAACTGGTCTTATTATTAAATATTTTATTGCAGGTGTTTGTGCTTCTAGTGCAATGTTACTACCAGGTATTTCAGGGTCCTTTATGCTATTAGTATTTGGTGTATATGGTACTGTAATGTTTTCAATTTCAGAATTTATGTCTTTAAATTTTAACGCTGTACCTATCTTAATGATTGTAGGTATTGGAATTATTTGTGGTTTCTTATTTTCTAGTAAATTGATTCAGTACCTTTTAAACCATTACACATATTTAACATATGCCATTATCATTGGTTTTGTTGTAGGATCACTGTATGCAGTATTTCCTGGGTTACCAAGCGATGTTACTACATGGATTATTTCTATTATCACAATAATTTCAGGTTACTTTATTAGCTATAAACTAGGACATATTACGAGTGATGATTTTTAATGCTTCTATGCAGAAATCATATTAATTTATCTCTAGCTTACTAAGATTTTGACTTTGAAATCACGTAATAACATTTGATTTCTCCCCATATTAAAATATTAAAAGCCCGGAATGGTAATGATTCGTTGCAATAACTAGTTAAGTAGTTTAGTTACAAATCCATACCATATCCGGGCTATTTTACATTCATGCTTATACATCAACAGCGAAATGATATATGATGAACGCTTATATATAATGACGCAACCTATATCATGATATAAGTTACGCACAATTTTAAGTTCTCCCTGTCACAGTTTGAATGATAATATAATATTGAATAACGCCTTCAATATTTTCGTGCTTTAAAGCAATTCACTCAAACATAATTTAATTTTAGTCTATAAAACTTTAATTTTCAAATATGCAATTTTTCTATATAAAATCACCTTGTAAACAAAACAAATGAATACCGCTTCAACTTAAAAGCCATTTTGTAGACCATTAAGCCCATAGAGCAATATTTCATAAGTTACTTGCATCAAATAGTTTTTGATAGAAAAATATGATCATCTTGAGCCAATAAATTTAGGTCAAAAAAACTGTTTGGACGAATTTTCCGAGTTATACTGATAGTTTCACACACTGCCCTTTTACTAAATTCAAACAAAAAGAACCCTTCAACTATTGAAGTTAAAGGGTTTGTTAATTGTGTTGCTATTATTTTGCTGGTACTACGGCTCCGTCATATTTTTTATTGATGTAATCTTTAATTTCTTTAGACTGTAATACATCCATCAACGCTTTAATTTTTTTGTCGTCTTTATGGCCTTCTTTTACACCAATCAAGTTAGCATATGGATTATCTTTTGCTTTTTCTAAAACAATTGAATCATTTTTAGGACTTAATTTTTGATCAATTGCGAAGTTTGAATTGATGATTACTGCGTCAGCATCTTCTTTTTGATAAATCTTAGGTAAGTATTCTGCCGATTGCTTATTATTAAATTTGATATCTTTTTTATTTTCTACGATGTCATCAAATTTAGCATCTTCAGTTTTAACACCTTTTTTAATTTTAATTAATCCAGCGTCAGAGAAGAATTTTAAGAAACGTCCTTCTTCTGCAGGGTTGTTTGAAACATAAACAGTAGCACCTTTTGGTAATTCTTTTAAACTTTTATATTTCTTTGAGTAAACAGCCATAGGTTCTAAATGTACATTTCCTGCTGACTCAATTTTATAGTTTTTGTCTTTCTTTTCAGTATTTAGATAAGGCGTATGTTGAAAGAAGTTTGCATCTAACTCACCTTTATCTAATAATTTGTTAGGTGTTGTATAATCGTTAATCGTTTTAATTTTTAAGTCATAACCTTTATCTTTTAGAATTGGTTTTGCTTTTTCTAATATTTCAGCATGTGGTGCCGGAGAAGCGCCAACTGTAATTGTCTTATCTTTACCTCCGCCGCCATTACCACAAGCAGCTAATACTAATGCTAAAGCGATGATTGAAGCTAAACTAAATAATTTTTTCATATAATTGTCCCCTTTAACTTAACGTTTATCTATTTTATTAGTAACTTGATCTCCAATAAATTGGATGATAAAAACAATAATTAAGATTAAAATTGTAGAAACGAATATGACATCGTTTTGGTTTCGTGTGAAGCCAGTTAGGTATGCTAAGTTACCTAGACCTCCAGCTCCAATCACACCAGCTACTGCAGTAGAGCCTACTAATGCTATTGCTGTTACAGTTATTCCAGATATTAATGCTGGCATAGCTTCAGGTAACAACACTTTCTTAACTACTGTCCATGTTGTAGCTCCCATTGACCAAGCCGCTTCTATAACACCCTTGTCTATTTCTTTAAAAGCAATTTCCACTAATCTAGCGTAGAATGGTGCTGCACTGATAATTAGTGCAGGTAAAGCACCTGTTGGACCACTAATTGTTCCAAGTACTAAACTCGTAAATGGTATAAGTAGTAAAATTAAAATAATGAATGGTATTGCTCTGAATAAATTCACAATAAACGATACGACACTGTAAAACACTCTAGCTACTGGTGATTGGCTTTTAGCAGATAAGAATAAAAGCACACCAAGTATCAAACCAAAAATAAAAGCAAATATTGTAGAAATCAATGTCATATAAATTGTTTCATATGTAGCTAACCAAACTTCATCCCAACTTACATTAGGCATTGTTAGCATTTCCTGTAGAATCTCGCCGAATGAACTACCCATGCTTTAACACCTCCACAGAAACATGTTGTGCTGCTAAATCATTTTTGAACTTTTCGAATTTTTCAGAATTCACATCTAATAAATGTAATACTAAAAATCCTAGAGCACCATCTTTAGTATGCTTAATATTTGCTTCAAGAATATTAACATCTATATTATGTGTCTTTGTTATGTATGATACCAATGGTTCAGTTGTATTATTTCCTGTAAAATTCAATCGTACGATATAAGCAGTTTCATCTAATTCGATTAATTCAGAAATAGACTCATCAAACTCATCATTTAAGTCCTCTTTCACAAAGCGTTTTGTTACTTCATGCTGTGGATTTTCGAAAACATTTGACACTTGTCCTTGTTCAATGACGCGACCATTTTCCATCACTGCCACTTCATCACAAATACGTCTTATGACCTGCATTTCATGTGTGATAATAACTATTGTTAAATTTCTTTCTTCTTTAATTTTTAATAATAATTCTAGTATTTCATCCGTTGTTTGCGGGTCTAATGCACTTGTAGCTTCATCGCAAAGTAAAACATTAGGTTCATTTGCTAACGCACGGGCAATACCTACACGTTGTTTTTGTCCACCCGATAACTCTGATGGATAGGCGTTTTCTCTACCCTTTAGTCCTACCAATTCCACCAGTTCAATCGCTCTTTTTTTGGCTTCATTGCGTGATACACCAGCAATTTCTAATGGAAAAGTAATATTATTTAAAACATTACGTGACCACAATAGATTAAAATGTTGAAAAATCATGCTCACTTTTTGACGTTTTTTTCTCAATTCTGATTTTGATAATTTCCCAATCGTATCTCCATCAATGATGACATCTCCTGAAGTTGGTTGTTCAAGATTATTTAAAAGTCTTATCAAAGTACTTTTACCTGCACCCGAAAAACCAACCACACCAAAAATCGAGCCTGATTGAATACTTAAATCAACATGATCTACTGCTAACACATCGTGTTTTTTCGTCTTGTATCTCTTAACGATTTGATTTAATTCAATCATTGTCGTTTCCTCCTTGTATTGCTCATTCAATTAAAAAATGCTTTCTCTTTTCACTGAAGAATAGAGAAAGCAATGTCGCTTCTCTCATCTTCTAAAGTTTATCTACTTTATGTGAATTGGCACCATTTCTATTACAGACGGTTGCCGGGCTTCATAGGGCACATCCCTCCACCTCTCGTGATAAGAGTACATTATTTAATTATCCATAATCCTACCATTGTACTAAAGATTCGTCAATAATTATTTTAAATTTTCTAACAAATAAGGCACTGATTGAAATGCATAAATTCTTTTTTGTTCTTCACCTTTAGACATAAGCATAAGTATCGGTACCGATTGTATCTCATGTTGTTGACTAAAATCAGGATGAAAATTTAAATCTATTTTAGTAATTGGTAATTTTAAAATTTCATTCGCAATATCTAACATGCGTTCTGACACTTTACATGTACCACAAGTTGGCGTATAACCAAAAATTAGATATTTTTCTTTATCTACGTGTTCGAAAACATTAACACGCGTTTCATTCTTTACATTCATGTTAATAAACTGACCCTTTCAGCAATATAATCTAATTTGGCTTTTGCTACTTTTTCTTCATCTTTCACTATAAAACCATGTTTTGCTAACACTTTTGACAAATAGGCTTTAGGGCATCTCGCTACTTCACCATATTGTTTCTCTATGCGAATATGTTTACTTTCACTTAAATATTTTTTGAACCATTTACGTATCTTTTCACCTTCATCATCTGCATCCGCAAGCACATAAACTTGCTTGTCGTATAACGATTCTATCATCTCATCTAACTTATCAATTCCCATAGTACCGTTTGTACAAATGATTTCAATCGGTTGGTCAATCACCTGCTTCACCCGTTTCTTGTCTGTTTTACCTTCGACAATTATAACTTGGTTTAATATCGCCATGACAGTCACCTCTAAATGTGATAGTAAATTCAATTTTATATTTAGTTCTACACCATACATTATCAACATAAACATTTATTATAGTTTCTTATTAAAATCTTATAATTGAACCATCCATTTGTCACCATTGAACTTTTTAATGTTTTGGACACTTCAAAATCAATTAATATATTCAAGTGAAATTTAATCTTTTGTTATAGAAAAATAAAAACTCCATGATATATCGTATCGTGGAGTTTGATTTCATATTATTCACCGATCATTTCAGAATATTGGTCAGCTGACATTAACTCGTCTAATTGACTTTCATCGCTTAACTCAACTTTAACCATCCATGCTTTTTCGTATGGTGATTCATTAACGAATTCTGGACTATCTTCTAGTTCATCATTTGTTTCTACAACTTGTCCTGAAACAGGTGCATAAAGTTCTGAAACTGTTTTCACTGATTCAACACTGCCAAAAGATTCACCTTCATCAATATCGTCATCAGTTTCAGGCAATTCAACGAATACGATATCACCTAATTCACTTTGCGCATACTCAGTGATACCAATTGTTACTGTATTTCCTTCAATTTTTACCCATTCATGTTCTTTAGAATATTTTAATTCACTTGGTACTGCCACGAGAATCCCCTCCTAAATGTTTTTACATATTCATGATGCCATATGAAAGGCTTACAATCAACTATTTAATTGATTTTACAATACTTCTCATGTTTTACAATTCATCGCACAAAACTTTTCTGAAGTATATAACGGTTTTTTCAAAAGTTGTTAAAAATGAATTGTAAAAGCATGTGTGTTTACAACCAAGTTTCCTTGTATTGTTCCTCTTTAAAACCTACCGTTACTTTATCCCCTAATACTGCGAGTGGTCGTTTTACTAACATACCATTTGAGGATAATAAATCTAGTTTTTCTTCGTCAGAAAGGTCTTTCAATTTATCTTTAAGGCCTAGTTCACGATATTTTGCACCATGTGTATTAAATAGTTTATTGATATCTATACCTGTAGTATTTATGATTTCTTTAAACTCATTTTTAGTTGGTGTATGTTGCACAATATCGATGGGTTCAAAACTTACCCCGTATTCTTGTAAAAATTTAGCTGCTTTTTTACAAGTTGTACAATTAGGATATTGGTAAAATTTTATCATTTTTCAGAACCTCCTATGCTTAGTTAACACTAATATAACAAACTTATAACAAAAACGCTCTAATTATTAAGCTGATTTTTTTATTTACTGCAATTTGTCAGTTATAATGTCAATACTAATATCTTTTATAAAGGAGTCTAATTATGGAATCTATTAATACTAATGATCAATTTAAAAGCACAATACAAAGCGACGCACCAGTCATCGTTAAATTTGAAGCAGGATGGTGCCCAGATTGTAAAGCTATGGACATGTGGATTGACCCAATTGTAGAAAAATACAACAATTATAATTGGTATACTGTAAACCGCGATGAATTAGAAGATGCCGCGGCTGAAAATGACGTTATGGGTATTCCAAGTTTATTAGTTTTTAAAAATGGGGAGAAATTAGCACATTTACATTCAGCAAATGCAAAATCTCCTGAACAAGTTGAATCATTCTTAGCTGAAACATTTGAGTAATTTTTGCTTTAATTCTTTTATTTTAACTTTTAAACAATCAAAATTTTGAAATAGACATTATTAGGGAGTGGGACTGAAATCTTTTTATTAAAAGATTTCAGTCCCACTCCCTTTTTTCATAATTAGAACTTATCAATGATTTGATTGTGTTGGCGTTTTCTGTGTGGCATTCTTTCTAAATCTTCCAAATCTGTTAAATATAATAACCCTACTAAACGCTCATCATCTTTCACACCAAATATTTTACGTATTTCAGGATTAAATATATAAGCCGGAGACTTCCAACATGTACCAATACCTGCTTCAAAAAGTAATAACATGAGATTTTGCGCAAATGCACCAAATGCCATATTATTCTCTAAACTTTCTTTTTGTCTTGGATCTTCTTTAACGATTAAAGCAAGCATACCACCTAAATTAGTAGCAACTTTATAGTGATCTTCCTGTTTTTTTCTTAGATTAGGAAAAGCAATTTCAGTTAATTGCTTACTCATATCTCCCAATCTATCTTTTGCGATATGAACCACTCTCCAAGGTGCTCTCAAACCGTGATTCGGTGCATCTGTAGCACGCTGTATCGCTTCATATAAAGCATCGTCATCTATATTCATATCTCTTCTAAAGACCTTTATACTTCTTCGTTGAGCTATTGCATCTTGTAGTTCCATCTAATATCGCCCTTTCACTATTGATAACTATTTTCAATTATAAGACAGGACGATAAGATTTTCAAACTACTGATATAACTTTAATTGCGCGCTTAAAGTTTCAACTTGAATCTGTCCAGGTGCTTTAGGATTATCTAAACAACCATATGATACTGCGCCTCCAAATAAACCTTGTGCAGTTCTCGAAATGGTGCCTAATTTCGACATTGCAATGCCAATGACTTGTTGCGGAACTGTATCTACTGTTGCTGATAATGCATATAATAAATTTAAAACATCTTCTTTACTTAAAGGCATGACCGCGACTTTTAAGTAATCTGGATTCATTTGATGCATTTTAAAATATAAATGTTTTAGCTGTGTGAGTGCTGGTGTTTTTTGAAAATCATGATAAGACAATATAACTTCAATATTATTTTTGTGTGCTTGGTCAATCAAGTTCAATATATATTGAGATTGTTGGTTAATTTCAAATTCTACATCAATCATATCTATGTGATCTATTTTAATTATGCTTTCAAGTAATTTAATGTACGAATCAAACGTCAAATCACCTTTACCCCCTTGTGATTGTGTCCGATACGTAACTAAAAGTTTTTTATTTAAATTTAATTCATATAATTTATCAATGACATTAGCTATATCATTTATCTCTGGTGTTGCCCAATGATCAACTCTCAATTCTATTATATCGATAGAAGTTTGATATTTTACTAATTCATGTAAAAAAGTTTGTGAAATTTTATTTTCTGGCTCTATCGTTACCGCAATTTTTACTTCAGACATTTTAAAAACTTCCTTTTCAATCAACATTAAAATTATTGTATAACAATCTTAAGAACTTACACAATCTTTAAAGCATACATTTAAACAAATAACAAAAATCCATTCACCTTTTATATGATTTAAATTTAATTTTAAGGGTATTGTTGTTATATAAGTAATTTAGGAGGTAATATAATGGCAGTAAATTATGAAACAAAAGCAACGAATACAGGTGGTCGTAACGGTCACGTGCAAACAGATGATAAAGCAATTGATGTAGCAGTCATTCCTCCAGCACAAGCTGATGCTGAAAAAGGTACTAATCCTGAACAATTATTTGCAGCAGGTTATGCATCATGCTTTAATGGTGCATTTGATTTAATTCTTAAACAAAACAAAGTCAGAGGCGCTGAACCTGAAGTCACTTTAACTGTACGTTTAGAAGATGACCCAGATGCAGAAAGCCCTAAATTAAGTGTTTCAATAGATGCAAAAGTTAAAAATGTTTTATCACAAGAAGATGCTGAAAAATATCTACAAGATGCACACGAATTTTGCCCATATTCAAAAGCGACACGCGGTAATATTGATGTAGATTTAAATGTACAAGTAGTAGAATAATAACAATAAAAGCCCCCAAAATTCGATTAGAATTTTGGGGGCTTTTATTGTTAAATTAGTACTGCTTATGCTTATGTCGTGATGTCTTTTGATCATTTCCTCTTTTTTTAATTGTCTTCATCTTTATAATTAATCCATATGTAAATCATTAATATGGCAAAAGAAATCAAGATAAGCAAAATTAGCGAAACTATAATAGTCATTAAAGATTCCACTTATCGTGCCTCCGCTCATAATATATCACTCACCATATTATACCATAACCATCCTATCCATTCGCGTCATTTAAAAATTAAATAAAATACAATTAAACATTTAATAATTTTATATTTTTTGGCTTTCGAAATAAACATGATTCCATGTTTTTGAATAAAATTAAATATAGTGTTGCTCAATTTTACTTTTTCCCTTAAAATCAAATTTAATACGGCGTTAAAATTAATTAAACTATTATATAAATGGTTTATAAAATTTAGGAGGCACTCAATGACAAATATACGTTACTTATCAATCGATGATATATCCAACTATAGAACATTATTAAAACGTGGCATTCATGAAGATCTTGAAGTATTTGCATGGAAATTGCAAAATGATCGCTGCTTGGCCGAACTAAATTTACAAGATTTACTTTCTACCAATTCAAATAAATCAATTGTCATTGGAGCCTTTCAAAATAGCGTTTTGATAGGTGCTGTAACACTTATGTTTAATCAGAGTTATAGCTTGGCACACAAAGCAGTTATTGAGAATATGTGTGTTATGGGTGAAAACCATGAATCTAGAGAATATCTTGCTAAACAATTAATGGAATATGTATTCCAAATCTGTCAAAAAAAACAAATTGAAATTCTAATGACTTCACTTATATCAAATAATATTAGTGGCAAAGTCTTTTTTAGCAATTTAAATTTTGAATTACTTGCAATAGAAAAATTTGCTCGGAAATATGAAGTGGGTTATGTTGACGAACACTGGTTGATTTATTATTTCAACGGAGAAGATATGGCATTATTCGAATAACATATGACATAGTTATTGAAACCACCTCATTCAATCAATATACGTTCCACTACCTATAATCATTTAGCATTTTTGTTAATAACCTTTTTAATAAATGTTATGACATATTTAAAAATGACTTGCAATTAAATTGTTAAGCAAATATTATTTTATTAAGCTATCATTTAAAACATTAGATTAATAAAAGTATTTCTTAGAGAGGACTGAACAATTTGAAATATGCAACGACATTATTATCACTGTTCTTGTCATTAATTACATTAACTACCCCATTATTAGCTGTTAATAAAATTTTAGAAGAAGATATGCAATTATTAGCTGGTCTATTATTCATTTTAGGCGTACTACTCATTAATTTATATGCATGTTTACGTGGGGATCGTATTGCTAATATATTTGCAATGTTGGTATCGTTATTTTCATTAGCATTATTAAGTTATCCATTTTGGAAATCGTATGTAATAAACTTTTTCATTTAATTTTATAAATACATATTTTTTATAATATTTAATTATCAAAACACTTCATAACTATACATTTTAGTTATGAAGTGTTTTTTCTATATACATTTTAAAAAAAAAAAAAATTATTTTAAAAATTTTCTGAAAAGTATATAATGATTAAAACAAAGGGGGAAAATTGAATATATGAACTTAGCAATTCTCGGTTTTATTATGATTATCATCTTTATGGTATTAATTATGACTCGTAAAATGTCAGCTTTGACTGCATTAATTGTTATACCAACCATTTTTGCATTAATCGGTGGTTTCTACTCAGGTTTAGGTAAGTTTATGCTAGATGGCATAGAAACTGTTGCACCAACTGGAATTATGCTGACTTTTGCCATACTTTATTTTGGCGTTATGATAGATGCGGGATTATTTGAACCAGTCATTAATCAAATTATAAAAGTCGTTAAAGGGGATCCAGTAAAAATAGCAATAGGGACCGTAATATTAGCATCAATGGTAGCACTTGATGGTGATGGTACCACTACTTTTATCATAACTGTAACTGCAATGATGCCGCTTTATAAAAAAATTGGTATGAGTCTGTATACTTTATCTACATTAGCACTTTTATCTATCGGGGTTATGAACATGTTACCTTGGGGCGGACCCACTGCACGTGCGATTTCATCTTTGCAAGTAACTACTGAGGAAGTCTTTGTACCTATCATTCCTGCAATGATTGGTGGTATATTATTTGCTTTTGGAGTTGCTTACATACTTGGAAAACGTTCAAAAAGATATCTCACATCAAATACAAATATTGATTTAAACGATATAAAACCTACTGATACAAAAGAAGAATCTTTATTAAAAAGACCTAAAATGCTTATTCCAAATGCGATACTTACAATTTCATTAATCATCTGTCTGGTTATCGGCTTAATGCCAATACCAGTTATGTTTATGCTATGGTTTGGCTTTGCAATTTTACTAAACTATCCTAATTTAAGTATCCAAAATTCTGTTGTGAAAAAACATGCTGGCGACGTACTTTCTGTAATTAGTCTTGTTTTCGCTTCAGGTATATTTACAGGCGTAATGAATGGGACAAAAATGGTTAACGAAATGGCTAATACCTTAGTACAAATTATACCAGATGCTATGGGTAACCACTTTGCACTAATCACTGCAATTCTGAGCGGACCATTTACATACTTTATGGCAAATGATCCTTTCTATTATGGTGTATTACCTATTTTAGCTGAATCTGCACAACAATTTGGCATTTCTAAAGTTGATATGGCCAGAGCTTCAGTTCTTGGTCAACCCTTACATGTATTAAGTCCATTGTATGCTGCTGGTTATTTACTTGTAGGTATGCTAGATATAGAATACGGTCAAAATCAGCGTATTGTAATAAAATGGGCAGTTGGCTCTAGTCTATTCATGATTTTAATTGCTTGTATTTTAGGAATTATACCGTGGTAAAATGTAATTCACAACTTGCAACTAGAATATATGTAAAGTAAACAAAATCGTTAGCTTTTGAATATAAAAAGCACTCATCCAATTTTTTAGTTTGGATGAGTGCTTTATTTGTATACGAGATGAATAATTTGCCTCACCAAGTTAATTAGTCGATGATACGTTTTTCGTACTGTGCTTATATTTATATATTAACGATGATAAATATAAGCTTTAAAACACTGCATAATAACAAATTTCAATCATTTATTATTTTTTCATCAATAAGTAGACAAATAACATAAAATTGTCGTTTTATTTTATAGGTACTTGGGTAAAACTTAACGTCGGATTAACAATGTTAAGGAGTGTTTTT
This sequence comes from Staphylococcus sp. 11-B-312, assembly GCF_016743055.1. Lineage (NCBI taxonomy): Bacteria > Bacillati > Bacillota > Bacilli > Caryophanales > Staphylococcaceae > Staphylococcus > Staphylococcus sp. 11-B-312. The sequence continues at coordinate 2,063,086 of NZ_CP068241.1, forward strand.
ATGGATCAGATTCATGAGTGCAAATATATTAATCCTTCAAAAATTTCTCTCGATTGGGAATGTTTTGTTCTAAGTAAAAGTGACATGGAATTGGATGGTTTACCTACAGAACTTATTAATACATGGATGCCTCAAAATATTATTGAACCTTTTTCAATAAGAAATAATGAAATTAACTTTAGAACGGAAGACATTAAACATGCTTTAAAAATAAGAAATTGGTATTACGAACACTGAATCTTTATTTTAATTGACACTTAAATTATTCAGATATAAACTTAATGCCCTTTTTGCAGATGTCATTACTTCATTGTAATTATAATTCGTTTTAAAGTATGCATATAATTCCTGATAACCAGTTGCATGTTTAGGGAAATTGTTATCTTTATTTATAAAATAGGCAAGTTGACCAAGTGGCGTGTCGTCATTAACAAAGTCAATAATAAAATCATAAAATGTCATAAGCATTACCTCGATTACTTAAATTTTAATCGTTACATGTCTTACTATTTAAAGCCTTTTCATAATCATAACAAATAATATTTATTTGTCTATCACTGTTCATTTTTAAAATTAAAAATGATGAGTTTAATTGTTGTTACCATAGTATTTAACTAAAATTGTAAATATTGTAAAGTTTATGGGTTTCATTAATAAAGCAATAAAAATTTTATATCTTTTCACTTAAATTTTATTGTAGTCATTATTCTTTTACAATATAAAAACAACCTAGGCGAAATTGTTTCGCTTAGGCTGTTTTTTATACAATAATTTTAAACTAAAACATTACCATTTTGATCTGCAGGTTTGAATACCGTAATAATTGCACCAATGATAGCTAAAATTTGTGGGATACCTGTCCAACAAAATACAAGGAACAAGAGACCCATTCCGGTTTTTCTAGCATAAAACTTATGAATTCCAAAACTTCCTAAAAACACTGCTAAAACAATATAAATCACTTTATTGACTTCATTCATTATTTTCTATCTCCTTACTTATTCGATTCACTACTATTATACAATGTTATACTAAATAAAATCTAAAATTTTAATGCTATACGCTTATTCTTTTCTAATGCTCAGACACTTTTCAAACTAAACGCATTAGAATATCTTATACTATGGCATCTTATGAATAAATGATAAAATAAGACTCAAACTAGCTTACTAATCTAAAAACAATTAATTTTTAAGTTATTGAATAAAATCATCAAATTGTACAATTAAGATGAAATGCAAAGGAGGGACAAGACTTTGAGTTTACATTTCATGATTATATTTTGGCTTTCACTCATATTTTTAGTTTGTGGAATTATTTCCTTAATAATCTATAAGTTAAAAGGTACACAACAAACAAAAGAATCTTTACTCGGACTGACTGTTATTTTAATTATTTTTGGTGTTGTAGGTATACTCTTCACTATCATTTTCGGTTAGTTCATTTTAAAACTTTCAATATACGTGCAAAGTGTAGCGATCAAACATGCTTAACTTAAACCAAACGATATTATAAACTTCTTGAGGTACCACTTAAAACAAATTAAATAAGTGGTGCTTTAGTATAAGCTTTCGCTCATATAATATTTAAAGTTCATTTTTCTTCCTAAAACCTTAACTCATTTAAAAAACGAATCAGGTATGCTTATACCTATGTTTAAGTATCGAACGTATCGATTCAGTTTGTAATAAAATGAAAAACCATTAAGAGAATAATAATTAATATAAAGAAATATATAAAACGTTTAATCGCTCTGATTTTTTCATGGCGTATTTCTTCCTTAGAGTGATTGACATTTTCATGCAACCTCGTATTTATAAATAAAAATGGCATCGTTGCTAAAAAAGCAAAAATTAATGCTAATATAATAGATAATAAAACAATCATGCTATCACCTCATATCAATATATTTATTGAACTTATTCCCTTTCGAGTTCAATTAATTCAAAATTTAAGATTCTACTGTAGAAAAATCTTAAAAAAGCACAATCATAAGGAGAGAAAAATATGAAGTTAACTTATTTACCTAAATGGCAAATAATAAATCAAAGTCAAAAAAATTTTATGATTCAAGAAGATACAACATCTATTTCTCTTGTGAGTCCAATTAATGAATACGCGATGGGCATTTTAAGCCAAATTTATTTTACGATTGAGCAAGGCAATGTTGTTAATACTACGATTGAAAATAATAGTGATGAATTGAAAGTAACTGTCGATGAAGAAAATTTAACACTTTATATCTTCGACATTTAAACAAACCAAACATGAAAGAAGCTCACTTCACCGTATTTTTATTCAATTAGTCGATGATTAGTGTATGATATATATAAATATAATTACTTTGTAACAAGCATATAAATTCATACAGGTAGGTGAAAAGATGAAACTATTAAAAAATCTGTTGTTACTTATATCTGGCGTTTTAGTGATTCGTGCATTGCTTTTAAGTATTGATAACACAAACGATGATAAAATCGAAAATAAAGTGAGCGTTCAAGATAAAAACAAAAAATAAAATCTAAACTAACTGTTCATATAAGAAGTGGGACTTGAAATCAAATGTCATACATGATTTCTCTCCACTTTTTTTGTTTCAACTATTCTGTATCACTGACTGTGTATGTACCAAATCCAAGAACAAAAATTAATATACGAGAGGTTATTATGCAATACATAAAATCCAAAATTGAAAAATACCAAATTTATATTTATTTTATTGCACTTTTTAGTGGAATAATCGTTGGCTTAATATCCAATGCTTTTGCTAATATATTAGAAACTATTATTTCTGCTAGCTTGTGTATCCTTATGTTTAGTATGTTTTCACAAATTCCATTTTTTAACATCAAACACAACTTACTTAATATAAAATCTATTTTGGCATTATTAACATCAAATTTTATAGCTATACCATTATTTGTTTTTTGTTTAATTCAATTGTTTGATGTTTCAAATGTTCCTATCATCATAGGGTTGTACCTTGTTTTACTAACGCCTTGTATTGACTACGTAATCGTTTTTAATGCTTTAGGAAAAGGAAATGAACAACTCATGTTGTTTGCTACACCACTGCTGTTTATAGGCCAAATTTTATTATTACCTTTATATTTTACGTTGTTTCTAAACATTGATATTTTTTCACAAATAGATATTTTGCCATTCTTAAAGTCATTTTTAATGTTCATAATTTTCCCTTTATTATCAGCACTTTTATTACAATATACCAGTGAAAAATCTGAAAGCATAAATCAAATATTAAAGTTAACATCTTGGCTTCCCGAAATTTTCATGGCACTGGTTTTATTTTCAATTGTAGGTTCACAAATAAATAAAATTATTTATAACTTAAATATTGTCTTTTCAGTAATACCTATTTATATTTGCTTTTTAATCGTATCCCCTTTTATAGGTACTTTATGTGGAAAATTATTTAAAGTAACACAAGAAACTAAAAGAACGATAGCTTTTAGTTCAAGTACAAGAAATGCACTTGTTGTCTTACCTTTAGCTTTAGGTTTACCAAACCATTGGGTAACCATTGCAACTACTGTCATTATTACGCAAACATTATGTGAATTATTAGGCGAACTTATCTACATCAAAATGATACCTAAATACATTAAATAATTATATTACTATTTATCAGAGGCTAATTATTATTCATTTACTCTTAAATATATTAAACTAATATATAATTAACATTTTACACCACTCTCATTAAATAGTTCATGAACTCTGTCTCATTTTAGCCAAACGCTAATTTTTCAATTTGAAAACGGGGTGATTAAGATGCAAATTTTAAGAAGCGTATCTGAAAATAACCGTACAACTTTCCACATTAAAACGGATTTAGGCTTAATTATTAAAGTTACTGTTGATAATGAATTAACTTCAAAAGATAACAAACTATTACTAATAAAAATAGCTAACGACATGGATCAAAAACTCCAAGGCAATGTTGAATCTTTTAAAGCTTAGTGATTTTTGAATAAATGTATGCATACAAAAAGGAGTGAAAATAGGAAACCATCAGTAAAATATGGATTCCTTTTCACTCCTTTTATTATTTATTAATTAACAAGCACAATGATAAATCCAATAAATAGCACTAACATTGATAGCCTTGGCTTACTTTTTCCAAACAAACCACTCAATAATACAAATGCTAAACCTACAATTAATAATTGATTATTAAACGTTGTTAGGCCCATTAAATCACCAGCCATCATTATAACGCCATATATAACAACAATCGTTATCGCTAGGCTACATAAAAATGACAATATACTCAATAATCTCACAATATACATCCCTTTTTATAAATAGTTATACTATATGCAGTATAAAACAAAAACGCCGCTTCGAAAAGCGACGTCAATCTCGAAAATATATTCCACACTAAAGTTTGGAGGACTTTTTGTGCTTGGTTAGTTATACCCTTCTTTATAAAATAAAAACACAAAAAACTAATTTTCCCAAAAAATTATCATGAATTATAATTAACAGTTAAAAATGCATTGTTTTGAATAAGATTCAACAAGTTAATTAAATTAATTGAATCATACCAGTGGAAAAGAATTTAATAAAAAGTTATCCTATAGTTAAAGTAGTCAAGTCCAGACTCCTGTGTAAAATGCTATACAATGTTTTTACCATTTCTACTTATCAAAATTGATGTATTTTCTTGAAGAATAAATCCATTCATCATGTAGGTCCATAAGAACGGCTCCAATTAAGCGATTGGCTGATGTTTGATTGGGGAAGATGCGAATAATCTTTTCTCTTCTGCGTACTTCTTGATTCAGTCGTTCAATTAGATTGGTACTCTTTAGTCGATTGTGGGAATTTCCTTGTACGGTATATTGAAAGGCGTCTTCGAATCCATCATCCAATGATGCGCAAGCTTTTGAATATTTTGGTTGATCGATATAATCATGAATCAATCGATTTTTAGCCTCACGCGCTAAGTTAATATCTGTGAACTTAAAAATTCCTTTAACAGCTTCTCTGAAAGATTTTGAATTTTTTTTAGGAATGGTGGTAAAGATATTTCTTAGGAAGTGAACTTGGCATCTTTGCCAACTTACGTTGGTGAAGGATTTTCTAATGGCAGAGACTAATCCTTTGTGCGCATCAGAAATAACGAGTTCCGTACCTTGTAAACCGCGTTCTTTTAGGTATTCAAAAATGTTGTCCAGGTCTCTTCGCTTTCGCCACTTTGAATCATGAAGCCGATAATTTCACGGTCGCCATCTTTGGTTATTCCAATCGCTATATGACAGCTTTTTGAGAGTACTCGATTTTCTTCTCGTACTTTTATATAGAGTACATCGGTCATTAAGTAAGGATAATTTTTTTCTGATAATAAACGATTCTGCCACTCGTTAACCATAGGTTCTAGCTGTTCTGTTAAGCTAGAAACGAAGGACTTAGAGACGGATTTACCACAAAGTTCTTCCACAATTTTTGATACTTTACGAGTTGAAACGCCTGATACATACATTTCCAACATTGAAGCCATGAGGGCTTTTTCGTTTCGTTGATAACGTTCAAACACTGTGGGTGAAAAATGGCCATCACGTGTTCTGGGTACTTTTAATTCTAGCGTGCCTACACGTGTCGTAAAGCTGCGCTCATAATAGCCATTTCGTTGACTTTGTCGGTTTTCTGTTCGTTCATATTCTTTTGCTTGAATATATTCTGTTCGTTGATTTTCCATTAGTTGATTAAATACCGTTGTTAAAATATTTTTAGAAACGTCATCCTTTACAGAATATTCAATAATGCTTTGAATCTCTTCGCTTTTCAGTGTAAAATGTACTTGGGTCATGTAAAAGTCCTCCTGGGTATGTTTTTGTCGTTAAAAACATTGTACCGTAAAAGGACTGTTATATGGCCTTTTTACTTTTACACAATTATACGGACTTTATCGTTAAAGTATTAATCATTTCAATTATAAAATAATAATTTATTCGTCTTATAAAAGTAATGTTTCTATTTATGCATTATTTTATATTGTAGTGAATTGTTTTATAGAAAAAAAGGGTGATGAGATGAAAGTATTACGGAAAGTTTATAAAGACGAAGAACCAATTTACCATGTTAAAACCGATAAAGGTTCTGTTATTAGAATTAAAGGTTCTGACGAATTGACCGATGCAGAAACTGAAGAATTATTAACAATAGTTGCAGAGGATATTGATAAAATGAAAAAATAAATAATCAAATTTTGAACGATGATGTTTACGATGGACAAAGGGGTTACATCGTAAGTATCATCGTTATTTTACTGCTTGGTTAGGCATCATAACTGAGTCTTTATATATTATATAATGCTTTTTTAACAATGATTGATACTGAAATCACATTTTATAAAATACTTTGATGTAATAAATAACAAGCACCAAGTTTAATTTATATCAACATAAATTAAATTTAGTGCTTAACAAAAAATTACGGAAACTATTCGTAAATATATAATTATTGCTCAATCAATTGAATTAAATTACCACAAGTGTCATCAATGATTGCTAATTTAATTCCTTCAACCTCTTTTGGTACTGTATGGAATTTCACATCTAGATCTGACAGTGACTGATATGTTTGTTCTAAATTAGAAACGCCAAACATTGTGACAGGAATACCTGTATTAAATAAATCGTTTTGATATGTTTTTGCTATAGGATTCTCATTAGGTTCAAGAACAATTTCTACCGGGTTGTCAGAATTGTTTTCTTTTACAGTTAACCATTTAAACCCGCCACCAATCTCCATATCATGTACAAGTTCAAAACCGAGTTTTTCTGTATAAAATTGTTTTGCCTTTTCTTGATCATCTACAAAAATACTCGTAGCAATTATTTTCAATTTATTTCCTCCTTTATTTATAAATATTTTTAATGTCTTCTTTTATACCCAATTCTTGTCCCCTGACACTTTAAATATTCAACCAATGATTCATAGTTAAATTAAAAATATTAAAGTTGTTAGTAATGACAATGCCAATGAATACTAAATTATTAGTAATTTGAACATACCTTTTATCTGTACTAAAATAACTAATGTAAGTCTTATGTATTTAATTATGGGAGGTTTAAATTTTGGAAGCTTTAACTGAATTACGCGAAAAAAAGCATTTAAGTTTGTCTAAATTAGCGATTAATTTAAACAAAAGTTATGAGAAAAATTACAGAATATGTCAAATTTGGGATTGGGAACATGGATATAGAGAACCATCAGAGAATGACACTAAAATACTAGCTGATTATTTCAACGTATCTCAAAAAACATTTAATCAATAATTATATGAATTTAGTACGAATATTGAATTTATATAATTATTGATTAGATTGTTATCATGTATCACTATTTATATATAAACTAGACAACTATCATTTATTAAATCGTCTAGTCGACATGCAAAGTCACAGATAGTTAATGTATGTTTATTGTTAATGAAAGTCATGCAATGACAGCCATTTTCTAACTGTTCAGAGTCTGTATGTTGTTTGAGCCTGAAACATTTTCAGGCTCTTTTTTGTAGTGTTATTCATTACTTTTTATAAACAATTGTAATAAAATAATCTACGCCTTCCACAGTGTTCGTAACAGAAGGTGTCACTGAAACTAGTTCCCAGTGTTGTTTATCATCCACTTCATGTAAAAATTGGTTCACTCGTCCATCAAATTCTTCAAAGCTTTCTTCGTATTCCATATGCAAAGTTTTAATAAACATATTTGTCTCCTTCTATTATTTTGTATTAATTATTTTCTTATTATAAATCTTCCAAATTACTGAAACAAACATTTTGAAATATTTGAGGACTTAATAAACTATAAATTTGTAAATATACTTTAAAAACTTATGATTACTGCATTTCATTATCCAACCAATCAACAATTTCTTTAAAAATACTCTTATTAAAAGAAGATTCATTAAATATTTCATGTTGTAAACCATCATATATATGAATTGATTTGTGTTCTGAACCTATTTCATCAAATAATTGTAGTGAATCTTTATAACTCACCAAACCATCCTCTTTGCCATGTAATATTAATGTAGAATCAATAAATTTAGAGGCATTTTCTTTTAAATACTTTATTCCCTCAATGAGTGTTGATACTAGTCCCATTGAAATTTGTTTAGCGTTTAAATCATCTAATGCATATTTTTCAACAACTTCTTGATCAGAGCATAGTCCTTCACTAAGCACGTTATCAAAATAACTATTCATATCTATCTGTTTGTCTACTTCACCAAATAATTTTTTATTATATCTCGTTAAAGCTCCTGATGTTATGATGCCACTTACTTCATTCGGATGTTGTGTACCGAATAAAGTTACAGTATATCCACCCATACTATGACCAATTAAATAAATTTTACCTTCATAATTTTCTTTAACTTTATCAATCACTGCAGACAAATCTTCTACGATTTCATCCTTATTACTATAAAATGTCTGTTTTCCTTCCGAACGGCCGTGTCCGCGTTGATCATATCTAATGACATTGAATTCATTTTCATTCAAATAACTAGTTATTTCATCATAACGATCAAGATGTTCAGCTAATCCGTGGACAATGATAATATTTGCTTTAGCCTTTTCAACTTCATTTATTTTTGTATAAAGTTTCGTGTTATCTTTGGACAATACATATTTTATATAATTCATTTTCACTTCACCTCATAGTATTAAAAATAAATTTATTTATACTATTAAAGTCCCCCTTTCAAATTAAAAACAAACTTAATCTGCCTATAATAGATAAAGTCCGTATAATTGTGTAAAAGTAAAAAGGCCATATAACAGTCCTTTTACGGTACAATGTTTTTAACGACAAAAACATACCCAGGAGGACTTTTACATGACCCAAGTACATTTTACACTGAAAAGCGAAGAGATTCAAAGCATTATTGAATATTCTGTAAAGGATGACGTTTCTAAAAATATTTTAACAACGGTATTTAATCAACTAATGGAAAATCAACGAACAGAATATATTCAAGCAAAAGAATATGAACGAACAGAAAACCGACAAAGTCAACGAAATGGCTATTATGAGCGCAGCTTTACGACACGTGTAGGCACGCTAGAATTAAAAGTACCCAGAACACGTGATGGCCATTTTTCACCCACAGTGTTTGAACGTTATCAACGAAACGAAAAAGCCCTCATGGCTTCAATGTTGGAAATGTATGTATCAGGCGTTTCAACTCGTAAAGTATCAAAAATTGTGGAAGAACTTTGTGGTAAATCCGTCTCTAAGTCCTTCGTTTCTAGCTTAACAGAACAGCTAGAACCTATGGTTAACGAGTGGCAGAATCGTTTATTATCAGAAAAAAATTATCCTTACTTAATGACCGATGTACTCTATATAAAAGTACGAGAAGAAAATCGAGTACTCTCAAAAAGCTGTCATATAGCGATTGGAATAACCAAAGATGGCGACCGTGAAATTATCGGCTTCATGATTCAAAGTGGCGAAAGCGAAGAGACCTGGACAACATTTTTTGAATACCTAAAAGAACGCGGTTTACAAGGTACGGAACTCGTTATTTCTGATGCGCACAAAGGATTAGTCTCTGCCATTAGAAAATCCTTCACCAACGTAAGTTGGCAAAGATGCCAAGTTCACTTCCTAAGAAATATCTTTACCACCATTCCTAAAAAAAATTCAAAATCTTTCAGAGAAGCTGTTAAAGGAATTTTTAAGTTCACAGATATTAACTTAGCGCGTGAGGCTAAAAATCGATTGATTCATGATTATATCGATCAACCAAAATATTCAAAAGCTTGCGCATCATTGGATGATGGATTCGAAGACGCCTTTCAATATACCGTACAAGGAAATTCCCACAATCGACTAAAGAGTACCAATCTAATTGAACGACTGAATCAAGAAGTACGCAGAAGAGAAAAGATTATTCGCATCTTCCCCAATCAAACATCAGCCAATCGCTTAATTGGAGCCGTTCTTATGGACCTACATGATGAATGGATTTATTCTTCAAGAAAATACATCAATTTTGATAAGTAGAAATGGTAAAAACATTGTATAGCATTTTACACAGGAGTCTGGACTTGACTCTATAATATTCCATAAATTCGTAAATGGTGATTGACCTCGACCTTCTTTCAACCTTTAAATCTTAGTTAATGATATGATTATATTGGAGGGCGATATGAATGGCGAAATATATATATTATCCTATAATTTAAATTCTATTTCTTTTGGATATGAAAAGTTACCATCAAAGTTAAATCTTGTAGGTAAACCATTGTACATTTATAAAGGACTGTGGTTATTAAAAAGTGACTTGGATCAAAATAGCATTTGTGAAAATATAAAGAGTGCTTTCAATTCAAATGATGATTTTTTAATATTTGAAATTAATCAAAGTCCTTTGGGCACTTTGAGTGCACAAAAGTACGACGAAATATTAAATTTACTTAATGATTAAACATATTCTTAAATTTGAATGTGTTTTTTATTTGTATTATTTAAGTTAATTTCATAAATATGTTATACTTTTTATTACTTAAAAGATTTATGTATAGTACAATTATATAAATGGTCAGTTTTGTACTTCAACCTATTTCACAGTTTCATTTGCAATTTCATAATTTTAAAACAATGACCATTGTTAAGGGGATATTTATGAAAATTATTGATTTCAAAATTAGTAACTATGATATAATCTATACTGTTAAAACGGATAACGGACATACGTTTTCCCACGCTCTACCAAAGGATACAACATCACAAAATGTTCATCGTTATTTGAATATATTGTGTATTAATGTTGACCGAACAAAGTAATATATACCTATAATTATTAAGAGGACAGCTCTTTTAACTGTCTTTAACTATCAAATAGATACAATATTTCTAACAAAGTCTAGCAAATGATCTGCAAAGTTCATTTACTAGATTTTTTTATTCTCATTAATTCATACTACATTCTTCAACTAAAATCATATTTATTTAATTCTTTTATAAAAATTTTGTTATAATTAAGTTTAAAATAATTTTTCAGAATATTAAGATTCTATTTTATATAAAATAATGATATTAGTTCAAAATTTATGTTAACTCAAAGGGGTGTATCAATGAAATTTTCAAAAAACAAAGGGAATACAACAAATAAAAACAGAAAAAAGTTCGAAATGCCTCATATTTATGTCATATTATTTATATTTGGTGCCATCGCTACCATTTCCACTTACCTCATTCCTTCCGGAGAGTTTAATCGAATTAAAGGACCTGAAGGCAGAGAAATGGTTGATGCAGATTCATTTCATTACATAAAAGCTACACCAGTCAATATAATAGACTTTATATCGATTATTCCTAAAGGACTCATAGCAGCAGGTGAAATCGTATTCTTTACACTTATTATTGGTGGTATGTTTATGGTATTAAGACGTACTGGCATTATTGAAATTGCTGTTGATAAACTCGCGCGTAAATTTTTAAATCATAGTATCTTTATTATTCCAGTATTGACCTCTGTATTTGCAATTATTGCTACTTTAATTGGTACAGCTGAACTTTCGCTTGTATACATACCAGTTATCATTCCGTTAATTATTGCCTTAGGCTATGATTCTATAACGGCTACTGCAATTGCGTTATGTGGTACTGTAGTCGGTTTTACAGTTGGTGTATTAAATCCAATCAACACTGGATTGGCTCAAAAATTGTCCGGTGTACCTGTTTTTTCTGGTATTGGCTTACGACTCACACTCTTTATCATTGTGCTCTTTGTAACAATATTATTTATAATGAGATACGCTCAAAAAGTAAAACAAAATCCAAATATCAGTTTAGTTTATCAAGAAGACACAGAAAAAAGACAGACATATAAAGATATTACGAAGCACAAACCATTGGTTGCCACTCAACGTCAAAAAATCGGTATTGCTATAGTATTAACCTTTTTCGTCATACTTGTTTATGGCGTGACTACACAAGGTTGGTTTATGGTTGAAATGTCCGGCTTATTTATCATTATGGGCATTGTCGTTGGATTAGTTACCGGGTTGACTACACGTGAAATTTGCGAATCATTTAACGACGGATTTAAAGATGTTTTGATGGGCGCTATCATTGTTGGGCTTGCCCGTTCTATCGTGGTAGTTCTTGAAGATGGTAAAATTATGGATAGTATTGTCTATGGATTAGGTTCTGTTATTGAGGGGGCCACACCGACTGTCGCAGTCATTGGTATGTATATCGTTCAGGTATTAATTAACTTCATCATCTCATCGGGGAGTGGTCAAGCACTTGTCACTATGCCTATCATGGCACCTTTAGCCGATATGCTAGGTATTACTCGCCAAACAGCCGTTTTGGCTTTCCAATTAGGCGATGGTTTCACACATGTATTCTACCCCACAAGCGGTTATTTCATGGCTGCATTAGCTATTGGTGGCGTGTCTTATACCAAGTGGATCAAGTTTTTCTTTCCACTATTTATTATATGGGGACTTATTTCTATTGCTACATTGGTAATTGCGCAATTAATTGGCTGGTCCTAAATATACTAATACTGGTCATTCGTATATCAGAGCTATTGATAAAATTTTAGTCTTTTTTAACTTTTAATGAGTACATAAACGTCAATTTCTATTGAGATGAAATAGAAATTGACGTTTCTTCTGTTTTATAAAAAATGATATGCTGTTGAACGATTAACCTTTTTGGCAAACTTTGAGAATCAATTCAAGTTCACGTTTCCCCTATGGATAAAGTCAATCACCATTCTATTAAAAATCAATCAATCATTAATTCATTCTAAAATACTACGGTTTTCATTTTCTTTGATTACCAATTTTTAAATTAATGTTTTATGTTAATCATCATTCTCTATCACTTTTTCCATTCTATAATTAGTAGTTTGAAACCCTAACTTATGATACAAGGACACTGCCCTCCTATTATGACCGAACACATGTAAACCGATACGATGTATATTATTTTTTTCACAATAATCTTCGATACAAAGCATAGTTTTCTCACCTAATCCTTTCCCTCTATAATTGTCAAAAATATGTACATCATAAATAAAACACTTATTTATCTTTTTATTTTCCGCAAAATGCAGCCAGCAATATCCAATCGCTTCGTTCAAATAAACAACAGTAAATAAATATTGATTATCAGTAGCTAATCCGTGGGGCAGTAATTTTTCAAAATCTGAACGTGCCCTTTCAATAGCTCCTTCTGTTTCCCAAACACCGCTTTTTATATGTTCATGTGCATATTCATGTATGCTCTTTTCATAAACTTTATCAAAAGTTCGTTGCGTCATTGGTTCTAGTGTTAACGACATGTCATCCCCCTCTCTTTAAATTAACACTAGTTTAGCATAATTCATTTTTCGTTTACGAATTAAAAAAAAGTGGAACAAACACGTTACCTTTAAAAAGATAGTGTCGTTCCACTTTATCAAAGTCACTATATTCGCACATTTATTCAAAATTTTTATAGTGCTATTTCAATTTCAATGTCATCGCATTAATGGCAACAATAACCGTACTTAAAGACATCAAAATTGCTCCTACAGCAGGTGATAAGATTAAGCCAATAAATGCTAAAACGCCAGCTGCGAGCGGTACAGCAATAATGTTATATCCAGCGCCCCACCATAAGTTTTGAACCATTTTTCTCATAGTATTTTTAGAAAGTGTAAGGAAATGAATAATGTCTGATGGTGCACTTTTAACAAGAATCACATCTCCTGATTCAACAGCAACATCCGTACCTGCACCAATAGCCATACCTATATCCGCTCGAATTAAACTAGGTGCATCATTGATTCCATCACCAACCATCATTACTTTATGTCCCTCAGCTTGATAGTCTTGAATAATCTTTTCTTTATCTTCAGGTAATAGTTGAGCATGAACATCATTAATACCTAGTTCTTTAGCGACCGTATTTGCCACTTCATTATTATCACCTGTTAACATCACTGGTGTAATATTTCTTGATAATAAATCCGAAACCATTTTTCTCGAACTTTTTTTAATTTTATCACCTTGTGCAATCACTCCTATGACTGCTTCATTATGAATTAAAAAGCTAACTGAATTACCTTGTTTAGCAAGTTTTTCAAACTGTTCTATATCATATTTCAAATTATTTTTTTCTAAATAACTAACATTGGTAATTTTATATTTTTGATTTTCTATTATACCTTGTAAACCAACACCTGGTATATTTGTTACTTCTTGAGGATTTTTGATTGTGATATCTTTATTTTTTGCAAACGTCACGATGCCTAAAGCAAGTGGATGGTTAGAATTACTTTCCAATGAGGCAAATAAAGATAAGATTGCTTCATTATCACTTTGAGGTGTATAGCTTTCATAATGATTAACTGAAAAATCACCTTCAGTTAAAGTCCCTGTTTTGTCCATCATAATATAGTCAATATGCTGAGCTAATTCAACAGAAGATCTATTTTTTATGATTAAGCCATGATGTGCACCAATAGAAGTTGAACGTGCTGTAACAAGTGGTATTGCTAATCCCAATGCATGCGGACAAGCAATAACCAATACTGTCACTAATCGTTCCAAAGCAAAATCTAAATTATTATGGATAATCATCCACACGATAAATGATATTAAACCAATACTCACTGCAAAATAAAATAGATAGCCTGCTACTTTATCTGATAATAGTTCAGCGTCTGATTTGTCATTTTGTGCTTGATTGACTAACCCCATTACTTGGGATAAATAGCCATTTTCACCTGTAGCAGTTACTTTGACATTTACCGTACCTGAACCATTTATTGAACCACCAATCACTTGATCTTGTACATTTTTAACCACTTGCTTAGATTCTCCTGTGACTAATGATTCATCTACAGAAGTACTACCTTGAATAATCACACCATCTGCCGGTATGCTTTCTCCAGCTTTCACTTCTACGATATCATCCACTTCGATTTCTGAAATAGAAACTTCTTCTTTTTGTTCTGAATCTATGACTTTTATTGCTTTGTTAGGTAGAAGTTCTGCCATTTTCTTTAAAGCATTGCCTGCATTACCAACTGCATTCATTTCTATCCAATGTCCTAATAACATAATTAATATTAATGTTGCTAATTCCCAGAAAAAGTCCATTACATGTCCTGATACATTGCTAAAATGATTCATATAAAATGCATATAAACTATAAACATATGCTACAGAAATACCTAACGCAACAAGCGTCATCATGCCAGGCTTTTTAGACGCAAGTTCATCTTTTGCACCAGTTAAAAAAGGTTTGCCACCATAGAAAAACAAAACTGTGGCAAGTACTAATACAATCCAATCAGAGCCATTAAATGAGAACTGAAACGGTAATTTTATTCCCATCATTGGTGATAAAATGATGATTGGTATGGCAAATAATAATGATATAAAAAATTTACGCTTAAAATTACCATGATGATGTCCATGGTGTTCATGCATTTCATGTACTTCATGATGATGTGTATGATGTCCTTCGTGCATCTGATGCTCATGACTATCATGTGCTTCATGATTATTGGAACTTGTCATATTATATCCTCCTTACAAAGTGTATCGTTATTCTCTTAACATAAACGATTATAACACATACCCCTATAAGGTATAATAAATATGCTTACAATTACTAAAAAAGACTGAAACCAACGAATTTCATCGCCTTGATTTCAGTCCTTTTGATCACAGCTATTTATTTTAAGAAATACTAAATGCTATTCACTTACTGCAAAATAATTACCTTGTCCATCTTGAAAATTAAATACACGCGTTCCTGACATTTCAATAATATCATGTCCAGTTAAACCCATGTCTTTTAATTTTGTATAAAGCTCATCAAAATTAGAAGCTTTAAACATCAGTGATGGTGTTCCCAGATTAACGCCTGGGCTATATTTTTTTATAAATTCTTTTTCCATAATAGAGATAGATGTTTCAACTTCATTATTGGGAGCAATTTCTACTGCTTTATATCCCTCCGCTAATGCTTCTTCTGATAAAACTGCAAACCCCATGGTATTTTTCCAAAAATCAACAGCTTTTGACTGATCATCTACATATAGCATGACTTGATTTAATTTTTCCATTTCAATACACCTTTCAATTTTAGACATGCTTAAATATAGCCAAAACGATATACATATAAACGATTTATGTAAAAATTTTTTCCTGTATATAAGTATATAAATTTAAATTTTAGTATTCTCATTAATAATTTAATCTTCTAAAGGATTCAAGTTCCTACCTAAACACAGTATGTTTCTATATATCATTGGTGGGATGAATTTATTATTTTATCTATGGGTTATTATTAAAACCACCGTCAACACCCATTTTTTTTCATTTCTTTTACTTCTTCTTGACTATTCAATGTAAACACATGAACTTTTAAACCGTTTTTGTGAGCTCGTTTAATCAACGCTACATCTACGTTTTTCTGACTTATCCCTATGCCATATATAAATTTTGACAAACGTTGCAGTTCTTTATCTGATAATTCATTAATCTCATTATCATCAATCAGTTTTATTAATGGAATGTTTTTATTTATTTTATGGATGTTTACTAAACTACTTTCAGAAAATGACTGTATTATAACTTTGCCCTTTTTTAGTTTATATTTGCTAAGTAAAACTTTTTATTAAGTTCTTCTATTAATTTTTTATCCATACCGGGTAAATTTCAGGGTTTTTGGTTTCAATGTAGAAATTAGATTTTTTATAATACTTTTTTAATATGTCTGCTAATTCTGGTACTTTTTCATTTTTATACTTTTTCTTAAACCAAGATCCTGCATCTAATTTTTTAATTTGCGATATGTTTTTGTCTTTTACAAATCCTGTACCATCGGTAGTTCTATCAACTTTACTGTCATGCATTGCAATCAATTTATTATCTTTAGTCATTTGTAAATCTACTTCTATATAATCTGCATCTAATTCAATTGCTTTATCATATGCGACAAAAGTATGTTCAGGCGTCGTTCCGCTAGCACCTCGATGTGCAATGTTTAAATATTTTTTACTTAAAACATCTGGAGCACAGCCAGAGAGTAATATACTACATAAAATACACACGCCAATTACTTTTTTCATTTTTACGTCTCCCTTTTACCATATAATTAATAACAAAAAATTAATTATTTACTCATTAAAATAACCACCCTTAAAGGTGGCTGCAAAAATAATAAAGCTCTAAAATAAATCATATTTTTATAATATTATAGTAAATTAGGTTTTTCAACGCTTTTTATAGTAAAATTCAGCAACACTGTGACATAAATAAATTATTATTATATAATATGAACAAATAATTCATTTGTCATAGTTAATTCAAAATCATGATATGCTAAATCAAAATGAGGTGCTTTATGAGATTTAAAAAAGTCTAAAATATTCTACTATTTTTTCTTGATAATAACATTTATCACAATTTTAACTAGACCATCAGAAACAAAAATAAATGAAATTATGAACGCTTCTAATTTCAATACATTGCTTTTGATTAGTAACGAATTTATAAAAACAATATCTATAAGTTTACCACCATCAATCATCATATTTTTGGTTTTTTATTTTTATATTTTAAGATCTCAACAAGATTAATATGCTGAATGCTTTTTTGGACAAAAGTACTTATCTCTTATTACAACGCAAAAAATTGTTAAAAATAAATTTGTAATTAAAAAGTTAATGCTTCTCAAAGCACATGCTTAAATCTTTACTTCTAAAATTATACATATAATTATATTCATTTAGCCTTAACCTATTAAACCCACTCTAAAAATAGTTTTTATTACAAAAACGCCCACCAATTGGTGAGCGTTTGTTTACTGAAATTTAGTTTTATAAAAAGAAGCATAATCATCATCTATTAATCACTTTATGACTATGCACTTGTAAAGTACACACTGCTAAAAAATTTAAGGAATAATGTGCAACCTACTTTTATTAACTACATTATTTATTAAATTTGATTGATTATTTAATATTCCTCACATTATATTTCAATTTAAGTATTAATTTGTACTTTAGTTACATAGCCATCATTTACATAAAATTTAATTGATGTACCATTATAATTACGTTCATACATATTCCCTGCTGGTGTGTCCGTTACATCTGAAGGTCCATATACTGTTAATAAATCATTTTTTGAAACAGTTTTACCATCTAAATCAAAAGTAACAGCATCTGCTTTATTTTCGCCAGTTTTACGAAATGATTGATCATATATATCTACCATCTCCGCTGTTTCTGCATCGCTATTTGTAATTTTATAACCATTAATTGTTAAATTTTTGTATTTAATTGCATTAATAAAATCTTGATCCAAAATAAATTCACTATTTGCTGATGTATAACCTGTATAGTTATAATATGGCGTTTCTGCTGCTTGGGTTTGTGATTGATGTGAATCGATTGCTGCTGCACCTACTGCTGTACTAAATACGAGGCCGCAAGATAACATTATCTTTGACACTTTATTCATATTAAACACTCCCTGTAAAAATTTTGAATCTCAGTTGATTCAATTGTAATATTACACTTATATTACAAAAAGTCAATTGTTTACTGATTAATATAATCCACAAAATTTTTGAGTTCACAAAAATTGACACCTCACATATCGTTAGAAAATTACAAGACTATTATTCATTAATTAAACAAGTAAAATGAAATTATCAATTATAAAGGAGAGAATATCATGCCTTATTTATTATTAATTTTAGCTATAGTGGGAGAAGTCATAGGTAGTGCATTTCTTAAATCATCTGAAGGTTTTTCTAAGCTTTTTCCAACTTTGGCAACAATTATTTCATTTCTTGCATGCTTTTATTTTTTAAGCAAAACTTTACAATATTTACCATTAAATATTACATATGCTAGTTGGGCTGGACTTGGTTTGGTACTTACAACGATTGTGTCAGTTGTAATTTTCAAAGAACAAATTAATTTGATGAGTGTCATTTCAATTACTATTATTATTGTGGGTGTTGTATTACTTAATACTTTTGGGTCAACTCATTAGACACTTAATTTTTAAATTATTAGCCACCTTAGATAGGTGGCTACAGACTGTTCACAAAGCCTCCAACTTTGTTGGCAGTCTTTTTATACACGCTTTCCGCGGGCACTGCCTTAGCCTGTAGTCTTCGTCTAGTGCTATTCCCGCAGGAGTCGGCATAAATCACTGCCAACATTATAATATATGTAAATTAAGCAGTGATGGTGTTTATTATGTTGAATAAATCAATTGATAAAAGAGATCGATATGAAATAATTTCTATCTCTGACTTAGTCGCTAATAGTCATTTATTACATAAAGTCGATGCGATATTAGATTTAAATTTTGTATATGAACTTGTCGAATACAAAGGAAGAATTAATATAAACATGGTCAAAGTAAATTCGTTTCTGAAAAATTGAAATGTGCCTTATCTATAGTAAAAATACGACTTACTATAGAATCCTAATTCATGTTCATAATAAAAAAAGGAACTGTTTGAAAGTCCCTTTAAAGTGAGTTACCAAGTTATAATTTTTAATTTTCAATTTCCTTCAATGCCTTTTTAGGTATATCCATTTTATTCACTTCTTCATACGTAGCCACATGGGCTCCTTTATGAGTGATTTTCAAATATTTGTCTAGCTTTAAAGTTTTTGCAGTTGTGAAAGTTATATCTCTACTTTCACCATATTTATTATAAGCATTTTGTGTGTAGCTAACTCTATCATATTCGAGAAATTTATCAGGCTTTTTTGTTTTTACATAACTATTTTCTTGCTTCACAAGGGGATTAATTTGATCAATTATGCCGGCAATTTCTCCCTCTTGCTTTTTTCCATTAGATACTATGTACATGCCTATTAGTATTATTGCTAAACCTAGTATTACAACTGGCATTAAAATCAATATCTTTTTCATTTAAAATCATTCCTTTCGTTATATAAAATTATTTTATCAATCAATATGAATTAACTGTACTTACAATATTGTTATCTTTTTTCACTTAAAATTTAGTTAATAGCAAAATATTATAAATAAAATTACTATTATTTATATAGTGAAATATATTTTCAAATACAGTTTTATTGTCTTTAGGACTAACTGTTATAAAAGCACTTTATTTTTAATACTTAAATTATAAATGCACCAGTTTATCTTGCTATGATTTCTATTGTCTTAAGTATTTTTACTTTGTTCATTTTTCCTAAAAAGTAAATACTGGATAATTAAAAAGGATAGGCATTCATTTGCCTATCCTTCTGCATTAAATCCAAAATGACCTGCTAGCTTTTCTGATTCGTAAAAAGTAGTTCATTTTTATATTTCTTTGCTCAATATATTTTTTATCTTTTCTTTAAAAAGTGGTGTATAAATATAGCGATAGCCTTTTAAAGTTGGGTGTGCATCATCAGCAAAAAGTGTATTATCATATTTTATTTGTTCATTTGCCCATTGATTGCCCCAAACATCTAAAATTTCAATATCCCATTTTTCTTTTAGTTTATATAAATTATATACCAAAAATTCATAATAAGGATCTGCTTTTCTAATACAAGTATAAAATAATATAGGCGTATCCAAGGTTAATTTAGCGTAACTAATAATATATTCCATTGCGCCAATTGTTGTTTCTACATCAAAAGCATTATGATCATATTCTTTTTTTATTTCACCTACATATTTATTTAACCTACCATCATTCGTTGATAACTGACAAATCAACAAATCAAATTTGTTTTTACTTAACTTCTCTTTTTTTATTCTTTGGACATATGAATTTTTTTCTGTTCCTGCCAAACTTGTACCCGAAAGTGCTTCTTTCGTTGTGTTCATATGAGATTCTATATTTAAAAATTCAACAAATGAAATCCCATGAGAAGCCGCACCATATGTAATTGAAGAACCTAAAAAAAGAATGTTTTTATCAGCTAAACCATCTTCTCTTTTAAAAAATTGGGAGTTCGGTTTAAACTACTTTTATTGCCTTTTCTTATATCATTAACAAAATTTGTCACTGCAGAAGCTAATTTCCCAACAATATACACGCTAATTAACATTATTACCTTTTTCAATTTTATAGCTCCTTTTGGACATTATCATATTAAATTCTCAAATATACACTTTAATTAGTTAGGTACATTGAATTACTAATTTTCATGATATTATAACTTGATTATGACAGAAAGTTTATAGTCTAACTGTATGCATAAGCCAATGAAAAACAACTCATGATATCAATATTTTTTATATTTCACATTGATAATCTTATTTAAGTATTCTATTTTATATAATTTAATCTTTTTAGTTCAAAAGTTCTACGTCTATTGAAATAATATTACTCACATTGATATATCTACCACTGTCTTTTAAGTAAAAGTATTCATGTTTCTTAATTGCTTTTTCAAACCTTTTTAAAGCCAATGCTTCACTAATTTCCCAAATATTTTCTACATACTCACGAAACATATTTCCATCGCTCGTTTTTATTTTAAAAACAAAAATTTCGTCCATCTATATTCACCCTGTGTAAGTATTATAAATTAATTATCCAACTAATTACTTAGCATTGCAAATTAGATACATTCCTAAATCGAAATACATTCTTACAATAACTTAATTGCTTTCAAAAATAATGCACAAGCACATATCATATAGATTTTTAATAAAACAAAAGCCCTCAACCGCAATGGGTGAAGGCTCGGCTATGAAGACGCTGGGAGTTCGTTAAAGCGATTAACTATACATTTTTATAACTATTGCTATATCAACGTTTACATTCTCTTGATGCTGTAGTGTAAAATATTAAAATTGCAAAAACAAAAGAAATTTGTGCACTCTTAATGTATTCGTTCCCGCATGCAAGAGTTAATTACTTAAATACTTAATAATGTTATTAATCTGTTTCTTTAAATCGTTCTTGAGTAGCTGGCTCAGCACTTTTTTCTTCGGTTGTATTTTCAGAATGTTGCTCTTTTTTTATAGACTTCCCAATTGTACGTTTTTCTTATGTATTTTCAAGAGTCGTTCCTTTATTTTTGTCCACAATTACTTATGCTTAAGATGCCTCATTTTGACCATAAAAAGGTGTTTCTATGTAATAGTGATTTTCGTCACTTTTGCCTTTGTGATGTATTAATCACTCTTATTAAAAAATACTTGATTTTCCGTTTATAACTTTTCATTAGCAATTGTTTTCGCTTGATTGATAGTTAATTTTCCACCTTAATCATGTGACTTATCATCGACATTTTGTTTGTTATGTTTTGAATTACTTTTATAATTTTCATTCGACTTTTTATGGTCTTCATTGGATTCATTTGAATTCCTCACATCATCCAGACTAATAAAATCACATCCACTCAAAAAAATTATAGTTACCAATGCTGAAATAAACAAACTTTTAATTTCACAATAAACTCTTATCTATATTCCTAGTACATATAACTTAGTAGAGATGTTTTTAACATAAAATACATAATTAAATATTAATATCCAAAATATTTATATATAACATATAATATTAATCCAATGGTTGGTCCACCAATTATTACCATAACCACAATACACCCAGTATCACCCAAAGCCCAATGCAATATTTTAAAGATTACTAGCCAAAATACAACAGTAACAACAATCCCTATAAGTAATATCAATAACATAGTAAAAATTCCAATTAAATCCATTCTATCCTCATTACTACTCCTTATACTGTTTTAAAATTTAACAAAGTATATTGTAACATTCTTTCACTTTCATTCAACAATAATGTTATTCAAAAAATATAATGTCCTATCATTAATTATTTACATATTGTTTTTCACTATCTAAAATGATTACAATTTTTAAATCTGCTATTCTTCTTTAGATTAATAACTTTCGTTACATATCCCATCATACATTAAGTTACTTAATATATATTTCTGACATTTACTCTGTAATACATCGGGCAATGAATTTACGTATACTTTTCGCTTTATTAAATAACCATAAGCATATTCACAAATATTAAATTTAACTATAACCTTTTGTTATCACTATTTTTTAGGTATAGTACAATTAAGTTAATAATTTATTTTTAAGGGAGAGCATTAAATGAAAAAGATTTTATTTTTATTATTAGCAAGTTTCTTAGTATTAGCAGCATGTGGCAATAAAGAAGAAAGTAAATCAGATGATAGTAAGGAAACAAAATCATCAAGTAATAAGAAATCAAATGATGAAAAGAATGATATTAAACAATCTGAAGATAGCAAAGACAAATCAAATGATAGTTCTAATGATGAAGTAACAAAACAAAATGAAATTAATGAACAACCTGTTCAATCACAAGAACAAGTGAATACACAAAAGCAACAGATGACACAACAACCTATTCAGTCGCAAGAGAAAGCAGAACAATCTGAATCTGAACAACAACAAAACTCACAAGTGGCTAATAAAGAGCAATCAAATGTACCTGCTGGTGACGCAATGTTTGGTGAATATAAAAAAGATGGTACTTATTGTACAGTTGGTGGTTGTTTAACACCTGAACAACAAAAAGACCAAGAAGAAGCAAATTATGAAGAGATGGAAAATCAAGGATATTCTCGTGAAGAGTACGATGAAATTCAGAATAAAGCTGCAGAATTACAACAACAAAGAGACAATGGAGAAATTTCATCAGAAGAATTTACGGATAGTTATCTTGAATTATATGATTGATAATCCTATTTAACATATTTTTATATGGGCATTAAACTATGCCCTTTTTATTTTAACTCCGCAATATCCTTCAAACTAATTCTATTTAATCCATTTCATTCATATAAATAAAACAATTGTACATAGTCATCTACTTTGCGAATATATCCTTCTATATTTTTAATATATCCACTTTCATAATAACTAATAATCACTTCTGAATCATTGAGCATTTCGAACGTTAAAGTTTATTCAATTCATATAGTTGATCATCGCTAAATAAAGACTTAACTATTTTATTCTGATCTTCAACATACTATTCTATCATTTCATACTTTTCGAGCATAAACTTGAAAAGATGTAATTTAACTAATCCATGTTCTTGTAGTATTCGTGATTAAGATATTCACGTAGTGTTTTACGATAATCAGTTTCATTTTTATAATTATCTGGAGTCATAGTATTACCTCAATAAATATTGACGGAACACTTGTTATTATATGTAAATAAAAAATAACCACCCATTGACATGTGTGAGTGGCTTATTAGAAAGACAAAAATATTCAATTAACTATACAAAACATTCATAAACTACGATTATTTCTAATTTTCATTGCTTTAATAACTATGTATATTGAATTTACACCCATTATAAGAACGTAAGGTATTAATATAATCAAATTTTCTAATTGTGTAATAAAAATAAGACCAAATAAAAATAAAATATTTAACCAAATAGATATAAAATAACTTGTGTCTAATTCAGGATTTATCTTCACAAAATCACCCATTCTTTAAAATTTCAACATAATTGCTTTATTGACATTGAGCTATGAAACAATTTTATTTTAACACAAAAAATAAGGCTAGCACATAA
This sequence comes from Staphylococcus sp. 11-B-312, assembly GCF_016743055.1. Classification (NCBI taxonomy): domain Bacteria; kingdom Bacillati; phylum Bacillota; class Bacilli; order Caryophanales; family Staphylococcaceae; genus Staphylococcus; species Staphylococcus sp. 11-B-312. The sequence continues at coordinate 2,087,692 of NZ_CP068241.1, forward strand.
GTGTATATCCTTGATAATCAATCCATTACCCTATCAAAGCTTGTTGTACTCTCTTATCTGATACTTCAAATATACGTCCCACCATGATAATTTAATAATCTGTTGTACTTTATATATCACAGTTGTTGTTCAAGTGACCTAATTAAATCACTTAAATTTCTATTTTATAAAAATGTTCAACTACAGGAAAAGGTTCATAATAACAATGCAATAAAGACTTCCAATTATTATATTCTTCAGACTCACGAAAACCTATTGTATGATCTTCTAATGTTTCCCACTCAACCAATAACAGATACTTACCTTCTTCTTCAAAACATTTATTTAACGAATGATTTATATAGCCTTTCATTGAACTAATAATACTAGAGGCTTCTATAAAAGATTGCTCAAATTCATTTTCCATATTCTTTTTAACTTGTAACATCGCTCCTTCAAGTACCAATGCAAAATCCCCCTTAAAATATATTTTGAAAGAAATTAATACGATTTCCTTTTATTTTAACCACTTTTATATCATTAATCTATTTTGCTTTATTCCAATTGCTTTATTGACGTTGAGCCTCGCAATAATTTATTTTAATGATAGCATAAAAAAATAGGGCAAACACATAAGTGCTTACCCTTCTACTATTTTATCCAACACCCTATCAAATACTTGTTTCACTTTCTTATCTGATACTTCAAATAAACGCCCCACAATGACAATTTAATAATCTGTTGTACTTTTTAACATCACAATCTTTATAAACTGCTGTAATACCTTTTACAATCGTTCCTAAGTTCATATCTTGAATTTTTTCCATATCATGTGATTTATTCTTATAAGTATCTACCATATTATGATAATTACACACGTATCTTTCTAGAACAACTCTCAATAAATTTCAAAATTTTTATACATGAAAAAAGCCCTCAACCGTTGTGGTTGAGAGCTCGGATATGGAGACGGCGGGAGTTGATTATAGCGATTATCTATACATTTAAAAATCGCTATAAGTATTGTCAAATCAACGTTTACATTGCATTACTAAGTCAGTGTAAAATGTTAAAATTGCAAAAACAACATATTTTTGGGGCAACATTTATGTATCTATTCCGTATGCGTGAGATTCCTATTTTTTTGATTTTAATTGCAACTCACATGATTTACAATATAAAAACTGTCTGATTTTTTATACAGAAATATAAAAATAACCGGTATTAATAGAGAAAAAAATAAGCCTATTTGCTCCAAAAGATTCCCATAAAAATTTCTTGAGCCAAATATAGCTACAATAGATAATACGCCAAAAATTAAAACCACCTTTATCATTTTTTAATAAAAACTTGTTATCTCTTTTTATTATTATTTCGCTTTTAGTCTATATAAAATACAATGTTTTTTCATTATAAATTCACAAAAATAATATATATACAGCTGTTATTTATATGATACCATTAAATATGTAATATTAACCTAAATCTACAAGTTATTTCGAAAAAATCATCAAATATTTTAAAGTTGTAAAGGGTGCATATATTTGAAAATTAATAATTGTCCTAATTGCAAAAGTAGTAAGATTAAATTTATTAACAATAGAACATTACTATATCTCAATTTACTAATTAGTTTCATTTTCTTGTTTGTTTTTATTTTTAACACAAATTATTTCTCTAAACATACATTTTTAATTATATTATTTTTATTAACTATACTGAATTTATGGATTCTCTACTTTAAATTAGGACGTTACTATGTTTGTAACAATTGCGATTTTACATTCAATTATCAAACTAAAAGTGAACAAATTATAGAATACTATGATGACACTGAAAATTTAAAAGATGATACCTTTTTAAATTTCGAAATTCTATTTAAAGTTTTCAAAAAACAATTTTCTGCATATTGCATAATTTGTTTTCCGTTAATCATAATATTTTCAGTTTTACTAAATAGTGATATGGATAGTTCTATATTTATTTTAATTTACATATTTATTTCAATACCATTAGGAGCAGCTTTAGTTTGTATACTTTCTCTAGAATCTGAAATTTCAATTGCACGTAGCTTAAAATTAAGTAGAAATGAGATCGATTTCAAACAAGTATATAGTTCGCTTGCTAAGCTTCTTACTCTACTCACAACATTTTATACAATTGCTTTCACTAGAATTAGCCATAGAGAGATATTCAATTTTGATATCTTTTTATGGACTAATATATTTATTTTTACAATTGCATTAAGCAATTTCATTTTAGAATTCAACCATTATAGAAACTATTAAATCCGTTAATAAAACAAAGAATAAATATATATTTTTTCAATTTATTAATATCTATGTATTTGTTTAACATATATGAATCTGACATTCACTCTGTGCTGCATCGAGAAGTGAATATGCATATCGTTGTTCATTTGATGTTCTATAATTATCAATACATATTTCAAAAAAGCATCCCCTATTTATATTTAACTATAGTAGTATTGATTTATACAAATATTTATTGGAGGTATGTTTATGAATATTGAACAAAAACTTTTCGAAGATGCTAAATCCTTAATCAAAGAACGTTATCCAAAAGGATGGGGTGGTGCAGCTGCAATGTATTCGAAAAATGGAAACACATATACATCAGTCGCACCAGAAATTATAAACACTTCTAGTGCATTGTGTATTGAAACTGGAGCAATATTAGAAGCACATAAGTACCAAGATATAATCACTCATTCAATTTGTGTTGTAAGAGATGATGAATATAGGGATTTTAAAATACTTACCCCATGTGGTACATGCCAAGAAAGATTACTATATTGGGGAAATAAAATTAAAGTCGGTATAACAACTGATAATGAACAACCCCAATACAAAAATCTATATGATTTACAGCCACATCATTGGACTAATGCTTACGATGATATTGAATTTTCAGTATAAATTTATTATAAAATGAGCTAACTATTTAATTAGTTGGCTTTATTTTATATTATCGATACTTTTAGAGAATCCAGATGTCTTATTTTCAAAACCATTATTTTTATAAAAACTATAGACATTGTCTCTTTCTTCTCTTTTACCACTATTTAAAGTGAATGTTTTGCATCCTAATTGAATTGCTAACATTTCTGACTCTTTTAATAAAAGTGTTCCATAGCCTTTCCCTCTATAACTAGAATTAATAACGAACGCTAGTAAACGCATATATTCACCATTTTTTTCATAGAACAACATTTTGCACATACCACTTAAACCAATTATCACGTCATCTTTTATTAAAAGTAATAAATAATAATCTTCATTATTGTATATCTTGTTCAAACGATTAACTAAATCCTCTTCTATTGTTGGATAACCTAAATCTTCATATAAAACTAACAATTCATCGATTTTATTTAAGTCACGTTCATCAAATAATCTTGTTTCTACATTCATAATATAACCTACTTATTTATAAAATTTCATATGTGGCTTTTCTTCTTTATAATAATCTAACCTATCTTGTAATGTACCTGTATGTAGTTCTAACTTGTGCCCGTCTGGATCAGTGAAGTATATTGATTTCTTATCTCTTATATCTCTTGTACGCCCTTCTAATATGTTCACATTTCTAACTTTTAACCATTGATACCATTCTTTAAATTCACTTTCATCAATTGTAAATGCCATATGCGTATAGGAGTATTGAATTTCATTTCTTGGTATATCTTTTTCTTCATTCAATGCCAGCCATAGTCCACCTAAAGTAAAATAAGCTGTCTTATTACTCTCTACTAGAATGTTAGCTTTTAAAATATCTTTATAGAAAGCAATAGATTGCTTAATATCTGATACTGAATAAGTAACGTGATTTATAGATTGAATCATTTAGTACCACCTCTTATTTAAAATTTAGTTGTTAAAAGTTTTTTCTATAACCATAAAAATTTCTAAAACCTTGTTTTTCGTAAAATTTTGCTGAACGGTTTGTTGCTAATAAATCAATTCTTGTATCTGGATACATTTTATGTAAATGATTTATCAACTCATTACCTATCCCCCTACCTCTTTTATGCTCTATTATAAGCAACTCACAGATAAACAAAGTAGTATAACCATCTGTTAGGCCTCTAACAAAGCCAATAACATTATCGCATTTATCAACGGCAACTATTGTTATGGAATTTTCTAAAGATTTCTTGTAGTTATCTTTACTTTCAACAAGCTCTTGCCATCTCTCAAGTTTATTCAATTCATTAATTTGTTCCCAATAACGTAAACGAAATTCTACTAATTTAAATTCAATGATAAATGCACATCCTTTTTTTATAATTCACAGAATATTCTAACATAGATAAACACAAAAATAATCTCTACATTAAATAGATAATACTACGTAACCTTTTATCGAAATGTAATATAAGTAAATTCACAAACAGTAATGTTAATCATAACTTTTTGTTATCACTATTATTTTTAAGTATAGTACAATTAAGTTAATAATTTATTTTTAAGGGAGAGCATTAAATGAAAAATTTTTTATTTTTATTATTAGCAAGTTTTCTAGTTTTAGCAGCATGTGGGAATAAAGAAGAAAATAAATCAGAAGATACAAAAGAAACAAAATCATCATCAAAAGATGATAAGAAAAAATCAAATGATGATAAAAATGCATCTAAGGAAAAGAAAACAGATAAAGAAGATAACTCTGATAGCGATAATCAAACTACTAGCAGTGACAGTCAATCACAAAATAGTGATGGCCAACAAGCTAATTCAGATCAACAAGACCAACAAAATAAACAAATGAATGCTAACCAACAACAAAACACCGCTAACACACAACAACCGCAACAAGACAATCAACAAACTAACGGTTATGATCCTAATAATCCATATATGAATATGCCTGACCAAGAATGGCGTAAAAACACTGGGGATGGTCTTTCATCTGGCGAAAAGCAAACTATGTATGCAATTGAAAATAATCAATATGAAGTTGAAGACGCAGAGCAAAAACTTGCAGCATTAAAATATTATCAAAATAAATATAGTCAATAATATTTACGATCACACTACTTGTGCATATATCTTTTATAAAACAACCCACCTAAACGATTAGGTGGGCTTATTTTATCTCCACAATATCTAATAAATTAACATTACTTAAACCAGTTACTTTATATAATTGTAGAGTTTCTGTGTACGGGTCTATTTTGTGTATGTAATTCACTTTTGTTTCAATATATCCACCTTCAAAGTAACGTATGTCAATTAATGGGTGGTTTTACATTTTTAATATTAATGTATCGTTTAAATCAGCAAGTTGGTGGTCTCTTAATGTGGGCTTGTCTATCTTATTTTGGTCATTCATATACTGTTCTAATCTTTCGTACTGTTCGGGCATCGTCTTGAATGGTTGCCATTTAACCATTCCTCTGCCCTTTGGTATGCGTGGATTAAGATATTCACGTGGTATTTTACGATAGTCAGTTTCATTTTTATATTTATTTGGCATCATAGTATCACCTCACTAAACACAACGGAACTTTCGTTCGCATATGTAAAAAAATAACCACCCAGTGACTAGTGTGGGTGGATTAAATCAAAACGGTACAGTTAGCTTCTTACTACTAAACGCAAGTAAGTCCACTCCACGTAATAAAATAAAACATACAACCAAATGATAGTATGCCAGTGTTAAACACTGTTTCCTCATTTATATTGTACCATAAAAAATAGGGAAAGCGCATATTGCCTATCCTAAACGGTATTATTAGAGAGCACTCTATTAAGGAATGGTAAAACTTATTCTAGTAATTTAAAATCATTTTATTACTTATTGATTTTAGTAAATACTATCAGTTTGGAATTATATTGCAACACTTATGAAAAATACCATTTTATTTTACATTATATTGTTATGTTAGTTATATAAATCAAAGGAGGTATTCATTATGAACAATTATGCGAAGTTTACTAGTATTGTATTAGCATCAATATTTACGTTATCTTTAACCGGTTCACCTATCACACAAGCGAGTAAAGAAAACATTAATGTCCATCAAAAACAACAATTGAGTATAAATAACATACCAAGTGATGCACAAAAAGAAGGAGACCACTACGTTAAATATATTTCAGATCAAGAGTTAAAATCAGAATTAAATAAAAAAGGATATGATACTAGCGGTTTTGAATCAGCTGAAAGTAATAATAGTATCAATACTTATGCCGCTAAAAAAGGCGGAGTAACAAAAGCAGTATATGGTAAAGGCAAAAATTCGGATAAAGTAGACTTATACCTATCACATAGTGCAGCAACAGGTATAATAAAAGCTGGAGGGTCTGGTGCAGCTGGTGCGTTAGGAGCTTTAATTGGCGGTGTATCAGGTGGTTTTACAGGTTCGTTTGCAGGGTATCTAGTTAATGCATTTGGCGGTAATGCAGTTCCTAAAAATGGCATTATAATTAAAGGTAAAGTTGATGGTACTGTAGATAGTGTTGTAAATCAGTAGCAAATGAGGTGTTTTCTATTATTAAAATTTTAATTGTTTTTTTATCAGCCTTATTATCCACGTTGTACGCGTTGCTAATTTTAAACTTAGTTACCAATCAGACATTAAGTTCTATCTTAATAGGAATTGGTCTATTTATAATAGTATTTACAATTACTACAATTGGACAAAAGATGAATAATAACAAAAATAAATAAAAAAAGGGGTGGTTTTCAGCCCCCTTTTATTTACTTCATTTTATCCAATAAACTATTAAACATCTGCCTAATTCTTTGTGACTGCACACCAAATATACTCCCAGTTTCTTCAAATTTCACACCATTACTAAGTAATAAGAATAAATTATGTTCTTCTTCAGTCGCTACTCTTTCAACAATAGCCTCTAATTCATTAAAAAATATAACATCTTCAAAGCTTGTATCGTTATTATCTATTGTTTTATGGTAGTTTAATATAAATTCTTTTACAGTACCTTTATCATACTTCGTACATAATCTACTGTCTTTGCAACACGTTTTAATATAACTTCTTTTGCGTGTCTTAACGTTAATTCACTTATGCCCATCACATCAGCTATAACGTTCTCTGTATGGTTGTTATCATCCCACCATGACAATTTAATGATCTGTTGTACCTTTGTTTGGGTATTGTTGTATACCTCTGTAATGCCTTTTACAATCGATTCTAGGTTCATATATTGAAGTTCATCCATATCACTAGTTAGATTCTTATAAGTATCTACCATATTATGATAATTACACACGTATCTTTCTAGAACAACTTTCAATAAATTTCAAAATTTTCATACATGAAAAAAGCCCTCAACCGTTGTGGTTGAGAGCTCTTATAGTGGAGACGGCGGGATTCGAACCCGCGTCCAGAGGTCCTGATACTAATCTTTCTACGTGTGTAGTCTATCAAGGTATTTCGCATAATGTTAGGTGATAGACAGCCGACATTATGCTAGTTCGATTAATCTCTTCTAGGCAGACTTCGAACGGCAGTGCCTAGCGTATCCTATTAAGGTTGAATCGCGTTAACTGCACATAGGAAATGCAGTTAGGCGATGCAGAGTGCTATTAGGCAGCTACTGCGAAATTATTGTTTGATTTGTCAGTTAATTTTTAACTGTGTGTGTTGGTGCGGAGACAACCCTCCGACACGCTTAACTAGCTCGGGGACCCCTGTCGAATCCAAAAACGTCCCCTTAATAATATAATGTACTTTCTGCAGATTTAATCATCTATCTTTTTCAGAAAGCACATATTATATTACCAAAGATCGAAGTCTTTGGCAATATTTTCGCTTAATAACGCGCTTTAAGCGCTCTATCTACGTCACGTTTCATTGCTTTTTCTTTCAATGCCTGACGTTTATCATGTTTTTTCTTACCTCTTGCAACACCAAGTAAAACTTTGCATTGACCGTGTTTTAAATAGAGTTTTAAAGGAATGATGGAATAACCAATTTCTCTAGTACGTTCTCCTAATTTTGCTATTTCACGTTTGTGTAATAGTAATTTGCGTGAACGACGTGGGTCATGGTTAAATCGATTTCCTTCTTCATATGGGGCAATGTGCATATTATTTAAAAACATTTCGCCACGATTTACTTGCGCATAGCTATCTTTAAGGTTTGCACTGCCACGACGAATGGACTTAATTTCTGTCCCTTTCAACACAATGCCCGCTTCAATCGTATCTTCTATATTAAAATCATGTCTGGCCTTACGATTTTCAGCTAATGTTCCTGGTGATTTTTTCTTTGGCATTGAGTTTCACCTCTTTGTTGAATTATTTTTTCTTCTTACGAGCTTTATTTTTCACTTTTTTATCTTTGTAAAATGGCTTGTGTTTGGTGTTACCACTTGCTTGTTTGTTTTTATTGCGTTGGTTTTTACCTTTACGTTGTTTCTTCTTGCCTTTTTTATCATTATTTGAGTTATCTAATGATTGACCGCGTGGCTTCGCTTGAATCGTCTTACCACGTGAAGGTCTTGGACTACGCTCTTTTTTCGGTAATGGCATACCGACAATTTGGAAATCGATCATACGCTCATCAACATCTACGTTAACAACTTTGATTTTAACTGGATCACCGATGCGGAAGACTTTAGCTTGGCGTTCTCCAATCATTGCCATTTGACGTTCATCGAAGTGATAATAATCGTCGGTCATCTCTGATACATGTACCATACCTTCGATTGTATTTGGCAATTCGATAAACATACCAAAATTAGCTACAGAGCTGATGATACCTTCATATTCTTCTCCGATATGTTGAACCATATATTCTGCTTTCTTCAATTCATCGGTGTCACGTTCTGCTTCGATCGCTCTACGTTCTCTTTGAGATGTATGATCAGCAATTTCTGGTAATGCTTCTTCCCATTTATTAAGTGTTTTATCATCCATTGTTTTATCAATAAGATATTTACGAATAAGTCTATGCACGATTAAATCTGGATATCTCCGAATCGGTGATGTGAAGTGTGTATAGTGTTCTGCTGACAGGCCGAAGTGACCTAGATTCACATCATCATAACGTGCTTGTTGCATTGAACGTAACATCATAGTAGAAATGACCATTTGCTCTGGTTGACCTTCTACTTCTTGTTGAATTTTTTGTAAAGTTGATGGATGTACTTCTTCGCCAGTACCTTTAATCATTAAACCAAAGTTAGTAATAAAGTCAAAGAATTGGCGTAAACGTTCAGATTTCGGTTGCTCGTGTACACGATATATAAATGGTACATTTAATCGATCGAAATGTTCTGCTATCGTTTCGTTGGCTGCTAACATAAACGATTCGATGAGACGTTCACCTTCACCGCGTTTTCTTAATTCTACGTCTGTTGGAATGCCTTCATCATTGACAAGTACTTTGGCTTCACTGATATCGAAGTCAATTTCACCACGGCGTTTACGCATGTTGATTAAACGTTCAGACAAGTCTTTAGCTAAATCAAGCATTGGTGTAACTTCGTTATATTGTTTGCGCGTATCTTCATTTTGATCTGTAATAATTTCATTCACTTCATCGTATGTCATACGATAATTTGAATGAATCACACTATCAAAGATTTCATGATTAACCACATGACCACGTTCATCTAATTCCATCTGGCAACTTAAAGTTAGCCTATCTACTTGTGGATTCAATGAACAAATACCGTTACTAAGTCGATGAGGTATCATTGGAATTACACGGTCAACTAAATATACACTTGTTGCACGGTCGTATGCTTCTTCATTTAGTGCTGATCCTTCCGTTACATAATAACTGACATCAGCGATACTCACTGTCAATTGTGTATGACCATTATCTAACTTCTTGACACTAATTGCGTCATCTAAGTCTTTAGCGTCTGCGCCATCAATTGTAATAGTTAGCTCATTTCTTAAATCACGACGTCCTTCAATTTCAGATGGTTTGATTTCATCTGGTACAGCTTCAGCTTCTTCTAATACCTTATCTGGAAATTCTATTTCAATACCATGTTGATAGATAATCGACAAGATGTCGACACCTGGATCATTTTTATGACCTAAAATTGCTGAAACTTGGCCTTCTGGGTTATCGGTACCGTCCGCATATTTCGTGATTTGTACTAATACTTTATGCCCATCTATCGCACCTAAATTATGACCTTTAGGTATAAACACATCTTGCATAATGCGTTTATCATCTGGTAAGACAAATCCAAAATGTCGAGCTTCACTGTACGTGCCCACTACTTGGGTAACGGAGTGTTTTTCGATTGATTTTACTTCACCTTCCAGCTTACCTTTATGTTCACCTTTAGAGTTTTGTAATTCGACAAGTACAGTATCTCCATCCATTGCACGATTAATCTTTGTAGGTGGGATAAAGACATCATCCATCTCATCGTCTTCAGGACGTAAGAATGCAAAGCCTTTTTTATTTTGACTAAGCGTACCTTGTATTAATTTCGATTGTTTTGATTTTTTAGATTCCTTACGTTGGTATCTGTCTGTCTTCGTACGTTGAATTAATCCTGTTTGTTCTAATTCAACAAGTACCTTGATTAAGTCTCTAAATGAGTCGGCACTATTTAAACCTAATGCATCTTGAAAATCTGATACAGACATGGGTTCATAATCTGGTTGCTTAATAATTTCTTCTATGGATTGCTTTAAATTCATTATGCCCCTCCTTTCTATAATTAAATACTAAAAATTTATTTGGACCAATCTAATGATTCTAAGAATTGGTATATATCTTCAAAAACTTTTTCTTTTTCTTTATCAATTGTAATGACATGTCCTGAATTCGCATACCATTTAATTTCTTTATCATCAGACTCGCTGTCATTGTATATAATATTAGCAGAGTCGGTATTAATCATTTGATCTTGCTCACCTTGGATAACAAGTAGCGGATCCATTACCTCGTCTACTTGATTACGTATACTTTGAATCTGACCTTGTAGATCTTTTAACGTATCTGTTGGATGAAACGCATCCATTTCTTTTTCTATTGTCGCTTCATCTTTGCCTTCGTATTTTTTGAAATTACGCGCATACGTTAAGACGCCATCAAACATTGCACCTTCAGTCTTAATATGCATAGGTGAACACATTGTTATAATACCCTTTACATCTCTATCTAAGCTTATTTTTAATGCATAACAACCACCCAGTGATAAGCCAGCAACCACAATTTCATCATATCCTTTATCAACAAGGAATTCGTATCCATCTATTGCATCTTTATACCATGCAAATGGACTAGATTGCAGTATCTCTTCTGGTGGTGCTGCATGACCATCATATTGTGGTGCATAAGAAGTGTAACCCTTTTTTTGTAAGAATCTACCTAACTGTCTTACATCTGAAGAATTCCCTGTAAAACCATGTAAAAGTAATACAGCACGATTACCTTCTTCAAAAAAGAATGGTTCTGGTAATCTAATTTGCATTGTGACTCAATCCCTTCATCCAAGCTATTAAAATAATTATGATATCAGTTGTACTCAAAATATATTCCCTACTTCGAATCATTTAAAAGTCGAATACTTCCATTATAAATAAAAAAGCCCGACTTTTACATTGTCGGACCTTATAAACCAAAATAACTTATGCCTAACATTAACAAGAAGAAAATGACAGACAATACAATTGTTAATCTATGCAAGAATAAATCAACGCCACGTTGTTTTTGTTTACCAAATAACTGTTCAGCGCCACCGCTTATCGCACCTGATAGTCCATTACTTTTACCTTCTTGGAGTAATACAACAGTCACTAATGCAATACAATCTAAAATTAAAATGATCATGAAAAATGTATGCATAAAAATTGTCCTCCATTCATTATATACGAACCGCATTATATCACACGTTTATCTTATTTAGCAAACTTCTATCTATTAAAAGTGCTTTTACGTTTAATTGAAACAACCAACATATATATCGCTAAAATAAGTGACATGATCAATACAATTGTTAACGGTAAGATATTAATCATTGATTTTGTATCTAATATCGCTTCATAAACCGCATTGATATTAACTAAATTATATAAAATTTGTGAAGTGAATACTGCAAACATAAACCACCACAAATAAGTATGCCTATTCCAAATCGCAATAATCCCTGTTAAATTAGCAATCACATACATGATACCTGTAAATTGGAAACTGTTTTTTATCACACCAATTGCGTTTTCAGAAGGCTTTTGTCTACTATTTATTAACATTTGTTTTATTACACTATCGTCTAAAATAACGAATAAATGAATCGCATAAAGTATTGCTATAATTAGTGAAGTGTATGCAAGAAAATGACCTGTTCGAATTTCTTTTGTTTTAGGTTGTGCCTTCATAATCAGTCAATGCTCCTTCTATAATTTACACTATTAATTATATCAGTTTCACAAACAAAGATGAACAAATTAAACAATGTAAATCTTGTATTTCATTAATATGTATGTTTCTCTGACACAATTGGTCATCATAACTGAAATCGACAGGTATCGCAATAACCTAACTGCACCATACGCATAGCGTATGATTTTTTTATCCAATAAAAAACACGTAAACCCATAGGGTTTACGTGTTAGCGCGTGAACTCATTTTTAGATAAACATTATTTATCTAAATTGTAGAATGATTTAATACCATCGAATTTGCCTGTTTCAAATAATTCATCTTCGATGCGTAATAATTGATTGTATTTAGCAATACGGTCAGTTCTTGATAATGAACCAGTTTTAATTTGACCTGCATTTGTAGCAACTGCGATATCAGCAATAGTTGTATCTTCTGTTTCACCAGAACGGTGTGATACTACTGCTGTATAACCAGCTTTTTGAGCCATTTCAATAGCATCAAATGTTTCAGTTAATGTACCAATTTGGTTAACTTTAATTAAGATTGAATTACCGATACCTTTTTCGATACCTTCTGATAATTTAACAGTGTTTGTAACGAATAAATCGTCACCAACTAATTGAACACGATCACCGATACGGTCAGTTAATACTTTCCAACCATCCCAGTCATTTTCATCCATACCATCTTCAATAGAAATAATTGGATATTTATTAACCAATTCTTCTAAATAGTCAACTTGTTGTTCTGCTGTAAGTTTTGAACCATTTTCGCCTTCGAATTTAGCATAGTTATAAACACCATCTTCGAAGAATTCTGATGAAGCACAGTCAAAGCCTAAGAATACATCTTTACCAGGTTCTAAACCTACTGCTTTAATCGCTTCTAAGATTGTTTCAACAGCATCCTCTGTACCTTCAAATTTAGGAGCGAAACCACCTTCGTCACCTACTGCTGTTTCTAAACCACGGTTTTTAAGGATTGATTTTAAGTTGTGGAAAATTTCTGCTCCCCAACGTAATGATTCTTTAAATGTTTCTGCACCAACTGGTAAGATCATGAACTCTTGGAATGCGATTGGCGCATCAGAGTGAGAACCACCATTTACAATGTTCATCATTGGAACTGGTAATTGTTTACCATTGAAGCCACCTAAATATTTATAAAGTGGTTGGCCTAATAAATCAGCTGCTGCACGTGCTACTGCAATAGAAACACCAAGAATAGCATTTGCGCCTAATTTACCTTTATTTTCAGTTCCGTCTAATTGAATCATCATTTTATCAATTGAAACTTGTTCTAATACTGAAAATTCACCTTCAACTAATTCAGGTGCAATAATTTCATTTACGTTTTCAACAGCTTTCGTTACACCTTTACCTAAATAACGTGATTTGTCTCCATCACGTAATTCAACTGCTTCGTGCTCACCAGTAGACGCACCTGATGGTACAAGTGTGCGACCAAATGCACCGCTTTCAGTTAATACTTCTACTTCCACTGTTGGGTTGCCGCGTGAGTCAAGGACTTCGCGAGCATAAACATCTGTAATAATTGGCATGTTTGTAATCTCCTTTATAAATAAGTAGTTTAGAAATATTAAATTTCATCTTTATTATAGCTATAAATACTATAAATACAAATAATTTAATTACTTCATTTTGATTATGCGTGCCATCAGTCATTTAAGCAAATCTTAAACAATGACACGCCCTTATATTTCTGGTCTTTAGACCATATTGTGTTTATATTATTTTAATGCTTGATAAGTGATTCGCCAGTCATGTCTTCAGGTTGTTTTACTTGTAACAAATCTAATAGTGTAGGCGCTAAATCACCTAGTCGACCTGTTTCACGTAAAGTTTCACCCTCTTTAGTAACAATCACTGGTACAGGGTTAGTCGTATGTGTTGTCATTGGTTGCTCATCATCAGTGAGTACCATATCTGAGTTACCATGGTCAGCTGTAATGATGGCGTGACCACCCATATCAATAATTTTATCTACGACTTCACCTAAACACTCATCAACTGCTTCAATCGCTTTAATCGTAGGTTCAAGCATACCGCTATGCCCCACCATATCAGGATTGGCAAAGTTTAATAAGATTAAGTCTAAGTCACCTTTATTTAACTCTTCAATCAGTGCGTCTTTGACTTCATAAGCACTCATTTCTGGTTTAAGATCATAAGTTGCAACTTTAGGTGAGTCAATCAATCTACGACGTTCACCTTCGAATTCATCATTGCGTCCACCACTCATAAAATAAGTGACATGCGGGAATTTTTCAGTTTCCGCTATACGTAACTGTTTCAAGCCATTATCTTGTGCAACTTCACCAATTGTATTTGTTAAGTCGACTTTTTCAAAAACAATTTTTGCATCTACATTATCATTATATTTTGTAAATGTAGCGTAAAATAAGTCATTAACTTGATCTACTTTAAAGCCTTCAAACGCTTTATCTGTAAAGATTTCAGACAGTTGACCAGCTCTATCAGGACGGAAGTTATAGAAGATGACTGCATCTCCATCATTCACTCCATTATTTTGGTCTTTGATGATAAATGGTTCGACAAATTCATCAGTTAAATCTTTAGCATAGTTTGCTTCAACACCAGCTTTAGCTGATTCAAATGTTTCTCCACCAAAGTTACGAATTGCGTTATAAGCTTTTTCTTCTCTATCCCAGCGTTTATCACGATCCATTGCGTAATAACGACCTGAAACAGATGCGAATTGGCCAATGCCTAATTCTTTAAATTTAGCTTCTGTTTCTTCGATATATTTAAGTGCTGATTTTTGGTCGACATCACGTCCATCTAAGAACGCGTGTACATAAACGTTGTCAACGCCTTGCTTTTTGGCTAATTCTAATAAAGCAAATAGATGCTTGTAATGACTATGCACACCACCATCTGACAATAAACCAAAAATATGAAGTGCTGATTGATTGCCTTTTACGTGTTGAATCGCCTGGTTCAATACATCATTTTCAAAGAAATCACCATCTTCAATAGATTTATTGATACGTGTTAAACTTTGATAAACAATGCGTCCAGCGCCAATATTCATGTGTCCAACTTCTGAATTACCCATTTGACCTTCAGGAAGTCCAACATCCAAGCCACTCGCTTCGATTTGTGTTGTTGGATATTGATTATAATAACGGTCAAAATTAGGTTTATTAGCTAGTTTCACAGCATTACCATGCTCACTTTCTCTATTTGCAAAACCATCTAAAATAATTAATGCAGTTGGTTGTTTAGCCATATTATTTTGCACCTTCTAACAATTGTACAAAATCGTCCACTTTAAGAGATGCGCCACCTACTAATGCGCCATCGATGTCTGATTCTGCCATGTATTCTTTTATGTTGTTAGGTTTAACACTACCGCCATATTGAATACGTGTTGCTTCAGCAACTGATTGTCCTGATAAGTCTGCAATCGTTTCTCTTACAAATGCACACATTTCATTGGCATCTTTTGCAGTTGATGATTTGCCAGTACCGATTGCCCAAATTGGTTCATATGCAATGACAACTTGTTTCAATTGTGTTTCAGATAATCCTTCAACAGCTTTTTTCACTTGGTTACCAACAACTTCATTAGCTTTGCCACTTTCGCGTTCTTCGTCTGTTTCACCAACACAAATAATTGGAGTCATACCATGATTGAATACGGCATGTGCTTTTTTGTTAATATCTTCATCTGTTTCATGGAAGATTTCACGACGCTCAGAGTGTCCAATAACAACGTATTTTACACCTAAATCAGCTAATGCTACTGGTGATGTTTCACCTGTAAATGCACCATTATCTTCATAAAAAGCATTTTGTGCACCAATTTGTAAACCTTGTGCTTTACCTTCATTAACTGCTGTTACTAAGGCATCTAATTGAATTGTTGGAGCACAAATGACAGATTCTACCTCTTTAGTATCTGGTAATGCTGGTAATTCATTAATAAAATCTTTAGCCTCTTGAACTGTTTTGTTCATCTTCCAGTTACCCGCAATAATTGGTTTTCTCATTATATACACTCCTATTAGTAAATTATGATTAATGTTTAATCAAGTTTTGCTCGTAAATTAACGATTATTTATTAGCAATCGCAACGACACCTGGCAGTTCCTTACCTTCAAGATATTCTAATGAAGCACCGCCACCAGTTGAAATGTGACTAAAGTCATCAGCATATCCTAATGAAATCGCTGCTGCAGCTGAATCGCCACCACCGATAATTGTGTTTGCATCTTTCATTTCAGCAATTGCTTCACAAACCCCAATTGTACCTTTTGCGAAATTACTGAATTCAAATACACCCATAGGTCCATTCCAAACTACTGTATGAGCGCCTTGTAGTTTTTCTTTGAATAATTCTACAGTTTTCGGACCAACATCCATCGCTTCTTGGTCGGCAGGAATGTTATCAACAGAAACTTCTGTAATCTTCGCATCATTAGAAAATTCTTTTGCAACTTTACAGTCTACAGGTAATACAATTTGATCTCCTGCTTTTTCTAACAATTCTTTTGCAAAGTCTACTTTATCTTCTTCTAATAAAGATAAGCCGATTTCTTTACCTTGCGCTTTGAAGAATGTGTATGACATACCGCCACCAATAAGCACTTTATCTGCAATTTTCAATAAGTTAGTGATTACACCAATTTTATCTGAAACTTTAGCGCCACCAAGAATTGCAACTACAGGTTTATCTGGGTTTTCTACAACACCACCGATATATCTAATTTCTTTTTCCATTAGATAACCTGCTACAGTTTCTAAGTGAGCTGCAATACCTACGTTTGACGCATGTTTACGGTGTGCCGTTCCAAATGCATCATTTACAAATACATCACCTAATGATGCCCAGTATTCACCTAATTCAGGGTCATTTTTAGACTCTTTTTTACCTTCTAAATCTTCAAAACGTGTATTTTCAACTAATAGCACATCACCTTCATTTAAATCTTTAATTGAGTGCTCTAATTGTGTTCCACGTGTTTCAGGAACAAATGCCACGTCTTTATTTAATTTTTCAGCTAATGCATTAGCTACAGGTTTTAAAGTTAATTCTGCTTTATCACTTTCTTCTTTAACTTTTCCTAAGTGAGAGAATAAAACGACTTTACCACCTTGTTCAATAATATATTTTATAGTTGGTAAAGCTTGAACGATACGGTTGTCGTCCGTAATTTCACCGTCTTTCATAGGTACATTAAAATCTGCACGTACAAGTACAGTTTTACCTTTTAACTCGATATCAGATACAATTTTTTTTGTCATGTAATCTTCCTCCTTTAGATGGATGAATAAAGTAAAATAAGCGGAGAAGCGTTGAGCTCCCCGCTTACTCCTAAGCTTATTGATTCAATTTCACAACGCTATACTTGTTAAACTAAAGTGAGCATCAAATTATTTAGCGTGACTTGCTAAATATTCTAATGTGCGTACTAATTGTGAAGTGTATGACATTTCGTTATCATACCAAGCTGCTACTTTAACTAATTGACGATCTCCAACAGTCATAACACGTGTTTGAGTTGCATCAAATAGTGAACCGTAAGTCATTCCGATTACATCAGAAGAAACGATTTCATCTTCAGTATAACCGAATGATTCGTTAGATGCATTTTTCATTGCGTTATTTACATCTTCGATACTTACATTTTTATCTAAAACTACTGTTAATTCAGTTAATGAACCAGTTGCAACTGGTACACGTTGTGCTCCACCGTCTAATTTACCATCAATTTCAGGAATTACTAGGCCGATAGCTTTAGCAGCACCTGTTGAGTTAGGGATAATGTTTTCAGCAGCTGCACGTGCACGACGTTTGTCACCTTTTCTATGAGGCGCATCTTGTGTGCTTTGGTCACCAGTGTAAGCATGAATTGTAGTCATGAAACCTTCGATTAAACCGAATTCATCATTCAACACTTTAGCAACTGGTGCTAATGAGTTAGTAGTACATGAAGCACCTGAAACAACGTCTTCTGAACCATCTAAAGTATCATGGTTAGTGTTGTAAACGATTGTTTTCAAGTCACCTTTAGCTGGTGCTGAAATCAATACTTTTTTAGCTCCTGCATTGATATGTGCTTCTGCTTTTTCTTTATCTGTAAATAAACCAGTACATTCTAATACTACATCGATATCTAAGTCTCCCCAAGGTAATTTGCTTGGATCTGGCTCAGAAAATGATTTAACTTCTAATCCGTTAACGCGGAAACCATTCTCTTCAACTTCAACTTCTCCTGTGAAACGACCTTGTGTAGTGTCATATTTTAATAAATGAGCTAACATTTCATCATCTGTTAAGTCGTTTACTGCTACTACATCGATTCCTTCTACATCTTGAATTCTTCTGAATGCTAAACGACCAATTCTACCAAAACCATTAATTGCTACTTTAACTGCCATTATAATGGCCTCCTTTAAAATGATATTTAAAAAGTGGAATCACTTTTTATTACTATTATTCGCGATAATACTTGCCGCTCCTTCATCTGTGATTAACACAGTGTTTTTGGGTGCAATCGAAAGATAAGCTTTAATTGCCTCTCCTTTTGATTTACCCCCAGCAACGGCAAAGATAAACTTTTTCGATACAAGGTCTTCTAATTGAAGTCCGATTGTTTTTACTTTGTGAACGATCTGCCCTTGTTCATCGAAATAATATCCAAATGCTTCTCCCGAGGCATTGTGATGTTGAAGTTTTTCAATAACTTCACTAGGTGATTGACGTCTACGCGCCATCTTCAGCGCATCACCAATGCCGTGGATTGTAATATTTGCTTCTTTAATTTTTTCTAAAGTGTGTATCACTGAAGGCTCTAACATAAGTGTATTATACGTTGTTTCACTGACATTATCTGGTACATAAAGCGTTGTATAATCTCCATCTGTTTGCTGTGCCATACTGGCTGCAATCGTATTGGCTTGATATACAACGTTTTCACCAAGCCCACCTCTTGCAGGTACAAAAAATACGTCGTAAGGTTGCCGATGCATAGCTTCACTTACGTATGCCATCGTTGAGCCACCAGTAACTGCTACAGTTGCATGATCGTATAAAACATCTTCAACTAGCTGTCCGGCTTGTTTAGATAATTCAATTTTAACCGTTTTATCAGTGTCTGAATCACCAGGAATGACATAAACATCTTTAATGCCATATTTTTCTTTGATAATTTGAGCAAGGTGATGATCATCTGAATAAACGTTAAAATAACTATTGAGTTGGCGTACTGTCGTTTCACCAGCTTCAGTGATTTCCATACCTGTGGGTTTAACTTTGATAAGTGCTTGTTTCTTTAAAACATCTGTTTCAGAACGCAACACTCTTTCAGTTAAATCCATATATTCACTTAAACTACGTCTACCGACGGGTTGATACTGAGCGATAGTAGTGAGTATTGAAAAACGACGATACATCTTTTCAACAATTTCTGGGACAAGCTTTTGTTGAATTTTTATCAAGTTCTTCACTACTAACCTCCTCCGTTTCTATATACAAGGGTCAAGTTCTAACCATAGATTGACTTTTTACGTCCCTACTGGGACAAAAAAATATAACCTCTTATATTTGCTATAATACTACTATACATTTAAAAAAGCAAGAGAAATACTTCGGTCTTAAATAAAGTGAAATTTATACTTTTATAGTTCTATTCTCTATAGAAATATTTTACCCATTTTCTTTTTTTATTAATCATTTTCCACATGACATTTTTTAATTATATGTTAAACATAACATCATCAACATGCGTTTCTTTGAAACAATCTCCAATTATGCTTAAAATAAATATAAATTTAATGAGTTATTTTTCAGGAGGAATATACATGTCTAACAATAAACACCCAGAAGTTATAGACCCAGAAGATAAAAGATACAAAGATGACGATTACTTTAAACAAACGAAAGAACATTCTCAAAAAAATCCATATCAATCATTTGATTACAACAAACACATTGGTTGTCATTTAGGTCCATTTGGTTGTTTAGGTGGCTGCTTATCAATCATACTGCTTTTGTCATTCATTTCATATTTAGTGAGCTTATTATTTTAATCATTCTTTTCTTTGTTTCATATGATTCTTACTACAAATGATAAGCTGCGTTTCATTCTAGTGCTTAATTCACATTAATATTTATAAAAAAACACGCACTGTATGTGACAGCGCGTGTTCTATAAATATAATTTTCTTTTTATATTTAATCTTCATCAGATGATTGTGAACTTTTTTCTGAGTTTGAATTATTATTTTGCGTTGAACGTTGTTGAGTATTTTGTTGCGTACTGCGTTGTTGTGTAGAAGGTTCATTCGTCTTCTCTTCTGTTGAAGGCTCAGATGTGCGCTCTTCAGTAGAAGGTTCACTCGTCTTTTCTTCTGTTGTTTTTTCTTCTGTTGAAGGTTCGCTTGTTTTTTCCTCTGTTGAGCGTTCTTCAGTAGTACGTTCTTCCTTCGTTTTTTCAGGTGAATCTTTTTCTTCCGTAGTTCTTCTTTCTTGTGTTCTAGGTTGCTGTGTCTGTTGGGTTTGTTGCGTCTGTTGTGTCTGAGGAACTTGTTGTGTTTGCTGTGTCTGTTGGGTTTGTTGTGTTTGGTTTGTTTCTTCAGTTGATTTTTCTTTTTTCTTGTCTTTTTGTTCCTTAGTTTTTTCTTTCTTTTTGTCTTTTTCTTCTTGTTTTTGGTCTGCCAAACGTTCATTGGCTTTATTTGAATGATCTACGAATGCAAAAATTGCAAAAACTAACCCACCTATAAGTAATAGGACAATCAATCCACTGATCAGTTTTGCGAAACCACTCATTTTTTTATTATCTTTGTCATCAAAATTGTTATTTTGATTATGCTTAGGCATATGCTCCCCTCACTTCAATTTATATCAAATCATCATTTTCAAATGGCATTTAACTTCATGTTAGAACTATATTTTACAATTTTACACTATTTCATTGATTAAACAACCTTATTAACCACATTTTAATGTAGTTGTTACTTTGATTTCCAAACTATAGTAAAATAATCACATACAACACTTTTATTGTAGCTTCAACTTAATACTAATCTAATTTCGAATATTGTTTCAATACTTTTATTTAAATTATTCTTTTACTATCAATAATATCATAACAGGATGTGACTAGATTTTGAAAAAGTACGACTTATTTAATGAATCAAATCAATCACAACAAAAGCCTACCCATTTGCGTCATATGATGAGCGTAAATGATAATGATGAATCAAAAATCCCAATTAAAACACGCTATAAACTTTTTATACTTGTGCTATTTTTGTTTTTAATCGCTTTTGGCATTATCGGCTTATTTATTTTATAATATGTAGTACTTCAATTACACTATTATAATGACATCAAAATAATTTCTGCCGATTCAATGATGTATATTAAGAATCACAAAAAATTAGGCCTACACGATAATCGTATAGGCCTCTACTAAAGGGAGTCAAAATTTTACCTTCGCTAGTATATTATGGGGTATACTCGAAATAATTAAGAGATGATTAATTAATATCGAAGGTACCTTTATTATAACGACATATGATTTTATTTTAAATACATCTTAGACATAGTAAATGACATATTTTTGAACAAAATTCGAATAAATTTTGTCATACTCTTTATGAGATTTACTTGCATTTAAAGCCTGAACGATTCCATACTATAATTCTATGAGGTGATACTATGAAACACTATCTAATTACAGGCGGTACTGGTCTAGTAGGTACTCAGCTAATCGAGGCAATACAACAAAGTGATTCCAAAATCACGATATTAACAAGACAAAACAATGCTACATCACATCCTAAAATCACATATGTTAACTGGTCAGAACCGAATTGGGAAAGCCAAATTCCAGATATTGATATCGTGATCAATTTAGCCGGTGCTAGCTTAAATAATCGCTGGACCTCCTCACATAAACAAAATATAATGTTAAGCCGATTACAATCTACTCAGGCACTATACGACCTTTTTAAAAACAGAAAGCAAAAGCCAGCTGTATTCTTTAACGCCAGCGCAGTAGGTTATTACAAACCTGATTTAACACGTACATATACTGAGCTGTATCAAACATTACCATTTGATTTTTTATCTGAAGTGGTATATCAGTGGGAACGTTTAGCACGTCAATTTGAATCATTAGGCACACGGGTAATTATTGGCAGATTTGGAATGGTACTATCAAATCAAGGTGGTGCATTACCATTGATGAAATTACCTTATGATTTAAATGTCGGTGGTAAAATAGGTAGTGGTAGACAATGGTATTCTTGGATTCATATTGAAGATTTAACAAGAGCGATACTCTATACCATAAATAATGAAAAAGCACGCGGCGTATTTAATTTCACATCACCTATTGCAGAACATCAAAATATGTTTGGTTATACCATTGCAAGAGAAGTTCATCGCCCACACTATACATGGGTACCTTCATTTGCACTCAGACTTATCTTAGGTGAAATGTCGACAGTTGTACTTGATACCCAAAAAGTTTTACCTAATAAGTTGCAAGCACTAGATTTTGAATTCAAATACCCAAATCTGAAACTAGCACTAGAAAATTTAGTTCATTAAGAAAGGGACTATTTAAAAATGAAACAAGATAGTATTAGCCATATCTTATTATTCATTGCAGGTTTACTCCTCATCACCAATGGTATTTTGGCATTTGAAAAACCTGCTATTATGATCGTCATTTCTATGTCTTTAGTAATCATTGGATTATGGACGTTAGTCATTTCGATTATTTTAATTTATAAAAAGAAACAAAATCTCTTAAATAAACACTAATCATACTTTCAAAATATTATTAAAAAAACAAGCCACACATGTCAACCACATCGTATATGCATCATGCATTTTAGAAATGGTCGTACATTGTCGTGACTTGTTTTTTGTTACTTGTATGTCATTATTAGCATACGCGATATATTATGATTCTGGCACCATAACATCATCGATTAAACCATATTCTTTAGCTTCTTCTGCTGATAAGAAGTTATCACGGTCAGTATCTTTTTCAATTTGTTCAATTGATTGACCTGTGCGCTCAGCTAAAATTTTATTTAATTTAGCACGTGTTTTCAGAATATGATTAGCGGCAATTTCAATTTCAGTTGCTTGACCTTGCGCACCACCAAGTGGTTGGTGAATCATTACTTCAGCATTTGGTAAAGCAAAGCGTTTACCTTTTGCTCCTGCTGCAAGTAAGAATGAACCCATAGATGCAGCCATACCAATACAAATCGTTTGCACATCTGGTTTAATGTGTTGAATTGTATCATAAATAGCAAATCCAGCAGTTACACTACCACCCGGTGAGTTAATGTAAAGATAGATATCTTTTTCAGCATCTTGTGCTTGTAAAAATAATAATTGTGATACGATAGAGTTGGCTACGTTGTCGTCAATTTGTGAACCTAACATAATAATACGGTCTTTTAATAAACGTGAGTAAATATCATAAGCACGTTCCCCACGGTTTGTAGTTTCAATTACTGTAGGTATTAAATTCATTAATATTGCCTCCTTATTTCTAACTGATAAATTTATTTTAACCTAAAAGTCAAATATGGTCAAAAAATAACGCTTAGAATTTCATTAAACATTATAAATTATTGTTGACCAACACTTATAAGATTTGTACACTAATATTATTGTTATTTACCCCTCGTAGTGTAATGGATAACACATAAGATTCCGGTTCTTAGAATAGGGGTTCGATTCCCTTCGAGGGGATTAGTAAGTCATTTTCTCATTTTCACCCGATATCACTAGTTGTCAAAACACTTGTGGTGTCGGTATTTTTATATTTTATAGTGTCATTCGTTTTGATACGTTTTGAATTTCGCGCCCCCATTTAGTCCCCATTATAAAATCAATTGTTTTGTAAATACTTCTCTCATTATGCACGAACTTTAATTATTAAAACCAATATATTTCTTAACTTCTGCATAGTTTTCTGTATCATAATTTAATTTACATTTCTTACTGACCATTACTGCAGCATAATCAAACATTTCAGTCATTTTATATAATGCTTCTTTTATTTCATTAGTATTTAAATGAGGATAAGTGGAAGTCAATTCACTATTTTTATTAGATCCTAAATAATTAGGCAAGTATTTAAAGCTCTTACCAAAATTAACTTGAAAATCAAATTTATAACCTTTATCCCATGCAAGCATTAAAAGTAACATTCTTCTACATATATTCAAATGATCTATTAAATAAAGCAACTCATTTCTCCATATACCTTTCATTACATAGGTAGAAACCCAATAAAACTCATTTATACATTCATCAAACAATTTCTGATATGGCTTGCTTATCCAATAACTTGCTTCACTAACACTATTGTTTTTTGGTAACAAATTATCTTTATCAAGAAGTATTTTTATTAATTTATCTTCTACCAAATATTCAGATAATTTATTTTTCGATAATAATGTTAAGTCTATTCGATTGTAATCATCAAATAGCATTAATATTGGATAACGTTCTTCTAATTCAGATGGATATAAATCTTGCGCTTCTGGAAACTGTGTTATTATTCTATTTCCAAACTGATTTATCCATTCCAAATCAGCAATTATATCTTCTAAATTTTCAACAATGTAGACAATATCAAAATCCTGATGTATATCGGGTTTAATTTTTTCATTAACCCTAGACCCATTCATACATACTGCTTTTATATTTTTATCTTGTTTAGCAATATTAAGAATTAAGTCCAACATTTCTTTTTCTGTTCTCATTAGACACCTCACATTTAGTTATGGACTTTTTTGTCTGTAACTGTCTTATATGTGTAGTTATAACTACGGTTGTACAATCAGACAATTTTGTTCGTTTGCTATCGTCCATTCTTGAGCAATAGTACGTGGTCATTTTTGACTGTGTACATTGGTTGCTCTTTTTTTGAGAAACCAAACCTCATACTCATTTTTGAGTAATAGCACATAAACTTTTTTGTGTGCGTACTTTTTACACAATCATTTTTGAGTACATACTTTTGGTTAAACATTTTTGTACGACCAATGTTACTGATTTTTTTACTTTCTTAGCTCTTTTTAATGTTGTTTCAGAAACGCCTGCTAATTTAGCCAATTCAGCGTTTTCTTTTACTGGTGTCTTGACTTTTTTACCGATAGGTTCAACTGGGCTTTTCGGTTTGTTTTGTTTCAAATTTGCTAATCTATTTTCTTTTGATTTCTCTTGCAATTCTTCTATTAAATCTTTGGTATTAAGAACAACATTTAACTTTTGATTTTTATTTAAAGTTCTTCTTTTAACAGCAGTGTCTCTTACGAATTTAAGTGCTTCGCTCTTTGTCATATCTTCCTTTATAGCTGATATTTCGTTTTGATTTAATTCCTGTAACGCCCTAACTCTGTAACGCTTTTTTATTACTTTTATCAAACCGTTTTAAAGCTAAACTTTCATCAATTTTCCAAACGTTTTCTACATACTCACGAAAAATGTACCGTCATTTAATTCTATTATAAAAAACAAATCTCATTCATTTACAATTCATCCTATATAAGTATTGTATATATAATTATCCATCTTATAACTTCTTAATACAACACAAATCTTCTCTCAGAACGCAAAATACATCCCTACCTTTTATAAGATAGAGAAGTATGGGATTTACAAACTTATTATTACATTTATTACCATTTTTATATTGCTAAACATATATTCATATATATAGAAACATAAACAATATTAAAACTAGAGTTTTCATTAGTACATGCACTTTTTTGAGCTGTTACTCAATTTTAAGTAATAGTGTAATAAAGAACAGGTAAAAAAATCACCGAGTCTACAAATCTGGGGGGGCAAATTGGATTTTGGCCTGCCCTAATGATTCATTCACTCCTTATGGGTTAGCATTTTACGTCCTCTCTATTTTACAAGTATTGCTATAGTTATTACCAGTTGGATAATCTAAATCACTCAGATATGAGTAAATTTTTTACAGACTCTTCAATTTAGAGTTCTCTAATATATTCAAATCCAAATGTATAACATCACGCTTAAAATTTGCTCAAAGTTATCAAATAACCTTAATGTATAGTTTTAACATTTGGTCTGCGTTGCATCAACTAATTAAAATACATATATTAGGGGATATTTAATGCGTCAATTTTGTCTAACTCGAAAATTATTTTTGTTAATAGAATCCCTAAGTAAAATGACAATCAACGAACATGTAATGATAAATTTAGTTACTAACGCTCACCAACAGGTGAATGTTTTTATTTTGCTTGACCAAACTATGAGGAAATGATAATTTTTAAATAGACATACAATTCACATTCCTTTATTATTATTATTAAAACACACAAGTAAGAAAAGACAGGCTTTGTGCTTGTCTTTTCTTATTAAATTGCATAATTTAAAATAATGTGTCAAATTGTAAAAATGGCCATTAAACATATAATTATAATTAACATACTATAGATTATAAGGTCTTTCTGGTCTGGATTTTTTCTTGTAATAATATAATCAAATCAGTCAACACACTTAACAAATTTATATGAAATAAGCCTATAGGTTTTTTATTTATTTAAAAATTCATTTAGTGTAGAGTTATCACTTTCTTTTTCAATAAGATTCTCTATATTTTCATTGTCATTTTCTTTTGAACTTATAAATCCATCATCTATTAAACTTTCGTTTCTATTTTCTACTTCTTTTGAGTTCCAACCTATTTTGTTGATTTCTTTTTGTAATCCATATATAATCTCCTTGGTTATTTATTTGTAATATAATCAAATGTATAACATAAATAGCAATAAAGATATTAAATTAATTTAAATATTAAAAAGTAGATCAAAGTTATAATAACTACCTATAAATTATACTCACCTATTTAGATTTGGATCACTTATAATAGAGGACTGTTTTAAATAAGAAACTTCATATAAATCTGCTAACCTCTTAATAAAATCAATTAAATTTCTTTCATTTATTAATTGATTTTCAAAATCTGTTTTTAATTGTATAAATTTCTGTTTTTCTTGTTCGGTGCTTATCTTTTTGAAATACCCCCACATATGACAAAAGGCATTAATTATTGAACCTTTAGATGGTTTCTTACTTAATGCGTATTGAATTTTTTGCTGAACTAATTCGATTTCAGCATCGTTATTCATCAAATATCTAATGTCATTATAAGTATTGTGATCATGCCACAAAACTTCATATTTATATCTACTCCATAGTTTTTCTTTTTGAAGTCGTTTATTGATTTTAAATACCTACTTTCAATATTTAATTTAATAAAAAGGAATTCTTTTACTGGCTTCAATAATATCTTTAGTAAAGAAAAATTGTTTCCCTTGTCCAGTATATGCTGGATTAAGTATCAAATTTGCTTTAGCATTATATAACCATTCGGGATTTATTCCTGAATTCAAAATATCTTGAAACTCTTGAAACTCTTTATTCCAGTCTAAATTGGGTTTCATTTATAATCACCTCGTAAATATAATAGAACTCTAGTTCGTATATGTAAATAAAAAAAGACAGACTAGACCGTCTGCCTTATAAATTAAGAGTTATAATGCTAAAAACTGATAAATACATTTTAACATGACATTGAACTATCAAGCAAATAACCATCCCATAACATACTTGGGCAATTGTTATATGTAAAAATTAATAATTATAAAATAATATATATATAGCTGTATGTAAGTTTACTATAGCATTAAATATCAGAATAAGCCTATTTTATACTCACTCTAATGTGATTAAAAGAAAAAATTTAGTTGTATAATAACCAAATAAAAAAGACGACTTTAAAAGTCGTCTAGTGTGTATTCGTTAGAAAGTGATAAGTGAGTCCGTTACCTATTATATACAATTTTAGTTATATTGCAAATATTTAATCATTTTAACTATTAACTTGTCTAACATCTGCTTAACTCTCTGCTCGCCTACTTCGAATATACGAGCCATAGCTTTGTAAGTTTTCCCCTCTACCATCAGTAAAAACAAATTAAACTCTTTGAATGCTCCTACTGTTTCGGCGGCCAATTCTAGCTCGTTTAAAAATATCGCATCTTCTGTATTCATTTGATCTATACGCTTATGGCCAACTTCTGCACCTAACTCAAAGAAATCATCTGTTTCAATGGGTTTGTCTTCATAATCATCGTTAATATGCTTGTGACAACTCAATATAAACTGTTTAATCGTTTTTTTATCATACATAGCCGATTTCACTCGCCAATCGATCTAATATAGACGTTCTAGCACGCAACAATGCCCTTTGTTTAATACCGATGATGTCGCAAATAACGTCATCTGATAAGTTTTCCTTGTCCCACCACGTCAACTTGATAACTTGTTCCTTTAATAAAGAAGAATCATTATATACAGCAGTAATCCCTTTAGCTATATCGCATATATTTCGATATTGAAGGTCATTAACGCTATGAGGTCGGTTAATATACCAGTCACACAATCTGTGATAGTTCAGCATGTACTTAGATAACATTTTATAATTTACATCTTGATACTCAATAATCATATAGCAAGCACCTCACGTTCATTTTGTAGGCTTTTACGTTTAGATTCGATATAATCGTTGTAAATAACTTTATTGGCTTGTGTGCGCTTCTCATTGCGTTCTGAACGCGCTTTATGATGTATTTGGTATAAATCTCTTTGAAGTTTCTCTATGGCTTTGTGTGGCTTATATGAGCCGTTTGATTGCATGTATTGAATAACGGCCTTTTGTTCATGCGGTGGGTAGCGTTTAATCAACTTTTTAACTAGGTTCAGTCGCTTATTGGATTGCTTTTTATATCTATCCAGTTCTTCTTTTTTATCCACGATCCAACATACCAACTTTTCTAGTGGATACGAAGTGGTGATAACGCCCATTACATCATCACAGGTCATATGCGATGTATTAAGGCTATACATACATTCGATTTGTTCCTCTATTGCTTGTATTTTACGATTAATAAACATAGGATTATAAGCAGTTAATAGCTCGTATTCGGTTATCTTTTCTACAGGATAATATCTTAATACTTGCTTACAGGGTTTTAGATGCATGTTATAACCTCATTTCTTTATATAGTTATATAAACGCTTATAAGTTTTCTGCAACAGTTGCAGAAATCCATTTCTTACCAAAATTTGGAAGGCATTATTATATATTTAAGTTTGTCCAACAGTTGGACAATTAGTCATTTTTGCCTATGCCAAACTCTTCATATACTGATTTAGGCTTCTTACCTGTCACAAAATCACCTACGGGATCATACTCATTTTTTGTCTTAGGTTCCATAATCTTGAGACGTGCCTCAACAGTTAAGCCTAATTTGGGACAAATGGCGTTCATTGTATTCACGCTATCCCTTTGTATTGTGTAATGAGGTGAGAGTTTACTTCCACGTTCAGTCACAACCACCATACCTTCTTCTTGTAATTTGAGTGTGGCATTTTTGTAGTTACTATATGTTTGGCAATAAGTAGCAAGCAGACCTTTGTCTAAATCTTTTATAGGTAATTCATTAATAAGTGGAAGCACTCTATACCATTCTTGAATAGCATCATCGTCTAAAAAATCGGGTGGCTCTTTTGATAAAGGTGTAAGCTCATTCATAGCTTTCTCGGTCGCATTTCTTTGGTCTTGTACATCTTTTGTACGGTATGCTTTCTGTTGTGATAATAATTTTCTTTGTGACATCCATATCATCTCCTATTAGTATTATATGTATTGAAACAATAATTCATATTAAGCTCTGACAAACGTCTTATAATGCATTGAAAGGCTTAATAGTCGGATATTAGGCCATAAACGGCTTAAATTAGGCTATTTTATCTATTGATATTGTGAATTTTTACACAATTTTAGCTTTTCATTTCAAGATTCGGTTACGGATAAGGCGGGCTCGTTTAATTCGTTTTCTAAAAGGCTGGGCGCAAATTCAACGCCTCCCTTTAAATTTAGAAATTATTTTTCAAATTTTATTTTCTTTTTATAATCTCCAGTATTATTTTCACTGCCCGATTAAATTATCTATCCCATTAAATTTATTCATAGTATTTAATTCACACTTACTTTATTCAATTATATTTATCGCTAAAAACTTCGCTCTTAATCCATCTATTTAAGCAGCTTTCACACACTATTTAACAGTTTGTAACACTTAATATACAATCATCTATACATGCGCTGTATCACTCTCTAAACGGCTATAAACACCATTGTATATAAGCAAACCATTCACGCTTAGTCATAACGATTAGTAACTCGTTTGTGCTTCTCATATTGTTGTTACTTATCATCTAATAACAATAATAATATTTATTTTTATTACTTGAAATCAGAATCTTAATTTAGTTTTCGATTTACTTTTTAAATTTATTCTCACAAACTTTTTTGTAATTCAAATCTCAATTTACTTTTGTCTTTAACATTTACTTTTTGATTTGATGAATTAACTTCACAATTGAATTGAATCAACAATAGAAATTATTTATATTCAGAACACAATCAACAATGAAACTAAACAGAAGAACATCAACAAACAATTAATGTTAATTAAATAAGAACAAATGATTTAAGTTAATTGATTGAATCACTTTAAATTACATTTTGTTTCTTCTCTTTTATTATCAATGAACAATCACAACAAACAAATGAAACTCTTTACACAATGAGTTTGATCACTTAATGCAATGACCTTATAAACTCTGTGTTCAATAGTCTGACCTTTAATGTAGGTAGCTTAATCACTGCTTACTTTATTGTGCAGTCCTCTAAACTATCCACCTTAATAAGCAGTGTGCTTTAATACACAGTGTCTTAATGCTTGGGCACTTTATAACAGATGGCGCTTTATCATCTATGCTCATTGTTTGCCTGCACCTTTAATACCTGGGTCTTATAACTGCATGTGCTTTTATATACTATGTTGAAGTATCTGCTACACATTGAATGCGTACCACATATATATCATTGTGATTACTTTCACATATATACTTTAAGAAAAGACCACCACCAATTAATAGTGATGGCCTAAACCAACGTACAGAAGAACTAGGAACTAATGAAAATAACAAGGAGTTAAATGCCCAATGGCTAATTTAGACTTTAATACTGAGCGCTCAACATTAAAGATTTAGTATATCTTTAATATCTATATTATACCATGAACGCCGTAATAATGCCACTTTACATTACCTAGTATTAATAGAAATTGCTTTTATTTTACCAATCTTTTCAATGAGCTTATTCATCGATGTCACTTCATCTGTATAGATTTGTACATTCTTAACTTTGTTATGCTGCACTAACTTTATAAATTCTTGCATAATTGGTTTGTCATCCACTTCTATAGACAGTCCATACAGTCCTTTATTGACTACGACAGTTAAATTGCCACGATGTATCGATGCTAGGATATTACTATCCTTATTGTTGTCTAACATCACACATAGCTTGTCATTGTCTTTTAATGCTTGAAATACATTATTATCTAACTCATATGGTTTAAATGTCTGATAGTTAGGATCTACTGTTTTGGTCGTTCCCATTTCTACAGGTTTATCAGTCGTAAGTGCTTGTACTGTAATTCGATTCTTTTGCTTATTATATTTAACGTTATTATCTGATTGTTTGATTGTTGTTAGCATATACTCACATCCTTACCATTGTTTCTTGCCATAATGATATTTTTGGAACTCATCACGAGAAACGGCATCTAATGCTTTCTCCAGTTGCCATGCATAGCCTCTAGGAGTCGTTTGTTCGTCGTACTTGTTGCCATCACCTAAATTAATTTCGTGGGCTAACATTTGGCCTTTATACTGGTTGTGAATGTTACCAGGATTATTTTTCTCTTGCTTAACATAACGTTCACGAGATATACGACGACCAGCCTCATTTTTATTCTCAATCATTTTACGATACACTTTTACAACATCTTGCAGTTTATCCTGCATCTCTTTCGCTAGTTTTTGATGTTCATCCTTAAATCCTGTCATTTCTTTGTTGTATGCCTTATAGAACTGGTCAAATTCTTCTTCAGTTACTTTATAATCTGATGAGTTAAGTTGTTCGTCGACTTCGATTAATTCTTGTTCTAAATCTGATTGTAGACTTTTTAATTTTGTTGCTTCTGCAAATTCATCATTATTTTGATGATGTGTAATTTTACTATTAATCTGTTTAATACGATTTGTTAGCTGATGGTACTTCTGCTTAACCTCTTTTGCCTTAACACCTTTATCATAGATTTGGTTATCAAAGATATTGATTGTATTGTCTTGTACTGTTTTTGCCATAATTAAATTCCTTCTTTCGTTTTTGATTTATTATTCGCTTTATTGCACTAAAGTCTTTCTTATTTCTAGCATATTGCCTTACCAGTGAATCAAGATACCTAACAGATACATTGTTCACATGGGTAGGTAAACGCGCTAGAATCTGATGTGCTATCCGTTTGTGATTCATGGAAACACTCCCTTAACTTATTTTCTGTGTATTACCTTTAATATGGTGCGTAGGCATTATATAGTGACTATTTCTATCAATTTCTAACATACGCTTACCATCTCTATATTTTTGCCAATACGTAGCATCTGCAGTGAGTTTATTAATTTCATCTAGTAAATACTTAATCGCTAAATGATCACCACGTAAATATATTGTCATATGCCCTACACTGTTATAGTTGAGTTTCAAATTGTACCCTCTTAACCACAAGAAGATTGATTCAGTGTTTAACCTTGACTGCAGCGTTGCTTGTCCTAAACTGGATAAGCACCAATCACATGTTATGAAATCAATTTCTAAATACTGATACTTGCCCTGTGTTTTATAGATGTGACAAATGGGTTTGTTAGCAATTTCTAAATTCTTAATGTCATTAAAGTTGAGTTTCTTATTATTTAATTTGAATGGTTGCTTATAGCTCATTTTCTTCATCCTCTATTCTTTTTAATATATCCCAAATAATTTTTAGTACGTGCCATTACTAATTCAAAGCCACCATGAGCAATCAATTTATAACTGGTACGTCTATTAGTATTAGGTACATAACTTTCACGCCATGCCACCCATTTTCCATCAATGTATTCAACATAAACTGCCGATATTTTGCTTATTGAACAGAAATACATTTCTTCTGGTATTCCAACAATTAGTCCTATCTTTTCAGCTTGCTTATCATAATTTATTTCAATATTAGTAGCCTGCACTTCTTACAGTCGCCTCCCAACTTCTCTCATCAAAAACATCACCGTTTTTATTATCCCCAATCAATATACGCAATGGTTCAATGTCGATGTTACATTGCTTCGCATAGCTTGCTGCTTTATATAAATCATCATTCCTATATTCGCTTTCACCATTTACAATACGTTGATATGCTTGTTTACCTAATCCACCTTTGCCAGCACCTAAATGGTCAAAACTGTGGTCTGATAGCACTTGTTTCATGGAATATGGCTCTAATACTTGTTGTGTGTAATTACCACGTTTAGAAAATATACGATTTTCAAAATCTCCATTATATTCCGTTACATCTTTGTTATTGTGTTTATAAATTCCCTTACGTGTTTGACTATTCGCTAACACAAAATAGTTGTTATCATGTGCCTTTATATCTACTGATGGTAAGTAATCTATTTTTTGACCATATTCAACGTCATCACGTTTCTTGAATATTATGTGCTTTCCACCACTAGGCGTTGTTTGTACCAATGTATTTTGTGCATTAGCAACAATTTCTTCATAAAAAGGAATCATCTTTAAACTTTCAAAACCGTTTTTATCTTTACTATGATCTACATCAATATCGATACACCACACCCCACGTGTAAGTACACCTAATACATGCGTTTGATGATATAAACTTGAATGATATTCAATGAAATCATCTATAACATCTATATCTGCAAAAGTAACACTAGGTTTTTTATGCTGATTCAAAGGTATAACTTGAATATTCTTTTTTAATAAATATTTTGCTACATGGTAACCTGTCATTGAATACCTCCTAATTAAGAGTGTCGGTCACCCTTGTTACGCTTATTTTCTCTATAATAGTAAAGCATATTTACATTTATAAAAAACGCTATAGAAATTAGAGTGACAAGAGTGACTGACTGTCATATCAACAATATAAGAGTGTCTATAAGAGTAACCGTCACCCTTATAAGAGTGACTTTTGTAAAATCATTCAATAAGTGAATGTGCCATATCAAATAACTCTTGGTTTCCTATTTTATGAACTTTGTAGCTTTTACCTTCAATTTTCTTATCATTACTAATGGATACACCTATTTTTTTCATATCTTCTTTAGCTTGTTTGTAACGCAAATTTTTATAATCTTGTTCAACTAATCGCTGAAGTGTTTCGTCTCCTGCTAGAATAAATCCTTGTGTACTTAGAACCTTCAGCATATTAACTTGTGTTTCCGTCAATTCATCTTCGCTAAAATAATGTTTAAGTGTTACATCATTAAAATTAAATTCTCGGCCAATTACTTTCAGATACTCTAAGCTTGTAATCAAGAATGAAACTGCGGCTGCTACTGATTTTTTACCATTAGGTTGTACAAAATCCCAATAAGGCTTAAATATTTGATAACGTTCTTCGTCTGTTTCGTTAAGTGGTCTATCTTTAAGTGAAATCTTAATTGTACGTGTCGTATTCGCTGTAATCTCCCCTGTGTCCACACTTTCATTTGTATCAAGAATTAATACTGCGTTATTTTTAAATGTGAATGCATTTCTGCCTATCCCACGCCCCGAAATAACTTCACCAGTCGCAATTTTTCTTAATATACGCATCATACTTTTTGTGATTTCACCTGTTTCGTTGGCATGTGCAATATCTGCACCGTAAAAATTCATCCATTCGTTAGATGCTTCAAATCCACCTGAAATTAAGCTGTCAAAGTTTACTTTATTAACTTGTAACAATTCATCAAATGTTGTCATGAATAACCCTTTACCTGAACGTCCGAAGTCTTTCATTAAAAACCATTTTTCTGCTTGTATGAGATTCATTTTGCGATACATAGCATAAGCATGTACTAACATTAAATTATTTTTACTCTTATCACTTTCGGTAACTAGATTATAGAAGCGTTTAGGTGTGTCTGTATCAATCGCTGATGCATTAACATCATATTTTTTAGCGTATAATTCATCTAAATTAAGTGATTTTTTCTTGAACTCTAATTTTCTGCAATCGTAAATCCAATCATTACCTGCAATGGTATATGGAAGGATATTGTAACCATGCTCTACATTTAGGTGTTCACGATACATTTCAAGCATGACTTCTAAAAAATCGTTTATCTGGTGCTTATTGTCGACTGGATAATTAAGTGCAAAATTTGTTTCGTCTATTACTTCATATGTGTTACTTTTGACTATTAAAAAAGCATCCAATTCATTTGAATAAATAACTTTTTCTGATATGAGATCTGCAATAAATCTTGCGTAATTGTTGAATGCATCTGCTTTAAAGCTTGCTTTCTTTTCCTCTTCGCCATTATCATTTTCTGTAATTTTAGTACTTACAATTCCATAAATAACTCCAATTTCTTTGGGAATTATGATATAATCTAGTGTAAGGTTACTAATGTAATCACCGATATCATTCTTTTCACGATGATATAAATTACCTTTATTATTAAAAACTTGTTTATCACTAGAGATAGAAGCGAAATTAATTCGCTTACTAATCTCCTTGATTCTGGATAAACTTGTTGTATTGATATAATCTAAATTTGAATGAAATTCAAAATGTTGTTTATAAAGTGTTGTTTCGTCCATACAATCAACCTTTCATATATGATAGTATTTAGTTAGATATTTTTAGTTAAATATCTGTGTTTAGGCGTTATCATTCTGCTTGCCGGCTTGTGATAATGCCTTTTTTTCTTGCTTAATATTAGCTTGAATATCTTCATGCATAGATTCAATATCATTTCTGATTGCTAATAAAGTAGCTGTGACAATGTAGTTTTGCTTAATATTATTATTGATAGCTTGGTGATATATAGGCTGATTATTCTTTACTGCATATGCTCTTTCATCCTCTAATTCTGATGATTCCATACCGAGATAGTCCAATACTGACTGAATCTTATTTCTCAAATCTGCAAACTCTACGCTTTCTTGTACTTTTTCTGAATAATTCATAATTAATTACTCCCTTTTCTAATATTTTTCATTTGCATTTTTAAATCTGTTAAATCGATGGTCAACTTGTTGTTTAAATTAAATAGCAATTCTCCTAAATCTTCGCTAATTTCTTTATCCAGTGGTTTTGAATTACAGTAATCAACTAACCATTGCATTAATTCGTTTGAGTAATCACTTTGACCTAATATGTGATGTATCTTTTCTGTTTGTTCGATATATTCATCTTTGATCATTTTACTTCTCTCCTAACTTATATTTACGTCTTAATTTTCTATCTTCCAAACTATCTTTAACCACAATTGATATAAGTGATAGTGGTGTATATAGACTTAATGCATGGAAGATGTCTTGTGTGACAATTCCAATAATTGATGACACTGTAGCACTTGCGATAATTAATGCAATAAATGTTTTCATTCTATCCTCCTAGGAATTATATATTTCGTTAAAATTTTTCTTAATATACTCTTTCATTGGTTCTGCTAAAAACTTGTAATGATCTGCTTGTGATTTAGGTTCATGTACATACTTTTCAATGTCCTTTTTAAATCTCGGATTAAGCAAAAGTTTTTTCATAACTGAATTCCTTGATAATTGCATGTGTGACTGTAAATCTTTAAATGACCACACAAGTTTAGGTTCATTGATAATCACAATACCGTCATTCTCTTGTAGTTGTTCTTGCATCATTTTCACTCCTTATTAAGCAGTTGCTTGTGTATTCAAATATTTATTGTAGATAGTTTTACTGACTGAAATATCTAAACCAAATTTGTTAATAGAAGTCATTAAGTCGACTGTGTCATCTAAAATTTGTTGACGAATAATTAACATATCTTCACTCATTTGATCTTTTTTTAAGGCTTTATCATAACCAAACAATGTTGAAACACATTTATTAACTACAGTTTGACATTTCATATAACTAATCTTATTGGGATTAGATAAACCTTTTTGCAAAACGTCCATAGCTTTTCGTTGATGCTGCTTATCCATTAAATGAAATACTTCATGTTGCTTTAATCCGATTGATTGTCTTAACTCTTTAATCACTTGCTTAACCCATTTCTTAAATTCTTGTGCTTCATCACGTCTACTATTCCATATAGATTCGTAAATGCCTACTTCTGAAACAATTACAGCTTTTTGCTTACCTTTAAGGGTGTCCACATTATGGACGGCCTTTTCTGACACATCTAATAATCTAGTCATATGTGGTGTGTGTGAATACCCTAATGCTTTTGCAACATCACCTGCTATGGCCCAATACTCCCCGTCTTTTTCAATAAAACGAATTTCTTTACCGTCAAAAAATTGTTTAACCATCGAACTTCCTCCTCACACTTTTTCTTTCATTTCAAATATTTCAGATACATCAACATTCAATGTATTTGCAATTTTAATTGCCATTATTTCAGAAGGTAGTGTTTTACCATTAATAATTCTTGAAAAATAACTTCTTTCAATCGGTACTTTTCTACATAAATCAGATTGATTCATATTATTCTTTACAAGAAGAATCAATAAATCTTTTTTACGAATTGAATATTCCAAAAAATCACCTCTTCCAAATTGTAAAACGTTTCATACTGTTTTACTGTTTTAATATATTTATATCTTACCAACATTCTTGATAAAGCACAAGGGTTTTGCTTAATTTTGTTTCAAATTGTTTTAATGTTTCAAAAATGGTAAAATGCATGAGAGGTGATAATATGGCATTAAACGAAATGTTAAAAAATTTAAGAAAAAGTAAAAACTATTCTCTAAGAGAACTTTCTGAAGCGAGTAATGTTTCACATTCATATATATATAGATTAGAGGATGGAAAGGTAAAGCATCCTGATAAAGAAAAATTATTAGCAATTGCTTTTACTTTAGATCCAACAAATAAAGATGATACCTATTTAAAAATGTTGAAGTCAGCAAGTTTAGATTGTTCAAATGCAGAAAATGAATTAAATGAGTACACTCAAAAACAACTTGATAAAATCAGTGATTATAAAGAAATAACAAATGAAGTAATTAATGGAATGAAAACTTTCAATAATTACATGAGAGTAGTTAAGGGGCAAAAAGGACAAAAAGCAAAAGAAATAATAGAGTTGGATGAGCCATATTTAGATATAAGATGGTTATTAACTCAAAATAAATATTCTATATATTATGGTGAAGATCCAATCAAAAATACAGTTGGTTCAGAATTTCTTGGAAATGTTTTTATAATAACTGACGATGAAAAACATAGAATGCTAAATGAGTTAGATTCATTAAAGATACATTTTGAAAAAGAAAGAGAATATAACTTATACGAATTAGAAAAGAATCATGAAATTAGAAAAATCAAAAAACAAGATGACGAATACCAACTAATATTCGATTTACTAAAAAATAATATAAATGATAGCAATGTGCTCATGGAAAGGTTAGCCTTAATAGAAGGAAGCAGAGAAATATTTAATGCTAAGGAATTTCACGAAGAAATAGAGAAAGCAGTAGAACAACAAGATGCTTTAAAATTACAACGTCTAGTAAGAATGACTACAATAAATGAATTGAAACAATACTTGTCAGAACAAAATCGAGGTGATTAAGTGGCATACATTGAAAAGCGAGGTAAAACATGGAGATATTCTATCTCATATGTAGACGATGAAGGTAACCGTAAAAAAGTTCAAAAAGGTGGTTATCGTACTAAACAAGAAGCTAAACGAATTGCAGAAGATTTAGAATATAAAATGAGAAATGGTTATGCTGTAAGTAATGATATAACATTTGCAGATTATTTTTATCAATGGTATGAAGTTAATAAACTACCACACCTATCAGAATCAACTAAAAGACATTATGAATCTGCATACAAGCATATTAAAGACCATTTTAGACACAAGTTATTAAAAGATATTAAACGTACTGAATACCAAAAGTTTCTCAATGAGTACGGTTTAACGCATAGTTATGAAACGATTAGAAAGTTAAATAGTTATATACGTAATGCATTCGATGATGCTATACATGAAGGTTATGTTATTAAAAACCCTACATACAAAGCAGAATTACACGCATCTATCCCAGCCAAAACAGAAGAAATGAAGTTTATTAATGAATCAGAATTCAAAAAACTTAAACATTATTTTGAACAAAAAAATACCACCTCATCACTTGTGCTATTAGTAGCACTTGCAACAGGTGGTAGATTTTCAGAAATTGCTAAATTGAAACGTGAAGATCTGGATATTAAAAATAATAAAATTCATTTAAGAGGTACTAAGACCGAAACATCAGACAGAATAATAAGTATTGACGCAGTAACTATGAAACGTATTCAATCATTTATTGATTCACGACCTACTAATATCAGTGGTTACATCTTTACTGTTGATGGT
The DNA here is from genome assembly GCF_016743055.1 of Staphylococcus sp. 11-B-312. Classification (NCBI taxonomy): domain Bacteria; kingdom Bacillati; phylum Bacillota; class Bacilli; order Caryophanales; family Staphylococcaceae; genus Staphylococcus; species Staphylococcus sp. 11-B-312. The sequence goes on from NZ_CP068241.1 coordinate 2,127,638, forward strand.
AAAACAATAACAAATGCTGCTGTAAACAAAGTACTGAGAAAAGCATGTGATAATCTAAATATAAAAGAGATAACTATTCACTCGCTAAGACACAGCTTCTGTTCTATACTCATACATCATGGCTTTTCAATACTATATATATCAAAACATTTAGGACATTCCAACCCAGCCACAACACAATCCATTTACTCCCACTTACTTCAAGAAACTTATGAGCGTGAAGATGAAAAAGCAATGAAATTACTAGAAACTATTTAAGCCACTTAATTATAAATATTAGGTGGTTTTTTACTATAATTTATTTTCCAGTCCCCAAATAGTCCCCACAACGAAAAACAAAAGCTTATATAACAGCGTTTAATTACTTTATAATATGCCCTTCGAGGGGATATTTTGGATAATCTTCCTTAAAACCATCAAACTGAACATTGAAGTTTTCGGGCTTTCATTGACATTTACTATCCGTTGATGAAAGTCTTTTTTTATTTTCACACCATGAAAAATACCAAACCAGTAGATTTGAAACTCGCTGTTATTCAAAACGCTTAAATTTCAACATTTAAGCGTTTAAGATTTTGTGAAAATGATTTTGTATTTATTTATCAATATTTAATAACTTAAGCATAACACTATTACTTTACATTGATAAACGTGCTGCCTAAGACATCTCGCACATCATGAATAACTAAAAAGGCATTTTCATCTACTTCATTGACTAATTTTTTCACTCTTGTCACCTGAGATTGCGGCACAACAACATATAACATCGTTGTTTCCGTTTTTGCATAACCACCTTTTCCATTTAATAAAGTTGAGCCCCGACCAGTAAAGGAATTAATTTTGTCACTGATGATTTCATTCTTATTAGATATGATTGTAACGCCTTTTTTAGGATTAAAGCCTTCAATTATAAATGAAGTCGCTCTTTCAGTAATGAATAGCATAATAATCGTAAACAAGACATTCTTTAATGGTAACACCATCAAGAATGATAAGACGACAATGCCATCTAGAATAAAAATACCTTGTGATGTCTTCATTTCTGAGTATTTACTTATAATTTTAGCAATTACAGATGTGCCTCCAAGGGTACTCCCTGTAGAAATTACAAGTCCAGCACCTATTCCTATAATTGCACCACCAAATACAGAATTTATAACAAAATCATCTATCCCAAAATTAATATTTTCAGTTACTCGTAAAAAGAATGAGAGTGCCGTGTTTGAAATAACGGTATAAACAGCGATTGTTTTACTTAAATACTTCCAGCCGATAAAAACGACTATGGTATTAATAATCAAAGAAGACCAAGCTGGAGAAAATCCCAAAGTGTATTTTAAGGCTAGCGCAATACCTACCGTACCGCCATCACCCAAATTCGATCCAAGTAAAAAGCAATTTACACCTATAGCGTTGATAAACGTTCCAATTAAACATAAGATGATACTTTTATAATGATTTTTTATTAATGCTGTCATTGATTCACTCCCATTCTATTTCATTTAAATTTTAATCATGTCACAGACTATCTGCCATAACCTGTACTAAATATGATACTTAGCTGTACCTAACCTTAGACTGCAATAGCATACGCTTAATCGTCATAATCTATTTGGTATCAACAAAGTAAGTTGATGCTTCAGAAAATACAACTCCGTTTGAATCATATTAAAAAAGACACCTCATATGAGGCGTCATATATAAATCTAATTAGCATATTATAATATCAAAACGCAGTTTTTTTCAATAACATTTTAATATATTTTTAAAATTAGTTTTAACATTGGTAATAAGCACCATTTTCTTTTACAGACAAATGATTAAAGTTCAATTGTTTCACCACTCCGAATTTTATCAGCCATTTGGTTTAATTTTCTTAAACGATGATTGACACCGGATTTAGAAATTGTACCCGTAGACATCATTTCGCCTAATTCTTTCAGAGAAATTTCTTGATGCTCTATGCGTAACTTCGCTATTTCCCGTAATCGATCAGGAAGATTATCTAAACCAATTTCTTGGTCGATTAGTTGAATGCTTTCGACCTGCTTCATCGCTGCACTAACGGTTTTATTTAAATTCGCCGTTTCACAATTGACCAATCGATTTACGGAATTTCTCATATCTCTAACAATACGCACATCTTCAAATTTAAGTAATGCCTGATAGCCACCGATTAAACTCAAGAAATCAGAAATTTTTTCAGCTTCTTTTAAATAAGCAATGCTTCCTTTTTTTCGTTCTAGATGTTTAGCATTGAGTTCATATTCATTCATTAAATTCGTAATACCTTCGGAATGGTCTTCATACAATGAAAATATTTCTAAATGATAAGAAGATGTTTCTGGATTATTCACTGATCCACCCGCAAGAAAAGCACCTCGTAGATAACTTCTTTTCATTTCATCTTCACGAATCATCGCTTCATCTATTTCATGCGTAAAGACACCATTTTTCAATATACCTAATTCATCTAAAATTTCTTTAGCACGTGCTTTAATTCTACAAATATAAATATTGTTCTTTTTTAATTTCATTTTTTTTCTTACAAGTAGCTCTACTTCAACATTAAACACTTTTTTTATTAAGGAATATATCCGTCTTGCTGTCGTAGCATTTTCAGTTTGAACATTAATCACAAATTGTTGATTGGAAAGACTGAGTGCACCATTCATCCGTATAAGCGCACTGAGCTCTGCTTTTGCATTTGTTTCATCTACTTCTATTCTAGTCAGTTCATTTTTCATTTCTGATGCAAAGCTCATACATCTTCAGCCCCTTCTTATCTAAGTTTAATACTTAGTTTTTTTACGATTTTATTTATCTCGTTTAAATTCAATCGTTTCTGTCTCTCTCATAGCGATCTCGTAAATCATTTTAGACAAGACCTCTGTATTGTGTCGAACATAATTTTCTTGTGATACTTCCACCAAGTTTTCGTGCGTAAAAACTTTGATGTTTTGTGCTTCCATATCACTCATATTGCATTTAACTGGAACTGCCCCATCTTCTTTATAACGTTGTAAGACATCAGTGTTAAAAGTTTGGGTACTACATATAGCATAGTTTATACATTGACGACCCATGTGATTATGTATTGCTTCGACATGATCTAAGGCAGTGTAATGATTGGTCTCACCAGGTTGTGTCATAACATTTGATACATATAGCTTAGGCGCATCACAATTTAATAACGAATCCGCAATACCTTTAACGCATAAATTTGAGATTACACTTGTATATAACGAACCTGGTCCTAAAACGATTAAGTCTGCATCCTCTATCGCTTCAACCGCTTCTTCCATAGGTTCTACATTTTCTGGTTCTAAAAATACACGTTCGATTTTTTTATTTTTTTTAGGAATTTTTGATTCACCATAAACAATTTCGCCATCTTCCATCACTGCATTTAAGCGTACACTAGAATTTGTAGATGGTATCACACGGCCTCTTATATTTAAAATTTTACTTAATTCTTTTACTGCATGGCCAAAATCATCATTTATATTCGTTAATGCAGCTATCAATAAGTTGCCTAAAGAATGACCTTCAACTTGATTTTCTTTAAAACGATATTGAAACAATCTTTCAATTGTTGATTCAGAATCACTGAGTGCTGAAATTACATTTCGTATGTCACCTGGTGCAGGAATATCCATTTCATTTCTGATTTTCCCCGTACTACCTCCATCATCAGCAACTGTGACAATCGTCGTAATATCTATCGGGAAGTCTTTTAAACCACGTGCTAAAACAGATAAACCTGTACCACCGCCAATAAGTACAAGTTTAATTCTTTTCATTTTTTCGTTTCACGCCACTTTCAATTTGAGCATCTCTATGATGCACATATACATTATAGTCAAAATTTTCATTAAGCTCTGCACCAATACGTTTTGCTAAAGCTACAGAACGATGCTGGCCTCCAGTACAACCAATCGCTATCACAAGTTGTGATTTACCTTCTTTTTTATAACCTGGAATCATAAATTTTAATAAATCCATTAATTTCTCATAAAAAATATTTGTTGCTTTCCATTTCATAACGTAATTATATACTGCTTCGTCTTCACCAGTTAATGGTCTGAGTTCATCTACATAATGCGGATTTGGCAAAAATCTCACATCAAACACTAAATCTGCATCCATTTGAATACCATGCTTAAACCCAAAACTTGTTACATTGATATTAAATGTTTGATAATTACTTTGATTAAAGTAATCTCCAATGCGCTTACGAAGCTCTTTAGGTTTCATAAATGATGTATCAATCGTATAATTTGCTAAACTTTGAATTTCAGCGAGTAAGCTGCGTTCTTCTTCAATTGCTTCAATTAATGAGCGCTGGCCTTGTTCGTTTAATGGATGTGCACGTCGCGTCTCTTTATAACGCGAAATCAACTTTTCGTTGGATGCTTCTAGGAACATCATATCAACAATAATGTCTGAGTTGCTTTTGATTTGATCGATTTCTTTAATCAATGATTTGAAAAGTTCTTTCCCTCTTAAATCAATGGCAATGGCAACCTTTTGCAACGAAGGATTTCCTTGACCCATTAATTCTACAAACTTCGGCAATAGTATTGGAGGTAAATTATCTACACAAAAATAACCGATATCTTCTAAACTTTGAATTACAACCGACTTACCTGCGCCAGACAAACCAGTCACAACTAATAATTCACTTTTAGTCACTTCTTTTTCTTCTCGTTGCATTGCTTTACACCATCCAAAGATTATTTTTAATATTCCATTTATAATATTGGAATTTTTATCCATATACGCAATCGTTTTAACTTAGTCAGTTTATGACCACTATGCTATCACATTATATTTTACATGAAAAACGACTTTGGTAGTAGTTTTATCACTTAATTCACCTTAACTGCTATTGCAGACTGACTTAAAAGTAACAAAGTTGTTGCCAAAAATGTTAAAGGACCTTTATCTCTTTTTCGATTCACATCATTTATGAAAAGCAGCATCTCTTTACGACGTTTTAAAAATCATCACGCATACATCTGCATAAAAAAACTAAAACGCATAACTAGCGAATACTTCAACCTTAAAATGCGATTATGTAAAAAAGCTAGAATGCTCAACCTACATGCTTCGTGTAAGGTTGGTACATTCTAGCTCTGTCTGAATCTCGTTATTATTTAATTAATTACAGTAAATAACGCTTTTATGCCTATGCTTCTATAACATCTTTTAATTCTTCAATATATGAAATTGCACTTTGTGCTGCAATACTGCCATCGCCTGTTGCAGTTACGATTTGACGTAGACCTTTTGCACGTACGTCACCAGCAGCATATACGCCTGGTATTTTCGTACTCATATCTTCATTAGTAACAATATAACCTACTTCATTTGTAATGCCTAAATTTTCAAATGGTGCTGTTAGTGGTTTCATACCAATGTATACGAAAACACCATCAGCATCTAATGTTTGTTCAGCACCATCTTTAGTAGATTCTAAAGTAACTGAACCAACTTTGCCGTCTTTTTCATTGATTGTTTTTAGAGTATGGCTCCAAATAAAATCGATTTTATCGTTTTTAAATGCACGATCTTGTAAGATTTTTTGCGCACGTAGTTCATCTCTACGGTGTACGATTGTTACACTATCAGCAAATTTTGTAAGGAATGTACCTTCCTCAACTGCTGAATCTCCACCACCGATGACAAATAATTTTTTGTTTTTGAAGAATGCACCATCACATACTGCACAATAACTTACACCGCGACCGCCTAATTCTTGTTCACCTGGCACACCAATTTTTTTATATTCAGCACCAGTAGATATAATCACAGCTCGTGCAGTAATTTCACTGTTTCCAAGATTTATAACTTTGTATTGACCTTTATCTTCTATTGATTTGATATCACCATATTGATATTTTGCACCAAATTTTTTAGCATGTTCAAACATTTTAGTTGATAAATCTGGCCCTGTTATCATTTCAAAACCTGGGAAATTTTCAACTTCTTCTGTATTTGCCATTTGTCCACCTGGCATACCACGTTCAATCATTACAGTACTTAAGTTTGCACGCGATGCATATACGGCAGCAGTCATACCAGCTGGTCCTGCGCCTACAATTGCAACATCAAAATCCACTTGTTCAGCCATTTAAATTGCCTCCTGTTTATTAATTCATTATACGCATTATATACGATTTCTTGCATTTCATAAAATTATATGCTTACCAAATAATCTATCGTTTTATTCAAACGATAAGCTGTTATATCAAACCATTCCAATACTTGTTGCTTCGTAATCTTAGCATCCATACTACGATAATACATATAAACAAAAGCTGCCACATAATCATCTACATATGTTAAATCTGCTTGTTCTGCTATAATTGCCTCTGCTTTATCAATCCATACAATAAATAATTCTGCGTTATTTTTCAAATATTCAATATTATACAACATTAACATGCCTCTATGAATGAAATCTAACTTATTTAACTGTAAACCTTGAATAAGATAAGTTAAATATAGTTTTTCATAATCATTCATATCTTCTAAGACAGCCCATATATCTTGTGTGAGTAGTACTTCACGACCCTTTAATTGATTTAACAAGAAAATCCCGTATAACCTATGATGACTATCATCACTTAATAATAGTGGTAACACTTGCTCGTTAAAGTACGACTTGCTTTGTTCAATGACCCAAGGTGCATAACCTACATCTACCTTAGATATTTCTTGTAACTTGGACCAAAAAAATTTGCTATCTTCAATATGATTGAGATGATAATGATTATGGCTCAACGCATTATACATTTGTATAGAAAGAAATTTCCCTTTTCTATAAAGAGGTTGTAACAATTTTTGGGAAGCTTCATATTGTTTTAAATAACATAGGACAATACCTAATTTGAATGATTCATCATCATTCATAGGTACAACTTTACTTAAAATATTTAAATACCGTTGATACTTTTCTTGTTCATTAGTGTTATACAATAATAATGTGTAATGGCAAAGCGCATGTACATCGGTATTGTCCTCATTAAGCAAACGTTCAAACATTACTTTAGCAGTATCATATTCATTGAGATAAAGGTAACACATAGCTAATAAATTTCTAACCACTCGATGATCTTGAATCGCTTCATTTTGATTCAAAATAAAATTTCTTGCTTCAGGTAGTCTACCTTGTGAGAATAAATATTGAAAAATGAGTTGAACAGCAAATAATTGACATTCAATCTCAATCTTTTCTTCTGAGTTATAAGTAACTTCAAACATTTCTTCTAGCTCTTCTTGGTAATCATCATCTTCTGCTAAAATGACGTAATTCATTCCAAATAAAAAGGCTTTATTTGCTTCATTTAGTGTAATATTCAGTTGACTGAGTTGATAGTAACTATCCATGACTGATTCTTGCTTTGCAATCATTTCATAAAAAATATGTTCTGCTCTATTGTTATAACCAAGATGTGCGAGACACTCTGATAATTTTACTTTAATTTCAAAAACATCAAATTCCTGGGGTGACATTTCAAGCACTTTTTCATAGTATTCTGCTGCCTTTTTATAATCTTGTTGTTGATATTTTTGGTCCGCTAATTTCCTATAAAAAGGACTGTCAAGCTTCATTGAAATAATTTTATTGTTGTTTTGCGCCATCCATGTTCACCTCCTGTATTTAGTCATTGTTTCAGTTGCATTGGATTTCCGTACGCCAATGTGTGATTTGGGATATCTCTAGATACTACAGTACCAGCACCAACTTTCACATAATCCCCAATTTTTACACCAGGCAAAATGGTTACATTGGCTCCGATTAACGTATGATTTCCAATATCAACATGCCCTGTTCGAAATTCATCTACTAAAAATTCATGCGTCAAAATAGTTGTATTATAACCTATGACACAGTTTTCACCAATCGTGATATATTCAGGATGCAATAAATCAGGTACGACTTTAAATGCAAATGCACTATGTCTACCTATATTCATATTTAATAAATTGCGATACATCCAATGCTTTAATTTCACATTAGGTAAGTAGCGACAAACTTCAACAATCACTGTTTGCTTAAACATTTTGACGCGGCTTATATAACGATACATATGCCACAACGGATTTTCACCGTCAACTTTTAACTTTTTTAAGTCACGCATTATATTCTATCACTTCACCTTTTGCTTTGACCATGTTAAAGGGCCAACATCTTTATATCGTGGTGCATTATATTTCAATCTTCTAACTATCATAAGGACAATTCCAGCAACTATAAGCACGACAGACATCAGTTGAGCAACACGTATATCTCCAGTGAGCATTAAACTATCTGTGCGCAAACCTTCTACAAAGAATCTACCTATAGAATACCAGATAAGATATAGTGCGAAAGTATCACCTATACGTAAGTGTTTTCTTAATGAGATTAATATAACAAATCCTAGAATATCCCATATAGATTCGTATAAAAACGTCGGTTGGTAGTATTGGCCATCAATATACATATTGTCAATAATAAAGTCCGGTATATGGATATTTTCTAAAAATGATTTAGACACAGGACCACCATGGGCTTCATGATTCATAAAGTTACCCCATCGACCAATACCTTGTCCTAAAATCAAACTTGGCGCAATCACATCACCAATTTGAAATGGATTGATATTTTTTTGTTTACACACGAAAATACCTGTGATAAAACCACCAATTAGACCACCGTGGATAGCGATACCACCATACCAAATCATTGGTATTTCTACTGGATGTTGTGCATAGTATGGCCATTGAAAAATAACAAAATAGATTCTGGCTGCGATAAAACCAAAAATCGCACTCCAAAAGATGATATCAATCAATATATCTTTATCAAAACCTATGCGTTTAACACTTTCTTGAGCGATAAAATATCCTAATAGTATACCTACGGCGATGATAATGCCATACCAATGAACCGAAATAGGACCAAGCTCAAATGCGATTGGATCAATATAATTCAATAACATCATTGATTCTCCTTATTGTTGCTACCGTTACGCATAATTTCAGCATTTAAGCGTTCATTGAATTCTTCTGCAGTGTTAATGCCCATAATATTAAGTCTGTAGTTCATGGCTGCAACTTCAATAATCACTGCTACGTTACGACCTGGTCTAACCGGTATCGTCTTTTTAGTAATCTCAGTATCTAAGATGCGCAATGTTTCCTCATTCAAGCCAACACGGTCATACAATTTATCTTTATGCCAATTTTCCAAATGAATATTTAAACGTAAACGCTTTTCAGTCAAAATGGAACCTGCACCAAACAGTGTCATGACATTAATAATACCTAACCCTCTAATTTCTAATAAATGCTCTATTAATTTAGGTGGCCTACCAATCAATTCATCTTTACTTATTTCTCTAATTTCTACGTTGTCATCCGCGACAAGTCTGTGACCACGCTTGATTAATTCAAGTGCTGTTTCACTTTTACCAATACCTGAGTCTCCTGTTATAAGCACACCGACACCATACACATCTACCAACACACCGTGCAATGAAGTTGTTCTTGCCAGCTCATGTTCTAAGAAAGTCGTTAAACGACTCATTAATTGCGTTGTTGCAACTGTTGATGTGATAAGCGGTGTATCAAACTCTTTAGCTGATGCTACAAGCTCTTCTGGCGGTTCTAAATCTCTTGTCACAATAATGGCTGGTGTTTCTGGCCGGCATAATTTTTTCATACGTCCTTTGCGCTCTTCATCAGGTAGTAGGTTATAAAATGACAACTCTGTTGTCCCTAACAATTGAATGCGGTCGGATGCATAGTGAGAAAAATATCCAGCCATTTCTAATCCTGGTCTTGATATATCTGTGTTTTTTATTTGTTTATTTAAGCCTGACTCTCCAGCTATAAGCTCAAGGTTAAAGCGTTCAATTAAACTCTTTGTTGTTAACATAGGTTCACCTCTATTAATATTTCTCCTGAAATTACATATGTCATTATCATATCAAAAAGGACTGATAATCTATATAAAAAAGTACAGAAGTCCAAAATAAATCCCATCGTAAACATCATACCTTATATTATTTATGAATGAAATTACTGTTACTGATTTAAACATTTAATTTATTTTAAATCATTTTAAATTATTGCGTTGACCACCCAACATGTCTAAATAAATTAAAATATTAGGTATCAAAAAATACTCCATACATTCTGACATATGATGATGTCTACTTGTATGGAGTAACTAATATTTTATATGTTATTACAAAGTTTATTCAATATAACGTTATGCTTGAACAGTATCTCTTTCTAAAACTGGTTTTAAATATTGACCAGTATAGCTGCCCTTCACTTTTGCGATATCTTCTGGTGTGCCTGTTGCAACAATTGTGCCACCACCATCACCGCCTTCTGGACCTAAATCAATAATGTGATCAGCCATTTTTATAACGTCTAAATTGTGCTCAATGATAACAACTGTGTCACCATTATCAACCAATTTATTTAGTACTTTTAATAATCGACTAATATCATCAACATGCAAACCAGTGGTTGGTTCATCTAGGATATAGATAGAACGACCTGTAGAGCGTTTATGCAATTCTGAAGCAAGTTTAACACGTTGTGCTTCACCACCAGATAATGTCGTAGCCGGTTGTCCTAAAGTAACATAACCTAAACCAACATCAACTAATGTTTTCAATTTACGATGTATTTTAGGCACATTTTCAAAAAAGTTTGTTGCTTCTTCGGCAGTCATAGCCAAGACATCTGCAATGTTTTGACCTTTGTATGTTACTTCAAGCGTTTCACGATTGTATCTAGTACCACCACAAACTTCACAAGGCACATAAACATCTGGTAAAAAGTGCATTTCTATTTTAATGATACCGTCACCTTTACACGCTTCACAACGACCACCTTTAACATTAAAACTAAAGCGACCTTTAGAATAACCTCTCACTTTTGCTTCATTCGTTTGTGCAAAAATATCTCGTATATTATCAAAAACACCAGTATAGGTTGCTGGATTAGAACGTGGGGTTCTACCAATCGGCGATTGATCAATATCAATAATACGATCAAGTTGGTCTATACCGTTAATTTCATCATAATCTCCTGGTTTGACTTTAGATTTATTAATCTTCTTAGCTAATGACTTATACAATACTTCATTGACTAATGTACTTTTACCAGAACCAGACACACCTGTAACAACATTCATCGTTGAAAGCGGAAAGTCTACACTAACATCTTTCAAATTATTACTTCGTGCACCTTTAACACTAATCTTTCTATCCGTAACTTCACGACGTGATTCTGGCACCTCAATTTTTTTCTTACCACTCAAATATTGACCTGTTAATGAATTTGTATTTGCCATAACTTGTTTAGGCGTACCACTAGCAACAATTTCACCACCGTGTTCACCAGCACCTGGTCCTACGTCTACTAAGTAATCTGCAGCACGCATCGTATCATCATCATGTTCAACAACGATTAAAGTGTTACCTAGATCGCGCATTTCTTTTAATGTGCTAATTAACCGATCATTATCACGTTGATGCAAGCCTATAGAAGGTTCATCTAAAACATATAATACACCAGAAAGCCTAGAACCAATCTGAGTTGCCAAACGTATGCGTTGCGCCTCACCACCTGATAAAGAGCCAGATGCACGATTTAAGGTTAAGTACTCTAAACCTACGTTATATAAAAATTCTAATCTCGAATTAATCTCTTTTAGAATTTGATTGGCAATTTTTCTGTCTTGTTCTGACAATGTGATATGTTCATAGTTATATAATGCATCTTTAATTGAACGTTCTACTACTTCACCAATGTTTTTCCCATCCACATATACTGATAAGGCTTCACGGCTTAATCGTTTACCGTGGCAAGTTTCACAAGTGAGTTCTGTCATGTATTTGCTCATCATTTCTCTTACAAGTTCTGAAGGAGAATCATGATAACGTCTATTGATATTATTAATCACACCTTCAAACGCCATTGTACGTTTTCTCGTTTGGCCATTTCGTTGCTTGAATGTAAATTCAATTTCTTTATCTTTGGAACCATAAAGAATAATATCCTTTTGACGTTCAGTTAATTTTTTGAATGGTTTGTCCATATTTATTTTATAGACTTCACAAACACGATTTAATAATGTTGGATAAAAGTCTGAACTTGATGATTCCCAGGCAACGATTGCACCTTCATTCAATGATTTTTCTTTATCAGGAACGACTAAGTCTAAATCGACCATCAGTTTTTGTCCTAAACCATCACAAGTTGGACAAGCACCGAATGGGCTGTTAAAGCTAAACATTCGTGGTTCTAATTCTCCGATTGAGAATCCGCAAATGGGACAAGCATGATTTTCGGAAAATTTTAACTCATCGCCACCAATAATATCTACGATTAAGTTACCTTCAGCTAATTGCAACGCCGTTTCTATAGAATCTGCTAGACGTGTTTCAATACCTTCTTTGATTACAAGGCGATCTATGACAACTTCTATCGTATGATTCTTATTTTTATCTAAATTCGGCACTTCATTAACATCAGTAATTTCGCCATCAACACGCACACGTACATATCCCTTTTTACTAATATCATCAATTAATTTTTCGTGCGCACCTTTTCTATGAGTTACTACAGGCGCCAGTAATTGAATCTTACTACGCTCTTCAAGTTGTAAAACTTGATCGACCATTTGTTGCACAGTTTGAGATTCAATTTCGATACCATGATTTGGGCAAAATGGCTTCCCAACACGCGCATATAACAGACGAATATAATCATAAATTTCAGTAACTGTTGCAACTGTAGATCTTGGGTTTTTACTCGTTGTTTTTTGGTCTATTGAAATCGCAGGAGATAAACCTTCAATCGTATCGACATCTGGCTTGTCCATTTGTCCTAAAAACTGTCTTGCATAAGCACTTAATGACTCTACATATCTACGTTGACCTTCTGCATAAATCGTATCAAAAGCCAATGAAGATTTGCCTGATCCAGATAAACCTGTCATAACTATAAGTTTATTTTTAGGTATTTCAATATCAACATCTTTTAAATTATGGGCACGTGCCCCTTTAACTACAATGGATGGTTGTTTCATTTTCGTCACCCTTCTGCTTTTAATTCAAACAACATATCTCTGAGTTCAGTTGCTTTTTCAAAGTCTAAGTCTTTAGCTGCTTGCTTCATTTCTTTTTCTATATTATCAATCGTTTTCTCACGCTCTTTTTTCGTCATTTTCTTAGGTACTTCCGTACGTTTTGCTTCGTTTGTTTCATCTGTTTCAACAGTAGCACTGATTACATCATGAATTTTTTTGTTAATAGTAGTTGGTGTAATATTATACTTTTCATTATATGCTTGTTGAATCGATCTACGACGCTCTGTTTCATCAAGTGCATAGCGCATTGAATCCGTAATTTTATCACCATACATAATCACTTCACCACCACTATTACGGGCTGCACGACCTACTGTTTGGACAAGTGATCTCTGAGAGCGTAAGAAACCTTCTTTATCTGCATCTAAAATAACGACTAGTGATACTTCTGGTATATCAATACCCTCTCTTAATAAGTTAATACCAACGATCACATCGTAGGTACCCACACGTAAATCTCGAATAATTTCAATTCGCTCTAAAGTTTTAATTTCTGAATGTAAATAATTCACTTTAATTCCTGCTTCTTTCATATACGTGGTTAAGTCTTCACTCATCTTTTTAGTCAATGTCGTTACTAAAACACGTTCATTTCGTTCAATACGCGTTTGTATTTCGCCAAGCAGATCATCAATTTGATTTTCTGTAGGTCTCACTTCAATTTTAGGATCTAATAATCCTGTTGGACGAATGATTTGCTCCACCATTTCATCTGTATGTTCTAATTCATAAGGTCCTGGTGTAGCAGATACATATACGAGTTGTTTCGTTTTTTCTTCAAATTCTTCAAATTTTAACGGTCTATTGTCTAAAGCACTTGGTAGCCTAAATCCATGATCCACAAGCACTTGTTTACGCGCACGGTCACCATTATACATACCTCTAATTTGTGGTAATGTCACATGTGACTCATCAATCATCACAAGCCAGTCATCTCCAAAATAATCAAGCAATGTATAAGGCGTGGAACCCATGGGTCTAAGTGTCAAATGTACAGAATAATTTTCAATACCTGAACAAAATCCCATCTCTCTCATCATTTCCAAATCATAATTCGTTCTTTGTTCTAAGCGCTGAGCTTCAAGCAATTTATTCTCAGAACGCAATTCTGATAATCGTTCTTCAAGTTCATTTTCAATACGTTGGATGGCAGATTTCATTTTTTCTTCTCGTGTAACGAAGTGAGAAGCTGGGAAAATAGCAAAATGATCGCGCTCTCTCAACACTTCTCCAGTTAAGTAATTAACCTCACGTATTCTATCTATTTCATCTCCGAAAAATTCAACGCGAATACACATTTCTTCACGAGAGGCAGGAAATATTTCTACAACATCTCCTCTAACTCGGAACGTACCACGTCTGAAATCTATATCATTTCTTGTGTATTGCACATCTACTAATTTTTTAAGTAACTCGCTTCTGTCCATTTCCATACCTACACGAACACTAACCACTAAGTCCCGATATTCTTCTGGATTACCTAAACCATAGATACAGCTCACACTAGCTATGATAATAACGTCATCTCTTTCAAATAGTGCACTTGTCGCAGAGTGACGCAATTGGTCAATTTCATCATTAATTGACGCATCTTTTTCAATAAATGTGTCAGTTGATGGTACATACGCCTCTGGTTGATAATAATCGTAGTAACTGACAAAATACTCGACTCTATTTTCAGGAAAGAATTCTTTAAATTCACTATATAATTGTCCTGCTAACGTTTTGTTATGGGCGATGATTAAAGTCGGTTTACCAACTTGTTGAATCACATTACTCATTGTAAATGTCTTACCTGTACCCGTAGCTCCAAGTAAAGTCTGATGTCTCTTACCCGCATTCACACCATCTACAATTTGTCGAATCGCTTCAGGTTGATCCCCTTTAGGATCAAAATTCGATTGTAATTTAAATGGGTAGTGTTCCATAATGACACATGCCTCCTATTATATTTCTATCCGTTCGAACATAGTTTAAATATCTCATTTAATACGCGACTTACTATAGTGGCTGTAACTATATTTTACTTAAGTATACTATTAACAGTTTACATTTTAACAGATTTATTACCTTTAATACAAACATTTGTTCGCAAAAATGATATTTCACTAAATAAAAACAAACACAGTATAATACCATGTTTGTTTGCGTTCATAAATTTTTATTCAGATAAAATGAAGTTAAATAATTATATATCTTTCATCATGCTATTACAATTAAGTTGCTTAACGCTTAATACTTAATCATCTTCTTTTTTATGGAGTTCTAGTTGGTCAATAATTAAGTAACCTGCTAATAGCGAAGCAACGTCTATAAAAATAATCCATTCATCATGAAAAAATCCTTTTTCAATTGAAGTACCTATTAAAATCAAAGTTAAAATCGTACCTACCCATTTACTTCTAGTCAGTACGCTAAACAATACGACAAGTATGCATGGAAAAAAAGATGCAAGTATATACCAGATCATTCATGTCACCCGTTCCTATTATTTAAAATAGACATCGTTGTTTCTCGTAATTCCGATTTCGGTATAAATCTCTCTGTAAGCATTTCAGGAATAATATTTTCTATAAAATCTTGTACTGAATTCAAATGATCAAATTGCATGATTGTTTCTAATGACATTTCGTATATTTCAAAAAATAGTGGTTCAGGATTACGTTTTTGAATTTCACCAAATGTTTCATATAACAAATCAATTTTATCAGCAACTGATAAGATTTGACCTTCTAACGAATCGTCTTTTCCTTCTTGCAGTCGCTCTCGGTATATGGATTGATATTGCTCTGGTATTTCTTCGTTTATAAAATGATCTACCATTTCTTCTTCTACTTGTGAGAATAATTTTTTTAATTCTCCACTCGCATATTTGACTGGCGTTTTAATATCCCCTGTAAAAATTTCGGCGAAATCATGGTTTAAGGCTTTTTCGTATAAGCTTTTCCAATCTACTTTATTGCCGTGATATTCTTCTACTGTACCTAAATACTGAGCAATTTTAGTCACTTTAAAAGAATGTGCAGCAACATTATGCTCAAAATATTTAAATTTCCCAGGCAATCGTATTAATTTTTCTAAGTCTGATAAACGTTTAAAATATTGATGTACTCCCATGATAGCGCCTCCTCATTTATTTAATGATTGATTATACTTGATTTTATAATATCATTCCATATGTAAAATGTCTTTTTAATGCCGTTAAATATCATCAAATCGTTCTAATTTTAAAATATAACTTACTTTTTTGTCTTTCAAGTTTTACTCATTTTACAAAATTCAAAAATAATAAGACTGTAATAAATTTTAGTGAAAAGTATATTAAGTGTGAAAAATACTGACTCTGAGGCGTTTAGACTGTATGCAGGACCTTTAAGATAATAAGCCCGAGACATGTTTATGTCCCGGGCTATACATTAAGAATATTGTTACAATTTCAGATGAAACTGCTAGATATAAGTTTTTATTTTTTAATGAATATAATTATATTGTCCTGAATTGTAAATCGTTCTATAGGATTTTTGTCCCAAGCCTTGCATGTTCATCTCTGAAACTAAAATGGAGCCATCACTGTTTTGACGTTCTACAATCCCTACATGACCATAATTTCCAGCGCTACTCTGTAAAATAGCACCTACTTCAGGTGTAGCATTAACCACATAACCATTTTGACGCGCAGCCGATGCCCAGTTATTAGCATTGCCCCATAAATTGCCTATAGATTTACCAAGTTGTTGACGTCTATCAAAAGCATAGTATGTACACTGCCCCCAGGCATAATAATTCTGCCCACCGGCTACATAGTGTTTTGATTGATAGCTATTATTGTGAAGGTTGTGACTATTTGAAGTGGTATTGCGCGCATCAACACTGTTATTTGACCAAGATTGCTGCTTTACTGGTATATAATCGTTCGCTAATCTTGTGAAAGCATTACTGTTTTCAGTTGTCACCACTGTTGTGAATGGATCATTATTCGAGTCACTTTGTACGTATGCACTCTGTAGTTGGTTGTCTAAATGTGACGATCCTTTTTCAGAAACTGCAATGAGTTGCCCAGGATAAATTGTTTCAGTAATGAATGGATTTAATTGATAAAGTTCATTTAAACTGAGGTGATGTTTATTCGCAATACTTTGAAGTGTATCGCCTTCTTTAACTTCTACAATATCTTCGTCAGGTAATACAAGCGTTTGCCCAACCTTAACCGACTGCACAAATTCCATATGATTCAATGATTGTATCGTATGAGTCGTTGTTGCGAATGCATGCGCTATATTTGATAAATCCGTATCTTCTTTCACTGTATGTACTTGATCAGCTGACGCTAGACCATTCATTCCAAAAAACAGTGCTGCAGAAGTTACAGAAAAAGTTAAGCCTTTCTTCATGATGTATTTCAATCCTTTGCTGTCTAATTTTATTCAATATTTAATCAATCATAATATAGCATATTCTCTGAATACTTTTACCCTTGTTATCGTTTTGTAATGCAAAAGATATTTTTGAATGAATCCCCTTTTAACGCTTTAATCATAGCTTTCTTATCTTTATCACAATAGTTTTAATCACCTTTGAATATCTGTTAACTTTAACTGTAATATTTAAGTTTGTATTTTACATATAAGTAGTAGTTTATCTAAAAATTACTGAAATAAATTAAGCAGTCGTTTCGTATGAACGTGTCAGTCTTGCCTACTTTATACTGCTATAAAAAATATGAGTAAGTTAGAAAACAATAAGTTATACATTGGTTTCTAGCTCACTCATAAAGTTATGAATAATAATTGTTCTATTTAAGTATTAATCTTTTTCTGAATGATTCAGATTCATTTGCTTGCGTAGATAAGCTTCGATAAACGGTCCTAAATCACCATCCATGACTGCATCGACTTTACCGGTTTCTTCGTTTGTTCTATGATCTTTAACCATTGCATATGGATGGAATACATAAGATCTAATTTGACTTCCCCAACCGATTTCTTTTTGTTCTCCACGGATTTCGGCCATTTCTTGTTCTTGTTCCTCAATTTTTAATTGATATAGTTTAGACTTCAATGTTTTCATTGCAGCCTCTCTGTTTTTGATCTGTGAACGTTCATTCTGGTTATTTACCACAATACCTGTTGGATGATGGGTAATTCTAATAGCAGATTCGGTTTTATTGATATGTTGACCACCTGCGCCCGAAGCTCTAAATGTATCAACAGTAATATCATCAGGATTGATTTCTACTTCTATTTCAGTGTTATTAAATTGTGGTATGACATCACATGAAGCAAAAGATGTATGTCGACGACCAGATGAATCAAACGGTGATATGCGTACGAGTCGATGTACACCTTTCTCGGCTTTTAAAAAACCATATGCATTATGACCTTTCACAATCATTGTTACACTTTTTACGCCCGCTTCATCTCCAGGTAAATAGTCTGCGATTTCAACTTTAAAGCCTTTTTGCTCACAGTAGCGTTGATACATTCTCAACAACATATTTGTCCAATCTTGTGATTCAGTACCACCTGCACCAGGATGCAATTCAATAATTGCATCATTCGCGTCATAAGGCCCATCTAACAATAATTGTAGTTCAAATTGGTTTAATTCGTTTTGAAAATGAGTGACGCTCGCTTCTAAATCGTCTTTCATCGACGTATCGTCTTCTTCTAACAATAATTCTCGTGTCGTTTCCATATCTTCTATATTTGCTTCTAAATCTCTGTACGCATTGACAACAGATTTTAAAGCATTATTTTTATCTATTACGTCTTGCGCTTTATCTTGATTATCCCAAAACGAAGGATCCGCCATCATTTCTTCGTATTCTTGTATGTTTGTCTCTTTTTCTTCTAAGTCAAAGAGACCCCCTAAGTTGTTCTAACTTTTCTTTATAAGCATCTAAATTACGCTTAATTTCAGATAATTCCATTATGCATCTCTCCTAAATTTTTCGAATGAAGTATAATTACTAAATTAATTACTAGACTATCATACATATGATACAAAATATAAACTGTTAATTTCAACTTAAGCACCAAATCGCTGCTAGCTTATGTTAAAAAAACATCTTTCACAGTTAAACGCTACAATTTAACTGTAAAAGATGCCTGACATATAAAAATAATTCAAATAGTGAAATCCTGTCTCACATGTGTATCATATTAGATAAACTTAAGCGCCATGACAGTTTTTATACTTCTTACCACTACCGCAAGGACATGGGTCATTTCTACCTATATGTTCATCTTTAACATAAGGCTCTGCTTTCGCTTTTTCTTTTCCATCTTCTGCTGATACATGCTCAGCTTTACCAAAATCAGTTGTCTTATCACGTTCTACGTCATCTTCAACGGAAATCACTGATTTTAGAATATATTTACTTACGTCTTCTTCAATGTTTTGCATCATAGTATCAAATAATTGGTGACCTTCATTTTGATAGTCACGTAGTGGATTTTGTTGTCCATACGAACGTAAGTGAATACCTTGACGCAATTGATCCATTGTATCGATATGGTCTGTCCAATGTGTGTCAATAGAGCGAAGTAAAATCATACGTTCAAATTCATCAAACTGACTACCAATTTTTTCTTTTTGCTCTTTTAATGCTATTTCTATTTTTGACCATACAACCTCAAAAATATCATCATTATCTTTTCCATTAATATCTTCAACTTTTAATTCACCTTCATTCAAGAAGACGTCTTCTACATAGTTGATGAATGGTTCATAGTCTGGATCGTCATCTTCTTCATTTACATAATATTGAATACTTCTTTCTAATGTAGAGCGTAGCATTGCGTTAATTAATTCGCTACTTTCATCGCTGTCAATAATATCATTACGTTCACTATAGATAATTTCACGTTGTTTACGCAGTACATCATCATACTCAAGGACACGTTTACGAGCGTCAAAGTTATTACCTTCAACACGTTTTTGAGCTGATTCAACAGCACGAGAAACCATTTTAGATTCAATTGGTGTTGAATCATCCATACCCAATCGATTCATCATATTTTGTAAACGTTCCGAACCAAAGCGCACCATTAACTCATCTTGTAACGATAGATAGAAACGGCTATCACCTTTGTCACCTTGACGACCTGAACGACCACGTAATTGGTCATCTATACGACGTGATTCATGGCGCTCCGTACCAATTACTGCTAAACCACCAATTTCTTCAACACCATCACCTAATTTGATATCCGTACCACGGCCAGCCATGTTGGTAGCTATTGTCACTGCACCGCGTTGGCCAGCACTTGCGATAATGTCCGCTTCACGTTCGTGATTTTTCGCATTTAAGACATCATGACGTACGCCATGTTTTTTCAATAAGTTAGAAATATATTCACTTGTTTCAACGGCAACAGTCCCTAATAAGACTGGTTGACCTTGTTTGTGCTTTTGAATGACATCTTCTACAACTGCATCAAATTTACCTTTTTGACTGATATAAATTAAATCTGGCTTATCAATACGTTGTACTGGTCTGTTCGTAGGAATTTGTGTAACTGTCATATTGTAAATATTTCTAAATTCTTCTTCTTCTGTTTTTGCAGTACCTGTCATACCAGATAATTTATTATACATTCTGAAGTAGTTTTGGAATGTAATTGAAGCCATTGTTTTGGATTCGTTTTGAATTTTCACACCTTCTTTAGCTTCAATCGCTTGGTGCAATCCTTCTGAAAAACGACGTCCAGGCATTGTACGTCCTGTAAATTGGTCAACAATCAATACTTCGCCGTTGTTCACCATATAATCTACGTCTCTTTGTAACGTAACATGCGCACGTAACGCTGTATTAATATGACTGATGATATCAACATTTTTCACGTCGTAAAGGTTATCAATTTTAAACATACGCTCTGCTTTATCAATACCTTGTTCTGTTAATTGCACAGCTTTTGTCTTTTCATCATAATTATAATCATCTTCGTTTTTAAGCATTTTAGCAAAAACATTTGCTTGCGTATAAAGTGACGTTGACTTCTCCGCCTCTCCTGAAATAATAAGCGGCGTACGTGCTTCATCAATTAAGATTGAATCTACTTCATCAATAATCGCAAAATTAAGTGGTCTCATCACGCGTTCTTCTGCATAATTCACCATGTTATCACGTAAGTAGTCAAATCCTAATTCGTTGTTGGTACTATAAGTAATATCACATGCGTAAGCTTCTCTTTTCTCTGCAGTAGTTTTACTATTTAAGTTCAAACCAACACTTAATCCAAGAAATTCATATAATTCTGCCATTTCTTCACTCTGTACACTAGATAAATATTCATTGACTGTAATAACATGTACACCGCGTCCTGTTAACGCATTTAAATAAACTGGCATTGTCGCCGTTAACGTTTTACCTTCACCAGTTCTCATTTCAGAAATGTCGCCACCATGAATGGCTATACCACCCATAACTTGCACTTTATAAGGAATCATGTTGAACACACGTTTTGACCCTTCTCTTACCAATGCAAAGGCTTCTGGTAAAATATCATCTAAAATTTTATTTTGCTTTTTAATATCGTCTTCTGCTTGAACTTGCGCTTGAAAATTTTTTGTCTTTTCTTTAATTTCTTCATCAGTTAATATCGACATATCCTCTTCTAGTGCAAGGACTTTGTCGGCTAATTTACCAAGGCGTTTTATTTCTCTTTTATTGCCATCTGCAATTTTTGATAAAAAACCCATTCTGTTCGCTCCTTTAGCTATATAACTCTTAGTTTACAACAATTTATAATATCATTTATAAGCCTAAATTTACACTTATTACGTTTATCGTGCCATCTATACTATATTTACTTACATGCTTTTGAATACAAATTATAATATTGACTCATTTAAAATATACACAACATACATGTTCACTTTCAAATTATTACATAATAACACAGCAAAAAATGAGCGTCCATGATTTCACTCAATCATGGACGCTACTACTTTATAAATATGATACTAATTTAATTAAATTATTCAGTTGTTTCAATTAGTCCATATTTGCCATCTTTTCTTTTATAAACTATGCTCGTACCATCTGTTTCACGATCTGTAAAAATGAAAAAATCATGGCCCAATAAATCCATTTGCAATACTGCTTCTTCAGAATCCATAGGTTTTAAACTGAAATTTTTTGAACGAATAATCTCAATTTCACTATCATTGTCATCATTTTGAAGATTTTCTGCTTCTTGTTCTTCAGGTAATGATGCAAAAGCTTCTTGTTCGTCATTTTTTCTATTTTTACGATTTACACGCGTTTTATATTTTCTAACTTGTCTTTCCAATTTGCTATTAATTAAATCAATACCAGCGTATAAATCATCATGACGTTCTTCCGCTCTTAGCGTAACATTTTTCAATGGAATAGTTACTTCTATTTTAGTTGCTGAGTTTTGGTACGTTTTAACTTTAACGTGTGCAGTTGCATTTGGCACATTGTTAAAGTAACGTTCTAATTTACCAATTTTCTCCTCAATATAGTTGCGAATCGCATCAGTAATAGTGAGGTTCTCTCCGTGAATTTCAAATCTGATCATAGTAATCGACTCCTTTAAAACCTCTATATTGGTAATAGTGCTTATTTCTATAATACCACGAATAACCTAGCGTGCAAACGTAAACACATCGAATTTTCTGATTTTTCTATCAAGTAATAGCTGTGCCGCATTATGAACCGTTAAGCCCGTAGTATAAATGTCATCGATCAATAAAATACATTTTCCTTTTAAATCCACACTTTGTTCCATTACAAAAGGATTGGGTCGTTGCATACGTTTTTGTTTACTTAATTCTGATTGTTTAATATGTGAGTGTGTGGCAAGCAGACAATGATACTTAACTTTTTGTATGTCTAATATTAGTTGTACGGGGTTAAATGTTCTTTCTTTATCTCTAAATAAAGGAGACGGTATGGAGATAATGTAATCATATTTGTAATGAGGCAATTTAACTTTTTCTGCTATTATTTCTGCGATTGCAACATCTCTTTGAAATTTATATTGTTGAATCATTTCTTTTACAATACCGTCATATCCGTAATAACAATACAATTTATTCATTAATTTAAACTTCGAAGCTAACTCGGCACAATCCGAACATAATATTTCAGTTTCATTGCGTAACTTCAAACATGTTGCACATCGATTCGTCGTCTTTAATTTCATTACCTCCCAGAGATGATTGCAATCATCGCACAATTTTGAAGCCTTTTTGTAAAACGTAAATGCATTTAAAGTTTCTGAATAATAGATGTGACAATATAAACATTTCGTAGTCAATCTATCCACCCTCTTTTTTGTGCAAGTTGATTCATTTTCCTTATCTGATATTGAGCTTTAATCATAGATAGTGTGATCCCTTCATGCATACAAAATACACTTCCTGTAGGTGCTTCTGCTTTTCTTCCAACTCTTCCTGATATTTGAATGATGGCACTCGTTTCAAACTGATGACTGTTTATGATTACAACATCGAGTTTTGCCATAGTAAAGCCTCTTTCTAAAATGGTAGTGGTGAAAACAACGGTATGTTCCCCGTTTCTCAAACGTTTCACCTTATCAAAACGAAATACATCATTGCTGTAGACATATGTTAAAGATGGAATTTCAGCTTTATATAACTGATACAGTTGTTTCATTAAAGTAATATTGTTAAAAAAGACTAGCGTATATCGTCGTTGATTGACTTGATGCTGTAAAAATCGTAATAATTTATATTGCTTTTTATTGGGATTGATTCTAAGGAATTTAAATTGAGGCACGGGTAAAGGATGTCTATGAAAACGCGCAGGTAATTGAATAATTTCTAAATTGCTAATTTGTTTCATTAAAGCTTTTGTTGGTGTGGCAGTCATTAATATATGACAGTGCTTTAACTTCGAGGCATGCTGCAATGCTTGTATTAACGTTGGTTCTGTAGGTAAAGGAAAGGCATCTACTTCATCTACAATTATCACATCAAAATGTTGTTTGAAACGATAGAGTTGATGAATTGTGGCGATAACAAAATGGCCATTATACTGTTGCTGTGATGATTGGTGCAATACATCTATTTTTTCTTCGTGAAAAGCTGCTTTAATCCTCATGCTGACTTCTAAAACAACATCAACTCGAGGAGATACAATTGCGACATTATAACCGTGGTTCCGCGCAAATTTAATTCCTTCAAATATCATCTCAGTTTTACCTGCACCTGTGACTGCATGGAGCAATAGTGAACGAAAGCCTGCAATCGCTGATACAATTTTGTCAGATGCAAATTGTTGTTGTTCTGATAATTTGAATGGTAATTGATAATGACAAGGTGTCATTACATGCTGACTTTCTATGATATAGATTTCAGTTATATTATCCATTCTACCCATATTGATACAATTTCTACAGTAGACAATCTCCTTATCTAACACTGTTGATAGATATTTGTAAAAATGCGTTTGTCGGCGTGAGTGACATTGAGCACATGTCCAATAGCCATTATCTAATACCACACCTTTCGTTGTTTGCTTTATACGTTCATCTGTTAATAAGGATTTATCATTAATCATTCTTCCATAATATTTAATTGTATGTTTCCTCCAAACCAAAAAGCGAGTCAAAAATTAAATTTCACTTTAATTTCAAAGACCCGCCATAAAATAAATGATTTATTTGTTATTCGTACAGTAATTTAAATGCTAAACAACTCATTTGTCATATTATGGTTGGCATCGATGACTGAACGAAGTGTTGGTTTCACTATACATCTCTTGCAAAAATACTACTTTTCTTAAAAATGATAATAAGACTTTTGAATCTATAATTTAGTCTATACGAATAGATCTACCAGTGAAACCTAAGCCCATACCGCCTGGTCCTAAATGAGCTGCGACCACAGGGCCTAAATTTGAACGGTGTACTTTATATTGTGGATAGTTTTTTTGTAATTCATTGTACAGCCAGTCTGTATCCTCTTGAACATCTCCACCTATAACTAATAACGTAACCTCTTCATAATCTTTAACGATATCAATCACTTTATTGATAATTTCTTTAAGCGCACGTTTTTTAGTGCGTATTTTTTCATCTGGCAAAATTAAACCGTCTTCAAACCTTAAGACTGGTTTCATTTTTAACATCGTACCAATCCACGCTTGGGCTCCTGTAATACGACCACTTTTTTGCAAGTTTTTTAAATCGTCTACCATCAATCTCGCACCAGTGACTTCTCGCATTGCTTCAAGCTCTTTAATAATAGCGTTCGGTGTTTCATTTTGTTCAATTAATTCAATTGCTCGTAATACGAAACTCCCCATTGCCATAGCTGAAATTTTCGAATCAAACGTATGAACATTAATACCTTCAACCATTTCACCCGCTTGTGTAGCTGTTTGATAAGTACCACTGATACCTGAAGAAAGGAAAACGCCTATGACATCCGTATAGCCTTCATCACGTAATTGTTCGTATTTAGTTACAAATTCACCGATTGCCGGCTGACTTGTCGTAGGAATTGTTTTAGATGCTTTCATTCTTTCGTAGAATTCATTTGCTGAAATAGATGCATTTTCTTCAAAATTTTCACCGTTATCAAAAGTTACACTTAGTGGGGCAATATTTATATTATATTTATCAATTAATGTTTGAGATAGATAACTCGTTGAATCTGTTAATACAGCAATTTTCATCATAATCCTCCTCAATTATACTCACAACTATGATACATTATTTTATATTAAAAGAAAATTTATTTTTACATTAAACTTGAATTCAGAACCGTGTATAATAATAGGTATTGATCGAAACTATGACTGGAGTGTTTAAATATGGATGAATCAATCATAACAATAAAGCAAGAACATATGATAGAAAATGTAATTAGCAAATCACGCTTTATTGCCCATATCAAACCTGTTGAATCTGAAGCAGACGCTAAAGACTTTATCAACTTGGTAAAATCAGAACATCGTGAAGCGACACATAATTGTTCAGCCTATACAGTTGGAGCACAGATGAATATTCAAAAAGCAAATGATGACGGAGAGCCAAGTGGAACTGCAGGCGTACCAATGCTTGAAATATTAAAAAAACTAGAAGTTCACAATGTTTGTGTCGTAGTTACGCGTTATTTCGGTGGTATAAAATTGGGCGGCGGTGGTTTAATAAGAGCATATAGTGGTGCTGTGAGAGATGTTATTTATGAAGTAGGACGTGTTGCTTTGCGTTCAGCAATACCAACTACAATCACTATCGATTATGATCTTACAGGTAAATTTGAATATGAATTAGCACAAACATCATTCTTCTTACGAAACACAACCTACACAGACAAAGTGAGTTATCAAATAGACGTGGTAGAAGCGGAGTATGACGATTTTATTGCTTTTCTAAATAAAATCACTTCTGGTAACTATGATTTAGATGAGCAAGCTATCATTAAGCTACCTTTTGACATACCAACAAACTGAACCATTTCCATTTCAGTTTATGACCTTTCAAAAATGCATAACTGTCATACAATTATCAGCTAAACATAAACTTACCGCTATACATTGATGCATGTGATGAATGTATAATTTGAAAAATTAAGTATTATCAGTCGTGACTTTGTAAATCATTGTTAATCATATAAAATTAGAACCTGAGATATTCATATCTCAGGTTCTAATTAGGTAGTTTATCTATTCATCTTCTTTATGTCGCTCTTTATTTTCAATTAATTTTAAGAGCGGTCTATAATCATCATCGATTAATCCTGTAAATTCAACAATGAGTTCAATCGTAATGAGTATGAGCACAAGCATCATGAGTACACCCCATGGTTGTGATAAATACAAAATAATACTTGAAAGACTAAATAACAACGCGATTGAATATATTAGTATTACTGTTTGACGATGTGAATAACCTAATTCTAGTAATTTATGGTGTAAATGCGATTTATCCGCTTGCATAATACGTTGCCCTTTTTTCACACGTCGTATCATAGCAAATAAAGTATCTATGAACGGTACTGCTAAAATAACAATCGGGAAAAATAAAGACACAAACGTAATATTTTTGAAACCTAAAAGCGAAAGAAAACCAACAATAAAACCAACAAGCAATGCGCCGCTATCACCTAAAAATATTTTAGCCGGATGAAAATTAAAACATAAGAAACCTAATAGCGCACCGATAAGCACACTACAGATCATTATGATAAATATATTTGCCTGTAATATTGCGATGAACCCAATAGTCATCAGAGCGATAGTTGCTACACCAGATGCCAAACCATCCAATCCATCAATTAAGTTAATCGCATTGGTAATCGCTACAATCCATATCACAGTAATCGGAACACCTAAAATACCAAAATGTATTGTCGGTCCAATCGGTAATGAGATGAAATCTATGGTTACGCCGTAGTAAACGACAACCAGAGCTGCAATCACTTGTCCTAATAATTTTAAGATTGGCGTTAAATCATAGATATCATCTATTAACCCTACTAAGTAGATTAATACTGCTCCAATGACAAGTGGCTTCACCTCTGTTTCAATTGGATGCCCTAACCAAATCCCCAATAAAAAGGAAAGTAGTATCACAGTACCTCCTAAGACAGAAGTTGGTTTTTTATGTACTTTCCTAAAATTAGGTTGGTCAACGACGCCCAATTTATGGGAAACCTTTATGACAATGGGAGTAAGTATTAAACTGACAATCATTGAAAAAATGATTAATAATAACGTATACATCAGTTCACCTTCATTAATTTAAGTCTTTATAATTTTGAATTTGAGTTTAAAGTCTCTATAAATATTCTAAATATGAAATCATATTTGGTTATGGATATACACTTGTATATTTTCAAAACATAGTTTACTTGATATATGTATCGAAAATTCTATAAATGATTCAATTAAGTCTATAATACACGATGTACTTTTAGTAATACAAATAGTAATGTAATCATTAGCAGAGTTCAACGCTGAAATTCACTTTCTTTTTTATAGAATAATCAATTTATATATTTTACAATCACTCAAATAAGTATTTTAACATGAATTTTAAACGAATGTTATTAATTTCTAAATATCAATGATGACAAAATGTAACTTTTCACTTACAATGACTAAGTGTTTATTTAAAGGAGCGTAAGAAAAATGTTTGAAGCTATTATTTATAATATTGCGGTCACTGTCGCAGGAATTTATTTATTCCACCGATTACAGTACTCTGAAAATAAAAATATGGTGTTTTCAAAAGAATACGTCACGATTTTAATGACCATTGTAGCATTATTATTATCTGTTAAACCTGTCCCTATCTTTAATGAGTATGTCCTCTATTTATCTTTTGTGCCGATTTTATTTTTAGGTAGATATACAAATATGGTTTATACAGTTTTAGCAGCGTTTATCGTATCTTTAGTTAATGTATTAATTGGTGATTATACGATTATAACTGCAATGATTTTAATTGTAATAGCCATCATTGTTGGAGCAATAGGTCCATTTTTAAAACAAAATGATATTATCTCATTACAAATACTCAACTTAATTACGCTAGTCATATTTGTCATCTTATCATTGATTAGTCCGTATTATGAATTTAAAGAAGTACTATATATGATACCGTTATCGTTCGTTTTAACCATCACTTCTTCGATTACATTCGTAGATATTTGGCATTTCTTCTCATTAGTAAATCGCTATGAGAATGAAGATAGATTTGATTATTTGACTGGTTTAGGCAATGTTAAAGAATTCGATAGACATTTGAATGAAACTACACGCATTGCAGAAGAAAATGATGAAAGCTTAGGTTTACTACTCATTGATATTGATGGTTTTAAAGATGTTAACGACATGTATTCACATGATTCAGGCGATGCTGTATTACGACAAATCGCACAATTATTAAAAAACTATGTGCCTGAACAATTTAGCATTTACCGTAATGGTGGTGAAGAGTTTTCTGTAGTATTATATGACTACACACTAGACCAATGTGTTAAGTTAAGTGAAAGTATCCGTAAAGGCGTTGAACAATCTACTTTCCATTTACCAAACAAAGAAATGATTAAATTATCAGTCTCTATTGGTGTCGGATACCTAACTAAAGATGATTATAAATCTCAACGTACCGTCTTTAAAGTTGCAGATGATATGTTGCATATGGCTAAAAATGAAGGTCGTAATCAAGTGATGTTTAACCCTATAGTTAAATTATAACTAAATAAATGTATTTTCAAAGCTTGGGATAATTTAAATTATA
The DNA here is from genome assembly GCF_016743055.1 of Staphylococcus sp. 11-B-312. Lineage (NCBI taxonomy): Bacteria > Bacillati > Bacillota > Bacilli > Caryophanales > Staphylococcaceae > Staphylococcus > Staphylococcus sp. 11-B-312. The sequence goes on from NZ_CP068241.1 coordinate 2,157,050, forward strand.
TATCTCAAGCTTTTTAATTTATATCATGGAACGGTCTATTCAAATATGGCGAATTCAACATAATCCATAACAAATCACTTTTGAAAGTAACGTGCTTAAATCTTTAGTGTACACATGCAAATATGCTTAAGCTATAACAACTCATATGCATGACTTCAATATTTTTTATAATTAAACATATCATTTATAAATTTAAGTTTGTTACAATATAGGTGGTTAATGATAATAACAATCTGTACTGAAATAAATACTATTGAAAGTTACCTTCGTACACGGTAAACTTTCTATTGATTGATTTACGAAAAATTTAGGAGGTGCCCAGCTATGTCTGATTCGATCACTATCATTGATGAAGATAAAGTGATTGACGTTGTGCTCATCGCAGGCAGAATATTGCTTGAAAGTGGCGCTGAAACTTATCGCGTTGAAGATACGATGAATAGAATTTCAGCAAGTTTTGGCCTAGATGATACATATAGTTTTGTAACATCTACAGCGATTATATTTTCACTCAATAACCGTACAAATACAAGACTTATCCGTATACGTGAGCGTACGACTGATCTAGAAAAAATTGCATTAACAAATAGTTTATCTAGAAAGATTTCTAGTAATCAATTAAGTATAGATGAAGCAAAATCTGAACTCATACATTTACATCATGCATCACTACAGTTTTCATCTATCACTAAATTTTTTGCTGCCGCCATAGCTTGTGGCTTCTTCTTATTTATGTTTGGTGGAGTTATGAATGACTTCTTTTTTGCAATTCTTGCAGGAGCTGGGGCATTTTTAACTTTTGACTTTGTTCAACGTTATATACAAATAAAGTTCTTTTCAGAATTTATTAGTGCTGCAGTTGTGATTACGATAGCAGCTTCATTTTCAAAATTAGGTATGGCAGCAAACCAAGATATTATTACTATTGCAGGTGTCATGCCATTAGTTCCTGGTATTTTAATTACAAATGCTATTCGTGACCTTATGGCAGGAGAACTCATCGCTGGTATGTCTCGCGGTGTCGAAGCGGCACTGACATCATTTGCTATAGGCGCTGGTGTTGCAATCGTATTATTAATATTTTAAAAAGGAGTGCTCAAATGGTCATTGGCTACTATGTCTTACAGTTTATTATTAGTTATTTAGCAACGATGCTATTTTCTGTTATTTTTAATGCACCTCGACGTCTCCTTTTAGCTTGTGGTTTCGTTGGTGCTATGGGATGGATTATTTATAAAGTAACCCTTGATTTAGAATTAGGCAAAGTTATGGCTTCATTTCTAGGGAGTTTTATATTAGCAATTATGAGTCATACCATGAGTAGACGTTATAAAAGACCAGTCATCATCTTTATTGTGCCTGGCATTATTCCGCTTGTCCCTGGAGGACTTGCGTATGAAGCAACACGTTACTTAGTGAGTAACCAATATACACATGCCGTCAATACATTTCTCGAAGTAACACTTATTTCGGGCGCAATTGCTTTTGGTATTCTGTGTGCAGAGATTATTTATTATATTTATACACGCATAAAACAACATATTGGTAAAATGAATGGTAAAATATATAAGAAATCATATAATATGAATAACAGAGCATAAGGGGTGTTTTTATGAAAAATGATATTATTGAACGACTTACGCGATATGTCAAAATTGATACACAATCTGATCCACTTTCAAATTCAACACCTTCCACTAAAAAGCAGTGGGATTTATTGGATTTATTGAATGATGAATTAACTGATTTGGGTTTAGAAACTGATGTTGATGAAAATGGCTATTTATTTGCAACATTAGAAAGTAATGTAGACGAAGTTATCCCGACTGTCGGTTTTTTAGCACATGTTGATACTTCACCTGATTTCAATGCCACAAATGTCAATCCACAAATCATTGAGCGTTATGATGGGAAACCAATTCAGCTTGGTGATACAAATCGAGTTTTAAGCCAAGATGTCTTTCCTGCAATGAAACAAGTAGAAGGACATACTTTAATGATCACAGATGGTACTTCGCTATTAGGAGCAGATGACAAAGCTGGCGTCGTTGAAATTATGGAAGCTTTAAAACATTTGACATCGCATCCAGAAATCAAACATGGTCGTATCAGAGTAGCTTTTACACCGGATGAAGAAATCGGTAAAGGGCCACATGCATTTGATGTCGAACGTTTTAATGCTGACTTTGCATATACAATGGATGGTAGTCAATTTGGTGAGTTACAATACGAAAGTTTTAACGCTGCAGAAGCAACTGTAACTTGTCATGGTGTGAATGTTCATCCAGGTTCCGCAAAAGATGCGATGGTCAACGCTGTACTTTTAGGCCAGCAATTCAATGCACTTTTACCACAAAATGAGGTGCCTGAACGTACAGAAGGTTATGAAGGTTTTTATCATTTAATGAAATTTGATGGTGATGTTGAGAAAGCAAAGCTTTACTATATTATTCGTGATCATGATAAACATGAGTTTGATTTACGTAAAAAACGTTTAGTAGAAATTAAAAATGATATCAATAGTCATTTTGAAGATGAACCCATTGAAGTTGAAATAAACGATCAGTATTACAATATGGGAGAAAAAATCAAACCTATGCCACATGTTATAGATATTCCTAAACGTGTCTTTGACAAATTAGATATCCCAGCTAATACTGAACCAATCCGTGGTGGTACAGATGGTTCACAACTTTCATTTATGGGAATGCCAACCCCTAACATTTTTACTGGCTGTGATAATTTCCATGGTCCTTTCGAATATGCATCTATTGATGTCATGGAAAAAGCGATTGAGGTTATAGTTGGTATCGCCCAAGAAGTAGTAGTAACTTATCAAAATAATAAATAATATCGGTACCATATAGAGCGCTAGCTCAGGTAATCCTTAATATTGCCGCTCAATTTATTGCGTTATTAAGGCTTATGCTTGAGCTAGCTTATGTAATCACTTTTTATTTGCCAGGGTGGAACGACGAAATCTTTTTAATATAATCAGATTTCTGTTCCATCCTCTTTTTTAAATTTATGTTTTATCATTTTGGTTATGCATACATTTCTAGTCCACGTTCCCATACCTTTTGCAATGTTATGCTTGCTTAAACCTACAATGCCTTCAGGTGTCATCGTTATAATGGTGCTATTTTTCATCATCTCCAAACGCTATTAAAAAAACCGTCAATTTCTATTGTAAATCTACAGAAATTGGCGGTTTTACTTGGTACAAGATGTTCAGGGCACTTTTGCCGATGTTTAATTAGTAATTTTATCGTTCTAGCACATCAATAGACAACGATGCATGCTTGTTTTATTGATTAACATCAAATTGTGTTTTCAATAACTTAATCGCTTGAACCGTATAATGTCTAATTTGAATGCCCATTTTAAAATCTGTAAAGGATTGCGGCATTTCGATAAATGTATTAAACATTGCTGTTACACCCATCGATTCAAACAAATCAAATTTATCATCAGTAGCACAAATGGCAATCGACGGTTTATTATATTTTGTAGCTAACTCAGCTAAGCGAACGGTCGTCGTTTCTAAAATTTGATCTTGTTCGTTCACACCTTCACCAAATATTATTAAATCTGCTTGTTGAATTAATGATTCTAAATGTGTAATCTGATCCACTAGTTCATGACTTGTCATAATCTCAGCATCATATAAGCCGTTTAACACTGCAGCTATACCTCCACCAGCGCCACCTCTTTGAATAGGCCCTAGTGCAGTTTTCAATTCAGCTTTAAACATCTCACTTAAATACCAAATTAAATTATCTACCTCAGCCGCTTCTTGATGCGAAATTTGGTAATTTTCATATGTTTGCATAATTTCACTATTTTTACCATATAATTTACTATCAAAATCTGACATAAGTTGAATTCTCATATCTTTCAATTTTGGATTAACTTTAGAAACATCTATACGTCTAATATATTTTAGTACACGACTGCCTTGCGTAACATCGATTTCTTGCGCTTCGTCATCATAAAATTTAGCTCCGAGTGCTTGAAGCATACCAGCACCACCGTCAAAACTACCAATAGCACCTAACGAAATAATTAAATGTTCAGCACCATTTTCTATTGCATCAAGTATAATTTCACCTAAACCATAACTTGTTCTTTCTATAATTGGTCGTTGCCCTTTTAAAAATAGATTGCCTTCAATAATTGTCATGCCATTATCTGTAATACCATAAACTGCTTCTACTTCATTCATATCTGCATCATGGGCAACCACTCTGTATTTGGTACCTGATTGCCATAAAAAGACAGAATCCATCAATTCATGCCGACCATTAAACAACGGTACTTGTACGATATCCGCTTTCTCTATTTGGCTAGCAACCGCTTCTTCTACATACCGATTGGCTTGATAACTAGATATAATACCATTAAATTCATCCATCGCTACTAATACTTTCATTTTGTCACCTCTAATATTCATATTACCTTACATTTTTCATAGCTTTATTTTTAAATTGACGCGAATACCACGCCTGATAAAATGATCAATATTCAATTACCGTGGATTTATGACTAATTCAACTTTATATTATACATGCCAAAACACAATTTTTCACATTATAAGAAACGCTTGCTAAACCTTTTAATATAACTTAAAGCTTAACAAGCGTTTCTTTTTTTAAATATTTATTTTTTTACTCTTCAGCGCCTGCCAAAGATTTCACATTAATATGATCGTGACTTGCATTCCAAATCGCTTGTCCCTTCACAAAATAAAATGCTTGTGGCGATTCATGTTTTACATTCGTTTTTTCTTCTATATAATCTGATAAAGCTCTTTCTTGTTGTACGATTAAATAATAACCATCCATATCTCTTTCATATAAAAATTTGTTAAATTGATCAATAGCATTGGCTGAAATAGGACATGTTTCACTATGCTTCAGCACAAATACATATTTATTTTCTTCTAAAACTTGCTCAAACTGGTCAATCGAACTCAGCTTTATAGCCATTCTATTCACCTCTAAAAATATTTAACACACCACATTGTATCTAAAAGTGTGAAATTCCAATGATATTCACATATCATTGTTTCCAATTATACACAATTACCTTTTTATTGTTAACAGTTTATTACAAATCTCATAACTTAATTGAATAATTTATTATTGATATTTACCTTTTATTTCGGCATACTTTTTATTAAAATCCTTATCATATTGTTTTAAATCTTTACTTTCTTTCGGTAATTGATTGATGTCTATTTTAGCTATTGCTTCACCAATTTCAATTGTCTCTTCTCTTGTTTCATAGTAATTTTGTAAGCTGTAGTACATCTCAATCGTATTTTTACGCGCATCATTCACATAACCATCTGTAATTTCTGCCTTGTTTAAGTCTTTAATTTGTTTTTTTATTAATGGCATAATTTGATTTTCAATGGCTTGTTGCTCTGATTTAGCACTTCTAGCATTTGATTCTTTTTCCGCTGTATTTTTTAAATCTTTATTATTTTGTTCTAACTTCTCTTTAAAGCCTTTAACACTTTCACCCGCATTATTAGCTTTTTTCATATTTTCTTCTACTTGTGATCTATTCTTTTCGAAAAGTTTTGTATAATCTAAAATATCTTCATTTGCTTTAACTGACTGATTGTATAAATTAACAAATGTTTTAAGTTCATCAATCGCAGCTTTTTTCTTTTTGATTGATGTTAAATATTTAGATTTTAATTCCTTGGTTTCTTCGGACTGTGCTGGCAGATTTTTTGTAGCTTTCTCATATGCTTCAAATTTAGGTGTTAACCTGCTATTCAAATTGTTTTGCAATTGATTAAATTCTTTTTTGTTTTTATCAGTCATATCTGTTTTACTTAAATCATTAATGTTTTCTAAATCAATAGAATCCATTTCTTTATTGAACGCCTTTTCTTTTTGCTTTACATCATTTAAAGTGCTATCGAAATCTTTAAATTCGTTGGCACTTTCATGTCCGCAAGCAACAATTACGACAGCAAAACAAACTAATAAAACAAAGCACATTAATTTTTTCATTTCTGCACTCCTTATCATTACGTATTATACAGAAACTTATTTAACTTGAAAATAATATATGATATATTATTCCAGAATTTATAGTTTAACAATTTATTTTGATCATTTAAAGGAGTGATTTATTTCAATGTATTCGGATGTTCAACCTTTTATCAAAGAAGATGTTCAGCAAGCTTTTATTAAACAATATAAGATGCTACGTCATAAATTATTGACTCTTTTAGATACACCAGTAAAAACAACACATCATATTGGAGGGACTAGCCACTTCAACTACCCTACCGAACCTATTTTAGATGTATTAGTAGGGGTAGATGATTTACATGATATCACTGCTTTAGATGAAAAAAGACTAAATTATCAAGGTTTTTATAGACTTCATCATCCATATCACAAAAAAGTAGTTATGGCTCAATTTAATAATCTCATTGATTTAAAACAAATTGCTCGATTACATATTGTTCAAATAGACTCACAACTTTATAATGATTATCTGAAGACAAATTATTATTTAACAATCAATGCATCTTCAGCAACTCACTTCGGAAAACAAAAGTACAATTTAGCAACTGATACAGCGCCAATTCGTGAATACGAAAATCAGAAACAATTACTTTTTAAACAACTACTCCGTGAAATTAATAAAGATTTATCGAACACACATCACTAACGTTTAATCATTAAAAGAATAAATAAACTGAATCGTTTTCAATAAAGCGATACACTGTTTAGCAAACAAGTTAAATCATTGGTATAATATATAAATGAATTCAACAGGAAAGGATGTTCTATAATTGCATAAAGATGACATCTTAAAAGAATTAGAAGCAATAGTTCCAAAAGATATTATAAAAGTTGACGAACCACTAAAACGCTATACATACACTGAAACGGGTGGTCAAGCAGATTATTACTTATCTCCAACGCAAAATGAGCATGTACAAGCTATCGTCCATTTTGCTTACACAAACGATATCCCCGTCACATATTTAGGGAATGGTTCAAACATTATTATCCGAGAGGGTGGAATTAGAGGCATTGTCATCAGTTTACTTCAGTTAGATTATATTGATGTTTCAGATGATGCAATCATCTCAGGAAGTGGTGCTGCAATTATTGATGTATCACGTACTGCACGAGACAATGCACTAACTGGATTAGAGTTTGCCTGTGGTATCCCAGGGTCAATTGGCGGTGCTGTATTTATGAATGCGGGGGCTTATGGTGGTGAAGTCAAAGATTGTATCGATTATGCCCTTTGCGTTAATGAAAAAGGAGACTTAATCACACTGACAAACAAAGAGCTTGAGTTAGATTATCGTAATAGTATCGTTCAAAAAGAACACTTAGTTGTATTAGAAGCTGCATTTACATTAACGCCTGGCAATCTACAAGATATCCAAGAAAAAATGGATGATTTGACTGAAAGAAGGGAAACAAAACAGCCACTAGAATATCCATCTTGTGGCAGCGTCTTTCAACGACCACCAGGCCATTTTGCTGGTAAATTAATACAAGATTCAAATCTACAAGGCTATCGTATAGGTGGCGTAGAAGTATCAAAGAAACATGCAGGTTTTATGGTAAACGTAGATAAAGGTACTGCAACTGATTACGAAGATTTAATACATCACGTACAAAAAACAGTTAAAGCTAAATTTGATGTTGAACTTCATCCAGAAGTTAGAATCATCGGTGAGCATCCTATTGAACGTTAGGAGTGTTATAAGATGCCAAAAATATATGGTGCAACTGTAGATAGCGAGACACGTTGTACACACTACCATACACCATTAGATGTAATAGCAATTAAATTCAAATGCTGTAATAAATATTATCCATGTTATAAATGTCATAATGAAGACACCTCTCATCCAATACAAAGATGGGAAACTGAAGCGTTTAATACAAAAGCAATTTTATGTGGTGTATGTAAACATGAAATGACAATCAATGCATATATGTTGATTGAAGCTTGTCCAAACTGTGATGCCCATTTTAATAATCGCTGTAAATATCATTACAGCACGTACTTTTCTATATAATTGGCGTTTAACAATAAGAGCGAGACAGAAATTTATTTTTCTAATTTCTGTCTCGCTCTTTGATATATTCAAATATCGTAAATCCATCCTAAACATGGTAAAGGCACGTTCTCTCAAACACTATCTTTTTATTGAATGTTTATTTTGCCCTTTACAAATTGTACAAACGCTTCTGCATCACCTTTTTGTATATCTTTCATCGGCATTGGTCCAATATTAAATGTGAAATGAATGCGACCGTCTTCGTATGTAATTTTCTCTACTTCATCATAACCTATACTTCTATAATAGAATTCCCCATTCATATCTACATTTAAAATAATGCGTTCGTTTGTAGCAATAAACGCACCTTCAAATTCTGTAGAACCTTGTACAGAATACTCTATCGTACCCAATACACTGGGACCTTTCTTTTCTGTTGGAAATAAATCATTTGGGTTCACATTATCTAAAATCATTTTTATGTCACCTTCTTTTACTATTTTTATTCATTATACAAGTTTTCAACTCAATTTATTACTTAAGTGCTCAATGTCATTTTAGTACTGAGCCAAACAAAAAACAATTGAGACTAATCAAGCGCATCCCTGTCACATTTATTAACAACCGGTAAGCAAGACTATACCATATTAAAAAAGCAGTGAATTCACGTTTAAAGTGATTTTCACTGCTTTTAGTATACGTTATTAAGACAATCCCCACTTATGCCTATTACTATTTTTTATCTATTGCTTTCTCAACTTCTTCAATTTGTTTAATTGCAGTTGTTGTTGAACCACTTGAGAAGTACCAAAGTTTTGGATCCAATTCATATACTTTATTATGTTTAATCGCATCAACATCTTTGATGACATCATTGCTCAATGCTTTTTTAGCAGTAGATTTACCTGCTACAGCTTGTCCGCGGTCCATCGCAAAAATAATACCAGGATTTTTTTCTGCAACATATTCATTTGTAACATTTTGTCCATGATTACTTTCTTTAATTTCTTTATCTGCTGGTGTAAAGCCCATTGTATTAAATATCATAGAACCAAAACGTTCACCTGGACCAAATGTTGATAATTCACCTTCATTTACTAATAAATATAACGCTTTTTGATCTTTTAAATCTTTTGTTTTTTCTTTTATACCTGCGATTTTATCGTCTAATTTTTTATTAAGAGACTTAACTTCATCTTCTTTTTGATAAATTTTACCTATTTTTTCAGCGTTTGCTTTAAGCGACTTAACTTCATCTTTATTATCTACGCCTATGTAAACAACTTTAGCATCTGGTGCTGCTTTTTTAAATTCATCCAAGTTTTTTTGGTTAGCTGTACGTCCAGATATGAATATTACCTCAGGTTTTGCTTCTGCAACTTTGTCAAAATTCACTTCTTTCAAACTACCAGTATTTAAATATTTATCACTTTTAAATTCACTTAAGAAATCTGGTAATGATTTAGCATCTTCACCTTTAGGAAGTGCTTTAACTTTATCTTCAAGTCCTAACTCTTTTAATGTATCTAATGCACCATAATCAAAGACAACTGCATTTTTAGGATTTACTGGAACATCAACTGATTCTTTTACAGATTTTGCGTCACTGCCATCACGCTTTTCGCCATTAGCTTTATAATTATTTTCTATCTTAACTGTTTTATTTGATTCATTATTATCTGATTTTGTGTCAGATGACTTTTTGTCGTCTGAACCTCCATTATTACATGCTACTAATAAAAACATTAAACCTATAACCATAAATAAAGCAAATTTCTTCATATGTTTAATCCTCCTGGAATAATAAAGTTAATCACCATTTCAATATGCCTTTTAAAATGAACAACGTTGCAGTTGCATCACTCCCTTCATTAACAACCATTTCATTTTAGACTGATTGTAATATCGATAGTTCATACTCTGCTGTTTCTTCATCAAAATATACACAAATACGTTGTCCGCGAATGTCTTCAATTTTAACGTCCATATCATATAGTGTCTTAAGCGTATCTTCTTGTATAACTTCATCTTTAGTACTTGCTTTGACCATTTCTCCATCTTTCAATGCAATGATGTCATCTGAATAGCACGAAGCAAAATTAATATCATGAATGACAACAACAATAGTTTTATTGAGGGATTTAGCGAGTTGACGTAATGTTTTCATAATTTGAACTGAATGTTTCATGTCTAAATTATTTAATGGTTCATCAAGCAAAATATACTCTGTGTCCTGTGCTATCGTCATAGCTACGTATGCACGTTGTCGTTGACCACCTGACAATGTTTTTAAGTAACGATGTCTAATTTCTTTAAGATTCAATAACTCAAGTGCATACTCAACTTGCGCTCGATCCGCCTCATTTAAGCGTCCTTTTGAATATGGAAATCTTCCAAAATTAACAAGTTGCTCCACAGTAATATTTAACTCAGTATGATTGGCCTGTTTCAAAATAGATAATTTTTTAGATAACTCATTACTTTTATATTCAGATATAGCTTTCCCCTCAATCTCAATAGTTCCTTTATCGAAATCAATCAAGCGTGTGATTGCTGATAATAAGGTACTCTTACCAGCGCCGTTTGGACCTATCATTGAAGTTAAACGCCCTTTACTGATTTCTACATTAATGTCATTTAAAATCGTTTTATCTTGAATCGTTTTAGTCAATCCTTGAACACGTATCAATTCGCATGTCTCCTTTTAATTAATAGATAGATAAAGTACGTTCCACCTACTAAGTCTATAATGATACTCACTTGCGTCGTCGCTTCAAATAAATTTTCCACTACACTCTGTGCAATAAATAAACTCAACCAACTTAAACAAATCGTTGCCGGTAATATATATTTATGTTCATAGGTTTTCATCAATTCGTGTGCTAGATTAACTGTTAACAATCCTAAAAATGTAATTGGACCTACCAATGAAGTAGAGATGGATACTAATATCGCAACAAGTATAAGTAATAATCTTGTAACCATTTTATAAGACAAACCTAAATTAATTGCTTGGTCTTTGCCTAATAAAAGTACATCTAAATACGGTATCGCAATCACTGTAATAAGGATTAATATCATTAATATAACTCCGCACAGCATCACCAATTTACTATTGGAAGCATCAAAATTGGCAAACATTGAACTCTGAACTGCCAAAAAGTCTTCAGGATTAATAATCAGTTCTAAAAATCCAGTGATACTTCTGAAGAAAGTGCCTAAAATAACTCCTATGAGTAAAATAAAGTATATTGACACATCACCAATTCTAAAGATACCTTGAAATAGTAATAGTGAAAATACAACCATTACTAACAGTGAAGTAGCAAAACTTAAATATATATTAGTAACAAATGCAGACTGTACACCAAACACAAATACTAGCAATACTTTCACAAACATATATACAGCATCAAGCCCCATAATCGACGGTGTTAACAAACGATTCGTTGTAATTGCCTGAAAAATGACTACTGAAGCTGCAATTGCTCCACCTACCAATAGCATAAGCACTAATTTTCTAAAACGGCTGATAAACTGGTATCTAAAAATTTCGAAATCAATACCGATGAAAAGATAAATTAAAGCAACACATAAAGTGATAGCGATTAATATCATTAACTTTGATTTAGCACTAATCTGCATAATTATGTCTTCCTTTCATCAATAAGATTAAGAAAATAATCGTGCCAAAGACACCAATTGTTAAACCAATATTTATTTCATATGGATAGACAATAATCCTACCAATTATGTCAGAAAACATAACAAATACTGCCCCTAACATTGCTGTATGAGGCAATGCTTGTTTTAAATGATCACCTCTAAAAATTGACACAATATTCGGAACAATGAGGCCTAAAAATGGTAATGTCCCCACTGTAACAACTACAAGCGCTGTTATAGTTGCAGTGATAAATAAACCAATATTTATTATTTTTTCATAGTTAACGCCTAAGTTATTACTAAAATCTTTCCCCATCCCTGCAATCGTGAAATGATTAGCAAATATATATGTAAGTATTAATAAAGGAATGCTTAAGTATAATATTTCATATCTACCACTCGTAATGATAGCAAAATTTCCGTTAAGCCAGTTGCCTACACTTTGTACAGTATTCGTTCTTAGAGCAAGAAATGTCGCTAAGCTAGACACAATACCACCAAGCATAATACCTAAAAGTGGAATAAAAATAACATCTGTGAATCGTATGTACTGTACTAATTTAACAAATAAGAATGTGCCACCGATGCTTAATATTACTGCAAATATTAATTTAATAATAATATTCTCTTGTGGAAAAAATATCATTGATATTAAAATACCTAACTTGGCCCATTCCATTGTCCCTGCTGTCGTTGGACTCACAAATTTATTTTGCATCATCTGCTGCATAATAAGTCCAGAAAGCGCTAAAGTACTGCCAGAGATTAAGATACTTATAGTTCTGGGGATCCTACTAGACACGATGATATTTATTTGTTCATGCGTTAAATGAAAAATATCAGTAATCGATACTTTACTAACGCCTATAAATAAAGAAAGGATAGTTAAAAAGAATAAAATAATAGCTAAGACAACGCCATTTAGTAAAAATTTCATAGTGAGTAATTAATCCTTTCATAAACGCTATATCGTATTGAATGTGATAATCATTATCAATACCTATAAATTAAATTTTATCATCTTTGCAAGTAAATTCAATAGCAATAATAGAGATTATCAAAACAATTCTCCATTTATGTTAAAAATATCTAAATTAGAAACTAATACCTTTAATCAAGTACTTTCATTTTATACTCAAGTATTTATAGAAATTTTTGTCGTTTCACTTGAATCACTCATTCAACTATTACGTAAGACAAAATTAGTGTTCGAATTAGTTGTATTGGCATAAAATTTGTAAATTGTAGTACATCGAACGAAACTTATACAAATTAAAAAAACGTCAATTTCTATATAATTTTAATAGAAACTGACGTTTTTTGGTGATTAAAAATTGCTTATATTTGAGACATCTGCAATCACTAAATTTTATATTATTATGATAGTTGAAATGGTCGCAATTTAGTCTTCAAAAATAAAATCTTCATCTTGTAATGCTTCAACGTTTAGCGCTAATGTATAACCATCGCCTTTAACAGAGAAGAAATCATGATTTTTTGTAGATGTATCTAGCGCATTTTCGATAATTGGATTAAATTCTCTCTCTTCAAAGTAAGGATCAAATCCAAGGTTTGATAATGCTTTGTTACCATTATATCTTACATAGTTAAGCACATCTTCAGTTAAACCGATATCATCATATAAAGATTGTGTATAAGAAACTTCGTTTTTATATAATTCATCTAATAGTTTATACATTTCTTGGTCTGCTTGTTGTTTTTCACTTTCAGACAATTCATTTCGTAAACTTTGCGCATCCATCCCAGTAAACACACCATGAATAGATTCATCTAATAAAATTTTACGAATGATTTCTCCTGAGGTTGTCATTTTACCTTGCCCAGCTAAATATAATGGGTAATAGAAACCAGAATAGAATAAAAATGTTTCTAGAAAAACACTTGATACACGTGCGATATATTGATCATAAATCGATGCTTCTTTACCCCATAATTTATGATAATTATTTACAATTTTATCCGATTTAAATTTCAAATGTGGCTCTTCTAGGACCCATTTATCTAATAAGTAGTTTGTTTCGCTAGATGGTAATAAAGTTGTAAAGATGTGAGAATAACTTTTAGCATGAATTTGTTCCATCATCGCCATAAAGGAATAAACCGCTTTTTTACGTAAATCTGTAGTATGTAACATGATTAATGGCATGCCATCATCTGCTTGGTGTGTATCCAGACCAGTTAAACCTGCTAATGCTTTTTTAAATGCATTTTTTTCTTCATCGGATAATGTTTTCCAACTTGCAATATCTTTTGAAACTTTAAATTCAGTTTCTACCCACATTTGCGAAATATTTTGTCGCCAAAACATATTTGTCATATCTTCTTGAGTATTCCAATTGACTGCTTTCATTTAGATAATTCCCCTATCTAGTAAATATTTATTTGAATTATAAAACACAGAAAGTGGGACAGAAATCTAAATATATCTTTAGATTTACTATCCCTCTGCATAAGTGACTCTATTTCTATAATGTTGATACACTTTAATTTAAATCATGTTCACTTAATGCATTACCTTTTTGTTTTTAAAACATATGCGATATTTCAAGATTCATATTTCCTTGTTCATTAAATTAGATAGCCTCGTTTTATATTGCACAACTCGTACATTCTTCAACACTTAATAATTTATTTCTAGTGTAATATAAAGATTTCAACCCTTTATGATGTGCATAAACATATAATCTAGATAATTCACGTGTTGATATCTCTGAGTTTACATAAAGAATTGTAGAAATACCTTGATCCACATGTGTTTGGATCGTAGCAATTAAATCGATTAATTTCATTTGATCAGTATTGAATGCAGATTTGTAGTACCACATTGTTTCTGGTGATAAGAATGGCATTGGATAAAACGTTTCTGCATTACCGTAAGTACGGCGCTCAATTTGGTCAACTATCGGCATAACTGAACTTGTCGCATTTTGAACATAAGAAATACTTTGTGTTGGTGCAATCGCTAAACGATATGCGTGGAATAAGCCGTGAGTTTCAACTTCTTTTTGTAATGCTTTCCAATCTTCAAGTGTAGGAATTTCTAAACCTTCAAATAATTTACGTACTTTTTCATATTTTGGTGCAAACGTTTGCGAAGTGTAAAACTCAAAATATTTCCCATTCGCATAATCTGATTTATCAAAGTCTTTAAATGTTTCTTGTCTATCTTTTGCAATTTCCATGGATCTTTCAATTGAATAATAGTTCATCATCATGAAGAATATGTTAGCAAAATCTTTTGCTTCTTCAGATTCATAACCAATTTTATTTTTAGCTAGATAACCATGTAGATTCATAACGCCTAATCCAACTGAATGTAATTCACTATTAGCTTTTCTAACACCTGGCGCATTTTGTATATTTGCTTCATCACTGACCACTGTCAATGCATCCATGCCTGTGTGCACTGAATCTTTAAATTTTCCAGATTCCATAACATTAACAATATTTAAAGATCCTAAGTTACAAGATATATCACGTTTTATTTCGTCTTCGATACCATAATCGTTAATAATAGACGTTTCTTGTAATTGGAAGATTTCTGTACATAAGTTACTCATTTTAATTTGACCAATATTAGAGTTAGGATGTACTTTATTCGCATTATCTTTAAACATTAGATAAGGATAACCAGATTGCAGTTGTGTTTGTGCAATCATATTTAGCATTTCACGAGCGTCTTTTTTCTTTTTATCAACATTTGGATTGGCTACTAAACTTTCGTAGTATTCATCTAAATTAATGTCATCTAACGTTACACCATATTCATTATAAACTGTATGTGGTGCGAACATATAAAAGTCTTTACCTTCTTTTGCCAGTTCAAAGAATTTTGAAGGTACAATTAAACCAGTAGAAATAGTTGATAATCGCAAATCTTCATCCGCGTTAACTTTTTTAGTATCTAAAAATTCTTCTACATCATAATGGAAAATATTTAAGTACACTGCACCAGCCCCAGGACGTTGTCCTAATTGGTCAGCATAGCTAAATCCACCTTCAAGAGATTTAGCAACAGGTAATACACCTTTTGCCACGCCTTTAATACCTTTAATCGCTTCTCCTCTAGCACGCAATTTAGATAAGTTGATAGCAACACCGCCACCAATTTTACTTAACTGTTTCGCTGTAGAATCTATAAAATTGATTGAATTTAAACTGTCGTCTACTTCAAGTAAGAAACATGATACAAGCTCACCACGACGCGCACGCCCAGCATTTAAAAACGTTGGCGTTGCTGGTTGGTAACGTTGTTCAATCATAGCTGAGATAAGTTGTCTAGCTGTCGGTTTATGACCATTTGCTAGATATAGTGCAACAATCACAACATGTTGCTTATAATCTTCTAAGAACTGTGTTTTATCGTTTGTCTTCAACGCATAGTCTTTAAAGAATTTACTTGCTGACATATAACTGGCAAAACGAAAGTCAATACTTTTAGCATAATCTGTAATTTCTTGTAAATCCGCTTCTGAATATTTTTCAAAAACGTCAAAATAAAAATCGTTATCCACGAGATAATGTAAGCGTTCAATTTCAGTATCAAAATAGATTGTCTTATCTTGAATCTCTTCTAAATAAACTGCTAGCGCTTCTTGATCCTTTTCCAAATTAAAGAAACCATTATCTTTTCTTTTTGTAACCTCATTGTTTAATTCAATATGATTGTATTTCTTCTCGTCCATAATCTTCATTGAAATTTCCCACCTTATCTTTAAATTCATCTATATCATCTGCAGTGCCCTGTACTTCAAACTTCAATAATAATGGAACTTGGTAACGTTCCGAAATTGATCGTCCAGCTTTTGCGAAATTTTGTCCCCAATTACGGTTTCCGCTAGCTGCAACAGCTTTTAATAAATCATCATTTACTTCTAAAAACGCTTGAACTGGTTGGGGTACCTCACCAAATCCTATTGTCCCAGTGACCAAAACGAATGGCTCCTCAATTCTCTCTGAACAATTATTTTGCGTGATTTCCATAACATTTGTCAGTTCGGTTTTTTTTATAAATCTGCGCACATTGCCGGAAAACGAAAAATATACCACTTTCATTGGCTCACCTTCTTTCTAATAGAAATACGTAAGTTGGAAAATCAAAAATTGTAAGGCTTTCGAGGTGTTGCTTTTGAATGTATTAAATGATTGAAATAACCACTATATATAGTAACTTGTAATTCTATAAGTAGGTATGTAAAAACTCAACATTTAAGTATTAATGCCTTATTTGTCATTATTTAAAGCCTGAAACTGTGTGATTTTACTTAAAATTTGATTTATTATAAATAAATTGACCACGTATCAAAACACAATATATAGTGTTTCGTCCTGGCCATTAATACTATATTATGTGTTTCATTATACATAACTCATCGCCTTATTAAAAGTCTTTAATTTATGTCAAAACAATGAAAACAGTATGAAAATGGCACCAATTCAACCTTAAACTCAATTTTAAATTTTTAAAAAATATTTTTTCGACTTTTAGAGGCTCAATGCTTGCTTTTTTTAATTTCTCTTTAAAGCTTGATATATCTGGATTATCTAGCCATAGGCCTTATATATTGCGCTTCATATATTATATTTTAGAACTAATTGCTATACTTAATTACTTTTAAAATTTCTTAATGAAACACTACATAAACAGAACGTTTGTTCGTATTTATACTTTAATATATTTCCCTTTTAAATTCAAGCATATATACATTTTCTAAATAACTATGCTAATATAGATACGTTAAAATTTTAAAATTGAGGCGATATATGTGAATCCAAAAATAAAAGGTATTATTGCTATTCTAATTTCTGCAGTTGGTTTTAGCTTTATGTCTGTTTTTTTTAGATTAGCTGGAGATCTCCCTGTCTTTCAAAAATCATTGGCAAGAAATCTAGTGGCAATGTTTATTCCTTTGTATTTTATATTTAAGTACAAACAACCACTTTTTGGTAAATTGAGTAGCCAGCCTTTATTAATATCTCGTTCTGCGCTTGGCTTAATTGGCGTATTATTAAATATATATGCCATCGACCATATGATTCTTAGTGACGCAGATACATTAATGAAATTAAATCCTTTTTGGACGATACTACTTAGTTTGATTTTCTTAAATGAAAAAGTACGCAATTACCAATTTATTGCTATGATCGTAGCCATTTTTGGTATGTTATTCGTTGTGAAACCTGAGTTTTCTTCTTCTATGATTCCAGCGATTGGCGGATTACTATCAGGTATCTTCGCGGCAAGTGCCTATACTTGTGTTAGAGCATTAAGTAGCAAAGAGGCACCATATACGATTGTTTTTTATTTTTCTTTCTTCTCTATAATAGCACTCATTCCATTTACGATATTTACATTCGAACCAATGTCTGTCATGCAAGTTGTTTATTTAATCGGTGCTGGCTTAGCTGCGGCTGCTGGTCAAATAGGTATTACCTTAGCCTATAGTTTTGCCCCAGCTAAAGATATTTCAATATTTACGTACGCATCTATTATATTCACCGCGCTATTTGGTTTTATTTTATTTGGTGAGTCACCAGATTTCTATGCAATTCTAGGTTATATCATTATCATTGGTGCAAGCTATTATATGTTTGAAAAAGCAAGACGCCAACCGTTAACCGTTCAGAAAAAGGAACAAAAATCTAAATATTAAAGGAGCAATTACGATGTCTGAAGGACGTAAACATGAAGATTTAAAAGATATTACTTTACTAGGAAACCAAAATAATAAATATGATTTTGATTATCGACCAGATGTATTAGAATCATTTGATAATAAACACCCGGGCCGTGATTATTTTGTTAAATTCAATTGTCCTGAGTTTACATCTTTATGCCCTATTACGGGTCAACCTGATTTTGCTACTATTTATATTTCGTATATTCCAAATATTAAAATGGTAGAATCTAAATCATTAAAATTGTATTTATTTAGCTTTAGAAATCATGGCGATTTTCATGAGGACTGTATGAATATTATTATGAATGATCTCATCGACTTAATGGATCCACATTATATAGAAGTTTGGGGCAAATTCACACCTCGTGGTGGTATATCTATTGATCCTTATACAAACTATGGTCGCCCTGACAGTAAATATGAAAAAATGGCAGAACATCGTTTAATGAATCATGATCTCTATCCAGAAAAAATAGATAATCGTTAATACAATAGGATAAACAAAAACCAAAAGTTGTTAAGTCTCGTTCGATAAAGGCTTAACAGCTTTTTTTATTAAAATATTTTATTTTTGTATTTTTGAATGTATTTTATATTAAATCAATTCATACTTGTTAAATTATGAGATACAGTATAAAATATATCCAACCGTTAAAGGGGAGGGAAATTATGAAAAGATCGAATTATACGCATGAAGAAATTATGAAAGACATCCCAAACAAAGGTTTCTTTGGGCATCCAAAAGGACTAAGCACTTTATTCTTCACTGAATTTTGGGAGAGATTCAGTTATTATGGTATGAAAGCCATTTTAATTTTTTACTTATATTATGCCGTGGCTGATGGAGGCTTTGGATTGCCGCAAAGTGTTGCCATGCAAATTGTCGCAATCTACGGTACTTTAATTTATATGTCAGGTATCATCGGAGGATGGATTGCAGATAGAATCACTGGTACACAAGATGCAGTTTTCTATGGTGGATTCCTCATTATGATTGGACATATTTTACTTTCGTTACCAAACAATTTAACACTTGTACTAATTGCACTTGGTGTTATTATCGCTGGTACAGGGTTATTAAAACCAAATATTTCTACAACTGTAGGAGAATTATACGAACGTAACGATGTTAGAAGAGATGCAGCTTTTACGTTATTCTATATGGGAATTAATTTAGGTAGTATATTTGCACCACTACTTACAGGCTATCTACAAACAAGAATCAGTTTCCACGCAGGTTTCTTAGCAGCAGCAATCGGTATGTTCTGTGGATTAGTCGTTTATATTTTAAAACGTAAAAAATATCTTGGTCTTGCAGGTCGTAATGTGCCAAATCCATTAACAAAACCAGAAATCAAAAAATTCACTTTAATCACTGTTGGCGTCATTGTTTTATTTTTAATCTATTTATTTATTTTACATTTAAATAATGCACTTACATTAGGAAACTTTAGTCTTTTAATCACAATTTTAGGAATCGTACTACCTATATACATATTTATTAATATGATTGTGAGCAAAGATGTTACAAAAGATGAACGTTCACGAGTATACAGTTACGTACCTTTATATATCACATCTGTGGCATTTTGGATGATTCAAGAGCAAGGTTCAACGATACTTGCGACGTTTGCAGATACAAAAACTCAATTAGAAATGAAAACATTAACCAATGGTTTAATTGATTTTTCAATTCCTGCTTCTTGGGCACAATCATTAAATCCAGTATTCATTGTGATACTTGCACCAGTATTTGCAACTTTATGGATGAAACTAGGAAAACATAATCCACCAACAGTTCATAAATTTGCTTTTGGAGCTATCATTGCAGGCCTTTCATATTTAGTGATGATTATTCCGTTAGCCTCAGGAAATGAGTTGATTAATCCTCTATGGCTTGTACTAAGCTTCTTATTAATATCAATTGGTGAATTGTGTATATCACCTGTTGGTTTATCAACAACTACAAAACTTGCACCACTGACATTTACTGCACGTATGATGAGTTTATGGATGTTAAGTAACGCAACTGCACAGGGTCTTAATGCCCAACTTGTTGTTGTATATACAAAAATGAATCAAAGCGATTACTTCATGTACTCAGGATTAGTAGCAGTCGTTATTGGGGTTATACTCTTAATCATTTCACCAAAAGTAAAACGTGCGATGAAAGGTGTATATTAATTGCTTAAATTATGATATTTCTAAGTGAGCAATATAGAAATCTTTGAAATCAGATTTCTATATTGCTTTTTTTGTATAATAATACACTGCCACCCATTTAAATATAAATAAATAAAGATTTATGCTTATATAAATTGAAAATAAATCAGAATATTTCGAATATTGTTGTTTTAAGAATATTATTGAAATTTAATTTAATTAAGCGTAAAATCATTTTTATACATTCTTATAGGGAGTATGAAAGGACGGGGAATGTTTTTATGCAAAATCAAGATAAAGCCCATGAACAAGCGGTTCAATCCATCCCACAAAAAGGATTTTTTGGACACCCTAAAGGGCTAGGCGTATTATTCTTTGTTGAATTTTGGGAGAGGTTCAGCTATTACGGTATGCGTGCCTTACTCATTTTCTACATGTATTTCGCTATTAAAGATGGTGGACTCGGCATGGATAAAAGTACTGCGCAGTCAATTATGGCAGTATACGGGGCACTGATATACATGACATCTGTACTCGGCGGATGGATTTCCGATAGAATTACAGGGACACGCGGAGCAACGTTTTACGGTGGTGTTCTAATCATTATTGGACATATCTTCTTAAGTTTACCTTTAGATATCATAGGATTATTTATTTCTATGTTCTTTATTATTGTAGGTTCTGGTTTAATGAAGCCAAGCATTTCAAATATTGTTGGTAGATTATATCCCGATAGAGATACACGAATAGATGCTGGTTTTGTTATATTCTATATGTCGGTTAACTTAGGCGGATTAATTTCACCTATTATTCTAGATCGCTTTGTACATACAGGTAACTTCCACGGCGGGTTCTTAATCGCTGCCATTGGTATGGCGCTTGGACTTGTTTGGTATATATTTTTCAATAAAAGAAATTTAGGTCAAATTGGTACAAAACCAACTAACCCATTGAATAAGAGCGAGAAGAAAAAATATGGTATTTTATTTGCTGCAATCATTGTAATCATTGCAGTTGTATTATTAATTACCGGCTTAACAGGCACATTATCATTTAATTTAGTTAGTACAACAGTACTTATACTAGGGATTGCCTTACCAATCGTATATTTCACAATTATGATTCGAAGTAAAGAAGTCACAGATGATGAACGCTCAAGAGTAATCGCATTTATACCGCTATTTATACTTGGCGTCATTTTCTGGTCTATTCAAGAACAAGGTGCTAACGTTCTTAATCTCTTTGCATTTGAAAGCAGTGACATGAAATTAAATCTATTTGGGTGGAAAACAGATTTCGGCCCTACACTCTTCCAGTCGATAAATCCATTATTTATTGTATTGTTAGCGCCAGTGGTTTCACTGATTTGGGCCAAAATGGCTCGACGTCAACCAAGCATAGCAACAAAATTTGTTCTAGGCGCAATATTAGCAGGTGCTTCTTACATAATGATTGGCTCTATTGGACATTCAGCTGGCGGAGCAGACATTAGTGTAAACTGGGTTATTTTGTCTTATATTATTTGTGTTATCGGTGAACTCTGTTTATCACCTACAGGTAACAGTGCAGCAGTTAAACTCGCACCAAAAGCTTTCAACACACAAATGATGAGTTTATGGTTATTAACAAATGCTTGTGCGCAAGCTATAAATGGTACTTTAGTGAAGCTCATTGAGCCTCTGGGACACAAAAATTATTTCCTATTTTTAGGAAGTATTGCAATTGTAGTTAGTTTGATTGTTTTAGCATTTGTACCAAAAATCGTCAAAGGTATGCGTGGCATTAAATAGCATACGTATCAACCCCACTTCTCACTTTATTGAGTAAGTGGGGTTTTTCATGCGCTAAAGGTCAGATAAACATTATCCTAATCATCCTTGCGAAAAATTGTCACAGCAAAAAATTTTAAAATGAAGTAAATGACACCAACTTTTCCTATATAATTATAACTATGGAAATGTGGGTAAAGTGAATAAGCAACAAAATTTAAAAGAATATGGTGAAAAAATTGGAAAATACTAAATTCAAACACGGTGTCTTATTTTATCATGAATATAGTGGTATTAAAGATATATATCGAGGACTTGGAGATGTGGCAGCTTCCTTAACTACATTTTGTAAACATCTGTCGCTCCAACTAAGTGAAGACGAAGGTGATATTATAAGATTTTGTCAGAAGATTAAAGACCAAAGTTATAGTGACGATGTAGATATCATTTTCCTCCTTGGTGGCGATGGTACTGTCAATGAATTAATCAATGGCATAATGCAACATGAATTGAATATCCCTATTGGTATTATTCCAGGTGGCACATTTAATGATTTTGTTAAAACATTAAACCTGAGTCCACGTCATAAAATAGCCAGTCAACAACTTATTCAATCAGAGTTACAGTCTTATGATGTTATGAAAATCAATGATCAATACGCACTAAACTTTGCTGGATTGGGGCTCATTGTTCAAAATGCAGAAAATGTTCAAAACGGCAATAAGGACATCTTCGGCAAATTGAGTTACGTAGGATCTACGGTTAAAACTTTGCTTAATCCGGAGCATTTTGATTATCAATTAACCGTTGACGGTAAAGTTATTGATGGTAATACTGCAATGCTCGTTGTTGCTAATGGGTCATTTATAGGAGGCAGTCGCATACCTTTAACAGACCTTTCACCTAGTGATGGTTATCTGAATTTATTTATTTTTAAAGAACACAGTTCGAGTGTATTGAGTGATATATTTAAACAAAGAGATAGCATGAACTGGAACCATATGACAAACGGTATTCAGCATTTATTATCTAAAGATATCAAAATAGAGACCACACCGGAAATGAAGGTGGACATCGACGGAGAAATTGCATTAAAAACACCTATCCATATTGAAGTCATACCTAAAGCAATACAAATTTTAACGTTACCTGAAAATACGCCTGATAATGAATATGAATAAATACACTATATATAATGTTTACTAAATAAAATCTTATTAAAAAGGACTAATTCACGTACACAATGGATTAGTCCTTTTGATATAGCGTTTAGAAATGTTTACTCTCTTAAAGTATAGATAGGTACACTTGAACTTATCGCCCGCTCACTCATGGATTTTCAAGATTCTGCACATTTTAAGTATAGCATCATTAAAATTACATATTTAAACACACAAAGACACGTTCATGTCATTAAATTTATATATCGTAATCACGGTCACCTAAGAAATACTTTTCAACATCATACCAGTCATCTACACGTGTAAAACGATCATCGTTTACATTATGAGACGCAGTATACATGATTGGCTTACCTGTAAATATAGCTAACTGACGAGGGTTGTCATCTATGAGATAGTCTGCATTTACGATATCTTTACGCCCACAAAAAACAAAGTGCTGTGGATCTAAAAATGGAAAATACTCTCTTAACCATTCATATTTATCATGAAATGATGTAGGAACATCCATTGCAGCAGTAGCAATATAAACATCATAGTATTCAGTTAATTTTTTCACAACTTCTTGAGCATGTGCCATCACTTTTAATTTTTTGAAAAAACCTGGTTCGCGTAAAATTTCATGCAATAAGCCATCATGTTCGGGCATTGCGTGACGTAATTTTTTACCGTCCAGCATATCATAGGTTATACCTAAATCTGTACGTTTGTTCACATCTTCAATCAGTGCACCTACTGTATCAGCAAGTACTTCGTCCATATCAATAGCAATTGATTTTCTAGTCATCTCATACTCTACTCCCTTTTAAGTTCTCATTCACTAACAATGATCACGCATGATTACATTAATCATCTGACAACATGACCCTGTTTATCATTATTAGTATAGCAAAAAACGTTCAATGAAACCAAAATTGTACATAAGCCTATCATAATATACTATATAAATTAAATATTTTCGTTATATAGTTCAAGCTTTATACATTTTAATTTATTGAACGTTATAAATGATGTTTGTTATAAATCAAAGTTATTTAATACTTCGATCATTTTATCATTTTGCTCAGGGAAGCCAATCGTAATTCTGACACCATTCGGAAATTCTCTTGTAATGCACCCCTGTTTTAACAATGCTTCATACAATTCATGAGGTCGTGACGTATTCACAAAAATGAAGTTCGTTTGGCTTGGATTTAATTTATGACTACTAACTGAATCAAAGAATTTTGCTCTTTCTCGAGCATTTTTTTCACGAATAGAATCTAAATACGCTTGATCTTCTAATGCAGCAAGTGCAGCGTGTTCTGATAACCGTCCTACATTAAATGGTGGTCGTATAATATTCCACTTTTCAATTGCTTCTTGAGCAGCGACCACATATCCAATACGCATACCTGCTAATCCATATGCTTTAGAGAACGTTCTAAGTAAAAAAGCATTGGAAAATTGCTCTTGTAGTGCTAATGAATTTGGAAAGTCTTCAGCTGTCACGAATTCAACATAAGCTTCATCTATAATTACTGGTATTTCTTGAGGCACACGTGACAAGAAACGTTGCAATTCATCATGTGTAAAATATGTGCCAGTAGGATTATTAGGGTTACATAGCCATACAAGTTTAGTGTTATCATCAACTTCAGAAAGTATGCCTTCTAAATCAAACCCACCATCTTTTAGTGGTACCTGAACAACATCTGCTGCTTCTACTATGGCATTATGATAATATTGACCAAAAGTCATTTCACTTGTAACAATTTTATCTCCTTCAGTTAAAACAGCACGTGAAATCATTAATATCACTTCATCTAATCCTGCACCGAACAAAATACGTGCTGGATCAACATTCAAATGCTCACTTATTGCTTCTTTAATTAACGGAGAACCCGTTTCAGGATAAAATTGCAATTCATCTAAATGCTGCGTGATTGCGTCTTTCACTTTAGGTGACGGTCCATATAAATTTTCATTAGAAGCTAATTTATAAAGTTCACCTTCAATCCCGTATTGTTCTTTTAGTGCTCTTGGTGATAAGCCTGGTTGATATGCTGATAATTGTTCTATTTGTTTTTTCATTGTTGATTCGGGCCTCCTTAAATTTACAGAAATTTCAAAACTTAGTAACCATTATATACCCTATTTCCATTGAAAATCAATGTAACTTTTTTTGAAGTGAGAATTTAATCAAATATAAATACGAGTTCAACTTAATGTGTGCTTTAACATAGTAAAACACATTGTTAAACTCGTATTGTCTTATGAATTAATCAATTAAATTATGTTTTTCTAAATAGTTTTTAGCTACCTCATAAGGATCTTGTTTTTTCACTGTAACTTCATAATTCATTTGTTGCATATCTTCATCAGATATCTTACCTGCTAATTTGTTAAGTGGTGCTTTGATTTCAGGATGTTCCTTTAAATATGATGTTTTAAACATAGGTGCACCTTGATATGGTGGGAATACCTTTTTATCATCTTCTAAAACAACCATATCGTATTGTTTTAATTCGGCATCTGTTGAATATGCGTCAATTAAGTTAATATCTCCGCTTTCAACTGCTTGATATCTTAATTTCGGCTCCATCGTCTTAACTTCTCCAAAATCTAAATCATATGCTTTTTTAACAGCTGGATAACCATCACCACGATCATTAAACTCTAATGTGAAACCTGGCTTAATTTGGTCACTTACTTTGTTTAAGTCACCTATCGTTTTAAGGTTATGTTTTTTCGCAAAATCTTTTTTAACTGCCAATGAATAAGTATTGTTATATTTCATTGGTTTTAACATAGTCATATCGTATTTATCTTCTAAACTTGATTTTGCTTGTTGATATACCTTATTTTCTTGTTTAGATTT
The DNA here is from genome assembly GCF_016743055.1 of Staphylococcus sp. 11-B-312. Lineage (NCBI taxonomy): Bacteria > Bacillati > Bacillota > Bacilli > Caryophanales > Staphylococcaceae > Staphylococcus > Staphylococcus sp. 11-B-312. The sequence continues at coordinate 2,183,446 of NZ_CP068241.1, forward strand.
CAAATCTTCCTTTGTTAACTCTCCAAGTACAGTACCTGTAAACTCAAGGTAGCCATCTATATCGTCAGATTTCAAAGCATTAAATAGGAATGAAGTTTTCCCCATGCCGTCTTTAACATCTACTGTATCATCTGTTTCTTCTTCAATTAAAATTTTATACATATTTGTAATTACAGATGGTTCTGACCCAAGTTTACCTGCTAATGTAATTTTATCTCCTTTTTGAGCAAACATTGGTCCAATAATCACTAATAGCAGAATTATAATAATTGCACCTAGAGAAATAAGTAACTTTTTATAGGACAGCTTTTGCATATACCGTAAAACTAAATCAAAAAGAATTGCTAATAAAGCTGCGGGAATCGCTCCAATAATGATCAATGATGTGTCATTTCTATCTATACCTAAAAGAATCAAATCACCAAGACCACCAGCACCAATTAAAGCTGCTAATGTAGCAGTCCCTATAATCAATACCATAGCTGTTCTAACACCTGCCATAATTACTGGCATAGCTATGGGTAATTCCACTTTCGTTAATCTTCTTCCTGGCTTCATACCGATACCCTTAGCTGCCTCAATTAATGAGCTATCCACTTCATTGATACCAGTGTATGTATTTCTTAATATCGGTAATAATGCATACACTACTAACGCAATCACTGCTGGTACCTTACCAATACCAAACAGTGGTATCATCAAACCAAGCAATGCTAATGATGGTATTGTCTGTAGTACTGCCGCAATATTCATCACAATTTCAGAAATCTTACGTGTCTTCGTGAGCAAAATACCTAATGGTACTCCAATTATTGCAGCAATGAGCAATGCAATAAATGATATTTGGATATGCTCAAATATCGTAGTTAACAATTGTCCCTTTCGATCTGAAAGTGTATTTATTAATTCATTCATCTTTGACCACCCCCTATATGCTCGGATAGATATTTAAACATATCTTCGCGTTTAAGCACATGTTGAGTAGCAGTCGATTCATCATTAATAATGATAGCATCATGATTAGCTAAATCACTATAAATGTTTTTAATAGAGACGTCGCTGTTAACAATAGGATAGCCTTTGGTAGCTGCTTGTTCATCAATCGTTAATTCTCCAATAAGTTCTGATAGTTTAATATCTTTTTCTATTTTAAGTGATTTATCCCCAACAAATTGTTTTACAAAATCACTTTTAGGATGATTAACCATATTTTCAGGTGTATCTATTTGCTCTACATGTCCTTTGTTTAATAGACAAATTCTGTCAGCAAGTTTCATAGCTTCTTGTATATCATGTGTTACAAAAACGATTGTTTTCTTTATTTTTTGCTGTAATGCTATTAAATCATCTTGTAGTTTTTCTCGACTGATTGGATCTAATGCACTGAAAGGTTCGTCCATCAATATAACTGGTGGGTCTGCGGCTAATGCACGCACCACACCAACACGTTGTTGTTGCCCACCTGATAGTTCATCTGGTTTTCTATCTTTAAAAAGTTCTGGCTCTAAGCCAACCATATTTAACAACTCATCTATACGTTCATCAATATCCACGTCTTTCCATTTTTTCATTTGTGGTACTTGTGCAATATTTTCTTTTATTGTTAAATGTGGAAATAATGCAATTTGTTGCAAGACATAACCAATATCCCAACGCATTTCATATACTGGATAGTCACTAATTGGTTTACCTTTAAAATAAATAAATCCCTCTGTTAATGAAATTAAACGATTAATCATTTTTAATGTCGTTGTTTTACCACAACCTGAAGGTCCGATTAAAACAAAAAACTCACCTTCTTTTATATTAAAGCTAAGATCATCTACAGCCTTTTTATCCCCATAACGTTTGATTACATTTTTAAATTCTATCAATTTTTCACCCTCACTCTTTTCATTGCCTTTACTATCACTTTAAAAAATTCACATAGTTAACACATAACCGATTAATGTATCATTTAACCCTTATGAACATAGTTAGATAAAACAAAAACGAAGTTAATTGAAACCGATCAATATCACTATTACATTTGTACTTGTATAGTATATTAATAGTTGTCAAATTAACTTCGTATTTATCGCAATTATTTCAATGTAAAATACTAATACCGTTAAAATTAAGTATATGAGATTATATATTCTAAAAACAATTATTTGCTCAACTAAATTTGAGCTTTATAAGATTGTATTGTTTCTAAAAATATTGGACAGTAGTGTTTTAATTTATAACTTCCAACACCATCAATTAAGATCATATCTTGCTTTGATTCTGGTTTTCTCTTGGCAAATTCTTCCAAAGTAAAATCTGAAAAAATACTTACTGGTGGAATAGTTAATTTTTCACTTAATTGTTTACGCACGGCAACTAATTCATCAAATAAGGCACGGTCTACGCCTTCTACGGTATTGATGTTAACTTTTTCTTTTGATTTACGTTTAAATGGTGTTGTATAAATTGAAATTTGATTATTTAGCAATTCCTTTACAGATACATCGCAAATCAATATTTCATCATGCTCATTTAAAAATCCTTTAAATCGCAATTCATCCATAAGATGACTGAGTTCAGATGTCGTATAGTTTTTCATAATGCCATGTGTGGACAATTGATTATAATCACAATAGCGAATATAATCAGAGTCTTCACCCCTTAAAACTTGAATAATAACACTATAACTTTCTTGCTGTTTCATACGTGCAATACAACTTACGATCATTTTCGCTTCGTTCGTCATGTCATATGTTTTATTTTCTCTAACACAATTACTACATTGCTCACACTCTTCTAGTTTTTCATTGGGTTCAAAATAATGTACGAGTGTTGCTTCTAGACACTTTTTAGTTTTCGTATATAGTAGCATTTTATTCAATTTTTCACCCATTTTTTCTTTGTAATCATCGTCTGCTTTTGAAGATGAAATAAAATATTGGTGTAAACCAATGTCTCTATCACTGAATAAAAGGATGCAATCACTTTTCAGTCCATCACGACCTGCACGACCCGCTTCTTGATAATACGATTCTAAATCACCAGGCATGTTATAGTGAATCACAAAGCGCACATTAGATTTATCAATCCCCATACCGAATGCATTCGTTGCAACTACGACACGCACACGATCATATACAAAATCATTTTGAGCTGCTTCCCGCTCTTTATTGGATAAACCAGCATGATATATTGTGCTGCTAATTTTATTGTTTTCTAATGCTTCATGTAGTTCTTCTACTTGTTTACGTGTCGAACAATATATAATGCCTGCTTCTTTTTGATGATCTTTAACATATTCTAATACGAACTTTTGACGCTGATACGTTGGATTAACTTGAAATATTAAATTTCGTCGTTTCGTACTTGTTTTGATTTCATCGTGTTTATCGATGTTTAAGCGATCCATAATATCTTTTTGTACTTCGATTGTTGCTGTTGCTGTTAATGCTACAATTGAAAAATCTTGTGGTAGTGCAAAAACTTTATGGATGACTTCCTGATAACTTGGTCTAAAATCATGTCCCCATTTTGAAATACAATGGGCTTCATCAAACGCAACTAAGTGTATATCTAACTGCTGTAATAAGCGCATAAAATTGGCATTATCAAAACGTTCTGGTGCAACATATAAAAATTGGATTTCCCCACTTTTCAGTTGTGTTTGAATATCTTTTTGTTGCTTTTGTGTCAAACTACTATTTAAATATGCTGCGCGAATCCCCATGGCCTTCAATTGATCAACTTGATCTTTCATAAGTGAAATTAATGGGCTGATTACGATTGTGGTACCACCTAGCATTAATCCCGGCACTTGATAACAAATTGATTTTCCCCCACCAGTTGGTAAAACGCCAAGCACATTACGATGATCCATTACTTTAGTTATTATTTCTTTTTGACCTGGACGGAATGTGTCATAGCCAAAATAATGTGATAATGTTGCTTCCATGTTATATAATCCCTCATTGTTCTTTTAATTCTTCAAGCTCGCTCCATCTTGTTATATCATCTTCATACAACGTATTAAGATTTTGTTGTTCTTCATTTAATTCTTTGACTTTAGCGTAATCAGAACTTGCTTCAACCATTTCTTGTTCGATCTCTTCTAATCTATGTTCGGTTGTTTCAATACGCGCAATAATTGTTTCATATTCTTGTTTTTCTTTATATGATAGACCCTTTTTCTTTTTCTTTGCATATGTTGGTTTCACTTTTGATTGTTGCTTTTCTTGCATTTGGCGTTTATCTATCTCTTTTTTATATGCTTCATAGTCATCAAAACTTCCTATAATACGTTCTAATTTGCCATCATGAATATACCAATATTCTTGAGCAACTTTATTTAAAAAATATCTATCATGACTCACCGTGATGACTGTACCACCAAAAGTAGCGATATAATCTTCTAAAATGGTTAAAGTTTCTGTATCCAAGTCATTCGTCGGTTCATCTAATAATAGAACATTAGGTTGATGTACTAATAATTTTAATAGATACAATCTTTTTTGTTCTCCACCAGATAATTTATACACCTTTTTTCCATGCGTTGCACTAGGGAATAAAAAGCGTTCTAACAACTGTGTAACAGAAACAGCAGTTCCATCTTTTTCTTTAGCTACTTCACTTTCTTCACGCAAGTAATCGATCATTCTGATGTCTCGATCTAAGCGCGCTTCAGTCTGTCTGAAGTAAGCAATTTTAACAGTTTGACCAACTTTCAATGCCCCTTCGAACGCTTGGTCATCACCATTCAAAATATTCAATAATGTTGTTTTACCGGCACCATTTGGTCCAACGATACCAATTTGTTGTCCATTTTGTATAATTTCTGTGATGTGTTCAAATAATACCTTATCGCCGATGCGTTTTGACACGTTATCAAGTTCAAAAACTTGTTTACCTAAACGTGAATATGCAAGATTTAAAGAGGCTTTATCTTGTTGTTGCTGATTTTTTACATCATGTTCTAAATCTTTAAATCTATTTTTTCGTGCTTGTTGTTTAGTAGAACGTGCTTTAACTCCTGCACGCATCCAAGCTAATTCTTGTTTATATAATGCACGTTGTTTCGCTTGTTGTTTTTGCTCTACGACTTCATTTTCAGCGCGTTGTGCGATGTAATCTTCATAATTACCGGGATAAGTAGTTAATTTCCCACGATCTAATTCAATAATGCGAGATGATACTTCATTTAAAAAATAACGATCATGAGTTACGAACAGCACTGTATGTGGATACTGTTTAACATAATTAATTAGCCAACTAATTGACTCAAAATCTAAATGGTTCGTAGGTTCATCCAAGAGTAATAAATCTGGTTGCTCTATAAGTGTTTTAGCAAGACCAACTCGTTTTTGTTGGCCACCCGAAAGTTCTCTCACTTTTTTAGTCGTATCATTGATGCCTAGCTTTGATAAAATAGTTTTGATTTCAGCACTATAATCCCAAGCTTGATATGTATCCATTGCTTCTTGTGCTTGCATCATCTGTTGAAAATCTGTCTCATTCTGTGTCTCACTATATTTTGTTACAGCAGCTTCATATGAACGTATCACTTGAAGTGTCTTTGTCTCTGACGTTAATACCGCTTCAAAAACCGTTAAATTTTCTTCAAATTCTTGCTTTTGAGACGAATAACGTATGCGATATGCATTAGGATGTGAAACCTCTGCCTCGAAGTCTTCATCCAAACCAGCGATTACCTTTAACAAAGTACTTTTGCCTGTACCATTAATACCTACAAGACCTATTTTTTCTCCTTCAGAAATAGACAGATGCAAATCATCAAAAATGATTTTATCGGCATATGATTTATGTAAATGTTCAATTTTGTAGGCTTCCATCGTCCAACATCCTTTTTAATATCGAAAATTATAATTAATTCTGTTAAACTTAATTTCAGTTCTATATATTATACACCTTTTTGAACTCAAATGATACAAGGGAGCGTAGCTTATGTCAGATTTTTTTCAAGACTTACCTCCTTTTATCCAAGCACTCATCGCCGGTATCATCACTTGGTTGTTGACTGCATTAGGGGCTGCTGCAGTTTTTATATTTAAAAGAGTTAATGATAAAATACTGAACTCAATGCAAGGTTTTGCTGCAGGCATAATGATTGCTGCCAGTTTCTGGTCTCTATTACAACCATCTATTGATTATGGTTCAGGTTCATCTATTGCATCGTTACCAGCAGCAATAGGTTTTTTATTGGGCGGTTTTTTTATACGCGCGTTAGATTTAATTATCCCACACATTCACCCAAACACCCAAGACACTAACCAATACCAAGAAGGTGTAGGAACAAAAAAACTCAATAAAAATACATTACTTGTATTGGCTATTACACTCCATAACATACCAGAGGGGCTTTCTATTGGTGTAGCATTTGGTGGTGTAGTAGCCGGTAATGGACAAGCCACTTTCTTAGGCGCACTTGGTTTGGCAATTGGTATCGGGATTCAAAATATTCCCGAAGGTGCTGCGCTTTCTATGCCTATCAGAGCAGCTGGGGCTTCAAGATGGAAAGCTTTTAATTATGGTCAAGCATCTGCAATTGTTGAGCCCATATTTGCTACTATAGGTGCTGCTGCAGTACTGTTCATTACACCTATGTTACCATACGCACTCGCCTTTGCCGCTGGAGCGATGATATTTGTAGTTGTAGAAGAACTTATACCAGACTCTCAAGCTAGTAATAATACTGATTTAGCAACATTAAGTTTAATGCTAGGTTTTACTATCATGATGATTTTAGACGTTGCACTTGGATAAAAGGTAAAAGAAAAAGAAATAACTTGAATCCATTTTTTAAATAAAAAAATGATGAAGCTGAGACAATGGTCTCAAGTTCAAAACAAAGAGTTTGGGGTAAATACAAGAAAAATAGCACTCAGATGATTTAATTCAATTCATCTGAGTGCTTCTATTTTTTCAATACTTCATATTGGTGATTCACTTTCTTAGGGGAACAGCTTCAGCCTGTAGTCTTCAGCTTCTCCTATTCACTCAAGCGTCTCGCCAAAATACGTCACATTTGTCCAAGAACTAAATGTCTCAAACAATCTCATTTTGAGAATGGGGATTTATGTTCTAGCCTTTTTAGCTTTCTTTTTTATAATGTGCATGTTTGCTCTGGATATGTACTAATCTGCTATCCTACCCTGCTTAAAGTTCACTCATATTAAATAATTCAATACAATCATCATGCGCATCATAAAATACCATTCAATACACTTACATATATAAAAAAGCCCTAATCCATTTTAAATAATGGATTAGGGCTAAAGTATTAATTATTTTTTCTCTTGTCCTTGTGGACCTGTTTCATATTTATAGTTTGATGGTTTCACTTTATCAAAGTCAGGGTTATCATAAAATCTCAATAAATCACCATTTAGGACGTCATCACTCATTTGCAAGTCTTTTTCAGCTTGTTGTTTGCGTTTATCAAAATCGCTTGGTTTTTCTGTAACTGGCTCATTATTTTTATTATCATATATTCTACCATTTACATATTTGTAATCTTTCGTTACAAAGTCACCATTTCTAAACGGTACTGTGTCATTATGATCTTTTGACAATAAGTCTGTACCCATCATGAGATAATTTTTAGTATCAATACCCATTAAATGTAGTAATGTTGGCATTACATCTGCTTGTCCAGCATAAGTTTTATCAACAGTACCTTCTTTACCAGGTATTTTCAACCAGAAGCCTGTTCGGTTTAAATCTGTAAACTTAGCTGGTGTAATGTCTTCACCTAATAATTTTTCCATCGCTTTATTATGGTTTTCAGAAATACCATAATGGTCACCATAAATCATAATAACGGAATCATCATAGATACCTTTTTTCTTCAATTCATTTACAAACTGTTCTAACGATTCGTCTAAATATCTCGCTGTCTGAACATAACCGTCAACTGTTGAATCACCAGTATTTGGTTTATCAATTGATGCATCTTCTGGAGATAATGTAAACGGATAATGGTTTGTTAGCGTTATTAAGTGACTATAGAAAGGTTCTTTTTCCTTCGCTAAATAGTCAGCTGATTCATCAAAGAATTCTTTATCTTTCAGACCTAAGTTCTCTTGGTTTTCTTCTGACATATCAAAATATGTTGCATCATAAAACTTATCTACACCAAAATGTTTGTATACTTGGTCACGGTTCCAGAAAGTTTTATAATCACCGTGCATTACGCTAGATGTGTATCCTTGTTGTTGATGCATAATAGCTGGCAATGATTGGTACGTGTTATCCCCTTTAAGTGAGAATGCCGAACCTTGTGGTAAACCATATAAACTGTTATCCATAGTGAATTCTGAGTCTGAAGTTTTACCTTGTCCTGTCTGGTGGAAGAAGTTCGGATAATATCTAAAATCTTCATTACCAGAAGAAAGTTTATTTAAGAATGGTGTAACTTCCTCGCCATTTACTTTTTTGTTTATCAAGAAAGTTTGGAAACTTTCTAAGTGTATTTTAATCACATTTTTTTTCTTTGCTGCACCGAAATATTCTGGGTTTGGTTGTGTTTGTTTTTGTTTCGTATAATTTAAAACTTTTGTCAAATCATCTTCATTTGCTAACGCTTTTTGTTGATTATTTTGAATCGTTTTTACACCATCATAAACTGTGAAGTTATATGGACCTAAGTATTTCACTAAATATTTATGATCGAATGTACGCGTTAATAATTCTGGACGATCAGATTCTGCAAAAGCTAGGTTTAAGAAGAATAATGCAACAGACGCTGCCATGATTACTGGAACAAACTTCTTGCTAAACACACGCTTATCTAACCATTTTTGTTTGAAGATTAATACAAATAAATAAATGATTGTATCGATAAAGTAAACAAAGTCATACCATTTAAATGAAGCTGATACAGCGCCACCCATTGATTCAACATTTCCTACTTGATTTAATGTACTAAAAGTCAAGAAATCAGAGAAGAATCTGAAATATACAACATTTGCGTATAATAAGAAGGTTAAAATAAAACCTCCTATAAAGATAAACCAAAATGCTTTCTTACCTTTGAAGAATAAGAAAATACTCAATACTAATGCAATTAAGCTATATGGATTCATTAATAAAATTAAATTTTGAACTAACCCTTTAACACCTAAAGAAAAGTCAACATAGTATGAAAAATACGTTTTAGCAGTAACTGTTATAACAGTTAAAATAAAAAACGCAAAAAGAGTTAGTTTCTTTTTGTGTAGACTCATGTCTGTTCCCCCGATATAAATTAATAAAAGTTTGTGCTAATACCTAGCTAGATTAAATGCTTTGTACCCGTTGTTAGCGCGTAAATGATAATTTCTACCAACATCTTTATCGTTATTTGCGAAAGTTAAAATTTAAGTTAAAAAACACGGTAACTCCTGTATTTTCTTTTAAAACACATCTTTTTTTCTTATGTCACTAATTTATTTTTATAAAGTAGCAATTTTTTATTTTCATTGAATTTTATTTGTTCTTTTGTGAAAAATTATATTTGTTGTAATGTAAATTATGTTAATGCGTTTTGTTATGTTTTACATCGTTTTTACACTGCGTTCACTCTGTAATATCATTGTAATAAAACGATTATAGTTCAATTAATAAATATAAAGCAATTCTTGACTAATATCAAGTAAAAACACACTTTTTTTAATTTAAAAAGCTGATTTAACCGTTTTATGAAGGTATCATTAACCTATTATGAATACGCGATTAAAATAAGGTTAAAATTTAAATTTCCTTTATAATTATACTTGTTCTATTTAATAAATTAATCAGGCCTTGGACCTATTTAAATAAAGGTTAAATTATACAGAATGACTTAAGTAATTACTAAATCTTATCATATTCGACATTCATGCTGTTGATAATAAATACGAAAGACCAAAAGTAAATCTACGAAATAATTGCTATAGCTGAACGCTTTTCGAATAATCATTGTCCATGTATTGTATACATTAATTTAGAACTATATTTTACTTAAGTATTTGTCGAAAGCAACAGACATATTATAAAAATCATCCAACATAAAAAAGCAGCTTGAGATATAAATCTATAGAAACTCAAGTAATAACTCAATGAGCTAACTATAAATAAAACAATATTGAAAAAGACAATTTCTATAATATTTCAATAGAAATTGCCTTTTTTACTCGTCCAAGACACTTTTATTTGTTCTAAGATTCTTTAGCTCAAAAGCGTCTTAATATAATAATGTTTTATAGATTAACTGATTATTAATTTTAAATGCTAATGCTCGTAACATTTTGCTATACACACATACACTTCATTCTCTAATCGTGTACATTATTTTAACATTTCTAATTGCATTCTATACTCGATACCATGAAACAGTTGATTTAACCAATTAGTATATTTTATTAAGTTCTTTTCTGCAGTTTCAACATCTATAAATTGAAATTTCAATTTAGTACCAGGATGTTTTTGACCTAACTTAGTTAAATGGTAACTGGCAATTGTCCCTATTTGTGGATAGCTCCCTAACGTGTAATGATCATTTAACAAAATAATTGGCGTACCATCTCTCTTAACTTGAATTGTTCCTATTTGTACAGATTGATGTGCGGGCATATCTTCATAAAATGCTTTAACAGGTTGGCCTTCGACATACATACCTACCCTATTCGCTTTACTTGTCACTTTATATTCCCCGTAAGTAAAACGATTTAAAGCATTTTGATTAAAATCTTCTGTTCCTTTATTTTTAATGACATGAAATACATCTGACATGTAATTAAATGAAAGCGCATAGCCATCTATGCCCCAGTCAGTCTGATGTGTATGTTCAAGATTTTCAAAAAGTTTATGGTGACGTTCTGTATAATCACGTTTCATATTGATTTCGTCACCTTTTTCTAGTTTGCGCCCATGAAAACCACCAAGTTTAGACATAAAATCAGTTGAAGTAGAACCCAACCATTCATCTAGCTCGAATCCTCCACCAACGGCTAAATAGACTCTTGATGTCCGTGAAGTTTCTGTAAACTCGAGTACATCACCTTTTTCCATTAAATAAAGTTTATTGGGTAAAACTTTTAAATTAGCAGTTTTAGCTTTAAAACTGCCACCACTTAATGCAATTAAAGTAGGTTCAGTAAAACGAATACTTGCCATTCTATTGGTCATTTCTAAAGTAGCTTCATGTTTATCGTTGGCTACTAATCGATTTGCAATTTCATGTGATAATGGATCTAAAGCACCACTAGGGATTACACCATTGTGCTCATAACCGATACGCCCAAAATCTTGAAAACTTGAGAACAATCCTTCATTTTCTATTATGATTGACATGGTTTAAATCCTCCTAAATCCAATGCATCCTCTGACACAGCTTGAAATTGCACATTATCCCCTAATTTTAAAGTTGTAAAATCTGTTTGATGTGGATTAAATAATTCTACTGGTGTGTAGCCTATCACTAGCCAATCACCATAAGTATCAATTGTAGTAATGCCAGTTTTCTTACCTTCTATAATCACTGATCCTGCAGGAATAAATGCTTTTTTGCCACCTGTGTGATTGACAAACAAGCGTTTATCCATCCCTGTTAAATACGGAAATCCTGGAGAATAGCCCATCATTGATACGAAAAAATTCGAATTTGTATGTAATTTTACAAATTTGTCGAAATCCATTTTATAATATTTTAGCAAGGATGCTAAATCTGGTCCAAAGTCTCCACCATATACTACAGGTATTTGAATGGGTGAGGGTGTTTCTTCTACATGTTTTATCTCTAATTGAACAGATTGCAAAAGTGCTTTCATATATAAAAAAGGTGATTTTATATTGTGATGTTTAATCATATCTCTAGCATCATAACAAATCATCATATCCGACTCTGTTGGTACAATTTCTGTAATAAAAGGATAATTTTTATTAATAAGATATGTTTTTAATGCGAGTAAATCATCAGTTAAATCTTTGGAAACTTCCTTTTCTATAGAAACCACAATTGCTTGGTCACCTTGACTATATATCTTCATAAATTCACCTCATCTATTGTGTCTATCGATAAAATACATTTAATATTTGTATTAAGTAGCGTATTAATTCTTTAACTAAACCATAGATAAATATAAATTGAATAGCACATGAAATAGTGATGACTAACTTAGTAATATAATATTTATGGTGATTCATTAAATAGGTTACATACCATTTTGTAAGGCCAATTAGCGTAATAATTAATAAAATCCAAATCCATATCATTATTTTGCCTCGCTTGCTGACATTAGATTTTTAAGACGCATATAACTTTGTTTAACTTACTTCATAACTTACAGTTAAACTATATCTATGTGTAGCATATTTGATACATTCAATTATGGATATCAAACACTATCGCAATAACGTTTTATCACAATTATTAGAATTAAAATTTATATTTTTCTTATACTTTCTATATTCTATAGATTTATTGCAACATCGGCAACCTCTCTTAAACTATTTATCAGAAAAACTTGAATTTGATTTTGCCTTAACTTTTGCTTAAATGTTGCCAAACTATAATCTTTTTCTATTAATTCACCTTCATCTATTAATTCTTGTCTCTTACATCCTTTTAAAAAATCATCATTAAATACTGGCGTATAATAATGATCTCCTTCTTTGATCATAATATTTCCAATATCAAATTCTAATATTTTTCCTGATTCGTCATAAAGTAAAATGAGGTCAGTTTCATGATTATGTGCTAAATGATCTCTACTTGTCGTTTTATTCGTAAGTATGCGTTTATCTTGAATTTGAGTTAATGGTACAATTTTTGCCGTAAAGCTATCTTTTTGAGGTAATTCAGCAACTTCATATTTAAAAACGCCATTTGGATATAAAATAATTTTCACTCTATAGGTCCCTGTAAAATAGTGGTTTTTAATTTCAGAAATCGTTTTATGCCATTGATCATCTTCAAATGTTATTTGGAATTGATTTGCTGAATGTTTTATCCTGTCATAATGATATCTCAACCTTGAAAATTTGCCTGAGTCTAATCGTAATGTTTCAAATAACTGCATTATAATCTCTCCAAAATTTTAGTCTTATCGATGAATTCTTGCACTTCAGATTCTGGGTTGGAATCAATGGTAATACCTGCACCAACCCCGTATACAGCTTTCCCATTAATATATTGAATCGTACGAATAGGTACATTGAAAATAGCTTTCCCATCAGGTAACAATAAACCAATAGTTCCGCAATAGCCATTTCTTGGTGTTTGCTCTAATTGTTTAATATATTTCATTGTGTTTACTTTCGGCGCGCCGGTAATTGAACCACAAGGGAAAATAGCTTCTAATACTTGCACTAAACTCACATGGTTTGCTAACTGCCCAGTAACCATAGATGTCATTTGATACACCGTTTGATACCTTTCAATATGAAACGGTTGATATACTTTAACTGTGCCAGTGTTGGCTACTCTACTTATATCATTCCGTAATAAATCAACAATCATGACATTTTCTGCTCTATCTTTGGTAGAGTTTCTAAGTTTTTCAAAATGTGCCTTATCTTCTAATTCTGTTTCTCCTCTGGCTATTGTTCCTTTCATCGGCTTACTTAATACAATATTGGATTGATTTTTAAATGGGCCAAATTGAAAAAATAGCTCTGGGGATAATGATGCTATTTGAACTTCTTTTGTATCAATCAGAGCAGAATAATGACCATGATTTCCGCCCTGAAGTACATGATAAAGTTCAGAAATCGGCCCTTTTACGTCATCACTCAATCTGGTTGTATAATTAACTTGGTATGTATTACCTTCTACAATCGCTTTTTGCACTTGTTTAATATGATCAATCATGCGCGCATGTCTATATTGAAATTTAAAATTATATTTACGCTGATATGCCAAAGCTTGTTCATTTAAGTCATCGTGTACTGATTCAAATACATATGCAGCAGCATACACAAATATACCTTTAGGCGTTATCGTTGCTAACTGATTATTAAAATAACTTGCCGCTTCATATGGTAAGTATAACGCCACATATTTACCTTTACTTTGATGTAATTCAGCAAATCGAATGACTTCTCCAACGTCCTGCATTTGATATGCTATTTTTTTACTCAAACATTCTTTAAATAGATATTGATACGTTTCGGTTTGTGTTTCATTTATATAATATTGGTAATTAAATTTTACTTGCATGATGCGCCTCCACACTTTCAATAAATAATTTAATTTGTTCGATACCATATTCACTCAAAAACGATTCAGGATGATATTGGACACCATAAATAGCACATTCTCGGTGCTCACAGGCCATAATTATTCCTTTATCATTGGTTGCTGTGACATTTAGCTCAACAGGAAATGTATGTATGTCTGCCATTAATGAATGATAACGCATTACATTAAATGATTTTGGTAAATCTTTGAAAATACCTTTGCCCGTGTGGGTAATTGAAGTTGTATGGCCATGGATAGGCTTATGATTCTTTACAATACGTCCCCCAAAATAAGTAATAATTTGTTGGAATCCCAAGCATACCCCTAAAATTGGTACATTATTCATAAATTGTGTGATGACTTCATTTAAAATCGGATAATCTGACGGCGTTCCTGGTCCTGGCGATATGATAATCGCCAATGGGTTTCATATCGATGAGCTTGTCTATATCAATCTCATCCACATCAACCACTTTGATTGTCCCTGTATAACATTGTTTGAGATAGTCCACGATATTATACGTAAATGAGTCTTTATTATCGATTACAAGTAACATTGAATCACCTCATTTGTAGTTATATATTATTCTAATATAGTTATTATCCCAAATCTCAACTTGATTTTACAGCTTAAATGTATTATTCTAGTCACGGTATAAATGTAACAGAGGTTTCTAGCTGACACCCTCTATAAAAAACTAGACACTTGAACGACGTCTATCTTTTTATAGAGATAGGCGTTTTTTTATGGCGTCATCAGTTTTATATGGCAAAGCTAGCACGATATTTTAAGGAGTGTAAACTATAATGACACAACAGCCATTAAACAATAATAAAGCCATCGTAGTATTTAGCGGTGGCCAAGATAGTACAACCTGTTTATTTTGGGCAAAAAAACATTTTGATGAAGTTGTCTTAGTAACTTTTGAATATGGACAAAGGCACGATACAGAAATTCAGGTTGCAAAACAAATCGCTCAAGAACAAGCAGTCGAGCACCATATACTTGACATGTCCCTATTATCTCAACTCACTCCTAACGCATTGACACAACATGATATGGATATAAACGAAGGAGATAGTGGTATGCCAAACACGTTTGTGCCTGCACGTAACTTGCTGTTCTTATCTTTTGCTGGCGCCCTAGCATATCAGACAAATACTAAACATATTATCACGGGTGTATGTGAAACAGACTTTTCTGGCTACCCTGATTGTCGAGATAGCTTTATTAAGTCAATGAACGTTACACTTTCCCTCTCTATGGATAAAGATTTCGTTATTCACACGCCGTTAATGTGGCTGGATAAAAAACAAACGTGGGCTTTAAGCGATGAACTCGGTGTATTAGAATACGTTCGAAAGCGAACGTTAACTTGTTATAACGGGATTATTGGCGAAGGATGTGGCGAATGTCCTGCCTGTAAACTACGCGCACGCGGTCTTAATGCTTATCTAGAAGAAAAAGGAGCGAATTAATATGTTCCAACAAAATTACCCTAGTGTTAACCACAATTACCAATTTGAACTTAATAAGGATTTTAATTTTTCAGCCGCACATTATATTCCAAGTGAAGACGCTGGAAAATGCATGCGTACGCATGGACATACTTACTTTGTCAACTTAACAATCGGTGGAGATACCGTAGACCATAATGGGTTTTTAGTGAACTTTAGTGAATTGAAACAACTCGTACACGGTCAATTTGACCATCAATTATTAAATGAGTTACCTCAATTTGAGGGTAAAAGTCCTTCAACTGAAATTGTGGCACAAACAATATATGAGATGGTTCAGTCTTCATTAAACCAAAGGCCAAACAAACCACAATGCTTGCAAGTTTACGTCAGAGAAACACCAACAAGTTATGTCATATATCGACCAAAGGAGCCTAACCATGAGTAAAATACCTGTGCTTGAAATTTTTGGTCCAACGATACAAGGTGAAGGTCGTGTCATCGGCCGCAAAACCATGTTTGTACGTACAGCCGGATGTGATTACCGTTGCAGTTGGTGTGACTCTAGTTTTACATGGGATGGCAGTGCAAAAGAAGAAATACGCATGATGGATGCTACAGAAATTTATGCGCAATTATATGACATTGCAGGTGAATCATTTAATCACGTAACAATTTCAGGAGGCAATCCAGCTTTAATAAAAGGCATTCAAACATTAGTCGATTTATTCGAAGACAAAGGCATACAAAGCGCCCTAGAAACACAAGGCAGTAAATTCCAACCATGGATGACACAAATTGATGATTTAACAATTAGTCCAAAACCACCTAGCTCAATGATGAAACCAAATTTACCTATTTTAGATGATGTTATTGCTAAATGTAAGCCAGAAACACTCAATCTTAAAGTAGTTATTTTCAATGATGAGGACTTTGAATTTGCCAAAATGATTCATCATAGATATCCTAACGTGCCATTTTATTTACAAGTTGGGAATCCATACCTAGACGGAGAATATGTTGAATCTCACACAGAAAAGTTACTTTCATTATATGAAACCCTTGTGAATCGTGTCATGGATAGTAGCGATATGAATAATGTATATGTATTACCTCAATTACATACTTTACTTTGGAGTAATAAAAAAGGTGTTTAAATTGAGTCAATGAACCGGTTCGTTGTATAATGCTCTTTGTCTATACAATAAACCGGTTTTTACTTTGTACATAAAACATAGCAATGATTGTCACTGTAAATATAATTATTTAAAATAATAACAATTTTACAATATGTCAGATAATGACTTATAATTTTTTAAAACATCAACTGTTATTAAATGATTAAATCTAACTTAATTGATATAATGTTGCAGTGAAGTATCTAGGTTAGGAGAGCAACATGCTAATAAATATAATCATAAATATAGCTACGGTAGCAATCATACTCGGTATTGATTTATATCGTCAGAATTTCAAACAACTTAAGTTTAGCTCTATACTTTTATCAATAACCATTAATAGTATCATTAATTTAGTCCTTGTTGGTAAATACGATTACATAACATTTTATACTTGCACCCATTTAATTATTTGGACATTGTTGCAATTGTATCTCAATAAAAAAACAAAAACATATGTCATAACTGATCAAAAATTTATTGGTTTTATTTTAACGATTATCATGAGTACATCTTTAATCCTTTCATACGATACAAGTAAAGATTCTTACTATATGTCCATTCCATATTTAGCTCCAGCTATTTTTCTCATAGGTGCAACTTTATTGTTCTATAGTACATTCCAAACACATGAAAAAGAACAAATTAAAATCTTGAATCGTATTCGCAAACCAGTAGTGATTGGCCAAATTATTATTGTATTATCTTTTACAATCATGCCTTTATTAACACCTTATTGGTATGCCTTTATAATTGTACATTTATTATTCTTACTTTTTTTATTATGGCAGAATATATTTTTTTCAAAAAAATGATTAGCAAATTATATTTTGTGGTATGTAATAATTGATTATGATATTTAAAAAGGAGGTATACTTATGTTTGGATTTATTATTATGTTAATTGTCGGCGGTTTAATCGGCTGGATTGCTGGTGGTATCGTCGGTAAAGATATCCCTGGAGGTATTTTAGGAAATATCATTGCTGGTATCGTAGGTTCTGCACTAGGTTCATGGATATTAGGTGATTGGGGTTGGCATTTAGGCGGTATCGCTATCTTCCCTGCACTAATTGGAACAATTATTCTTGTTGCCCTTGCATCATTTATATTGGGAAAATTACGTAAAAAATAAATGGTTTGTTAATTTTTTAGTTTTAAAAGAAATTCCTGAAACTTAATGTCATAGTTTCTATATCGTCAGAAGATGACTAAATAGCGAAAGCACTCAGGAATACTAAAATCTCAACCAAAAATAAGCGTCAATTTCTATTGAGTTACTTTAGAAATTGACGTTTTTTGTTTTTTAAAGTGTTATTATCATGAGGGTTTATGATCTATCTTTTTTAAAATGTCATTCGTATCATCTTTAGTTGTTATTTTAACTTTGTGTGTACGGGCTCAACAATAACCTAAAATCTAAAACAACCTTTATAAAACTAAACATTACTTCTGTATCAAAATTTCTTTGACTATAACATTTTTATTTTTGCTTTTAAGAGTATTTAACTAATTTGGCTCTTATACAATTTTGTAATGTGATAATGCTTTAGATTGATATGCCGAAAGACACAGGCTCAAATCACCTCCTCGGACAACTATGCACAATTAAACTCAATTTTTTAATAAACGAAACCCCCAGACTACGCTTTTAGCATAACCTGAGGGCAGTGATTATCTATGTTTAACAAGTGTTTTATTCTTTTCAGTTTTAACCTTATGAGAGGGTACATAAAAATGTTCTTCTCTATTTATACTGTTTTTATTTTGTTCTTCCGCTTCTTCTGGATATTCAGACATTTCTAATTCAGAGTCCAACCCTTTTGTTTTGTCTACCGGCTTTAAATTAGATACTTGAACAATATATTTTGGTCGCTGTTTTACTTCATAATATATCCTACCGATATATTCGCCTACAATACCGATTGAAATCAGTTGGATACCTCCAAGTAATAAAATAGCTGCAATTGTTGAAAAGTACCCTGGTGTTTTCACACCATTAATCATAATATTTCCAAAACTAAATATAATATAAAGTAGACTCACAAAAAATACAATTAGTCCTAAATAAATCATAGCGCGTAATGGTTTATTATTAAATGAGATCAAGCCATCTATACCATAGTTCAATAATTTACCAAATGACCATTTCGATGTACCTTCTTCTCTTTCAACATTTTCATAAGTAAAAACTTTAGTATTATAGCCAATCCATTCATATAACCCTTTTGAAAAACGATTATATTCATTTAACGATGTTAATGAGTGTAACGCGCGTTGACTAAGCAATCTAAAATCTCCAACACCGTCTTCTAGTTTAATATCCTCGACAAAATGATTAATCACTTTGTAATAGCATTGCGTTAAAAATTTTCTTGAACGTTTTTCACCTGTTCTATCTCGTTTTGCGACGACTTGATCATAGCCATCCAAATAACTATCTATCATCTGTGGTATAAGCTCTGGCGGGTGCTGTAAATCAGCATCAATCATCACAGCAGCATCACATTCCACACTGTGTTGGAAACCGGCAATCATTGCTGATTCCTTACCAAAATTCCTACTAAATGAAATATATTTTACATGTTCATCCTGTGCTGCCATTTCTTGAATATAATTAATCGTTTTATCTTGACTACCATCATCTACAAATAGCAAATCATAGTTATAGTGACGGTTAAGACTATCTTCATCTAATATTTCAGTTAACTTGTGATATGTTTTTAATATTACTTCACCTTCGTTATAACATGGCACTATAACTCTTATATGCATAATAAACACCTTCATTTCAATTACTTCAATTTTACTTTACCAATATTTACAGTTATTTCGCCATTCTTTTCATTTAGGTTTACACAATTTTTATATTTCCTTAATAATCAATTATAAAACTTACACTCTTTTAAAAAATTTTGAAATAGATAATACCGATAATTCGTGTCATTAAGAAACACTAAAATTTAGTTTTTATATTTTCATGATAATGTAGAGCATATATACATATAAATATTGTTCAATATCTTTTTTATAAAAAGTTGTAACATTGTCCATTTAGTTTATCAACTATTTGTCAGAAAAGGAAATAAAACATATATTCGTAAAATTAAAAAAGTAGGATAGAGAAACAAGTGTCATGAACACTATGCTCTATCCTACGTTATTTAAAATATTTAACGTTCACCTTTTTTTGAAGAAACTACTAAAAAATAAGCCTTGATTTTGCAACTACTTCTCCATTTTCAGCTATTTTTCGCTTCAAATTTTTATAAACAAAGCTAAATTTTGCTATTTTAGATCATTACTTTAAATCGCCTATACGCACTTTATCAGGATCTTTACCTTGGCGCGCATCTCGATTTAGATTATCAATCTCAGCAATATCCGTTAATTCTAAACTAAAATCAAAAATATCATAATTTTCTTTAATACGTTTAGGTGTTTTAGACTTTGGTATAATTAAACGGTTATGTGCTAAATGCCAACGCAACACGATTTGTGCAGGTGTTTTACTATAACGTTCGGCAATATCAACAAGGATAGGATGTTCAAGTAAACCTTGGTTTCTCATGAGTGGCATCCAAGCTGTCACTGCAATATCATGCTTATCACAAAAATCTTGTAGCTCATGCTGATTGAAATAAGGGTGTACCTCCACTTGGTTCACAGCAGGCGTAATTTCTGTCTCTGCCATCAATTTTTCTAAATGATGTTGTTTAAAGTTACATACCCCAATGGCACGGATTCGACCATCTCTATATAATTTTTCCATCGCTTTATACGTTTCAATAAAAAGTCCATCTTCCTCACATGGCCAATGTATTAAAAATAAATCTAGATAATCAGTACCTAAATTCTCTATAGATTTTGTAAAAAATTCAATTGTTTTATCATATCCTTGATAATCATTCCATATCTTTGATGTAATAAATAATTCAGAACGTGGTACATCAGATTTTTTTAAAGCATTGCCTAATGCAATTTCATTTTTATAAAAGTAAGCTGTATCAAAAGCACGGTAACCAATATCTAAAGCGCTAGATACAGCATTTTCCATTTCCTCATCAGTGATTTTATACACACCTAAACCAACTTTTGGCATAGGATAACCATTATTTAAATAATATGTATCTTCTAACATACACTTATCCTCCTCATTTTTAATATCAATATATTTTCAATTTTACATAAAAACACGTTATGCATTTAGCTTTTCTATAAAGATAATTATAAAAAAAACTGGAACATTCAATGATGTCCCAGTTTTTGCAATACCTACTTATATTTTATCATACAAGTAATATGCGAGTGGTGCAAAACATATGTTGATATCTTGTCAGCAAATGATGATTACTATGCTAAAAATTTCAACATTGCTAGTGCATCATACTCATAGCTTAATTATCATTGCTTTCTTCGTCTTCATCTTCTTCTGGAGTTGGACGTGTTTCATGATATTCAAATTCTAAGATAACATTGATAATTTGATGATTATCCACTTCTGATATAATCCAACGATCATATTGTGTATCTACATAATCATTGGGTTGTAAATTAGTATTATGTGCCTGTAACCAGCCACCAATTGTATCTATATCTTCAGAATCTTCAAATTCAATACCAAATTGATCATTTAAATCATCTAATAACACTCTACCGTTAATTTGGTATTTATTATCACTTAGTCTTACAACATCATTGACTTCATCATCATCAAACTCATCACGAATTTCACCGACGATTTCTTCTAAGATATCTTCCATCGTTAAAATACCTGCAGTACCACCATATTCATCGATAATCAAGCTAATGTGAACATGTTCACGCTGCATTCTAATAAGCGCATCACTAATCCTAGTTGTTTCAGAAATCATTGGTAAATCATGGATATAGTTACTTGCTTTCATCGGTTTACCAGAAGCATACTCTGTTAAAAATTCTTTTACATTAATAAACCCTTTAACATGGTCTTTATCGCCATCTTCTGTAATTGGGTAACGTGTGAATTGATGTTCCTTAATCGTTTCTAATAGTTCATCTACATTAAACGGTTCATTTAATGTAACCATTTGTGTACGCGGTACCATGATATCCTTGGCATGTCTTTCATCAAATGAAAAAATATTTTGCATATATGCTAATTCTGTTTGATTAATTTCTCCACCATTATAACTATTATTTATAATAATTTTTATTTCTTCTTCTGACATAGCATCATTATTTGCATCAGGATCCACACCAAACATACGAATAATCATTCTTGCTGAACCATTCATTAACCAAATTAATGGTTTCATTACAAATCCGAAATAATATAGCGGTCTAGCGTAAACCAATGCTAATTTTTCAGTATATTGGATAGCAAGTGTTTTTGGTGCTAACTCACCCAAAACAACATGTAGATATGTCACAATGATAAATGCTACGATAAATGAAATAGTTGTCGTCAGTGCTTCAGGTAAATGGATTAATTCAAATAATGGGTGTAGCAACTTGTTAAATGTTGGTTCACCTAACCAACCTAATCCTAAAGATGTCACTGTAATACCCAATTGACATGCTGATAAGTAATAGTCTAGGTTTTTAATCATTTTTTTAACAACACGTGCACTACCATTGCCTTCTGTTGCAAGTTGTTCAATCCTAGTAGTACGTACCTTTACTAATGCAAATTCTGAGCCTACGAAGACTGTAGTTAATGCTATTAAAAAAAAGAATATTACTAAATTTATTATGGTCACTGTTTCCAATTAGTTCCCTATTTCTAGGGATTCACCTCCAAATTTTGTGTCACAATAGGTGACTGCTTATAAAATATGATTTGATTGCTTAAGTTTGTTTTATATGCTAAATCCTTCCCATTGTAACACCTCCCTAAAAATACGCATTTCTTTTATTTTATCACAATACTTATTTCGAAAGTAATTTATACAAATTAAAATTTTATATTCACCTAATGTACCATTTAAACGCAAAATCACCTTCACGTCAACTTTCTAAATTTTACATCTTTTGTTCTGAAAATGTTTATATACTTTAAAATAATGCTTATTTTATAAAATGATGGATTTCACCATTTTTAATTGTTGTCTGAACTTCAATATCATCGTTTACAATGACAATATCAGCATCTTTACCTGTTTTTAGACTACCTTTTTTATCGTCAATGTTCAAAGCAATGGCCTGATTTAAGCTCGTAACACGCCATAGATTATCTAGTGTATCACCTGTAAATTTAATAAGATTATTCAAACCAGTATTCATTTTTAAAATACTTCCCGCTAATGCTCCTGAAGCTAAACGTGCTTCTGAGCCTCTCACGATGACATTTTGACCTCCTAAATCATATTCTCCATCCGGCATTCCTTTTGCTCTCATAGCATCTGTAATTAAATAGAAATGTTCATTGCCTTTTTGCTTATATGCAATATTTACAGCAGCTGGATGTGAATGAATCCCATCGACGATAACTTCAGTGTTTAATTTTTCATTAATCCACGCAGCACCGAATAGCCCTGGTTCTCTATGTTCAAACGGGGTACCTGCATTATATAAATGCGTAACATGTTTGGCACCGTTTTCCACCGCTTCATTGCTCTCATCAAATGTCGCAACAGTATGTCCAATTGAAAATATAATTTGATCTTTAAAAGTTGCCAACGTTTCTTTAGCACCATCGACTTCAGGTGCAAATGTGACGACTTTGATGTGATTATTCGCTATATTTTGGAAGTATTTTAATTTTTCTACTGAAGGTCGTTGGACATAACCAGGATTTTGTGCCCCTACCTTATGCTCAGAAATAAACGGACCTTCTAAATGGATACCCACAATTTCAGCTGTATTTTTCGTATCTTGTTGTGTTTGATATGTAGCAATATTTTTAAGTGCCTTTGTTATATTTTCATCTGATTGTGTCATTGTAGTTGCTAAATAACTCGTTGTGCCTTCAGATAGCAATGATTCTGATAAATGTTTTAAGCCCGTCATCGATGCATCCATCGCATCTTCCCCATAGCCACCATGCATATGAATATCAATAAAACCAGGTAGAATATGATGCCCTTGTGCATCGATCGTTTGTAAATCACCTTCATACTTCCCAACACCTAAACCAGCAATTTTACCAGATTTAATGATGATATAACCGCAATCAATGGTTTCAGTTTCAGTATATATTCGTCCATTTTCAATTACATATTCAACCATTTATATTACCTTCTTTTCAATTATTTTAGGTTAAAATTTTCTTAAATCACTTATATTTTATTTTACCAAATTCAACGCTTATATTATATTCAAAAGCAAATAATTAAAAAAACCAGAAGTTTCACTCAATCATGAGTTTCTTCTGGTTTTCATTATGAACCTTTACAATTTTAATCATTCATCGCTTCTGAACTTTGTATCTCATCTTTAGTTAATTTTGGTTTTAACATACCATAAATAACTGCTGCTATGATAGCTCCGATAATGATTGCTATCAATGATTGTAATACGTGACTAAAGTCTGTTCCTAATATAACAATAATACCACCATGTGGTGCTTGAATGGATGACCCTAAGCCTAATGCAATTGCACCTGCTACACCTGAACCCACCATCATAGACGGGATTACACGAATAGGGTCAGCTGCGGCAAAAGGAATTGCGCCTTCAGTAATGAAGGATAGCCCCATCACGTAGTTTGGAACAATAGAACCTTTTTGTTCTTTTGTGAATTTTTTACGGAACAGTAACATTGCTGTGGCAATAGCAATCGGTGGCACCATACCGCCAATCATCGCTGCTGTAATTGGTGCTGCATTACCTTCTGTCAATGCAGCTACAGCGAATACGTAAGCTGCTTTATTAAATGGACCTCCCATATCAATCGCCATCATCGCACCAATAACAAGACCCAATAGCATAATGTTAGTACCTGATAAACTTTGTAATCCATTCAGCAATAAATTATTTAACCAAGATGCTGGAGGATTTAAAACATAAATCATCAGTAAACCTGTTATAGAAACAGAGAATACCGGGAAAATTAAAGTTGGTTTTAAACCTTCTAGAGATTGTGGCATACCATTTGTTAATTTTTTGATGCCTAATGTTAAATAACCTGCTAAGAAACCTGCAAGAATGCCGCCGATAAAGCCAGAATCACCTGTACTAGCTAACAAACCACCAACCAAACCAGCAGCAAAACCTGGTTTGTCTGCAATACTGCGTGCAATATAACCAGCAAGTATAGGTATAATTAGCATAAAGGCGCTCTTGTTACCTATATTCCACAATTGTTCTGCGAACGCATTGTAATCTGAACTTTTTGGATCAAATGAGTTTGCACCAAACAAGAACACAATAGCCATTAAAATACCACCAGCTATAACAAGTGGTAGCATATTAGAAACACCGTTCATCAAATGTTTATAAATTGTCTTACCGACACCTTGCTTTTCATTACTTTCTGATTGTGCCTTACTTGAATCAGCACTCGCTACAAACGGTTTACGAGAAGTATCTTGAGCCATATTTATTAATTCTTCTGGGCGTTTAATTCCGTCAGCTACTGGTACTTCAACAACATTCTTACCATTAAAACGCGCTGTTTCAACATGCACATCTGCCGCTACAATAACGCCAGTTGCACGTTCGATATCTTCATTTGTGAGATGATTCTTTATACCGCCAGATCCATTTGTTTCTACTTTTATTTTAACGCCCATTTTTTCAGCTTGCTTTTTCAAAGCATCGCGAGCCATATAAGTATGTGCTATGCCCGTTGGACAAGCAGTAACCGCTAATATATAGGGTTCATTTGTGTCAGCTGAAGAGACAGAACTTTCGGTTTCTTCTTCTACTTCTTCTGTAGCTTCATCATCAGCTTTATCAATGATTTGTAACACTTCTTGTGGAGACGTTGCATTTAGTAAATCTTCTCGCACTTTATCATCCATTAAAATACCTGATAGTTTTGCTAATGCATCTAAATGTGTTTGTGCGCCACCTTCTGGAGCAGCAATCATAAAGAACAGATGTGCCGGTTGCATATCTAAACTTTGATAATCCACACCCGCTTTAGATTTACCAAAGGCGATAGCAGGCGTATCTACCGCAGCTACTTTAGCATGTGGTATCGCAATACCTTCTCCAATACCTGTGGTACTTTGCGCTTCACGATTATAAATAGCTTCTTTAAAAACTGATACATCGTTTAATTTGTTTGCTTTATCTAGTTGATTCACTAATTCATCTATGACACCATTCTTATCAGTTGATGAAAGATCCATAGCTATTGTCTCTTGAGTTAATAACTCTGTAATTCTCATCTCATTCACTCCCTTTTAGCGTCGTAATTGTCACATGTTCTTTAATATCTTCAATAGCTTTGTATGAGGCTAAATCATCGTTAAAAGCAGTCGCTGTCCCCGCAGAAACCGCTTGTTTAAACGCGTTTTCAATCGTCAATCCTGTTTCAAGACCAGCTATCATGCCTGCAACAGTGCTATCACCGGAACCAACTGTATTGACAACTTGACCGTGAGGTACTGACGCTTTCAAACTATGTTTATGATCAACGTAAATTGCGCCCTCACCACCAAGTGACACAATCACAGATGATGCTCCTTGTTTCATAATTTCTTGTGCGTAATAGATAACGTCTTCGTCAGAATTGATTGATGTATCAAACATCACTTCTAATTCATGTTTGTTCGGTTTAATAAATAGTGGGTTGTATTTTAATACGGATTCCACTAAATCTTTTTCAGCATCTACGACTAATCGAGCACCTGTTTGTTTTATGATTTTTGCAATTTGTTCATAAGCATCTTTAGGGACGCTTTTCGGTATACTTCCTGCCACAACTACTATATCTTTTTTTGAAGTTTGTTTAAGTTGTCTGAGTAGATTTTCAAATTGTGTTTGAGAAATATTTGGACCTGGTGCATTTATTTCTGTTTCATCACCAGTTTTCAGTTTTACATTAATCCGCGTATCTTCATCTATCTCTATAAAATCAGTTTGAATACCTGCTTTTTTTAAAGTGTCATCTATAAATTGACCTGGAAATCCACCTGCAAATCCTAAGGCTGTTGAAGGGACATTCAATGTTTTCAATACCCTTGAAACATTGATACCCTTACCTCCAGCAAATTTAAAAGTTTCTGTCGCTCTGTTTAATCCATTTAATTCAAAATCATCAGCAAACATGATGTAATCAATAGAGGGATTAAAAGTTACCGTATAAATCATCGTGTACCTCCAATAAATGTATAATGTTCAGTATATTGCTTAAATATGTCACTCTCTTTTACTTTTTTAGAAGTAACAATGCTAACTTGTGTTTCGACAGGCACATGTGCAAAATACACCTTGTCGTATTTATCATGATCAGCTAAAACATACGCTTTCGAACCTAAATATATCGCGTGTTTTTTAATAATTGCTTCTTGCTCGTCTGGTGTAGTTAAACCATATTTTAAATCAATACCGTTCATACCAAGGAATACTTTATCAAAACGATAGCTTTTCAACGTTTCAAGTGCGCTAGCACCTACTGTCGCATATGTTGTCGATTTAATTTCTCCACCTAAAATAAATGTACGTATACCATGTTTAATTAACTCTTCGACATGCGTCAAACCACTTGTTACTACAATGATATTTTGTGCATCAATATAAGGAATCATCTCAAGTGTAGTTGAACCAGCATCTATAAAAATACATTCATTGTCTTCTATTTCTAGTGCTGCTAATCGAGCAATTTCTTGTTTTTCCTTTAAATTTGTACCGCGTTTATCTGCCAAATTAGGTTCTAAAATAGATGATTCATTAAGCATTGCCCCACCGTGTACTCTTTTCAACTTCCCAATTTTTTGTAATTTGGATAAATCTCGGCGAATTGTAGAAGCACTACATCCAGTTCGATCTATTAATTCTTGCAAGGTTAAAAAATCTTTTTTTGACAATTCAGTCAATATGAGCTCCTGGCGCTTTTCTGTAATCATCCCTTCACCTCATTTCATTTTCATTATAATGGTTGCGCTTTCTTTTTTCAATCATTTATTGTCAAAAACAATCAAAAACAATCATATAAAGCTAATAAAATTTGATGATTGACCCTTTTATAAATAATTATGCTCCATAACTATGTATTAATAACCATTTTGAGTATCTTGATAATACATCTCATTACGTTATAATGCACAATGTATAACACAATCTTTTTTATTCCACATATTTCTTACGAGGAGTGCCGTGAAGTTATGCAAAAATCATCTATTGTAAAATGGGAAAGACGAATCAGAATTAGTACCGCAATTATCTTTGCTATTTTAATGATGCTCAATATATACATAAGTGAAAAATTCAAAACTGATTTTGTGTTTTTTCAAACTTTGATAATATATATTTTGTTGTTTTTTCAAATGGCGTTTAACCTGTTACAATTTATTAGTCAAACATCCGACAAATATATACGAATGACCATGATTTTACTCTATACATATGCATATATTAGTAACTTTATCGTACTACTTATATTACTTTTACTCCCAATAGAATCTATGTTTGTTCTAACGATGGCTCTCACATTTTTTACATTGAGCCTTACGTTTTTAATGATTGTAGAACGTCAATTTAAAAAACGCATAAAAAAAAGAGTGCAAAATTCGAATAAAGATTCAAATCATTAATACTAAGTAGTTCAGTTTTGGAGTACAAAATGACAAAATGTACTTCAAAATGGACTACTTTTTTCATTTTAACTTACATACCAAATTACATACAAAATGATTTATAAAATGCAATTGAAAATGATAATTGAATGAAAATTTGTGATTTTGTGGTATTATGATAATATAACTTATAGAAAAAATTGCTTATTCAACTAACGGGCAGGATAATGAGAAAAGGTTTTTTGATAGAAATAAGAAATTAGATGGTAAATTAGTTAAAAAGGCTGTGTTATAAATGAAAGTTTCTTTGATTGCTGCGATGGATAAGAATAGAGTGATTGGCAAAGAGAATGACATTCCTTGGAGGATTCCCAAGGACTGGGAATATGTTAAAAATACTACAAAGGGACATCCGATAATATTAGGTAGGAAGAACCTTGAATCAATCGGAAGAGCCTTACCTGACAGAAGAAATATTATTCTGACGAGAGATAAGGGGTTTACCTTTAATGGTTGTGAAATTGTTCATTCAATAGAAGATGTTTTTGAGTTATGTAAAAACGAAGAAGAAATTTTTATTTTCGGAGGAGAACAGATTTATAATTTGTTTTTCCCTTATGTTGAGAAAATGTACATCACAAAAATACATCATGAATTCGAAGGAGATACTTTTTTTCCAGAAGTGAATTATGAGGAATGGAATGAGGTATTTGCCCAAAAAGGGATAAAGAATGATAAAAATCCGTATAACTACTATTTTCATGTATATGAAAGAAAAAACTTATTGAGTTAACGGGTGCGTTAATTGAAGAAGAACAGTAAAGATAAAGCACAAGAGCTTGGGATTACTCCAAGCTCTTTTTGTCATTTGAAATAAATTATATCTTTCCAATCAAATTGTTTATCTGTAATCCCTAATCTTTGAGCAGGTGTCAAAACCTTTTTATCCGCTGATTTAAAAGGGCGACAAAAGTTGTAGTAAGTTCTTAGAATTGTAATCGCAAATTGAGCATACTTCGGATTGAAGTTAGCGTAAATATAGCTCTTCTTATCACCACGAGCTGTTGTTAATGGTCTTTCAAGAGATGATATATAACGTCTTATCTGTTGAATAAAGCTATTGGTCGAATGGTCATTAACATTTAATAGCATCTTTGCGATTTCGTTTGGTTCCAGAGCAGATAAATCCGTTCTACAATCAACTGAATAAAATCCTTTATCCTTAGTGGCTAATGGATGTTTGATAGGGTTATCGGCATATTTGCGATATCTTTCTCCATCTTTACTAATAGCCTCTTCGTGGAATTGATGACTTGTTAGTAATTCAGTTAGATAATGAGATGCCAAAGTCCGTAGAAACTTTGTTTTGAATCCTCTGATATCTCCCCAATCGAGCAGTTCTGCTTTTGCTTGTCCGAATTCTTTTAAGCATTGTTTTCTGCTTTTCGTCTTGTTAACTTGGCAAATAAAATGATGTGCATCGCTCAACCTTAATTCTTTCGTGAATACTCTATAAAAGGCGTTTCTAATAGAGAAGTCATCATCACTAATCATTCGCCATTCGTCGGCATTAACCATTTGTTTAATTAACCAATAGTGAGCAGTTGTAGTATAAGGAGCATCAACATTTAAACCATCGACAAATCTACTCCTATTAGTAATTTTCCCTAATTCGTGAAGATAAGCATTCCTATTTTCGCTATCGTTAGCGGATGGTTCTTGTGGATAATAAGACCAATCTAACCTATCATTTTTACGACTAAAAGTATTGAGATGGTCTTCTTTGAATTTTCTTGTATCTTCATTTAATTCATCCATTGAAATATTCCAATCATAGGCAACATCAGAACGGAACACATATCTTGATAAGACCTCAGCAGATACAACTATATACGTTTGCATATTAAGGTCTTCAAACCCCGTATATTTCTTTGAACCTTGTCCTTTCTTACGGACGTTATTTAGGTAGTAGTGCATCTTGTCCGTATTAAGCCACATCTCGTTAAATTTCTTTGTTTGAAGGGGTTGTGTCTCATATCGTTCTAAAAACTCCAAACAACGCCTATACAGCCACTCCAGCTTATGATAGTAGGTTCCAACTCCAATTCCTAAAATATCACAAGTACGACTGACTGAAACCCTTCCAACAACCATCTTAGCGAACATTGGAAGAATGGTGTTCTTTTGTTGGTGATAAGTAGTGGTTTCTTCTCTTTTTGGTAGAACATTAGTGAACTTCTTACACGCCTTACATTGATAGCGTTGAGATTTGCCCCTACTTTTCCCCCTTTTGTAAAATTGCTTCGGCTCATTGAATGGGGTTGATTCTTCTTCCGAGCAGCCTTCTTTATGAAATTGATAATCTGGCTCAACATCTTGGATGCTATTGATTTCTATAAGGCGTTTAATTTCTTCAACAACAGACCAATTAGATAAAGGGGTTACTGTACAGTTTTGCGATACACCTCTGCCAATAGGATTGTCATTGCAGTACATACCTTTATGACCTTTATCTTTGGAACTACCAGTCATTTTATATCGACTTGGTTTCCCTTTTACATCTTTGAATTTGTGCTGTTCTTTCCCAAAATTACAACAAAACGGATTGATGCAGTAATTATATTGAATGGGATATTCAGAACCGTTCCATTTAAAAGACGTTGGCAAGAACAACATTTTGTTATACCTTGTTGCAAATCGTTTTGGAGTTAATAAATCATATTGTTTAGCCCTATCTTTTAATTCTTCGTTTGAAATCGGAATTTTAACATCTACAATTTCATCTTCCTTCGTGGCTAATCTTTTAAGCTTGGTCATTGTCTATCAACCCACTCTATCTTTGATACCCATTTTTTCAACAATCCGCTTATTACTTCGCTTGTTGGCAATCCATTCAATAAACTTCTTATCGTCTAAAATGTTCAATAAGAATTCATCCACTGCTTCGCTTTCAGTACGCTCTGCATATTCAGCGTATTGCTTAACTATCACCCTTACTTGCTCTGATATTTCCCAATCCACAGACTTAGCGTTCTTATTTTTTGGCTCAAGAAATTGCATAGGAAAATGCACCCCTTTTTGCTTAGTAAATTGTAACCATTTTAACACACCAATTTGCATTCCTACAATAATTATTTCACGTTCGCATTTTTATATACATTTTAACTTACATTTTGTGGTGTAAATTAACAACAAACGTTGATTTAACAATAAAAAACGAGTATCAAATTCAGTTGCAATTTGATACTCATTTAGGTTTACATTTTCACTTTTTGTACTCCAAAACTGAACTACTTACATTAATACACTCAATTTTATAAAATTACAAAAAATATTTAATTACTTATTGCCTGCTAAATAATCACGAAATGGAATCATGCCTATTTCGTGATTTTATTTATTTTTGCGTTGTTAATGATGAGTGACGTGCATCACTTTTGCATTGGTGACTTCAACCAAATCATCTACTGCCATTTCAATCTGTATCCCGCGCGCTCCGCCACTAATATAAAGTGAATCTATACTTGTTGCTTGCTCATCAACAACGGTTTCAAATTGCTTTTTCATGCCAATCGGTGAACAACCACCTCTTATATAGCCTGTTACTTTTTTAAGATCATCTAAAGGCATTAATTGCAGTTTCTTTTCATTTACCGCATGTGCCGCCGCTTTCATATCTAATGTGTTACTTACCGGAATAATAAACACAAAATGATGATGATCACTATTTTCTAAAACAAGTGTTTTATAAACATACTTATCCTCTATGCCTACTTTATTTGCTACTTCAGTACCATCTATATGTTCATCTGAAATTTCATAAATATTGACACTATAGTTTATCTTTTGACGATCTAACATTCGCATAGCATTCGTTTTCTTTTGCTTCATTTCGATACCTCATATGATTAAAATGTTTCATGTATATCAAAATATTTTCTATCTATAAAATAACTTGATCACAAATCATTCATCCAGATTAAGTTGCTTAATAAATTGCGTTAACGCCACTTTCATTTCTTGGTCTTTTAAAGCGAATTCGATTGTAGTTTTAACGAAACCTAATTTTTCACCAACATCATAACGCTCACCTTCAAAATCATAGGCATAGACTTGGCTTTCCTTATTCATTCTTTCAATAGCGTCTGTCAGTTGAATCTCCCCACCAGCACCTTTACCTTGATTTGCTAAATATTCAAAAATATCAGGTGTTAACACATAACGCCCCATAATTGCTAGATTTGAAGGTGCAGTTCCTTGTTTTGGTTTTTCTACAAATTGATTCACTTCATATTGACGTCCGCTTTTACTTAATGGGTCAATAATACCGTAACGATGCGTATCGTTTTCATCCACTTCTTGAACACCGATTACGGATTTACCAGTTTCTTCATATGTATTCATCAATTGTTTGATGGCTGGCTGTGTAGATTCAACAATATCATCACCTAATAATACGGCAAAAGGTTCATCCCCAATAAATTGACGCGCTGAATAAATCGCATGTCCTAAGCCTTTCTGTTCTTTTTGTCTTACATAAAAAATATTAGCAAGTTCGGTAGAGTAATTCACTTTTTCTAATAAATCAGTTTTTCCTTTTTCTTCTAAAATCATTTCTAATTCTTTTTGATTATCAAAATGATCTTCAATTGCTCGTTTATGTTTACCAGTCACAATTATAATGTCTTCAATACCAGCACGAGCCGCTTCCTCAACAATGTATTGAATCGTTGGTTTATCTAAAATTGGTAGCATTTCTTTTGGCATAGCTTTTGTTGCCGGAAGAAATCTTGTACCTAATCCTGCTGCAGGTATAATTGCTTTTTTTATTTTTTTCAAAACATTCATCCTTTTCAATTTTTAATAATTTAATATTCATCAAAATATAAATCAGTTTAGTCTTAATATAAGAATAACATCGATACATTTAACTTTATACTTTTTTATGATACTAAAAAACATTCAACTTCAATAGTATCTAAAAGTTGAATGTTTTTATTTCCCTATTTTAATGCAGGTTGACGTATGACATCACCCAATTTATTCACAATAACTTTATATTCTTTGTTTGCAGCCGCATCATAAAATGTATAAGACATACCTTGCTTTGAAGCTTGAACTTTTTTCAAGGTAGCATTATTTCCTAGTGCATCTTTTGCATATTTTTGAGCAATTACTTCTGATTCATGAGGCGATATTCTCGGTTTGTCTTGGTCTTGATGTTTTTGAACTTGATAAGCATCATCAAATATTCTTGCCTCATTATTTTGATCTACAGTGACTCTATAATATGTTTTGGGATGTTGCTTATTTTCGAAAGTAAAAATATAGTAATAAGTTCCCTCACATGTACTATCAATACCATAGTCATTATATTCATTTTCAGAATGGTTATCATTGTCTACCATTTTTTTCGCTTTATTTAGCGCTTCTGAAAATTGAGGCAAATTGATTTCTCCAGCCTCTTTATCATTCAAATCATGCGTTGCTAATTTTGCTATCGGCTCATGGTTTTTTGCATTATATGGCTTTTCTTTTTGCGCGTCATGCTTTTTATCGTTCGGCACGTTTGATTCGAAGTCTGTTTTTTCCGCGCTTGCTTTGGATTGAACAGTATTATTAGTATCGGAATAACTCGATATCGTTTCATGTACTTTGGCTAGCACTTGTTGATTAGTAACTAATACTAATAAAAATATGAAGCAGCATGTTAATAGAAAAGCCAATATTGATAATAGTAAATTCTTCAACTTTATCCCCTTAATCATCTCTCTTTAATAATCACAACAACATATTATCACAAATATTTAACAAAAAACTTATATAGACTACAATTTAAAACAATTGTAATTTCTGTAACATGAATATTACGTATGCAACTTAATTTAATATTCGTGTCATATTTGAAATTATAAATGAATAAATACAGCCCCTTTTAAACCAATTAGGAGTATTAACATAACAAATCAACATATTTCTAAAGTTTGAATTGCTTTATTTTTCAAATTAAAAAGGAGTAAGATATGAAATTAAATTGGTAACTCCAATCTCATATCTTACTCCTTTAATATTAGTTTATTTGTGAGAAATCTAAATTATCTTTTATAGAATAGTGACTTATTTTCCCATGTCATATATAGCATTTCGTTTTAAGCATCGTAACTTGTCTGCGTTATTAATTTTATGATTTTTTTAGACGATTTCGAATTGATTTCTCAATAAATATTACTATCATACCAATAAACATTACTAATATTGCCATATAAAGTGGGAATTCAAAGTTAATATCGTATAATGTACCAGCTACTAATGGTCCTATAAAATTCCCCATGCTTGTGAAGGTCGAGTTTAATCCACCAGCAAATCCTTGGCGATTTCCAGCAATATTAGAAAAATAATTCGTAATTGCTGGTCGAATCATATCAAATCCAATAAATACTATAAAACTAATAATCATAATTGACCAGTAATTATGCATAAATGTCAACGCAAGTAATATAATTGCTGAATAAAGTAATGCATAAGTAATGAAAGTAAGTTCTTCAAAGTATTTCATAAACTTATCAAAGAAAAACACTTGGAATATCGCACCAAAAATGCCTCCACCAGTAATTGCAAAGGAGATATCTATAGGTGAATAGTGTGCTTTATCAGCTGTATATAAAGGGAATAATGTTTCGAACGCCGACAAACCAAATGCGAGTACAAGTGTTAAAATAACTGGAGTGAGAAACACTTTCCAATTTATTTTAGACAATAATTCAGGTTGATAATGTGTAAAACCATCTTGCGTTTCGTTTTTTGGATTTTTAATTAAAGTGATAGATAATATAAGTGCTATCACACCACTAGTACCAGCCACATAAAACGGTAATCTATGTGAAACTTCTGCTAGTAATCCACCTAAACCAGGCCCTAAAATGAAACCTGAATTAATGATTGCAGACATATAACCAAAATTCTTCGCTTTATCTCTTCCGATAGAAATATCAGCAATCATCCCTGTAACACCAGGCATAACCATTCCAGCACTAAACCCACCTAATATTCTAGAAACGATTAGTAGAGAAAACGTGTGGCTTGCGGCAAATAAAAATTCTGAAATCGCAAAAAGTGCAAGCCCAATACAAATAATTAATTTTTTACCTAATTTATCTGCAAGCGTACCACCAAATGGTGAAATAATCATTTGTGCGAGTGCAAAGACCGCAACAAGAATTCCTAGGTCACTACCTTTTAAACCTAAATCTTTTAAGTATACGGGTAACACTGGTACAACCAAACCGATACCTAAAAAGACTAAAAAGATATTAAAATATAAAATATAAAATTGTTTATTCACGTTTCTCACTCCATTCTTATACACATTTTTTAATCATCTTGTTTTGAATCGTTAATTTAGAGGAATGCACAATATTAGAACATTCTATAACATTTTCCTATAGAAAAACAATAGAAAAACTTACATTTTCAAACACTATTATACATCTCATAAATAATTAATTGTATAATGATATTAACGTATTAATTTGAATGGAGGTTTTCAAATGGTATATCAAGTAGATGGCAATACTATCGTATTAGTTCTAGAGCAAGGTGAAGATATTGTTGAAGCTGTAACGGATATTGCTCGTGAGCAAAACGGTAAATTTGGAACGGTTAGTGGTATTGGAGCTTGTGACGACGTAGAATTAAATTTCTATAATTTAGAAACTAAAACCTATGAAAAAAAGGAAATTAAAGAACCTTTAGAATTAATTAGCCTGTTAGGTAATATTTCTCATATTGATGAAAAGCCGTTTGCACATTTACATGCAACTTTTGGTACTAACCAATATGAAACATTAAGCGGTCATTTAACAAAAGCAGTTGTATCTGCTACTGCAGAAATCGTCATTACAATGACAAACCTAGATATAAATCGTAAACACAATGCAGACATAGGCTTGAATTTATTAGACTTGTAAATTGTGGTGTCTATTTAACAATAATGAATCATTAGTCCATAAAAACATTTACTGTGTTTAACTTCAAAAAATACAATTTATATATAGGCTAGGAATTATTTGTATACATTTAAACTATCTTAATCAAAACACATGAACATTATTTGCTCTTGCTAAAGCATAAACGTTAATTTCTATTGAAATTATATAGAAATTAACGTTTTTTCTGTATATACATTCTTTTAATATTGCCAACTAGCACACTTCAATTATTTTTGTACTAACATTTATCGATTACCATTTTGAAACGTCTTGACGCTCTGAGTTTGAATTTGTGAGAAATTACAACTCCAAATCATACTAATAAGCTTTAAAAGTAAACAACCTCATTGCTCAAAAACGGAAAATTTAAAAATAATGTATATTAACTCAAATGCTTTATATTTACTTTGTTTTGAAAATAGCTATTTATGTATAACTTGTTTTTATTTTTAAAACGTTTTCAATAGGTTCGAATTATGTTTATAATTGAAATTTTCGTTTATAAATTGTATTATGAAAAATCACATTCGTAATTTTGTATTGCTGTTTCCTTGATATTGAGCTTTTTGAGGGGATTTTGATTTGCTATTTAAAAATTAAACTGCTTGTCATTAACTAAACTTAATCAATGAGAATATTAAAAATACATTTTCAAACAAAGTCGTATTTTTAACATTAGCTAAAACTGTACCCCCTAAAAATAATTATATGATCATGTGTGTTTATCACATATATAAATCTAAAAGGAAAGTAGGTGTAAGTATCGCCCCACGTTACATTGCTAGAACAATATTTTTAATTTTAATGATTATATCTATTTTCTTTAACCAATTTTATCAATTTATGACACTCAATCTATTTTTAGCATATATTCCATTTGAATTGTGCTTACTATTAAATTTATTTAAACCGAAATATAAATATGAATGGCCATTATTTATCGTTTTTGTACTTATATTTTTATGCATGGTACCCAAT
Organism: Staphylococcus sp. 11-B-312; assembly: GCF_016743055.1. Classification (NCBI taxonomy): domain Bacteria; kingdom Bacillati; phylum Bacillota; class Bacilli; order Caryophanales; family Staphylococcaceae; genus Staphylococcus; species Staphylococcus sp. 11-B-312. The sequence goes on from NZ_CP068241.1 coordinate 2,220,912, forward strand.
ACACTATATATGGTTACTGATTTAATACATTTAAATCAATTTACTTTTAATTTTTATCAAGGGCTAATCATCGTTGAATGGATGTATTTTACTTTTTTAGTTGCCGGTGTCTTATTAGCCTTATATTTATTAATTTTAATGTTTGTAGAAATGGAAAATTTTACAACGCATCGTTGGTTAAATAGAATCATTGTATTAATAATGATGTTTTTAAATGGCTTAGGTATTTATATCGGACGGTTCTTGCGTTTGCATTCTGTTTATATTATCAATGAACCACTTCGAATTTACAGAGAAGTCATCAATCATTTAGATTTTGATGCTTTCCTATTTGTCATATTACTGGTATTGCTTCAAGTTTTAATTTATACATTTGCGAAAGGAGTACAACATACAAAATGACTTTTAATATTTTAATTTTACTTATTGTACTCATCGTATTTCAGCTAATTATTGGACATTTACTCCATGACATAGGCTTTTCATACACAAAAAGCATTCTACTCATGTGTTTACCACTAGGTATCGGTTTATTTTATTTGCAATTATTCTATTACGAACGTAAATATCCTGATTGGCATGTTTCTATTAAAACAAAGTTAAGGTTAAAGTATATGTATATTTTAACTTTTCTTGAGTACGTTGCGGTGTATATTTGTATTTTCAGGATGTAATCACAAATTTAATTATATAACGAAACACCCACAGCAGACTTATTAGCCATGTTGTGGGTGTTTCTTTTTAAAAAAGTTATTTATTTTTTAGCGATTGTTTTACTTGTTGAACAGCATTTGCTGAAATTTGTAATTGTTTTAATTCTTCAACAGAAAGCTCGAGTTCTAAGATACGTTCTATACCATTTTCTCCTAATATTGTAGGGACACCTAAGCAAATATCAGAAAAACCATATTCATTCTCTAAATATGCTATAGAGGGTAATAAGCGTTGTTGATCTTTTAAAATTGCTTCCAACATCGTATACACTGCTGAAGCTGGCGCATAATAGGCAGAACCAGTACCTAATAATTCTACTATTTCAGCACCACCTTTTCGAGTACGTTCAATAATTTGGTTAATAGTAGTTTCATCTAATAATTTAGTCAATGGTACACCATTAACATTTGTAGCATTAACTAACGGAAGCATGGTATCTCCATGACCACCTAGTACTAATCCTTTAATATCTTTAATCGAAACGCCTAAAGCTTCCGCTATAAATGTTTGATATCTTGCAGTATCTAAAATACCCGACTGTCCAAGAACGCGTTCTTTAGAGAAACCTGATGCTTTTAAGACCGAATAGGTCATTGCATCAACCGGATTAGTGAGCACTATTATTTTACATTCAGGAGAATATTTAACAATTTCTTTGGTAACATCTTCCATTACTTGTTCATTTATTTTAACCAAATCATCTCTGCTCATTCCAGGCTTGCGTGGCACCCCAGCAGTAATCACAACAATATCCGAGTCTTTTGTATCAGCATAGTCTACTGAGCCTGAAACATTTACATCAAAGCCATAAATTGGACTACTTTGTAATATATCCAGTGCTTTACCTTTAACCTGTCCTTCATTTTTAGGTTGATCAATTAATACTACATCTGCTAATTCATGTTTAGCTATAATAAAAGCTAATGTAGATCCTGTATTGCCAGCACCTATAATAGAAACCTTTTGTTTTGTCATAATATCATCCCCTTATAATGATAGATAAGTGAATTGTCTTAGTATGCTTGAATTACATTTCTCAATTTATTGCGTTAGTGGGACTTATGCATGAATCTCAATCCTAGTCAACTTTGGCAAAGTGTGCACATACAATCAATTTGAATAAATTTAAGTACTATCTCACACCATAAGATGTTAATAAGTAAACCATTCTTTAGTAGCTACTAAAATATTGTTCGAATTCGCAAAGCTTATGCTTAATTTTGCTTATGCTTTCGTTGACGTTTCAACCACTTCCAAATAATAAAAATAACTAAAATAATAAGTACGATATAAATCATTTTAGAGTAAATATCCATATAGTGCACAATCACATGCCAATTGCTACCAACTGTTTGTCCTAAATAAATTAAAACGATATTCCAAATCAATGTACCAATTGTTGTAAATAATAAAAACAAAGGCATATTCATGCGTGTTAAACCAGCAGGAATTGAAATTAAACTTCTTAAAAGAGGTACAAATCTACAGAAAAATATCGTCCAATAACCGTATCGCTCGAACCAATGCAGTGTTTTATCTAAATCACATCTTTTTACTCGTATTATTTTTCCATAACGATCTACAATTTTATATAAATTTCTTTCTCCTATCCAAGCACCTATGCCATAAAGAGCAATCGCTCCAACAATAGATCCTACAGTTGATGTAAGTGTTACACCAATAAAACTCAAGTTTGAGTGTGTAGTCATAAAACCACCAAACGTTAAGATGATTTCAGAAGGTATAGGAGGGAAGATATTTTCTAAAAATATCAGAAAAGCAATTCCCCAGTAACCAAATTGTTCCATAAAATGAGTGATCCATTGCTCCATGTATGCCCTCCTACTACTTATTTAGATCAAGTAATATTGTACATTATAGTAAATTATTTGATTTAGCATATAAATACATCGTCATTCCAAATAGTGCTAATGACATTAAGGTTAAGATAATTGCTAAGACCATCACACGTTTATAATGCTTTATAAATGCCACAAACAATATCCCACCATTGTATAAAAAGAACAAACCAAACAATGCCATCATGACATTTATGTCAGGATATATTATGTTTAATAAAGCAATTACTATTGCAAAACCTAAAAAAGGAAAGTTAATAAAATTGCGTTGAAATCTAAACTGATCTCTATGATGTTGTTCATTCTGAATACTCATGCTCTACGCTCCTTCTAATTATAATCTAAGGAATATCATGACCTAAGGAAGCTGTATAAATATCAAACCATTCTTGGTCAGTTAACGTTATTGTCATACCTTGTAATGCTTCATCAATACGATTAATCTTTTGCGTGCCTAACACCGGCATAATTGACGCTGGATGTTTTTTTAACCAAGACATTATAATTGCAGTTGTCGTAACGTTATACTTTTGTGCCAATGGAGATATAATCGCTGTGATTCTTGCTGATTTTTCGTCTTCAAGATCAAACAGTTTCCCTCCAGCCAACGGACTCCATGACATAATTTTAACATCATCTTTGTACATATAGTTAATGGTTCCATCTTCAATCGCATCTAATGTATAAGGAGAAACTTCTAATTGATTTAAAGTAATATGTAATTTATCACAAACTAAGCATTTACTTAATAAATCATACTGAGATTTGTTAAAATTTGACACACCGAACGATTTGATTTTCCCTTCTTTAACTAAAGATTTAACAGCTTCAGTGATTTCGTGAGGATCCATCAACGGAGATGGTCTATGAATCAATAATGAATCTAACTGTTCTACTTGTAATTGTTTAAGCGAACGTTCCACAGTTTCTCTGATATGTTTTTTACTGTGATCGTATCGATGTCCATTTGCTGTCGCCAAATGCTCTGATGGCAATACAATGCCACATTTAGAAACGATTTCAAGATGCTCACGTAGATTAGGTGATAATTTAAGCGCTTCTCCAAAAATCCCTTCACAACTATAATCACCGTATATATCTGCATGATCCATTGTAGTAATTCCACGCTCGACTAATTCATTAATATAGTAATTTAATTGTTGTGGTGTCCAATCCCAATCTTTTGCTCTCCAAAACCCTTGTATTACATTTGAAAAGGATACATGTTGGTTAATTTTCACTCTTTCCATAATGAATCAAACCCCTTCTTCATTACATTAATTTAAATTAGGTAAATTGTAGCATATCTAATTGATTTCGTAGTTGATTTATATCTAATTGTTCACCAATCATAACAATCGTTAAGGGTACTTCTTTATCAATCGTTTGATAATCTGGTAATCCAAACGCATATTGAAATTCATAAATATCGTTGGGCATATCTTTAAATTTTACATATCCCTTTAATCTTAGAACATTATCTGGCAACCGTAAAATAAATTGATAAAATAATTGTCTATGAATAGGTCCAGAAAAATGATAATGTAGACGATTTATCCCATAATGATGTACATGGTTATTTATATTCATTTGGTTTCCATTTTCAACCAGAGCAATTTGATTCATATCCATATCTGCATATGTAGTAAAATATTTGGATGCTGTTGGATTAATTTTGCGGATTGCTTCATCAAGCTCATGTGTATGATTATCAATGAGATCCATTTTGTTCATCACTATGTCATGGCATACAGATAATTGTTCTTCCATCAATTGAATTGTATGGTTTGTATATTGAAAACGATTTAAGAAGCGAGGCCCATCCACCAAGCCTACTACTGTGGGTTGAGCGACTTGTTCAATAATTTCAGGATCCTGGCATGCTGCAATAATTTCAATTGGATGTGCTAAACCTGTCGCCTCAATTATTATATGGCGCATTGCACTTTTGCTTAGAAAATGTTTTAATTGTTTTATTAAATCTAGTTGCAAATCACAACATACGCAACCATTTAATATTGACGCAACCTCAATATCATCGCTAATAGCATAGCTATCTATATCTAAATTACCGTATTCGTTTACGATTACACTTGGGTTTTCATTGTTTTTTTGTAAATATTTTACATATTTACTAAGAAAAGTTGTTTTACCACTCCCTAAAAATCCTGTGATAATCGTAATTCGGGTTTTTTGATTGTTAATATTTTTCATATACTCACTCATTTCATAAATAAAAATGTTTGCGTAAAACTTTAATTATTCTTATAATTAACCTTTCACTTGATAAAATGTTGACTTTCTTCTAAACTTTATACATACTTTATTTTAGCATGGCACAGTGTGAAAGTATGCTTGAGGAAGTGTTACACAACAATAGACGGATTCAAATCCGATAACAGAAAGAACAAAACGGATAGAATGTCTGGAGGAGAACTTTATGTCTGAACCACTTAATTTAAAGGATCAATTATGTTTCAGTTTGTATAATGCTCAAAGACAAGTAAATCGCTACTACTCTAACAATGTCTTTAAAAAATACAAATTGACATATCCACAGTTTTTAGTTTTAACAATCTTATGGGCTGACTCACCTGTTAATGTGAAAAAAGTCGTAACTGAATTAGCACTTGATACAGGTACTGTATCTCCATTACTAAAAAGAATGGAGCAAGTTGATTTAATTAAACGTGAACGTTCTGAAGTAGATCAACGTGAAGTGTTTATCCACTTAACAGATAAAAGTGAAGCAATTCGACCTGAATTGGACACAGCATGTCAAGATGTGGCAGTTGCATCTTCACTTAGCGCAGAAGAAAACAAAGAACTAAATCGATTACTTTCAAAAGTAATTAATGCCTTTACAGAAGAAAAAGCAAAATAATGCTAAATTCTAAATATTAAGGTTAAACAATATGAAATTGATTAATTAAATATATTGATTTAAAGCTAGAGTTTAGGACATTATTGATTTGTCCTAGGCTCTAGTTTATTTTAAAGCCCCACTTCTCAATTTATTGAGTTAGTGGGGCTTATGCATGAGCTACAGCTCAGGTACTCCTTTATTCCACTTCCCAACTTGTTGGGTTAGTGGGGCTTATGCATGAGCTACAGCTCAGGTTTTCGCTTTAAATCTTTAACATTTTCCATTTACAAATCAAGTACTTATATTGCTGTCTTTTGTTAAAAAGTCACACTTGATTTAACGTGACCATTTGATATAAATAGCCTTTATTTGATAGTAACGATTGGTAATCTCCTTGTTCTATGATTTTACCGTCAACCATAACCACGATTTTATCAAATTTTGGTAGTAATCGTAAATCATGTGTTGCCACGATTAGTGTTTGAGATTGCTTGTGAATTTCATCCATCACATGATTCGTATGATAAATATCTAACGCTGTTGTAGGCTCGTCCAACACCCAAATCGGAGCTTCTTTCAATAATAATCTTGCAATACCCATTCGTTGAATCTCACCGCCAGACAGTGTATTACCTGAAAGTGTGATGTGTCTATCTAATTCAATGTGCGATAAACCTAGTGTATCAAAAACTTCTTTGATTACTGCATCATCTTTATCAGTAAATAAATTATCACGTACTGTACCATCAAATAACTGTTGTGACTGTAACAGAGCATTAATCGAACTGTATTTATTTGAATCTAAAAGGGTTGTAATATCTTGATTATTTATTAAAACCACACCATTTTCACTTTGATAAAGTCCCAATATTAACTGTAATAAGGTACTCTTACCTGAGCCAGAAGGTCCAATAATTGCTACATGTTCACCTTCATGCACCCGTAATTTCAATTCTTTTAAAGTGTAATTCGATTGATTCCAATATTTAAAATCAACATTTTTAACTTCTACGAAAGGTTGATGCACATCACTTTCTAGTGATAGTGGTTGATTGCCTTGTTGCATTGGGTGAGCAATAACTTCATTAATATTGCTCAATGCTTCATCCGTCTCGGCTTTATAATAAGCCACATTACTCATAGGGATTGCTTGTTCGAATAATGTTAACATCATCAAAACAATACTTGTTAAGTAAACAACATCTAATTGTTGATTTTGCACTTGTATAACACCTAAATATAAAGTTGCAAATAAAGCAATCATTGAAACCAGATTCAAACTATATTCATATAATGATAAGAATCGTTGCTCTTTTGCTTGTGCTTGTTCATACTGATTCAATTGATTTAACACCCGATGTTGATAATATGCTGTTTGGTCAAATCTTGCAAGTTCTTGATACCCTTCTTTATAATCGTAAAATTGATTTAAAAATTGGTCTTGTACACGATTAACATCTCTTTTTAATAATTGTGCTTTTTTCGCGCTTAACCAAGGGATTAAAACCAATGTTATCAACATACTTAAAAAGATGATAATTGCATGAACAAATGAAAAGTAAAACGTCACAACCATTGCAATCATCGCCGTTAAACCAATGACTACTGGCGGATAATAAACTCTTAAATAAATATTTTGTAGTGCTTCTACGCTACCAACCATGCGTCCAAGTAAATCACTTGATTTAAATTTTCTATACACATCTGGCACGACAGGTATAATATGTTTGAAGAATTGTACTCTCACATTTCTCAACATAGTAAATGTGGCTCTGTGAGACAATAATCTTTCAATATATCTTGCAACAGCACGTATAAACCCAAACATTTTAACAGAAACAATTAAAACCATTAATGCAAACAATGGTGCCCCTAATGCACTTTGCGTCACCATATAACCACTCAAGAAAAACATGCTTAATGCAGTTAAACTGCCCAATATACCTACAATAATAGATAAAACCAAATCTTTATCTACCTTAAATTGAATATGTGGTCTCAACAAAAGTCACCACCTTTATACGCATTTTGCTCGATTACTTTTATAGCTTCAACGGAACCTTCATTAATTTTTATACGTCTATCTGCATTTTTTATTGTATGTTCTCTATGTGCGATGGTGATGATCGTCGTATTTTCAAACTTTCTGTTTATCACAGATTGAATGACATGCTCTGTTTGTACATCTAATCCCGTAGCAGGCTCATCGAATATCAGTACATCAGGTTGTAATAATAATAACCGTGACAGTTCAATTCTTCGCATCTGCCCTCCAGATAGCATCTCTCCACCTTCACCAATCCAAGTATCAATACCATTTTCTAACGCATTGACAACATGTTTTAAGTTAACATCGTCAAGCGCTTCTAAAATTTTATCTTTTTCAATTTTTTGGAACATTGTCATATTATCTCTTATAGACGCATTAAAAATATAGGGATGCTGACTCAAAAAACCAATTTTTAACTGTTGTTTATAAATAACAGAACCATATTGCGGTTTAAAATGTTGTGCTATAACTTGAGCTAAAGTAGATTTTCCAGCTCCACTATTTCCAATTAATGCAATATGTTCCCCTTCATAAATACTAATGTTGATATCTTCCAAAGCATGTTGCTGTGCATCATTGTATTTATAATATATATGCTCAAGCTGTATTAATGGCTTTTGATAACTATTCGTTTGCACTTGTGGTTTCACATAACCTTCTTGTCGATCTAATAAATCGAAGACAACATCACTTGAGCCTTCACTTTGCTTTCCAGTATGAAAAGATTGACCTAAATCTTTAATAGCATTATAAAATTCCGGTGCTAATATAATTGCTATGGCTGCTGTTTTAAAATCTATACTATTAAATAATATTAATCCTAACCCCGCTTCTAAAGCAACAAGGCCAATTCCAAGCATACTGATAAACTCTAACATCAAACCTGATAAAAAAGCACTTCTTAAAATACGCATTGTTAAATTTCGAAAAGTCGTACTTTCTTCATATAAAGATTGTTCTGTAGCTTCTGTTTTATTAAATAGTTTGAGAGTAATCAAACCCTTTATTTTATTTAAAAATTGTTGACTAAATTGATTTAAATAAGTCATTTTATCTTTTGACTCATCACGTGTTTTCAACCCAAAAATGATATAAAACATTGGTATAAATGGTGCTGTAACAATCATGATTAAAGCCGTGTTTAAATGTATGAAACACATTGCAATAATGATAAATAGTGGTATCATCATAGACTTAAAAACTTGAGGAAAGTAACTATTAAAGAATGGTGCTATACCATCTATATTTTCAGTCAATGTATTAATTTGAACACCAATAGGTTCTGAAGATTTATTTAAAATCAATTGACGTCGTAAATCATATTTAACGCGAGAAGACATACGATTACCTATCATTTGATTTATTGAGTTAAATGTCGCTCTTGCTAATAAAACAATTAATGTCACTAGTAGTAAAATTAACAAATCTTGATGTGTATGACGTAACATTGCATTTAAAATTTCTGCAATAGCAATGTTCTGAATGACTACAGTAATCGCTAATATTGTACTGATTACAAACATTAATATCGGATAAATTTTATATTTCATCGCTAAACTTGTTAATCTTTTCACAAATATCACCTGGTTCATATTATAAATGGAATGTATTAAAATGAAATGAATTGGCTCAAAAATTAATACATTTTTATTTACTTAATTCATATTTTTGCCATAATTATAATCAAATGATTGAATGCTTTAAATTCAAAAGAAAAAAGCAAACTTTTTATAATTATATAATTAATAAATTATAAATAAAAATTTGCAAAAAGAAGTTTGACTTTCTGAATAAAATTTACAATAATTTATCTTTTATCTCATTTAACTGAAGTAAGTACTTTTTCTCTCAGTCTTTAGTCCAAAATCTTATTTATCTATGGCACTTTATAATTTTAATGTGCTATTATTATAAAATGAAAATGAATAAACTATAATCCATATTATGAAAGTAGGTTAATTATGATATTGCTTGAATTGATAAAAGGAATCATTCTAGGAATTGTCGAAGGATTAACTGAGTTTGCACCTGTATCTTCTACTGGACATATGATTCTTGTAGATGATATGTGGTTAAAATCAACTCAATTTTTAGGTTCAGAATCTGCGTTTACCTTTAAAATTGTAATTCAACTCGGTTCTGTATTCGCAGGTGCCTGGGTATTCCGTGAACGTTATTTTGAAATGTTACATATAGGGAAATATAGATCTGAACCTATCGATGGCATCGGTCAAAAACCTAAACGCTTAAACTTACTACATATTATCGTTGGTATGATTCCAGCAGGTATACTTGGTTTAATGTTTGATGATGTTATTGAAAAATATTTATTTAGTGTCCCAACAGTCATGATTGGATTATTTATCGGTGCAATATATATGATTATTGCAGATATATACAGTAAAAAAGTTACGAATCCACAAACTGTAGACCAAATTAATTATTTCCAAGCTTTTGTAATTGGTTTATCCCAAGCTATCGCTATGTGGCCTGGTTTCAGTAGATCTGGTTCTACAATTTCTACAGGTGTGCTCATGAAAATGAACCATAAATCTGCTTCTGATTTCACATTTATTATGGCAGTTCCTGTAATGTTAGCAGCAAGTGGTTTATCTCTAGTCAAAAACTTTGAATATATTCATTTAAATCACATCGGTTTTTACTTCCTAGGGTTTATCACAGCATTTATCGTTGGTTTAATTGCCATTAAAACATTCTTATTCTTAATTAGTAAAATAAAATTGATTCCATTTGCTATTTATAGAATTGTATTAGTCATTATTATTGCAATCCTTTACTTTGGTTTTGGTATAGGTCAAGGAATCAGTGGACAATAAAACAGTTAGAGGCTGAGACAAGTAATTTGTCCAGCCTCTTCTTAAATTTCATGTCTAAAATTGCAGAAATAATTTCCATGAAAGTACGTGTATTTACCGTTTATTATGATGTATTATGGGGTAATAAGTAGATAGTATAAAATTATTGGAGGCAACGAGTATGGACAAAAAGCAATTAATTAAAACAATCATCACAGTAGCGCCTGTGTTTTTAGTACCGTTAATCGTTGAACGTAAACGTATTAAAGATCATCCAGATGTTAAAAAAGCTAGTGATGCAACTGCTAAAGCTTCAAAAACCGTAGCAAACAAATCTGTTCAAATTAAAGATACAGTAGTAGATAAATCTGCAAATGCAAAAGATTATGTTATTGATAAAAAACATAATATGGATCAAAAACGTGAATTAAAACGTATTGCTAAAGAACATGATCCTGCTTACATTGAGAAAAAAGGCGAAAAACTTGAAAAAGAGAATCGTAAAGAAGCAGACAAAATGAAGAAGAAATTACAAAAAATATTGATAAACGCCACAATGAAGAAGAAAAAAACGTCAAGATAATGAAAAACAACGCATTCAATCTATGAAAAAATCTAATAAACATATGGAAAAAGTTGGCATGACACCAGGAAAATTAGACAAAGAGACAGAACAAAAAGGCGAAAAACTTGAAAAAGAAAATCGCAAAGAAATAAATAAATTCAATAAAAAATTACAAAAAAATATTGATAAACGTCATAAAGAAGAAGACAAAGCTCGCGAAAAAAATAAAAAAGACCGTTTAGCGGAGTTCAAAAAATACAAAAATTATGTTGCTAAAAGCATTGTAAAGCAAAACAATGAAGAAAAAGGTAAATAATTATTATGACTCAAGTCATCATTGATGGAGATGCTTGTCCTGTTACCAATTCTGTTGTTGAATTGACAAAAGGGACAAGCATCTTTGTTACCATTGTCCGAAGCTTTAGTCATTTTTCTTCAAAAATGCAACCTGATCACGTCAATGTCATTTATGTTGATGATGGCCCGGATGCAGTCGACTATAAAATTGTTAAAATCACGCGATCAGAAGATATTGTAATAACACAGGATTATGGACTTGCAAGTTTATTATTAAACAAAGCTAAAGTTGTGATGCACCATAAAGGATTTATATTTGATCAAAATAATATCAACACTTTGTTAGAACAACGACATGCGAATGCACAATTTCGAAAAAGTGGCGGGCGCACTAAAGGCCCATCTGCTTTTACAACAGATGACATTGCGATATTTGAACAAAAATTTTTGTCTATAATTAATGATGTGTCATTATTTACGGAGGAATAAAGTATGAAAAAAATTGCTGTTTATTGCGGTGCTAGTAAAGGTAAAGATGAATCTTACATGAAACAAGCTTACCAATTAGGCACTTATATGGCTAAACATAACTATGAATTAGTATTTGGTGCTGGTTCTGTTGGAATTATGGGAGCTATTCAAGATGGCGTATTAGATCACGGAGGTAGTGCTATTGGCGTGATGCCAAATATGTTAAATGAACGAGAAATTACTAGTACGAGACTAAGCGAACTCATTTTAGTTGATTCTATGCATGAAAGAAAAAACAAAATGGCAGAATTAGCAGATGCGTTTGTCATGGCTCCAGGAGGCGCTGGTTCTTTAGAAGAATTCTTTGAAATGTATAGTTGGTCGCAAATCGGTATTCATGAAAAACCAATCGCTATCTATAATATCAACGGCTTTTTTGAGCCTTTGCAAACATTGATTGACCATATGATTCATGAAGGCTTTATCGATAAAAAATATCAATCGCTGGCACCACTGTGTAACAATCCTGAAGCACTGTTCGAAGCGATTCATAATTATGAACCATTAGGTATTAGAAGTTACGACTAAATTTTAAAAGCAGAGATATGTGTGCACTACAAATGCCACTACCTCTGCTTTTCTTATGCTTAAAATAGTATTGCCAGTAATTGTTTTAATATTATTAATGCAACAATCACAATAATTATTGCTGAAAATTTATTTAATATTAAAATATATTTGCCTCTTTTATCAATATTACCTACGACTTTACCTGCAATTGCCAAAAATATAAACCAGATCCAAGAAACAGCAATTGTCGTCATCGTAAAAACCATTTTATCCACGCCTTCATATATTGCTGCATTCGTTCCTATAACACCAATAGTATCCATAATTGCATGAGGATTTAATAATGAGACTGACATGGCAAATCCAATTTGCTTTCGCGCGGACATTGATTGATAACGTTCAAGCGTTTGTGGTTTTTCATGCCATAATGACCAAGCCATGTAACTAAGAAAGATAAAGCCGACACAATAAATTACGATTTGTAACATCGGTAGTGATAGTAATAAGACTGACACCCCTAATACAGCTAATACTATTAATAATGTATCACATAACCCTGCAGCTATAATTACTGGTATAGTCTTAATTAATTGTTTTTGGTTTGCTCCTTGGTTAAATACAAATACATTTTGTGCGCCTAAAGGTAAGATTAAACCCAAAGCTAAAAACAAACCATGAATCATTGGTTGCAACATATTATCTCCTCTTTCTTCAAAACTAAATTATCATTAAACCGTACCAGTTTTCACTCAAACTTAACTAACGCAAAAATATGATATTCATAATAAATAAGAATTATTTATCATTATGTATTTATTGACGCATGATACGTGTGCAGTCAATAAATGAATGAATCCTATACACTAACCATAAGCATTAAATATTCAAATATGAGTTATGACCATTTTTCTATATATAATCATGATACAATATATTTAATTGATTTTTACCAACCAGTTATAATTTTAAAAACCCACCAATTACTTAAAGGAGATTTAGCATGTTCATGCCAAAATATAAAGCAATTATTGATGATATACTTTCGAAGATTAAAAATGGTGATTTAGAAGCAGGTATGAAATTACCTTCTCAGAGAAATTTGGCAGCTCAATATCGCGTCAATCGTTCAACTATTATTCAGTCTTTAGAAATACTACAAAGTTATGGAATTTTAGAAAGCAAAGCACGTAAAGGGTTATACGTTTCGAAAAGTAATTGGAATACTTATATTAATCATAATATGAATTGGCATGACTACATTAAAAATGGCGCTTCTAAAAATAATCAATACTTTATACAACGAATTAACGAATTAGAATTCGATGCGCATATCTTACGTTTAAGTACTGGTGAACTCAGTCCACAATTAATCCCAAACAAGCAATTTCAAGATATTTTTTCAAAACAAACGACTACTGCACTTAAAACTAATTATGAACACCCCTTAGGTAATTTAAATTTAAGAAAAGCAATTGTAAATCATGTTAAAAAATTGGGGATTGAATGTGATGAAGCAAACATTTGCGTCACTTCAGGTGCATTGCAAGGATTAAAACTCATCGCTGATGGTTTACTGATTCCAAATTCAAAGATAATTATAGAAACGCCCTCATATATAAATTCTGTGCATACATGGCATAACATTCGAGCAGATCTTAGGTTTTTGACAATATCTAAAATCAAACAACAAATTAACACTATTTTCAATGCTAAAACACTATATAAAAATAGCATTTTTTATTGTATACCGACTTTACATAACCCTACACAACACGCATATACGCAAACAGAAAAATATAAATTAATTCAACAATGCCAAAAAACAGGAATCCCTATAGTAGAAGATGACGTTTATGGCGACTTGTGGTTCGAAGGAGATCGTCCTCAACCTTTAAAGTCATTAGAAGAGAATGATAATATCCTATATATTAGTAGTTTATCTAAAACAGTAAGTCCTGGTTTAAGGGTAGGATGGATTATAGGTAAACCATCAGTTGTTATGCACTTAGCGGATTTGAAAATGCAAAATGATTATGGTGCCAGTTCATTATCACAATTTATCGCAACTGAATGGCTAAATAACCCTTTATACCATGAACAACATGTAAATTATTTAAAACAAGCACTTATAGAGAGACGTGATAAATTTTTAGCATCTTTAAATCAACATTTTTAAGATTTAGGTACTTGGTCCATACCTAAAGGTTCTTATTATATTTGGTTCAAATTAAATGTACCAATAAACATGAAAGAACTGTTCGATTTAGCGATACAAAATCAAATTTTAATTAATCCAGGCGAAATTTATGATAAAAACGCACAATATCATATAAGATTTTCTTATTCCTATATAAACATTGAAGATATAGAATTCGCATTACAAAAATTAAGCCAACTTATTAAAAAACTAACATCAAGCAAAACACTTTAAAACACAATCACCATACCGCTTTTATGTCATGCTGACGCCTAGGGAAATGATATGAATGAGAGACTAATGGCTTGAATCACATTCCCAGGCAGGCATGGACGATACAAAATCATAGTAAACAAAAAGACTAATCCATATATTAAAAATTGGATTAGTCTTTTTCATAAGAATAGGATTTATACCCCATTACTTATTTACAATTTTATTTTGCTTGTTTTGTTAAATCTTTATAATATCTAACATGTCTTTTAAGTGGATGATACTTACTTAATTCTGGATATTCAAAGAAATCATATAGTTTCATACCTATTTTTTCCATAACCTTACGTGAAGGTTCATTATTTTCTGAAGTAAATGCATAGACCTCGTTAATCCCCTGCTGTTTTGCATATTCGAGTACCGCTTCTGCACCTTCAGTAGCGAAACCATTCCCCCACACTTCGGGGATCAAACGCCAACCGATTTCATAGAATGGTAGCTCATCAAACGTATACTTGCTGGCTTTAGGTACATAGTTCAATCCGATAAAACCAAGCCATCCATTTGTTTCTTTTAATTCAACAGCAAAAAGGCCTATATCATGATTGATAATAATATCATTCATCTTTTTCATATCATGTTCTGAACGTCGAAAACTTAATAAACTTGGAAAATATCTACGGACTTGGTGATTCGCGTTCATCTGCTGAAATGGAAGTAAATCTTCTGCTTGCCAGTCCCGTAACCTTAAACGCTCAGTTTCTATATAAACTGTCATACTGTTACACCTCTAAACTGGAAATTAAATTTCTATAGAAAATAACGCGTTATGATTATTCTCATACCGCGCTATCACATGGATTAAACATTGCTTATGCTCTTGAAATATAGCTAATCAATTCAACGTTTACAGCTACTTCTTTCAACCGACCACGTTCACTTTTGGGCGCCGTAAATGTTGCATCTATGAAATCATTTTTATGATTTAATTTGTAAGTAGCTACAAATGTATCTGTATCAGATTCAAAATTGGGTAAATGTGCAATAACACGTTTAATTTCACCAGTCGAATCTTTGATTTCTCTACCAGTAATACTTTCAATTTCTCTACCTAATTCTGGGAGCGTAATTGAACGCCCTTCTAATAATACAAAATCTTTTTCATGCATCGTTATTCCCTCTTTCTCCTAATGAAAAATGATTATTTATAAACTGCATATAATAAATGATTCATTATAAAGTCACACTTAATATAAAGTAATACTAAACAACTGACTCATAATTTCAAATCTATTTTTTAGAAACTTTTATATTCATTACGTTAATGATACCCATTATAACAATTTGTAAAACGATAGTACAATAATTTCCTGGGAAATATTGCATGAAATCCATTTGTAACGCAATTAGTATAGAAGCTTATGTTTCAGCATTAACATCTTTTTCCAAATTCTTCGACTTATCTTTCAGTTTATCTTTCTCTTTTTCTAAGTCTTCTTTTTGTTTTTTCAAATCTTTATTTTGTTTTTCCAATTTATCAATATCTTTCTCTAACGTTGCTTTTTCATCATTTTTCCCACATGCAGTCAATAAGACAGTGGATGCTAGTATGAGTGCTAAACATTTCTTCATGTAAGAACTCCTTTTGTTAATTTCATAATAATAATATAATTTTATCATTATTTTTACTCATCTTCATCATTTATTCTTAATCTTTTATTCATAGTCACCGTACTTATATAGTATCCAAGTTTAAAATTCAAATTTTTCATGGCATGGTTGTGATTGACTACCGTACTTTCAATTTCTGAAGCACCCCTCCTATATGCCCATATTTCAACCTCTTTTTTTAATGCTTTCGCGATACCTTGATTTCGATTGTCTTCCGAAACATACATCATTTCAATAATAACCTTTTGATATTGCTTTATATATCTTGCCCAAATAAAAGCAATCATTTGTTGGTCTTGTATTTCGGTAATCACAACATCAGTATTGGCTAATAATCCATTTTCAATCATTTCTTTGCGTAATGCAACAGAAATAGTAGTGTTTTGATAATGCTCATACTGTTGGTTAAGTTGTTGTTCATGAATTTCCGCAATTTCATTTAAATATTGTTGATGTGATTGTTTTAAATACTCCATTATTACTCCTTTGAAAGTGTTATTGATTTATAATACTATTTTCGTCATAATTAGCATTATAAATATATTTTATACATAAGAAGGAATGCCAAATGCCAATGAAATCTACTGATAAATTAATGCGTGAAAACAATGTGAAAGCATTACGCTTAAATAATACAGACAGAGATACGTTTGAAAACTACATGACTTATGTCAGAGCTGATTTGAGTGTCAACCCACATGATTCTGAAAAAATGTTAAACCGTGTTTTAAATCAGTTATTAGAAGCTGAAAAGGATGGCACATTAGCAATGGAATTCTTTGATCACGATCCTAAAGCCCATGCCAAAAGAGAACTTAGACGTTTACCAAATGAAACAATAAGAAACATTTTCAAATACATTATGCGTCATATTATGCTTTTTGTGGGTATTTTTTGTTTTCTCAAAGGGTTTGCTGGATTTTTTATTGGTGCAAAACGACTATATTTATATACTTTCCCGCTTACTTTAATCGTAGGTATTGCTATCATATTTTTCTTTATTTGGATGTTATTTAAAACTGTACAAATACGTTGTTTTAATACATCACACTTATCTTGGTTATTAACATATCTCGTTTTACTTTTATCTGTATGTGGAATATTTTATGTCTTTTTCATTCCACAGATGTTTTTAACTGTAGGCCCTTATTTATTAATTAGCAATTGGACTTTTATTATCATTTCATTTATATTCATTCCAATCGCATTATATATCGATCATCATTTTACTAATAAAAACACCAATGCTTCATTATAAATACTATTAAAAAACACGTTAGCACAAGCTTCTAAAATTCGAGAAGTGGCTGACGTGTTTTTAGTTTATGTTTCACCTATGTTGTTATATTTTCTTTCTTTTCTATTGCAATATTGATAAATAAGAAAATAAGACCAATCACTGTTAGTATCGGCGCAATTAAACTTAACGATGCAACTGGTAAATTTGTTACCACGACACCTCCGATAAATGCACCCAAAGCATTACCTAAATTAAATGCTGATTGGTTAAGTGTACTCGCAAGTGTTGGTGCATCTTGTGAAATTAACGTACTTTTATATTGTAGTGACGGACTCATACTGAAACCGATGAGACCGAAAAAGAAAATACCTGCTACCATTAATAACCCATTCATTTGCACAAAGTATAATAAAATGAAATATAAAATAAATACACTAAATATTATTTTTAATGCCTTATTTAAATTCCAATCTGCAAGCTTTCCACCTACAACATTACCTAATGTGACTCCAATACCAA
Source organism: Staphylococcus sp. 11-B-312 (assembly GCF_016743055.1). Lineage (NCBI taxonomy): Bacteria > Bacillati > Bacillota > Bacilli > Caryophanales > Staphylococcaceae > Staphylococcus > Staphylococcus sp. 11-B-312. Next base: position 2,238,960 of record NZ_CP068241.1, read on the forward strand.
ATATAATCAATAAATATGAGATTAAATTTTCTTGTACATGTGACACATCAATGAGCACTGTTGATATATAAGTAAAGTAAGCAAATACACTACTAAATCCGAATAATGTAACAGCTAAGGTTAACCATAAACGTTTTTCTTTTAAAATTTTCAGTTCATTTAATACAGATGATTTAACTGTTTCTTTTTTCATCGGTACAAATATGATAATACCTATTAATGCTAAAGCTCCGATGACTGATATAATAATAAATGTCATTGGCCAACCAAAGTTTTGTCCGATTAAAGTTCCAAACGGCACGCCTAAAATATTACTCATGCTTAAGCCCATAAACATTAATGCCATCGCACTCGCACGCTTTTCTGGCTTAACCATACTCGCTGCTAATATTGAACCTATACCAAAAAATGAACCGTGAGCTAATGAAGTAATAATTCGACTCGTCATCATAAAGCCATAATTCGGGCTAAATGAGGCTGCAATATTTCCTACAATAAATATCGCCATTAATGCCAACAATAAATATTTTCTATTCCATTTAATTGTTAACATCACAATGATAGGCCCACCGATAGCTACACCTAAAGCATAACCTGTAATCAGTTGCCCTGCTTGGCTTACACTGACATCAAAATCTCTAGCAATGTTTGGCAATAATCCCATAATTACAAACTCTGTCATTCCGATTGCAAAAGCACCGATTGCAAGCATCCATATAGCAATTGGATATTTCATTTAAGACTCCCTTCCTTTTCCACTTTTTAACACATGTGAGTGATTATACTAAAGTAGTAATTACGAAAACAAGAAGATTGCTTAAATTTCACTTTATTTATGCTATAAGTGCGCTCACCATGATTGTACACCGTTTGTAATATCTTTCATCATATTGATTAATTGATTAATAATGCATCTATGAAAAACCAAACAACCATAATAATCATTATTATCGCTTGAGCGATGGAACTTGCTAAAAATGCTATTACTGAGCCAAAACTTGCCTTTAAAGCTTTAGAAAAATTCGGCTCTTGTATAAATTCAACTACTAACACAGCTATAAATGGAATAATAATTATTCCAAATGGTGGAAAGACAAAACAGCCTACAATAACACCAATCAACGCTGCATACTCACTTAATTTTGATCCGCCGAACTTGCTGACAAAATATTTATTCATAATGAAATCTGCAATAATGATAAATATTGTGAACAATGCCATCGATACATAAAATATCCAAGACAGATGATGATTGTCAAATCCGAATTGATAAATTAAGAAACCAATCCATAATACAAGTACTGACGGTATGATTGGCTTTATTAAACCAATAAACGCTAAAATAAATGATGCTATAATGCATAACCATAAAATCAATGTCATTTCTATCTACTCCATACTTTCTTCTGTAAATTTTTGTTCTTTTGTAAAATATATTAAAATCATACCTAAAAATATTGAACCTGCAGAAACAAAGAACACATTACCTAAGCCTACCCAGTGACTCATTATACCACCGAGAAGATTACCACATAATTGTCCGATAACCATCGCATTCGCAAATAATGTAGATGCATAACCAGGAAAATCAGGTAAAATATCTTGGAAGTAACTAATCCCTAATCCAAGTAAAATAGCTAGAAAAATAGCTAGAAACACCTGTCCTATTATCATCATGATCAGACTATTAAATACGCCAATACTAAAATAAAATAATCCTCCGAATAATCCCCCAAGTATCAATAGCGTACGTGTCGACAATTTAGCAGATAAAATGCCTAGTATGACCATGAAAGGTACTTCAAGTCCTGCACAAATACTAGCTAGCACACCTACTCGACTTTCTGGTTCTTTCAAAAAGTTCGTCACATACAATGGCATATTCAACGTGTACATCCATTGTCCTATATGTAATAAAATAAAAGCTAAAAAGGGTACAAATAAGACCTTGTCACGCAACATATTAGGTGCCGCCGCTTCAACATGTGTACTATCTGCTACTGTATGCTTTGTTTGAATATCTTTAAAGAAAAAAACTTGTAATAATAGTGTGAATAATATGATTGTTATCGTTCCGCCAAATAAACCCGCATATCCTTTAAAACTGAGTAACAATGCACCAATAAGTGGACCGAACAAGAAACCAAATGAAAACATTGAACGTAATACAGCGTTAGCAAATTTCGCTCTGTCCTTTGATGTAGAAGTATTGATTGATTCTCTTGCTGACGCATACATTTGAGGCATGGCTGGGGCAAAACAACCTTGGAAAATGGCATACATTACTATAAAAACCCAGATTTCATGAATGTAAAAATAAATTGAAAAGCTGACTGCCCCCATAAAAAGTGCAGTAATAATAATTGTCTTTCTGTTGATACTATGTGTATCAGAAAAGCGTGCTACAATTGTATTCATTGTAAATTGGCTAATTGCAGCTAATGCTAATAGCAACCCATATTGGCTAGAAGTCATACCTAAATCATTTGTAGCAAATAATACCAGATACGGTACAGTAATGGCGATGCCCATACCTAACATCATCATATTAACGACAAATAATTTGTAATTTTTTATATGTAACAATTCACTAAACATTTAGCGTCCTCTATTCCTATTAAATTCATATAACTCTTCATAAAGTTATATTTATCAATGAACCAAAATATTCAATTATCTAAAATTGTTATTCCACGTATTCCATTATTAAATTAATAAATGAATCAACTTGCGGCAACTGTAACATGCTTGGATCATAGCTCAAATAAGTAGAACGAATCAGCGGTTTATCGTCTATATCTACGCGTTGAAACGCAAACTGTTCCCTATCTAAGTGTTTCATCATGATTTCCGGCAATATGGTCACGCCAACGCCATTTAATAACATTTCTTTACATGTCGCCACTTGATCAACCGTAATCATCGCATGATAATCTTGACCAATTTGGCTGCCATACCATTCTTTAATTTGATTAATGTATATAGGATCAGCCTGAAATTCGATAAACGGCATCTTTTCTACTTCATCATTACGATTTTTAGGATGTATAAAATAATGTTCGTCATTAAATAAATGCGTGTTGCTTAAATTCATCATTTTATTCCCACGAATAATCATCACATGGTAATCTCTATGATTAGCTTTAATTTGTTCACTCGACCCTACTTGAACTTGGATTTCTACATTTGGAAATTGTCGTGTATACAAATTCAATACTACCGGCAACAACGTTTGCCCTATTAAGGATGAACAACCAATAGAAATCGTACCATTTACTTCACCGATATGTGCTTGCATCTTATCTAAAAACAGACGCTCTCTATTCAACATATCACGTGCATGTTCAATAATCATCATGCCTTCAGTCGTCGTTATTAATTGTTTTTTTGTACGAATGAATATGTCGACGCCAAATGCATTTTCTATCGCTTTTAATCGTTGTGTTACTGCTGGTTGAGAGATGTATAAAATTTCCGCTGCTTTTCTGAGCGTTTTCGTCTCATCTAATGTAGTTAACAAGCGATAATCGTCAATCTTCATAATTATCCCCCTATTTTTTACAAATACTAAATATCTTTATTTATGGTGGCCTTACTTTTATTTACATTGCGCTAATAAATTACTTTTAATACGCTTCAATTCTCGCAGTGTTTACTATAACATGGTTAACGCTTGACTAATATAGGGAATTTTTTATAACAATTTCAAGATTATTGAGATGCATTAGAATCTTTTATCTTACTTTGATGTGATTTGCTATTATCTTGATTAGAATGATTATGATGCTTATTGTAATTTTTTATTGGCTTATGTTTAGCCTCATTGTACACAACGTTTTTATGCTTTTTGCCTTTAAATTTATGTTTATTAAAAGAGGATTGCTTTTGAGATTTCGACTTTTGTTTTATTTTATGGAAACAATACATAATTTTATTCTGCATAGTTGTAAAATCTGTATCAATTTTAATCATTAACTGATGCGCGATAATATAAGCTTCGTGATATTGCTTCTTGGTTATTTGGCCTTGGTTTAACGCGCGTAACAAATCGTCTTCATCAACAAGTTCGTATTCTCCATTAGGTAATGCTAATACGTCCAAGCATAAATCAATCGTACGTGCATTTCCTTTTTGCGTAACGTTTTTAATATTTATGTCAAAGTAATATTCTAATGGATTGCCATTGTCGTCTAACATCACTGTGATACTATAACGTTTTTTTTCAGGTAATATTTGTAACCACTGATAGTTATCATCAGCCACAACAATATTTTGTCCTACGACCGATACTTCTAGAGGTTCACGTACCTTTTTCATCGTTACTAACCCAATAATACCTTTAAATTTGTTATTATTCACTTTGACTTCCGTATATTCTCGGTCAATGATGCGACGCCAGTGACGTTTATCAATATATTTTACTTTCACTGCCACCAACTCCTTGTCATTATTATATAAAACTGAACCTTACATGTCATCTTATGTTTGTTACATTTAAATTTTTAATTAATAGCGAGTAAATAATTATGTTTATTGTACTATATTTCATAGTGTAAAAGCGAAATTGACAATTGTTGAGAAGTTTGTTAAATTTTTAATATATTTTTCAGAAAATTCTTTAAAAAGGGAGATAGCCATATGTCAACGTCACAAAGACCATTTAGAGCAGATCACGTAGGAAGTTTACTACGTCCACAACGTTTAAAAGATGCACGTAAAGATTATCAAAATAACGTTATTAATGCTCAAACATTAAAAAATATAGAAGATGAGGAAATTGAACGCATCATAGATAAACAACTAGAAATTGGCTTACATAGTATTACTGATGGTGAATTCCGCAGAAGTTGGTGGCATTTTGATTTCTTAGAAAACTTAGATGGTGTTGAAGGTTACACATCAGAGCGTGGTTTAACATTTGAAGGTGTAGAAACTAGAAATCACAACGTCAAGGTGGTTGATAAAGTTACATTTAACCCAAATCATCCCCATTTTGAACACTTTAAATTTTTATATGAAAAGGTAAATGGCCGTGCAACGGCAAAAGTTTCTATTCCAAGTCCAAATCAATTGTTCCATCCTAATATTTTAAACGAAGATATTTATCCTGATATCAATGATTTTGCGCATGATGTAGCAAAAGCTTATCACGATAGTTTACTAAAATTCTATGATCTCGGTGCACGTTATATACAACTAGATGATGTGTATTGGGCAAATTTAACATCAGGAACACAAAACACACGTGGGCGTGATAGAAGTGAATCTGAAAAAGAAGTTGCACGTCAACTCGCTTATAAAGTTATCAATGAAGCAATCAGTGGTTTACCAGAAGATTTATTGATCACAACACATATTTGTCGTGGAAATTATCAATCTACGTGGGCTATTTCTGGTGGTTATGAACCAATCGCTCCATATCTATTTAAAGAACAATTAGATGGTTTCTTCTTAGAATATGATGATAATCGCTCAGGTGATTTCGAACCTTTAAGATTTTTCCCAGAAGATCGTTCATTTGCAGTGTTGGGATTATTCACATCAAAAAATGGTGAATTAGAAGATAAAACCACTATTTTAAAACGTATAAAAGAAGCACAAAACTATATAGATTTAGAACAAATTTGTCTAAGTCCACAATGTGGCTTTGCTTCTACTGAAGAAGGCAATAAATTAACTGAAGAAGAACAGTGGAAAAAGTTAGCTTATATTGTTGAAATTGCTAATGAAGTTTTTGGTACATCAAAATAATATTTAAAAAACTCGTATTACTTTCACAACTGTTTTAACGAGAAAGTAATACGAGTTTTCCTTTATATTTAACTATTAATGTCGATTATTGATAAAGCGTAACGATCATTAATGTGTTTTAAGGCTGGATATGTTTCGTTTAGCCACTCTTTACTCAATAACTCAAAATGTTTAAATTCAAATGCTGGATGACACATGCAACCAACAAGCGCATAACCAGCACAGCCTTCAATAGACGATGCAAAAATTGTGCCCTTTGGAACAACATGTTGCAATACATCACCGCTTTCGATGTTGGGGCCAACTGTTACTTTTTGATAATTGCCATCAGGGTATATCATGTGAACAGTCAAAGAATCTCCTGCATGATAATACCAGATTTCATCAGCATCTATTCGATGAAAATGTGATATATTATCGTGCGTTAAAAGAAAGTATATGCTCGAATAAGCCGATCTTTGATTTGAGCTAGTCGGTACCGCTTTGATAGTCTCTTTATAATAGCCACCTTCTGGATGCGGATGTAATTGTAATTGGTCAATCCATTTTTGTACTTCTTGATTTTTATTCATGCTATTTCAAATCCACGTTATGGAATACATTCTGAACATCTTCTAATTCTTCTAATGCATCAATTAATTGTTCAAATGTTTCCTGATCTTCTGCTGATAACTCAATATCTGACTGTGGTAACATTTCAAATTCCGCTACTTTAAATGTTTCAACACCTGATGCACGTAATGCATCTTGCACTTGGGCAAATTGATCAGGCTCAGCATATACAATGGTTAAACCATCTTCATCAATGACATCTTTAACATCTATCTCTTGTTCCATTAAGCTTTCCAAGACATCATCCGCTGACTTGTCTTCAACACCAAATACTGCAGTGTGTTCAAACATATAAGCAACAGATCCAGAAACTCCCATATTACCTCCATTTTTACCAAATGCAGCACGAACATCAGATGCAGTTCTATTTACATTATCAGTAAGCGCATCTACGATTATCATAGAGCCATTCGGGCCAAACCCTTCATATCGCAACTCATCATAATTTTCTTCGCCGCCACCTTTAGCTTTTTCAATAGCTCTATCTATAATATGGTTTGGTACAGAATATGTTTTTGCTCTTTCTAGAGTTAACCTTAATGCTTGGTTTGATACTGGATCGGGCTCACCAGATTTAGCCGCTACATAAATTTCTTTACCAAATTTAGCATAAATTCTACTCGTATTCTTATCTTTTTGGGCCTTTTTCTCTTTAATATTATTCCACTTACGTCCCATAATGTCATCTCACTTTCTAATTAAATGCGTATGTCAGTACATCATATTATACAATATTTTTATTATATCACATAGACTAACCTACTACTTTGCTTGTATTTTTTATTACGTCTCTCGAAATATCTATACCCTTTGGCAACTTATTAGTTTGTATCAAACATTGATCGTTTGTCACATAGAGTATCATCCATATAGAATGAATTAGCCCCTTTTAACATTATACATCGGTAATTTTAAGATATGAAAACCGCTTCTTTGAGTACTTAAATACATATTAAAAGAGATTTTAAAACATATAAAGAACCACTTCCCAACTTGTTGGGTTAGTGGTTCTTATGCATGAGCTAAAGCTCAGGTAATCCTTATTGCACTTCCCAACTTGTTGGGTTAGTGGTTCTTATGCATGAGCTAAAGCTCAGGTAATCCTTATTGCACTTCCCAACTTGTTGGGTTAGTGGTTCTTATGCATGAGCTAAAGCTCAGGTAATCCTTATTGCACTTCCCAACTTGTTGGGTTAGTGGTTCTTATGCATGAGCTAAAGCTCAGGTAATCCTTATTGCCACTTCCCAACTTATTGGGTTAGTGGTTCTTATGCATGAGCTAAAGCTCAGGTAATCTTTAATGCCACTTTCCAACTTGTTGGGTTAGTGGTTCTTATGCATGAGCTAAAGCTCAGGTAATCCTTATTAGAGGAGACGACGAAATCTATTTAATAAAATTAAATTTCTGTCCTACTTTCGTCACGAAGTATCATTATACTATTTAATATTTGTAACTGATTAAAGCTTTATTGTCATTATGTAAACATGAATTTTTAATATTTTAGTCTACCTGTGTTTCAATTTCATCTAACAAAGTGTGATACTTCCTATCATTTTCTTCAGTCATCGATAAATAAACTTTTCTCTCATCTTTTGTCGAACGTAATTTGCTTACACGATCTTGGTTAATTAATCGTCGAATTGATGCCAACACTTTTGTTCGACTCAAATCGAGTTCAGTCGTCGCAATTTTTAAAAATGGCTGCATCAGCATGTTTTGCTGTTGACAATTTTGTTGTATTATTTCCAAAATAGCAATGTCATTCATTGTTAGTTTATATTTACTTTCTATATAAGACATTACTTTATTATATTTTTTATAAATTTTTAATAACTGCGCCTTTTTTCATCATTCATTGTTGCTACACCTCCAAATGCTAGTAAGCAATACAATTTCATTATCTCTAAAAAAGTAACTCTGTCTTTATCATTTATTTTTATAGCTTTGTCATTATTACGAACAGCAGTAAATTGAATATCACAAAACATGTTAAATTAATTATATAATTTAGGATTAAGCATTTATTTATAAATATCAATAATGTGTACAGTATTATGATCAATTGCTACGCTTAAAGATTTGTCGTTAAATGAATGTTCGAAAACATTTATGCGTGGCTGATTATATGATTCAATTTTTTCTATAAATATATCAGACCATTGATATTTCTCGCGCAAATTGCAAGGTATCACACAATTGATATTTCCATGCGCATTATTATATGTCTCTTTAAAAATCAAATATTTTTTTCTTAACTTCAAATCTTTGAAATTGATATTAACCGACATTTTTGTTGTATAGTGCTTTGAAAATTCATTTTCCATAATTTGCCAATCACTGATATAAACGCTAATTTTATCCTCTTGATCAATAATAGTATAAAAATCATGTTCATAAACTTTATAACGTGTTTTTTCTATTAAACGATGAAACATAGTTCCTACCAATGTACGGAAACCACTTTTATCATATAAGTATAACGCCTCATTACCGTTCATTTGCTGTATCAAATCTACACCTATACCCGAAAAATGCTTTAATATTCTTTTAAACACACCGACTAACAATGGCGGACTTTCAATAATATTCATTGACTCGTCATGCAATAAAAAATTATTTCTTACATTTAATAAAAAATAATACCTATCCTCCAAACACATTTCTGCCATGATTTTCCTTATATAATTAAATTTAAAAATTTCTTTCGTCAACAGCATTTCATGTGATTCATTAAAATATGGCACCGATAACTTTTGATTATCTACAAAATAGTAATCAAAACCAATTCTCTTTAATTGTACTTCCATCATTTTAAAAGCATCTGGTTCATTAAATAAACGAGTAATATCAATACCAAATTTTACATTCTCTCTAAATTGTTTAATTTTGATAATGTTCCGGTATATCTCTTTTATTGACATTGTACTTAAATCAAAACAATAGCTTATCTTTTTTAATAAATCTCTGTTTAAGTTTGTGCTAGTTTGCAAATAAGCCGCGTAGGGTTTGCAAATCTGATTCAAATATATTTCAACATCTTGACTTTCGTAGATTTGAAGTACCAAATTAGCATTGTTTGATATGATAAAGTCAAAAGCTTTATATGTTTTTTGTTCAGAAATGTATTGTTGAATATCTTTTACGTTGATATTGCAATAAATATAAATCTGTTCCTCATTTTCAAACAAATAACTCATTTTAGAATCAGTATACAATTGGTATAACTCTGCTATTGTGTAAATTTGAATAATCATGGATGAATTACGATTATCCAAAAAATGATCAGTACAAATACTAATTTCATTGTTTTGTACATAACTATCTTCTAATTTTGCAGTAAGTTGAGCCTTTACTTGATCTTTAAATGTGTCATTCAATGTTTCATAAGGAAAATATAAATACTTATTGTATTTTGAGAGTTTACGATATTGATTAGGTGTGTAACCGTAATATTGTTTGAATTTTTTACTGTAAAGTGCTGCACTACTAAAACCGTATAAATCAGATATTTCTCCAATGGTATGTTGACTATCCAATAGCTCTTTCATAGATGCCGCCAATTTTAATGTATCCACATAAGTTTTAAAATTCATATCTAGCTTACTATAAAATTGACTAGATATATTTGATTGTGAAATAAATATATGGTCAGCAATTGACTTTAATGTTAATGGTTGCTTCAAATTACGATTTACATAATCAAGTATTTCTCCAGTAATACCAAAGTATGCGTGATCAGTTTGTTGGGATAAATAATCCGAATCTACTTTAGCTTCATTAGCAATAATTTCAACAATTTTGACCATGTAATTTTCATAAATATCATAACTTAAAGTATCGTTCAAATAGTGTTTCGTCAGCTCAATTAAGGATTTAGTTAATTGTGCTGTAGACTGAATCAACTTAGAGGCGTATTGATAATCAAAAAAAGGATAACCTCGTTCTAAAAACCAATCACTCGCTATATATAATAAAATGGTTGCTTCATTGCGTTTAATGCTAAAAATTTCTGTATGGTTTACGATTAACAATTCCGTTTCAACTTTTATATTAGCTGTAAATTGTTGAATTTCTAATACTCCTTTTATTGGCAGTAATACTAGTATGCCATCTGTTACACGTTTAGTAGGGTAAAAATTATTAGAAATAATATTTAAACACTGTACTTCCATATTCCAACCTCTCTCATATTCTGTTATACACCATACATATAAAATCATTTTTATAAAATTGATTATTTCTTTTATATTTTCATCTTTTGAAAATAGAACATTCACTGTTTTAGTTTCAAAGTACATGTTTTACCATTACATAATTTTGAATATAATAATTTAATTTGTCAACATATTTTTTCATTCATCGTCCTTAATTCTAACTTTTTTATATTTTATTATTGATAAAATAAGTTGTTATATAACATTATTATGTAATCATAAATTAAAGTCATCGTTGCATGTAAATCTTATATTAGCTGAATATTGTGTAATGATCATTTTAAGATACTAGACAAATAAAAATTAAAAGCAAAATAATAATCTAAAAAACCGTAACTGAATTTCTGTAAAAATCCAGTTACGGCTCTCGCTTCTATTAGAATTTATAACTCATATTTTTTAATTTTAAATCTAATATTTACTTTTTAAATTTATTCGCAAGTCTTAGTACATATTTAATAATGTGTAATAAATTGATAAATAGGTTGAATCCCATTTCTCGTGGAGAATACTGACCACGTTTCATACGATTAAAATCATATATTGTATATAATAAGAATAATAGTAAGCCTACTACTGTAATGATTGTATGGAAAATTGGATTATGCACAAACATACCAATAATTCCAGCAACAATCAGAGCCACTAATGTTACAAATAAGTATTTACCCATTCCTGAAGCGTTATCGACAATGAAATAGCCAATTAAACCAAATGCGATAAAAGCACCTATTGCTAGTAACACATTCTTATAAAACACTTCTGGTCCTAAATTTTGCAAATAAGCTGTAAATGTAGCATAGGACAATAAACCGACAATAATTGCATATATATGTGAAATTACCAATCCATATTTACGTGCACGATTCGTTAAAACTGTAAATAAAACTAAAACTAGCAAGACGATAGAGAGTGGTTTTCTCCATTCCATGGGTAAAAACTGCCCCAAATAGCAACCAATGCCAAAAATAATCCAATAATAAATAAAGAATAACCATACTTTACCATACGCATGAGAATTGGATTTATCCTGCTTTGATTTAGATTGTTTTTGATTAATTTGTTGTGTTGATTCAGCCAATCATTTCACTCCTTAGATGTTATAACATCTTACACATTAATTAGAATGTATTCCTCAACATATCTGATTAATGTGCTTAAATGTTGTTAAAGTTTTGTTTATATAAAATACATTACTTTCATTTTCACTATTCCACCTAAAATCAAACATTTTAACTATCAATTCCAAAAAGATGTTAACGTTAATTGAATTCCACACGTTTTCTAATGTTACAAAGTCATAAATTTTTAAATGAATTTCAAAACCAAAATTTCGTTTAAAGTCCATAACAAAAGTATTTATTAGGTTTACATCTCAATGTTCTAAAATGTTAATAATGTTACATCTCTATAACAATAGACACAAGTCACCTAATTTTTGTTAGTATGTAACATGAATTCAATTAAAGAAAATCAAACAGATATATTTAATTTAAAATGAGTTATTTATATAGGTGTGAGGAGGAGTTCTTTTGAAAAAGTTTGCATTTGCAGTCACTGCTGCTTCAGGTGCAGCAGCATTTATTGCTAACCATGAAGCTGAAGCATCAACACAGCATACAGTACAATCAGGTGAGTCACTATGGACAATCTCAGAACAATATGGTGTTTCAGTAGATGAGATTAAACAAAACAATAACCTCGATAACAACATGGTATTTCCGGGACAAGTTATCGAAATTGGTGGAAGTGGTCAAAGCTCAAGTTCAAACGCTTCTTCACAAACATCAGGTGGTTCTTCACATACAGTTAAATCTGGTGAATCATTAAATATCATTGCTAACAATTATGGTGTTTCAGTTGATGCATTAATGTCAGCGAACAATCTAAATGGTTATTTAATCCAACCTGGTCAATCACTTAAGATTCCAAATGGATCAAGTGTTGGTGGTTCAGGTGGTTCTGGTAACACTGCTACACAATCGCCTTCTACTGGTAATAATTCTGCTAGTGACGCTAATTTATATGATTGGGGTCAATGTACATGGCATGTATTTAACCGTAGAGCAGAAACTGGACAACCAATTAGTACATATTGGTGGAATGCTGATCACTGGGCTAACAATGCTGCAGCAGACGGCTACACAGTAAACAACACGCCAACTGCTGGTTCTATCATGCAAAATTACGAAGGTCCAATTGGTCACGTTGCATATGTTGAGCAAGTAAATCCTGATGGCAGTATTTTAATATCAGAAATGAATTATAATACACCTCCAGGTACAGTAGATTATCGTACAATTCCAGCATCTACTGTTTCTAGCTATAATTACATTCATTAAAAAGAGGAAGCATCTTAAACCTCTAACATTAATAAATAAGCGTCAATTTCTATAAGGTTTTTATAGAAATTGACGCTTTATTTTGTTTACTTACTTTATTTATATATATTTTAATCTCGACAATCATTTATGACAACTACATAGCATTAGTCGAACACTACAAGCAAAGGCAGCGCACAGAAATGCACACACAAAAACACTACCTACTACCAATAAAGTCCCTATTATGTTGGTAGTATAAAATATTTTAGGATGATACGATATAGCATCTTGATAATTTAGTATAGTAGTGTTTATTAAATATACGTAAGTGCTTTTTTTAAGTATTTCAATATAAAATTATATATGTGTACATTATATTTTGACGAGATGCTTGAAGGAACAGGACAAGCTGAAGACTACAGGTTGAAGCTCCGTTCCTAAGAATACGAACCAACAATACGAATTATGGCATAAAACAAAGAAGCACTCAGATGAATTGAATCATCCGAGTGCTGTTTTTCTAGTATTTATGTCATAGAATCTTTATCTTGTATTTATTTTAAAGTCATTCAGCTATTTATTACTCATTTTTGTTAATATTTATAAAACAATATTAATTACAAAATATATTAAAGCAGCTAATAATGCTGAAATAGGCAATGTAATTACCCAAGTCACAATCATACGTTGTGCTGTATTCCATTTCACACCTTTAATGCGGTTAGAAGAACCCACACCTAATATAGATGAAGACACAACATGTGTCGTTGAAAGTGGGAAATGTAGTGATGACGCAACAAAAATAGTTAAAGCAGAAGATAAATCCGCTGCTGCACCATTAGCTGGACGTATTTTCATTATATTTCCACCAACTGTTTTGATAATTTTCCAACCACCAACAGCTGTACCCAACCCCATTGCAGTAGCACAGGCAATCTTAACCCATAATTGAGGCTCAGTGCTTGTACCTGTTTGGATATTCGCAACTATGAGTGCTAAAGTAATAATCCCCATTGATTTTTGTGCATCATTTGTACCATGTGAAAATGATTGTAATGAAGCTGTGAAAATTTGGAAAAATCTAAAGTTACGATTCGTTTTCGTTAGATTTGCATTTTTGAAAACTACTTTAACAATTGAATACATAATAAAACCAACACAAAACGCAATAACTGGTGATAAAAGTAATACTATGATTATTTTTGTAAAGCCTTGATAATGTAGTACAGCAAATGTACCTTGAGAAGCAATTGCTGCACCAGCAATTGATCCAATTAATGCATGTGAAGAAGAACTAGGTATTCCAAAAAACCAAGTTACTAAATTCCAAATAATTGCTGCCATAATAGCAGCTAAAACCACAACTAGACCATTTTCTAATTTAAATGGGTCTACAATATCTTTTGTTATCGTACTTGCAACTCCAGTAAATGTTAACGCACCAATAAAGTTCATAACTGACGCCAAAATAATCGCAGTTCTAGGAGTTAATGCACGTGTTGAAACAGCAGTAGCGACGGCATTGGCTGTATCATGGAAACCATTGATAAAGTCAAATATCAAAGAAAAAATAACGATAGCTACTGTGATAATCAAAATATATTCCATAAGTTAGGACTCCTTAGCTATTTTTCATTATTATTGTTTCAAAGTTATTCGCTACAGCTTGACATTTATCGGCAATTTCTTCTAAACTTTCATAAATCTCTTTGATTTTAATAAGCGTGATAGGATCAGTTTCACTGTTAAAAATATGTTTAATTGACTGACGTAATATACCATCACAGTTAGTTTCAAATTCTTTAATATTAATAGAATGAATGCGCATGTGAGATAATTTTTTATCGACAAGTAAGCCTACTGCTAATTTCATTTCAGCAATAGCTTTTTGGATATTATCAACAAATTCAGCCATATATTCATCGGTATATTCTATAGAGTACATTTCAAACATTGCTGATGTTTCTTCTATTGCATCTAAAACATCATCAATAGCGTTACATAAAGAGAGGATATCCTCACGTTCAATAGGTGTAATGAATGTTTGGTTCAAATCCGAAATCACTTGATGCATGAGCTCGTCACCATGTGATTCGTAAGTTTTAATATTATCTGAGTATGCTTTAAGGTCTAAGTGTGTATTAAAATCCATTTTACCAAATTCAATTGCTGCACGGTCTAAGTTGAAAACCATTTCTTCAAGTTTCACCATGAACTTATCTTTTTTCTTGTTAAACATTCAAAAAATCCTCCATTTACAGTGACCAATATAATCACCTTCAATAAATTTAAAAAATTACATTCTTTTCTAGACAAATTAAGATTGGCAAGATTTACAATAGACCCATTACTGTTTTAATTTTATTAAAATTATGTAAATGAGTTTTTGCTTACTAGGTTTAAAAAATCTCACAAATGTTGATTTGTCCTTATTTGAAAATAGCACAATTTTAACAATCCTACAATTAAATTTACAAATTCTTAACATTACATTTTCGTTAAATTAATAATTTTGTGTATATTGATCTGCGAAATTTATAATTTTTCAAAAATGATTTTAAAATCTATAAATTCATATATCAAAACACACAATAGCAATATTTGCATAATTACTATTTTTAAGCAACAATTATTTTTCTATATATCAAACTTAAATTAGATACAATTAGTTCAAAAGAAAGTTGATTTTTTGAATTTGTAGATACTATCAAAAATTTTATTCTGCGCTCTATTTCATCCTAAATAAAGTTAAATGTAGATATGTTTTATTTTAATTGCATCAAAGGTTGATAATAAAAAAAGACAATTTCTCCATAAAATTAGAAATTGCCTTCTTATCGTTCATCGCATCATTTATGCGTCAAACGTCGCTTTTTTAATGGTTATAGAGTTTTTTATACAATGTACATGAGCAATATCAATAATCAGATAACATGCTAACTATTTCATTTTGGTTTGGAAAAACAAATTGCACTTTCGTTCCATTATTAACTTCAGAATTGATATGAACAGTTATCCCTAATTTCTCTTTTACATTTTTCACCAAATATAAACCAATTCCAGAAGATGTCGTTTCATTACGATTTTCCGTTGAAGTAAAACCTTTATCAAAAATTCTCGGCAAATCTTTTTTGCTGATTCCTCTACCTTCATCCTTAATTTCCAACGTCACATGGTTTTCGAGTAGTTTGCCGCTTACATGAATCGTGCTGTTTTCACTGTATTTAACAGCATTGGAAAGAATTTGTCTTATCATCATGCGACACCATTTCGTATCTGTATATACTTTATAATTGTCATCAAATTCAAGTTCAAAATCTATACCTTTCGCTTGGCTAATATATCTAGTGATTTGTATTTCGTCTATAACTAAACGTTTTAAGTAAACATTTTCATAATACATATCTTTATTTTGCGACTCTAATCGAGTCAGAAATAGATGTTTATCTAGCATGTCATTGATACGTGTCCATTCAAATAAGAGTGCACGTCTTCTATTATCATCGCTTTCTTTTTCAATTAATAATTTTAAAGCAGTGACAGGCGTCTTAATATCATGCACAAAATCTGTTAACGCAGCTTCCGTAGATTTGATTTGTTGTTTTTGCTTAGTCACTAAACTTTTTTGTGTCGTAATTTGATGATATAAATATGCTAACATTTCTTCTTGGAACGGCGTATCGGCCAATGATTTATGCTTTAACGCTTCGGGTTCTATATTATCATCTAAGTGCTTATAAAACTTAACTTCTTTTAAATATGTAAATAATAAGAAAATACAGCTTAACCCTATATTTAAAATAATTATATATAAAACACTATTTACATTTAAATCATAATCTAAAAAAGCAATACCTAAAAAGATGAATTGTAAAACAAGCAACCAAAATATCCAGTTTTTACGTGAACGCAGGAATAACCATACCCATTTCATACTATCCATGAGCCATATATCCCTTACCGATTTTCGTTTCAATTGCATCTTTCATATTAATATCTGCAAGCTTTTTTCTTAACCGATTCACATTGACTGTTAATGTATTATCGCTGACAAATGCTTCATCATCCCAAAGTGCAGTTATTAATGTATCTCTAGTAACAATCGTATCTTGTTTTTTCACTAACATCTCTAAAATAATCATTTCTGTTTTAGATAAATATATGACTTGATCGTCTTTATTAATACTATCCTTAGTAAGGTCGAGTGTCGCTTGTTGCCAAGTTATGACTCTTTTCTCATCTATACTAAATTGATAAACGCGTCTATAAATCGCTTGTAGTTTAGCAATTAAAATGTTTGTATTAAATGGTTTTTGAACATAGTCATCTGCGCCTAATTCCATGCTCATTACCTGATCCATTGGATTATCTCTTGAAGATAAAAATAAAATTGGTGTGTTTGATATTTCGCGAATCTTTCTCGTCCAGTAAAACCCATCATATTTGGGTAGCTTAACATCCATAATAACTATTGCCGGATCAACCGCTTTAAACTTCTCTATTACAAGATTAAAATCATCGATACCATTAACATTAAAGTCCCACTGTTCCAACTCTTCACTAAGTTCCTTAAATAAAGTCATATCATCTTCCACTAATAAAATTTCCATAAGCTCACCTCAATTATTTTGTATATTTTATATTTTCCCCGGAGTTAATTCGACCTTGGTAATGTTTAATGCGGCAATCAATTTCAAATCCTCGCATCATTAAATCTTGGAAAGGTGATTGCATTAAGTAATAAACAGGCCAAGTTAATTTAGGAATATAATCAAACAAATGAACGATGACTTGTTGTGTGTCTTTTAATTTGCGAAATTCTAATTTCCCTTGCTTTTTTAAATTAGGTTTTACAATTCTACCACTCACAAGATGCAACGTAATGATGTCTTTTTCAGTGTTCTCTTTGCGTAGTACTAGTATAGGTTTGCGTTTGTTTTTCATGTACACAATGAAATTATCCCCTTGTTTTGCTGTATGCAACAATGTTCCTTTCGTTTCATCTAGCCACTTAAAATAATATGTTACCATTTGGCTTAATGTCCAATTCATCGGTAGTTGTATACTTAACGCACTTCTGACATCATCATATTTCGAAGTCTGTAACTCAACTGCTACGTGAGGGCGGGCGACTTCTGCCGTCGTTTCTTCTACTTCAGTACCGTATGCTGATAAACGCTGCTTCGTTTCAACATCGAAGCGACTACCACTAATATATATTATCTTACTCACACCTTGTTTGGCAGCAGCTCTCCCAAAATTATCTGCAGCTATCAAATTGATATCTCTAGCAGTTGCATGCGTCAGCTTAGCAGAATGCTTGGTTGGATCTAAATAAAATATTGCAATATCTATACCGTCCATAGCAGTTAAAACATCATTATAGTTATAAATATCTTTTTCAAGCCAAATAATTTCTTGATATTCTTTTTCTTTTGGATACTTAGACAATGTATATAAGATTCCTTCATCTTTAATGGATTCAATTAGATATTTTCCTATATAACCTGTAACACCCGCAAGCAATATATTTGGTTTCATTATACGACATCCTTTATCATATATTTTTCTTGTTTTAAATATTCCCTAGTAAATTCATGTTAATGATGTTAAGTTATACTATAACTGAGTTTTAAAAATTAGAAATGAGGAGTGGACATATATGGTTCATCAAATTCGAGAAATTGGTATCAACGATATAGAACCTTTTATAAAACTATTAAGTACAATCTATGATGAATCTGATTATTTGATATACAATCCTGGTGAGTATGCGCCCTCTAATACGGATGCTATTGCAACCTTAGAACATTATATAACTTCTCCTTCTAATGCAATTTATATTGCAGAAATCAATGGCGAACTCGTAGGATTTGCAATTGTCACTACCGAAAGTTTCGAACGTACACGACATGAAGCACACTTTTCTATGGGAGTTATAAGGCATTATCGTGAAAAAGGATTAGGACAATCATTAATTAATTCCATAGAAGCTTGGTGCTTAAACCATGACATTCACCGTATTGAAGTTGAAGTAGTTCCCGAAAATACGACCGCTGTTGATTTATTTAAAAGTGCAAACTATCAAGTCGAAGGAGAACTTAAAGATAAATTGTTTATTGATCATCGATATTATAATAAATATATCATGGCAAAATTACTAATTTAATGATTTTAATGTAATAAATTAGTAAATAGTTCCTTATTTGCAGTTTAATCGTTTTTGGATAAATATCCAAATGACAACTTCGTCTTCATCTATATTTTAACAATTAAACCATTATTGAAGTGTAGAAGATACCAACCAAACCTAGCTTGCTTACACCATTAGGTTATCACTTCCATATGTTCTGTATATCCTACTATTTCAATTTCAATCGTTTAGTCAAAAGAACGACTAAATTAAATCGAGTATATACATTATTAATAAAAAACACTTCCGTATGAATACATCTCATTTGCATTCAACGAAAGTGTTTTTTTATTTCCTTAAAACATTGATGTTATTTAAATCAAACATAGTTACATCATCGATATCTAATATGGGTTTAATTCAACTCCATTTGGATTCGCTTCTTCAGATTGATATTCCGTTTCAACGCCTGAAGAAGTTGTATTTCTGCTTAAAAACCTTAAGACGTCTTTCATATTTTGCTGTGATTCTGGCAATTCCATATGAAATTGATACTGATGTCTCAACTTATGAGAACCGTCATAAAATAATGTATCCACCGGTACGTCTGTTGACTTTAATTTTTTATAGAATTCAATATTCTGACTATAAAATGGGTCGGCATCGCCCACTGATAAAAATGTTGGCGGATAATCTTCTGTAACTTGATTGATGGTAGACATCTCACTTATATACTTAAATTGTTGTTCCCAATCTCGTTTTCCAGTATAGCTTTCCATAAAGAGCTGAATTCTTGGGAATTCTGTCGCTCTAACTGTCTTCATGTCATAAAAGCCACCAAAAAAGATAGCTGCTTTAAGCTGATCTGCTTCAAATTGTTGCTTAAAGTTCATATCCTCTCTTAAAGATTTATTCGTTTGTATTGCTGTATATTGGCTTGATAACTGCGCACCTGCAGAATCACCGCCAAAAATAACTTGATTGAAATCAATTGGTAACTCATGTTTATTTCTCTTAATAAAACTTACCGCTTGATCAATCTGTTGTAACTGGGTAGGATATTTAAAATCTGGTGCAAGTGCATAATTAATATTCACCACAATATATCCTTGTTCAGCAATTTTAGATAATAATGGGTTTTTATATTGTTTATCTCCCGCAATAAATCCTCCGCCATGCATCCAAAAGATGACTGGAAGTTTGTTATCTTGGTCTAATTCATTTGGCGTTAATATATCAAGTCGACTATTGGGTGCCCCTTTTCCATATGTGATATTTGTAAAAGCATTCACATTTTTATTATTAATTTGAACTTTTTCGTTTACTCTACTCGAGTTTTGTCTATCATACTGTAGTTTTAAAAGTACTGCCATAACTACTACAACCGTGACTATGATAAACGTTGTGATAAGGGTCCATTTATGTTTTTTCTTCATAGATTACCTTTCCTTTCGGAAGCATTGTACCATAATAAATAAATTCACAATAGTATTACAAGGATAATAAACTAGAAAACTCAGCTTGCATACGTTAGCAAGCTGAGTTATATCATATATCAATTTACAATTTTTCACTTTTAAAAGTTAAGCAATAAATTTCTTGTTTTGTCGTTTTCTACTGTAATACTTAATAAGTACTCCAATAACAACAATAAGACCAACATATCCCATTATTGGATATAAATAGTTGATTAAACCTGCGAAACCTACAAAGCTTAAACCATAAGCCACAAGTACCATAACTATGATAAAGATATGATATTTTTTACTATACGGTTCTGTAAATCTCGCTGCAAATGAATACATTAAACCAAGAATTGTATTATACATTACTGCTAACATAATTACTGATAACACTAGTGCTATCCAAGGATTAATTGCATTTGCTAATGTTAACATCGGAATATCTGCATCTTTGATTTTTGGAAATTCAGACTGTAATGCAAAGTTAATTAACGCTAATAACACGGTATAAATAATACCACCAAATAGCGCACCAGCGCCTGAAACACGACGTCTTGAAGCATCGCCGCCTATAGCGACAATAGTACTGAATCCTACCGCAAATGCAAGACCACCATAGTTAATACCTTTAAGTATACCTAACCATAAGCTGTCACTTGGTACAGTTTCGTTAACTTTACCTAATGAAATACTACCATTGAAAAGATAGTAAGCAGCAATAATAACTACTAATATAATTAAGAATGGCGTAACAATACCTAAAGCTCGTACGATTTTATTAAAGTCCATCAATAGTGTGATATATATTGCAATTACCATTATCAATGCACCTAACCACGTTGGTACACCGAAACTTTCTTGAAATGTTGATCCTGCTCCAGCAATCATAGTAACTGAAATACCAAATAAGAAAAAGATTAGTAAGTAATCTACGATTTTACTGAACGCATTTCCAAATAAGTAGTCCAAAGTTGATTCATGGTTTTGTGCGTCAAACGCAGTACCAATTTTCGCAACTTGTCTACCAATAAATCCTAAAATTAGCCCAGAAAGTAAAACACCAATATATGACCATAAGCCATATGGCGAGAAGAATTGCATAACTTCCTGTCCTGTTGAAAAGCCAGCACCTACTACGATACCGACGTAAGCGAAACCAATTTTTATAGCTTCTTTATTCAACCCCATGTGATAAATAACCTCCTCATAGTTAACACATTTTGTAATTATAACGTACTGACTGTAATTTGCAACATGAGAAAATTAAGATTTGCACAATTCATTAAAATTAAACATAATAGTTAAGCAATATATTTCTTTTTAATCATTCATTTTATCTTTTAAAAATAAATCGTCAATTCCAAGATACACTATAAATATGAATAAATTCCAATAACTTTTTGCAAATTTATACATTTCTAAATTTCATAATAATTCAAAAATTATAATGAAAAATTTTTTGAAAAAATTTTCATTGCTTCATCATCTAATGTACCAAACAAATATAAAAAATAAATTTAAGTCTTATTTTCATTAATGTTATAACAATAAAACAAAGAAAAACGAAGCAGAAACATTACTGATTTAAAATAAATACCTGAGCTATGCTCATGAAAAAGGCTGAGACAATCAATTTGTCTCAGCCTCAAAAAGTCATTTTCATATACAATTGTTTTCACATCAGAATTAAACACTATTCTATGATTTAACTGTCACTTACTCAAGTTAATGTGCATTTTTAAAACGATTAAGTTCATTGAAATCAACGACAACATTATCTAAACGTTTTGCTGTTTCTTTTAGTACATTACGCGCAACGCTATTTGTTGGATCTAGTTTAAGTATTTGACGAGAAATCTCTAATGCTTTTTTATCAGAAATGACTGGTTCAGGAACTGCATGTAATAACAACATCTGTAATAAGCTTTTTACTTCTTTGCCGTCAGTAAGTTTTATGGATGATTCTGCATGATAATATGCAGAATCTAAAGCACCTTGTAGTTCACTTAATGGATAAACGAGTAGTAGAAAAGCTAAGTCATGCATTTCTGCTGTTTCTTCAGTTTTCATCATATCTAAAATACATGTATAAAACATGATACTTTCCACTTCATGAGCGCTTGAGATATAAGCTTCTTCAAATTCCATAAAATCTGTCTGGGACATAAGACGGTATACTGATTCAAATTCGCCGTTTAAGACATGCTTTTGTATCAATTCTTTCATTGCAATGTCCTCCTAGATATCCAGATTTCTTTAACAGTTAAGTCTCATTTTACCATATCTTAATTATATATTCATATAAAAAAGAATATTTTTGTCAAGTTAATTGAAGCAGTTAGAACGACATACGCTATATATATCATTATAACTACTTGAAAGAGATCATTGATTAATACGTTGACTTAGCCAAATTTCGTATTCAACTCATCTAACACTTCATCTATAGTCTTTCCTACAGAAAGATTTACTGCTGCAGTAAAAGTACCTTCAACAATAGGGGCATCTATTTTTTCTAAACGATGCTCTCCCTCATACATCTCAATCGCTAAATCTGTATTCATTTCAGCAGAACCTATGTCATAAAAACATAATGCGTCGTCATCTACTTGATTCACCATTGTTTGGATATCATCATATGATGTGCCAATTTCACCATGCACACCACCTTGTGCTGTAATCTTAATATTCTCTCCTACCATTTGATTTACCAAAGCTTTTGTACCATCTGCTATCTCTTTACTATGGCTTACAATAATAATTTGTGTCATATTAATCAGCTCCTATTAATGCGTTTAAAATATATACACTGCTTTGTGCACCCGGGTCCACATGCCCTTTTGACGCTTCTTTAAAATAGGCTGCTCTACCTTTCGTTGCTTCTATATCCTTAGTTGCTTCTGCCAAAGATTGTAAATCTTCAAATGATAAAGTTTCACCATTATTTATCGCTTTGTTGGTACGTTCAATAACGTCATACATTGTCTTTTCATTTAACTCTACTTTCCCACGTTGCGCAACTGCCTCCGAAAATGTGTTAAGCATTGTTTTTAAATTCTCTTTATCAATTTCATCACCAACAACTTGAGACATTTTCACAAAACTAAATCCATAAAGTGGACCAGAAGCACCACCAATATTAGACATTAAAGTCATACCAGTAGATTTTAATAATGCAGACACAGAGCTATCATCTAGCTGGTCGGGCAAGGCTTTAAACCCTCTTAACATATTTACGCCATGATCACCGTCACCAATTGCTCTATCTAATTCTGTTAATAATGATTCTTTCTCTTCAAAGACATCAACTAAATTAAGCAATCTCTCTTTTAACTCTGACACATTCATTCCGCTTCACTTCCTAACCTATATTTTTTATTTAAGCATTAAAGTACGGGCTACTTGTCGGTGCAATCAATGCTTCATAAACTTGTTCCGTATATGGTAAAAATGTTATTGATAAACCTTCCATATCTAATGAAGTCATATAGTCTCCAACTAACCATAATTTCACATCTTTTTGTTTATCTTCGAGTTGTTGTGCCACGTATTTAGTTGCAATATTTAGTTCAGATAAAGGTGTAGCTCCCATACCGTTTATCATCACAATAAGTCGTTCATCATCTACCTCTTTCAATAATTCGGCAATCAATCGTTCAACGACTAAATCTACACTTTCAACTTTTTGGCGTGAGAGACCTTTTTCACCATGTATGCCGATACCAATCTCCATAGATTCATCATCTATATCAAAGCCATATTGACCTGTTGTTGGAACCAATGGTGGCGTTAAAGCCATACCTATTGATTTGATAGTTGGTAATAATTCATTTAATTTTTCTTTAATTTGCGATAGTGAGGCTCCGTTTTCTGCTAAATATCCAGCTATTTTATGCACAAATACTGTACCAGCAACACCTCTACGTTGCGCTTCATCACTAACAGCAACATCGTCTTTGACCACAACGGTTTCTACTTGGATATCTTCCATTTCTGCCATTTCTTGTGCCATTTCAAAATTCATGACATCACCTGCATAGTTTTTTACAACAAGCAGTACACCATCTCCATTGTCCACAGCTTTAATCGCACTTAAAATTTTATCTGGCGTTGGAGATGTAAATACCTCACCACACACTGCAGCATCTAACATACCTTGCGCTACGTAACCTGCATGTGCAGGCTCATGACCACTGCCACCACCAGATACAATCGCTACGCCTTTTTCTTTTTTATGTTTACGTACAACCACCGTATCAGCAATTACTTCGACATTTTTATTTGAAATCGAAAGACCATCTAACATATCTGGTAAAAATTGTGTTTTATCTTTAATGAGCTTTTTCATATTGAGGACCTCCTGTTTTCACTATTCACTTATAGTATACCCTACACACAAATGTAAACGCTAACAACTCAAAGGGTTTATTTAAAAAAAAGAGCGGGTTCTCAATCAATCTTTTTCAAAATTGATTCTAAAACCCGCCCATCTGTAAAGTTTTTCTTAAATGACTATCTAGTTATAACGAAATTTTATTGCATACTTATTTATTACACACAAACATTTAATGATTTCTATTTTCATATTTAAACTGATTTTGTTTTATACATTAAATATAAAAAATAAGGTGCGCCTATGATTGATACAACAATACCAGCTGGCATACCAGAAGGCTGTAATATCACTTGTCCGACAGTGTCTGCCAACACAAGTAAAAAGGCACCAATAAATATGGAAATTGGTAGAAACATTTGATGTCTCGGACCAACAATTGATTTAGCAATATGTGGACCTAACAAACCTATAAAACCAATAGCTCCTGCCACGGATACTGCAGCTGACGACAGAACTACTGCTATTAACAATAATACAATTCGTTCTCTACCAATTTTCACACCTACACCTTGAGCAATATGTTGATGCGTATTTAATAAATTTAAAACATTCGCTTTTAATAATAAAAACGGTATCAGTACAATGACCCAAGGTAAAAAGGCAATTACAAACGCCCATTCATCGCCCCAAATATTACCCGCAAGCCATGAAGCAATAAACTCTGATTGATCTTCGTCAAATGTTGACATTAACGTCAAGGACCCACCACTTAAAGCAGTAGCCATACCCACGCCTACTAACACCATACTTGCTGGTGTGATACCTTCTCCTTTATTATAACTAAATGAAAAAATAACTAGCGCAGTCAGTATACCACCGATCATACTTATAATTGGTAATACATATACAAAATTATCTGCATTCACTTGACCAACTACAATAAATAGTGCTATAGCAAACCCACTTCCTGCATTTATACCTAAAATACCAGGTTCCGCTAAAGGGTTTTTAGTTACACTTTGTATGATAGCTCCGCTCATTGCTAAAGCAGCACCAGCTAAAATAGTAATAACCATTCTCGGAAATCTAAATTCCATAAGTATGAGTGTGTCGGTATATTCACCTTGACCTATAAGCGTTTTAAAAAAAGTACCTATAGACATCTTATATTCACCTGAAGTCATACTCCAAGCACATGCAAATACCACCAATATTATAAGAATAATCATGGTAATGAACTGTTTATATCTTAATTTTGGGTCTATCATGAAAAGCGTCCTCCTCGTTTAACCAAATACAAGAAGTAAGGTACGCCAATAAATGAAATGATTGCACCTACTGGAGCTTCACCTAACATGCGCGCTACCGTATCAGCAACGAGTAGCAATAATCCGCCAATAACAGCAGTTAATGGCAGAACACGAGCGTAGTCTGTACCAACTAAATAACGTACAATATGTGGAACCATTAGTCCTACAAATGCTATTTGACCCACCATTGCTACGGCAATACCTGCCATAACCATGGATATAATCAAAGCAATTGCACGTGTTAAAGCAACATTTTGTCCCAATCCAATTGCTAAAGTTTCACCTAAATTTAAAATAGTTAGATGTTTACTCATCGCAATAATGATAACTAATGCAATAATAATAAATGGTGCTGCCCAAACAAGCTGCCCCCAAGTCGTACCAGAAACTCCACCAGCGCTCCAAAACGTTAAACTTTGATTTAATCTAAACAATAACGCTACACCTTGACTCAAGGCTGTTAGCAAAGCACTTACGGCAGCTCCGGCCAGTATAATTCTCATCGGATTAAAGCCATCACTTCTTGACCTGCCAATCATCAATACAATAAATCCACCCATGATTGCTCCGATAAATCCTGCAATCATAAGCACTATAAATGGTGCTGTTGGATAAAATGCAAAAGTTAGCGCTAACATAAATGAAGCGCCTGAATTTAATCCGATTAAACTCGGATCTGCTAAACCATTTTTAGTAACGCCTTGAATGACTGCACCT
Organism: Staphylococcus sp. 11-B-312; assembly: GCF_016743055.1. Taxonomy (NCBI): domain Bacteria; kingdom Bacillati; phylum Bacillota; class Bacilli; order Caryophanales; family Staphylococcaceae; genus Staphylococcus; species Staphylococcus sp. 11-B-312. The sequence continues at coordinate 2,265,821 of NZ_CP068241.1, forward strand.
GAAGTCGCTAATGCTACACCTACAAGCATTGCTCCTATATCTCTTGGTATACGTATTTCACTAATAATATTATGTTGTTGATTCTTATTATCATAATTAAATATCGCATCAAATATTGTAGAAATGTGAATTTTAGCATCTCCAATCAATATTGATACCGTCAAAGCAATGACTAATAGAACCAAACTAATTATTAATGTTGTTGTGAAGCTTAATTTTCCCTTTTTTTGCGTAGCCATGATTACACCTAAATTTCTGAATAGCTTTTTCTACATAAATCATAGGTAACTAGCATAGGTTTCCCTGTTCTAGGGTCTGTACTAATCTCTACATCTATATTGAATACTTTTTCTAAGTTTTCTTTGGTTAAAACATCTTCTGTACCTCCAGCAGCAACAATGTCTCCTTGTTTCATCGTAATCAGATGATCTGAGAATCGAACTGCTTGATTAATATCATGCAACACCATAATAATAGTACAACCTTGTTCTTGATTTAATTGGGTAATTAATTCTAAAATTTCTAATTGATGTGAAATATCTAAATATGTTGTAGGCTCATCCAAGAAAATAATATCCGTTCTTTGAGCCAATGCCATCGCAATCCATACTCTCTGACGTTGACCACCACTCAAATCGTTGATAGAACGTAATCGGAATTCATAAGTACCTGTTACATTCATGGCCCAATCAATTTCCTTTTTATCTTCCGCAGAAAGTCTCCCAAATCCTTTTTGATGTGGAAAGCGACCATATGAAACAAGCTCTCCAACCGTAAGTCCATCGGCCACTTCTGGTGATTGTGGTAAAATCGCAATTTTTTTGGCAACTTCTTTTGTTGATTGTGTATGCAGATTTTCACCATCTAATTTAATTTCGCCATCTTTAATCGGTAAAAGACGTGACAATGCTTTTAGTAATGTAGACTTTCCACAACCATTGGGTCCTATAATAGATGTGATTTTACCAGTCGGAATATGAACATCTAAATTATCTACAATAACATTATCCCCATAACCTATCGTAACTTGTTCTCCTTCTAATCGAGTCATAATTTCCCTTCTTCCTAATACAAAATGTACCAAAAACAATCTATATCTATGTCATTTTTATTCTAATTTGTCCTTTAAATGATAATCATTATCACAGATGATATTATATCATTTTTTAGATATGATGACTAATAAATGTTTTATGATAGCAAGCAAAATGTATGGTTTATGAATATATTTTAAATTGCCATACAGTTTTTTTAGCAATATAAGAAAATTCTTAGTTATCGGATTATTGTAGCGATACTCAAATTAAAACCTTGATGTAGGATCTAATCCATACACCAAGGTTTTAATTAGCATTTTTTCATTTTTAATGTTCATCAATTAAGAAACCATTACCATAAACATCACGAACATCATGAATCACTAAGAATGCTTCGTTATCAATGCGTTTGATTAAACGTTTCGCTTTACTAACTTGCGTTTTAGTAATAACAACATACAATATGTCTTTTTCTTGTTTAGAGAAATAGCCTCTCCCATTTAAAATTGTCAACCCACGTCCTACCTGTTCATCAATCACTTTAGCTATTTCATCTGGTTTACTAGAAATAATCGTCATTGCTTTTTTCGTATTTAAACCTTCTATGACATAATCCATTACTTTTGTACCGATATAAAGTGAGATTACTGTAACCAACGCACTCGGAACAGGAATTACTGTTAATGAAATTGCAACAACAATTAAATCAAAGAACAACAGTGCATAAGGTGTACTAACATCTAAATATTTATTAGCAATTCTAGCTAAAATCGTTGTTCCTGCAGTTGTCCCTCCAGCAAGTACGATAATACCAATACCTAGACCTACAGACATGCCACCAAATACTGCATTAACTAAAATATTACCTGTCTCAATTTTCCAACTCACTGTTAATTCTAAAAATAGTGAGATTAATATTGTCGCTATTATCGTTAAATACATACTTCTCTTACTTAGAAACTTGTAACCTATAGCGATAAGTACTGCATTAAATACAAAGTTTGTTACACCAGGAGATATGTGAAAGGCATAATAAAGTACGATAGCTATACCGGTCACGCCTCCCTCGCCTAAATCAGCAGATATGATAAAAGTATTAACGCCTGCTGAAAATATAAATGACCCAATTATAACGAATAACAAATCTCGTACTGTTTTATTCACCCACATGACCCCCTCATATTAACTTCAATCAATTGAATATTAGCAAACTATCGAACATACCACAACAATATTTGAAAAAAATTCTGAATCACTTACTTGTAAAACCTTGATATTATAAGATTTCTTTTTATTACACTTTTAAAAGTTCAAAAATTCTGAATTTTCGGTTTACTTATACACTTTCCTTTGCTATAATAAAATTTATCTTCTTATTGATTGCCAATAAGAAGCCATCTCCTTTGTGTTGTTTATAGTAACATACAAAACAATTTTTGCTCGAGTATATTTTTAGTACCTAGTCCTTACTATTAATATACAATTAATTCATTTCCCGTATAAGCCAAGTAATATTGCATGTGTCTCCTCACGTCAATTACTTGGCTTTATTTTTTATTTTAAAATCATCATAATACATATACGAACAAGCATTAATATAAAAAAGGAGCGTTATTGACATCAATAATCAATTGATTTCTCACGCTCCTTTTTTTACCGTCTATTGATATCAACTAAGTAATTAATACAACTTTTACTTCAAGACGATCGATTATAAATTCACTGTATTTAATTTTCTTACATGATTGATAGACCTAGACAATTATTTCGACATATATCATCTTTAAGTGAGTCATTCACTTACAACCAATCATTACCAAGCAAACAAACCAACAAATCCAGCTGTCATTAACGATACTAAAATTCCTGCAAGCAACATCATTGGAACATATTGCGAAACAAAATCAGATGTTTTCTTATCTACAATGCCTTTCAATGTTCCAATAATCATCCCTATTGTTGAGAAGTTCGCAAACGATACTAAAAATGTTGCAATAACTGCACGTCTGTGTGGTGAGTATGAATCAATAACATCCTTAATTTGACCCATCACCACAAATTCGTTTGTCACAATTTTTTTCGCCATTTGTTGTGCCACTATCCATGCCTCATCAAACGGTAATCCTAGTAATAAAGCAAATGGATACATAAAAGTACCGAGAATTTGATCTAGGCCAAAACTTCCTTTTATACCAGCCCAACCACCGATAATACCTGTGATTAAATTAATAAAACGGTCAATTAAATCAGAAAGTGCAACAAAACTGATAACAAAAGCAATGATGATTAAAATCAATTTACCTGCATTTAATACTGAATCTCCTAAAAATGAGAAAAACGGCTGTTTTTCAATTTCTTCATTACGGATACTATAAATAATATCTTCTTTTTCTTCCACAGAAACAGGATTTAAAATAGAAGAAACTATAATTGCATTAATGATATTTAATGGAATAGCAGTTAGCACTAAGTCACCTGGTATCATCGATACATACGCGCCAACAATTGCACCAGATATCGAACTCATGGACATCATTGCCACTGTTAACACACGTGTTTCTTTCATGCGTTTCAATTGTTCATTTGAAACTGCTAATGCTTCTGTATTACCTAAAAACATCATTTCTATACCAAAGAAAGATTCGAATTTTGGCTGACGTGTAATTTTAGCTAAAGCCCAACCAATACCACCTATAACTTTGGGTAAAATATTAAAATACATCAAAATATCAAAAAGTGGTACTACTAATAGAATTGGAAATAGCGCACTCACAGCCATATCCATCATTTCTGTATTTGTCCAACTGGCAAAAGCAAATCCCGTACCTACATGTGCAGAATCAATAACCCATGATATACCATTTGCCAATAATTGAACCGCTGACTTCCCCCAAGGGAAATACATAAAGAACCATGCTAAGAATAAGTTGATTACGACTAAAATGCCAATAGATTTCCACTGGATATCTGATTTCTTTCTGGAAAAAAGTACAGCAATACCTAAAAACACAATTAACCCAATAATATTAATAAGTAAAAACATCATACACCCACCATTTCTTATTGAATAAATAACTACTTGAATATTTAAAAGCAACACTCGATTATGTATAAGAATTATTAAGATGAGTATATCTGCTCTCGCTCATTAAGTTAATTATCAATTTTAATTATATAGCAGCGAATATACTCATCTTAAATTTTGTAATCCATTTATTTAATTTCATTCTTGATAAAAATCTATCATTCCCCAAATGATTGTCACTTATGAATTCACAATAATTATACCATGTATGTACATTATATAAAATAAAAAATTTATGGTTCGTTTATAGTCAAAAAATATATTTATCCAGCATCCAATCATACGTGTTTTCAATATTACTTCGTTAAATTTTGTGTATGAACAAATTGTTGATATTTTTCATGATTACCAATCAAATCCTGATGAGTGCCTATGCCTGTCACACTACCGTTATCAATAAAAATAATTTGTTCAGCTTTTTTAATTGTAGATAGTCTGTGTGCAATCACGATTGTTGTTCTGTTTTCCATCAATTCTTCTAAAGCATCTTGAATCTTTCGCTCACTTTCGCTGTCTAAGTTAGCGGTTGCCTCATCCAATAATAAGATATCTGGATTTTTAACAAAACTTCTGGCAATATCTATACGTTGACGTTGGCCACCTGACAATTTCAAACCTCGCTCGCCAACAATTGTGTCATATCCATCTTCAAACGCTATAATAAATTCGTGACAATTTGCTAATTTTGCATAGTAAATTAATTCATCGTTTGAGACTTCACGATTAATGCCATATAAAATGTTGTCTCTGATTGAGCCATTCATCATTGAATTAGATTGCATGACATAACCTATTTTCTCACGCCAATGACCTAGATCTATATCATAAATCGATTGGTCGCCATAAGTGATATCACCTTGTTCTATGTCATACATTCGTTCAATAATATTGAAAATTGTACTCTTACCTGAACCAGAAGGTCCTACAAAAGCAGTAATACTACCAGATGGTATATCAAAACTCACATTTGTAAGAATTGGTTTATTACCGTATTTAAAATGTACATTTTCAAATGTTAAATTACCATCAATCATTGGTTTTGCTTGTTCTATTTCAAAAACTTCAGTAGGTTCTTCCATGATTTCATATATACGACTACTTGCCCCTACAGCCTTTTTATAATCTGTAACCAAAGTTGATAAATTAATGATAGGTTGCGTAAGTTGAATAACATAAAAAATCATTGCAATTAAGGTTCCTGCTGTGATTGCTCCAGTAGAAATTCGAATTGCACCAAAACCTAAGATAACTGCAATCGTTAAAAGCATAATTACACCAGATATAGGTTGTATAATAGCTGTAATCTTAGCTTGCTTTAGTCCTAAAAAGTATATTTCTTGTAAATTCTTATGAGCATTATTTAACTCAATTTTTTCAGTACGTGAAACTTTAACTAAGCGCATTTCTGTTAATACACGACCTAGTAAGCCACTGAAATTCGCAATCTCTGCCTGTGTTTTTTTAGAAATATTTTGCATAATTTTACCTAATGGAATCATAATTAATACAAATATAGGTATCGTGATAAAAGTCAGCAAAGTCATTTGCCAATCCATCACAAATAACATTATTAAAGAGCCGATAATAGTCAATACTGAAGGCAATAAGTTGGGCAATTTTTGTGAAATAAATTCATTGATTACTTTTGTATCGTCTGTCAAACGACTCATCAATTGTCCACTTTCATTTTTATCAAAAAAGGGCATTTTTAAGTGAATGATGTGTTTCCATAAAACGGATCGAATTGCATAAATGATTTTCTCACCAATTTTACTCAATAAATACAGTCCTATACCGCTAAGCAACGCATTCATAATAAATATAGAAATAAATGCTATGATAAACATCCAATTAATATTTTCAAAAGAAAATTTATCTACGAGCTTACCTGTAAAAAAAGGAACTACTAGTCCTGTAATACTACCTAATGAAGAAATTAAAACAGCTATGATAATAAGTCCAACAGGCCATGATAATTTTTTAAATAAGTAGAATAATGGATTCTCTTGATTCATATCTAAATTACCTCTTCTAAAAATATTTTAAATTACCTCTTACTTACATTAATTTTGAGCAGATTAATTTTAAAGTATTAAGTTAAATTAATTTCAATTTATTTTATCATGTTTTACACAATAATTTTCAATAAATTAGTTATAAAAAATATTCTTCTGTTTAATATTTTATAAACTACATACAATATGCTAAAATACCTCTATTGCAATAAAACAGAACATATTAAGAGGGAATGTAATTATGAGAAAGTTAATTCTGGCAATTGTAACTGTACTCTTCGTCGGTTCAATTATAACACCTTTTGCCAACGCTGAAACAGTCACACCTACACAGGCGGCAAATCAATATGGTTATAATGTTACTGATAATTATCAACCTGAAGGTGCAGTAAATATTGCCCAAACCGGTCAAATTCTTTACCAATATAACGCTGATAAAGATTGGTATCCTGCTTCGATGAGCAAATTGATGACCATGTATTTAACACTCGAAGCCGTTAATCGTGGGGATTTATCTTTAGATGATAAAGTTAAAATCACAGACAAACATTACAGCATGTCTACCTTGCCTGAATTAAGTAATACCAAGCTTTATCCTGGAGAGACTTACACGATTAAAGAGTTACTCCAAATCACTGTTTCAAATTCAAGTAATGCCGCAGCGCTTATATTAGGTCAAGAAGTATCTGGAAACCTTTCAGATTTTACAGATGCAATGAACAAAAAAGCAAAATCAATAGGTATGAAAGATACACATTTTGTTAATCCAACAGGTGCTGAAAATAAACAATTAAAAGACTTTGCACCAAAAAAATATAAAAATGAAGAGAATAATACATCAACCGCTAAAGATTTTGCAATTTTAGCTCAACGTACCATTCAAGATACACCAAAAATCATTTATTTCACTAAACAATTAGCTCCAACGCAACACGGTGTTACATATTACACGTTCAATCACTCTTTAGAGGGTGCGGATATGAGTTTAGAGGGGACAGATGGTTTAAAAACTGGCTCTAGTGACATTGCAGATTACAATCACACTATCACTACAAAAAGAGATAAATTTAGAATTAATCAAACAATAATGGGTGCTGGTAACTATGACAACTTAGGTGGCGAGAAACAACGTAATATGATGGGCAATGCCTTAATGAATATGTCTTTTGATCAATATAAATATAAAAAAATTATTTCAAAAGGCAATCACAAAATTAATGGAAAAACATATTATGTAGAAAAAGACTTATACGATGTACTTCCAAATGATTTCGATAAAAATGATTATAACTATGTAATTGAAGATGGTAAATTGCATATTGAATATGATCGAAAATTTATTTCCGATAAATACGGCCCACCAACTGTTAAAGTAAGCAAACCAATTATGCATCAAACTACGACAGTTGTGAAAACGACGTGGGATGAACATCCAATCCTCACTTTATTAGGAACGATATTAATCATAGCTGCAATCGCAATTATTATTTATCTTATTATCGAAACTTTCAAAAACAGAAAAAATCATAAATAAAGTCATGAATTATCAATGCCAAAATGATACCCCGAAAAGATGCTTTAACTTAGAAATCTTCTCGGGGTTTTTCATAGCTTGATCGTTCGATGACAAAACAAGTTGAGGCTGAGACATTACAATGTCCCAGCCTCACTTAATATATTTATTTAACATATGATTTATTAAAATTATAATTCAATATCAACAAATGACTGCTGATTTATTTTTCAGCATCACCATAAAGTTCTTTCTTGATTTTAGTAGTAGAAATACCTTCTGTACGGTTAAGGTAAATCACTTCACATTTATCTTTCAAGAAGTCAAACTCACCTTCCCAGTCGTGCCCCATTACAAAAGTATCTATTTCATAGCGATCGACGTCGATTTCTTTTTGTCCCCAGCCACTTTCAGGGATTACAAGATCAACATAACGAATAGACTCTAGCATCATCTTTCGTTGTTCATAATTATAATAAGACTTTTTATTTTTAATGCGATTAAATTCATCTGTAGATAGTGCAACTACTAAATAATCGCCCATTTCTCTAGCTCTTCTTAATAATTCAATGTGACCATAATGTAATAAATCATACGTTCCATAAGTAATAACACGTTTCATACGCTCATACTCCTTAACAAAATTTAATTAAAATTTACATTTTTTAAAAGTATAGCACACTGATTTGAAGTTTACGAACTATACCCAAAATTCATTTTTTTAATATTTGTTTTAATTTCATTTTACCTCTGAATTTTACACGTTTCGGTAACACTTCCATTTGAAAACGGTAATAATTCGGTCTACCAATGCCTACATTAAGTAATGCTTCTCGCCATTTTTTATATAACGCTTTATTCCAATTTTTTCCACATTGTTCAACAACCCTAATTATTCTAAACATTGCTTCTCCTGAATAATCTGCTTCTTGCATATTATTCATATAAGACGTTACGACATCTAAAAATGGTTCTGTTAATTTTTTATTATTTGTGAGAAATGCTTGCAACAAGTAACTGACAATGAGTTCATCCATACGATAACTGTAATAAATCCGTTCTTCTCTTAATAACAATGTGTGCATCACTCTATGTCTTACTTTAATCGCATCGCTCATATAATTTACAAAGCGATCTGCTCTTTGATCTGTCACCGACCCTTTTTCTTCATGATAACCATACACAATAAAAGGTAATAATTGCACATCTCGTGCTTTCTTATAAGCTGATATCATAAATGTATGCTCTTCACAAAACACTACATCTTCATCGAAGCGTAAATCTTTGAATGTCGCACTAAATAACTTGCCTCCTGGACCAATAGATTGCATCATTTCAGGACATTGTGCTAAATTCACTTTATCAAATTTTTGTATGGGTTGGTGTGTATAAAAACTTTGCCATGCACCTTTATTTAGTCTTCCAATTTGTCCTAGTACAATATCTACATGTTCATCCTGTTGAAAGTAATCTGCCATAGCATCGATACTATTTGGCAAAAATTCATCATCTGCATCTAAAAACATAAAAGCATCACCAGTAACATACTCCAATGCCTTATTTCTGCTCACAGCTGCACCTTGATTTGCTTGATTAATAATACGAATGTTTTTGTATGCTTTTTGTAGTCTTTCTAAAACTTGTTTACTTTCATCTGTTGATCCATCATTGATACAAATAATTTCATAATCTTGCTTTGTATCCACCGAGCTTATTGCTCTTTGAAGTGTATTTGCTGCATTATAGACAGGTATGATAATTGATATTTTCATGTTTTCACCATTTTCTCTATATGATTTATAACCTGAGTTAAGCTGTTTTGAACATTATAGTCATGCCAATTTTTGAACAATGGCATTAATGCACTTGCATGTGTTTGAAGTATATGAACGATGTCTTCTTCGCTATATGCTTTGTAAAATTCCGGAATTTCATAATAATATGAATTTAGCCCCCGTACTTTTTCATAATTTGCTTCATCATAGACATAAAAAAGTGTCGGCTTATTTAACAAACTTGCTTCTATTGCTAATGAGCTATAATCTGTGATGATAACGTCCGCCATAACCATGAGCGATTGTAGACTAATATTGTGTTGCTCATCTTGAGGTAGTGATGGATGTAACTTACTCATCAATGTGTATGAAGGCAATGCTGTTTCAAAACGCGCCTTATCAATAATCTGATTGGCTTGGTGATGCTCGCGATACGTTGGCACATAAAGCGCTAATTTATCATTGATACCATATTGTAACTTTAATGCTTGCTGCTTTTGTTTGATATCTAAATTTACATATGGAACAAGACGAGGCAATCCAGTTCTTAAAAATTGATCATCTTTCGCACCAAACGCGGATTTAAAACAATTCACCATTGGTTCGCCCCCTACTAAATATTTATCAGTAGCGCGATAAACATTTTTATATTGGTTCACCATTTTTTTATTATTTAAATCTACTTGGTGGTCAGTAAGTCCAAAATTTTTCAGTGCACCAACTGCGTGCCAAGTTTGAATGATTGTCTGTTGCGATTTCTTTTTGAAACCGCCAAACAATAAATAATATGTATCTATCACAATAATTTTTGCCGTACTCAAGGCCTTTATATGTTTAAAGACTTTTTTATTGCCCGCAGGTATAAATGTCACATTATCTAATTGTTCAACATATTTTCTATTACTTTCCTTGGCAATCACTGTCACTTCATAAGATTTTCGATTTAATGCTTCGATGATTGGAAGTACATCTTCAACAAATGTCATCATGACGACAATATGATGATGATTTATTTTTTCTTTATATATATCAAATTTAAAAAACTAATGATTGTCATATAAAGTTTTTTATTAACTGTCTCAAATTTCCACCGCCGGTAATTATTTATTCTCTTTTATTATAGCTATTTTATATTTAAAATTATAGAAAAATCCTTTAATGACTTTTAAGCCACCAAAGGATTAAATATAAATCGTCTTTGTCTGAATTCAATTACATAAAGTCTGCAAAATGATCTCTATAACGCATATGCAATATAGATCCTATGACAAATAAAAATACAATGATAAAGAAGTTATAAAATGTTAATTCCCAATGTGTAACAAAATACCATTCGTTATATAGAACCGATGCACGATACGCCTCAGCAAGATAATAAATTGGATTCAGTTGCATAACATCTTTAACAATACCTTCTGGCGGTACAATTAAAATAGATGAAGCAAAGAATACCATTCTCATCAATGCTTGAATTGCTGGTTGAGTATCTTTTACTAATACACCTAACGTAGAAGTAAACAATGCTACTGTTGTAGTAAAAATTAATGCAAATGGTACATATAAAAATAATTGTAATGTATAAATAGATGGATAATAACCACCTAACATACATAATAAAATAACAGCAACTAATAGTGCGATATGACCATAGAACCTACTCATCACTATATATGATGGTATAATTGATAACGGAAAATTCATCTTAGCGACATGGTTATATTTACTTGCGATTGATTTCGTACCTTCCAAAATACCTTGGTTCACAAAGAACCACATACTAATACCAACGAGCAACCAATAAATAAATGGGACACCCTCGATTGGATTATTAGTTCTAATTCCTAGACCAAATACAAACCAATAAACCATAATTTGCATTGCTGGATTAATTAATTCCCAAGCCATACCAAGGTAATTATTGGTGTTAGTAATTTTAACTTGGAATTGTGCTAACCTTTGAATTAGATAGAAATTTTTAAAATGCTCTTTTAAGACTACCCACACTGCACTCATTTAAATAAACCACACTTTCAATCAATTTGCTAATCATAATTATGCTATAAAAAGTCTACATTCAAATCTAATATACGCTTTGTTATTCATCTTAACAACCTATATTTAATTGGGTAAATTAAATATTTTATGTAATAAAAGCGGATGTGCTTACTCATATGATTGTTGTATAATAGAAAAACAACGAAGCTAAAATAACCTCATTTTAGTTGATTTTATAACTTAAATTCAGTAAACTTTAACAATTGTATAAGAACGTTATCTTAAAATTTGTACTCACTTACTTTACAATAGGTTAATAAATTTAACAACTCATATATAATATAATATACTATATACTATCTGCAAATAAGGAAGGTAAAATTATGAATGTATCGGTTAACATTGAACATGTAACTAAAGAATACCGCATCTATCGCAATAATAAAGAGCGTTTAAAAGATGCCTTAGTCCCTTTTAATAAAAACAAGACATTTTATGCGCTGAATGATTTGTCATTAACAGCATACGAAGGTGATGTTATAGGCCTTGTAGGCATCAATGGGTCAGGTAAATCTACGCTTAGTAATATTATTGGTGGTTCCCTATCTCCTACTGCTGGAGATGTGAATCGCCACGGTGAAGTTAGTGTGATTGCAATTAATGCTGGTTTAAATGGACAGTTAACAGGTATTGAAAACATAGAATTTAAAATGTTATGCATGGGATTCACAAGAAAACAGATTAAAGCCTTAACACCTGATATTATTGAATTCAGTGAACTAGGAGAATTCATTTATCAACCTGTTAAAAAATATTCTAGTGGTATGCGAGCCAAGTTAGGTTTCTCAATTAATATCACGACAAATCCAGACATTCTTGTCATTGACGAAGCATTATCAGTTGGAGACCAAACTTTTGCACAAAAATGTTTAGATAAAATTTACGAGTATAAAAAGCAAGGTAAAACTATTTTCTTCGTAAGCCATAATATGAAACAAGTGCGTGAATTTTGTACTAAAATCGCGTGGATAGAAGCTGGTAAATTAAAAAAATTCGGTGAACTAGACGAGGTTTTACCCGAATACGAAAAATTCTTAAACGGTTTTAAAAAATATTCCAAAGAGGAACAAAAAGCCTTTAGAAGTAAATTGGATAACTCAAGATTTGAAGTGAAATAATTTTATTGACTGTTAAATATCATAGATAACGACTGCACAATTGCATGACAATTTTAATAAATAAATCATAACTAAAATAAACTTATATTTGCTAAATATATCAAAGTCATTGTAGTAAAAAAATCGGCTATAGCTTAACAATGCTATAGCCGATTTTTTATTGCTTTGCTTTTTGCTTAATCACTTTAAATACAAACTTCGGTATGGCTTTCATTCTACCAAACCGTTTCCAATCAATGATAAAACGATAAATCCATTCGATATTTAATTTACGAAATATTTTGGGCGCTCTTTTTTTCGTTCCACTAAAAACTTCAATAGATCCGCCTACACCCATTAGTAATGTCTGTTTAAAATAATGATCATGACGTTCAATCCATTGTTCTTGCTTAGGATAACCCATACCAACGAAAACATAATCTGGATTAAATGAACTCACGCGTTTCAATACCGTTTCATCTTCTAAATTAAAATAGCCATGGTGATAATCAAAATGAATATTAGGGTATTTTTCACTTAATTTCTTCACAGCTTGAACGACAACCTCATCTTTTGCACCTAATAAAAAGACTTTTTGATAATTAGCATTAGCAATTTTCAAACATGCTTCCATTAATTCTATACCTGGAACACGTTCTTTCAAAGGGGTTTTAAGCAGTTTTGAAGCCATAACTACACCTGTACCATCAGGAATGACATAGTCTCCTTTGTTAATTAACTTACGATATGCTTCATTTTCAGTAGAAAAGTCAACTATTTCAGGATTAGCAGTTACAATAAATAAATTATTTTCAGATTGTGATTCAAAAAAAAGCTTTATACGGTCACGCATTTCTGTCAGCGTTACATTATCGAATAAAACAGATAATACGTTTACCTTTTCTAATTTATTAGCTCTTGTCATAATTGGTTATCTCCTAACTCAATTCTTTTTCTCGTTACCCTATAATACATTACTTGTAATATGAATACCGTTACTCTCGCATATATTACAATATTAATAAAACCTAGGTCAAACCGCTTTAAAATATAATATACATCAAAAGTCCAAATGATTTATGGATGATCTTACTTTATACTATTATATGTGAGATACTGTTTGATTATTATCGTATCTCGTAAAATATTAAATTTTCGTATTCTAAAAATGAGGTATTTCATGTCTAAGCTAAATGCGTTTTTCAGTTCTTCTATTCAATTACATCTTTATTGGATTGTTTTAGTGGCTATAATCTATATCATCATACATACTTATCGAAATAAACCTATCAACCAATTTTTAGATATCTATTTTAACTATATCCCTGTATTAACACATGAGTTTGGACATATATTATTTAATAAATTGAGCGGTGGACGAGCGAGAGACTTAGTGATTGTGGCAAGGCCAGCTGAGCGTCTAGCAACATCTCAACAAGGCTACGCCATAACACAATCAAAAAATAGTATTGGTCAGTCCATCACTACATTCGGTGGCTACGTTATGCCGCCATTGATGTTATATATAGGATTTCTATCTACGCAATATCAATATCCAAGCTTGTTTATCACTGCCTACCTATTAATATTTATATATTTTGTATGCTTAACATCTAGAAAGCTATTACCAATGTTCATAGTAATACTTTTAATTTTTTTATTATATTGCTTATTTAAAAGTGATAATCAATTAGCGATACTTTATGTTATATCCATTACACAACATTTTATCTTAGGTGTTTTATTAGGAGAAGTTCTTCAATCATCTTGGACAATATTCAAATTGACTTTCTCATCAAATGACATCACTTGGGATGGTAGCACTTTAAAAGCATTGACTCGTGTTCCAACCTTCCTCTATAGCTTCATTTGGATAGCGATCAATTTATTTACTGTATATCAATTATTCCGAGTTTACTTTATTCCTTAGACCTCTTCAAAAAGAGTCTAGGACATAAAATTATTGGGTAAGTGAAAAAGCCAATATCCATTGAAATAATATAAAAATCGGCTTTAATAGGTTGTATTTTGATAAGACTCTTGAGACAACAGGACAAACTGAAGACGACGGGCAGAAGCTGTCCTCTAAGAAAGCGAGCCAACAATACGCCGCAGCATTGAATAACAAGAAGCACACAGATAGATTGAATTAAATCATCTGTGTGCTATTTTTTAGGATTTATGACTCAGACTTTTTTCCTTTCAATATCACTATTAACTATTAAATATGACTACAATGTCCTTTTCAAGCTTTGTCTTATGCTTATTAGATAGACGATTTCAATTTTTTAAATCCTTCTAAGTTGCATATAAAAAACTTCAGTATGCAAATTCTTATTTTTCTGCATAAATATGTTCTGCATTATCATAACTCAGTACTGTCACTTTTTCTTCTTTCTGCACCATTACCACTTTATTGGTATCATCTTTATCTAATATTTTTATTTGTTCCCCAATCAATATGGATTTACTTGTTAAATAAACTAACAATTCTGTTCTATCTCGCACACGTTTTATCGTCACTATATCACCAGCTTCAAACGACAATAAATTTGTAGTATATATCTCTTTATATTTATTATCTCTAGGGATAATACCACCGTGCGGACAAGTGATTGGGTAATCTAATAATTTATCTAAACGTTCTACAAATAAGTGTGAAACTTTGTGTTCTAGCACCTCAGCTTCCTGATGTACCTCTTCCCAATTATATTCTAATATCTTAATTAAAAATAATTCTAATAATCGATGTCTTTTAATGATATCTAAGGTATATGTCAAACCTTCTTCTGACAATTGCACACCTTTATATGGCTTCGTTTCTACAAATCCCGATTTTTCTAAACGATTCACCATTTCACTTACAGATGGTGGTTTGATATTTAAATACTGGGATAACGTCTTGTTTGAAACGAAAGAATGATCGCCATTATGAGTCAAAATTGCTTTTAAATAATCTTCTTTTTCTTCAGTTAGCATGGTTTCACCTCTCAAGTCATTCACTTTATTGTATCACGAATCTACTTGACACGCTAAAAGTTAATGTTATATTATAAATTAAATTAGGTTAGCCTAAAATTTAATTTAAGGAGGTAGAAAAATGTTAGAAATTAATAACTTAAATCTCACTTTAGGGAATAAACATGTCTTGGAAAACATTAATTTAGAAATTCCCGTAAAAGGTGAAATTATAGGTATTATGGGACCCAATGGAGCAGGAAAATCTTCCTTACTCAAATCAATTATTGGTGAATTTAAGTCAACAGGTATCGCTAATTTACATAACATTGCTATACAACAAACACTTAAAAATGTTACATACATCCCACAAAAAGCACATATTGACTTAGACTTTCCAATTAAGGTAGAAGATGTTGTGCTCTCAGGTGCCTATAAAGATATTGGTTGGTTTAGGTTTGTTACCCCTAAAACAAGAGCTAGACTTAATCAACTACTATCAACATTAGAATTACAAGATTTAAGAAATCGACAAATTTCTGCACTCAGTGGAGGTCAATTACAAAGAGTTTTAGTAGCTAGAGCACTCATGACAGAAAGTACACTCTATCTTTTAGATGAACCATTTGTAGGTATCGATTTCCATAGTGAACAAATCATAATGACTCAATTAAATGAGCTTAAAGAAGCTGGGAAATTAATTTTAATTGTACACCATGATTTATCTAAAGCAGAAAAGTATTTTAATCGTGTTATTCTTTTAAACAAAACAATTCGTTTCTTTGGAGAAAGTCATGTTGCGATGCAACCTGACCATTTAAACGAAACTTTCTTAAACCCCACACAGGAAGAGCAACAAAAGTCAGAATCGGCATAAATAGAAAGGAAGTAACACGATATGGAATTTTTTCAACACCTATTTGAATACAAATTTTTAAGCAATGCATTGATTATTTCAATTGTTGTAGGAATCGTTTGTGGTACAGTAGGTTGCCTCATTGTATTAAGAGGCCTGTCCCTTATGGGAGACGCAATGAGTCACGCAGTTTTACCTGGGGTCGCATTATCATTTTTATTCGGCGTTCCTATGTTTGTTGGAGCGTTAGTGACAGGTATGATTGCTAGTATCTTTATCGGATTCATTACCAAAAGTAGTAAGACCAAACCTGATGCTGCGATAGGTATTAGTTTTACAGCATTTTTAGCTACCGGGGTCATTTTAATTAGTCTCATTAATAGTACCACCGACTTATATCATATTCTTTTCGGTAACCTATTAGCAGTGACACACGCTACTTTTTGGTCAACAGTCGTAGTTGGTTTAATCGTTATGATTTTAATTATAACTTTCTACAGACCATTAATGATATCCACATTCGACCCAATTTTTAGTAGAATGAGTGGTTTAAACACTACATTTTTACACTATTTCGTTATGCTATTGCTCTCACTCGTTACGGTAGCAAGCATACAAACAGTAGGTATTATATTAGTTGTCGCTTTATTGATTACGCCTGCTTCAGCTGCATTTTTAATCGCTAAAAAATTACATACGATGATGATCATTTCTAGTCTTATTAGTGTTATAAGTTCAATTGTCGGTATGTATTTTAGTTATATTTATAATATTCCAAGTGGTGCAACTATCGTCTTATGTGCGTTTATCATTTATATCATTATTTTCACTTGTAATAAAATGCAATTTTTCACAAAAAAAGGAGCAATTTAATGAAAAAACTATTAACAATTACAATGATTCTTTTATTATTTTTAAGTGCATGTGGTAAAGGAAACAACGATTCTAATTCTCAATCACATGAAAAAATAAAAGTTGTAACAACAAACTCAATCCTTTATGACATGGTCAAAAATGTTGGAGGCGATAACGTAGATATTCATAGTATCGTCCCAATCGGTCAAGATCCACATGAATATGAAGTAAAACCAAAAGATATTAAAGCATTGACAGATGCTGACGTTGTGTTTTATAACGGGCTAAACTTAGAAACAGGTAATGGTTGGTTTAAAAACGCATTATCACAAGCTAATAAGTCATATGAAGATGGTTCTGTTGTTAAAGTTTCAAAAAATGTTAAACCTTTATACTTAAACGGTGCTAAAGAAGGCGATGAATCAAAACAAGATCCACACGCTTGGTTAAGTTTAGATAATGGTATTAAATATGTAGAAGAAATAAGCAAAGCCTTGATTAAGAAAAATGACAAGTATAAAGATGATATTCAAAGTAATACCAAAGATTATATCGCTAAGTTAGAAGATTTGAAAAAAGAAAGTCATGATAAATTCAACGATATACCTAAAGAACAACGTGCAATGATCACAAGTGAAGGTGCTTTTAAATATTTCTCAAAACAGTTTGATATTAAACCTGGTTATATTTGGGAAATCAATACCGAAAAACAAGGTACCCCTGAACAAATGAAGCAAGCTGTAAAATTTGTTCAAGACAATAACCTTAAACATTTACTTGTAGAAACGAGTGTAGATAAGAAAAGTATGCAAAGTCTAAGTGAAGAAACAAACTTAGATATTTATGGAGAAGTATATACAGATTCTATAGGTAAAAAAGGCACTAAAGGAGATTCATATTTTAATATGATGCAAGAAAATATCAATACTGTTCACGGTAGTATGGAATAAAATAAGGCTATTTAACCTACATTGTAGGTGAATAGCCCCATACCGTACGTTTCCCTCCTAATGACGTACGGTATGGTGGTATTCAAGCCTTAAATCATCTATCTCCCTTAACTCCATCAATGGTTGGCTCCTCCCCCCATTGATGGAGATTTTTTTAGTCTTACTTTCAGCTTTGCTGAATTAGTAAGACTTATGCATGAGCAGCAGCTCAGGTAATCCTTAATACCATCGTTGTCGGGTTAAACGACGACATCTGTTTAATAAAATTAGATATCGTCGCTCATTCCCTTAAAACTTGAAAAGAAGAGGTAACTCATGACTTCTTTTATTTAAGTATGAATTAAACTTGCTAATTTATGCGCTTTAATCTGTTAAACTATCTACGATAATCATTTCATCATAATTAATCGCTTCACGTAATTTTAGCGCAGTAACTTCACTAATTTCTTCATCTTCAGAAAGTTCATTCAAAACACGACGCTGTTCTCTAAGTGCACCCAATTTAATTTTAGTAATTGAAGTTTCACTTTTTGGATTAAAGAAATTAGAAGGCGTTAAGTTTTCTATTCTCATTAAATAACTATCACAAATCATACCAACTTCTAATTTATTTGCTTCAGTTGTTTCCTTACCTAAACGACTGACTACACGATAATGCACTGTTCTCATAACATTAGAAATTTCTCTCAAGTTTTCAATCACTGATAATGAGGAAGCTGCATTTGTTCTCACTTTTGTTTTAATTCTACTTTTTAAGACAAACGTTTTCACTTCAACTTTAATACGTTGAATGAGAGATGATTGTTTATAAACCTGAGTACGTTCCGCATAGCGCATATAGTTATCTAGGATATTTGTTGTTATATCGCCATTAGATACCAAACTATTCAACGTATTATTTTCAACATCAAAAGCAATTTTTTGTAATCGTTCTAACTCTTTAGTATTTTCATCTTCGTTCTCAACAGTTTTAAGAAATGCTAATTTGTCATGGTATTCTTTGATAACATTTCCATATAAATAACTTGATTCTTCAGAGGATAATTTATTTAAGTGTTCTATAACTTTTTCTAGAATATACACCCGTGCTTGTTTAAAGTTCATACCGTGTTGCTTTGGTTGAACCGCATTAGGTGTCACAATAGGTAATAAAACCTGTGCAATAATTAAACTCATAATGACCATACCGGATGCGATAAATAATAAGTCATCTCTAAATACGAAAGAATGATGATCAGCCAACATATAAGGTAATGTCAAAGCAATTGCTAAAGATATTGTCCCGTGTACGCCACACAATGTCATAATAAAAGCATACATACCACGTTTTGGTGGTTTCTCAGTGACTTTCGTATTATCTTCATAATTCGTTAGTATTTTTTGGAATGGACTAATTGGTAAATAAAAATAAGGATATAAAACAAACACCCATAAAAATCTAAATAAATAAATTGCTAAAGCAATTAAAACTGTGACTACAATTAGAAAAATAAAATTATGGGGTTCATTTTCTATAATTCTGCCAACAAGTTCTGGAACTAAAAATCCTAAAATGGAAAAAACAAAACCGTTTAATGCATAACCCAATATATTCCAAGTATGGTTATAACTCATTTGTAATCTAGTACGTGCCTGTGCAATACGGTCACGTTCAAACCCATGAACCAAGCCTGCTACTACAGCTGCAATAATGCCTGACGCATGAAACATTTCAGCAACGAGATATGTAATAAAAGGCGTCACAAGTTGTATAAACGTAAACATATTTATATTTTCTATACCTCTTCTAGAAAGTGATACTCTAAACCTAACAAGTGCCACGCCAATAATTAAACCTACAATAAATCCACCAATAGAAGATATTAAAAACTGTTCAACAGCATTCACCATTGAAAAGCCACCCGTAATCAATGCAGCTACAGCAATTTTAAAAGATATGATACCAGCAGCATCATTTAATAATGACTCACCCTCTAAAATTGTCATAGAGCCTTTAGGGAGTACTTTACCATTCGTAATTGCTTGAACAGCAACGGCATCAGTTGGACATAAGATTGCGGCTAGCGCAAACGCAGCAGCTAACGGTAACTCGGGCCAAATCCAATGCACAAATAAACCAACTACGATTACTGTGGTTACTACAAGACCTAATGCCATCATTAAAACAGGTTTGATATAACGTCTTAAATGTACACGAGAAACTTTTACACCTTCAACAAATAATAGCGGTGCTATCAGAGCAACCATAAATAATTCTGAATCAAAATGGAATTCGACGGGAACTGGGGTAATATACAGTAACATACCGAGTATAATTTGTATAAAAGCTAAAGGGATTTTAGGTAATAAAATATGAACTAAAGAACTTGCGATTACTACAGCTAAAAATATAAGTATTGTTTCAAATATTTGCATGGTTTCACCTCTTTTCAACATTTAAACTTTCATAATTGCTGAGGTTGAAACAAAAATACAATCGTTTTATTTATGAACATATTGTGTCTCAAACTCTTTCATATCTTTGTTTGTATGAACAATGATATTTGTCAGATATGTACTTTTTAACATTAACACAATTACAAATATATATAATTTTATCATTTTTTTAGCAGCCGCTAAAATGTATTGCACTTCAACAATGATAAAATTTTGTTATTCTACAAACACCACGATGCCAATCAAATAACATCATATATAGAAACAACAGCGGGTTGGAAATCAAACTTAACTTTGATTTCCAACCCGCTTAGTCAAATACATAATTCCCAAATCAGTTATTTTCAAGCAAATAAATAGATGCTTAAATAACTGATTTATTTAATTTAATACATATCCTGATCTTTTTCATTCATTTTACGTCTACGCTCTTCCCGTATTTGAGCACGCTTTTTCAATTGTTCAAATGTATCATTTTCTGAAGCGCTTAATAAGATACTTGTTTGTTTAGGTGCATCACTTTTCCTGTACATATAAGCGCCCGTTCGGTATGCCGCTCTTGATATCAAGTGTCCACCTACTGGAGATGTTAAATTGATAAATACCAATGCCAAAATCATCCGAACACTTAAATAACCTTGTGAAGAAATAAAATAAATGACAACACCTACAAGTGTTAACAATACTGATAATGTTGAACTTTTCGTAGAGGCATGACTTCTTAAAAAGACATCTTGGAACTTAATCAAACCGATCGCACTAATTAAAGCGATAATACTACCCAAAAACATCATAAAAGCTGCAATTAAATTAACGATTTCGCTTGTTATTTGCATTAAAGACATGCCCCCCTTCTATAAATCTTGAAATAGAAACGGTGCTTACAAACGAAATGATCGCAATCAATAAGATAGAATCTAAGAAAGAAAATGTACCAAAGACAACACTTAACACACCGACAGTTGACATTAATATAGCACTAGCAGTATCAAATGCAACCACCCTATCAGCTGTCGTCGGTCCTTTTACTAACCGAAACAACGTTAAGATAAGTGCTATCCCAAATAAAATAATTGAACTTGTAATAAAGAAATTTATCAGTGATTCGATCATTCTGCCACCTCCAATATGAGTCCTTCATATTGTCTTATACTTTTAAGCAGTTTCTGTTTTTCTTTTTCAGAGATATCAATTGCATGTATAAAAATCTTTTTTCTCTCTTTTGAAATTCTAATAACCGTTGAACCCGGTGTAATGATAATTAGAATAGTCAAAAATGAAACTTCCCAATCAGTTTCTAAAGTCGTTTCATACCTAACTAAACCAGGATTTAAGTCTTTCGTTTTAAATAAAATGTAGTTGATTGTTGTCATACTTGATGTAATTAACTGATATAAGTATACCGTTAAAAATTTAAATGCTACCCAAACCTTTTTCAAATAAAATTGTTGGCCAAAAAAACGATGTAGGATATAAATAACGACTAAACCAATAAGATAACCTGAGAAGAAGGTAGAAGCTTTAAATGATTCTTCATCTTGAAATAACACCCATAAAAATGCAATGACCATATTAAGTAAGACTTGTCTCATTATTTCTCCTCCTTCACTAAATGAGGATTGACCATTTTTTCATATAATCCATCATCCATGTTTAAATGGGTAGCATTGTCAGTTACTTTGAAAATCAGTGGAGCTGCCAGCCCCATACCAATAATTGCGGCTACAAGGATACCAATCAAACCTTTACGATATTTAGGAATTGGTTTGAAGTCTATATGTTCACCTTTATCATCATTACCTAAATACATTGTGAAGAAAATTCTAAACAAGCTAAACATACCAATC
Organism: Staphylococcus sp. 11-B-312; assembly: GCF_016743055.1. Lineage (NCBI taxonomy): Bacteria > Bacillati > Bacillota > Bacilli > Caryophanales > Staphylococcaceae > Staphylococcus > Staphylococcus sp. 11-B-312. The sequence continues at coordinate 2,288,300 of NZ_CP068241.1, forward strand.
AGGCTAGTTAAAATCATCAAAGTTAAACCTATATAATTACCATTTTCAACAGCACCTTTAAAAATAAACACTTTTCCTGGGAAACCGCTAAATGGAGGAACACCGCCAATGGCCAAAATCATTACCACAAATGCCACACCGAAGAATGGTTCTCTTTTAGCTAAACCATATAAATTTTTATATTGTCGATAACCAGTAATATATACTAAGCTACCAATAATAAAGAATAGTAAAGTTTTCACAACAATGTCATTTGTAAGATAAAAAATAGCACCATTGACACCTGAAATTGTATTTGAACCTAGACCTAAAATAATAAAACCGATAGAAAGAATCACTTGATATGCCGCAATTTTTTTAATATCTCGATAAGCTAAGACACCAAATGCGCCAATCAACATCGTGATACAAGACAAGACAACCAATAGTGGATGTGTAATACCACTATAATCATCAAATAACAATGTGAAAAAACGAATCAAGGCATAAGCGCCGACTTTTGTCATTAATGCCGCAAATAATGCTGCTAATTCAGTATTTAAAACAGCATATGCTTTTGGAAGCCACATGAATAATACAAGCGCAGCTTTTGCACCAAATGCAATTAAAAATACCATTGAAATAATTACTACTGAACTTTCACCCTGCATCTCAGTTAATCTTTGCGCTACTAAAGCAAAGTTTAAGGTGCCAGTAAGTTTATATAGTAAGCCGATACCTAATAATAATAACCAAGAACCTAAAATATTAAGTACAACGTAAATAATCGCTGCACGTAATTGTTCTACTGATTGTCCTAACGTAATTAACACAAACGACGCGAGCAACATTACTTCAAACATAACATATATATTAAATAAATCTGCAGTTAAAAATGAACCAATAACGCCTACTGTTAAAAACAGAATAAAACTCGGTAAGTAATAGCGAATTGCTCTTTTTTCTCTGCTACCAAAACCATACGCCATAATTAACGTAACGACAAAACTAGATGTCGTGACCATGAGTAAACTCAATGAGTCACCAACAAATTGAATACCATAAGGCGCTTTCCAACCACCAAAATCTAAAGCAATTGGCTTATGTTGCATAACATAAATCAACAACAATAAAGATATGATTGTCGTAATAGACATTGTGCCGATTGAAAAAATTCTTGATAATCTGCTATGTGTACGGATAAATACGAGTACAAGTGCACAAATTGCTGGAAGAAGTAATGGCAGAATTAACAAATTACTCATCATTATCGTCATCACCTCTTAACACATCAATTTCATCTTCTTTAGTTACTCGATACGTTCTATATACGAGTACAAGTAAAAATGCAGTCATAGCAAAACCTATCACAATAGCAGTCAATACAATAGCTTGTAATAACGGATCTACGAAGTTTTTACTCCCTTCACCAATAAGCGGTTCTACCATATTCTTACCATAGCGTCCCATGCTCATGATAATTAAATTTCCTGCGTGTGTATAAATTGAAATACCTATAACGATACGGATTAAATTGACTGATAATATCATATACGTTCCTATAAATATTAAAAAGCCAATCACCATTAACAATATCAAATTCATGAGCGACCACCACTTATGGATAGCATCACTGTTACAACAACGCCTACGACCGCTAATACAATACCTGCTTCAAAAAGTGTCACAGTCGTTAAATGTACTTCACCTAATATCGGCAATTGGACATATGCATCGGTTTGGTAAAGGAACGGTTTACCAAAAAACATTGGTATCACAGCAGTAGCAAATGATACTAATGAACCGATAATCATTAATATCCTAAAATCAAGTGGTAAGGCGACTAATACTTGTTTAACGTCGAAGGCCAAGAACATAAGTAAAAATGCAGAACTGAATACAAGTCCACCGATAAATCCACCACCAGGATTATTATGTCCTGCTAAAAATAAGTAGAACCCGAACGTTAACAATATAAATACAACAATTTTAGTAATTGTTCGTAAGACTACATCATTCTCTTTCATCTTGACCCCTCCGTTCTTTAAAGTTAAGTAATGTATAGATACCCAATCCAGCGATGATTAATACCATACCTTCAAATAAAGTATCCATAGCACGAAAATCACCAAGAATCGCATTTACAATATTTTTACCGCCTGCCAGTTTATATGCATCATGATAAAAAGTTGAAATCGTTGGCATCGTTTCACCCTGTTGTGCAATGAAGACAAGCGTGACTACAGTAACTGCCATCATCAATGAAACGATAATTTTAACAGCTTCTCGTTTCTTATGAACTTTTGAGCGTGGTACGTTTGGTAAGCGTGAAAAACTAACAATAAACAATATTGTAGTTATTGTTTCTACCACTAATTGTGTCAATGCTAAGTCTGGTGCTTTCATTAAAATGAAGAATATCGTTACACAATAACCAATAATACCGTTTAATATTACCATCGTTAAACGTTGACGAATAAACGTTAAAGCAATACCTAAAATAAAAACAACAATTAACGTGATGATTTCTAACGGCCCGAATTCACTGACATGTATCTGTTTAACGTCAGGAAAACCAGCTTGGATGATGCCATAAACAACAACTATAATGAAAACAGCTAACGTTAATATAATATAATGATTCAAACGGTTATTCATCAATGTACGAATACTGTACCCTGAATAATTTTCAAATTGCTTATATGAGTCTAAATAAACATCTGTTATAGATTTGACTCTAATTTTTTCAGATTGTTTTTTCCAATCAATTTTAAGCGCCGCTATAAAACCTACAACAATAACAATAAAACTTAACAATAGCGGTAAATTAAATCCGTGCCATTGTGAAATATGCGGTGCAACAGCATCTACTTTTTCTCCAATTGTGATACTTCGTAATGCCGGTAAAATAATATGATGTCCAAATAAATTTGGCACAAAAAACACTATCGGCAACAAAATCATCATAATTGCAGAAGGTAGCGTAAATAGAAATGGTTCATGAGGATTTTGTACTGGTGAATCATTATGTTTAATGTCTCCCCAAAAAACTTCCTTAATCATGTAAACTGCATAAATGAGCGTGAAAATACTAGCAACCACGCCTATTACTGCAATAATAATTGTTAAAATGATATTAAATTGTGGTAATTGATATGAACTTACTAAACCATCAAAAAACATTTCTTTACTTAAAAAGCCATTAAGAAATGGAATACCAGCCATAGATAAAGCTGAAAGTAACATAACCACATGCGTAATTGGCAGTACTTTTCTTAATCCAGATAATCGACGTATATCCCTTGTACCAGTTTCATGATCAATGATGCCGACACCCATAAACAAGGCACCTTTAAATAATGCGTGATTCATTAAATGGAAAAGTCCAGCGAAGAGAATAAGGCTATATACTTTAGACAGTTCACCTGTCGTATGTTGTGCAAAGCCACCACCGAGACCGACCATAGAAACAATCATACCTAGTTGACTGATTGTAGAATAAGCTAAAATACCTTTTAAATCATATTGTCGCGTAGCATTAACTGCCCCAAAAATCATCGTTATCAAACCAACAAAAGTAACACAATAAATATAAAAGTCACTTAGCCCTAAAACAGGTGTGAATCTAAATAGTAAAAATATACCTGCTTTTACCATTGTGGCAGAGTGTAGATAAGCACTCACGGGTGTCGGTGCTTCCATAGCTTTTGGCAACCAAATATGGAACGGGAATTGTGCTGATTTCGTAAATGCACCTAAAAGCAACAAGATAATAATCGGTATAAACAACTGACTATCCGCTATTTTATCACTTTGTGCGATTATCGATGTAATAGAATTTGTACCCGTAACAATATAAATCATGATAAAACCTGTTAATAGTGCAAGACCACCAAAAACTGTAATCATAAATGATTGGATAGCGCCAAATTGACTTGCACCTTTCCCGTACCAATAGGCAATGAGTAAGAAAGATGATACACTCGTCAATTCCCAAAATACATACATCAAAATTGTATTATTTGCTGTAACAATACCCAGCATGCTGAACATAAATAACAAGATATATATATAAAAACGTGGTAAATGATCATGTTCTTTTGATAAGTATTGTGTAGCATAATAAAATACTGCTAGACCAATGAGTGATATTAACAAACTAAAAAATAAACTTAATCCATCTAATCTAAAATCTATATTAATATCCAATAATGTAAGCCAAGGGATTTTAATTGCTACAAATTGCCCTTTCATTACTTGTGGCAATTGCCATAGAAAGTAAATAGAAGAAATGATCGGAGCTATTAAAGCGATTGGCCCAGCAAATTTATGAAAACTTCGTTTCGTCATTGTGAGCAAAAGTACCATCATAATTAAAACAATAGCACTCATTAAATAAACTAAACTCATCCTATACCCCCTTTAACTATAATTTACAAATTTAAAGCAATCGTTGTTTTGCTAGCTTTTGTAGAAATACCTATAAACTTCATCGTTTCAAAAGTTGTTTGATGTCCTAAGTACTTTTGAATAATCGATATTGAAATACCCGATTGATAAGCATGATATGCAAATGTTTTACGCAACGTCGTCAAACCAATATGTAACATCCCCAAATCTTCTGCAGCAAGATGAATAATACGATAAGCTTGCTGTCGGGATAGACCTTTCAATGTCCTATTAGACTGAAATAATAACTCATCATTCTTCAATTGTTGTTCTGATATATATGTCATTAATTCATTTCTCAAAGTTTCTGGTAACCTAATTTGAATTTTAGGTGCATGCATCTCTACCCAATAGTGTTTGATATCATCATCCTCTATTTTTACATCACTTACATTTAAATTTAATAATGAGGAAAGTTTCACACCAGTATGTATCGCAAACTTAAACAATAGATAATCACGCATGGATTTGGCTTTTAAAACCTCATACATCGCTTTTATCTCATTAGTATTCCTAATAGGATCTACTTGATTCATAAATTCACCTCTGAATTAATTAATGTTGCATATTTAATGATATAGCATGTTTTTGTCACATGAAAGTATTTTGTCTAATTTTTTCAAATTTTTTTAACCTATTTAAACTTAAACAACGATATATATAGTGAAAGGAGGTTAGACAAATGAATCAAATTAGTCACTTAGCCGTCACTATGTCGCGTCTAACATATGACAAAGATGGAAAAGCCACACAGTTTAAACGTCACTTCGCAAATCTGAATACGCAAGCAACAACGGATCAAATTAAAAGTTTTAAATCTATCATCGAACAAATCACTGGCGAAAAATTTGAAACAGTAGAAATCATCAAAACTGAAACAGTTAATTAAGGAGGTTAAACACTATGAGTCAAACGTTAGAACTTATATTCAATGATGCTGTTAACAAAGACATTAAATTACAATTACCCAAAATAGAGCATTTCATCAATGAAAGTACGGTTAAAGATGGAATGAATAAATTAATTGCTTTAGATATCTTACGCCCTAAGTCGGGAATCCCTACAACAGTACGAGCTGCACAAATCATAGATAAATCTACAAAATTAATTTTTGAAAACTAAATCAATTATTTTTGAAACATATACAATTTTCTAGTGAAGTAGAATAGTCACAAAAAGTTGATGTAAGCAAATTACACAAGCAATAGCAGCAGCCCTATGTACCTATACATGAGGCTGCTCGTTTGTTTTAAATAAAAAAAGTGACAAAACAACGAATCAAATTGTATTCGCTGTTTGTCACATATACTATATTATCGATGATTACTTTTGTTTCTAAGCGGTCTTAGCCTAACAGTATCACCGAAAAAAATTTTACTTTTCCCTAATTTTTTACACATTGCGTACTGACCAAAAACTTCTGTCACTTGAGCAAGATTCTTATATGATTTTCTAGGATTTAATACTTCAATAAATTGTTCTTTTTGAATACCTTCATTACTTCCCGCACCTATAAAAAAAGTCTCTTCATCTAATAAGCGTATGATCGAAAGTTGTTTCAATGTAAATTGTCACCACTTCTATATATTTTTAAACCATCAAAAATTCATCTTACTAATTTTTATAGGTCTTGATGTTTAATTTCAATTTAATAATTTTCTTTTTATTATAACATCAACATAAGCATTTTATTATATTTCATTAATTGTGTACATTATTTTATACTTTTCTTCTCTTCGATAAATAGAAATGAGCATAGGAAAATCCACACCTTTCCTATATAATATAATTATCTTAGGAGAAAGCGTGATTTAATGATTTTTTTATATTTAGTGGGAATTGTAGCTGGGATGGTTGTTCCTTTTCAAACTTCGATTAATTCAAGATTAAGTCTTTATACGAAATCTTCATTCTATGCATCTACAATTTCGTTTGCTACTGGAACCATCTTTTTAATCTTAATCAATTTAGTTACCAATCCACATGTCTTTACTACTAACTTTTATACGAATCAGTCATTGAGTTACATATGGTTTGTCGGAGGTATATTAGGCGTTATTTTTCTTACAGGAAATTTATTATTGTTGCCAAGATTAGGGGCCTCTTTAACCGTCGTAATGACAGTTGCTGGTCAAATTATTATGGGCGTTACAATTGATACTTTTGGTTGGTTTGGCGCAGATGTTGAACCTTTTACTATTTTTAAAGTACTTGGCATTCTCTTTTTAATGCTCGGAATTATACTTATGAATTATGTGCGTAGCAACCCGAAAGATAAAAACATGAATACGCAAGTATACATTTGGTTAATTATCGGTTTCATATTCGGTTTTTGTCCACCAATACAGACCGCAATTAACAGCGCATTAGGTCAACAGTTACATTCATCGATTTTAGCATCTTTAATTTCATTTGCGATTGGTACCATAACATTATTCATTTTAACTTTGCTCTTTAATAGAACGCTTAAAATGACGGCGTACAATCAGCACAAAGGTAAATTAAAACCAATTTATTTCATTGGTGGTGTTCTTGGCGTGATTTTTGTCACTACTAATATTATATTGATGCCACATCTCGGTGCTGCCTTAACAACAATTATTGTGATGTTAGGTCAAATGTTAATGGGCATAATTATTGATCACTTTGGATTATTAGGCACATATGTGAATAAAATTACGAAACGAAAAGTCGTTGGAATCATCGCCATGATGATTGGCATAGTGCTTTTAAGATTATTTTAAGTCATAACAGCTTAAGATGAAGGATAGTAGTTAATTTAGTTTAAAATGATTATGTCGTGCCACCTGCAATAATAGCAATGGTTCGGTGAACTTAATAATGAGAGGCTAAAACAATTAATTTGTTGTAGCCTCTTTTTTCTGTGGCGCAATCATTATAAACGCAGTATAATCAGTACAATAATACATCTAGAGGTGACCAATCTTTGAAACGTATCTTTATCATATTAGCCACATTATTAACCCTTTTTAGCACAATCGCCCTGTCCCTGTGGTTTTATTTAAAATCACAAAGTAATAACTTTGAAAAACAAATTGAAACAATAAAAGTGACTTATAAAAAATCACCACTTCTTATCGGAAGACAAGAACCTTATCAGTTAGTATCAATCAATTATAATCCTTCTCAAGGCGCTATCCACGACTGGTTCGTAAAAACCGAATCAAAAGTAGCACAAAACCAACCACTTTTTGAGTATTATAACCCTCACATTGAACAACTCATCACACAAAAACAAAAACTATTAGCTCAACTCACTAAGACGAGTAAACCTACTTCAACAGAACTTATTAACTTAAAAACTGAAATTTCCCACTTACAATCTAAATTGCGCACTACAATTTTTTCACCGATTTCTGGCACTATTATTATAAATCCATCGCGTATGTTTTCACAAAATCTTTCCTTTATTCAAATCTATGATCCTAAGCCTGTCATAAGAGCAGAAATTTCTGAGACAGAAAAAAATGTCTTACATATCAAAGACAAAGTGAAGATAACGAGTGATTTTACAAATAATAGTTTTGGTACGATTACACATATTGCTAAACTTCCAATCAATCAAACAAATTTATCTAAACCATCTAAATATTTGCTTGAAATTTCACCAAATTCTGATTACTTTTTTGGTAAACATGTAAAAATCGAAAAACCAACTACACAGATAGAAATACCAAGTACTGCAATAGGTAATGGACAATTTGTTTATTTACTAAGTAATAAAAAATTTATTAAAAGAGTTATTAAATCAGAAAAATCGGGTAATAAAAAAACTATGCTTATCATTGAAGGTTTAAAACCTGGAGATATCATAGCTAAAAATGTTGATACTGTGCGGCCCAAAAATTAGATGTACACAGTATAAACACATTAAATCTTTAAAATATAATTTGTTTTTTACAGTTTTTATCAAATAGTGGTAAATTGTAAATGTATAGCAATTATTATAATTAAATGATTGGTATTTAAATAATTGAATTAATAAATTTAAACATTACCGTACCGTTTAATCAGTTTTTTGTTTACTTGCTATTTTAATTTAGTTATAATAAACTAAATAATGCTAGTTTTAATATATTTTACCCAAATATATTAGAGCTGTAAATTATGACAAAAACTTTGTATTCAACTTTGAATTAAGACAAATTATTATACAAAAACATTTTTAATATGTATATTAGATTGGGCATATAAATTAGGGAGGAATTAAGAATGGCTATCACCAAAATTAACGATTGTTTTGAACTATTAGCAATGGTAACGTACGCTGATAAATTAAAAAGTATTATCAAAAAAGAGTTTTCAGTAAGTTTCGAAGAATTCGCTGTATTAACATATATTAGTGAACACGAAAGTGAAGAATATTATCTAAAAGATATTATTAACCACTTAAATTATAAACAACCTCAAGTTGTTAAAGCAGTTAAAAATTTATCTCAAGAAGATTATTTTGATAAGAAACGTAATGAACATGATGAAAGAACAGTTTTAATATTAGTTGATTCTAAACAACGCAAAAAAATCAATGAATTATTATCACGTGTTAATAAGCGTATTCAAGAAGCAAATGACGAAAAAGAAGTATAACTAACTTTAGCTTCCCACATATCATACCTATCAACACCAAAAACCACTTCGCTGAACGAATTCAGTGAAGTGGTTTTATATATGTTTTGAAAAATTTTTAATGTTTCATCCTACCTGATTTGTGCACTTTTATGTTATTGAATGTATTAGACTTTTTAACGCTAAATATTTATCGTTTGAAATCAAAAAATAAACATCGCATTGCTTCATCAATATCAGCGTTCTGAATATTCATTTGTTTTTACAAACGCTAAAAATACCTCTAGAAAGTGAATGGGTTCTTCTATATGAGGTGCATGTCCTGACTGGTTAAATTCAACCATTTCTAAATTGTGAAACACTTGATCGTATTTGCGTTTCATTTCTTGAGTGATCAATGGATCATAAATTCCATTTACAATTAATGTGGGAATATTGGTTTGTTCAAGTACAATATTTTGATTAAATACAGGGAATTCCATTAATGCTCTTGTTGCTACTGCACTTTCTTCAGCTGACTGTCTATTATAAATCAACTGGGACTGAAACCATTTTTTAGCTTTTTCTTGATCTTTATACATATAAGGTAATAATAAGATTAAAGATTCAGATTTATCAAAGCCTTCTATTTCATCTTCATGTTCAATCATTAATTTATTTAACTCTAATACACTATCAATAAGATTACATGCAATTAACGTTAATGATTCAACCTTGGATTCATATTTATCGACAAAATGTTTAGCAATCAGTCCACCCATATCATGACCTACTAAATGGGCTTTTTCAATATTTAGCTGTTTCATTAATAATTTCAAATCTTCTACGTGGTCTTTTAAATGATATGCATTCGATTTTGATGATTTACCATGTCCTCTAACATCATAAGTAATAACATCATAATTTTCTTTTAATTCATCTTTCAAAGTACATAGGGAAGCTAGATTACCATCTAAACCATGAATTAAAATTACAGGAAAGCCTAGACCCTCACGGATGTATGCCAATTCAGTGTTACAACTAATCTGTACTTTTTCCATTGTGGGCCACCTCCTTATATGATTTATATACCCTCGTTTTATAACGCATATGCTCAATTTCAAATATTTAACGGCAATCTTTATCTTCACTCTGACCTTATAATCTCGCCTTTTAAAACTAAAAAATACTCAACCCACAATTAATGTTTTTGACACATTAAATGCAAGTTGAGTATATACAACTGATTACACAATAATATCAGAAACCCATAAAGTAACTTTAATTTCTGGAAGATATTCTAATTGTGTAATAAATGATAACAATTAATAACAATACCCAAATGACAATAGACGCAATTTGTGTAATCACAGGATTACTAATCATCGCATCTATTGTTTTTTGACAAAACAACAACCCAATACCAGTAAACTCTAATCTTTTAAAATAGATGCCAGAAATACTAAATATGATACCTACAAAAAAGATAAATTGATGTGCATATAATGATACAGCGACAATGCCTAAATTAAACCCAAAAGCGTGTGCAAATACTAAGATAAGCGCTGCTGCTGCAACACTCAGCCCTATCACTCTTTCAAATTTATTACTATAGAGATAATTTTTCCAATCAATTCTCAAATAAATGAAGATTGAAATCGGTAAAATAATTAAACAATAAAAAATTGATAATCCAGTCGCTGCTTGGAACGGTACATACTGTTTATCATATAGATAGGATAATAAAATAAAATTGATAATAAAAAATACAATTGGGTTTAATTGTAAAGTAAATAAATTGCGTTGAATCGTTAAAATTATTTCAGCTGGTGATTTCTTTCTGTATTCGATATAATCCAAATCTTGTGCTTCTGATTTCTTTAACTCTTTTTTTAATTTTCCTTTAATATCATCGATAAGATTGGGAGAAAGACCTTTATGAGTGAAATAATCATTGATATTTTCTATTAATACTTTGTCATTAACTCTCATGATAGGCTCCTTTTTGTTAAATAAGTGCTTTATTCATTAATAAAATTAGACTTTCGCTTATTGTAACAATAAAATAACCGACAAGTATATAGCTTTAAACTTGTCGGTTTTGATTCATTTTAATAATTACAAGTGAAGATTATTTACTAATATCAATGCGATAAAGTTTAATATTTTTATCATTAGGTGATGGCGAACTAAATTGATAAGATACTTGATTATCTTGAACATATCCAAAGTTGCCTGTTACTTTATTATAATGTTCACGTGCAACTGCTTGGTTGCTTACAGCATTTTTCACTTCTTTATATGATGGTCCATTTGTATCGTTGTAACTCATTGATACACGTGTGATTTTACCATTATTTTTCTTACCATCTGCAGTTACCACTAGCACACCATTATCTTTTTTAAATTCATAATAATGTTCTGTGCCATCAGGTTTATATGAATAAATTGGTTTTTTATTATTTTTTAATACTGATTGAATAGAACTTCCTAATTTCGCACCTTCTAATGATCGATCTCCATGTTGCAATTCATTAACACTTTGGATAGAGTTCCCTGATGCTGCTTCAACATTTCCTGCCGAAATACCAGAAAATGCCAAACCTGTAACTAAAACTGCTGCACATAATTTTTTCATAAGCACTCTCTCCTTTATATTTAACTTACCTTCATTGTGCTTATTCACATTGTACTATAAATATTACTAAAATAACAGTAATGTTACAAAAAGATTACAAAACAGTGTATTGCTGTAATCTTTTCTAGGCATCTATCAAAGCTGAATAATTTAAGATGCTAATTGAAGATGTTGTTCTATAAACTTTCTTACTTCATTGATAAATTTATCTTTTTCTTCTACGAATGGATATAATCCTGATTCTTCAAAAACTTCAAATTGGGTATTTCCGATATAATCCGCAACTTCTTTTGCTTCGAATACTGTAGTTCTTTCTCCATGCTGTCCAACAATAATTAATGTAGGTAAATCTAAAGCTTTTAAATAATGCATGACATTATTGTCAATAAATGATTGTTTTACCGCTTCTATTTCTGCTTTCGTAGACATGTTGTTCGTATTTTCAATTTGCTTTAAGAATTTTTTAGCTTTTCTTTTGGAATAATATAATTGTTTATCAAGGAATTTTTGTTGTGTCTCATCATCCCAATTTCTAATTTTATCTGAATACTTTCTATATAATCGCTCTTCAGGCGTGATGTCATTCAATAGTGTAGGATTCACCATCGTTAATGATGACACTAATTCTGGGTATTGTGTAGCAAATAATGCGGCAATAGAACCACCTAATTCGTGAGCTATGATAGAGCATTCATTAATATATAAATAATCTAATAATTCCTTAATATCTTTCGCATATGTTCTAAATTTGATGTCATTCGGTTTGTCAGAATAGCCATGTCCTCTTAGATCAATGAGTACTACCTGATATGCTTTATTAAATTTAGTTTCTAAATCATTAAATACTGAAAAGTTATCAAAAGCAGTATGAATCATGACTATTGCTTTACCTTCACCACTCGTCTTGTAATTTAAAGCAACACCATCACTTGTTGTAAATAGGTTCATCATTTATCTCCCTTTCTTATTAATTGATAAAATGGAAAGTAATTCTTCCGTAGTTTTAATCGTAAAATCTACTTCTTCTGGTAAAGGTGTTAGATCATTTTCATTATCTTCATTAAACCAAACACTAATCATACCCATGGCCCTTGCAGGTGCTACATCATTGAGTGGATCATCACCAACATATATTGTTTCTTCAGGTTTGGTACCTAATTGCGACAACATATCTTCAAAAATTTTAGGATGGGGCTTGCGGTAACCTACAGTTTCAGATGTAGATAAATAATTGATACTATCTTCGATACCTAAAGCGTGCAGACGAAATTGTTTGATTTTTGACTTACCATTTGCAATCACACCAGTCAAATAACCATTCTCTGTTAATTTTTCTAAAGTATACTGTGTATCATAATATGGAAATACATATCTGTAAAAATGCATTTCAAAATCACTAAACAAATCTTTCCAAGTTAGTCGATCTACATGAAAATCTTTAATGAGCGCCTTATATAATTCAGGTTTATCGTGATCTTCATCATCATCTAGTGCTATAAATTTACGTTTGAAGTCTTCCAATTGTATGCGTACAAAATAGTCATGAAACCTTTCAAACTGCTCTTCTATAAATTTTTCTCGAGATTTCTTTCTGTCTAATAATGTCCCTTCTAAATCAAATACAATCGCTTTTACCTGAGTTAAATCCATAATCATAACCTCTTCAATCTTAGGTTTACCTTTTACTTAACCTTAATTAATAAATATCATTATATCGTATAAACCATCTCGAGACGATAGTAATCCTTAAGTTTATTCTATGCTCCGTGTCTGAGTGATCATGATGTAAAATAGTACTGGTATGCCTAATAATGCTAAAATAATACTAGCAGGAATTTCAAATGGGCTTAACAATATACTTCCTAACCAATCCGACATTACCATCACTATACCACCTATAAACATATTTAGTACCATTTGTTGTCCAAGATTGAACTGCTGACCCTGACGTCGTACAAGCTGTGGAATAATCATACCTATAAAACCAATGATGCCTACATATGCGACAATTACTGCAGTAATCAATGAAGCAATTAATAACACGCAATATGTTAATGATTGTACATTTAAACCTAAAGATGTTCCTTTCAAATGGCCTAGCTGTAATATCTTAATTTTTGGTATTAAACTACATAATACAATAATACCGATGAATAACGTAATACCTATATATATTACCTCGTTATACTCTGCAGATGAGAAACCGCCAAACATATAATTCACAATATTATTCATCTTCTGTTGATTAAAAATAATCAATACATAAAGAAATGCATTAAACAATGCACCTATCATAATACCGGATAAGATGAGTGTCCTTATCGGATAGCCTTTAGACATAGCAGTAGTAAGTGAGATCACTGTAATTAATGTTATAACACTAAAAATAACAGAAAAAACTGGTAACCATAAAAACGATAACCCTAATACTACAGCTATACCAGAACCAAAAGTTGCCCCACTTGCTAAACCTAATGTAAAGCTGTCGGCTAATGGGTTATTTAATAGCGTCTGAAACATATGACCTGCTAATGTTAAACCAATACCTGCTAATAATGCTTGAAGTGTTCTAGGCACTCTAACTTGAAATAATATAGATTGTGACAATGCTTCATTAATATTACCGATATTCCAAAGCATGCTTAGTAGCATACTGATAATGAGTAGGACGATACAAATAATAAGTGCTTTATTATATTTCATGTCTTTGCCACGCTTTCAATAAAATCGTTCAGTTATATTGAATGATAAAAATATTTATTGTTCGTTATTAAAATAGTATATATTTTTATGCTAAAAGTAAATATCACATGATAAGAAATTCATAAAGAAAACGTCAATTCTATATCATTTCTATAGCAATTGACGTTTATTTGTTAGCGAAAGCTATTTAGTTCCTAGGCTAATCTATCTTTGTGTTTTAGTAAATTACTATTCATAAATAGCTTCTTTCAATTTTTTCAATCCATCATCTATACGTGGACCTGGTCTTGATATTTCATCACCATTAACAGCTTTAACTTTATTGTGCTGTACCGCTTTAATTTGATTAAAACCACCACGTTTGTTAATCATTTTTTGATATTCAGATGATGAAATACCCATTGTTGATATCATCAAATCTGGATTTTGCTTAATAATATCTTCTTTACTCACCTTCTGCCAACCTTTTAAATTAGAAAAACTGTTTTCTGCTTTTAATTGTGTCAGCATATCATCAAAAAATGTTTCTTTACCTGCAGTGTATATTTCTGGTTCAGATGAAATTTCCATGAAAACTTTTTGCCCTTTTACATCATTAGGCACTGATTTTTTTACGTTTTCGATATTTTGTTTTGTTTCTTTAACGAGTTTTTTGGCTGCTTTTTCTTTATGCGTTACCTTACCAATTTGCATAAATGATTCATACATTTCATCAATAGATTGTGCATCTTTCACATAAACAACTTTCACACCACTATCTTTTAATCCTTTAAGTACTTTATCATTCGTCGCTTTTTGAGATTCATGTGCCAATATTAAATCTGGTTTGGCTTTCATCAATGACTCTTTATTAAGTTTCATCGCATCAAATTGTTTCTTATCTTTTACTTCTTTAGGATAATCATCTACAGTTGATACGCCTATCACATCATCACCCAAACCGAGTTCATATAAAATTTCCGTATTACTAGGCATTAGAGAAATAATACGTTTATAAGTGTGACCCTCAGATTGCCCTTCATCATGCTTTTGGTCTGACTTCGTACCACAAGCAGTTAAGACTACTACAAAAACAAGTAACAAACATAATAATTTATTCCATTTCTTCATACCTTAATCTCCTAATAGTTATTTTATTCTATATTACCAAACTCTCATCTCAATCGTTAAGTCTATTTTATGAAATTTAATTTTCAAAATAAGGATCTAAAAATGTATACTTGTTTTCATTTTTTCCATTAAAGTAATTTTTCCCAAAATTATCTAATAACGCATGAAATTCATTAGCATCTGCATTAGTAAATGTTTCAGGAAGTTCAATATGTCGCTTCAATTTCTCATAACTTTCTGTGTTGGTATAGCCTAGTTTTTTAAAAATTCTTCTAGTATAACTATCTGGAATAAAGACAACTTCTTCAAAAATATAAACTAAACACACATCTGCCGTTTCACTACCAATACCTTTGATTTCTAATAAAGCATTACGCAATTGAAGTTGATAATATGATCTTACAGCTTGATAATCAAAATCAAAACGTTTCAACCAGGCAAGTATATTCAAAATCGTTTTAGCTTTATTTTTATAAAATCCGCTTGATTTTATAAGCATTTGCAAAGATTCCAAATTCAAATTTAGCATCTGCTCTGGATCAAATTCAGTCTTCACCTTTAATTGTTCAAGCGCATAAGCAGCATTTCTCCAATTGGTATTTTGTACTAAAATCGCTCCTAATATCACTTCGATTTTAGACTCAGCAGGCCACCAATGTTGTGACCCCATATGTGAAGATAATAATTTATATAGCGACTGAATATCTAACATGTTAGCATTACCCTCCCAGTGATCACGATGAAGTAACCAATATCAAAAAAGAGCAAGTAAGGTTTGGTGATAGTACTGACGGAAATGCATCAAACTATGATTAACAAACCTAAACATGCTCTTAAATAAAGGACTACTTTAATTACATAATAATTACATTGATTCTGGCGCTGTTACGCCAACAAGGTTTAATGCATTATGTAATGTAATTCTCACTGCATCAATTAATGCAATCAACGCTTTTGTTTTTTCTAAATCATCTGTTAAAACTTTTTCATCATTGTAAAACTTATGGAAATGTGCTGCCAAATCTTGAATATAGTTTGTAATTCTATGTGGTGCTCTGTGTGTTGCGGCACTTTCAATCGTTGGTTCAAATTCAGCAATTTTTTTCATAAGCTCAGTCGCTTTATCGTTTGTGATAAACGAATAGTCTGCGTCAGTTGAAGGTTCAACACCTTTTTCTTTAGCTTGTTTTAAAATTGAACAAATACGTGCATGTGCATATTGTGCATAATATACCGGATTATCTTGTGATTCTTGCTTTGCTAATTCCATATCAAAATCAAAATGCGTATCAGGACTGCGCATCGTTAAGAAATATCTCGCGGCATCCACGCCTACTTCATCCATAATTTCACGTAAAGTAATTGCATTTCCAGTACGTTTACTCATTTTCACTTCTTGACCGTCCTGCATTAAGCGGACCATTTGCATAATTTGAATTTCAAGACGCTCGCTATCAACACCAAATGTTTCCATTGATGCTTTCAAACGCTGTATATAGCCATGGTGATCTGCACCAAATAAGTTTATTAATATATCGTTACCACGTTCAATTTTATCAAAATGGTATGCAATATCTGGTAAAAAGTAAGTATAATTACCATCTTTTTTAATCAATACACGATCTTTGTCATCTGAGAAATCGGTTGTACGTAACCATGTTGCACCATCTTCTTCGTAAGTGTAACCAAGTTCAGTCATTTTATTAAGTACTTGTTTGATTTCACCAGATTCATAAAGCGTTGTTTCGCTAAACCAATTATCATAATGTGTATTAAAATCAGCTAAGTCTTTTCTTAGTTTTTGCATTTCGTAATCGACGCCAAGTTGTCTGAATGTTTTAATACGTGCTTCTTCGTCTAAATCCTTTATTTCCGGTTGTTTCTCTGCCAAATCTTTACCAATATTGATGATATCTTTTCCGTGATAGCCACCTTCTGGCATTTCAAAAGAATCATCACCAAGCGCTTCAAAATAACGTGCTTCTATTGAACGAGCTAAATTGGTAATTTGATTACCAGCATCATTAATATAATATTCTCTTGTGACATTATAACCAGCCGCTTCTAATATATTGGCCAACGTATCGCCAACTGCAGCATTACGGGCATGACCTATATGTAAATCACCTGTAGGATTAGCCGATACATATTCTAATAAAATATTTTCACCATTTTTAACTTTTTTATGACCAAATTGATCACCATTATTGATTGCTTCAGTAATAATCGCAGTCAAATAAGCACTATCTAAATAAAAATTGATAAAACCAGGTCCTGCGATATCAACTTTTTCAACTTGTGCAGCCGTTGTATCCAAATTTTCAACAATTGCTGTTGCGATTTCGCGTGGATTACGTTTCGCTATTTTTGTTAAGACCATTGCTATGTTTGTTGAATAGTCACCATTTTTATTATCTTTTGGTATTTCGATTTTAATTTCAGGTATTTCATTCACGTCGGCAAGTTGTGCTTGTTGAATACTTTTCTTAATTTCTTCAACCAACTTTTGTTTGACTTGTTCGATTATGTTCATTTACGGCATCTCCTTGTAAGTAATTTCATATTGATAAGATCCCATCTTCTCTTCATCTTGAATTAAATCATAATGCACTTTCAATTTTCCACCATTATCATTTACAAAATGTAAAATAGAATGTGTATAAACGGTCAATGGTATGCGACCGCCACTAATTTCATACAAAGTAATCGTTTCCTCACCTTCTACAAAATGAAGGTTTAACTTAATATCACCATTGCGGATAATCTTTACTCCTGAACTTTCAATTTTAACTGTCACATTAACGATTGCTCCGTCTATCTTTTCTTGATAACGAATAAAATCGGCTTTACGTTTTTGCCAAGATCCTGTAGTAGACAATGAGAATTTTTCCTTATTATCGAATTGTTTAACCACTTGTTTCGTTTGGATTTCAACATTGTTCTCCAATGTAAGTTTCACCCTAATCTTTAAAATAATACAAACCATTATAGCATACTTGAAATATGCAAAACAGTTGCTAAATTAATTTAAATTCAATAATCTCCATTTTCAAAGTTCGTTTACAACACCTTCACAATATTCAAAAACCACACATAAAAAAAGTAGAAAAAACAAAATCAAAATCTGATTTCGTATTTCTACTCTTTTCAAATGACGCAAATATCCCAATGCATACGTTACATGCATTTAAATACCGATGTTCTTATGTTCTTCGTTTAATATCGTTGAACTCTTAAAAACCAATGATATTATACTGTTTCTAAAGCTTCATGCAATGAAGCATCAGAGTTATTCCACATATCTATATCATGCGATTTAAGAAACGCTGCTAATATTTTTTTATTTTGGTCACCTATTTGATCGATTTCAATATTATGTTTCATTGATTTATCCATCATATTTACATGTTCAGGCATACTTTTGTAACCTCTACGAATACTTCTATTTACTAATAAATAGCATGCTGTTAGTCCGGCATAGTAGGGTCCATTTTCACCACGTTCTGTTGTAACCCAACACAACCAATATTCTTTCGCCTCTTCACCTTCAACGGTCGCCTTATCTTTAATCCATTTGACACCTTTTTCAACACTAGAACGCGCATGCATGCCTGCAATATCAATAAATGCCTCTTCGTTTGCAACATCGATAAACACTGGTGCTACGTTATCTAAACTTATAGAACCAATATTGGTACCTTTGTGACCATCCAACGGATCATTTTTAATAATATTGAATTTAAATCCCTTATTTTCAGCCATCAGCTTCCACCTCCATTATTAAAACAAGTAGCGCTGCAATTGTTAAATTACAATCCTACATAAGTTGTCTATATTAAAATTTTGCCATATTTAACAAAGTGATAAAAGTCATCAATTTTTAAGTGCTTAATTTAATTCATCTAATATACTATTAATTGCATTTCTAACTTGGTCATCTTCTATATCAGAAATAAATTCTTTTGGATAATATAATTTATAATCTTGTCTGTTAATGCCAGTTATACTATGAATAACTAAGGATTGACTACTAATTTCTCTTATTTTACCATTACGTCTCAACAAATGAATCGGCTGTCTGTCTGATCCTGGACGGTCATAATCATAAGGTAAATCAGAAAAGGATTCACTTACAAAGTAATAATTCGGATCTATACCTGCCTGTATAAACAAATCTGTTAATTCTGTAATTGTAATAATAGAACCATCAAATGGCATATATTTAAACAAATCCCGATTAATAAATCTACGAGATAAATCACTTAATATAGCGTCATCTTCATTAATCCATGCTTTTAAGTAATAAACTACAACCGCTTCATCTAAATCTACATACTGTTCAATCGTCATAGATTCTTCAAAGAACGGTATAAAATCGGCAGGATATTTTTTAAAAGTGTACCCTTCATTATAAAGTTGCTTTGCTCGTTTCAAACAATTATTAAGCAACACTTCTCCACCTCGACTAACTGGATGGAAGTAAACTTGCCAATACATTTGGTAACGGCTCATAATGAAGTTCTCTACTGCATGCATACCACTTTCTTTAATAAGTACTTCATCTTTTGAAGGTCGCATCAATCTCAAAATACGTTCCATATCAAATTGCCCATACGTAACACCCGTAAAATATGCATCACGTTGCAAGTAATCCATTCTATCAGCATCTATTTGTGAAGAAATCATAGAGATGACCAATTTATTTTCATGTGTTTTATTAATAACATCAGCTACTTGCTGTGGAAAATCTTCAGAAACACGTCGTAATACACGATTTACTTCTGTCGGGCCAGTAATAATTTTTTGCGTAAATTGTTCATGATCTGTATTAAAAATCTTCTCGAAGCTATGTGAAAATGGTCCATGACCTAAGTCGTGTAATAATGCGGCACATAGTGCAAGTGGACGATCATCATTATTCCATGCTTCACGACCGTCAAACGAGTCATCAATTAATCTTCGAACAATCTCATATACACCTAATGAATGTCCAAATCTACTGTGTTCAGCGGTATGAAATGATAAGTATAATGTACCCAATTGCTTTATACGTCGTAAACGTTGAAATTCTTTCGTTTTAATCAAATCCCAAATCACTTGGTCTCTTACATGAATATATCTATGAATGGGGTCTTTAAATACTTTTTCTTCAGGTAACTTTTGTGTAGCATAAGTTGTAAAAGTCAATGTCGTCCTCCTATTCATACCTTGTTAATGTGCATCTATGATAAAGTTTTACGCATCAATGCTAAATCCATTTCTTCCCCATACATCACGTGCATATACGAGCGCACACGCTCAAACCCTTTTTGTTCATAAAAAGCTACCGCTTCATCATTCTTATTATCCACTTCTAAAAATACTTCATCATATTCATTTTGGAAATATGCCAAGCCTTCTTTCAGTAAATCAGAACCATATCCATGATGTTGCCACGAAGGTCTCACGTAATGGGCTGATAAGAATAATTCAGTGCCATATATAAAGTTAGCAAAACCAATGATCTGATCATCCTCTTCGATGACTAAAAATAATTGTTCTTCTAACCTTTTAAGTAAATGTTGTTCATTATATGAAGCAGCCAATAATTCATTTACAGTTTTAGCTGCATAGATATTTAAATAAGTATTATACCAAGCTTTTGTTGCTACATCTCTGATGCCTACAACATCTTCTGGCGCTGCTTTCCTAACTTTGTGCATGTTGGTTCCCCCTATTTATAGTAGGTAATAATACTCATATTATAACATAATTTTAGTGTTCAAAATACTTAATCTATTCATATGAAAATAGCTTGGACAATAGATAACATTGTCCAAACTATCTCTAAATATTACTTATTTAATGTATCTTGCCATTCTCGTGCGCGGTTTAATGCATACGAATCTTTATCAATATCTCCTGGTTTTTCAGCAGTTCCAATAATATAACCAGATAGCGTAGCACCTAAAAACTCTAAGCTATACTTGATTTGAGTGATACATGGCTTCGCTTTTACTTTTGGAAAATCTCCGCCGACAATAATGAGTCTAAAATCTTTTTCAGCCATTTTTGCCTTAAAATCCTTATAATTAGGATCCATTAAAGTTTCAGACCAATGATCAATGAATGCTTTCAAAGAGGCTGATATACTATACCAATACACGGGTGATGCAAAAACAATTGTATCACTGGCTAACACTTGATCTATCATTTTTTTATAATCATCTTCATAAGTATCAATCGTTGTCCCATCATGTCTCACATCTCTCACTGGATTCAATTGGTACTGAGTTAAATCAAACCATTTGTAGTCATGTCCTGATAAGGCCATTTTAGTCAATCGAGCAGTGTTTCCCTCCGGACGACTGCCCCCGAACAAAACTGTAATCATAATAATCTCCTTTTCATATATTAAAATATTCCATTAGAGATATCTTAATAATTTTACACAAAAGTTCATAAATATAACATGCGTTTACAATAGTATATTATAGCATTAAATGATTTGTAGGAAAATTTATATATATTTATATATTTCAACTAAAATTTAAAAACTTTATAAAATGGGCATAGGATAGAAACTTAATTTTCTTTTAAAAATTTCGTCATCTCAACCTGGAAATGATAACTAGAATGAATAAAAGTACACAGTGATGCCTGAGCTAAAACTTATACATAAGTCCACTCACTTATTTATTATTTTCTAGGAAATAGTTGATTTATTTTTTCAATCTCTTCTTGAGTTAAATTAACCTCTAAAGTTGTTAAATTGTCCACGACTTGATGTGGTTGCTTTGCGCCTGGAATCACGACATCCAATGAAGGCTGAGTTAAATAGAATGCAAGCACAATATGTGCAACATCTACATTATGATTATCTGCAATACCTCTCAACTCATCAATTTTCTCTAAATTTTCTTTGAATTTTTCACCTTGGAATTCTGGATTCTTAGCACGAATATCATCAAATTTTGTATTTTCAGTGTATTTGCCAGCTAAAAGACCTGAAACTAAAGGGAAATATGGAATAAATGTAATTTGATTTTCTTTTGTATATTCAAACACATCTTCATTTTCGCGATTTAATAAATTGTATTCCATTTGCACAACATCAACATAGCCGTCTTTATTCGCTTCTTTTAGTTGATCTAATGTAAAATTAGAAACTCCTATTGCTTTAATCTTACCTTCATCTTTTAAATCTTTTAATGCAGCAACTGCTTGATCTTTAGGCGTAGTATCATCTGGAAAATGAATATAATACAAATCAATATAATCTACTTGAAGACGTTTTAAGCTTTTTTCTACTTGATCTTTAAGAAATGCTGGATCATTAGACATTTTCACATTACCATCTTCATCAAAATAATGCGCACCCTTTGTGGCAATTGCAAACTCGTCTCTAGCAAATTCTTTAACCGCTTCTCCTACTAATTCTTCTGAACGTTCTGGACCATAAATATAGGCTGTATCTAACAATGTAATACCATTTCTAACAGCAGTGCGAACCGTTTCTTTACCTTTTTCTTCGTCTAAATCATTATAAAAATTATGTCCACCAACAGCATTTGTACCTAAAGCAATCGGTGATACCGTTACATTTGATTTTCCTAATTGAACTTTTTTCGTCAAAACAATCCAACTCCTTATATACTAATTTTGAAATATTTATAGAATCTCTGGCTCAAATTGTTTTTGTATCCCTTCATTACGAAAGATACTTTGACAATGCCATCAACAAACGCATGAACTGCTGAATACTATATAATATATCTCTACCCTTTTTCACTCAGTTTAATAATATGTTATACATATCGTATTTATGCACATAACAAAAATTACTTAACTTCATTAGTAATCATCGCTATTTTAATTATCTTGCCTCTCTAAAAAAGTATTGCCATGTAATTCAATTGTTTCAACTATTGCTAGCACAATTCGTTCGGAACACATATGATTTAACACGTAATGTTGAGACATAACAATATTAAGTTGCTGAATAACTTTTCTACCACTACTCAAAATTTAGCATGTTTTTGATGAGACCTTGAAGTAAAATGCTTAAAAATTACTTTTCAAAAATTTAGACATAATGGGACGTAGGACAGAATTCTAATTTTATTAAAATTATTTCGTCATCCACCTTTGCAAAGATGACTTGATTTGAAAAACATAAAATGATTTACCTAAGTTCAATCATCTACCTACAATATAAATGCACTGGGACAAATCAATTACAGAGATATACACATAAAAAAGTAGGATGCAATGCGTGTTACACCCTACTTACAAATCATTTTTATTTAATTATTGTAATATATTTTTAAAGTGTCCATTTAATTAATGTAGACGCATATGACAAGCCGCCACCAAACCCAACTAATAGCATGAGGTCACCTTTTTTAAGTTGATGCGCTTGGACAGCTAAGTCAATTGATAATGGAATCGTAGCCGATGACGTATTACCATAATATTGAAGACTCATTAGCGCTTTATCTTTAGAGAGGTTAGCCTTTTCACATATTGATTCTATCATTCTGGCATTAGCACTATGTGGTGCAAACCAATCTATGTCCTCTTTTTTATAATTCGTGTTACGTAACGTATTGTCAATAATATTCGGAACATTGCCGACAGCCCATTTATATACGCCACGACCATTTTGAACAATATAACCAGGATTTTGTAAATCTTCGCCAAACATAGTATGAGAAAGTTCTGAACAATATAAATGATGTCCTTTGTCACCGTCCGAGCCAGAACTACTAGATATAAAGCTCGTTTCATCTTCACTGTATTCTACTAAAAATACGCCTGCTCCATCACCAAACAAAATACATGTATTGCGGTCTGTGTAATCTGTAATTCGTGATAGTGTTTCCGCGCCAATAACTAGCACTTTTTTATTTTGACCAGATGTAATCAGACCATTAGCTATATTCAAACCATAGGCAAAACCTGCACAAGCTGCATTAATATCAATGGCCCCTGCATTTTTCAATCCAAGTTTCGCTTGCACATAAGATGCGACACTTGGGGTTTTATAATCTGGAGTCAATGTAGCATTGATAATCATATCAACATCATTTAATTCCACTTGATATTTCTCTTGCAAATCCAGCACTGCTTTATAACTGATATCACTCGTATATTCATCTTCAGCTACAATTCTTCTTTCAACAATCCCAGTTCTTTGTTGGATCCATTCATCAGAAGTATCAACAATCTTCTCGAAATCATGGTTATCCATTCTTTTTTTCGGTACATAAGCACCTTGCGCAGTAATTTTAGCAAACGAATTCATATCATAACTCCTTTTATCAATCTATAACTTTAAAATTTCAAATTCTTATTATTTATCATACGCTTCATACTAATGAATGATAACACAATCAATGCAACACCTATAACATAAATAATAATTTCTAACTATAAATAAATATAAATAATATTATTAATTTATAGTTATAATTTATCACATGAACTAAATGTATAATAATCTTTAATTGACTTTTCATAATTTTTAAATTAATATTCATTTTTGATAACGTTTACATTATTTTTTAAGTAAAGGAGCAACAAAATGGAAAGTGATGATATCAAGCACTTGGTTGAATCAGGTCAACTATCTGTAGGCATTGAATTAGGCTCTACGCGTATAAAGACCATTGCTATCGCACCTAATTGCGAAACAATTGCAACAGGTTCTTTTGAATGGGAGAACAAATATGAAAATGGTTATTGGACTTATTCCATTAATGATGTATGGGTAGGCATTCAAAAAAGTTATGCTGAAATGTCACAATCAATTAAGGATAACTATCATGTTCAAATTAAATCCTTAGCTTCTCTAGGAATTAGTGGTATGATGCATGGTTACTTAGCATTTGATGACAATGATGATTTATTAGTACCTTTCAGAACTTGGCGCAATAACAATGCGAATAAAGCAGCAAAATTGTTACGCGAAGATTTTAAAGTAAATATACCAGAACGCTGGAGCATCGCTCAGCTGTTCCAATCAGCAATAGATGACGAAGCACACGTCAAACAAGTTAGTTATCTAACTACCCTAGCTGGTTATGTTCATTGGTATTTAACAGATAAAAAAGTATTAGGTATTGGAGACGCATCTGGTATGTTCCCAGTTGACAGCGAACGTAAGCAATTCCGTCAAGATCTATTAAAACGTTTTAATACATTATTTCAAAATTTAGGTTACTCGCAAGACATTAACGATATGTTACCAAATGTCATTGTAGCTGGAGAAATTGCTGGTTACTTAACAAAAACAGGCGCTAAACTCATCGACCCAAATGGTGAACTGGAACCAGGGTGTCCAATGTGTGCACCAGAATCAGATGCTGCAACAGGCATGGTGGCAACGAATAGCGTAGCACCAAAAACCGGAAATGTTTCTGCAGGAACTAGTATATTTTCAATGATTGTACTAGAGAAACCGATTACTTATGTTTATCCTGAAGTAGACATTGTAACTACACCTGATGGTTATGATGTTGCGATGATACATGCTAATAATTGTACATCTGATATCAATGCTTGGGTTCATTTGTTTGAAGAAGTCTTCCAACTCATGAATGTAAAATATGATAAAAATGAACTTTTTACCAAGTTATTTGAAAGCGCTTTTAATGGAGATGAAGACTTAGGAAAATTATTATCTTATGGCTATATCTCCGGAGAATTCATAACGGATGTCAATCAAGGTTATCCGATGTTCCTACGTCACGTTGATAGTGAATTCAATATTGAAAACTTTATGAAAACACATATTTTTAGTGCCTTTAGTACTTTGAAAATTGGTATTGATTTATTAAAAGAAAATGAAGATATTCAAATTGATAGCATGCTAGGCCACGGTGGTATTTTTAAAACAGACAAAGTTGCACAATCCTATTTAGCTGCAGCATTAGAAACACCAGTCAGTGTTATGAAAACTGCTAGTGAAGGTGGCGCATGGGGTATCGCAATATTATCCCGTTATTTACTAGAAAATCAGTATACAAATTTGGCCAATTACTTAAACGTTAAAGCTTTTGATAACACTGACCAAATCACTTTAAACCCTAAATCTCAAGATGTTGAAAGTTTTAGAAATTATATTCAAAAATTTAAAACATTATTACCTCTCCAACGACAGATAGATGAGTATATTTAAAGTCGATTAACATTTTAGAAATCATATTTAAAGATTAGGAGAGATTTTTGTGGATACACTAAGTACAGATAGCTCTAAGCAATTTTTAGGCTTACCGTTAACTTTAATTTGGGGTTATATCGCAGTAGCTATTTTCATGACTGGTGATGGTATTGAACAAGCTTTTTTATCAAAATATATTGTTAGTCTTGGGTTTGAAGCACATCAAGCATCCGCAGTCTTAACACTTTATGGTCTTATTGTAGCAGTTGCATCTTGGCTTTCCGGTATTTTGGCTGAAATTTTTAGCCCGAGAAAAATAATGGCATTTGCGTTTATCATTTGGATTATTTTTCATATCGGTTTTTTAACTTTAGGGTTAGAGCAACATAGCTATCCAATGATGTTAATTATGTATGGTATTAGAGGCTTTGCCTATCCGATGTTTATCTATAGCTTCGTCGTCTGGATTACGTATTCAGCTCCAAAACATCGTCTAGCTTCAGCTATGGGCTGGTTCTGGGCAATGTATTCCGTGGGTATCGGGTTTTTAGGAACCTATCTACCTAGTTTTACAATACCTTGGATTGGATTTATGGGAACATTATGGTCTTCCATAATATTCATTTTAATCGGTGGTTTAATGGCCATGTTTTTAGTTAAAGATAGAAAAGGCTCTGAGAAAGAATCCGATAGATTAACGCCCAAAGAGATATTACTTGAATTCGCTAAAGGAATAACCATTTTAAAAAATCCTCAAGTTGCTATTGCTTGCGTAGTTAGAATCATTAACCAATTAGCCTTGTTTGGTCTTGTCGTTATCATGCCAATCGTATTCACTGATACCGTAGGATTTACTACATCAGAATGGTTGCGAATTTGGGGATTAATGTATATTGTAACTATTTTTACTAACCTATTTTGGGGTGTGGTTGGCGATAAAATCGGATGGGTACGACAAGTGCGGTGGTTTGGCTGTATGGGAATGGTGATTTCTACATTAGCATTTTACTATTTACCAATCTCGACTGGACCCAACATTTGGGTTGCTGGTGCAGTAGCGATTGTCTTTGGTTTTGCTGTCGCGGCATTTGTACCGATGTCAGCCATTTTCCCCATTTTAGAACCAAATCATAAAGGGGCAGCGGTTTCTATTCATAATTTATCTGCTGGCTTAAGCAACTTTGTCGGACCAGCTATCGCAACGTTAACCGTACCAATAGGAGGTCCTGTATTAACTATTTGGACATATGCAATTATTTATTTCATAGGATTTATACTAACTTTCTTTATGAAAGTTAACCAACCAAATCATTAAAAAGGACAGGAGTTTTAACATGACAAATATATTAGAACAATTTAAATTAGATGGAAAAGTAGCAATTGTAACAGGGGGTGCGATGGGCTTAGGCAAAGCCATGGCTACTGCATTAGCACAAGCTGGTGCTAACATCGTTATCGCTGACATTAATGAAGCGGTAGCTAATGATACTGCACAAGAAATTCGTGAAACTGAAAGCGTAGAAGCGATCGCTCTAAAAGTAGATGTTACAAATCCAGATGCTGTAAATCAAATGGTCGAAGAAGTTACAAAACAATTTAATAAAATTGATATTTTAGTTAATAATGCTGGCATGACGATTAATGCAAAAGCTGAAGAAATGTCATTTGAAGATTGGAATAAAGTTATAAATTTAAATCTGAACGGCATTTTCTTAGTTGCACAATCCGTTGGGCGTGTAATGATTAAACAAGGCTATGGTTCTATCATTAATACATCCTCTATGTCAGGACTAATTGCTAATAAACCTCAAGAACAATGTTCGTACAATGCTTCCAAAGCTGGTGTTATCATGTTGACGAAAAGTTTAGCTATGGAATGGTCAAAATACAATATTAAAGTAAACACAATTGCCCCGGGTTATATGAAAACAGAACTTACGAAACCTTTCTTTGATCAAGGTGGAGCAATGATTGAAGACTGGATGGGATTCACACCTATGGGCAGACCAGGCACACCAAATGAACTTGGTGGTATCGTTGTATATCTTGCATCTGATGCATCTTCATTTGCACAAGGTAGTGTCTTCACAATTGATGGTGGTTACACAGCACTATAAACATTAATAACATATAATGGTCTAGTTTCAATAATATATTAAATTAAAAAACACTTTTGCTCAATGCACATACAATATGTCGGCATGAACAAAAGTGTTTTTTTATATTCATTAGTACAAAAATGATTAAACTGCATTGTGCAATTCAATCATTTCATATGTGTCACCTTGAGTGTCTTTCACTTACTTTTCTTCTTAGCTAATTTTTCTTTCAGTTTGCGATCTTGTTCTTCCTTACGTCGTTTACGTTCCTCATTGCGTTTTCTAAGGCGCTCTTCCTCTTCAGGATCTCTAGGTTTTTGCAACTGTTTTTCAATTTTTTCCATAAGCTCATCTTCAGTTAAGGCTGCTAATGGGCGATTATTAACAAATGCAAAAGTTTTACGTCGACCAGGACCACAATACGATTGACAACCTATTTCTATTTCTGCATGAGGATCTAATTTTGTCAGTTTTTTCTGTAAAGATTTACAATTAACGCCCTGACAATCATCGCAGATTAAAAATTTATTTTGCAAAATCAATCCCCTCATCTTTCCAAACGTGAATGATTCACTCATTTTACTGATAAATTATGTGAAATATGCGCTCAATTTCCTATCAAAGCCACATCAATATATTTATAACGATAAATTACAACTCTAATTATTTTACTCTATTTTAAATTTTTTTCAAGTTATGCCCCATTAGATCTAAAAGTTGTGTATGAAAACATAGCATTTAACGTTCATGATACTACTTTTTTCTATATACTTTTCTGTCTGATTTTTATAATTCAATCAAAAATCGGCTGGACAAATCAATTGTCACAGCCGTGTCGCTTCTCAATTTATTATTACGATAGTATAACTTATATATGAGTTTCAACTCAACTAAAGCATTATCCCTGCTCATCCTTGCTAGGATTAGACAACGCAACATTTAAAAATTATTTTTCCTAAGTTTATTGTCCATGATAGATACTAAACTCTAACGGTTTCACTTCATTTTCTAGCCATTCTTTATAAATTGACTGTTTATCAACTTCATTATTAATGATTGTGATACCACAGTCACCGCCACCAGCGCCTGATGTTTTAGCAGCACCACCATATTTTTCAGCTACAGAGCATAACACTTTCAAATGTGCAGTTTCAATATCAATCGTAGCCTCATTATCCATGGATTGAATAATTTCACGATTCATCCGGATCATTTGCTGTACACCTTTGATATGATTCGTTTTAAAGGCATGAATTAATTTTTCTACGCAAGCATGTGAACGTTCTAAAAATTTCCCGTAAAATGTAGGGTCAGATTTCAAACGTTTCACTTCACTCACTAAGTGATGTGAAGACGCAGGCGATCCTGTCCAACCAATTAAGACTTCCATATTTTCTGGTGGTTGTAGTGGCTCAATATGTAAACCTGGCCAGTTTTTATTTAGTACTTCGTTGACAGAGGTATCTTCAATTTGTTGTGAAACCCACTCATGATCAAATGTACTATAAGCAAGCCAACCTGTGTATACACTAACTGCGATATCTCCACAAGAACTCAAACTTTGCAATTTCATATTTGCAATCACTGCAAGTTTATAAATATAAAGATTTGATAAATGCATCTCATAAAATTCATTTAAAGCTTTTACTACAGATACAAGTACTGCTGCACTTGAACCTAAACCGTATTTATGACCATTTGCGTCATCTAGATTACTATCTATCGTTAAATTAAAATGTTTTAGGTCAATGTGATTACTACTCACAAATTGCTCAAAAACTTCTATAGCTGTGATGACGTATTTTAATTGCTTTGCTGCATATAAATCAGATAAGACTATCTTATCTTCTTCTCTTTGAAATGTAACTGGTTCATGATGTAATGTCTTTGAGTGGATTGTACCTTCTGAAGCATTAGAGTCTTCAATTGAAGCCGTTACAAATCTATTAACAGCTATTAACACAGATTTATACCCAGGTTCAGTAACAGCATATTCACCTGCAATATAGAGCTTACCTGGCGCTTTTACTTGAATCATGTTATCTCTTCCTTACTCAATAATTTCAACACCTGTACGTGTAATGTCACTTGCAATAATTTGATCATCATTAAATGATTTTTTCAGTGCATCAATGACTGCCTGTTGATTTTTCTTTTCTACTAAAATTTTAACGTTGGGTCCTGCATCCATTGTGAAATAACAAGGGTAACCAGCTTCGCGACATTGATGTACAATATCCATAGCTAAATAACTATCTTCTACCATATATGTAAAAGGAGGCTGTGAACCTAAATTTGTTGCATGCATCCTCAAGCCATTCTCTTCAATAACTTCTCCTAAATACTTAAAATCTTTGTCTTTAATCGCATGCTTAACTGACGCTATGTCTTCATCTACATGATCTAACCAGTATTGGTAAAAACGAGATGTATCACGCGTATGTGACATACCAGCACGACTAGAAACTTTTTTTGTTTGATTATTGATCACGACAAATATCATTGACAAATCATCTTCCCAGTGATCTGCATCAATCGGGAAACTATATGATGATGCATCATCATGACCTTTTTCCCACTCTACAAAACCGCCATAGATACTTCTAGAAGCTGATCCTGATCCTCTTCGAGCAAGTCTAGATAATGCTTTACCCGTTAATCCAAGTTTTAAAGCTTCATTACATGCTGCTGCTAATGCGGCATAAGCACTTGCTGATGAGGCTAAACCTGCAGCTGTTGGTACGAAATTATCACTTTCGATATGCGCATACATAGATGTTTTACCCAGTTCTCTAACAATATCCATAAAACGACGAATTTTAGTTGCTTCAGCATCATCTACTGTTTGTCCATTTAAAATCAATAAATCTTTAGTATATTGTTCAGAAAAAGTTACTTTAGTCTCTGTATAAAACCGATCTAATGTTACCGACAAGCTATTATTCATTGGAATAATATAGGCTTCATCAGCTTTCCCCCAATATTTAATCAGTGCAATATTTGTATGTGCACGTGCTTTGCCACTACTAACCACCTTACTAACCTCCTAAATATTCAATCCATGTATGATGTGCACCTAACGATTGTGCACTTTCCACAATTTTTTCAGCCGTTTCTAAAGTAGAAGCTAGAACAATCATACTTCCGCCTCTACCTCCTCCAGTTAATTTACCAGCTATAGCACCTTGCTCTTTACTAACCTCTAACAATTGCTCAATTTTTTCATGACTAACAGTGAGTGTTCTTAAATTCTCTTGACACAAATTAAAGACCGTAGCAAGTTGTTCAAAGTTATGGTGTTCGATAGAATCTCGCGCTTCATGTACCAATTTGCCGATATGTTCGACAAAGCTAAGGTATCCACTATCCGCTTTACATAAATTATGTACGTCTTCTACTGCTTGTTTTGTTGAACCACGAATACCAGTGTCTATCACAACCATATACCCATTTAAATCTAAAGGCTTTAATGTAGTAACCTTTCCTTTTTGAAACCAAACTGGCTTGTTAGATACTATGGTTTGTGTATCTATCCCACTGGGTTTGCCATGCGCAATACGTTCTGCCCAATTCGCTTCTTCTATCAAAATCGCATCTGTTAAGGGTTTATTTATATAATCGAAACTCGCACGTACAAATGCGACTGCCATTGCAGCACTTGATCCTAGGCCTCTTGATGGTGGTAAGTTCGTATCTATAGAAACTTTGATGGGTGTTGCAATATCATATTTATCAATAAACCTCGTTATTACTGATTTTAAGTGTTCAGGTGCGTAAACCAATTCACCATCATACACTTCACTTTTAATATAGGAAGACTCTGATGCATTTAAAGACTCAATTAATGCACTCACTCTCCCTGTCGTAAATGGAATCGCAATTGCAGGCTCTCCAAATGTCACCGCGTGCTCACCTATTAAAATCACCTTGCCATTCGCTTCCCCATAACCTTGTTGTGCCATATTTTCAATCACCTTTAGTATTTTCTTTAAATTTAAATAATATATGCTTTGCACCGCGATTTTTATTAATCTCAATTTCATTCCTAGTTATCTTAACATTTCCCGGGAAATTTTGTGTTTAATAGCATTTCGCTATAGTATTCATGCTTTTCATTTTTAATCAAGCAACCATTACGTGCATTTTTACACAACTCAATCGATTTTCACACAAATCAAAGTATATTATCTCACAAATTTCATATATTGGCATACGTCTCGAGACATAGTTTTTTAATTTGTATCAAAATTGAACGAAATGAGCAAAAAGTTAATACCTGCTACTAATTATAAACAATACTTATTTATTATAAAACGCGATGACCTATTATTCAAAAACTTCACTTTATTTTATTAATTTATTTTTGATTTTTAACGTATACTTTCACTATATTACTTATTTAATTACTATAATTCAACAAATTATAGTCATCTTTCCATTATGCAATTATAAATAAAAAGACTAAAAACGAATACATTATATTGTATCGTTTCTAGTCTTTGTCTCATTCGTCCATTTTTTGATTAACTTTAGCATTTCGTTCAATCATCTTGTCAAAATAACCTTCATATCGTTGCCACTCATCATCCGTAATGTCTTCCATCGTCAAATTGGCGCCTAAATCTTTTAACGCATATAGTAACTGGAACATCACATCTTGAACTGTTAATGTTCTGCCTAATAATTGCGATAAAGATGCCATGCATTGAGGGTCAATATCTGGGTATTCAAATTTAGTACGCTCGCCTTGTAATGCGCGTTCATAAAATGCTTTCATCAATGCAGCGCGTTCACTGCCATCGCCTTCTACGCATAGATATACTTGGACAGCTATGCCACCTCGAACACGTCTTTGCGAAATACCGGCAAATTTCTTTCCATTTATACTTAAATCAAATTTACCTGGACAATATGATTGTTCAATCTCATAGGTCTCAATTTCAACATCATCATCTTCAAACATTTTCGACACTAATAAGTACATGACTGAAAATGCTTCATCAATCGTAATATCATGCTTGCCTTTAAAAATAAGTGAAATATTGAGTACACCTTGGTCTAATACAACACCTAGACCACCTGAGTTTCTCACAATCGCATTATACCCTCGTTCTTCAGTTAAATAGCGAATACCATCTTGCAAGTGCGGTAATCTTGAATCATGGATACCTAAAATAATTGTATGTTGATGTATCCAAGTACGTACCACACTGCTTGATAAATCTTTGCCTACACTTTCTGACAAAGTATCGTCAAATGCAAATGACTGCATCGGTGCTAAACCAGAAGAATGATCTACATAACGCCAAGTGGCACTATTAAAGTACTTACTTGCTAAATCCATTATTGTAATGTTTGTGCAGCAGTGATGATTGATAAATTATACACGTCTTCTATTGAACAACCACGAGATAAATCATTTACTGGTGAATTAAGACCTTGTAATACCGGGCCTACCGCATCATAACCACCAAGGCGTTGTGCGATTTTATATCCAATATTACCCGCTTCTAAACTTGGGAAAATAAATACATTTGCATCGCCTTGAATTTGTGCATCCGGTGCCTTTTTCTTAGCAACTTCAGGTACAATTGCTGCATCAAATTGGAATTCTCCATCAATAACCACATCTTTAAGTTGATCAGTTTCAACCTTTTCTTGTGCTAACGCTACCGCATTGGAAACTTTTTCAACATCATCCGATTTTGCAGAACCTTTTGTTGAAAAACTTAACATTGCTACACGTGGAGACATGCCAAAACTTTGAGCAGATTTTGCACTTTCTACCGCAATTTCCGCTAAATCTTGTGCTTCTAATGTAGGATTAATCGCACAATCACCAAAGATATATTGTTCTTCACCTTTGATCATAAAGAATATACCTGATGTTTTAGTTACACCTGGTTTTGTTTTTATAATTTGTAGGGCTGGACGAACGGTATCACCTGTAGAGTGCGCAGCACCACTTACTAAACCTTCAGCTTTACCAGTATATACTAGCATCGTACCAAAGTAATTTACGTCTTTTAACATTTCTTGAGCTTGGGCTTCAGTTGCTTTCCCTTTACGACGTTCAACAAAAGCTGTCACTAACTCTTGTTTCAAATCACTCGTTTCAGGATCGATAATTTCTAAGTTTGAAATATCTAAACCTTTGTCTTTAGCTAACGCATTAACATTTGCTTCATTACCTAATAAAACTGGTGTTACATAATCTGTACTTTGTAATTGTGTTGCCGCAGTTAATACGCGTTCATCTTCTCCTTCAGGTAAAACAATTTTCACATTTTTTCCTGACAATTTCTCTTGTAATACATCTAATAAAGACATATGGGCCTCCTCAAATTTTTAATACTATTATTTTTTCCATTACTATTATACGTCATTTTTTTATAGAATTCCATGTCACCAATTTGTAATCATTTACTTATGTTTTACAGTTACCTTTATGATAGAATTTTCAGTGTAGATATAGAATTATTTATAAAGGAGCGATTCAATATGCCACAAGCGCCAGAAACTTTAGATGGTTGGTATAGTTTACATTTATTATATGCTATAGATTGGGCTAGTTTACGTCTAGTCCCAGAAAATGAACGTCAAACGTTAGTTGAAGAGTTGCAATCATTTTTAGATAAACACAAAGAAGCACGTACGAACCATGTCGGCGATCACGCATTTTATAATATTACTGGTCAAAAAGCAGATATTCTTTTATGGGCATTACGTCCTGAATTAAAAGATTTAAATGCTTTTGAAAATGAATTTAACAAATTGAAAATCACTGACTTTTTAATTCCGACATACTCATATGTTTCGATTATTGAACTCGGCAATTATTTAGCAGGAAAATCTGACGAAGATCCATACGAAAATCCACATATCAAACCAAGATTATATCCAGAATTACCTCAATCCGAATATATTTGTTTCTATCCTATGGACAAACGTCGTAATGAAACTTATAACTGGTATATGTTGCCATTAGAAGAAAGACAAGAACTAATGTACAATCACGGTAAAATCGGTCGTCAATATGCTGGTAAAATCAAACAATTTATCACAGGCTCTATGGGCTTTGATGATTTCGAATGGGGTGTCACGCTATTTGCAGATGACCCACTTCAATTTAAAAAAATTGTTTCTGAAATGAGATTTGACGAAACGACGGCACGTTACGGTGATTTCGGCAGTTTCTATGTGGGTAACATTATCACCAAAGATAGTTTACCAACACTTTTTGAAATATAATTTATCACTATATTTTAACTAATGTTGTTTTTAATACAAATTACAATCTTTCTTGTTTTAGAGTATAATTTTATTTTTTATAAACTATGATCAACCCCTTCATTTAATAATGGAGGGGCTTTTTATATATCATTTTTTGCATTCATATATAACTACAATTACGTCTCAAACGTATATATTTTAGACGCACTGCCATTTATATTTTGCACTTTTAGGTACAATCACAATAAATCATTCAATACCTATGTTTGAATTTGACTACTAAATCTCAAAAGATAGCTATTGTCATAAGTTACATGTATTAGTCGCTCTTGCTTTCTACTTCGTTTGATTCGGTTCGCATGCTCCTCGCATGCATAAGTCGCTCTAACTTTCTACTTCGTAGAAAGTAGAGCGACTAAAAAAGGCACACTTGAAATAAAACAAGTGTGCCTGTCTGAATGTAGTGTGTTTGGGAGAACTTTAATCACTACTTAATTTAAGGGTCAACTGTTAAATATTGTCGCTACTCAATATTTTGTAACAGTCAACTAATACTATTTTAACCTATTTGAAATATTTGAAACATATTTGCATTACTAAAGTTGTATAAAACTCATTTTTTTAAAACACAATATGTGTCTTTTTACCTAACATATCATTTGAATAAAGTGTTACAATAAAAAATATTAACTTACTTATATATCCCATGAAAATACAGTTACGAATAGTTTAGTTAAATAAAATATAATTGGTGATTAAATGACAAGAAATGTTCAATACTCAGAAAATTATGAAGAAAAAATAGCAAAAGATGTCATAATCCTCGCTGGCAGAATCTTACTTGAGTCTGGGGCAGAAGGTTCGCGTGTAGAAGATACAATGACGCGTATTGCTTTCACGTTAGGTTATACAGAAAGTAATAGTTTTGTTACAAATACAGTCATTAATTTTATGTTACATAATGAATCTTATCCAAGGATTTATAGAATACGAACTAGAGACACCAATCTACATCGTATATCAAGAACCAATCGCGTTTCTAGACAACTTTCCGAGGGGACGCTATCAGTTGAAGATGCATATCAAGAATTACAAAAAATATATCATGAACAGAGCATTAATCATGATTTATTTTTTAAATTTATTGCCGCTGCGATTATCTCAATCAGTTTTCTATATTTACAAGGTGGTTATTTAGTGGATGTATTCACTGCACTCGTTGCAGGTGCTTTAGGGTATCTAGTTGTAGAACTTTTGAATAGAAATTTACACACTAAATTCATTCCAGAATTTATGGGGGCTCTCGTTATTGGAGCAGTGGCAGTGTTTGGAAATGCCATCATACAAGGTGGCTCTATTTCAACAATTATTATATCAGCTGTGATGCCAATCGTACCTGGTGTTTTAATTACAAATGCAATTCAAGATTTATTTAGCGGGCACATGTTAATGTTTACTACTAAATCATTAGAAGCACTAGTAACTGCCTTTGGTATTGGTGCAGGTGTCGGTACAATACTTATTATTTCTTAGGAGCAATGCTTATGTTTTGGATTTTAAATTTAATATTTAGTTATACCGCTTCACTCTTCTTCGGTATTATATTTGATGTTCCAAAATATTTATATAATGCTGTTGGAATTGTTGGTGCATGTGGTTGGATGGTTTATACATTGTTTTATGATGGTCTTGAACTTCATACAATTTATTCAAGCTTCTTTGGAAGTCTAGCATTGGGTTTACTTAGTCATGTAATGGCTCGCTATAAAAAAGAACCAGTGATTCTATTTATGGTACCAGGTATTATACCATTGGTGCCTGGAGGATTAGCCTTTGACGCTACTAAAAATCTTATTTTGTTAGACTTTAGTAAAGCTATTAACACGATGCTAGAAGTAACGCTAATTGCCGGCGCAATCGCTTTAGGCTTATTATTTGCTGATCAAATATCTAAACTCATCGTTTCTGGCACAAAATTTAGCAAAAAACACATATGAGCATTGAACATAAAAAATCTGAGGATCTTTAAAGTCCTCAGATTTTTTTATATTAGACATCATTATTTGATTTTAAAAACTCCTATCAATATGAACTTAAAGTCCACTGCTATTGATAGGAGTCGTTTCATATTCAAAATTTTTCAGAAAATCCGTTTCCAATAATTTATATGTTTATTTCATAAATAATCAATGATTAACTTCTATTTATGTGTTTGGTTCGTCACTTTATTCTCATTAATCAGATTCACTACTTCATCTTCAGAACGATTTAATATCAATTTACTTAGTTTATCATTATCCATTTGTTTTAATTTAGGATAACGAATTACGAAAAAGATTAATCCTATAATTAACCAACCAAATAATGCAATATAAGATGGCATTGATAGTCCAGCTGGTGAAACAGGAATTAATAATAGTAATAAGAAAACAAATGATACTACTGTACCTATAATCGCAAATGTCTTATATACCGGACCATAAGTGTTACTTGTTTTGTCATAGCTAAATAAACGCGCTGCTGATAAACATGTAATAAAGTAAGCGATTGAAACACCTGTAGATGACATATCAACGATCCATGTCAATGCTGTACGACCTAACCAAGGTGCAATCAATGTGATAGCTACAAGGAATATGATTGCGACATATGGTGTTTTATATTTATTATGCAGTTTACTAAATACTGAAGGCATAATACCTGAACGTCCCATTGAGAATAATAGGCGACTTGAACTCATTAAAAATCCATTTAAACCAGTAAAAATACCCATGATAATAGCAATCGCTAAAATTGCTAAACCTATATAGCCGAATGCACCACTCGTGACGGCACCTGTTAACCATAATTGCCCGTTCAAACTCGTTTCTGAGCTACTTAGCCAGCCTGTATATAAAATCATTAACACATATGTGAATGCTGCTGCTAACAAACTATACACAATCAGTTTAAACGTTTTATTTGGAGAAAAATCAAATTCTTCGGCAGTTTGTGGGATATTATCAAAACCTACATAAGCCCACGGTGCTACTGCAACTATCGTTACAATTGATGTAAGCCAGCCTTTTTCTTTGTTCGCTAATGGTTGTAAATTTTCCAATGAAAAATTATTACCAAAGAACGAGCCGAAAAATAGCAGTAAGATTGTAATGACCATTGCCACACAGAAATAAAATTGTAGTGACCCTGAAACACTCGTGCCCTTAATAGCAATAAACATAAATACAATCAATAACAATGATGCAATTAATATTTCGGTAATATAAACATCCCATCCTGCGATGGTATATAATTTACCTGTTTCTAAAACATCAGGTAATAAAAATTTAATTAATAAACTGAATGCAGTTGCGTTTAAGGCTACTACACAAATATAACCAAAAGTTAAAAACCAAGATGAGAAAAAACTTACGTATCTACCAAAACCTAAAAAGCTAAACGCAAAAGCCCCACCAGAAACTGGGAAGCGTTCAACAAGTGCGCCGTAGCTTACCGCAATTAAAATCATTAATAATGCGCCAATGACAATACCTATAGCTGCTGGAATAGGTCCAGATTGACCAATCCAATCACCAGGTAAAATAAATGCACCCCAGCCGATACATGAACCATAGGCAATTGCCCAAACAAATTTCTCAGACAAGTTTTGTTTTAAATCTCCTCTATCTACTTTCCTATCATTTTTTCCCATAAATAAAATTCACCTCATGGGATGTATTATACCCCTAAGATGAATTCTATAACAATTATAAATTTATAATTTAATCGTACCAATCACTAACATTAACCAACCTATAATAAATAAAATACCTCCAATTGGTGTAATTGCTCCAAGTATACGAATTTGAGTTAATGCTAAAATATATAGCGAACCACTGAAAAATACAATACCTAAGAATAATAGCCATCCTGCCCAATTCACATTAATTGACGTTGTACCACTTATAATTCCAATTAATAGTAAACCAAGGCCGTGATACATTTGATAAGTAGTTGCTTTTTCCCATACGGATAAATATTTATCCGATAACTTACCTTCCAAACCATGCGCGCCAAATGCACCAGTACCAACAGCCATTAAAGCATTTAAAGCACCGAGAATAATAAATAATTTCATAAAAATTAACCTCTCTTTCTTGAATTAAAAATCAAATATTGAATCTCCATTACCAATTTCATCATCTGTTACCAATTTATTAGCATTTAGTGAAGTATTAGCATTTGCAAATTTTGTCGATGAGGCAGGTACTTTTCCGCCCATTGCTTGAATTTCTTCTGCTGAGATGCCTTGCTTCTTACTTGCAGCAGTTTGTTCTACATTTCGAGATGATTTGAATGAATCAGACACTGAATACGTATTATCTTTAAAATGATGTTTGTTATTTGAACTATTTACGAGTGACGTTAGTGTATGAATGGCATAGATATGCTTTTCAAATTCTGCATCATTTTTAGCTTCATCTGCTTGAACTAGTTCTTGCTCAATAAGTTGAATAATTTTCTCTTTTTCCATTTATTTTACAACCCACTTTCACACCAGTTTATAGGTTCAATACCATTTTTTTGTAAATATGCATTTGTTAATGAATACGGTTTTGAACCGAAAAATCCGCGATATGCAGATAATGGGCTTGGATGTGGCGATTTAATAATATGATGTTTCGCTGTGTCAATCAGTTTTATTTTTTGTTGTGCAGGCTTACCCCACAATATAAACACAACATTGCTCAAATTTTCTGAAACTGTTTTAATGACTTCATCCGTAAAAGTTTCCCACCCTATGTCTCTGTGAGAATGCGCTTCTCCTTGTCGGACTGTCAAAACAGTATTTAATAATAAAACGCCTTCTCTTGCCCAATCTTGTAAATGTGGTGATTTTCTTACACAACCGATATCGTCTTCAAGTTCTTTATACATGTTTCTTAATGAAGGCGGAAATTTAGCATTCGGTTGCACAGAAAATGCTAAACCGTGTGCTTGATTTGGTCCGTGATAAGGATCTTGACCTAAGATAACAACTTTCACTTTTTCAAAAGGCGTTAAATCAAAAGCCTGATAAATATTTTCCCTATCTGGATATACTATCTTTGTCGTATATTCATTTTCTAAAAAATTATGCATTTCAGTAAAATCATGTTCTGTAGTAATTTTATGAAAAACATCCGACCATTCCATATCGCTCACCTCGATTAATATAGTAACATAAAGCACTACTTGCTCGCTCGTGTGATTAGTAGTACTCACTTTATCATAAACACAATTATAATGAATATATTTTATTTCATTTTAATATGTATCAGTAATAGAATCAAAAGGATATACTAATTTATTCATCATTGTAACCTTATTACATTGTAAACGTCATGATTTAGAATAGTCGACAAACGTGGTATGATATATATAAAAGCATATTTAGGAGTGAAAATTAATGGCATTGAAAAAAACTTTAACCATTGCTGGTTCAGATACAAGTGCTGGCGCAGGCATGCAAGCAGATTTAAAAACATTCCAAGAGTTAGGAACATACGGTATTGTTGCATTAACATCAATTGTAACAATGGATAAAGAATCTTGGTCTCATGATGTTACGCCAATTCCATTCGATGTTTTTGAAAAACAATTAGAAACAGCTATATCAATCGGTCCGGATGCAGTGAAGACGGGCATGCTAGGGACACAAGAAATTATCAAACGTGCCGGCGAAGCATATGTTGAATCTGGTGCGAACTACTTTGTAGTAGATCCAGTTATGGTATGCAAAGGAGAAAATGAAGTTTTAAATCCTGGCAATACTGATGCAATGATTGAATATTTGTTACCAAAAGCTACAGTCGTAACACCGAATTTATTCGAAGCTGGTCAACTTGCAAACCTCGGCACTTTAAAATCAATAGACGATATGAAAAAAGCTGCTGATATCATTCATCAACAAGGTGCACAACACGTTATAATTAAAGGTGGTAAAGCGTTAGATCAAGATAAATCTTATGACTTATACTATGATGGGGAAAACTACTATCAACTAACTACTGATATGTTCCAACAAAGTTATAATCACGGCGCTGGTTGTACATTTGCCGCAGCAACTACTGCATATTTAGCAAAAGGCAAATCTCCAAAAGAAGCCGTCATCGCTGCTAAAGCATTTGTTGCATCTGCAATTAAAAACGGTTGGAAAATGAACGACTTCGTCGGTCCTGTTGACCACGGTGCCTATAATCGTATAGAACACATTGATGTCGAAGTTACAGAAGTTTAATCAAATATAAACTAAGCGCACGTCCATTTCTGATGATGAACGTGCGCCTTTTTTAAGTTGATTTACTCATTTATGTTTTTATTTAACCACCGTATCCGCCATACCCAATATTCACTTCATTGACTTGGCCATCTTTCATTTCAAAGAAAACGGTTGGCCCATTATTTTGAGATTGATATGCGTATACACCTGTACCTTTAGGTTGTTTATCTGGTGTTTTAATCTTACTTAAATCTTTTCCATAAGCATCTTTGACTTGCTCATAAGTTAAGTTCCCTTTTATAGAAAAATTAACGTTACTTGCTATATTATCATCTTTTGAATAGTCTGAGAAAGTTTGGTCATATTTCTGAGTTGTCTTGCCACCCTCTACTGTTCTTGCACTTACATTCACGCCATTAAAAGTAACCTTGCCATATTTGATTCCATTTTTAAATTGTTCATTTAATAAAAAGCTAGGGTCGTTACCAGCATTTCCTTCATATTGATAATAAGGTGTTGTTGCTGCTTGTGCTTCGCTATGTGATACGCCTTCATCAGAAACGCTTATGCCTAATGTAGTTCCAAATACAATGCTTCCAGCTACAAAAGTCTTTGCAATCTTATTCATTCTGTATCACTCCATTTAAAATTTTGGAATCGCATTACGATTCGATTACAATGTTACATAAATGTTTCAAAAAGTGCAAATATAAACCAAATAAACAATATATTATTTTTGTTTTTTAATAGTATAAGCATTTAAGTGATAGTATTAATACAACAAAAATTGAAATAAAGTATTTTATGATTATACGACGTTCGACTGATAAAAAGTTGATACTGTAGACTCATGTATTTCGCATACATATCTATTATTATAATAAGTGTAGAGAGACAAGGAGGTATGACATCATGATTATCTACGAACAATCTTTTGAGAATGGTAACCCTATCTATGAAATTATCACCAAGACGTTCAAAACGATTTCTGTTAAATGCGATGAAAATTTCAGCAAGAATGAATTATATACGTTACTCTCTCTACTTGAAAGTGATGTTGATAACTTAAATGTAAGTTATTAGCTACACTTCAATACATCGATGAAAAAACAGAAGCATAAGTTCCAAGACTAAAATTAGAAGAAACAGAACAAAGAATTCCCCTTTAGAAATATGCGCCATGTATATGTAACTGTCCCATTATATATACATGGTATAACACATCCCTTATAAACACTCACCCTAAGTGGTACATAGTTAGGCAAAGATTGTCCCCTTTGTTTGCTTGGAGAGCACACTCGAAGCGATCCTAACTTATGTACCACTTTACTTATTTATATAAAACTTTAAATTCCTCAAACACTACAATAGTAGATTCGTTAAATGCCAATCCTAGAGATGCATAGTAAGGTTCAAAGAAATCAATATGTGCTTTACGCCAGTAAGCTAGTGACTTATCGCCTTCACCTTCTAAATAAGCGTGATGTGCAGAGACAGCATTAAAAGTTGTTTGATATACATGTGTTGTTTCAATCACACATTGTGGTTCCCCTTTTTTATTTAAAATCACGCTCACATCTCCCACTTGAGGTAGTGGTTCACCATCAACTTGATAAGTTTCGTAACCACTTGTCGTAGCCGTTTTTTCACCTTGTTTTACTAATTCTGCTAATGTATCCTCATCTACACCAAATGACCACGCTTCATATGTTTTGCCCTTATAAGATGGAAATAATTGTACAAATTTCTCCCAATATTGTTCTACTGTCATCATTTTCCCTCCCAAACTATGTATGTCCTTTTCCTTCTTAAACATAACATAAATAAATGATATAACCATTGCTATCCTATGTTATTC
The DNA here is from genome assembly GCF_016743055.1 of Staphylococcus sp. 11-B-312. Lineage (NCBI taxonomy): Bacteria > Bacillati > Bacillota > Bacilli > Caryophanales > Staphylococcaceae > Staphylococcus > Staphylococcus sp. 11-B-312. The sequence goes on from NZ_CP068241.1 coordinate 2,332,319, forward strand.
TACTACCAAAATGAGGCAATACACTAAAATATAAATATCTAGATTATTGCAAGAAATCTATTCTTTCTTGCAATAATAGTGAAATTTACTAAAAAAATAGGTACTCACTTCCTAACTCTAAAAGGAAATGAATAACCTATTTTTAAATTTCTACTATTCCGTTTTAGTATCGATAGCTAGCATACTTTTTTCTTAATAGTCATTTGTAATGTCATTCGGCTTATACGCGTTTATCGTCTGCCCACCATAAAGCTTTCTCAGGATTTTCCGTATAATAATCATATTCTTCATCGCTTTGAACATTTGGATATGAACCTTTAAGCGATTTACCTGCTGTGCTGACATGTAACAATGAAATAACGATAATCCCTATGACGCTCATTGCCGCTAAGTAATAAGCTGGTGAAAGCGGATCTCCTGTTTTCGCAACCAATGAAGAAGCAATTAACGGTGTTGTTCCACCAAATAATGATACTGACACATTAAATGTTACCGCCAATGTTCGATAACGGATATGCGTATAAAACATCGTTGGTAATGAACCTGGCATCGTTGCTTCATAAGTAGACAAGAAAAATCCTAACGTAAATATACCTACAATTATTAAAACCAACGAACCTGATTGGAATAACGCAAATGCCACAGTACTAAAGATAGCTGTGCCACATAGCCCGATTAAAAAGACTTTTTTCTCTCCGATGCGATCTGCAACTCTACCAAACATTAATGCCAATGGAATCATTACTGCCATGACAACCGTGATAAGTACAGAAACCGTTGTGCTATCTAATTTAATTATTTGTTGTAAATAAGATGGCATATATGAAGTTACCATATAATTAGTACAATTAAAGAATGCTACAGCTACAAAACATACAATAATATCTTTGTAGTAATATCGAACAATTGTGAAAAATCCGATGTTATCTCGTTTAGGTTGTGTAGCTATTTCATTTTCAAATACTGGAGATTCCTCTAATTTTCTTCTTAAATAAAAACCAAATATACCTAAAAATAGACCCAAAATAAATGGTATTCTCCATCCCCATGTAGCCATTTGTTCCTCATTTAAAAAGAAAAATAGTAAGCCACTGATTACTGATGCGGCGATATAACCTGATAATGTACCAATTTCCAAACCTGAACCTAGACCATTTCTAGATTTATCTGGTGAGGATTCAGCAACATAAACCATCGCACCTGCATACTCTCCACCAGTTGAAAACCCTTGAAGCACTCTACCTAATAATAGTAAAATTGGCGCCCATACACCTATTTGATCATATGTAGGTAATAAACCAATTAACAAAGTTGAAAATGCCATCATGATAATGGTTGTCGTTAAAACGACTTTCCTACCAAATTTATCACCAATAATACCAAAAATAATGCCACCTACTGGTCTTAATAAAAATGCAATTGCAAATGTGGCAAATGTAAATATCGTTTTTAACTGGTCATTTTCTACCGAACTAAAAAAGTTTTGCCCCAATATAACTGCTAGGTAAGAATATAACCCGAAATCGAACCATTCCATCGCATTACCAATACCGGTTGCAAATACAGTTTTTTTCGCAGTTCTAGGATTCACCTTATTAATATTACTTTTATCAAAATCTTGTTCATAATCCACGATTTAAGTCACTCCCTTAACATGTTTACTTATTATACTGAGTTCGGAGTGTATGTCAAACTGTTTCAAATTTTTTAAATTCTATTTTTTAATTTTTATACAAAAATTGTAGTTGTTTTTAAATATGGAAAAATTCATTTTATTTTTAAGTTTGTTATCTAGTTAAGGACAATTTTCAATGATTACTTATTTATTTTTCAAAATAGTAACTTTAACTTTATCATAATTATTTTTCACGATTAATTTATTATTGCTTTCAAAATCAAAATGAAGAAATTCATATGTATCAACTGGTTCAACATAATTAATTTTATAATTTTTCCAATTCAATTCATTGTATATCAATGCAATTTGTACAATCATTTGTCCTGGTACAATATGTTGATGCAAAGGATTCTCATCTTTGACAAGTCTCAAATATCGTTCTACATCGTTAGGTAATATCTGTATCATTTTTCACCTTCTCTAAAAACGTTTGCTTAATATATATACATTTAGTCAGATTTTTATTTATTTTCATTTCAAAGCTATATTTGATAAATTGACGAATCCTTTTTTGTTCGATTAATGTTAATTGCACTTGATATATGACATCAATTGCTAAGGGATGATATTGTTCAATTTCTGTTGATTTTAATAGTAACTTACTAGAAATAAACGGTTTGAACAATTCAAATTCGGGCCACAGGCTTGCACAATAAAGTGGTGAAACATCAACGCTATTCGTTTGTGCAAACAATTGATTATAAGCTTCTACATCTTTTTTTGGGAATATCATTTCTCGTTGTTCATGACCATCTTTCAAATAATGTGGCATTGCCCATACCTCCTCCAATACCCATAGTTGCAATTGTCCTATGTTTATTTTCCATATAGAATAGCCGTGTAACAAGTGCAGCACCACTTGCGCCATAAGGATGTCCAGTAGCTATCGCGCCACCATAAATATTTAATTTTTCAGCTGGTACGTTTAAAGCTTGTTGGCTTGCTAACACTTGTGATGCAAAAGCTTCATTTAATTCTATAGCATCGATATCATTTAAAGACAATTGCTGTTTTGCTAATAGTTTTTCTATAGCAGGCACAGGACCAATACCAAGTATATTTGGGTCTACACCTATAGTTACTTGGTCAATGAATGATAATCCACTGTGTATGCCATATGCTTTAGCAAGTGTTTTTTCCATGACAAGTAGTAGTACGGCACCGTCATTTTTCATACAACAATTGCCAGCAGTAATGCTCCCGTTTGGTAATAATGGCTTTAATCGATTTAGCGTTTGTTGCGTTAATTTAGGTTTAATACTTTCATCTTGTTGAAATGTTTCTCCTTTAATCATCAGTGGCGTTATCTCTTGAGTAATCTTACGATGGTTGTATGCATCAAGCGTTTTTTGATGACTGTGCCATGCGAATTCATCTTGTTCAAATCTTGATATACCATATCTTTCTGCAACATTTTCAGCTGCTTGTATCATAGATGGATCTTGGCCTTGAGGTGCAAATGATGCTCTTTCATAAAATTCTGGTAAATGTGTGTCATATACAGATTGTGGCCGCTTAATCTTCCAGGGTGCTCTGCTTGTACTTTCCACGCCACCTGCAATGTATATTGATCCTGCACCTGCTTGTATCATGCGACAGGCTTGATTTACAGCCTCTAATCCCGAACCACATTGGCGATCAACCGTCACACCTGGCACTTGTTGATTTAATCCAGCTTCTAAAAGTGCCTTTCGCGCAATATTACCTCCATTTCCGATAACATTACCTAAAATCACGTCATCTATATTATTAACAATTGCAGGGAAGTTATTTTTCAAATAATTGAATAGTGGCTGTAATAATAATTCAGGTTCTAAATGTCTCAATTTCCCACCATACTTCCCAAATGCTGTACGTTTCGCTGCTATAATTACCGCTTCATTCATTTATAATTCTCCTTTTAAATAGCATTGTTTCATACGTTCGCGCGCAATCTTTCCACTTGAGGTATAGACCATTCGCTTTACTTTAACTAGTTTCGATGGTATTTGGTAACGCGCTACATGATGTTTCATAATTTTTCTAAAATCGTTATAACGAACTGTATCATCACCGGTATATAGTAATACGGCAATTTCTCCAAATTTAGAATGTTTTTCACTGATAACAACTACTTCTTTGAATAAATTAATGGATTTTGCATGCTGTTCAATTTCAAACGGATAAACATTACGTCCACCAATAATCATACGATCATGCTTTCTACCATGTAAAAATAAATGTGCATGCGCGTCACATGATGCAAAATCTCCTGTTTCAATCCAACTATCATCGCTGACATCTTCATCAACATAACCACCAAATGACATATCACTTCTTATCTTTAGTAGGCCTATACCTGATACGTCAGGCTGTTCAATATTCACGTGCACGTTGTGAAACAATTTGCCAACAGATTCTAGTGGTGCACTATTATTGAAGTTATAACTAATAAAGCTAGCTTCTGATGTCCCAAAGAACTCAATTAGATCACTTTTAGGGAAACATTGTTGAATACGTTGACGAATATGTAAGCCAAGTTTATCCCCAGTACTTAAAATATAATGTTTTCCTTCTATTAAAATTTGAGTTGCAACGCAAGCTTGTATCATTGTTGGCACCATAAAACACGCTGTATTTACTTTTTGGTGTTGGATTGTCTGCATTAAACGCTTGGCTTCAAAATATCGCTGTCCAATAAATGTTCTACCTGTATATAATGCATAAATACATGCATATAACGATAAAGAATGCGACAACGGACCCGGAGCAACAACTGTATTTATCATTCTGTCAAATAATTGATCATTTTTGGAAAATGACTTAATCCAAGATAACTTTCCCCTATAATATGCTTTAGGTAAGCCTGTCGTTCCAGATGTAAAAGCGATATGTAACAAATCGTCATCGTCCTTGAAATTATCTTTTTGGGTCACATTATGTATACTTAAATCCTCTTCTTCCATAAGATATTGAACACCGTATTTTTCGACTAAATTGAAGGTTTGCACGCTCGACCATCTATCATCAAAAATACATGGTACACACTCACTTTTTAACAATGCTAAATAAATAATCATTGCCTTCTGCGGATGTCGTGTGACCAATCCTACAATGCTATGTTTAGGTATATTAGAAAATAAGTCACTTTTGTTATTTAATTCTTTAATTAATTCATCATATGTTAATGCTTGTTCATCAAAGCGCAAAGCAACTTGATGCGGTTGTTTCTTAGCGTGATTTTCTATTTTTTCTAAAATTTCCAAATGCAACACCCCTTTGTTAACTTTTATACAAAATATATTAACATTTAGGGCATAGAATAATATAATGAAAACATTTGGTGTCCAATGCCATAAAATCCCCAAATTTTTAATTCAAATTGAGTCATTTTGAATCTTGTTTTCCTTAAAATACAAAAAATGGCACAATTCGTGGTGAATTATCCCAATTTTAAGCATATAAAGCTATATTTCTAAATCTTTTTATTAAGTAAATGATTAAAAAAAGGGCAAGTATTCAAAATAAATACTTTTTGTATTTATTTCAATTACTTCCCCTAATTTGTTAGTAACATCAATTTATTAGTTATTCTTTGATAATCAAATATTCATATCTATTCACTCTCAGTTATCATTGAATGATTTAGTCAATATTGTTAATAATCAACGCATATGCTTTGTCTGATGTATCCTCATCTACTGTAATAGAATCTTTTTTATACCGCTTTAAAATGTTTATTACTCCCAAAATCGATAAATTAATACAAATGAAACCAATAATTCCTTTTACAAACTTCATAAATAATTCCCCTTTCCCATTACTTATATTAAACAACATAATCATACTTATTGAACTAAAAAAGAAATACTAATCGCTATATTTCATTTAAGTTTTTATCTTTATTGTCATCTTTATTTTCGATTGCATATTTCAATTTTTCTGCCAGCATATCCCCAAACGATTCTGAATAAGTATTTGTCATATGATCCATATCTCTATAAATTGCAACATTACCAATAACCGGTTTATATTGGTTATCTTCTTTGAAATATTCAGTTGGGTCAAATGTATACATATTATTATTGTTTTGTATAAACTTCTTCCAATACGATTGATCTTGTTGACTATGATAATTATTCATTTTATTAATTATTTTTTTCTCACCATACTTATCAAATTCCTCAGCAACGTTAAAATTATATGTTGGTATATCTCTAATTGCTAAAACGTCAATACCATAATCATTTTTTACAATATTGAGTTGATTTACCATTTGATCTTGCACCCACTTACTATCACTTGCAGCGGAAGTAGCATGTGAAACTACTAAGTCAATATCATCGTTGTTTTCCAAATATTTATTCACATTTTTTACCCACTTACCTTTATTCGAATCAGCTTCATAACCACTCGAAAAACGTGTGCCTGATTTAGTAATATTTAACACTCTATAATCATTTTTTTCTGCTGCTTTGATAAAGCCACCAAGCCAATGTTCTGAGTGAGAACTACCTACTAACGCAATAGTCGCTTTATAATCTTTTGTTTTACCATATTTTCCTACTTTAACATCTGTATCTTTGAGGTTTTGGTTACTTCCATCTTTGTGAGATTGTGGTAAGTCATCAAATGTATTTGCTGAGTTAGGTATTGGGTTCTGTTCTTTTACATTCAATTGTTTAAAAATAGCATTTACACCCGGATAATCTTTTGTATTGATAGGCTTGTCCATATTACTTTTATTTGAAAAATGTATTATGGATAGTGCAATGACCAATAACAAATTAATTGCTAACATCACTAAAATTGGTTTAAACGCTTTTTTGTTTATTTTATTATTTCTTATAGGCGCTTCAATATATTTAGTCATTAATAAAGATAGAACTATAGATAATAAAATAATTATAACCCCTTCTAATATTGAAGGATTTTCAGCTATTTTGTATTTGAAAAATGACAGTAATACCCAGTGCCATAAATAAATACCAAATGATATACCACCTAATTTTGTCATAATAGGTAAAGATAAAAATCTTTTCACACCATATTTAGTATCCACATTACCTGAGAGCACAATTAATAAAGCACATGTCATTGGCCATAAAGCAATGTAGCCAGGAAACATTGTAGAAACATCAAAGAGTGCCCCTGTTAATATCAATCCTACTAGACCTATCCACCCTATGATGGCAGCTACTTTTTTATTAATTTTAATACTAGCTAGGTTTACACATAACAACCCACCCAGTGCAAATTCCCATACTCTTGTAAAGGTTATAAAGTATGCGAAAGGTTGATTCACGATAGTAAGATATATCGAATAAATAAACGAAACAATAAATATGATTCCTAGAAAGAAATTGACAAGTTTCTTACCATTTGAAAGTGAATATCTTCTAACTAAAAATAGTACAAAAGTAAATAACAAAAACCAAATGATATAAAATTGTCCTTGTATGGACATAGCCCAAAAATGTTCTAATGGACTTTTCATTTGATTAGCATCTAAATAGTCGGTACTACTAAATGCCAATTGCCAATTTTGGTAATAAAATATGGAGGCTAATGATTCTTTAATTGTTTTCACTAAAATAGTCGAAGGTAAAAAGAATAAGCTTAATATTAATGTTACTAAAACAATAAATAATGCTGATGGTAGTAGTCTTTTCAACAACTTAGATATGTATGGCCAAAATTTATAATCACCTGTTCGGTTTATTGTAGAAATAATGGATGTAGTAATTAAAAAACCTGAGATTACAAAGAAAACATCTACACCACCTGATACTTTTCCAAACCAAATGTGATAAATTGCAACTAGCAAAGCTGCAACTATCCTTAAACCTTCTATTTCTGGTCTGAATTTTCTTTCTATGTCTATTAAATTTTTCCTATTTTCCATTTTGTTCTCCTTTAATTATGATCCTTTATAAAAAGAAGCAGGATAGAATTTTTCTATCCCACTCTAACAAAATCGATTAGAAACCGTACAAATTCCTAAGTATTTTTAAGAACTACTTAGGTCGTCTAAACCATCTACCTTACAAGATATTTATAGGTAAGCTTATAAATAACCAAATAAATGGTTGTACAATCAAATTACTTAAATCCAAAGTAATTATTGAGACTAAAATGTTAGCGTTCCTTCTCATTTTGTTTTTATTATTTAATTTTTTTCAAACATAATATGGTTTATTCAATAAATTCATGAACTAGATGTAACTTTGAGTGCCAGATTACCGTTGATTGTGGGATAAAATGTAGCAATTTTACCTGTAATTTTTACTTCTTTAGTAAAAGCATATTTAACATTTAATGTTTTGTAACTATCATACATAATCATAATATTAAAAATACCTAAAACTAATTTATCTAAATCTTTTTTATTTAATACAATTGTCAAAAAACCTTTGCTCAATGTAAATGTTTGAATGAATGTTGAATCTTGCCAATTTTTACGGTTTTCTAGTTGAATAGATGACACTCGTTCTTTGTCTAAGTTATGAATATCAATTTGCAAATATACATGTTCTTCAGAAACTTGTAAATTTTTCAGGTTACTAATTGGTGCGATATATTCAAAATGATAATCATCTACACTTGTTAAACTATAACGGTTATGATCGCGTTGTTCTAATAGCTTCACTCCTTGTTTCAACCATTCAAAGAAGTACACAAATTTCTCTAAGTCATTTTCATAAATAGCTTCTACAGCATTTTTAAATCTATAACTAATATTTTTAACAATTTTCTTTCTTACATAGTTATTATAATAAATACTTTTTATAATTTCAAAAACGCTTTCTTTTTCAGAATCATTTAAGTTGTTAAATACATGAGAATTACAATTATATAGCAAATCATATTCGACGATACGCAATAAAAATTTATCACGTGTTTTTGTATTTTTTATTTGTAAAGCTGCTTTAAAAATTTCAAAGTCGCTTTCCCTTTTTTTTATAAAATTCGTTCTTCTTATAATAGAAACGTTTTGAGACAATCTATTTAAATAACAACCTATATTATTAGTAGTAGTTGCACGTTTAGCCACATTAAACACATTCATAAAAAATAACTTATCTTCACCAAAGTGTAAGTCAGGTGAAAAATGAATGTTATTTTTTTTAATCAATTGACGGCTAATAAATTTACCACTAGGCCCTAAGTAATAATATAAGTATGGAATACTATTAGTTTGTTGATTAATATGGACTTGATCTGTCATAAACCGAGCATGAACTGATTGTTTATTGTCACTTACTTTTACTATTTTAGAAATAATCACATCACTTTTTAACCACTGTTTATTTTCAGCAATGTTTTCTAATATCGTAGGTTCTAACCAATCATCACCATCTAGAAAATATATAAAATCTCCTTTACTTAATTCAATTCCTTTATTTCTTGGATGTGACGGTCCACCACTGTTTTTGGGCAATCTATACATATTTAAATTTTCTGCTTCCGTATGTTGCACGATATCCCAAGTACAATCACTTGAATGATCGTCTATAACAATGATTTCATATTGTTTATTATTGAGTGTTTGGTTTACAACTGAATCTAATGTTTTTTTAATAAAATCTTCATTATTGAAGGTTGTTATGACAATCGAAAATAAAACTCTTTTCATATGTTACCTCCATGTAAATTATTTTCTTTTTGAAATTTGAATTATATTAACAATTATAGCCTATAGATTGTTATAATTATACTAATAAAAAAATATTTATTTTGGGAGGAAGTTTGTTGCAAAATATAATACAAGAAGGGTCAAACCTTAATATTTCTTTTAATGAAACAAATAGATCAATTGACAAATTATATATTAAAAACGAATATAACTCACTTTGTTATGAACCTATAGATGATACAGCTAACTTTAAGATTGATTTAAATGAAGTAATTTCTGTTTTTAAACAACAAGAGACGAATAAATTATATTTGGTCGTTGAAGAATCTGATGTAATTCTAACGACGCAAAAAAACCTGAAAGTTAATAACGCAAATTCAACTGTTTGCAATTTATCAGAAGTAACAGATGGTGACTTTTCTATCCATCCTTATATTACTAAAAATGGTTTTCTACACTTTTCAATGACTCAATATACACCTTCAAAAAATTATTTTTCAAGAAGACATATTGACTCATTTAGATTTAATAATCATGAAGCTAAAATCGAGGGACAATGTTCAATCATTAATTCAACCTTTGAAAACATAGCTCTGGTATTAGGAACACGATTTACGACTCGAAAAAAAATGATTACATTCCCAGCAAAGTCAATTACTAAAAGAAAACAGACAACTTACATAAATTTTTCATTAGATATTTATCATGAACTCATTGATTTCATGAAATATCCATTTGAAAACGGTGATATCATTGATATCTACTTAGAAATTGACATTCAAGAATCAAAATTACCTATTGAAGTTAAGTTGGGAAATCCTAGAATATTAGCAGAGCGCTTTCTTAAAGGGGAAATCATTACTGAATTCGAAAATGAAATCATCTCTATTACGCCTTATTTAACTATGAAAGGTCGCAACCTTTCATTTAGAGTCAATAGATATACAATCGATAGTTATTTAACTTATATACAAAATTTAAAAATGCCAAATATGAAATTACCCTTCAAAAAGCAAAATCAAAAGGTTTGGGTAATTGGTGAAAAATCGTATAAAGCTCAAGATAATGGTTATCACTTCTTTAAATATATGCGTACATACCATCCTGAATTACCTGTCTTTTACATAATTGAAAAAAACTCTATCGAAGCTAAAAATGTGCTTCCTTTTGGTAATGTTATTTACTATAAATCGCCAGAGCATTTCAACATTATGTTACATGCTGATTATATTTGTACAACACATCATCCCGAATTAATATTCCCTACTAATAGCGCCATTTACACAAAAAAGATTAAAGCAACTAGAGTCTTTTTACAACATGGTGTCTTAGGGGTTAAAAATTTATCAAATATTAATGGCAATCAACTGAAAGATTTCAATGTTGACCTTTTTATTGCAAGTTCTGAAAGAGAGAAAGAAATCGTAGTAAGAGATTTGAAGTTTGATAGTAAACAAGTTGTAGTGACAGGCTTAGCACGATTTGACGAACTTTTTAATCCGAAAGTTAATACCAAAGACCAAATTTTAATTATTCCAACATGGAGAGACTGGTTAATCAATTGGGAGCGACTAGAGGATTCTGAATATCTAGAAAATATCAACCAATTATTGAATAGTCCTAGTATTAAGTCTATTGCTAACAAAGGCAATGAAGTCATTTTCTGTTTACATCCTAATATGCAGCCTTTCATTGAATTATTTAATGTGCCAAATTATATTACAAGTATTAAACAAGGTGATGTTAACGTACAGAAACTAATCCAAGAAAGTAAATTAATGATTACTGACTATTCAAGTGTTGCATTTGATTTCAGCTTTTTAAACAAACCTGTGATTTATTATCAATTTGATAAACACGCATTTTTAGGTAATGAACCTTCACACCTTGATATAGAAAATGAATTACCTGGTACAATTGTTAATAATCAACATGATTTAGAATCATTGCTAAATAAAACGATTAGCAATCATTATCAAATCGATAAAGCAGTCGAAATAAAAGCAAATCGTTTCGTTAAATATCATGATCAACACAATAGCGAAAGAATTTTCGAAGCAGTCTTAAATCACAAAACAACTAACCAATTAAAAAGCAAATTTAAATATGATATATTGTCACAACATTTATTCAAACGTTTTAGAAAAAGTAAACAATACTTTAATGTAATGGATAAATATAACTCCGCTATTTCTAAGCTTGTACCAGTCAAAAAAGATTTAGTTGTATTTGAAAGTAATGTAGGCAAAGCTGTCAGTGACAGTCCAAAAGTTATTTATGACAAATTAAAAGCATATACTGACCATTACCAAATTGTATGGGTAAGTAATCAACAATTCCCTTTTAATGATCCTAACGTCATAACAGTAAAACGATTGTCACCGGAGTATTACCATTATTTATCACGTGCAAAATATTGGATAAATAACCAAAACTTCCCACATTATATTTCAAAACCTAAGGATACAATCTACATTCAGACATGGCATGGTACGCCTTTGAAAAAAATGCTAAATGATGTTGAAAGCTTTGAGGGTAGAGATGCGAACTATAAAAAACGCGTTAACGGAGCAATTCAATATTGGGATTATCTCGTTTCACCAAGTCCATATGCATCTGAATGTTTTAGATCAGCCTTTGAATTTCATAAAGATATATTAGAAGTTGGCTATCCACGCAATGATATATTCTACAATAACGATGTAGCTTATATTAATAATAAAAAAGAAAAAATCAAACAACGTTTGGGTATTCAAGATGATCGTAAAATCATCCTATACGCACCAACTTTCCGTGATGATGAAATTAATAAAGCTAAAAAGCATATCATCAACTTACAAATTGATTTACAAAAGATGCAAGAACAACTTAGTGAAGACTATATTTTAATTCTAAGGCCACATATAATTATTAGTAATGCATTAAAATTAGATAGTAGCTTAGACAATTTTGTAATTAACGGCAGTAAATATAACGATATCAGTGATTTATTCTTAATTACGGACATTTGTATCACGGATTACTCTTCTGTAATGTTTGATTTTGCTAATACTAGAAAACCTATGCTATTTTTCACTTACGATTTAGAACACTATAAAAACAGTTTGCGTGGATTTTATTTTGACTTTGAAAATGAAGCACCAGGTCCGCTTATAAAAACAAATGAAACATTAATACACGCAATTAAAAATATTGAACAAATTCAACAAGAATACAAAATGAAATACGAGCAATTTCACGAAAGATTTTGTTCATATGAGAACGGAACTGCAGCTCAAAGTATAGTAGAACGTTTCTTTTAACTAATGCACGTAATTATTATTAAAAATACAGTATATTTAATAACGTAAACAAATAAAATACCCACTCTATATGTATTCCTATTTGTTTATAATGTAAAAGATGTCAAAAATCTAATGATTAATATCAATGTTAGGAGTGAGTATTTGAAATCAAATAATCTCTATTTGATTTCTTAACTCACTCCTGTATTTATATCTAATACTATGTTCGAGAGGTGTTACCTAAATATGACCAATACATTGTCTATAATAGTCCCTTTTTTTAATAATGAAGATCACATTGAGCAATGTATCGCTTCATTAATGAATCAAACAGATAAAAATTTTAATTTAATATTAGTAAACGATGGTTCTACCGATACTTCAGAAAAGCGATTATTTAACCAAATCGATAATGATAATATAAATGTAAAGTACATTAAGTTCAATACAAATCAGGGCCATAGTCATGCAAGAAATGAAGCCATTGCTCATGTTAAAACGACTCATTTTTTATTTGTTGATGCTGATGATTTTCTTGCACCTTATACAGTTGAAATATATCTTAAATATTTAAAAAACTGTGATACCCTTATTGCTCCTATTACAGATTTTATTTTGAACATACCAACTGCATATACTGACGATACTTTGCAGGTTAATTATAAAAAAACACGAGAAAATGAAAGTAATATCTTAGCACAATATGCTATTGTTAACATTATTTTTAATACACGTATTGTGCTTCAACAAAAACTAATGTTTAATGAATCTTTGAATGTTTATTCAGATTGGTCGTTTGTCATCGACTATCTGAAATATGCAAAAACTTACGTTGATATTAAAGGAATCCCTTTCTATATTTGTGGGGAAATTTATGATCCATTGAATACAAATAAACTACGAGAACAATCTTTTGAATATTTATTTAAAGATTTTGTTAAAGCATCTCACGATGCACTTGCTCGCATCGAAGACCCAGTATTAAAACAATATGTACTTAAAAGTATATTAAAAGCTATCAAACTTTGGTTTGAACCCAGTGACCCTGATATTGAAAAGAAATATCGCATCGGTCATAAATCATTAACTAAATTAATTCCATTACTAATGCCAGCTATACAACGCGAAACCAAGTTTCTATTTAAAGTCGAATTATTATTATTACAACATACAAATTATCGATTGGCACTTTCTTTTAATAAGTGGAGATTACGTACAAGATATTTAAAAAATATCTTGCTAAACAAACCAAATAAAAACCTTTCTAAATATCTTTTATTCAATAAAAAGAAAGATGTAGACAATGAAACGATAGTGTTTGAATCTTTTAGTGGGAAAAATTATAACGATAGCCCAAAGTACATTTATGAACACATGCAACATAAATACCCTAATCTCAAATATTATTGGATTTATGACACACAAAACAAAGCAAATTTCCCTCAAGAATTAAATTTAATTGCTAAAAACAGTAAATCCTATTTCGACATTTATCGAAAAGCACATGTTTGGGTTACAAACGCTAGGATACCAGTGCACATCAACAAAAAGAATAATCAATTATATATTCAAACTTGGCATGGTACCCCACTTAAAAAATTAGCAAATGATATGAAAGTAGTACGAATGCCCAATACAACTACTGCATCTTATAAAAAATCATTTTATAACGCAACTCGCCGCTGGGATTACTTAATATCACCCAATGCCTATTCCACCGCTATTTTTCAATCAGCATTTTGGATGCAAAGAGAAAACATTTTAGAAATCGGTTATCCTAGAAATGATATTTTAGTCAATCATGCTCAGAACCAACCATATATTAATGAAATTAAAGCAAACTTAAATATACCTCTTGATAAAAAAGTTGTTTTATATGCACCAACATGGCGAGATGATGAATACGATGAAGCAGGTAATTATCAACAAACTGTACAACTAGATTTAACTAAACTCCGTGCAAATATTAGTGATCAATATATTATCTTATTACGCATGCACTATCTAATTGCAAATAAACTTGATTTGAGCGATTATGAAGACTTTATCGTTGATGTTTCCGATTATAGTGATATTTCTGAGCTTTACTTAATTAGCGATGGTTTAATCACGGATTATTCTTCCGTGATGTTTGATTATGGTGTTTTGAAACGCCCTCAATTTTTCTATGCTTATGATATAGAAAAATACAAAGAAAAATTACGTGGATTTTATATTGATTATTTCCATGAATTACCAGGTCCTATTTTCACAAACACTGATGAAGTGATTGAAGGCTTAAATCACTTTGCATATTATGCACAACAATACAGCGATAAAATAAACAGTTTTCATAATAAATTTTGTTCAATCGAAAATGGCCATGTTTCTCAATATATTGGTGATTTGATTTATAATAATATTCACAATCCTAAAAATTAATAATATTCAAACAAGCGTACGATTAAAATTAATTTGTAAAATTTCTCATAAAAAAAGAGCTAATCATTTGAGATTAGCTCTTTTCTATGAGGATGAGATTCATCGTTCACGTCCTCAACGAAAAAACGTTTTATTCTAATACACTACTCTAAATTAGCATGATTACTTTGCATCGTTTCCTCATCGACATTAAGTTCGTTCATTAAATCTAGTACTAAACTATCTAAAAAGACTTGCGCTGCTTGTTCAAACAAACTACCTAAGGGTTGTGCAGATCCTTCTGCATCATATTTTGTACCTGCAGGAAGTTCTATAACAGTGTTGGCCAATGCGCCAATTGCCGAATTTGGATTCGTAGATAATAACACAACTTCTGCATCAACAGATTTTGCTTTTTCAACTAATAATCTCAAGTGTTCCGTTGAACCTGAACCTGAAATGACAATAAATAAATCATTTTCAGTAATTGAAGGTGTAGTTGATTCTCCAACAACATAAGCAAATTTCCCAAGTTGATTTAAACGCATAGCAAAACTATTTGCTACAAATCCAGAACGTCCTTTACCTGCTACAAATACATGTTTTGCTTTAGTCACTTGCGATAAAAAAGCTTGTGTTTCACTATCTCTAACATGAGATAACGTATGATCTAACTCATCTAAAATCAAACGATAATTTGTAATTTCACTCATCTTATCTACCTTCAATCGCATCTCTACATTGTTTTGCTGCTTCAACTGGGTCATCTGCGTTAGCAATGCCGCCACCAACTACAACTAAATCTGGGTCCTCAGCTACCACTTCTTTAATTGTATCTGGTTTAATACCACCAATTACAGCAACTTTAGAATTGTTAATTACGGATTTAACTTGTCTTAAGCTTTCTAATGGTGATTCACCTTCTGCTTGTAAATCATAACCAGTATGCACAGCGATATAATCTGCACCTAATTCATCTAATTCTTTCGCACGTTTTTGTAAATCTTGTACTGCAATCATATCTACAAGTAATTCTTTATTATTTTTATGTGCTTCGTCTACCGCAGCTTTAATAGATGCATCTTCTGCAACACCTAGGATTGTAACTACATCTGCACCATACTTAACAGCTTGGCTTACTTCATAATCTGCCGCATCCATAATTTTTAAATCTGCAAGTACTTTCACACCATCGATATTATTATCTAAATGTTGTACAGCCGGTAATCCTTCATTAATCACAATAGGAGTACCAATTTCTACAATATCAACATAATCTTTAACTTTATTTGCAAGCTCTGCCGCTTCCTCTTTATTTAATAAATCAATTGCTAGTTGTAATTCCAAAATGATCATCCCTTCTTGATTTAATGATAGGCATGGAAATCATGACCTAACTTACTTTATTTAAAAACTTACGCATAAATGCTTTACCCTTAAAGTAATAATTTAAACTGAGAGATTATAAGCGAGGTGCTGCAGCGTCATCAACGTAAATTTCAACATCAGGATGTGCAAGCAGAATCGTAGCTGGAACCTGTTTATTAACTTCATGCTTAGCTAATTGTTCAATTGCTTCTCTTTTTTTCTCTCCAAATGCTAACAAAATGATTCTTTTCGCTTTTAAAATTGAAGCTAAACCCATGGACACAGCTTGTTTAGGTACTTCACTTTCATTATCAAAATAACGACTATTTGCATTGATTGTACTATCAGTTAAATCCACAACTTGAGTGGTACTATTCATATCAGTCCCTGGTTCATTAAAACCGATATGACCATTTTCACCAATACCTAATATTTGTATATCCATTGGTCCTTTTTGATTGATTAAATCTTCATATCGCTTCGTTTCTTCCATTAAGTTTTCTGCAGCTCCATCAGGAATGTGTATCAAAGATTTCGTAAAATGTGGATAACGATTAAATAAAATATCATTCATATAACGATGATAACTTTGTTCATGCGTCGCAGATAAACCGACATATTCATCTAGATTAAATGTTTCTATTCCAGATACATCTAATTGATTCTTTTGCAGTAAACTAACTAGAAATTCGTAAACTTCTACCATTGTCCCACCTGTAGCTAATCCTAATTTACTATGTGGTTGTTGACTCATTTGTTTAAACAATTCACATGCAACATAAAATGAAGCATATGCACTAGACCCTAAATTTGTGATTTTCATGTTATTGCCCTCCCAAATATATTAAATTTGTCATTAGCTATAAACAAAATGTGAATACACTTCTATTATACGTGCTTTTAATCGTTTTTACAGAAAATCGATATTTGATAAATTGTAATGATTGTTTAAAATGACTAAAAGTATAATGAGCAGACTAATACATTTTCATCGCTGTTTTTAGTAAAATAAATAGATAATCAAAATTTTATGTATAAATCTAAGTTGAAATTCATTTTTCAGGTAGAAAATGTTTCAAAGTCAGTTTACACTAAAGATTAGACTGATTATTTTTATTAACACTTGTATCGTACAATTTATTGCATAAAAATATAGGGGTTTGGAATCAAGGAGGCAAAAAGTTTGGAATCAATAATAGATGAAAAAGTACAAACATTACTTTCTTCATATGAAGATAAACCCGTGTATTTACATGTAGAGACGACGAATGGTGCATATGCTGCACATTTTGACCAACGTGTATTTAACGCGGGCACTTTTTTAAGAAATATTCAAGTCACTTTTGAGCATGCACAGCTTAAAGGTGGTAATAAAGACCCATATCGTGTAGGTTTAAAACTAAAAGATGGCGGTTGGGTCTACGTTCAAGGTTTAACACATTACGAAATAAATGAGCAAGGTGAATTTCTATTAGCTGGCTTTAACTATGAAGGTCAACTAGCTGCTGCTTTAGAAATAAGCACTCAACCATTTAAAGCATAAGGAGGATGAATCATGACAGAGGAAAGCCATGTATTAGTTATTTTTCCACATCCAGATGATGAATCATTCTCATCTGCAGGGACATTGGCACGTTATATAGATAATGGTGTACCAGTCACATACGCTTGTTTAACATTAGGTCAAATGGGACGTAATTTAGGTAACCCACCATTTGCCACTCGTGAATCTTTACCTGACATTCGTGAAAAAGAATTAGAAGCTGCGATGGCTGCCATTGGTATAACTGATTTACGCAAAATGGGCTTACGTGATAAAACTGTAGAATTTGAACCTCACGACGAAATGGATGAGATGGTACAGTCATTAATTGATGAATTAAATCCATCCGTCATCATATCGTTCTACCCTCAATTTGCAGTGCACCCAGACCATGAAGCTACAGCAGAAGCAGTCGTGAGAACTGTGGGACGCATGAAGCCATCAGAAAGACCCCGTCTACAACTTGTTGCATTTAGTAATGATGCGCCTGAAAAATTGGGTGAACCTGACATTCTAAATGAGATCAGTGATTATAAAGAGGTAAAACTTCGCGCGTTTGAAGCACACGCATCTCAAACAGGACCATTCTTAAAACAACTTGCTACACCTGATGTTTCTGGAGAAGCGCAAAGCTTTTTAGAAGTTGAACCTTATTGGACTTATAACTTTGAATCTTAAGTGGAGGCAATATCATGACAGAATTTGATTTATCAACTCGAGAAGGTCGATGGAAACATTTTGGTTCAGTTGATCCAATCGAAGGTACAAAACCAACCGTTAAAGAAGAAATGAAAGATTTGCAAAGTACGAACAAAAACTACTTATTTGAAATTGAAGAAGTAGGTATTAAAAATCTTGTATATCCTGTATTAGTTGACCGTTTTCAAACAGCTGGAAACTTCAGTTTCTCAACAAGCCTTAATCAAGATGAAAAAGGTATAAATATGAGCCGTATTCTAGAAAGTGTTGAAAAACACTATGACAACGGCATTGAATTAGATTTCGATTCTTTGTATCGTCTTTTGCGTAGCTTACAAGAACGCATGGAACAAAATGCTGCTGGCGTTGATGTTTCAGCTAAATGGTTCTTTGATCGCTACAGTCCAATCACGAATATCAAAGCTGTAGGCCATGCAGATGTGACATACGGTATGGCGATAAACAAGGAAAATATTACAAGAAAAGAAATTACACTACAAGCTGCAGTTACAACATTGTGCCCTTGTTCAAAAGAAATCAGTGAGTACTCGGCGCATAACCAACGCGGTATCATTACCGTTAAAGCAATTTTGAATAACGAAACTATTTTAACAGATGACTACAAAGAAAAAATTTTAGATGCAATGGAAGCCAACGCAAGTTCTATACTTTACCCTATATTAAAACGACCAGATGAAAAAAGTGTCACAGAACGCGCTTATGAAAATCCAAGATTTGTTGAAGATTTAATTCGCCTAATCGCAGCAGATTTAGTCGATTTTGATTGGATAGAGGGCTTTGACATTGAGTGTAGAAATGAAGAATCTATTCACCAACATGACGCTTTTGCAAAAATAAAATATAGAAAATAGTAATTATAACTATAAATTAACACAGCAAATCATCAAAAATAGGCTACTTAATTTCTAAATGATATAGAAATTTAGTAGCCTATTATTTTTTATTCAATTTTTATTTTAATTTCAAAACATTCTCTCAACAATTAAACTTTCCATCCTTACTAAATAATGTTATTTTTCTCCAAATTCATTAGTTAAATTTGTAATAGTAAAATTTTAATGGTTCATTTAAAAATACCACCACTAAATATATCCATCTACAACTAATTATAAAATAATGTATATTAACTGTTAAATTTTATTAATGTTCTATATACAATTTTCATATTAAAATAATTACAGTAGTAGTTTATAATTAATTTTTATTTTGATGTAAGTGGTGAAACCAATAAAATGGATGATACTTTTAAAATAAAACATGCGCAGTATGGCTCTATAAGCCAATTAAGCAGACCTCATTTTCTACATATTTTTTTAGTAACAGAAGGAGAATTTGTGGCTTTGAAAAACACTACTTTCCATCATTTTAAAGTAGGTGACATATTTCATATCCACGACTATGAATCCATTAAACAAATCTCTTTTAACGGTAGTTTAATCTGTCTTTCACTAAATAATTTTTACTATTATCAATACTTCCAGAAATTAAATTTTAACACGTTTAAACATATATCGTTAAAAAAAGAGATACGCCTCAAATTATTAGATATAATTGATGCGATTCAACATCAATCTATAACCAATCCGAACAATGTCATTAAAGATTTAATTAAAAGTATAAAATATTCTGAGCATCAAAATTTTCAAAGTTCTGAATTACAATGCAGTTATAAAACAACTTTAATTAAAGATGTCGTACAATATGTTAATACGCATTTAACGACTAAAATCACTTGCAAAGAAATTGCTAATTATTTTTTTGTAAATAATAGCTTTTTATCAAGAGAGTTTTCAACATTGATGAACTGTAAATTATCTCAATATATTACGTCATCTAAAATTCATGCTTCCATATGTGATTTGCTTAATGGTGATCATTTAAACATTGTTCAACAACGCTATGATTTTCGTAGTCAAAATGAATATTGTTATCTGTTCAATAATATTATTGGTTGCCAACCTTCTGATTTTAAATACCATAAGAAACTAGTCAGTAATTCAACATTTAAAATTCTATTTCTATCAACAATTTCAATTTAACGCATAAAAGCAAAATATTAAAAGTGTGGTGACAATATGAATACAATTATTTATGAAGAAAAAAGAGGATTGATTAATAAAGTAGTGAAACAAAATTTGAATCTTACGATTTCTGAGGTAATCATTTTGGATAAATTGCTCTATCTTAATAAGAATAAAATAAATGCCATTGAATTAAAAAAGTTATTACAAGTCCAAAATTCACCTGTTTCTTCACAAATCAACCATTTTATCGAACTTAACCTTTTAAAAAAATCTCGAGATCAATCTGATGAAAGATGTATTTATTTGCATGATATCAAGTTAGAAGAAATTAAACAGCTGATTGAACAGTATCATTTAATAGTTAATTCAATACTTCACAGTACTGCCTAATTAAACCTCAGCAACATAAGAGCGCATATGAAATCAAAGTAATGTTTGATTTCATATGCGCTCCAAAACCCTTTAGATTATGTACATAGTGAGATACAACTTGCATCGTAACCCCTATTCAAAAATGACTTCACATTATTTCAAGTGTTCATACGGACTATTTTTCACAAATGAAATAATTTGATCCACAAATAGTCTTGAACGTAATTGAAACTCCTCGTTATCCAAGTAATACGTACCATCATCTAATTTATTATAGTCTGTATCATGCGTCGCAATCTGCGTTGGTACTGCGATTCCGAGTAATGAACGTACTATCAAACGTAAATGAGACAATGGTTCAGAGCTTACAATTCCACCACTGTTACCGATTAATCCAACTGGTTTCATTTTAAAATCATCCATCGTTAAATGATCCAATGCATTTTTTAAAATACCAGAATATGACCCATGGTAGTTTGGTGTTCCTAATATAAAGAAATCTGCATTTCGCGCTTTCGTTTGTAATAATGTTAAATTATTTTTATACACTTCACTTGGTGAAGAAACGCCAGAGACATCCAGTTGATGAATTGGGTGTTCCGCTAGATCAAAGATCTCAACCTCAAAATATTGGTCTTCAAAATGACCTTTTAAATAATGAGCTAAAGCATTTGTATGCGAGCCCATTTTAGCACTCCCTATTATGATTAATCCTTTCATTTATCCTTTCACCTCATGCTATGATTTGTTATTTTCTCTAAGTAGTTTCATTATCGCTTTACCAACACCACTTTGTTCATTAGAGTCAGTTTCATATTTTGCGATTGCTTTAACTTCTGGAGCTGCATTCTCCATTGCAACTGAATAACCGACGCGTTCCAACATTGAAACATCATTCATATTATCACCGATTGCCATAACATTTTCCATATCAATATTTAGACGCTCTGCAATCGTGTTTAAAGCAATACCTTTTTGTGCATCTGAATGCGTAATTTCTATATTTCCGCGTGATGAAGAAGAAATTGCCAAACTTTCTGATTTTGCTAATGTTTCACTTACTCGATCAATTTTTTCTAAATCACTATCAAAAGCTAATATTTTCATCACAATTTCACCAGGTGTATCTTGAATTTTGTCATAATTCTCAACTACTTTTAATGTACCGTTATCTATACGTTTTTGAATGCCACTTTTAATTTTTTCTACATCTGCTTCTTGACCAGCACGTTGTGCAATATCAATATAAATCTCTAAGTCTCGTAATGGATTCTCAGTATAGATGCCTAAGTTGGTATACACTTGATAGAAAATGTTTTCTTTATTTAATTCTACCGTAATGCGATTTATGAGTTCTCTATTTAAATTTGAAGTGCTCATAATATTAAATGATTCATCTCTGACTTCTGCACCGTTCAAACAAATATATGGCACTTTTAAGTCTGTTTGATTGATTGGTGCATTTGCTTCATAAAATGCCCGACCAGTAGCAATGACTACAGTTATGCCTTGTGATTGTGCATATTTGATAGCTTGGATATTTTCTTCTGATATTTCATGTGCAGCGTTCAATAACGTACCATCCATATCTGTTGCAATTAAATTTATCATTGATTTACCTCGTTTCTACTTTATCTCAAAACACCGATTGAATACTCATTTACAAATTGCCATAATTTTGTAACACATTTCATATTTTACCAAATGTTTCACTATTTGTATTATCCTCTGTTCGTATGATTTTCTTTTTTTGTCTAATATCTTTAAAAAATGTCTTCAATAAATGGCTACATTCCTCTGCTAATACACCTGTAGTAACTTTGGCCCGATGGTTAAATCGCGATTCTTGCAACAGATCCATCAAACTACCTGCACAACCACCTTTTAAGTCTTGTGCACCATAGATTACTTCGGGAATACGACTCATGACGATTGCACCTGAACACATTACACAAGGTTCCAAAGTAACATAAAGTTTACAGGACGCTAACCTCCAACTATTAAGCTGTTTTGCAGCTTTTTGAATCGCAATATGTTCAGCATGTGCAGTAGGATCTTGAGTGGATTCTCGTAAATTGTGCGCTCGTGAAATAACTTCATTATCTTTCACGACAATAGCTCCAATTGGTACTTCTCCAATAGCACCAGCTTTCCGCGCTTCTTCTAGCGCAATTTTCATATAAAATTGGTCAGTATACATGTGTCTATCACCTCACATATGGTACAATATTTATTGTCTATTTTAACATTGGAGCGGTAAAAACATGAAAAAACAATTTATTGCTGTTGAAGGGCCGATTGGCGTCGGTAAATCTTCATTAGCACATAAACTTAGCCAGACTTTTAATTATTATGAAGAAAAAGAAATCGTAAATGAAAATCCTTTTCTATCCGATTTTTATGAAGATATTTCCAAATGGAGTTTTCAAACAGAAATGTTCTTTTTATGTAATCGTTACAAACAATTTCAAGATCTTGAAGCAATTTCTACAGGTATTGTAAGTGATTACCATATTTATAAAAATAAAATATTTGCAAATAATACTTTAACACCTTCTGAATTCAATAAATTCTCTAGAATTTATGATATTTTAACTGAAGATTTAGAAATGCCAAATGTGATTATCTTTCTAGATGCAGATTTAGAAATATTGAAAAAGCGTATCGCGTTACGTAATCGTAGCTTCGAACATCAGATTGAAGACGACTACTTACTTAATTTAAAACGTGATTACAATGCCTATTATCGTTCGTTAAAAGCAGATGGTGAAAGTGTCATTCGAATAGATACGACTGATTTAGATTTTATGAAGCAAGAAAATGATTATAATTATATTTTAGATTTAGTGCAACCATTGATTGGAGGAAAAGATGATGAATAAATACGGTATCCCTCAAGATGCTGTGATAACAATCGCTGGTACAGTCGGCGTTGGAAAATCAACATTAACGAAAGCATTGGCACAAAGATTAAATTTTAAAACATCGTTTGAAAATGTAGATCATAACCCTTATCTAGATAAGTTTTATCATGATTTTGAACGTTGGAGCTTTCATCTACAAATTTATTTTTTAGCAGAGCGCTTCAAAGAACAAAAACGTATGTTTGAATATGGCGGCGGCTTTATCCAAGATCGCTCTATATACGAAGATGTTGATATTTTTGCTAAGATGCATGAAGAACAAGGGACAATGAGTCCAGAAGACTTCAACACATATTCCGAACTATTTAATGCTATGGTCATGACACCATACTTCCCAAAACCAGATGTACTTATCTATTTAGAATGTGATTATGATGAAGTGATTGATCGCATCAAACAACGTGGTCGACAAATGGAAATTGAAACAGATCCAGAATATTGGAAAAAATTATTCAAACGATATGAAGATTGGATTAGTGAATTCAATGCGTGTCCAGTTGTAAGAGTGAACATCAATGAATATGATTTACATGCAGATCCAGAATCACTAAATCCTGTTATTGATAAAATCCGTCACATTATTGAAACTTATAGAAATGTAGATCAACGATAATACGTTTGTTGCTTAAAACATTTGCAAAATCAAGAATAGTACCATATAAAACAGATTTTGTAATGTAGAACAAAACGCAGGACAACAATATCTTTTGAAAGAAATCAATTCTTTCCTGCACGCACCATCAAGTTAACCCATTACCTGAGCCATTGCTCATGCATAAGTCCCACTAACCCAACAAGTTGGGAAGTGGGACTTTATTCAATATGTTTACGATAAATAATCTTTTCTATCTCGTCTTCATCTACATACTTACTATAATAATATTCATCAGTTTGGTCGAGACCAAATGTACTTGCTTTATCTTCGTCTTCAGTACCTATATATAATTGCCCCTCTAAGTCTTGATATAAATCAAAAATAGCACCACTATATCTCGCTTCTTGATATAGTTCATAAAGTTCATCAACATCATCTCTCGCTACATGTTTATAATATAATGTATGTGCAGCGTGACGATGCGTTTGTGCTTCAAAACCATGTTCCGTAGCTCGTTCATCCTCAGTGACCAACAATACTTCATTACTTACAATTTCTACAACTTTATATGTTTCACCGCGATAATTTGCATATCTTCCATCAATCATTCAACCACCTCGTTTACGTTTTTTTACAAATAGAGACTAAGACATAATAGATTCGTACCAACCCCATCCCATATTGACAGTAGGTGATTGAACTCAAAATGTGCTTTAAATCAAGTTTTTTCAATTCTAGCCATACTTGCCAAGGTGGAACGACGAAATCTATTTAATAAAATTAGATTTCTGTCCCGCTCCTATATTTTGTGGATTAGTCCTATTATTATAATATGTCCACTACACTATTTGCAGTTTCAAAAATATAATCCGCTTTAGTAAATGATTCTTTTAAACCAACACCTGTTAAAACTGCAACTTTCAACCCTAATTTAGCATTGATGCCAGTTTGGATATCATTCGCAGTATCACCGATAATGGCTACATTTTCAGGTTCTACATCATATCTATAAAAAAGTGGATTTAGCACTTCAGGATTTGGTTTTTCAACGGCATCCGCTTCAGTAGAAATCACAATATCGAAGTAATGGTCGAATTGCGTGTATTCCAAGAATTGTTCTACCCCTCTTTTAGAATCACTTGTCACAATACCTAGTTTGTAACCTCTTTGCTTTAACGTATCTAATGTTTCACTGATGCCTTCAACTAAAACATTTTCTGGCACCCTATTATCGACGAGCACTTGACTTCTTTGTTGAGCCCAACTTGTTACATCTTGATTTGCAATTTTACAAAATGCCTCAATCATTTCATCTAATGCGCCTGAAGCCATAATCGTACCTGGTTGAATTTCACCATCTATAACACCTAAATACGCATAACCTTCATCTATATCGTCAATTGCATCCTTATATGTTTCCATAAAATCATCAACGAGTTGCAATCCGATTTTCATCCAACTGCGATCAAAATATATGATTGTACCATCTTTATCAAATAATATCCATTCCATGTTTTAAACAGCTCCTATGTTTAACAATATGTATCCCTCAACTTACTACTTAATTTTAATATAAAAATCGTTCTTAAAACAAATAACTCAACTAACATACCGATTGTAAACACCGTTTAAAATCCAAATATTTAGGTTATGAGATATAGTAATACCTATAAAAGAGGTGAATAGTTTGGCGCCTAACCCTAATGTTAAAATTGAAACCATTTCTTGCGACAGTGATGATTCAATTCCCAACAACCCTAAATATACCGTGCTGCTATATAAAAATGTAATCAAACAAGAAGAAAGACCTCTAGATATTTTAAATAAAAACAATTGGTCAAACGCTTGGCGTAGCGGCATATTTCCAATACATCATTATCATAGCAATACACATGAAGTCCTAATTGTCGTTTCAGGAAATGCCATCGTACAACTAGGTGGTGAATTTGGTCCTCATGTAGATATTCAGCAAGGCGATGTCATTATCATACCAGCTGGTTATGGTCATAAACGAGTTCACAGTTATCATAATTTTGCAGTAATAGGTGCCTATCCAAATGGTCAAGATTATGATTTTTGTACTGGAAACCCTGACGAATGGCCACAAAATATAGAGAACATCAAAAACGCAAGTTTACCTGACACAGATCCAATATATGGCAAAGATGGCCCGCTATTTAAATATTGGCATTAAGTTAAACCATCGCAGACTGTCTGTTAATAGTTTTCAACAAAAAAGAAGGAGCAAGACGCTGAAATCTTTAGTAACGTGAGATTTCTGACTTGCTCCTTTTATTGTGCTGTTTATTGTTATCTTTTGGGGAGAAATTTAATATCTTGGTACGACTACTCTCCAACCATTCGGATCCTCAAGCTTACCACTTTGAATACCAACATAATGATCATATAAATTTTGAGTTACTTCTCCTGTTTCATTATTATTAATAACGATTTCAGTATCGCCGTATTTTAATTGACCAACTGGTGAAATCACCGCTGCTGTTCCAGTACCGAACACCTCAGTCAATTCACCATTATGATGCGCTTCAATCAATTCATCGATAGATACACGACGTTCTTCTACCTCATAACCTAAGTTTTGCGCTAATTCAATAACTGTTTTTCGTGTGATACCTGGTAAAATACTACCATTTAATGCAGGTGTTACCACTTTTCCATTTTCTACAAAGAAGATATTCATACTGCCGACTTCTTCCACATATTTCTGCTCTACACCATCTAACCATAGTACTTGGTCATAGCCTTGTGCTGATGCATTTGTTTGTGCTAAAAGGCTAGCCGCATAGTTACCAGCTACTTTTGCATGTCCAACACCACCACGGACAGCACGTACATATTCATCTTCTACATAAATTTTTGTTGGATTTAAAGAGTCACCACCGTAATAAGAACCTGAAGGCGATAAAATAATTAATAACTTATATGAATATGAAGGTCGTACACCTAAAATACCCTCTGTAGCAAATACATATGGTCGTATGTATAATGATTGGCCTTCTCCTTCTGGTACCCAATCACGTTCGATATCTACTAATTGTTTTAAACCTTCTAATAACGTATCTTCATCAACTTGAGGCATATCTAGACGTGCTAAAGAATTGTTAATACGTTTAAAATTTTCAGATGGACGGAATAAATCTACTTCGCCGTCATGTTTATAAGCTTTCAATCCTTCGAATACTGCTTGTCCATAATGTAATACTTGGGCCGCTGGAGAAAGTTCAATCGGTCCATAAGGCACAATTTTCAAATCATGCCATCCTTGATCAGTATCGTAATCGAAACTTAGCATATAATCTGTGAAATATTCCCCAAATCCTAAATTACTTGGATCTGGTTTTTCTTTAAGGCTTTCACGCTGTATCAATTTTATTTTTTCTGACATGACTGTTTCCTCCAATGTTCTATTAATAACTAATACATTAAATTATACCAATCAGAATAGTTTCATTCAATAATTTTCAAAAAATTTAAAAAATAACAACATCTTTGGTTAAACTAATGAAATTAATTGATTCAAGTGTAACATCATATAGAAGATAATACATAGATGTCACTGATTAAAGCATGAACGTTCACATCTTTTGAGATACTACGGAAATCGATATTGATATATCACAATCTATTAATATTAGTAACTAAGTTCAAAATTTTCATTGATATTGTGTAGTGAACGATAGGGAAAAGGCTTTTTTGAGTATTAAAAGCTGTACAAAAGTATTGTACAA
Organism: Staphylococcus sp. 11-B-312; assembly: GCF_016743055.1. Lineage (NCBI taxonomy): Bacteria > Bacillati > Bacillota > Bacilli > Caryophanales > Staphylococcaceae > Staphylococcus > Staphylococcus sp. 11-B-312. Next base: position 2,360,591 of record NZ_CP068241.1, read on the forward strand.
CACTAACACTCAAGGAACGTCATAACTGCAAGATTATATGGCTAAACCATATATCAGACAAGAAGCATTCACGTACATGATGATATAACTTCAAATATAAAAAGCACTAATCCAAAGTGAATTAGCGCTCTTACTTTTTAAAAGTTTATACCTTAATCGCTTTGTCATCGATTATTTCAAAAGTAATTATCTTACTTTATCTTTATTTGAGATTTCTTTAAGCATAACTTCTGTCATTTTAGTCAAATCATATTTAGGATTAAAGCCCCACTCTGCTCTAGCACAACTTGTATCAATACTATTTGGCCAACTGTCAGCAATACCTTGTCTGTCTGGGTCAACTTCGTAATTTAATTTAAAATCTGGGTAATGCTCTTGAATTGCCGCTTTGACCATTTCTGGTTCAATGCTCATCGCACTCAAATTATAGGCGTTACGATTAATTAATTTTACGCCGTCTGCTTCCATTAACTTGATAATAGCGTCAATTGCATCTTCCATATACATCATATCCATAAATGTATCTTTAGCAATATAGCTTGTATACTGACCTTCACGAACTGCTTTAAAATAAATATCTACTGCATAATCTGTTGTACCGCCACCAGGCTCTTTAATATGTGATATTAATCCAGGGAATCTAACACTTCTTGTATCTACACCAAATTTATCAAAGTAATATTGGCATAATAGCTCACCAGCAACTTTGTTAACGCCATACATAGAAGTTGGTCGTTGAATCGTAACCTGTGGTGTGTTCACTTTCGGTGTTGAAGGACCAAAAGCTCCAATTGAACTTGGTGTAAAGAATTGTAAGTCATATTCTCGAGCTACTTCTAAAGCATTTAAAAGACCACCCATATTTAAATCCCATGCAAATTGTGGATTTTTTTCAGCTGTTGCAGATAATAATGCCGCCATATGCATAAATGTATCTGGTTTAAAAGACTCAACAATTTCCGTCATTCTGTTTTTATCTGTAACATCTAAAATTTCAAATGGTCCATTAGCAATCGCCGAACCTGTTTCTGGTTCTCTAATATCTGTGGCAAGTACATTATCATTGCCATATAACGCTCTACATTTTACTACGAGCTCAGTACCAATTTGACCTAAAGCACCTGTAATCATTATCTTTTTCATAATCAAAAACTCCCTTGTTTATTACAGAAATCGTAATGTATTTTCGTAGTGGACAAACATCTATCATTTACAAACATTGTACTATAAAAGCGCTTTTTTGTATACTACGCGTGTACATGAATCAACTAATTATATTTTACGATATTGTCGTTGTAAGCTAATGATTGTTAAGCTTTTGACTTCTCGCTATATAGGAAATTTTTATAATATATAGATTTTGACATTTCTTTGGTAATTTGATATAAAACAAACAAATACAATATGTGGAGATGATGATATGTTGCATAACAATGCTTCATTATTAATACAAAGCAATTACTGTCTATAGTATGATGCTTTGTTTAAAATTTCTTTTCACAAAGCATCTTTTGCTTTTAAGAATTATAATGTGAAAGGAATTTAAAAAAATTGGAAAAACAAATTTATCCATATCAATTTAACTATATTAAAGAACGAATCGCACATTTACTTAATGCTTATAAATCAGTAAATGACTTAAATACAATTGCTTCTATAAAAGAAACAACTAAAATAGACATTTATCAGCAGTTTCATCAAACAGATGATACGTTGACTGAAGCGATTGAAAAATTAATGAACATACGTATTACTAAAGTACAAGTAGATAAAATATTAGAAACTTTACAGACATACGTTATACCCTTTGAACACCCTTCAAAAAAACAAGTCGAAAAAACTTTTCGTAAAATTAAAAAGCTTAAATCACCGCTTATTAGTGATGAAATTCTATTGGAAAGTACTTATATCGGATGGAACGATATCGCTTCAAACAGAAAATTTATCATCTATTATAACGAGCAAGGAACTTTAACAGGTTTTTATGGCGACATTGCTAACCAAACCGTTAAGGGCTATTGCGCAATTTGTAATAAAGAATCTAATGTCGCTCTATTTATGCGTAAAACACGTACTTCTGGTGATGGACAATATACCAAAAAAGGTGACTATATTTGTTTTGACAGTATCAAATGTAATCAACAATTGTCGGATATTACACAATTTTATCAATTCGTCGATAAAATCCACTCATAAGTTTTATAGTTCCGCTAGTATGATCATTATGTTAGTACTTTAACTTCAAAATACAAAGAATTACTTGAGCTTTCGCTCATGCATAACTCCCACTAACCCAACAAGTTGGGAAGTGTTTCAAAGGTTTACCTGAGCTTCCGCTCATGCATAAGTCCCACTAACCCAACAAGTTGGGAAGTGCTTTAAAGGTTTACCTGAGCTTCCGCTCATGCATAAGTCCCACTAACCCAATAAATTGGGAAGTGGGACTTTAATTTTTCAAATACTCAATAAAAGTACGAATGGTTTGTTCGTTCACGCGATCAACATTTGTTAAAGCTGTAAAATAAATATAATAATCAAATGGTGAGCCAATGGGAAGCATCTCAATCAAACCATTAAGTATGAACGGATCATCTTCTAGCATCAAACTCGATACAATACTTACACCCAACCCCTCGGAAACTGTTTTAATCAATACACTTGGATTATTCGTTCTAAACACAATTTTTAATGGACCATTTTCATCTTCAAATGCTTTAAAATTATTATGATAAAAATTGCGATCATACAAGACAAAAGGAAATTGTTTAATTGATTCCATTTCAACCATGCTTTTTAATGATAGTTTAGATTTTTTAGGTACAATTAATTTAAAATCAGTAGATAAATTCAATGAATGTGGGACGATGTGATGACTAAAAGTTTCATTTTCAGTTTTTCCTATAAGCCCGATATCAATCTCATTATTTTCAATCATTTTTATAATTTCTTGTCTATCACTTTCAAATACTTCTACGTCAATATGCGCATAGTCTTTTTTAAAATTTGATAAAGCTTTTGGTACAATTTTATTAAATAAGGTTGGTATCGTTGCTATTTTTAATGAACCTTTGATATTACTATGCAATGCCTCTACTTCCGATAATAAACTCGTCTGAGCTTCTAAAATATCTATAATTAAAGGTATAAGTCGCTTTCCAACTTCCGTTGGCAATGTCCCTTTACGTGAACGATTAAAAATTTTATACCCTAACTCTGACTCTAAATTAGCAATAGACTGACTCATCGCTGATTGGCTAATATGCATTGCTTCCGAAGCGTGAACAATAGATTCTAACTCATAAATCTTTTTAACATACGATAATTGTTCAAAATTCATTGTATCCTCCTTATATCAGTAAAGCTTATGTAAACTTAAAAAATTCTAATTATACATTAGTATACATTATCTATTATAATAAATGATGGTTGAAAAAATTTATATTAAAGGACGGTATTAAATATGTACGATAAACTCTGGTCAAAAGATTTTATCTTCATTACAATGACAAACTTTTTAATGTATTTAATCCATTATACATTAATCGTCACTGTCACTATATTTACAATTGATAAATACCACGCTTCAGAAAGTATGGGTGGTTTAGCAGCTGGTATATTTATCATCGGTATGTTATTTGGACGCTTAGTTTCTGGCAGAATTATCGATAATCTGCAGCCTAAAAAAGTATTAATATATGGTATTATTTTCTCAATTATTACAGTTGGCTTATACTTTGCAATCAACAGTCTTCTTATATTAATGATCGTAAGATTACTGCATGGTATTGCTTTTGGTTTATCGTCAACTGCAACTGGAACCATTTCATCTAGAATTATTCCAGATAAACGAAAAGGTGAAGGTATCGGTTATTATGCATTAAGCGTAACGACCGCTTCAGCAATCGGACCATTCACTGGTATTATATTAAATCAAAGATTTGGTTTTGAATCTATTTTTATCGTTAGCTTGGCAGTCATTATTTTCGCTTTTGTTATCTCATTGTTTATCAAAGGGTTACCAAAAGCAGAACCGTCAACAACAGACAATAATTCCAAGGAAAAAGGACTTAGTGCTTATATCCAAAAAGAAGCATTACCAATATCTGTTGTAATCATCTTCGTTGGTATCGCTTATTCTAGTGTACTATCATTTTTAACTGTTTATACAGAACAAATCAATCTTGCTACGGCATCTAGTTTCTTCTTTATTGTATATGCAGTGAGTACATTTGTTACACGTCCGTTTACTGGAAAAATTTATGATCATTACGGTGAAAATAAAGTGATGTATCCAGTATTAATTAGTTTCATGCTTGGACTTATACTTTTAAGCGCAACACACACAAGTTTATTATTGCTTATTTCAGCAATTTTCATTGGCGTTGGATATGGTACAATCATTCCAAGCGCACAAGCTATTGCTATACAACAGTCTCCAGTTAAAAAAATTGGACTCGCGACTTCTACATTCTATATGTTTGCAGATTTCGGCGCTGGTATAGGACCATTTATTTTAGGTGTGATTATTCCAATTATGGGTTATCGTAACCTATATATCACCATGGCTGCGCTCGTTATTTTATCAATTGTACTTTATTTCCTATTACATGGAAAAAAAGCAGCTAAAAACAACAATTATTAATATAATCATTTATAATCTAATCTAATCATCTAAATGTGGATGTAACAAAATTTGTCATCTACCATATACTTATATCACATTAATAAGGCAAGCAAACGAAAACGAACTGTCGTTTGCTTGCCTTATGTTTTGGAAGCATTTTTAATGCCTTTCACTTTAAATCACAGCTAAGCTGGCTTCAATTTCAGTTTTTTTCGCATCAAAATCACAATCCTGTTGTGATAATGGCTTGCCTGTTTCGGCAATACTTTTGATACTTTCGGTTTGAAATTGCCAACCAGCAAAATCTAATGTAATATGTGGAAATTCAAAAGGTAAATATTCATAAAAAATGAGTTCTACATATGATTGATGTTCAAATAATTCAAATTTCACTTTTCCAATATCCCATGTAAAACCAATCGTTTTATTTGGTTCGAAATGTGTAATACGCATTTCTAAATCTTCACTATCGTCTAAGTGAAACAACATTTTCCCGCCTTCTATTCGTTCTTGAAATGACAACTGCGGAAACCATTGCTGTATCCCTTCTGTAGTACTTAAATAATCAAAAATACGATGCACGTCACTCTTAATTTTCAAATTTATTGTTTGATAAACGCCTGATTTATCTTTAGCATACTGTATTGCCATTTTTTCCCTCCTAAAAATAGGAATATAACCTATCAGTAATCATTACTTTGGTTATATTCCCTAAAATTATTTTTATTATACTTTTTCTTTAACTTGTGATTGAATCGCTCTTTCTTTTTTCGTGTAATTAAAATAGATAAGCCCCAGTAAGATAAACCATATTGGTGATAATACAACACCCATTCTTGTGTCAGGTACAATAAATAATATCAACAACACAAAGACAAAGAATAATTGTACAAATCTTGCAGTGTGAATACCACCTGGTAACTTAAACTGACTTTCTTTGTGATGGTTAGGATTTGATTTCGCATATTTTGCATACGCATGCATGATGAACATCCATACAACAACTAACAAAATAGTTGAAATTGCCGTTACATAGAAAAATACTTGAGTCGCATTTGGAATAAAATAATTTAACAGTACAGTTATAGACAGTAATGCACAAGTGACAAGTATTGCAACAAAAGGGACACCTCTATGATTCGTCTTCATTAGCAAATGGTGTGTTTGACCTTTTTCTGATAGTCCAAATAGTATTCTACTATTCGCAAAAATACCACTATTACAAGCTGATGATGCTGCAGTAAGTACTACAAAATTGATTAAACCAGCTGCAAATGGTACGCCTATTAATGCGAATAAGCTGACAAATGGACTGTTGTTCGGATCTATATCTTGCCAAGGAATAATTGACATCATAACTGCTAAGGCCCCTACATAAAACAATAAGATACGTATAGGCACACTATTGATTGCTTTAGGTATCGTCTTATGTGGATTTCTCGTTTCACCTGCTGTAATACCTAGAATTTCTATACCTGTAAATGAAAAAACAACCATTTGAAATGACATAAAGAAACCTGAAGCACCATGTGTAAATAATCCACCATTACTATAAATATTAGATATACTCGTTTTTCCAAATGGCGTTTGAATCGCAAATATAATCATCACTACACCTACAACTATGAGTGCTAGTATAGTCACAACTTTAATAATGGCAAACCAAAATTCTAACTCACCAAACATTTTCGTACTCGTTAAGTTGAAAGTCATGAGTATCAAGATACAAGCTAATGATGTAATCCAATTTGGTAAATCTGGAACCCAATATTCTACATATTTAGCAACAGCTGTAATTTCTGCCATACCTGAAGTTATCCATGTTAACCAGTACGTCCATCCTGTTACAAAACCAGCAAAAGCTCCAATTTGATCATGAGCTATATCTGCAAATGTTTTGTATTTCGTATTAGCAAGTAACATTTCCCCCATTGCGCGCATAAATAAAAATAAAACAAAACCTACAATTATGTAAGTGAGTAATATCGATGGTCCAGTCAAACTGATAGACTGACCCGCCCCTAAAAATAGGCCAGTACCAATGGCGCCACCAATAGCAATAAGTTGAATGTGTCTATTGCTTAACTCTCTGTTTAATTTATTTGTCATAAATTTGCTCCAATTCCTTTGTTTTAAAACATAATCAACATATAGAACTTAAAATCATACCCCTTAATTTCAAATTGCAAAATACTATAAATCAAAAATGTTTGATTGTATAATATTATTTTTTCTGAAAATTACAACTATTCTTCAAAATTATTTTAAATAAAAATGTGTTATTACACTATTGCTTCATTTATACTATAAAGTTTATTAGTGAATTACTATTTTATTTATTTTTACTTTCATTGTACATCATGATATTTGCGTGCTATATCTTCGTTGTGTGTTAAAGTCTATGGTAATTGTAAATAATTCATGTTAAAAAAGTATGTCTCTTAATGCTTCACAGCTATAATAAAGTAGTTACATTATGGCATAGTTCTTAACTCAGATAGACAAGTCACAGTACAATGTGGAACAAAAAATATAGCCTTTCTAATAGATATACATGTATTTAATCATTACTATCCATTTACTCATCCCTATAAACCGATTGTAACTATAAACGATTACTCATATTTAAGTAACATTAAATTTTACTATCTACAACATCATATACCTTTCTATATCTATTAATTTTTCAGTATAATTAATCAATTATACGACGCTGTTTTTCAACACTATAAGCAATCACTTAAAGTTCTCGGCTATAATCACCCCCTATCCAAGCCTAAAACTAGACAATTTCTCTCCAAAAAATCATATATTTTGTATTAATTGAATTTTCAAACTTTTATAAAAATTCAGTCATTATGTATTGATTTTATACCTTATTATCGATAACATTTATATATAAGTAACTTATAAGCATTGAAGTAATGATAGAGGAGATAAACATGACAGAAAACAATAACTTAGTAACTTCGACTCAAGAAATTATGAAAGAAGCCTTACATAAATTAGGGTTTGACGATGGTATGTATGAACTTGTCAAAGAGCCTTTAAGATTTTTAGAAATACGAATTCCTGTACGTATGGATGATGGCACTGTTAAAACTTTTAAAGGCTATCGTGCACAACACAATCAAGCCGTAGGACCTACCAAAGGTGGTATCCGCTTCCATCCTGATGTGAATGTTGAGGAAGTGAAAGCATTATCCATGTGGATGACAATGAAGTGCGGCATCACAAACTTACCTTTTGGTGGTGGTAAAGGTGGCGTCATATGTGATCCAAGAGAAATGAGTAATTTAGAACTAGAACGTTTATCACGTGGTTATGTTAAAGCTATTTCACAATTTGTAGGACCTGCCAGTGATATTCCAGCACCAGATGTTTATACAAACCCACAAATCATGTCTTGGATGATGGACGAATACAGTAAAATCAACCGCTCAAATGCATTTGCATTTATTACAGGCAAACCGCTTTCATTAGGTGGTTCACAAGGACGTAATCGAGCCACAGCGCTAGGTGCTGTAATCACAATTGAAGAAGCTGCGAAACATCGAAATATTAATATCGAAGGTTCTCGTGTAGCGATTCAAGGTTTTGGCAATGCCGGAAGTTTTATTGCTAAAATTTTGCATGATAAAGGGGCTAAAATTGTCGCGATATCAGAAAGTCGAGGCGCTTTATATAATCCTGAGGGTCTGGATATTGAACATCTTCTAGCGTTAAAAGAACAACATGGTCGTGTAACACCATTATTTGAAGACGTCATTCCTAATGAAAAATTATTTGAACTCGACTGCGACATTTTGATTCCTGCTGCATTATCTAATCAAATTACAGAAACAAATGCCCATTTAATTCAAGCTAAAATTGTAGCAGAAGCAGCTAATGGTCCTACGACACAAGAAGCGACTAAAATATTAACCCAACGCGACGTTTTAATCATACCAGATGTACTTGCTAGTGCAGGTGGTGTTACAGTATCTTACTTCGAATGGGTGCAAAATAATCAAGGCTATTATTGGTCTGAAGAAGAAATTATCACGAAACTTGAAGAAAAAATGGTTGAAGCATTTAATAAAATTTATGATTTAGCAGAAAATAGAAAAATGGATATGCGTTTAGCAGCTTATGTTGTAGGTCTAAAACGTACGGCTGAAGCAACGCGTTTCCGTGGTTGGGCATAATACTTTATTCCCTATTCCATGTTGCAAAAAGCTGATTCAAATTTGAATCAGCTTATTTTTTATACCTTAGTTTTTACTCTCAGACTATATTTCTATATAAAAATACTTTCCTATTGAAATATTTTCATTTTCAAAAGGTTTAAAAATAGAATTTTCTGAATTTATTTGAAATAAAAAATTATCCAATATATACTTATTTACAACAAAGGGGAGGTTATACAATATGAAAAACAATATTTATGGTAATGTACCATGCTTTTTAAATAGTAAAAATCTCACATCTACAGATAATTTAGATACAGATGTCATAATTTATGGTGCGCCTTTTGAAGGTGAAAGCACTTGGGGTGACTATACTGGCGTTGAATTAGGTCCAAAGCAAATTAGAGTTTGCTCAGCACGTTACAGTCAATATTTACCAGAATTAAACCATATTGATATTAGTGAACATTTAACAATGGGCGATGTAGGTGATGTGCCTTTTGTTGCGCACAATAATCAACAAAGCTACGAAAATATTGAAAAATTCACTAAAAAGCTATGGGAAAGCGAGAAATTTTTAGTTGGTTTTGGTGGTGAACATGGTGTCACTTACCCTATTCTGAAGTCACTGGCGGAAACGGGTAAAAAAGTGGGCATTATACATTTGGATGCGCATTATGATAACATGCCCGATTATGAAGGAGAACCCTACGCACGTAACACTCCATTCATGAGACTATATGAAACAGATGGTATACGTAATGAAAGTATCATTCATACAGGTATTCATGGTCCTAGAAACAAACCAGAAACAGGCCGTTACGCTCAAGAAGCTGGTGCAGTAACACTTACGATCAATGATATTAGAGCTGCTAAGGATTTAAAACAATATGCTAGAGATATTTATGCACAGGCGAGTAAAGATGTAGATGTCGTGTATTTAACAATATGTAGTGATGTACTAGACTTTGCCTTTAATCCAGGCGGGCCAGTAGATGGCAATGGACTAAGTTCTTATGAGCTATTAACAATGATATATGAATTTGGTGCATTAGGCTTATGCGGTATGGATTATGTTGAAGTTTACCCAATGCAAGACGCTAACCAAAACTCTGCCCATTTCGTTTCAACAGCTGTATTATATGTACTTGCGGGCCATGTGAATTATTTAAATAACACAAAATAAATGAGGGGTGATGACATTGGTCAAAAATGTAAGGAAGATTATTAAATCTCTCGGTCCTGGTATGATTATCACCGCTTCATTTATAGGTCCCGGAACCGTTACAACGATGACACAAGGTGGTGCGGGGTTTGGTTATAGCCTGTTATGGGCTGTTGTTTTCTCAATTGTTGCAACCATCGTGCTCCAAGAAATGATTATTCGACTATCACTCGTAACAAGAGAAGGTTTAGGCGAAGCGATACAAGAATTATTTGCCCATAAAGTAGGAAAACTAATTATTGTATGGTTTACATTAATAGCTGTAACCATTGGTTGTGCTGCTTACATCAGTGGCGATTTAATTGGAACTTCACTTGGTGCAGCATATCTATTAAATTTACCAGAAAACCTAGTAGCACCTATTATCGGTTTTATTATTTTACTCATCGGGTTATTTGGTAATTATAAATTTTTAGAAAAAATAATGATTTTCTTGATGGTCATCATGGGCATTATCTTTATTACAACTATGATCGTCATTAAGCCTGATATTTTTGGTATTTTAAAAGGTGTATTTGTACCTACAATTCCGAACGGTTCTATAATAACTGTCATAGCATTAATCGGAACGACTGTAGTTCCTTATAATTTCTTCATCCATTCCACAGCGGTACACGAACGTTTTAATGGTATAAAAGAACTCAAATTTGCGCGTTGGGATACTATTATTTCGATTACTGTTGGTGGTATCATTTCAGCAGCTATTCTTATTGCTGCTGCCACATTAATTCGTGGTGATGAAGTCAAAAGTATTATTCAACTTTCTGGTCCACTCAAACCTGTTTTAGGCGATGCCGCTCCCTTTGCAATTAGCATCGGTTTGTTTGCAGCAGGGCTTTCATCTGCTATTGCTTCCCCTACTGGAGCGGCAGCTACAATAAGCAGCTTATTAGGGTGGAAAGGTGGCATGGAAAGCAAAAAATACAAGATTGTCTTTGCAGTCATTATCCTTATTGGTATTACAACATCCTCACTCGGATTTGAACCATTAGAAGTATTATTAGTGGCACAAGCCTTAAATGGTATTATTTTACCCATCGTTGCTATATTAATTTTTATTATCATCAACAAGAAAAATCTAATGGGCCGTTTTGTCAATAACATTTGGCTTAATATTATCGGTTTTGTTGTCGTTTTAATCGTTACTTTCTTAGGTCTTTATAGTCTAGTCGACGCAATTACTAGCTTTCTATCTTAAATAAAAAAGACGTATAGTCCAATTATATACAAAATTGGTTACTATACGTCTTTTATTTATGTTTTTAGTGATTACATTAAACGTTTTTCACTAAATTTATTATAAACCCATCTAACTAATAGCGCAGCACTGATAAACAGGCCGATATAACCGAATGTTTTAAACACGAAATTCACTAGATCGACAAAGCCAATAAAACTTAAGATAAACGCCACAATTAAAGAAATTGTTAATAGTGCAACATAACCTTTACTACTTGGTCGTGTAAATCTACTTAAAAATGGATACAACATACCGATACAGCTATTGAAAATAACACCTATCATCACCGCTGACATAAATATACCTATATAAGGGTGTATATCATTTGCCAATAATAATGTAGGAATGTCTACACTATTAGCGTTTTGGATATTAGCCATTAATCCACACGTCATAATTAATAACAATATACTAAAAGATAGGCCACCATAAAATGCTCCCCTGCGTGCTGTTTTATGACTCATAGCATCACTACCAACGATGGTTAAGAAACTAAAGCTATTGCCAATGATTAATCCTCCATAAACAATCGCATCCCACCACCATATGGAACTAGATGTTTTAGATGGTTTTGTGTAATGTTCTACCTCTGAAAATGGAATTGTAGGATTGATAATATTATAGCCCGCAATCACTAAAACTGCGATGACTAAAAATGGTGTCACTACACTTAGTATTGTCATGATTTTATTAAATCTAAGTTGTAGCACAATAAAAAGCAAAATTACAATTGCTAATGAACCTGTCCACATTGGAAGCCCAAATCCTTGATAAAGTGCAGAGCCGCCGCCTGCAATCATAACAACAGTTAAGCCAAATAAAAAGAAAATAGTTAAATAATCAATAATCTTACCTACATACTTTCCGAAAATATGGTTCAATGAAATTTCATATGTATTCGCATCCAAGCGATAACCAATTTTTGAAATTTGCCTAGTCGCAAACGTTACAATAATACCTGTAAGAATCACTGCAATATATGCATAATTTCCATGGTTAACAAAGAATTGTAAAAGTTCTTGGCCAGTTGTAAATCCTGCGCCAACTATAAAACTAAGATAAGCGAGCGCAGTCTTAACTGCTGCCTTATTATCTTTACTCATTGATCATACATCCCCTTCGAAGTTAGTTACTATGTACTATTTATCAGGTTTTCAAAACAAACAATCATTGTGCTAAAAGATTAAAAATACATATGTCGAAGCAAATAAGAGCGAGACAAACATCATACTTTTCTAGTAGATTCCTTTGTCCCGCCCAACAAAAGTAACTAGGATGAAAGTACAGTTCATCTAGTCAACTTTTCACTTCATTCAACATATAACAATCATATTCAATCAAATCAAGGCCATTTAGCGATGCTTAAAAAACACCACAACACTTTAAATTTGAACCTAAATAGCTCCTGCCTCTTCTAAATTTTTCCCTTTTGTTTCCGGTGCCATATAAATCGACAGTATAAAACCAATAAATAATAGTGCCGATGAAATATACATTGTTACACTTAATCCATAATTTTCTAAAATCATCGGAAAGAAAAATGTACTTAAAGCAGATGCTGATCGACTCACAGTAGTAGTAAAACCTCCACCTGTACCACGTACATATGTAGGGAATAGTTCATATGGATAAATCCATTGATGACTGCCCATAGCTGTATTGAAAATACCGTAAATAATAAATAGTACAAGTATCATTAAAAATGGAGCGTTGCCACCAGATACTATACCTAATGATAACAAAGCTAGCGCAGTAATCAAGAAGGGCCATATCAAAGTAGGTCTTCTTCCATATTTTTCAACTAAGTATAATGCTGGAAAAATACCTATTAAATAAAACATATTGATAGCAAATATTTTTTCCGTCCTAATTAGAAGATGTATTATATCGCAATAATATTACTTACCATGACACATAGAATAACAACAATGTTAACCAGACAATCAAACAAAAAAATCAACACTTTCATCCTTATAACAATGAAAGTGTTGATTTTTATTTGATTTATTTTATTTAATTTATACACCAGAATATGATGAGAAGCCACCATCTACTGGAACCACAATACCTGTTACAAAACCGCTCATATCATGGTCCATTAACCAATACAATGTACCTAAAATATCTTCAGGTACACCAAAACGATCCATTGGCGTTTGTGAAAGAATTTTTTGAGCACGTTCTGAATAAGAACCGTCTTCATTTCTTAGCAATGCCTTATTTTGATTTGTTTCGAAAAATCCTGGTGCAATTGCATTAACACGAATTTGCCCTGCAAAATAAGTGCTCAACCATTGAGTAAAGTTACTTACTGAAGCTTTTGCACCGCTGTAGGCTGGAATTTTTGTCAACGGCGTAAAGGCGTTCATAGATGAAATATTGATAATTGTTCCTGTTTCAGATGCCACAACATCTTTGCCGAATACTTGTGATGGTAAAAATGTTCCAGTATAGTTTAATTTAAATACATTATCTACACCTTCTTCTGTGAGATCAAAGAACGTTTTGTCGCCTGCTTTATCGTACATTTCATCATTCGTTGTCGCATCAGGATGATTACCACCGGCGCCATTGATAAGTATTGTAATTGCACCAAATTTATCATTGAATGTTTGTTTCGCTTGCTCTAAAGCTGATTTATCTAGCACATCTGCAACGAGCGCTACAGTTTGTTGTCTATTTTTATCAATTTCATCTTGTAATTCTATAATTTTGTCTTCTGAACGACCTAATATACCTACATTAGCACCTTTTTCTACAAGTGCTTTGACAAAAGTAGAACCAATCACACCTGTCGCACCTGTAATAACGACATTAACATCTTTGAATTGTGTTGCCATTATTTACTCACTCCTTCTATTAAGCCATTAATATAAGTTGCACCTAAAGCTCTATCAAACAAGCCATAACCAGCTTTACCTGTTTCTCCCCAGATCATACGTCCATGGTCAGGTCTGATAGTCCCTTTGTAATCAATATCTCTCAGTGCTTCAGTAACAGCTTTCATATCTACTGAGCCATCTTTAGATAAGTGGCCTGTTTCTATAAATGAATTATCACCAATACGTTTAACATTGCGCATGTGTACAAAATGAATGTGATCACCAAATGTACGAATCATATTCGGTAAATCGTTTTCTGCTAATGAACCTAATGAACCAGTACAGAAACAAATACCATTATGTGTATCATTACTAATAGCTAATAAGCGTTCGTAGCTTTCTTTGTTTTTAATGATACGTGGTATGCCAAATATCGGCCAAGGTGGATCGTCCGGATGTATCGCCAGATCCACATCATGTTCGATAGCAGTTGGTAACACAGCATCTAAGAAGTATTTCAGATTGTCCCATAATTGTTCATCTGAGGTTTCACGATAGGATGTAATCAGTTGATTCATCTCTTCACGCGAGTAACTTTCATCCCAACCTGGTAGATTTAAATTCGTCGTTAGTGGATCAATATCTTTAATTTGATCATGGTTATAAATCAGTGTATTGGAACCATCTGACAAGTCATAGTCTAATTGTGAACGTGTCCAATCAAATACCGGCATAAAGTTATAAGTTACTGTTTTAACACCATTTTCTGCGAGATTAATCAATGAAGTTTTATAGTTTTCAATGAGTTGATCGCGTTTCTCTGTACCAAGCTTTATTTCCTCACTGACAGGTAAACTTTCTACAACTTCAAATTTCAAACCTGCATCTTCAATTGACTGTTTTAATGCTGCAATTCTTTCTTTAGTCCAAACTTCTCCAACTGGAATGTCATAAATTGCTGTAACAATTTGTTTCATATCTGGAATTTGTCTAATATTATTTAATGTTACTGGGTCATCTTCCCCATACCAACGAAATGATAATTCCATGGTTATACCTCCTCAACGCCTTCTATTTTGAATAATTTTACTGCATTGTTATAACAAATATCTTTCACTATTTGAGTGATAGTTTCTTCTGATAATTGAATCTCACCTTTTTCAATTCTATCTCCTAAGAAATTACATAATATTCTTCTAAAGTACTCATGACGTGTATACGAAATCATGCTACGTGAATCTGTGAGCATGCCTACAAATTTAGATAATAAGCCGACATTAGCATACTCTACTAAATGTTGTTCCATACCTTCTTTTGTATCGTTAAACCACCATGCAGCACCGAGTTGGACTTTGTGATGACTATTTGTAAAGTTCCCTGCAGTTGCTTGTACCATTAAATGATCATTGCCATTATTTGGGTAAATAATGGTATCTGATAATGCATGATTTTGCTCAAGATGATCTAGTAAAGCATTTAATTTTTTAGCACTCAACTGTTCACCTACACTATCAAAACCACTATCTGGTCCTGTAATTTTAAACATGTTTGAGTTATTATTTCTTGTTGGTCCAAGGTGGAATTGTACAACCCAACCTAATTCTTCATAAACTTTACTAATTTCAGTTAATATATAACCTGCTAATTCATATTGTTCAGTTTCTGTTACTTGTTCGCCGCGTTTGAGCGCATTATAAATTTCAGTTGCTGTGTCAACCGTTGCTGTTACTAAAGGTGTCTTTTCAAAACTTTGGTCTGAACTGCGCGCACCTTGTCTATCAAAATAATGTACACGTGCTTTTAATGCATCAATATAAGTATTTAAATCTTGGATGTCGCAATCAGTCGCTTGATTCAATTGGTCAATTTTTGTATTGATAGATTCATGATTTAAGAAAACATAACTATCCGGTCTAAATGTAGGTATAACTTTAAATGTAACGTTGCTATCTTCGTTTAATAATTTATGATATTTTAAGTCATCACATGGATCATCTGTCGTACATACCACCTTAACATTACTTTGCTTAATTAGATTTTGTGGTGTATGTGAAGGTTTTGCTAACTTTTTATTTAATGATTTATATAATTTACTGATATTCACTTTATCTAAATCTGTATCCTCATTAAAATAGCGTTTTAATTCTAATGCACACCAATGATACATCGGATTTACAATCGCATACGGTAACATATGCATAAATGCTTGGAATTTATCAAAATCATCAACACTGCCTGTAATAAAAGCTTCCTCAATGCCATAAGCTCTCATTAAACGCCATTTATAATGATCTCCACCTAGCCATAACTGTGTAATATTATCATAATTTTTATTTTCGTAAATTTCTTTTGGATCTAAGTGACAATGAAAATCATAAATCGGTAAATCTTTAACTTTCTGGTATAGTTTTACTGCTGTTTTACTATTTAATAAAAAATTGTCATTAATTAAAGTCATATAATTGCTCCTTTTCTATAATCCTAATAATTTTGGAAGGAATAATGATAATTGTGGTATAAAAGTAATGATTAGCATTAAAATAATTAAAGCTACAAAATATGGAATTAAATATTTAAATACTGATTCAACACGTACACCGCCTACACTTGCTCCTACAAACAACGCACTACCAACTGGTGGTGTGATATTACCAATACATAAGTTAAAAGCGATAATGATACCAAAATGAATGGGATCAAGACCTAATACTTCTGAAATCGGTAAAAAGATTGGTGTAAATATAAGTACTGCTGGTGTAATGTCCATAAAAGTACCAATGACTAATAAGATAACGTTGATTAATAATAACAGTGCAATTGGATTGTCAGTCATTGAGATAATGCCATTGGATATTGCTTCCGGTAAGCCGGTATAACTCATCACAAGTGAAAATAACGCCGAAGCGGTGATTAGAAATAAAATCATACCGCTAATTTCAGCTGTTTCTTTGATAACGTTGGATAATTGTTTGATTTTTAAGCTTTTATAAATTAGCGAAAGTACTACAGAATATAAAACTGCGACCGCTGCACCTTCTGTTGCTGTAAAGATTCCTCCGACAATACCACCAATCACTACTACTATTAAAAATAAACTCGGTAATGCATCCAATGTTAAGAATAATCTATCTTTCCAACTAATTTTCTCTGATACTTTATAACCTTGTTTTTTCGCCATGACATAAGCAACAATCATACAAGCAATACCCCATAGAATTCCTGGAATATAACCCGCGATAAATAACGCTGCAATGGATGTCCCGCCGCTGACTAATGAATAAACAATCAATAGTGAACTCGGTGGGATAAGTAAACCTGACGGTGCTGAAGCGATATTTGCTGCTGCTGAATATTCTTTTTTATAACCTTGCGCTTTTTCCATTGGTCCCATGATACGACCCATGGCAGCAGCTGCTGCAACACTAGAACCAGAAATGGAACCAAAAAGCATATTCCCAACAATGTTGGTATGCGCTAATGATCCTGGCAATCTGCCAACGAGTACCTTCGCAAAGTTAACTAATCTAAATGCAATGCCGCCGTTATTCATGATGATACCTGCTAGCACAAATAACGGAATCGCTAACATCGTAAAATCATCAATGCCCGTAACCATACGCTGTGCTGCAGTTACGATAGTGACATCGAATGGTAAGATCAATAATAGCGTAATAATAGAACTTAAAATAATCGCTAATGCAATCGGTAAGCCAATGATAAGAAAGATGAAGAATGTGATGAATAATACTAATCCCGCAATCATTGTCATAAGCCATCACCGCCTTCAAGCTCATCACGCGCTTGAATTGTAGTCATTGTCTCTTTACTAAATAAATTATAAAATGCATAGAAAATAATAAATATTCCTGAAACTGGCAATGCACTATACATTGCAGCCATTGATAAACCTGTTGACGGCGCGATTTGAGACCAAGTTAACTTCACAACTTCAAAACCGCCCCAAATCATGAGCACGAGTGCCACGATAATTAATATAATGTCCGAAATCTTTTCCAAGTATAACTGTACTTTCTCAGGCAATTTTTCTCTGATAAATACAATGGCAATATGCTGTTTGATTCCAAAGACATAGCTTGCACTCAATAACCCAAACCATATCAACAAGAATCTAACAATTTCTTCACTCGTCGTACTCGGTGTGTTAAAAATAAAGCGTGTTGCAACTTGATAAACCGATAAAATAACCATAACAAAAAGCGTTATACCAGCTAGCGTTAACAACAATTTATCAATGATTTGCTTTGCTTTTTTCATAGCGCTGTTCCTCCTTCTCGATTAGTTTATAATCCGCTTTCGTATCCGGATTATTTTTAAATTCATCTTGAAGAGGTTTTGAAGTCGCTTTAAATGTAGATTTGTCTACATCGTGAAACTTCACGTCCATTTTTTCTGTCGCTGTTTTTTTAGCATCGCTCACTGCTTTATCCCAAATTACTTCATGTTTTTTTGTGGAATAATCTGCTGCATCTTCTAACCATTTTTGTTGTTGTTTCGTCAAGCTGTCATAGGTCTCTTTGTTCATGATTAAAATATCAGGTACGGTTGCATGTTCTGTGTAGTAATAATTTTTTGCAACTTCACCATGGTTATTCGTTGTTAAAGATGTTTCATTATTTTCTGCTGCATCAATAACACCTGATTGCATTGCAGTATACACTTCACCATAATCCATCGGTGTTGGCGTGCCACCTAACGATTTAATTAAATCTACACTTGTTTTGCCTGGCTGAACACGAATCTTCAAGCCTTTCAAATCTTTGTTGTCTTTGATTTCTTTGTCTTTCGTATAGATATTACGCATACCTGCATCATAATAAGTAATACCTAAAAATCCTTGGTCCCCTGTCGATTTAAAGAAAGCGTCTTGTACGTTTTTACGTTTCATTACGTGTCGATAATTTTCTTCTGACTCAAATAAATACGGCATATTAAATAATGAATACGTTGGCGAAAAACTTTCCAATGCCCCAGCCGAAACTTTAGTCATTTGAATTGCATTCGTCTGTGTCATTTCTATTGCTTCACGCTCACTACCGAGCTGACCATTCGGATAAATATTCACTTTTATTTGACCATGTGATTCTTTTTCTAATCTATCTTTAAAAATTTTTAATGATTTATGGACAGGATGTTCCGTTGGCTGATTATGCGCTAACATGATCTCTTTTGTCTTTGTTTTAGCAATCGTCTCCTTATTTGTAAGCAACATCGATACCATCCCCATCGTAAAGAATGCGCTTACAAGAAGGAGTGTAAATTTCTTCATAAAGATTATACCCCTTATATTGCAATTTTTATCGTTTCAGTTCTCCAAAATGCGTTGATAAATTAAATACATCACTTTCTTGTACACTTAGTGCATCTTCATTTGTCGTATGTTGTAGAACAGAACATTTCGTTGCAAAATCTACTGTATCTTCTGGTTGCCATGCTTTATTCAATCCATGTAATACACCTGCCATAAATGCATCACCAGCACCGATTCTGTTTAAAACAGTGTAAGTATATGCTTGGCCTTCAATATATTTTTCTTTTGTCAGCATAATACCTTGTAATGTACTTTGTTCTATATTTCTATTACTTGAAGCCATCAAATCAATGTCGTATTCGGATTGAATTGTTTTTGCACATGTCTGTATATCATCATCTAAATCATTAGTTTCAAGCAAATGTGTAGCATCTTTTTTTCCAAAAAATAGAACATCGACAAATGGTAAAATTGACTTTATTATTGGTACTGCTGTTTCTTTTGACCATAAGTTACTTCTAAAATTAATATCGAACACTATGTTAACGCCTTGTTGCTTTAGTTGCTTTAATACATCGACAATTTGATGACGAATCATTTTATTTACAGCTAACGTAATACCTGTAAATACAAAGAAATCTCCACTTTGAGCATTGATTTCTTCCATTACATCTTCACCATGATTCGCAAATGTTGAATGTTCGCGATCATAAATCACTTTGCCACTACGAAAGCCGAAACTCTCTTCCATATAATATGTACCAATTCGGCCATTATTATATTTCACTGAAGCAGTACCTACACGTGTTTGAAACATTTTTTGTAATGCTAAATGTCCTAGCGCGTGATTGGGTAATACCGTTAACATTTCAGTCGTATGTCCAAATTGTGCTAGTGTCACAAGTGCGTTCAATTCTGCACCACCAACATTTACTTTAAACGTATTGGCATCTTTCAACTGTTCATAATTTGGTGGCGTGTAACGTAATAATACTTCACCAAAACCATAGACCGTCATTGTTATACCTCACTTTTTATTTCTGAAATATATCTTTCTAAAGCATCTTTTCCTTCTTGTTGATAAATTTTTGTTATTTCGCTTCCAATGCCAACTGCAAAACTTCCAGCATCTAACCATGCTTTATGGTTTTCTTTACCAACGCCACCTGTAGGCACAATTTCAATTTGTGGTAATGGCCCTTTGAAATCTTTAATTGACTTAGGTGTGAATTGCGTCGCTGGGAATAATTTAAGGACTTTGCAACCATAACGTAATGATTCAACCATTTCTTTAACAGTCATACAGCCCGGAATATATGGCACATCATATAAGTTAGCGATTTTCGCTGTTTCTTTATCAAAAGATGGGCTAACGATAAATTTCGCACCATTTAAAATGGCAGTACGTGCAGAAATACTGTCTAACACTGTTCCTGCACCAATCAATGCGTCGTCTCTTTTTGATAATTCAGCTATAATTTCTATAGCGTTCGGCGTTGTTAAAGTAACCTCAATTGTGTGTAGGCCTTTATCAATAATGGTATGTGCAATATCTAAAAAAGATTTTGCATCTTCAGTTCGCATGACAGCAATGTGTTTGCCTTGTTGAATCTCTTTCATTGTATTCATTGAATCCATGTCTTCAACCCCTCAAAAATGATATCAATTACAATACCCTTCAAAATAACAACGTTGTTATTTTTGTACAAAAAAATATTGTAATGCTTATCTCTATGGTATAATTAATTTGCATTTAAATCAATCAATTTCAAGGAGAAATTTTATGGCTGTAACTTTAAAAGATGTTGCTGAAGCCTGTGGTGTCAGCTATTCCACAGTTAGTAAAGCACTTAAAAATTCTCATCTCGTAAAACCAAAAACCAAAAATTTAATTCAACAAAAAGCTTTAGAAATGAATTATATACCTAATCATTCTGCTAGAGCACTTGTTTCAAAGAAAAGTGGCACAATTGGATTAATCTGGCCTTCTGTAGATCGTGTAGCGGTTACACACCTTATTTCAGAAATCAATCACGCTATCAAAGATTTAGGTTATGTCATGTTTGTGTCGATAGACGATGTCGCTGCCGCTTCGAAAAAATTTGTTGAATTCGGTTGTGATGGTATCGTTATTTTTGATGAAGGTGACGCAACAAACTTATCTCCAGAAATTTATAACAATGTCCCAGTCGTTGCCTATGGTGTCGATCGTGACATCCCTTATCCGATTATAAACGTAAACCATTCAGAAGCGATGATCATGGCAATTGAAGCATTGATTGATCAGGACATTGATCACATTGATTATATTGGTGATGTACATACAAATGATACACGTCAAATCGCAAAAAAAGAAGCGATTGCTCAATATTGTGACAAACACAAGATAAATTATCGTATCATTGATTCTACAAGTTTGAATGCAATTGAAACGGAATCTGCCGTTAAACAATTTTTACAAACACACGCACTTGCACCAGGCATGATTTGTGGCAGCTATGATATAACAGTCGGTACAATAAATGCACTAGGACCACAAGATCACCCCATCTTGTATTCATATGACAATATCCCTCAAATTAAAAAATTAGATTACCCAGTCAACGCGATTGGCGTTCCAACCGCTGAAATTGCTCAAACGATTGTAGCAACTTTAGATAAAGTTATTAAAGATGAAGCAACTGAGTCGGCCTATCATCTTCACCCTAAAATACAAAAAAACATTTAAAATAAACATGCCCAAACCTATTGCTAAGGTTTGGGCATGTTTATATGTTTGTTTGATGTTTGACAAGAGGGTCGTTTATTAAACTGTACTGATTTAGAAGATAAGCTTAGTTTTTAAATATCATTGCTCAATAATATAATAATGAATAAGAATAGGGTGTCCTTATTTTAGTGAATGAATGGGGAGAGTTATTATATTAGTTAAATTCTATATAAATTTGTTATGAGCTTTAAATTATGAAACGCTTATATAGTTAATATTTTGGCGCTAGGGATTATCATAAATGTTTTAACTTTTATTCTTCTATTAAGCATCAGTACTTACTACCTCTATATGTCTATTATATTACGCACTGAAATATGATTAAAATACATAGTTGGAATATATAACATTCTGTTATGGAATACATGTTTCATAAACTATAGTCGCTTTGTTAAGCATCATTATCTAGTATCTTTTAAAAATTTAATCCATTCGTGAGTTACATAATTCATATAGCTATCTTTTTTCCAAATAACTCCCAAATTCCATGACACATCTGCACCTGAAATTTCTATACCCACAAGGTCTTCATTTAAAATATTTACGATACTTTCTGGTAATATACTCACACCGATGCCATCTCGAATCATATTTTCAATAAAAGTAATTTGAGACATTTTAGCAACCGTTTTTGGATGAAAACCAACTTTTCTACAACTTTCAATAATTTGATCTTTTAAATAGTAATCATCATGAAACATAATAAAACGTTCATTTTTCAAATCACCTAGATAGACTGGTCCTTGTTTCGCAAGCATCGCATCTTTGTTTACGACTAGCAATAACTTTTCATTATATAGTGGGATAGCATGGTAGATATCATTATCTACAGGTAACGTAGTAATGCCTACATCAATTTCATCATTATTTAAATAAGACTCTACAGCTTTGCCTCCACCTTCAATAACTTCGTATGTCACTTTTGGATATTTACTATGAAAATGATTTAAACTTTCTGTAAAAAGTCTCACGTTCATAATTGCTGATATACCAACTCTAATATGGCCTTTTTCTAAATTTGTTACATCTCCCATTTCTAATGATAAATCATCTAGCACCGCTAAAGCTTCCACGCATTTATCATAAAAAATCTGGCCGATATCCGTTAAAATAATATGCTTTTTTCTTCTATCAAATAAAGTGATATTAAATTCGTCTTCAATACTTTTAATATTTTTACTTATTGTAGATTGCGCAATATATAAATGCTCGGATGCTTGTGTCATCCCCCCATTTTTCACAACTTCTACAAAATATTTCATTTGCTTTATTTCCATGTTTAACCCCTCTGCACCAATCTAAGTTTCGCTTACTTGAATTTATTTTAATGACTTAATAGCTGTTTCTGCCGCTGTTTGAATAACTTTATCATCAGGTTTCGCATCTTTATCTGATTTTTTCGTGTAAATAGCAAGAATAATTGGCTTATTTTGCTTTTTTGGATATATAAAAGCTAAATCGTTTCGACTACCATAGGTTAAACCTTGACCACTTTTATCTCCTACAACATCATCCTTAGATACAGCTGCTTTTATTAACGTATCTCCAGTTTCATTATGAATCATTGTATGCTTTAGTAATTCAAGGTTGGCTTTGCTCATATTTTCACTATGTAGAAGATGATTGAACGTTGTTGCAGCTCTTTTAGGTGTGGTTGTATCATCTGTACTTTGTGGATCATATAAATTTAAATCTGGTTCGGGTCTTTGTGGATTAGATATATGGTCTCCACGATGTATGAGTGCTTGTTGAAATTCTTTAATTCCACCTATTTCTTCGATGACTTTATTATTAGCTGTATTATCACTCTGCAACATAGAAGCTTTTATTAATGCTTTTAACGTCATTTGCTTGCCGATATATTTTTCAGTGACGGGTGAATAAGCGACAATGTCATCTTTGGATATCGCTATTTTTTTATTTAGTTCTGACGTTGGCCTGTTTTGTAATAATATACCACTTGAAATTGCTTTATATGTAGATGCAAATGCAAACCGTTCACCTGATTTGTGCTGTACCACTTTGCCATTAGCTGTATTGACACCATAAACCCCTACAATTGTATCATTATCTTGTTCTATTTGATCAAAACTTTTTGCATCAGCGACCTTTCCTGTCACTGTGAGTAAAAAAAGCCCAAACAAAACACTTAAATAGAATTTTTTCAAGTTTTCAATCCCCCTATTCACATTTGAAAGCAATACGCTATACTTACGTTTAACTATAATCATAAATATAACAAAACACAATTATCTTTATTACGCCTAACCATTAACGAGTAGAAATAATTGGGACTAAATATATACTTCAGTAACTTTAAAATTTAAAAATACTGCAATTAAGCTTTTCATCAACAAAATCTGCTACATTCACTCTTAATAAATACTTTATTTTATTGACTATACAACAGAATAGGCTGAGACATTTAATTTGCCCCAGCCAAAGCATACAATTTCAATTAAAGTAACTGTTGCTATAATCTCAAAAACGTGCGATTTCAAATCATCTCTGAGTTGAATCTTAACTTTATTAATACTATTTAAACTACTGACCAATTGTTATTTCCACCAAATTATCATTTTGATCAAAGAAAGCAGTATAAAAGCCATTATTTGTTTCATATTTCACATAAGTGCCATCTTTATTGCCTAATTTACCTTCTCCTATGATTTCATTTGAAGTATGAGCCTTCTTAAATGTTGACTTAGATACTGAATCAGGTTTTGTGAAGAAAGTAAGTTGCACCACTTCATTGTCACTATTAAATTCTACGCTTGTATCATAAATTTTCTTAGAATGATCAAATTCTTTCTTGGCATTAGTGTCAACTTTATAACCATCAATCGTAACATTGTCATATTTTAAAGCACGTACGAAGTTATAATCTTGAGTAAAAGATGGATCATATGTTGTATAACCTTCGTAATTATACCAAGGTGTTGTTTGTGCTTGTGAACGAACACCATTTTCACTATTTGCACCGCTTGCGCCACCTTCACCGTGTCCCCACTTTTGGACTTGCTCTGCTGCTTGCGCTGTTGGACTACTCGTTGAGATATATGCTGCTGAAGAACCGACAACCAGTGTAGATACAACGACAGTTGCTGAAATTAACTTTCCAACTTTCCGCATAATAAATCACTCCTTATTTGTAGTCTTACATATGCAAAGTGTAATTGTTCACTTTCATCATACACCTCTCCATTTTATTTTCAAGTAAAATTACACTTTTTATGAATATTAGTACAAATTAAATATGAAAATACTTTATTGATGTAGCTTTGATGTTATGTTAAACATTTTATTGTTTATATTAGAAAAGTGCTTGAGCTAAAACCATACTGCAATGTATTTTTAATTGGTATAGTAAACATAATAAATAATTTAAAAAGGATGGTTTATCATGATCTATATTTTACAAGTTGATTTTCCAATCGATGGTCCTTTTGGACAAGAGATGTCCAGACAATTCGCTGATTTAGCGAAATCTATAAATGGAGAACCAGGTTTTTTATGGAAAATTTGGACAGAAAATGCTGATGAAAAAGAAGCGGGTGGCATTTATGCATTTGATAGTTACAAAAATGCTAAAAACTATTTAAACATGCATAGTGAGCGCCTACAATCCATGGGTGTCCCAACTGTAAATGCTAAAATATTTGCTACAAATGACGCACTTACTAAAATCACACATGGACGATTAACATAACCGTATTGGGATGATAAAATACAACAAGCCTTTCAAATGTACACACATCTCGTGTGTTTTGAAAGGCTTTTTAGACATAGATTGAACGAAAAAAATAAATATTTTTAAAAATGATAATTTTCCAGATTATTATTTATTCATTTGTGACATTTCATTGATAAAATCTTGATACGTGATTTCATTTTTAGATAACCTAGCCACAAGCATATACATTTGTTCATTTTTAGTAAATTCAGTTTTATATAAATCTTGTTCTCTTTCGCTCTCATTATCTAAAGGATTGACGACGTCCTTTGATTTTGAAAATGCATCATAATACCTAATCCCAAACAAGCGTTGTGAGAATCCATCTATATGAATACCATCTGGATTTGCCGTTAAGCCTTCTGCTGTAACAAAGTAACAATCATGTTGTTTCTGCGCGACGTTCTTGATACTGTTATTAATTTCTTGATACTCTGTAGCACTAGCGCCAAACCCTTCTTTTCCTAAAAACGTTCCTAACAATCCAATGACAAAAGTAAGTTTAGGCAATTCAAGTGCTTCTCTAAAATAATCAATGAGGTGTGATAATTTTGTTTCATATGTTTGAAATTTATTATTTTGACTATCACTTTCACCTTGATGCCATAAAACACCAATCAATTCAGACGTTTCCATAGCAAATCTCGCTTCACTTACAGCATGCCGCGTCAGCATACTTTCATCTGACCATTCTTCAATAGAAGTACCTCCATCAGCACATGGAATGAACCCTATTGTTTCATTTGGATGATCATCGAGCCATTGCTTTGCAAACGATGCAGCTGGTCCAATTCCAGCGACAGAACGATCGCTATGTATCGGTTCTTCCATCATTTGCCATCTACCATTTCTAAGCATAAAAATACGTTCATCAATGATGGGATTTACACTATCTAAAAATCCTCTTCCTGCCATATTTGATTGACCAATTAGTAAGATTGATTTCATAACGTTGTTCCTTTCAATTTTTTAGTTTTTTAATTAACTGCTAGTAGCTATTTTTCAGTGACTATTTTAAATATATGTAAGCATATCATTTTTTTCTTAAACTTACCCAAATTTCATATTAGAAAGTGCTAGGCTTTATATATAATTATTATAAAAATAAATTCATATAAACTTTACTTTTAATACTAATTATCATATTATGGAATGGATTTTGAGAGGAGTTTTTATTTTGGAGAGGAAAATGGAACTCACCTATGCTAGAGCGATATTTTGTATCGCAATAGTCATCGTCCATTGTTTAACCGGTTTAGTAAACGATTATCACATTTCACAATTTGAAAAATCATTTTATAGTTTTTTACAAGTTATTTTATTATTTGCAACACCTTGCTTTATTATTTTGTCCGAAACATTATTAGGTATGCGATATTCAACTAAAATTCCGCAAAACTTTTTACTTAAGCGTTTGAAATTTATTTTAATTCCTTATGCTATATTTGGTTTATTTATCACTTTTAGACTATTTCTTGGTGATAATTCAGATAAATCATTTTGGGAAATCTTTTTAAATATCGTAGTGGAAGGTAAATTTTTCGGATGGTTTGTACTTGTTATTTTTCAGTTTTATATATTACATCGCTTATTTTATAAATTATTGAGTAAAGTCAATCCTATTTTTGTACTTGTTGTTACCTTTATCATTAGTTTTGGACATTCTTATTTAATGTATTACAGTACTGCTTATCTTGAATTCTGGGATTTTTATCCTTTGTTCAGTAGAACCATTATTTTATATTGGCTATTTTACTTTGTTGTTGGTTTCTACTTCGGTAAATATTATGATACTGTTATTCATTTTTTAAAGCGTCATTTAGTTTGGCTTCTATTGATTTGGCTATTGGCTTTATCCTATATGGCATTTAATTTTTCTTATTTAGACGTACATCTAAATGAGTCTAATCGATTTGATTTAGTCTTATTTTCTGCAATCAGTTTTGTATTTATCGTCTATTTATCTAAATTTTTAACTCGGTTTAATTTAGTATTTGTGTTTTTAATAAGCGAAATATCATTTTTCATATACTTAGCACACCAAATCATTGTAGATTTTATTTCTAGATCGCTAGCATCATTTGTTACATTCCCACCACTATTTTTAATCTTAAGTTCTATTTTCACACTTGGATTTTGTATTGGATTAGCGATAATACTATCTTTTATTCCATATATAAGAATTGTTGTAGGAAGAAATACACTACAGCCTATGGTTATCAATAATTATAAACATCATAGTTAAAGTGTAAAAGTTACTATATAAACATGGCATTTCAAATAAACAAGCACATTATAAATTGAAGGCTTTTAAATATAAAAAGGACGCATCCATTTCATATGGATGCGTCCTTTATTTTGGGCTTGAGCATTATTTCTCATCCCTCAGTTATATGATACTTTAGTCATCTAATAAATGATAAAATTGTTCAATCGCTTCTTTATTATATAATTCTGGATCAAATTTGGCATAAACAGGTGTTTCCTTATTAATAAACTGTTGTATGCTTGTTTGTAATGATTCAGCATCATTAAAACTCAACATTCCATACTTGCCATAATCAAGTACATATTGATTGGCTGGTATATCTGATGCCAGAATATCTATACCAACAGTCAACGCCTCTAATAAGACCATTGATTGCCCTTCGTAATAAGACGGTAAAACAAACAGATCACAATCTCTCATAATATTAAATGGATTTCTTTTTTGTCCCATTAAAAATACATGCTCTGATAAATCTAATGACGTAATTAGTTTATTTAGTTGATTTTTGAGTGGGCCATCACCTAAAATGTATAATTTCGCGTTAGGATTTGCTTCCACCACGCCGCTAAACGCTTGAATCAAATTATCAAATCCTTTTTCAGGAGATAATCTTCCCATTGTCATCACTTTATAATCGGATTGATGGAACGGTACGCTTGTAATTTGCTTATCCTGTTCTCTTACAATGACACGTTCCCCATTTTTCATAAAGATATCATTATCTTCATCCACCAAATTATAAATTCTATCTAAGTTAATGGTATTCATCGATGATTTAAATTTATCTTTTGTTTTTCTATTCGCTATTTTTTTAACATTTTCCTGCTTAGTCACTTCAGACACACTTACGAGCTTATCATAATAAGGATATAAGGACATCACACCTTTTAGATTAGCGTAATGCGGTCTCACACCGTTCACTTTACGCTCCATATCCATTTTCATATCACTGTGCAAGTAGATTAATTTTCTTTTAGCTTTGCTCGCTAACAAGATTTCAGACCAAAACATCGCATAGCCACTGAAATCCATAACGACATCAAACGCTGAGTTACCAAACACTTTTCTAAATTCGCGTTGATACAAAGCATCCGGATAAATTTTTTCTTCAATTTTCGACTTGATGCCTCTATTGCGTACCAATAGGTTACGATAGTATTCTGAAGTGTTTGCCAACAATGGTCCTTTTCTTAAAATAACCCTCACATTGTCATTTAAGCTATATAGATTATCTATCACATCTTTATTTCTATTGAATCCAAGATAAACCGTAATATCATATCTATCATAATCAACATTTTCTAATAAATTCAGGATCGATGTTGTTATGCCATTAGGTTTCATACCACCTGGATATATTAAAATACGCTCTTTTCTGTTGTTTTGAACGCCATTTTTGGGTGCATCATGATGAAACACTTGATTGACAACTCTTTCCGTTACTTGTCCATCATCGTAATTCACAAATTTTTGTTTATATTTTTGATAGTTCCCCTTATATTGTGCTAGCATGCGCTGTGATTCTTGGACAGTAGCTACCAATGCTTCAATTGAGTGCACACTTGGACCTGGAAGACTATCCACAGGAAGATAAAATCCTCTGTCTTCTTCATAGGCTTTATAATCGGGTGTATAAAAAATAATAGGTTTATCTGTAACTAAATAATCAAAAAAGATACTTGAGTAATCAGTTACAAGCAAATCAACAATACTGAGTAATTCATTCGTATCAAATGTATCTTCCACTAAGTATTTTTTTAATTTTTTATTACCTACTGCTTTTTTATAAATAAACGGATGAACTTTTAATAACACTTGATAATGTGTTTGTTTATTTAATGACTCAATCAGCGCTTCAATTTCTTCAATATTATCTTCTGGTGTACTGACCGTTTGGCCACGCCATGTCGGTGAAAAGAGTAAAATCGGCGCATCTGTTAATTTAATGCCTTGTTGCTTTAATTTCTGCATAACTTCTTTTGACCGTGCATTTAGCGTTGCATCTATTCTAGGATAACCAATTTCTAAAATTGCTTCATCATTTAAACCGTCTAATTTAAATGCTTTTTTAAAAATATCTGTCGTATGTTGGTTAGGTGAAATAATATAGTCAGAACTTAAAAAGTTACGAATTGTATTTTGTGATTCTAATAAATTATGTTTGATATCTAACCCCATTGCTTTTAAAGGTGTACCATGCCAAGTATTAACATATATTTGATTTGGCTTTTTCGTAAAATACGTTGGAAACGTCGCATTATTGATGAGATATTTACACTTTGTTAAATAATGTAAATAGTCTTCACTTTCTTTAACTATAAATTTTACATTTTTATATTTACTATATTTTTTAGAAAATGCTTTTTGCATTTTTTGAGATGCTACGACCCAAATATGTATATATTTTTGATAATCAGGATTGTTCATTAAATATTTAAATATTGCATAAGGACTATCTGTCATACTTTGTCCATCTCTAACTTGATACAAAATATGCTTGTCATCTACTTCAATCGTTTTATATAGATTTGCATAATGCATAATATTTCTTGTGTATTTACTTCTAAGTTGTAATTTCAATGGTTCCGAAATGAATTTTAATTTTCTTTTTGTTTGATTTAATACAAACTTTTTCGTTTTACCAATCATTCTTCCACCTCTTAATTTATCTTATCTGTATTCGAGTAATTAATATATTCAGTTAAACCTGACATAATATCATATTGTGGATTAAATCCTAGCGCTTCCAAACCTTTGATATCAGCACAAGAATGTTTAATGTCCCCGCTTCTTGATTCAGCAAACTGATAATTTATAGTTTTATTATAAACCATTTTGAACTTATCGAAAATTTCTAATAATGATATTTGTTTACCAGTAGCTAAGTTGTAAATTTTGCCATTCGTTACTTCATTATCTAACACTATTGAAACTGCTCGCACCAAATCTTTTACGTATACAAAATCTCTCGTTTGCTCTCCATCCCCAAAAAATGTGAATGTTTCGTTATTTTTAAATTTATTATCTATAATAGATAATACACCAGAGTATGGTGAATGAGGATCTTGTCTCGGTCCATATATATTAAAGAATCTTAAAGCAGTTGTTGGCAGTTGATATAGTGTATTGTAAATTTTTGTATATTGTTCCCCAGCATATTTTTCCACAGCGTAAGGTGATTCAGGATCAATGAACGTTTCGACTTGTTTTGGCAATCCTTCGGTATTACCATAAACGGCCGCTGATGATGCAAAAATAAATTTCTTCAAATTATGATTATATT
Organism: Staphylococcus sp. 11-B-312; assembly: GCF_016743055.1. Lineage (NCBI taxonomy): Bacteria > Bacillati > Bacillota > Bacilli > Caryophanales > Staphylococcaceae > Staphylococcus > Staphylococcus sp. 11-B-312. The sequence continues at coordinate 2,391,995 of NZ_CP068241.1, forward strand.
GACGATTGGCTTCTAAGAGATTTAATGTGCCATTTATATTGACAGACTGAGACTTTATAGGGTCATTTATTGTTTCTACAACACTAACTACGGCTGCTAAATGAATGACGATATCAAATTGTTCTTTCTCTACTAAGGATGTCACAAATGATGTATTAAGCACATCATTTTCAATGAAATGCGCATCATCTATAAATTCGACATTCGAACGATGTCCTGTGCTTAAATTATCTAATATAAACACCTCATTAGCTTTGTTAAAGTGTTCTGCTAAGTGCGATCCAATAAATCCAGCACCGCCTGTAATTAGTAGTTTCATTTTTCATCCTCCTATATACTCAAGTCATAATATACTTATCGTCAATTTTATTAATATAATACGTTGAACACCTTATTTTTATTATAAAAATAAAATAGTATTACAAATAAAATTATAAATTTAGTTAATTTACGTCTTCTATATATTAGTATGAGTTTAACAATTTTGACGAACAAATCAAAAGAAATCGAGGTGAAATTGTAATAATAATTGAATAATGCTACCAAGAACTTTACAAAAAATCTTTTGATCCTTATTTAAATAAAGTTATTTATAATATGTTTTATTTTTGGTCTAAGTATAGTTTGAAAATTTTGATTTTAAAAATCATTATAAAAAGCGTTCCGCCATAAGTATCCTTTAAAGTATAAAATAATACCTACATTATACTATAAAGCAATACAGCGAAACGCTTAATAATTTTACTATAGCCTATCAAAATTTTACTTTATCAACCTTATATATAAATTACTGCACGTCATTATTTTTCTGTGCTTTTTGATAAAAATAGTTAGCCACAATAATATCTACAATGGCTACACCTACAGATTTAAATACGGTAATTTCATCATCACTTTCGCGTCCAGCTAAATGAGAACTGACAATTTCACCTAGTTCGCCATATAAATCTTTTTCTCCAAACAGACCTTCTTTTATTGGGGTAATTAAATCTCCTGTTTCTTCTAATGCCGCTTCCGATGCTTCTACAATTACTTTATCTGCATTGGCTATAGCGTGTGAAGGCAACTCTTGCATATCTGATTTAAAAGAACCTACAGCATTCACATGCACTCCAGCTTCTAATGATTTATTAAAAACAGGTTGCGTGGCGTTGGTTGCAGTGACAATAACATCAGCATTAGCTATAGCATCATCAACATTTTCCATCACTGTCACATCTACGTATTGATATTGCTGTTGTACTGTTTCTGCAAATGTCACAGCTTTACGATATGTTCTGTTATATAGTTGAATACGCTTGATATCTCTAACAGCTAGTACAGCTTCAATTAATCCTTGTGCTTGATCGCCTGTCCCTATGACACATAATGTTTCTGCATTTTCACGAGCAAGGTATTTTGTAGCTACGCCAGAAATTGCGCCTGTACGAATTTTGGTTAAGTAAGAACCTTCTAATACAGCTAATGTTTCACCAGTTTCATAATCTGATAATATGACAGAACCAACAATGGTATTTTTACCTATCTTTGTATTATTAGGGGCCATTGTTACTGTTTTAAGCCCCACAACTTTCAATTCATCAGATAAAGCCGGCATAACTAGATAACGATTGTCTTCATTAAAAGGAAGTACATAACGTAAAGGGGTATCCGTCTTCCCTTCAGAATAGGCCTGTAAAGATTCGGCTACCGCTTCAACGACTTCTTCCATGTTTAATAATTCAGCTTGTTCATGTGCATCAATAAATTTCATAAGCCACCTCTATTCTTTTACATTTTCTGACTCTAAAATGTTGCTCTTCTTTTCAAATTTATTTTCAAATAAGATTATTCCTATAAATCCAACGACAAGTAAAGGAATGATAATCCAAGCCATATGATTATCGACATACACAGACACACAATATATCGCTAATAATAGCGTTATGGCCAACATATTTTTAATAAACAGCAACCAATAATCCGTTTTCACACTAAACCATGTTTGTTGCTGATTATCCTCTATTTTAATATGATATATCGTAAACTTTAAATGTGTAATCAACATATAAATAAATGCTAAAATACCGATTACCAACAAGATTTTATGAAATATTCCGTTAGGAACCACATCTGCAGCCGCTGCAAATATAATAGCGATAACAAAACTTTTCAGTTCTGCATTTTTCTTCATATCAATCCCCGCACCTTTGTCATTAATTCAATCTCTATTGTTACAATAACATAATTACGCGGAATTTTAAGTTTGGCTAAGAGCTAACTTTTTAAAAATAGATAATGATCTACCTATGAATACATCGTACAATATGTGGAAAAACATCTAACGATTCAAGCAATTTACAAAATAAGCATCTGTATACTTTTGTACTTGCTCAAGTGTGGCACCTTCTTGAAGTTCAACCAATTTCATAACTTTATCTTCAAATTTAAAAACAGCTAAATCTGTGATTAACGTATTAACAACACCTGCGCCTGTTAAAGGCAACTCACATTTTGATTTTATCTTAGATTCACCATGTTTATTCATATGGTCCATGATAACGACCACTTTTTGAGCTCCAACCACCAAATCCATCGCACCGCCCATACCTTTTACGAGCTTGCCAGGAATCATGTAGTTTGCTAAATCACCTGTTTCCGAAACTTCCATACCACCAAGAATTGCTAAATCAATATGCCCGCCGCGTATCATCGCAAATGATTCTGCATTATCGAAATAGGAAGCCCCTTTAGCAGCAGTAACCGTTTCTTTACCTGCATTAATCAAATCTGGATCCACTTCATCTTCAGTAGGATATGGGCCAATACCAAGCAAACCATTTTCAGATTGGAAAAAGACATTTTCCACATGATCATTCATCTCATTTGCTACAAGTGTTGGCATACCAATACCTAAATTTATTACCATATCACTATGAATTTCTTGTGCTGCACGCTGAATAATCTTCTTACGTTGTGTTTGTTTATCCATGTTATACCTCCTTCACTGTACGTTTTTCTATGCGTTTTTCAAAATGTTTGCCTAGATAGATATAATCCACATATACACCTGACAGATGTACATCATCTGGGTCAATTTCACCTAATTCAACAATTTCTTCTACTTCAACGACAGTAGTCTTGGCGGCCATAGCACATAAAGGATTAAAATTACGCGCTGTTTTTTCAAATACTAAATTACCAAATGTATCCGCCTTTTGAGCCTTCACAATACCAAAATCGCCTGTAATGGCACGTTCCATAATGTACGTTTCACCGTCAAATTCTCGTGATTCTTTACCTTCAGCGATCAAAGTACCCACACCTGTTTTTGTGTAAAATGCTGGAATACCTGCACCGCCTGCACGTAGTTTTTCAGCCAACGTACCTTGAGGTGTTAGTGTTACATCTAACTCACCATTGATCAGCTGTTGCTCAAATATTTTATTTTCACCCACATACGAGCTAACCATTTTATCTATTTGTTTTTTCTCAAGTAAACGGCCCAATCCAAAATCATCTACACCACAGTTATTACTTACTACGGTCAATCCTTTTGTACCTTTTGTACGAATCGCTTCAATGGCATGCTCTGGTATCCCGCATAGCCCAAAACCACCGGCAAGTACTGTCATGCCATTTTCTAAATGCTCAAATGCTGTATGTATGTCTTGAATGACTTTAGACATGTTATAACCTCACTTCTTTTTTAAAATTAATACCTAGTATTAAAAACAATTATACTTGAAATTTTTTGCGAAGTCTTTTATTTCATGTTGCCGTTTTCATAAATAAATATAAATTTTTATTTTACTTTTAAAATTAGTTTCAATAAAATTATAAAAAAGCAGATAAAGTCCGTATAATTGTGTAAAAGTAAAAAGGCCATATAACAGTCCTTTTACGGTACAATGTTTTTAACGACAAAAACATACCCAGGAGGACTTTTACATGACCCAAGTACATTTTACACTGAAAAGCGAAGAGATTCAAAGCATTATTGAATATTCTGTAAAGGATGACGTTTCTAAAAATATTTTAACAACGGTATTTAATCAACTAATGGAAAATCAACGAACAGAATATATTCAAGCAAAAGAATATGAACGAACAGAAAACCGACAAAGTCAACGAAATGGCTATTATGAGCGCAGCTTTACGACACGTGTAGGCACGCTAGAATTAAAAGTACCCAGAACACGTGATGGCCATTTTTCACCCACAGTGTTTGAACGTTATCAACGAAACGAAAAAGCCCTCATGGCTTCAATGTTGGAAATGTATGTATCAGGCGTTTCAACTCGTAAAGTATCAAAAATTGTGGAAGAACTTTGTGGTAAATCCGTCTCTAAGTCCTTCGTTTCTAGCTTAACAGAACAGCTAGAACCTATGGTTAACGAGTGGCAGAATCGTTTATTATCAGAAAAAAATTATCCTTACTTAATGACCGATGTACTCTATATAAAAGTACGAGAAGAAAATCGAGTACTCTCAAAAAGCTGTCATATAGCGATTGGAATAACCAAAGATGGCGACCGTGAAATTATCGGCTTCATGATTCAAAGTGGCGAAAGCGAAGAGACCTGGACAACATTTTTTGAATACCTAAAAGAACGCGGTTTACAAGGTACGGAACTCGTTATTTCTGATGCGCACAAAGGATTAGTCTCTGCCATTAGAAAATCCTTCACCAACGTAAGTTGGCAAAGATGCCAAGTTCACTTCCTAAGAAATATCTTTACCACCATTCCTAAAAAAAATTCAAAATCTTTCAGAGAAGCTGTTAAAGGAATTTTTAAGTTCACAGATATTAACTTAGCGCGTGAGGCTAAAAATCGATTGATTCATGATTATATCGATCAACCAAAATATTCAAAAGCTTGCGCATCATTGGATGATGGATTCGAAGACGCCTTTCAATATACCGTACAAGGAAATTCCCACAATCGACTAAAGAGTACCAATCTAATTGAACGACTGAATCAAGAAGTACGCAGAAGAGAAAAGATTATTCGCATCTTCCCCAATCAAACATCAGCCAATCGCTTAATTGGAGCCGTTCTTATGGACCTACATGATGAATGGATTTATTCTTCAAGAAAATACATCAATTTTGATAAGTAGAAATGGTAAAAACATTGTATAGCATTTTACACAGGAGTCTGGACTTGACTAAAAAGCAAGTTTCAAATATGAAACTTGCTTTTTAGTTAATCGAATTTTTTATTTAATAACATTTTATTTAGTAACATCAACTGTTCAGGAACACTATTTCTAGAAACATCAGGATGATTAACAATATGGTTATCTATCTTATTAATTACTTTAACTTTTTCTCCTTTGATTTTTGAAATCATCGAATAATTAAAAGCGACGTTTTCAGATCCTATAATATACTTTTCATTATTACTTTTCTTAGACAAATAATTATTAATGTCTCCGCTTATATCTTCTTTTCTTAACCCCTTTAAAAAATGTTCATCTTTAATATTATATTCACCAAGACTTAAAATAGGATCAACTGCCAGACATTTCAAATCTAATATAGATGAATAATATAAAGCTCCAGTTCCACCTTTTGATGCACCATAGAGAACAATATTTTTAATATCAAGATTATTTTTAACATTTTCAATCGCTTTAATAATGTCTTCTTCCATATTCGGATTATTTATTGTATTTATATAATGTGAGCCGTGTGAACAATTTAAATCCATTATCCGCATAGTATACACATTTTTAACTAAACTTCTCTCAATATTATTAAAGAATTTAGGGAACATTCTATCAGACATTAAGTAGCTATCATAAACATCACCAGGAGGCATACATGTAAAAATAATTAATAATGTAAAAGAATCTAATTTTTCATTCATTTTTTTCATCAGGTTCATCTAAAGTGTAAAAAACACTATTCTCTTGATACAAATCCTTTCGTTTCCATAGTTCTTTAATGAATTTCCTTTTATATAATTTAGAAATACCATCTTTGTGGAAATATAATATATAATCATTTTTCAGTAATCTTTTGTATAAATTGTATATTTTTTTGTTATTCCTAGATAATTCTATAATGTTTTTATCACTATTTAGAACAACTTCAATAGCTTTTGTACCCAAAATTTCAAAATCATAATCTACATAAATTCTTTGTACTGTTTTGACTTCATCTTTTAGAACTACACCTCTCCCCTTCTCCTTTATAATGATGTTCAATAATTTATTTAAAAAATCGTTATAAAACTCTTTTCTAAAATGTAAATAATATTTTCCCCATAAATGATTTTCATCTAAATAATATTGTGTTGATGTCATATCCAAAATAGAAACCGAATAGTTATTCACAATATAACTATCAAATTTATCCCAAACTTTATTCATTTCTTTAAATTCTTGTAGAGGTATATTTTTAGCTATTCTCCAATCAGTTAAAGTACTGCCATCTTTAAACAAATCTGTAAACCTGGCTTTGACTAAAACTATTTTACACTCAGGTAAATATGTCTGTATAAAATCAAAGAATTTTTCTAAAGAATTTTTCCAAATTCTAAAATATTCATTGAAATTTTCAGCTATATTAACAGGTTCTAAGTTTTTTAATTGAGGAATGTTTATATAATTCGGGTTATTTGTTATATATTGATCATCTTCTAGCTTTAACACTCCAAATTTCACATCTGGATCTAGATCAATAAGTAAATAATCTGGCTTTTCAACTTTTAACTTTTCTAAAAAATTTTTGTTAAATTCTTTATTTAATATATCTTGCACATATAAAGTTTTATCTATAAATTCTTTCGTTACTTCCAATTTATTCGGTTCGGACATCAAACTAGGTATAGTTGTTTGGTTTTGATGCCCAATAATCTGGAAATAGGCTTTATAATTTGGATTGAATTTAGTGTTAAAATTATCTCTTGTAACACATGAACCAATCGTTGCAATTTTAATCATATATCCTCCTTAATTTCAAACTTTATTTTTTAAGTATTATCCACTTAAAATATTTCATTCAATATTTTTTCGTACTATTTTCATTATCATGACACATTAATCTACTGATTAATCCTGAATAGTTTATTTGTTTTATATTTTTTATTTGTAAAGCTAATTTATACTCATTTAATGATGCTATAGGGAAATTACCTAATTCAAATATATTAAAATAAAACCCAACACTACTGTTATAGTCCTTCATGTCTTCTTGCATTAAAAATATTGGTTTATTTAAATGTGCAAAATCAAAAATTGTTGATGAATAATCAGTAATCATAATATCTGAAAGAATGTATAGTTCTTGTATATCTACAAATTCATTATAAAAACAATGAATTCTATGATCTAAGTTATTATATTGAGGCCTTAATGAACTTTCATTTGGATGTAACTTAACTATAATCTCATATTCATTTGGTAAATAGGCTAATAATTCCTTTAAATCAATACTAGTCACTTGATTACGTTTTTGTTTTCGCCAAGTAGGACAGTATAATATATATTTTTTATTTGTATTTTGCATGAAAAGGTATTTTCTTTGTAACCTTCTCCATTCTTCATCAGTTTGGAACTTTAGTAAATATTCATTTTTAGGAGCTCCATATTCCAATATTTTCAATTCTTTATTATCGTGTAATTGAAATGCAGAACTTAACAGCATACTATTTACATTTGAAGATGTAATTAGATAATCCCATTTATACATTCTTGGTTTAAATTGTGATAATTGATAATTTTTTTCTTTTTCATCGCTCAAATCACTAACCATTTTTTTTAGAGGAAAACCATGCCATGTTTGAATAAACACTTGATCTTTATGTTTATATACTTTATCCCAAGAATTACCATTTATAAATATATATTTAGACATTCTAAATTTTTCAATATAATCTTTACTTCCAAATCTAACAGGCTTAAACCCATGGTTTCTAATTTCTATATCTACAAGTGAATTAATTGAACTTACAAAAATTTCTTTATCTTCAAAGAAATTTTTAATGCCTAATGCTATATACTTTGGATCACCACTGAAATTATTCCCATGGAAAGATTCAATGAATACTTTATTTTCTTGTGGAATGATTTCATTTAGCTTTTGCTTATACAAGTTTGTTTCTTTTTGTTTATAATGCTCTTTTAACTTATTATTTAAAAACTTATTGGAAAAAATTTTATTTAAAATCGGTAAAGATTTCATTTTTTAAATTGTTCTTTTTTCTTATTCAAGTTTTTTAATTCATTCTTTTCTCTTGATTTAAGTACAAATTTTTTCCCATATTTATTTTTAAAGAAAAATTCTTTTGACATATTACTATTGTTAATTATATTTTTTAGATTATTAACATATTCATTACTATAATTTGAATTTAAAAATGTGTCATTTAATTTATTAACATCTTCTTCACGATCTGTTTTTGTATATTTACTATCTAATATAGAAGTGATTAATACACTATCTTTTCTAATATTTTTTCTAGGAATTTAATACCATTATACTGTGAATAGACCTCTTCTAAAACATTATCGTCACCAGGATAAATAAGTGCTCTATTCCCTCTAGCTAATGTTTCTAATATTGAATAACCTAACGTTTCATATGGTGAAGATGAAATATATATATAATTAAGCGGTTCTTTTTCATTAATATGAACATTATTTTGTAAATTATAATATTTCACTAAATTTTTATACAATAATTCTGATGGACCATAACCTATAATATATAGTTGAATATCATTTCTATCTGTGTTTTTACTATATAGTTTATTAATTTTATTACGTAGGAAATATCTTTAATATTATCTTCGAACCTTGCTTTTATTAAAAGATTTCTTTTCGTATTTATAGGCTTTCTCTTGAGATCAATATGTTCAGCATTTACATACTGGGAAAACACTGAGTTATATTTGTATTTCTCTATAAATTTTTCTTTTATAGTATCTGTACTTACTCTTATACTATCAATGTATTCTAAACCTAAATCCAGTGAGTCATCTATATATTCTAATGGGCCATGAATTTCACCAATTATTTTAATCTTTTTGTTTTTTTGTTTAACCTCTTTAGCATAAATAAATAGTTCTTCTCTTGTGATAATTAGTAAATCTCCTGCTGCGATTTTAATAAAATCATCAAATTTATAAAACTGAACATTATTATTATTTATACCTTCATGTATAATTAAGCGCGTTATATCGTCACTTTCAAAATCTAATATATTAAAGTAATTAACATTATTACCATTCTTCAAAAATGATTTTATTAAATTTATGTTACTTCTTGATGTGCCTTCTTTGGCAAAGATATTGTATCCCAATATATTAATATTCATTTTCTCACCTTTCGTTCCCTAATCTTTTTACTTTTAAAAATTCCCTAAATTCAATAAAAGTTATTTTCGAAATAAACTAAACTCTGCTAATTATACATTATTATTTTATTTATATCTATGTTATATTACATTTTTGAATTAAATTTTCAATTTTTAAATATTTTAAACATAAAAAAAGTTGCCATTTTCTTACATGGCAACTTTTAATAATTATGCTATTTTATGCGATTTCTATCTGGAAACGACGAACGACTGTGCCATCATCTAAAGTTGAAGATTCTATTTCTTCCCCACCATTGTGTAAGATGACAGCTGCAGAGGCTTCATTATCTTTTTCACAAGTAATCAGCGCTTCTTGTACGCCAATACGTGATAAGTAGTCTAATGACTTTTTCAAAATTTTATTCCCAAAGCCCTTGCCTCGGTAGCTCTTACGAACACCGTAGCCAACATGGCCGCCAATAATTTTTAATTTTTCATTCAAATGATGGCGAATATTGGCAGCGCCAATAATCTTATCATCATCAATTAAAAACAATGTCGTATTATCTACTGTCTCATCATTAGATTTGTTATCTGCTAATTCATGTACAATTTCTTCAAAATTATTGTATTTGGTAATATTCGTAATCTCAGGCACTACCTTTTCATCGTGATCTATCCATTCTTTCATATAATCACAATATAATGTTTCGTCAGCCATTGTTAACTCTCTAAATTCAACCATGTTGACACTCCTTCCTTTTAGTTGCTATCCCATTGGTTCGTCATGTGTATTGAGATAATACACGTAGTTGTCAGTCCATTGTCCATGTTCGAAAATAAATCCTTTTCGAATACATTCAAATGCAAAGCCTAATTTTTCAATTAACTGAATAGAAGGTTGATTATCCAAATTGATGTGTGCTTCTATTCTATGAAACTTTAAAGTCTCTTTCGTTTGTTTCACAAGTTCTGATAAAGCTTCATAAGCATACCCTTGATGCCAGTATTGATTATGGATAAAATAACCGATTTCTGCCCATTGAAATTGATCGCGGCTTAAATTTTTAATGTTAAGCATACCAAGATGACGTCCCGTTTTATCAAAGATGCCAAATATATACAAATCATCATCTTTAATCGCTTGTTGATGCTTTAAAACCATTGCCGCAAACCATGGTTCCGTGGCATCTGACATGTCTACTTGGCCTTTATCATGCTTGTATTGCGCAGGATAACGATTTACAAATCCTGACAACCATGACTCATAATCATTTTCTTCTAACGGTCTAATGATAAGCCGTTGTGTAGTGAAATGCAACCCTAAATTATTTTTCATTGAAAAACCCCTTAACATAAGGCGTCAGCAACCAAAACTATAACATCATTTGGCATAAAATCAACCTTTTAATTTATTAAAAATATGAACTGCTTCTAAGGACGATTTCACTCGTCATGAAGATCATTCATGATCATCGTGAGTATATCATTTTGTGTCATCATTTCAGTACTCAATTTCTCATTTTTACATTTAATGTATCTTTTTCAACAAACCAACTTGCAAGTTTTTGTACACTAAAATCGGTATATGCTTTTGAGTGATGTCTTCTCACGGTTTCTGCATAAGGTAAGTCGAAATAATAAATATAGCTTTTAATATGCGTACTTGAAATAATGCTCTGTAACATATTACCATATTTTTCTTTATTGAAAATACCCTCTACAATAACATATTTACAATGTGCTATGCCAAATAGTGTAATGTATTTTATTAGCTCAATTGATAAATTGCCTGGTCTATCTGAGACGTTTAACATATGGCGTCTTATTTCATCTTGACCCACGCGCATGACACCATTACCCAACATGCTTTGTAAGTTACGGGCAATAGTCGTTTTGCCACTACCAGAGTTACCTCTTAATAATATTAGTTTTGTCATTGTATCGCCCTATCCTCTAGATAAATTGTGATTTATGTATATACTTTCATAAGTGTTAAACTTATACCCTATCAAAGTGATTAAAATCAAAAAAGCTAGACCCTTTATATCCATACAAATAGGATATAAGCAGTCTAGCATTTTGTTGCTTCATTTATTTTTTATATTCATTCGTTTTATAAATTGGAGTTAGCGTTAAATTGTACCTAGTTCTTTACCTACTTTTTCATATGCCGCTAATGCTTGATCAAGCATTTCTTTTGTATGTGCAGCTGTAGGCATATTACGAACACGGCCCGTACCTTTAGGCACTGTTGGAAAGACGATGGATTTCACATAGATACCTTCATCTTTTAAGCGGCTACTAAATGCTTGTGTTTCTTTTTCGTCACCTATGATTACTGGTGTAATTGGTGATTCAGAATTACCAATGTCAAAACCTAATTTTTTCAATCCGTCTTTTAAGTAATTACCATTTTCCCAAAGTTTATCGTGTAATTCTGTTGATGCCATTAATTTCTTAACAGCTTCAGTGATGGCTTTTGTATCACCGGGCGCTAATGATGTTGAGAATAAGAATGGTCTTGATTGTGCTTTCAACCAATCGATCAATGATTGTGTACCAGCTACATAACCACCGACAACACCAATCGCTTTAGATAATGTACCAATTTGGAAGTCAATTTTATCTTGAAGGCCAAAATGTTTCACTGTACCTGCACCATTGCCCATGACACCAGAGCCATGTGCGTCATCAACATATGTGATTAAACCGAATTCTTCTGCAATTTCTACGATTTCTGGTAATTTAGCAACATCGCCATCCATACTAAATACACCGTCAGTAATATACATTACTTTATTGTATTGTCCAGATTCAACAGCTTCTTTCGCTTTAGCGCGTAAATCGTCCATATCTGAATGGTTGACGCGTATAATTTTCGCTTTAGATAAACGACATCCATCAATAATTGATGCGTGGTTTAATTCATCTGATAGGATAGCATCATTTTTATTCATCACAGCTGAAATGGCTGCCATGTTACAATTAAAACCTGATTGGTATGCAATCGCTGCCTCTGTACCTTTAAACTTCGCAAGTGTTTCTTCCAATTCGTCATGAAGGTCTAATGTACCGTTAATAGATCTTACTGCACCTGCACCTACGCCATGAGTGTCTATGGCATCTTTGGCAGCTTGTTTTAAATCTTCATCTGTTGCAAGTCCTAAATAGTTATTTGAAGACAAATTAACATAGTTTTTCCCGTTTATTTTAATCTCTGGTCCATTTGCACCTTCAATTGTATCAATTTCATTATAAAGTCCATTATCTTTTAAATATTGAATATTTTCATCTAAAAAGCCATGTAGTGACTGTACCACTGGAAATCCCCCTTTGAGTTATCTACTATTTAATCCTATCATAACCCATTTTCTTGTATCAGGAAAGTAGAATCACACGATTTATTAAAGCGTTTTCTACAATCTAATTAAAGTCACAATAATTGTCTCTACAGTAAAGTCATTTAAAATGATATAATAGAATAATCATTTTAAGGAAGAAGGGTTGAAGTTGTTTGATTGGTTTCAACTAGCAAGAGAAAAGGAAAACAGAATGATACAAATACGTCGCTATTTGCATCAATATCCTGAATTATCATTTGAGGAGTATCATACACGTGACTACATCCTAAATCAACTCAGCCAACTATCATGCGAGGTACGGTCGCCCGTTGGAAGAAATGGTATTGTCGCAACATTTAGTGCACAAGGAGACGGTCCAACGATTGCATTACGTGCTGATTTTGATGCTTTACCTATCAATGAACTCACTGAAGTAGATTACAAGTCTAAAAATCCTGGTGCAATGCATGCATGTGGGCACGATGGTCATACTGCAATACTACTAGCCGTTGCTGAAATCATCGACGCACATAAAAGCAAATTAAATGGTGATGTCGTGCTAATTTTCCAATATGGTGAAGAAATTATGCCAGGTGGCTCACAAGAAATGATTGATGATGGCTGCTTACAAAACGTAGATAGAATATATGGAAACCATCTGTGGAGTGGCTATCCTACCGGCACAATTTATTCTCGTCCTGGTGCGATGATGGCCTCTCCAGATGAATTCAACGTAACGATTCATGGTCAAGGTGGACACGGTGCGAAGCCACACGAAACCATCGATCCTGTTGTCATTATGGCTGAATTTATCATTAGTGCGCAAAAAATTGTTTCTAGAACGATTGATCCAGTAAAACAAGCTGTTATTAGCTTCGGTATGGTACAATCTGGTTCGGCAGATAATGTCATTCCAGATACTGCATTTTGTAAAGGAACGGTGCGTACTTTTGATACAGAAGTACAAGCACATGTGATGCACAAGATGGATAAGCTATTGCAAGGGTTGGCTGTTGCGAATGATATTACTTATGATTTTGATTATATTAAAGGTTATTTGCCTGTCCACAATAATCCTAAATGCTTTGACATCGTTAAACAAGCTTCAAATGAGATGAATTTAAGATTTAACGAATCTGAATTAATGATGATTGGCGAGGACTTTTCACATTATCAAAAAGTACGTCCAGGTGCATTCTTTTTAACAGGTTGTGGTAACCCTGAAAAAGATACCACACATCCACACCATAGCCCATATTTCAATCTAGATGAAAAGGCATTAAAATATAGTGCCAGCCAGTTTTTAAAAATATTAGAGTTGGAAAATGTAATTAAGCCCTAGGCCTGAATAGCCTAGGGTCTTTTTATTTCCAAATATCTTACACTTTAAATTTCAACCTTAATCATAATATTATTCAGTTGAAAAATAAATATTACATCAAAAATAAAAAAGAGCCTCCAACATGGAGACTCTTCAAATCTATATTAAAGATAAGATATCTTATTTGTAGATTTCAGTTACAACGCCTGATCCAACAGTACGTCCACCTTCACGGATAGAGAAACGTGTACCGTCTTCGATAGCGATTGGAGAAATTAGTTCAACTTCCATTTCAACATTGTCGCCAGGCATAACCATTTCAGTACCTTCTGGTAAAGTAACAACGCCTGTTACGTCAGTAGTACGGAAATAGAATTGTGGGCGGTAGTTACTGAAGAATGGAGTATGACGTCCACCTTCATCTTTAGATAAAACGTAAACTTCCGCTTTAAACTTTGTATGTGGTGTAATTGAACCAGGAGCAGCTAAAACTTGACCACGTTGGATGTCTTCACGTGCAACACCACGTAATAACGCACCAATGTTGTCACCAGCTTCAGCATAGTCTAATAATTTACGGAACATTTCTACACCAGTAACAGTTGTTTTGCTTGATTCTTCTTGCATACCGATGATTTCAACTTCTTCACCGACTTTGATTTGACCACGTTCAACACGGCCTGTAGCAACAGTACCACGACCAGTGATTGAGAATACGTCCTCAACTGGCATCATGAATGGTTTGTCAGAATCACGTTCTGGTGTTGGAATGAATTCGTCAACAGCTTGCATTAAGTCTAAGATTTTTTGCTCATAGTCAGCGTCGCCTTCAAGTGCTTTTAATGCTGAACCAGAGATTACAGGTACATCGTCACCTGGGAAGTCATATTCGCTTAATAAGTCACGAACTTCCATTTCTACTAATTCTAATAATTCTTCATCGTCAACCATGTCAACTTTGTTTAAGAATACAACTAATGCTGGAACACCAACGTTACGTGATAAAAGGATGTGTTCACGAGTTTGTGGCATTGGACCATCTGCAGCAGATACTACTAAGATAGCTCCGTCCATTTGTGCAGCACCAGTGATCATGTTTTTAACATAGTCAGCGTGTCCTGGGCAGTCAACGTGAGCATAGTGACGTTTGTCAGTAGTATACTCGATGTGTGCAGTATTAATTGTAATACCACGTTCTTTTTCTTCTGGAGCGTTGTCAATCATGTCGTATGATTGTGCAACAGTGTCACCATTTTTTGCTAAAACAGTTGCGATAGCAGCTGTTAAAGTAGTTTTACCATGGTCAACGTGTCCGATTGTACCAATATTGGCATGTTCTTTTGAGCGATCGAATTTTTCTTTAGCCATTATAAAATCTCTCCTATTCGTTAGAAAAATAATTGTTAAATTTATCTCTCATGACAGTTTCTCACCATCATGAGAAGATGATTAATTTAGTTTAAAAGGACCATACAGTACCTTTATAATGCATTTTCCCTAAAAAATCAATTAATAAAACTGTAAGCCATATAATTATGCTTTACATGTATTGTACAGACTGTCACTGCACAATACAAGTCTAATTATTCAGCTGTTTTATTACCACTGTTTTTCTTAATTATATCTTCAGAAATTGATTTTGGAACTTCTGCATAGTGATCGAAGTACATTGTGTATGTTCCACGACCTTGTGTATTAGAACGTAATGAAGTTGCATAACCGAACATTTCTGAAAGTGGTACAAAGGCATTTACAACTTGTGCATTACCACGAGGTTCCATACCATCAACACGTCCACGACGAGATGTTACATCACCCATGATGTCACCCATGTATTCTTCAGGCATTTCAATTGTAACTTTCATCATTGGTTCTAAGATAACTGGTTCACATTTTTTAGCTGCTTCTTTAAGCGCTAATGATGCAGCGATTTTGAAGGCCATTTCTGATGAATCGACATCATGATATGAACCATCAAATAATTTTGCTTTAACATCAATTAATGGATAACCAGCTAATACACCGTTTTCCATAGCATCTTTAAGTCCTGCTTCAACTGATGGAATGTATTCACGAGGAACTACACCACCAACGATAGCGTTTTCGAATTCGAAACCGCCGCCTGTTTCGTTCGGTTCAAATTCAATTTTAACGTCACCGTATTGTCCACGACCACCAGATTGACGCGCGAATTTACCTTGAACTTGTGCTGATTGCTTAAATGTTTCACGGTATGAAACCATTGGCGCACCAACATTACATTCAACGTTAAATTCTTTTTTCATACGGTCAACTAAGATGTCTAAGTGAAGCTCACCCATACCACCGATGATAACTTGTCCAGTTTCTTCGTCAGTGTGTGCATGGAATGTTGGGTCTTCTTCTTGTAATTTAACTAAAGCTGTAGTCATTTTGTCTTGGTCAGCTTTAGATTTTGGTTCAACTGATAAGTGAATAACAGGTTCTGGGAAGTCCATTGATTCCAAGATAATGTCATTTTTCTCACCACATAAAGTATCACCAGTACCAGTTTCTTTTAGACCTACCGCAGCAGCGATATCTCCTGAGTAAACTGTGTTAAGCTCTTGACGAGAGTTAGCGTGCATTTGTAGTAAACGACCTACACGTTCACGTTTATTCTTCGTAGAGTTTTTAACATAAGAACCAGAAGTTAATGTACCTGAGTACACACGGAAGAATGTTAACTTACCAACATAAGGGTCAGTCATTACTTTGAACGCTAGTGCAGCGAACTCAGCATTGTCATCCGCTTTTGCGATAACTTCTTCTTCTGGATCATCAGCACGGTGACCGATAATTGGTTTAACATCTAATGGTGAAGGTAAATAGTCAATTACTGCGTTAAGCATTAATTGAACACCTTTGTTTTTGAAGGCAGTACCAACAAGAACTGGGTAGAATTCAATATTATTAGTTGCTTGACGAATAGCGTCTTTTAATTCAGCTACAGTAATTTCTTCGTCACCAAGATATTTTTCCATTAATTCATCACTTGTTTCAGCTACTGCTTCAATAAGTGTTGCACGAGCTTCTTCAGCTCTTTCTTTTTGATCTTCAGGAATTTCAATTTCTTCAATTTCAGTTCCTAAGTCATTGTTGTATTTGAAACATTTCATTTCAACTAAGTCGATGATTGCTTCAAATTCATCTTCCGCACCAATTGGTAATTGGATTGGTTGTGCATTCGCTTGTAGGCGATCATGAATTGTGCTTACAGCATATTCAAAGTTCGCACCTAGTTTATCCATTTTGTTTACGAATACAATACGAGGAACGCCGTAAGTTGTTGCTTGACGCCAAACTGTTTCAGTTTGAGGTTCAACACCTGATTGCGCATCAAGTACTGTAACCGCACCATCAAGTACACGTAATGAACGTTCAACTTCAACAGTGAAGTCTACGTGTCCAGGTGTATCGATGATGTTTACACGGTGATCATCCCATGAAGCTGTTGTTGCAGCTGATGTGATTGTAATACCGCGGTCTTGCTCCTGTTCCATCCAGTCCATTTGTGAAGCTCCTTCATGAGTTTCACCAATTTTATGGATACGTCCAGTATAGTAAAGAATACGTTCAGTCGTAGTTGTTTTACCAGCATCGATGTGAGCCATGATACCGATATTACGAGTTCTTTCTAAACTAAAATCTCTAGCCATGTATTTTTCTCCTTCCAGTATAACTGCGAATAAATACTATAAATATGGCGATGCCCTAAGCATGCACCTAGATAGTAAACTATCAATGTGGAACATGCTCAGGGAAAACCTACTATCCTACCAACGATAGTGAGCGAAGGCTTTGTTAGCTTCAGCCATTTTATGAACGTCTTCACGTTTCTTAACTGCACCACCAGTGTTGTTTGCAGCGTCTAAAATTTCGTTAGCTAAACGTTCTTCCATCGTTTTTTCACCACGAAGACGTGAATAGTTAACTAACCAACGAAGGCCTAAAGTAGTACGACGTTCTGGACGAACTTCTACAGGTACTTGATAGTTAGAGCCACCTACACGACGTGCTTTAACTTCTAATACTGGCATAATGTTGTCGATAGCTTCTTCGAAAACTTCGATAGCTTCACGACCACTGCGTTCTTGAACTAATTCAAATGCAGAATAAAGAATTTTTTGAGCTGTTCCACGTTTACCATCTAACATAATTTTGTTAATTAATTTAGTAACTAATTTTGAGTTATGAATTGGATCTGGTAATACGTCTCTTTTTGGTACTGATCCTTTACGAGGCATAATATAAATCCTCCCTTCCTAATTATAATATATTTTCATTCTTTATAACGAAAATTTACGCAATCTTAAACTTATTTTTTAGGTTTTTTAGTTCCGTATAATGAACGACCTTGTCTACGACCGTCAACACCTGAAGTATCAAGTGCACCACGTACGATGTGGTAACGTACACCAGGTAAGTCTTTTACACGTCCACCACGTACAAGTACAACACTGTGTTCTTGTAAGTTGTGTCCGATACCAGGGATATACGCGTTAATTTCGATGTTGTTAGACAAACGCACACGAGCATATTTACGTAACGCAGAGTTAGGTTTTTTAGGTGTCATAGTACCTACACGTGTACAAACACCACGTTTTTGCGGTGAGTTTAAGCTAGTGTACTTTTTCTTTTTACTGTTGTAGTTTCTGTTCAATGCTGGTGAATCATAGTTTTTTGATTTGCTTTGTCTTGGTTTACGTACTAATTGGTTAATAGTTGGCATGAAATATGTCCTCCTCTCTTCTTTTATAATCCCACACATCCAGGTGGTTCATTTTAAAGGTAAATAAAATTTAGTAAGAAAAATCTTACTAATCTCATTTCAATAATGCAACAACAGTCGCATTAACGTTTATACCTACATACTTTCCTAAAGCTCGTTTGCTCTCGAAAAATGAGATAGATATGTTTTTTTGATTGATTTGACTTAACACGCGAGTCATTAGATGAACTTCAACGTCTTCAGCGATAATCAATGATGTCACTTGATCTTTATTCAAAGCTTTTAGCGTCTGTTTAAGACCAATAACATAGTGTTGTTTGTTAAAGCGTGCAACTTTTTCATTAGACATCTAAATATCCTCCAAAGTTCTGCTTGCATCAACCTTAATAATAATAACATCAAAATTACTGCGTAGTCAACTTTAATTAGCATTTTTTGCAGAAAATATATAAAAAAATAAAAGAGCGAAATAAAGATCAAATGTTACCATCTCATCTTTTATTTCGCCCAAAGTAAAATGGTCAGTCACTTAAGACATAGACACGTGTTGCAATCCTACAACTTCAACACATGTCTATATGTTTATACAAGCTCAAATGAATGCTAAACCATTTCATATTTTAAAAGCAATACTAGATTTCAGTTGGTTGAATCTCTTCAACAACTTCTTCTGGTGTCGCTTTATCATACTGTACATCACTGTAACGTCTCATACCTGTACCAGCTGGGATGAGCTTACCAATAATAACGTTCTCTTTAAGTCCAAGTAAGTTATCACGTTTACCTTTGATAGCAGCATCTGTAAGTACACGTGTTGTTTCTTGGAATGAAGCTGCTGATAAGAAGCTTTCAGTTTCAAGAGAAGCTTTTGTTATACCTAATAATACAGGTTTAGATGTTGCTGGACGTTTACGTTCTTTGAATGCTTCGCGGTTCGCATCTGTAAAGTTATGAATATCTACAAGTGCACCTGGAAGTAATTTCGTATCTCCAGCTTCAATGATACGTACTTTACGTAACATTTGTCTTACCATAACTTCAACGTGTTTATCATCAATTTCAACACCTTGCATACGGTAAACTTTTTGAACTTCTTTTAATAAATAACTTTCTGTTGCATTCAAGCCAGATATAGATAAGAAGTTCTTAGGTTCAATTGAACCTTCTGTGAGTGCTTCACCACGTTCAACACTTTGGCCAACTTCAACTTTTAATCTTGAAGTACCTGAAGCTAGGTAAGATTTCGTTTCATTTGCGCCTTTGATGACGATTTCTTGTTGACGATCTTTGGCAACGCTAATGTCATCTACGACACCTTCAATTTCAGTCACGACTGCTTGACCTTTAGGGTTACGCGCCTCGAAAATCTCTTGGATACGAGGAAGACCTTGCGTGATATCACTACCTGCTACACCACCTGTGTGGAATGTACGCATTGTAAGCTGTGTACCTGGTTCACCGATGGATTGGGCAGCAATTGTACCAACTGCTTCACCAACTTCAACTTTTTCACCAGTAGCAAGGTTTTTACCATAACATTTTTCACATACACCATGACGTGTATTACATGTGAATGCTGAACGGATATACATTTCTTCTATACCAGCGTCTGTGATTTTCTTAGCAATTTCTGCTGTTACTAACTCATCTGGACGAACGATGACTTCATCTGTTTCTGGATGGCGAATCGTTTCTTTAGAATAACGACCTTCAATACGTTCGCTGAATGGTTCAATCATTTCAGTACCTTCTTTAATATCAGATACAAGTAAACCACGGTCCGTACCACAGTCTTCTTCACGAACGATAACATCTTGTGCCACATCAACAAGACGACGAGTAAGATAACCAGAGTCCGCTGTTTTAAGTGCTGTATCGGCAAGACCTTTACGTGCACCATGTGTAGAGATAAAGTATTCTAACACTGTTAAACCTTCACGGAATGATGAAGTGATTGGTAATTCAATAATCTTACCGGATGGTGCAGCCATAAGTCCACGCATACCTGCTAACTGTGTAAAGTTAGATGCGTTACCACGGGCACCAGAGTCACTCATCATAAAGATTGGGTTTGTTTTTTCAAGTGATCCCATTAATTCGTTTTGAATTTGGTCTTTGGCATCAGTCCAAATTTCAACAACTGCATTGTAACGTTCAAATTCAGTAATTAAACCACGGTTGAATTGTTTTTGTACTTTTTCAACTAGTTTTTCATGTTCATCTAAAATTTGTTGCTTATCTGGTAAAACCACAATGTCAGATACACCGACAGTGATACCAGCTTTAGAAGAGAATTTGAATCCTAAGTCTTTCATTCTATCTAACATCATAGATGTATCTGTGATGCTGAATCGATTAAAGACTTCTGCAATGATATTTCCTAAGAAATTCTTGTTGAATGGTTCGATGAGTGGTTGTTCATCAAAATATGCTTTTAATCCACCCTCACCTAATTCTGTCGCAGAAACAAAGTATTTGTCTGGCGTACTGTTTTCAAGGTTATATTTTGTTGGTTCGTTAATATATGCAAATGAATCAGGAATGATTTCATTAAAGATTACTTTACCAACAGATGTTGTTAAAATTTTATGATTTTGCGCTTCTGTAAATGTTGGGTTATTAAATGAACTTGCATGCACACCTATACGTGTGTGTAAATGTACATAACCATTCGCATAAGCTTTCAACACTTCGTTTGTATCATTATAAATTGTACCAGTATTTACTGCATCTTTACGTTCTAAAGTAAGGTAATAGTTACCTAATACCATATCTTGTGATGGTGTAACAACAGGTTTACCATCTTTAGGGTTTAAGATGTTTTGTGCTGCAAGCATAAGCATACGTGCTTCTGCTTGTGCTTCTTTAGATAATGGTACGTGAACAGCCATTTGGTCACCATCAAAGTCAGCGTTATAAGCTGTAGTTGCAAGTGGATGTAGACGAATCGCACGACCTTCTACAAGTGTAGGTTCAAATGCTTGGATACCTAATCTATGCAGCGTTGGTGCACGGTTTAAAAGAACTGGATGTTCTTTAATGACGTCTTCTAGTACATCCCATACTTCATCATCCATACGTTCAATCTTGCTTTTCGCATTTTTAATGTTTGTCGCAATTTCACGTTGAACTAATTCTTTCATGATGAAAGGTTTAAACAACTCTAAAGCCATTTCTTTAGGTAAGCCACATTGATACATCTTCAAGCTTGGTCCAACAGCGATAACGGAACGGCCTGAATAGTCAACACGTTTACCTAATAAGTTTTGACGGAAACGACCTTGTTTACCTTTAAGCATATGTGACAATGATTTTAATGGACGGTTACCTGGTCCAGTTACTGGACGACCACGGCGACCATTATCGATAAGTGCATCAACTGCTTCTTGTAACATACGTTTTTCGTTTTGTACGATGATGCCAGGAGCACCTAAATCTAATAAACGTTTTAAACGGTTGTTACGGTTGATGACACGGCGATATAAATCATTTAAATCACTTGTTGCAAAACGTCCACCGTCTAATTGAACCATTGGTCTGATTTCTGGTGGAATTATTGGAAGTACATCCAATACCATCCAAGCTGGATTATTACCAGAATGTCTGAATGATTCAACTACTTCTAATCGTTTAATCGCACGTGTAAGTCTTTGTCCTGTTGCAGACTCTAACTCATCACGCAATTCTTTTAATTCTGTATCCAAATCAATTTCATCTAATAATTCTTTGATACCTTCAGCACCCATTTTAGCTGTAAATTGACCAGGGAATTTATCATAGTACTCTCTGAATTCTGCTTCAGATAGTAATGTCTTTTTCTCTAATCCAGTTGGGCCAGGATTTACAACAACATAAGAAGCAAAATAAATGACTTCTTCTAATGCTCTTGGTGACATATCTAATAATAGTCCCATGCGGCTTGGAATACCTTTGAAGTACCAAATATGTGAAACTGGCGCAGCTAATTCAATGTGTCCCATTCTTTCACGGCGCACTTTAGATTTAGTTACTTCTACTCCACATCTATCACAAACCATACCTTTATAGCGTACACGTTTGTATTTACCACAACTACATTCCCAGTCTTTTGTAGGTCCGAAAATTCTCTCACAGAATAGACCATCTTTTTCTGGTTTTAAAGTACGATAGTTAATTGTTTCTGGCTTTTTAACCTCACCAAAAGACCATGAACGGATTTTTTCAGGTGAAGCAAGTCCTATTTTCATATAATGGAAATTATTTACATCAATCAAGGAGCCTACCTCCTTCAATTTAGATTAGCTGTGCAAATTGATTGATTGCTCTTTATCAATAATAGATAAGGCCATAATGAGGCAAGTACGATGACTTTACCCCAAAATGGTATATCTTTTTATAAACTTAAATGCGATCTGTATTAGTCAGTAATTTCTTTTTGTGATTGTGGCGCTTCTTTTTGTTGAAGGTCCACTTTACGTTCTACTGCATCTTCATCTTCGTTATCTTGCATGTCGATTTCATTGTCATGCTCATCCATAATCTTAACATCTAATCCTAAACTTTGAAGTTCTTTCATCAATACTCTGAATGATTCAGGAACACCAGGTTTAGTAATGTTTTCACCTTTAACAATAGATTCATAAGTTTTTACACGACCTACTGTATCATCAGATTTATAAGTTAAGATTTCTTGAAGTGTGTATGCAGCACCGTAAGCTTCAAGTGCCCATACTTCCATCTCACCGAAACGTTGTCCACCGAATTGTGCTTTACCACCTAATGGTTGTTGCGTAACAAGTGAGTATGGTCCAGTTGAACGTGCGTGTAATTTATCGTCAACCATGTGTGCAAGTTTCAACATATACATAACGCCGACTGAGATTCTGTTATCGAATGGTTCACCCGTACGTCCATCGTATAATACTGTCTTACCGTCACGTGCCATACCAGCTTCTTCAATCGTTGACCATACATCTTCATCACTCGCACCATCAAATACTGGTGAAGCAACATGAATACCTAAGTTTTTAGCAGCCATACCTAAATGTAACTCTAATACTTGTCCGATATTCATACGTGATGGAACACCTAGTGGGTTCAACATGATGTCGATTGGTGTACCGTCTGGTAAGTAAGGCATATCTTCTTCAGGAACTAACTTAGAGATAACACCTTTGTTACCGTGACGACCACACATTTTGTCACCAACATGTATTTTACGTTTTTGAACGATATAAACACGTACTAATTGGTTTACACCTGGAGATAATGTGTCATCTCCTTCTTCACGGTTGAAGACTTTAACGTCTAGAACAATACCGCCTGCACCATGAGGTACACGTAATGATGTATCACGTACTTCACGTGCTTTTTCACCGAATATCGCATGTAATAAGCGTTCTTCTGCTGTTAATTCTGTTACACCTTTAGGCGTTACTTTACCTACTAAAATGTCTCCGTCATTAACTTCAGCACCTACGTATACAATACCACGGTCATCTAAGTTTTTAAGCGCACTATCTGAAACGTTAGGAATATCACGTGTAATTTCTTCAGGTCCTAGTTTTGTATCACGTGCTTCTGATTCATATTCTTCAATATGGATAGAAGTATATACGTCATCTTTCACTAGGCGTTCGCTCATAATTACAGCATCTTCATAGTTGTAACCGTCCCATGTCATGAATCCGACAACTACGTTTCTACCTAACGCCATTTCACCAAGTTCCATTGAAGGACCATCGGCTAAAATTTCACCTTTCGTTACGACATCACCTGTAGCAACGATTGGTCTTTGGTTATAACAAGTACCTGTGTTTGAGCGTTTGAACTTAGCTAACGGATAGCGATCGATTTCGCCTTCGTATTCTTGTCCATCTTCTTCGATAAGTTGACGTACAAGAATTTCATTAGATTCAACGTGTTCAACACGGCCTTTATGTTTAGCGACAATTGCAGCACCAGAGTCACGAGCTGCTACGTGTTCCATACCAGTACCTACGAAAGGTGATTCTGGATTCATCAATGGTACTGCTTGACGTTGCATGTTTGCACCCATTAATGCACGGTTAGAGTCATCGTTTTCTAAGAATGGAATACATGCTGTTGCTGCAGAAACAACTTGTTTAGGAGATACATCCATGTAATCCATTTTTTCTTTGGCCATAACTGTGTTGTTACCACGGAAACGACAAACAACTTCATCGTCTAAGAAACGACCATTTTCATCTAGTTTAGAATTCGCTTGTGCTACTACATAGCTATCTTCTTCATCAGCTGTTAAATAATCGATTTGATCTGTGATACTATTCGTCTCAAGATCTACTTTACGATATGGTGTTTCAATGAAACCAAATTCATTTACACGTGCATAACTTGATAATGAGTTGATCAAACCAATGTTTGGTCCCTCTGGTGTTTCGATTGGACACATACGGCCATAGTGAGAGTAGTGAACGTCACGCACTTCCATTTGAGCACGTTCACGTGTTAAACCACCAGGTCCTAATGCTGATAGACGACGTTTATGTGTCAATTCTGCTAATGGATTGGCTTGGTCCATGAATTGTGACAATTGAGAACTACCAAAGAATTCTTTAATTGACGCAATAACTGGACGGATATTAATTAATTGTTGTGGCGTAATTGAATCTGTGTCTTGAATAGACATTCTTTCACGTACCACACGTTCCATTCTTGATAAACCAATACGGAATTGGTTTTGTAGTAACTCCCCTACTGAACGTAGACGACGATTACCTAAATGGTCAATATCATCTGTGAATCCAATACCACTTAATAAATTAAAGAAATATGACATTGATGCGATGATGTCAGCTGGTGTAATACATTTCACTTCTGAATCTGGGAATGCATTACCAATAACTGTTGTTGTGCGGCCTTCTTCATCATTAGGAACATATACTTTAATAGATTGAATTTCTACTGGTTCATCAATCACAGTACCTTCAAGTTCAAAAACTTCACTGTTCGCATTAGATTCTAATACATCCATGATTTCATCTAAATTACGACGATCTAGGACAGTACCTTCTTCAGCTACAATTTCACCTGTTTCAGCATTAACAATTGGTTCTGCTAATTTTTGATTGAATAAGCGGTGTTTTAAATGAAGTTTTTTATTCGCTTTATAACGACCCACGCTTGCTAAATCATAACGTTTCGGATCGAAGAAACGTGAGTATAGTAAGCTTTTCGCATTTTCTACTGTCGGAGGTTCACCTGGGCGTAAACGCTCATAAATTTCTAATAGTGCTTGATCAGTATTTTCAGTACCATCTTTTTCTAATGTATTACGTAAGTACTCATTGTCTCCTAAAAGATCAATGATTTCTTGATCTGTTGAGAAACCTAAAGCTCTCAATAATACTGTTAGTGGTAATTTTCTTGTTCTATCAATACGTACATAAACTACATCTTTGGCATCAGTTTCATACTCTAACCATGCGCCACGGTTAGGAATAATTGTTGCATCATAGTTTGTGCGACCATTTTTATCTAATTTTTCATTAAAGTAAACGGATGGTGAACGAACTAATTGCGATACGATTACACGCTCAGCACCATTAATCACAAATGTACCTGTATCTGTCATTAATGGGAAATCACCCATAAATACTTCTTGCTCTTTCACTTCGCCTGTTTCTTTAATGATTAGACGTACTTTTACACGTAGAGGTGCAGAATACGTCGTATCACGGTTTTTCGATTCTTCTAAATCATATTTTGATTCTCCAAGTCTGTAATCAACAAACTCTAAAGACAGATTTCCTGTGAAATCTTCAATCGGTGAAATGTCTCTAAACATTTCATATAAACCTTCTTCTAAGAACCACTCGTAAGACTTAGTTTGAATCTCAATTAAATTCGGTAATTCTAATACCTCTGAAATTCTCGCATAGTTTCTACGTTTACGATGTCTTCCATATTGGACAAATTGACCTGCCAAACAGATTCACCCCTCAAAAATTGCGTGTTTACTTTTACTAAATCAGCAAATATAATTAGACAAAAAGAAAACGGTAGCATAACTCATGACACCATTTTCTATTTCACCTTATATACTTTGTTAATTTATACGTAAAAGTACACACTTATTGAACATAATTTTTTACATTCTATTACTATATCAGAACAGTGGTTTTTAATCAACCTTTTACACTTCTTAATATATAATAGCCTTTGTGCTTTTCTAATACTTCTACATTACCAAATGTTTCTTCCATTTTTTTCTTCGCAGATGGCATACCTTGTTTCTTTTGAATCACAACATAAAGGGCACCATTCGCTTTTAATTTATGATGCGCATCAGTTAAGATGCTATGAACTACTTTTTTTCCTGCTCTAATCGGTGGATTCGTTAATACAAAATCAAAAGCATTATCCTCTACTTGCGATAACCCATCACTTTCTTTGATCTCTACATTCTCTAAATGATTTTGCGTTTTATTTTTAATCGATAAGGAAAGTGCGCGTTGATTTACATCAACCATCGTTATTTCATGGTGCGGAGACACTTTTGCAATCATCAAACCAATCGGTCCATAACCACAACCAACATCTATAATTTTTTTAGTAGGACCCGGGGGATTTTCTTTCAAAAAAGTATTGATTAATAAATCTGAACCAAAGTCTATTTTCCCTTTAGAAAATACACCTGAATCAGTAACTAATTTTAAATCATAGTTTTTGTAGGAATACGTAAAAGGAAGTTCAGCGCTTTCTACTTCAGGATTTTCATCATAGTAATGACTCATGACTACACCTCTTTTAATCTAATTCATCTTAGATTAATACTATACCCTCAACAAAACTTTGTAACAACAAACGATTCATTCAGGATAGATCAAATAAGATAAAACCCCGTTATAACGATAACGGGGTTTTCATTTCTCAAAGATTTCAGGATATCCACATTGCATTTAAGATTAGCGTATCGAAATAGCTAATGTGTTAAACTGCTTGAATAACCTTCAATATATAATTATGAACTGTTAGCCAGCTAGAATTATTTTAATTCTACTGTAGCGCCAACTTCTTCTAATGCTTCTTTAAGTTTTTCAGCTTCTTCAGTTGGTAAAGCTTCTTTGATTACTTTAGGAGCTCCGTCAACTAATTCTTTAGCATCTTTTAATCCTAAGCCAGTAGCTTCTTTAACAGCTTTAACGACTTTGATTTTAGATGATCCAGCTGATGTTAATTCAACATCAAATTCTGTTTTTTCTTCAGCAGCGTCTCCGCCACCTGCTGCACCTGCTGCTGCTACTGGAGCTGCTGCAGTTACACCAAATTCTTCTTCAATTGCTTTTACTAAGTCGTTTAATTCTAAAACTGACATTTCTTTAATTGCTTCAATGATTTGTTCTTGATTAGCCATTTTAATATTCCTCCATTAATTTTATTAGTTTTATGCGCAATTATTCAGCGCTTTCTTCGTTTTGTTCTTTATCTTCTCCAACAGCTTTAACTGCATAAGCGAAATTGCGTACTGGAGCTTGTAATACTGATAAAAGCATAGAAACAAGACCGTCGTGTGATGGTAATGTACCAACTGTGTTAACTTCTTCAGCAGAAATAACACTGCCTTCCATAACACCTACTTTAATTTCTAAAGCTTTATGTTCTTTAGCAAATCCTGCTAATACTTTTGCTGGAGCAACAACATCTTCTGTTGAAGTAGCAACTGCAGTAGGACCTACTAAGTGTTCATTTAAATCTTCTAAGCCAACTTGATCAGCAGCACGACGAACCATTGTATTTTTCAATACTTTGAATTCAACGCCAGCTTCACGTAATTGTGAACGTAATTCAGTTACTTCTGAAACAGTTAGACCGCGGTAGTCAACGATTACAGTAGATACTGAATTCTTTAATGATTCAGCAATTACATCAACTTGTTGTTTTTTAGCTTCGATGATAGCAGACATTTAGACACCTCCATAGTTTATTTATTTGGTGCTTTTAATCTTGATTACAACTGCTAATTACGTCAATTAACAGCTTTATCTCAATAAAAAAAGCACTTTCTACCCACGGCAAAAAGTGCTTGAAAGATCTAAAAATCTTCACGTTCAAGTCAATTTTAGCCTCGGTAGGATTATTTTTAAGTTATGACTAACTCCTACTGTCTTAGGTAAAATAATACATTAACCAATATAACTGGTTAAATATAATATGTCAATATATTTTTAAAGATAAGACTGAATATATCCATCCAGTCTTATCATCATTTATATTTAAGATTAAAGTTTGAAGCTAGAAGTATCGACTTTTACGCCAGGACCCATTGTTGTTGTAACAGCAACAGATTTGAAGTAAGTACCTTTAGCTGAAGATGGTTTTGCTTTAGTTAACACATCTTGTAAAGCTTTGAAGTTTTCAACAAGTTTGTCAGTATCAAATGATACTTTACCAATAGAAGCATGTACAATACCAGCTTTTTCAGCACGATATTCTACTTTACCTGCTTTGATTTCTTCAACTGCTTTTGTAACGTCCATTGTTACAGTTCCAGTTTTAGGGTTTGGCATTAAACCTTTAGGTCCTAATACACGACCAAGTTTACCAACTTCACCCATCATATCTGGTGTAGCTACTACTACGTCAAAGTCAAACCAACCTTGTTGGATTTGTTGAACATATTCACCTTCACCAACGAAATCTGCACCTGCTGCTTCTGCTTCAGCTGCTTTGTCTCCTTTTGCGAATACCAATACACGTTGTGATTTACCTGTACCATTTGGAAGTACAACTGCACCACGGATTTGTTGATCATTTTTACGTGTATCAATTCCTAAACGGAATGCTACTTCAACTGATGCGTCAAAGTTAGCAATACTTGTTTCTTTAGCTAATTCAACTGCTTCTTCCACACTATAGTGTTTTTGGCGGTCAATTTTATTAGCTACTTCTTGAAATCTTTTACTTTTCTTAGCCATTTCATGTCCTCCTTTAGTGGTTTTAGCGGAATTTCCTCCCACATTTACTCGCATTTGCAAGTTAAGAGCAGATAACAGAGAGGTTTTAATCATATTTCATCTCAGGAAACACTTCCTAAATAAATGACAATTTCCCTCTTATTACGACAATATTGAACGCTTTGATCCTGTTTGTCATTTCTGTCATCTGCTTCATCGTCAATCTATGTTTTCGTTGATTTTTTTATATTATTGAACTGTGATACCCATACTACGTGCAGTACCTTCGATAATACGCATAGCTGCTTCTTCGTCTGCAGCGTTTAAATCTTGCATTTTTTGGTTTGCAATTTCACGTACTTGATCTTTAGTTACTGTAGCAACTTTGTTTTTGTTAGGTTCACCAGAACCTTTTTCAACGCCAGCTGCTTTTTTAAGTAGTACTGGAGCCGGTGGAGTTTTTGTAATGAATGTAAATGAACGATCTTCATAAACACTGATTTCTACCGGAATAATTAAACCTGCATCTTCTTGTGTACGTGCGTTGAATTCCTTACAGAATCCCATAATGTTCACACCTGCTTGACCTAATGCTGGACCAACTGGTGGTGCTGGGTTTGCTTTACCTGCAGGAATTTGTAATTTAACAACTTTTTCTACTTTTTTAGCCACGATGTGCACCTCCTTGATATCGTGATGTGGTCACAGGACTCAGTTTTGTCCTCCCACTCTTCTACATTTCGTGACGAAATGAACGCTCTATAAGCGTGACCACAGTATTATAACATCTACTCAAATCATAAAGCAAGAGTAAAATGGAACTTTTTTTTATAGAACCCCTTATCATTTTAATGATTAGGGGTTCTTAATGCATGAGCCCTAGCTCAGGTATTCCTTACACTGAATCATTTTAATGATTAGGGGTTCTTAATGCATGAGCCCTAGCTCAGGTATTCCTTACACTGAATCATTTTAATGATTAGGGGTTCTTAATGCATGAGCCCTAGCTCAGGTATTCCTTACACTGAATCATTTTAATGATTAGGGGTTCTTAATGCATGAGCCCTAGCTCAGGTATTCCTTACACTGAATCATTTTAATGATTAGGGGTTCTTAATGCATGAGCCCTAGCTCAGGTATTCCTTACACTGAATCATTTTAATGATTAGGGGTTCTTAATGCATGTAAAGTAATATTTCTTGCTTTAACAAGTCTAGTATTACTTATATACCTTTATAATTTTTCAATTTGATCGAATTCTACTTCAACAGGTGTTTCTCTACCAAACATGTCTACAAGAACTGTCAATTTAAACTTATCCGCTTCAATTTCTTGAACTTCACCAACTTGATTCGCAAATGGACCTGATTTGATTTGAACTTGCTCACCTAAATCTAATTCAACATCAATTGTTTTTTCTTTCATGCCCATTTGTTTCAAGATGAAACGTGCTTCTTCAGGTAATAATGGATTTGGTTTTGACCCAGCACCTGCTGAACCAACAAATCCTGTAACACCCGGTGTGTTTCTCACAATATACCATGATTCATCAGTCATGATTAATTCGACTAATACATAGCCAGGAAATGTTTTTTTAGTTAACGTTTTAGCTTTACCATCTTTAACTTGTGTTTCTTCTTCTTCAGGTATAACCACTCTGAATATCAATTCAGTCATATTCATAGATTCCACACGTTTTTCTAAATTCTTCTTAACTTTGTTCTCATAACCAGAATAAGTATGCACAGCATACCAACGCTTTGCGCCAACTTCCTCAGACATGTCGTCACTCCTATCTATTTAATTAACTCTATAACTCTACCAATACCTAAATCTAAGACATAGAAGAAGGCTAAGAAAAATACTACCGTTGACACAACAATAATAGTATATTTAAATAATTCTTCTTTCGTTGGCCAACTCGTCTTTTCCATTTCTGACTTTACGCCTTGAAAGAAATTTTCTTTTTTAGCCATTAGCAATACCTCCATATTAATTCGATTTTCTCATTTGCTTATACATACGACAAATTAAGCAAATACAATACTCACAACTAAATTGGAAGGTTATATTTACTCAATTACTAAATCTAATATACCGACATTATTTCGCTTCTTTATGAACTGTATGTGCGTTACATCTTGGACAATACTTCTTCAATGTCAATCTTGATGTAAGGTTACTTTGCTTTGGAACATTATAATTTCTATTTCCACACGTTTCACAGCTTAATGGCACTTTTTTCATTTCACTTCACCTTACTCATTATAATACCAATCTACTATACATAACATCTCTGTCAATTGTCAATCTTCCACTATTGCTTTCTATTAATCCAAAAATCATTTTATACGTATCCATAACTGTTTTTAGTCATGATACTTTTGCTTAAAAACACGCTTTAATTTCAGTTTACATCTATGTATCGAATTGTAAACTATCTTAACATTTAGATTTAAGATATGGGCAACCTCTGATGGTTTATAATCATTTAAAATATATTTTATAATACCTTGTTCTAACTCTGTTAATTTTTCAACACTTTGATGCAACAAAACCAGGGTTTCTCTTCTTAAAATAATGTCATCCGGTTGCCTCACTTGCCTTAACACTTGGACACTACTTAACATTTCATTTTCTAATAACCTTTGTCGTCTTACATCAGCTAATTTTTTTCGTATATAATCATTTCTGGCATTTTTGATAGTGCGATTTACGTAATGTGCTAACGGTATGTCTTTTGAAAAATCAAATTGACTTATCGCTTTGAATAATTTCAAAAGTATTTCTTGTTGTAAATCTTCTTTATCATCAGGATGTATTGTGAAATGATTTAAACATTTTCTAATATGTGGTTGTATTTGCTCAAGTAAATCGATTAGGAAATGAATATCTTGGCGTTTGCTTTTTGAAACTGGTATTGATTCTTGATGTTTTATTCTTTGGTGCATGCTTTTTTATCCTTTCAATCAGAATAAAGTTAGCATACAAAGGACGCTATAAAAAAAGCAAGGGGCCAATCTTCTTATTTGTGATTGTTACCCCTTCTAATTTTTTCAAATTCTTCCAAAATTTCATTTGATAGTTCTATACGTGTGCGTGGTTTCTGCTCATTGAACCCTTCAAGCTTTTTTGAAACCGAAACTTCATTTTCTCTCAAGTCTCTCCACATTTCTCTAGAAGAGATACGATAAGCTCCCGCACCAAATATGGCATGTTGCTCACTCATATCACTTGTTACCACTGTGATATGTCTTGTATGTTTGTCGTATAAATCATAAACATATTTTTCTATAAAACTATCTGCTGTTTCTTTTTCTTTAGTAAAGACAATCTTTACACCGTGATACATATATTCTGATGACATGCCGGATTGTTCATAGGCATCAAACACACATACAACCTCATCTGCTATAACTGCATTATAATTTGCAATCGCAGTTAATAGCTGATCGCGTGCTTCTTCCAAATTTTCTTGGGCTATTTGACTTAAATCTTGTGATTGGCCAATCATATTGTAACCGTCTATAATCAAGAAACGATCCTTCATGATTTTTCTCCAATCTGATTACGTTTACGATAGACTTCATACATCATTAAGCTTGCCGCAACAGAAGCATTCAAACTATTTACATGCCCTACCATTGGAATATTTATATAAAAGTCACATTTATCTTTGGTAAGTCTGCTCATGCCTTGCCCTTCACTTCCGATAACAATCGCTAGCGACATACCAGCGTCCATTTCACGATAATCTGTTGAATTTTCGGCTTCTGTACCGACCACCCAGTATCCATGGTCTTTTAATGTTTCAATGGTATTCGCCAAATTTGTAACACGCATGACAGGGACATGTTCAATCGCACCAGTAGAAGCTTTTGCAACAGTCTGCGTAAGTGCAACCGATCGCCTTTTAGGAATAATAATGCCATCTACTCCTGAAGCATCAGCCGTTCTTAAAATCGACCCTAAATTATGAGGATCTTCTAAGCCATCCAAAATTAAAACAGTTGATAGTTTTTCATTGTTCTTTTGCTGTGCTAAAAACGCATCAAAATCTGCATATTCATATGGTGCGATGTATGCAGCGACACCTTGGTGAGGCGCATCAGACAAACCATCTAATTTTGATTTTGGCACTGCTTGTACAATGATTTTATTACTATTTGCCTTTTTTAAAATATCATTAATTTGTCCTTTTTTCACTGTATCTTGAATTAAAACCTTATTAATTGTATGTCCGGAAACAATCGCTTCTTTTACGGCATGACGACCTACTATAACAATCTCTTCCAAAGTCTCACTACCTTTCATCTACATTTTTTACGATGCGTTCAAGCAACATGGTGAGTCGCTCTTGGTTTTTTTCTAGATATAAAAATCCGAGGATTGCTTCTAAACCCGAACTTTTTCGATAAGTTTGAATATCTGTGTTTTTCGCCTTAGTATAACTCTTCGCATTTCTACCACGACGAACAATATCTAATTCTTCCGCTGTAAACCAGTTATTTTCTAATAAGTGCTCAAGCGATTGTGCCTGACTTTTTGCAGATACGTAACGCTTGGCTTCTTGGTGTAGTCGATTGGGCTTAGCTTTTAACTTCAATATAATGTACTCTCTTACGAATTGATCTAATACTGCATCACCCATATATGCCAAAGTTAATGGATTTAATAACTTATTATCCATATTAACCACGTTTGAATCTCACACCTTGTGGCGTATCTTCTAAAATAATATTTTGTTCTTTTAACTGGTCACGGATTTCGTCTGCACGTGCAAAATCTTTATTTTGTCGCGCCTGATTTCGTTCTTCAATGAGTGCTTCAACATCTTCATCTAATAATTCATCGTTGTTTGATGCTTTTAAAGGAACGCCTAAGACATCACTGAAGATTTGATACACTTCTTTAAATCGTGCAATCACTTTAGTAGATGTCGTATTTTCTAATACGTATTTATTCGCTAATTTTGATAAATCATACCAAGCTGTAATGGCATTAGCCGTATTAAAATCGTCGTTCATAACCGTTTCAAATTGGTCTAATATTTGATTGATTTCATCAATATAATGATCTTGTGTTTCAATATTAGTTGCAATTGTTTCACGTTCTTCAATGGCTTGATAACTATTGCGAATACGTTCTAACCCACTTTTAGCCGCCCCAACAAGTTCCATATTATAGTTGATTGGACTTCTATAATGTACACTTATCATGAAAAAGCGTAAGACGTCCGGATCAATTTCTTTAATAATGTCATGCACTAAGACAAAATTGCCCAATGACTTACTCATTTTTTCATTATCTATGTTAATGAAACCATTGTGCATCCAATAGTTTGCGAATGGGGCATGGTTATGCGCTTCAGATTGTGCAATTTCATTTTCATGATGAGGGAATTGTAAATCTGTACCACCCGCATGAATATCAATTGTTGCACCTAGCTCGTGATAAGCCATCACCGAACACTCAATATGCCAGCCTGGTCTACCTTTGCCAAATGGACTATCCCAACTGATTTCATCTGGTTTCGCTTGTTTCCATAACGTAAAATCAAGAGCGTCTTCTTTTTGTTCCCCTTGTTCAATACGCGCACCTACTTTTAAATCGTTCAGCGATTGATGGCTTAATTTACCATAATCTTCAAACTTACGTGTTCTGAAATAAACGTCGCCACCGCTTTCATATGCATAGCCTTCATCAATAAGTTCTTTTATAAACTTAATAATATCGTCCATATGATTCATGACTCTTGGATTTGAAGTCGCTTTTTTGACATTTAATGCACCCACATCTTCATAAAATGCATCGATATAGCGATTAGCTATTGTATTTACAGGCTCATTTAATTCTTTAGAGCGTTTTATTAATTTATCATCTACGTCCGTAAAGTTTGAAACGTAAATCACTTCATAACCTTGGTACTCAAGATATCTTCTGACAACATCATAGTTAATTGCAGGTCTTGCGTTTCCAATATGAATGTAATTATATACAGTTGGTCCACAAACATACATTTTAACCTTACCTGGTTCTATTGACTTAAACGTTTCTTTTTGACGTGTGAGTGTATTATATAATGTAATCATCTTGAATCTCTCCATTTCTTGTTTTCTCAAGTTGTTTCTCTAATTGTTTTAATTGCTCATAAATTGGATCAGGTAAATTACGATGATCAAATGTTTTGCCAATTCTTCTTCCGTCTTGTTTTACGATATGCCCTGGTATACCAACCACTGTAGAATAGCTAGGTACCGAGTTTAACACTACGGAATTTGCGCCAATATTAACATTTGAATTAATTTTAATATTACCGAGTACTTTTGCTCCTGCTGCAATTAAAACATTGTCTCCAATATCAGGATGACGCTTCCCTTTCTCTTTACCTGTCCCACCTAAAGTAACGCCTTGATAGATTGTGACATTATCACCAATCCTACATGTTTCTCCTATCACTACGCCCATACCATGGTCAATAAATAAACGCTTGCCAATTTGAGCACCTGGATGTATTTCTATTCCAGTAAAAAAACGTGTGATTTGAGAAATCAATCTGGCTAATACATATTTTTTCTTTTTATATAAAGCATGTGCAACTAAGTGACTCCACACTGCATGTACACCAGCATAAGATGTAACTACCTCTAATGTTGTACGTGCTGCTGGGTCTTGCTCAAACACCATATTTACATCATCTTTGATTCTTTTCAAAATTTCAAACAAGGTTGCGACCTCCTTATTAAAAAAGCACCTCCAACATCATACTGTTAGAGGTGCTTTGCACGGTTCCACTCTTTTTTAATAAGCTGATTCCTCAATCACATAGCAATACAACTTATATTGACTCATTTGCATTATTCAATTCATCAAACTAAAGGTGCATTCAACAATTTTTGTGTTGTGCTCACAGCGACCGCACACTCTCTTGACACATACCATTGCATACTAATCCTTTAGCTCATTCACATATTATAATAGTTGGTAACTTGTAATTTTTCAAGTGTTATACATTTAATCTATGTTATTCACTCTACGCATTAAACGTATTTTTTTAAGCGTTGTAGCACTTTGTCTTTGCCTAAAACTTCAATTGTATTTGGCAGTTCTGGTCCGTGCATTTGTCCAGTTACAGCTACACGTATCGGCATAAATAATTGCTTACCTTTGATACCTGTTTCTTTTTGAACTTCTTTAATTGTTTTTTTAATTTCGTCAGCTTCAAAAGTTTCTAATGCTTCTAATTTGCCATATAAATGATTCATTAGTTCTGGAACTTGTTCACCATTAATAACTTCTTGCTCATCTTCACCTAGTGTTTGTTCGTCTCGGAAGAAAATTTCAGATAATGGAACAATTTCTCCAGCGTAACTCATTTCTTTCTGATAAAGTGCAATCAGTTTACGCCCCCACGCTTTATCTTCTTCAGAAGGATTTTCAGGCAATAATTCTGCTTTTACTAAATGTGGAAAAGCAAGTTCAAATACTGTTTCAGTATCTTTTTGTTTCATATATTGGTTGTTAATCCAAGCTAATTTTTGTTTATCGAAAAATGCAGGTGATTTAGATAAACGTTTTTCGTCGAAGATTTTGATAAATTCTTCTTTAGAGTAGATTTCATCTTCACCTTCCGGAGACCAACCTAACAACGTAATAAAGTTGAATAAGGCCTCAGGTAAGTAACCCAAGTCTCTATACTGTTCAATAAATTGAAGGATTTGGCCATCACGTTTACTTAATTTTTTACGTTCTTCATTTACAATTAGTGACATATGTGCAAATCTTGGTGGTTCCCAACCAAATGTGTCATAAATCATTAATTGTTTTGGAGTATTTGAAATATGGTCGTCGCCACGTATAACATCTGAAATTTCCATGTAATGATCATCAACAGCTACGGCAAAATTATATGTTGGTACACCATCTTTTTTAACAATTACCCAATCTCCCATATTGTTTGAATCAAATGAAATTTCGCCTTTAACCATATCATCGAATTTATAAGTTGTATCTTTTGGAACGCGGAAACGAATAGAAGGTTTACGTCCTTCTGCTTCAAATTGTTGACGTTCTTCCTCTGTTAAATGTGCATGTTTACCACCATAACGCGGCATTTCACCACGCGCAATTTGTTGTTCACGTTCCGCTTCTAACTCTTCTTCAGTCATATAACATTTATATGCTTTATCTTCATCTAATAATTGTTGAATAAGCGGGTTGTATATTTCAGCACGTTCTGACTGACGGTAAGGGCCATAACCTTTATCCTTATCTACTGATTCGTCCCAATCAATACCTAGCCATTTTAGATTATCGAACTGTGATGATTCTCCATCCTCTAAATTACGTTTGCTATCTGTATCTTCTATACGTATTACAAAATCACCATCATAATGTTTAGCAAATAAATAGTTAAATAATGCAGTTCTTGCATTACCAATATGCAAATAACCTGTTGGACTTGGCGCATATCTAACTCTTACACGATTACTCATTATGTTCACTCCTGTTTAAAATTAATTTTTTATTTTCAATTTCATTGCTTTCATTTTTACTGTGTCTATCTATTACACACAGTAATATATCAATACGAATCCAATGAAGTTCATATTAAAAAATAATGTTTCAGCATTTAAAGTATATTGCTTATTCGCTTACTTATAATATCATAGCTCATCATTTTTTAAAGCATCACTATATTAAAATCAAACATTTTTTGTTTTTAATTTCACGGCATAATTCTAAATATAGTAATACAATTTCGCTATCTATTGTAGCACTTTAAAGCTGATTATGATATTACCACGCTTAAATTTAATTGTTTATAAATGAATTCTTTTGTCACTTGGTCATTCAGTGTTTTTACGTAAAAAAGGTTTCATGTGAAACTGTAACTGTAGTTGCTACATTTCATATGAAACCTAACTGCTATTTCAATATATTTTTTTAGCAAAAATAATCCGACCCGAAGATGTTTGCAATAAACTGACGACTTCTAAATCAATGTGTTCGCCAATATGTTTTTTAGCATTGTCTACAACTACCATCGTACCATCTTCTAAATAACCCACTGCTTGTCCAGCTTCTTTACCCATCTTAGTTAACAATAAGTTAAGTCGATCACCTTGATGGACTGTTGGCTTAATGGCTTCTGATAAGTCATTAACATTGAGTACTTGAATGCCTTGTATATGACAAACTTTGTTCAGATTAAAATCTGTAGTGATAATTTGAGCTCTATAATGCAGCGCGAGTTTAATTAACATAGCGTCTATATCACTGTGTGATTTTGTAGGTTGAATAATACGTGTAGGGTGCTGTGCATCGTGTAATGCATTAAGCATATCTAAGCCTCTTTGACCTTTTTCTCTCTTCACACTATCATTCGCATCCGCAATAACTTGCAATTCATTAATCACACCTTGTGGAATTAAAATCTCACCATCTACAAAGCCACATTCTAAAACATCTAGAATACGTCCATCTATAATTGCACTCGTATCAATCACCTTTGGCATCGCATTACGTGTATTCATAGCCATAGAACGCGTCATATTTTCTGGCAAAAACAAAAGCATTTCATCACGTTTACGTAAACCAAATTGAAATCCTAAATACCCCAATATGATTGTAACAATGATTGGTACAAAATGATTTAACACGTTGTTGCCAATAATTTGGAAAATAAATGAAATCATTACAGAAATAAGCAAACCTATAATGAGCCCAATTGTGGCAAACAATATTTCTATCGCACTTTGACGCATAATCATTTGTTCTAAATCTTTCATTGCTAAAGTTACTTTCTTAATAAACCAACCAAAGATAGCAAAAAACAGTATAATCCCTAGTAGTCCATTGAAATAATTATTTGTAAGTAGCATGAAATGACTCAATCCAGCATCTGCAATAATCTCTGGAATAAGATACACGCCTAAACTTGCGCCCAATATGATATAGCACAAGATTACAATGAGTCTTATCATGTTCAAATGCTAACGCTCCTTTCGCATGAAAGCTATTATGACTTCATAAGCCATGTAACCATTTAAATAAATGTCGTTGATCAATGTTTTGATAAGGCATATTTTAATGCCTCATGGACATTTGTCACACCAATGACTTTAATGTTGCTCGGGAATTCCCAACCCCCAATATTAGATTCAGGAATAATAATGCGTTTAAAACCTAATTTTTCCGCTTCTTGTACACGTTGTTCAATGCGAGAAACACGTCTCACTTCCCCTGTTAAACCAACTTCGCCGATAAAACAGTCTAAGCCATCTACAGTTAAATCTTTAAAGCTTGAGGCAGTAGCAATAATGATTCCTAAATCAACAGCAGGTTCTGTTAATCTTACGCCACCAGCTACTTTAATATAGGCATCTTGTTGTTGCAGTAAATAATTTTCTTTTTTCTCTAATACAGCCATTAACAAACTTAAACGATTGTGATCTATTCCTGTCGCCATACGTCTAGGATTATTAAATGTTGTGGGTGTCACTAACGCTTGAACCTCAATTAATAATGGTCGCGTACCTTCCATAGTAGACACGATTGTCGAACCTGGAACATTTGTAGACCGTTCTTCTAAAAACATTTCTGAAGGATTTTTAACACCTTTCAATCCACTCTGTTTCATTTCAAAAATACCCATTTCATTTGTAGAGCCAAAGCGATTTTTTACCGCTCTTAAAATCCGATAAGCATGATGCTCATCACCTTCAAAATAAAGCACCGTATCTACCATATGTTCTAGCAAACGAGGTCCCGCAATCTGACCTTCTTTCGTAACGTGACCAACAATAAACGTCGCGATATTTAGTTGTTTAGCTATATTCATCAAGCTCTGTGTACTCTCTCTCACCTGAGATACCGAACCGGGTGCAGAACTGATTTCAGGGTGAAAAATAGTCTG
Source organism: Staphylococcus sp. 11-B-312 (assembly GCF_016743055.1). Taxonomy (NCBI): domain Bacteria; kingdom Bacillati; phylum Bacillota; class Bacilli; order Caryophanales; family Staphylococcaceae; genus Staphylococcus; species Staphylococcus sp. 11-B-312. The sequence goes on from NZ_CP068241.1 coordinate 2,432,533, forward strand.
AATAGAATCTACAACAAGCAAATCAGGCTTCAATTGTTTAACTGTTTCATGTATCACTTCTAAATCTGTTTCTGCAAATACATTTAAATGACTTGACTCTTCATCTAATCGATCTGCTCTTAATTTTGTTTGATTTAATGATTCTTCACCAGTTATATATAAAACGTTTTTCTCTTGTGATAACGCTGCACATATTTGAAGCAATAGTGTTGATTTACCGATACCTGGATCGCCACCAATCAACACAAGTGAACCATTAACGATTCCGCCACCAAGCACTCGATTAAACTCTGCTGAATTCGTTTTAACACGTGGTGTTGTCTCATGCTTTATATCATTTAACTTCTGTACTTTGGATGTATTTTCACGACTGCGCACACCATGTTTCGGACTTGTCGATTTCTGTTCTATGATTTCTTCCATTTGATTCCATCCACCACAGTTAGGACATTTCCCCATCCATTTAGGTGACTGATAACCACATGCCATGCATTCAAAAATCACTTTCTTTTTGGCCAAAACTGCACCTCCATCTTTATTGAACAAATCTATTTTATACCTATGTTTATGTAAAAACAAATTTTATTTACAAATGATTTATTTTGATATTTTATATGCTAAATAAATAGCTTTATATTGTAATATATAAATGAATATATTGCAAAAATCTATTTTTAAAAATAACACTATTATGCCTATAGCACCATCAAAAAGATATACTTTATTGATATCCAAATTAGCCTACAAGGTCATATCATACTTTCACCATACTGTATCGTAGTTTTTGAAATTAAAAAAGCGTTTCTCAAGGTTGAAATAAATACTTGAGAAACGCTTTGGCACTATGACCTATATTGATTTATCTAATTTTATGATTCAGAAGTTTCTTTTTCTTTTTCATCTTCTGTTCTATCTTTAATGTTATATTTATATTCCTTACCGTCATGGTCGATATAAACATTTTTACCTTCAATTTGATTGCCGTCTAAGATTAACTCACTTAAGTTATCTTCAATCGTTTTTTGGATTTCTCGAATAAGTGGTCTCGCACCATATTCTGGATCGTATCCTTCTTCAGCGATGCGTTCTTTAGCTGCATCAGAAACGATAATATCAATATCTTGTTCTGATAAACGATCTGTAAGTTTATTTACCATCATTGTTACAATTTCTTTCAACTCATCTTGTGACAGTTTGTGGAATACAATGATGTCATCTACACGGTTTAAGAATTCTGGACGGAAAGCATTTTTCAATTCTTTCATCATTGTTTTACGGATAGATTCATAGTCTTGACCTTCTGATGCGCCACCAAATCCAGCAAAACGTTGATCTTGCAATTCTTGCGCACCCACGTTAGATGTCATAATAATCACTGTGTTACGGAAGTCTACTTGACGACCTTTAGTATCTGTTAAATGTCCATCATCTAATACTTGCAACAAGATGTTAAATACATCAGGATGCGCTTTTTCGATTTCATCAAATAATATAACTGAATATGGTTTGCGTCTTACTTTTTCAGTTAATTGACCGCCATCATCATGACCAACATAACCTGGAGGCGCTCCTACTAAACGACTGACAGCATGTTTTTCCATAAACTCACTCATGTCAACACGAATCATTGCGTCATCTTCACCAAACATTGTTTCTGCTAGTGCACGTGCTAATTCTGTCTTACCGACACCTGTAGGTCCTAAGAATATAAAGCTACCTATTGGTCTTTGAGGATCTTTTAATCCTGCTCTTGCACGTCTTACTGCTTTACTGATTGATGTCACTGCTTCTTTTTGACCAATGACACGTTTGTGTAACGTATCTTCCAAGTTAAGCAAGCGATCAGATTCTGTTTCATTAATTTTTGTTAATGGAATGCCAGTCCAACCAGCGATAACTTCACCGATATCCTCTTCAGATAAGGATGTGTTCGCACCGTTTTGGCTATTTTTCCAATTATTGTTTGCTTCTTCGTATTGTTTTTCTAATTTAGTTTGTTTATCACGTAAATTAGCTGCATTTTCAAATTCTTGTGCATGTACAGCTGCATCTTTTTCATTTTTCACTTGCTCAATTTCTTGTTCCAACTCTTTTAAGTTTGGTGGTGTTGTATGACTTTTTAGTCTTACTTTTGAGCTTGCTTCATCAATTAAGTCAATCGCTTTATCTGGTAAGAAACGATCAGAAACATAGCGATGACTTAGTTTTGCTGCTGATTCTAAAGCTTCATCAGAGATGTTGATGCGGTGATGTGCTTCATAACGATCACGTAATCCTTTTAAGATTTCAATCGTATCTTCAACAGTTGGTTCATCTACTTGAACAGGTTGGAAACGACGTTCTAACGCAGCATCCTTTTCAATGTTTTTACGATATTCATCTAGTGTAGTCGCACCGATACATTGTAATTCGCCACGGGCTAATGCTGGTTTTAAGATGTTTGATGCATCAATTGCACCTTCTGCACCACCAGCACCTACTAATGTGTGAAGCTCATCAATGAACAGAATGACATTACCTGCTTGGTGAATTTCTTCCATTACTTTTTTCAAACGTTCTTCAAATTCGCCACGATATTTCGTACCAGCAACGACTGTTCCCATATCTAATGACATCACACGTTTACCTTTAAGTGTTTCAGGAACTTCATTATTAACAATTGCAAGTGCTAAACCTTCAGCAATTGCCGTTTTACCGACACCTGGTTCCCCAATTAATACTGGGTTGTTCTTAGTACGTCTACTCAACACTTCAATGACACGTGTGATTTCTTTATCTCTGCCAATAACAGGATCCAACGTGCCATCATTAGCAATTACTGTTAAGTCACGAGCAAGACTATCTAAAGTTGGTGTATTATTAGATTTGTTTGCCTGCGCATTTTTATTGCTCATTTCAGGGCTTCCTAAAGCTTTCACTACTTGCGCGCGTGCTTTCGTAATGTTTAAGTCTAGATTAGCAAAAACACGTGCAGCTACACCTTCATTTTCTCTAATTAAACCAAGTAATATATGCTCGGTACCAACGAAATTGTGGTGTAATTTTCTTGCTTCGTCCATTGATAACTCAATAACTTTTTTAGCACGTGGTGTGTAATGTAACGCACCCATTTGTTCTTGACCGTGACCAATTAATTTTTCAACTTCTGTTACTACTTTTTCTTCAGTAATATCAAAGGATTCCAACACTTTTGCTGCAATACCTTCTGGTTCTTTCATTAAACCTAAAAGTAAATGTTCTGTTCCTATATTTGAATGATTTAAGCGAATTGCTTCTTCTTGAGCATGTGCCAATACACGTTGTGCACGTTCTGTCAGTCTACCAAATAACATAGCATGACCTCCTAATTTATATGTTCTCTTAAAATATCTGCTCTTTTTTCGTTAACTGTTCTATCATCTTCATCATCTAATAAGAATGGTGATTGAATAGCAACCATCAACTCATTAAACTTAAAGTCTTTTAATTCAATATAGTCTAAATCTATACCTAATTTCACTTCACTTAATCTAAATGATGCTTCTTCCATAGATATTAGTCTACTATATTTTAAGATACCTAACGAACGATATACTCTATCTAAAGTTTCAATTTTATTATGCTTGCTAAGTCGTTCGCGAATTTGCATCTCTTCGTTAATAATTTGTTGTACTACTTCAGTTAAACTTTCAATAATTTCTTCTTCTGTTTTTCCAAGCGTCAGTTGATTGGAAATTTGATAAATGTGACCGTATACTTGGGAACCTTCGCCATAAATACCTCTTATTGTGAATCCAAAACGATTGATTGTTTGAGCGATTCTATTCATCCGCTTCATAATCGTAAGTCCCGGTAAATGTAACATTACGCTGGCTCTCATACCAGTACCGATATTCGTCGGACATGTTGTTAAATAACCGAGTGTTTCATCAAAACTTACATCTAACTCACTGTCTAATGTGTCATCCAGTGCGGAAGCTTTTTCATATAATGTTTGCAATGATAAATCATTTCCCATGGCTTGAATTCGTATATGATCTTCTTCATTAACCATAATGCTTAAAGATTCATCTTCATTTAAAAGTACTGCAGCAGCAGGTCTTTTTATTAACTCGGGACTGATAAGATGTTTCGCTACAAGTTTATATTTACTCTGCTGGTCCATCGTGTCTAACCTCTGTATAAACATGTTAGGAAGCGCATCTTGAACTTCATTTATCACTCTATTACCATCTTGTTCGGATGCAAACATCAAAGGGTGTACATGATTTTCTAAATTTCTAGCCAAACGCAATCTCGAAGACATTACGATTGGACTTTCTGCCTCGTCTCTCATCCACTCACTAATGTGGGTGCTGATATCATTCTTACTCATCATGTTTCACCTCGCTGTCTTCTTTCAATGCCTTAATTTCATCTCTAACAACTGCAGCCTCTTCAAAATTTTGTTCTTCAATTAACTGATTTAAATAAGTTGTTTTCTCTTCTATTTGTTTTTTCAAAGCTAACTTTCTATGTGAAGAGCGTGGTGTTTTTCCAGTGTGTTCAATTTGACCACCTTGTACACGTCGTACAATATCGACAATGTCATCTTTAAAAGTTGCGTAGCAGTCTGCACAACCAAATTTACCAACATGCGCAATATCTTTTAATGTCATTTGACAAGTAGGACATCTCTTTTCTTCTTTAAATGCAATTTCATCGAAATCAATACCGTGTTTCGCTGCTAAATGTTGTAATATTTGTTTTACTACAAACGCACCTTCAATGTCATCTTGTGACTGCATTTGTTGGTTTTGAGTCCACGGGTTACCGCCTTGTGCGCATGTGGCACAAACCCATTTTTCATGTACACCATCTTGCCCTTTAACTGCTAACTTTACTTCTGCTTCATTTAAATGACAATTTTCGCACAGCACGACCAAACACCTCTCTTAATTTCTTTAATAATAATTTATTACATGTAATATTCGTTTCACTATATTAGCACGTATAATATCTCTTGATAATACATCCATTTTTAAAGTTTCTCTATCGATTACAGCGTAAATCATTTTTGCTTCACGTTCACTGATATATGCTTTATCTAATAAACCATCTATGATGTAATAAGCTTGTTGCTGTGAAATAGATGGTCCGATGAGTTGAAGTAAATGATTAATGTAACCTGTTTCATCTTTGTTTTCAATTTTAGTGATTCGAATATAACCACCGCCACCTCTTTTACTTTCTATTTCATAACCATGTTCATTTGTAAAACGTGTTTTGATCACATAGTTTAGTTGAGAAGGCACACAGTCAAACCGCTGTGCAATATTGGCACGTTGAATTTCAACAACGTCTTCATTGGTGTCTTCAAATAATTTTTTAATGTACTGTTCTATGATGTCGGACATGTTATGCATGATTATCACCTCTTTTGACCTTCTTTGACTATATTATATGACCAACTTTGACCTTTTTCAACCAATATGTTTTAAATTTTTTCAATTTTGGATGTAAGTAAGCGCTTGTTTATTGTATTATAGGAGTTAAGAAAAAATTTAAAGGGATGAATTATTATGCATATTATTATCGGTTTAATTGGTATTGCTGTGTTTCTTGGGTTAGCTTTACTCTTTAGTTCTGACAGAAAAAATATTCGCTGGCAATACATTGGCTTATTACTCATAATACAACTTGTATTTGCTTTTATATTATTAAAAACAAAATTTGGTATTACGGTCATTGGTGGCATTTCAGATGGCTTTAATTACTTATTAGCTAAAGCTGCTGAAGGTGTCAATTTTGTATTTGGTGGATTTGAATTTGTAGATCCTAAAAATCCTCCATTCTTCTTCAATGTATTATTACCAATCGTTTTTATTTCAGCATTAATTGGTATCTTACAATACACAAGAATATTGCCATTCATTATTAACTATTTAGGTTTAGCCATTTCTAAAGTAAATGGGATGGGTCGCTTAGAGTCATATAATGCGGTAGCAGCAGCAATTTTGGGTCAATCAGAGGTTTTCATTTCACTCAAAAAAGAATTAGCACATATCCCTAAACAACGTCTTTATACATTGACTGCTTCCGCGATGTCTACGGTATCGGCTTCTATTATCGGTGCTTATTTTACATTAATCGAGCCTAGATATGTAGTTACTGCAGTAGTACTAAACTTATTTGGCGGGTTTATCATTGCTTCTATTATTAATCCATATAAAGTAGATGTAAAAGAAGATAAATTAATCGTTGAAGAAAGTGAGACGGAAAAACAGTCCTTCTTCGAAATGTTAGGGGAATACATTTTAGATGGGTTTAAAGTTGCTGTAATCGTTGGTGCGATGCTGATTGGTTATATAGCAATTATCGCTTTGTTAAACGGTGTTGTAAGTGCTATTTTCACTGCAGCTTCAGGTGGAAGTATTACATGGGATTTCCAAACTTTAATTGGATTTATATTTGCACCATTAGCATTTTTAATTGGGGTACCATGGGACGATGCTGTTCAAGCTGGTTCTATTATGGCAACAAAATTACTATCTAATGAATTTGTAGCCATGCAAAGCTTAAATGAAGTTAAAAATATCAGTGAACACGCAAAAGGTGTAATCTCTGTCTTTGTTGTATCTTTTGCTAACTTTAGTTCTATTGGTATTATTTCTGGCGCAATCAAATCGCTTAATAATGAAAAAGGTGATATGGTAGCACGTTTTGGTTTAAAACTTTTATTTGGTGCCACACTTGTGTCATTTATTTCTGCAGCAATCGCAGGTTTCTTTATCTAATTAAACTGACAAAAAGCAGGTCAATCCATTTTGGAATTGACCTGCTTTTTTACGTTATATTAAACTTGCTCAATTGTAGCCTTTGCTACAATATGTTCAATGAAATATTGCGTTACGCGATAATCTTCTGTTAACTCTGGATGGAAAGAAACACCTAAATAGCGTCCTTCTTGAACTGCTACTATTTTCTCACCAACCGAGCTCAATATTGTGGCATTCCCATGGACTTGGGCTATATGAGGGGCTCTGATAAATACCCCTTCTATATCTTCTGCAATGCCAGTAATATTTAAATGACTTTCAAAACTATCTACTTGTCTGCCAAATGAATTTCGTTGGACCGTAATATCTAATTTGTTGAGATATCCTTCTTCACCAACAATATCTTTTGCCATAACTATAAGCCCTGCACAAGTGCCAAACATAGGTAATTCAGATTGTTGTAATGCTTCTTTAAACCCATATATATTCATTAAACGACGTAACGTTGTCGATTCACCACCAGGTAGTATGAGCCCATCAATTTCCTCTAATTGCTCCACATGTTTTATGGCAATACCTTCGTGTCCACTTAATTCAATATGCTTCAAATGTTCTCTCACAGCACCCTGTAAAGCTAAAACACCTATTTTCATATTACCAACCACGCTCTTGCATACGTTCTTCTAGTGACAAATCATTAATGTCTAAACCTTTCATTGCTGTACCTAACTCTTTAGCTAATCTACCAATTAATTCATAATCTTGGTAATGCGTCGTAGCTTGTACAATTGCTTTTGCAAATTTTTCAGGATCTTCTGATTTAAAAATACCAGAACCAACAAATACACCATCTGCACCTAATTCCATCATCAAAGCAGCGTCTTGAGGTGTTGCTACACCACCAGCTGCAAAATTCACCACTGGCAATTTACCGTTTTCTTTAATTGATTTTAATACTTCAAAAGGTGCACCTATGTTTTTAGCTTCCGTCATAATTTCATCATCATTCATAACTGTTATGCGACTCACTTCAGCATTGACTTGTCTAATATGTCTAACAGCTTCAACGATATTACCAGTACCAGGTTCACCTTTCGTACGTAACATTGCCGCTCCTTCACCTATGCGACGCGCTGCTTCACCTAAATTACGACAGCCACAAACAAATGGTACTGTAAAAGTATCTTTACGTAAGTGGTACTCTTCATCAGCTGGTGTTAAGACTTCTGATTCATCAATATAGTCAACACCCATTGCTTCTAGTACACGTGCTTCTGTTATATGACCAATACGACCTTTAGCCATGACAGGTATAGAAACAGCATTCATTACTTCTTCAACAATTTTAGGATTTGCCATTCTAGCAACACCACCAGCTGCTCTAATATCAGAAGGAACACGTTCTAACGCCATTACAGCAACTGCCCCTGCTTCTTCCGCAATCTTCGCTTGTTCAGCATTGACAACGTCCATGATGACGCCGCCTTTTTGCATTTCAGCCATTCCTCTTTTGACTCTTTCTGATCCAGTAAATTTAGACATTTTATTTACCCCTTTACTTAGTTGATTAAATTCATTTTAAAAGATAAACTGGTATTTAAAAAGGTACACTTTCAAAATAATTTAGGGGGTCAGTTTATTGTCTAAAAATCATCTCTATATTAATTTATATGAAAATTTAAAACAACAAATCATAGAAGGTCAATACAAATCTGAAGATAAGTTTCCGTCTAAACGTGCATTAGGCCAACATTTATCTGTAAGCAATACAACAATTGAACATGCGTATCAGCTCTTATTAGATGAAGGATATATTTACTCCAAACCGCGTTCAGGCTATTTTGTTTCAGATATAGAAACGCTTCCTGTTATCGCAAGAAATATGGACCAATCCCAACATCATAATTACTCAAAAAATAATCATGAAGTGACACAATCAGTCCGTTCACTGGCATTTAATTTATCAGAGATTGATGCAGAATACTTCCCTATGAAACAATTTAGAAAATATGCAAAAGATGCATTTGAAGATGAAGAAATTGATTTACTACAACATGTTAATTCAAAAGGCGAGATTTCATTAAGACAAGAAATTGCACATTACTTATTTAATAGTCGTGGCGTTAACTGTAGACCTGAACAAATTATCATCGGTTCTTCAACAGAACAACTAATAAATCTTTTAACTGACATTTTAAATGACGGTCGTTTTTTAATAGAAAATCCTAGTTATCCACCCATTAAGCAAGTACTAGATAAAAAGCAAATTGCTTATCTTCAAGTACCTGTAAATAGTACAGGAATAGAAATTACGTCCTTTCAGAAATCCAATAATAATATCGCATATGTCACACCATCACACCAATTCCCCACAGGCTATGTTATGAGTTTAAAAAAAAGAACCCAACTCATCAATTGGGCACAACAAAGTACTGATAGATACATTATTGAAGATGATTATGATTCTGAGTTTCGCTACTTCGGTAAACCAATACCTGCTCTACAAAGTTTAGACACTAAAGATAAGGTCATATATATTAGTACCTTTTCCAAATCATTATTTCCAAGCTGTCGAATTGCATATTTAGTTTTACCAAATAATTTACTTTCAAAATATGACAACTTGGCAAATAAAGAAGGAAACACAGTGCCGGCACATACACAAAAAATGATTTCACTCTTTATGAAATCAGGGAGTTTTGAAAGGCATCTTAATAAAATGAGAAACGTGTATCGCCATAAACTAACAACAATTTTAAATGCATTAACACCTTATCAATCGCAATTAAAAATAGATGGTGCTTTAGCTGGTATGCATTTTACACTCACTGTCAAAAATCATTTGACTATGGGGCAATGCTTAGAACGTGCAAAGGAAAATGATTTAAAAATAATACCATTTAGTAAATATGATAGTGATCAAAACACAGTTAAATTTATTCTAGGTTTCGGTGGTATTCCGATATCCCAACTCAAAGAACATACAGACGCACTAATCAAAACACTGACAGTCTAGTATATATTATTGATAGTTCGACTTTTATATTTCTTATAAATTTATATGTTATTGAAATACTGTGACTTATGCATGGGCTTTAGCTCATGCATTCCTTTTACTATTTCACGCTTTCCTCACTCACTAACCGCTTGTAAGCTCATTTCGTCTTTCGTTTACTTCGTCAGCTTCAAACGCTTTCTTTTGTCAGTTTGCAGTTCTTCGAACTGGAAGTTAAGCTCCTTTTATGTAAAAAAAAGACCCTTTCGGTCTCGGCTCATCGCATCCTATTTACTTGCCTGTAAAGTCACACTTCTTAATTTTAATTTTTACCTTTGACACTTATATATCTTATGAATTTATATGTTATTGGAATAGTGTGACTTATGCATGAGCTTTAGCTCATGTATTCCTCTTTACCTACTCTTGCGGAACGTAAGTCAGCTACCTTCGGCGCTAAGCAGCTTTCCTGACTTCAGGCAAGCGCTCGTAAAGTACCACTCTCAATTTATTGAGATAGCGGTACTTATGCATGAGTTTTTGCTCATGCATTCCTTTTACTATTTCACGCTTTCCTCACTCACTTACCGCTTGTAAGCTCATTTCGTCTCTCGTTTACTTCGTCAGCTTCAAACGTTTTCTTTTGTCAGTTTGCAGTTCTTCGAACTGGGAAGTTAAGCTCCTTTTACGTAAAAAAAAGACCCTTTCGGGTCTTGATTGCCTGGCAACGTCCTACTCTTGCGGAACGTAAGTCCGACTACCATCGGCGCTAAGGAGCTTAACTTCTGTGTTCGGCATGGGAACAGGTGTGACCTCCTTGCTATAGTCACCAGACAATGTCATGTATAAAATTTATACACTCAAAACTAGATTGTAAGTAAAATTTAGTTTAACCAACAAAACTTTTAAATTTGATTAAGTCTTCGATCGATTAGTATTCGTCAGCTCCACATATCGCTATGCTTCCACCTCGAACCTATTAACCTCATCATCTTTGAGGGATCTTATAACCGAAGTTGGGAAATCTCATCTTGAGGGGGGCTTCATGCTTAGATGCTTTCAGCACTTATCCCGTCCATACATAGCTACCCAGCGATGCCGTTGGCACGACAACTGGTACACCAGAGGTATGTCCATCCCGGTCCTCTCGTACTAAGGACAGCTCCTCTCAAATTTCCTACGCCCACGACGGATAGGGACCGAACTGTCTCACGACGTTCTGAACCCAGCTCGCGTACCGCTTTAATGGGCGAACAGCCCAACCCTTGGGACCGACTACAGCCCCAGGATGCGATGAGCCGACATCGAGGTGCCAAACCTCCCCGTCGATGTGAACTCTTGGGGAGATAAGCCTGTTATCCCCGGGGTAGCTTTTATCCGTTGAGCGATGGCCCTTCCATGCGGAACCACCGGATCACTAAGTCCGTCTTTCGACCCTGCTCGACTTGTAAGTCTCGCAGTCAAGCTTCCTTGTGCCTTTACACTCTATGAATGATTTCCAACCATTCTGAGGAAACCTTTGAGCGCCTCCGTTACTCTTTAGGAGGCGACCGCCCCAGTCAAACTGTCCATCTGACACTGTCTCCCACCATGATTAATGGTGCGGGTTAGAAATCCAATACAGCGAGGGTAGTATCCCACCAACGCCTCCACGTAAGCTAGCGCTCACGTATCTAAGGCTCCTACCTATCCTGTACAAGCTGTACCGAATTTCAATATCAGACTACAGTAAAGCTCCACGGGGTCTTTCCGTCCTGTCGCGGGTAACCTGCATCTTCACAGGTACTATGATTTCACCGAGTCTCTCGTTGAGACAGTGCCCAAATCGTTACGCCTTTCGTGCGGGTCGGAACTTACCCGACAAGGAATTTCGCTACCTTAGGACCGTTATAGTTACGGCCGCCGTTTACTGGGGCTTCGATTCGTAGCTTCGCAGAAGCTAACCACTCCTCTTAACCTTCCAGCACCGGGCAGGCGTCAGCCCCTATACATCACCTTACGGTTTAGCAGAGACCTGTGTTTTTGATAAACAGTCGCTTGGGCCTATTCACTGCGGCTCTCCTGGGCGTGAACCCTAAAGAGCACCCCTTCTCCCGAAGTTACGGGGTCATTTTGCCGAGTTCCTTAACGAGAGTTCGCTCGCTCACCTTAGAATTCTCATCTTGACTACCTGTGTCGGTTTGCGGTACGGGCACCATAAATCTAGCTAGAGGCTTTTCTCGGCAGTGTGAAATCAACGACTCGAGGAAACAATTTCCTCTCCCCATCACAGCTTGACCTTATGAGTGCCGGATTTGCCTAACACTCAGTCTTACTGCTTGGACGTACAATCCAATCGTACGCTTCGCCTATCCTACTGCGTCCCCCATCGCTTAAAACGATTCATGGTGGTACAGGAATATCAACCTGTTATCCATCGCCTACGCCTATCGGCCTCAGCTTAGGACCCGACTAACCCAGAGCGGACGAGCCTTCCTCTGGAAACCTTAGTCAATCGGTGGACGGGATTCTCACCCGTCTTTCGCTACTCACACCGGCATTCTCACTTCTAAGCGCTCCACATGTCCTTGCGATCATGCTTCAACGCCCTTAGAACGCTCTCCTACCATTGTCCTACGGACAATCCACAGCTTCGGTAATATGTTTAGCCCCGGTACATTTTCGGCGCAGTATCACTCGACTAGTGAGCTATTACGCACTCTTTAAATGATGGCTGCTTCTAAGCCAACATACTAG